>NZ_QEKO01000002.1:63063-847891 GCF_003096595.1 Pusillimonas noertemannii | reverse complement strand
GTGCCCAGGTAGGCCAGCGGATCGCGGCTGAGCGCTTTTTCGGCGTTGACCGGCGGCAGGTCCAGGCGGTTCAGGATGGCGCCCATCGACTGGACTGCGATCTGCGCCATGGCCAGGGTTTGCGGATGGGTCGAGGCGCTGGTCAGGATGGTGACGGTCTGGCCTTTTTCCAGCTTCGAAAGCTTCAGGACTTGTTTCCAGGCCTC
Organism: Pusillimonas noertemannii; assembly: GCF_003096595.1. Lineage (GTDB taxonomy): Bacteria > Pseudomonadota > Gammaproteobacteria > Burkholderiales > Burkholderiaceae_B > Pusillimonas > Pusillimonas noertemannii. The sequence continues at coordinate 847,685 of NZ_QEKO01000002.1, read as the reverse complement.
AAGCAGTTGGTGGTCACATACAGCCATGGTGTTCTCCGAGGTATGGCTTGTCATGGGTCAGCAATAACTTCATGTGTCCTCCGGCATCAATCCCGCGTCGATAATGTCGTAGATCATCTGTTCGAGGTCAGGATCATTCTGGCTCAACAGGCGATCGACGGGTGGACCTCCTTTCAGGAAAGCTACTATCTCGACCGCGTCCGATGCCTGGACTCCCGATAGCCAGCAGCGCTTGTCGGCTATCACCACGTTGGGGCCGCTGTTGCAGGCGGAGAAGCATAGATAAGGCTTCACCTGAAACGCAGTTACGCCTTCATCGCTCAGATGGGACTGCAAGGCATCTAAAACTGATTGGGCGCCTCGGCTACGGCAGTCAGTGTTTGTGCAAACAAATATGGTGCTGGCCTTGTTATCCACGTATTACTCCGCTTCCTGGATCCGATTTCATGTACTTCTTCATGCCCACGCTTGTCCTGGGCTGGCTGCGGTCTTGTCTTGCTCAAGGCCTTGACAGCGAGCCCCGCACTCTTTCTCCGCCGCGCATGCGGTGGACGAAATGAACTGATCATTGTGGTATGGACAGAGTACGAAATCCGTGCGGTGATGGGCTGTGCGCTCGATAGGGCAGATATGCATGATTTCGAGTTGCTTCGTGGATACCGGGGCACGGGCAAAATACTGCCGCAATACACTTTCGTCGCTCATGCATAGACTCATCAGCAGAGGAAGGAAGAACGCGAGCAAGCCTGTAACCGGCACGGCCAGGGCTACAGTCTCGGTACCGAAATGGCCGCTTGCCATAAGGACGCCAATAGCGGTCGGTATCCACATCGACGTCAGGCCGATACGGTTGTAAGCGGGCAAGTAGGCGCGCCGGAATTCGCTCCAGGCCGGCATGCGCATGCGTCGGCGAACGAGCCAGAACTCCCCCAGCATGACGTTGGCCCAGTTGACGAGAAACACGCTTAGCATCGTCATGATGGCACTGAAATACTGTAGCCACGGTGAAACGATGAGCAGATAACAGATGACGAGAAAAGGAAGAATGTAGGTTACGCGGCGCCAGTTGGCTTTCAGTGCGACGGCCGAGAAGTTCTCGAGCGCGTTCGTGCCGAAATATACATTGATGACATTGATGCGCAATTGGGTCAGAAAGATTAGCGCCAGCCCGAATCCGCCCAGAAGCTTGGTAATCGACACCCCGGGATCGGGAATCTTGCCCCCCGATGCGGCGAGTAGATACAAGCCCAGCAGCGGCGTAATGATCATGCATACCGTCATGCCCAGGCCCGAAAACAGCAATGCCGCCTTATTGCGTTCGGCTCGCCTGGAAAAACGCGCCTGCTCTGTGCACAGCAAGAGCATGATGGCTCCCAGCACGCCGGAAATGACCCCGAAGGCGCTCAGAATATTGACCCATGTCAGAGGGGCGCCTGACGGATTCACCGTCCACCACGCAGCGTCCAGGTTTGTGGCTGCAACCTCGGGGTTGACGTTGCTCATGATGCAATACAGCACCAGCAGTATTCCGACCAGGTACAGCCATATCGTGGCGCCCTGGAAAAGCGCCAGGAATTTCATGCCATATACCGACAGGGGAATGAACGCGATACAGACGATCGCCGCGCTGACGGCGGTTGACCAGCCGGTGAGTTCGCTCAAGCTGCTGGCCATGACGTGTCCTTCGAGCGCAAAGTAGACCGAAGCGAGCAGGCCGTAGACGATCAGCTGATAAGAGGCACCGACGAAGCCGAACGACTGCTTGCTCATCAGTATCTCCATTGCGCCTTCGTTTGCCGCCTTGCGGGCAAAGTAGAAAACACCTAGCCATGTATAGGCAAGTGTCATCAGAAAGGCGATCAACGTAGCCGTTCCACCATAGAATGTGGCCAGCAGCCCCGCCATCAGAGGGAACACCATTGCGGTATTCAGGCCGGAGAAACTCCATAAGGCCTGCCACGCGGACCAGCGCCACGACGCAGGTACGCGGCGCAGCGAATAGTCTTCGGTTTCCGCGCCGTGACCGCCTTCCCGGTGGCTGAAATGCCGGGTGTCCAGTACGTCGTCTTCTTCCAGCGCCTGGAGTTTGGACAGAAGCTTCATAACGCTATTTCCTCTAGAGAAAGAAAGTGGGTTGCGGCTTGCCGGGATGATTTCGGTCAAGCCAAGTCATGGTTTTCGCTATGACGCATGGTGCTTTATGTGATCGCGCGCGAACTCGGATCGGAATTTCTCCAAGGCGCTCAGTACCGGCGGGCCGGGCATTCGAATGAACCCGCAGATGCCTTTCGCCGCGTTGGCCTTGATCACTATGGGAGCTTGTGCAAGCAGCTTTTCCGACCCTTCGCCAGCCAGCGTTTGCTGCATGATTCGATGCAATACTTGTGTTTGCATGCGGCATCCGGGACATTGGCCGCAAGAGTTGCTCATGAAGAACTCGGTGATGCGGCTGAGTTCCAGGATCAGGTCGGCGTCTTCATCGAAGGCTCTGATGACGCCGCATCCCAATGAGGCGCCCGCTTTCTGCAGCGAGGCGTGGTCGAAGGGCACGTCGAGTTCGTCGTGGCCCAGGAAGCCGCCCGAAGGGCCTCCAGTTTGAACGGCCCTGATGGGCTTTCCAGATATCAGGCCCCCTCCATGGCCCATGACGATTTCGTGCAGGCTGATACCGAGAGGAACCAGCCGGACCCCGCTGTTGACGAACTCAGGCCCGAAGGTGCATAGCGCAACCCCCAGCCCGGCCGGGCTAAGCGCCCGGTAGCGCGAAGGGCCATGCAGCAGGATATAGGGAAGGTGCGCCGCGGTTTCCACGTTATGCACCAGTGTTGGTTTCCCATCTATCCCTTCCTGTATCGGAAAGGGAGGGCGCTCCCGGGGAATGGGCGGCCGCCCATTCAGCATCTCCAGCAATGCCGACTCTTCGCCCAATAGGTAGGTCTCGGGCACCGGCGAGATACGGACATCCAATGCACTGGGTTTCATGCTGCGCATGAAACTTTCTTTTATGTCGCGCAGCGCTTCCAGCGCCCCCGTAGCTGATTCCGGAACTGCAAAGTGCAGCACGTTGGCCGATACAGTATGGGCCAGAATCAGTGCTCCTTCGAACACCGTCAGCGGGTGCTCTTCAAGCAGATGGCGGTCCTTGGCTGATCCGGGCTCATGCTCGCCGCCATTGATGACCACGTGGCGTGTTCCGGCCGCCTGGCTCATTATGAGCTCGAGCTTGCGGGACACGGGAAACCCGGCGCCTCCTTTGCCGATCAGGCCAGAGGCTGCAACCTGTGCACATATTTCGCCGGGCGATAGCCGGCGTGCTTTCACATACGCCGGAAGCTCCCAGGATGCGCCAGCATCCAGCTGGCGGCGATCGAAGATATCGAGCACCAAATCACCAATTACATGATGTTGGCGACGCCCGACTGCATGTCGATGGCGGGCGCATAGTTGCCAAGCTGCTTCGACAGCGAGGCGGTATCGCTGTAGAACATGACTGTCGTCATCTTTCCGTTTTCAGTATCGACGAACATGCTTTCAAAGACATCGAACTGCAGGCCGCGGACGTCTCTGCCCGCCCAGTTTCCGGTGCCTGTTCCCGTGGTGCGCAGCGCGGCGAAGACCTTCGATCCTTCGGAAATCATTCCGGTGATTTCGAAATGCACGTTCAGCGAGGAGAAGATCAATGTGAAGAGCTTGCGCACGTCGTTCTTGCTGTTCAGCGGAATGGGGGCGGCCACATCGATCATGGTGCTGTCTTCCGCAAGATAGTCCATCATTGCTTCCACATTGTGGTCGTTATGCGCATCGACGAAGGCGCGTACTATTTCTTTGGGGGTCATGGTTTTCTCCAGGCAGAATTCTTCGGGTCGCGCGGTGCGTGTTTCGGTGCGATGGGAGTCATGCGGGCTTCAACTCGATGGCGGGCTTCTTGCTCCAGCCTGAAGTCTCGTGTTCGGGCTTCCAGATTTCCCATGGCATCCCATCGGGCACGGTCGGGCTTTTGTGCAACTCCATGGAAAGAGACGCATCGGCAAAGGACAGCATCAAGGTATACAGCGTGCGCGTCGATGCATCGGCTTGCGCATAGCTGGCGGCATCCCGCAAATAGGCGATTATCTCGGGCATGTCGGCCAACATCGCGTCATAGAATTCACGGATATCTTCGAGCGAGCTCGATTCGCGCTTGGATAGCCGCAGGGTCTCGGTGGGCTGCGCCCAGTCCAGAAACGCTTGCAGGCCTTCGAATCGGGCGGGCAGGGTATGTTTGGACATCATGGTTTTCTCCGGGCTCATGCCGACTGTATTTCGTTGGCCAGCACTCGTTCGGCGTGGCGGATGAGCACTTCCTGATCCTGCAGGTACATGCGCTTGAATACACCGGAATTGATCGATCGCTGCGCGCCGACCGTTGTGTTTCCGTCCTCCCGCCACAGGTCGCGCAGGCTGTATTTCATGTATTCGGCCGCCCATTGCCCCGCCAGGTCGTTCGTTTCGACGGGAGGAGCGTAATAGCGGGCGTTCCAGCTCGAGTGGTCGACCTGCTTGCCTGGCATCATCTTGTGGCCGATATATGCCTGGTAGCCGAGAAAAACGATGTGAAAATTTGGAAACAAATATAGAAAGTCGAAGAACCAATCCCGGGCGCGCGCGGGATTCACTCCGGGGCACCAGGTGTTCACGTCCACGCGGTTGGCCGTGTCGCTTGCAAGCGTCTGGCCTATGCGGCTCGCCAAGGCGGCCACCGGCGCCACACTGGATAGGTCAGCTTCGATCTCGGCCCGGTTTCCATAGAAACTTCCGGAACCATGCTTGCCCAGCAGCTTGAAATCGTAGGCATGCCGATCGGGGGCATCCGTCGATTCCATGAACCGGGGCGCTGACCTGCGATGCAGGTACTTGAGGTGGTAGCCGTCCAGTTGAGAGTCGCGCAGTACGGGCCAGCTGCATGGAAGGTCGGCGCGATACGAAAGATGTACGGTAGTCGTGTCGAATGGATAGTCGCCGTATAGGTCGAGAAGCTCCTGGCCCAGATGCTCACGCAGGGATTCCCGTGGCGTCGGATTCAGATTGACGAATATGAACCCGCCCCAGGTGTCGACGCTGACCGGAACCAGGTCCTTTTCCATGGACGGGACGTCGAAGAACATGCTTTTTTCCGTGACGAGCACATTCTTGCCGGTCAGCGAGTACGACCATCCATGGTAGATGCAGGTCAGCTTGCCAGGCACGGTTCCATAGTCGTCAAATAGGAGCTGGGTGCCACGATGCAGACAGGTGTTGTGAAAGCCGCGAATTACTCCGTCCGTCCCTCGAACCACAATGACAGAGGCGCCGGTGGCCTCAATGTGCTCGAGAAAATAGTCGCCCGGACGGGGAATTTCCTCTACCCGCTTGCCGGTACAGAGCCATGTCCTGGAGAACAGGCTCTTGATATGCTCGAAATAGCCAGGCGATGAATAAGAATCGATAGGCACGGGTCCCGTGCCCAGCTCCGGGTAATTCAATGTCCACCGCATATTCTGCAGGTCGCTTAGCTTCATGGTGAATCCTCTTCTTCATAGACCAGCACAGCTTGTACGTAGGCATTCTATGAACCGTTGCCGGGGCCCGGCTTGTGCCTGACAGAAGAAAAGTTTGTCTTGCAGTGCAGTCCGGATATCCGGAGACCTTGGGGAAAACACGAGTGGTTCGAAAAATCGGAACGCTATAGGATTAATTTCCCCATAGTGCGACGTTTCTGGCCAGCGTTTCATTCGTCGTTGCAATGAAGCTGTTCACTGCTGGCTTTCCATTTTTTCGAAATGAGCAAAGTATTCGACACCTCGACGGCGGGTACTGCGCTGGAAGACAAGCAGCGCTTTTGGTACCGCGCTATTCAGTCCTCTGTATATGAACTCGATATTTCGTTTGGCTCGACCACTGATTTCGGGGGCATGGTAGAGAACTGCGTTCTGGGTGATGTGCACTGGACTCGCGTCAAGTCCGCGCCGCTGCAATATCAGCGCAGCAGTAAACATTGCGACGGACGGTCGCCGCAAATCCTTCTCTGTGTTCCGCTTGTGGGCCAGACTGAATTCGAGCAATTTGGCCGCCAAATCAGCTCCCCCAGGGGGCACTTCATGCTCGAGCACAACGACTCGCCTTATCGCTTCAGCTATAAGAACCACAGTGATCTATGGGCGATACGCATTCCGGAAGAAATGCTGCGAATCCGCATGCGCAGCCCAGAGCGTTTCTGTGCAATGAACTTCGACGGCAGAAGCGGCGTTGCAAGGTTTCTACTAGACTACCTGGATGCCGTGGCGGGCAATATCCTGAGCACGACAGAGCCCGTTCGCGCCTTGATCGGCCGGCAGCTTGTCGATTTGCTGGCGGCCGCGATCGAGAACGATGACCGTGTTTTGAGCGCTGCCGGGTCCACTACCAAGGCCGCCCATCTAGCGCGAATAGAACAGTATTTGCGCAAGCACTTGTCCGACCCCGATCTTTCCGCGCAACAGGTGGCCGCTGCGTGCGGAATTTCAGTGCGTTATCTTCATTTGCTGTTCGAGGAAAGCGGATGGACGATGGCCCGCTGGATACGCGAGCATCGCCTTGAGCTGGCTAGAGAAATGCTGCGACTGGACCCAGGCGGAGGGTCTATCTCGCAAATTGCCTATCGGCTTGGATTCAGCGACCATGCCCAATTTTCCAAGGCGTTTCGTAAGAAGTTCGACTGTACCCCCAGCGACATGGCAAAAAGAATTGCACGCGACCGCTGACACTGTGGGGCATCGCCTCATGCTCGCGCCGATAGCCAGGTTTTATTCATAATGTGCGACGCGGCGGCCATGCGAAACCCCATGGATCGCGGCAGGCAGGCTATTAACAGCCTGCCTGCCGCAAGCAAGGGAAACTACCAACGGATCAGAAGATCCGGCTGCCTCAGGGCTTCACGAAGCTCCACTTTCCGTCCTTCACTTCGATCAGTACGCGGCCGCGCTGATCCAGCCCGATGTGGTCGCTGGGGCTCATGTTGTATACGCCGTTCACGCCCACCAGATCCTTGGTGTTTTCCAGGTTGTCGCGCAGGGCGGTGCGAAACTCGACGGTGCCGGGCTTGCCCTTCTCGAGCGCGGCGGGAATGGCGTTCTGCAGCAGCAGCCAGGCGTCCCAGGTCGAGCCTGCGAACGTCGACCGCGAATCGGGCCCGTATTTGTTTTCGTAGGCGGTGTTAAGGTCTACGCCCACCTTCTTGCTGGCCATGTCGTCGGGCAGTTGGTCGGCCACCAGCACCGGCCCCACGGGAATGAGCGCGCCTTCCACATTCTTGCCGCCCACCCGCAGGAAGTCCTTGCTGGTGACGCCGTGCGATTGATAGATGGGGCCGGTATAGCCGCGCTCGCGAAGCTGGGCCTGGGGCAGGGCGGCCGGCGCGCCCGACGCGCCGACGAAAACGACGTCGGGCTTGGAGGCCAGGATCTTCAGCACCTGGGCGGTGACGCTGGTGTCCGGGCGCTGATAGCGCTCGTTGGCGACGATTTCCAGGCCCGCCTTGCCGGCGTACTTCTTCAGCTCATTGAAGGCGGTGTCGCCCCAGCTGTCGGAGAAGCCGATGTAGGCGACCGTTTTCGCCTTGCGGTCCACCATGTCTTCGACGATGCGCGCCACCATCAGCCCGGCATCTTGCGTCGATTGAAACACCCAGTGGCGCTTGTCTTCAGGAGGGGCATAGGGCGCGATCAATATGAGCGGGGTCTTGTTCTCGGCCGCCACAGGGGTCATTGCGGCCGAGTTCGGAACCGTGTTGGGCCCGATGACGGCGTCGACCTTGTTCTCGCTGATCAGCTTGTGGATGTTCTTGACCGCGGTGGTGGGGTCGGTGGCGTCGTCCAGGAAGGTGTAGTTCACCTTCTGCCCGGCGACCTCGGGGGGCATCAGGGCGACGGTGCGCTGGATGTCCGTGCCCAGCGCAGCGGCCGGCCCGGTGGCCGAGGCCACGATGCCGATGTTGATGTCGGCCTGCGCCGCATGTGTAAGGCCTGCGCACAGCGCAAGGGCCAGGTACCTGATGTATGCCTTCATGGTTTGTCTCCTTTGGTTTGCTTATAAGTACATCAACGACATGTTGCGCCCTGCAGCGTGGCGAAGCCAGCTATCCATTCCGGTATTGCCCTGTAGTACTCCGGACTCACTTCGTATCGGCCGCCGGTCGCGGCGGACATGGCCGAGTTGGCCGCTATCCACGTCTTGACTTCATGCCCGGAATTGCCGGCCCGCGCCGTGATTTCCGTGTTCGAGAAGGCGTCCAGGGCGGCCATGTCGAGCCGCTTCAGGACGTCGAGAAAATCATGGTCCCAGTCGGGATTGATGGGAGGAAGGCCGGACTGGCCCGAGGCGAACTGCCGCGCGGCTTCGATGGTGCGCGCTTCGCGCTCGCCGCGCTGTTCCGGCGTGACGTGGCGTCCGTCCAGCAGGCGTTCGGCGACTTCCGGCGGAGCCGTCGCAAGCGAGGGCACGGGCGGGTTGTGCGACAGCCCGCCCGAAGCCATGAAGACGACGCGCCGGTCCAGCGACGAGGCGAAACGCCCCACCGCATCGCCGAGCAGCCTGGCCCTGTGCGCCGACGGCAGCGGGGGGGCCACTGAATTGATGAAGATCGGCACCACGGGATAGCGGTCCAGCGCGCCCGTCAGCAGCTGCAGCGGCTGCGCAAAGCCGTGATCGACCCGCATGCGGTGGGAAACCGCACAATCCACTCCTTGGTCCAGCACGGCTTGCGCACACTCGCCGGCCAGGCCGGCCGGGACGTCCAGAGGCCCCTTCAGGCAGCCGTAGTCGCCGATCGAGGACGCGGCCGTGCCGATGCAGAAGGACGGCATCAGGTCATAGAAGAAGCCGTTGAAATGATCGGGCCCGAACAGGAAGATGACGTCGGGCTCGAACCGGGCCAGGGAATCGCGCAGGCGTTGCAGCGCCTGCTCTACCTCGCTCTCGATCTCCTGGCCGGGATGCAGGCGTCCCATAAGCGGTGTATGCGACAGGCATTGCAAAAGCATGGCGCTCATGGGCGGTCTCCGCTTTGAAGGTGCAAGGCTTCGCGCAGGGCCTGGGTGGTGGTGTCGATCTGCTGCGGACCGCAGAGGGCGGCAATGAAGCGGTCGGGGCGCAGGAAGACCACGCCTCGGCCGTGGCGGTCGAACCAGGCCTTGAGACGGCCGGACACGTCGGCGATCGGCTGCACATTGGGGCCGTCGCGCGAAAGCTGGTAGCCCAGCTGGGTGTCCGGCCAGACTGAAATCAGGCGCGTGTCCAGCCGTTTCCATAACGCGCTTGTTTGCTCCGACATCCAGTACGAGGGGTCGATGCCCCAGCACAGTATGGCGAAGGAATCGCCCAGCACCTCGTCCAGGCGCACGGGCTCGTGGCCGGGTGCGCGCTGCACCGGCGGCTGGATGAACATGGTGCCCACCGGCGAGTTCGCATCGACGCCGTCGGGATAGGCCAGGGCGCCGTGGCGGTACCGGGGCATGGGCTTGAAGCGCATGCCCACGATGTAGCGCTTGACGGGCGGAATGACGTTGAGCATGAGGAAGAAGGCGTCGCGCAGCGCGGCGCCCACCGGGTTGGTGATGGACAGCACCTTGCCCGCCATGACCGACAGCCCGATCATCGCCTTGGCATGCTCGCGGCGTTCCGCCTCGTAGCTGTCCAGAAGCTCGTCGTTGGCGATGCCCTTCAGCACCAGGGCCAGCTTCCATGACAGGTTGGTGGCGTCGCGTATGCCGCTGTTGTAGCCCTGCCCCTGCCATACGGGCATGATGTGGGCGGCGTCGCCCGCCAGCAGGATGCGCCGGTCGCGAAAGCGGGCGGCCAGGCGGCCGCTGTGCGTATAGACGCGGGCCCGGATGATGTCGACCCGGTCAAGGTCGCAGCCCGCCTCGGCCAGCATCGAGCGCAAGATGGGTTCGGGCACGGTGTCGCCCTCGGCCTCTTTGTCGTGCAGCATGAACTCCAGTCGGCGCACGCCGTGCGGCAGGGCGATGGAGACGTAAGGGCGCGAGTGGTTGCAATATACCCAGGCGTGCGGGGTGGCGAGCGGGTCGTTGTTCAGGTCGACCACGATCCAGCGGTTCGGTTCGGTCTCGCCTTCGAACGGTATTCCCAGCGCCTTCCGGAGAGCGCTGCGTCCGCCGTCGCAGCCCACGGCGTAGCGGGCGCTGAAGCGATGCCGCGTGTCGTCGGCCCTGGCGGTAATGAGCACGCCGCTGCCGTCCTGCGCTACTTCCTCGACCTCGTGACCGAAGCGCACGCTGACACCGGCATGGCGCGCGAGGCCTTCGAACAGCACGCGGTCCACCAACGGCTGGATGAAGCCATTGCGGCGCGACCACCCGAACTCGTCGGTGCCGGGTTCCAGGGCGGCCAGGGTGCGGCCCTTGCCCGTGACGAAACGCAGGTGGTGATGAGGGGTTGTGTGCGGCAGCACGGCCGGGGCCAGGCCCACCGCCTGGAACGAGCGCAGGCATTCGTCGTCCATGCCCACGCCGCGCGGGTAGTCGATGAGCTCGCGCATGCGCTCCAGCACCAGCACCCGCAGGCCTTGCGCGCCCAGGTAGTTGGCCGCCAGCAGGCCGACCGGGCCCGCGCCGACGATGACGACGTCGAAAGCCTCTTCGTTCAGGACCGTTTCCATCGCTTTTGCCTCTGCATCGCTCAGGCGACGGTCTGGGCGATGCCGTCCAGCGGCTTGCCCAGCAGGAAGTCGATATGGATGCGATCGAAGGTGGGGGTGTCCTCGAACTGGGGCCAATGGCCGCAGCCGTCCATGACGGTGAACAGCGCGCCGGGAATCATGGAGGCGATGCGGCGTCCCTCGCCGACGTCGGCGGTGGGGTCGTCGGAGGTCCACAGCACCAGGGTGGGCGCCTGGATGCGCGCGTAGTCTTCGGCGCGGATGATGTTGCGCTGGCGCACCTCCATTTCCTGAAGAATCATGTTGTGGCGCATGCCTTCTTCCATGCCGTCGCGGCTGTACATGGCCTGGCGGGTTGCCACCAAGTCGTCGTATACCTTGGATTTGTCGGCCATCAGCCATTCCAGCCGGGTGCGTATGAACTCCCAGCTGGGGTCGGTGGCCGCGCGCATGGACAGTTCTTTGATCTTGGCCATGACCGCCGGGTCGGCCTGCGAGCCGCCGGCCGTGTTGAGCACCAGCCGATCGATGCGGTCGGGGTGATCGATGGCGAAGCGCGCCGCCACCCAGCCACCCAGCGATTCGCCGCTGAGACTGGCTTTTTCGATGCCCGCGGCATCCATGAAGCGCAGCAAGTGGTCGATGTAGTGCCGTATTTCGAGGTCGGTCGTGGCCAGGTCGCTCCAGCCATGGCCGATCATGTCGATGGCCCATGTGGAAAAGTGCCTTGCATGGGCCTTGAGGTTGCGCACATAGGCTTCGGCATGGCCGCCCACTCCGTGCAGCAGGATGAGGGCGGGCTGGTCTTTCGAGCCGGAATGCAGATAGCGTGTGGAGATCCCGCCCGCGTCCATCCAGCCCTGCTGAAACGTCACGCCGCGCAGGTCTGCCCAAATGCTTTGATATGCCGGCTTCCGGTCCGTTGCCATCTTGTCTCCTGTTTGTATTGATGCTTTAGTGAAAAGTAAATCAAGCCCGGCGGCGTTACAAAAATAAATACAATATGTGCAAGGAGTGCACACTATGCGCCCGGAGGCGGCGGATTGCCGGTGTATCGGCATCGCCGCCCCACAGCCTGAATTTGCCAGAGGGGCAGTCATGCAATTGCCGGAACATCATTCAAGCTATCCCATGGTTCGCGGTCTGTCGCGGGGCTTGCAGGTGCTTCGCGCGCTGAACCTGTGCGTCAAGGGGCGGGCTTCCAGCGGCGAGCTGGCCAGGTTGACGGGTCTGCACCGCACTACCGTGCGCAGGCTGCTCGAAACGCTGGTCTCCCAGGGTTATGTATGGCGCAGCGATTCAGACGACAGCTTCCAGCTGGCGCTGAAGGTCAGGGACCTGAGCGAGGGCTTTACCGATACCGAATGGATTTCCACCGTCGCCAGCCCGGTGATGGGCGCCTTGCTGCATAAGGTGGTGTGGCCTTCGGACCTGAGCCTGCCCAGCGGAGAGGCGCTGCAGGTGCGGGAGACCACTCACCGGTTCAGCCCGCTTTCATTTCACCGCGTGATGGTGGGGCGGCGCCTGCCCATGCTGCTGACGGCCGCCGGCCGTGCCTACATCGGGCATTGCGCCGAGGCCGAGCGCGAGCAGATATTGAAGCTGCTGCGCGCTGGGGGCGACGAGCAGGCCCGGCTGGCCTCAGACCCGGTCTATCTCAGGAATCTTCTTGCCCGTGTGCAGGCCGACGGCTATGGCACCAACGAGGGCGAATGGAACCACGACCAGGAGAAAGGCAAGATCGGCGCCGTGGCCCTGCCCATACTGCAGCACGGCCACGCGGTGGGTTGCCTGAGCGTCATCTACCTGCTGCGGGCCGTCAAGCGCGAGGACGCCATTGCGCAGTATGTCCCCGCCTTGCGTGAGGCCGTGGTACAGATCGAGGCCGGGCTGCACGCCTGAAGGAGTGCAGCGCAGGAAGGAGGGGGTGAAGAAAGGTCGACCGGGAAAGCGGCGCTTTCCCGGACAGGAAAGCGCTGCGAATCAGGCATGTTGCAAACGGAGGCCTGGTCAGGGCGAGGGGTTGGGGTAGCGCAGGTGGATGGCCTGGATGGCGTCCAGCACGTCTTGCGAAAGCGAAACCTCGACGCTGTCGATGTTTTCCTTCAATTGGTCGAGCCGGGTGGCGCCCATCAGGTTGCTGATGACGAAAGGCTGCTGGTTCACGAACGCCAGCGCCATGCTGGCGGGCGACAGCCCCGAGTCGCGCGCCAGCCGTACGTACTCGGCCGTGGCGAGCTCGGCCTGGGGCTTCATGTAGCGGTCGAAGCGCGTGAACAGGGTCATGCGGGCGCCTTCCGGGCGGGCTCCGTCCAGGTATTTTCCGGCCAGCACGCCCATGCCCAGGGGAGAGTAGGCGAGCAGGCCCAGGCCCTCGAGGTGGCTGAATTCAGACAGGCCGTTCTCGAAGCCGCGGTTGAGCAGGCTGTAGGGGTTTTGAATGGACGCAATGCGAGGCAGGTTCCGCGTCTTGGCAAGATTCAGGTATTGCGCCACGCCCCAGGGCGTTTCATTGGACACCCCGATATGGCGCACCTTGCCAGCCTTGATGAAGTCTTGCAGCACCTCGAGGGTTTCTTCGATGGGCACCGTGTGGGTGTCGTTGGGCCACGGATAGGCCGGACGGCCGAACGTGGTGGTGGTGCGATCGGGCCAGTGCAGTTGGTAAAGATCCAGATAATCGGTTTGCAGGCGCTTCAGGCTGGCGTCCAGCGCCTCGGTCATGTTCTTGCGGTCAAGGTGCGTCTGGCCGCTGCGGATGTGGCTGGGGCGTTTCGGATCGGTGCCGGGGCCCGAGACCTTGCTGGTCAGCACGATGTCTTTGCGTCGGCCCGTCTTGGCCAGCCAGGTGCCGATGTACTGTTCGGTGCGGCCCTGTGTTTCGGGCTTGGGCGGCACGGGATACATTTCGGCGGCATCAACCAGGTTCACGCCGCGCGAAAGGGCGTAGTCCAGCTGCTCGTGGGCCTCGGATTCGGTGTTCTGTTCGCCCCAGGTCATGGTGCCCAGTCCGATCAGGCTGACCTCGAGGTCGGTATGGCCAAGTTTGCGGTATTTCAAGGGTGGCGCTCCGGCTGAAGGGTTTCGGGCCATGCCGGCTGGCATGCCGATGATGGAATCGATGTTAACACTGCGATCCTTCGTTTCGAGGATTGACCACGCACTGCATCCATGCCCTAATAAAACATGCCTGACCATACTGAATCGCTCGACCCGCTGCGCAATTTCATTGCCGCATTGACCCGGCTGGTGGCAAGCACAAGTAACGAGGAAGTCCTGCTGCGTGAGGGCCGGAAGCTGCTTGCCGCCCTGATTGCAACAGATGAATGGCTGCCTGACGACTGCGCGCGCGCCCATCCCGACCATTACCAGCAGTATCTGCTGCATTGCGATCCGCTCGAGCGTTTCTCCATCGTCAGCTTCGTATGGGGGCCGGGCCAGAAGACCCCGGTTCATGACCACACCGTCTGGGGCATGATCGGCATGCTGCGGGGCTCGGAAACCGGCCAGCGCTACGAGCAGGCGCCCGATGGCCGGCTGCTGCCCGTAGGTGGCGTGGTGGCGCTTCGGCCGGGCGACATCGAACTTGTTTCTCCCGGGCTAGGCGATATCCATCAAGTGGCCAATGCCTTTGACGACCGCGTTTCGATCAGCATCCATGTGTATGGCGCGAATATCGGCGCCGTTGCCCGCAATGTCTGGGAGCCGGAAACAGGCTTGTCCAGGCGCTTCGTTTCGGGCTATTCGTCAAAGACGGTCCCCAATCTGTGGGATCGCTCTTCGGCGGTGCGCGGGGAACTGCAGCCGCCAGGCAGCGAGCCGGCCAATGCCCCGGGCCGAAGGCGGGCTGATCGGCCATGATCGTTTCCCGCTTCATCGTCTCGAAAGACGAGGTGGATTTCAGCGCCATCCGCGCCCAGGGGGCCGGCGGCCAGAACGTAAACAAGGTGTCCAGCGCCGTTCACCTGCGTTATTCCATACCCGGCTCTTCGTTGCCCCCCGAGATCAAGGAACGCCTGCTCGCCCTTCGCGACCACCGCATTACCGATGAGGGCGTGGTGGTCATCAAGGCGCAAGGCAGCCGCAGCCAGGAAACGAACAAGCTGCAGGCCATGCAGCGCTTGCAGGAATTGGTCGACAGCGTGTCGCAGCTGCCCAAGCCGCGCAAGGCCACCCGCCCCACCCTGGGCTCGCGGCGCCGTCGGCTCGAGGGGAAATCCGCCCGGGGCGAGGTGAAGAGGTTGCGAGGCAAGGTGCTGCCGTAACGCCATTGCCTTCAACGGCTAATAAACCGCCAGATCGGGCGGATTTCAGCCAGCAGCCAGCCAAACGGCAAAATAATGGCCAGGGCGATCAGGCCGCGGCCGGCCCAGTCCTGGTCGTCCAGCAGGTAGGCATTGCATAGGCGCACCGGCTGGTCCAGGTAGAGCATGCCGACGATGGCGGCCATCCAGCAAAAATTGCCCAGGAAAAACAGCTTGATGACAGCCGGCGCCAGGCGAAGCGAAGCGCTGAGCACCCATCCGGCGGCCGGCAGGCCCACATACTTGAATGTGGCCACGCGCCAGTCGGTCAGCGCATCGTCCAGCGCTTTGGGTATCATCCACGCCGTGCCGACCAGGCTGGCCAGCAACAGGCCCGGCACGCCGTATTCGTTGCAGGACCAGGGGCCGCGTTTTGTGTCCGATGCGACCGACCTTACCGGGTGCCGCCGGGCGGCCAGTTCGGTGAACACGCCGGCCAGGGCCAGCAGGGGAATCTGCACCAGCATGTGCAGGCTCATGAGGGAGGTAAGAGGCCGATACGCGCCCAGCGCCACGCCCAGGCACAGCAGGGCCAGGGCTGCGAAGACGGGCGGGCGTCGCCGAGTCATGGCGTCTTCCTGTCGCCGGCTCATGGCGCCTTCCTGCTCGGGGAGGCAGGCGATTCGGCCAAGGCGGCCAGGCCAGGCAGATCGTGCATGCCGCCGCGACGGCTCGTGGCCCTGCCTGCCGACAGTGCCCTGGCGACCTGCAGCGCCAGCCCGGGTTCGTCGATATCGACAATACGGGCAAGCCGCCCGTCCGGTGTTACCACGTGAAGTGCGGCATTGTGTTCAAAATCCCCCAGAACGGCCGGCACCACGATGATGCCGAATTGCTTCAGCAGGGCGGCGCCCTGGCGCGGTTGCTCGAAAGCCCGGAACTGCCAGACCGCCGGATCGGCATGCATGCCCGATGCGTAGCGGTTCAGGTCGGGCCCGCGGTCCCGCGGGTCGAAGCTGATGCTCAGCAGCCGCAGCTGCGAATCCAGCCCCTCGGCCTCGATGGCGGCCTGCAGGCGTTGGGTCACGTATCCCTGTGCCAGGCACAGGGATATGCATCGCGTGTAGAAGAAATTGACGATGGCGACACGCCCGTCGGCCTGCAATTCGCTGCGCAGCGAAGAGACGCGGCCATGCCCATTGATGATCTGTGCGTCTTGAAGGGCCCGGGGATTCAGGGCCACCTCCTGGCGGCGGGCCGACTCGGCGGTCACGACGGTAAAGCCATCGGTCAGGCTGTACAGCGCGCCGATTCCCACCAGCAGGGCAAGCAGCAGGGTCAGGGCCCATCGCATGGCAGCGCCGCTTTACCGGGAACGGAGCAAGGGCCGCAGGTCTTCGTCGCCCTTCCAGGGCGTGGCCTGGTCCCTGGTTTCCTCGCGGACCTGGGCAACGTACCTGGCATCGGTCGTTGACGCCGAGTTGCCAAAGCCGGTACGCACATGGTTGACGAGGGCGGCTATTTCTTCGTCGGAGAACTTGTCATGGAAATGCGGCATCAGGCCTTCGTACTTGGCGCCCTCGACCGTAAGCGGCCCCTGGACGCCATGCAGAACAATCTTGATCATCACGCCGGGGTCTTTGGCGCTTACCCATTCAGAGCCCGAAAGCGGCGGAAAGACGCCGGGCAGGCCCTTGCCGTTGGCCTGGTGGCAGGCGACGCAATGGGCCGTATACAGTTGCCCGCCGTCGGCTGATACGGGCACCGCGAAATCGGCCGCCACGCGGTTGTCGCCCAACGAAGGCGGCATGGGGTTGTACGTGGCGTAGAGGTAGTAGACGGCCCAGATAAGCAAGCCGGCAATGACGCTGAGGACCAGCTTGGGAACCGGGCGGCTGCCTTCCGAAGGTTCGGGCTGCTCGCGCTGCTGCTGAGAGAATCTGGGCTCGGTCATCGTGCTGCCCCATCAGATGCTGTCCCTTCAGGTGCTGTCCCTTCAGGCACGGCCTGCGCGGGGGCCTGAGGCAGCTCGGGCAGGTCGACGCCCGGGTCGATCGGATAAGTGCGATTCAGGCTGATCAGGTACTGGACCAGGTCCAGGGCCTCGGGCCTGGCCACCACCACCTTGCCGTCCGGCTGGTAGCTGGGCGGCAACTTGACGACGACGTCGCCTTCTTCGGCCTTGTCTTTCAGGGTGAACATGAAGGGAAAGGCGGGCATGGTGCTGCCGGGCGTATAGGCGCGCGGCTCGTACAGGTGTCCGAGATTCCAGTCGACGCTCGGCTGGCGCGCCCCGATATTGAGCAGGTCGGGCCCGGTGCGCATGGTGCCCAGCAGGTGCGGATGGTCGTAGTAATAGTCGCCCGCCACCGAAGCGCGGCCCCAGCCACGCTGGAAATCGGGCGCCTGCGACTGGCTGCGCGGCTGCTGCGAGTGGCAGTACACGCAGCCCATCGAGATATACACCTCGCGGCCGCGCAGTTGCTGGTCGGTATAGGGCTTGAGCTCGGCAGGCGCTTGCACGTCCGAGAGCTGCATGTAGGGCAGCATGACCAGCGTGGCGGTTGCAAGCGCCAGGGTCACCATGGCGCCGCTCAGCAGCTTGTATTCGCTTTCCATGATCAGGCTCCCGCCGCCGCCTGAAGCTCAGGCTGGTTCTTGCGTTGATGCAACAATGCCGGTCCTATGCGGTGGCGGCCGTAGCGCAGTGCCATCTGGGTGAAATGCACGGCAAAGACCAGATGGCCCAGCGTCATGAGCGTTCCGCCCAGGGTGCGGGCCTGCAGATAGGGAATGGTGACGAGCACCGACTCCATGAACGGCTTGGCCGCGTCGAGCATGTCCAGGCCCTGCAGCCAGCCGCCTATGCTCAGGCTGACGGCGTAGATGCCGATGCCGAGGGTGACCAGCCAGAAATGGACGCTGATGAGCCTGGGGTGCGGCCATTCCCAGTTCATGATGCGCGGCATGACAAAATAGATGGCGCCGAACATGACGATGGAAAAGAAGGCGTACAGGCCGATATGGGCGTGCGCCACGGTGAAGTGGGTAAAGTGGGTAACCGTGCTGACGCTGCGCAGCGCTTCGAAAGAACCCTCGACAGAGCTGAGGGTGTACATCATGGCGCCCAGCACGATGAAGCGCAGGGTGGGCGAATAATAGGTGGTCTTGAAATGCCCGCGCATGGTCAGATGCTGATTGACCGAGAAGGCAAGCACCGGGATGATCATCATCATCGACTGCACGATCGAGAGCGTGATCAGCCAGTGCGGCACCGGGCCGCCCACCAGATGGTGCCCGCCCACCTGGCCATAGAAAAAGGCCAGGGCCCAGAACCCTATCAGCGACAGGTTGTACGATTGAATCGGCCGGCCGATGATCTTGGGCAGAAAATAATAAACCGAAGCCAGGGCGATGGGCGTGTAGTAAAGCCCCAGCACATTATGGCCAAACCACCAGTTCATGGTGGCCTGCTCCACCCCATAGTGCACGGCGGGCAGCTTGCCCACCAGGTACAAAACCGGAAACCAGAAAAGCGCCGCGCCCATGTACCAGATCGACACATACAAGTGGTCGACCTTGCGATTGGCCAGCGTAAAGACCAGGGGCAGCGCGATGAGCGCGCCGCCCGCCACCAGCAAAATGCTTACCTGCCACGGTATCTCGAGCCATTCAAGGCCGTCGTTGATGCCCACCGCGATGCTGCCCAGGCCCGCGATCAGGCCCGCGTTCCACAGCATGCAGCCCAGCAGCGCGAAACGGCCGCCGTACAGATGGGTCTTGAGCAAACGGGGCAGCATCCAGATGGCGATGCCGAACGCCGCCATGGGGCACCACCCGTAGGCAACCATGTTCAGGTGCAGCGTGCGGGTGCGGCCGAAGGTAAGCCAGGCGTACTGGGTAAGGAACTCGGGATTATGCAGCTTGATCGAGCTGACCAGGCCGAAGGCCGAGGCGAACACCAGCCACACAATGGCACAGGCCAGGAAAACGAAGGAAACGTAGGCTGTTGATTGGTCGGCGTCGATCCGGTCGCGAAGCTCTTGCTGAAGCTTGCCGGCCAGCGACGGGTCGATCACCGCCTTGCCGCCCTCGGCCACCACCCTCTGCAAGCCCGCCCGCTGCTCAGAGGTTGCCGAAGGATCTTCGACGCGGCCGATTTCGCCGGTGGAGAAAATGACGCTGGCCGCCTCGGGATTGTCGTCGAACATATTACGCCGCAACGACCAGATGAAGATTCCCAGGCCGGTGACGGACAGGATGAAGCTCAGGAGCAATACGGTGACGGTATTCATGGTGCTTGCGCCAAACAAAACGGCAGATTGATTTGGCTTCGGATTTAATACATGTATTTTTTATACATCTTTTAAGCGAGTGGGTATCGAATAGGCCTACGCTGATAATGGGATTCAGGGGCGTGTAAACAGGTGTCCCGGCGATAAAAATAAAAATGGCCTACCCGTGGGGAAGGCCATTTCTTGCGGAATCTGCTTGGAATTGGTGCCGGCTAGAGGAGTCGAACCCCTGACCTTCGCATTACAAGTGCGCTGCTCTACCAACTGAGCTAAGCCGGCCAAAGGCGGTATTCTACCTTAATTAAAAGTGGAATGCCGCGCCATATAAGGCTTAGCACGCATTGAGCGCAACAGCACAGGACAAATAAATCAATAAAAATACTGCCCTATGCAGTAAGCATAAGATTACCGTATTCGCACTCTAAAATCAACAAGAATATTCAATTAAATCAGTTGGTTGCGTTCGATAGCGGCAGGTGTTCGCCCCAAGGTGTGGTGTCACCCCGTTGGCACCAGATTGGCACAAGAAATCGCGCCGTGGTGGGGCGTTCGAGCCTTGGGCAATGGACGGGGCACAGCCGCATGAATAGGGGCTTGCAGGCGCTGTAATCGCCAGCAGCTTGAGGGTGGAAAATTGCGTTTTCGTGAGCGAGTTACTGTCACAAGATGCGGGCACCTTGGGCAAGGGGTCGACCAAGTGGTCGGGCGCTGGACGCAGGCCAATAGGATGGGCGTGACATGGTCAGGGCGAGAGTGACGGGGTAGCTTTTCAGGGCTTGGGCAAGGCCCCGCGCTACCCTATGCCGCTTAAGAAATTTTCCACATTTTTAAACTTTCACCCTTGAACCGAAACCGCAGCCTGCCGCCTGCAATGGCAATTCTCCGGCCCCAGCGCCGCCCTCTACGTTCAATCCATGAACTTGCATCGCCGCCACCTGACGCCTGGCCAACAGGCTGTGATTGTGGCGGCTGCGCAGGATTGGGAGAGGGCGCAGAAACCTGGAGGTGATCGGAAGACGGATCAAGGTGCAACGTTGCACCTTGATTCAGCCAACGACCGTGCCACTCAATCCGGCGCAAGTCTGCGAACACAGAAAGCTGCGGACAAACTTGCCCGAGCCAGCCCTGAACTTGCGCTCAAGGTGGCGCATGGGGAGATTTCCTTGCCCAGGCGCTTAAGCAACTTGAGCCTGAGCCAGAACCGCAAGCCGCCGTCAGCTTATCGGCATCCGTTGGACGGTGCCAGTTGTCCAAGGCCGTCCGAAGCAATCGACCTACGCCTTGTAAGGGCGTAGCTCTACCAACCGAAACCGCCGTTTGCAGACGCTGCGGCGGCACTGTGGCCCCAGCGCAGCCTACTCCCTTCGAAAAAATTTTCGGTTCTAGAAACTTTCAGTTGCCGCAACCTGAACTGGGGGCAAATCTTGAAGCGGTAAGGTTCAGGCTTAGGGTTCGTCACTGAAGTCTGGTATTGTTTTTAAAAGAGAGGATGCTTCATCATGTCGCCCCTCATCCATCAGCTTTTGGGTTTCCACCAAGGCGTCTATCGCCGCTATTCGCTGCGTTATACGCTCTAGTGCTTTTTCGCGTTCAGCGCTGTCACCCGTGGCGCTGCTGTCTTCTATCTCGGAATTCATAAATTACACTCCTTCGAGTTCTTAACCTGTAGATACGCTATCGAGAACAAGGGCGGTAAAGTCGGCAAGCTGATCGTGATGCAACAGGACCACTTCGGCGGTATTGGCCAATTGTCTTGCCGCTATCGTGAAACTGCTATTGGTAATTACTGCACCTGTACTGATGCCCTCGTATGTCATACCGGCTATAACCTCCTGTACCGCTGCATTGCCTACTGGCGAGCTATAAAATTTGCATTGAAACGCCACGCGATTACCGTTTAGCTCCCCTATCAGGTCTACGCCTTGATCGCCCGAATGGCCTCGATGAACAACGGACCAGCCCAAGGCGGCCAGTATGTCACAGCATGCGTGTTCATAGTCATGTCCATTATTAACAATAGGCTGGGGCTTGCCCCCTGTTGGGGTGCGGCTTTTTTGCTCATCCTCATACTGATCCACCATCTGCCAGATAATCACAGATAAGGGCCTCTCAAATAAAGGCACTAAAAAAGCGGCCTGATGTTGTTTAAGGTCTCGATTAATTGCTGCCCTAACGGCATTTGATAGTGAACGAGCATTCACAATTGAGTCATTGATCTCTCGAAGGATCGTTTCTTTGAATGTCGGCAGGTAGTCCACAAAGTCATTGTCATACTTGAGGACATTAGCAATGAAGTAACTCAACTCCTTGATCCACTCAGTATCCCGCGCTTGTCCATAATCGTCATGGATAAGTTTCTGCTGCTTTTTTCGGCTTAGTGTGGGTAGATGCTTCCGAACAAGCTCTTGCAATTCTGCCCGAAGTGCATCGTGTTGCAATTGTCTCTCAGAGAGTGTTTTAACAATATCTTTCAGATATATTCTGTGTTCAATGTCCATAGCGCCCCCCTTTAATTACGCGAATGTATCATAGTGAATTATGTCTTAACGCTTGGTTTCGTTTTCGCTTTCGTGCAAGGGTGGAGTCGATATCGCCCACGGGCTGAGCTCTTGCTCGTAGATCGCCTCGCCCAGCGCTTCCGCCTGCACAAGCTGGGGAATAGTCAGGGGGGTGCTGTCCTTGTAGAGTGACTTCGGGCCGGGGGTCATCCGCGATAGCTTGATCGGCGGCGGATAAGAAGGGCTCCAGGTTCTCGCCTTGCGCCTTGCGCACTCGAAGGATAAGCGCATACGTCTTGTCCAAGTCCTCCTGAAGTCGGGATGCAGCCCGCACGATAGCGCCTCGGCCCTTTGTATCGAGGTATGGTTCGCTCAAGGCGCGTATGGTCTGATGCCAAGCTGTTTCAAGAATCAGTGCGCGGGCGGTCAGGCGGCGCAGTAGAAAGCCTTGCTCACAAAAACCATCGTCATTGAATACGATGCCAGCCTCGGCTAGGCGGGCCTCGTAGTCTGTATGGACGCGCTCAGGTGGGTACGAGCCATCGGGGGCGGACAGGTCGGCCAGCACGAAGGCGGAGGCCTGATCGGGGGCGGCTGGTAGTTTCTTTCTCATGGCGTTTTTGGTTTTGTAACATTTCAGGTGGCTGAACGCTGGGCGGAGGGTCAATTTCAGGGGGAAAGGGGAGTAAGGGGGAATAATCTATACCAGCTACTGAAAATCAGTATTTTTATATATAGAGCGTAGCGGTGAAATCAGTCCCCCGGATTCCCCTTTCCCCCTTGATCAGCGCTAGGCCGTCGCGCCTGATGCGTCGTCATCGTCTACGAATAGCGACGAAACAACCTGGTAGCGCTTTGCCGCCTTGCCGCCGCCTCCATTGACCGTACCGCACACCACCAGCTTTAGGCCATCTACTGGCGAGTTAACCTTTTGGGCCATCAGCTTTCCCAGTTGACGGGGCGACGTTACCGGCCTGTCGAAGCAGTCGCCCAGCGCTGCCCCCAAGCGCTCAGTCGCGTTCACAGGCCTAGCATTACTAAGGTTGTCGGATACGAGCGCCCACAGTTCACGAGCTGACATGGCCGTGATTCCCTCGGTTGCCAAATCGGCCCACGCTTGCAGGGCCTCGCCCCATAGGTTGCGCTCGTCGTCATGCTCCAGCAGTTGCTGTTGCAGCATTGGGGCGGGGTCCACAAAGCGGGGAGGCTCACCGTCTGCGCCTTTGAGCAGCTTGTCGCCATGCCCAGCCAACACCTGCCCCAACCAATCCACACAACCAGCAACCATACGCCGCCACTGGCTAAAGTCGCCGCTCGTTGCGCCCGCTGCCCTGCACTCGGGCGAAACCAGCCACGCCTGAATCAGCGTCAACGCCGCCCGAACAATTTCGCCGCGCCCAGCCTGAACCACGCCTCGCGGGTCAAACGAAAACTTCCGTTCGAGCACTCGTTCCGTTTTGGCGTCCAAGTAGCAGGTCAAAATGCGCCGGTTTGAGTCGCCGCGTAGCTGGCCATTATTGGCAGTAATTAGCCACAGTGCCCGCCCAGCTTCGACCATTTCGCTACTGCCCAGCAAGCGACCGCCACTTTTGCCACTAGTCAGCATAGCGTCAAAACTGCCTGTGCCGAACGTGCCGACGGCATTGTCGAGGATGTAGCATCCTTGACCCTTCACCAGCAGGGCGGTAATGGTTTTATCAAACTCTACAGGTTGCATGGGCGGTTGTGTAATCGAGAACCCGCCCGCCAGGTAGCCGATGGCTTCAGCAAGAAACGATTTACCTGTACCTGCAGACGGAGCGGTAAACATAAAGCCGGGCGCGACATCTAGCGAAGGCCTGATGACCGCCGTTAGCACCGCCGCCAGCGCCACGGATTGAGCGTTAATGTCGGCATAGGGAAACAGATGAAACGGGCCCCAGAGCGTATTAAAGGCCTCGATGATTTCAGCCTCGGATGGCTTGCGGGGGATAGGTTGCCAAGCATTGCGTGACGGGTTGATCAGCAGTACACCGCTGTCGGTGTGAAAACCCTCGTCTTCGACCAAGACGCCCTTTGCCGTGATGATGGGGTGCTTGGATACACCAGCCAGTTCCGGCAAATGGACACCACCTGTACCGGCTAGCTCACTGAGTCGCTGGCCTAGTTTTTCAGGGCAGCGCTTTGGCGTCGGCACTGGTGTCTTATTTTCCATACGAAAACCCACGAAGCTGCAGATGCTTTCGATTTCGTGGAGCAGCGCTTCGTTACGCAAGCCCACAATACGCCCGTCGTCGTTCACCGTGCAGATGCGGCCACCCTGAAGATAGAATTCCCCATGCTTGCGCATCTCCCGAGCTACACCTTCTGCTAGGTCGACGTATTTATCATCCACGACATGCAGCACCGACTTCGCCGTCTGTAGCGGGTACCATGTATCGGTCTTATGGTTGAATATCTCCGGTTTGCTTTTGAGCAGCTTCAACCAAGCAACCTGTCGCTGATCGGGCCGTGGATTGATCGGGTCGCAACAGTACATGCCGTTGTACTTTTCTGGCTCCTTCAGGATCTGGGCGACGGTGGCCTCGGTGCCATCCTCCAGATGCAGCGGCCACCCACCGTCAAGCGGGGCACCATTCAGCACAGCGCGAACCAAGTATTCAGCCTGACTCACCTCTATACCGCGCCGCTCCGCCTCTTGGGGCGCATGCTCAGCGATGTAGGCCGCTTTGGCTACAGCAATTTCGGAGGCTTTCGCTTCTTTGGCTTTTCTGAGCAGCACGTCGAAGTCGTGTTCTTCTTGTGGCGTCAGGCGGCCCACGCCACCAGCCTGCAAACACGGTTCATCACCACCCAGCAATATGCAGTCGCCCCGATCTTGGTACAGGCCGTCGCCCATCTCCGCACCGCCTGCAAAGTCCAGTCGGTTCGTCTGCCATACAAGGCCATCGGCGGGGGCGCGTTTCAATGCAGAGCCACTTTTGCTTACTTCAAGCCAACCATGACCATTAAGCCAAAGTCGAGCAAACAGCGCCGCGCCAATTTCAGGTATGCGTTGGGCGTCGTCTACGACGAAGTACAGCCGCTGGCCGTTCACGCCATACACTTGCTGCCTATCCGCCTCTCGGAACACGCAAGACGAACCGCTCGGACGCAACAAAACTTGCACCTGAACCAGTGCAGGCACGGCGTCGCAAATGCAAGAGAATAGTTCTTCTTTGGTCAGTGTCGGGGCACCGTGGGGGGCGTCATAATCGACCATCATCACACCTGCCCCGGCAGGCCATACAAAGGACTCTTTGGTACGAAACTGTTTTCCAGCGGGCGGCTCCTTACGAGCACCGCGCGGAACGATCGGGCCGTCGCCCTTTGCAGGCAAGCCATAAGTGAGCGCCTGCTTAGGTGTGAGCGTTTCTAAGAACTGTGCAAAATCAGTCAGGGTTGAGAACTGTCTAATCTGTGCATGGCCTTCTACCATGTCACCGCCCGTAACCTTGCGCGGGTTGCCGTCGGCATCAAGCTCTATCCGTTTGGCAAGGCGCGACGGCTTTGTCGCCGTCAATAAACACACCTGAAAGGTGGGGGCGGCAAGCGCCGCCTCGGTGGCGTTGTCGGCTTCGATGCCGATCTTGTCGTTTTGCATGAAGGCTCCTGTATTCATGCGGTTTTCCAGTCGAAACGCTCGACTAGAGGTACTGCCCAGCGGTACAATAAGAGCCTGAGGTGTTGGCCGTTGTACCGCGTCACTGCAAGCCCTGAACCAAATGCGGTTCAGGGCTTTGTTCTTTCTACCTGCTCATGAGGTCGACTTCATGCTCCCTCAACCATGCGCCATTAGGCCCCGCTGGGTTCATCGGGTCGTAGACGTGCAAGTCTTCCTTGAGGCTATCGAGCGCCTTCTCGAAGAAAGGCCCCGCCAGCTTGATTAGCTGGCATCGAGCCTCAGACCGTACCTGCTCAGTACTGCCGTGTAGCGCCTTCGTGTACAGGCCGGCATACTGTTCGCCCTTGCCCGCCCGGTCAATGAAAACGCGAACCTTGGCGCAGTACTTTAGATACAGCACCCACTTGAACGAGTAGTCGCTGGCCTTATCAACCAGCGCCGCATCCTGTGCAGGCATAAGAAAGGCCAGTGTCAACGGGTCGCCCATTCTGTGCCGTGCGCAGTCAACATGCTGAGCGGCTTCAATCAAGCGTTGCGCAGCACTGCCTGCATCCAGGCCAAAGCAAACTTCCCGGCCCAGGTGGGTCTCGAAGCGGCGCGAGATTTCATCGGCCAGTTCGTCTACGCGGGCCATTGCCCTATCGGTATCAGCCATCTTTTTCTCCTTATAGTTAGCTGATGAAGAGTGCCGGGGGAATTTATCGACCCCGCCCCCGGCATCGGGGCTTACATGCTGGACCTGTTCCCGATCCCCGCCGCAGGTAAAGACCATAGATGGCGGGGCACGGCGACATAGGACAGCATCCAACCTGTTCTAACTGTTTGTGTCGGCGGCAAAAACGCCCGCACTAATGACTGCGCTACCTGCCATGACCTCTCCGTAACAGAGCGGCACGGGGCGGCCTTGGGCGGACGTGTTCACTACGCCCAAGGATGTATTCGGTTCGTTTTGCGGGGCGTCCTGGATGCTCAACTTTGGCTGGGGCGAGAGCATCTGCGCTATGCCACCCAAAGAAAGCGACATGCCTATGCCAAAGGCGGCAGTTCCCAAGGCGTTGAATGCCCCCGTAGCGGCGATGGTGCCGATGCCTGGTACGAATGCAAGCCCAATCAGCGCCGCCCCCAGCACCACCTGGAACAGCCCGCCGCTCTTCGCGCCTTGAATAAACGGCATGATGCGAACCTCGCGACCATTGTGGAAATTGTGTAGCTGCTCTTCGGGGTCGATCTGAGCATCATCGACCAGTACTTTGTAGAAGGTCTTGCGCTCTTCGGAGCACATATAGGCCGCAAACCCTTCCACCTGTGAACACAGGGCGCGAACGGCCTCCGCAGGGCTGGAGACCCAGAACTTGTGAGTCTTGCCGAACGTGCGGCCAAGTGCGCCGCCTAGTTTGATAGTCGTTAATCTTTCGTGGTTCTCGGGCATTTCCGCCTCTTATTATTCGAAGGTTGGGGGTTACGCTGTTTGACGCGCCTTGTACTTGAGCACGGCAGCACGGTCGAATACGGCCAGTCGCCCAATGGTGTACAAGGGCTCGATTTCCAACTGCTTGCGATGCTTTCGGACATGCAAATTGTTGGGCGAGATGCCCAGCACTTGAGCCAATGCCTGATAGCCGAATATTAAATTGGGGTCGGGTTGATTTCCCATAGCCGCTCCTATTTTTTGTTTGAGTTATCGAGGTGCTATTCTGTAATTTTAGACTGTCATGTAACAGACCGTCTACAACTATTTGAAATAGCGCCAGAAAAAATTGCAGGCCGCCCACCATGGGCGGGCCTGCTCACTGCATTGACTGGTTGTTAAAGAACGCGCAGGCCATAAGCCGCCTGCCTGATACGCCCTCAGCGGGAGCGCATCAAGCCGAAGGCCTATTAAGCCGCCTGCAACAAGCCCTTGCTCTTTCGATGCAAGGCGATCATCGCGTCGTTAGCCTCCCGTATGCGTTCCAAATCAGTCGAGATCAATCTCAGTGCCACGCCTAAGGCGTCCGCATCGAGTACGTCGAGGGGGTTCAGGACGTGGTTTTGAGCAAGGGCGAGGACGCCCGAAAGCTTGTTCAGGGCAGTGTCGATATTGTCGAGATGCGTAAAGGTGCTCATAGTGTTAACTCCAATTCTAGGGGGCGGTGTCGTTCTACGTGTTATGCCGTTGCCTCCAAGCGGGCCAGCTTAGACGCCAACGCCCCCGCTTTGATGTGTGAATACCTAGACAGCATTTGTACGGTTTTATGCCCCGAGATGGCCTGCAACTCAAGCGTTGATAGGCCAAGCGAAGCCAACCTGCTTATGGCCGCGTGTCTCAGATCGTGAAACGTGACGTCCTCCAGCCATCCGGGGCGGGCCTCGACCCCGCGTTTAGCGCATTGCGCCTCATACGCTTTACGGGCTTTCTTCACTGCCACCGCCCAGGCCTTGCTCATGGAGGGGCTACTTGTATTGAATACGGAGCCTGTCAGGCGTTCCCCCGGTTCCGTCTCGGGCTTGATGGTTTCGAGCAAGGCCACCGCAGCAGGCGGCAGGGGGATTTCGCGGGCATCGCCGTTCTTAGTCTCTTCCAGTAGCGCCGTACCGGCTTGCAGGTTCACATTAGGCCATTGCAGGGCGGCCAGTTCGCCCAGGCGAGCGCCTGAATACCACGCCGCTTGTGCGATACGTGGCAAGGTGCTGTTGGGGGAGTGGATAAGGATAAATTGCAGTTCGTCCCAATCAACCGTGCGGCTGCGCTGGTTCGATACCTTGGGCTTGGTAACGAGCGCAAAGGGGTTTGCCAGCGAGTGGCCCCATTCCTTGATCGCTACGGTGTAGACGTGCGCCAGCACAGACATGCGGCGGTGGACGGTGGCGGGGGCGAGAGCCTTTAGCCAGTCATTACGCAGGCGGGCAAGCTCCACCGCCTGTATCTGGTCCATGCGCTTCTTGGCTATGTCTAGGCCAGACAGTAGCGCTATCAGGTAGGCCTCTTTTTTGGCCCCCCGCTTCTTGGGTGTTATTTTCGTGCGGTATTTCTTGAGGGCTTGGCCAAGGGTGGGTATGTCGGCTTTGCCAAACTCGAATACGCCACGCCGTATATCGTCCTCAGTCTGGACGGCCCACACCTGGGCGGATCGGCGCTCTATGAATGTTTTACTGAGAGGGGGGAAACCTTGGACGCGGACACGTACAAGGTACTTGCCGTTTCGCTTGATGATCGCAGCCATAACAAACACCTTTTCTAGGTATCTGTCACCATGCTGTCACGGGCCCCTTGAGCGGGGCACCTGAAATGCTTGGAAAGCCGCTTAAATAAAGGCTTTCAGCCGGTCGGGCGAACCCCTGACCTTCGCATTACAAGTGCGCTGCTCTACCAACTGAGCTAAGCCGGCCAAAGGCGGTATTCTACCTTGTTTTGTCGCGGGCCAGATCGGTATGCCTAAGACTTGGCCGCGGCGGCCAAATCAAAGGGATCGGATCCGCCGTACTCTGCGATCAGCTTCTGCAGGAAGAGAATGCCCGCCTCGCGTTCCTGCGGGTTGAGCTTTTCGAAGCCGGTCGAAATCTTGAAGTTGTTGTGGATGGCGGTTAGCGTTGAATCCGCGACCTGCTTGCCTGCGGGCGTGAGGCGGATTTGCCATCCCCCTTTTCGCTGGGGATCGGGGATGCGTTCGACAAAGCCGCGCTGCGTCAGTCTTTCGAGCTGCTTGGCCACGGCCCCCGAGGTGATCAGCAAAGCCCGAAATAAATCAGCCGGGCGCAACGCCAGTGAGTCATTCGCCCGGCGCAGCGCCAAGAGTATGCGCATATCGCCGGTGCCCATCTGAAAATGGGATTGTGTGTAAGCGCGGAACTCTTGATCCACCCGTTGTGCCAATGCAAGCAGCGATCCGATGGTGACGAACGAACCGGCGGTAAGGTCCGGGCGGGCCCTTTGCCATTGCTCGGCAAAGTTCTTGATGCTTTCCTCGGGATGATTGTCATTCATAGTGTACTTGGCAGGGGCGGCCTTATTTCAATGCGGCATCGCGCAGGGCCGAGGCTACTTGTTTTTGTGCCTGCTCACTTGCATCGATCGCTCCACGCATACCGAAGAACAAATGTGTGACGCTAGTATAGACCACATGCACCGCTGGAACGTTGGCCTCGATCAGCGCCTTCGCATAGGCCGAGGCGTCGGAACACAAGGGATCGCATTCCGCGGAAACCAGCAGGGCGGGCGCCACACCGCCATGGGACGGCGCCAACAAGGGAGAAAGGCGCCAGTCCTCGGCCTTTACCCTGGTTCCAAGCCCGTAGTTCTTGAGCGCATGCGCCATGTCGTTTTTGGTCAACAGATAGCCTTCGCCGAACCGGTCCATGCTCTCGCCTTGCAGGCGGGCGTCCACGGGAGGATACACCAGAGCCTGCAGGCGCAGCGTCGGCGCGCCCGCATCGCGGGCTTTCAGGGCGACCACCGCCGCCAGGTTGGCGCCGGCGGATTCACCCATGATCATCAGGCGCTGGCTGGGCAGGCCGTGCGAGGCCCCATGTTCGGCAGCCCAGCATGTAACCGCCCAGGCGTCATCGAGCGCGGCCGGAAAAGGGTGCTCGGGAGCCAGCCGATACTCGACGCTCACGACGGCCAGGCCCGAGTCGTTTGCCAGATGGCGTGCCACGCTGTCGAAAGTATCGATGCTGCCCAGCATCCACGCCCCGCCATGAAGAGCGATAACGACGCCGATGGGGTTGGCCGGGCGATAGATCCGGATCGGTATTTCATGGCCGTCGTCGCCTTTGACCGTAAGGTCGGTGACTTTGTCGATGGCCGGCCCAGGCGGGCGGTTTCGGGCCCGTTGCGCGGAGCCGGCACGGGCGGTCTCGATGGGTGTGCTGGACAGATCGGGTTGCTGCTTGCTCGCGTCGAGAAGGGGCTGCAGCGCGGGGTGTATGAAGGTCATGGTAGGCCGGTGGATGCAAGGTTAATGTTCGAAGCCGATCAGGTCGGCCAGCTTCACGCTGCCGTCCAGGACATCCGTACTATGTCCTTCATGAACGATATTGCCTCGGTCCATGATGACGTAGCGGGTGGAAAGCTCCATTGCGATGTCGATGCGCTGTTCGATCAGCAGCATGGTGAGCGAGCCGTCCGCGATGATGGCCTTGAGTACGTCCGAGAGCTGTTCGACGACCCTGGGGGCCAGGCCTTCGGAAGGTTCGTCCATCAGGATCAATCGCGGATTGCCCAGAAGGGCTCGGGCGATGGCAAGCATCTGCTGTTCGCCACCCGAAAGATGGCATGCCAGGTTGTCCATGCGCTGCCCCAGGCGCGGCAGCAATTCCAGGACACTTGACTGCGTCCATCGGCCTGGACGCGCGGAAACATTGAGATGCTCCCGGACGGTCAGGCTGGGGAAGACCTCGCGATTCTGCGGTACCAGCCCGAGCCCAAGCCGTGCGCGGCTGTATGCGGACATGCGGCTGATGTCTGTGCCGGCAAAGGCGATGGTGCCCGAGCTTTGTTGGGCCCGGCCCGAGATCAGTTCAAGCAGGGTTGTCTTTCCGACTCCGTTTCGGCCCACGACGGCCACGCATTCGCCTTGGTCCAGCCTCAGGGAAAGATGCTCGACGACGGTGGTTCGCCCCCAGCCGCCGGTCAGGTCCTTGATTTCAAGCATGGGCTCGCTCCTCTTCGAACCGCTCTGTTCTTTTGCTGCCAAGGTAGACCGTCCTTACTTCGCTTGATTTCATGACTTCGTCGGGGCTGCCGCTTAACAATATGCTGCCCTCGACCAATACGGTTACTTCCGAGGCGAAGCGCCTGACCAGTTGCATGTCGTGTTCGATCAACAGTATGGCGATTTCGGGTGGTAGGCGGTCGAGTGCGCGTAGAAGTAGATTGCTTTGAGCCGACGGGATTCCGGCGCCCGGTTCGTCCAGCAGCAGAACCTTGGGTTTCAGCGCGAGCGCGATGGCGATTTCGACGAGCCGCTGCTGGCCGTAGGCCAGTTCGCCGATCGTCCGCCGCTGCACGTCCTGCAGTCCGACCGTGCACAGTATGGCTTCCGAGCGTTCCAGCACGGCCTTGTCGGCTTTCGCGGGAGACCATGGCCGCCAGCTGCGCATTGCACATTCGCTCACGGCCAGGTACACGTTCTCGAGCGCGGTGAGACCGGAGAACAGGCTTGACACCTGGAATGTGCGTACCAATCCGCATTTCACGCGTTGGGCGAGATTTTTATGCGTGACATCCTGCCCATACATACGCACCGTGCCGGCGTCCGGCCGCAGCACTCCGGACAGCAGGGCGATCAGTGTCGACTTGCCGGCGCCATTGGGCCCGATCAGGGCGTGCCTGGCGCCAGGAGCCAGATTCAGGCTTACGTCTTGGGTCACGTTGAGGCCGCCGAACGCCTTGCGCAGGCCGACGGCCTCCAATGCGTAGGTGGCGGGTTGGATGGCGCCCCCTTCCTGGTCCTGGGAAGCCGGCCGCCGAGGCACATGCGTCATGGCGCCTCCTTGTCTTTATTTCGGTTGTCGAATTTGCCGGCCATGGCGTAAAGGACGCCGAGGATGCCGCCCCGGGCAAACAGGGTCACGAGCACCAAAAGGAATCCGATGGCGATCATCCAGGCGTGGGGGTTCCACTGCTTGCTCAGGTCTTTGACGAGAAGATACAGCGGAGCGCCAAGCAGGGCCCCGAACAGATGTCCCACGCCACCCAGCACGAGCATGACGACGACATCGATGGACGTCTCGACGCTCAGCACCTCCAGGCCGACGAATTCCGTCGTCTGGGCCAGTAGCGCGCCGGCGATTCCCGCGATGAACGCGCTGATCATATAGCTCACCACAAGATGACGCATTACCGGCGACCCGATCAACTGCATGCGCAGGCGATTTTCGCGAATGCCGCGCAAGGCGATGCCAAAGGGGGAGGCGGCCATGCGCTGTACGGCGAAGAACACAATCATCAGCCAGGCAAGAACATACAGGTATTCTGTGGTGCTATAGATGCTCCATTCGAAAACGCCGAATATTGGAGACAGGACAATACCCTGCAATCCATCGTCGCCGCCGGTCAGCCAGCCCATCTTGTTGCCCGCCTCGAAGAACAGAACGGCGATGATCAGCGTTACGATGACCTGCGGCAAGCCCGTCAGGCGAAGGACGAACGGGCCGGTTATGGCCGCCAGCAAAGCCGAGCACGTGGCTGCCAGCAGCACTCCGCTGATGGGCTCTTGCCAGCCGGCTATCGCCAGCAGGCCTGCGGCATATGCCCCCACGCCGAAAAACACCGCGTGCCCCAGCGTAACGATGCCCGCGATTCCAAGCGCCACGTCCAATGAGAGGGCGAATAGCGCCATGACGGCCACATAGCTGGCCAGCGACAGGTAAGAGGGGAATGCGACGTATACGCTCAGCAGGGGTATGGCCAACAGGGCGAGGTCGGTCCAGCGGAAGCTTCGAGAGCCCACCACATCCGAGCCGAGGGACGATACGATTATTTTCATCCTAGGACTCCCTTCGGGGCGCGAATAAGCCCGCGGGTCGCAACGCAACCACGACAATCACCAATACATAGATGACGAATCCGCCCATTTCGGGAAGAAAGTAGCGGCCCGCGGTGTCGGTGATGCCGACGACGATGGCCACGGCAATAGACGATTTGATGTTGCCGAAACCGGTGAGGGCCACGATTATGAAGATCAGGGGAAGGTATTTGAGGGGATAGAGAGGCTCCAGCGGAAACAGGGCGGCCCCTATCCCCCCTCCCAATGCCGCAAGGCCGGTTCCTATGGAGAACGCCAGCATGACCACGCGATCCACGGGAATACCTGTTGCCTGCGCCATGCTCCGGTTGTCCACCGAGGCGCGCAGTTGCGCCCCGAAGTTGCTGCGGTCAAATACCAGCCAGAAGGCGGCAATGATGACGATGCCGACGGCAAGGATGAACAGCCTGTACACCGGAAAGGCTCGGCCAAAGAGCCCGATTTGCTGCGACAGCGATTTGGGAAGCGGAATGGAGACGATATTGGGCCCGAATACCAGCGCCAGCGTGCCGATGACGACAAAGCACATTCCTAGCGTCACAAGGATCTGATCGAGCTCCGGCAGCCGGTACAAATGAATGTAGATGGTTCGTTCCGCGACTGCACCCAGCAAGGCGATGCAAATCGTGGAAAAAACAATAGCACTGAAATAATCCAGCCCCCATTTGGCCATGACGTTTACGATCATATAGCCTCCGATCGCCGCGAAGGCGCCATGGGCTATATTGGGAACCCGCATCAAGCCCATCGTCATCACGAGTCCGATCGAGAGGACGAACAAGACTACGCCGTAGGTTCCACCGTAAAGGACAATGAAGGCCAGCGATCCGAGGAGTTGTTCCATGCGAGATCTCCGCTTCTCGTATCGTCAGTTTGCCATCCATTCGTCGGTGGGCGCCTGAACCGCCTCGATTTTATCGACCACGACATTCTTCAGCTTGCCGTCGACTTTCTCCACCTTGCGCAGATAGATGTTCTGCACCAGTTCACGCGTGGAGGGGTCTATTTTCATGGGGCCGCGGACTCCGTTCCACGAGGTGCCCTTGACGGCTTCCATTGCGGCGGGTCCATCCCAGGACTTTCCTTTTTGCGATTCCACCATTTGATACAGCAGGTGGGCGCCGTCGTAGGCAGAGGCGCTGGCGAAATCGGGTTGGGTGTCTGGGCCGAAGAGCTCTTTCAGCTTGGCGACAAAAGCCTGGTTCTCGGGGTTGTCGAGGGCTTCGGCGTAATACAGCGACTGGTAGAAGCCAAGTACGGAATCGTCGTATTCAGGCAGCATGTGGTCTTCCGCCTCTCCCATGCCGATCACCATCGCGCTTTTCATCAGGCCGCGCTCGGCCAGGGCCCGCATCAGGCCGATCGCGGGCGCGCCGGGGGGAACGAACACATTGACGACGTCGGGCTCTGCCTGTGCGATACGTTCGACGATGGCGGCAAAGTCCACCGTGCTGAGGGGAACACGGGCCTCTCCAATGATCTTGCCGCCTTGCGCCTGGAAGGTCTTTCCGAATGCTTTTTGGGCGTCGTGGCCGGGGGCGTAGTCAGATACGACAATGTATGCGCGCTCTTTATCGTGCTTGCGCGCAAACACGGCGGCAGAGCTTGCCGACTGGGCCGTGTGCTGTCCCGTCTTCAAGAAGTACTTGGAAGACTTGGGCACCAGTGGCGACGAGGCGATGAACAAGACGGCTGGCGTCTTTGTCTTTTCGATCAGCGAACTGACTGCCAGCGCATCGGATGTCAGGCTGAAGCCGGCGAGCATATTGACTTTCTCGCGTACCAGCAGCTCTTCGCCCAGGCGCTTGGCGACCGCGGGGCTGGGGCCGCCGATATCCCGGAACACGAACTCGATATTGCGTCCGCCTGCTTGCTTTCCGTGCAGGGCGACATAGGTGGCGATGCCTTGCCGGAAGGACCTCCCATTTTGGGCGAAGGGCCCCGTGTCTTGCGACAGGACGCCGACCTTGATGGTTTCCTGGGCGACCGCTGGGGAGATAAGGCTTAGCGCCAGTGCGGCCTGGAGCAACGGCCGCAACAATGCCGACAGTTTTTTCATTTGTCTTCCTCTTGAGGTGGTTGGCCGGTGGGCCGGCGTATTGTCTTGTTTGTACTTATTGATGGGTATTGATGGGCGCCGGCTCAGCCCATGGTGCCGGTCGGCGCCGCCGCGGGATCGCCGCGTTTATGATTCGCTTGTATCCAGTTCCGGCATGACCAGCTTTTGCCAGCGATCGCCCTTTCGCACGGTTGTGTCGATAAGCGATACGACGCTGGAGTAATCCGCCACATGGACGCCTATGGGGTCCTCGCCCGCCTGGCAGCGGCGGACGGATTCCATCAAGCGCGCCCTCAGGTGCATGACCGCCCTGTCAGCCGCCACCAGATGTTCTTTGGCGCGGTTCACAATGGGCCCCATGGAAATGGCCAGGACCGCGTCTTCTTGTTCTATGCCGCTGAAGCCTGTAAAGCTTTTGTCCATGCGGTGGCGATCCTGGTTCATGCGATTGACTTCCCAGTGGGCGCGGAACTTGCAGTCTTCTTCGTTCCAGAACCGCTCGTCGAGCAGCCCCAGAATCTGCAATACGCCCTGACGGTCGGCTTTCTCGTCACCATGACAGATGACATAGGTGCTGGTTACATGGTCGTTCTGGGGAACTTCAAACAAATAGTATTGAAAGCTGCCGGGCGCCGGGATGATGCGCCCGGTCGGAAAAATGACCGGGGTGACGCGGATGCTGTGAGTTTCCGTGCCGTCGGACTCGATGGGGCCTTTCCGTTGGGCCGCGTAGATATAGCCATACTCGGTATCGACAATGTCCAGAGAGGGGGCGTGATCATCCACGGCCATGATGCCCAGATCCACCGTTTCCACCGCAGTGTCTTCGGAAATAGCCACGTGATCGTGATGCAGGATGCCGACGTGCGAGCTGTCGGTGCCGCCCTCGTAAAGCTGGAGGTAGTTGGCGTCCGTGTCCACGCGGACCACCACCCGGTTCTCGTCGGCGCCCCGCATGAATGCATAGCGTTGAAAGACGGGTTGTTTCTCTTTGGGCCCAATGTAGGTCCAGACGAGCCCCCCTTCTTCGCGCACGGGGAAGGAGGGGGCTTTCATGCGCTCGCGGAAGCTGGCGCTGTTCGGATGATTGGGCATCTCTTGGATGGAGCCGTCTATGCCGAACTTCCAGCCATGGTAGAGACAACGGATACCGTTGTTTTCCACCCTGCCCAACGCCAGGGAAACACCCCGATGCATACAGGCCTCGTCCAGTACGCCGACTTGCCCGTCGGTGTTGCGGAATACGACGAACAGCTCGCCCAGAAGCTCTGTGCGCAGGGGCGCGCAGTCGGGTGCGGGTAGCTGCGCCGACGTACAGACGGGCAGCCAGTAGCGCCGCATGGTTTCCCCCATCGGGGTGCCGGGGCCCACACGCGTGAGCAGCTCGTTCTCTTCTTGCGTAAGCATATGTCTTCCTCCAAATGTGCGATCTTGAGAATAGTTATGAGCAAATCGCTTCCATGGAAGTATATTAGCATCGCCAAAATAGGCCGTCAACGAAATGCGTGCGAATACACGGCTGCGAGCCTGCGCGTTGAAAAGCACAACGCGCCGGGCGGCATGCATTGCGCAAGATCCGCCGGCGGTGAGGTGTATGGGGTATGTGGAGCAGCTCGCCGGAATCAGGCGGCAGCTCAAGGGGCAAGGCGGCGTTGGGCCGGGGCTGACGCCCTAAGTGCAACCTCGGCCGGAGGCCGAGGCTCTGCGGGTTCGGAGGGGAGGTAGCGAGGGTGCCGGCGGATTCGGGCCGCCGTTGTCCTCGCGCTGTCTCGTCCTACAGCTTGAACAGCTGCACCGCGTTGCTTCGTCCTATCTTGAGGCGGTCGGCCTCGCTGATGGAGGTCTGGTCGAACCAGTTGGCCGCGTGATCGACGTTTTCAAACGGCCAGTCGGTCGAGAACAGGATGCGGTCGGCGCCGATTTCCAGGATGGCGTCGATCAGGGTCTGGGTGCGGAAGTTTCCCGACGTGGTCAGGTAGAAGTTTTCCTGGAAGTATTCGGAGAACGTTCTCTTTGCCGGATACCCCTTGGGTGCGTCCGTCCAGCCGTTGCGATTGTCGATGCGCCACATGCTGTAGGGCAGGCCTTCGCCCAGGTGGCCCAGAATGATCTTCAGGCCCGGATAGCGGTCGAACAGGCCCGAGCCCATCAGGCGCAGTGCGTGCACGGCGGTTTCCTGCCCAAACGCCCAGGTGGGGCCCAGCAGCCATGGGTGGCCCTGGTAGATCTGCGCCCAGGCTGCGATGGGATTGCGCGGATGCAGGTAGAAGGGGGCGTCGAGCTGTTCGACGACCTTCCAGAAGCCGTCGAACTGGGGTGCGTCGTAGTAGACGACATTGTCGGGTGTGCCCACTTGCGAAAAGCCGTTGACCAGCGCGCCGCGAAATCCTAGTTCTTTCATGCATCGCTCAAGCTCGCGGGTGGCCAGCTCGGGGTCTTGCATGGGCAGGGCGGCCAGGCCCTGGAAGCGGTCGGGGCGCTTTGCAACCTGCTCGGCCAGGAAGTCGTTGGCGCGGGTGGCGATCTCGGTGGCCCGCTTCACGTCATGGATGGCCTGGACCGCAGGGGCGTTCAGGGAAAGCAGCATCATTTCCATGCCGTTGTCGTCCATCTGGCGCAGGCGGTATTCCTGGATGTCCAGAAGCCGCTTGCTCAATTCCTCCCAGCTGTTGTCGGGAAGAAACCCCGCCGAGTCGCTGAGGGTTTCGGGTATGGCGAAGTGTTCCTCGAGGCCGATCTTTCCTTGCATGGTGGTTCTCCTGTGGTCCTGTGGGTTCGGTGCTGTAAGCGATGAAGGGGGTCAGTACTGGCCTTTGGGCTCCAGGCCCAGCATCTGTTGGCCGACCATGGACGACACGGCGTCCCAGTTCAGGCTGATGTGCTTGGCGATGGTGTTGCCGTCGCGCCAGAAGCGCTGGATGGGCTGCTCGAGCGCCATGCCGTTTCCGCCGACGTTGGCGAATATGGCCTCGATGGCGTCGCGCGCCATGCGGGTGGCAAAGGCGTGGTCCCGGCGATTGCGTATGCGGGTGTCGACGTCGATTTTCTGCCCTGCGGCGGCCATGCGCTCGACGTCGGCCGTGTCGCGATAGATGAGCAGGCGGGCGGCGTCGAGCAGGGCCGTGGCCTCGGCCATGCGTGACTGGACCGGAAAGAAGTCTTTGAGGCGGCCGCCGCCGCCCGCCACCGCGCCGCGCGTAACCCGTACGCCCACCATCTCGGAAAATTCGTCGATGGCGCCCTGGGCGGCGCCGAGTATGGGCGCCACCAGGCAGACCGGCACCGTGGACAGGAACGGCAGCCGGTAGAGGGGGTTGTCGTTGGTCCGGGCGCCGGGCGGATTATTGGACGAGGCCTGGGCGAAGGTGAGTTTGCGGTGCTCGGGAACGAACGTGGGCTTTTCTATCCACACGGTCTTGGAGCCGGTGCCGGCCTGGCCGGCGGTGAACCAGTCGTCATCCACCGCCCAATCCTTGCGCGGGACCAGAAGGAAGCCGGCGTGTTTTTCGGGTGTTTCGTCGTCGGGCGGGAAGAACACGCCTATCAGGGCCCAGTCGGAGTTGTCGATATTGGATGACCAATGCCATTTGCCCGAAACCAGGTAGCCGCCGTCGGCTTTTTCGCACGTGGCCGCGGGGGCGTACGAGCCGCACATGATGGCGTGGGGGTTGTCGTTCCAGACGTCTTCCTGGGCCTGCAGGGGAAAGGTGCCCAGCAGCCATTGGTGAACCGAGCCAAGAGAGCAGCCCCACGAGGAAGAGGGGCAGCCGCGGCCCAGCTCGCTGATGACGTCGATGAAAGCAGTGAAGCCGTATTCATAGCCGCCGAAGCGGGCGGGCTGCATCATGCGGAAGAAGCCGGCTTCCCGAAAAAGGGCGGTTGCTTCTTCGGACACCCGGCGTTCGGTTTCAGTGCGGCGGGCATGCTCTTTGAGGTAGCCGCCGGAAAGTTCGCGCGCCCTGGCCATCAGGGTTTCGAGAGAGGGGGCGCCTGCCACCGGGCTGCGGCGGCCCGGCGCATCGAACCAGGCGGCTTCGGGAGGTAAGAAATCGGATATGTCTTGGTGATCCATTTGTCGCCTCTGCCTTTCGGTGGTTGTCATTGAAAGCTCATTTCAATCTACCTCATTTTATTTGTATTTTCAAATAAAAAATGAAGAGACCATGGGAGGCGTCAGTGTAAATACCGATATACTGCCTCTTTTCCTAGGCAGCTAGAATCCCATAAGAGCCATCATTTATAAAGGGTTATTCATGGCCATGCGAAATTCAGGAAGACAGGGTAATCCCTTAAATATTAAACAGTGAAACTTCTTTCGGTTTGCTCTACACTGAAAATAAAGTTGCATTATCAATAAAAATTGGTGGGCAGCAGTCGGGCCTTCCAGCGCAACGCAAGCCACTACGGAGAGCAAGATGATTCCAGCAACGCGCATCGCAGGCTTCCGCCCCCCCGGGGGATGCGACACCCCGGTTCCGCAGCCCGACCTGCGCGATCTGCGCAATGCGCTTGGCAAGTTCGCCACCGGTGTCTGCGTCATTACCACGCGCGGGCCCGACGGCAAGCTCGAAGGCCTTACCGCCAATTCGTTCTGCTCTGTATCGCTCGATCCGCCCATTGTGTTGTGGAGCCTGCGCAAAGACGCCGGAAGCCTGCCGACCTTCGAACGGGCCACCCACTTCTGCATCAACATCCTGCATGCCCGCCAGGTAGCCATGTCGCAGCATTTCTGCAGCCCCAGGCTAAACAAGTTCGAAGACTGCTCGGCCGAATTCACCGATGGGCTCGATGGCGTGCCGATACTGCGCGATGCGCTGGCCACCTTCGAGTGCGAGCAGGTCGAACGCCACTGCGTCGGCGACCACATCGTTTTCTATGGTGCCGTCAGGCGATACGCTTATTCGCAAGAGTCGCCGCTGGCTTTCCACGCCGGCAGCTACACCACCATACAGCCCCTGTGCGATTGAAGGCAGGCGCTCAAATCAAAACAAAACACCCAAGGAGACAAGACATGCTGAAATCACTAGGAGCGGCAATATTGGGCCTGGCGCTGGCGCAGCCCATGGCCCAGGCGCAAGAAATCAAGGTAGGCTTCATTGCCAGCTTGTCCGGCAGCCAGGCCACGCTGGGCCGAGACCTGCTCGACGGCTTCCAGCTGGGGGTCGAGTCGGTGGGCGGAAAACTGGGCGGCCTTCCCACCGAGGTTCTGGTCCGCGACGACCAGGGCAAGCCCGACGCCGGCGCCCAGGCAGCCCAGAAGCTGGTCGAACGCGACCGCGTATCCATCGTAACGGGCATCAACCTGTCCAATGTGCTGCTTGCCGCGGTGCCGCGCGTGCTCGATGCAGACGGCATCTATCTCAGCATCAACGCCGGGCCGTCCGAGCTGGCCGGAAAAGGATGCAACAGCCATTTCTTCAGTGTGGCCCACCAGAACGACACCGTGCCTGAAACCATGGGCATTCACCTGAACGATCTCGGCATCAAGAACCTGTATGTCATGGCGCCCAACTTCGCGGCCGGCAAAGACATGATCGCCGGCCTGAAGCGCACCTTCAAGGGCAATATCGTCGCCGAGATCTACACGCAGTTCGGCCAGCTTGACTACTCGGCCGAACTGGCCAAGCTGCGCAGCGTCGAGACCGACGCGCTGTTCGTGTTCTATCCGGGCGGCATGGGGGTCAATTTCTTCAAGCAGCTCGACCAGGCTGGCCTGAAAGGAAAAATCCCGGTCTATACCGTCTTCTCTACAGATCAGGACACCCTGCCCGGCATCGGCGACGCGGCGCTTGGCCTGGAGTCCACCGCCTACTGGAGCGAGAACCTCGACAACCCGCTCAACAAGCAGTTCGTGCAAGATTTCGAGAAAACCTACAAGCGCATTCCCTCGCCGCGCGCGGCCATGGGCTATGACGGCGCCAGGCTGATCGACGCCGCCCTGAAGCAAAACGGCGGGCAGTTCAAGTCGGCCGACGAATTCGCCAAGGCTTTGCATAGTGTCGACTTCAAGTCCATACGGGGCAATTTCAAGTTCGACAGCAATAATTTCCCCATTCAAGACTATTACCTGCTGAAGGTCGAAAAAGACGATCAGGGCAGGCTGGTGAACAAGGTGATCAAGACCATTGCCACCGACTATGCCGATTCGTATGTGGGCCAGTGCAAGCTTTCCAAGGCGAAATCCTGATCTCCGCGAGCCGATGACGCCATGATCGCTTCCCTATTCGTCGAGCAGATGCTCAATGGCCTGCAGCTGGGCGTCATGCTGTTCCTGATCGCCGCCGGGTTCACGCTGGTGTTCGGCATCATGAACCTGGTGAACCTGGCCCACGGCTCGTTCTACATGATCGGCGCCTACATGTTCGCCACCATCCTGCAAAAGGTCGGTGCGTTCTGGGTCAGTATCGTGCTGGCCGCCCTGGTTACGGGGTTCGTCGGGGCGGTGCTCGAGCGGCTTGCGCTCAAGCCCTTCTACCGGCGGCCCTACCTTGACCAGGTGCTGGCCACGCTGGGCCTCATCCTCTTCTTCAACGAGCTGACCCGCATCATATGGGGGCCGCAGCCGCTCAATGTAACGCTGCCGGGGGCGCTCAATAGCTCGGTGCCCATCATCGTCGGCCTTTCCTACCCCATGATCCGGCTGGTCATCCTGGCCGTCGGCGTGCTGGTCGCCCTGGCGCTGTACCTGATCATCTCCCGAACCCGCGCCGGCATGCTGGTGCGGGCGGGCGCCAGCAACCGCGTTTTCATCGGCGCGCTGGGCATCAACGTCAATCGCGTCTTTTCCTGGGCATTCAGCGTCGGGGCCGCGCTGGCGGGCCTGGCCGGCGCGCTGGCCTCGCCCATACTGGCCGTCGAGGCCGGCATGGGCGAAAGCGTGCTCATCTTCGCCCTGATCGTCGTGGTCATAGGCGGCATCGGGTCATTCCGCGGCGCTTTCGTCGCGGCCATCCTGGTCGGGCTCATCGACACCTTCGGCCGCCTGATGTTTCCGCCGCTGCTGGGCGATATCTCCGTCTATCTGCTGATGGCCGCCATCCTGGCGTGGCGCCCACAAGGACTATTCCCGGCCCATGGATAAATTGATGGAACTCTTTCTCTTCAAGCCGTCCGGGGGGCAGGCCTCGGCCCGCCGTCTCCCCTCGTGGGCGCTGCTTGTAATCATCGGCGCGGGGCTGGCCCTGCTGCCGGTGCTCACCCACCTGATCGATGCGCCGTTCTACATTACGCTTTTCAGCCGCATCATGATCTTCGCGCTCATTGCGCTAAGCCTGGGCTTCATCCTGGGGTTCGCGGGGCTGGTGTGCTTCGGCCAGGCCGCCTTCGCGGGGGTGGGCGCCTATGTGGTGCTGATCATGTCCGATCACGCCGCCAATGGCGTTCCCCTGGTCGAATGGCCCTTTGCCATCGGCAGTTCGAGCAGCGCCTTCATCACGTGGCCGGCCGCCATGCTGGCGTCGGGTCTGGTGGCGCTGGTCATCGGGCTCATCGCCCTGCGCACCCGGGGGGTGTACTTCATCATGCTGACCCTGGCCTTCGCCCAGATGATCTACTTCTTCTTCGTGAACCTCGACGCCTATGGCGGCGAAGACGGCGCCAGCCTGGCCGAGCGCTCCAGCACGGCGGGGCTGCTCGACCTGGACGACAAGATCGTCTTCTACTATGTCACGTTCGCCATATTGGCCCTGGCCTACATCATCCTGCGCAAGTTCGTCGATTCGCGCTTCGGCATGGTGTTGCGAGGGGGGCGCCAGAACGAGCGGCGCATGGCGGCGTTGGGCTATTCCTGCTTTCGCTATCGCCTGGTCGCCTTTGTCATCTCGGGCGCAATCGCCGGCCTGGCGGGCGCCCTCATGGTCAATCACGGCAAGTTCATCAGCCCTTCCTTCATGCATTGGGTGCGTTCCAGCGACATCATCGCCATGGTGGTGCTGGGGGGCACGGGCAATCTCATGGGGCCGATACTGGGCGCGGCAGCCATCCTGGGCCTCGAAGACGTCCTGTCCGGCTATACCGAGCACTGGCACCTGATCTACGGGCCCTTGCTGCTGCTGTGCGTGCTGTTCGCCCGGCGCGGGCTCTATGGCATCCTGACCGGAAAGGGGGCCGACAATGACTGAACTGCTGCGCGTATGCGAGCTAAGCAAGCGTTTCGGCGGCCTGCTGGCCAGCAACCGTCTTAGCCTGCAAGTGAAAGAAGGCGAAACCCATGCCCTGATCGGCCCCAACGGGGCAGGCAAAACCACCCTCATGAACCAGCTTTCGGGCGAATTGTCTCCCACCGAGGGCCGCATCCTGTTCCGCGAGCACGACATCACCCATCTCCCGGTCTACCGGCGCACGGCGCTGGGCATAGCGCGCTCATACCAGTTGACGACGATCTTTCCGGGGTTCTCCGCCCTTGAAAACGTCATGCTGGCGGTGCAGGCGCATCAAGGCCACAGTTTTCATTTCTGGTCCAATGCGCGTCGCGAGCCGGGCCTGCGCCGGCCCGCCCAAGAGCTGCTGGCGCGGGTGGGGCTGGCCCCCCGCGCCGAAGTGCTGGCCAGCAATCTGGCCCACGGCGAACAGCGCCAGCTTGAGATCGCCATGGCCCTGGCGTCCGAACCCACCTTGCTGCTGCTGGACGAACCGCTTGCGGGCATGGGGGCCGAAGACGGGCAGCAGATCATCGGGCTGCTTGAAACCCTGAAGCGGCAGCACACGATACTGCTCATCGAGCACGACATGAACGCGATCTTCAGCCTGGCCGATCGGGTTTCGGTGCTGGTCTACGGCACTGTCATCGCCACCGGGTCGGTGGACGAGATCCGCGGCAACGCCGATGTCCAGAAAGCCTACCTGGGAACCAAGGACGAAGGAAAAGGGGTCCAACATGCTTAGGGTCGAAGGCCTTGAGTCCGGCTACGGCAACAGCCGTGTGCTGTTCGGCATTTCCCTGCTGGTGGATGCGGGTGAAGTGGTTACCATGCTGGGCCGCAATGGCATGGGCAAGACCACCACCATACACACGCTGC
This sequence comes from Pusillimonas noertemannii, assembly GCF_003096595.1. Taxonomy (GTDB): domain Bacteria; phylum Pseudomonadota; class Gammaproteobacteria; order Burkholderiales; family Burkholderiaceae_B; genus Pusillimonas; species Pusillimonas noertemannii. The sequence goes on along the minus strand of NZ_QEKO01000002.1, from coordinate 803,749 downwards.
TGGGCATCGTCCCGCCCCGGGCGGGGCAGGTGACTTTCCAGGGGCAAGCCATAGCCGGCATGCCGCCATACCGCATCTGCCGCCTGGGCATAGGTCTGGTGCCAGAAGGCAGGCACGTTACCACCAATCTCAGCGTCGAAGAAAACCTCGTTGCCACGGCCCGGGGCCCGGGGCCGTGGAACCTGGCCGAGGCGTACCGGCTGTTTCCTCGCCTGAAAGAGCGCCGTCGCTCCATGGGAGGGCAGCTTTCCGGGGGCGAGCAGCAAATGCTGGCCATTTCGCGCGCCTTGCTGACCAATCCCAGCCTGCTCATTCTTGACGAAGCCACCGAAGGGCTGGCGCCCCTCATACGCGAGGAAATCTGGCAATGCATTCGCGAGCTGAAGCAAAAAGGGCAGTCGATACTCATCGTCGACAAGAACATCGATACCCTGGCGCAAATCGCCGACAGGCATTACATCATCGAAAAGGGCCGGGTCATCTGGAGCGGCACCAGCGGGCAGCTGCAGTCCGACCCTGAACTCAGCCGCCGGCACCTCAGTGTGTAACGCCCGCCAGCCGCCGCCGCGGCCCGTCCGTTCAGGGCCGGCGGCCGCGAACCTCGGCCTTAACCGGTAAAATCGAAGCGGATGGCATATTTAAAGATTCACCCCCATGAAAGTCGAAGGCGAATTCAAACTTGACGATTACGCGCTTGAAAAAGCAGTGCCCTACCTGCTCAATCGGGCGGGGGTGCGCATAGGCGAAGCGTTCTCCGAAGAACTGGTCAAGTTCAACCTGACGCTTCCCATGTATCGTGTGCTTGCCTCGCTGCTGCGCATCGATGCCCAGCGCATGACTCATCTGGCCGAGTACACCTCGATCGACATCTCGACTTTGTCGCGGCTGGTGGCCGGCATGGAAAAAAAGGGCCTGGTAAAGCGCGAGCCGGGCCGAAAAGACAAGCGGTCGGTGCATGTCATGCTGCAGGAACCCGGCCGCGATCTAGTAATGCGCCTTGCCCCGCTTGCGGACCTGTACGAAAGGGTTGCGCTGGCCAACATTACGGCCGAAGAGGTGGCTACCCTCAAGCGCCTGCTCATACGCATCTACGACAACATCGAGTCGCTGGGTTCGCGCTAGGGCGCTTGCCCTGAAGCGCCGATGCGTATTTATTTGACGATGGTAAGCCGCGGCCGTTTCGGATCGTCGTCGTCCGGAGACGGCTTTTCGGCCTGCTCGGTTTCGCTGGTGTCGGCGGCGGGCTCGGTGCCCGGATAGGCTTGCGATTCTTGCACTTCGAAGCCCATGCCCGCGCCGGTTTCGCGGGCGTAGATCGCCGATACGGCGGCTACCGGAACGAAGATGTGCTCGGTGACGCCGCTGAAGCGGGCCTGGAATTCGATGTATTCATTGCCCAGCACCAGCCGGTTGGTGGCCAGGGAACCGATATTGAGCGTGATTTGTCCGTCGTGGATGTGGGCGCGGGGGACGACGGTGTTGGCATCGACCGTGACGACGATGTGGGGGGTATAGCCGTTGTCGGTGCACCACTCGTGCAGGGCGCGGATCAAATAAGGCTTGGTAGAGGATTCGGGCATGGACATAGGCAATGGGCCGGGGCACGTGCCCCGGCGGGCATGGGCTTTTAGCGGCGCATGACCTTCTCGGAGGGAGTCAGCGCCTCGATGTAGGCTGGGCGCGAGAAGATGCGTTCGGCGTACTTCTGGATGGGGGCCGCGTTCTTGGGCAGTTCGATGCCGTAGTGGTCAAGGCGCCACAGCAGCGGCGCGATGGCGACGTCGAGCATGGAGAATTCTTCGCCCAGCATGAACTTGCTCTTGAGCAGCATGGGAGCCAGCTGGGACAAGCGGTCGCGGATGTTGTTGCGCGCGTGCTCAAGGGCTTTCTCGTCGGGTGCGGCGCGGTTTTCAAGCGTCGAAACGTGGACGAAAAGCTCTTTCTCGAAGTTGTACAGGAAGAGGCGGGTGCGTGCGCGCATGACCGGATCGGCCGGCATGAGCTGCGGGTGCGGAAAGCGCTCGTCGATGTACTCGTTGATGATGTTGGACTCATACAGGATGAGGTCGCGTTCGACAAGAATGGGTACTTGCCCATAGGGGTTCATGACAGCGATGTCTTCGGGCTTGTTGTAGAGATCGATGTCGCGGATTTCGAAATCCATGCCCTTTTCGAACAACACAAAGCGGCAGCGCTGCGAAAAGGGGCAGGTCGTTCCAGAGTAGAGAACCATCATGTCGAGGCATCCCATCCAAAAAATACATGAGCAAAAGCTTGCTCAAAAAAATGAAATAGGCGTATTACTTTACGCCTATTTTAGAATCGTTGCCCCGAAGGCGGGCCTGTCGCCAGGCCTGGCCCCGGGGCTATGCCGGCAGCGCCGGATTTACTTGACGTGCTTCCAGTAGGCGGCGTTGAGGCGCCAGGCCACGACCAGGAACAGGCCCAGGAACAGCAGCACCCACACGCCCAACTGCTTGCGGAACAGCTGGCCAGGCTCGGCCATCCAGCCCAGGAAGTTCGCCAGGTCGGCCACGTTGTTGTCGAACGCGATGGACTGGGAGCGGCTCTGGGCCTGGAAAGTGTGCTGGGTGCTTTCGCCGCCGCGATGGTTCTGCAGCGTTTCGGCCTTGGTTTCAGTGTAGCCCAGCGGATCGTAGGTGGTGGAAGTGCGCTGCCATACCGTCTTGCCGTCTTGCTCGACCTGGTGAGTGTGGCTGTGCGTATGGGTAACGGGACCCTGCAGCTGCCACAGCGGGTTGGGCATGCCTACGCTCGGAAACACCGCGTTGTCCCAGCCGGTTTTCTTGGTGGTGTCGCGGTAGAAGGTGCGCAGGAAGGTGTAGATATAGTCGACGCCGGTGGGGCCCAGGTTGGTGGACTTGGCGCGCGCGATGACCGAAAGGTCGGGGGGCGCGGCGCCGAACCACTTCGCACCGTCTTGGCGGGTAAGGGCGATGGTCATGAGATCGCCCACCTTGTCGGTGGTGAAAAGCAGGTTCTTCTTGATTTCGTCTTCGGTCAGGCCCAGCTGGGTAAGCTTGTTGTAGCGCATGGAATTTGCGCTATGGCAGCCGAGACAGTAGTTGACGAACAGCCTGGCCCCGTTTTGCAGCGAAGCCATGTTGTTGAGGCGGTCGGGGGCGTGATCGAGCGGATACCCGCCCTCGGCGGCTACGGCCACCGAGCAGGTCAGGGTCAGGGCAAGGACGCCAAGCAACTTTTTGATCATGTTCATTCCGTATGTGTTATGGCCTTAGTGAGCGCTGAACGTGATGCGTTCAGGAACCGGCTTGAACGTACCCAGGCGGCTCCAGACGGGCATCAGCAGGAAGAAGCCCAGATAGATCAGGGTGCCGATCTGGCTCATCAGGTTGAAGACCGGGCTTGGCGGCTGCGTGCCAAGATAGCCCAACACCAGGAAGGTGACAATGAAGATGCCATACAGATATTTGTGCCAGGTGGGGCGGTAGCGGATCGAGCGCACCGGAGAGTGATCGAGCCAGGGCAGGAAGAACAGAATGACCACCGAGCCGCCCATGGCCACGACGCCCCAGAACTTGGCGTCGATGACGCGCAGCAGGACGGCGACGACCAGCAGGATGACCGGTACTACGATGCGCCAGATGCCGCGCAGGTTGCCGCGCAGGAACATGGCCACCGCACCCAGCACCGCGGCGGCTGCCAGCACCCAGGTGAAGTCGGCCGTGATGGCGCGCAGCATGGAGTAGAACGGCGTAAAGTACCAGACCGGCGCAATGTGCGGAGGCGTCTTGAGCGAGTCGGCCGGGATGAAGTTGTTGAACTCAAGGAAGTAGCCGCCCATTTCAGGGGCGAAGAACACAATGGCGGCAAAGACGATCAGGAAGCCCGCCACGCCCACCAGGTCGTGCACCGAGTAGAAGGGGTGGAAGGGAATGCCGTCGATCGGACGCCCCTTGCTGTCTTTGGGGCCGTCTTTGATTTCGACGCCGTCGGGGTTGTTGGAGCCGACTTCGTGCAGCGCAATGATGTGCGCCACGACCAGGCCGATGAGCACCAGCGGGATGGCAATGACGTGGAAGGCGAAGAAGCGGTTGAGCGTGGCGTCGGAGACGACGTAGTCGCCGCGGATCCACAGCGACAGTTCAGGGCCGATGAAGGGAATGGCCGAGAACAGGTTCACGATGACCTGAGCGCCCCAGTACGACATCTGGCCCCAGGGCAGCAGATAGCCCATGAAGGCCTCGCCCATGAGACAGAGGAAGATGGCCATGCCGAAGATCCAGACGAGCTCGCGCGGCTTGCGGTACGAGCCGTAGAACAGGCCCCGCAGCATGTGCAGGTAGACCACGACGAAGAACATCGAGGCGCCGGTGGAGTGCATGTAGCGGATCAGCCAGCCCCAGGGGACTTCGCGCATGATGAATTCGACGGACTCGAAGGCCAGATTGCCATCGGGCTTGTAGTTCATGACCAGGAAGATTCCGGTCACGATCTGAATTACCAGCACGAGCAGCGCCAGTGAACCGAAGAAGTACCAAAAATTGAAGTTCTTCGGAGCGTAGTATTCCGACATGTGCTCTTTGAACAGCTTGGACGCCGGAAAGCGCCTGTCTATCCATCCTAAAAGCCCTGTCGTTTCGACGGTTTTCTCGCCAGCCATGGAAACGTTTCCTTTCTATCTCTATCTTACGAGGCGTAATGGTTCAATGCGGGTCAGGCCTTGTTATTTTCGTCGACACCAATGGTGACGTGCGTGCCGTCGGCCGAAAACTCGTAAGGCGGCACCTCGAGGTTGTCGGGTGCGGGTTTGTTTTTGTAGACGCGGCCGGCCAGGTCGAAGGCCGAGCCGTGGCAGGGGCAGAAAAAACCGCCTTCCCAGTCGGCGGGCAGGCCGGGGCCGGGGCCGGCGGCCAGGTGCGGCGTTGGCGAGCAGCCCAGGTGGGTGCAGATGCCTACGGCAACAAAGAACTTGGGATCGCGCGAGCGGTATTCGTTACGGGCGAACTCGGGCGTGAAGCCGGGGCGCTCGGATTGCGGGTCGGCCAGGAAGGGGTCGTTGTTGGGAAGCTCGTCGATCTGCTGCTGGGTGCGGTGCAGGACCCACACGGGCTTGCCGCGCCATTCGACGGTCCGCATCTGGCCCTCGGGGATGGAGCTGAGGTCGACTTGTACCGGGGCGCCGGCAGCGCGGGCCCTGGCTGACGGTGCAAACGACCCCACGAAAGGAACGGCCGTTGCGACGCCGGCGGCACCGCCGACTGCACAGGCGGTCGCCACCCAGAAGCGTCGCGACGGATCGGGAGGAAGATTGGCATCGATGGCCATCGTTCCGTCCGCGGAAACGTCGTCGAACTGTGACTTGTCCTGACTCATGCTTGTATCCTTGTTCGTGCCCGTATCGGGCAGCGCGATTCAGTGTATTTTGGAGTGTTGGATATTCTCTCAACCGCGTATTATAGCGTTAGCCCGCAGACGGGTGAAATTACTAGGGGATATCTCATATGAGCACTGCACGCGGTTTTTTGGCTGAGTTTCGCGAGTTCGCCGTCAAGGGCAACATGATCGATCTGGCCGTCGGTGTGATCATCGGCGCGGCTTTCGGCAAGATCATCGACTCGCTGGTGAAAGATATCATCATGCCCATCATCAGCTTCATACTGGGCGGGCAGGTCGATTTCACCAACCTCTTCTGGGTGCTGAAAGAACCCGAAAACTACACGGGCCCCCGCAGCTACGAGGCCATCGTCGAGGCGGGCGGAAACGTGCTGGGCTGGGGCAACTTCATTACCATCCTGATCAATTTCCTGCTGCTTGCGCTGGTGGTGTTCATGATGGTCAAGGCGGTCAATCGCGCCCGACGCGCGGTCGAACGCGAACAGGCGGTGGCCGAGGCCCAGCCCGAGCCCACGCCCGACGATATTCTTCTGCTGCGCGAGATCCGCGACCTGCTCAAGAAATAAGTGCGCCGCGCGCTGGCGGACAAAGCGGCCTGGTCCGCCTACACCGGGTTGGCCAGGTCGACGAACTCTACCCTTATGCCGAACCGGGCTGCAATCGCTTCGCCCACCGCTTGCGCCCCATAGCGCTCGGTGGCATGGTGGCCGGCCCCGATAAAGCCCACGCCTGTTTCATGGGCCAGGTGGAAATTGGGTTCAGAGGCTTCGCCGGTAAGGTAGGCCTGGGCGCCGGCGTCGATGGCGGCCTGCATCATGCCTTGCGCCCCGCCCGTACACCATGCGATGCGCTCTACCCTTTGCCCGGGCTCGCCCAGGACCAGAGGCTCGCGCCCCAGAGTCTGCGCCAGGTGCCGCCCCAGTTCATGCAGGGTGGTGGGCTGTGCGCAGCGGCCCAGCCAGATCAGGCCGTCGGGGCCGCAGGTACGCGGATTGCCTTCGGCGTCGCGGTCGGGTGTAAAGCCCAGTACCCGCCCCAACTGGGCGTTGTTGCCCAACTGGGGGTGTGCATCGAGGGGAAGATGGTAGGCAAAGACGTTCAGGCCATGCTGCAGGGCCAGGGCGATGCGTTCACGCTTGGCGCCGACAATGCGCGCGTCTTCGTTCTTCCAGAACCATCCATGGTGTACGAAGACGGCATCGGCCTTTCGCCGTATGGCTTCTTCAAGAAGGGCGCGCGAAGCGGTGACTCCGGTGATAATGTGACTGATCCTGTGCTTGCCTTCGACTTGCAGCCCGTTGGGGCAGTAATCCCGGAAGCGTTGCGGCTGAAGCGTTTCGTCCAGCCAGGCGCTCAGTTCGGTCGTATCGATTTGATTCATGCTTGATTCCAGCCTTATGCGTCGATTCTGGTTGCTCTTCGCCCAAACGGTAACGGTGTGTCTGGGTATTTTATTCATTGTGGCCACGCTTAGGCCCGATTGGCTCGAGCGCACGCCCGTGCCCGCCCAGCCGCTCGCGCGGGCCCCCGCCGCCGATGCGCCGGGCCTGGCGGGCAGCTACGCTGAAGCGGTGGCGCGGGCGGCGCCCGCGGTGGTCAATGTCTACACCACCAAGCAGATCCGCGAGCCCATATCGCCGCTGCTGAACGACCCCGAGCTGTCGCGGCTGCTGCGCGGCCTGCCCGGCTTCACCCGCAAGCGCGAGGCCACGGCCCTGGGGTCGGGGGTTATCGTGCGGCCCGACGGCTACATCCTAACCAATTACCATGTGATCGAAGCGGCCGACGCCATCGAGGTTGCCCTGCACGACGGCCGTGAAGCCCGCGCCAAGCTGATTGGGGCCGACCCGGAAAGCGACCTGGCGGTGCTCAAGGTCGACCTCGACGACCTTTCCAGCATCACGTTCAACGGCACGCACGACCTGCAGGTGGGCGACGTGGTACTGGCCATAGGCAACCCTTTCGGGGTGGGGCAGACCACCACCATGGGCATCGTCTCGGCCCTGGGACGCAATCGCCTGGGCATCAATATCTACGAAAACTTCATCCAGACCGACGCGGCGATCAACCCCGGCAATTCGGGGGGCGCCCTCATCGACGTCCACGGCCGGCTGGTGGGCATCAACACGGCCATTTATTCCGAAACGGGCGGGTCGCTGGGCATAGGCTTTGCCATACCGTCCGCGGCCGCCCAAGCCATACTCGAAGAAATCATCGCCAAGGGGCACGTTACCCGCGGGTGGCTGGGCATCGAGCCGCAAGACATCACCGCCGACCTCGCCCAGGCCTTCGGGCTGAAGGCCAGCCAGGGCGTGATCGTGGCGGGGGTGCTGAAAAACGGGCCGGCGGCCCAGGCGGGCTTGCGCGTGGGCGACATCGTGCTCGAGCTTCACGGCGAGGCCGTGGCGGACACCATAAGCTTCCTGAACCAGATAGCGCGGCTTGCACCTGGAAGCAAGACTGAAATCCAGGTGCTGCGCGCCGGAAAGCAAAAAAACTTTTCGCTGCGGGTCGGGTCGCGTCCGCCGCTGCAACTGGGCGACAGGCAGCCCTAGCGCCGACAGGCCCTGGCGGCCCCGCGCAGGCTTATTCGGCGGCTTCTTCGGCTTGAGCGTCGGCCGCTTCACGCGGCTTCAGGCGCGACGCCACCAGCAGGCCCAGCTCGAACAGCAGGCACAGGGGTACAGCCAGCATGAACTGGCTCAGCACGTCGGGCGGCGTAACCACCGCCGCGATGATGAAGGCGCCCACAATCACGTAGCCGCGCGCGGCGCGCAGCTTCTCGACCGTAACCACCCCGCCCTTTACCAGCAGGACGACCGCCACCGGCACTTCGAAGGTAAGGCCGAAGGCGACGAACATGGTGATGACGAAGCTGACATAGGCCTCGATGTCGGGGGCCGGCGTGATCGACTCGGGGGCGAACCCGGCGATGAAGTGAAAGACCGTGCGAAAGACGAAAAAATAGCAAAATGCCATGCCCAGCAGGAAAAGCACGGTGCTGGAAAAAATAAGGGGCAGGGCCAGGCGCTGCTCGTGCTTGTACAGCCCCGGGGCGACGAAGGCCCAGGCCTGGTACAGCACCACCGGCAAGGCAATGACGAAGGCCGCGAGCAGGGTCACCTTGAGGGGCACCATGAAGGGCGTGATCACGCCCGTGGCGATCATGCGGGTGCCTTGCGGCAGGGCGGCCAGCATGGGCTGGGCCAGGAAGTCGTAAATGGCCGAGGCGCCCGGATACAGGAACAGAACAATGAATACGAGCAAAACAGCCCCGACGGCTTTCATCAGGCGCGAGCGCAGCTCGATCAGGTGGGAAATAAAGCTGTCTTCCTGCGTCACGGCTGCGAACCTTTGGCGGTGGGGGGGGAATCGGTTGCGGCGCTGCCTGCCGGGGCGGGTTCGCGCTCGAAGCCGGGCAGGGGCAGAGTCTGGGTGTCGATGGCCTCGGCGTCTTGCATGTCTTGTTCAGAGGTCTGGACCGCCGGCGGGAGCTCGGGCGCGGCCGCGGCCGATTCGCCGGAAGCCTGTGCCGGCTCGGGCTGGTCGGGCTTGGGGGCCGAGTCGGCCAGCGTCTTGATGGACTCGGACGCCTGCTTGAGGGCGTCTTGGGCTTCGTCTATGGGCGCGCGCCACGATTTTCCGGTTTCTTCGACCGAGGCCTTGACCGAATTGGCGGCCTCTTGCATCTGGTCTTTCAGGTCTTTCAGGCCGCCGACCTCGGCTGCGTCCATTTCTTTGCGGATGTCGGTCTTGACGTCGTTGACGTAGCGTTGGGCGCGGCCCAGCAGGTGGCCCACCGTGCGAGCCACTTTGGGCAGCCGTTCGGGGCCGATCACGATCAGCGCAATGACGCCGATCAGCATGAGCTCGCTGAAGCTGATGTCGAACATGGAACCTTCAGGCCGGTTGAGGATTAAAAGGACAGCCGCGCAGGCGGGCTGGCGCCGGCTGCGTGGCCGGGCCGCGCGCAAAGGCGCGAGGCCTCATGGCGCGATCAGGCCTCGTTTTTTTCTTTGGCCTGCACGTCGATGGTTTCTTTGGATTCGACGCGCTCGGTGGTGACGGATTCGGGCTTGGCGGGATCGTTGGCCGCATCGGCCATGCCCTTCTTGAAGCCCTTGACGGCGCCGCCCAGGTCTTCGCCCATGTTGCGCAGCTTCTTGGTGCCGAAGATGAGCGCCACAATGACGAGAACGATAAGCCAATGCCAGATGCTGAAACTACCCATGTTTATCTCCGTTGTGCGGCGTAAGCCGCGTGTGTCGTCGCGGGGCCGCTGCCCCTTTATGACTCCATTCTACCTAACCGTGGCTTCAAGAGCCGCTGCCCCGGCTTGCTTTCTCGGCCAGGCCGGAAGTGCCCTCGCGGCGAGCCAGTTCGCGCAGGACGTCCTCGGGTCGCAGATTATAGTGTGCCAATGCGATAAGACTGTGAAACCACAGATCGGCCGTTTCGTAGACGATGCGGTCGGGGGCGTTGTCTTTTGCGGCCATGACCAGCTCGGTGGCCTCTTCGCCTATTTTCTTCAGGAAGGCATCGGGGCCGCGGGCAAGCAGCTTGGCCGAATAAGAGGCATCGGGGTCGCCGCCTTGGGCCGGCAGGCGTGTCGCCAGCGTGTCGGCCAGCCGGAAGAGAATGTCGGCGGAATTGTCGGCGTCGTTCATTTGTAGATGAGCTCGGGGTCTTTGAGCACGGGGTCGGTGATGGTCCAGCCGGGCTGGCCGGGTGCGCCGTCGAGGCGGCGGAAGAAGCAGCTTTCGCGTCCGGTGTGGCAGGCGATGCCGCCCACCTGCTCGACCTTCAGCAGAATGACGTCGCCGTCGCAATCAAGGCGCAGTTCACGCACTCGCTGCCGGTGGCCCGATTCTTCGCCTTTGCGCCACAGCTTGCCGCGCGAACGCGACCAGTACACGGCGTGTCCGGTGGCGGCGGTTTCGGCAAGCGCGTCGCGGTTCATCCAGGCGACCATCAGCACGGTGCCCGAAGCGGCGTCTTGCGCAATGGCCGGAATAAGGCCCGACTCGTCGAATTCGACGTCGTCCAGCCAGGAGTTCGGTGTGGTGGCGGTGCTCATGGTTACAGTCGCATGTTGATGCCCTTGCGGGCCATGTACTCTTTGGCTTGGGGTATGGTGAACTCGCCGTAGTGGAAAATGCTGGCGGCCAATACGGCGCTTGCGCGCCCCTTGATGACCCCGTCGGCGAGATGCTCGAGCTTGCCCACGCCGCCCGAGGCAATGACCGGAACCGGCACGGCGTCGGAGACGGCGCGGGTAAGCGCCAGGTCGAAGCCGGCCTTGGTGCCGTCGCGGTCCATGCTGGTAAGCAGTATTTCGCCCGCGCCGTAGCTGGCCATCTTGCGGGCCCATTCGACGGCGTCGATGCCCGTGGCCTTGCGCCCGCCGTGGGTAAAGATCTCCCAGCGTGCGGGTTCGCCGGCTTCGGAGGTGCGGCGCGCGTCGATGGCCACCACGATGCACTGCGAGCCGTGGTAGTCGGCCGCGGCCTTGACCAGCTCGGGGTTGGCCACCGCCGCGCTGTTGATCGAGACTTTGTCGGCGCCGGCATTGAGCAGCCGCTGGATGTCGGCCACCTGGCGCACGCCGCCGCCCACGGTAAGCGGAATGAATACCTCGGAGGCGACGGCCTCGATGATGGGCAGTATCAGGTCGCGGTTGTCGCTGGTGGCCGTGATGTCGAGAAAGGTGAGCTCGTCGGCGCCCTGTTCGTTGTAGCGGCGCGCGATCTCGACGGGGTCGCCGGCGTCGACCAGGTCGACGAAGTTCACGCCCTTGACGACGCGCCCCGCCGTGACATCAAGGCACGGGATGATGCGCCGCGTAAGCGTGTTGTTCATCGGGATGTCGCTTGCGCTCATGGTGCGCCCAGCTCGTCGGCCAGGTCTTGGGCGGCGGCGAAGTCGAGCGTGCCTTCGTAGATGCTGCGGCCCAGGATGGCGCCCTCGATGCCCTCGTCTTCAACGGCGCACAGGGCCTCGATATCGGCCAGGTTGGTGACACCCCCCGAGGCGATGACAGGAATGCTGACGGCCTGGGCCAGCTTGACCGTGGATTCGATATTGACGCCGGTCAGCATGCCGTCGCGCCCGATGTCGGTGTAGATGATGGCTTCGCAGCCGTAGTCTTCGAACTTGCGGGCGATGTCGATGACGTCGTGGCGGGTGAGCTTGCTCCAGCCGTCGGTGGCCACCTTGCCGTCGCGTGCGTCGAGGCCCACGATGATGTTGCCGGGGAAGGCGCTGCAGGCGTCGCGCAGGAAGCCGGGGTCCTTGATGGCGGCGGTGCCGATAATGACGTACGACAGGCCGATGTCGAGATAGCGCTCGATGGTATTGAGGTCGCGGATGCCGCCGCCGATCTGGACGGGGATTTCACCGTCGATTTCTTCGAGAATGGCCTTGATGGCCACCTGGTTCTTGGGCGTGCCGGCCACGGCGCCGTTCAGGTCGACCAGGTGCAGGCGCCGCGCGCCCTGCTCGAGCCATTGTGCGGCCATCGAGGCCGGCGCTTCGGAGAAGATGGTGGCGTCGCCCAAGTCGCCCTGGCGCAGCCGCACGCACTGGCCGTCTTTGAGGTCGATAGCGGGAATCAAAAGCATGATCGGAGTTCGTTAAGCAATTAGAAGGGAAAGGCGCGCAAGCGCGGCTCAGGGGTTCCAGTCGACGAAGTTGCGATACAGGCGCAAGCCGGCGTCGGCGCTTTTTTCAGGATGGAACTGCACTGCGAAAATGTTATCTCGAGCCACCGCGCAGGTAAAGCTTACCCCGTAATGGGCCAGCCCCGCTGTAAGCGCGGGATCGCTGGGCTGGACGTAATAGCTGTGCACGAAATAAAAGTGCGTGTTGTCGGCGATGCCGTCCCACAAAGCGTGGTGCCGCACGTGCTTGACGCGGTTCCAGCCCATGTGGGGCACCTTCAGCAGTTCGGTGTCGTCGGTGTGGGCCGACGCCGAGGCGTAGCCGGGGCCCGAAAAGCGCCTGACGCGGCCCTGGAAGACGTCCAGGCAGGGCGTGTCGCCTTCTTCGCTGTGGCTGAACAGCATCTGTTCGCCCACGCACACGCCCAGTAGCGGCTTGCTGCGCGCGGCGCGCAGCACTGCTTCGCGCAGGCCTGATTCATTGAGGGTGCGCATGCAGTCGGGCATGGCGCCCTGGCCGGGAAACACCACGCGCGAGGCGTTGTCGATGTGGCTGGCTTCGCGGCAGATGCGGATGTCGGCGTCGGGGGCGGCCGCGCGCAGTGCGCGTGCCACCGAGTGGAAATTGCCCATGCCGTAGTCGACGATGGCGATAGTATTCACGATTGGAGCCGGAAAGGAGTCGGGTTAAAGAACGCCCTTGGTGGACGGAACGGCGCCGTTGGCGCGCGAGTCGACTTCGGTGGCCATGCGCAGGGCGCGGCCGAAGGCCTTGAAGATGGTCTCGCACTGATGGTGCGCGTTCTCGCCCTTGAGATTGTCGATGTGCAGCGTGACCAGGGCGTGGTTGACGAAGCCCTGGAAGAATTCGCGCGCCAGGTCCACGTCGAAGCGGCCGATCAGCGCGCGCGTGAACGGAACCTGGTAGAACAGGCCCGGCCGGCCGGAGAAATCAATGACCACGCGTGACAGGGCTTCATCAAGCGGCACGTAAGAGTGGCCGTAGCGGATCAGGCCCGCCTTGTTGCCCACCGCGGCGGCGAAAGCCTGCCCCAGTGCGATGCCGACGTCTTCGACGGTGTGGTGGTCGTCGATGTGGGTGTCGCCGTCGCAGTGCACGTCGAGGTCGATCATGCCGTGGCGGGCGATCTGGTCGAGCATGTGGTCAAGGAACGGGACGCCGGTGTTGATGGTCTGGCGGCCGGTGCCGTCGAGGTTGATGGAGACGCGGATACGCGTTTCATTGGTGTTTCGGGTAATGTCGGCAGTACGCATGGTCGAGGCAAATCGGATGTGGGTCGGTTCGGGCGCCGCCGGTGCGAATGATCCGGCGGCGGCGTTGCGGGTGCTGAACGGCTGGATATCTTGTGTTTATATCAGGATTCGAGCCGGTATTGCGCGCTGCCCGCGTGCGCCTGCAGGCCTTCGCCGTGCGCCAGCGTCGCGGCGATGCGCCCCAGGGACTGGGCGCCCTGGTGCGATACGTTGATGAGGCTGCTGCGTTTCTGGAAGTCGTATACGCCCAGTGGCGACGAAAAGCGCGCCGTGCGCGAGGTGGGCAGCACGTGATTGGGGCCGGCGCAGTAGTCGCCCAGCGACTCGGAACTGTAGCGGCCCATGAAGATGGCGCCCGCATGGCGGATCTTGTCGGCCCAGACTTCGGGCTGCTGGGTGGAGATCTCGAGGTGCTCGGGGGCGATCTCGTTGGCAATAGCACAGGCCTGGTCCAGGTCGTCGACCAGGATCAGTGCGCCGCGGCCCGAAAGGCTGGCCCGGATGATGTCGGCCCGGGGCATGGTGGGCAGCAGGCGTTCGATGGATTCCTGCACCTGGTCGAGGTAGGCCGCGTCGGGGCACAGCAGTATGGCCTGGGCCAGTTCGTCGTGCTCGGCCTGCGAGAAGAGGTCCATGGCGATCCAGTCGGCGGGCGTGGTGCCGTCGGCGATGATCAATATTTCGCTGGGCCCGGCGATCATGTCGATGCCGACGGTGCCGAACACGCGGCGTTTTGCGGCGGCCACATAGGCATTGCCGGGGCCGACGATCTTGTCTACCGGGGTGATGGTTTGCGTGCCATAGGCAAGCGCTCCGACGGCCTGCGCGCCGCCGATCGCCCAGGCGCGGTCGACGCCCGCGATGGCTGCCGCGGCCAGCACGATGGGGTTGCGCGCGCCGTCGGGCGTGGGGGTAACCATGACGACCTCGGGCACACCGGCCACTTTGGCCGGAATGGCGTTCATCAGCACCGACGACGGATAGGCGGCCTTGCCGCCGGGCACATACAGGCCGACGCGATCGAGCGGCGTGATCTTTTGCCCCAGCGTGGTGCCGTCGCTTTCAGTGTACGACCAGCTTTCGGCCTTCTGGCGCTCGTGGTAGGCGCGCACGCGGCGGGCGGCTTCTTCGAGGGCGGCGCGCTGGTCTTGCGGCAGGGCCTGCAGGGCGGCCTGCCATTCCTGGCGCGGAATTTCGAGCGCCTGGACGGACGAAGCCTGTACCCGGTCGAAGCGGCGGGTGTATTCAAGCAGCGCCTCGTCGCCCCGGTGTCGCAGGTCTTTGAGCACGTCGGCCACGACGTGCTCGATGCTGTCGTCCTGCTCGGCATCGAAGGCGAGCAGCGTACGCAGGGACTGGCTGAAGTCGGGATCTTGCGAGCGGAGGCGATTGATCGGTGGCATGAAAGAAGCGAAAATAAAATCTTTATAAATCAATAGTATATAGCATGGCCAAGATGGGTGGCTGGCTCATCCCAGGCTGTCCTCGGCTGCCGATGCCCGGCCAAAGGCGTCTATCAGCGGCTGCAGCTGTTTTGCCCGCGTCTTGAGCGAGGCCTGGTTGACGATCAGGCGCGAGGAAATGTCCACGATGTCCTCCACGGCCACCAGGTGGTTGGCCTTGAGCGTGTTGCCGGTGGAGACCAGGTCGACGATGGCGTCGGCCAGGCCGACCAGGGGGGCCAGCTCCATCGAGCCATAGAGCTTGATCAGGTCGACGTAGACGCCCTTGCGCGCAAAGTGCTCGCGCGCGGCGCGCACGTACTTGGTGGCCACGCGCAAGCGCGAGCCCTGGGCCACGGCCGCCTGGTAGTCGAAGCCCTCGCGCACCGCCACGCACAGGCGGCAGCGGGCGATATTCAGGTCGATGGGCTGGTACAGCCCGCCGGCGTTGCCGGCCGCATGCTCGAACAGCACGTCCTTGCCGGCGATGCCGAAGTCGGCCGCCCCATACTGCACGTAGGTGGGCACGTCGGAGGCGCGCACGATGATGAGCTGCAGGCCGGGGTCGCTGGTGGGCAGGATCAGCTTGCGGGAAGACTCCGGGTTCTCGCTGACCTGAATGCCCGCCGCCGCCAGCAGCGGCAGCGTCTCATCGAAGATCCGGCCTTTGGACAAGGCCAGGGTCAGGGGTTTCTCAAGCGCTGCAGGGCTCATGAGGCCTCCGTGATGCGTACGATGTCGGCGCCGACCTGGCGCAGCTTTTCTTCCATGCGCTCGTAGCCGCGGTCAAGGTGATAGATGCGTTCGACCGTGGTCGTGCCCTCGGCCGCCAGGCCCGCGATGACCAGGCTGGCCGAGGCGCGCAGGTCGGTGGCCATGACCGTGGCGCCCGAAAGCGCCTCGATGCCGGTGACCACCGCCGTGGGGCCGTCGATGTCGATCTGCGCGCCCATGCGGCGCAGTTCCTGGACGTGCATGAAGCGGTTCTCGAAGATGTTCTCGACGATGACGGCGGTGCCCTGGGCGACGGTGTTCATGGCCATCAGCTGGGCCTGCATGTCGGTGGGGAAGGCCGGATATTCGTAGGTGCGAAAGCCTACGGCGTCGGGCCGGCGGTTCATGGTGCCCCGGATCCAGTCCGGCCCGGTCTCGATCGCGACGCCGGCCTCGGACAGCTTGTCGAGCACGGCGCCCAGCGTGTCGGGCGCCGCCTGGCGCAGCATGATGTCGCCGCCCGCAGCGCCCACGGCGCACAGGAAGGTGCCCGCCTCGATGCGGTCGGCCACGATATGGTGCGAGGCCCCGTGCAGCCGCTCGACGCCGTCGATGACGATGCGGTCGGTGCCGTGTCCTTCGATGCGCGCGCCCATTTTGATGAGCAGTTCGGCCAGGTCGGTGATCTCGGGTTCGCGGGCCGCGTTCTCAAGCACAGTGCGGCCTTCGGCCAGCACGGCCGCCATCATCAGGTTTTCAGTGCCGGTGACGGTGACCATGTCGGTGCGGATCGAGGCCCCCTTGAGCCGTTTGGCGCGCGCCACGACGAAGCCGTGTTCGATGTGTATTTCGGCGCCCAGGGCGGCCAGGCCCTTGATGTGCTGGTCGACCGGCCGCTGCCCGATGGCGCAGCCGCCCGGCAGGCTGACGCGCGCTTCGCCGAAGCGGGTCAGCAGCGGGCCCAGCACCAGGATGGAGGCCCGCATGGTCTTGACCAGCTCGTAGGGCGCTTCGAGGCTATTGACCTGCGAGGCATTGAGGGTGACGGTGCCCGGCTGGGGCTGTTGCGACTTGACGCCCAGTTGCTGCAGCAGCTTGAGCGTGGTGCCGATGTCCTTGAGCGCCGGCACGTTGTGCAGCGTGATGTCGTCGCTGCACAGCAGCGAGGCGCACAAAATGGGCAGGGCGGCGTTCTTGGCGCCCGATACCATGATTTCACCGTTCAGGCGCTTGCCGCCGGTGATGGACAGTTTATCCATTCGGGTTCGCTTTGTATTCTTCGGGCGTGAGGGTGCGCATCGACAGGGCGTGGATTTCTTCTTTCATGCGCTCGCCCAGCGAGGCGTAGACCAGCTGGTGGCGGGCGATGCGCCGCTTGCCCTCGAAGGCGGGGCTGACGATGAGTGCTTCGAAGTGCGAGCCGTCGCCGGCCACTTCGATGTGTTCACAGGGCAGGTGGTCGGCGATGTACTGACGCACTTGTTCGGGAGTAGGCAGCATGGTGTCGATTCCTAGTTCCGCAGTTTGTAGCCGGAGGCCAGTAAGCGTAGCGTGCACAGGCACAGTACGGCGAAAACACCAGCGACGACCGCCAGGCTGCGCCAGGGCGAGACATCGGATACCGAGAAGAATCCGTAGCGAAAGCCGTCGATGGTGTAGAAGATGGGGTTCCAGTGCGAGACCTTTTGCCAGAAGGGCGGCAGGCTGTGTATGGAGTAGAACACGCCCGACAGGAAAGTGGCCGGCAAGATCAGGAAGTTCTGGAAGGCGGCCATCTGGTCGAATTTTTCAGACCACAGGCCGGCGATGATGCCCAGCGAGCCCATGATGCCGCAGGCCAGGATGGCGAACGCCAGCACCCACAGCAGGTTGTGCGGAGGCAGCGGCGTGAAGAACAGCGCCACCAGCCATATCGCCAGGCCCACGCAGAGCCCGCGCGCAATGCCGGCCAGCAGGTAGGCACTGAATATCTGGCGATGTGACAGTGGCGGCAGCAGCACGAACACCAGGTTGCCCGTGATGCGGCTTTGTATCAGCGACGAAGACGGGTTGGCGAAGGCATTTTGCAGCATGCTCATCATCATCAGCCCCGGGATCAGGAAGGAGGTATACGGAATGGAGCCGTACACTTGCACCCGGTCTTCGAGCACGTGGGCGAACACCAGCAGGTAGAGCAGGGCCGTGAGGACGGGCGCCGCGATGGTCTGGAAGCCGACCTTCCAGAAGCGCAGGAGCTCTTTGCGCAGCAGGGTCGGGAAGCCCGAGCCGAGCGTCGGCTGGGCCTGCATCACGGGTGTGCTCATGCCAGCACCTCCAGGGCGTTGTCGCTGTGCATGATGCGCACGAAAGCGTCTTCGAGGTCGTTGCCGCCCACGCGCGCCAGCA
This sequence comes from Pusillimonas noertemannii, assembly GCF_003096595.1. Lineage (GTDB taxonomy): Bacteria > Pseudomonadota > Gammaproteobacteria > Burkholderiales > Burkholderiaceae_B > Pusillimonas > Pusillimonas noertemannii. The sequence continues at coordinate 785,895 of NZ_QEKO01000002.1, read as the reverse complement.
GCGATTGCGTGGTGTCCAGCGCCACGACGCGCCCGCTTTTCAGCATGGCGATGCGGCCGCAAAGCGCTTCGGCCTCTTCGAGGTAATGGGTGGTAAGCAGGATGGTGTGCCCCTCTTTGTTCAGGCGCGAAATGAATTCCCACAGGGTGCGGCGCAAGTCGACGTCGACCCCGGCCGTGGGTTCGTCCAGGATGATGACCGGCGGCCGGTGCACCAATGCCTGGGCCACCAGCACCCGGCGCTTCATGCCGCCCGACAGGGCCCGCATATTGTTCTCGGCCTTGTCGGCCAGGCCCAGGTTGGCCAGGATTTCGTCGATCCAGTCGTCATTGTTGCGCAGGCCGAAATAGCCCGACTGCAGGCGCAGGGTCTCGCGCACCGTGAAGAACGGGTCGTAGACCAGTTCCTGGGGCACCACGCCCAAAGAGCGCCGGGCCTGCTTGTACTGGGACACCACGTCGTAGCCGCAGACACTGGCCGAGCCCGAGCTGGCCTGGGCCAGGCCAGCAAGAATGGAGATCATGGTGGTCTTGCCCGCGCCGTTGGGGCCGAGCAGGCCGAAGAACTCTCCGTGCTCGACGGTAAGGCTGACGTCGTTCAGGGCCTGAAAGCCCTGCCGCTTTCGGGCCGATGCCTGAAAAAGCCGGGAGAGCGCGCCGGGACGGGAGGCGTAGATCTTCGAGATATTCTTTAAAGTAAGCGCAGACATAATAAAAAAGCCTGGCTCGTGATTGAGCCAAGCTTTCTATTATATAGATGTATAGCGCCGGCTTTGTCGGCGCCGGAGTGTTGGCGATGGCCGGCCGGCCTGGCGCCTGCCGCCCCCTTGGGGCCCAGCCTCAACAGGCCCTAGCGGTTCTGCTTGTTCAGCGCGTCGATCAGGCCGTCGATGCCGTTCTGGTTGATCTGCTGGGCGAACTGGTTGCGGTAGTTCTGGATGAGCCAGATGCCTTCGACGTTGAGGTCGTAGATTTTCCAGCCTTGCGGGGTTTTCTCGAGGCGGTAGTCGACGCCGACCGCGGGACCGTTGCGTTGGCTGATGGTGGACCGAACGACCACGTCGTCGGCGTTGGCGTCACCGCGGAAGGGCAGGATCTGCAGTGCAGAAACCTCGTCCACCTTGGACAGCGCCCCGCTATAGGTGCGGATGAGCGTGCCCTTGAAAGCCTCGACCAGGTTTTTCTGCTGCTGCGCCGAGGCCTGGCGCCAGTAGCGGCCGGCGGCCAGCCGGGTGGTCTTTTCGAGGTTGACGTAGGGCAGCACGTATTCGTCGACCAGCTGATTGATGCGGTTCAGGTCGCCTTGCTGGGCGGCGGGTTCTTGCCGAAGCACCTCGAGGGCGTTGTTGCCCACGGCCTGCACGAATTCATTGGGCGCGGCGGTGGGGTCGACGGTTTCCTTGGCCTGGGCCGCCATGGACAGGCCCAGTGCCAGCATGAAGGCCAGGCAGAGGCGATGCAGAAAGGTGATGCGTTGGGGTAAAGCGGAAAAAGTCATGTACGGTTTCCTTCGTTAGGGCGTGGCCGGCGCGGAGCCGGACGCCGGTGCGGCGGGTGCTTCTTCGTCGTCGGAATAGTCGGGCAGTTCGTCGTCGGAGTAATCGGGCAGCGTGCCATAGGGCGCGTCGGGGTCGACCCGGCTGCCCTGGACGAGGGACTGGCGCCTTTGTATGAATGCGTCGCGGATGAAGCTGTAGCGATCCAGCGCGATGCGGTCGACCAGGTCGTCGGCGTCGAGCAGGCTTGCGCGCAGGTCGACCGCGGCCACGCCCAGAATGGTGTTGCGCAGCGGCACGTTGTCGATGGCCATGATCGGCGTATAGCTGGAAGCGCCGGCGGCAAACATGGTGCCTATGCCGGCCGCGTCGCGCACGTTGCTGGATCCGATGAAGGGCAGCACCACGTAGGGCCCCGGCTTGAAGCCCCACACGCCAAGCGTTACGCCGAAGTCGTTGGAGATGCGCTGCGACCCGTTCATGGAGGCGACGTCGATACAGCCGCCCAGGCCCATGGTGGAATTGAACAGCACCCGTCCCAGCATGTTGACGCCGTCATGGCCGCGTCCCTGCAGGAAGCTGTTGACCGACGCCCACAGGTCGGCCATGTTGGCGAAAATGTTGTGGATGCAGTTGCGCGCCGGTTCAGGCGTCAATTGTTTGTAGCCTGTGGCTATGGGCTTGAACAGGGCCTTGTCGAAGGCCTCGTTGAACTGGAACATGCTGCGGTTGTAGCTTTCCCAGGGATCTTGGGGGGTGGGGTTGGGCACATGGGCGCAGCCCGCGAAAAAGGCCGTAAGTGCCACAACAGGAGCCAGGCGGCCCAGCCGCCGGCTCGTTTCGGATTTGGTCGTGTTTTTGTTCATGATTTGCTTGTTTTCGGCCGTTTGCGTGTCGGGTGCCATATTAACTTAGGGCGCCGGCGCCGCAGCCCCCTCTTTTGCGGTGCCTTCCTTGTCTGCTGAACTGTACAGGAACTTGCTGATCAATTCTTCGAGCACGACCGCGCTTTGGGTGTACTGGATGCGGGCGCCTTGCTCCAGCATTTTATCGTCGCCGCCCGGGGTCAGGCCGATGTACTGTTCGCCCAGCAGGCCCGAGGTAAGGATGGAGGCCGAAGAATCAGCGGGAAACTCGTAGTTTTCGTCGAGGTCCAGGGTGACCGCCGCCTGGTACACCTGGTTGTCGAACTGTATGCCGCTGACGCGGCCCACCACGACCCCGCTGCTTTTGACCGGGGCGCGCACCTTGAGGCCGCCCAGGTTGTCGAAATAGGCCTGCACCTGGTAGCTGCGGCTGAAGGAGAATGAGCTCAGGTTGCCGGCACGCAGTGCCAGGAACACCAGGGCGACGATGCCCAACAGTACGAACAGGCCGACCCAGAAATCGGTTTTTTCACGCGTCATGATGGTTGTTCCGTGTTAATTGCTGAACATTAGGGCGGTTAGCAGGAAGTCCAGGCCAAGCACGACCAGTGCCCCGCTGACTACCGTGCGGGTGGTGGCCTTGGCCACTCCCTCGGGGGTGGGCCTGGCGTTCCAGCCCTCGTACAGGGCGATGAGCGTCACGGCAATGCCGAAGATCAGGCTCTTGAACACGCCGTTGGCCACATCCTTGAAGACGTCGACGCCGCTTTGCATTTGAGACCAGAAGGCGCCGGGGTCGATGCCGATGAGCAGCACGCCCACGACCCAGCCGCCGATGATGCCCACCATCGAAAACACCGCCGCCAGGATGGGCATGGCGATGACGCCGCCCCAGAAGCGGGGCACCAGCACGCGGCGCACCGGGTCGACGGCCATGACCTCCATGGCGGCAAGCTGCTCGCCCGCCTTCATGAGGCCGATCTCGGCCGTAAGCGAGGTGCCCGCCCGGCCCGCGAACAGCAGCGCGGTGACCACGGGGCCCAGCTCGCGAACCAGCGAGAGGGCCACCAGCAGGCCCAATGCTTCTTCCGAACCGTAGCGGTTCAATGTGTAATAGCCCTGCAGCCCCAGCACGAAGCCGACGAACAGGCCCGACACCGCAATGATGATGAGGGAATAGTTGCCGATGAAATGCACCTGCTGGGACACCAGGCCGGGGCGCCGCAGGGCTGCGCCGCTGCGCAGCAGCACCAGGCCCAGCAGGCGGGCGAAGGCCCCCAGGCCGAAAATGAAGTCGACGACCCAGGCGCCTGTCGCACGGATGCCTTTGACCGGGTTCATGGGCGGCCTCGCTGTTTGCCCAGCCACTGCTTGAAGGCGGGGGTTTCGGGGTAGTGGAAGGCAATGGGCCCGTCGGGCTGGCCGTCGAGGAACTGGCGGATGTACGGGTCGGACGATTCGGCCAGTTCAGAGGGCTTGCCGGCGGCCAGCAGCCGGCCCTGGCCCACCATGTACACCTGGTCGGCGATGGCGAACGATTCGGCGACGTCGTGCGTGATGAGCACCGAGGCGCAATTGAGGCGGTCGGTCAGGCCGCGGATGAGCTGGGCGGTGATGCCCAGCGAGATCGGGTCCAGGCCGGCAAAGGGCTCGTCGTACAAAATGAGCTCGGGCTCGAGCACGATGGCGCGCGCCAGCGCCACGCGCCGGGCCATGCCGCCGGATATCTCGGATATCTTCAGATGCGCGGCGGCGCGCAGCCCGACGGCGTTGAGCTTGTCCAGCACGCACTCGACGATCTGGGATTCGGAAATGCGGGTGTGCTCGCGCAGGGGAAAGGCGACATTCTCGAAGACGTCGAGGTCGGTGAACAGGGCGCCCTGCTGAAACAGCACGCCCATGCGCTGGCGAAGCTTGCGCAAGCCGTCGGAAGAGACGGTGGCGACGTTCTGGCCGAAGGCGGTGATGGCGCCGCGCTGGGCGGTGATCTGGCCGGTGGCGCCGCGCAACAGGGTGGTTTTGCCGGAGCCCGACCCGCCCATCATGGCCACGACCTGGCCGCGGTAGACGCGCAGGTCGATGTCCTGCAGGACAGTGAAGTCGGCGTAGCCCAGGGCAACGCCTGAAAAGTCGAGTAGCGGGTCTGTGCTCTGGCTCGCGTCTGGTTCCATGGAAAATGCTTGCCTGATGATCAACTGGGCATTGTATCGTGAGTCATCGGCGACAGGTTTCCGTCTGTATTGGGGGGCGTGATTTTGTTTCTTTCGCGCCCCCCAAGACTTTAGCGAGGCAGCGTGCTGCTGCCCATCAGGAACTCATCCACGGCCCGCGCGCATTGGCGGCCCTCGCGTATGGCCCAGACCACCAGCGACTGTCCACGCCGCATGTCGCCTGCCGCAAACACCTTGTCGACACTGGTCGCGTAGCGCTCGGTGTCGGCCAGGGCATTGCCCCGGGCGTCGGTCTCGATCTCGAACGAGGCTAGCACTGCCTTTACGGGGGCCACGAAGCCCATGGCCAGCAGCACCAGGTCGGCCTTCATCTCGAAGCCGGAGTCTTTCAGCTCGCGCATCTTCATCTGCCCCGTGGCCGGATCGCGCTTCCATTCGACGCGGGTTGCCGCCAGCTTCTGGACCTTGCCGTCGGCGCCTTCCAGCGCCACGGTGGATACCGCCCAGTCGCGGTCGCAGCCTTCTTCCTGCGAAGAAGAGGTTCGCAGCTTCAGCGGCCAGTACGGCCAGGTAAGGTCTTTGTCTTCGGCCTCGGGGGGGCGGGGCATGAGTTCGAATTGCGTGACCGAGGCCGCGCCCTGGCGGATGCTGGTGCCCACGCAGTCGGAGCCGGTGTCGCCGCCGCCTATCACGATCACATGCTTGTCCTTGGCCGAGATCTGGCCCGGAATGCGGGCGCCCGCGTTGGCGCGGTTTTGCTGTGTGAGGAACTCCATGGCAAAGTGCACGCCCTGCAGTTCGCGCCCGGGTACCGGAAGGTCGCGCGGGGTTTCCGAGCCGCCGGCGAGGACCACCGCGTCGAACTCTTCGCGCAGCGATGCCGGCGTGCGTACAGTGAGGCCGTCCGCGGCGTGGGCGGGGTCGCCCACATAGGTGGAGGGGTAGAACTCGACGCCCTCGGCCTCCATCTGCGCCAAGCGGCGGTCGATGTGGGACTTGGACAGCTTGAAATCGGGAATGCCGTAGCGCAACAGGCCGCCGACGCGGTCGCTTTTCTCGAACACGGCCACGGCGTGGCCCGCGCGCGCCAGTTGCTGGGCGCAGGCCAGGCCCGCGGGGCCCGAGCCGACGACGGCGACCTTCTTGCCAGTCTTGCGGCTGGGCGGCTGCGGCTGCACCCAGCCGTTCAGCCAGCCGTGGTCGATGATGGCGTGCTCGATCGACTTGATGCCCACGGGGTCGTTGTTGATGTTGAGCGTGCAGGCCGCCTCGCAGGGCGCGGGGCAGATCCGGCCCGTGAACTCGGGGAAATTGTTGGTGGAGTGCAGGGTGTCGAGCGCCGCGCGCCAGTCTTGCCTGTAGACCAGGTCGTTCCAGTCGGGGATGATGTTGTTGACCGGACAGCCTGTGGTACAGAAGGGAATGCCGCAGTCCATGCAGCGCGCGCCCTGCACCTTGGCCTGGTCGTCGCTGAGGGACTGGACGAATTCCTTCCAGTGCTTGACGCGGTGCAGCGGCGCCTCATGCGGCTCGCTGACGCGCTCGAATTCGATGAAACCGGTGATCTTGCCCATAGTGTTCTTCCTCAGGCGGCGATTTGTTGCAGGTTTTCCGCGGTCCAGAGCTCTTTCATGGCACGGCGGTATTCAGTGGGCATGACCTTCACGAAGGCCTCGCGCGAGCGGTTCCAGTCGCTGAGAATGTCTCGAGCGCGGAAGCTGCCCGTGTAGCGGTAGTGGTCTTCGATCAGGCGCCGCAGGATGCTTTCGTCGGTTTCGCGTTCGGCGCCCCGCATGGCGCAGTGCCAGAACTCTTTTTCGTCGGCTTCGAGCTGTTCGGCGTGGCTCTGCACCGTTTCGAGCTGGACCATGGCCGGATTGCAATAGCGCCGGAAGCTGCCTTCGGGGTCCCACACGTAGGCGATGCCGCCCGACATGCCGGCCGCGAAATTACGGCCGGTGGCGCCCAGCACCACTACGGTGCCGCCCGTCATGTACTCGCAGCCATGGTCGCCCGTGCCCTCGACCACCGCCGAGGCGCCCGAGTTGCGCACGGCGAAGCGTTCGCCGGCGACGCCGCTGAAGAAGGCCTGGCCGCTTAGCGCGCCGTACAGCACGGTGTTGCCCACGATGATGTGCTCGGGCCCGTAGCCGCGGAAATCATTGGGCGAGCGCACGATGATGCGTCCGCCTGAAAGGCCCTTGCCCACGTAGTCGTTGCCCTCGCCCACCAGGTCCAGGGTGACGCCGTGCGCCAGGAAGGCGCCGAAGCTTTGGCCCGCGGTGCCGTTGCACTGGATGTGGATGGTGTCGTCGGGCAGGCCCTCGTGGCCGTGGCGCGCCGCCACCACGCCCGAAAGCATGGCGCCGATGCTGCGATTGCGGTTGCGCACGGGGGTGATGAACGACACTTTTTCGCCGCGCTCGATGGCCGGCCTGCTGCGTTCGATCAGTTGGTGGTCGAGCGCGTGGTCGATGCCGTGGTCTTGCTCCTGGACCTGGCGGCGCGGCGAGTCGGACGCCACCTGGTGGAACACCCGGGTGAAGTCCAGGCCCTGGGCCTTCCAGTGTTCGAGGCCGGCGCGCATGTCGAGCAGGTCGACGCGGCCGACCAGGTCGTCGAACTTGCGGATGCCCAGCTGGGCCATGATCTCGCGCACTTCTTCGGCGACGAAGAAGAAATAGTTGACGACGTGCTCGGGCTTGCCGGTGAACTTCTTGCGCAGCTCGGGATCTTGCGTGGCCACGCCCACCGGACAGGTGTTGAGGTGGCACTTGCGCATCATGATGCAGCCCTCGACCACCAGCGGAGCGGTGGCGAAGCCGAATTCGTCGGCGCCCAGCAGCGCGCCCACCGCCACGTCGCGGCCTGTTTTCATCTGGCCGTCGGCCTGCACGCGGATGCGGCTGCGCAGGTTGTTCATGATGAGCGTTTGCTGGGTTTCGGAAAGGCCCAGCTCCCAGGGCGTGCCGGCATGCTTGATGGACGAGACGGGCGAAGCGCCGGTGCCGCCGTCGTGGCCGGCGATGACCACGTGGTCGGCCTTGGCCTTGGCCACGCCGGTGGCGACCGTGCCCACGCCCACTTCGGAAACCAGCTTGACCGAGATGGCGGCTTGCGGGTTGACGTTCTTCAGGTCGTGGATGAGCTGCGCCAGGTCTTCGATGGAGTAGATGTCGTGGTGCGGCGGGGGCGAGATGAGGCCGACGCCCGGTACCGAATAGCGCAGCTTGGCGATGTACTCGGAGACCTTGTGGCCCGGCAACTGCCCGCCCTCGCCGGGCTTGGCGCCCTGGGCCATCTTGATCTGGATCTGGTCGGCGCTGGTCAGGTATTCGGCCGAGACGCCGAAGCGGCCCGAGGCGACCTGCTTGATGCGCGAGCGCAATGAGTCGCCGGCCGCCAGGGGCACGTCGGCCTCGATGCGCTCGGCGCCCAGGACCGAGGCCAGGGTGTCGCCCTTCTTGACGGTGCTTTTTCCGGCGCGCATCTCGGGCCGGTAGCGCAGTTCGTCTTCGCCGCCTTCGCCGGTGTTGGACTTGCCGCCGATGCGGTTCATGGCCACCGCCAGCACGCTATGGGCCTCGGTGGAGATCGAGCCCAGCGACATGGCGCCGGTGGCGAAGCGCTTGACGATTTCCTTGGCTGGCTCTACTTCGTCGAGCGGAATGGCCTGGGAAGGGTCGGCGCGGAATTCGAACAGGCCGCGCAGGGTCATGTGGCGGCGCGCCTGGTCGTTGATGAGCTGGGCGTATTCCTTGTAGGTGGCGTAGTTGTTGGCGCGGGTGGAATGCTGCAGCTTGGCGATGGAATCGGGGTTCCACATGTGCTCTTCGCCGCGCACGCGGAAGGCATAGTCGCCGCCCGCGTCCAGGGCGTTTTCCAGCACCGGGTCGTTGCTGAACGCCGCCTTGTGCACCCGCAGCGCTTCTTCGGCGATCTCGAAGATGCCGATGCCTTCTATGTTGCTGGGCGTGCCGGTAAAGTATTTCTGGACCAGGGCCGAGCTGAGGCCCACGGCCTCGAATATCTGCGCGCCGGTGTAGGACATGTAGGTGGAGATGCCCATCTTGGACATCACCTTGTTCAGGCCCTTGCCGATGGCCTTGATGTAGTTCTGGATGGCCTTGCCACTGTCGGGCAGGGTGGCCAGCGACTCGAGAGCCAGATAGGGGTGCACCGCCTCGGCGCCGTAGCCGCCAAGCAGGGCGAAGTGATGCACTTCGCGCGCGGAGCCGGTTTCAACCACCAGGCCGGTCTTGGTGCGCAGGCCTTCGCGGATGAGGTGCAGATGGATGGCCGAGGTGGCCAGCAGCGCCGGAATGGCCATGCGCTCGCCGTCGGTCTTGCGATCGGTGACGATCAGGATGTTGTAGCCGCTTAGCACCGCGTCGGCCGCGTTCGAGCACAACGCGGCCAGGCAGGCCTCGATGCCTTCGGCGCCCCAGGCCACTGGGTAGGTAATGTCGAGCTCGATGCTGCGGAACTTGTGGCCGGTAATGGGCTCGATGTTGCGGATCTGGGCCATGGCCGCGAAGTCGAGCACCGGCTGGGCCACTTCGAGGCGCAGCGGCGGATTGACGTTGTTGATGTCGAGCAGGTTGGGCTTGGGCCCGATGAACGACACCAGCGACATGACCAGCTGTTCGCGAATAGGGTCGATGGGCGGGTTGGTTACCTGGGCGAACAGCTGCCGGAAGTAGTTGTAGAAGGGCTTGGGCCGGTTGGACAGCACGGCCAGCGGCGCGTCGTTGCCCATGGAGCCGGTGGCTTCTTCGCCGTTGGCGGCCATGGGCTGCAGCACGAACTTGAAGTCTTCCTGGGTCCAGCCGAAGGCCTGCTGGCGGTCGAGCAGCGATGCCGTCGGCGGTGTTTCGGGCGCATGGTGGGGCGCGGGCAGCGACTCGAGCTTGATGCGCAGGCGCTCGATCCATTGCTGGTAGGGGCGCTCGCCCGCAAGCTGGGTCTTGATCTCGTGGTCGTCGATGATGCGGCCCTGCAGCAAGTCGATAAGGAACATCTTGCCGGGCTGCAGGCGCCATTTCTTGACAATGCGATGCTCGGGGATCGACAGCGTGCCCGCTTCAGAGGCCAGCACCACCAGGTCGTCGTCGGTAACCAGGTAGCGCGCCGGGCGCAGGCCGTTGCGGTCGAGCAGGGCGCCGATCTGGCGCCCGTCGGTAAAGGCCATGGCGGCCGGGCCGTCCCAGGGCTCCATCATGGCGGCGTGGTATTCGTAGAAGGCGCGGCGGTTCTCGTCCATTTGCGCATGCTGTTCCCAGGCTTCGGGAATCATCATCATCATGGCGTGGGCCAGCGAATAGCCCGACATCACCAGCAGCTCGAGGCAATTGTCGAAGGTGGCCGTGTCGGACTGGCCTTCGTACACGATGGGGTAGAGCTTGGCCAGGTCTTCGCCCAGCACGGCCGACTGCATCATGCCTTCGCGGGCGCGCAGCCAGTTGAAGTTGCCCTTGACCGTGTTGATCTCGCCGTTGTGGGCGATCATGCGGTAGGGGTGGGCCAGGGGCCAGGCCGGGAAGGTGTTGGTTGAAAAGCGCTGGTGCACCAAGGACAGCGCCGAGACGGCGCGGGTGTCGGCCAGGTCGCGATAGTACTGGCCCACCTGGCCCGCCAGCAGCAGGCCCTTGTACACCACCGTGCGCACCGAGATGGATGGCACGAAATATTCTTGCCCGTGCGCCAGGTTCATGCGCTGGATGGCGTGGCTGGCGGTTTTGCGGATGACATACAGCTTGCGCTCGAGCGCGTCGGGCACCATGATGTCGGCCCCGCGGCCGATGAACAACTGGCGGATGACGGGCTCGACCGCCCGCACCGTGGGCGACATGGGCATGTTGGAATCGACCGGCACGTCGCGCCAGCCCAGCACTACCTGGCCCTCGTCGCGCACCGCGCGTTCGAGTTCCTGTTCACAGGCCAGGCGCGAGGCGGTTTCTTTGGGCAGGAACACCATGGCCACGCCGTAGTCGTCGGGGGGAGGCAGCTCGACGCCTTGCGCGGCCATGTCTTCACGGTATAGGGCATCGGGGATCTGGATGAGGATGCCCGCGCCGTCGCCCATGAGCTCGTCGGCGCCCACGGCGCCGCGATGGTCGAGGTTCTCGAGAATCTTCAGGCCCTGCTGGATGATGGAGTGGCTTTTATGGCCCTTGATGTGGGCGACAAAGCCCACGCCACAGGCGTCGTGCTCGTTGCTGGGGTCGTACAGGCCCTGGCGGGAAGGCAGGCCGATGCGTGTCGCGTCGACGACGCTGTATTCTGGTCGGGAGGGATGCTTCATGGGTGGCTCCGCTGAGCTGGGGTGCATGCAAGCCGTGCTTGCGTCGAGAAAAAAACAATAGCGTTGCGTGGGGCATCGCGCAAGTGTTTTTAAATAGGGTGCGTCCCTAATTAAAATTGATACCAGGTGCTCTTTAAATAAATAGGGACGGACCAATTATATTGAAATAAAAGAATATTTTTTCTTTATTTTACGCTGCAATGCACAAATTTCTCTGTCGAAGATCTGGAAAATATAAAAATATAGGGATGGATGTGCGGGGCGGTTTTGTTGCAGATGAGCCCGTGTACCTGCCGGTTTGGGATTCTCGGCGCTATTAAGGGTTTTTCGGGGACATGCGTGCGGCGCCCGGGAATGGTTCGATTGCGGCGCAGCAACCGTATCACTTTGCGGCACGGAAGCGGAAAGCAGGCGTCACGCCTCGGATATGCGGCCTTCTGGCAAGTCTTCGGAATCGGCTTGCAGCGGAGCGTCCGGCTGTTTGGGCGGGCGGCCGCGTTTTGCGGGAAGAAGGCGGCGTGTCGATTCCCTGCCGATGCGGGCCAGGAATGCTTCATCGCCCAGGGCCCACTGGCCGAACAGGGCTTCTTCCAGCCGATGCGCCTCGCTCGAGCCCAGGCCCTGCTCCAGCAGGCGGCGGTAGCGGGCCTGGCGCTCGAAGGGGGTGTTGCCCTGATGCCAGTAATCGGCATGTTCGGTCGTCCAGCGCGTGGCAACGGCCTGCCCGGTGTGCTGCGCCGCCGAAGACCAGGGCCATCTGGCGGCATCGTCCACGTAGCCGTGCTGCACCGGCAGGCGCTCCAGCCAGATCAGGGCCGGCAATATCCAGACGCCGGGCTGCAGCAGGGCGCTGCGGTAGCGTTCGGAAAACACCCTGCCCTTGTGGATGCGGGTGGCGAATCGGCGCCCGACGGCCTGCACGGTGCGGGCCAGGCTGGATTTATCGGGCGGGGTGGCCAGCAGGGCCAGGCGGTCATTGAGCAGCGCCCAGCCATGCACGGGGACACGGTTCTCGCGCGCGGCGTCGCGCAGCCAGTCAGAGAGCAGGTCAAGCTTGTCCGAAGGCGTGGAGTCGTGGGGCGGCGCCAGGGGCCGCGTGAAGCGGACCTGTACAAGCTGGGGCGTATCGGGCGCGTAAAGACGCGAAAGTCGGGCCATTACCGCATAATACTGCGTGGACCGCCCGCATTGCACCATTTGTAGTGCCTGCTACACTGGCTGTCGGAGGCATGCGTGGTCTCATGGCGGCGCCATGGCGCCGGGTGCTGCGGCGGCCGCAGGGCGGCGGGCGGAGTCGGCGCGAGCCTTGCAAGGCTGCGCTATATATAAGTTAAGCTTCAGCCATACGCAGGGGAAACGGTCGGCCGGGCGGTGTTGCGGCGGCCTGAAGCCGGCCCTCATCATTAGATAAATGGACTGGCGCGCGGCCAGTGCAACCAAGGAGAAGTATTGATGTCTATCGAGCTAGAACTGCTCAGCGAACACCGCTGTTTCGACGGTGTGCAGCGCTTTTACAAGCATGATTCCAGCGCCATCGGCTTGCCCATGCGCTTTTCCGTCTACATTCCGCCGGCCGCGCTGGGGGATTCGGCTGCCAAGGTGCCGGTGCTGTTCTATCTGGCCGGCCTTACCTGCACCGAAGAAACCTTCATGACCAAGGGCGGGGCGCAGCAGTGGGCGGCCCGCCACGGCATCATGCTGGTCGCGCCCGATACAAGCCCGCGCGGGGCCAATGTACCCGGCGAAGACGAAGGCTGGGATTTCGGCACCGGCGCCGGCTTCTACCTGGACGCCACCCAGGCGCCCTGGGGCACCCACTACCGCATGGAAAGCTATGTCGTCGGCGAGCTGTTTGGTATCGTTACGGGGCAGTTGCCCGGAGATGCGAGCCGTACAGGTATTTTTGGCCACTCCATGGGCGGCCATGGCGCCCTGGTGCTCGCCCAGCGCCATCCCGACAAGTTCCGTTCGGTCTCGGCCTTTGCACCCATCGCCTCGCCCACCAAGTGCCCCTGGGGCCACAAGGCCTTTTCCGGCTATTTGGGCGAAGATCGCGAACAATGGGCGCAATATGACGCTTCTTTGCTCATGGAAAAATCCAGCCGCCCCTTTCCCGGCGGCATCCTGATCGACCAGGGCCTGGCCGACAACTTCCTGGCCGAACAGCTATACCCCGAGGCTTTCGAGGCCGCCTGCGAAAAAGCCGGCCAGCCCCTGACCCTGCGCCGCCACGAAGGCTACGACCACGGCTATTACTTCATCTCCACCTTCATGCAAGACCATATGGAGTTTCACGCCAAGCAATTGAAGTAAGTTTTTCGCCCGTTCCAATAAGCTCAATTCTGAGGGCCGGGGGCGGCATACCCATTTCCGGGCCGTCCACCCGCGCCGAATTTCTCTTGCCGAAGCGGGGGAAGTCGGCGACAGCTTGTCCGAATCCCGAAGCGCGCAGCGCTGAGGTTGAGTTCTGCCGCCGCCCGCTTTGGCAAGAGAAATTCGGGCAGCCCGCAGGGCCGCAGGGTGTCGGCCCGGAAATGGGTATGCCGCCCCTGGCCCGCTTCAAGAACTCAATACCACCGCAAAAATTCAACCCTCCGACTCAAGAACTCAAAACAAAGCCACGTCAGAAGCCGCTGCTTCATTAGCTTATTACCTATAATACGTTAGTAAATTATCAACTAACTATTAATATCTTGTCGTACGATGACGACGACACGGCGAGCCCTTTCGCCGGGCCCACAGGGGGCGGAACGGTCGGCGTTCTTCTCTTTTCAAGGTAGACAAGCATGCGATTGATTCGATCCTCTTTTCTTGCCGCCCTGCTGCCCGCCTTTTTGGCGGCGCCGGTTCAAGCCGCCGAAGAACCGGTAACCATCGGCTTTTTCTCGCATTTATCCGGTAACTTCGCCGAATACGGCGCCAGTTTCAAGAACGCCGTCGAGCTGTACCTGGACCAGGTAAAGCAGCAAGGCGGCATCGAAGGCCGGCCCGTCAAGCTGATCGTCGAAGACGACCGCAACTCGCCCCAAGAAGCCGCCACGGTGGCGCGCAAGATCGCCGGCACGCCGGGCGTGGTGCTGGCCATCGGCTCGTGGTCGACCACGTCTTCCATGGCCGCTTCGCCGATTTTCTCTGAAGCCAAGATCCCGCAGATCAGCCCTACCTCGTCGCACCCCGACTTCACCAAGCAAAGCGACTACGTCTTCCGCCAGAACAACACCGACGACATCCTCGCGCAGTACAACGCCGACACCATCCAGCAGAAGCTCAAGGCCAACAAGGTCGTCATTCCCTATTCGCAGGACGACTGGGGCGTGTACACCGGCAAAGCCACCGCCGAAGCCATCAAGAAGGCGGGCGGCGAAGTGCTGCTGCTGGAAAGCGTGCAGCCCGGCTCGCGCGACTTCCGGCCTTTCATCAGCAAGGTCAAGGCGCTGAAGCCCGAAGGCGTCTTCCTGGCTCTGCCTTATCAAGAGGCCTCCATCTTCATTCAGCAACTGCGCCAGGCCGGCATCGACATTCCGGTGGGCGGCGGCATTCCCCTTACTTCGCCTAAGTTCATCGAGCTGGCGGGCAAGGCGGCCGAGGGCGTGGTGCTGCACACCATTTTCTTTGCGCAAGACCCTTCGAAGAAGGCCTTCACCGATGCCTACAAGGCCAAATACGGCAAGCTGCCCGATCAGTTCGCTGCACTGGCGTATGACGCCACCGGCGTGGGCGTCGAAGCCATCCGGCGCGTCATCAAGTCGGGCAAGCCGCTTACCGGCGAAGCGGTGCGCGACGAGCTGGCCAACGGCCCGGCCTACGAAGGCGTAACCGGCGTGACCAAGTACGACCACGGCAACGTCAAGAAAGACCCCATCTTCATCACGGTGAAGAATGGCCAGTTCGCACTGTTTTAACCGGTCCGGCGCCGGCCGGCCGCCCTGGGGTGCCATGTTCCGGTTCGCCGGCACGGCGCCCGCGGTTCGCCGGCGCCCCTGCATATGATTGAATTATTCTTCAGCCAGGTACTTAACGGCCTGGCCATAGGCCAGGTCTACGCCCTGATCGCATTGGGCTTCAGCCTGGTCTTTGGTGTTTCCAACCTCATCAACTTCGCCCAGGGCGCCCTGTTCATGCTGGGGGCCTTCTTTGCCTTCAGCGGCGTTACCTGGCTGGGCCTGCCGCTGCCTGTTGCCGCGGTCGGATCCATCGCCCTGGTGACGGTGCTGGGCATCGTGCTCGAGGGCGTGGCGCTGCGCCCGCTTGAAAACGGCCCCTATATTGCGCCGGTGCTGTCCACCCTGGCCATCAGCATCATCGTCGACCAGCTTGCGGAAATCATCTGGTCGCCCGAAGGGCAGGCCTTTCCGCTGCCGTTCGAAGAGGTCACCTTCTTCATCGGCGGGGCCTACATTACCAGCACCGACATCCTCATCTTCGTGTTCGGCGGCCTGGCGGCGCTGGCGCTCACCTGGTTCCTGCAGTATTCGTGGCTGGGGCGGGGCGTGCGCGCCACTGCGCAAGACCGCGACGCGGCGGCGCAACTGGGTGTGCGCACCGACAAGGTTCGCCAGTTGGCCTTTGCGCTGGCCGGCACGCTGGGGGCCCTAAGCGGCATCCTGGTGGCGCTTTATTTCAAGAGCGTGTTCCCGCAAATGGGCATGCCCTTTGCATTGAAGGGGTTTGCGGCCGCGCTGCTGGGCGGGCTCACCAGCATTCCCGGCGCCGTGGTGGGCGGCCTTTTATTGGGCATCGTCGAAACCCTGGCCAGTGCGTATGTGGGCGAGGGCTATCGCGATCTGGTGGCCTTTTCCTTGCTGCTGGTTTTCCTGTTGTTTCGTCCGCAAGGCCTTTTGGGCGACAGTCGTCTCAGCGCGCTGGGTGGATCGGGCGCGGCGTCGGGCAGCATGCCCAGCACCAGCCTGCTTGCCTCCGCCTCCAGCCAGCGTGCGGCCCACCGCATTATCGAGATGCCTGCCTGGGGGTTCCTGGTGGCCGGCGCAGTGCTGGCCGTGCTGCCCTTCATCATGCAAAGCAGCTATGTGCTGCAGGCCGTGGTGTACGGCATGATCTTCGCCATGCTGTCTGGCAGCGTCTCGCTCATCTCGGGCTCGCTGGGCGTGCTGTCGGTGGGACACGCCGCCTTTTACGGGGTGGGCGCCTACACGGTGGCGGTGCTGGGGCATACCTATGGCTTGCCGACCGAAGTGGCTTTGCCCGCCGCCGTCATACTTACCGCCCTGGTCGCGGTGGTGGCGTCCCTGCCGCTGTACAAGCTTAGCGGCCATACGGCCGCCCTGGGCACGCTGGCCATCGGCCAGATTGGTTTCCTCATCTTCATGACCTGGCTGTCGGTGACGCGCGGCCCCATGGGCTTCCTCAATATCCCCGCGCCGCAGTTCGAACTGCTGGGCGGCCTGCGCCTCAGCGCCATAAGCCACAAGTTCTGGCTGGTGGCGCTGGTGGCGGCGGTGGGGCTCTTCCTGGTACAGCGGCTGCTCGATTCCGAAATCGGCCGCGCCTGGCGCGGCATACGTGAAGACCGCCTGGCCGCGCACGCCGCCGGCCTGCCCGTGCGCCGCTACATGTTGATGGCCTTTGCGGTGTCCGGCGCACTGGCTGGCGCGGCGGGCGGGCTGTTCGCCTACGTGCAAAGCGTCATCAGCCCCGACAGCTTCAACGTGCATGCCTCGCTGCTTCTGCTGACCATGGCGGTGCTGGGCGGCCTGGGCAACCTGACCGGCGCGGCGGCGGCCGGCTTTCTGCTGACCATCGTGCCCGAGCTGTTCCGGCCCTTTGCCGAATGGCGCATGATCGTCTACGGCGTGTTTCTTCTGATGGTGCTGCGGATGCGTCCGCACGGCATGCTGGGGGCGCGATGATGTCCACAATGCAAGGCATACATGTCCAGAGCGTATCGCGCCACTTCGACGGGGTCAAGGCGGTGGACGACGTCAGCTTCAGCCTGGCGCCGGGCGAAACACTGGCCCTGGTGGGGCCCAATGGCGCGGGCAAGTCCACCCTCATCCAGCTCATCAGTGGCATCGAGCGCCTTTCGGGCGGCCATATCATGGTCGACGGCCGGCGCATCGACCGCCTGCCTCCCGAGCGCATCGCCAGGCTGGGCATCGGGCGCAGCTTCCAGACCTCGCGGGTGTTCCCCGCCCTGTCGGTGTGGGACAGCGTGATGCTGGGCACCCAGGCCAGGCTGCTGCGCCGTGAGCACGGACGCGTCCTGGTCAATCCGCTTTACGAGCTGCTGGCGGGGCTGCTGCCCTTGCGCGGCTGGCGCAAGAAGGTCGAGGGCCAAGAGGCCATCGTGCGTGAAACACTGCAGCTGTTTGGCGACCGGCTGTGGCCGCGCCGCGATCAGCCCGCCTTCAGCCTTTCGTACGCCAATCGCCGGCGCCTGGAAATCGCCCGCGTGCTGGCCGGCCAGCCCGATTACCTGCTGCTGGACGAACCGGCCGCGGGCATGAACCCGACCGAAACCGGCGAGCTGACCAGGCTGCTGCTCGAGCTGCGGCGCATGCGGCCGCAGCTGGGCATGCTGGTGGTCGAGCACAAGCTGTCGCTGGTGCGTTCGGTGGCCGATCGGGTCATTGTGCTGAACCAGGGCAAGGTTCTGGCGCAGGGCGATCCCGACCACGCGCTCGACCATCCCGAAGTCGTCGAAGCCTATCTGGGACGGGTTCGCACCCGCCCTGTTTCATCGGATGCTCACCTTGGATAAGAATCAGCCTTTTCTTCTGGTGGATGACATCGACGTCCACTACGGGCCCGTCCAGGCGCTGTTCGGCGTAAGCCTGCACGTGCAGGCCGGCGAAGTGGTGTCCGTGCTGGGCGGCAACGCCTCGGGCAAGTCGACCACGCTCAAGTCGGTGCTGGGCCTGGTCCATCCCTCGCGCGGGCGCATCCTGCTCCAGGGCGAGCCCATCCACGGCCTTTCCTCGCCCGACGTCATCGAGCGCGGCGTGGCCAGCGTGCCCGAGGGGCGGCGGGTGTTTCCCGAGATGTCGGTCTACGAGAACCTGTTGATGGGCGCCTATCCCCGACGCCGCCAGAAGGACGAAATCGAACACGACCTGGAAGAGGTGTTCGCGTCGTTTCCGCGCCTGGCCGAACGGCGCAAGCAGGCAGCGGGAACCCTTTCAGGAGGCGAGCAGCAGATGCTGGCGCTGGGCCGGGCCTGGTTGCGCAAAGGCAAGCTCATCTGTATTGACGAACCCTCCATGGGCCTTTCGCCCAAGTTCGTCGACCTGGTCTACGAGGTGCTGTTTCGCTGGAAGGCAGCGGGGCAGACCATACTGCTGGTCGAGCAGAACGCGCGCATTGCGCTTGAACTGGCCGACCGCGCCTACGTGCTGCAGCACGGGCACGTTATTTTGCAGGGCGGCGCGACCGAGCTCGCGGCCGATCCCACCGTTCAGAAAGCTTACTTGGGGGCGGCATGACTGCTGAAGAAATTGTGAACCGGGAAACCGACGTACTCATCATCGGCGCCGGCGGTGCCGGCATGAGCGCCGCGCTGGCGGCCTCGCAGGCCGGCAGCCGCGTCATCATGACCGACCGCAGCCTGATCGGCCGGGGCGGCGCCACCATCATGGCGCAGATGACGGTGGCCGTGGCCCTGGGCGAACAGACGCCCGACGACTGGCGCCACCACTATGCCGACACGCTCAAGGCGGGGCGCGGCCTGTGCAGCGAGCCGCTTGCCCGCCTGCTGTGCGAAAGCGGCGTCGATGCGATCCGCCTGCTGGACAGCTGGGGCGTGGGCTGGGCGCGCAGCGACGGCCATCTTACCCAGGCCCAGGCGCCGGGGCACGACCGTCCGCGTTGCGTCTACGTTGACTACCTGAACACCGGCCCGGCCGTGGCCAAGACCTTGCGCACCCAGGTGGCGCACGACGACAGCATCGAACGCTATGGCGACCTGCTGGTGCTCGAACTGCTGGTCGAAGACGGGCGCGTCTGTGGCGCCGTGGCCCTGCACCTGACCACCGGGCAGCCCGTGGTCATACGCGCGGGCGCCGTCATCGTGGCCACGGGCGGGCTTACCCGGCTGTACCGCCGCAACAGCGCCTCGCTGAACATGGGCGGCGACGGCTATGCCCTGGCGCTGCGCGCGGGTGCGCGGCTTATCGACATGGAGTTCGTGCAGTTCTTCCCCATCGGCCACCTGGCGCCCCGCCTGGTGGGCTTCGACCCCATCATGTGGGACCCCTTCCGCTACAAGCTGGGCGGGCGGCTGCTTAACGGCCTGGGCGAAGAGTTCGTCGAAAAATACGGCCACGCGGGCGAAGAGAA
The DNA here is from genome assembly GCF_003096595.1 of Pusillimonas noertemannii. GTDB lineage: Bacteria > Pseudomonadota > Gammaproteobacteria > Burkholderiales > Burkholderiaceae_B > Pusillimonas > Pusillimonas noertemannii. The sequence goes on along the minus strand of NZ_QEKO01000002.1, from coordinate 766,767 downwards.
GGGCTACACCATTACGCGCGACGCCGCCACCTATGCCATCTTGAAAGAGGTCGAGGCCGGTCGCGGATCGCCGGCGGGCGGCGCCTATCTCAGCTTCCAGCACGTGCCTGAAGAAACACTGCGCAAGGCCTTCGGCCCCATTATCGACAAGCTCGCGGCCAATGGCATCGACCTGACCAAATCACCCATCGAGGTCGCGCCCATCGCTCACTATCACATGGGGGGCATCCGCGTAGAGGTCGACATGTCCACCGACGTGCCCGGCCTGTACGCAGCCGGCGAGGCCGTGGGCGGCGCGAACGGGGCCAACCGACTGTCGGGCAATGCCATCACCGAGGCCGTGTCCTTCGGCCTGCAGGCCGGAAGGTCCGCCTCGGCCTACGCGGCCGATGCGCAGGCGCTGCAGCCGCCGCGTGCGCTGGAACTGGCCGGCCCGACGCTGGCGCGGCTCGAGCCTGCGCCCCAGGTCGGCGAAGCGCCCAACGTGGCGGCCCTTATTGCCCGCCTGCAGGCCCTGATGCAAGACTGCGTCGGCCCCTTCCGCAATGAAGACGGCCTGAAGCACGCCCTGGCCGAGCTGCAGGTGCTGAAGGCCGAGCTGGGCGACGCGCTGCCCGGCGACGGCGGGCCGCAGGACCCCGTGCGCCTCGATGCGCTCGACCTGCACAACATGCTGCTGGTGGCCGAGGCCGTGACGCGCAGCGCGATCGCCCGGCGCGAAAGCCGCGGCGCGCACCAACGCGATGATTTCCCGGGCATGGACGATGCCTGGACATTGAACCAGACGCTGGCGCTGCGGGATGGGCAATGGCGGCTCGAGACCGAGCCCGTGCGGCGCCTGGACACGCCGGTCGACATTCCCGCCGGCGGAACCGAATACGAGGGGCAGGCATGAATACGCAAGACAAAGATCGAACCATCATCCTGGAAGTGCAGCGCGGTGTGGGCGGTGGGCCCTCGCGCACGCAGGAGTACGAACTGCCCGAAGGGGCGGCGGCTTCTTTGCTGGACGGCCTGCGTTGGGTGCGCGAACATCTGGACGACACGCTGGCAGTGCGCTATTCGTGCATCAACGCCAATGCGTGCAAAGAGTGCATGATGATTCTTGACGGCAAGGTGGTCTACGCCTGTGTGGCGCGCATGCAGCCGGGTGCCAGGCACCAGGTCGCGCCGCTGCCCAACAAGGCGCGGGTCCGCGACCTCATCTCCGAGATCGCGCCCGTCAAGGAAAGATTCGACCAAGAGGAAAATGCCGATGACTGACGCACGTGGCCCCGCAGCGGGCCATTCCGACGACTGCCCGCCGCGTATCCTGTCGTCCGAGCACCTGGCGCGGGGGCCTCATCCCTCCCTGTCCGAGTTCGAGTTCGGGCTGATGGTGGCCCATAACGCGTTCGCGCGCTGGGTGGTGCGCTGCATGCGGGCCGCCGGCGAGCCCGACCTTGCCGTCACCGACGTGCTGGTGCTGCATCATGTCCACCATCGCGACCGCAGCAAGCGGCTGGCCGATATCTGCTTCACCCTCAACTACGAGGACAGCCACGTGATCAACTATTCCGTCAAGAAGCTCGTCAGCATGAAGCTGGCCCGCAGCGAGAAGGTCGGCAAAGAAGTCTTCTACGCCACCACGCCGGCAGGCGCCGACTTGCTCGAACGCTTCCGCAAGGTGCGCAACCGCTGCCTGCTGCCCACGGTCGAAGGCGAACTGGCCGATGCCGAGCTCATGTCGGCCATGGCGGCCCGCCTGCGCATGCTTTCGGGTTTGTACGACCAGGCCGCCCGCGCGGCGTCTTCGCTATGAGCGCCCCGCTCAGCCAGACCGGCGCCGGGCGCTGGCAGTTCTGGATAGACCGGGGGGGTACCTTCACCGACGTGGTGGCCCGCCGGCCGGACGGCGCCTTGCTTACCGCCAAGCTGCTGTCCGAGAACCCCGAGCAATACCCCGACGCCGCGGTGCAGGGCATACGCCAGTTGCTGGGCGTGGCCCGCAACGAACCCATACCCGTCGAGCGCATCGAAGTCGTCAAGATGGGCACCACGGTGGCCACCAATGCCTTGCTCGAGCGCAAGGGCGAGCGCGTGGTGCTGGCCGTCACGAAGGGGTTTCGCGACGCCTTGCGCATCGGCTACCAGAATCGCCCTCGGTTGTTCGACCGGCACATCGTGCTGCCCGAGCTGCTGCACGAAGAGGTCATCGAGATCGACGAGCGCCTGGACGCCCAGGGCAACGTCGTGCGCAAGCTCGACGCCGAATTGGCGCGCAAGGCGCTCGAGCAGGCGCGCGAAAGGGGCTTTACCGCCATCGCCATCGCGCTGATGCACGGCTATCGCAACAACGCCCACGAACAGGCCCTGGCCGGCCTGGCCCGTCAAGCGGGCTATACCCAGGTTTCGGTCTCGCATGAAGTGTCCCCGCTCATCCGCTACGTGGCGCGGGGCGACACCACCGTGGTCGACGCCTATCTGTCGCCGGTACTGCGCCGCTACGTCGACCGCGTGGCGGCCGAGCTGCCGGGGGTGCGCCTGCAGTTCATGCAGTCCAGCGGCGGCCTTACCGACGCCCATGCCTTCCAGGGCAAGGATTCCATCTTGTCCGGCCCCGCCGGCGGCATCGTCGGCATGGCGGGCGTATCGGCCATCGCCGGTTTCGAGCACGTCATCGGCTTCGACATGGGCGGCACCTCCACCGACGTATCGCACTATGCCGGCGAGTACGAGCGCGCTTTTGATTCCGTCGTGGCGGGCGTGCGGCTGCGCGCTCCCATGATGAGCATCCATACCGTGGCCGCCGGTGGGGGCTCCATCCTGTATTTCGACGGTGCCCGGCTGCGCGTCGGCCCCGAGTCGGCGGGTGCCAACCCCGGGCCCGCCTGCTACCGCCGCGGCGGTCCGCTTACGGTCACCGACGCCAATGTCATGCTGGGCCGCATCCAGCCGCATCATTTTCCCGCCGTGTTCGGGCCCGAGGCCGACCAGCCCCTCGATGCCGACGTGGTGCGCCGGCAGTTCGCCGAGCTGGCCCAGCGCGTGTCCGCCGAAACCGGCCGGGCGATTACCCCCGAGCAACTGGCGCAGGGCTTCCTGGACATCGCGGTGGCCAATATGGCCAATGCCATCAAGCGCATATCGGTGCAGCGCGGCTACGACGTTACCCGCTATACCCTGACCACCTTCGGCGGCGCCGGCGGCCAGCATGCCTGCCGGGTGGCCGATGCCCTGGCCATGCCCCGGGTGCTGGTTCATCCCCTGGCCGGTGTGCTGTCGGCCTATGGCATGGGCCTGGCGGCGGCGACCGCCATACGCGAGCGCTCGGTTGAAAAGGTGTGGGACGCCGAAGGCGAGGCACAAGCCAGGGCCGTGCTGCAGGAACTGTGCGAACTGGCCCGCAACGACCTTCTTGCCCAGCAAGTGTCGGAAGACCATATCCGTGTCGAGCAGCGCCTGTATCTGCGCTACGAAGGCACCGATACCTCGCTGCCCGTGGTCCTTGGCAGCGCCGAAGCCATGCTTGCCGCTTTCGAGCAGGCCTATTCGATGCGCTTCTCCTTTCTTATGCCCGACCGGCGCCTGGTGATCGAATCGGCGGTGGCCGAGGCCATTGGCGACGAATCGGACAAGGCCGCCGGCGTCTTCGAGAGCCAGCCGCGCGCCGCCGGCGAGTTGCCCGAACGCTTCGATACCGTGCAGATCCACGCCGACGATGAATTGCATGATTGCCCGCTGTACCGCAGTGCCGACCTGCGCGTGGGCGACGTGCTGCTGGGGCCCGCCATCATCACCGACGCCAATGCCACCACGCTGGTCGATCCGGGCTGGCGGGCAAGCGTGACCGAACGCGGCGACATCGTGCTCGATCGCGCCACGCCGCGTCCGCAGCGCTACGCCATCGGCACCCAGGCCGACCCGGTCATGCTCGAGATCTTCAACAATCTCTTCATGTCGATCGCCGAGCAGATGGGCTACCGCCTGCAGAACACGGCCTATTCGGTCAACATCAAAGAGCGGCTCGACTTCTCTTGCGCCATCTTCGACGCCAAGGGCGACCTGGTTGCCAATGCGCCGCACATTCCCGTGCACCTGGGCTCCATGAGCGCCAGCATCCAGGCCGTGAACGAAGCCAACCGCGGCAGCATGCGGCCCGGCGATGTCTTTGTGCTGAACAATCCCTATGCGGGCGGCACCCACTTGCCAGACGTCACGGTGGTAACGCCGGTGTTCGACGCCCAGGGCCGCGACATTCTGTTCTACGTCGGTTCGCGCGGCCACCATGCCGACATCGGAGGGCTTACGCCCGGATCGATGCCTTCCAATTCCACCACCATCGATGAAGAAGGCGTGCTGATCACCAACTTCCGCCTGGTCGAGGGCGGGCGCATGCGCGAGCGCGAGCTGCGCGAACTGCTGGCAAGCGGGCCCTATCCGGCGCGCAATATCGACCAGAACCTGGCCGACCTGCGGGCCCAGATCGCAGCCAATGAAAAGGGCCGCGAAGAGCTGCTCAACATGGTCGAGGCCTATGGCCTGGAAGTGGTGCATGCCTATATGCAGCACGTGCAGGACAATGCCGAAGAATCGGTGCGGCGGGCGATTTCTCGCCTTACCGACGGCGAGTTCACCCAATTGCTCGACAATGGCGCGCGCATTCAGGTCAAGCTTACGGTCGACCAGGCCACGCGCAGCGCCACGGTGGATTTCACCGGCACTTCGCCGCGCCTGCCCAACAACTTCAACGCCCCGCGCGCGGTCACGACGGCCGCGGTGCTGTATGTCTTCCGCACCATGATCGACGACGACATCCCGATCAATGCAGGCGGGCTCAAGCCCCTAACCCTGGTCGTGCCCGAAGACTCCATGCTGAATCCCAGCTATCCGGCGGCGGTGGTGGCGGGCAACGTCGAGACCTCCACCTGCGTGACCAACGCCTTGTACGGAGCCTTGGGCGTGAACGCGGGCAGCCAGCCCACCATGAACAACCTGACCTTCGGCAACGCGCGCCACCAGTATTACGAGACCATTTCCGGAGGCGCGGGCGCGGGTGGCCGTTTCGACGACGAAGGCCGCCTGGCGGGCGGCTTCGACGGCACCTCGGTCGTGCAGACCCAGATGACCAATTCGCGCATGACCGATCCCGAAGTACTTGAATTGCGCGTGCCGGTGCGTCTCGAGCGCTACGAGATCCGGCGCGGCTCGGGCGGCGCGGGCCGCTGGCATGGCGGCGACGGCGGCTTGCGCACCCTGCGCTTCCTCGAGCCCATGACGGTATCGCTTCTGGCCAACGGCTGGATTCATCCCGCCTTCGGCGCGCGCGGCGGCCAGCCGGGCGCCTGCGGAGAAAGCCGGGTCATCCGCTCCGATGGCCGCGTCGAACCCATCAGGCATGCCGACAGCGCCGAGCTGCAAGCCGGCGATTGCTTCGAGATACTGACACCCGGCGGGGGTGGTTTCGGCGAGTGATGGTTGAGCCTTCGTGCAGGGCGCAAAGCGGCCCGCACGAAGGCTTCAGACTTGCGTAATGGTCGCGGCCGCGCCACGGCCCTTGCGCAGCCACAGCAATGACGCGCCCACCAGGCCCACGGGCAGCAGCGACACCAGGTGCAGCATGTTCCAGCCCAGCTTTTGCAGCAACCCAGCGGCGGCGATGGAGCCCACCGTGGCCACGATGAACATCGTCAGGTCATTGACGCCCTGCACCTTGCCGCGCTCGGCGGGGGCGTGGGTGGTGGACAGCAGCACCGCGCTGCCGACGAACACGAAGTTCCAGCCCACGCCGAATGCGATACGCGAGGCCACGTAGAGAGACAGCGTGGCGCTGACCGCACCGATCAGCATGGCCAGGCTCATCAGCGCCACGCCTGCCCACAGAATAGGCAGCAGGCCGATGCGGTTGATCAGAACGCCGGTGAAGAAGGCCGGGATGAACATGGACAGCACCTGGCTTTGGACCACGATCGTGATGTCCACCATGCCGAAGCCCTGTGCCTGCATGCCGAGCGGCGTGACCGTCATGTACAGCACCATCAGTGAAAAGCTTACGGTGCTGGCCAGGACGGCGGGCACGAAGCCCCGATGGCGCGCCACTGCGGCAAGCGGGCGAATGGCCGCCTCTTCACGCGGGCTTTCAATGGTGGGCACCCGCAGCTGCAGAAGCAGGGTGGCGGCAAGCAGCGACACCAGCAGCGTGACCAGAAATGATTCGCCGAACGGTATCGCGGGGATCAGCCCCAGTGGTGCGCGTGCATTGATGGGCCCCAGCACGGCGGCCACCACGCCGCCCGTCATCACGAACGAAATGGAACGGCTGCGAAACTCCAGGCGCGTCACGTCGGCGGCGGCGAAGCGGTAGTACATCCCGAAGCTCTGGTAGATGCCTATCAGGAACATGCCGGCGCAAAACAGGGGAAAGGAGGGGCGTGCAACGCTTGCGAGCATCAGCGCGCTTCCCAGCGCGCCGCCCGCCGTGGCGCCCAGGATGAATCCGGCGCGTCGGCCTATGCGCCGCATCAGCAGCGAGGCCGGAAGCGTCGTCAGCACAGTGGCGAACATCATCAGCGCGATGGGCAGGGTGGCCAGGCCGGGGCTGGCGCTGAGCCGCAGCCCGATGACGCTGGCCAGCGTCATGACCGTGATGGTGGTAATGGTGAACAGACTCTGGCTGCCGGCCAGAATCAATACATTGCCGATTTCGGCCCGGGAGGGTCTGGAGGGCGGCGGCGTCGGCACGTGTCGACAGGCCCTAGATCGTCACCGAACTGACGCTGGCCCCGCCGCAGACATACAGGGTCTGGCCCGTAATGAAGCTGTTGGCCGGATCGCAGAAGAACATGACCGCGCGGGCCACGTCGTCCGCGCGGCCCAGGCGCTGCACGGGTATGCCCTTGGCGATGCTGGTTTCGCGTTCGCTGCCCGCTTCGACGACGTCGTAGAACATGTCGGTCGCGATGGGGCCCGGGGCCACCACGTTCACGGTGACGCCGTGGGCCGCCAGCTCGAGCGACCAGGTGCGCGCCATGCCCACCATGCCCGCCTTGGTGGCCGAATAGGCGGTACGCGTGGGCAGGCCCAGCGCGCCGCGCGACGACATGAGGACGATGCGGCCGAACTGGCCGCCCTGCATGCGGGGCAGGCAGGCCTGCGTGATCTGTATGGCCGCGCCAAGGTGTATCTGGGTCAGGCCCTGAAGTTCATCCAGCTTTACCTCGGGCAGCATGTTGGGCCAGATGACGCCGGCATTGTGCACGAAGTGCGTGATCGGGAACTGCTGCGCGGCCTCGGCCGCGGCCTGTTGCGTGGCCTGGGCGTCCAGCAGGTCGACCTGCACATTGTGCAGGCGAGCGTGGCTGAAGTCGGGTGCGCGGCGCGCCATGGAAACGACCTCGTAGCCCGCGTCGAGCATCTGGCGCACGATCTCGGCGCCGATGCCGGCGCTGCCTCCGGTGACGATTGCAGTATGCGTAGTACTCAACGTGGTTCTCCTGGGTTCGGGACGGGCGCGGCGTTGGGCACCAGGGCCAGCACGCGCAGGGGACTGCCCGAGCCGCTGCGTATCTTCAGGGGGGCCGAGAAGATGACCGCGCCCGTGGGCGGCAGCTGGTCCAGGTTGGCCATGCACTGCAGGCCATAGCGGTTGTTGCCGTGCATATAGTAATGGCAGGGGTAGGGCGGCTCGAGGTGCTGCGCCTGGCCGGCGTCGGTGCCCACCGATTCGGTTCCGAAGCCGTGCACGTCGCGTTCTTTGATCAGCCACGGCACTACATTGCCATCGGGGCCGGGCGAATGCGCGCCTTCGTCGTCCATGTTCAGGTAATCGTCGGGCTTGTTGCGCTTGGACCAATCGGTACGCATGAACACCCACGAGCGGGCCGGGATGCGGCCGTGGACGGCTTCCCACTGTTCGACGAAATCGATGGTCAGCAGAAAGTCGGGGTTCTCGCGCGACTCTTTCGAGCAATCGATGACGCAGGCCTCGGCGATGAAGGCCTCGATGGGAATGGTGTCGACCGTGTTGTTGGGCTGGTCTTTGCCGCTGACCCAATGCACGGGCGCATCGAAGTGGGTGCCAGTGTGCTCGGAGCATGAAAAGTTGTTCCAGTACCAGGCCGGGCCGCGCTCGTCGTAGCGCGAGATTTCTTCGATGCGAAAGGGCCAGGCCTGGCCGAACTCGGGCGGCAGGACGATGGTGGGAAACTCGGGCGTCAGGGTTTCGGTCAGGTCGACGATGCGTATCCTGCCCGACAGCAGTTCGGACATGAACTGGCCCAGGACGGAAGTCGTCATGGTGGTTCCTTCGGATGGTTGCGTGCTCATGCTGTGCTTCCGGTTTGCGTGGGGTGCGTGGGCATCAGGCGCCCAGTTCCCGCTCGAGCGCCTTGGGGTTGTCGGCCAGGCGGGCGCGGAACTCTTGCGCCACGTCGCCTACATAAGCTTCTTCGACGCCTTCCTTCAGGGCGCCGACGATGGCTCGCGCCAGAGCGGCGGGGGCCACGCGCGGCGGCGGTGTCAGTTGTTCCCATTCGTAGTCGACGGGCCCCGAGAAGACGTTCACCACCCTGATGCCCGAGGGCCGGAACTCGTTGCGCAGGCATTGGCTCATGGAAAGCGCCGCCGCCTGCGAGGCCGACCAGAGGCCTTGCGAGGGCAGGTTCATGTGCGCATAAATGGACAGGATGTTGACCCAGGCGACCGCGCTGTTGACGCCGTCGGCGGCCCGCCCGGCCATGCCGGGGCCGAAGTGCTGCGCCAGGCGCATCAGGCCCACGCAGTTCACATTGAACGAATCCTGCGCCTTCACCAGGTCGCGGTTGTGCAGCATGCCGCCATCGCGCTCATACAGGGCGGTGTTGACCAGGATCTCGACCTTGCCGCCGATGGAGCGCGAAACGCGCTCAACCGAATCGGTGTCGGTGACGTCGAGCGCCTGCACCTGGATGCGGGGGTCGGCGCACAGGGCGTCGAACTGCGCCGACTTGCGCCACGAGGCCGGGTCGCCCACGAACACCGTGGTGGCGCCGGCGTCGAGCAGGGCGCGGGCAACAGCCATGCCCACCGCCGACTTGCCGTCGGTGACCAGCGCGCGGCGGAACTTCGGATCGCAGGAGGTTTCGCGCAATGTCTTGTCGTCTTCCATATTGGGGGTGGCCTTCTTGGGGAGAGCGATCATCACGGCCTGGCCGCTGCGATCGAGCTTGAGGCTGAGCCGAACGGCGTCGCCTTCCTGGCAGTCGCCATGGACGTGGGCCACGACGCTGGGCCCGGAATCGAGCTGGACGGTGCCGACGCGCCAGGGCAGGCGTTCGCGGAAATACAGATCGTTGCTGTGGTGCAGCGTGGTGGTGGCCAGCAGACGCCCCGAAGGGTCGACCGGCTGCCAGCGCAATTGGTCCGACAGGCAGTCGTGGCAGACCTCGCGCGGCGGGTACTGCACCGCCGAGCAGGCCTGGCACACCTGAAGCTCGAAGCGGCCCTGGGCCGCCGCGGCCGTCAGGCCCAGGGCGCGGCGGCTGCGGCTGGCGGGCGGCAGGGTGGGACGCCGGGTGCGGGCGATGGGGTCTTTCTTGCGCGGCTTGCTCAATGGCTCGGTCATGCGTCGCTCCTGGCAAGCAGGGCCGCGGCGGTGCAGATGCCGCGGTCGTAGTTGATCATGCCGAAGCCGCTGACCAGGCCGATGCGCGCATCGGCCACCTGGCGCGGGCCGGCTGCGCCGGTAAGCTGCATCAGGGTTTCGATCATGCCCAGGTAGCCCCCCGAGGCGCCTGCCTGGCCCACCGAAAGCTGGCCGCCATTGGTGTTGAACGGAAAGCTGCCGTCGGTGGTGAAGCTGTGCCTGCGCACGAATTCGGGCCCCGCACCCTTGTCGCAAAAGCCCAAGTCTTCGATCTGCATCATGTTGATGACCGGGTAGTCGTCATAGGCTTGCATCAGATCGACGTCTTCGGGGCCCACGCCCGCCAGCGAGTAGAACTCTTCGCGGTCCATGGTCCAGCCGCCGCGCATCTGTATGGGGTCTTCGATCCAGGCGTTGTGCCGTTCGATGGTGGACAGTATGCGCACGAAAGGCAGGTTCAGCTTGCGCGCCTGTTCTTCGCGCATGACGAGAAAGCCGTCGGCGCCTGCGCAGGGCATGACGCAGTCGAACAAGTGGATGGGGTCGGCGATGACGCGCGATTCCAGGTACTGCTCGAGCGTCAGCGGCTTCTTCATGAGCGCGTTGGGGTTGAGCAGGGCGTTGGCGCGCTGCGCCACGCACAGCTTGCCGAAGTCTTCGCGCGTGGCGCCGGCTTCGCGCATGTAGTGGCGGGTCAGCAGGGCGAAGCTGGCATTGGGCCCGCCCGCCCCGTAAGGGTAGACGGCGTCTTGCGCAAAGCGCGAGAACTGGCTGACGGTGTGCCGGAAGGAGTCGACATGGTTGGTGTCGCCCGCGATGCAGGCCACGATGTTCGCGTCGCCGCTTTGCACGGCGCGCGCCGCGCGGCGCAGGCCGATGACACCGCTGGCCCCGCCCATGGGGATGTGGTCGAGCCAGCGCGGCGACATGCCCAGGTGCTGGGTCAGCCCCACCGCCGTGTCGGGCGCCAGCGTGAAGCTCGAGACGCACAGGCCGTCGACCTGCTGCTTGGCCACGCCGGCCTGGCCGATGAGGGCGCCCAGCGCCTTGCCCAGCCACCAGTGGGCGCTGTGTATGGAATAGCGCACGTACGGCACGGTGACGGGCACCGTGGCCACCACGCCGTCATAGCCGATGCGGCCGGTGCTCATGTGGGCGTTTCCTGTCGTTTCTTCAAGTCGCGGGTGTCGAAGCAGCGTGGCGTGCCCGGCAGCGTGGGAGCCAGGTTCTTGAGCTCGCCGCGCTGTATCTTGTTGGTGGGGGTAAGCGGCAGGGCGTCTACAAAGGCCACGTAGCCCGGCACTTTGTAATAGGCCAGTTGCGAGAGGCTCCAGGCGACGATGTCGCGCGCCAGGCCGTGCAGGTCGGCTTCGGCGGGAGCAGGCTCGCACACCAGGCAGGCCAGCACCTCGTCGCCGCGCAGGGCGTCGGGCACGGCCGCCACGGCGGCCGCCTTGATGGCCGGGTGCTGCAGCAGCACGCTCTCGACTTCGACGGCGGCGATGTTTTCACCGCTGCGGCGGATGACATTTTTCTTGCGATCGACGAAGTGCAGGTAGCCGTGCTCGTTGCGCCGCACGATGTCGCCGGTATGGAACCAGCCGTCTTTCCAGGCCTCATCGGTGGCCGCGGGGTCTTTCAGGTAGCCGGCAAAGAAACCGAAGCGCGGATTTTCGCCCGCATGCCGCACCAGCAGCTCGCCGTCCTGGTTGGGGCCCACCGGCTGGCCGGCGTCGTCCACAATGCGCACCTGGACCTCGTCGGCCTCTTTGCCGAAGCAGCTGCTGCCGATGAAGCGCGGCTCGTGATTGGCGATGACCACGGCGCCCGAGCCGGTTTCGGTCATGGCCCAGGCTTCGAGCAGGGGAAAGCCGAAGCGCTCTTCGAACGTCGCGTGGAGGCTGCGGTCGATGCCCGCGCCAAAGCCGAAGCGCACCTGGTGGCGGGTGTCGTCAGGGCCGGGTTCGGCCTTCATCAGGATGGCGGGCATGACGCCCAGGTAGTGCACGACGGTGGCGCCCGATTCGCGCACGGTGTCCCACCAGCTGCGCGGATGGAAGCGATCGAGCGGAATCAGGCAGCCGCCCGTGACCACCATGGCCATGGTCGAGCAGGCCATGGCGTTCATGTGGACCAGCGGCAGGGGGGTAAGCATGCGTTCCTTGCCGGGGCGCAGGGCGGCCAGGCCTCCGACATTGGAATACCAGTTGCCGCAGTGCAGATAGTATTCGTTGGGCAGTATGCAGCCCTTGGGGCGGCCGGTGGTGCCCGAGGTGTACAGCAGGCCGCATTCGGTATCGATGCCGGGCTCGCGGCCGGCGTGGGGCGCGCCGAAGGCGGGCGGCGGCGGCACGTCGCCGTCGGCGATGATGCCCACCGTCCGGCCCGCGGTCTCGGCCGCTGCGCGCAAGGCCTCGTGGTGCGTGGGCAGGGCCACGGCCAGGACGATCTCGGAGTGGCCGATAAGGTATTGCAGCTCGGCGGCGCGCAAGTCGGCATTGATGGGAACCACCGAGACGCCCAGCGCGTTCAAGGCGAACCAGTGCAGGAAGAAAGAAGGCCGGTTCTCGAGCAGCAGGCCGACCCGGTGGCCGTGGCCGTAGCCGGCCTTTTCATAGGCCAGCTTGAGCGCGTCGATGGCGTCGAGCGCGTGGCGATAGTGCAGTTCGCCGGCGGGAACGCCATAGATGCCGGCCGTTTCAGGCACGATATGAAGAAAGGGGTTGTCGGGCCATTGCTGCGCAGTGGCCGAAAATGCCTGGTATACGGTCGAGGACAAGATGCGGGCCCCTTTGGTTACATAAGAAGTTGGATGCTGCGCAAGGCGGAGTCGCAGTTGACCAGGTCGACGCGCTTCAGGCGGATGCGCAGGCCGTCTTCGGCGGCGACCAGTTGATGCGTGGACCAGGCGGCATAGAGTATTTGCTGGTCGAGGCGTGTTTCGACGTAGTGAAAGGCCGTGCGCACCACGTATTGCCCTTTTTCGGGCGCATGCCACTCGTGTGCCGTTTCGATCTCGGGCCGCGCAAGCAAATGGTGGCTTCGGCTTTTGGGCTGCTGCGAGAAGGTGCGCTGGCCCGCCAGGCGCTCGGCGCGCACGCGCAGCAGCAGTTTGTCTTCATACAGCAATGAAGTGTGCAGGCGCGGGTCGGTCTGGCCGTGCTCCAGCGGCATCCAGTAGTAGCCGTCTTCGGTGAACAGATCGAGCCAGGCTTCGAAGCGCCGCTCGTCGAGCATGCGCGCCTCGGCATAAACGAAGTCGACGAGTTGCTGGTCGGTGATGGCGCTCATGCCGGCTCCTTCTGCTGCATGTCGGCGGTCATGAAATTGGCCCAGGCGCGGTACTGGTTGCGCATCTGCCACTCGTTGGTGCCGTTGGTGACTTCGTTCTTGCGGTCGAGTTCGCTGGGCTCGTACAGGCGGGCCACGTTGACCCAGTCGCGGCCACGGGAATGCAGGCCATGCTGGCCACGTTCGTAGACCTCGTGGTCGTCGTGGCCCACCATCGAGGTGGGGGCGTTGATGAGGCGGTTGTACATCAGCGTGCGCTCGAGCAGCTTGTCGGGCGCACCCACCAGGCGGAAGGTCCAGGACTCGACCAGGGTCTTGTTGGGTGCCAGCGGCTTGAAGATGCGCAGGGTCTGGATGGGGCCCTTGACCATGATGTTGGGAAAGTAGGTGGTGTTGTGGCGCACGTCGCCCAGAATCTGCTTTGTGCGTTCTTCGCCATAGGCCTTGACCATGCTTTCGTGGTAGCCCTCGATGTCGGAGTAGGCGGCGTGGATGGAGTCGCTGACCCCGGTATGGCCGTGGCCGTTCTCCCACACGCGGATGCCCATGCCTTCGAAGAACTCGTACGATGAAATAAAGGGCGCGAACTGCTCGACCGCCATGGGTTTGGGCGTGCCTTCCGGGGCCTCGTTCCAGACCCGTACGGCGGTGCCGGCGGAAGATTCGTGCGCCACCATGGGGTGGCAGGTGTCGGACTGGTTGTCGACCAGCATCTTCCAGTTGCAGTCGTGCATATAGCGCAGCACCCCGCCGACCACCTCGAGCTTGCCTTCGGGCGAGCGGTCGACCATATTGTCGAGCGTGCTGAGCGATTCGCCGAAGAATTCCTCGAAGCTCTGGCCCTCGGGGTTGAGGCGGCAGAATATGAAGCCGCGGTGGTTGTGCACGTTCTCGACCTGTGCCATGCCCTGCGAGGCCTCGGTCTGCTTGAAGACTTCGGGATCGTAGCCGCGCTTCAGGGGCAGGGCCAGCAGGGCGCCGTCGGTCTTGAAAGACCAGGCGTGGTAGGGGCAGCGAAAGAACTTGCCGGTGTTGCCGCAAGGGTCGTTGACCACCATGACGCCCTTGTGGGGGCAGCGGTTGTACAGCACGCGCACCGAGTTGTCGTTGTGCCGCACCATGACCACGGGCTGGTCGCCCACCGTGGTGGTGAAGTAGTCGCCCGCATTGGGCACCTGGCTGGCGTGGCCGACATAGACCCAGGTGTTGGCGAACAGGTGCTCCATCTCGAGCTGGAAGATTTCTTCGCTGATGAAGAGATCTTTATGGACCTCGGTGGGCCGCACCAATGCCTGTATGGCTTCGGGGTTGTTGCGATAGCTCATGGTAGCCTCGTCGAGAACAATGGCCGCGCCCCGCGGGGCGCGGCCAGGGTTATGCAGCCAGTTTCAGCTCTTGGGCCAGCATGGTGTCGAGCTTCGTGCCCTTGTCGTCGGCCAGCGCGGCCTCGCGCAGTTCGCGCAGGCGCTGGGCGGCCTCGGGGCGGCCGCGCAGGTCGGCGGCCGCGGCGATGAGGCGCTGGTATTTGCTTTCGCCGCGCTCGTGCGTATCGCTGTAGCCTTTGACCAGGCGCCGGCAGTTAACGATTTCCACCGCCAGGTCGTAGTCGACCGGCGCGGTTTCTTCGATGAGGCGCAGCCAGGCCTCGAAGCTCTTGAGCTCGATGCGGTGGCGCAGGGTGCTGCGGCGGAAGCGGCGCATGCCGGCCAGGGCGTACAGCATGAGAAAGCCCGTCAGCGTGCCGCTTTGCAGGAAGCGGCCCTTGCGGCAGAAGCGGCCCAGCAGACCGCTGGCGAATTTCGAGTTCTCGACCCAGCGGCCCAGGGGGGCGGGCATGGTGCCGCACAGCTCTTCCACGCGGGGGTGCATGTATTCGGTGGTGTAGAGCAGCTGGTCGGCCTTGGCGCCGACTTCGCCGCGCACGCGCTCGAAGCGCGCGGCCCGCGTCTTGAGGTCGGCCACGCGGATGACGTCGTCGTAGGCCATGGCCACGGCCACGTAGCGGGCCGCCGCGGTGGTAAGCGCCCAGTTCTTGGCCTGGCCGCCGTACTGTTCGTCGAGCTTGCGCAGGGCGCGGACGTGGTCAATGTACTTGGCGCCGTAGGCCGGGTCCTGGAAGTCGACGGTGCGGCGCAGGCCGGCCACCAGCATGGGCTGGGCCGCGGCCGGGAAATTCTGGCGCAGGTCGTCGAGCAGCTTGCGGATGCGGGGGTGCGAGGCTGTTTCGGGCACCTCGGGCGAGGGCTTTTCGGTGCTGACGCGCGCGGGTTCGGCCGGCGCATTGGCGGCCGCCTCGAGGCCCAGGGCGAAGGCCCGCAGGCTGGCCTCTACGCCCACGCCGCCGCGGCGGATGGTTTCTTCGAAGTCTTCACGCGTGAAGGGCAGGGTGCCGCTGCCGGCCACGGCACCGAACAGGCTGGCGCTGATGACGCTGCCGGCCTGGTCGGCCAGGGCCTGCAGGTCGACGCAGATGAAGCGCTTGGCGGCCGCCTGGCCGGTTTCGATGACCTTGTTGGAATCGGCGATGCCGTTGCCCCGCGCGGATTTTTCACCCACCGCGTAGCTGCGGTGCGAGGAAGAAATAAGAGTGCTGCGGTCGGGCGTGACCAGGCCGCGCTGGATGGCACGGCCGCCTTCCATGAGTTCGGCGGCGACCACCAGGTCGACGTCGCCCGGGGTGGGCATCATGGCCAGCGCGGGGGGCCTGCCGGCCGCCTCGACGTCGGATTCGGGCAGCATCTCGACATAGTAGATGGTGGCGCCCGTGCGCTGGGCCACACCCGGCACCGAGGTGGTTTGCGCCCACCACTTGGCATGTTCGGCCATGTCGACGATCCAGTCGGCCAGTACGCCGCCGCCCTGGCCGCCCATGGCCAGGATGGCGATCTTGATGGGCGAACCCGCTTGGAATGTAGTGCTTGTCATGGCTCGGCTCTTAGAACGAATATTGATTCAGGCGCTGGCTGCGGCGTGACTGCAGCAGGCCGATGACGCGCTGGCGCACCTTGGCCTTGAACAGGTCCCACTGAGTCGGGTTGTGGATGAGGTCGGCCCGGTAGAACGAGGGGCACAGCACGGCGGCATGGGCAACCTCGCCGCAGTTTCCGCAGCCGACGCAGGTGTTGTCCACATGGGCGATGGGGTCTTCTTTGAGGGGATCGCCGCTATCTTTGATGGTAAGCGAGGGGCAGCCCGAGAGCCGGATACAGGCATGGTCGCCCGTGCAGACGTCGGGGTCGACGCCGAAGCGCTCTTTGACCACCCGCTTGCCCTCTTTGACCGCCGCGCGGAATTGCGGCTTGAGGCGCCGCTGCTTGTTCAGCATGCATTCCGACTGAGCGATGATGACCTTGGGCCCTTTTTCGGGCGTGGTCAGGGCTTCTTCGATGGCGGCCTGCACCTTGGAGACGCTGTAGGTGCGGTCGAGCACGCGCACCCACTTCACGCCCACGCCCTTCACGGCGTCGACGATGGGGTTGTTGGTGGAGCGGCTTTTATTGGCGGCGCGGGACGACAGAATGTCTTGCCCGCCCGTGGCGGCGGCGTAGAAGTTGTCGATGATGATGATGACGCCGTCGTACTTGTTGAAGACGGCGTTGCCTATGCCGGATGCCAGGCCGTTGTGCCAGAAGCCGCCGTCGCCCATGATGGAGATGGAGCGCTTGGACGAAGGCACGTTGAAGGCCGCGGCGCTTGAGGCGCCCAGGCCATAGCCCATGGTCGTGGCGCCCAGGTTGAAGGGCGGCAGAATAGAGAACAGATGGCAGCCGATGTCGCAGGCGATGTGGTGTTCGCCCAGTTTTTCCTGGGCCAGGCTAAGCGCCGAAAATACCGGGCGCTCGGGACAGCCTGTACAGAAGCCGGCGGGCCGGGGCGGCACCACTTGGGCCAGTTCGCTGACCTGGCGCTGGAAGTTGATGGGCTGCACCGAGGGCTTGCGCGCAACCTGGTCCACCTGCATGGGCTGGACCCGGGGTATGACCGTGGGCGCTCCATTGGCGTGCGCCGCATGGCCGTTGGCCGGATGGTCTTCTTCGATGGCCAGGTCGCCGTCTTCTTCGATGGCCGGCATGGTGGCCGTGGCGGTTGCCGTCGCGGTGGCCGCGGCCGAGGGGGCAAGGGGCTCGGGGGCGGGCGCGTCGATGACGGGCAGGGATTCGGGGTGGTGCTTTTCAAGAAAGGCCTGCAGGCCGTCGCGCATGACGGCGGTGGTGTACTCGCCTGCAATGGGCAGCACGCCCTTGCCTTCCAGCGCCGCGTCGACCCCCTTCTGGCGCAATATGGTGGCGATATTCTGCTCGATGTAGTTGGGCTGGCCCTCTTCGAGCATCAGCACGGCTTTCTTGCCGCGGCAGAACTCGGCCACCTCGTCGTCGATCACCGGATAGGTGACGTTCATGATGTACAGGGGGATGCGGCTGTTGCCGAAGTGGTCGGCCAGGCCCAGCAGCTGCAGGGCGCGGATGACACCGTTGTACAGGCCGCCCTGCAGGATGAGGCCGATGTCGCTCAGGTCGCCGTCGATGAATTCGTTGAGCTTGTTCTGCTTGATGAATTCGACCGCCGCGGGCCAGCGGCTGTTGACCTTTTCGTGCTCGTGCAGGAACGAGGCCGGCGGCAGCACGATGCGGCTGACGTCGCGCTCGGGGTTGTCGAGCGCCTGGGCCAGGGTGTACTCGGGGCGCTTGTTTTCTTTGGTGATGAAACGGCCATGGACGTGGCAGCTGCGAATGCGCAGTTGCAGGATGACGGGCGTGTTGCTAGCCTCCGACAACTGGAAGCCGTGCTCGACGGCATCGACCATGCTTTCGAGGTTGGGACGCGGGTCGAGCAGCCAGATCTGCGATTTCATGGCAAAGGCGTGGGTGCGCTCTTGCATGATGGACGAGCCCTCGCCGTAGTCTTCGCCCACAATGACCAGCGCGCCGCCCTTGACGCCGCCAGAGGCCAGGTTGGCCAGGGCGTCGGAGGCGACGTTGGTGCCTACGGTGGATTTCCAGGTAACGGCGCCTCGCACCGGATACATGACCGACGCGGCAAGCGTGGCGGCCGCGGTGGCCTCGGAGGCGCTGGCCTCGAAGTGCACGCCCAGGTCTTCCAGGATGTCTTGCGCGTCGGAAAGGACGTCCATCAGGTGCGAAATGGGCGCGCCCTGATAGCCCGCGACGTAGCTGACGCCGGACTGCAGCAGCCCCTTGGTGACGGCCAGGATGCCTTCGCCGCGAAATTCTTCGCCCGGAGCGATGCGAAGCTGCTGTACTTCTTTCTTGAATGAACGTTCTGCCATGGTGTCTCCACAAAGAGAGAGGGGTGTTCTACCGGCAGCGGTAAAGCACAAATACCGGAACGGCCCCGCGTGAATGGCGGGCCTTTCCGGTTAATTTAGGTTTGACGCAAGGCGCTGTCAATAAAAACATGAAAATTCATGGATTATGGAAATTTAATATAAAGAACAGATGCTTGTGTATAAGGGCAAACCATTACATTGACGCCCCATATCAATTGGAATACGATTTTCGCGGAATGGAAAACGGGCTGCGGGGCATTTCTGCGCACCGTGGCCGACAAGGAATATTCTATGCAAAATCAGGGGGCGCAGCCTCGATTCGTTCATCGCTACCTGGCTTCGGTGCTGGCGCTGGCCAGCCATCGCATTTCCGAAGAGTTCCACAAAGAGGTGCGCAAGGCCGGCCTGACCGTCACCGAGTGGCGGGTGCTGGGCAGCCTTATCGAGGGCGAGGGCGAAACGGTGGGCGAGTTGGCCGAACTGGCGGTTACAAAGCAGCCCACCCTCAGCAAGGTGTTGCCCCGGCTAGAGTCTGAAGGCCTTGTTACATTGAAGACATCCCGTGTCGACCGGCGCCAGACGCTGGTCAAGATCACCCCCAAGGGCACGCGCCTGATCAGCGGGCTGTGCGACCTGGCCATGCAGCACCAGCATCGCCTGCTTGAAAAGCTCGATCCCGATCACGCCGATCGGCTGGTCGACATGCTGCGCGACATCATCAAGCGCTAAGGGCGCCGTCAGGCGCCGGATCTCGCCCCGTGCCTGTCCGTTCCTAATAGACGTCGCGCCGATAGCCCTGGCGCTGCAGCAGCGCTTCATAGCCGTGGAGGCCCAGGATGTCGCGCAGGGCCTGGTCCACGTCCTGGGCCATGCCGTCCTTGCTGCCGCATACATACAGCAGGGCGCCGCGGCCCGCCCATTCGCGCAGGTCGGCGGCGGATTCGCGCAGCAGGTGATGGACATAGCGCTTTTCGGCCTGGTCGCGTGAGAAGGCCAGGTCCATGCGCTGCAGCTTGCCTTGCCGCAGCCAGGTTTCGAATGTGTCGCCCCAATGGAAATCGCCGACCCGCGTGCGTTCGCCAAAGACCAGCCAGTTGTCGTGATGGCCCCGCTCCAGCCGTTCCTGCAGCAGGGCCCGAAGGCCGGCGATGCCGGTGCCATTGCCCACGAAGATGGCGGGGCGGTCGTCATCGGGGGCGCGGAAGAGGGGGTTGGCCCGTATGTGCAGGCGGGCGGGGGCGCCCGGAGCCAGTTCCGAACCCAGCCAGTGGCTGCCCAGGCCGGGTGTGCCGTCCGGCCGCTGGTGCTCGCGTACCAGCAGCCTCAGCATGCCTTCCGAAGGGATGGAGGCGATGGAGTATTCACGGCGTTCGCCGCTGTCGCCGATTTCTATGTGAGCGATATCGCCCGCTTTCCATTCGAGTGGCGTGTCGCCGGCGGGACGCCAGCGCAGTTCGTGGCAGGGCCGGCCCGCGCCCGACGGATTCGAGGTGCTGCGCTCTATCAGTGTCCAGCCGTCGAAGTGCATGCCGGTGTCCAGCCGCGCCTGGAAAAGCAGCGAAAGCTGTTCGCTCCAGGCATCCAGTGCGCGCGGGTCTGCGCGGTCGACGCGTATGGTGTCGAACAGCAGGGTCGCGCCCCGGCGCTTCAGCCAGCTTTCCAGCGCCATGCCGAAGCCGCAGAACTGGCTGTAGCTGCTGTCACCCAGGGCCAGTATGCCTGCCCGCAGGCCGGCGAAGGGGGCCTCGTCGACCCGGGCCCTGTCGACAGGATCGGCGCGGCCGCTGGAGCCGGCGGAGTCGGTCGCGCGCGCAGCATCGTCGGCCAGCATCCGTTCATGGAAGGCATGGGCCATGTCGGGCGCGTCGCCCTCGCCGTAGGTGCTGGCGATGAACAGGACCTGCTCATAGGCAAGCAGTTGCTCGGGCGCGACGCGGTCGATGGGCAGCAGCACGGCCCTGTCACCCAAGGCCTGGGCGGTGCGTTGGGCCAGTTCGATGGCGGTGCCCGTCTGGCTGGCATAGACGACGGCGGTGCTTGCGCCGGCCGGAACGCTGGGCGTGCCGGCGGTTGAGGCGGCACGGGCCTGACGTGCCGAAGGCCTGAGCAGGGTGAACCAGGTCAGCAGCAGCCAGGCCGCGACCGCCGCGAGGGCAAGTATTACTTCTAGAGACATGGTAATGCGGTGTTGGCTCCGGCAAGGTCGGCGAACGGGTCTGTCCATTCGACCGCGAAGTCATTGTCGTGCCGTGTCATGAACAGGGCCGCGAGACCGTTCTGCCGGGCATGGTGGGGGCCCTTCCGGGGGCCCAGGGCAAGCAGTGCCGTCGCCAGGCCGTCGGCCATCATGCATTGTGGATGAATGACCGTGACCGACACCAGGTCGTCGGGCAGCGGTGCGCCGGTATGCGGATCCAGTGTGTGGGCGTACCGCCGGCTTTGGTGGGTGAAATAGCGGCGGTAATGGCCCGAGGTGGCGATGGCGGCGTCCTTCAGACGCACCGGCAGCCGGTCGGGGCCCAGTCCGGGCGATTCGACCTCTACCTCCCAGGCGCCGCCCGCCGGATTGAGGCCGAAAGCCTTGAGCTCACCGCCCAATTCGACCAGGCAATGCCGCACGCCGGCATCGGCCAGCACGCGCGCCATCTCGTCCACGCCGTAGCCCTTGGCGATGGAGGACAAGTCGAAATGCAGGCCGCCGGGCTGCCAGACGCCCCGATATTCGGTATTGAGTTCGGTGCGCCGCCAGCCGCTTCGCGCCCAGGCCGCGTCGATGGCGGCCTGGGAGGGCGGGGCGTGGACCGGGCCGGGGGGGCCGAAGCCCCAGAGATCCACGAGGGCGCCCAGGGTGGGGTCATAGGCGCCCTGGGTGGCGGCGGCCAGTTCCAGCGCCTGCGCCATCACGTCGAAGAAGGCCGGAGCGATCTGGTACCAGCCCGGTTCGGCGCGGTTCAGGCGGCTGATGGCGCTTTCCGGGTCCCAGGTGCTCATCCGAGCCACGATTTCGTCCAGCGCGGTTTGCACCTGGCCGTGCAGGCGGTGCCTGTCCAGCCCCGGGTCGCGGAACTTCACCGACCAGGTGGTTCCCATGCTGGCGCCGCTTAGCGAAGCATAGCCCTGCGCGGCGGCGTCCGTCTTGCTCATGGTTTTACTGCGGCAGGACTTCGAGCGTGGCCACGTAGGAAACAGCGCGCTGGCTGGCGGCCTTGGTCGACGTTTTGGAGTCGCGAAGGTCGGCGTGCAGCCAGTAGAGGCCGGCCTGGGGCCACTTGACCTCGAAGCGGCCTTGCTCGTCGGTCTTGACGGTGATTTCTTCCACGGCGTCGCGATAGCGGCTGCCGTCGCGCACGATCTCGACCTCGAGATTCTTGGCCGGCTCGCCGTCCAGGGTCAGCACGAACTGGGCGGTTTCGCCCGCATACAGGTCGTTGGGGTGGGTGTCGCCGGAAAGGGCCAGGCCTTTCTTCACGGGTTCCAGATCGGTGGGATTGCCCTTGGTGGCGAAGGTTTCGATACGATCGACGCGCTCGGACACGACGAGATCCTTGGCGTCCTTGGGAACCTTCTTTTCCATGTCTTCGGCCTTGCCGAACCAGCGCTTGTTTGCGTCGCCTTCCTTCCAGCGGGCGAAGATGCCGCCGTCGGTGACGAGGGCGATGCGGTAGGTGCCGTCTTCGGTCAGTTTCACGTCGAAGACACTGCGCAGCCTGCCCTCGAACTCGTTTTGCGGCTCGACGCTCTTTCCCGTGGGGCTGGTGACGACCAGGTTGTTCAGCGCGATGCGGTTGTGGTTGTAGTAGAACTTGTCGTTGCCCGCCCCTGCGCTGACAGTGATGTAGGCGTCGTCGCCGGACAGCACCGTGGCAGAAGGCTCGAGCCAGCGATCATGGGCGAGGGACGTGGCGGGAGCCAGGAGGGCGGCGGCGATAAGGGCGGGGATAAGACGCTTCATGGGTCGGTGCTCCTAAGAATGTAAACGATCAGGGTGTAAGGGTGGCCTTGACGTGGCCGAGTTCGCTTTCGCCCTGGGCCTCGGCCGTGGCGGCTTGCTGGGCGGGCCAGGCAAGGGGCAGGCGCAGCACCTCGCGGCCGCCCTTTTCCCGCGAGGCTTCGACGATTACTTCATACTCGCCCGCCGGCAGGCCGGCCAGGGCGGGGTGCGTGGCGGCGACCTGGATGGTGTGCTTGCCGGGGGCCTGCGTGGCCCCGGTTATGCCGTCGGCCAGTTCATCCTGGCCGCGGCCGCTTACGCGCCACCATTGCCGCAGGTCCTTCAGCCATTTCTTGCCTTCCTCCTTGGGCATCTTGTAGTCGTACCAGACGGCGATGTCGCGCACCGTCTGGCGGTCGGCGCTTTGCAGCCACACCGCCACGTAGGGGCGGTGGTATTCGGCCACTTCGATGCGGGGCAGCTCGACTTCGACGGCCAGGCTGGCCGCGTGGAGGGGAACGGTATAAACACCGGCCAGCGCGCAGGCCAGCGTGGTCTTGATTGAAGGTTTCATGGCTAGTGCACCCATAACAGCATGAGGATGAGGGGAATCAATATGCCCAGCCCGGTCAGGGGCCAGGTGGCCTTGCGGTTCGCCGCGTGCATTTTCATCAGGAACAGGCCTGTAAAGGCGAACACCAGACAGGCGACGGCGAAGATGTCGATGAACCAGCTCCAGGCGGCGCCCGTGTTGCGGCCCTTGTGCAAGTCGTTGAAATAGGCCACCCAGCCGCGGGTGGTGCGTTCATATTCGACCTCGCCGCCTGGCAGGGCGACGGCCAGCCAGGCGTCGGCGCCCGGTTCGGGCAGGCCCACATAGACCTCGTCGGGCGAATACTCGGCCGTGCGCCCGCGGATGCGTATATGAAGCTGTTGGTCCAGCCATTGCTCGGCCAGCGCCGGCAAGGGGCCTTTGTCGGGCCCATCGGCGCGCTCGACAAGCATCGCCGCGATATTGGCGGGCATGGCGGCGGTTTGGGCCTGGACCTTGGGGCTGGCTTCCACCCAGGCGGCGTTGTTCAGCGTGATGCCGGTGGCGGCAAATACGATCAGCCCGGCCAGGCTGAGCGCAGCGCTCATCCAGTGCCATTGATGCAGGGTTTTCAGCCAGTAAGAGCGGCGTTGCGGTGAAGAGGAAGCTTTCATGCCCCTGGGGGTCGGCGAATGACGATCTGGCATTCTACATCAGATAGTAATGATTATCATGTAGGTTTTGTGGGTTCCGCCCCCGGGCACGCGGATTGCCCCGTCGTCAACAAGGAATGTAACGAACTTTTCAAGCGCGTTGGGGTCTGATAATTAGCACTCGGCAAGCTAGAGTGCTAATATCAATATCTGTCGTTGATTACATCCCAAAGGATAGTCCGAACTGATGACAACCCAAACCCAATCTCTGGCTCTGTCGAACAACGCATTGGCCATGGCCGTGTCCAATCCGGGCGCGCTGGGCACGATCGAAGCCTATATTGGAGCAGTCAACCGCCTGCCCCTGCTCTCGCAGCAGCAGGAAACCGATCTTGCCCGCAGGCTGCGCGACGACTCCGATCTCGACGCCGCCCGCCAGCTCGTGTTGTCGCACCTGCGCCTGGTCGTGTCGATCTCGCGGCAATACCTGGGCTACGGAATCGCCCATGCCGACCTCATCCAAGAGGGCAACGTCGGCCTCATGAAAGCCGTCAAGCGTTTCGACCCCGACCGCGGGGTACGGCTGGTGTCGTTTGCCGTGCACTGGATCAAGGCCGAAATCCACGAATACATCGTGCGCAACTGGCGCATGGTCAAGATCGCAACCACCAAGGCGCAGCGCAAGCTGTTCTTCAACCTGCGCCGCATGCGTCCCGACGGCCACACGCTCGACCCTTCGCAGGTAGACGACATCGCGCGCGAGCTCAATGTCCGTCCCGAAGACGTCAGCGAGATGGAAGTCCGCCTTTCCGGCCAGGAAATGGCGCTCGAGGCCCAGCACGACGACGCCGACGGTTTTGCACCCATTACCTATCTGGCCGACGAAGGCCAGGAACCTTCCCGCGTACTCGAGCGCAGGGCGCTCGACGACCTGCAGGGCAGCGGCCTGTTGAATGCCCTCGAGGGTCTTGACGAGCGTTCGCGCCGTATTGTCGAGGCGCGCTGGCTGCAAGACGAAGGCGGCGCCACGCTGCACGAGCTGGCTGCCGAATTCGGCGTCTCGGCCGAGCGCATCCGCCAGATCGAGGCGGCCGCGTTCAAAAAAATGCGGGCGGCGCTCAGCGAAGAATAAAAGGCGGCGTTTTTACATTTTGGTACAAAATACCGGGGAAAGAGTCGAACTAAACCCAACAGGCGCGGACTAAACAGTATGAGCAATGCTGAGTACAACTCCGGTTGTATTTTGTTCAAACGTCCGCTTCTGCTTCTCCTCAATCCCCTCCCTTTCGAAGCGGATGCTTACGGGACACCAACAAGGTGTCCCTTTTTTTTGCCTGGTCGCCGACGAACGGCCCCGGGGCAGCCCGGCAAGGGTTCTGTTTATAGAAGCTCACGCACGTCATGCGCTACATCTTCAGCGGGGGCGTCGCCGCGCAGCAGCACCCGGGCCTCGCCCGACTTATCCAGAATGTAGAACGAAGAACCGTGGTCCATGGTGTAGTCGTTGGCCCCAGGGCCCTGTTGCACCTTGGCGTAGTGGGCACGGAACGACTTTGCCGTGGTGGCCAGTTGCTCGGGCGTGCCGGTAAGCCCTACGAAAGAGGGGTTGAAAGCCTTGACGTAGCTGCTTAGCACCTCGGGCGTGTCGCGCTCGGGGTCGACCGAGATCATCAGCACCTGCACTTTCGCGGCGTCGTCTTCGAGCAGTTCCATGGCATGGGCAAGCTGTGACATCGACGTGGGGCAGACGTCGGGGCATTGCGTGAAGCCGAAGAACACCACCAGGACCTTGCCGCGATAATCGGCCAGCGTGCGCGGCTGGCCGCTGTCGTCGACCATGGCCAGGTCGCCTCCAAGCTTGGTGCCGCTGATGTCGCTGCCGCGGAAGTCGGCTTCGCTGCTGCAGCCCGTCAACACCAGCGCGGCGGTAACGAACAGGCCTGCAAAGAGAGTGCGAAGCGAGAAAAACAATGACATGAGGTCTCCAGACGAAACGCGCAAAGCGGTAAAACAGGCCGCTGGGTGCTGGGTGGATGCTACAGCGCCAGCATGACCCAGTGGTCGACCAGCAATGCGCCGAACACCAGGGCCAAGTACAGGATGGAAAAGCGGAACAGCTTGCGCGCCAGGGCGTCGCTGTAGTCTTTGTACAGGCGCCATGCATAAAGGACGAAGGTTCCGCTGAGCACCACGGCGCAGGCCAGGTACAGGGGGCCGCTCATGCGTATCATGAAGGGTAGCAAGGTGGAGGCGAACAGCACCAGGCTGTACAGCAGTATGTGCAGCCGGGTGAACTGGTTGCCGTGGGTAATGGTAAGCATGGGCAGGCCCGACTTGGCGTAGTCGTTGTCGCGATACAGGGCCAGGGCCCAGAAGTGCGGCGGCGTCCAGATGAAGATGATCAGCACCAGCACCCAGGCCTCGGCCGGCACGGCATTGGCGATGCAGGCCCAGCCCAGCGCGGGCGGCATGGCGCCCGACAGCCCGCCGATGACGATGTTCTGCGGCGTTCGGGGCTTGAGGATGATGGTGTAGATAATGGCATAGCCCACGAACGTGGCGAAGGTAAGCCACATGGTAAGCGGGTTGACCAAGTGGTACAGCACCAGCATGCCCAGGCCGCCCAGCACGCCCGAGAAGACCAGCACCTGCGTGTTGGTGATGGTGCCGCGGGCGGTGGCGCGCCGGGCCGTGCGCGCCATCTTGGCGTCGATTTCCTGTTCGATGAGGCAGTTGATGGCGAAGGCAGCCGCCGCCAGCAGCCAGATGCCGACGGTGCCCGCCACCACCAGGCCCAGGTCGGGCATGCCCGGGCTGGCCAGGAACATGCCGATGACGGCGCAGAAAACGGCAAGTTGGGTGACGCGCGGCTTGGTCAGCACCAGGTATTGGCGAACCAGCGACGGGTCGGGGGCGGGTAGGGTAGTCATGGCGCTATTTTAGCCCGGCCCGCACGATGCAGGCGGACCAGCAGCGTGACGCTGACCAGCACCATGCCGGCGGCGCCGCCGTTGTGCATGACCGCGATCAGCAGGGGCCATTCGAAAAAGATGGTGGTAAGCCCTGTAAGCAGCTGCAGCAGCAGCAAGAGCAGCAGCAGGCTGGCCGGCCCGGCCAGGCCGGGGTCGCGGCGCAGCTTGAAGCCCAGGGTGCCCAGGTACAAAAAGACGACAAAGGCAAAGTTGCGGTGCACCCAGTGTATGGCCGTCAGGGCCTGCTGCGAAATCATTTCGCCCGATGGTAGCTGGCCCAGGCCGCGGATCAGCGAGAAGCCGCTGTGCAGGTCCATGGGGGGCAGCCATTCGCCATGGCAGGTGGGAAAGTCCATGCAGGCCAGCGCCGCGTAGTTGGTGCTGACCCAGCCGCCCAGGGCGATCTGCACGAAAAGCAGGGCCAGCCCGGCAGCCATCCAGGGCAGGTAGGAGGCGGACCGGGCGCGTACGTCGGGGTGCGGCTTTTCGCGCGCCGCCAGCCAGGTCATCAGGGCGAGCAGCCCGATGCCGCCCAACAAGTGGGTGGTGACGATGATGGGCATCAATTGATGCGTGACTGTCCAGGCGCCGAAGGCGCCCTGCACACAGACGGCCACCAGCGTGACAACGGCCAGGCGCGGCGTGTTGCCCAGCACCTTGCGGTGGCGCCAGGCCATGTAGACGATGAGGATGATGAGCAGCCCCAGCAGCGAGCCGACATAGCGGTGGATCATCTCGATCCAGGCCTTGGGAAAGCTGACTGCCCCGTAGGGCATGGCGGCGTACGCCTCCTGGATGTGCTGCGAAGCGCCTATGGGGCTGATCTTGCCGTAGCAGCCCGGCCAGTCCGGACAGCCCAGCCCCGAGTCGGTCAGGCGCACGAAGGCGCCGAACATGATGAGGTCGAGCGTCAGGAACCAGGTTAGATAGACCAGCTTGCGATAACGGGCCTTGATGCGTTCTGCCATGCCCCTACCCGATGCGCGAATTGTAGATCAGCTTGCTGATGTCCTTGCGCACGCTGACGGGGTCGGCGTTCTCGGGGAACTCGATCATCAGGTTGCCCAGCGGGTCGATGATCCACATCGGCGCGGCCAGCGCCTGCCCCGCCGGCGCCGAAGCGCCTGGCGTCAGGAAAGCAGCCAGTTTTTCTGGTTTGGCGCGCACGATGATGGTGCCCTGATAGGCCTCGAGTATCTGTTCGGAAATCGGCGCGTCGTCTGTCACGAACCACACGCGCGACAGGCGTTCCACGTTCTTGCCCTGGCTGGCGTGCGAATTGCGCAGGATGAACAGCTTGGTCACGCACGATTCGGGGCAGGCGCCCGGGCCGGCCGACGCGAGAACCCATTGCCCCTTCAGGCTGGCCAGGTCAAAAGGCTGTCCGTCCTCGGTTTTCAGGTCCAGCGCTTCGGCGGCGGGAATGGGGCGTTGCGGATCGAGCAGCCGTCCGTAGTTCGAGGCCTCTTCGGGACGCAGGCCCAGGGCGGGCACGTAATAAGCCAGAATGGCGAACACGATGGGCGCCAGGCACACCAGAAGAATCCAGACCAGAGGCTGGATCGAGCGCGGTTTCGCCGGTGCGGCGGAAGCAGTGCGGGGGTTGCGGTCCACGGGGTTTCCTTGCTGTGGAGAATGGGTATCAGGAGCGGGGCGTGCCGGGTCTGGCCGCGCGCTTGCGCAGCGCGCGCCAGGCGATCAGGATCCAGGCGATGACGGCAATGGCGGCAAAACTGAACCATTGCAGCGCATAGCCGCGATTGGTGTCTGAATCGGTGGGTGGCAGCGGCCACTCTCGGACCAAGTCGGTGTGTTGTTCGACCGCTGCGTCGGAGGTCTGTTCCAGCACGACGGGTATCAATTTTAAGCCAGTTGCGGCGGCATAGTCATCGAGGTCCAGATTCTGCACCCTGGGGGGCTTGCCGTCCGCCGCGGGAAACGACCCGGGCAGCGCATTGGGGTCGCGGCCGCTGAAGGACCACAGCTCGAAAAGGCGCGGCACGCGCTGCCGTATTTGCCCCGAGACCTCCTGGACGCCCTCTGGCGGCGCCAGGTCGGGCAGGGCCTGGCCCGGACCCAACGGCCTGGCCAGCCAGCCGCGCAAAACCAGCAGGGCCGTGTTGGTTTCCTGGTCGAGCAGCAGCGGCGTTGCCACCCAGAAGCCGGGCCGGCCATTGAAATTTCTGTTGTCCAGCAGTACTGTGAACCGGTGCAGCCATATTCCCCTGGCCTGCGCGGCGCGCCAGTCTTGCAGCTGTTCGGCGGGCGTGCCGGGCAGCAGGGCAAGCGGCGTGCTTTGCTGCCCGCGCTCTATGGCCTGCGAGATGGCGTCGCGTTCGGCCGCGCGGTCAAGCTGCCAATTGCCCAGCGACACGCATACGGCGGCCACCACGGCCAGCAGCGCCAGGGCGGCAAGGGTGCGGGCGCTCAGGTAAGGGCGGGCCATGTCTGCAATAATTCTGGTTTCATCGGAGAACCTTCATGCGTATCATCGTTATCCTGGCTTTCCTCGGGATATTGGGCAGCCTGGCATCGGCACTGGTGTACCTCATGCGCGACAAGGGCGGAACCAGCCGCACCGCATACGCCCTGACATGGCGTGTGGGGCTTTCAATCGCGCTGTTCCTGTTCGTGCTGCTGGCTCATCACCTGGGCTGGATCGAAAGCACCGGCGTAACGTTTCGTTAGTGTCCTGTTTGGTTAATTCACGTACTTATCTTCGGCGCCTGGGCTCGCCATGCTGCGTTGCAAATCCGCGCGATAGCTACGGCTATCGCTGTGGTTTGCGCCTTGCCTGACAAGCCCATGCATCCGAATATAAGCACACAATTAACTAAACAGGACACTGGCGCATTTTCTTGATCGGGCGTAAAAAAAGCCGGCATTGGCCGGCTTTTTCGTCTGGGGCGGGGTGCTTGGCGCACCCCTGCGGAGCAAGGCTTAAAACCAGTAAACAAACAAGTATAAACCGAGCCAGACCACGTCGACAAAGTGCCAGTACCAGGCGGCGCCTTCAAAGCCGAAGTGATGGTCGGCGGTGAAGTGCCCCTTGATCAGCCGGAAGAGGATGACCGTAAGCATGGTGGCGCCCAGAATGACGTGGAAGCCGTGGAAGCCCGTAAGCATGTAGAACAGCGAACCGTAGGCGCCGGAATCAAAGCGCAGGTTCAGTTCGTGGTAGGCGTGGAAGTACTCGTAAGCCTGACAGGCCACGAAGGTGAAGCCCAGGATGACGGTGGCCGCGAGCCAGAACATGGTCTTGCCGCGATGGCTGGCGCGCAAGGCATGGTGGGCGATGGTAAGGGTAAGGCCCGAGGTCAGCAGCAGCGCCGTATTGATGGTGGGCAGCCAGAAGGGGCCCATGGTTTCAAAGGGCTCGACCACGCCGGCGGGGCCAAGATTGGGCCAGGTGCCGGTGAACGACGGCCACAGCAGGGCCTGGTGTTCGAGGTCGCTGAGCCAGGGCGTGGTGACCTGGCGCACATACCATAGCGCGCCGAAGAAGGCCGCAAAGAACATGACTTCGGAAAAAATGAACCAGGCCATGCTCCAGCGGTAGGAGTGGTCGACGCGAAGGCTGTTCAGGCCGCCTTCGGATTCACGGATGGCGTCGCCGAACCAGCCGAACAGCACGACGAAGAGCGACAATATGCCCAGCAGGAAAACCCAGTGGCCGATGGCATAGCTGTTGATCCACAGGGCGGCGCCGAGCAGCGCCAGCAGCAGCGAGAAGCTGGCGCGTACGGGGTGCGGCGAATCGGCCGGCACATAGTAGTAAGGCGCCTCGTTGCCGTGAGCCGAGTGACTTGCACTCATGGTGATCTCCTACGAATTATTCAATATTGCAAATTTGGACGCTAAACCGCCTGATTGATGAAGAACTTGGCGACCATGACCAGACCCACCACGAAAAGCACGGTGGCAATGATTGCCGCGATTATAAGGTGCACGGGATTGAGCTTGGAAATGTCTTCCTGGTAGCCCTTGCCCTTGCGCACGCCGAAGAAGCCCCAGAGCACCGCCTTGAGGGTCTGGAAGAAGTTCAGCTTGCGTTGCGACAGTTCGCGGATGTCTTTGCTCATGGATACTGCGTTGTCAATTCATCAGCGCCGAACCGCGCACGAATGTCCAGGCAAAGATCGCAATGACGATAATGGCCAGGATGATTCCTGCGATGCGGTTGCGGCGGCGTTGTTCAGGCGTCATGGCTGTTTACTTGACCACAGGCGGGGTGACGAAGGTGTGGAACGGGGCCGGCGAGGCGACTGTCCATTCTAGCCCTTCGGCGCCTTCCCAGGGCTTGGCTGCGGCGGGTTCGCCCCGGCCCGCATAGGCCTTGAGCACCACGTACATGAACAGGATCTGCGACAGGCCGAACCAGAAGGCGCCGATGGTGGCGATCTGGTGGAAGTCGGTGAACTGCGCAGCGTAGTCGACGTAGCGGCGCGGCATGCCGGCCAACCCCAGGAAGTGCATGGGGAAGAACGTGACGTTGAACGAGATCATGGTGGACCAGAAGTGCCATTTGCCCAGGCGCTCGTCGTACATGCGGCCTGTCCATTTGGGCAGCCAGTAGTAGGCGCCGCCGAACAGCGCGAACAGCGAGCCGGCCACCAGCACGTAGTGGAAGTGCGCCACCACGTAGTAGGTGTCGTGCACGGCGATGTCGATGGGCGCAACGGCCACGATCAGGCCCGTGAAGCCGCCCAGCGTGAACACGAAGATGAAGCCGATGGCGAACAGCATGGGGGTTTCAAACGTGAGCGAGCCGCGCCACATGGTGGCCACCCAGTTGAAGATCTTGACCCCGGTGGGAATGGAGATGAGCATGGTCGCGTACATGAAGTACAGCTGGCCGGTTACGGGCATGCCGGTGGCGAACATGTGGTGCGCCCACACCAGGAAGGAAAGAATGGCGATGGCGGCCGTGGCATACACCATGGAGGCATAGCCGAACAGGGGCTTGCGCGCGAACGCGGGGACGATGGCCGACACGATGCCGAAGGCCGGCAGAATCATGATGTAGACCTCGGGGTGCCCGAAGAACCAGAACACGTGCTGGTACAGCACCGGGTCGCCGCCGGCGGCCGCATTGAAGAACGACGTGCCAAAGTGGCGGTCGGTAAGCAGCATGGTGACGGCCGCGGCGAGCACGGGCATGACGGCGATCAGCAGGTAGGCCGTGATGAGCCAGGTCCAGCAGAACAGGGGCATCTTCATCAGCGTCATGCCGGGCGCGCGCATGTTCAAAATGGTGACGATGATGTTGATCGCGCCCATGATCGACGAAGCGCCCAGGATATGCACCGCAAAGATGGCGAAGTCCATGCCGGGGCCCATCTGCAGCGACAGAGGCGCGTACATGGTCCAGCCCGAGGCCGTGGCGCCGCCGGGCACGAAGAACGAGGCGGTGAACAGAATTGCACCCACGGGCAGCAGCCAGAAGCTGAAGTTGTTCATGCGTGCGAAAGCCATGTCGGAGGCCCCGATCTGCAGGGGGATCATCCAGTTGGCGAAGCCCACGAAGGCCGGCATGATGGCGCCGAAAATCATGATCAGGCCGTGCATGGTGGTGAACTGATTGAACAGCTCGGGCTGGAAGAACTGCAGGCCCGGCTCGAACAGTTCGGTGCGCAGCAGCAGGGCCAGCGTGCCGCCTTCGAGCAGCATCAGGAACGAGAAGATGAGATACATCGTTCCGATGTCTTTGTGGTTGGTGGCGAACAGCCAGCGTCGCCACCCGCGCGGCATCTCGTGGTGGTCGTCGTGCCCGTGGCTCGCGGGTACGTGATCGGCAGTAACACTGCTCATGGTGGACTCCTTCCTACTGGATCGAGGCGCCGCCTTGGGCGGCCTCGACGAAAACGTTTGAATTTACGGTGCGCATGTCGTTTCTAGCGCTGCGCGGTCACGTCGGCGGGCTGCACGACCGGGTCGGGGCCCTTGCCGGCGTTGCTCCAGGCATTGCGCGTATACGTAATGACGGCAGCGATTTCGACATCGTTGAGCTGGTCGCGGAAGGCCGCCATGGCGGTTCCGGGGTGGCCGTTGAGCACGGTGTCGATCTGGCCTTGCTTGGGCGCCAGTACGTATTTCTCGTCGCCGTCGAGGGGCGGGAACGTGGGCGGCATGCCCTTGCCGTTGGCCTGGTGGCAGGCGACGCAATTGGCGGCAAATACTTTTTCGCCACGGGCCATCAGGTCTTCTTTGGTCCACTCTTTGGTCGGGTCGTCGGCGGCGCTGGCCAGGGCCTGCTTCTGCTCGTTGGCCCAGGCGTCGAATTCTTCTTGCGAGACGACACGCACGACGATGGGCATGAAGGCGTGGTCTTTGCCGCACAGCTCGGCGCACTGGCCGCGGTAGGTGCCGGTTTTGGTGGCGCGGAACCAGGTGTCGCGCAGGAAGCCGGGAATGGCGTCTTGCTTCACGCCGAAGTCGGGAACCATCCAGGCGTGGATGACGTCGGCCGAAGTGACGATGATGCGCACCTTGCGGTCGACCGGAACGACCAGCTCGTTGTCGACTTCCATCAGGTAGGTGTTGCTGCGCGGCTCGGTGCCCATGATCTGGGTGCGAGGCGTGGAAAGCGTGGAGAGGAACTTGACGTCTTTGGCCGCGCCGTCAAGGTATTCGTAGCCCCATTTCCATTGGTAGCCGGTGGCCTTGATGGTCAGGTCGGCGCTCGAGGTGTCCTTCATGGCGACCACGGTGCGCGTGGCGGGCAGGGCCATGGCGATGACGATGAGGAAGGGGATGACTGTCCAGGCGACTTCGACGCCGACGTGCTCGTGGAACTTGGACGCCTTGGCGCCACGAGACTTGCGGTGCATCACGATCGAATAGAACATGACACCGAACACGCCGATGAAAATGACCGTACAGATGATGAGCATCATCCAGTGCAGCCACATGATGTCGTTGGCAATCTCGGTTACCCCCGGAGGGAGATTGAGCTGGTTGACCCTTGGGCCCCCGGGCATATCTGTGACCTGTGCACTGGCCGCGCCTGCCATGAGCATTGCGCCTGTTCCCAGTACCCCTCTCAACTTCTTCATGCTGACCTCGAAATACGGAGTGCCTTCGCCGAATGACGAGTTGAATCAAGGCGTGATTAAGACGCCCTTTGGAAAAGGCACAATGATTGGATGGCAGGCTTTTCTGTAGCTCGGCCTCAAGACTGCCTGCTCGATTTAATTACTTAGAGACCGCAGAATTATAGCGAACTGGCAGACTCTTGGTTGTCGCACCCCACATATTAGGCCTGTGCAAGTACGTTGGTAAAGCGCCAAGGGCCTTCCATTACAATTGCCGGATGAACGCTCCTCCCGCCAAATCGCTGCTTTCAACGCTCGAGAAACGCTACGCGCGCCTCGTGCCCCGCATTCAGCAACTTCCGCCTTCGGGCTCGCGGCCGCTTACCGTCACCGGCCGCGTGGCAGGCTGGATCACGCCGCGGGCCACGCGGGCGCTGGCCCACCTCGATGGGGTGCGGGTAGAGCCCGAGGCGGTCTGCATCGACGCCAGCGCGGCGGGCCGCCGGCTGCAGGTCAACCAGGTATTGGCCCAGGCTGCGATGCTGATGCGCGATGCCGGCTGCCTGCGGGCCTGGCGCGACGAACTGCTGGACGTGGTGGGCGAGGGCAAGACGCTGGGTGTAATAGAGCGGGCGGCCATCCGGCCGCTGGGCATGCTGACCCGCGCGGTGCATCTCAATGCCTGGACGCCCGATGGCCGCCTGTGGATCGCCCTGCGCTCGGCCACCAAGTCCACCGACCCGGGCTTGTGGGACACCCTGGTGGGCGGCCTGGCGGTGGCGGGTGAAACGCTCGATGCCTCTTTGCTGCGCGAGAGCCAGGAAGAAGCGGGCCTGTCGCCCGGGCAGCTCGAGCAGCGCTCCCCGCTGCGCATCGTGCTGCGCATGCACCGGCGGCTGCCCGAGGGCTATCAGGTCGAAGACGTGCTGGTCAGCGAATGCGTGCTGGACGAATCGATTCCCATGAACAACCAAGACGGCGAGGTCGACGAAATTCGCGCGGTCACCATCGACGAGGCCTGGACCCTGGTGCAAGAAGGGCGCTTCACCGTCGAGGCCGAGCTGGTCGTCGTCGAGGGCCTGATCCGGCGATTGCTGTCTCAATAGATAAACCAACCCTTACAAATCTCATCTTTGCGTCGCAGCCTCCCATTCTGCCAGCGCCTGTCGCGCCTTGTCGGAAAGCGCTTCGGCTTCGATTTCGCCCCGCCGCTCATAGATCATCAGCGCATAGGGCTCGGCCAGGGCCGCCGCCTGGGCGCACAGGGCCTGCTCTTCGCCTTGCGAGGGCGACACATTGCGCCAGTAATTGATGGCGGCTTCCAGTTCGGTCAGGGGATAAAGGCGTTTCATGGTGGGCTGGGTGCGCGAAAGCCGCGCCGAAGGCGGAGTCGATTAGACGCTGGGCGTCTGTTCAGTTTAAGCTTACAGCATACGCAGATTGGCCACCGTCTCCAACTCCATGCAGCAAGGAGCCCCCATGAACAGCCAGAACAGCAACCCCTTTGCCCTGCCCGGGTTCGGCCAGGCCGGCGACATGTCGCACAACCCCCTGCTGGCCAGCATGGAAATGATGCGGCAGGCCTGGCAGGGCCTGGCCACGTCGGGCATGCTTGCCCAGCCGCCCGTTTCCGCGGCGCTTACCACCGAAGACCTCGATCGCCGCATCGGCGACCTGCGGGCCGTCGAGAACTGGCTGCGCATCAATATGTCCATGCTTGCCAGCTCCATCCAGGCGCTTGAAGTGCAGCGGGCCACCATCGCCACCCTCAAGTCCTTTGCCAATGTGCCGGGGGCGCCGGCCGATTCCGGCGACAACCCTTCGCCGCTCGAGGTGGCGCTGGGCATCAAGCCGTCGGGCCAGGCCAAGATCAAGACGCCGGCCCAGGTGCATGACGAGGCCGCTTCCGAAGCCGCCCAGGCCTCACCGGCCGGCGCCGACCCCCAGGCGGCCGCCCATCTGCTTCAGTCGGATCCGGCGGCGCTGTCGGGCGCCGCGCAGGGCTGGTGGAACATGCTGCAAAAGCAGTTCGACACCCTGGCCGCCGCCACGGTGGCCGGCATGCAGGCCACGCAGCCGGGCCAGGCCGGGGCCTCCGGCGCAGACGGCCGCGGCGCGGCTCGCAAGGCGCCGGCCAAGCGGGCCCGCGCAGCGTCTTCGGCAAAAAAGGCGGCCGGCAAGGCCCCGGCGGCCAAGTCCAGTGCTGCCGCCAAGCCCCCGCGCAAGCGGGCCGTACGGCAAAGCCGGGCGACCTGAGCGCGCATTCACCATACCGCGGGCGGTGCAAGCGCCGCCCGCCGAATCTACCGTTTTCAACACTCGTCCCCATAGAAATACATGCTGAACATCGTGATTTTGGCCGCAGGCCTGGGCAAGCGCATGCAGTCGGACCTGCCCAAGGTGCTGCACCCGCTCGCCGGAAAACCCATGCTCGAACACGTTCTCGACAACGCCCGGCAGCTCGAGCCCGATCGCATCGTGGTGGTGGTGGGGCACGGGGCCGAGCGCGTGCAGCAGGCCTTTGCCGGCCATGCCGACCTGAGCTTCGTCGTCCAGAGCCCCCAGCAGGGCACCGGGCACGCCGTGCAGCAGGCGGTGCCCCTGCTGCTGCAGGGCGACGGCGGGCGCGACACCACACTGGTGCTGTACGGCGACGTGCCGCTGGTGCAGGCCTCTTCCCTGGCCCGCCTGCTGCAGGCGCGCGCCGACGGCATGGCCGTGCTTACCGAGAAACTGGCCGACCCCGCCGGCTATGGCCGCATCGTGCGAGATGCCGGCGGCCAGGTGGTGCGCATTGTCGAGCACAAAGACGCATCCGAAGCCGAGCGCGCCATCAACGAGGTCAACACCGGCATACTGGCCGCGCCCACCGGCCGCCTGAAAGAATGGCTGGGCCGCATCGACAACAACAATGCGCAGGGCGAGTACTACCTGACAGACGTCGTGGGGCTTTCCGTGGCGGATGGCGTGCCGGTCAATGCCTCCCACGCCGAGGCGTCCTGGGAAACCCTGGGCGTCAACAGCCGGGTCCAGCAGGCCCAGCTCGAGCGCATCTGGCAGGGCGAGCAGGCGCGCCGCCTGCTCGAGCAGGGCGTTACCCTGGCCGACCCCTCGCGCTTCGACCTGCGCGGCAGCTTGCGCTGCGGCCGCGATGTCTTCATCGACGTAGGCTGCGTATTCGAGGGCGAGGTCTCGCTGGCGGACGGCGTCCGCATCGGGCCGCATTGCGTCATCAGCCAGGCTGAAATCGGCGAAGGCACGGTGGTCGAGGCATTCAGCCACGTGCACCAGGCCAGCGTCGGCGAGCAGGCGCGCATCGGTCCCTATGCCCGCCTGCGGCCCGGCGCCCAGGTGGGCGACGAGGCGCACGTGGGCAATTTCGTCGAAATCAAGAAAAGCCGGCTTGGCCGGCAGGCCAAGGCCAACCACCTCTCCTATATAGGCGATGCCGTGGTGGGCGAGCGGGTCAACATCGGCGCCGGCACCATCACCTGCAATTACGACGGGGTGAACAAGTTCCAGACCGTCATCGAAGACGACGCCTTCATCGGTTCGGACACCCAGCTGGTGGCCCCGGTTACGGTGGGCCGCGGCGCAACCCTGGGCGCCGGCACCACGCTGACCAAAGATGCGCCGGCCGGCCAACTGACGCTTTCCCGCTCGGGGCAAAAAACCATTCCTGGCTGGACCCGTCCGGTCAAGAAAGCCTGAAGTGCCGACCCCCGAGCCGCGCAGCGGGGGCTCTGCGCATCCCGACGGCCTCGAGGCGCCCAGGCGGTACTGGGCGGTAGCGGCCATACTCATCGGCATCCTGTTCACGTCGCTGGACATGACCATGGTCAACGTGGCGCTGCCCACCATCGCCCGCGATCTCGGCATCGACCCGGGCCTGGTGGTCTGGCTGGTCATCGCCTACAGCCTGGTGGTCGTGATCACCCTGCTGCCGTTCTCGGTGATCAGCGAGCGCATCGGCTCGCAGCGCATGTATGCGCTGGGGGTGCTGGTGTGCATGTGCTCGGCCATCGCCTGCGCGCTGTCCACCACCTTTGTCGGGCTGCTGGCCTCGCGCATCTGCCAGGCGCTGGGCACCTCCATGCTGATGTGCCTGTTCGGCGGCCTGGTGCGCAACACCTACCCCATGCGCATGATGGGCTTCGGCATCAGCCTGAATTCGCTTGCGGTCGGCTCGACCATGGTTATCGGCCCCAGCATCGGCGCGTTCATCCTGCAGTATGCGCATTGGCGGTGGATATTCATCGCCTATATTCCGCTTTGCGTCATCGCCGCCTTGGGGGCGCGCTTCCTGCCGGACATGCCGCGCATAAAAAGGCCCTTCGACTGGACCAGCTGCATACTCAATGTGCTGACCCTGGGCCTGTTCATCAGCGGCCTGGACATGCTGGTGCACAAGCCCTGGCAGGCGCTCGTGTTCCTGCTGGTCGCGGGCGCATGCGCCGCGATGCTGGTGCGGCGTTCCTGGGACCAGACCGCGCCGCTGGTGCCCATAGATTTGCTGCGCATCAAGCCCGTGGCCTTCGCGGTGGGAGCCTCGGCCTGTTCTTTCGCCGCCCAGATGAGCTCTTTCGTGGCCTTGCCCTTTTATTACCTGAACGTCGTCAACTACAGCTATTCCGACGTGGGCATTCTATTGGGCGTGTGGTCGTTCGGCACGGCGGCCATGGCGCCGCTCTCGGGCCTTCTGTCCGACCGTTTCCGGGTGGCGGTGCTGTGCGGCATCGGCGCGGCGAGCATGGCGGCGGGGCTGGGCTGGATCGCCGCGCTTCCCGTCGATGCCGACTTCACGTGGTATGCGGCGGCCATGCTGATGGGCGGAGTGGGATTCGGCTTTTTCCAGAGCCCCAACAACCGGGCCCTGCTTACCGGCGGCCCGCGCCGGCGCAGCGGCGCCGCGGGCGCCCTGCAGGCCACCACCCGGGTATTCGGCCAGAGCCTGGGCACCGCCCTGGTTGCCATTGCCTTCAATGTCAGCGGGGCCCATGGCGCCACGCTTGCCATCGTTGTTGCCGCGCTTTGCGCGGTGGGGGCGCTGGCGGTCAACGTGGTCCGCTATTTCAGCCCGGTGCCCGACAGCGAGCTTTGATCGGGCCCGGCGTACGGCGGGCGCGCAAGCGCCCTCTATAATTGTCGCGGTTGAAAGGGTTCAGACGGGCGCTATGAAGATCACGGTTATCGGCACAGGTTATGTAGGTTTGGTTTCGGGCGCATGCCTGGCCGACATGGGCAACGACGTAATGTGCCTTGACGTCGACGAGGCCAAGATCCGCCAGCTGCGGCAGGGCGCAATTCCCATCTACGAGCCGGGCCTGGAAGAAATCGTGCGGCGCAACGCCGGTGCGGGCCGGCTGCGGTTTACCACCGACGTCGCCGAAAGCGTGGCATTTGGCGACGTGCAGTTCATTGCCGTGGGCACGCCGCCCGGCGAAGACGGTTCGGCCGATTTGCGGCACGTGCTTGAAGCCGCCTGCAATATCGCGCGCCAAATGACGGCCGCCAGGGTCGTGGTCGACAAGTCGACAGTGCCCGTGGGCACGGCCGACAAGGTCCGCCGGGCCATGGCCGATGTTCTGGCCGAACGCGGCGTGGATTTTCCATTCAGCGTCGTGTCCAACCCCGAGTTCCTGAAAGAAGGCGCGGCCATCAAAGACTTCATGAGCCCCGACCGCATCATCATCGGGGCCGACGACGAGCACGCCATCGACGTCATGCGGCGCATTTATGCCCCGTTCCAGCGTACGCACGAACGCGTCATGGTCATGGACGTGCGCTCGGCCGAGCTGGCCAAGTACGCGGCCAACGCCATGCTGGCCACCCGCGTTTCGTTCATGAACGAAATGGCCAATCTGGCCGAGGCGTTGGGCGCCGACATCGAGCAGGTACGGCGCGGCATCGGCGCCGACCCGCGCATCGGCTACCACTTCCTGTACCCGGGCGCGGGCTACGGCGGCTCATGTTTTCCCAAGGACGTGCAGGCGCTGATGCGCACCGCCGCCGAACACAAGCTTTCCATGCGCGTGGTCGAGGCGGCCGAGGCCGCCAACCACCTGCAGAAGCTACGTTTGCCGCAGAAGGTGGTGGCGCGCTACGGCGAAGACCTTGCCGGCCGCACGTTCGCCTTGTGGGGCCTGGCTTTCAAGCCCAATACCGACGATATGCGCGAAGCGCCCAGCCTTGCCGTCATTGCCGAGCTTACACGGCGCGGCGCGCGCGTGCGTGCCCACGACCCCGTGGCCATGCCGCGCGCCCGCGAAATTCTTGCCGCCAATACGGCTGTCGAGTTCTGCGACGACATGTACCAGGCGCTCGACGGCGCCGACGGCCTGCTTATCGCCACCGAATGGAAAGTCTTTCGCGCACCCGATTTCCAGCGCGTGCACAGCCTGCTCAAGACCCCGCTCATCATCGACGGCCGCAACCTGTATCAGCCCGCTGAAATGCGTTCGCAGGGCTTCGATTACCAGGGCATCGGAAGGGCATGAAGATACTCCAGCTCAATTTCGAAAAAGGCTGGCGGGGCGGCGAGCGCCAGACCCTGTACTGCATGCGTGCATTTCGCGCGGCGGGACACCAGGCCGAAGTGCTGTGCCGTGCGGGCGGCCCGCTTCAGGCGCGCGCCGCCGAAGAAGGCTTTGTCGCCCATGGCGTACGCAACGTTCCGGCGCAGCTGGGTTTTTTGGCCCGCGCCGGCCTGGGCTACGACATCATTCATGCCCAGACCGCCAACACCGTTACCTGGGCTGTCCTCACCAAGGCCCTGCACAAGCGTCCCGTGGTGTTTTCGCGCCGCACGTCTTTCGCCGTCAAGCCGGGCGACGAATGGAAGACCGGGGCAAAGTGGCGGCGCGTTGATTGTTTCGTGGCCATCAGCGAGATGGCGGCGGCCGAGCCGCGCCGGCTGGGCATAGAGCCCGTCATCATCCGCAGCGCCGTCGAGCCGCATGAAATCGACCGCTCCAGCGTGGAAAGACTGCGTGACGAGCTGGGTTTGCGTGGCAAAAAGGTGTTGGCCACTTCTGCCGCCCTGGT
This sequence comes from Pusillimonas noertemannii, assembly GCF_003096595.1. GTDB lineage: Bacteria > Pseudomonadota > Gammaproteobacteria > Burkholderiales > Burkholderiaceae_B > Pusillimonas > Pusillimonas noertemannii. The sequence goes on along the minus strand of NZ_QEKO01000002.1, from coordinate 726,422 downwards.
CAGCGACAAAGATCCGCTTACCCTGATACGCGCCGTGGGCGAGCTGGCGCGCTTGCGCAACGACTTTGTCTTCGTGCACTTCGGAGCCGGCGGCAGCCACGAAGCCGAAGCCCATGCCGAAGTGCAGCGCCTTGGTCTGCAAGACATTTATCTCTTTGCTGGCTTTCGCAAGGGTGTCGAGGATTTCTACAGTGTCTTCGATGTCTTCGTCATGAGTTCGCGTGAAGAGGCCCTGGGCAGCAGTGTGCTGGACGCCTTCCTGCAGCGCGTGCCGGTGGTTTCCACTGATGCAGGCGGCCTGAAGGAAAGCCTGGCCGATGGCCGCGGTGTGCTGTGCCCTACGGGCGACGCCCACGCCTTGGCGCAGGGCATGGCGCGCTGCCTGGACGATGAGGCGTTTCGCCGGCAGTGTACGCAGCGCGCCTATGACTATGTGCGCGCCGAGCACGACGTTACAGAGATGGGCCGCCGCTACCTGGCCCAGTTTCAGCGCCTGCTGCAGCCGGGTTCAAGCCGCTGAGCCGTCGGGCCCCGACACATCGATTCGCGTTTCGAACTTGGACCTGTGTACGGAAAAGAAGGTGCGCACGTTGCGCACATTCGCCTGCGCAGTAAAGGCGCGCCGCACCAGCGCATGATAGGCCGGCATGTCGGGCACTTGCGCCACCACCACAAAGTCGGGCCCCGGCGAGACGCGGTAGCACTGCAGCACCGCCGGTTCGTCGACCAGGCTGCGCTCGAAACTGTCCAGGCTTTCGGCCGCCTGCACATCAAGTGTGATTTCTATGATGGCGGTAAGCGTGCTGCCCAGCTTCTCGGGCGCCAGTATGGCTACCTGCCGTTCGATCACGCCGGCTTCCACAAGACGCCGCACCCGCCGCAGGCAGGTGGGGGGCGAAGCGTGTACCCGGCTTGCCAATTCCTGGTTGGTCAGCGCGCAGTCGGCTTGCAACTGTTCCAGAATGCGTCTGTCCAGCTCATCAAGCTCGATCCGCGATGGCTGGGTGCTTTTCATTTATTTCTTGCGTATAAGTTTTAAGAAAGAATATTTTATAACGACTCTGTAAGTAAATCATCTTTCATATATTTGATAATAAGGAAATCAAATTTCAAATGGGCCAGGGCATAATGCGCCGATAGGAAACTTAATCGGAGGTTCATATGTGCGGCATCGTCGGAGCCGTCGCCCAGCGCGACGTAACCCCCATTCTGGTCGAGGGCCTCAAGCGTCTCGAATACCGCGGCTATGACTCCTGCGGCGTGGCCGTATACGTAGATGGCGCCCTGCGCCGCACGCGCAGCACCCAGCGCGTGGCCGAGCTCGAGCGCGAAATCCAGCAAGAACAGCTGGCCGGCTTCACCGGCATAGCCCATACCCGCTGGGCCACTCATGGCGCGCCTGCCACTCACAATGCCCATCCCCATTTCTCGGGCCAGAACCGCGGCGAACCGCGCATTGCCCTGGTGCACAACGGCATCATCGAGAACCACGACGAACTGCGCAGCGAACTGCGCGCCGCCGGTTACGAGTTCGAAAGCCAGACCGATACCGAAGTCATCGCCCATCTCATCGACCACAACTACGATGGCGACCTGTTCGCCGCCGTGCAGCAGGCCACGCAACGCTTGGAAGGCGCCTACGCCATCGCCGTGTTCTGCCGCGACGAGCCCCACCGTGTCGTGGGCGCCCGCCAGGGCTCGCCTCTGGTGGTGGGCCGCGGCCAGGACGAAAACTTCCTGGCTTCCGACGCCCTGGCGCTGGCCGGCACCACCGACCAGATCATCTATCTTGAAGACGGCGACGTGGTCGACCTGCAACTGGCGCGCGTATGGATCGTCGACGGCCAGGGCCGCCAGGTAGAGCGCGCCGTGCACACCGTGCATTCGCACACCGCCGCCGCCGAGCTGGGCCCCTATCGGCACTACATGCAGAAAGAAATCTTCGAGCAGCCCCGCGCCGTGGCCGACACCCTGCAAGACATCGAGACCATCACCCCCGAGCTGTTCGGCGACGAGGCCTACAAAGTCTTCAAGGAAATCGACAATCTGCTCATACTGGCCTGCGGCACCAGCTATTACGCGGGCCTTACCGCCAAGTACTGGATCGAATCCATCGCCAAGATACCCGTCAACGTCGAGATCGCCAGCGAATACCGCTACCGCGACAGCGTGCCCAACCCGCGCAGCCTGGTGGTGACCATCTCCCAGTCGGGCGAAACCGCCGACACCCTGGCCGCCCTCAAGCACGCCCGCGGCCTGGGCATGGAAAACACGCTGACCATCTGCAATGTGTCCACCAGCGCCATGGTGCGCGAGTGCAAGCTGAACTACATCACCCGCGCCGGCGTTGAAATCGGCGTGGCCTCTACCAAGGCCTTCACCACCCAGCTGACCGCCCTGTACCTGCTGACCCTGGCCCTGGCGCAATCAAAGGGCCGGCTTGCCGATGAGCAAGAGGCCGAGGGCCTGAAGGCCTTGCGCCACCTGCCCGTTGCCATCCAGGCCGTGCTGGCGCTAGAGCCGCAGATCATGGCCTGGGCTGACCGCTTCGCCGCCAAGGAAAACGCCCTGTTCCTGGGGCGCGGCATGCATTACCCCATCGCCCTCGAAGGCGCCCTCAAGCTCAAAGAGATCAGCTACATCCACGCCGAAGCCTACCCCGCCGGCGAACTCAAGCACGGCCCCCTGGCTTTGGTCACCGAGCACATGCCGGTGGTTACCATCGCCCCGCGCGACGAGCTGCTTGAAAAACTCAAGTCCAACATGCAGGAAGTGCGCGCCCGCGGCGGCGAGCTGTACGTGTTCGCCGATGCCGACACCAAGATCGCCAGCGAAGAAGGCATGCACGTCATCCGCATGCCCGAACACTACGGAAAGCTGTCGCCGCTGCTGCATACGATACCGCTGCAGTTGCTGGCGTATCACACCGCGTGCGCAAGGGGGACTGATGTGGATAAGCCGCGGAATCTGGCGAAGAGTGTGACGGTGGAGTAGGGGGGGTTGAAGCCATAGCCCAGCGAGTATGAGAGGCGGCTTACAGATGCCTCTCGACATCCATGCGCTGGTGCAAAATACGGGTGATATCCAACGCGTCGGGTGTCATGCGGTAGAACATAATGTGGGAGCCGACGGCGTACTGATAATAGCCTTCCCGAACACTGCATACGCGGCCCGTTTTGGCATTGCACGCGAGGTCTTCCATCGCGGCGGTAAGGTCGCGTACATATGTATCGGCTTGCTCAAGAGACCAGTGCTTGAACGTGTAGAGCCAGATTTGCTCAAGGTCGGCTTCAGCTAGAGGCCTGAGTTTGATTTGGCGCTTTTTAGCGGACATGCGAGGTGCGCATCCGCTTCAGGAAGGATGTGGTGTCGAAAGGAACGGCTGCGCCAGAGTCTTCACCCGCTTTCAGGGCTTCTTGCAGTGCGCGAACCTGGTTTTCGTGGGATTCAAGCATGCGCAAGCCGGCCCGCACCACTTCGCTGGCCGATCCATAGCGCCCGGACGATACTTGGCTGTCGACGAATTCTATAAAGTGGTCACCCAAGGAGACGGATGTGTTGCGTGGCATGAGAGGCCTATTTCGGCAATAACGATGATTTGATCGTACCAAAAATTGGTATTCTTGAGAACGGTCTCCTTTCCGTGCCGGGCGTGTGCGCCGGGACAGCGAAGGAAGAGCGATTGGGTCGTGCATCAGTGCTGACGTTGAATGTCGATGCCCCAGCAAAAGGGGAACCAGCAACCCGCCGTCAAGCGTTAACATCATGGCATGAATACAACATCTTCCTATACCCCGCACAGACCCGGCACCATCGAGCAAATCCAGATCCGAGGCGACGTGTCGTATCGACTTCGCCGCTGGCTGGCGCAAGAAAGTTCGAGCATGAGCGCACCTCCGCTGCTTCTCGCACATGGCTGGATGGACATGGGAGCGTCTTTTCAGCGCTTTGTCGATGCGTTGGGCACAGAGCGCGAGGTCGTTGCCTTGGACTGGCGGGGCTTCGGAGGAAGCAGGGCGTCGCGGCCCAGCGATAGTTACTGGTTCTACGATTATTACGCCGATCTCGATGCGGTCATTGACCATATCTCGCCGAATGCGCCGATCGACCTTCTGGGTCACAGCATGGGCGGTAACATCGCGATGATTTATGCCGGAACGTGTCCCGAACGTATCCGGCGCCTGGTCAATGTCGAGGGGTTCGGGCTTGCGCGAACGTTGCCGTCTCAGGCGCCGGGCAGATTGGCTCAATGGCTTTCAGAACTGAAGACGCCGGTTGCGATCCGCACGTTTGCTAGCGTGCAAGAGGTCGCCGGCCACCTGCTGAAACGCAGCCCCCACATGGATGAAGGGTTCGCCCTATGGCTTGCGGGGGAATGGGCTGAACGCAAAGCAGACGGGCGCTGGCATGTGAGGGCGGATGCAGCGCATAAGCGCGTGAACCCGATACTGTATCGCTGTGATGAGGTGCTTGCCGCCTGGGAAAAAATTCAAGCTAGCGTGCTATGGGTGGAAGGGGACAAACCGGAACAGACTCCGCTGAGCCCCGAGCGCTACTCGCGTGAAGAATTCGAAGCCCGCCTGGGCAGGATAAAGTCTCTGCAGCGGCTGCGCATCGATGATTGCGGGCATATGGTTCATTTGGATCAACCGGGTATTCTGGCCCAGGCTGTGGAAAGCTTTCTGGTGTAGTCGCCAGCCAATATCCCGATCATCGAGATACCTCTTTGCGAAAACGATTGTGACTGCGCTATCTGTCATCCATTGATGCTGGCGAGTTGAGCCTTTGAGGTTTGCCTCTTGGTAGAGAAGCTGTTCAGTACCAACGCGCTGATCACCAGGGCTACCCCCGCTAGCTCCCACCCTGTTGGGATGTGTCCTTGCATCAACGAGACCGAGAACGCGGTTACAGGCACGAGATTGATAAACAATACCCCATGGGCGGGGCCTAGCGCGCGCATGCCGGCATTCCAAAAAAGAAATCCCATGACGGACGCGAGGAGTACCAGGTAGCCGAACGACGGAGTGAAACTGACGAGCGTGGCCAGGGTCGGCAATTTGATGGCGCCCAAGGCCAACGCAATAACTTGCATGGCGAGAATGCTTAGTACGGCCAGTGTAAGGGTAAGTGTGGTGTAGCGCAGACCCGACCAACTTGGAAACTCTGCCGCTGCCAATGTATAGAATACCCAGGAGGTTACCCCAACGAAAACCAGCGCCAAGCCACGCGTTTCGGTGCCATGCAATAGGGCTGCCGGATCACCGCGGGACGCCACCAGGGTAACCCCTGCAAGGCCCAATGCGATTGCAAGCAAAGCGGGCGGTCTTGGCGGGCGGCGTGTGCGCACCGATATCACCACAATGGAAATCAGGGGCATCAGTGCCGGTACGACAGCCGCATGCTCTGGTCGGATGGATTCGAGGCCGAAGATGGCCAGCACTCCGAAACCGAAGAAACCAAGCGTGCCCAGCCACCAGAGTCGAAGCGCTTTGCCCTGGGTGTTTAGCGCTGAGGGGCCTTCGATGAACAACAGGATTGCAATTAGAATCGGTACGGAAAATCCGAAGCGGATCAACGCAATAGTGAACGGGTCGACGTGCTCAAGCAGCGGTTTCATGACGGGGAACATGCCTCCCCAGGTCATGGCTGTGGCTGCAAGCATCAAGCCGCCGCGCAGCCACAATGGGAAGACGGACATCCAGAGCTTTCCTTAAGAGGTCGTCCGGGCATTATATCTATGGATGGTCGCCATATTGATGCCTGGCGAGCGCTTTCTTCTATAGCGGGCAGTCATAGTTGATATACTCAAGGCCATTGCCCCACGCGGGTGCTGATGATCGATTCCATTTTGATCGCGCCGAAATCCGGCCAGCTTGGAAACCATAGGCCAAAGCCCGATAGGGCCCGGCGGCCGGTGCGCCAAGCGGCCCCCGCCACGCCACGGCTATTGATGCTGAACAAGCCCTTCGACGTACTGGCTCAGTTCAGCGACGACCAAGGGCGTGCCACACTCAAAGATTTCGTCGACGTGGCCGACGTCTACCCCGCCGGCCGCCTGGATCGGGATAGCGAGGGTCTGCTGCTGCTGACCAATGACGGCCGTCTACAAGCCCGCATTTCGGACCCTCGGTATAAATTGGCCAAGACCTACTGGGTTCAGGTAGAAGGCCAGCCCAGCCCGGAGCAACTGCAGAGTTTGCGTCGAGGTATTGTGCTGAAGGACGGCCCCACGCTGCCGGCCCAGGCTCGCCTGATCGACGAGCCCGACATCTGGCCTCGCAATCCACCGGTGCGGTTCCGAAAAAGCATTCCGACCGCTTGGCTTGAATTGACGATACACGAAGGCCGCAACCGTCAGGTGCGAAGAATGACCGCCGCGGTCGGCTTGCCCACGTTGCGCTTGGTTCGGGTGCGAATAGGCCCATGGGGATTGGACGGGCTGGCGCCAGGGCAGTGGCGCGAGCTGGATCCCAAGGTTGTTTAGAGCCTAAACTGACTAAACTCGTGGAGATAAGTGATGACATCAAGCAAACATAACAGCCGCATTCTGGACGAAATGCACGACACTGCCCTTGGTTTGCACAATGCCGGGCTTATCAGCAAGCGCCGCATGGGCGAGTTCGACGCGTTGCGCCATCTTCAGGTGCACGAAATGCAGCTTGAGCAGACCAAGCGACTGAGCGCGTTCCGGGGGAAACTGCCCGCCGATTTCCGCCTTAGTCGTGACCAAGCCAATGAGCGCGATTAAAGCCCGTTTGCTCCAAGTTGATCTTCTGCAGCGCCGACCGCACCGCACCCCTGAAGCCTAGCGCTCACCCTTGGCGTAGTACCGAACCTGAAGCTCGTGCACCTGTTCGGCAAGCTCATCGTCCGGCCCGTCGACCACCGCATCCGCAATGACGTCGCTTATCGGCAAGACGCGCACTGGCGAGGGCGCAACGCCCAGCGCCGACAGCCAGCTGCGCAGTTGCGCCGAAGAGCTGGCATAGACGATGCGGCCAAGCCCGGCCCAGCCGTGGGCGGCGGAGCACATGGCGCAGTGTTCGCCCGAGGTGTAAACCGTTGCTTGCGCGCGCTCTTCGGGGCTCATGTTCTGCGCCGCCCATCGGGCTATGGCGAACTCGGGGTGCTGGGTGGCGTCGCCGCTTGAAACGCGGTTGTGGTCTTCAAACAATACTTCGCCCCCAGCTGATACAAGCACCGATCCAAACGGCTTGTCGCCTGCGGCCAACGCCGCTTCCGCCAGTTCGATGCTGCGCCTGAGGTATTGGCGATCTTGTTCGCTGATCATCGTCATCCCCAATAAGAAATACGGTCGAAACTCCAGGCCGGTCTTGCCGCCAGGGCCTGGCGCCTACTCCTTTGTACCAGACTTGTCCTCACGCTTGGGCCTGAACGGAAACGCCGACCGGGCCTGGCCCTGCTTGGCCGGTATCTTCAGCGACAGCGCCATGGCGGCGGCAAGCGCGCTGACCGTAAAGCCCAGGGACCAGGCGACGGGTATCTTGTAGATGTCGATAAGCAGCATCTTGGCGCCGATGAACACCAGGATGACAGCCAGCCCGTACGAAAGCAGATGGAACCGTTCGTGCACGCCGGCCAACAGGAAATACATGGCCCGCAGGCCCAGTATCGCAAAGACGTTCGAGGTAAGCACAATGAAGGGGTCGGTCGTAATGGCGAAGATGGCGGGGATCGAGTCCACCGCGAACACCACGTCCACAATGCCGATCAGCACGATCACGACAAGCAGCGGGGTGGCCATCTTGATTCCATTGGCCCAGGTGAAGAACTTTTCTCCGTCGTACTCGGCCGAGATCTTGAAGCGCTTGTTGATCCAGCGAAGCGCGGGGTTGTTCCCAAGGTCCGGCTCCTGGCCGGCCGCCCGCCACATCTTGAATCCGGTGAACACCAGGAACACGCCGAACACGTACATCAGCCAGTGAAACCGGACGATCAGCCAGGCGCCCACCAGGATCATGACGGCGCGCAAGACCAAGGCGCTTAGAATGCCTATCATCAAGGCCCGCTTCTGGAAGGGCGCGGGCACGGCGAAATAGGTGAAGATCATCAGGAACACAAAGATGTTGTCCACCGCAAGCGCCTTTTCGACCAGGTAGCCGGTGATGAACTCCAGCGCCTTGGCGTTGGCCAGGTTGCGGGAAACGGGATCGGCGCCGGTGCCGCCCAGGTACCACCACATCCAGCCGACAAACAGAAAAGATACGGCCACCCAGATCAGCGACCAGATGGTGGCTTCCCGCATGCTGACGGCATGCGAGCCTTGGCGGTTGAGTGCAATGAAATCGATCGCGAGCGCGATCAGGACGAACACTGTGAACAGCGTCCAGAGCAAAGGTGTGCCGATAGAGGCCATAGCGGGCGAGTCTCGCTACCCAGGCAGGCAAGGCATGGGCGACAAATGGTCAGGAAACCTCGCCAGTCTTGCCGCCCAAGGCGATGAACCTTGAGAAACGGCACCGGACCCCAATGGCTGCCAAACCAATTGGTGTCGTAATGACGGCGCCGCAACACAAACCATTTAGCGCTTGTGCCAGCTACTCCCCTTTGAGAGGCTCAAATTGAAGCAGAATTTGGCCGCTCTCGTCAACTAGCCTTTGATATTGGTGCATTGGGCGCCGTAGTGGTCGACATAGTTCTCGACCACAGTTCCGCGGGTGACAAAGCCCAGTTTGCCGTCTTCTTTCTTTACGGTCTCGCGCAGATAATAATTTTGTATGGGCATATGGTTTTTGCCCAGCTTGAAGCCGGGGCCGCGCACCGACTCGAAGTCGGCCTTCTGCACCGCTGCACGCAAGGCGTCGACGTCGTCCAGCTTGCCTTGGGTCGCCACCACGGCGCTGTTGATCAGCATTGCCGTGTCATAGGCGCTGGCGGCATACTCGGAAGGGTAGTAGCCGTAGCGGTCGACAAATTTTTTGATGAATTTCTGGTTGGCTTCAAAGGGCAGATCTTCGACATACTGCGAAACGCCCAGTGTGCCTTCAGCCGATGGGCCTATAGCCTGCAAGGTGGTGTGGTCGACCGAATACACCGAATAAAGGGGTATTTCGCTGTTCAGGCCGGCCTGAGCCCACTGCTTGACGAAGTTGATGCCGTTGCCGCCGGGCATGAATACAAACACCGCGGCCGGCTTGGCGGCGCGTATCTGGCTCAGTTCGGGTTGAAAGTCGGTTTGGGAAAGCTGTGTGTACACTTCGTCCACCAGTTCTTTGCCGAACCCGCGCTTCAGGCCGGCGATCATGTCGCGACCGGCTTGGTAATTGGGCGCCAGGGCGTACACGCTTTCCACGTTTTGTTCTTTCAGGTATCGGCCCAGCGCCTCGCTGGCGCCGTCGTTTTGCTGGCCCACGCTGAAGAAGTTGGGTTGGCACTGCTCGCCGGCCAGGTTCGAAGGCCCGGCATTCGAACTGATCAGCAGCTTGTTTGCATCGGTCACGGTCTTGAGCGAAGCCAGCAGCACGTTCGAGAAATTGAAGCCCGCCACAATATCCACGTCGTCGCGTTCCACCATGCGTTCTACGACGGTCTTGGCGATTTCCGGCTTCAGTTGGTCGTCGCCGTATTCGACCTTCACGTCCAGCCCCGCCATCTTGCCGCCCAGTTCTTCCACCGCAAGTTCAAAGGCGTCCCGATAGTGCTTGCCCAATATGGCACCCGGCCCCGAGAAGGTGTTTACGTAGCCGATCTTGATTTCATCCGCCAGCGCGGTTGTGCCTGTCGCCCCGAGAACGGACGCCAGACAGAGTGCGATCCATAGCCTTTTCACCGTGTTCTCCTTAGTCATCGTTGTAAATATGGTTGCATCTGGACAATAACATCAAATTATTTAGCCAAAAATTCGGTAATTTCCCTAATTCTGAAGAGCATTTTTGGGATATAAAGTTGTATTGGATCAACAGTGTTGATTTTCGCGTGCGTCGTTAAACCATCCGGTCCACGCCGTGCAAACTTCCCAGGAGCCCATCATGTTTGTGCAAAATGTTTGGTATGTCGCGGCCTTCGAGTCCGAGTTCGATCAACCGTTCGTTGCGCGGCGCCTGCTCGATGTTCTTGTCCTGATGTTCCGTACCTCGGCGGGGCAGCTCTGTGCCATGGACGATGCCTGCCCGCATCGCCTGCTGCCTTTATCGCAGGGCAAGCGGGTGGGCGATGAAATTCGTTGCGGCTATCACGGCATGTGTTTTTCCGCGCAGGGCGAATGCACGCACGTTCCGGGGCAGTCCGGCATCCCGGCCGCCGCCAGGGTCAAGACATACCCGCTTGAGCTGCGCCATGGCCTGGCGTGGATATGGCTGGGCGATGAAACGCTTGCAGACCCCGAACTGATTCCTGATCTCCACTGGAACAACAGCCTCGAGTGGGCCGCTTCGCGGGGCTACCACAACATCGGCGCCAACTTCCGCCTGCTTAACGACAACCTGCTCGACCTTAGCCATGAAACCTATGTGCACGAAGACACCATCGGCAATGACGAGGAAGAGTCCATTGCCAACTATGCGGTCAACGTTACGGTCGAGGCCGGCTGTTTGACGCGGGCACACCGGGAAATGCCCGATATAGAGGCGCCGCCATTTTTTGCCATGTCTTTAGGGGGCGAATGCGTCATCAATCGATGGCAGTCCGCCATCAACCTGGTGCCAGCCATCAACCTGACCATCGTGGGCTTCCACCCGGTCGAGCAAGATCGTTCGGGGGCATTGATCGGCCACGTATTGCATCTGCTGACCCCCGAGACAGAGACCAGCACCCACTACTTCTGGGCATTTGTTCGCAATTACAAGATTGAGGACGAGGCCATGACGGAATCGGTGCAAAAGGCGATTGCTGCGACCTTCGACCAAGACAAAGCCATTCTTGAAATCCAGCAGAAGCAAATGCAAGAGCGCAAGACAGAGGTGCCGACGGTTGCCATCAAGCTCGATCAAGCGCCCATACAGGCTCGCCGCCTGCTTGAGCAGCGGTTAAAGGACGAAGAAGAGAACCCGGCGCATGTTGTGGCCCCGCCTAAATTGGTGCCCGAACATTCGTTTGCGCTGCTCGAAGAGGTGTAGCAGGGCGGAACGGTAGCCCACCCGGTCATTTCAGCGCTCTTTTTCAGACCACCCCAGCTGCAGGCTTAGCCGCTTGGTCAATTCAAGCAGGGCGTGCGCCGGGGTGTCTTCGTGCGTATCCTTCAGGGGGCCCACCTGCCCGACGACAGACAGCATGGCCACGGGGGTGCCGGCCCTGTCGAGCACCGGCGAGGCAATGGCGGTAAACCCCGCCAACAGCCTGCCGGACGAGACTGACAACCGGGTTGCCCGGATCTCTTCGCCCTGCGCCGTGCCCTGCATGGGAAAGTCGTCCACCACAAGACCCTGGCGGCGTTCGGTGCGCAGAAGCGGTGAAATGACCGCCTTGGGCAGGAAGGCCGCATAGGCGCGCCCCATGGCAGAAGTCTGCAAGGGCAGGGCCGTGCCCACCCGGATTTCCAGCACGGTGCGGTTGCGTCCGTCGACGCGGTCGATGATGGTGGGCCCATGTGTGCCCCACACAGCCAGGAACACCGAAAAGCCCAGCTGGTCGGCGAGTTGCCGCATTTCGCTGCGCGCAAGATTGATGATGTCGAATTTTTCAAGGGCGGCCAGCCCCAGGCGCAACGCCGTGGGCCCCAGGCTGTAGCGGCCGCTGGGCGCCTCTTGGGTAACGAGGCCCAGCTCCAGGAAGCTGACCAAGTAAAAGCGCAGCTTGCTGGCGGGCATGTTGCTGGCCTCGGCCAAATGCTTCAGCCCGAGCGGCGTCGGCGATTCGGCCAGGCGGTCCAAAATATGGAAGCCGATGAGAATCGACTGGATGCCGCGGGGTTTAGCGGCTTGCGTTCTGCCTTGCGTCGAAACTGAATGGTTTGAATCGACGAGCGAGAGTTCTTCTGACATGAGTCACCCGTACATTGAGTTCACCATCTTAGTGTAACGACGAGCGGCTCAGCAAGTTCAGGCCGATGGATGCCGGAATAGACGCTTAAAGCAAGCCCTATAGGCCCAGGTAGGCCTGCCGGATGCGCGGGTTGTCGGCGAGCTGCTGGCTGGGCCCAGACAACGCAACGTGTCCGTTCTCGATTACGTGGGCGAAGTCGGCTACCTTGAGCGTGCTACGGGTGTCTTGCTCGGCCAGCAAAATGGTCAGGCCCGAACGGTTGAGCTCGCGTATGGTGTCGAATACGTGCCTGGCCATGATGGGGGCCAGCCCCAGGGTGGGTTCGTCCAGCAGCAGGACACGGGGCCGGGACATCAGCCCGCGCGCGATGGCCAGCATCTGCTGTTCGCCGCCCGATAGCGTGCCGGCCGCCTGGTTGCGGCGTTCTTGCAAGCGCGGGAAGAGTGTGTGCATCTCGGCGAGCCTCTCTTGCCAGTTATGACGGGCTCGAGCCGTGACCGCGCCCAGGCGCAGGTTCTCGTGAACGGTCAGGTTGGGAAAAATCTTCCTGCCCTCGGGAACCAGGGCGATGCCCGCCTCGACGCGTTCGTCACTGCGTGTCTGGGTAATGTCGGCGCCGTCCAGGCGCAGCCGTCCCGCCGTCACGGGCAGCAGCCCGGCCAGCATCAGCATCAAGGTGGTCTTGCCGGCGCCGTTTCCGCCAACCAGGGCTGTAACGCCGCCTTCGCGCACTTCAATGGAAACGCCGTGCACGATTTCCATTTTTCCATAGCCGGTCGCGGCCTGTTCGATCGAAAGGACGTTGCGGGTCATTGTTCTGCTCCGAAATAAACGTCGTGTACCCGGGGGTCGGAGGCAATGTCGTCAGGGGTGCCGCTGAGCAGTACTTCGCCCAGGTGCAGCACTACAATGCGGTCGGACAAGGTCATCAGGGCGCGCATGACATGCTCGATAATGACGATGGTCAGGTTGCGCGAGCTTTGCAGCCGGGCGATGACGTCGAGCATGTCCTGTACTTCAGGCGGCGTCAGCCCCGCCATGACTTCATCCAGCAGGATCAGGTCTGATCCGCCGCATAGGGCGCGTGCCAGTTCAAGGCGCTTTTGTCCCGACAGGGTCAACTCGGAGGCCGGCATGTCGGCGCAGTGCGCCAGGGCCAGGTCTTCCAGAATGCCCGCGCAATGTTCCATGGCCTGTTTGCGGTCGCGCAGGCCGATGCGGCCGAACAGGGCCGCCGTAAGCAGGTTGTCGGCAACCGTCAGCCGCGGAAAGGGCTTGACGATCTGAAAGGTGCGCCCGACGCCCAGGCGGCAGATCTGGTCGGGACGAAGCCCCGCCAACGGCTGGCCGCGCAGCAGGATCTGGCCGCCGGATGCCGGGATGTGGCCGGTGATCAGGTTGAACAGCGTCGTTTTGCCGGCGCCGTTGGCTCCCATCAGCCCGACGATCTCGCCCGGCCGAACGTCGAACGACACGTTGCTAAGCGCCTGGACCCCGCCGAAGTTCTTGCTTACGCCCCGCAGTGACAAATGGTTCATGTGGCGCTCCGTTGGCGTGTTCGTTGGCGGGCCTCATGCAGCCCCAGCAAGCCGTTCGGCAGCAGGACCACGAACACCAGCATCAGCAGGCCCAGCACGATCAGGTAGAACTGCGGCGCCTCGACCCACAGCCATTCGGAAAGCAGCACGAGGAAGGCGACGCCGATGAGCGGCCCGCGCGCATTGTCGCCCCCGCCTATGATGGCCATGACGATGATGTTGATGGAGATCAGGGGGTCGAAAGCCTGGCCGGCTTCGAAGTAAGTGGAACGCAAGGCCATCACGCCGCCGACCATGCCGGGGATGAAGGCCGACAGCACGTAGGCATAGAGTTTGAAGCGAGTGACGGGCACCCCCAATGTCTCGGCTGCCTGTTCGTCTTCGCGCAGCGAGCGCAGGCCGTGGCCGAAGCGCGAGCGGTGCACGGCTTCGAGCAGTATGGTCGAAGCTACAGCCAGGGCCAGTATCATCCAGTAGATGGTGACGATGTCGGGCGCTCCGAACAAGAGGCGGCTGGATATGCCCATGTGGGCTTCAAGCGCCAGCAATGCATATTTGACCAGTTCAGCCAGGCCGAAAGTAAGAATCACGAAGTACGGGCCGCGCACGCGCAAGACCGGCATTCCGATCAGGGCGGCGAACAGCGCGCTGGCCAGGCCCCCGGCGGTGATGGACATCCAGAGCGGCACCTGCTGCCAGGTCACCACCACGATATAGCTGCCCAGGCCATAGAAGACGACGTGGCCCAGCGAAATGTAGCCGGTCATGTTGGACAGCACAGACCAGCTTTGCGCCAGGGCCAGCCACATGAGGAAGGACAGGCCGATGCCGATGAAATAATCGTGGCCGCTGAAAGGCAGGCCAAGAAAGAGAATCAGCAACACGGGCCACAGAAGCGCGCCGCTCAGCTTCTTGTTTTTCATTTTTTGAACCTTCTCGGGAACAGGCCCTTGGGCAACAGAATCAAGGCCAGGACGAATACGCCATAAAGCAGCACGGACCGCATGTTGGGCGAGGTAAGCGCCACGCCGTAGACTTCGATTGCGCCCAGCAGCATGGCGGCGGCGAAGCCCGCGGAGATATTTCCCAGCCCTCCCAGAATGATGACGATGAAGGCGGCGATGGTCATGGGAAAGCCAATGAAAGGAGAGAACTGCTCCATCATGCTGATCAGTACGCCGGCGACGCCCGCTGCGCCAAAGCCCAGCGCCAAGCTGATGAGATGGACGCGTTCGACGTTGACTCCAACGATGCGGGCGGCGTCGGAACGTTCGATGACGGCGCGCAGTGCCAAGCCGAAAATGCTGCGCTGAAGAAACAGGGCGATGGCCGCGCAGACCGCCAACGCGACCAGCAGAGACAACAGGCGATTGCCCGTCATCGCCAAAGCGCCGACCCGATAGACCTGATCAAAATAGGTATATGCGCGCGGGGTTGCGGTTTGCAGCGTCACCATGGCGTTCTGGATCAACAGCGACAGGCCGAAGAACAGCAATAAAGAGTTGGCTTCGAGCTGGGCGGTGCTTGCCGGCCTGGCCATCACCCGGCGAAGCAGCACCTTGTACAAGCCCATGCCCAGCAGCGCGCAGCCCCCCGCCACCACGAACAGCGACCACAGCGGTGAGACTCCGGCCGCTGTGAACAGCCAATAGGCGGCATAGGCGCCTATCATTACGATGTCGCCATGCGCCACATTGAGCAGGCGCATGGTGCCATAGACCATGTTCAAGCCCACGGCCACGATGGCATAGAGGGCCCCGGTCAGCAGTGCGGCGAACAGCAACTGGCCGGAGAGCAGGATATCAAGGGGGTTCACGTATGTACTCCTGGCGGCGCGCTACGGGGCATCATCGATTTACCCGCCTGACTTGGGCCGGAACTTACTGGTCGCGATCGAGTCGGGCCAGACGATCTGCAGCTTGCCGTCTTGAATCTGCAGGAAGGCGGTAGGTGTGATGACGTTTTCCACGCCTTCGAAGCGGATGTCTCCGTTGATGGTCGAGAACGTGTCGCTCGAGATCGTCTCGCGCAGCTTCTCTTTGTCGAGTCCGGCCTTGGCCACCGCCTGCTCGAGGATTTCCAGCGAAAGGTAGGTAAGGGCGGCGTTCAAGTAGTCGGGCTCATGCTTGTAACGCTCTACGAAATTATCGCGAAAGGCGCGGGCATTGGGCCACTCGGCGTGCTCGGGCGACCAATGGCCGATGGTGACGACCCCCTCGGAGGCCTGGCCGGTGGCGTCGCGGAACGCCGAGGTGGAAGGGCCGACCGCCACGAACTGGAAGGGGCTTTTAATGCCGATTTCGTTGGCCTGCTTCTGGTACAGCACTGAGTCGGCGGGATAAGAGAGCACCAGCACCGCATCGGGCTTGGCATCGCGAATTTGCGTGACCATGGAGGTCATGTCCTTGATGCTGGGCGGATACTCGGTGCTGTAGACCACCTTGATCCCGGCTTTCTCAAGTTCAGGCTCGGTAAAGTTCTTGATTTCTTTGGTAAACGGCAAGATGTTGGAGATCACGGCAGCTGTCTTCACCCCGTTTTCTTTAAGCATGGCGGTCAGCTCCACCGCCATGCGATCGGGAATCGCCGAGGTTGGGAACCAGATATAGCCCGGCTTTACTTGCCGGACAGCGACGGACGCCCCCGTATTGCCCACAACCGGAAACTTGTACTTCTCCAGTACCGGGGCCAGCGCGATCTGGAATGGCGTGCCCCATGGCGCCAGCAACAGGTCGACCTTGTCGTCGGTGATCAGTTTTTCGTAGATGCGTATCGATTGTTCGGGCTTGGATTGGTTGTCGTACTCCACCAGTTCAATCGGGCGTTTGGTGCCGGCTACATTCATGCCGCCCTTTGCGTTGACTTCGTCCTTCCACATTTGATAGACCGCAAGCTGTTCTTGCGCTGCGGCCGCGAAAGGCCCTGTCTTGGATATGGAATAGCCGATGCGCACGGGGGATTCTTGTGCATGCAGCGGCATGTGTAGACCAATGGAAACCAGGCATGCCGCCGCGGCGGTCATGAAATGGCGTCGTGTAATCATCTTGTGCTCCTCGTTTTTATAAAGCGCTTAGTTGACGATTGACTGCATCCACTTGCTGAGACGATCCGGCCACAATCCGTCCACCTCACCGGCCGCATGGCTGGCCGTGAAATGATTGTGCCGAGGCAGGACCAGGGTATCGACGCGCGTGCCTTGTCGCTGCAGCGCGTCGGACATTTGTTGTGCTTGGACAATAAGGTGGGGAAAGTCTTTCTCGCCCCAGGTTAGAAGGAAAGGGCAGGTTGGCCCCGACAGACGGCGCAGCGGGGACGCGTGGACTTCGTTGCCGGACTCCGGGGCGCCCAGAAAGCGTGGGCGCACAGCCATACCGGATTCTTCACCGAAGTAAAAACTGCCCGAGACCGGCGCGCTGCCGCGTATCAGGGGGCGTACGTCGGTGCCGTCAGGCAGGGAGTCGGCGGTGGCCAGCAGGGCTGCATAGTGTCCGCCCGCCGAATGGCCGCCAACGAACATCATGTCGGGGTCGCCGCCGAACTGCTTCACATTCGCCGCCAGCCATTTCAGGGCCTCTCCGCAATCTTGCAGGCCGGCTGGGAACACATGGCGGGGCGCCAGGCGATAGCCCGCCGTGGCATAGGTGATGCCCAACGCGTTGAGCGCCGGCGCCATGAAGGCCATCCACTCTTTATAGCCGTTCGTCCAACCGCCGCCATGCAGATACATCAGTACGGTGCCGTTGGGCTTCTCGGCCGGAAACACCATGATGCTTTGGTAAGGATCGTCGCCATACTGCGCTTCGTGAGCACGGCTTTCGTCGGCCTGGCGCATGAGGTGGTCGTGGTAAGCCTGCATGTTTTCCGACATGGGCTCTTGCGGGGGGTATTGATCTATGCGCATGCTTAGCGCACCTCACGCGGCACGATCATTTTCGGATCGATCAGGCGTCCTTCTTCCACCACGCGCTTGCCATCAAGTTCAATGGTGCATTCACGCATAGGCAGGTCATAGTGGCCGCGGGTCGTGCGCTTGCCGCCGCCCTGGGTATTGGGGCCGGTAGAGAACAGGAAATTGCCCGGGAAGCAGCGTGAAGCGGCACGGCTGCGCTCTGGTCCATCGCCATACAGCGCAATGGAGTCCCAGCGACACTGTGGGTTCAGGCCCCAGCCCAGGTGAGACAGCGCATAGGGGTCTTTGTCGTCCTCGTGCGTCTTGCCGTCGGCCAGCCACTCGCGCATCAGCGCAGCGTCCAGCCCGCCTTCGATGCTCTGGATGTGGCCGTCGCGCACCTCGATCTCGATATGGTCCTGCACATAGCGGCAATAGGGCAGAATCACCACGTCGCCCGGCTGCACGATAACCCGACCCGAGGCGCTGCCTTCATTCGGAAAGGTGTGGATCAGGCCAACGCCCCAATGATCGAAGCGGCCCGGCTCGTCGGCAAAGCCGTATTGGCTCATTACCGGATATTCACCGCAGGAGTAGCTCAGGTCGGTGCCGGCCTTGCTGGTTACGCGCACCTGCCTGGCCTGCTCGTATACCCGGTGCGCGTGCATGACGGCTTCCTTCAGGCCCTTGGGGGCTTGCAGGGCATACAGGTCGTCGGGCGCGTCGATGATCATCTGCACGCGCACGCCCGCATTCATGACTTCGCGCAGCCAGCTTGCAAAGAGCGGCACATGGAAGATCAGGATCATGTCGCAGGCCTTCAGCGCTTCGAGCGTGCCCTTGCACTGTCCGATGGTGGGCGTGCCCACGTTGGTCCATCCCGGTATGGCGTTGACGCGCATCTCGTAGATATCGGCGCCGAGCATGTCGGTGGCGGCAAAGGCCGCTTCGATGTACTCGGTTCGGGTGCCCAGATCGCTGACGATGGCGATGGTGTCGCCGGGCTTGATTCGGCAAAGCTCGAATTGTTTCCTGAACAGCCCGGGCAGCAGGGCGGGATTGGTGGAGCGGGTGCGGATGTCCGAAGGCATCATGATGGTTTGCCTCTTGAATGAAGTGACGGTTTAAGCCAAGGTGGCGCTCTGAAAGAGCCGGAAGAGGGTTGTCTCTTGATAATAACGAACAGCGTTCGGTTTTGTGGAATAATAGATAGAGCCGCCTGACGGCGTATATTGTGGTTTTCCCTGAACGGGTCTAACGTATCGTCCCGGCGCCGGGGCGCCCCTTGGCAGGCTTGGTGATGTGATGGTCAATCTGCCCCCGGGAGGGCAGTTGGTTCAGGCGCCACCCAATACTTCCCAGGAACTAAAAGTGGTTCAGATAAGAAAGGTCGAGGTAGAGCAAGCCATAGTTTCAGCCGCGCGAGATTTGTTCATGCAGCACGGCTACGCCGGAACACGCATTCCACAGGTCGCCAAGGCCGCAGGCGTATCGCCCGCCAACATATATGTGTACTTCGGTTCGAAGCTGGAGTTGCTGAACCGCGTGTATGAGCAATGGTTTGCAGAGAGGCTGGATGAGTTGCGCAATGAGCTCGAACAATGCCGTACGCATGAAGACAAGCTGCGCAAGCTCGTCATGGCAATATGGCGCGACTTGCCCGCAGCCGACAATGGCTTTTGCAACAGCCTGATCGAAGCGCTATCGGCTCCCGGAAACAAAGAAAAATACAGTTCAAGCCTTCGTGTCACCGTTGAGCAAGGCTTGGTTTCCATGCTGTCCGTGTGCCTGCCCGCCCTGGCACACCAGCAACATCACGCCGCGGCAAAGTTCTTGTTGATGGCGTTCGATGGATACGCCTTGAACTATCACCTGAATAGCGGAGAAACGGCGTCGGAAGAAGACGTGGCATTTCTATGCGGGCTTTTGCTTCGCTAATCTGAAGCAAGTGCTCGTCAGAGCCGAGTGCCCCGCCCGAATTCGGTGGGCCGTCGGCTGCCTATCTATGTCGCTGATGTTGCTGCCGATGCTGATGTCGCGGCCCCGCAGCCCTGCCTCGATGGTCATGGGCGCGCGGCTTCCCTCGCTGTGCGTTGCGATGCTTATGAGCCTCATGAAAGCGCTGCCGCTCAACCCGCTTGTGTGATTCGAAATGATGCCGGCGTATTTCCGCATGGCGGCGCTGCTGCGCCTGGCGGTGACGGGCTTGCGCGCGCCAGTCGGGACGGGGGGAGTAGTGGCCGCGGTAAACGGGGCCCGGACTGTAGTAGCCGTGATGATAGCTGCTGTGTCCGCCATACGATCTGTAGTGCGGTGAATCGTACGCACAGGCTGAAACCGTAAGGGCCAGGCCCAGCACCACGGCGCTGCGCATCCATCTTGAATACCGGTTTCGGCCCGGCGAGGCGGGCCGGCTGAATAAAGTGAAGGACATAGCTGTCTCCCGTTGCCCATGCGGGCGGTCTGGCATAGCTTCATCCTAATGCCGAATGCGGCCGCTGTGATGAGGGGAGAAACCATCCGAAACAGATCGGGGAGGCGCGGCGGAATTTTGAAAGCCGGTGAAATGGAATTGCAAGTGGATTGAACAAGAGCTCACAAGGCTGCGTACGAATTTCGTCCAAGCGCATGCCTGTGCGGGAGGTGTCCCCCATGCGCCAAGGGACACCACGCCGCTTGTGAATGTAATGAGGAAGGGCAGCTGTCAGCCGTCAAGGCCGGCAAAATACCGCAGCACATCGGTGCGGGTAACGATGCCGGCCAACTGCTTGCCATCCATTACCGGCAGGCACCCGATGCCTTTTTCGACCATCATCTGCGCGGCTTGCTTCAGGGCGGTGCCTTTGTCGATGGTGACCACATTTTTTCGCATGATCGTGTCGATGGTGACCTTATCCAACAGATAGAGCAGCTCGTGCACTTCCAGCGTGGTGGCGTCAGAGGCCGAGGCCCGCTTCAGGTCGCGGTCGGTGACGATACCCACCAGGCTGCCCGCACGGTCGACCACCGGCAAATGCTTGATTTTGTTGTCTTTCATCGTGCGCGTGGCATGCAGCAGGGTATCGCCCGCCTCGATGGTTACAACCTTGGTGCTCATGGCTTTCTCGATTGTCATTTCAGCCTCTCAGGGTTAAGTTGAACAACAATGGACCTAAGAAAAATAGTAACCAAGCGAGCGTGAAGAGTGTTGATTTTGGTCAATGTGTTTGTGCTTCAGAAGTCCGGGCAGGCTAGGAATGTCATGCCTGCTTACAGCCCCTAGCAGGGCTGTAACGTTTACAATGCTATGATTCCGAAGGAAAAAAACGGCGCTTCAGGCGCTGTTTTGCTGAATACACCTCTGATACGTGCTTGGTGACACGCAGCACCGCGCCCGGCACTCCAACGTACTAAACCCAATAACCAAGCGGCCTGATCACTCGGGAGGCTATTCCTGCGAGTGCAGGTGGTTGTGGGTACAGGGCCGATGACTGACAAGAAAACCTTACTGAACCGCGTTGAATCGCTTTATCGATTAACTTCCCGCCGAACCTCTGCATTTGCTGTCGCGCTTTGTCTTGCAGGCAGCTCAATTGCCATCCCCAGCGCCTGGGCCAGCGAGCCCGAAAGCGACCCGGCGGCCATGGCGTTCAATCAGCTTACCGTACTTGAATCCCTCCAGCAGCAGGAGGCCGCGTCGGACATCGACCTGGAAAGCGTGCAGGACATGGAGTCCATGGTGGACGAGGCCCGCATGCGGGCGCAGGTCGAGTACCTTGCCGAAAAGTTGCGCAAGCCGCCGGAGACGGTGCAGAAATACGTGCAGCTTGCATGGGCCGAAGCCAGCCGGCGCGTGGGGCTTACCCCCGAACTGCTGATCGCCATCATGCACAAAGAAAGCACTTTCCGCCCCAAGGTGCAAAACAGGTATGGCGCGCAAGGGCTGATGCAGGTGGTGCGTCGCTGGCACCGCGAGAAGCTCAAGGCGTCCGAGTCGTTGTTTGACCCAGCCGTGAATGTTCGTGTGGGCGCCGACATACTCGAAGAGTATCTGGAATCCGTGGGGGGCGATTTGTCAAAGGCCCTGGCCAAATATTCCGGCAATTCCCGCAACTATGCAAAAAAGGTGCTGGGCGAATCTCATAAGCTGGCCCATGTGGCCGACATGGCTGCGGCTGAAGTGGCGATGGCCACGTGGCAGCTTGAAGATTCGTCGGCGGGGCAGACCGGATAAGGCTCATGGCGTGCGTGGCGGTGCAAGCCTGGCTCATCATGCAGGACGTGTCGGAAATCCACGCGCTGTCTGGTGTATGAACGGTGGTCGGCTGGTCCTGACAGGTCGCCGCACAACAATAAAACCCACGGCCTCAAAGCGTTACCGCGTGTGATCCTGCGGTACCTGCTCGGCAGCTTGCACTAATGCCTTGCCGCCCCTCGGTATTCAAACTCCAAATCCTCGAAGGGCCCTTGCGGCCCGGCAGCGACGCCTGCGCGCGCTGAGCCTGTTTGCGTAGCGGGACGGCCTCGATATGAAGTGGGTGCGACACCATTGGGTTGAGATGGTGGGCAGTTCTTATCAGCGCTTGAGTAAATCGATATTATTTGTTTAAATCGAAAGTTGTAAAAAAAATCGATGTAAATATAAAATGTCGACTCATAACTCGGGTTTCGACCAGAGGGGCCGCCAGAAGCCCCAGCTAAAAACACACACGGGTACCTATCTACGCAGGCGAGCGTTGGCGTCGGCCCAATCAACTGGAGACATACAGTGAAAACCATACTTAGAACCCTGGCCGTGCTGGGGTGCATGGCCATGGCGGCCGCGGCTCATGCGGCGGAGCCCTTCAAGATCGGTCTCATCATTCCCCTGACGGGGCCCTTTGCTTCGTTCGGCAAGCAGATGGAAGCGGGGGCAAGACTCTATATGAAGCAGCACGGCAACACCGTTGGCGGCCGCGAGATACAGCTGATCGTCAAGGACGACGGGGGAGTCCAGCCCGAACTCACCAAGCGCCTGGCGCAAGAACTTGTCGTCAAGGAAGGTGTCAGCGCGCTGGCGGGCTTCGGGCTTACGCCGCTGGCCTTTGCCACTGCCCCCATTGCCACGCAGGCCAAGGTGCCGATGGTCGTCATGTCGGCCAGCACGTCGTCGGTAGTTGAAAAGTCGCCCTACATTGTTCGCACGTCGATGACGGAAGCGCAGGTCACCCTGCCTATCGCCGATTGGGCCGCCAAAGACCCCAAGGCCGATATCAAGACCGTGGTGACGCTGGTTTCCGACTACGGTCCGGGCCTCGATTCTGAAAAAGTCTTTGTAAAACGCTATACCGAAGGCGGCGGCAAGGTGCTGGAATCGATACGCGTGCCGCTGGTGGGGCCGGATTTCTCGCCGTTCATGCAGCGCGTAAAAGACCTGAAGCCTGACGGGCTGTTCGTGTTCCTGCCGCCGGGGCCGGGCGTTACCCTGATGAAGCAGTTTGTGGAACGCGGGCTGCGCGATGCCGGCATACAGCTCATGTCCACGGGCGGCCTGCTTGATGACTACTTCATGCCCACGATAGGCGACGAAGCGCTTGGCACGGTTACCTCGGGGCATTACTCGGCCGCGCACGACTCGCCCGAGAACAAGGCTTACGTGAAGGATTTCGAGGCATTCGTGGACAACACGATGCGCCCCAACTTCATGTCGGTGGGCGCATACGACGGCATACATGTGATTTATGCCGCGCTCGAGAAAGCGGGCCCGGATGCCACGGGCGAACAGCTTGTCGAGGCCATGAAGGGCATGGAGTGGATGAGCCCGCGCGGCCCCGTCAGCATCGACCCCGAAACTCGTGACATCGTGCAGGACGTCTATCTGCGCCGCACCGAAAAAGTCGACGGCGAGCTCTACAACATAGAGTTCGACACGATAGAGAAAGTGAAGGATCCCAGGCTTTGAAAAACGCGGTCGGCATCAGGCACGACTGGCTCGCATCACAGGTAAGGAGTACACACATGACAGACTGGAGCATCTGGAGTTTTTGCTACGCGGTGGGCAACTTACCCTATGACTTCCTGAGCGGTTCGCCCATTCACAGCAACCAGGGCAAGGTCGACACGCCGATGCTCATCACCTTGCTGCGCTCGACCGATGGCGAGACCATTCTTATCGATACCGGGTTCGAGTCCGCCGGCTCCATGACAGGCGCCGGTTTCGCCAACTTCGTTCGAAGCGACCAACTACTGGAGCGCTTTGGCTTTGCCCCCGAAAGCATCGACAAGATAGTGCTGACCCACATGCATTTCGACCATGCGGGCAACTTCCACAATTTCCCGAATGCAAGAATCTATCTCCAGCGCTACGAGTACGATGCGTGGAAGCAGGTGATTGGCCAGCACGACACCAGCAAGGTAAGCAAGGCCGACTGGGCCTTCTCCTCATTGAACCTCAACGACTTCGACCTGCTGGAGCGTGCCATCGGCGCAGGCCGCGTCGAGTTCCTGGAGGGCGACGCCGAAGTTGCCCCGGGCGTTACGTGCAGGCTTGCGCAAGACACGCATACCTTTGGCAGCCAATGGGTGGAAATCGCGTCGGCTCGCGGGCGCTATGTCGTTGCGGGCGATTGCTGTTATACGTTTGAGAACGTGCATCGCATGTGGCCGCCCGGCTATACGCAGGGCAATCCTTGGAACATGCTTCGCGAGTTCCAGAAAATGAAGAGCGTTGCGGGTGATGACCTTTCGCGACTGGTGCCCGGCCACGACATCGAGCTTTTCAAGCGCTATCCGTCCGGCGAGCGGGATGGAGTTCGGTTTGCCGAGGTGTCGCTTGCCGAACAGCATGCTTCGTTGCTAAGGCCGGCCTCGCCGTCTGTGGCCGGAGCCTGATCGAAGACCTTGCCAATACGTTGTATGCTGGCGTTTTCCAAACGCTGGCCATGCTTGGCCCGTTGTGGCAATGCAGCCACCGGGCGCAAGCTGGAAACACGGCCGGCCACGCTTAAACTCTACGAGAACTACACAATGAGACAAGCCCTTGCCGCCGTAATTGCCCTTGGTATGGCTTCCATCGCCCATGCCGCCGCCCCCGCCGCCGATGATGCCCTTAAAGCAGCCATAGCCAGCGATCAGCGCACACCGGCCTACGTGCAGCGCGATGCCGCCCGCCATCCCTACGGGACGCTATCGTTCTTTGGCATACAGCCCAATATGACCGTTGTCGAACTTAGCCCTGGTGGCGGTTGGTATACGGAAATTCTGGCTCCCTATCTACGCGACGCAGGCCGCTATATTGCGGCCGCCTACGGCGAAGACTCGCCCAAGGAATACCGTCGGGGCTATACCGCGAACTTCAAGAAGAAACTGGCGGCAGACCCCACCCGCTTCGGCAAGGTGCAGCTTACGGTCTTCGAACCGCCCAGCAATCTCAGCTACGCACCGCCCGGCAGCGCCGATCTGGTGCTTACCTTCCGCAACTTGCACAATTGGCTGTCTTATGGCGACGACAATATGAAGCGGGTGTTCCAGAGCGTGTACGACACCCTGAAGCCCGGGGGCGTTTTCGGGGTGGTCGAGCACCGCCTTCCCGAAAACATGAAGCAAGACGCAACCGCCAGCTCCGGCTACATGCATGAGTCGTATGTGATCGAGATGGCGGAAAGCGTCGGCTTCAAGCTGGCGGCAAAATCCGAGATCAATGCCAACCCCAAAGACACCGCCGACCACCCCAACGGCGTATGGGCCCTGCCGCCCACGTATCGCAACAAAGACAAAGACCGCGCACGTTACGAGGCAATCGGCGAGAGCGACCGCATGACACTGAAGTTCGTGAAGCCCTGAGGCGCGCGGCTTCTTTAGGACTTCAATCCGATGTCTCGGCTTATCGGAGAGTTTGCCGGCTTGGATTACGGCGTTGCCTTGCGTTTGCGAGGCGGATGATAAATAACGAGCATTTCCAGAGCCTGGTCGCCGATGTTTCGAAAGGAGTGCGCCTGGCCGGCGGAAATCGGGCTTACCGACCCAGCCCTGACCTCCTGCACCTCGTCTTCGACCGTTACTTCGCCATGGCCGGACAGTACGTAGAACACATGCGCCCAAGGCTCTTTGTGCGTTGGAGAGGACCCGCCCGCGCCGACAGTCGTCAGTTCAATACTGTAGGCGCCATTGCTGAATTCGGGTGGCACAACGGTTTTATAGCCGGCTTTCTGGATGAATAGGCCAGTGAGCGGTGTCCAGTCGATATCGTCCGTGTGCCAAGTGATGGAAGCAGCGTCTTTGACCGCCGGCCGGGAAGTGGAATCGGTGGGTTCATTCATGCTCGGTTCTCCGGCATTGCGAGCGCCTGCGCGCTGCATGGTGAGTGTCTCAAGGGGAATCTTCTCGAGATCGTGAAGTCACTTTATAGTGTGTGGAATTCCTGATCAATATTGATTGAATTAATCAACAGACATGGAAAACCCTGATTATTTGACGCGCGACGAGGCGGCTCGGGCCCTGGGAGTAAAACCAGCCACGCTCTATGCATATGTAAGCCGAGGCTTGCTGCGCAGAGCCAAAGATCATGCACGGCGCCGAAGCATGTACCTGCGTGAGGACGTTGAGCGGCTCAAGGCCCGGCATCCAGGGCCGCCGGTAAAGGCCGAGACTGCCTCCCGGGCCTTGCGTTGGGGCGAGCCCGTAGTTAATACAAACATCACATATATCGACTCTACCGGGCCTTTCTATCGCAATCGCAAGGCGAGCGAGCTCGCGGATTCCGGCATCTCATTCGAGACTGTCGTCCATTTGCTGCTGGCGGGCGTATGGCAGCCGGGCATCGAGGCATGGCCAGAGCTCGAAACCCCCGCTTACTGCCAAAAGGCATTGGCCTTGGGCATGAAGGGCGTTGAATCGGACGATGTCAGCAAAGTCCTGGCCAGGGCGATATTGGCTCTCGGCATGAGCGGAGGCGGCGCTCGGGAACTTGCGGGAAATCGTGTCCAGGCCGAGCGGCTGATTATCCAGACTCTGGCCGGCTGCCTTGGCTATTTTTCTCCCGCCAAGCGATTTGTGCACCGCCGAGCGAATGAGCCTATTGCTGTCCAGGTATTGCGGGCCGCGGCGTGCGAGCCGACAGAGGACAATAGATCTGCGGTCAATCAGGCGCTGGTTTTATTGGCCGACCATGAACTGGCAAGCGCCTCATTCGCGTCGCGCATCGCAGCCTCTACCAATAGCGACTTGTTTTCTTGCGTCGCTGCAGCCTTGTGTGTACACGCCGGATCTTCTACCGTCGCTGCTACAACTGCCGTGGATGAGCGGCTGTTTGAACCGCTCTCCAGGCGTAACTGGAGCGAGATGCAGCGCTTTGCCGCGCAACGGGGAACATCGCTATTCGGCTTCAACCATCCCTTGTACCCGAAGGGAGACCCTCGCGCTGAATATCTGTTGAGGCTTGCTTCGAAGCTTAAGCCCATGGACCCCAAGGTTCCCATGCTGCTCGAGTTCCTGGCACAGGCCAAGGCCGAGAGCTCGGTTCTGCCCGGAATAGCTGTGGCGCTGGTCATACTCGCCAGGTCAGTGGGAATGCCCCGAGACGGTGCTTCGGTCTTGTGGATACTCAGCCGATCAGTCGGCTGGATGGCACACGCGCTGGAGCAGCGAACGCAAGGGTTCATGCTGCGTCCGCGGGCGCGCTACGTTGGTGGCGAACCGGGCGCTTTGTAGCCGGGTTGACGCGATGAGCGGCCCGTTGCGCAGCCGGGGGTCAACTGAAAGCGGCCGGCTTGAAAACCATAAGATAGAAGATGGCGACGAATGCAAAAAATGCGGGAACGCCTAACGCGATCCAAATGCGGAACCAGTACCAGTAGGCCCGGGGCAGCGCGACTTGCTGTTGTGCGGCATCTCGGGCCAGATTGCGTAGATGTACCTGTATGCCCACCACAGGCAACCAGCAAGCAATGGCGATCCCATACAGAAATATGGAGTAATACAGCCACGCCGCCGATAGCGGAAAGCCCGCCAGGTGAACCAGCCAGAACCCCGTCAGCGGCTGGGCGAGCGCTGTCGTGGCGGTGAATAGGTAATCAGCGATGACCACATAAGCCGATACTTTCGCCACAACAGCCGTGTCTTTGGACAGGCTGGCAAGCAGCAGATAGAAGGCGCTGCCTATGCCGGTGCCAAACAACAATGTGGAACCCAGCACATGAAGCCATTTCACGATCAGGTATTCCATGGCCGGTCCTCTAGTTCGTAAATGACCCACAGGGCTGCCAAGAAGGGTAGGTTCTTCAACACAGGACCATAGGGATGCAGCCAGAACTCGGGAAGTTTCAATGTAATGATGGCGGTGTAGGCGAGCACCAGCACCGCCTGCGCCACCCATGTAACGCGTGGGCGCCGCGGCAGTATGGTCAGCACCCCCAGCGCCAGGTCTAATAGCGCGGCGCCATGCAGGAACAGCGGTTGCACAGAGGGCGGCATGCCGGTGCGTGCCAGTAGCTCGTAGCTTTGCTCCACGGGATAAAGGCCTAGTGAGACCAGGCCGGTAATGATCCATACCAGCGCGATAGACCATCGCAACACTGGCAGCAGCCATCGCATTTGCGCGCGGGTGGCCACGGCATCGGCGTAAGGCCGTGGAACGAAATGCCTTGGCTCGCGTGGTTCATGACCCAGCAGTGAAATCAACGGCGCGGGATCGCCCGTGTTGCCCCTTTGCAGCATACCCAGCGTTTCTTCGTCCAGGAAACCTCTTCCCAGGCGACTGCTGATTGCAGCTGCCCAGCGCACCAGGAGCATCGGGATGCCGATAAAGCGCGCCGGGCGGACGAAACCCATGGCTTGACGCAAGGCGGCATAGAAGGCTCGCATGGTTATCGGTTGGGGACCCACCAGGGCAATCCGGGTGTCGGATGTAGAGGACGACTCGATGATAAGCCGCAATGCGACGACCACATCGTCTATATGCACGGGTTGCACTTGCTGCTTGCCGTCACCGGGCAAGGGAATTAGAGGCATGCTGGCAAAGCGCTCGAAGAGGGCGGCACTCGCGCCACCCGGGCCGTACACCAGCGAAGGCTGCACGATGGTGCTGCGTGTTGGCAGGGCCAGCAGGA
Source organism: Pusillimonas noertemannii (assembly GCF_003096595.1). Lineage (GTDB taxonomy): Bacteria > Pseudomonadota > Gammaproteobacteria > Burkholderiales > Burkholderiaceae_B > Pusillimonas > Pusillimonas noertemannii. The sequence goes on along the minus strand of NZ_QEKO01000002.1, from coordinate 697,992 downwards.
AATCATCGGCCGCCTTCTTGCTTAGATGATAGCGCGAGGTCGCTTGCGCATCGGCACCCAGCGCCGAAATCTGGACAATGTGGCCAACGCCGGCTTGGGCTGCCGCTGAAAACAGCGCAGTGGGTGCGGCTCGATGCAGCGCATCGAAGGTTTGCCCTGGCGATTCGCGCAGGATGCCTACGGCATTCACGACGACCTCCACGCCGTCAAGCTCGGCGAGCCAATCTTGCGCGCGCCTGGCGTCGTTGTAGTCAATGATGAACTGCGACGTGCCCGGCCTTGCCTCGGCTTTCGCTTTGCGCAGAGCACAGACCACCTCATGGCCCGCATCGAGCAGGGCATCGAGCAAATGTCTACCGATAAAGCCCGACGCTCCGGTGAGCAATATCTTCATGTCGGCCTCGGATGCGTTCAACAGGTCGTTACAAGGAAAGCCAGCGCCTCTTGCTATTCTAAGAGGCCGCGGGCCTCCGGAGATTCCACAAATGAAAACATTGGTAAGAGTGCTCAAGAGCGCCGCCACTTCGGGTAGCTACGCCAGTGTTGTATCGACAGTCGCCTTATTGCATGGTGGCGCGCGCGACTGCAGCGCCGCGTTCGCTCCGGTGAACGCCGTAAGCCACTGGCTGTGGGGCGACAAGGCCCTGCATAAAGAGCAAGGCTCACTGCGCTACAGTCTGGCCGGCTACTGCATACACCACGCCGCCTCTATCTTTTGGGCCCTTGGCTACGAGTTTCTGTTGAGTCGTCGCAAGGCCGAGCCCACCAAGTTCGAGGCCTTGACTCTGGCGGGTGGCGTTGCGGCCACGGCCTGCGTGGTGGACTTGTACTGTACGCCCGAACGACTGACGCCCGGCTTTGAGCGCCGGCTCGGCAAGCCATCGCTAGCCTATGTCTACCTTGCCTTTGGGGCGGGTTTGGCCTTGCATGCGCTGTTGAAATCTAAATAGAAGCCTAGGCCTGGCGGCGCCCCCACTTCCACGCTATCAAGGCCACGGGCACGCTAAGCGCCATCCATGACACGGCGTCTTTCCAGCCGTCGCCCACGAGGGCCGCAATCAGGCCGACCAAGGTGATCGCCGCCACGATCGTGGGAGCCTGCCAGATATCACGCATGCCGCTGTGTGGGCGCTTGTTCTCGCCTTTGGCTGACATCCGGTTTGCGGAGGACGGCGCTATGGCGCGGTCGGGCTGGGCGGGTGCCTGTCGGCCGCGGGCGAGCCAAAGGTACAGGCCGCTACCCAGTACGATGATCGTAATGATGTCCAGCGCTGCCCAGAGTATTTTCATGGGCAGGCCGCCATAGTCTCCGAAGTGAAGCGGTTCTGAGAGAAGCAATGTAAGCATGTACCAGGGCAGGGGGCGGTTGTCCGTGACTTGCAATGTTCGCGCGTCCACCAGTACGGGTTTCAGCAGGCGCGACGTCAGCGGCTCGGTGCCACGCATGAACACCGCATAATGATGTGGGCTTGCCATGCTGGAGCCGGGGTACGCGACAAAGCCCAGCTGCATATTGGGTTCGAGCTGCTGGGCTGCACGCACTGCCTGCTGCAGCGACCCGGGCTCTGTTACGGGCGGCCGGCCCGCATACGGAGCCACCATTTCGGCCATCTGGTCGGCGCGCCATGCGCCAACGATCAACTCGGCCCAGGTGGTGATCATGCCGGTGGCGCCGACAGTGCCTACCCAGACGAGGGTTACGATGCCCAATAGATTGTGCAGGTCCAGCCATTTAAGACGCGGCTGACGATCGCGGCGAATCTCGCCGAAGCGCAGTCTCCGCATAAAGGGCGCATACAGCACTACACCGGATATGATTGCTGCAAGCAAAAGGAACGCCATCAGCCCAAGGAACAGCTTGCCGGGCAACCCCAGAAACAGGTCGGTATGCAACTGCAGCATGAATGCCATGAAGGCACTGCGCTGGGCGGATGGGCCCAGCACTTTGCCTGTGTAGTAGTCGACGGTCACGGTGGTTCGTGAGCCGCCGCCGCTTACCTTGTCGGCAAGGTTTACATACCAGAATCCGTCGTCGGTAATATCGCCGACGAACATGACCTCCTTACCGGGGGCTTGTTCTTGGGCGGCCAATACGACCTGGTCGAGGTCAGCCATGGGCAGGCCGCTGGCGGCCGTAGTGTGCTGCGCGTCTTCAGCCAGCCAGTGTTCGATCTCGTGCTCAAAAATCAGGGGCAGGCCGGTCAGGCACAGCATTAAAAGAAAAACCGTGCTGATCAGGCTGGTCCACTTGTGCACGAAAGACCAGTTACGCAATGCTCCGGTGGACAGCATGGCTTAGATCCCGGCTGCGGCGGGTTGCATGGCCTCGTGCGGTGTCGTGGCGCTGAGGGCGTAGGCAAGCTGGAAGGGTGGATTACAGGCCATGCCGGTTCCTGGGTGCGAAGGTTCGGCTGGATCGCCGGTTTTTTGTTGATAATGTAGTTGAGAACGATTATTATTTTTAGGTTTAAAAATTATACCTATATCCAACGACCAAGCCTATGCGCCCCTTCTTCTTCGGTTTTACGTCAAATAAGAGCTATTTCATGCCTTCTCGTTCTGTACTGCGTCCCACTTTGCTAAGCCCTCTGGCAGCCGGCCTTTTGCTCGCGTATGGGGGCGGAGCGTTCGCGCAAACGGCGACGCCGTCGACAGTATTGCCGGCCGTCGTCGTGCAGGGTAGCCAGGCCAACGATCCATTACAGCCCGTTTATGCGGGCGGGCAGGTGGCGCAAGGGGGCGGTCTGGGAATGCTGGGCGCGGGCAACGTCATGGACACGCCTTTCAGCACGGTTAACTACACCTCGGAACTAATAGAAGACATACAGGCGCGCACGTTGGCCGACATCATCACCAACGATGCCTCGGTGCGCACCACCACTTCCACAGGCGGCTTTGGCGAAGACTTCCAGATCCGCGGATTCAGCGTCGGCACGGGCGACGTGGGAATGAATGGTTTATACGGCTTGCTGTCGGCCAACCGCCTTCCATTGGAATTCATCGAACGCGTCGAAGTGCTCAAGGGGCCCGGCACGCTTATGCGGGGCATTCCGCCCAATGGAAGTGTGGGCGGCAGCATCAATGTGGTAACCAAGCGGGCTCGCGACGAGCCGCTGACGCGTTTGACCACCACCTATACCAGCAAGGCCAATCTGGGCGCTCACGTAGATGTGAGCCGGCGCTTCGGCGAGAACAATGCATGGGGCGTGCGCTTTAACGGCGTATTGCGCGGCGGCGAAGCGTCCATTGACGATGGCAAGCAGAATCTGGGCCTGGGGGCGCTGGCGCTGGACTATCGGGGCGCGCGCCTCAGGTGGTCGCTGGACGCGATATACCAGGATGAAGAAGTGGATGATTTCCGCTCGCAGATCGGCTTCCGTCCCGATATTACCGAGATTCCCGCCGCGCCCGATGGGCGTATCGCCTTCTATCCGGGCACTACACTGACGCAGCGCGACAAGACGATCGCCTCGCGACTTGAATACGATATTACCGACCACATAACGGGCCATTTCGCCTTGGGCTATCGAGATAACGTCGTCAAGCAGGTGTTTCCGATTTCCGTCGATCCGCTTACGCTCGCACGGCAGGGGGTGGACGCCGACGGGAACTTCGGGGTCATGAATTCCTATTACGACTCCTATTCCAAGACCTTCAGCGGCGATGTCGGCCTGCAGGCCCGTTTCGACACGGGCGGAATAGGCCACACGCTAAGCCTGGCCGCGACGCGCCTGAGTCAGGAAACCGGCAACGCCTACTCGCCCGGCACCATCGCTGTGCCATCGAACATCTATGATCCTGTGCCGCTTCCTCCGAATTCGCCCGTGCGCAACAGCATGGAGCGGGCGTCCGAGACTACATTGGACAGCATCGCAATTGCCGACACCTTGTCCTTCGTTCAGGATCGCGTCCTCCTGACCGTGGGTGCGCGTAAGCAGACCGTTGAGGTCGACAGCTACAGCACGGCCACCGGCGCAAAAACCGGCACCTATAAGGCCGACGCCATTTCGCCGGTGGCGGGCATCGTGGTCAAGCCGTTGGACAACGTTTCGGTTTACGGCAACTTTACCAAAGGGCTGACGCGCGGCACCGTGGTAAGCCCGATGTACGCGAACGCCGGCGAAGTGCTCAGTCCGTACAAGTCAAAGCAGTACGAGGCGGGCGTAAAGGTCGACTGGGGCCATATCACCACCACGGCGGCGGTCTTTCAGCTGGCTCGGCCGGCCGCCCAGGCCGACGACGCTAATGTGTACGGCTATTTTGGCGAACAGCGCAACCGCGGCCTTGAACTCACGGCCTATGGCGAACTGCAGCCCGGGTTGCGCATCATGGCCAGCGCTGCTTTCACGCAGGGCAAGCTCACCAAGACGCAGGGCGGCATCAATGAGGGCAACACGGCGCCCGGCGTACCGCGTCGAACTTTCAACCTTGGACTGGATTGGGACACTCCGTGGGTGGAAGGCCTGAGTCTCAATGGACGTGTTTCGCACACCTCGTCCACTTACATCAGCGCGGAAAACACCTTGAGCCTGCCTGCCGTCACGACCTTCGACGTGGGCGCCCGCTATCGCACCAGGGTGGCCGGCAAAACGGTAGTGTTTCGCGCCAACATCGACAACCTGACGGACAAGAAATACTGGCTAGCCAGCGGGTCCTTTGCGACCAACGCCGCCGGACGTACCTTTATGTTGTCGGCCACGGTCGATTTCTAGGTTTGAACTCATGGCGTTATAGCCCGCAAAACACTTCAGGCCTCGCTCGGTCTGAGCCAGCCCTATGGGAGCTTGGTCGAAGCCAGGGGCTTCACAAGCTTCCGTGTGGAGGATGTCACGCAATGGGTAGCGGCGTCGATTGATTTTTACTGTTATTGTGTCTGGACGAACTGATCGACCAATGCGTCCATATCCGTAATTTCTGTAACCCTTGCCATCAGTACGGACGGCGGCCCCGGCGTGTAATTGGGAAAATCCTCGGATAGCAGCCGGGCCGCCTCTTCTACGTCGAAAAGCCCGAGAAATTTTTCCGCCTCTTCCTTTTTCTCGAAATAAACATTGGTAATGGCGCTATAGGGCGAAGAGTCTTCTTTGTTGTTAGGCCCATGCACAGGAAAGTAGGCGACAATCTTCAAAGGCTTGATCTCCAAGTGCTTGTGCGTCAGGCCCACGCCTAACGGCAAATGCCTGTTCACCAGATGTTCATAGTCGAACTTGCGTGCTTCTCCGTTTGGATAGCAAAAGGCAACCATATACATAGCTAGATCTCCGCTCAGGATGTAAGGGCAAGGTTTTTTTCCAACTCGGCCAGCTGCGCATTGATGACGCGTGCTCGTCGGTACAGCATGTCTCCGGCGAAGGCGACGGACTTCCGGGTGAGTACTTCTTCATCGCCGATGTTTCGCTGTTGTGCTTCCAGTATGGGCTGGTCTTGGTCGAAGATGGCTCTTACGCCCTCCATGAATGGCCCGGCCAGCTCCTCGCCTCCGTAGTTCTTTACGGAACGGAAGAAGTAATGTGAACTCGTTGCGGTTTCAGGCGTGACGGCATGCATATTGCAAACCTGCGCGCCGTCGGCTGGTGCCTTTCCGGATGGCCGGGCATTGAGCAGGAAAGAGGTATATGAGGGTGCGCCCCAATCGACCTGCATGTCCAGGTCGACCTTGCCGGCGTAGTGCTCGACGCCCATGCTGGTCGAGACCATCCATCGGTAGAATGGTCCACCGGCGTCCATGTTCAGTGATCGCACTCGGAACGTAATGCTTCTTTCGCCGATGCTGTAGGTTGTTTTCTGATCGACAAAGTCATGGCCCTCATGAAGCTGCCGGTAAAAGCGCATTTCTTCACCACCGAACGATCCGGGGTGGACATATTCGGCGTGTGTAATGTCGAACAGGTTGTCATTGATCAAGCTATAGCTCGCCTGTATGGATTCGAAGTGGCCATAGCCGCCGTCCCAGTCGGGATGATCGCCTCGGTATAGAAATTCCGGAATGCTGGAAACGTCAGATGAAAGCTCGGGTTCGCCCATCCATATCCAGACGTATCCGTGTTTTTGCAGTGTGGGGAACCGTTTGATACAGGTGTTCGGGACAGAAGACTGCCCAGGTACCAGATGAAAATTGCCGCGCGTGTCGAACTGCGCGCCGTGGTAGCCGCATTGGATGTTTTCTCCTGCGACTCTGCCAAGCGACAAGGGCACGAAACGATGCGGGCATCTGTCCTCGAGCGCGGCAATTTGGCCGGAGTCCGTCCGGAACAAGACTACCGGCGTATTCAATACTGTGCGTGCCAACGGGCCGCCATTCAGTTCCTGCGGTTCTGCCGCAACGTACCAGGTATTGTAGATAAGCATCGCATAGCCTCCTCTTGTGTCGTTCTTGTATGAGAAGTCTATCGGCGACGTCGACCGGCATAAATAGTGCCGACGCCATTAGACTGTTGTGCCATAGTCAACAATCAGGGGAGCGTATCTAGACCGGACACACCCGGATGAGGCGTTCAATATTGTCGCTGAAGTAATCGATGAACATACGTACTTTGGCGGGGGTGTATCGGGAATTTGGGTAAACCATCCAGACCGGCAATGGGTTGGAGCGAAATTCTTCGAGGACAGGAACCAGTGTTCCGGCGTTGATATGGGTCCGCAAGTAAATTTCTGGCAAGCGGCAGATTCCTACGCCCTGCAAGGCTGCGTTGACCAGCGCGGGGCCGCTATTGCTTGTCCAGCTTCCCTTGGGCAGAAATTCTATCTGTTTGCCGTCCACCGCAAAGTGCCAGGGCACACAGGGCTCGAAGGCAGATTTCAGGCAATTATGCGCCTCAAGCTGGTCGATGCTGTCCGGCACGCCGTGTTCGGAAAAATAGGCCGGCGAAGCACAGACGACGTGAGGCAAAGCAAAAACTTGCCGGGCCCTAAGCGACGAATCGTCGAGATCGCCGAACCGGACCACAATGTCGTAACCTTCGGCGATCAAGTCTATAGTCCGCATGGTTACTTGAACGTCGACTTGCAACTGGGGATACAGCTTGCTTATCTCGGTCGCCGCGCGGGCCACATACTGCTCTCCTATGATGTCCGGACATACCACTCGCAGATGCCCTGCAAGTTGAGAGTCCGGATTGGCCGCGGATTGTACTGCCTCTTCGAGCTCGCCGAACAAGCGCGTGCATTTCAGGTAAAGCTGCTCGCCTTCGTCGGTCAGCTTCATCTTTCGCGTTGTACGGACAAGCAGCTGCGTACCCAGGTTCTGCTCGAGCTGGGAAATTTGCTTGCTTAAATGAGATTTGGAAATCTCGAGTCGTTCTGCTGCCAGCGTAAAGCTGCCTGCCTCGGCGACCTTGACAAAGGAGTGCAGGAACGGCCAGTGCTCATGGTTTTTCATTGCGGTTTCCGGAATGAACCTGACGCTCACCTTGTAGTCCTTGACGCTTGCATCGTCAATCGGCTTATTTACTCCCCGCCTTCCAGCCTCGCAAGAAACACCCGCAACAACTCATCCATCTGCGCACGCTGTTTCTTCGTCAGGCCGGCCACCAGCCGGGCCTGTGTCTGCACGTGCGCGGTGACCGCTTCATTGATGATTTCCAGCCCGCGCGGCGTAAGTGAAATCAGGAAGCCGCGTCCATCTTGCGGGTTGCGGATCCGTTCCACAAACCCCGCTTTTTCAAGCTGGTCGATGCGGTGGGTCATGGTGCCAGAGGTGACCATGGTCCAGGCCATGAGGTCGCCTGGCGAGAGGGCGTAGGGCGGACCAAGGCGGCGCAAGGTTGCCAACACGTCGAAGCTTGCACGGTTCAATCCGAACCGGGAAAAAGTGTCTTCCATTTCGCGCAGCACGTGGCGCGACAGCCTTTGGATGCGGCCGAGGGTGCCCATTGCATCTACGTCGAGATCGGGGCGTTCTTGATGCCACTGGGCGAGGATCTGATCTACATGGTCCATGCCGCAATTGTGCCCCAGAATAGATTGACGTCAAGATATTAATGGTTTATCTTGATGTCAAGATAACTTGAACCAAAGCTGAAATGTCTGCCCAATCAACCGTCTCGCGTGGAAAAAAATCGCGCTTGCTGCCCGTGCTTCTTCTTTTTGCAGGCGGGGGCTTGCTGGGCGTGTCCACCAACCTGGCCAAGCTGGCAGTGGGAATCGGGATGACGCCGCTGGCCTTCCTGACGTGGTCGCTTGCCGGTGCCGCTCTGCTTTTGCTGACAGGGGCGGCGTTGCGCGGCAGTTTGCCGCCACTCAACAACCGCAGCATCAAGTATTACGCGGTGGCCGCGCTGGTGGGTGTTGCCGGGCCCAACTTCATCTTTTTTGAGGCCATCCCGCACGTGGGCGCCAGCTTTGTGGCGCTGATGATCGCGCTGCCTCCATTGCTGACATACGCGGGGGCGCTTGCGATGGGCATGGAGGGCTTCCAGTGGGCGCGGGCGCTGGGTGTCGTCGCGGCCCTGGGCGGGGCGGGGGTCCTGGCAGCTAGCCGGCAAATCGCTTCAGACGCAGACTTGTTCTGGACGGTGCTGGTTTTGCTGGGACCGGCCTTGCTCGCCGTGGGCAATATATACAGGACCTTGAAGTGGCCGGCGGGCGTTTCGGCGCATGCCCTGGCAACGGGCATGCTGTTCGTGGCTGTCTTCATGCTGATGCTGTTCAGCATGCTGCCGGGCTATTCTCTGGCAGTGCCGATGGATCGCAGCCTGCCTGTCGTGCTGACATTGGCGCAGGCCTTTGTGTTTGCCGCCCAGTTCCAGGTGCTTTTCCTGCTGCAGAAAACCGGAGGCCCGGTATTGTTGAGCTTGCTCGGCTCGGTGGGCGCGGTCGTTGCCGTGCCCGTGGCCATCTACCTGCAAAACGAGGCGCCGCCTGCCGGCTTGCTGCCGGGGGCGGGCCTGATCGCGCTGGGCGTCGCGCTTATCGCAGGCAGCCGGGCGAAACTGGCTGCCCGTTCGCCGCGCGGGCGACAGTAGACAGGACCAGCGCAAGGCCTATCCCCGCCAGGCGGCCTCGATTGCGGCGATGTCGATCTTGCGCATCGTCATCATGGCCTCGAAGGCGCGTTTGGCGGCGGCCGGGTCGGGGTCGTTGATTGCTTCGGTCAGGATACGCGGTGTAATTTGCCATGACAGGCCCCACTTGTCCTTGCACCAACCGCAGTCGCTCTCTTGGCCGCCGTTCTTCACGATGGCGTTCCACAGGCGGTCGGTCTCGGCCTGGTCGTCGGTGGCCACCTGGAACGAAAATGCTTCGCTATGCTTGAATGCGGGCCCACCGTTCAGGCCCAGGCAGGGGATGCCCATTACCTTGAACTCGACAGTCAGGACGTCGCCCTTCTTTCCCGAAGGAAAGTCGGCGGGGGCGCGCAGAACATTCCCCACCGAGCTGTCGGGAAATGTCTGGGCATAGAAGGTTGCGGCGTCCAGTGCGTCGCTGTCGTACCAGAGGCAAATGGTGTTCTTGCTGGGCATGGCGGGTCTCCTGGGGCGGGCATTGCTTGCCAAGGGCAGAAAATTGAGCCGGCAAGCCGCATGCCCGCCAGCTGGAAAATAGCAGGGTGGGGGAACGGTGCCTACACGAAGCGTACGGTAGCGGCTCCAAGGCCGGCGGATTTATTGGCGACGCGTTGACCGCGCTGCACCAGGTATCCCTTGGTCAGCCCGCCCGTCAAGATCACGTCGCCCACTTGAATGCTTTTGTTTTCCTGGCCCAGTCGGTTGGCCAGCCATGCGACCGCAAGCAAGGGATCGTCCAGCGCGTTGGCGCCGACGCCCTGGTCTTTTAGCTCGTCGTCGATCCATAGTTCGATGCCCAGGGCCCTCAGGTCGGTGTCGGGGTTTATGGGCGCGGGTTCCCCAAGCACATACCGGGCCGCCGAACTGTTGTCGGCGATGTTGTCCACCGCCTTGAACTGGTACGTGGGATAGCGGGTGTCGCAAACTTCGATGGCAAGCATGTACTCAGGCCTGGCGGCCAGTACCGAATTTCGGTCGTGCATGTCTGCGCGCGGCAGGCCTTCGTTCAGCCGGATGGCGATCTCGGGCTCGACCAGAGGATGGATCAGCGCGTCATAAGGCAACTCGCTACCCCGGACGAGCTGGTCTTCGGTGAGCACCCCGTAGTTCGGCGACGAGATGTTCATTTGAAGCCTCATGGCCGCGCTGGTGTAGCCCAGCTTATAGCCCGTGGACTTGCGGTTTCTAAGCTGCAGCTTGGCCGCTGCAATACGATAGGCGTCGGCTTCGTCCAGGCCTGGATGCTTTTGGGACAGCAGGGCCGCGGGTTGGCGGGTTTGTTCGGCCTGCCAAAGGGACTGCGCCAGTTCCAGGATCTGATCGTCACTCAAGCTCATGGGGTTTCCTTGCATGTTGCGACCTCAAGGGCGGCGCCTGGGGCCGGCTCGGCGCATGGCGCCTCGGGCGGGGACAGCAGCCGCTGCAAAGCGTCCACCGTTGCGTTGGCCGCTTTGCGCGGAATCCTGGCCATCACATATCTATCGGGCCTGACCAGCAGCCAATAATCGCGTGCACCGGGGTAACGTTCTTCAAACGCGCCGGTCTTGTCCCGCACGGCGACGACACCCTGGGGCGCTTCGAAGGGATTGTAAAACCTGGAGGTGATGCAAACGCGGTTGATGCCCAGGCGTTCTTCGAACTGCATGGCGGGCAGGCCGTCGAACGCTTTTTGCGGGTCGTCGGCAAAGGCCAGCAGGGCGAAGCCGTCTGCCAGCACTTCGTCCAGCTTCCTGGTTTGCCGGTCTTGCGTCTCGACCAGAGGCTGGGTAAGCATGCGGCCCACCAGGGTATCGCGCGGCGCGGCGCCGTCGGCCACGAAAAAGCCCTTGGAAAAGCACGGCTTGGGCTTGTAGCGCATCTGGGTGATGTAGTCGTTAAGCGGCGGAACCAGGCGCAGTGCGCGAAAGCCGCTTTGAATCAGATGTGCCTTGGACATGGTGTCGGGCATCATGATGCGGCCCAGGGTGATGGCCATCTCGATAAGCTGCCAGGCATGCTCGGGGCGTTCCTGCTGGTAGCTGTCGAGCGCCTTGGCGTGCAGCCTGCCTTGCACGACACCCGCCAGCTTCCAGGCCAGATTGGCGGCATCGCGCAGGCCGCTGTTGAGGCCCTGGCCGGCGAAGGGGGGCGTGAGGTGGGCGGCGTCGCCCAGCAGGAAGGCCCGGCCCTTGCGCCACTGCTGGGCCATGAGCGCATGAAAGGTATAGACCTGCTTGCGTACGATGTGGGCGTTTTCATCGGGCCCATGGTCGCGCAGCAGCCGGCGCACGAAAGCCTCGTCGGTAACCTGCTCGTCGGTTTCGCCGTCGAGCAGCATGAATTCGAAGCGCCGGGTCTGGCCGGGGCCGGGCAGGTTGATGCCGGGCCGCCGGGGGTCGCAATAGACGCGGGTTTCGCGAAAGTTGTCGCGCGTGCCCTCCAGGTCGATGATCAGCCATTTTTTTTCGTAGGTATGGCCGCTCATGCCGATATCGAGCATGTGGCGCAAGGGGCTGCGTCCGCCGTCGCAGGCGGCCACGTACTGTGCGTGCAAGGTGTATTGGGCCCCGTCGACGGCCCGCACCTGCAGGACGGCGCCTGATTCATTTTGCTGCAAGTGGGTGACTTCATGGCCGAAGCGCGCATCCACTGTGCCGAAGCGGCCCAGGCCTTCGCGCAGCAGGGCTTCGAGCTGCGGCTGGCTGAATGCGGTTCGCCTGGGATAGCCGAACTCGGCGGTGCTGGGCGACACCTTGGCAAAGGGACGGCGCCTGGTATCGAGGTACACCGAGCCGTAGTCCAGGGCGCACAGCTTCAGCATCTCGTCGGCCAGGCCGGCGACCTGTAGGGTGCGCAGCGATTCATCGTCGATGGAGATGGCACGCGGCTGCTGCACGGTGGTGCTGTTTTTTTCCAGCAGCACTACAGGCACGCCGTAGGTCGACAGAAGGTTCGCCAGGGTCAGGCCGATGGGGCCGGCGCCCACGATGGCGACGGGTATGCGGTGGTCAGGATTCATGGCTGTGCTGGGTTTCGGCGCGGCTTAGCGCTTCGCTGATGCGGCTGGCGGCGGCGACCACGCTGGTGACGATGCGGTCTTCGCGCGCGGCATCGACATCTTGCTGCCAGACCACGGCGCTGAGGCTGCGCAGCGCACGGTTGCTGGAGTCGAAAATGGGCGCGGCGATGCCCATGCGCCCGGCGTCGACCTCGCCGCGTGAAACGCAGTAGCCGCGCTTGCGGATGTCGCGCAGGGCGCCGCTGAAGCTTTTCCAGTCGGCGCCCAGGCCCAGGGCGCGCAGTTCGCTTTCATTGTTTTCGAACTCGCGCTTCTGGTGGCGCCAGGGCTGGTGGGCCAGTATGACCTTGGACGTGGCGCCGCGGAACATGGGCATGGGCTTGCCGCGCTCGTAGCCGATGGAGGGATGCAGCGGCCCGATGACGCGCTGGTGTATGCACATGACCTTGCGGCGGTATACCTGGCACAGGATCAGCGACGTGCCGGGCTCCATCGCCTTGGCCAGCGTATCGACGATGGGCTCGGCCACCTGCCACAGCGGATCGCTGACGCGTATAGAGCGGTCGAACTCGATGAAGGCGGGGCCAAGGCAGTAGCCGCCTGCAGGGGCCTCGTCAAGAAGCTCGAACTTGATCAGGCTTTGAAAGTACCGGTAGGTGGTACTGACGGGCAGGTCGAATTCACGCGCCACTTCTTCCACTGTCCACACCGGCCTGCTTTCGGTGAACAGGCGCGGTATGGAGAGGATGCGATCAATGGAGCTGCTGCGATCGGGCTTCATGGATACTTAAGCTTGCTCGTCGACGATGGGGTTGCGCAGCAGGCCCACCTGGGTGATTTCCACCTCGACGACGTCGCCGGGCTTCATCCACACCTTGGGATCGCGCTTGGCGCCCACGCCGCCCGGCGTGCCGGTGGCGATGACGTCGCCGGCTTCCAGCGGCGTGAATGACGATACATAGGCGATGATTTGCGGTATGGAGAAGATCATGTCGCTGATCAGCGTTTGCTGCATGACCTGGCCATTCAGGCGGGTGGTAAGGGTTTGCGCCGTAATGTCGGCCACCTCGTCGCGGGTGACGAGGGCGGGGCCGAAGGCGCCGGTGCCGACAAAGTTCTTGCCGGGGGTGAACTGGTGCGAATGGTTTTGCCAGTCGCGCACCGAGCCGTCGTTGTAGCACGAGTATCCGGCCACGTGCTCGAAGGCCTGCTCGGCGCTGATGTATCGTCCGGGCCGGCCGATGACCACGGCCAGCTCGCCCTCGTAATCGAGCTTGGTGGAGACCGTGGGCCGGATGATGGGGTCGCCAGCGGCCACCTGGCTGGCGGCAAAGCGGGTAAAGATGGAGGGATGCTGTTCTACGGGTCGCCCGGTTTCAAGGCGGTGGGCTTCATAGTTGAGGCCCACGCAGATGATTTTGCCCGGGTTGGGAACGACGGGAAGCAAATGGATTTCATGCGTGGAAAGCCGTGGCGCCAGCCGCAGCACGGCATCGGCCTCGTCCAGCCCGCCGCCGATCAGCGACTTGAGGTCGGGGTAGCGATGGCCGAGCAGGGCACTGAGATGGGCAACCTGGTGTTCGTCGAGCTGGGCGCCGTAGCCGGCCTGGCCGCTGCGGGTCACAAAAGAGAGAAGACGCATGAGTAGTCCTTTGATGTGGTGTTCGGGAATGGGGTGTGTGGGGCCGAGCCCTAGCTGCGCAGATAGGCCTTGCCCCAGCTGTTGAGGGTTTTCTCGCAATGCTGCCAGCTGCCTGTGGGCCGGTCATCTTGGCACAGTTCGAGCTCGGCCGAGATTTCAAGCCAGTTCTGGTCGGGGTCGCGGATCATGAAGAACAGGTTGTCGCCGGGGCCATGGCGGCCCGGGCCCCAGTCAAGCGGGATGTCGTGGGTGGCCAGGTGGTCGGCCCAGTCGCGGATGAGATCCCACGACCCGGCTTCGTAGCAGTGATGGTCGAAGCAGTTGCGGGCCGCCTTGAAGATGGCGACGACATGGTGCTCATTGCCCGCGCGCAGAAAGGTGGAGCGCAGGCTATCGCCGTCGGCATAGACATTGTCGCTGGTGCGCAGGCCCAGGGTCTCGGTGTAGAAGCCGATCATGGCTTCGATATGGGTGGTGCCCAGCGCCAAGTGCTGCAGCCTGGCGGGCAAGCCGCTGCTGTGCCCGTTGCGAGGGCCGTGGCCGAACACGATGCGGTTGCCGTCGGGGTCGGAAACCATGAATGCGTGGCTGTCGAAGAAGGGCGAAGGCGAGGGCTGCGGCGCCACGCCTTTTTCTTCAATCCGGCTGCGCAGGGCGGCAAGCGCCGGCAGGGAGGGTAGCCTGAAGGCCAGGTAGTGCAGCGACTTGGCTTCGCCCTGCCGCATGACCATGCGGCGATGGCGCCCCTCGCACAGGATGCGGTCATTGGCCGGCCAAGTGTTCAGTTGCAGGGCCTGGGCGTAGAAGCCCGCCAGCCTTTCGGGGTCGGGTGAGCCGATTTCCATGTGGTCGAGTTCGGCCTCGAGGTAATTCATGCGGATCTCCTGTAGGGGGCCGTAAGGCGATGCCGGCTTGCCAGGCTCTTGTGCAAGAGCGGGGCGGCCTTGTGCCTAGGGTAAGTCTCTAAGAATTTCTTGTTTCAGCCATTTCGATAAATTGTACATTATATTTTTACCAAAATATCGAAATATGGGAAATTTGCAATACAAATGGAGTGAAGTTAGCCTTGCAAGGGCAGGGCTCAGGCTTGCAAGGCAAGGCTGACTCGCTATTCCGGTATTATCTTGTCACAGGGCCGCCGTGCGTGAACAGGCTGAACATCAAAGGCTTCGGGCCGGGCCGAGCGGATAAGACGAAGGGGTCACATCATGGCGAGCATTCCGCAGGCCAGCGCCGCACAGTTTCTTACGCAATTGAAGTACTGCAAGAGCCTGCCCACGCTGCCCGCCGTTGCATTGCAGCTGATAGAGCTGGCTGAGGACAGCACCGCGACACTCGATGAATTCGCCCAGCGGGTGTCGTTTGATCCCGCCTTGGTCGGCAAGCTGCTGCGCACCGCGAATTCTTCCTTCTACGGCTTCAGGCGCAAGGTGGCGAGCCTGTCGGAAGCCATCGGCCTGATGGGCCTGAACGCCACCATTTCACTGTCGCTCAGTTTTTCCTTGCGCGGCCTTACGTCCGGGCAGGGCGGGGCGCTTGACGATACGGATTACTGGTCGCGCTCTTTGCTGACAGCCCTGGCGGCCAGAACCATCGCTACCGAACTGCGCGAGCGGCAGCCCGAAGATTTTCTGCTGGCGGGGCTGCTGCAGGACATCGGCGTGCTGGCCATGGCTTCCATGCTGGGCGACGCCTACATCGCGCTCTACAAACAGGGCGCCGGCCACGCGGCACTGCTGAAGCAAGAGGTGCAAAGCTACGGCTTCGACCATGCGCAGGCGGGAGCCCAGTTGCTCAAGTATTGGCGCCTGCCCGAGCGATTTCACGAATGTGTGCTGCGCAGCCATGCGGCAACCCAGGCAGGCGGCGAAGGCGGCGCTGGCATTGTGCAGCTTTCTGCATGCGTCGCGGCCGCCGCCCACATCGCGGATGCCTGGATCCAGGGGGCAACCGACGCCTCGTTCAACGCCGCCTATCGATCGGTGCGGCACTACCTGGGCATCAGCCCCGGACAATACCAGAACATCATCGCCAAGATGCGCGACGAAATGCCCGAGATGGAGGCGCTGTTCGAATCCGAACTGCTTGATCCGGGCATTTTGCAAGGCATACAAGATAGCGCGCGCGAACTGCTGGCCCTGAACAACCTGCGCTTGTCCAGGGCATCGGCGGAGGCCAGTGTGCAGATACAGGCGCTCGAGCAGCGTATTGCCACGCTCGAGACGCAAACGCGGCGCGATGCCCTTACCGGCCTATATAACCGGACCTATCTGCAGCATCAGCTCGAACTGGAATTTGACAAGGCGATGCGCGAGCAATCGCCTTTATGCCTGGCCTACATCGACGTGGACCGGTTCAAGTCCATCAACGACACCTTTGGCCATGCCACGGGCGACCAGGTTCTGGTAACCGTCGCACAGCGCATATTGTCCGCGGCACGGCCAACCGATACGGTGGCCCGCTATGGCGGCGAAGAATTCATCGTGCTGCTGCCCGACACCGGACTGGCCGACGCTCGCGCCGTGCTGGAGGGCATGCTGTCCAGGGTGCGCGACAAGCCGTGCCTGGCGGGCGCCAATGCCGATTCGCACGTTACTTTCTCGGCCGGCATCGCGGCGCTCGTGCCGGGCGCCGCGTCGTTCGGCAACCCGGCAGCGCTGCTGGAGGCGGCCGACGATGCGCTGTACAGGACCAAGTCGAACGGACGGGGACAGATCACTGTGCATGAGCCGGATGCACAATAAGAGATGCGCGATACGTAAGCGCGGCTCGGTGTAAGCGCTGCCCGATTTCGTCACGCGCCGACGCGACGCCTTCGGTGCCGATCGGGCAAAGAGCCGGCGCCGTGTCTCGGCGTTGTTCTAGCCGCGGTCGCGCAGGTCTTTGATGGCCACCGCCAGGGCCAGCAGCACCACAAGGGCCACCACGCCAAAGCCCACCATCACGGCGATGGCCCATGACGTCGTGGCCTCGAGCGTGGCGAAGGTCGCGGCCGTAATGACGGCAATGCCTATTGAAGTGCCCATGCGCTGGCCGGTCTGCATGATGGCGCCGGAGCTTCCGGCGTACGACAGGGGCACGTCGGCCAGCGTCAGCGCCTGGTTCGGGCTGATGACCAGGCCTTGGGCCAGCCCGATGAACGACAGCGTGGCCACCAGCCACCATATATTGACCAGGCCCTTGTCTTGCAGAAGGGCGATGAGCATGCTGGACCCCAGGCCAAGCAGGGCCAGCAGGATGCCGCCGATGACGATGCGGCGCCCATAGCGCATGACCCGCTTGCCGGCCCAGTCGGCCGTGTAGGCCGAAAGCAGGGCCGCGGGCACGCCGAACAGCCCCGCTTCCAGAGCGCTTCTGCCCGTGCCCAGCTGCACGTACAGCGCCACGAGCACCCAGACACTGGTCATGCCCAGAAAGTACAGGGTCATGATCAGGGTTCCGTTGGTAAAGCTGGAAATAGAAAAGATGTTCAGGTCGACCATGGGGCTGCCGCCCAGGCGGGCGTAGCGGCGTTCCCATTTGACCCAGACGTAGGCCAGTATCAGGCCTGCCGGCAGCAGCAGCCAGGTAATGGGAGCCGTGCGCGATTCCATGAAGGGAAACAGCACCGCAAGCACGGCCAGGCCAAGCAGGGTTGCGCCGACGGGGTCGAGCGAGCGCAGCAGGCTGCCGCCCGGCCTTGCCGCTTGCCCCTCGCCGTCGCCTTGGAAAAAAAACGGACGCGGGAACCAGAGCAAGCCCAGGACAATGGTGGCAAGCCCCACGGGAACATTGATAAGAAAGGTAAGCCGCCAGCCCAGGTCGGCGCCGCCCAGCTGGATGAGCAGGCCGCCGAACACAGGCCCCACCGCTACCGAGAAACCTACCACCGTGCCCAGATAGCCGAATGCCCGGCCCCTTTCGGCGCCTCGGAAATACTGCTGGATCATGCCTATGCCCTGCGGACTGAGCAGGCCGGAACCCAACCCCTGAACGAAGCGCGCGGCATTGAGCCAGGTGGCGTCGGAGGCCAGGCCGGCCGCCACCGAGGACAAGGTAAAAACGAGCGTTCCGATCAGAAAGAGCCCGCCGCGGCCCATGATGTCGCCCGCACGGCCCGAGCTGACCAGGACGACGCCAAAGGTAAGCGCATAGCCTGAAAGCACCCACTGGATGTCCGACTGCGAGGCATGCAGCCCGTGCTGTATGGAGGGCAGGGCGACGTTGACGATGCTGACCCCGACCAGCGACATGAACAGCGCCACCAGCAGGACGATCAGGATACGCCAGCGCGCCGGATCGGGCTTGAAGGGAGCGTTTTTCTTATTGGCGGTCACAGGTTTACACCTCGATTCATCGATGGGAATGCGGCGGGCGGTGTTGCGGGGCGTTGCGGCTTTCCATATAGCGTCATTATGCGCGAAAGACCGGGACGGCATTTTACAAAGGGTGCGGGCCGCTTAGCGCGAATCTCGCTGCTGTTGAGTGGTCTGGAGAATTGGCTTGTGCACTGGCGGGGCCGTTGACTACACTGGCTTGGGCACCCTTCAACCAGTTTTACGAGGCAAACAATGAGTCAATTCAAAATTGCAGTGGTCGTTGGCAGCATACGCAAAGAGTCGTTCAACGCTCGCCTGGCCGAGGGACTCAGCCGCCTGGCCCCTTCGAACTTTACCTTCAGCAAGCTGCGCATCGACGACCTTCCTCTGTACAACCAGGATGACGACGGCAACCAGGCCGAAGCCGTCAAGCGACTGAAATCCGAGATTGCTGCGGCCGATGCAGTGCTGTTCGTTACGCCCGAATACAACCGTTCCATGCCCGGCGTGCTCAAGAATGCCATCGATCATGCCTCACGACCCTATGGCCAAAGCGCCTGGGCGGGCAAGCCGGCCGGGGTGATCGGCGCCTCGATCGGAAGCATAGGCACGGCCCTTTCCCAGCAGCATTTGCGCAACGTGCTGGCCTATCTCGACATGCCCACCATGGGACAGCCCGAGGCCTTCATCCAGGTAAAAGACGGGCTTTTTGACGACAACGGCGACATCGGCGCCGGCAGCCGTGAATTCCTGCAGAAGTGGGTCAATGCCTTTGCCGCTTTTGTAGAGCGGCACGCGAAAGTCTAGATTGGCTCGCTGCCACGCAAGCGCCAGGCTCGGGCCTGGCGCTTTGCCGTTCAGTCGCGTCCGGCCTTAAGGAGGGCCCGTGCAGAAGGAGTCCCCGACGTCAGGCATATTTGAACTTAAACCATAGCCACTTGGCTATTATTTACGTCTGAAATATATATTATTAATTACGTTGCGCCTTAACTAGAATGTCCCTCAAGCCGGTGGCGAATCGGCATTATTTTTATAAGAGGAGACAAGTCATGCGCAAGTTCCTGCTTGCTTTGTCGGCATGTGCCGTGATGTTTTCATCGTCGGCGTTCGCCGAGCCCGTGACTTTGCGGGCGATCTCGGCTTTTCCCCCGAACCTAGAATTCACGAAGCAATTCCAGGCGTTCATCGATCGTGTCAACCGGGCCGGAGAAGGCGTGGTCAAGATCCAGTTTGTAGGCGGGCCGGAGGTTATTCCGCCGCAGCAGCAAGACACGGCGCTGCGTAATGGTGTATTTGACATGCAAATGGGGCCAGCCTCTTACTACAACGGGATTGTGCCCGAGGCCGATGCCTTGTTCGGTGCAAACGTGGGGCCGGTACAGGCTCGGGAAGACGGTGCGGTAGAGCTGCTCAACGACATCTGGCGCAAGAAACTCAATGCGCAATTCATTGGATGGCAAAGCGGCGGCATTCCGTTCTATGTGTATCTTACCGATCCGCCCAAAATGTCCGGCAAGGGGGTGCTTGACCTGACCGGGATACAACTGCGCTCTACGCCTGCTTATCGCGAGTGGTTTGAGGCGCTGGGCGGAAACAACGTCATGCTGCAGACCTCCGAGATGTTCACAGCCATGGAGCGCGGCGTGGTGCGCGGCTTGGGCTGGCCGGCGATCAGCTTCACCGACATCGGCGTGCACAAGTTCCTGAAATATCGGGTTGCCCCTCCGGTTTGGCAGCTGGATCTGGTGATCATCATGAATGGCCGGAAGTGGGATGGCCTGTCTCCTGAAGCGAAGCAGGTCATTGAAAAGGCTGCGATCGAGCATGAGAAAGCCACCCAGCGGGATTTTGCCGCCATACGCGACAGGGAAACGAAGATTCTCGAGCAGTCTGGAATTCAGACAGTCGAGGTGGACAATCCCGCGCTGCACCTCAAGATTGCACATGACTTGGTGTGGGACCGGCTTGCAAGTCGCGACCCGAGTAATGTGGAGATGCTGAAGTCCAAGCTCTATAAAGAATGATCCGACTGCCTGGATATGAACATGAAAGCAGTTCGACTTTTTTTATGCGGCCTGGCAAGGGCAAACGACATTGCGGTCTTTGCGATGGCCGGATTGGCGGGCTTGGTGCTGGTGGCCACTTTCCTGGCGATTATCGTGGACGTCCTGATGCGTAATCTGGGCCTGGCTTCCCCATCTTGGACGAGCGCGCTTTCAGAATATGCCATGCTGGTCGCAACCATGGGCGCCGCTCCATTGCTTATTCGCGAGCGGCGCCACGTCTGGGTGGAATTCATAGAGTCGTTCACAGGGCCGCGCTTCCAGCGCCGATTGGCGGTGCTTGTCGTGTTGCTTTGCGTCGGCATCTGCGCCGTCATGGCCTGGTTTTCCATTGTGATGGCGCTCGACTCCGCAGCAAGGGCCGAGGTCGACATCCGCTCTATCATCTTGCCGCGATGGTTCCTGTACGCTGTGCTGGCGGTGGGGTTCACCTTGTGCGCGACCGAGTTTGGCCGTTTCATACTGCGCCGCGAGGACATGTATGAAAAAGGCCCTGTCGAGCCGGGGGCGACATAATGGACTGGTATATTGCAGGCCTTATTCTGGTAGGCGTCATCCTGTTCCTGATGGGCATGCGTATGCCCGTTGCATTCGCCTTTCTGGCAGCCAATATGGTCGGCGCCCTGGTGTTCATCGGGGGCGATGTGGCGATGATGCAGCTGGTGGCCAATGCGACGACGTCGGTGACGACGTTCACACTGGTGCCCGTGCCGCTTTTTCTGCTGATGGGCGAGCTCTTCTTTCACACGGGCATTGCGCTGCGGGTATTTGACGCCATCGACAAGATACTCGGCCGCATTCCGGGGCGCTTGTCGTATCTGACCGTAGGCGGAGGCACCCTATTCGCGGCGCTGTCTGGATCGAGCATCGCGAACATTGCCATGTTGGGCTCAACGCTGCTGCCCGAAATGACACGCCGAAGGTATGCATCCGTATTGTCGATGGGGTCGATCATCGCGACCGGCGGGTTGGCCATCATGATCCCTCCGTCGACTCTCGGCGTTTTGCTGGGCAGCATCGCCCAGATCGACATTGGCCGTCTTCTCATCGCGGGGATCATCCCGGGACTGCTGCTCGCGCTGGCCTATGTGCTGGTAATTGCCGTGACCATATGGCGCAACCCCGATGCTGCGCCACGATACGATATTGACGTACCTTCTGGCGCGGAGAAGTTCCGCTTGTTCATGACGAACATCTTGCCCATGGGTGGAGTGATCTTCATGGTCGTGGGCTTTATTATTCTGGGGATCGCAACGCCGTCCGAGGCGGCGGCCTTCGGAGTATTGGGTGTGGTGATATTGGCTCTGGCGTTTCGCGCCCTGACGTGGGCAAGCATACGTAAATCGGTACAAGGCACTGTGCGCGTGACCGGCATGGTGTTCTTGATTATCGTCGGGGCATCCGCCTTCAGCCAGATGCTGGCGCTGTCGGGG
Organism: Pusillimonas noertemannii; assembly: GCF_003096595.1. GTDB lineage: Bacteria > Pseudomonadota > Gammaproteobacteria > Burkholderiales > Burkholderiaceae_B > Pusillimonas > Pusillimonas noertemannii. The sequence continues at coordinate 676,553 of NZ_QEKO01000002.1, read as the reverse complement.
GCTTCGAGCGGCCTGATCGGATGGGCCACTTCGCTGCAGGTCAGCCCGCTCTGGATTCTGATCGGCATGCTGCTCATCGTCCTGGTGCTTGGAATGCTCATGGAATCGGTATCGATCATCATGCTGGTGGTGCCGATATTCTTCCCCTTGGGGGCGAGCCTGGGATTTGACGCTGTCTGGCTGGCGATCCTGTTTTTGCTGATGCTGGAGATCGGCCTGGCGACCCCGCCTTTCGGGATGGGCCTGTTTGTACTGGTGGGCGTGGCGCCCAAAGGCACCACATTGTCCCAGGTGGTGCGGGCGTCGCTACCTTTCATCACCGTGGCGTTTGCCGTGGCCGCTCTGTTGATTGCGGAGCCCATGCTGGTGACATTCTTGCCAGGCCTCATGGATTAGATAGAGCACATCAAGCAACAAGGTTTGGGATATAAGAAAAGCGCCCGGCACAGGTTTTTACCTATGCCGGGCGCCGCCGTTCTGGATGCTGCACACCTCGAGCAGCCGGGCAGAATTATTGTGAGGCCTCCAGAGCGCGGCGCTTCCACAGTTGCCACGGGCGATCGAGGTGCTCGTCGTTCATGGCGGACGTAGCCTGCGCTTCGCCCTCGGTCAAGAAGTTAATGTTGCCAAGCGGCGCGGCCTGCAGCTGCAGGCGTGCGTTGTTTTCCGTGTAGATGGCGCGGTACACGGCCTGCTTTATCGATTCCCCCACCGCGACGCTGCCGTGGCCCCGCATCAGGGCTACGGTGGCTTTTCCAAGCGTGTCGGCCAGGGTCCGGCCGAGCTTCTGGCTGCGAACGAGCAGGTCCGATGTCTCGCCAATGAAATCACGGATTTCATACACGGGCGTGGTGGCGCCCAGGAAGCCGCTCATGTGGCATATGGGACGCAGTTGGTATCCGGTCACACCAAAAGGAATCACGGATGGAGAGTGGCTATGAACTATCGCGTGGACATCGGGGCGGGCCCTGTATATTTCGCTGTGGATGTAGCGTTCGGTATACGTCTTTCGGCCTTGCGAGTCGTGCACCACGCCGTCCAGATCCACTTCGACGATATCGTCCGGCGTGACAAGAGCGGGCGCCATGGTGCGCGCGATGAAAAACCGGGTGCTGTCTTCGGGGTTCCGCACACTGATGTGGCCGAAACCGTCCAGCACGCCTTCATTGAACAGGATCCGATTGGCGATTGCCAATTCTTTGAGAAGTTCTGTGTTCATTCCTCTTCCTAAAGTAAGTGTAGTGGGAAAACAGGGTGGCCCCTTTCGAATCAGGAGAGGAGCCCGTATCTTTAGCTTTTCGACGCCTTGGTGGCGCGTCGCAAAATTGACCATTTCGCAAGTCCCAGCGCAGCCAGCAGCGCTGCGCCGTTGAAGAGCTGTTCTACGTAGAAGCTGGCGCCCATCTGCTGAAGGCCGGCGATGCCTATGGCCAGGGTATAGACGGCGATGACGGTGCCCGGAGCGTTGAAGCGACCTGGGCGGATGCAAGTCGCACCCAGGAAGACCGCGGCAAAGGCCGACAGGAGATAGTTGCCGCCGACGTTGGGATTGGCGGAGCCCAGTATGGTCGCGGAGAGGACGCCAGCCAGCGCGGATAAAAAGCCCGCCAGCCCGAAACTGGACAAGGTTATGCGGCGGACATTCACTCCGCTGAAAAGCGCTGCGCGTTCGTTACCGCCGGTGGCCAGGCTTCTTCGGCCCCAGGAAGTGCGTTCGTAAGCCAGCCATAAGGCGGTTGCAATGACGATGACATAGATCAACGGCAAGGGGATGCCGTTCAGTTCAGAGCGGCCGATCGCCAAGAACCAGCTTGGCAAATTCCCGAAGATGGACTCCCCGTTCGTATACCATTGAGTGAATCCCTGGATGAGTATGCCGGTGGCCAGGGTCGTGATGAAGGCGTTAAGGCCCGCATAAGCGACGAGCAGGCCGTTAAGGAGGCCGATGAGCAGGCCGGCCGACAGCGCAACGAAGATGGCGAGCATGGGGTCCAGGCCTTGCATCAGGATCAGGCCGGTTGCCAGTGATTGCGCCAATGAAAGCGTAAAACCTATGGAAAGGTCGAATTGTCCGGCCACCAGGGGAGCAATGGCGGCCAAAGCCAATATCGCCAGCACGGCATTGGTGGACGCGATCATACGTGCATTCGCTACACTGAAGAAAGTGTCGGGGCGCAAAAGGCCGAATAGCACCACCACGATGAAAAGAACGAGGACCAGCCCATAATGCGAGAGCAGCTTGCCGAGCAGCGGAGGAGGCGGCTTATGGGTTGAAGGAAATTGGTCGGTTTTCTTGCCCTGTATAACGCTCATTGCTGTGTCTCCTTATGCTCATGCGCATGAGCCGCGCCGAGCGCTTCGTACACGAGACGCGCCTGGTCGATGTCGCCGTGCTCCAGGACTGAGGCTAAGCGGCCTTGCGCAAGTACCAGGGCCCGGTCAGCCAGGCATTCGATCTCTTCAAAATCGCTGGATGCGAGCACGACAGCAAGCCCACGTCCGGTTTCTCGCCGCAGCAATGCGTAAAGCTCTTCGCGCGCGCCAATGTCGACACCGGCGGTGGGGTCGATCATAAGCAGTGCTTTCGGGCCGGCGTCCAACGCCCTGGCGAACAGGACTTTCTGCTGGTTGCCGCCCGAAAGAGCACTGAGAGGAAGCTCGCTTGACCTCGGGGGTCTGACACCATAGTGTTGAGCCTGTTGCGCGGCACGCTTTCGCTCCGCGTCAAGGCTTCCGGCCCGTCCGGCCATGCGAGTGGGGAACATGTTTTCGCGAACGGAGAGTGTTTGAAAAGCGCTTTCAGACCTGTGCCCGCTGATCGCTTGAAATCCCGCCGTGCGCAAGACATGGGGCCGGCCAAAAGGCAGATCGGCGCCGCTCAGGCCGAGCGAGCCGCCAGACGGCTGGTCCAGGCCCGCCAGCCAGCGCGCCACGGCCTCATAGCCCGAGCCGACCAGGCCCGTAATAGCCACAATCTCGCCGGGCATAACAGAGAAGTCCAACGGGCTGCCGACGCCTGGGCCCCAGAGTCCCTTCACGGACACGCGAGGAGAAGCCGTATTCTTAGGCGCCGTTGGACGGGTTGCCTGAGCAGGCTCACGGCCCACGATCCAACGTATGATCTGGGACCGGTTTACATCGCTTAGGCTCGCACAGGCGACATGCTTGCCGTCGGCCAGCACCGTCGCCCGGTCGCACAGTGAAAGAACCTCGTCGATGCGATGAGAGACGAAGACCACCGAGACGCCTGTGTCTCGAGTCTTTCGGATTACTTGGTGCAGGCGTTGCGCCTCGGGGGCTGGCAGGCTGGCCGTTACCTCGTCCAGCACGAGCACCCGCGTTCCTTCCCGCAATGCGCGGGCCATGGCCACGATCACTTTCTCGGCCTGGCTCAGGTCGCCGACCTGTTTTTCGGGGTCTAGAAAGCTGCCCAGCACAGCCAGCCGGCCACGTACTTGGGTGATCGTGACCTTGTGGTCGATAAACCCCCATCGTCCCCTGGCATAGCCTGTTTCCAGTGCGATATTGTCGGCGACGCTCAGGCTGTCCACGAGGGCAAGGTCCTGGTGGACGAAGCGCAGACCCGAAGCGGCGGCATCTTGTGGCATCATGCCGTTGCTCCAGCTTTGGTCTGCGATGAATATTTCCCCCGAATCGGGCTTGACCAGGCCGGCCAGCGTTTTGATCAGTGTCGACTTGCCAGCGCCGTTCTCTCCAAGCAACGCATGTATTTCGCCTGCCTGCACGTTGAAATCGACGCCTGCGAGCGCAACTGCGGCGCCATAATGTTTCGTCAATCCGCAGGTGCGCAATACACTTGTGGAAGTTTCGGGCGTGCGCGCCTTTAGCGGCGTTTCCATAATGCCTCGTACCGCGCTTTGTAATCCACGTCTCCTGTCCATCCCTTGGTATCAGGCACGTTGCCTGCGTCGATCAAGCGGGACGGAATCGGCATGTTTACCGCCTTTGCGCCGTTGAATGCCCGATTCAGCTCGTCGACGGCCTGCCAGCCCATCCATTCCGCCGGGTTCGCAACCGTCACTGCCTGCGCTCCATTGCGAATTGCTTCGAAGGCTTGCGGATCACCTTCATAGCCCGCGACTTTCACCTTGCCCTTCAGACCCGCTTGGCGTACTCCCTCAATGACAAAGAAGGCGTTGGAGTCGAAGGGAGCGGCGATATAGTCCACTGCCGGGCGGCGGGTGAGCTCCGTGGCGACGGCGCTGGCCAGCCGCTGGGCCATGGTTCCAATAGTCGACTCGATGTTTCCGACGATCTCGCATTTGGCGCATTTCGCGATTTCCGCCTTGAATCCAGCCACTCTTTCGGCAAGTTCGGGGAACTGCCTATCTTCGACAAGAAGTATTCTGGCTTGTCCCCCGGAGTCATCGATAATCCATTGAGCTAACAATTGCCCTTGTCGCTTGTGTTCCGGCCGTACGAATGCAAACACAGAGCTGTCGGCGTCTGGCACGGGGTTGAAGATGGAAACGACGGGAATCTTCGCGTTTGCGGCCTTTGACAGGGCGTCGCCAACCAGCATGGGCGGCACCGCATCGATGACGATGCCGTCCGCGCCGGCGGCGATCGCCGACTGGATGGCGCCGTTCCATGTTCCGGGGTCGCCTTTCCCGTCGACAACACGCACGCTCCAGCCGAGAAGTTCACCCGCTTCCTTGACGCCATTGGCGGCGCGTACGCATCCTATTCCTTGCGATGTGCAGGTAACGACATATACCGTCTTGCCCTCTTGCGCGGGAGGCGCCGACGGAGGCTTTTGCCACTGGGACAGTGGTTGTTTCGCGGCCTGCACCGCCTGGGCGGCTGGCTGTGCGAATGCATGATAATGGCTCAGCCCGGCCGCCAGTAGTGCCGAGGCCGCGATATTTATAATTTTCATGATTTGTCTCCCTTGGTTGAAAGAATGCGGATTACGGCCCGCGGCAGTTCGCTATGACGGGGTCAGCGCGACATTGTGAAGAGGGGTGCTGCCGCGGCGCAGAACTTCCAGTTCGAGTAGGGTTGCGCACTCGGGACAATTGAACGCCCGCAGCTCGAGATCGGCGTGCAGCGTTATGTGTTTGCCCGCCTCTTGCGCCGGAACAGCCCTGCCGTGGGCCGCGTCTTTCCAGTTTCGGTCGGCGGGCCCCAGATCGCATCCGCAGCGGCAGCTGAAGCGGCTGGTTCCGTGCGTGGAAATAGGGGGAATCGGCTTCTTGCCCTGGGCTTTCAGGATGGGTTTGACGGGGGCCGTCCCCCCCAGCCGTGCTCTACGAAGTGTCTCCCGCCTGGCCGCGGTGGCGGCCGCATCGACCTCTTCGCTGGTGATCACGACGCCATAGTGCATTTCGGCGGCGTCCTTGCTGACCAGGCCCTTGAGGACGTCCGCAAGCACCTTGCCGGGGTCGCGCAGAAGCGGATCGCCATAGCCACCGCCGCCCTGGAAGGTATACGCCAGAACATCTCCGGCAGCCAGAGACATGTTGCCGGGCTTGGCGCCGATATGCTCCACCCCTTCGTCGCGCATCAATGCTTCGGTTTCTGTATAGGCGTGGACGAGCTCTGCAATATCGCCGGCGTTGCGGCGCAGGAGGTTCTTGCCGCAGCCCCCGGGCATGCCGCCGAACAGGCCGATGGCATTGGGTACCTCGACGCCATGGCCGAGCATCATCGCATGCAGGCCATCCGTATCGTAGGGAGTCACTGCCAGACCCACCCCCGCACCGCCCCGTTGCTCGCCCGGTCCGCCGGTGTCGGGAATGAACGAACGGTACAAGTACAGGTAGGGCCCGTGGGCCTCATTGGCCTCGACGTTGGCAATGGTGGGCCTTGGCACGACATAGTCGCCCGATCCGTCCAGGCCGTCGTGGTCTATGTAGGCGCCGCCGCCCCCGGCCGTCGAGTCGAGAAGGAAGGTGCCGAATGGCTCTCCGTCCCGCCCCCGGCCGGCCAGCGTCATGACCATCATGTGGCCTTTGGTTACCGCTTGTCCCTCCTGGATCAGGTGTGGAGCATGGGCCACAATGCGCGACAAGGCCGCTACCGCGACATTCTGGACTACCCATGCGGCGGAAATTGTTCCCGACGAGGTCGGGGCGGGACGCTTGGCGTTGCACAAGAGCCCTTCCTCGGCCTTTATGGTGATGGGCCGCATCACACCCTCGTTCCAGCGGATGTCGTGGGCAAGAATGGGCAGCACGCCGGTGAAGAGTGCACCCCTGAGCCCGCTCATGGTGCAGTTGATGAAACCCGGGGCCTGCTCCGACGTACCCTCCATGTCGAAAAGCAACGAATCACCTTGCTTCGTGATGGACAGGACCACCTCATAGAGCGTATTGGTGTGGCCGTCATGTTCGAGATAGTCGCGGGCACGGTATACCCCGTCGGGTATCGTCTTGAGACGTTCACGCAGCCGCCTTTCGCTGAAGTCTATTTCATCGTGCATGACCTGCTCCACGGTTTCGGCGCCGTAGCGGGTCAGCAGCTCCTTCAGACGCCTGGCGGCCACATTGTTGGCGGCGATCATGGCTTTCAGATCGAGGCCAAGCAGGTTGGGAAGGCGGGTCATGCCCATGATCATCCGCCACAGATCATCGCGTAGCACGCCTCTTTCGACGATGCGGACGCCCGGAATCAGGACAGCCTCTTGCTGGATCTCCGTGGCGCCTATGCCCCAGCTCCCGAAGCGCATGCCGCCCATGTCGAGCTGGTGCGAGCAGGATCCCGCCCAGGCGACATGCCGGCCTTCGTGGAAGATGGGGGCAACGATCGATACATCAGGCTGGTGAATCGCGCCCTTGTACGGATCGTTGAGAATGAACATATCGCCTTCCCGTATGTCTTCGGGCTTGAAGTCGGCGAGGATGCTTTTGATGACCGTGCTCATCGTTCCCGTATGGAAAATCACTTGCGGGCCCATGGTCACGATAGATCCGTCGGGAAGATACAGCCCATTATTGAAGTCGCTGGCCTCGGTGACGACGGGCGAGCCCGAGACGGCCTTCAGCGTAAGCGCCTGTTCTTCTGTAATGGCCTGCAGCTTGTTGCGGATGACCTCGAAGGTGATCGGGTCGATGGTTGAGGGCTTCATGTTGCGCTCCTTGTTAGGCCGTCACGGATTCGATGGCGAGATTGCCCGCTTCGTCGAGGGAGGCTCGTTGTCCGGCCCCGACGAACACCGCTGTTTCCGGATGCTCGATGACGGCGGGGCCTATGACTTCATGCCCGACCGGCAGGGTCAGCCATTGCCAGATTTGAGCCGATACGGCCTTGTCCTGGCGTGGCTCGTAGATTTCCCTCAGCTTCGGCATGGGGAGCCCGGTGACGGGCTGGGCGGCCAGGTCAGGCTTGCGTGTCCTGCCTATTGCTTTGACGCGGAAAACGCTGAGGTCGATTCTTGCGTCGCTGAAACCAGACCCCTCGCCATAGGCACGTTCATAGGCATCTTCGAACTTCCGCGTCACCGTACTGATCATGTTCGCGTCGACCGTTCCGGAGGGGAACGTGATTGAAAGGTCATTCACCTGCCGGTGATAAAGCATGCCCGCGCTTCGGACGACTTCCGTGTCCTCTTCCTTGATGCCCGCACGGAGTATTCCCGTGCAAGCCTCGCGCTCGAGCTCATTGAAGATTGCGTCGATGCGCTCGGCGGACGAGCTTGCGCAAGGCATCGGTTCACTCAGTTCCACCGATTTATAGATGTCGGACGCCAACGCGCCATAGGCGGAGTGAGCCATGCTGGTCGCGGGGACGATGATCTTCCGGACCCCGAGTTCCGCGCCGAAGCCCGCGCAATGTACGGGACCCGCGCCGCCATAGGCGAACAAGACGAAGTCGCGCGGATCATGGCCTCTTCCTATCGTCACCTCTCGTAAGGTGTCGGCCATGTGATCGTCAACGATTCTTCGTATGCCGGCTGCGGCCTCTTGAATCGACAGACCCAGCGGCTTCGCAATTTGTTCCTCGATGGCTTTGGCGGCGGCCTCCCGGTCGAGCTTCATGCGCCCGCCCAAAAAATTATCGGGATCAATGATGCCCAGCACGACGTCCGCGTCCGTGGTGGTTACTAATTTTCCGCCGCGGCCATAGCAGACCGGTCCGGGTCTGGCGCTCGCGCTTTCGGGGCCTACTTGCAGCAGTCCGTCGTTGACCCGGGCGATTGATCCCCCGCCCGCGCCGATCGCCCTGATATCGATCATCGGCGAACACAGGTGGAAGCCGGCCGCTTCATGATTGACCGACTCCACGGGAACGCCATTGACTATCATAGCCACATCGAAGCTGGTTCCTCCCATGTCGGTCGTGATGACGTTTTCATGGCCCATGGCCAGGGCCAGTTCCAATGAGCCCATGACTCCCCCTGTCGGCCCGCTGGTCACCAGGGCGACGGGCTTCTGGCCGGCCTCGGTAGAGGGCATGACGCCGCCTGCGCTGTTCAATATGAAGAAGTTGCCCCGGAAAGCATGCTCGCGAAGGAGGGCTTCGATTTTGCCGAGGTATGAGACGACCTTGACGGCGAGATAGCTGTTCAGCGCGGTCGTTGCGGTCCGTTCGTACTCGCCCATGACCGGCGCTACTTCGCATGAGAGGCTCACGTATGCATCGGGCGCCTGCTCATGAATGAGTTCGCGGATGCGCTGTTCATGCCGGGGATGCCTGAAGGACCAAAGCAGAGAGACGGCAAAAGTCTCCACTTTTCGGGCCAGCAGCCTTGCGATGCTTTCCCTCACCCCGTCTTCATCCAGGGGCAGAATCACCCGGCCCGCATGATCGACGCGTTCCCGGACCTCTTCGATCAAGTGTCTCGGAACGATCGGTTCGGGATGCCGGCGCTTGCTGTACCAGCCCAGTTGCTCGCTCGGAACGCCCGCAGTGAAACCCTTCAGGCGTTGCAGGGCCAGCGTGTCGCCGAATCCCATCGTGGTGATCAGCCCTGTCGAGGCGCCGTCGCGTTCGATCAGCGCATTCGTCGCTTGCGTGGTGCCGTGCCCGAACGTTACGACTTTGGCCAGCAGTTCCTGCCTGGTCAGTCCGACCGATGCCGCTGCCAGATCTATGGCCTCGAAGAGGCCCTTCTGCAGCTCGCCAGGCGTGGTGGGCGCTTTCGTTGTTGTAACGTGTCCATTGGCGTCCATCAATACCAGATCGGTAAAGGTGCCGCCGATATCAATTCCCAAATACATGGTGTCTCCTCCTCTGAGCGCGCTACCGGTCGTTGGCGGGCGCTCTACAGTTTGGTTTTCTTGCCTAGAATCAGGTCGGCGGCTTTCTCGGCCATCATGATGATCGGGCCGTTGGTGGCTGCGCGCACCGTCCTGGGTATGGCCGAGCCGTCGACCACCCGCAACTGGTCGATGCCGCGTACTCGCATTTGCTCATCCAGCACCGCCATGGGGTCGTCGGCCCTTGCCATCTTGCAGGTGCCGACGGGATGATGCAGGGTGATGGCGGTGCGCCGGATGAATGAATCGACCTCCTCGTCGCGGCATACTGCGGGCCCCGGAGCGAGCTCTTCGGCGATGTATGGACGTAGCGGCGGCTGGGCTCCGATCTCGCGCATGCGCTTTACCATTTCGCGCACCGCGCGGCGGTCGCTTTCGGTGGCGAGAAAGTTCTGTTGGATCCGAACCGGAGCTCTCGGGTCAGGGCTTGCCAGCTGTACGTGCCCGCGGCTTTCCGGAGTCAGGTAGACGCCCTTGATTCCGAATGCGTCGACGTAGGGTTGAATGAAGGGCTTGAGATAAGGGCCGGCCGTCATGGGGGCGGCCGCCAATATCAATTGCGTGTCGGGAAGATCCAGCTCTGGCTGGCTGCGGACCAGCCCGACCGCGGCGGCGGGGATGGCGCCGGAAAGACCTGTGCCAAAGAGCCAAGTGCGCAGCACGTCCATCCCAATACGGTCCAGCCGCATGACGCGATGCAGCGGCCCTGGCGAAGTACGGCGCCACTTGAGATCGCAGACGATGTGGTCGTGCAGATTTCGTCCGACCCCGGGCAGGTTCGCCTGGACGGGTATGCCATGCTCTTGGAGCTGGGCGGGATCGCCGATTCCCGACAGCATCAGCAATTGGGGCGAGTTGATGACGCCCCCCGCCAGGATGACCTCGCGAGCCGCGAATATCTTTTCGGTTTTGCCCTCTCGCAGTATTTCGACCCCAATTGCTTTTTGACCGTCCAGGATCACCCGGCTGACGGTGGAACCGGTTCTTACCGTGACGTTTCCGCGTGCGACCGCGGGACGAAGATAGGCGGATGCGGCACTCCAGCGCCGCCCTTTGCGGATGGTGGCCTGCATCGGCCCGAAGCCTTCGACCGAGGCGCCGTTATAGTCACTGTTGAGCGGATACCCTGCTTGCTGTGTGGCTTGCAGAAACGCATCGACCAGAGAGTCCTGGTAATGCAGGCGCTTCACGACAAGGGGGCCCTCACCACCGCGCAGTGCACTCGCGCCTTCTTCCCAGCTCTCGCTTCGCTTGAAGTACGGCAGTACATCGTCGTACGACCAGCCTGTCAGGCCCAAGTCGTAAGCCCAATGATCATAGTCTTGCCTGGCCCCCCGGCCATACGCCATTCCATTGATGGATGAGCTTCCCCCAATGACCTTGCCGCGAGCGCATTCAATACGTCTTTGATCGAATCCGGGTTCCTGTTCAGTGAAATAATTCCAGTCAAAAAGCCGATTTTTCAGTATCAGGCCCCAGGTAAGGGGGATCTGGATGACGGGAGACCGGTCCGACCCGCCCGCTTCGAGCACCAGGATTCGGGACGTGGCGTCGGCCCCCAGGCGATATGCAACCGTGCAGCCGGCGGAGCCTGCCCCCACAATGATGTAGTCATAGTCCATGGGCTGCGCTCAGTCGAGCTTGAGATTGACGTTCTTTGTATACGTGAACTCCAACAGCTCTTCGAAGCATTCTTCCCTTCCGATGCCGGAGTTCTTGATTCCGCCAAACGGCGCTCCCATGAAATGCTGGCTGGTGTTGTTGATCCACACATAGCCTGTTTCAATCCTGCGCGCCGCCCGGTGGGCAGTGGCCAGGCTTGTCGTCCAGATTGAACCGGTAAGGCCAAACTTCACCGCGTTCACGTCGCGCCATAATTGTTCTTCGTCGTTCCACTTGAATACCGAAAGGATGGGTCCGAACACCTCTTCGCGGGCCAGGTGCATGGAAGCATCCACATCGGCGAAGATCGTGGGTTCGAAGAAGAAGCCGTCTTTCAGATTGGCGTTGTCCGGCTGCTTGCCCCCCGTCACCAGCCGGGCACCTTCGTCCAGAGCAGTACGGACGAAGCCCTGGACCTTCTCGAGTTGGGCGGCGCTGACAAGTGAGCCCATCGTCGTCTCCGGGTCGGTCGGGATGCCCGGTTTGTGTTTGCTTGCGAGCAGCGCGGCCACATCGGCCAAGACGTCATCGTGGATGGATTCGTGCAGAAACACCCGACTGGTCGACCCACAGCTTTGTCCCGACCATGTGAAGTTCATTCCATTGACTATGCCCTGCACCAGTTTTTCCCGGTCGGCGTCTGGGTACGCCACCAGCGCGTTCTTTCCTCCAAGTTCCAGCAGCACGGGCTTCAGATCGTCGGCGGCATTCTTCATCACGGCCTTGCCTGTAGGAACGCCGCCAATCAAGGTAATTTTGCGTACGAGCGGATGTTGGGTAAGCGCTTCGCCGCATTCCCGAGTTCCGCACAAAAAATTCACGACGCCCGGAGGAAAAATACCGCCGATCAGTTCCGCCAGCCGAAGGATGGACAGTGGGGCTTGGTCCGGAGACTTGACCACCACGGTATTGCCTGCCGCCAACGGTGCCGCGATGCGCAGTGCGGCGAACATCAACGGATGGTTATAGGCGACGATTCGGGCGACTACTCCCAATGGCTCGCGTATCGTGTAGTTCAGGTTCTGGTCGCCCATGGGGATGGTCTGGCCCTTTATCTCGGTTGCCAGGCCGGCGAAGTAGTCAATTCCATCCGCGGCGAAATTGGCATCATGAGCCAGGATCGATACTGGGTTGCCGTTGTTCAAGGAGTCGAGCAGAGCAAGCTCCTGGGCGTGCTGGCGCAAGACATCGGCTGCCTGACGCAAGAGTCGTCCCCGGGCTGTCGGCGTGGTTGCCGCCCATGCCGAAAACGCCTGATGTGCTGCTTGTACGGCAGCATCGACGTCTTCGCTGCTGGCCACCGGAACCTCACAGATCGCTTCGTTATAGGCGGGATTGATGGTTTCCGCATAGAGGCCGCGGATAGGCTTGTGCCAACCGCCGCCATAGTAAAGGGCCCGGTGGCTGGGCAGCAGTCCTGATGGGATTTGATGCGTTCGCATTGGAAATGCTCTCCGTGCAAAGAGAATAATGTCGGTTTTTACTGTTGCCGCTGTGATCGCCAGGTGCGCGCGGTAGAAGCGGCCAACGTTGAGGGGAGTGTGTGCCGCTCGCATCCCGCCTTGGGTCTGGCAATGGCAAACATGGGTTATAGGCGCCGTCTCACTCGCAATCTTTCCCTCGACGTTTTTATTTGTGGTCATGGTAGCGTTGGGGTTTAATAGCGTCTAATACAAAGTTTTCCCTGCAAACATAGTTATTTGGCTATATGACATCGGATAATTCACAGTTCGGGTTAATGCGCAGATTCGATTCGCAGTTGACGCTGAAGAAGATCGAGATTTTTTGTCTGGTGGCCGAATTGCAAAGCGTCACGCGGGCGTCGCAACACCTTTTTGTGTCTCAACCTGTCGTCACGGCACATTTGCGCAGTCTCGAAGAGAAGCTGGGCGCGCCTTTGTTGCGCCGCGAAGGGCGGGGCGTTGTGCTCACCCCTGCCGGAGAAAGGGTGTTCAAGTGGGCCAAAGAGATGGTCGCAAAAACCAGGGAACTCGAGCGCGAGCTTGCCGGCGAAATCGAAGTGGGCAGTGGCCGGGCTGTAGTCGCTTCGTCGATGAGCGTGGGTTCTTATTTATTGCCGCCCATTGTGTGTGATTTTCAACTGCAACACCCGGAAGGGCTGGTAGAAGTTGTCATTTCAAACCCGCAGGCGGCGCTCGATGCCGCCCGCACGGGCATTTGCGATTTTTCGGTTCTTATTGTCTCGCCGGACCAGATTACGACGGGGCTTATCGTCGAGCCTTTGTGGGACGAGCCGTTGCTGCTGATGAGCGCGCCCGAGAGCAAATGGGTGGGTGACAGCACCGATCGGGAAGAGATGGCCAGGCTGCCTTTTATCAGCACATCCAATAGCACGGTGATGTATCAGCTGGAAGAAGGCCAACTGCGCCACAACGGTATCCCTTCGCGCAGAATCGTACTTTACCTAGGCCATCCCGAAGCCCAGAAAGAGGCGGTGCGCCGCGACGTTGGCGTATGTTTTTTTACCCGTTCGGCGGTGGAAGAAAACCTGAAACGTGGCGATATGCGCTGGGTGCGCACACCAGGGCTTGAGCTGAGCATCCCGCTTTACACGCTACACCGCGAAGACAAGCACTTTTCGCCGTTCCAGCACGCTCTCAAGGCTTATGTCGAGGCTGCACAGCCTGATGGAATGCCTGTATTGCGCTGATTGAATGTTTTTGTCGCTTTCTAGAGCAGATAACGCGAAGGCCCCGGTTTGGCCAGCGGCGGGACAAGCGCCAGGCTCGGACCTGGCGCTTTGCCGTTCAGTCGCGTCCGGCTTCGATGATGGCCTGGGCCAGGCGCGGCGGATTCGAAAACCAGGTTTCATGGCTGCCCGCGCACTCTACCAGCCTGAACAGGCCAAGGCGCTCGGAAAGGCGCGGGTGCCAGGGCAGGCCATGCGGCAAGGCGATGTCTTGCTGGCAGTTCAGGTACGACTTGCCGATATTCAGCTGGGCCAGCGGCTGCTTCAGGCTAATGGGGTCGATAAAAGTGTGATAGGGATGCGGGTTCAGCTTGGCGTAGCTGGATTGCGCCAGCGCCAGGTCTGCGTCATTGATGAACGCCTCGCGCCAGACTGGAAACGGAAGCATCACCGCGTTGTTGTTCTGGGCGGCGATCGAATCGAACAGCTCTACGTAGTGGGGCGGGACCAGGTCGTTCAGGCACTGGCCGTCGAGGGGAACGAAGGCGTTTACATAGACCAGCCGCTCGAGCCGGTCGGCAATGCGGTCGGCCACGCCCGAGATCACCATGCCGCCATAGCTATGGCCCACCAGGCGTACGTTGTGCAGATCTTTCTCTTCAATGAAGCGTACGGCGGATTCGATGGCGTCGTTCAGGCCCATGGTGCTGCGGTCGTCTTCGGGGCGATTGCCCGCCAGAGTGGGGCAATGAACCACGTGCCCGCTTTCGCGCATGTGCTTGGCGACGGCTTCCATTTCGGCGCCGGTGTGCCAGGCGCCGTGGATGATGACGTAAGTATCTGACATCTTTTGTCTCCTTGTGTGGATTGTTTTTGTTGCGGCTTGCATATTCTTGCACAGGCACAAGGGCTAGGTAACTTTTTCAAGACTTGGCCAGCGCCTCGAGCACCGCCGACTGCATCTGGCCAACCAAGGCGCTGCGGCCCACCGTACGTTCCAGGAAACCCGTTCCTATCATCGCTGCGAAAAGGAGCAAGATCTCGGCCTCCGAGAGCGGTGGCTCTTGCTTTTGCTTCCTCTTTGATGCTCGCGCAGCTTCAGCATGAAACCGGCCGAACAATTCTTCGACGCCTTGGCGATAAACCTGAGCTGTTGTGCTGTCTGTCGGCGAGTTGCCAACCAGCGACGAGAACACCAACATCGGGCAATACTGTTCTGGAGGACGTTTCTTGAAGTAGTGCTGGACCAGGGCGGTGAGCGCCTGAAGCGAGTCGCCGGATTCGCTGCTTTTCGTTATGGCCGCCCACGCCTCGGAAGCCTGCTTGAAAGCCATTGCAAACGCTTCGTCCATTAGCGCTTCTTTTGACTCGAACTGCTTGTAGAACCCGCCGGGCGTCAAGCCCGCTTCACTCATGATGTCTGCAATCGAGACATTCTCGACGCCATACATGCGGAACAGGCGGCAGGCGCTTTCAACCACACGCTGGCGGTTCAGTTGAGCCTGTTCGCGCGAGACTCGGCCCACTTATGCCTCCGTCCTACGCAGGACGACCAGGCGAGGCACCAGGTTCTGGCACGTTTCGCCGTGCTGGTTGATTGTGCGGCATTCAGCCGTCACGATGCCGCGGTCGGGCTTCGAACGCGAGGGCACGATGTCGACAATTTTGCTGACAACGTGCAGAGTGTCGCCCGGCCGGGTAGGCCGAGGCCAATCAATGGCTCCCCCTGCTCCGATGATGCCGCTGCCCAGGGGCAGGCTGTCCACGAGCAGTTTCATCGTGATCGCCGCGGTGTGCCAGCCGCTTGCCGCCAGCCCCTGGAATAGCGAGTTCTTTGCGGCCTCTTCATCGAGATGGAAAGGCTGAGGATCGAAACGGCGGGCGAAATCGACAATGTCTTGCGTTTCAAGCTGGTATTCCGCACTACGGTACTCGGCTCCAACCGCAAGGTCTTCAAGAAACAGAGGTCGGTGCTTTGTCATGTCGAGGTTCTCCGTGTGCGGCCTCCAAACGAAGGCACTGTCAAAATAGATTATAAATATAATCTATTTAGGGAATGACTTGTGCAGACCGGGCCGGGCCGATACGGCATCGGGCATAGTACTATCACCAGAATCGTTGCCGTAACAGACTTTGCATTAAGGCATTTGGCCTATCTCCAATGACCGATACCACTCTCACTGCAGACCCCTCTTCCTCCCTGCTTCCCGAAAGTACTCAGCGCGGCAATATATGGCGGCTTTCCATTGCGCAGGCCTTGGCGGGGGCCAATGCCATCGTGGTGTTCGCCACGGGCTCCATCGTGGGCAATATGCTTGCCCCGACGCCGATGCTCGCCACCTTGCCCATTTCCATATTCGTCGTCGGCATGGCGGCATGCATCCTGCCCGTAGGTGCGATCGCGCGGCGATACGGCCGGCGCACTTCTTTTCTGGTGGGAACCGCAGCAGGCGTGCTTGCCGGGCTATTGGCCATGGTGGCGGTGCTGCAGGCGGGGTTCTGGCTGTTCTGCCTGTCCACCTTCTTTGCGGGAGGCTATGCAGCGGTCGTGCTTTCCTTTCGTTTCGCGGCGGCCGACGGCGTAGAACCCAAGCGGCGTGCGCGGGCGCTGTCGCTGGTCATGGCGGGCGGGGTTGCCGCAGGGGTCGTGGGCCCGCAGCTTGTCACTTGGACGATGGACCTCTGGCCTCCCTATATGTTTGCCGCCACCTATCTGGTGCAGTCGGCGGCCGCCGCGCTTTCGGCGCTTATCCTGCTTGGCGTCCGGCTGCCCATGCCTACCGCGGCCGAGGTGGCGGGCGGGCGGCCGTTGAGCGTCATTGCCAGGCAGCCGCGTTTCGTCGCCGCCGTGGTGTGCGGGGCCGTGTCCTACATGCTGATGAATTTCCTCATGACAGCCGCGCCCCTGGCGATGCATCTGTGCGGGCATTCGCAGGAATCGGCCAACCTGGGCCTTCAATGGCATGTCATCGCCATGTATGGGCCCAGCTTCTTCACGGGCAGCCTCATCACGCGTTTCGGTGCGGGGCGCGTGGCGAGCGTCGGCCTGCTGCTTACCGGCATTTCGGCCGCGGTCGGGCTGGGAGGCATCGATGTGATGCACTTCTGGTGGATGCTGGTGCTGCTGGGCGTGGGTTGGAATTTCGGCTTCCTGGGGGCGTCTTCGCTGGTGCTGGAATGCCATCGCCCCGAGGAAAAGACACGCGTGCAGTCGCTTAACGACTTCATCGTGTTCGGCCTGATGGCGATAGGGTCCTTTTCATCGGGTGGCCTGCTTTCCGCCTATGGCTGGGACATGGTGCTGTGGGTGTCCTTCGTGCCCCTGGTCCTGGCGGTCGTGGCGCTGGCGCTGGCCATGCAAAGAAGGGCGCGGGCCGGCTCGGTCGAGGCCGGCGAGCATCCATGATCGCGCGTCAGCCTTCGGCGTCTTGCTGCGATTTCTCGAGGAAGCGCTGAACCTCGTGGTTGAACCGGGCCGGATCATCCAGATTGACCATATGGCCGGCATCGGAAAATTCGACAAGCATCGCGCTGGGCACCCCCGCTGCGATGGTGCGCGCTATGTCGCGGTAGCCGGCAACGTCCAAGCCGCCGCTCAAGATTAGGCACGGCGCCTTGATTTCGGCAAGATGCGCCGCCGTCAATGAAAACGGGCGCATGGGGTTTTCGTGGGTCCAGTGCCATCCATCGTAGCGTTGTATGGCGCTCCATAGGTCGTCGCGGGCATCGGGACGGGACCTGCTGCCGGCGAACAAGGGATGCTCGAACCAAAAGCGCCTGGTGGCCTCGACGCCGTGGCTTCTGGCGTATGCCTGCGCGGCTTCGGGCGGACGCTCTTCGTTCCAGGCATGGCCGGGAAGCCCAGGCGAGGCCGCCACCAAGGCTCTTACGGCTTGCGGGTGGACACGCGCCAAGTTCAAGGCTACGTTGGCGCCCAGGGAAAGGCCAATGAAATCGGCAGACCGGATTCCCATATGTGCCAGCAGGTGCTGCAGATCCTCGACATGGTCATAGGGGCCCACGGGCCGGGACGAACGTCCGAATCCGCGCATTTCATAGCGTATGGTGCGGTGCGTGCGCGAAAAATGGGCGAACTGCTTGTCCCACATCGCGGCGTCCAGGCCGAAGCCGTGGATGAAGACGAGCGGGTCGCCCGCTCCGGCAACTTCGACCCACAGTTCGCCTTGATCGCCCGGCAGGGCTATATGTTTCCCGATTGCTTCCGTCATGCCGCGGGCGCCGCTTCGGGGTTCTTGAAGACCGGGCGGATCACGCGTTCGCTGATGCGCCACATGCCGTCGTCTTGCAGCACATAGCTGTCTTCGAAGTCGGCCACCATGAAGGCGGAGAGCGTGTCGACGGGCGCCTCGGCGTTACAGGCATAGGATATCCACACGCTGCGGCCCATGGCCTTGCGGCCGTCGTCGCTGAATTGCAGGCGCAGGCCGTCGCCCATGTGGCGAGTGCTGCGGGGACCGCCTTTCTGCCTGCGCTGCTCGAAGAATTGGACAATCTCTTCGGGGCCGGTCAGGGCGCGTGGCCCGCTGATGTAGACGGCATCCTCAGTGAATGCGTCGGCCATTTCCTGGTAGGTTTTATGATCCAGGCAATGGGCCACCCAGGCGTTGAGTTCCTCGATGGCCAGGCGGTGCCCCAGTGTGGCCTCGAGGGCTTGGACGGTATGTCGCTTCATCTCCATTCCACGGGGTTGGACAAGGTGCCAAGTTCCGAGATGCTGACCGAAATGGGCCCGCCCAGTTGATTGAGGTCGATGTTCTGCACGGCCTTGCCCCGGGTGGCGCCGGCCGCTTTCAGCGCGGTGCCCATCGATATGATGTCTCCCGGCTCCAGCGCCATGTAGGTGGAGGCGAAAGACACGACGTCCCGGATCTTGTAGAAAAGATTGGTGGTATTGTCCTCGGTCACCAGCTCGCCCTGATGCTCGCAGCGCACGGTCAGGTCGTGCGGGTCGGCTACGGCCTCTTTCGCGACGACCCAGGGCCCGATGGGGCCGAAGGTATCGGCGCACTTATAGCGGCCGGGGTAGGAAACCCAGGTGTCGACGTATTCGATGGTGCTGGCGTCGCCCTCTTTGGGATGGATGGCGCGGTAATGGAAAGTGTCTTCGCCCCGCATGGTGGGCGAGGTCAGGTCGTTGATGATGCTGTAGCCGAAGACGTGCTCCATGGCGTCTTCCGGCGCGATATCGCTGCCCGCCTTGCCGATGATGACGGCCAGTTCGGGCTCGGGGTGAACCCGCCCGAATTCAGCGCGCAGCCGGATGGGCTGTCCATGCCCTATCAGGGACGACGACGCCTTGACGAACATGGCGGGATGCTTGGGGCCGCTCATGATGCGGTCTTTGTTGGCGCTGTTGTTCAGCGCCACGCACAGCACTTTTCCGGGGCGGGGAACGGGCGGCAGCCAGTGCAATCCATCCATGGGGGTTCCTTCGCGGCCGGCCACGGCGGCGGCGATGCGCCGCCGCATGGCCTCGCCGCCGGCAATCACTTCCAGCATGGTTTTCGGAGCATCGTCCATGACGTCCTCCAGCACCAGGGCCGTGTCGTGTCCCACCCCCGCCACGACGACGTCGCGGTCATTTTTTCTGATTGTTCCGAACTTCACTTTTGCTCCTTCGTAGACTGCTGTTCAAACTGTGGTTCGGTCATGGCCAGTACGCCGCAACCGGTTATCTGGGGACAGGTGTAGTGGTCGTATACCGGCATGGCGTCCGGCGACAGCGCCGCGCGCATGGCGAACCACAAGGAAAGCTCGGCGGCTTCAGTGCCTCCGTAGCGCATGTAGTCCTCTTGGGGAATGGCCATCAGCGCGTCCATTTCCGATGGCAGGGCCTTGAGGAACCGTTGGTCGAACTCCTGGTTGGAGATGCCGAAACGCGCGCCGCTGATCTGATGCGACATGCCTCCGGTTGCAATGACGAGCACGCGTTCGCCGGCATCGCTGGCCTGGACCGCCGCGCGTATTTCCGCGCCCAGCCTGGCAAGGCGCTGCGAGGTGGGCAAGGGATGGCGCACCATATTCACCGCTATGGGCGTGACGGGAATCTTCCAGGGCAGGTCGAACAGGCAGGGGAACCATGAATACACGCCGTGATCGAGCGCCAGGGACTGGCATACCGTCAGGTCGAATTCACTTTGCCTGACCAGGTATTCGGCCAGGGGGATGGCAAAGCTTGGATTGCCCGGCATGTCGGGCCAGGGGCGCCGACCCCAGCCTTCGTCGGCCTGTTCGAACCGGGACGAGATGCCGATGGCAAGGGTTGGATAGGCGTCGAAATCGAAATGGTTCAAATGGTCGTTGTACACGACGATGAGCTGCGTGGGCCTGATGCGCTCGAGCCATTGCCGAACGGGGCTCAGGCCTTCGAACCACGGCCCCCAGCGGGAATCGAAGCCATTTGCCCGGCCGCGGTCATACTCCATTCCCATGGAAGGGGTGTGGGCAATGCCTATGCCGCCTATGATGTGCGCCATCAGTGCATCCCCTCGGGCAGGCCGCTTACTTTGCGCGGGCAGGCCGCCTTCAGGCGCTCGACGTCCATTTGGGCATTGTGCGCGCCGATGTGCCACAGGCTTTGCCCCACCGTCGCGGCCACCTTGAGGACGGCCTGCAAGTGTCCACCCGCCAGCAGCAGGGCGCTCCAGTCGCGTTCAAGCACCAGCCGGATTTCGTCTTCGCTCAGGTGCTGCGCCTTCATGTAGGCCGTCTCGTTGGCCAGATAGCTGCACCGGTTCTCGGGCTTGCGCAAGCTCAGGGCGAATTTGTTCAGGTGATGGCCTTTCAGTGCCAGCTGGGGAGAGAAGATCAGCGTGCCGGGCCAATGCAGGTCGAAGCCCGGCCCTTTCGTCGCGGATTCCGCGGGCGGCGAGGTGTTGTCGATGGTGTTCATGGCTGATGCTCAAACGGGCTGAGTGGGCGGGTTCTCGTGGTCGGCAAGCTTTTTGAGATGCTTGCGCATGGCTACGCCAGCCCGGTCGGCCGCCACCGAGCGCTCATGGAATACGGGTTCGCCGAGCCGAACCTGGGTGATGCGTTCCAGTGCATAGACGTCTTCGTGGAACGCGGCCTTGATGGATTTCAGGATGAACTCGGACATGGCCTGGTCGTGCAGGGCGAAGTCGCGCACCACGGTAAAGTGGTAATGCAGGGTGCCGTCCGATTCGGGAGTGATGATCTGTGCGGTCTTCAGGTGGAAGTCGCGCCGTTGTTCCTGCGGCAGTTCAAGATTGCGCAGCAGCAGTTCCGTATAGGACAGGGCCGGGGAGACATAGGTAGAGGTCACGATGCGCGCGGCGTCGACGCCCGTCATGCCAGTGGGTTCGGCATAGACGGGGGGCAAACGCGTGGGCGCCACTGTGCGCTGTACGATGAACTCTCCGTCGCCTGTCTGGATGTCGAAGGGGGCGCTCGCGTAGTCGGGGGTACCGAAGGTCTTGGCGTGCAGATAGCTTAGATGGGAAAGGTCGAGCAGGTTCTCGTGCAGGAAGACATAATTGGACTTGACGTGCATATAGCCATGCGAACCGGTCCATTCGTCAGAGTCGCGCATCCAGGCTGCGCCGGGAATCTGTGCCGGATCGGCCAGCCCGGGGTCGCCCATCCAGATCCAGACATGGGGCGAATGCTCGACGACGGGAAAGCTGCGCACCGAGATGCCTCCCGGGCAGCGTTCGGGCTGGCTGGGGACGTGGTCACATATTCCCTCGGTGCCGTAGCGAAAGCCATGGTAGCCGCATACGACCTTGTCGTCCTGGATGTAGCCGTCGGACAGGGGCATCGAACGGTGGGCGCAGCGATCGTGCAGGGCCGCGATGCCGTTTTCGGTTCTATAGAGCACCACATTGACGTCGAGCAGGCGCCTGGCAAACAGTTTGCCGGGCGCCAGGTCGGCGCTGAGCGCCGCCACGTACCAGCAGTTGCGGATGAGAGGGGTGGTTTCGTCCGCCATAGAATTGGCGTTCGCGCGGGACGGCACCGGGGCCGCTTGGCCGGCGCGGGATCTCTCATGCGAGGGGCGGACGGCCGAAGCGGCGGCGGTGGAGGGAATTCGATCTTGTATGGAGCCCATTGCTTCTTCCTAGGAGCATGCTTGTTCAGTGGTCGCGGCGGCGCGAGCCTCGTCCTGGCTTCCGCCCAGGTAGCTTGCGGCCACGGCCGGGTTGGTCAGGAGGTCGGATGCCGGCCCTTGCAATGAAATGGCCCCGTTCTCGAGGACATAGCCGTAGTCGGCAACTTTCAGGGCGGCGCGCGCATTCTGTTCGACCAGCAGCACGGATATGCCCTGGTCGCGCAGGCGGCCCACCGTTTCGAGCGTGTCGCGCACGACCAGCGGAGCGAGACCCAGGCTGGGTTCGTCCAGCATGAGCAGCCGCGGCCTGGCCAGGAAGGCCCGGCCCAGCGCCAGCATCTGGCGCTCTCCGCCCGACAAGGTGCCGGCGGTCTGCAGCTTGCGCTCGCGCAGGCGGGGGAACAGCCGGTAGGCTTCTTCGACCAGTTCGTCGCGGCCGGCGCGGCCCCTGCGCGAGAACGCCCCCAGCCAGAGGTTGTCCTGCACCGTCATGGTGCTGAAGAGGTTGCGCTGTTCCGTGACCAGGCCCATGCCCTGGTAGATGCGGTCTTCGGTATCGTGGCGGGTGATGTCGCTGCCTTCGAGGCTGACGGTGCCGCCGCCAACATCGAGCAGGCCGGCCAGCGCATTGAGCAGCGTCGTCTTGCCCGCGCCGTTCGGCCCGATCACGGTCACGATGGTGCCGGCTTCCACCTTGAGCGATATGTCCTTCAGCACGCTGACGCGGCCGTATCCCGCCTCGAGATTGTTGACTTCCAATAGCGATCTCATGCCGCCTCTCCTCCCAGGTAGGCCTCGATGACCGACGGATTATTGCGGATCTGCCGAGGCTCTCCGCTGGCCAGTTTTTCGCCGAAGTTCATGACCACCAGCCTATCAACCAGGTTCATGACGAAATCCATATCATGCTCGACTAGCAGAATGCTGACGCCGTCTTCTCTAAGGTCTTTCAGCAATTGCGCCAGCTGCTGCTTCTCCAGGTGCCGCAGCCCCGCGGCGGGTTCGTCCAGGAGCAGCAACGTGGGGCCCGTGACCAGCGCCCGCGCCACTTCTATGAGCCGCTGCTGGCCCAGGGCGAGGCTGCCGGCCGCTTCATGCATCTTGTCCGCCAGCCCGACGCGCCGTACCTGGGCAGCGGCGGCCGCCAGCAGACCCGCCTCTTCGTTCTGGTCCAGGCGCAAGGCCGCCGACGTCAGGCCCCGCTTCCCATGCAGATAGGCGCCCAATGCAACGTTCTCGAGCACGCTCCTGTCGGAGACGAGCTGGACGTGCTGGAAGGTGCGCGCGATGCCGAGCCGGGCGATGTTGCGCATGCCGGTCCCGTCGATGCGCTGCCCCGCATAGCGGACTTCTCCCGATGTGGGCGCGAGGACATTGGTGACGAGATTGAAGGTGGTGGACTTGCCGGCGCCGTTCGGCCCGATCAGGCCCAGTATTTCGCCGTTCTTCAGGCTGAAGGACAGCTGGTTCACCGCGACGAGTCCGCCGAATTTGCGTGTGACTCCGGAAAGCTCCAGCAGCGGGGCGGCCGGGTCGGGCTGGGATCGCCGGGGCATGAGGCGGGTTATGCCCTGGGGCGGCTCTTTAGGAGTCGAGCGTACGTACCGGGCCAGCACGGGCGCTATGCCGTTGCGGGCGCGGTGCAGGACGAGCATCAGGATCACTCCCAATACGACGATGTCGAAGTTGCCGGACCGGCCCAGCACCAGCGGCAGGACGTCCTGCAGCCAGTGGCGCAGCAGTGTGATGATGCCCGCCCCGAGCACCGCGCCCCATACATAGCCCGCGCCGCCCAGCACCGCCATGAAGAGATATTCGATGCTGGCGTAGATGCCGAAGGGCGTGGGATTGACGAAGCCGATGTAGTGGGCGTACAGCCAGCCCGCCAGTCCGGCCACCAGGCCGGTGAATACGAATATCTGGATCTTCAGCGTATAGGTATTGACGCCGAAGCTTTCGGCCATTTGCTGCCCGCTTTTCAAGGCCCGTATGGCCCGGCCCTTGCGCGAGGCGAGGATGCGTTCGATGGCGATGATGACCGAGATGGCCACGGCCCAGATCAGCACCGCATACCAGCGGCCCGAGTATTCGTACAGCAGGTCGAGAGGTAGTCTGGGAACGCCGGGAATGCCGGTGTGGCCGCCCAGGGCGGCGACGTCGCCCATGATGTAGAACAGGCCCAGACCCCAGG
Source organism: Pusillimonas noertemannii (assembly GCF_003096595.1). Taxonomy (GTDB): domain Bacteria; phylum Pseudomonadota; class Gammaproteobacteria; order Burkholderiales; family Burkholderiaceae_B; genus Pusillimonas; species Pusillimonas noertemannii. The sequence continues at coordinate 652,737 of NZ_QEKO01000002.1, read as the reverse complement.
CCATGGTGCCCAAGGCCAGGTAGTGGCCCGAAAGGCGAAAGGTGATTGCCCCCAGTATCCATGCCGAGAGCCCGCTCAGCGCCAGGCATGCCGGCAGGCTCAGCCATGGCGACAGGCCGAAGGTGGTGGTCATGACCGCGGTCGTGTAGGCGGCGATGCCGACGAAAGCGGCCTGGCCGAACGAGGTGACTCCGGCGACCCCGGTGAGCAGGACCAGCCCGACGGCGACCAGGCTGTACAGGCCGACGTAGGCCAGCAGGTTGACATAGAAGCCCGGCGCCAGCGCTATTGCCGCGAACAGCAGTGCGGCCAGGCAAAGAAAGACGGTTTGGCGCTTCATGACTCTTCCTCGCTAACGACGGTGCCCGCGCCTGAACCAAGCGACAAATAGAGCAGGACAGGGATGATCAGCAGGAACAGCGCGGCGTCCTTGAGGGAACTGTAGAAAAAGGCGGTGAACGCTTCGATGACGCCGACCATAAGTGCCCCCACCGCCGCGCCGGGGAAGCTGACCAGTGCGCCCACGACGGCGCCGATGAACCCGCGCATGCCTATGGCCAGCCCGGAGTCGTAGTAGACCGTTGTCAGGCTAACAAGGAGGACGCCGCATACGGCGCCGATGGCGGCCGCCAGGCCGAAAGCCAGCTTGCCCGCCACATGGGTGCGGATGCCGCTGAGCCTGGCGCCGGTGCGGCTGACCGAAGTGGCGCGCAGAGCCTTGCCGTAGACGGTATGTTCGAACAGGTAGTAAAGGCCTGCGACCACCGCGGCGGACGCTGCATAGACGAGCAGGCTTTGGGCGGACACGACGACTTCTCCGAAACTGATGTCGCCATTCAGCAGCGGCTGTGCGCGCATGCCTTCGGGGCCGAAGAAGAAAAGAGACATACCCAGGAGCACGAAGTGCACGGTCACCCCGACGATCAGGAGCGTGAGGATGGAGGACTGGGCTACGGGCATGAAGGCGATTCGATAGATCATGGGACCCAGCGGTATGACCAGGGCAATGGCGAGCAGGGCGCAGACCAGCGGCGGCGCATTGTTTCGAGCGGCGATCCAGGCCAGCAGGGCCAGGAGCGCCGGCAGCGCCAGATTGGCGACCAGGGTGCGCCGGGCGGCCGTGAGCCGTTTGCCGGTGGCCGCCGAGCCGATGTCCGAGATCGCGGCGAGCACGCCGAACACCAGCAGCAGCCATACTGTTCCCGGCATCTGGCCTTTGTTCAGCAGCGTGAAGCCAAGCGCGCCAAACACCACGAACTCGCCTTGCGGCAGGAACAGCACGCGGGTGACTGAGAACACCAGTACCAGGGCCAGCGCCAGCAGCATGTAGATTGCGCCGTTGGTCAGGCCGTCCTGGAACAGGAGTATGCCGATCGATAAATCCATGATTCGCTCCGCCGGATGCGCCTTGACGCTTTATTCGGGCACGTAGTTCAGTTGCCCGTCCTGGATCTCGGCCATGACGACGGCTCGGGTGTCCAGCCCCGAGTGGTCGGCGGGCGAGAAGGTGTAGATGCCCGTATTGCCATGCAGGTCATGGACGTTCTCGATGGCGTCTCGCAAGGCCCGGCGGAACTCCGGGGTTCCGGGCGAGGCGGATTTGGCGGCCACGGGCAGGGCTTGCCTGAGTATGCGGAAGGCGTCGTAGCCTTGCATGGCGAAGATATTGAAGGTGCCCTCGCCGAACTTGGCCTCGTATTGCTGCTTGAATTCCTGGTTGAGTTTTTTCAGGGGATTGGAATCGGGCACTTCGTCTGCAACCAGCCCCACGCCGATGCTCAGCAGGGCGCCATTTGCAGCGGGGCCTGCCGTTTCCATGAACTCCTTGGTGGCGATCGAGGCGTTGAGATAGATCTTGCCCTTGAAGCCGCGCTCGCGCAGTGTCATGGTGGGCAGTGCTGCGGGGGTGCCCGATGCGGCGATCAGGACCGCATCGGGTTTCTTCATCAATACCTTGAGGACTTGCGCGGTGACGCTCGAATCGGTGCGCCCATAGCGTTCGGCGGCGACGATTTCAACGTCGTAGTTGCCGGCGATCTTGGACATTGCCTGCAGCCAGCTTTCGCCGAAGGCATCGTTGAAGCCGATGAAGCCCAGCTTCTTCACGCCGCTTGCCTGCATGTGTTTGGCCATGCCCTCGATCCAGACTTCGTCGTTGGGGGGAATCTTGAAGACCCATTTGCGCTTGTCGTCCATGGGGGTAACGACCGCGGAGGCCGATCCGAGGCAGATCGTCGGTACCTCGGCCTGTGCGATGGCGTCCAGCATGGCCAGACATTGCGGCGTGCTGGACGAGCCGATGATGACGTCGACGGCGTGCTCTTTGCTTAGCTTCTTGACGTTATTGACGGCGGCGGTCGTGTCCGAGGCGTCGTCCAGCGTGATGTACTGGATGGACAGGTCGCCTACTTGCCTGTCATACATCTGCATGGCTTTTTCCTGGCCCAGCCCGAGCATGGCCACTGGCCCAGTAAGGGGAATCGTGGCGCCCACTTTTACCTGGGCCGCGGCCGTGCTTGCCGCGAAAGCCATACAGCATCCGATTGCTTTCATCCAATTCATCAATGTCTCCTGTTGCCGGTCTTGTTCCGGCCCTGTGTTGAATGTTGTGTATCGAGCTCGTTTTTGTGCCGGGCCCGCTTGCTAGCCTTGTTCGTCGGCGGCCAGGTTCAAGATGATCCGGCGCATGGCCACCCCGGCCTTGTCGCTTTTTATGTGGATTTCGGTTTCAGGAGCCTTGGGCTCCGACCGGTAGATACGGGAGATTTCCTGCAGCGCATGGCGGTCTTCGTTGAAGGCGGTAAGGGCGCTGGACCTCATGTATTCGTCCACCTGCGGATCATTCAGTGCGAAGTCCCTGGCGAAGGCGAACCAATAATGGGTGGTGTCCTGGGTTTGAGGCGTGGCGAAATGGGTGATAAGAATGGTGAAGTCGCTGCGCTGGCCGGCGCCTGCCTGCAGATCGGTCATCAAGGCTGATGCGTGGTGGATGGCGGGTGAAACGAACTCAGACTCGGTGCGGCGCGAGATTTTTCCCTTGATTCCCGTTTTTGCGTAGATGGGGGGCAGGTCGCACTCCTTGACAAAACGCTTTATCCGCACGCGACTGCCGTCCACTTCAACGTCGAACGGAGTGCGGGCATATTCGGGCGTGCCCAGGGTGGTGGGATGCAGGTAGGTGAAATGCGACAGGTCGAGCAGGTTCTCGTGCAGGTAGACGTAGTTGGCGTCCAGCTCTAGATAGCTGCTTACGTGGTTCCAGGCGGGGTCGACCAGCCAGCTCGTGTCGGGAATGGCGGTTTCGTCGGCTTGGGCGGGGTCTCCCATCCATATCCAGACAAAGGGGCCGCGCTCGGCAACGGGAAACGAGCGGGTGCACACGCCGGGAGGCACCGTGGCTTGCGCCGGAATTTCGCCGCAAGAACCGTCTTGCCGGAAGGTAAGGCCATGGTACCCGCAGCGCAGCAGATCACCTTCGAGCGAGCCATGCACCAGCGGGAAAGAGCGGTGCGGGCAGCGGTTGAGCAGGGCCACGGGCTGGCCGGCCAGGGTTCGATAAAGAACCAGGCTCTGGCCGAGGAAGGTGCGTTCGCGCAATTCACGCGTAAAGTCGGCCGCCAGGCCGGCTACGTACCAATGGTTCTTCAATAGCGGCGTACAGCCGTCGGCCAGCCTTGAGTTGGCCCGTGTCAGTGCGGTGGCTACCGCTTGTTCGTTTGCACCCATGAGACGAGCATCCTTTTCCCAAAAAACGTTGTTTCGATCAAAGCTCAGCGGAGCCGCGACACCTGTCAATTGTTTTTATGCAGAATAGCTGCATAAGTGCAGCTATAGTATCATCGCAATAACGGGGGAATGCATCAGGGTATTCCCCAGAATTTGGGTGGTTGCGGCCTGTTTTGCCCCGATGAAAAGGGGCAAGGATGGAAAATGGCTGGATATACTGGGCAGTGGTAGAGTGCTGTGCGCCAGAGGGAATTCGGACCGCGGGCCGGCCGATGCGCGTGGGCTCATCGGATCCGCATCTAGCCGCCGCTGATACAAGGACGAAAAATACGCTTATGTCGAAAGTCTTGGCCAAAGGAATACAGTCGGTGGACACCGCCTGCCGAGTGCTTCATATTTTGCAGCGCAGCACCCAGCCCATGTCGCTCAAGGACATCGCGGCGGCCGCCGGCATGTCGGCCAGCAAGACTAGGATGTACCTTGTAAGCCTGCTTAGAACAGGCCTGGTGTCGCAGAATGCGGCCAGCGCCTATACGCTGGGCCTTGCCACCCTCAACCTGGGCCTGGCGGCGTTTCGCCAGATCGATCTCATCGACACCACCCGCGCCCTGATGGCTTCATTGACGCAAGAAACCCAGGCTCCGACCTTATTGTCGATGTGGACGGGCACTTCCATTACCATCATCAGCCGCAACGACAACCAGGTCGATCTTCCCATCGACTTTCGCATAGGCGGACAGACGTCCCTTCTTCATACCGCCACCGGGCATGTGTTTCTTGCCTATTTGCCTCCGGAGCTGACCGAGGCGGCATTGCTGCATGAACTGGCCAATACCCCCGTGGGCGCCGTGATGCCCCTCACGCTCGACTCGTTGAAAGAGCGGACGCGGGTCATCCGCGAGCAGGGCTACGATATATCGTCGAACATCGTATTGGCGTCGGGCCCGCGCATCACGCTTCAGGGCTATGGCGCCATCGCGGCCCCGGTCGTCGATATCTTCCAGGAGCTTCGCTTTGTCATCACCGTGCTCTACCGCAAGACCGGGGACGAACAAGAGGCCCTGCTCATTGAAAAAATCCTGACAAGAATCCGCGAAGGCCTGCCTTCCCCGCTGCGCCAGCCCGAACCGCAGGTTTCCTGAGCGGTGGCCTTTCGAAGCCGGCCGCGATGCAGCGGCTGCTTGCCGGACCTTGCGCATCTTCATGCATCCATCCCTGTCCCTGATCACATCACACACTATGCCTCGCATCGCACTCATCCACGCCCTGGCTCATTCCGTGGCCCCCATCAACCAGGCCTTTGCCCGGCACTGGCCGCAGGCCGGCCTGATGAATCTGCTGGATGACAGCCTGTCTTCCGACCTGGCAAAGGGCAGCCTCGATGCCCGCATGCACCAGCGCTTCCAGACGCTGGCCGACTACGCCGTCGATTGCGGGGCCGACGGCATCTTGTTCACATGCTCGGCCTTTGGCTCCTGCATCGATGCCGTGGCCGACCGGCATGCTTCCATGCCCGTGCTCAAGCCCAACGAGGCGATGATTGCGGCGGCGGCACGGCAGGGCGGGCGTATCGGCCTGGTGGCCAGCTTCGCCCCCACCCTGGCGTCGATGCCGGCCGAGTTTCCGGCGACCGTCAGTGTGGACGTGGAACTGGCCGAAGGCGCCCTGGCTGCCCTGGAAAGCGGGGACAGCGCAAGGCACGACGCGCTGGCGGCCGAAGCGGCGCAGCGCCTGTGCGAACGAGGCTGCAACCTGATCGCCCTGGCGCAATTCAGCCTGGCCAGGGCTGCGGACACGGTGCGCGGCAGGGTATCCGTTCCTGTGCTGACAACCGTGGACAGCGCTGTGGAACTGCTTCGAAGCAGGCTTCCGTCCTGAACAATTTATTGAATACTCACGACATTATTCCTCTATCATGAGGGCAGGAAACACTCCATTCGCCCCGGCATAGAAGAAACCATGACACAGCAGCAACTGCCCGCATCAGGCGGCCCCGACCAGCGCATTCCCCGGTCCGCCTATGTGCTCACCGGCTGCGTCGGAGTGATCGGGGCGAATTCGCTGGTGCTGGGCCCCATTGCGCCCGAGGTGTCGCGCAGTTTTGGCGCCGACGTGGCCACGGTCATGATGGCCACGGCGGCCTTTGGCTTTGGCGCCGCGATCAGCTCCCTGTTTCTTGCGCCGCGCATAGACCGCTTCGGTGCGCATCGCATGCTGCGGCTGGCCATGACACTGCTTCCGATCGCACTGGCGGCCAGCGCGCTTTCCCCCATGGTCGCGGTGCTGGTGCTGGCGCAATTTGCGGCGGGCATCGCCTCGGGCGTGGCGCTGCCGGCCATCTATGCCGGCGCGGCCAATATGGCCCCGCCAGGGCGCGAGAGCAAGACCATCGGCGTGGTATTGAGCGGCTGGATGCTGAGCATGGTGGTGGGGGTGTCGCTGGCGGCCATCATTGCCGACCTGACGCACTGGCGCGTCGTGTATGGCGTGGTGGCCCTGCTGGCGGTGCTGGCCCTGGCCTTGCTTTCACTTGTGAAGCGCCAGGCCGCGCCTTCGGCGGACAAGGGGACAAGCCCTTTTGCCGCGCTGGGCCTGGCCGGCATCAGGCCGCTGCTGTTCGCCTGCGGGGCCTTCATGATGGCTTTTTATGGCCTTTATGCCTATCTAGGCGATTACTTCCACAGCAAATTGGGCCAGCCGGTAAGCGCCAATGGCTTGATCACCCTTGTATACAGCATAGGCTTTGGCAGTGCTATTTTGATGGGCGGCCTCGTCAACCGCGTAGGGGTCCGGCGCATGCTGTCGACGGCGCTATTCTGGGTGGCTGCGGTGTATCTGCTGCTGGCGGCGATAGGCAACGGGCTTGCCGCGGTGCTTTGCCTTCTGGCGGCATTGGGTTTCGGCAACTACTACGGGATCAATCTACTTATCGTGCGATTGACCGCCATCGATCCCGCCAAGCGCGGCACCATCATGGGCCTGCACAGCACGGTTACCAACCTGGCCGTGTTCGCGGGGACGAGCAGCTTCGGCCTGGTATACGAGGCCGGCGGCTTTGCCATGACGGTCTATGCTGCAACAGCCCTCACCCTGGCGGCCGCGGTAGCCAGCATGGCTCGCCGCTGACGTTTTCCCGCCTTGCCGCCAGGCCGTGCGCGCTTGCGTGCGCCCTTGGGGGCGACACAATCGGGTTTTACTTTTCGGGCATTGCCGACGAGTGGTGGCTGGTGATCAGCCACTGCCTGCCGTCCCAGTTGTAGGTATAGGTGTAGCGGGCGACGACCTGCTTGCCGGTCGAGGCGAAGGTGAAGGTGTAGATGCCTGCGTCAAGGGCCGTGTTGCAGCCGATCTCTATCATTCGTGCGTTGATTCTTCCGCTGGGCTTGTCGGCCAGGAAATGGTGGAAGTAGTCCTCTTTCTCGGCTGCTGAAAACCGCAGCTTGTTCGACATGGTGGGCAGCAGGATGGACCGTTGGGCATAGTTGGCCACCACCTTGTCCGGGTCGCCGGTTTGCAAAGAGGCGTTCCACCTGTCGAACAGGGCGGCGATGTCCTGTTCGCCGGCGGCCTTGCAGGCTTCGGTTCGCGAGGCGGATGTGGCCGTGCCGGATGGAGGCGCGGCGCAGCCTGCGAGCGCGACAAGCAGGACGGCGGAGAGGGCGGTGGTGTTCTTCATCGGGTTCCTTTGCGACAAGGTACAGAATGGATCAGCGCTGCTGGAAGCAGCGGTCGCCCCAGAGGCCGAAAGGCGTGAGCGGCTGGCACGTGAGGCTTTGTATCAATTTTTCGGAAATTTATCCAGCACTGGGGCATAGCCTGGAGGCCGCGGCCATGGGTGTGGATGAGCAACCTAGGATATACCCTAGTTTTGCTTTCGCGGCATTGCAAAGGGCGATCCACGCAGGCACTATTGTAATAACAATTGTAAAGACAACTATTAAGCTGGCCAGTTCGCGGCGGTTGGCGTCACTACAGGAGAGGACAATGAAAAGCTGTCATGTATTGGGCGCGGTCGCTGCCGCCGCCACGGCGTTGATTCTGGGCTGGGTTCCGCAAGGGGCACTGGCTGCCGAAACCACGATGCTGACCTTCAATCGCTGGACGCCCGCCACCCACCACTTTCACGCGCGCATCATGAAACCCTGGGCGGACAGGGTCGAAGAGGCCACGCAAGGCAGAGTGAAGATCCAGTTCACCGCCGCGTCGCTGGGGTCGCCCGCCCGCCAGTTTGATCTTGCGCGCACCGGGGTGGTGGATATTGCGTCCTCCAATCAGTCATACACGGCCGAGCGCTTCCCCCTGGCGGGATTCGCCGAGCTGCCCTTTCTTTCTTCCAATGCGGAAGCGTTGTCGGTGGCGAACTGGCGGGCCACCATTGCGCTGCAGAAACAGGTGGACGAATACCAGGGCACCAAGCTGCTGACTGTGTTCTCGAATGGCCCCGCGATGATTTTTACGCGTGACAAGGCCGTGAAGACAATAGCCGATCTCGACAACCTTCGAGTCAGGGCTTCCGAGGGCATACCTGCGCGCATAGCCCAGTTGCTGGGTGCAGTGCCGGTGTCGGCGCCCATCACCGAGGCGTATCAGATGCTGTCCAAAGGCATCATCGAAAGCATCATCCTGCCGCCGGATTCCATCCACAGTTTCAAGATGGACCAATACCTGAAGCACATGACGACCACGCCGGACGGCCTGTTTTCGTCGACCTTCTTTGTGGTGATGAATGAAGCCAAATGGAATTCCTTGTCCGAGCAGGACCGCGAAGCGATCATGAGCGTCTCCGGCGAAAACTTCGCTCGAGAAGCGGGCAAGGTGTGGGACGACCAGGACAAAATGGCACTCGCCGCCTTCAAGAAGGGCGGGATGGACGCGCAAGTGGCAAACGAAGCGCTTGCCGCTGAAATCAGTAAAAGGCTTGTGGTTCTGGAAGAGGAATGGCTTGCCCTGGCCAAGGCGAAAGGCGTGGACGGAGCGCAATTGTTGAAAAGCGTCCGTGACGACATACGAAGCTACCGCGATTCTGCCGGCTCGACGGAAGGCAAGCAATGAGCGCGCTGGAAAACGACCCGGGCCTCGAAGAAGGCCGCGGGGCACGGCGATTGACGCTGGTCATGGGGGTTCTGGGCGGTGCGGCCCTCATGGCGTTGATGCTGGTCACCGTGGTCGACGTGGTGGGCCGCAACATCATCGACGTTACAGTCATTGGCGCCTATGAGCTCTCGGAATTGGCGGTGGGGCTTATTGTCGCCGCGGGCCTGCCTTTGGTGGCCTTGCGCAGCGACCACGTGCACATCGATATGGCGCTGCCGCTGCTGAAGGGCTGGCTGCGCAGCTTGCAGCAACCCGTGGCGCTGTTTGCCACGGCGCTTGCAGAGGGTATTGTGGCCTGGCAGGTGTGGGTACAGGCGGAGCTGGCCACGGATACCCAGCGCACCACCTCGATGCTTCATTTGCCGGTGTCGCCGGTTCTGTACATCACGGCGATTCTATTCGGCGTATCGGCGCTGTTGACCACTGTCCACGCGCTACGGAAGATCGCGGCTCGGGGGGAAGCGTCTGAAGGGAGCGCGACATGACGGCTTCCCTGATCGGCTTTGCCGTCATGGTGCTGATGATGGCGTCGGGCATACCCATAGCAGTATGCATGGGCGCGGTGGGAGTCGTGGGTTTTGGCCTGCTGGTGGGATGGGCACCTGCGCTGGCCATGACTGGGCAGATTGTCGTCGACAACATGCTGAACTACAGCTTTTCGCTGTTGCCCTTGTTCATACTGATGGGCAACCTGATAGCCCAGTCGCGCCTATCGCAAGACCTGTATTCGGCCGCCTATGCCTTCCTGGGCCACTATCGGGGAGGCTTGGCGCACGCCACCATCCTGGCCTGCGGAGGCTTCAGCGCCGTGTCGGGATCCAGCATGGCAACAGCCGCAACCATGGGAAAAGTAGCCCTGCCGCAAATGCGCCGCTATGGCTATGCGGACGGGCTGGCGGTGGCTTCGGTCGCAGCCGGGGGCACGCTGGGCATACTGATACCGCCCAGCGTCATTCTGATCATCTACGGCTTCCTCACCAATACCGACATTGCCCAGCTGTTCATGGCGGGTGTGCTCCCCGGCTTGCTGGGCATCCTGCTGTACAGCATGGCGGTCACGTATGTCACACTCGTCAATCCGAAGGCGGGTCCGCGCGGAGAGCGCACGGCCTGGCCGCAGCGCCTGCGTGCCCTGGTCAATGTGTGGGCCATCGTCTTATTGTTCGTGCTTATTCTCGGCGGCATCTATTCGGGGCTGTTTACGCCCAACGAGGCGGCGGGAATAGGCGCTGCGGGAGCGTTCCTGTTCGCCCTGGGCCGCCGCACCCTCACCTGGCAGCGCTTTCTGCATATTGTGGTCGATACGGTGCGCACCACCTCCATGATGTTCTTCCTGCTTTTCGGCGCGCTGCTGTTCTCGAACTTTCTCAGTATTGCCGGGGGCGCCACGGCGCTCGAGCAATGGATAGGAGGCCTGGGGGTGTCGCCCCTGACGGTGATGATCATCATCGTGTGCATCTATCTTGTGCTGGGCACGATGCTCGAGAGCCTCTCGATGATTTTGCTGACGGTGCCGCTGCTGCTGCCGGTGGTTTCAGGCCTGGGCATTGATCTCGTCTGGTTCGGCATAGTGGTCGTCATCGCGACCGAAGTAGGGCTTATTTCGCCGCCGGTGGGGCTGAATATTTTTGTGTTGAAGGCGACCTTCCCGGATATATCGACCGGCCAGGCCTTTCGGGGCGTCCTGCCTTTCTTTGTGTTCGATCTGGTGCGAATCGGCCTGGTGCTGGCTTTTCCGGCGATCGTCCTGTTTTTGCCGGCTCTTATGAACTAGGCGGCGCCGGCCTGGCACGGGAAGCCGGCGCCGGGCATATTGCCAGGGCCGGTCGCTGCCATCATGCCTATTAAGTATGCAAGAGCGTTGGAATTGGAGATGAGAATGACCAAGCAGTTTCAAGCGGAAATAGCGGGTGGAGGAATTTGCGCCCTGACCACGGCCGCCGCGTTGGCTCAGCGCGGCTGGAAGGTCAGGGTGCACGAGCGCAATAGCGAGATTCGCGAGGCGGGAGCCGGCATCTATATCTGGGGCAACGGCCTGCGTGTGCTCGAAGCGGTGGGCGCGCGCGAAGAGGCGTTGCGCAACGCCAATCGCGGCATGGCCTCCGAGTTGCGCGACTGCGACAACAATGTCATTCCACGGGTGCCGGTGCAAGGAGAGGGGGCGGTCGAGGTGTTTGCCCTGCCCCGGCAGCAGTTGCTTCAAGCCCTGCTTCATGCAGCGCTGACCGCGGGGGTCGAGGTGGTGACAGGCTCCGAGGCCGTGGGCGCCACGCCCGACGGCAGGCTGCTGTTGCGGGACGGCAGTTCGCTGGCGGCGGATGTTGTCGTAGGAGCCGACGGCGTGCACTCCAGGGTAAGGGATTCATTGGGGCTGGCGAGCCAGTTCGAGCTGCTGTCCGAAGGTGCGATACGTGTCATGGTTCCTCGCTTGCCCCAAGACGGCGACGGCCGCTTCGTGGAGCATTGGAATGGAACAAGGCGCATACTCGTCACGCCCTGCTCGCCCGACCAGGTCTACATCGCACTCACCTGCTTGCACAATGACACCGCCGCGGCCCGGGTTCCCGTGGACAAGGCACTTTGGACGGCCAGCTTTCCGCACCTGGCATCCCTAATCGACCGTATCGGCGCTTCGGCGCGATGGGACCGCTTTTCCATGGTCAAGCTGAAGCGATGGTCTCAGGACCATGTCGCCGTTACCGGGGACGCGGCGCACGCAATGCCGCCCAACCTTGGGCAGGGGGGCGGCACCGCAATGCAAAACGGGCTGTCGCTGGCCCACGAGCTTGGGGCCGTTGCCTCGCGTGAGGACATTCCCCAGGCGCTTGCGCGCTGGGAGGAGCGCGAACGCGAACTGACCGAGCACACGCAGCTTTGGAGCATGCTCTATGGCGTGCTGACCTCTTGGCCGGATGAACTGCGTACCGCCGCAATGGGCTTCGCCAGCAGCCATCCGTGGCTTTCCGCGCAGCGCCTGCGCACTGCCCGAAGCCATCCCACCGGGGCGAGCCCGCTGGCAACGGAGGGCGCCGCATGAGCTGGGATGCATTGCCGCCACGCCCTCCAATGCTGCACCCCGAAGCCGGCCCCTATGCGGAGCGGGTGCTTGAACTGACCCGCGCAGCGCAGTTGCATGCAAGGCCGGTGCTGGATGTTCCTTATGGGGACGACTACTGGCAGAAGCTCGATATCTATCCGCCCGCTCGTGTTGCCGGCGAACCCGTGCCCGTGCTGATGTTTCTACATGGAGGAGCATGGACTTGCGGCTACAAAGAATGGATGGGCTTCATGGCGCCTTTATTCGTAGACTTGCCGGCCATTTTTATATCGGTGTCGTACCGCTTGTCGCCGGAGTCGAAATTTCCCGAGGCGCTGCACGATACCCAGGATGCCTTGTCGTGGGTCTGGCGGAACATTGGAGCGCATGGGGGCGACCCGGACCGCATCGCATTGGGCGGCCATTCCGCCGGAGGGCATCTGGCGGCGTTGTCGGTCCTTGATGCAGAGGGCTTGGCTCAACGCGGCCTCCCCCCTGATGTGGTCAAGGTTTGCCTGCCCGTTTCCGCCCCTCTTGACCTGAGGGCGCCACCCGATCACAGAGACGCGGGCCAGCAGCGAGCCTATCGCGACTTCCTGGCGCATGAGCAGGACGATGCCCGGGCCAGTCCTATTGCCAGGGCCAATCCTGTTGACGCGCGCTTTCTCGTTGCATGGGGCGAGAACGATTTCCCGCGCATCAAGCTGCAGGGGCCCCTGATGGTCGAGGCCTTGTCGCGTGTGGGCGTTGATTCTGTGGGGATGCAGGTGCCGGGCGCCTCTCATTTCGACACCAGCCTGAACTGCATCCAGGCGGGGCACCCATGGACGCTCGCCGCGCGCGAACTGATTGCCGGCATGTCCTTGCCGGCGCAGCATGCCTCGTTGCTTGCACCTCCCCGTATCCAAGGACGGAGTTGATATGATTTCTGACCGTATTACGAAAGATCCGGCACTGGCCGGCAAGGTCGTGGCCGCCGTGTCAATGACGCATACGCCGGGCCTGGGAGACCGCCTGGACGCGCCGCCAGCCGACCAGATGGAGCGTTTGTACCAGGCATTCGGCCAGGTCAGGAGGGAGCTCGAGGCGGCGGAGCCCGACCTGGTGCTTGCGTTCGTCAATGATCACTTCGACATGTACTGGCTGAACAATATGCCGGCATTCTCGGTGAGCGTATCCGATGTCCATTACGGGCCTTCGACCGATGCGCAGGACTGGCTGCAGATGGCACGGCAGCCTCATCCCGGCGACGCCGGCTATGGCAAACACATACTCGAGCAGTGCATCGCCGACGGCTTTGATATGATGCGTTCCGGCCCGGCAGAGTTCAATCACAATGTGCTGATACCCAAGAAGTTCCTTTGGCCGGATCGCGACATTCCCGTCGTGCCGGTCTTCATCAATTGCTTTGCGCCTCCGCTGCCCGCATGGCGCAGAAGCTATGAACTGGGCCGGTGCATACGAAAGGTCGTCGCCAGCCGGCCCGAGCGCATCGCCTTGCTGGCGTCGGGCGGCATTTCGCATTGGCCTCCTTTTGTCGATGAAGATCGCATTCCCGCCGATGATGAACTGCTGCAGCGCCAGCTTCGCACCCAGCTTGAAGGACCCGCAGCCCGGGCGGCGGACCCGCACTTGCGGCGCGATTTCCACGCCCGCGAAGCACAGATGTCGGCCAGCGACCAGCCATTGATCAACGTTGAATGGGATCGCGACGTCATGGCGGCCCTCGAGCGCGGCGATATAGAACATCTGCTGCGCCAGGACTACGCTGCGGTCGAACGGTCGGGCGGCAACGGCGGACATGAGATGGCGATGTGGATAGCCCTGGCGGGCGTCCTGGACGGAGCCCCGGGCAGGACAGTGATCTATGAGCCCGTAAAGGAATGGATGGGGGGTGTGGGTATCCTCTCATACTGAGGAGAACGCCAACGTGATCGAGACCAATGCATGAACAAAGCAGATACCAATGCCGCTGCGCGGCGCGGCGCCTCGGGGGCCGTCGAGGCGGCATCTTCCCAAGATTCGCTATCCGGCAGGAACCGGGGCACAGACTTGCCCGAGGACTGGCAGTTGAACGGCAACGTCGCGCACTATTTTTCAAGAATCATCAACCGGCTGAATCTGGATCTGGCGGACAGAGTGCGGGCGCTGGATATTACGGCTCAGCATTATCGTGTTCTACAGATACTTTATTTTGGCGACGGAATCACCATCGGAGCGCTCAGAAAGCGCATCGTCATTACGCTTCCCGTGCTCAGCCGCGTTCTGGACCAGATGCAGCAGCGTGGCTTGCTGGTCAGGCAGTCCAAGCCGGAAGACGCGCGTTATACCTATATATTCCTGACCCAGAAGGGCGTCGAGGCATACGAAAAGGCCTGGCCTGAAGCCAGGCCCATTATCGACGACGCCCTGGAAGGCCTGACGCGCAGCCAGTTGCGTACTCTCTTGAGTCTTATTCAGAAGATAGACGGCCGCATCAACGAATGAGAGCTTGCCTATAGCGGGCGCAGCCCCCTATGCGCTGTTGTTCTGTTGCTCGATCAGAGAATCTTGCGTGGCGTAATAGGCGGCGACCGCCTTGCGCAGGTTGAAGCGGACGCTTTCCTGCACCGCCTCGACGTCTTTGTCCATGAAGGCCTCGGTAATTTTTCGGGTCGAGGTCAGGGACCATTCGCGGAACTTGGGGTTGCGCAGCGTGGCCAGCCGTACGGCTTCGACGTGATCGGCCAGGCGCGTGATCATGCTGGCCAGGTGCCGATTGGGAACCTGGCTGATCCAGGTGGTGCGGAAAAGATCGTTGGCCTCCATATAGCCGATGATGTCGTTCGATTCATGCGCCTTGATCGATGCCTCGGTGGCCTGGCTCATGATGGCAAGGCCTTCGAGCGTGGCGCTTTCGCAGGCGCTGGCGGCGGCCGGGGGTTCGAGCAGCAGGCGCACTTCGAACATCTGGGCGATGTCGGTGGGTGTGAAGCGGCGCAGCACGAAGCCCCGCGACGTGCCTTCGAGCAGGCCTTCGTGCTTGAGCTGCAGAAGCGCCTCGCGCACCGGCATGCGCGACACTGAAAGAGAGGCTGCGATCTCGTGATCGACCAGCCTGTCGGCCAGGCCGACCTCGCCCTGGCGCATGCGCGAGCGCAGATGATGGTAGACCTTTTCACGAATGCTGAGCTTTGGCGGCTGCGGGCGGGTGGCCGGCGGGCCGGGCTTCCTGGCGGTGCGTGTCATGGCGAATCAGATGCCTTGTTGGTGCGTAGGAGGAACCTGCAGTGCTTGCAACCCTGCGCGGCGCATGCGGTTTCTTCCACGGATACCGGGGTCTGCGCAATGAGCGCGCCTACCGCGGAAAGCATGCCGGCGATTGCGCTGCATACTGGTTTTTCGCTGGCGCCGAAGCCCGCGGCAAAGGGGCTGTTATGCACGATGAGTTCCCATTGCCCCGGGGTATTTTGATTGAAGGCCCATTTTCCCCAGCCCAGCTCGGCCGAATAGGCTTCCATGGTTTGAAGAAAACGCCGGGCGTCGTTGTGCAGCGATTGAAAATAGGATCGGGCCGACTTGCCGCCCGAATCGCGCACGGCCTGCCCGAACGCGGCCAGCGCCTTCGAAACCTACCAGACGGGCTACATCCTGCCTCAGGAGTACTCATGGAAGTAAGGCGGGCAGGGCGGCCGGCGCGCTGCCCGGCTGTTTCACGGCCATGGCGGCCATGAAGGAAGGGCGCCATGGCTAGCTATGCGGCCCTTCTTGGAAGAAAGTTCGGCACGGTGTGTCTTACGGCGCTGTTGCTTTCCATCGTCGTGTTCATCGTGCTCCGCATCATTCCTTCTGACCCGCTGGCAATGATGCTGCCGCCTTCGGCCACGCAGGCCGACATCGACTTCATCCGCAAAGAACTGGGGCTTGACGGCTCGATCTTCCAGCAGTACCTGGTGTGGCTGGGCAACGCGCTGCAGGGCGACCTGGGCGCCTCGATCTATTTCCGCACCCCCGTGCTCGAGCTGCTGAAGACGGCCTTGCCGCCCACGCTGGAACTGGTGCTGGTCAGCCTGGTCATGGCCCTGGCCATCTCGATTCCGGGCGGCGTGCTGCTGTACAAGCTCGAGCGGCGCAAGGGCGAGATGCTGGCCGACTTCGCATTGGTGTTCCTGCTGTCCGTTCCGTCTTTTCTGTGGGGCATCATACTGATCGTCGTGCTGGGCGTGGTCTACCCCGTCCTGCCCTTCATGGGGCGCATCGACCCAAGCTTCCCGGTTGATACGATTACGGGGTTCCTGCTGATCGACACCTTGCTGCAGGGCCAATGGCGGGCCTGGCTCGATGCCTTCCAGCATCTCATCTTGCCGGCGCTGGCCCTGGCGCTGTCGTTCAGCCCCATTATCGTCAGGGTGCTGCGCTCCAGCCTGCTGGATACCGCCGCCGCCCAGTACGTGAACGTGGCCCGCCTGCGCGGCCAGTCCGAATGGCGGGTGCTGGTCCATCACATGCTCAAGAACGCCGCTTTGCCCACGCTTACCCTTATCGGCGTGCAGTTCGGCTTTCTGTTCGGCGGCACGCTGCTGATCGAGCTGATCTTCTCCTTTCCCGGCATAGGCAACCTGATGGTGCAGGCCATCAAGAACTTCGACTTGCCGCTGATCCAGGGTGTCGCGCTGGTTTTCTGCCTGATGGTGCTGGTGGTGAACTTCTGCGTAGACGGCCTATATGCGGTGCTCGACCCGAGGCTCAGAACAGCATGAGCAGCATATCCATCAATCAACAGGCCAGGCCGCGCGGCGGCATGGCGCGCATCTTCAGCCACCCCAAGGTAGCCGTCGGGGGCGCCATGGTGCTCCTGTTCGTATGCGTAGCGGTGTTCGCGCCGTGGCTGGCGCCCAACGACCCGAATGCGCAAGACCTTCTGGCCACGCTGCTGCCGCCCGCCTGGGCCGCCGACGGCATGGCCCAGTATCCGCTGGGCACCGATTCGCTGGGCCGATGTGTGCTGTCGCGGCTTATCTACGGCAGCCGCATCGCGCTCATTGTGGCGGTGGCGGCCGCCACGGGCACCATGCTGCTGGGCACCACGCTGGCCATCCTGGCCGGATACCTGCGCGGCGGCTTCGACCGGGCAACGAGTTTCATCGTGGTGCTATGGATGGCGTTTCCGCCCGTGGTGTTTTCCATGATGCTGATGGTGGGCCTGGGCACGGGGGTGCGCAACGTCATCCTGGCCGTGATCCTGGTCGACTGGACCCGCTTCTACCGCGTGGTGCGGGCCGAGGTCATCGTCGCCCGCCAGCGCGAGTACGTGCAGGCGGCGCGCTTGCTGGGCTTCTCGCACCTTCGGGTCATGCTGCGCGAGGTGCTGCCCGGCGTGGCGCCGCTCATCATCACCCTGTTCAGCCTGCAGATGGGCGTGGCCATCATCGTCGAGGCCATCCTCAGTTTCGTGGGCCTGTCGGTGCCTTCCAATGTGGTCGCCTGGGGCGTCATGCTGGCCGATGGCCGCGACCAGATCTACCAGGCCGGCTGGAACCTGCTGGCCCCGGTGTGCGGAATCGTATTTGCCGTGCTTGCGTTCAACCTGCTCAGCGACGGCTTGCGGGTGGTGCTTGATCCGCGCTTGCGCAAAAGAGGGGGCGAATGATGCCGGCGGTGCTAGAGTTCAAGAACGTCTCGGTCAGCGTCAAGGTGGGCGGCGCTGACGTCGCCCTGCTGCGCAATGTCACGTTCGACGTCGGCAAGGGCCGCATCCTCGGCCTGGTGGGCGAGTCGGGTGCGGGCAAGAGCATGGTCGGCAGGGTGATCTCGGGCCTGCTGCCCGACAACCTTCGCTTCTCGGCCGGCCACGTGTATTTTCAGGGCGGTGAGCTTACGGGCCGCAAGGCGCGGGCGCTGCTGGGCCGCCGCATCGCCTTCATTCCGCAAGAGCCGCTTTCGGCGTTGAACCCCGTACTTACGGTGCGCCAGCAAATGTTCGAGCACATGAAGCACCTCGGCCTGCCGCGCAAGCAATGGGAGCCCTACTGCCTCGAGCGTCTGGCCGAAGTGGGCCTGCCCGATCCAGCCGACATGCTCGGGCGCTATGCACACCAGCTTTCGGGCGGCCAGTGCCAGCGCGTGCTGATCGCCATGGCGTTCTCGGGCGACCCCGAGCTTATCGTGGCCGACGAACCCACCACGGCGCTCGATGTTGTCACCCAGGCGCAAATCGTAAGGCTGCTTCGGCAGGTGCAGCGCAAGCACGGCACGGCGGTCATTCTCATTACCCACGACCTGCGCATGGCGGCCCACGTCTGCGACGAGGTGGCAGTGCTGTATGCGGGCGACGTGGTCGAGCGGGGTTCCGCGCGCAGGGTGCTCGAGGCGCCCTGGCATCCCTATTCATGGTCTCTCAAAATGGCCACGCCCAATCTGACGGGGCCGCAGTATGTCCTGCCGGCCCTGGCCGACCTCATGCCGGGCCTGAAGCAGATTGCCGAACTGCCCGGTTGCCGCTTCGCGCGCCGCTGTCCCACACGCAATGCCGAATGTGAAAACCGCGTGTCGGCGCTTGAAAGCGTAGGCCAAGGCCACTTTGTCGCATGCGCAGGCCAATGCCGCGTCGATTCGGCGAGCCGCAAGACCGAACCCCACGCGTTGCCGCCGGCTGCCCATCCTGGCGGCCGGCCGTTGCTCGAGCTTCGCGACGTGGGCATGACCTACCAAGGGCGGGGCGGGCGCAAGGGGCAGCTGTTTCATGCGCTCAAGCCCTTGTCCCTAAGCATAGGCCCCGGCGAGCTGCTCGGCGTGGTGGGCGAGAGCGGCAGCGGCAAAAGCACCCTGGCCCGCCTCATGGTGGGCCTGATGGCGCCCACGGCCGGTACCGTGCACGTCGATGGCGTTGCGCGAGCCCAAGCCTCGGCCCGCCAGGCCGCCCAGATGCGCGAGACCGTGCAGATGGTGTTCCAGGATCCCGATTCCGCCCTGAATCCAAGGCGTACCGTCGAAGGCCTGGTGGCCCAGGCGCTTGAGCTGCGTCCTGATATTGCGGGGATTGAACGCAAGCGAATTGCCGAACGCCTGATCAAGCAGGTGGGCATGGCCGTCGATGCATTGCAGCGTTTTCCCTCGCAATTGTCGGGGGGGCAGAAGCAAAGGGTGAACATTGCGCGTGCGCTGTGTGTCACCCCGCGCTTGCTGGTGGCCGACGAAATCGTCTCGGGGCTCGACGTCTCGGTGCAGGCATTGATCATGAACCTGC
Organism: Pusillimonas noertemannii; assembly: GCF_003096595.1. Taxonomy (GTDB): domain Bacteria; phylum Pseudomonadota; class Gammaproteobacteria; order Burkholderiales; family Burkholderiaceae_B; genus Pusillimonas; species Pusillimonas noertemannii. The sequence continues at coordinate 633,655 of NZ_QEKO01000002.1, read as the reverse complement.
TGCTGCAGCTCAATCGAGAGCTGGGCATTGCCGTGGTGCTGATATCGCACGATCTTTCCGTGGTGCGCTACTTGTGCCAGCGCGTGCTGGTCATGCGTCACGGCGAGGTTGTCGAACAGGGGCCCACCGATCAGGTCTTTGGCAATCCGGCGCATCCGTATACCCGGCTGCTGCTCGAGTCGGTGCCGTCCGACGACGCCGGCGCCGCCTGGCCGCCGACGGAGCATGATCAAGATAGTGTCCGGGCCGGCTCGGCCGAACTGGAGTTTCAATCGTGAGGCGCCCCGCGGCGCCCGCGACCAAGGAGCGATGAATGGATTATCGACATGACAGAGCGGCGCTCGACGGGCTGGTGCAAGCAGGCCAGGTCCATCGTGACGCCTATCTCAGCGAAGAGATCTTCGAACTCGAGCGCGAACGCCTGTTCAGCCGCTCCTGGCTGTACGTGGGGCATGAAAGCCAGGTGCCCGGGCACGGCGACTACATTACCGTAGACCTGGCGGGTAGTTCGGTGGTCATGGTGCGCGACACGGACGGTTCGGTGCGCGTGCTGATCAACCGTTGCGCCCACAAGGGCGCCCGCCTGGTCAGCGAGCCGCAGGGCAATGCCGGCAGGGTGATGCGTTGCCCCTACCACGCCTGGACCTACCGGCTCGACGGCTCGCTGCTTGCGGTGCCGCTCAAGGCCGGGTACGAAGGCACGGTTTTTTCTCAAAGCCGCGCCGCGGCCGGCCTGTCGGCGCCTGGCGGCGTACAGGTATATCGGGGCTTCGTGTTTGCCCGGCTCAGCACCGACGGCCCTTCATTCGAAGACTATTTCGGCCAGGCGCTCAAGGCTCTGGACAACATGGCCGACCGCTCTCCGGAGGGCGAGCTGCAGGTGGCTTCCAACTGCATACGCAGCGTCATTCGCTGCAACTGGAAGATGTACCTCGAGAATGTCAACGACACCGTGCACCCGATCTCCACGCACGAGTCGGCCTCTTCCACGGCGCGCAAGGTGGGAAACGAGTTTGCCGACACCGTGCCCACGGCCATGGAGCAATTGCTTCCGTTCGGTGCGGGCTACGACTTTTACTCGAAGATGGGGGCCACGACCCTGCCCCATGGGCACAGCATTCTGGGCAGCGAGTTCAGCATTCATACCGACTATTCAGACGTTCCGGGCTATCGCGAGATGCTCGAGCAGGCGCACGGCCCGGCGCGCGCCCGTGAAATCCTGTCTTATTCGCCGCAGAACGTGGTGCTTTATCCCACTCTGGCCGTAAAGGGCTCTCCGCAGATACTGCGCGTGCTGCGCCCCGTTTCGGCCGGGCTGACGCGGCTGGAGACCTGGGTCTTCCAGCCCAAGGGGGCGCCGGCGGCCTTGCTCGAAAGAGGGCTTACCTATGCCCGCCTGGTCTTCTCGCCCATGAGTGTGGTGGCCCATGACGACGTGCATCTTTTCGAGAGCCAGCAGAAGGTGATGGCGTCGGCCGGCAACCCATGGGTGAACCTGCAGCGGCAGTTCGACCCGGAGGAGTGCGGGCAGGAAACCCACGATTTCGAAGACGGAAACAATGAGCTCGTCATGCGCAACCAGTACCGGGCCTGGCTGGCGATGCTGGCCGAGCCCGCAGCAGAGGAGAGCCTGGCATGAACCAGTGCATTACCTTGGACAGCCGCCTGCGGCGATTCGTCTACGATGAAAACCGTTTGCTCGACGAGCGGCGCTTCGACGAGTGGTTCGAGCTGTTCGCTGAAGAAGGAGTCTATTGGGTGCCCGCCCGGGCAGGGCAAACCGACAAGGAGGGCGAACCCTCCATCGCTCTGGAAGGGCGGCTGTTGCTGAAGCTGCGCGTCGACCGCCTCAAGCATGAACGGGCCCACTCCCTGCATCCGCAAGTTCGCAGCATGCACGTGGTGCAGCGTCCCAGGGTCGAAGAGCCCGAAGGCGGGCTGGATGCGGTATCCTGCAATCTTGTGTATTTTGAGTACCAGGGTGGCAGCCAGCTCGTGCTTGGTGCGCAGGTTCGCTATTTGCTGCGGGAAGCCGAAGGCCGGCTTCTCATTGTCGAAAAGCGCGTTCAACTGCTTGACTGCGACGCATACCTGCCGGCCATCCAACTCTTCATCTAATGTTTTCTTGCCTGGCTTGATAAATGTGCGCTTCTCCTTCCTCCGGCCCCACTGAAATTGCTGCCGCCCAGGGCGAATATACGTCCCTGCCTATTGCCGACCTTTCTTCTTCCCAAGCCTACAAGCTGCTGACGGGGGTGGTTGTGCCGCGCCCCATCGCATGGATAAGCACGCGCAGCACAGACGGCGTGGTCAACATTGCGCCGTTCAGCTCGTACAACTATGTGGCCGACACGCCGCCCATGCTGGCCGTCAATATCGGTCTGCACGACGACGGGACCATGAAGGACACGGCCCGCAACATCAGGCAAACCGGCGAATTCGTGGTCAACGTCACCACCCGGGCCGCGCTCGACGTCATGAACGCCAGCAGTGCAAGGTATGGGGCGGACACCAGCGAGGCCGAGCAACTGGGCATACAGCTGCTGCCGGGCCAGGTGGTGGGGGCGCCGCGCGTGGCGTCTTCGCCCGTGCACATGGAATGCCGTTTGTCGAAGATCGTTCCCTTGGGCGCGGGCGTCAATACCTTGTACATCGGCGAGATCGTGATGTTCCATCTGGCCACTCACGTATACGACGGGCGCCATGTAAACAGCGAGGCCATCGACCCGCTTGCGCGGCTGGGCGGGCCTTTCTATGCGTCGCTGGGCGAGATCTACAAGCGCAAGCGCCCGCTCGACCCCGAAAGCGACATCGAGGCGACAACAGGCGGCAATTAGCCTTGGGTAAGCCCGGCGAGCCCGGGCGGTGTCGGGCCGCTCTTACGGAACGGTATTGCTGCCGGGCATGCCGCCTTCGTTTTCCATGCGCGATATCTGCTTCGAGTCAAGGCGGGTGAACTTCAGGCGCACGCCCGCGCCGCCGCCGTTTTCATCGATGAAGACGGCCCCCAGATCCTCCAGGGTCTCCTGAAGCTTGCGTATGACCTGGGCTTCGGGCTCATCGAGCTTCTGTTCGAATTTTTCAATGATGCGCCGATCAATCCCCGAGCGGGAGGCCAGCCTGCCCACGGTGATCTCGACAAGGACGCGGGCAGCCCAGCATTGCGGTCCGGTAATCATGTTGGCTCCTTTTTTGTTCGGTGCGGCGACCGCCTGGTTGTCAGGGGCTGAGCCGCACTTCCTGCAGATCCAGTAACTGTACCTGTTCTCGCGCCAGTTCGTCCGAGATGCGATGGGTGCGGGCCAGTTCGAAAATGGCCTGGCGCGAGGCGGCGATGGCGGCAAGCCTCATCAGGCGCTCGGCTTCGCGGCGCCGTTGGTATTCTTGCGGGTCGGCCTGTTCGTCGGTCGAGTCATGGTGGTCGCGCAAGTCGGCCAGAACCCGGTTGGCCGCGTCGGTGTACACGGCCGTGTCGGGCGCCGAACTGGTTTCGAGCAGTTCGTTCAGCGTCAGGCCCACGCTTTTTATCGCTGCATCATGTGCCATTTTGCGGGCCAGCGCCTCTTGCCGGTGGCGCCGGGTCTCGACGGGCGCCTTGAGCCCGCCCAGCAGCGCGGGCAGGGCGATGCTGGCCACCAGAAGCGAAGTGATGATGACCATGGCGGCCAGGAAGATGGCCAGGTCCCGCGCCGGAAAGGCGCTGCCGTCGGGCATGGCCAGGGGCAGCGTCATGACGCCGGCCATGGTGATGGCGCCCCGGGCGCCCGCCAGCGACACCACCAGTATCATGCGCCGGCTCACCGGCGTGGCGTCGCTGCGCGTGCGCGATTCGAATACGTGGCTGATTTTCAGTGAGGCATAGACCCAGGCATAACGGATGAGGATCAGCGCCAGGCAAATGACGAAGACATAAATGGCCAGCCACCATACCTGATGGTGCCCGGTTTCCTGTACGACCGTCACGGCGCCGTCCAGAATGGCCGGGAACTGCTCGCCCAGCAGCACGAACATGATGCCGTTCAGCGTGAACTGCAGCATGTCCCAGATGACCTTGCGATTGACGCGCGTTACCGCAAGCGCGCCGCCCGACAGTTCGGCATAGCTCATGGCCACGCCTGCGGATACGGCGGCAAGTATCCCCGAGGCCTGGGCATGCTCGGCGACCACGTAGGCGGCGAACGGGGTCAGCAGGCTGATCAGCACTTCCGAGCCCGGTTCTTCGCCGAAGCGGCGCGTGAACCAGTTCTTGGCGAAGTTCACCAGCAGCACTACGCCCACGCCTATGACAAGGCCCGCCAGCGCCGTCCAGAGGAAGGACGCGGCGGCCATGCTCAAGGAAAACGTGCCCGTCAGCGCGGCCGCCACTGCGAATCGGAAGGCGACCAGTCCGCTGACGTCGTTGAACAGCGATTCGCCTTCCAGTATGGAGGCGATGCGCCGTGGCAGCGGGTTGCGGCGCGTGATGGCCGAAATGGCGACCGGGTCGGTGGGCGAGACGATGGCGGCGAGCGCAAAGGCCACGGGCAGGGGCATGGCGGGAATCAGCCAATGCAGCAGGTAGCCCAGGCCCGCCACCGTCAGCAGCACCAGTCCGAATGCCAGCTGGACGATGCCCAGCTTTTCGCGGAACAGGGATTCTTTGGGAATGCGCCAGCCGTCCAGGAACAGCAGCGGGGGCAGGAAAAGAAGAAAGAAGATGTCCGGATCGAGACGGACTCCCTCGCCGAAGACGGCGGAGATCAGGAAGCCCAGCGCGATCTGGACGAGGGGAAGGGGCAGGGGAAGCAGGCGTGCCAGCACGCCGCTGAGCAGTACAGCGGCCAGCATGGCCAGGGCGATGCCTACTGCTTGCATGGCGCCCCGTTTGAGTGGGGGTGAAAGCGTGGTCTCATTCTATGTCGCGGGCTGCGCGCCAACCGGCGCGCATGACCGCATTATTGTGACACAGACGAGACTACGGGCTGCTTACTGGGCGTCGGCCTGGCGCAGTTGCTGGTACTTGGCCATGCGGCTCTTGTAAGCGTCGCTGAACGCGTCGTAGGAAAGAGCGATATAGGCCTGTTCGCTGAAGCCGGCGTCACGCCAGGCTTGCAGGTCGCGCTGTACTTCCTGGCGGGTCAGTTCGGGCTGGTCGGCGTTCTGGGCCAGGGCGCTTACCGAGGTGGCCGAAGCCAGCAGCCCGAATCCAAGGGCGAGTGCTGAAAGAGTGGATTTCATGATGTTCCTTACTTGGTTCAAGAGGTGGAAAAAAGAGCCGCTGCGAAGATGCGTGGTGTTCGAGGCCATCAAGCGGCTCAAGCTTCCTGTAAGTGAATTCTATCCAGAGCTAGTAAGGGTAGAAACTAGGGAAAAAGCAATTTAAAATTCCATAAAACGGAATCATGAGAGGGAAATGGCAGATTCGATCAGCGAGCTGGAGCTTTTCATCCAGATCGCGGCCGCAGGTTCAATCACCATGGCCGCGATCAAGCTTGACAGCTCGCCGCCGGCTGTCAGCCGGCGATTGGCGGCAATGGAAGCGCGGCTGGGAGTGCGCCTGATAGAACGCAGCGCCCGGCGTTTCGAACTGACCGAAGCGGGGCACGCATTGCTCGAGCGCGCGCAGCGCATCGTCGCCGAGGTCGAAGAGGCCGAGGCCGAGGTGGCAAGCCACGCGCGCAAGCTTGTCGGTCGCCTGAGCATAGGCGCCATGCAACGGCTCATTCGCACGCGCCTGGCGCCCGAGGTCGCGCGCTTTGCGCAACTGCACCCGCAGCTTCAGGTCGAGTTCCGTCTTTCCGAGCGCCCGCTCGATCTCGAGGAAGACGAGCTCGACATCCTGTTCCAGATAGACGTGCCGTCTGCGGCCAACGTGGTGGCGCGCAAGCTGACCGACAGCCGCTTCGTCCTGTGCGCTTCGCCCGACTATCTGAAGCGGCGGGGCCAGCCCGCGAGGCCCGACGATTTGCTGCAGCATGACTGCCTGTGCTTTGTACGGGGTCGTCGCCTGATGAATAGCTGGACCGTCAGCGAGGGCGGAGTTGTGCGCGACGTAACCGTCGAGGCGCGGCTTGCCAGCAACAGCGGCGACGTGCTGCATCAATGGATACAAGGCGGCTTCGGCATCGGCATGCAGTTTCTGTGGGATGTCGAAGAGGAACTGGCCGCGGGCCGCCTGGTGGAGTGCCTGGCGCCCTACACAAGCATGTCGTTCAGCCTGTATGCCGTCTATGCGTACAAGGGCTATCGGTCACCGAAGATGGAGCAGTTTCTGAAGTTTCTGGACGATCGGTTCGGCGACGGGGCCGACGCGGCTTGACCACGGGCTGCGGTCATGCAGCCATGCGGTGTCACTTTTTCTGCCCAGAGCCGTGAGAGCCGGGCAGGCCCACCTGCTCGTGCAAGCTCACTTCCGCGCCGGTGCGAGACGACTCGATGGCTGCCGCGCATACCTCGAGGTTGGCCAGGCCCCAATGGCCGTTGTGGATGGCTGGGTTCCGGCCGGTGATGGCGCCGTGGAATTCATCCATGACCAGGTCACGCGGGCTGCGGTCGGAGGGCAGGCTGATTTCTTCGGCGCCATGCGGCGTGAACACCTGCAGGCCCTGAGGCGATTGGCGGATGTCGCCGCCTTCGCAGCTGACCAGGGTAAGGCCAAAGAAGGGCTGCAGCGGGGCGTCGGCGGGAATGGCGCTGCGGGCGCGCGCCTGCTTGGCCGCGAGTTCGGCCCGGGGATCCGCGCCGGGTGAGGCCCAGCGGCGGCTGCCTGGCGGCTGCCGATGCCCCCATTCGGACACGTCGAAGGTAAGGTCCATGCTGGAGAAGCGGCCGTAGCCGTTGTAGACGGCGGTGGCCGCCGCGCCATCGGCGAAATCGAGGTAGGCCACGTGGGCGCCGATGACGCGGCGCGAAGTGTCCATATCGAAGGTGCGTGCGCGTACGCTTTGCGCCTGGCCCCCGCACAGCAGCCTGATGATGTCGAACTGGTGCGACCCCTGGCGGTAGGTGACGCCGCCGCCCTGCTGCTCATCGAGCTCGTCGGGCCGGCGCGGGCGATAGACCCAGTCGGTGTAGCACCAGGTATTGACCATGCGCACGCGGCCCAGCCCGCCTTCGTCGATGATGCGCCGCATGGCGTGTATGGGCATGTCGTAGCTGTGTGAATGGCCCACCAGCATAATGACGCCCGCGCGCTGAGCAGCCTGCACCATTGCCCGTGCTTCATCCAGCCCGGTTGCCATGGGTTTTTCGACCAGGATATGGACCCCGGCCGCGCAGGCTTGCAGCACGTGCTGGGGATGCAGGGCGGTGGGGGTGGCGATATAGACTGCCTGCAGCCCGGGGTGCGCCAGCATGGCCTGCACGCTGTCGTAGCCTTTGGCGTCGAGGCCGGCGAGGGCCTCGGCGCGTACTTGCGCCGAAGGCTCGGCCGCGGCGGCCAGGCGAAAGCCGGGGTGGCGGGCAATGGCGGGCAGGAATGCCCGCCCCGCCGCGCCCAGGCCGGCGATGCCTATGGCCACTGGAGCGGCGGTATTGCGCGGCGTGGCCATCAGGCGGTCTCGCCCCGCGCTTGCCCGCCCGCGCCGGTTTTCTTGCGCGGCGGCCGGCCGCTTTGTTCAGGCTTTTTTTCAGTGGCCTGGCCGGGCTCTTTGGTGGCGGCCTGCGTCATTTCGTCGATGTTCAGGTTTTCGATGATGGCCACCAGCGAGCGGCGTGTGACCGCGAGGTCTTCATCGGGGACGCCGGTGATGGCGATGCGGTTGGTTTCTTCTGCCAGGGGCACGATGAGATTGCGCAGGGCGGCGCCTTGCGGGGTAAGAAAGATGCGGATCTGCTTGTTGTTGCCCGGCAGCTTCTGGCGCGTGATGTAGCCCAGTTTTTCCATTGCCTGCAAGGCGCCGAAGGCGGTGGATTCCATGATGCCCGCCTGCTCGCTTAGCTGGCGCTGCGTCATGCCGTCGAGCTGCCAGAGTATGCGCAGCAGCGTCCAGTGCCCGTACAGCACGCCGTGGTGGCGAAGCCGGGATTGCAGCGCGCGTGACGACCCGCGAAAGGCTACCTTGATCAGGTGAAGAATCCGTTCATGCGGACCTGTTTCGCGCAAGAGCGCGGGCGAGGCTTCGTCTTCGGGGGCGTAGGGGGTGTGGGTCACGTGTGTCCTGGTGCTTTCGTTGGGCAATGGCAGGAGCTTATCAGCCAGGGATTGATAATTGCTTTGGTACCAAAGTTATTCTAGGATAAATTGCCTGGATTGAAAACGTTTTTGCGTGTTAATACTCGTTATCTCTTTTTAGCTACAGCTATCAGCAAAAAAAATATACTTAGATAAAAATCTTGGAAAGTGGCTATAAACATCCTTCATACAACTTCTTTAATCCTCCTTCCTTTAATCCTCCTTCATCAGGGATTTCCCGAGAATTCGATATCAACTGATATAGATGAGTTGTATTTTTAGGTACCTAAGTTTATTATAAAAATCGAAGGCTTCAAAGGAATTGCCATTCGGGCTGCTTCGGCATGCCGCGCGGGCGGCGGCCGCTTCATGAAAGAGGAAACCACGATGTTGACTGCAGAACTCAACGCCAAGCTCACCCAGGTATCGCGGGGCACCCCCATGGGTGAATTGCTGCGGCGTTATTGGCAGCCGATTGCGGCTGCGGTTGAACTGAAAAAAGCCTGGACGAAACGTGTCAGGCTGCTGGGCGAAGACCTGGTGCTGTTTCGCGACCGCCAGGGCAGGCTCGGCCTTATCGCCGAGCAGTGCCCGCACCGCCGCGCTTCGTTTGCGCACGGCATACCCACCAACGACGGTATCCGATGTCCGTACCACGGCTGGGAATTCAACGGTGCCGGCAAGTGCCTCAATCAACCCTTCGAGCCGGACAACCAGGCTTTTCGTGACTCGGTTGCCACCACGGCTTATCCGGTGCAGGAAATGGGCGGCCTGCTCTTCGCCTACCTCGGTCCGCAGCCGGCGCCGCTGCTGCCGCGTTTCGACGGCTTCGTGGCCAAGGGCACCATCCGCCAGCTGGGGCGCACCTTGCTGCCGGTGAACTGGCTGCAGGTCATGGAGAATTCCCTCGACCCCGTCCATACCGAATGGCTGCACGGCCACCATTACGAATTCCAGAAAGAGCAGGAAGGCATCAAGGTGGCCATCAGCACGCGTCACCAGAAGATCGATTTCAAGGAGTTCGAGTACGGCATCACCAAGCATCGTCTGCTCGAGGGCCATTCTGAAGAGGGCGACGACTGGCGTATCGGCCATCCCATCGTGTTCCCCAACATGCTGGCGGTGGGCAACGGCGGCGACCACAACCGCTACTACTCCTTCCAGATTCGCGTACCGGTAGACGACGAGCACACCCTGCATTTTTGGTACAACGCTTACGTTCCGCCCGCAGGGGTCAAGGTGCCGGAGCATCTGTTGAATACCGTGCACTTGTACGACGTGCCCTACAAAAACGAGAAAGGCGAGTTCGTCGTCGACAACGTCGACGGCCAGGACATGATGGCCTGGGTAACACAAGGGGCGGTGGCCGATCGCACGCAAGAGCATCTGGGCGCATCCGACGCGGGTATTGCCTTTTACCGTCACGTGTTGCGTCGCGAGCTCAAGAAGCTTGAAGAAGGCAAGGATCCGATCGGCCTGGTGCGTGACCCGGCGCGCAATATCTGTATCGAGCTGCCGAACGAGCGCGACAAGCACCACAACAGCGACGGCTTTTCAAGCTTCATGCTGCGCACCCACGCCAAGTATTCACCCATTGCCCCTGACCTGGTCCGCATCTTCGAGCCCGGCCGCGGCCAAGAGCAGGCCGAACCCGCCGAAAGCCTTTACTAGGGCCTGTTGACACTAAAGGAACCTCCATGACGCTGGACGAAGCAAAACGCAAGCTGATCGACGCAGGCAAGATCCTCGAAGACGCGGGGCAGGGCGACCTTACCCGCGGGCATGTTTCCATACGCATGCCGGGCGACCCGTCGCTTTTCATCATGAAGCCGCACAGCCATGGCTTTGATGAGATCACGCCCGAGAACATCGTGGTCTGTAATCTCGAGGGCGAGAAGGTTGGCGGAGAAGGCAAGCGCCACAGCGAGGTCTTCATCCATTCCGAGATCTACCGGCTGCGGCCCGACATCAATAGCGTCATCCATTCACACCCCACCCATGCCGTTGCGCTGTCGGCCACCGGCCGGCCGCTGCGGCCCATCAGCCAGCCGGCCGTGGCCTTTGCCGACGGGCTGCCCTACTACACCGACACCATCAACCTCATCCGCAGCCAGGAGATGGGCCGCGGCGTGGCGCAGGCGCTGGGCGCCTGCAAGGCGGTGCTCATGCGCAACCACGGCGTGGCGCTTGCAGGCAAGACCGTCGAAGAGGCCACCATACTGGCCATCATGCTCGACAACGCCTGCCAGATCCAGTTGCTGGCCGAAGCGGCCGGGGGCATCGGCCAAGAGTTCTCGCCTCAAGAAGTTGAAAAGCTGCACTTCGACATTACCCGGCCGGCCCAGTACGAGGTGAATTTCCAGTACCTGCGGCGCCGGGCGCTTAAAGACGCAAGCTGGGCAGGCCACGCCTTGGCCGACCAGATATAAAAACATTGACCCGCACGCCGGCCGCAGCGGCGTGCCCACCAAGGAGAGACAGACATATGCTAAAACGCAAAACCCTGAAAGCGCTGGCGGCGGCCCTGGCCGCTGCCGCCTGTTGCACCCTGGCGCCCATGGCGCAGGCGGCCTCGCCCGAAGACCTGGCCACCTACCAGGGGCCCGATCGCCACGAGCGCCTGGTCGAGGCCGCCAAGAAAGAGGGCGAGCTCACCGTTTATCACGCCTACCCCAAGCTGACGGTGGCCATCGATGCCTTCAGCAAGAAATACGGCATCAAGGTCAAGAACTGGCGGGCCGGTTCCGAGGCGCTGCTGCAGCGCATTGTGTCCGAGGCGCGCGGCGGCCGGCACGACGTGGACATCGTGCAGAACAATGCGCCCGAAAACGAGGCCCTGCATCGCGAAGGCCTGTCGCGTCCGGCCTGGTCGCCGCACTTCGCCGATCTGCGCGCCAACGCCGTGCCCAAGCACCATGCATGGGTGGGCCTTACCATGGACGTCTGGACGGCCGCCTACAACACCGAGAAGGTCAAGCCCGAAGACGTGCCCAAAGGCTACGAAGACCTGACCGATCCGAAATGGAAGAACAAGCTGGGCGTCGAGGCCTATAACTTCGCCTGGTTCGGCACGCTGCTGCAGGCCATGGGCGAAGAAAAGGGGCGCAAGCTGTTTTCCGACATTGTCGCCACCAACGGCATGTCGTTTCGCAAGGGGCACTCGTTGCTGACATCGCTGGTGGCCTCGGGCGAGGTTCCGCTTGCCCTTACTGTTTACAGCTGGAACCCCGAGCAGCTCAAGACCAAGGGCGCGCCCATCGAGGGACTGCCTCTTGATCCCATCATTGGCCAGTTCAGCACGCTGGCATTGCTGGCGGAATCTCCTCATCCCAATGCCGCCTTGCTGTTCTACGACTTCATGCTGGACGAAGGTCAGAAGATACTCGCCGATATGAATTATGTGGTGGTAACCGACAAGATCAAGACCCCGTTCACCGGCGTGGACGTCACCATGGTCGATCCGGGTCAGGCCCTTGACCACCAGGACGAGTGGATGAAGACCTTCGAAGAAGTGCTGGGCAAGGCACCCTGAGCGGCAGGGCGTGAGCTGCGGCAGCCATCCGCCTTGCGGCGGCGGGTGGTTAGGACAAGGGGCGCGAGCACGGCGGCATGATGTTTGCTATGTGGCCTGCGACGGTGCTGGGGGCGTTTCCCGGCCCTGGCGGGCGCAAGCCCCGGCACCCCTCCGGAGAGACCACGTCATGGAAGACAAATTTCGCTACTTTTCCGAGCGCATCGCGCAATGGACGGGAACCCCCTGGTCCTTTGCGCTGGCCATAAGCCTTGTTCTGTTGTGGGCGGTGTCGGGCCCCGTGTTCGGCTATTCCGACACCTGGCAGCTTGTCATCAACACAGGAACCACCATCATCACCTTCCTGATGGTGTTCCTTATTCAGAACACGCAAAATCGCGACGCCATCGCCGTGCAGCTCAAGCTCGACGAACTGCTCAGGGTGGTGAAGGGCGCGCGCACGGGTATGATCAATGTAGACCAGCTAAGCAATGCCGAGCTGGAGCAGCTTCGGCGCGATCTGGAAAAAATCGGCCGTGAAGATGGATGCGACCTGGCCTCCATCGAGGCCAAGGTTACCTCGCACAGCCGGCGCCGACACGAAAAATCCGGCGCGTCTTCCGAAGAACTAAGGTCCGAACGGTCGGTCGAGGTCGAAATCGAGAAGAAAGTCAAAAAAGAAAGCGAAAGCCCAGGCGAAACACCCTGATGGGCCGCAGGCTTGTGCGGGCGGCGGGATAGCCGCCTTGTCCAGAAGCGGCTCTTGGCGCCACGTTCACAAAGCTGCAACGGCGGCTCGCTTACAATAAGCCGGATTCATTCCAGGCTTGACCATGACATTTGTAGTAACCGAAGCATGCATTCAATGCAAATACACTGATTGTGTCAGTGTATGCCCCATGGACTGCTTCTTCGAAGGCCCCAATTTTCTCGTCATCAACCCCGACGAATGCATCGATTGCTCCATTTGCGTGGCCGAATGTCCGGTGGGAGCCATCGTCAGCGACCAGGAAATCCCCGGCGACCAGCGGCATTTCCTGGAAATCAATCGCGATCTTTCGCAAGACCCGCGCTACAGGCGTATCTCGAAGGCCAAAGAGCCCATGCCCGACCACGAAAAATGGGCCGGGGTCAAGGATAAGCTCGGCCTTTTGGGCTACGACGCGGCAATCGAGTCCTAGGCGGCAACTTCCGCGTCGAGCATGCCTGTCGGGCCAGGCGCTCGGCCGGGTCTGGAAGAGCCGCGGGCAGGCGTTCCCGCTATGCTACAGTGCTGGCTGATCACCGCCCTCGAAGGCGGTGGGTTGATGGGGATGAGCCATGCCACACGCAGGAAATACGGCATCGTGGGCCGAGCTTCTAAGCGGCCGCAACGGATTGCGCTCGATCGCGCTGGCCGGCGGTGTCGCCCTGCACGCCGTAAACGTATATATCGTTGCCACCATACTTCCGTCGGTCGTGCGCGACATCGGCGGCCTGCCGTATTACGCCTGGAACATGACCTTGTTCGTGGTGGCATCCATACTCGGTTCGGCCTTGTCGCCGAAAACCATGGACAAGTTCGGGCCCAGGCGCGCCTTCCAGGTGGCCATCGCGGTGTTTTCCGCAGGTACGGCTGTGTGCGCGCTGGCGCCCACCATGGGGTGGATGCTTGCGGGCCGTACCCTGCAGGGCTTTGGGGGCGGCCTGCTGCTGGGCCTCAGCTATTCCTCGGTCCGCATTGTGTTCGAAGAGCGCCTGTGGCCCAAGGCCATGGCCCTGGTTTCAAGCATGTGGGGCGTGGCAACGCTGGCGGGCCCGGCCATCGGCGGCATATTCGCCGACGCCGGCCACTGGCGCTGGGCTTTCGGGGCCGTGCTGCCGGTCGCCTTGTTCCTGGCCTGTCTCGTGCAGACCCAGATCGCCGTCAAGTCTTCGGCCCGCGGCCATGGCCCGGTGCGCATACCCATGGCCCAGATCGGCCTGCTCGTCGTGTCGGTGCTCATCGTCTCGGTGGCCAGCCTGTCGGGGCACGTCGGCTGGAGCGCCCTGGGTATAGCCGCGGCGCTGGCCGTGGGCTTGGGGGTGGCGCGGCTGGACGCTCGCAACACCACCCGCCTCATGCCCGTGGGCGCCTACGATCTCAACCGCCTGGGTAGTGTCTATGCCTGCGTGGCACTGGTAAGCATAGGCATCACGGTTGAAATGTTCGTGCCGTATTTCCTGCAGGTGCTGCACGGCCACTCGCCCTTGGTGGCCGGCTATCTCAGCGCCCTGATGTCGGCGGGCTGGACGCTGGGGGCGGTTACCAGTTCGGGCCGTTCCCCCGCCGTTGCCGACATCTACGTGCGTCTCGGGCCGATCATATCGGCCGTTTCACTGGCCGTCCTCGGCTTGCTTCTGCCATCCACCCCCTTGCAAGACGCCCTGCTGCGCTGGGTGGTGGTCCTGCCGCTGCTGGGGGTGGGGCTGGGCATAGGCATGTGCTGGCCCCATCTGCTGACCTACGTCTTCAAGGTGGCGCCGGCCGGACAAGAGAACATGGCTTCGTCGGCCATCATCACCACACAGTTGTACGCCATGGCCCTGGGCGCCGCAATAGGCGGGGTCATCATCAACGCGGCGGGCTTTACAGACCCCGGCGGCGTGCAGGGAACGGCCCAGGCCGCCCTGGCCCTGCTGCTGTGCATTGCACTGGCGCCGGGCCTGGCTGCCTGTTTCGTGCTTAGAGTGGTGCGAGGCCGCATACAGATCAGGGCCTAGGGCCCCCGGGGCTGCACATGCGGCGTTGCCGACCCGCCATGGCGGGCCGGCGGCCGGCCTAGCTCGCCTTGGGCAGGCGGAAGCGCTCGGGGTCCGGGCCATGGCGGGCGCCTTCATCGTGCATTGCTGCAATGGCCGCCAGGTCGTCGGCGTCGAGCTTGAAGTCGAAAATATGGAAGTTCTCGCGGATGCGCTCCGGCGTGATCGACTTGGGAATGACGACATTGCCCAATTGCGTATGCCAGCGCAGCACCACCTGGGCAAGCGAGCGCTTGTGCTTGGCGGCAATGCCTGCAAGCACGGGGTTGTCCCACAGCAGGCCGTGGCCCAGGGGGCTCCAGGACTCGGTCACGATATTGTGCTCGGCATGGTATTGCCTTAGCTCGGGCTGCTGGAAGCGCGGGTTGAGCTCGATCTGGTTCACCACCGGCAGCACGCCGGTTTCGTCCAGCAGGCGCTGCAGGTGCCCGATATTGAAGTTGGAAACGCCAATGGACTTGATGCGGCCTTCGTCGCGCAGGCGGATAAGGGCCTCCCATGATTTTACGTACAGGCCGATCTTGGGGGCGGGCCAGTGGATCAGGTACAGGTCGATGTATTCAAGCCCCAGCTTTTGCATGCTTTCGTCGAAGGCGGCAAGCGTTTCATCGTAGCCGTGCCGGTCGTTCCAGAGCTTGGTGGTAATGAACAGCTCGCGCCGGCCGCGGCCGCAGTCGCGGATGGCCTCGCCCACGCCCGATTCGTTGCCATAGATGGCCGCCGTGTCGATAAGGCGGTAGCCCGTGTTGATGGCGGTCTTCACGGTGTCGGCGACGATGTCGTTCTCGACCTGCCAGACGCCGAAGCCCATCTGGGGTATGGCATTGCCGTCGTGCAGTTTGATGCTGTTTAGAATATGGGACATGGTGCTCTCCGTGATGCGTGAACGGGTTATGCTGGACTTTGCGCAGCCATGGCAGGCGCAGGTTCGTTGGAACCGATTATACGTATGTTACAAAGCATGCCGCAGGGGCGCACGCCTAGGCCGGCGCCCGGCATGCCGTCAATTTCAAGGAGCAGTACGTGAGCATCCACACCGAAGTCAAGCGCATCAGCGTGCCGCAACTCATGGCTTACAAGGGCGAGCAGAAAATCGCTTCGCTTACGGCCTACAGCGCACCGTTTGCCCGCTTGCTCGATGAGCATCTCGACATGATCCTCATCGGCGATTCCACCGCCATGGTGGGCTACGACATGCCCAGCACGCTGGCCATCACCCTCGAGCAAATGGCAGCGCACGCGGCGGCGGTGGTGCGTTCCACGCGCCGGGCCTGCATCATCGTCGACATGCCGTTCGGCAGCTACCAAGAGTCGCCCTCGCAGGCCTTCCAGAGCGCCGCCCGCATGCTGGCCCTCTCGGGCGTGGCCGGCGTCAAGATGGAAGGCGGAGCCGCCCTGGCGCCCACCACCGAATTCCTTGTCGAGCGCGGCATTCCCGTGCTGGCGCACGTGGGCCTCATGCCCCAGTACGTCAACTCCATGGGGGGCTTCAAGGCTCAGGGCATGACGGACGAGTCGGCCGAGCGCATCTATAACGATGCCCTGGCCCATGAAAAGGCGGGGGCCTTCGGCCTGGTGCTCGAGGGCGTTGCCGAGGGCCTTGCCCGGCGCATCACCGAAGACGTCTCCATTCCCACCATAGGCATCGGGGCCTCGCCCGATTGCGACGGCCAGATACTGGTTACCGAAGACATCCTGGGCCTGACGGGCGGCCGCATTCCCAAGTTCGCGCGCCAGTTCGCCGACGTGGGGGCGCTGATCAGCCAGGCGGTGGGGCAATATGCCGAAGAAGTGCGTTCGGGCACTTTCCCCGCGCTCGAAAACTGCTTCGGCGTCAAGAAACAGGCGGGGCAGGGCTAAGCGCGTGGTACAGATATCTTCTTCACTGGCGGGCGTCCTGCTGTTCCTTGCCGGCCTGCTGGCCGGCATCGTGGCTTATTTCCTGTATGCGCGCCGTGAAGCCGCTGCGCTGCGCTCGCGCCTGGCCGTGGCCGAGGCGGCCATTGCGCAGCATCAGGGCAATGCCGAACGCCTGCAGGCGGGGCTGGGCCAGGCGGAACAGAGGCTTGGCGCGCTCGACGAAGAAAAGAACCGGCTCGATCGCGAGCAGGCGCATTGGCAGGCCGAGGCGGCGGGGCTGCGCGAACGGCTTGCCGAGGCGCGCCAGGCGCTTACAAGTAAAGAGCAATCCCTTTACACGACGGCGCAGCGGCTTGCAGACGCCGAAAAAGAGCTTTCCGGCCTGCAGGCCACCCATGCCGAGAAGCTGGCGGGCTACGAAGAGCTCAAGCAGTCGCTCGAGCAGTCGCGCCAGCAGCTCAAGACCGAGTTCCAGAACCTGGCCAACCAGATTCTGGAAGAAAAGGGCAAGACCTTCGCCCATGCCAGCCAGGCTTCGCTCGATGCCCTGCTCAAACCCTTCCGCGAACAGATACATGGCTTCCAGCAGCGCATCAACCAGGTGCACGACGAATCGGTAAAGGGCAATGCCGCATTGGGCACCGAGATCAAGCAGGTGCTCGAGATCGGCCTGAAAATGAGCACCGAGGCCAACACCCTGGCCACCGCCTTGCGGGGCGAGAAAAAAACCACCGGAAACTGGGGCGAGATCCAGCTCGAGCGCAGCCTGCAGCTGGCCGGCCTGATGCCGGGCGACCACTACGAGGCCCAGGCCCACTTCAAGGACGAGGCCGGTAATCACCGCCATCCCGATTTCATCGTCAAGCTGCCGGACGACAAGCACATGGTCATCGACAGCAAGGTGTCGCTGGTCGACTACGACCGCGCCATCGGCGCCGAATCCGAGGCCGAGCAGCGGGTAGCGCTCGATGCCCATGCAAAGGCCGTGCGCAACCACATCGACGATCTTTCCCGCAAAGACTACAGCAACCTCATCGGCATGCGCAGTCCCAGCTTCGTGCTCATGTTCATGCCCATCGAACCCGCTTACATCGAGGCGCTCAAGCACAACCGCGACCTGTTCGACTACGGCTACCAGCGCAACGTCGTCATGGTGTCGCACACCACGCTCATGCCCATCCTGCGCACCGTCGCCAACCTGTGGCGCATTGCCCGCAGCAACCAAGAGGCGCACGAGCTTGGCACCAAGGCGGGCGAAATCTACAACCAGGTCGTGGTGGTGGCCGAAAACCTGAAGAAGCTGGGCGACACCCTAGGCACCGTCAGCAACCACTACAACAAAACGGTCACTTCGCTGGCCGGCCGCCAGGGCCTGTACGGCAAGGCCTCGCGGTTCAACGAGCTTTCGGCCAAGGCCAACAAGACCATGCCCGACCTCGAGCCCCTGCACACCGATTTCCAGACCGAGAAGCTGGAGCTCATTGTGTCGGCGCCCCTGCTAGAAAAAAGCGATCCGCCGGGGCAGAGTGAGACGTTGGAACATCATCAGCCCGAAGAACTCGAGGCTTCGGATCAGAACGCGATACACGCGGCAGACCAGGCTTCGGAACAGGCTCCTGAAGCCGATCAAAGCGATGCCCGGGGGGGCGAAACAGGCGGGCGGGCGACCGGGCCCGACCACGGCGACATGCCCGGCGAGCCGGAGACCACGGGCGAAGCCGACAGGCAGCCATGAAATCCCTGCGCAATGCCCGCCTGATGGCGGGCGCACCGCTACCGGTGCGCGACGGCATTGCGCCGAGCCGGGTCTATCTGCCCATGGGGCCGTGGGCCACGGTGCTTGATTTCCTGGTCGAGCGCTTTCGCTTCATGCCCGCCGACCTGCTGCGCCAGCGGCTGGAAAACGGCGACATCGTGGACGAGGCCGGTGCGCCCCAGCGGCCCGGCTCGCCCTATGCGCCCCATCGCTGGCTGTGGTACTACCGCATCGTGCCCGATGAGGCCGCCGTACCCTTCGAGCTGGAAATATTGCACGCCGACGACCGGATCATCGTTGTCGACAAGCCTCATTTCCTGGCCAGCATTCCGGGCGGCCGATACTTGCGCGAAACCGCCCTGACCCGTTTGCGCGACCGCTTCGGCCTGCCCGAGCTCACCCCTGTCCACAGGCTCGACCGCGACACGGCGGGCGTCATGCTGTTCTGCCGCGATCCGGCCAGCCGTGGGGCGTATCAAGGGCTGTTTCAGTCGCGAGAAGTGGCCAAGGAGTACGAGGCCGTTGCACCCTGGCGACCGGGCCTGAGCCTGCCTTGCATTCATCGAAGCCGCCTTGAACCAGGCGAGACGCATTTCATCATGCGGGAAGTGGCGGGCGAACCCAATAGCGAAACCCGCATCGAGCTGATCGCCCGGCTGGGCCCCTTGGCTCATTATCGCCTGCTGCCCACTACGGGCCGCAAGCACCAGTTGCGCGCCCACATGAGCGCCTTGGGCGTTCCCATTTGCAACGATTCCTTCTATCCGTGCTGGCGGCCGCAGGCCCCGGAGGACGACTACGACAGGCCCTTGCAGTTGCTGGCCAGAGCCGTCGAGTTTGCCGACCCCTTCAGCGGAAAGCGTGTCCGGTTCGAATCCCACCGTCAATTGGGTTGCCTCGGGTTCGGGCTCGGCACGGAACCGGACGGCTCGGCCTGAAGAGAGCGCGGGACCCCAAGGCGGCCAAATACCCAGACGCCATAAACAGCTAACGATTAAGTAGTTCCCTAGACCGCCGCCTCGCTCCAAACTATCCCTCTCCGAGAAAAGATAGGGAACAGCTTGACCACCGCCACGCCGCTGCTCGACCAGGAAACCCGCCACAAGTGGCAAACCCTGCTCGATACCCTTGCCGACATCAGCGCCCGGCATCCCGATGCCGTGTTCGCCTCTTCGCTGGCGGCTGAAGACATGGTGCTGACCCACGCGATTTTCGAAGCGCGGCTGCCCATCGAGATATTCACGCTCGACACAGGCCGCCTGCATCCCGAAACCCTTGCCATGGTCGACCGCATCGCCCAGCGCTATGGCGTCGCGCTGCGCGTCGTGCATCCCGATTCCAGGGCCGTGCAAGAGCATGTGGCCCAGCATGGCGAATTCGCCTTCTACGACAGCATCGAGCTGCGCAAGGCATGTTGCGGCATCCGCAAGGTGCAGCCCCTGCGCGGGGTGCTGGCTGGCCACAGCGCCTGGCTTACTGGCCAGCACCGCGACCAGTCCATTACACGCAGCGAGCTGCGGGAGTCCGAGTACGACCATGCGTTCGGCCTGCACAAATACAACCCCCTGGCGTCCTGGACCGACGCCCAGGTGTGGGATGTGATCCGTGCCCACGACATTCCGTACAACCCGCTGCATGACCAGGGCTACCCCTCTATAGGCTGCGACCCCTGTACGCGCGCGGTCCGGCCGGGAGAGCACCCGCGCGCGGGCCGCTGGTGGTGGGAACAGGCCTCGTCCAAAGAGTGCGGCCTGCATCAAGGCAATATTGAATCGAAGGTAATTAAAAATGGGTGATCTGTCATCAAGGACGCATCTTGACTGGCTCGAGTCCGAAGCCATCTATATTTTGCGCGAGGTGGCCGCCGAATGTGAACGGCCCGTCCTGCTTTTCTCGGGCGGCAAAGATTCCGTGGTGCTGCTGCGCCTGGCCGAAAAGGCCTTCCGGCCCGGCCGCTTTCCCTTTCCTCTGATGCACATCGACACCGGGCACAACTTCGACGAAGTCATACAGTTTCGCGATCGCCGCGTGGCGGAGCTGAGCGAAAACCTGATCGTGCGCTCGGTTGACGATTCCATCGCGCGGGGCACGGTCGTGCTGCGCAAGCACAACGATTCGCGCAATGCCGCCCAGGCCACCACCCTGCTCGAGGCGATCGAAGAGTTCGGCTTCGACGCCTGCATAGGCGGTGCCCGCCGCGATGAAGAAAAGGCGCGCGCCAAAGAGCGTGTCTTTTCGTTCCGCAACGAGTTTGGCCAATGGGACCCCAAGGCCCAGCGTCCCGAGCTCTGGAACCTCTTCAACACCAAGGTCTACCCCGGCGAGAACATGCGCGTGTTCCCGATCTCCAACTGGACCGAGCTGGACGTGTGGCAATACATCGCGCGCGAAGAACTGAGCCTGCCTTCCATCTACTACGCGCATCAGCGCACGGTGGTGCAGCGGCAAGGCCTGCTGGTGCCGGTAACGCCGCTTACGCCGCCCAAAGAAGACGAGACCCCGGAACTGCGCACCGTGCGTTTCAGAACCGTGGGCGACATCTCCTGCACCTGCCCGGTGGCCTCAACGGCCGCGACGCCGCTGGAAATCATCGCCGAAACCGCCATCACCACCATCACCGAGCGCGGCGCCACGCGCCTGGACGATCAGACGTCCGAAGCCTCGATGGAGAAACGCAAGAAAGAGGGGTATTTCTGATGAACGCCGTACACGAACCCTGGGCGGTCGCCGCCGACACGCAGGTGCTGCGCTTTATCACCGCCGGCTCGGTCGACGATGGCAAATCCACGCTGATCGGCAGGCTGCTGTTCGACAGCAAGGGCGTTTTTGCCGACCAGCTCGAGGCCATCTCGCGCAGCAAGTACAAGCGCGTGCAGGCCGATGAGCCCGACCTGGCCCTGCTGACCGACGGCCTGGAGGCCGAGCGCGAACAGGGCATCACCATCGACGTGGCCTACCGCTACTTCGCCACGCCGCGGCGCAAGTTCATCGTGGCCGACGCCCCGGGACACGAGCAGTACACCCGCAACATGGTCACGGGCGCATCCACCGCCCAGGCGGCCATCATCCTGATCGACGCCAGCAGAGCGCGCGACGGCAAGCTGCTGGCCCAGACACGCCGGCACAGCGCCCTGGCGGCGCTGCTGGGTATCCGGCACATCGTTGTCGCCGTCAACAAGATGGACCTGATCGACTGGGAACAGGGCGCGTTCGAACGCATACGCGCCTCGTATGCCGACCTGGCCGCCAAGCTGGGCATCGATGAATTCCATATCGTTCCCATTTCGGCCCTCAAGGGCGACAATGTCGTGCAGCCTTCGGCCAGCACACCATGGTACGAGGGCCCGCCCCTGCTTACGCTGCTCGAAGAGCTGCCCATAGCCGACCAGGCCCTGCACGGGCCGGCGCGCTTTTTCGTGCAATGGGTCATCCGTCATGGCGGCGATTCAAAAGACGATTTTCGCGGCTATGCCGGGCAGGTGGCCAGCGGCACGCTGCGTGCGGGCGACGAGATCAAGGTGCTGCCTTCGGGTATTGCCGCCCGGGTAGCGCGCCTTATCTCTTTCGACCGCGACGTCGAAGAGGCGAGGGCGGGCGACAGCATAACCCTTGTGCTGGACCGTGACGTTGACGTTTCCCGGGGCGATCTCATTGCCCCGGCCGATGATGACCTGCGCATTGCCAGCGCCTTTGAGGCCGAAGTGTGCTGGCTGGACCAGCAGGCGCTCAATCCGGCCCGCCAGTATTGGCTCAAGCAGGGCACCCGCCTTACCAAGGCGCGCATCCGCGGTGTGCATTCGCGGCGCGACATTCACGAACTGCAGCATGCCGATTCGGCCGAAAGCCTTGAGATGAACGACATCGGGCGGATTTCGCTGAGCACGCGCGACGCGCTTGCCCTGGATTCCTACGCCAGTGTCGGGGCGACCGGGGCCTTTATATTGATCGATACCGCCACGCACCAGACCGCGGCGGCCGGCATGATTCTGTAGCCTGCGGGTCATGGCCCATGGCGCGGCGCTTCCCTTCCATCGAAGGGTGCGCGCCGGCCAGTGTGGCTGTTCTAGTGTCCTGTTTGGCTAATTCGCGTACTTATCTTCGGCGCCTGGGCCCGCCATGCTGCGTTGCAAATCCGCGCGATAGCTACGGCTATCGCTGTGGTTTGCGCCTTGCTTGGCAGGCCCATGCATCCGAATATAAGCACACAATTAACCAAACAGGACACTAACGGGCTAGTCCGCCGCCTTGATGTGCAGGTGGCGGCTTTCCATTTCGTGGCGCAGTTCGCGCCTTAGCTGGGCGGCCTGGAATCGCGCCCTGGCCTCGTCGTCGGCCGGCTGCAGGGGCGGAACAACCACGGGTGTGCCGTGCTCGTCGACCGCGATCATGGTGAAGTAGCAGCTATTGGTGTGCCGCACCAGCTTGCGCCGGATGTCTTCGGTAACGACCTTGATGCCGATCTCCATCGAGGTGCGGCCCGTGTAATTGACCGAGGCGTAGAAGGTGACCAGCTCGCCCACGTGTATGGGCTGGCGAAACATGACCTGGTCGACCGAAAGCGTGACCACATAGGTGCCCGCATAGCGGCTGGCACAGGCGTAGGCGACCTGATCGAGATGCTTGAGGATGGCTCCGCCATGCACATTGCCCGAGAAATTGGCCATGTCGGGCGTCATGAGTATGGTCATGGATATCTGGTGGGCCGAATCGTTCATGGCAAGGGTGCTGATTGAGGTTGGCGGAAGGCGCTGCAAGGTGCAAGTGCACTAAACTGTCGGCATTTGCATGTGCGAGAGCGCATCGATCGTGCGTGGCGGCAAGGCCTTGCCTTGCATCGTCGCCAAATTATGCCATCGTAGGAAACTGATGTCAGACTCTTTGGAAACACGGCTGGCCGCCGTGCGCCGGCGCATCGCCCTGGCATGCGAGCGTGCGGGGCGCTCGCCGGATGAGGTCGCGCTGCTGGCTGTAAGCAAGACCTTTCCTCCCCAGGCGCTGCGGCAGGCGGCTGAACTGGGCATACGCCGGTTCGGCGAGAGCCGCATGCAGGAAATCCGGCAAAAAGACAGCGAACTTGCCAGCCTGAAACCCGAGTGGGTGCTGATAGGCCATTTGCAGACCAACAAGGCCAAGGACGCGGCGCGGTTGGTCCACGAAGTGCAGTCGCTCGACCGCTGGTCCCTGGCCGAGGCGCTGGACGGCAGGCTGCAGGCCGAGGGCCGCACTATCGACGTTTTGGTGCAGGTCAAGACTTCGCCCGAGCCTTCCAAGTTCGGCCTCGAGCCGGCCGAGCTTGCGGGCTTTCTCGAGCGCTTGCAGGGCTTGCATACCATGCGGGTCAAGGGCTTGATGACGATGGCGGTCAATTCCCCCGACGAAAGCGCCGTGCGCGCCTGCTTCCGCTCCCTGCGCGAACTGCGCGACCGCATGCAAGCGCAAGGGCATGCCGGCCTGCAGCGCCTTTCCATGGGCATGAGCGGCGACTTCGAGTGGGCCATCCAAGAGGGCGCAACCGAGGTGCGCATCGGCTCGGCCATCTTTGGCTCGCGCCAGTATCCCGATTAATCGAAGGAGAAGACATGCGTTACCTTTCCTGTGTCCTGGCCGCGTCGGCCCTGCTGCTGGGTTCCCACGCGGCGCGCGGCGATACGCTCGACGTCGTCAAGCAGCGCGGCCACGTGCAATGCGGCGTCACCACCGGGTTCGCCGGCTTTTCGGCCCCCGACGACAAAGGGGTCTGGCGCGGCCTCGATATCGATTTCTGCCGGGCGGTTGCGGCCGCGGTGCTGGGCGACGCCGGCAAGTTCAAGGCGGTGCCGCTCAATTCGCAGCAGCGCTTCACGGCCCTGCAGTCGGGCGAGATAGACCTGCTGGCGCGCAACACCAGCGTTACCCAGCAGCGCGATACCGCCCTGGGCGCCATCCATGCCGGCATCAACTTCTACGACGGGCAGGGCTTTCTGGTGCACAAGTCGCTGGGCGTCACCAGCGCCAAAGAACTCGACCAGGCCTCCATCTGCATGCAGACCGGCACGTCCAACGAAAACACCATGGCTGACTGGGCGCGCGCCAACGGCATCACCTACCGCCCGGTGGTCATCGAGCAGTTCAACGAGGTGGTCAACGCCTTTGCCGCCGGGCGCTGCGACGCCTTCACCACCGATGCGTCGGGCCTGGCGTCCATCCGGGTGTCCCGCATGCAGGATCCCGACGCCTACGAGGTTCTGCCCGAGCTCATTTCCAAAGAGCCCCTGGGGCCCTTTGTGAGGCAGGGCGACGATGCCTGGCTGAACGTCGTCAAATGGACGTTGCACGCCATGACGGGAGCCGAAGAGCTGGGCGTGACCAGCGCCAACGTCGATGAAAGCCTGCAAAGTAAGAACCCCGCCATTCGCCGCCTGCTGGGCGTGACGCCGGGGGCGGGCAAGAACCTGGGCCTGGACGAAAAATGGGCCTACAACATCGTCAAGCAGGTCGGCAACTATGGCGAAAGCTTCGAGCGCAACGTGGGCATGGCCAGCCCCCTGAAGATTCCGCGCGGCCTGAACGCCTTGTGGTCGGACGGCGGCCTGATCTATCCGCTGCCCATACGCTAGCTTGCACCTCGCGCTACCGGCTGGGGCCTTTGCCCATCGGAGTGACGGCCGGTGTGCGGCGCGCAAGCCGGGGCGGTTGCGCTAGCGTCGGCGATACACCACGGCGATCTTGGCAAACGCAGTGTGAAGCTCGGGTGTCCCGCTCTGGAAGATGACCGGACGGCTGCGGCCGGTGAAGCAGATGAGCCGCTTGGATGCGATCATGGGCACGAACTTGGCAAACTGGATGTCGTGCCAGCCTATGGCGCGCTTGGTGATCCAGGTCTGTTCGATGCCCTCTTCCGTTATGCGCGTGGTCGAGATGGCCATCACGCGGGCAATGAGCAGCAGGCCGCAGAAGCAGATCACGATGCTGCCGGCCATGAAGGGGTTCACCGGCTCGCCTTCGAACCCCATGGCGACACGCACCAGCTGTACGCCGATTACGGCGACCACGACCCACACCATGATCTTGACCCACGAGGGCCAGGCCGGCCCCTGTATGGGCAGCGGGCCCAGTTCGGCGAGCAGGGCGGCGTGTTCTTCAGCGCTGGGGCGCGTCGATTGAAATAATTGCATGAGGGTTCCGGGCAGTTGGGCGCCCGCATGGGCGCGTCGCCATTTTAGACCAGCATGCGTCCGGCCCGTTGGGGCCCTGCGGCAAGCTGTTGGCCGGCGGACGGCGGTGACCATCGAGGCGGCCGTGCCGCGGCCCGAATATAGTCAATGTGCGGCCAGGCGCTGGTAGCGGCCGTCTTCAAGCCGGGCCACTGCTTCTTCGAGCTCGAGCCGGAGCAGCAGGCTGCCCAACTGAGAGATATCCATGCCGGTGCGCGACTGCAGTGTGTCGGCGTCGGCGGGGTCATGCCCCAAAGCTTGCAGCACCAGGGCCTCGGGGGTGTTCCGTGCGAACAGGGGGTGTTGCGCGCCTGATGCGGCGCTGGCCGAGAGCGGCTCGGCCGCGTTCTGGGTGCGTGAACCTTGCCGTGCAGTGCCTGCCCGGCGGCGATTCTTATCCTTGCCTGCCTGGGCGGGTTCGAGGGCGGCTTGGGAGTCGGCCGGGCCCGGCCCAGGCCGGTCGAGCTCTTCGTGGATGTCCTGGCCCGATTCCACAAGCTTGGCGCCCTGGCGAATGAGTGCGTGGCAGCCCCGCGACAGGGGCGAGTGGATGGAGCCCGGAATCGAGAACACCTCTCGGCCCAGTTCGGTGGCCAGGCGGGCGGTGATGAGGGACCCGCTCTGCTTGGCGGCCTCGACGACCAGGACGCCGCGCGCAAGGCCTGCCACGATGCGGTTGCGACGCGGAAACTGATGGGAGATCGAAGGCGTGCCCAGGGGTAGTTCGGAGACCAGGACACCTTCGTCCGCAATACGGCGCGCCAGGGCCAGGTTGGCCGAGGGGTAGACGATGTCGATGCCGGTACCCATGACGGCAATGGTGGAGCCCGCCTGCGCCCCCGCCGCGAGGGCGCCCTGGTGGGCCGCCGCGTCGATGCCGTGGGCAAGGCCGCTGGCGATGCACCACCCCTGGCCGGCCAGGTATTGCGCAAACGCCCGAGCGTTGTCGCAACCGCCGGGCGTGGCGTTGCGGGCGCCCACGATGGCGATGACGGGACGATTGAGCAGCTCGGGCCGGCCGTTTGCGTACAGGACGGTGGGCGGGTCGTGGGTGTCGAGCAGGGCCGCCGGATAGGCCGGGTCGGCCAGGGTGATCAGGTGGTGTCCGGGTTCGGCAAGCCACTGCAAGGTGCGTTCGATGCAGGCCTGGATCTCGGACGAGAGCGGGCGGCGCAATTGGGCGGCGAGTTCGGCTGGCACATATCGTGTCAGGGTGGCGGCCGACGAAGCGTAGATGTCTTGCGGCAGGCCTATGCCCGCCAGCAGCCCCCGAGCCTGGACGGGGCCCAGGCCGGGCTCCAGCGTCAGGCGCAGCCAGGCGGAAAGCTCGTCGGAGGAGGGTGGGGTATGCATGGCGCCAGTTTGGCATATTGCGGGCCGTTTGGGCGCCGGCATGGCGTGTAAAGTCATACCTCCGGGCAACGCCCGTGCCGCGGGCCCCGCAGGGGCGAGGCCAAAACCTGTTTTGTTATAATCGCTTAGACGCTTTCCGGATTGTTTGCATGGCCCTGCTTCCCATTCTTCACTACCCCGACCCCCGCTTGCACAAGGTTGCCAAGCCGGTGCAGGTGGTCGACGACCGCATCCGCCAACTGGTTCGCGACATGGCCGAAACCATGTACGACGCGCCGGGGGTGGGGCTGGCCGCCACCCAGGTCGACGTGCACGAGCGCGTGGTGGTCATCGACGTCTCCGAAGAAAGCAACAATCTGCTGGTGCTCATCAATCCCGAAATCACCTGGAAAAGCGACGAGCAGCAGGTCTACGAAGAAGGCTGCCTTTCGGTGCCGGGCGTCTACGATGAGGTCAAGCGTTCGGCCCGCATCCACGTGCGCGCCCTCAACGAACAGGGCGAACCCTTCGAGTTCGACGCCGATGGCCTGCTGGCCGTGTGCGTGCAGCACGAACTCGACCATCTCTTGGGCAAGGTATTCGTCGAATACCTTTCGTCGCTCAAGCAGAACCGCATCAAGACCAAGATCCGCAAGCAGGAACGCGAAGCGCTCAAGGCTTAGTGTCAACAGGCTCTGGGCCTGTTCCGTGTCCATCTCCAAAGCTGAAAGGGCGGCGCATGCGCATTGTCTTTGCCGGTACACCTGAATTCGCACGCCAGGCGCTCGACGCCTTGCTGGCCGCGGGCCACGACATCCCCTTGGTGCTGACCCAGCCCGACCGCCCCGCCGGCCGCGGGCTCAAGCTCATGCCCAGCGCCGTCAAGCAGGCTGCGCTGCAAGCCTCGGTGCCTGTTTTGCAGCCGCACAGCCTGAGGCTCGACGGCAAATATCCGGAAGAGGCCGCCGCGGCGCGCCAGGCCCTGCTCGATGCCGAACCCGACGTCATGGTGGTGGCGGCCTACGGCCTGATCCTGCCGCGCTGGGTGCTCGACCTGCCCCGGCACGGCTGTCTCAACATCCATGCAAGCCTGTTGCCGCGCTGGCGTGGCGCCGCGCCCATACAGCGGGCCATCGACGCCGGCGATGCCGAGACCGGCATCACCATCATGCAGATGGACGTGGGCCTGGACACCGGCGACATGCTGCTGGCGCTGCCGCTGCCGATCGGTCCCCTGCATACAGCGGCCAGCCTGCACGACGATCTGGCCGCATTGGGTGCCCAGGCAATCGTCGAAGCCTTGCAGAAGCTCGAAGGGGGAACGCTTCAGGGTGCGAAGCAGGATGAAGCCCTGGCCACCTACGCGGCCAAGCTTGAAAAGTCCGAGGCGCCGCTCGATTTTTCGCAGCCGGCCCAGGTGCTTGCCCGGCGGGTGCGCGCTTTCAACCCCTTTCCGGGGGCGACCATGACGCTGCCGGGGCTGGATGCCCCGGTGAAGATATGGCAGGCCCTGGCCTTGCCGCAAGCGGCCGCTTGCCGGCCGGGCGAGGTAGAGTCGGCGTCGGCCGAGGGCATCGATGTCGCCACCGCCCAGGGCGTGCTGCGCATAACAGAACTGCAGAAGGCGGGTGGCAAGCGGCAGGCCGCCGCCACCTTCATACAGGGCTGGCAGCCCCAGTAGCCCTGGGGCCGCTGTTAGTTCCAGCGGCCGTTGCGGCCGCCCAGGCTGTATGCGCCAGCCCCCAGGCAGATCAGCGCGATGGCCGTAAACAGGAACATGCCCTGCAGCTCAAGCTGCCAGCCCCCCGAGCCCGAGATCATGAACAATTGATGGCTGTGCGCCAGCAGGATGGCCACGACCATGTTGATGGCGACCAGCAGCGCGCCCAGGCGGGCGTAGATGCCCAGTATGAGCAGCACCGGCGCAACCACCTCGCCGATATAGGCTCCCCACGCAAAGAAGGCCGGCAGGCCATGCGCATTGAGCATGGACTCGATGCCGCCGATGCCGTTGAAAAGCTTGGACAGGCCATGCATCAGAATGAAGATGCCCAGGGCGAGCCGCATAATCAGTCTGCCCAGATCGTCGCAGGAAGTAGAGGACATGCGCTTGGACTCCTTGGTAAGCAGGTACCGGCCGACCGCCGCGCGGTTCGAAGAGCCAGTGCCTTGGCAAGCGGCAGTTTAAACCTCTATGCAATGTTTGGGCAAAGAATTAAAGCTTCTTTGCCCGGTCGCGCTTTATTGCGCGGCGTCAGCGTACAGGTCGTATTCGTCGGCATCGGTGACCCGGACGCGCAGCATGTCGCCGGGGCGGGCGCCCTCGGCGCCGCTGACGAAGACATTGCCGTCTATCTCGGGCGCATCGGCGCTTGAGCGGCCAATGGCGCCGTCTTCGTCGATCTCGTCGATAAGCACGTCGATTTCCCGGCCGATCTTGCGCTGCAGCCGCTGGGCCGAGATGGCCTGCTGGTGGGCCATGAAGCGCTCCCAGCGCTCTTGCTTGACTTCGTCGGGCACGGCATCGGGCAGTTCGTTGGCCCTGGCGCCTTCGACGGGCGAATACTGAAAACAGCCGACGCGGTCGAGCTGGGCCTCGCTCATCCAGTCGAGCAGGTACTGGAAGTCTTCTTCGGTTTCGCCCGGAAAGCCCACGATGAAGGTCGAACGCAGGGTCAGGTCGGGACAGGCTTGCCGCCACTGCTTGATGCGGGCCAGGGTGCGGTCTTCGAATGCCGGACGCTTCATGAGCTTGAGGATGCGGGGGCTGGCATGCTGGAAGGGGATGTCGAGGTAGGGCAGCAGCCTGCCATCGGCCATCAGCGGGATCACCTCGTCCACATGGGGATAGGGATAGACATAGTGCAGCCGCGTCCAGACGCCGAAGCCGGCCAGGGCCTCGCAAAGCTGGGTCATGTGCGTCTTGATGGGCCGGCCGTTCCAGAAGCCGGTGCGGAATTTCATGTCGATGCCGTAGGCGCTGGTGTCTTGCGAGATGACCAGCAGTTCTTTCACGCCCGCGTTCACCAGGCGCTCGGCTTCGCCCAGCACGTCGCCAACGGGGCGGCTGACATGGGTGCCCCGCATCGACGGGATGATGCAGAAGCTGCAGCGGTGGTTGCAGCCTTCGGATATCTTCAGGTAGGCGTAGTGGCGGGGGGTAAGCTTGACGCCCTGCGGCGGCACCAGGTCGACATAAGGATTGTGCTCGAGGCTGGGCGGCGCGGCCTGGTGGACCGCGCGCACGACTTCTTCGTATTGCTGCGGGCCGGTCACGGCCAGCACGGAGGGGTGCACGTCGCGGATGACGGATTCTTCGACGCCCATGCAGCCGGTGACGATGACCCGGCCGTTCTCGGCGATGGCCTCGCCGATGGCGTCCAGCGATTCGGCCTTGGCGCTGTCGATGAAGCCGCAGGTATTGACGACCACCACGTCGGCGTTGTCGTACTCGGGCGTGATCATATAGCCCTCGGTGCGCAGTTGCGTCAGGATGCGTTCGGAATCGACCAGCGCCTTGGGACAGCCCAGGCTGACAAAGCCGACTTTAGGGGGGGCCGCGTTAGGGGGGGCCGCCTTGGGGGAGTTCATGAGTAACCTCTGGTAGCCATGCGGCCAGGTAAAGAAGAATGTTCAGTATTTGCCTGCCCGCGCCGCTGAAGCGCGGGGCTATTTGATGATAAAGTCCGCACAGATGAATATTGCACCCGGATGAACGCAGCTCGTGCCCGCTAACCACAATTCCCCGCAACGCCCTGTCGCGTTGTCCGACGTCATGCTTGCCTGCGCACGGGCTGTGCAGGCGGTAAAGTCGGGCCGTTCGCTTTCGGATGCGCTTGCGGCAACACCCGCGCATCTGCGCTCTGCCGCGCAGGCCATCAGTTTCCATGTAATGCGGCGCCTGGGCCTGGCCACGGAAATAAAAAGCCTGCTGGTCAGGCGCACGCCACCCAACCCCTTGTTTGACGCCTTGCTGCAGGTATCGCTGGCACTGCTCGACACGGCCATGGAGGCGGCCCTGCCGGACGCGCCGGAAAAAGCCTCGCAAGAGCCCGTGTACGCCGTGCATACGGTTGTCGACCAGGCCGTGCGGGCGGCCGACATGCCCAGCATGCGCAGCTACAAGGGTTTGCTGAATGCCGCCTTAAGGCGCTTCACGCGTGAACGAGCCGATATTTTAACCCAGGCGCGGCGCAATCCCGCCGCCCGCTGGAACTACCCCTTGTGGTGGATCAAGCAGCTTGAGCGGGCTTATCCCGACCACTGGCAGGCCCTGCTCCAGGCCGGCGACCGCCAGGGCCCCATGACGCTGCGTGTCAATGTGCGCCGTAGTTCGGTGGGCGAGATGACCGAGCGCCTGGCGCAGGCCGGCATCCAGGTCCGGCGGGTCGGCGAGGCGGGCCTCGCGCTTGGCCAGGCGCGTCCCGTGCACGAGCTGCCCGGCTTCGAAGAGGGCTGCTGGTCGGTGCAGGACGCCGCGGCCCAGCAGGCGGCCGTTTTGCTGCAGCCCTTCGACGGGGCCCGCGTGCTGGACGCCTGCTCGGCGCCCGGCGGCAAGGCGGCCCATGTGCTCGAGCTGGCGCGCTGCAGCCTGCTTGCGCTGGACAACGATGCGGCCAGGCTCGAGCGCGTGGCGCAAAACCTGGACCGCCTGGGCCTGCACGACGACCCTGTGCTGCTGTGCGCCGATGCGGCCGATCCGCAGTCATGGTGGGACGGCCAGCCGTTTGACCTGGTGCTTGCCGACGTGCCCTGCACGGCTTCGGGCGTGGTGCGACGCCATCCCGACATACGTTGGCTGCGACGCGAGGCCGATGTGGCGCGCACCGCGGCCCTGCAGCAGAAAATTGTCGCCGCCTTATGGAAGACCGTGAAGCCCGGCGGCCGCTTGCTGTATGCTACATGCTCGATTTTTCCCCAGGAAGGCGAGCTTCAGGCGCAGCGCTTTCTGGACGCTCATCCTGATGCCCGGCGGCTGCCGGCTCCCGGCCAGATCCTGCCCCTGCCGGATGAAGACGGCAGGGCTCTGTACGATGGATTTTTTTACGCCTTGTTTGCCAAGCGTGCTTAAGACGTCAACAATAGTGCTTTTGTCCTTGCGGCAATCGTATACGTGAGCTCAATGGTTTCCCGAATCTTGTCGCTCCTGGTCCTGTGCTTCGCCTTTGCGCTGTTCGGCGCAGGCCCTGTTGCGGCCCAGTCTGGCTTCGAGCGGGTGGTGCGCGTCGATCCCGTCATGCGCGAAGGCAATCTCTACATCGACGCCGACGTCGAGTTCGAGGTCTCGTCCGAGCTGCGCACGGCGGCACAGAAGGGCGTTCCCATCTATTTCATCGCCGATCTCAGAATCACCACGCAACGCTGGTGGTGGTTCGACAGGGTAGCGGTCGACCAGCAAATGACCTGGCGCATCGTCTACAACGCGCTTACCCGCCAGTGGCGCGTCGGAAGCGGCGAGCTCTCCATTCCCGTAGCCTCGTTCGACGATGCCTTGTCGTTCGTGCGCAATATCCGCGGCTGGGCCGTGGCCCGCGCCGAAGAGCTGGACATCGACGAGGAATACCAGGGCCGCATCCGGGTCAGGCTTGATACGTCACGCCTGCCCAGGCCCTTCCAGATCGACGCATACAACAGCAGTGCCTGGTCCCTAGCCACCCCATGGAAAGATTTTCAATTCTCGGTCTCCGCCGGCGATCACCCACCCTCTTGAGGTGGGGGTTGAGGCTTGCCTTGCTGGTCGCCGCCGTCAGCGCGCTGGCGCTGCTGGGCCTGCTCGTGTGGTCAACGGGTAATGCTTCCCGCTATGCGCAGCAGTACGACATTCTGCTGATGCTCAATGGCGTGCTGGCGGTGGCGCTGATCTTCTGGGTGGGCGTGCTGGCTGCGCGGCTGCTGCGCCAGATCCGCCGGAGGCAGTTCGGCGCGCGGCTTACCGCCCGGTTCGCGCTGTTCTTCGCCCTGATAGGCGTGCTGCCCGGGGCGCTCATCTACGTGCTTTCAGTGCAGTTCATGTCCAGGTCGATCGAATCCTGGTTCAACGTGCGGGTCGACAGCGCGCTGGAGGCCGGCCTGAACCTGGGGCGGGCGGCCCTGGACACCCAGCTCAGCGACGTGCGCAGCCGAGCCAAGATCATCGCCACGGGCCTCAATGACACAAGCGACGCCGACATGGCCGTGGCCATCACCCGCCTGCGCGAGACCAATGGCGTGGCCGAGGCCATGATCTTTACCGGTAGCGGCCGGCTGGTCGCTTTCTCGTCGTCGGACTATGGCCAGCTTATCCCGGACGGCCCCCCCGCGCACGTGCTGAATCACTTGCGGGTGGCGCGCTCCTACGAGGCCGCCGAGGCGGACGAACCACCCGGTGTCGAAGACGGGCAGGCCGCAGACGTTTCCGGCGGCGAGCAGGGCCTGCATCTGCGCGTCGTTATCCCGATCCGCTCGCTCGACAGGGCGTCGTCCGCCCTGGGCATGTCGCCCGAGACACGCTGGCTGCAGGTCATCCAGCCCGTTCCCGAGCAGATCGCGCGCAATGCCAATCAGGTGCAGCAAGGCTTCCGCGACTACCAGGAGCTCGCCCTCTCGCGCCTGGGCCTGCGCAAGCTGTACGGCATTACGCTTACCCTGGCCTTGATCCTTGCGGTGTTTGCCGCGGTCGTGGTGGCGCTGGCGCTGTCGCGCCGCCTGGTCAGGCCCTTGCTTACCCTGGCGGCCGGAACCCAGGCGGTGGGCGTGGGCGACTATCGGCCGTTGCCCGAGCCGCCCGAGAAAGACGAAGTGGGTCAGCTGACGCGCTCGTTCAACGCCATGACCCGCCAGCTCGACGAGGCCAGGCGCATGGTCGAGAACAATCGCCAGCAGCTCGAGCGCTCCAATGTCTATCTCGAGTCGGTGCTCAGCAATCTGTCGTCGGGCGTGCTGGTGTTCGACGAAGGCTTCCGGCTCAATCTGTTCAACCAGGGGGCGCAGACCATACTCCAGGTCGATCTGCGCTCGGCCAAGGGCCGGCCGCTCGAAACGGTCGAAGGCGCGTTCAAGCTGTCGCAGCTCATCCGCCAGGCATTTGCGGCCCACGCCGCGGTGGGCTCCGAGCGCCCCTATTGGCAGCAGCAGTTCGAGCTCGAGCTCGACGGCGACGAAGGCAGGCGCGAGAACGGCCAGCACCACGTGGTAACGCTTCTTGCGCGCGGCACGCATCTTACCGTCGATGGCCGCGGCAACGGCTATCTCGTGGTTTTCGACGACATCAGCGAAGTCATCTCAGCCAACCGCACCGTGGCCTGGGGCGAAGTGGCGCGCCGCCTGGCGCACGAAATCAAGAATCCGCTCACGCCCATCCAGCTCTCGGCCGAGCGCCTGGCCATGAAGCTGGCCGACCGCCTGAACGAAAGCGACGCGGCCATGCTGATGCGGTCGACCAATACCATCGTCAACCAGGTGGCTTCACTCAAGCAGATGGTGGACGACTTCCGCGAGTACGCCCGCACGCCGCCCGCCCAGATGCAGGACCTGGATATCAACGACCTGGTGGCCGACGTGCTGCTGCTGTATGGCTGGGATCCAAGCGGCGGCGCCATGCGCGGCGACGGGCGCAGCGCCCGCATCGAAGCCGTGTTCGAACCCGGCCTGCCCGTCATCGAGGGCGATCCCACGCAATTGCGCCAGCTCATACATAACCTCGTGGCCAATGCGCGCGACGCCGCATGCCAGTCGCAGCCCATCGAAGAGGCGCGCATCTACGTCCAGACGCGGCTTACCGAGACCAGCGGCAACGACGGCGCCCAGCAGCAGGCCGTGCGCCTTACCGTCGCCGACAACGGGCCCGGCTTCGATACCCAGGTGCTGACCCGGGTGTTCGAACCCTACGTCACGACCAAGGCCACGGGCACGGGCCTGGGACTTGCCATCGTAAAGAAAATCGTCGAAGAACATGGCGGCCGCATCGACGTCGCCAACCGGCGCGAAGGCGGCGCGCGCATCTCCATCCTCTTGACCCGCCTGGCACATTCGCGGTCTGATGTAGACTCGAAAGAGCAGGCGGACGATAATGCCGAAAAAACATAGGTGAAGCTTTATGGCCAGAATTCTGGTTGTTGATGACGAAATAGGTATACGCGAACTGCTGTCCGAGATCCTCTACGACGAAGGGCACACGGTCGAACTCGCGGAAAACGCCGCCGAGGCGCGCGCGGCGCGGCTGCGACGCCGGCCCGACCTGGTTCTTCTCGACATCTGGATGCCGGACACCGACGGGGTCAGCCTGCTTAAAGAGTGGGCTTCGCAGGGCCTGCTCGACATGCCCGTCATCATGATGAGCGGCCACGCCACGGTCGACACCGCCGTCGAGGCCACGCGCATAGGCGCGGTTGATTTCCTTGAAAAGCCCATCACGCTGCAGAAGCTGCTCAAGACCATCGCTTCCGGCCTGGCGCGTCCCATGGTGGCGCCGGGCCTGGTCACCACCATGCGTCCGCCCGAACTGCTCGACCCCGGTGCGCAGCCGCTTACCACCGTGCCGGTGCCCGAACTCAACCAGCCCGCTCCGGCGCCGGTTCCCGAAACCGGCAATTCGCTGCTGGGCGGCATTGCGCTCGACCAGCCCCTGCGCGACGCCCGCGACGAATTCGAGCGCATCTATTTCCAATACCACCTGGGCCGCGAAAACCACAGCATGACGCGGGTATCCGAAAAAACCGGCCTCGAGCGCACCCACCTGTATCGCAAGCTCAAGCAGCTGGGCATAGAAACCTCGCGCCGCAAGAACAACAGCTAATACCAGCGGCTGGCGGCGGGACAGGCCAGCCGCCGCTCGCCAATCGTCACGCTCGAACAGCATACCGGCATGGCCCACAGGCCTGGCAGTTAGCCGCGCTTGTTCTTCAGTACATGGTTGTCGATGAATGTCATCACTGTGTCGCCGGTCGGACCGGTGACTGAATATCTGAGCCGGGCGACGCCATAGTCGCGACCGGGGCGCGGTTGTTTCAATTCGATTACTTCCGCAGTCACATCCAGCACGTCGTCGGGTCGAACCGGCTTGATAAAACGCAGTTCGTCGATCCCGGCACCGCAGATCACCCGATCCTCCACCAGAAAGCCTCCTAATACGGAAAGCGCGTGCACCACTGAGAGCGATTGCAGTCCGCTGACGATCAGTCCGCCGAAGAGGGATTGTTTTGCCGCTTCCGGGTCATTGTGAAACGAAAGAGGGTCTAAGGCGTTGGCAAATTCCAAGGCGCTGTCCAACGGAATCACCGTCTTGCCGATACGGTACCGATGTCCAATTTCCAAGTCTGAAAGATAGCCTAGAGGCTCGCTCGGACCTTGGAGAATAGCAGGCTTCATTTTGTTCAATGTCTTCCTCTCCTGGTTGTGTTTAGCCCTATTTTACGTGGCCTCCAAAATATTACTTGCATATAGATTCTATGTCTAATATAGTCATGTTTACTATATGAGCCGGGCGGCATTTAGCTGTCCGTCACGAGAACCTGGTCTGCACAGGCGCCCAATGGACGCCTGTGCAAAAGACCATCACATACCGGCCCGACAAGGCCCTGGGGAGACGAATATGAGATTTTTCAAGCGGATACTTTCGATTGCGGCTGTGGTGTCCGTCGCAGTTGCGGGCGCCGCAGCTGCGGAAACGATAAAAATCGGGCTGATAACATCCACTTCCGGCCAAGGAACGTTCTTGGGCGAGCAGATGATCCAGGCGGCGCAACTGTACATGGATCAAAACAAGGGCCGGCTTCCTTCAGGGACCGACGTCAAATTGATCGTGCGCGATGACGGTGGTCCCAATCCCGATAAGGCGCGCCAATTGGCCCAGGAACTCATCGTGCGCGAGAAAGTTGAGTTCCTGACGGGTTTCATCTGGTCTCCCAATGCCGCTGCGGTGGCGCCGTTGTCGACCGAAGCCAAGGTTCCCACCTTGCTGATGAATGCTGGCGCATCGGTGAATATCACACTTTCGCCTTACTTCGTGCGTTTTTCGATGGGCACGTCGACCGCACCGTACTATCTGGGCAAGTGGGCGGGCGCACGCTACAAAACCTCTTACATCGCCGTCACCGATTACGGTCCCGGTTTCGATTCCGAGAAATATTTCGAGCTAGGCTTTAGAGAAAACACAGGCGCCGAAGTCGTGGGGCGCGTGCGTATGCCTATCAATACCGCCGACTTCGTGCCCTATCTGCAGAAGGTGAAGGAGCTGAATCCCGACGTGCTGTTCGTGTTCGTACCTACGGGCCGGATAGGCGTGAATTTTGTCAAGGCCTTCAATGATCTGGGTCTGGCTAAGCAGGGCATCAAGCTGGTGGGCACGGGCGACATCACCGCTGACGAAGAGTTGCCGTCTCTGGGCGATGCCGCGCTCGGTCTGCTCACGGTACATCATTACTCGGGCGCCGCCGACCGACAGGCCACGAAAGACTTCAATGCCGCCTGGGCCGCCGCTTATGGCAAAGACTCCATTCCCAGTTTCGCGGCGCCTCAGGCATGGGACACTATGGACGCGATCTACGAAGCGATCATCGCGCAAGAAGGCAAGGTCGAGTCGGACAAGTCAATGGAGATCTTGCGCCACTACAAGTCCGATGAGAGTCCGCGCGGCACGATCTCCATCGACCCCAGAACACGCGACATCAGGCAGAACGAATATCTGCGCGAAGTCCGGAAGGTCGATGGCCGTCTGGCCAACGTCGAAATTGAGGTCGTTGGCCAGCAAGTCCTTGATCCATGGGTAGAGCAAAACAGCAAATAATCGGGCGCGATCCCTCCCCGGCGGGGAGGGGCCTTCATCCTGGGATTCTTCATGTTGGAAATCATAAATGTGATGTTCCATG
The DNA here is from genome assembly GCF_003096595.1 of Pusillimonas noertemannii. Lineage (GTDB taxonomy): Bacteria > Pseudomonadota > Gammaproteobacteria > Burkholderiales > Burkholderiaceae_B > Pusillimonas > Pusillimonas noertemannii. The sequence continues at coordinate 596,226 of NZ_QEKO01000002.1, read as the reverse complement.
GCGCGGCATTCGGCATGGTGCTGTATGTCATCACCGTGGGACTGTCCATCACCATGGGTCTGATGCGGTTCGCTAATCTGGCCCACGGCATTTTTGCGATGGTTGGCGGCTACGCGCTGATCGTATTGATGGGCCGATACGGCGTCCCTTATCCGGTAGCGCTTGGCTTGGCATTCGTCGCGTCGTGCCTGATGGGCTATGTGCTCGAGCGCCTGCTGTATGCGCGTTTCTACGGCGACAGCGAGCTGGCGCAGGTGCTGATTTCCATCGGTCTGATCTTCGTTGCGATCGCGCTGGTGCGCATAGCGTTCGGCCCTCAGTCGCAGCGCGTCGACCTGCCGCCTTATCTTCAGGGTCAATGGCATATCTTCGGCCTCGACTGGATCGCGTACCGGGTTTTCATCATCGTGGTCGGGGCGCTGCTAATCCTGGCATTGTGGTTTGGCATTGAACGCACGCGATGGGGCGCAAAGGTGCGCGCCGCGGTAGACAATCGTGCCATGGCGCAGTCGATAGGCATCGACACCTCGCACATATTCAGCCTGACCTTCATGCTGGGCAGCGGCCTGGCCGGTCTGGGTGGGGCTCTGGGGGTCGAGTTGCTGGCAGTGCAGCCCGGCTATCCCTTTGAGTTCCTCGTCATCTTCCTAATGGTTGTGGCGCTCGGAGGCATAGGATCGCTGCGAGGCACCTTCTTCGCGGCGCTGTTGATCGGCCTGACTGATACGGCGTGCAAATACTGGATTCCGGAACTGGGCTCTTTCTTGTTGTATGGCCTCGTCATTGTATTTCTGGGCTTGAGGCCTGGAGGTTTATTTGGAGCGCAAACGTAAATGGATGGTCAGCGACTGAAGTTCTATCTGCCGCGGGAGCCGTTCGAGATCACCGAGCTGATTCCATGGGTGTTGGGCATCGCCGTGTTCTTTCTGCTGCCCGAATATTTGGCCTTGGCGGCGCGGATCCTGATTTTCATCATTCTGGTCCTGTCGCTGGATCTGATCGTCGGCTATGCCGGTGTGGTATCCCTGGGTCACGGGGTCTTCTTTGGCGTCGGGGCGTATGCTGCGGGCATAGCCAGCGTCTCCTTGGCCATCCACGACCCGCTGATCCAGATGCTCATTGCCGCCGCTTGTGCAGGCCTGCTGGGGTTGCTCAGTGGCGCGGTGGTGCTGCGGGGCAGGGGCCTGACATTGATCATGCTGACGTTGGCAGTGGCGTCGTTGGTCCATGAAGCGGCCAACCGCGCCACGCAGCTTACCGGCGGGGCGGACGGTCTGACCGGCGTCGTGATCGGTCCGCTCCTGGGTCTGTTCCGCTTCGACATGTTCGGCAAGACGGCGTACGTTTACAGCCTAGTCGTGCTGTTCATGGTCTGGCTTTTGCTGCGCACGCTTTGCCGGTCGCCGTTCGGCGCTTCCTTGATCGGCATCCATCAGAACACGATGCGCATGCATGCGATAGGTACGCCCGTGCAGCGCCAGCTGCTGTTCACCTATACCTTGGCGGCCGCCATTGCGGGCATCGCGGGCGCCTTGCTGACGCAGACCAGCAGCTTTGTCGGTTTGAACACCCTGGGCTTCGAACTGTCGGGAGAAATTTTGGTCATGTTGATTCTTGGCGGCGTCGGACGCTTGTACGGCGCTTTCGTGGGCCCGGTGGTGTTTCTGGTGGCCCAGGATTATCTGGCGAAGCAGTTTCCCGAAAACTGGTATCTGGGCATAGGTGTTCTGCTTATCGTAGTCATTTTGTACGCGCGCGGCGGCATTCTGGGGCTGTTCGACCTGTTAGTAAAAAAAGGTGTAAAAGCATGACAGCCACACTGGAAACCATAGGCTTGTATCGGACCTTCGGTGCCTTGGTGGTGGCCGATCACATCGATTTTCGTCTCGAAAAAGGCGCCAGGCACGCCCTGATCGGCCCCAACGGGGCCGGAAAGACAACCTTCATCAATTTGCTGACGGGCCGCTTGCGGCCATCGGCCGGCCAGGTGCTGTTGAACGGCGTAGACATAACCTTTGATCGCCCCGCCGCGCGGGTCAAGGCGGGAATAGGGCGCACCTTTCAGATCAATGCGCTATTTAACGACCTGACCGTGCTGGACAACGTATGTTTGTCGATCGCCGAGCGGACTGGGGCTTCGCGGCTCATGCTGAAGCCGGCCTATCGACACGGCGAGATCGTAGACGAGGCGATGGCTCTGCTGTATGCGTTGCATATCCACGACGTTTGTGACCGATTCGTGTCGGACCTGCCTTACGGCAAGCAGAGGCTGGTCGAAATCGCCATTGCGCTGGGACTTCGGCCATCAGTCCTTTTGCTCGATGAGCCTGCGGCGGGCGTGCCGTCGCACGAGTCGCACGTGATTTTCGATGTTCTGGAGGAGTTCCCCAAGGATATTTCAATTTTGTTCATCGAGCACGATATGGATTTGGTTTTTCGTTTCGCCGAGCGGATCACCGTACTGGCGGGCGGGGCTACCCTGGTCGAGGGCACCCCCGACGAGATCCGCGAAAACCAGATCGTCCGGGATGTATATTTAGGAGAGTCACATGGCTGAATGCCTCAAAGTCAGGGGCCTAGTCGCGGGCTACGGAGCAACGGTGGTTCTCGAAGACATTGACCTAGACATTCCGGAACAGGGTTCGCTGGCCATCCTGGGCCGTAATGGCGTCGGCAAGACCACCTTGCTTGCCACCATCATGGGCCACACGACCTTGCACAGCGGTTCCATCGTCTTCGATGGGCAGGCGATAGAGAGGCTACCGGTGCACGAGCGGGCCCGCCTGGGCATCGGCTATGTCCCGCAAACCCGCGACATCTTCCCATCGCTGACTGTGGAAGAGAATCTGATGGTGGCCGAGCACGGCGCTGGCGACTGGTCGCTCGACAAAGTGTATGAGTTCTTTCCGCGCTTGCTTGAGCGGCGGGGAAATTTCGGCAATCAGCTCTCGGGCGGCGAGCAGCAGATGCTGTCTATCGGCCGCGCCCTGATGGGTAATCCCAAGCTGCTGATTCTGGACGAACCTCTGGAGGGTCTGTCGCCCATCATCGTGGACGTACTGATGGAGTCTATCCGGCGTCTGCTCGAAGACAAGCTGACCGTGATCCTGGTCGAGCAATCGGCCCGCAGGGCGCTCCAGTCGACCCAGGAGGTCATCGTGCTCGATCGCGGTCGAATTACCTGGAAGGGGCAGAGCGGCTACCTTCTTGCTCATCCCGACGAATTGTCGGCGATCATGCTCGCCGGCTGAGTACCATGCCGTGGCCCGGCGAGGCCCTGAGTGCACAACAGGCCAGGCGGTATACACTGCCCGGCCTGTTTCTTTCCGTGAAGAACCTCAATGAGCCGACGTTTCGGGTGCATCCAGCAGTTTCTTGACCAGCGCTCCCTGGACCTTACCCACGCTGTCCCGAGGCAGGGCGTCGATGAAGCGGATTATCCGGGGGGCCTTGTAGGGAGATAGTTCGTTGGACACCAGATTGCGCAGTTCTTTCTTCAGCTCGCTGCCGGGCGTGAATCCGGGGTTCAAAACGATGAAGGCGCAGACCTGTTCGTATCGGACGGGGCATGGGGCGGGTATGACCGCTACTTCCTTGACACTGGGATGCTTGGACAGCGCTTGTTCGACTTCGATCGGAGCGACCTTGAAGCCCGCGGTGCTGATCATGTAATCACTGCGCCCAAGGTAATGGGCGAAGCCAGTCTCGTCGTAGCGGATGATGTCGTCGCAAACCGTCCAGCCGTCCACGACGTCGCGTTTCTGGTAGTCGGGATGATTCCAGTAGGTAAGGCCGCTGGGCCCCCGAACCGCCATGCGGCCGAGCTCGCCTCGGGGAAGAACGCGCAATTCGCCATTCGTGATTTCGACGGCCTCTACCTGATAGCCAGGCATTGGCTTGCCCAGTGCGGCGCGCGGCGTCGGCTCATCGAGCGGCGGTATGAGCACCCAATTGGCGAACGAGGTACTGCCGAAGTTGTTGAGCAGTTCGATGCCACGATTCTTCCAGAAATCGAAGATATCGGCAGAGCTGGCAGTTTGCCACATGGCAAAGCAGCGGGTTAGCGATTCCTCCTTCCAGTCCAGTCCGTTGCGTAGCTCGACGGCCATTTTTCCCCAGGTAATCATCAGCGCCGTGAAGTGCGTTATCCGGTATTTTTCGATGCAGGCGAGCAGGTGCCGGGCGTCGGAAAAATTCTCGATGAAAACGACGGTTGCGCCGTTGAGCATGGAGTAGATGGTTGAGTGGATGATGCCCAGGGCATGGCCGATGGGAGCGGCGGACGCCCATCGCTGTCCGGCCCGTACGCCTGCGCCGACGCCGAATGACAGGCCGGCTGCGAGAAACCGTTTATGCGTGTGGTAGCACCCCTTGGGTCGGCCCGTGGTGCCGCCGGTATGCCAGATGATAGCGGGGTGATTGCAGTCGACGTCCACCGTGGGCAGGGTGTTTTTATGGAACAGGTCCGTCCATGACGGAAAGCCGGTTTCAACCCCCTCGTCCGCGAATGCGTATATTGCCTCGAAGCCCAGTGCTTCTTTCTGGGCCTCGACCGCCTCCAAATTGCCCGCGCGCGGGTGCACGAACAGGATGCGCGGCCGAGTGTCCTCGACGTAGTCGGCGATTTCGGTCGCACGTGTATTGGCGGGAATCGGAACGACGATGGCTCCTGCCTTCCAGGCGGCCAGCATGACGATGATCGCCGCCGGGTCGTTGGCGGTCGAGTAGGCGATTCGGTCGCCTTTGCGTATGCCGTAGCGTATCAGGCCGCTGGCCAGCTCCTGGCTTTCCCGCGCGAGCCGGCCATAGGTGTATGTAGAGCCCGACTCGGCGTGAATGGCGGCGATGGCTTCGCTTCGTCCGTAGGCGACCTGGGCGTCCGCAAGGGCCATACCGACGTTGTGGGTCTGTGATATCGGCGTTGCCGGCGCGACCTGGAAGTCCAGGTATTCGGGCTGATGTTCCGTAGGCACGAGGTGGCCCGGCGGAACCTGCGTATCGGTGGGGTAGTCATCTCTCATGTTCTCGTGCTTCTAAATTGGGTTGCCGTGGTGGCATTCGTTTTATGCCGTCACGTTGCATACCGCCGCGTTTATGCTGTTACCGCCTTGCAGGCCAGCACGTTTCCAACCTCTTCCGTAATGGTGTCTAGCAAGTCGCTCGTGCCTAAGACATAGCGATCAGGGCGCACGACCACCACTTGGCACGGATTCTGCTTGAACCATCGTTCGAGCTCGGGTGAATCCAGTTCCGAAGCCATGGCGACATGGGCATCCATTTCTGTTTGCCACCATTGGGCGCTGTGTCCCACGGCCGCCTCCGACTTGGCAACGATCAGGAAGCGCGATCCGACGATGTCATCTAGATAACGTTCATGGAGCCGGGGCTGCACGAACAGATTGCCGCCGCCTTTTCGGACCAGGGGACCCTCTTCCAGTGGTGGCAACGAGAATAGCAGATTGTCTTGGCTACCCTTATCGTTCGCCAGCAGCAGGCGATCTCTTTCCGCGGCGCGTTCGGGGTCGAGCTCGCAAATGACCTTGCCGATCCGGATGGCGGCCTTGATGACCTTGGCAGCGTGAGGCGCACGCTCGGATTGATACGTGTCCAGAATGGCATCGCCGCACAGGCCGCGAACCACACGATGCAGCTTCCAGGCTAGATTGGCCGCGTCGCGGATGCCCGTACACATTCCCTGACCCAGAAAGGGTGGCGTCTGGTGAGCTGCGTCGCCGGCGATCAGCACGCGCTCTTTGCGCCATTCGTCGGCGATGATTCCATGAAAGGTGTAGACGGCGGCGCGATCTATTGTGTAGGCTTCTTCAGGAATCCATCTCGCCAAGAGTCCCGCTATGGTTTCGTGCTTGAGCATGGTGGCATGATCTTCGCCTTCGAGCAGCATGAACTCGAACCGCTGCCGGTCTTTAGCGATGGGCGTGGTCAGGTAGGGCCGCTTTGGGTCGCACACCTCGATGACATGGTCCGCGGGCAGCCGATGCTTTTGGGCGTCCACTTTCAGGTCGATGACCAGCCATTGCTCATCGAAGTCCAGGCTGGACAGCGTGATTCCGCTTAGCTCGCGCGTGGGGCTTCTTGCGCCATCGCAACCCACGACCCAACGTGCCGTGATGGTTTCATGTGCTCCGGCCTCATTGACGACCTCGAGTTTCACCAAGCCCTGGTCCGCATGCTGCTCGATGGCGGTCATGCATACGCCCGTGCGGGCTGTGACGCTGGGAAAGCTCGCCGCGGTCTTGCGCAGGGTACGGTCGAACTCCGGCTGATAGAAGTAGACACTGGTCGGCAGCCCGGACACGCTGCGCTGGTCGGCCGGGATTCGGCGTAATAGCTCAAGGTCTGCGTTGAGCAGATCCAGGCGCGTGTTTCTGATGACCTCGGCCAGAATCTCATCGAGACAGCCTGTTTCCTGGATGGTCCGCAAGCCGGTATGGTCGATATGGGCAGCGCGTGGCAAGGGGAAGACCTCGCGGTCCTTCTCGATGTTGATGACATCGAGCTCGTATTTTCCCAGAAGCGCCGTCAGCACGGCTCCGACCGGCCCCATCCCCACGACGGCGACGTCGTATATTTTTTCCATGGTTGAGTCCTTGTTCATTTCAGTTCAGGCTTCCAGCACCGTGATTGCGATGGCTGCCGTATCCGTTCCTGTAAATCCCCCCGCGTTTTCAGCGACGGCCACTTTTGCCCCCTTGACTTGCCGTAGCCCTGCTTCGCCTCGCAGTTGCGAGACCAGCTCGTGGATCTGTGCGGTTCCGGTGGCGGCGACGGGGTGGCCACGCGACTCCAGGCCTCCACTGGGATTGACCGGAACGCGGCCGCCCAATGTGGTGGCGCCGTCCTGGAACAGGGCGGCGCCTCGGCCAGGCTCGCACAGACCCAACTCTTCATAGGCGAGCAGCTCGTTGAACGAAATGGAGTCATGCACCTCGGCGACGTCGATGGCGGCGGGTGTGATACGGGCCTCGGTATAGGCCTTCGCAGCCGTCCTGGCCACGGACGTCGCTGCGCCGGCGGCTGATGCCATCATGATGACGGACCCTCTTATCCATACGGGCCGTTGATGTTTCCGTACGAGGCGCTCGCGCGTGACGATGACGGCCGAGGCCCCGTCTCCGACGGGAGCACACATGAGGGCCGTGATGGGGCCGACGATCTGGCGGGAACCCAGGACTTCATCGACGGTCAGTGGTGTCGTGAACTGGGCATTGGGATTGTGGGCCGCATGGTTGCGGTTCTTAACCGCGATTTGAGCGAGCGTTTGCGCGTCGAGCCCGAATTTTTGCTGGTAGGCTTCCAGTCTGGGCGGATAGACCGCCGAGACGAAAATGCTGGCCTTGGTGACGTCTATGTCGTTGGCGGCGACGAAGTCGATGTCGGCTGCGCCGTTGAGCGCGATATAGGCTTTCGTTCTATCAGCGCAGATCAGTTTTTCGGCTCCCAGGACCAACACCGTGTCGGCGGCGCCGGCGCGGATATACTGGACTGCAAGATGCAGAGCGCTGGACGACGATGCGCATGCGTTGTCTATATTAAAAACGGGAATCGAGTGAAAGCCGTTGGCCTCGAGTATGGTCTGCCCGACGATGCTGACCTGGCCCGTGGTGATGCCGGCCATGGCGTTGGCGACGAAGGCTGCGTCGATATCGCTCGCTTCCAGGCCCGCGTCGGCTAGGGCATGTCGAATCGCCTCTCCTCCCAGAGTCTTCAGGGAGAAGTCCTGGTGCTTGCCGAAGCGGGTCATTCCCGTGCCGATTACCGCGACATTTTCCATGCTCATGATTGTCCGTACCGTTTGACAAAGTCGGCGGCGCCGCTGCGGAAATTTCCGCGCCGCATGGCGTCCCAGTGAACCGCATGGTCGAGACACATAGCATTTTCGAGCGGTAGTTCGCTGCCGCCGAAAATGGATCTCTTGGCGGCGGAAACGCCGATGCGCCCAGCTTTCCTGGCGACGTCGCGAGCGAATTTTCGGGTATCTTCCAGCAGGGTTTCGGGAGGGCATAACCGATCGACCAGGCCGTTTTCAAAGGCTTGCTGAGCGGAGACGGGATTTGCCTCGAGGATGAACTGCAGTGCCCGCGAAGGACCCATCAGACGGGCAATGAATTGTGTGCCTCCACCTCCCGAAGGCAGTACGCCGAACAGGTTCATTTCGGGCACGCCAATTTGCAAGCGTTCGTCGTCCGCGGCGAATCGCAGGTCGCAGGCGGCGGCTAGTTCGAGGCCCCCGGCCAGGGTATGGCCGTTCAACGCCGCCACGATCAACAGTGGGCTGCGTCGCAAGGACAAACACACGTCTCGGAAAACGTCCATTGCTTGGTTGAATTCATTGACCAGTGCTTCAGGTCCACGCTCGTTCAGGACGGAACCCATCCACCCTGCATCGCCCCCCGCTGAGAATATGCGTAGTTGGCTGGTAAGCACGATGGCGCTGATGCCAGGATCCGCTTCCGCGTTCTGCAAGGCCTGCTTCATCTCACAGAGAAGGTCGGGGCTCAAGGCGTTGACGGGGGCGAAGTTCAGGCGCCACGTTTGCGTGCCGCTTTCGGTTTCGATGATCAATTTTTGAGGGCTATTGGACATGGTGCACGTGTTCAAAGAGTAGAAAGAAAGCTTCTTACAACGTCATGGAAGGCATTCTTGTTGTCGATGACGATGAGATGGCCGCAGTTTTCCACGACGGCCAATTTAGAGCCGGGGATGGCTTGCGCGCATGCCTGACCCGTGGCGACAGGCGCCACCTGATCCTGGTCTCCATGGATGAGCAGCGTGGGAAGCTCCAGGCCTTTCACGGCTTCGGCGGGTTCGTAGTGCTCGAGGAGCCTCACCGTTTCAACGGCCACGCATAGGGAGGCATCGCCGAACATGCGTTCGATCCACCCCAGGGTGGCTTCGGACTGAGTGTTGTAGAACAGGGCTTCGGCCGATTTGCGGGCGAAACCTGGCCAGTCGCGCCGCATCGCTCGGGGCATTTTTGCGTAGGGTGAGGCTTGCGCCGACGGAAGCCCCACCGCGATAACCGCCGTGATCTGCGTCGGGTTCGACTTGCCCAGAGCCACCGCGATCGCAGCACCGAAAGCAAAGCCCGCTACGACGGGGCGCTGCAGCTCCAGCTCGTTGAATGCGGCAGCCAGGTCTCGGGCATGCCGCTCGAAGCCATAAGGGCCGGCCAAGTGTGACGAGCGACCGAAGCCGGCTAGATCGAAAGTGATGATCTCGTGATCTGCGCCCAGGTCCTCTTGCGCGTAAGCCCACATCTTGGCGTTCAGGCACCATCCGTGCAGCAATACGAGAGGAAGGCCTTTACCGCGCCGTTCGTAGGCAAGTCCGTTCGAAGTACGGCCCTGGGAGTATTCGGATTGAGAGGAATGTGGCATGGCCTAATCGATGCATGAGTTGGGGGATGCGGAGTAGGCCCATCAACGGCCTGAGATGATACTACTTAAAAATAAATTACATGTCAATTATAATAGTGTATAAGATTTATCGTAAAGTATGTTTAGGATGGAGCATTGCTGTGGGAGTCTTGGCGAATGCTCGTGCTAACATCATTGGCCGATACCCGGCATTGGGATATTCGGTGGGAAGTCATAATGACGTATTACTTTGAATCTCGAGGAAGCTTTGTGACTCGTCCAGCGTCTCTGGCCCCTGTTCGCAGCTCGAAACCACGTACGAAAAAAGTCAGTCTTGCGCAGCAGGCCAAGAAATTCACAGTATTGCAGCCCCAAGAGATCATTCTTGGCCTGTTCGGCGAATACGTGGAAGAACACGAACAGGTGTGGTCGGGAGGCCTCGTCAATCTACTTCAGGATCTGGGTTTTTCCGTAGCTGGCGCCCGGGTGGCGATCAATCGCGTCTGCCTACGCAATCTACTGATTTCGCAACGTGAGGGTCGTTTTATTTTTTATGTCAGCGCGCCTCGCCTTCTGGCGGTCATCGAAGAAGGCCGGCATCATACTTTCTCGGCGAAGGCCGATCCCCAATGGGATGGAAGTTGGAGGATCGTTTTGTATCAAGGTGCCGAGGGTCACAAGGTCGACGGCCATCGCGCGGATCGGGTCCGCTTGGGTCGTTGGCTTACCTTACGCCATTTTGGCGTGATCCAGGAGGGCATATGGATAGCAGGTGGTGGAGAGAGTCGTGAACTGAAACGTCTGATTTCCCGTCTAGGGATGGAAGGACAAGTATTGAGCCTGAACGTGAGCCTCAACGATCCGCAGGAAGCCCGCAACGTCATTCATCGTGCGTGGAATCTCGAGCTCCTGAGTTCTTTGTACGATATGTTCCTGGCGAAATTCGAGCCGATGTATGAAACGATCAATAAAAAAGGGGTGTCGCCCCTGGATGCCTTCGTCATCAGAACGCGATTGATCGATATGTTCAGGAAGATGGCCACGATAGACCCCAATCTGCCGGATACTGTCCTGGAGATCGAATGGCGGCGCGGGGAGGCGCTTGAGTTGTTCTATGCCATGCATCCCCTGCTGGCCGAGGGCGCGCGCGAGCACTTCGAGCAATGCGCCATCAGAACCACCCAGCCCATCGACATGGACACGAAAAAAACCAGGAAACAGACGCCGCGTCAACCCTGAAAGGGCCGCCCTTCGCCCTAGGCTTTAGCCGCCAGCGGGGCGGCGCCCTATCGAGTCGATCGAAATACGCGTCTCGCCGCTTGAAACCCTTCTTGAAGCCGCACGCCACGCATGGCCATAGGCCACCTCGAGGCTCAGGTGTATCGTGCCGTCAAGATGGCGCTGTTTTTGAAGCGCGTCGAGCAGGCGGCCGCGCCAGTCCCGGCCCACCAGCCCGGGCGTGCGCCCCAAACTGGGGTTGCCGCCCAGAACGCGAAGGTCATCAAGCAGCCTGTCGGCCTGCCGGTAGGTAAGGGTGATGACTTCCTGGTCCATGACCGGATCGGCGAAACCCTGCTCGAGCAGCAGGTCTCCGAAATCATGCATGTCGACGAACTGCGGCACGGCGGTCTTTATGCCGGCTTCGGCCAGGGCCTGGCGCAGCTCTTTGAGCGAGCCCGGGCCCAAGCACGAGAACATGGCCAGGCCGCCCGTTTTCAGCACCCGGCGCCACTCTGCCAGCACTTCGTGCGGCCGATGGTGCCAGTGCAGGGCCATGTTCGACCAGACCAGGTCCTGGCTTTCCGGCGGCTGGCCCGTATCAGCCATGTCGGCGACCAGGAAGCGCGCTGCCTGGGTCGGCTTGTTGCGCAGCTTTTGCCATAGGCTGGGCCGTGTGGCGTAGCGGTCGATTGCGGCCCGGATCTGGGGCGGGCAGGCGTCGATGCCCGTGTAGTCTATGTTTGCATAGCGCGCGCGCAGCGGCTCGAGCGCATGGCCCGCCCCGCAGCCGGCGTCCATGACCGCATGCGGCTGCACCTTGATATAGCTGAGGCGCTGCAGCATGCGCTGGGCGATTTCCCCATACAGAAACTGGGCCTTGTCCAGGGGCGCTCGGCGCGCGAACTGGCGGATGACATGCGCGGGTTCCAGCGGCAGGGTAGGAGGCTGTGACATTTGTGCGGTAAGGGTCTGGCAGGCGCCGGCAAGGCATGCTGTGATGAAGGCACCTTTCATGCGAGGACCAAGTGGCTGGTCTTTCATTATGGCCGATCTGCCTTCTCGACGCGAATCGCAAGGGTTCTCCGACGCCGCCGCGCCTTCGGGCCGTCATGCGGCGCAGGCGGCAGCGCCTGTGCCGCGCCGGGCGGGCAACTGGCTCGGGCGGGCAGCTTTTCACGGGTATCGGCTGTCTGTCCCGCAGCGGTATCTGCTGCGTTGGCTCGATCACGTGCCAACCCATTGTCCGCTATGTCTGGCGGCGTCGCGGGGCGGTAGGCCTTGTTCCGGCTGCCTGGTCGACATGCGCGCGGCGGCCGGCCACCGCTGTCCCGTTTGTGCGCTCGCGCTCCGGCCTGGCGCACAATGCCCGGATTGCGCGGTGCTTGCGCCCGCATTCGATCGCGTGGTGGCGGCGCTCGACTACGTGCCGCCGGTCGATCAATTGATCCTGCAGTTCAAGAATGCGGGAAAGTTCCACCACGCCCGCTTCATGGCCGAACTACTGGCGCAAGCCGTGCGGCATGCCAGCCCACAGGTCGAGAGGATTACAATCGTGCTGCCCGTGCCTTCCAGCCGCCAGGCGCTGCGCAGGCGGGGGTTCAATCCGGCCGGCGAAATCGCACGGCAACTGGCCGCCAGGCTGGGGCTGGCCTATCGGCCCGGCCTGCTGCTTCGCAGCGGCGAAGGAGCCAGCCAGAAGCAGCTTGGCCGGGCCGCCCGCACCGGCCCACAGGCAGGCAGATACCAATGCGTCGGCCCGGTGGAAGGGGCGGCGGTGGCGGTGGTCGACGACGTACTGACTACCGGCGCCACCTTGCATGCCGTTGCCGTGGCGCTAAAAAAGGCCGGTGCGGCAAGGGTGGTGGGCCTGGTGGCGGCACGCACCCCCTATAGACAAGACTGACGGAATAACCATGTTTCACATCGTGCTGGTCTCTCCCGAGATCCCTCCCAACACGGGCAATGTCATCCGCCTGGCGGCCAATACGGGCGCATCCCTGCATCTGGTGCGGCCGCTGGGCTTCGAGCTTGAAGACAGCAAGCTCAGGCGCGCCGGCCTTGATTACCACGAGTGGGCGACAGTGCGTGTCCATGACGACCTGGCCGCCGCCCTCGAGGCAATCGGGGCACCTGCCGGGCGCTGCTTTGCCATGACGACCCGGGCCAGCAGCCTTCTGGGCGCTCAGCGCTTCGAGCCGGGCGACGCCTTTGTATTCGGGCGTGAAACCGCGGGCCTTTCAGCGCACGACCTGCAGCGCTTTGCACCTGCGCAGCGCTTGCGCCTGCCCATGCTTCCCGACCAACGCAGCCTGAATCTTTCCAATGCGGTGGCCGTGACGGTGTTCGAGGCCTGGCGTCAGCAAGGGTACAAAGGCGGCGTGTAGGGGGCGGGCAGATGCTGGCCGGCTCGCTTTGCGCAACCGGGGCTCCCAATGCCTCGCTCGCAGCGGCTTTCAAAGCTTGGCGCCAGCCGGGATACACGGGCGGCGCCGAGGTTTTGGTGGTGGCGCTTATTCGGGCTTGGCTTCGCGCGACAGCAATTCTGAAACGGCCTGGCGGGGTGCCAGGCCGTCGAACAGCACGCTGCATACGGCTTCGGTGATGGGAAGGTCGACGCCATGCTTCTGACCCAGGGCCAGGGCGGCGCGCGCGCAGCGCACTCCTTCGGCCGTCATGCCGCCCGCCAGCACGGCTTCCAGCGTTTGGCCGGTGCCTATTGCCAGGCCCACCCGGCGATTGCGCGACAGGTCGCCGGTGGCGGTCAGCACAAGGTCGCCCAGGCCCGTCAGGCCGGAAAAGGTTTCGGGCATGCCGCCCAGGGCCACGCCCATGCGCTGGATTTCGGCCAGCCCGCGCGTGATGAGGGCGGCGCGCGCATTGGCGCCCAGTGCCAGGCCGTCGGAAATGCCGCAGGCGATGGCAATGACGTTTTTCAGGGCGCCGCCCACCTCGACCCCGACGACGTCGGTGCTGCCGTAGATGCGTGCCGTGCGCCCGTGCAGGGCGGCGGTAGCCGCTTGGCGGGTTGCTTCGTGTTCGCTGGCGATGGTCAGCGCCACCGGCAGGCCCTGTGCCACTTCTTTGGCGAACGAGGGGCCCGACAGCACGCCCGGCAGGGCGAGCCCCCGCAGGGCGGCCGCGGCGATTTCGTGCGGCAGCTGGCCGCTGGCCTGGTCAAAGCCCTTGCATGTCCATATGACGGGCGGCTTGCTGCTGGGCCATTGCGCCAGTGCCTGGGCCAGGCGGGAACAGGTTTCGGCCATGCCCGCGACCGGCACGCCCAGGATGATGAGGGCGGACGAGACGCCGCCCCGGCAGGCGTGCCCCACCGCTTCATCGAAGTCGCTGGTGCATTGAAGCGCCGAAGGCAGCTGTATATCGGGCAGATAGCGTGTGTTGACGTGCTGCTTGCCTATGGCCTGCGCCTGGGCGGCGTCGCGCGCCCAGAGCAGGGTGTCGGAATGGTGACTGGCCAGGGCGGCCAGGGCAGTGCCCCAGCTACCGGCTCCGAGCACCGTCGTACGCAGGCGTGGCACGGCCATATGAAGCGCTTATTGGCGCGTGACGCCGGGAGGCAGGACGATGCCCGAGTCTTGCCGCGCGGGCTGGCCCTGCTGCTCGGCCAGCTGCTGCAGGCGCTGTTCGTACAGGTTCTGGAAGTTGACCTCGGTAAGATGCAGCGGCGGCAGCGAGGTGCGGTTGATCAGGTCGGCCACGTTGGCCCGCAGGTAGGGGTACAGCATGGTAGGGCAGACGATGCCCAGAAGGGGGTCGAGCTGTTCGGCGGGAATGTTGGCGGCCTCGAAGATGCCGGCCTGGGTGGCTTCGATGAGATACAGCACTTTGTCTTCGACGCGTGTCGTGACGGTGGCCGTGACGGTGGATTCGAAGATGGTCTCGGCCAGGCGCTGTCCGCCCACATTGATCGACACCTCGACCGTGGGGCCTTCCTGCTCGAGGAAGATCTGGGGCGCATTGGGCATTTCGAGCGAAACATCCTTGATGTAGGTGCGCTGCAGCCCGAAGCTGGGTTCCTGGTTATTGTTCTGATTGGCTTGGTTTTGGTCCTGATCGGCCATTTGTCTTCCTAAGTGTGAACGCTTGCGTTCGGGTTGAGTCAGTTGTTGAGCAGCGGCATCAGGCCGTCGGCGCGGTCAAGCGCCGCCAGGTCGTCGTAGCCGCCGACGTGGGTGTCGCCGATGTAGATTTGCGGCACGGTGCGTCGCCCCGTGCGTTGCATCATTTCAACCCGCCGCTCGGGGTGCGTGTCGACGCGGATCTTGTCGATTTGGGTGACGCCCCGCTGCTTGAGCAGCATTTCGGCGCGTATGCAGTAAGGGCATACTGCCGTGCAGTACATCGTAACGGATGCCATGAATTGCCTCGCAGGGATGAAAGTGGTTCAGGCTTTTTTCGACAGGGGCAGGCCCGCCTGGCTCCAGGCGCGCAGGCCGCCCTCGAGGCTGACCGCCTCGAGCCCGTGCTTGCGCAAGGCGGCCGCCGCCCGAATGGCTTCGCGGCCCTGGTCGCAAAACACGATGAGCGGCTTGTTCTTGGGCAGCGTGTCGAGCTTGGCCTCGATTTCGGCTGCCGGCACATTGCGTGCCTGGGCGATGGTGCCCGCCTTGTATTGCTCGGGGCTGCGCACGTCGATAAAGACGCCCTGCTGGCGGTTTGCCAACTGCACGGCTTCGGTGGCGCTGACCGGGTTGGAACCGCGGCGCTTGCCTAGGGAAGGCCACAGCAGCAACGCGCCCGACACGACGGCAATAAGTACAATGTACAGATTATTCTGACTAAGGATGAAGTCCACGATATGTATCTCGATTTATCTCTTTAAGTAAGGGGGAATCGGTCGATTATAAAATGGACGGCAATATTCAACTAACCAGCCTCATGTCCCGCGGTTTTGTCGCCATGACCGCGGGACGCGACACTAGGAAAACCTGGACTTACTATGCATAAACTCGTACTGATGCGTCACGGCGAAAGCCAGTGGAACCTCGAGAACCGATTTACCGGCTGGACCGATGTCGATCTTACCGACACCGGCCGCGAGCAGGCCCGCCAGGCCGGCGAGCTGCTCAAGCGCGAAGGCTACGAGTTCGACCTGGCATTCTCGTCGGTGCTCAAGCGGGCCATCCGCACCTTGTGGATCGCCCTTGACGCCATGGACGCCATGCATACGCCCATAGGCCTGAACTGGCGCCTGAACGAGCGGCACTACGGCGCCCTGCAGGGCCTGAACAAGGCCGAGACCGCGGCCAAGTTCGGCGAAGAGCAAGTACTGGTGTGGCGGCGCGCCTATGCCATCGCCCCCGACCCCCTCGACCACGACGACCCGCGCCACCCGCGTTTCGACAAGCGCTATGCAAAGGTTGCGCCCGAAAACCTGCCCGCCACCGAATGCCTGAAAGACACTGTCGAGCGCGTCGTGCCTTTCTGGAACGACTCCATCGCTCCGGCGCTGCGCGCCGGCCGCCGTGTGCTGATCGCGGCCCACGGCAACAGCCTGCGTGCCCTCATCAAGCATCTCGATTCCATTTCAGACAACGATATCGTGGGCGTCAACATCCCCACCGGCCAGCCCCTGGTCTACGAACTCGACGACGATCTCAAGCCGCTGCGCCATTACTACCTGGGCAATGCCGACGAAATCCAGGCAGCCATGGCGGCTGTGGCCGCCCAGGGCAAGGCCAAGGGTTGATTCCTTGATGCAGCGTATCGGTTCGGCGGCGCTATTGGCCGTATGGCTCGGATCGGCGCTTGCGGCCGATCCGGCCGCGTCCCTGCAAAGCCGGCAGGCCGACGCGCAGGCGCAGCAGGCCCGCCTGCGCGACCGCATCGAGACGCTGCAGAAAGACATCAACAAGCACGAGGCCTCGCGCAACGATGCGGCCCAGGCGCTCGAAGCTTCGGAAACAGCGATCTCGGACATTGACCGGCGGCTGGCCGAACTGGCCCGCCAGAAGCAGCAGGCCGAAGATGATCTCAAGCGCCTCGAAGGCCAGATCGCCGACTCGCGCCAGGAGCTCAAGCAGCGCCAGCAAGAACTGGCCGATCAACTGCGGGCCCAGTACGCCAGCGGCCTGTCGCCGTGGGCCGCCTTGCTGTCGGGCGATGACCCGCAGGCCATAGGCCGTGAGCTGGGCTATCTTAGCTATGTCTCGCAGGCCCAGGCGGCTGCGTTGCAGGCGGTTGCCCAGGCGCTCGAGCGCCTGAATGCCTTGCAGGACAGGTCCCGGCAGCGCAAGAGCGAACTCGAGCGCGTGGCCGAAGAAACGGGGCAGCGCAAGGCAGAGCTCGAAGAGCAGAAACAAGAGCGCAAGCGCGTCCTGGACAAGATCAGCGAACAGCTGAAGGCCCAGCGGGCCCAGGCCGACACCATGCAGCGCGACGAGCGTCGCCTGGGCCGGCTCATCACCGGGCTCGAAGAGGCCATTGCCAAGCAGGCCGAAGAAGCACGACTGGCCGAAGAGCGGCGCCGGGAAGCGGCGCGCCAGGCGGAACTTCGCCGTCAGGAAGAAGCGCGGCGCCTGCAGGAGCAACGCGCCGAGCAAGAGCGCCAGCGTCAGGAAGAAGCACAGCGGCAGTCGCACCGCGACCAAGAGGCCGCGCGCCAGGCCCGCGAGCAGGTAGAGCGGGCTCGCGCCCGCGAACGCGAGCAGGAACAAGCCGCCCGGCAACAAGCGCAGGAAGCCCCGGCGTCGGCGCCCGAGCCCGCCGCCCTGCGTGGCCTGCGCCAGGGCCTGCCTTACCCCGTGCGCGGCGAGGTGCAGGGCCGCTTCGGCGCAGAACGACCCGATGGCGGCCTGTGGCGCGGAATCGTGCTCAGGGCAAGCGAGGGCACGCCGGTCAAGGCCATCGCTGCCGGCAGGGTCGTCTACGCCGACTGGCTCAAGGGTTTCGGCAACATTCTCATCATTGACCATGGTGCGCAATACCTCAGCGTCTACGCCTACAACCAGAGCCTGCTCAAGCAGGTCGGCCAGGCGGTGGCGGCCGGCGAGGCGATCGCTACGGTGGGCGCAACAGGCGGCCAGGTCGAGTCCGGTCTATACTTTGAGATTCGCCATCAGGGCAAACCCGTCAATCCGCTTCTTTGGCTGGCGCGTTAATTTCGGTACTATTTGTCTGGCGGCACCGCCGGCGGCGGTGCCGATACCAAAATATCATTTCAGGAATGTGTGCATGGGCACTCGCAGGGTAGGCAGTTTCGGTTTGGTGGTTCTGGGCGCCGTGGGCGGCATCCTGGTCAGCCTGGGCATATCGGCCCTGGCGCAGCGTGCGGAACCTTTGCCCCTGAAAGAGCTGCAGCAGTTCGCCAACGTGTTTTCGGCGATCAAGGCCAGCTACGTCGAGCCCCTGACAGACGAAAAGCTCATCAACGATGCCATCAAGGGCATGTTCGACGACCTCGATCCCCACTCGGCCTATCTCGACGCCGAGGCATTCAAGGAAATGGAAGCCATCACGCAGGGCGGCTTCGGCGGCCTGGGCATCGAGATCGGCAGCGAAGACGGCATGCCCAAGGTCATTGCGCCCATCGAAGACACGCCGGCCGCACGCGCCGGCATCCTGGCAGGCGACCTCATCACCCATATCGACGGCAAGCCCACCAAGGGCATGACCCTCAATGAAGCCATCAAGCTCATGCGTGGCGAGCCCAAGACCTCCATCGTGCTTACCATCAAGCGCGCCGAACAAGAAAAGCCCCTTGTCGTGAAGATCGTGCGCGACCTCATCAAGGTGCGCAGCGTGCGCAGCAAGATGCTCGACAACGGCATTGCCTACGTACGGGTGGCCCAGTTCCAGGAACGCACCGCGGCCGACTTGGTCAATCAGCTGAGCAAGCTGGGCGAATCCAAGCCGCCCAAGGGCCTCATCCTCGACCTGCGCAACGATCCGGGCGGCCTGCTCGACGCGGCCATTGGTGTTTCCTCCACCTTCCTGCAGCCCAACGTGGCGGTCGTCTCCACCAAGGGCCGCATTGCATCGGCAAATCGCGAGTACTTCGCCAAGCCCAGCGACTACATGCGCTCGTTCGCGGGCGGCGATCCCCTGCGCGGCGCGCCCGAATGGACACGCACCGTGCCTATGGTGGTGCTGGTCAATGTCGGCTCGGCTTCCGCCTCTGAAATCGTCGCGGGCGCCCTGCAGGACCATGGCCGCGCCAAGGTGCTGGGCAACCGCACTTTCGGCAAGGGGTCGGTACAAAGCGTCCTGCCGCTGGGCGAAGACACCGGCATCAAGCTAACCACGGCCCGCTACTACACGCCCAAGGGCCGCTCCATACAGGTAACGGGCGTCGAGCCCGACATCACGGTCGACGATACGGCGCAGGGCAATCTGTTCCGCCTGCCGCGCGAGGCCGACCTGGCGCATCACCTTGAAAATGCAATGGCCACGCCCGAAGTCGTTACTCCGGTCGAAGACGAAGAAGGCGATCGCCCCGAGCCCAAGATGTTCGAATTCGGCGGGGCCGACGACTTCCAGCTGCAACAGGCCATCAATCTGCTCGAGGGCAGGTCTGTCAGCAAGAGCGGGCCGCGTCCCGCCGCGGCCAAGAAAGAACCCGCCGGCGCTTCGCAGGCCGCCGCTTCCAAGGACGAGGCTCAAAAAAAAACTGAGCAGCCCGCGCAAACCGTCCCGCCCGACAGAATAGAGCGTTTCCGCATCACTCCGGACGGTCTGGCCCCCATCCATGAATGACCAGGATCTGCTGCGGTATGCGCGGCACATCCTGCTCAACGAGCTTGGTATCGAAGGGCAGGAGAAACTGCTTCAGGCGCGCGTGCTGATCATAGGCGCGGGCGGTTTGGGGGCACCGGCCTCGCTGTACCTGGCCGGCGCCGGGGTCGGCCGCATCACGCTGGCCGACGACGACGTGGTCGAGCTCAGCAACCTCCAGCGTCAAATCATCCACACTACCGACAGGCTCGATCAGGCCAAGGCCGAATCGGGCAAGCTGGCCCTGCATGCGCTGAACCCTTCGGTGCAGGTCGATGCCGTTGTGCGGCGCCTGCTGGGAAGCGAGCTTGAAGACGCCGTGGCCCAGGCCGACGTGGTGCTTGATTGCTGCGATAATTTCGCCACCCGCCATGCGGTCAACCGGGCCTGTGTGCTGCATCGCAAGCCGCTGGTGTCGGGGGCGGCCATACGGTTTGCGGGGCAAGTCAGCGTCTATGACATGCGCGACGATGCATCGCCCTGCTATCACTGCCTGTTTCCCGAGGCCGACGAAGCCGACGAAGTCAGTTGCGCCACAACAGGGGTGCTGGGCCCGCTGGTGGGCATCATCGGCAGCACGCAGGCGGCCGAAGCCATCAAGCTCATCACGGGCATGGGTAAAAGCCTGACAGGGCGCCTGCTTTGCCTGGACGCCCTTACCATGCAATGGAGCAGCATAGGCCTGCAGCGCGACCCGGCCTGTCCGGTATGCGGCCACCGCTGATCTACAGGCCCAGCAGTTCCAGCTGCTGCCTGAAATTGCCGGTGGGGGCCGCCTGCCAGCCGCTTTGCGCATAACGCAGCCAACGGCCCAATACATACAGCAGCAGTACTTCGGCTCGGGGGCCGGCATCGCCCCCCGGCAGCTCCCCTTGTTCCATGCCCAGCCGGGCGCTTTCAGCCAGCATGCGCTCCACCTCGCGCAGCAAGGCGTTGGCCTGCTCTTGCAGCGCCGGCGCTTCGCCGGCCAGCGCGCCGCCGGTCAGGACGCGGGCGGCGCCCCGATGCCGCTCGACGAACAGCAGCAGGGCGTGAACCTGCTTGCGCAACCTGGGCCGGCCCTGAGCCTCGGTGATCGCAATGTGGGTGAGGTCTTCGAGGATCTGATCGCCGACCAGCGCGATAAGGCCGGCGAATATGGCGGCCTTGCTGGAGTAGTGACGATACAGCGCCGCCTCGGACTGGCCCATTTCATGGGCCAGGGCGGCTGTGGTGATGCGCCCGGCGTCCGGCCGTTCGAGCATGGCGGACAGGGTCTTGAGAATGGCGGCCTGCTTGGCGGAAAAGTGCGTGGCCATGGCTCGTATGAAGGCCGGAGGCTCAGCCGCGCAGGGCGTGGCGGCTGGTGAGCAGCTGGCCGATGGAGTTGACCCGCAGGTCGACGTAGGGGCTGCGGCCGGCGTGCAAGCCCGAAAAAGGTGTGCCGGGATGGAATATGTGGACGGTTTTCATGCCGAGCGCCCGTGCGGACTTGAGGTTGCGGAGGGTGTCTTCGACCAGCACCACGTTGGACGGCGGCTGGCCCACGCGTGCCAGCACCTGCTTCATCAGGGCCATTGTCGGCTTGGGCCTGATACGTCCTTGCAGCGTCATGTGGTCGATGGTCCAGAGGCTTTCGAACTGCTGCAATATGCCAAGGGTGCCGAGCACGCCGCGCGCATATGCCAGCGGAGCGTTGGTAAGCAGGATTTTACGCCCCTTCAGGCCGCGCAGCTTGCGCGCCAGGCCCGCCTCGCAATGCACTAGCGGCGCCGGGTCGAAACGGTGGCTGCGCTCAAGGAACGAACGGGTATCGATGCCGTGATGGCGCGACATGCCTATTACCGTGGCGCCGTAGCGCTTCCAGTACATGACGCGTAGCCGATGGGCTTCGCCCAGGTCGACGCCCAGCGCCTCGATCACTGCCTCGGTCATGTTCTGGTCGATGGCCTTGAAGATGGCGACCGAGCAGTCGTGCAGCGTGTTGTCCAGATCAAAGAGCCAGACACGCTCGCCGCCATCGCCCGCCGCCCAGCGCGAGCCGATGCTGCGGCGGCGCGGGCGGTGCGGCGCCGGGGGAACGAGCAGCCGGCGTTGTGCCGGCTCGTTTTCGGGCCTGGAAGCCGCCGGCACCGGCGAGCCTAGTGGGAGCTGATCATGGTGCCTACGCCACGATCGGTCAGGATCTCGAGCAGCAGGCAATGCGGGACGCGGCCGTCGACGACATGCACCGAGGTGACGCCGTTGCGCGCGGCCTCGAGCGCGGACGAGATCTTGGGCAGCATGCCTCCCGAGATGGTGCCGTCCTTGAAGAGTTCGTCTATGGTCTGCGCCGACAGGCTGCGCAGCAACTGGCCGTTCTTGTCGAGCACGCCGGGGGTGTTGGTCATCATGATGAGTTTCTCGGCGCCCAGCACCTCGGCGATCTTGCCGGCCACGAGGTCGGCATTGATGTTGTAGGCGCGGCCGTCCTCGCCGTATCCGATGGAGGAGATGACCGGTATGAACTGGTCGTCTTGCAGCGCCTTGACCACGGCGGGCTCGATCCGGGTGATATCGCCCACATAGCCGATGTCGAGCCACTCGCCGGGCTTTTCATTGTCGGGTAGCATCTTCTTGCGGGCCTGGATCAGGCAGCCGTCCTTGCCCGTGAGGCCCACCGCCTTGCCGCCGGCCTCGTTGATCATCATGACGATGTCTTGTTGCACCTGGCCGCCCAGCACCCATTCCACGACTTCCATGGTTTCGGCGTCGGTGACCCGCATGCCCTGGACAAAGGTGCCTTCTTTGCCGATGCGCTTGAGCGCGTCGTTGATCTGCGGGCCGCCGCCATGCACCACCACCGGATTCAGCCCGACCAGCTTGAGCAGCACGACGTCGTGCGCAAAGCTGCGCTGCAGTTCTTCTTCGATCATGGCGTTGCCGCCGTACTTGACGACGACGGTCTTGCCATGGAAGCGGCGGATGTAGGGAAGGGCTTCGGACAGGACGTCGGCCTTGACCGTTGAAGAGTGCGAGGAAGAATCGTTGGGGGCGGGTGTGGTCATGGCGGGCGGAGAAGTGGATGACTGTGAAAAACCCGAAAGCGGGGCTTTCGGGTTCGACATGCGGACCTGGCGAAGGATCAGCCTGCCAGGGCCCGTTCTACCGTTTGGCGAAAGGCCAATTTATCGTAGTTGCCCAGATAGCGCTTGATGATGCGTCCCTGCTTGTCGACGAGAAATGCGGTGGGCGTGAGCTTTACGTCGCCGAACGCCTTGGCGATCTCGCCCGTTGCATCCATGGCAACGGTAAAGGGCAACTGGCGCGACTGGGTGAAATTGCGGACGTAGTCGGGCGGATCGTAATCCATGGCCACGGCAATGACTTCGTAGCCTTGCGGCGAGTAGTCGTTGTAGGCCTGCACGGTGTCGGGCATCTGCTGCACGCAGGTGACGCAGCTGGTGGCCCAGAACTTGACCAGATACACTTTGCCGCGCAGGTCGTTGGTGGTGAACTGGCGGCCGTCGAGCGACGTATAGGTGACTTGCGGGGCGGCCTTGGCCGAACCCTGGAATTGCCACAGGCCGATACCGGCCACGACAATCAGGGCCGCCAGGCCCAGAAGTAGTTTTTTCATTGGACAGGCATGGTTTGTACTTCGGCCGAACCGGAGTCGGGCTGGGTGCCTGCGGCGGGAGCGGAGGACTCTTGGACAGGCGCGGCGGACGTGTCGGTGGCCAGGCTTTCAGGCGAGACGATCTCGAACAATTTTACTACTTTATTGATGCCGGACACCCCGGCGGCGGCCTTGCCGGCCCTTTCGCTTTCGGCTTCGGTGACCCGGCCCATGAGGTAGACGACGCCCCGCTCGGTGGAGACCACGATGGTGCGGGTGGGGACGTCTTTGGTATTGATGAGCGTGGTGGTGACCTTGGTGCTGAGCCAGCTGTCGTTGGTGCGCACGTTGATGGAGGTGATGTCGCCCACCCGCAGCTGGTTGTACACCCGCTTGACCTTTTCGACCTTGGAAGCCAGCTGCTCGGCCTGCTGCTTGTCTTGCTCGGTGGGGACATCGCCCGTCAACAGCACATTGCCGGCGTATGCAATCGTATTGACACGCCCCTTGTCGCCGACCAGCTTGCGCATTTCGGCGCCGACCTTCATTTCGATGGCCTGGTCTTCGACCTGTTCGCCCGCGGTGCGGCGGTCGGTGGCCACGACGGCGGTGGTAGCCGCGGCGCCGCCCACCACCAGCGGTGCGCAGCCGGACAAGGCGACCAGCGACACCACGGGAATGCAGGTGACGAGCAGCAGTTTCGAAAGGCGGTGGTTCATGGCCATTAGAGCGTATCTCCGAGAAGCAGGGCGTCTATGCCGTCGCACAGGGCATGCAGAAGCAGGATATGGACCTCTTGGATGCGCATGGTGCGATCGTGGGGCACACACAGGTGGATGTCGGTTTCGTAGAGCAGTTCGTTGAGCTTGCCACCGCCTTTGCCGCTAAGGGCAATGACGGACATTTCTCGTTCGTGGGCTGCTTCTATGGACCGCAGTACATTGGGTGAGTTCCCGCTGGTGGAAATGGCCACCAGTACGTCGCCCGGCTGGCCCAGGGCCGCCACTTGCCGTTCGAAGACCGCGTCGAAGCCGTAGTCGTTGCCCACCGCCGTGAGGATGGAGGTGTCGGTGTTGAGTGCGACACCCGCCAGGGGCAGACGGTCGCGCTCGAAGCGGCCGACCAGTTCGGCAATGAAGTGCTGGGCATCGGCGGCCGAGCCGCCATTGCCGCAGGCGAGGATCTTGTTGTTGTTGGCCAGGGCGCTGAAAAGCAGGTCGACCGCATTGGAAAGCGGCTGAGCCAGGGCCTGCGAACTGGCCTTGAAAGTGTCGATCGCGTCGTCGAAGTGCGACGCCATGCGTGAGGTCATGTCCATGGCCGCTATTATCTCATGCGCGGCAATAAAAAATGTCAATGTGGGTAACCAGTGCCGCCCGGATGGCGAAGGCCAAGGCCTAGCCGGGCGCCATCACCACCCCCTGCAGCCAGGTCAGCTCCGAGCCGTCGATGGCGACGACGTCGAATCGGCAGGCAGGTACGCGTCCGGCGAAATGGCGCCGGGCCAGCTTCGGCAGGAACCACGCGGCGGCGCGGGCCAGGCGTTGCTGCTTGGCCTGGTCGACGCTGGCCGCTGCGCCCCCGAAGCGGCCGCTGTGGCGGTGGCGCACCTCGACGAAAACCAGTACGCCACCCTGAAGGCAGACGAGGTCGATTTCGCCGGCCCGACAACGCAGATTGTGTTCAAGCACCCGTGCCCCGGCGGCCTCGAGGTGGCGCCAGGCGCGCTCTTCGGCGCGTCGGCCCAGGCGCTGGGTGGGCGACAGATGCGGTAGCTCGGGGGTGCCGGCTGCCGTCGCGCCGCAGGCGCTGCGCGTGGCGCGCCGGCGCCGGCGTATGGCCCGCCGTTGCGCCGCGCGCGCCAGCGCGTAGGGGTCTGACGTATCATCGAGCATTGAATCCTCCCAACATGCATCGACAGCCAGTATGAGCCAAACCCCCCCTCCCGACATCACCGCGACATGGAATCGTCTTGCCCAAAAAGTGGCCGACCAGCATTGGCCGGCTTCCGCCCTGTACGTGGTGGCCACGCCCATTGGTAACCTGGGCGACCTGAGCCTGCGGGCCTGGCAGGCGTTGTCGCAATGCGACGTCATCGCGGCCGAAGACACCCGTGCCAGCCGCACCTTGCTCGATGCCTGGGGCATCTCCACGCCGCTTATGGCCGCCCACCGGCACAACGAGGCCGGGGCGGCGCAGGCCATTCTGCAACGACTCGAGCAGGGCGAGCGCGTCGCCCTGGTCTCTGATGCCGGCGCGCCGGCCGTCAGCGATCCGGGCGCCCGCATCGTTCGCGTCGTCCGCGAGGCGGGCCACGCGGTCGTTGCCATACCAGGGGCCAGTGCCGTCGTCACCGCACTGATGGCCAGCGGCGTCACCTCTGACGAAAACCCGGCTTTCGTATTTGCCGGATTCACCCCCGCCAAGTCGGCGGCGCGCCAGAAGTGGTTCAGGCAATGGGCAGCGCTGCCCGCCCCGGTACTGATGTTCGAGTCGCCGCACCGCCTGGCCGCTGCCCTGAAAGACCTGCTCGAGGTATGCGGCCCCGATCGCATGCTGACCATCGCCCGCGAACTGACGAAACGCTTTGAGCAGGTGGCCACCCTGCCACTGGGCGACGCGGCGCGATGGTTGGCAGAAGACAGCCATCGCAGCCAGGGTGAGTTCGTGCTGATCGTCCACGAGGCGGCCGCCGCCCCGGACGACGGCGAGGTCGATGCCTCGGCCCTGCAACTGCTCGATGCCTTGCTGGAAGAGCTCAGCGTCCGCGATGCTGCGCGCGTGGCCGCCAAGGTAAGCGGCCTGTCGCGCGACGTGTTGTACGCCGCCGCGCTGAAGCGAAAGCGTTAGTGTTCGCTAGTGTTCTTAAGCGCTGCTGGAGGCAGTATCGGCAGTCGGTGATGGTCAGCACCAAACGCAAGCCGTCGGAGACACGGAGTCTTCAGGCGGGCGTCGGAGGGCGCCGCGTGCTGACGAAGGGAGCGTGGGGGCTTTCGGCGAAAGCATGTTCGAGTTCCGAGGCGCGTAGCGACGAGGGCGAGTTCTTTCGCCGCCCACGCGTACGAGGCAGACGCGGGTAGTCCGGCGAAGCCGGACCGCCTGACCGCCCGCCTGAAGACTCCGCGTCTCCGACGGCACTTAAGAACTCAAAATAAAAACGTCACACAAGAAAAACGCCGCGAGCGCAACAGCACTCGCGGCGTTCAATGTGCGGCTGCCTAATTCATGAAATCAACCGGCTGCGGAAAGCTCAGGTAGTTCTTGGTGAGTTGCTTTTCCCGCTGCTGGTTCGGGTTCGCGTTTACGCACCAATCGTCTGATTTGGCGTGCTTGACACCCTTGCTGTCGGTAACCAGGCAAGACGCCTTGTCGACAATTCCAGATTTGTTCGCCGGGCATTGCGACGGATCCATGTCTTCGGTGCAGGCGGCAAACTTGGTATTCACGCGCAGCGAATACACATTGTCGTTCAAGTCGGTAAACCGTACCTGAATCGGGTAGGACGCTACGCTGCCTACCCGGAAGCCTGCAATCTGGCTGTTGTTGGGCATGTCGACATCTTGCTTGTTGGCCTCGCATTTCAGGTCATTGGCATCGTGGTTCAGCACGCATACGCCGTACTTCTTGATCAACGCCTCGTTTGCTCGCCCGTTCTTGGACTCAGGCACGCCGATCGCCAGGGTAAAGCCGTCTGCATAATTGAATTGTTGCGTGTTCTCAAGGCCTTCGGAACCGCCCACGGTAAAGATCAGCCCGTCGCCCAGTTCACTCATGAAGCCCACGGCGTCGTCTACAGAGAAACCGTAGGCGTTCATTTCAAGGTCGTCGTGTATCAATTGCACATAAGGGTTGAACAACAGCTTGGGATTGGCCTGGACATTGGTCTGCAGATGGTTGTACTGCAGTTCGTGAATGTACATGGACTGCGCCTTGGCGTGGTCCCAACCGGGGATCTTTGTGTCTGCCAAAGGGTTTGCCGCCGCACCGCAGCCCTCATTGAAGGGAACCCAGCCGTAGATATGCATCATGGCTTCCCAGTAAGTGAAGGTGGGTTTCTGCGGTGTGGAACCTTGGCATTGGCCAGCGCTGTACATATTCAAGTAGTTTTGATGGTTCTGAACGAAGAACTGCTTGATCACCGCCATCCTGTCCTTCATGTCGGTGGGGCATGTCACGTTTTCCGTGACGTAAGCGCTCAGGTCTTCGTTCCAGTCGACGCAAGAGCCCCACAAGTTCTGCATGCGCTGAACCGCCTCGCCATAATGCAGCGATTTCTTCTGCTGTTCAGTGCACCCGCCGTTGATGCAATTCAACACCGTCAGCACGGGCGGATAGCCGTCGGCGGGCTTGACCGGCACGTTGTCGCTGGGAGGCAGGGTGCCCGAGCGCTGGGCGAAGATGTTGTAACCGCCGGGCAGCTTCAGTTCGTCCAGGTTGTACACCGGCCACCCTTCGCCGACAGAGGTGCTTGCCAGGAAGGCGGTCAGCTTGTTCCTGAAGCCGGCCAGAGGTTGGGTGGATCCGCTGTAGCCGATGTAGGGATTGTTCTTGGGTCCGATAGCGACCGGCATGTACACGTGGTCGACATACGAGATGTTGTAGCCGACGTTCTCGGGCTTTAACAGCCGCAGCGACTGCCCTGCAGGCACGATCGAGTCGCCGAAGGTGTATTCGGACAGCTGCGCATAGATGTTTTCCGGAAACTGCACGTTGCTGGAATAGGTGCTAAGCGTGCAAGCCGTATTGTGCCCCTCGCACGTGACGCTATTGGGCGTCTCCATGGCGGTGTCTTCTTTGCCAAGCAACCTTTCATCTCGGTCGGCCAGCACAACGCGACCGCCGTTCCACCACGTGATATAGCGCTTGTCGGCCAACTGGCTGTACAGCGGCAAGGTGAGTGTTACCGAGGAGTTGGGGGGTATGCCCTCGCCTTCGTTCACATATAGCTTGTACACATAATCGGTGGGGTGGGGCGCAGTGGTACGCAAGCAACCCTGGATCCACTCGTTGACTGCGTTCTTGCTGGTGGCCAGTACGGGGTACAGGGTATTGGCAGAATTGTTGTAAATGGTGATGGTCTTGGGCGCCACGCCAACCTGTTTGCCGTCGTAACCCTTGCAGGAAATTACATTGGAAGCCGGGGGTGTGCCGGCCACGGGGCCGGGCTCGGCCGGGTCGGAACCGTCTGAACTGCCGCAGGCGGCCAGCAAAAGGGTAAGAAGCAGTGCGCCGGAAAGATGCAGCGTTGCGGCGGACGCCGACCTGCTGGCCGGCCCTTGGTTGGGGGAATTCATGTAAATCATCCTTTTAAATCGGAATGACACAAATAGTGCAGTGTAGTTACGTATTAACTGGAGGAAATCTTTGCGGCGCACACAATCCGGGTTTCTGAACCTGGTAACGAATTATAAAAAGCCCTATTCCCTGCGGGTTGGACTAATTTCTGTCAAATGCTGGAAAAATCTGTCAACGAACCTCGGCACGGAGTATTCTGAGCGCTCCTTACCATCGGTTTCATCATGTCAAATTCCTTTTCGCTTCTGGTCGCGGTGGTGGAAGACAGCCCGGAATTACTTGCCGATCTGGTCGAGTTCCTGAACCTGAAGGGTTTCGTGGCACAGGGCTTTGAAAACGGGGAAGCCTTCTTCCAGGCTTGGCCGAGCACATCCTTTCACCTCCTTCTGCTTGATGTGGCCTTGCCGGGTATAAGCGGCCTGGAAATTGCGCAGCGGGTGCGCGCCCAGCCGAACACGCGGCCCCCCGAAATCGTGATGCTGACAGCCCTTGATTCCAGCGGCGACCACGTGTTGGGGCTCGAGGCGGGGGCCGACGCGTATTTGTCCAAGCGCAGTTCATTACAGGTTATCGAGGCCACCTGCCACAGTGTGCGCCGGCGCTTCGAGCGCATGGGCGAGGCGCACGAAGCCCCGCCCGACGAACCTGCGTGGACACTGCACGTGCGTGATTGGCTTATTACCGCGCCCAACGGACAATCGCTGCACCTGACCCACGCCGAGGTGGCGGTGCTGTCGATGCTGTTTGCGTATCCGGGCAAGGCAGTGGCGCGCGAGGCGCTTCTTCTGCGCCTGGAGAAGCAGGACACGCTTTCCAATCTACGCAACCTCGACAACACGGCCAGCCGGCTGAGGCGCAAAGTGCTGGCATCCTGCGGCATCGAGCTTCCCCTAAGGCCCAGTTATGGCAAGGGTTATACATTTAGCGGTCGTTGCGGGCTGGCAGCATGAGGCGCTGCGTCCTTGTCTGGCTGGTAGTGCTGGCATCGATGCTGGGGGCGCCCGTTGCACTGGCGACCGTGACCTTGCAAGCGCACACCCCGCAGGTCTCGCTGGAAGGGCAGCTTCAGCATTACGCCGACCCGTCGGGCGCCTTGTCGTTCGATGCCGTGCGCAGCCAGCATTTTCAGCGCATGCCTGATTTCCGCAGCCTGGGATATGACGACGCCGTCCATTGGTTCCGCGTTGAGCTTAGCCGCGCGAAAGGGGCGCCATCGCGCTGGATTCTGGCCATCGGCATGCCCGAACTCGAAGAGGTCGACCTCTGGGTGCAACAGGCCGACGGAGGCTTCGAGCCACATGCCATGGGGTATTACCGCCCCTACCAGAACCGGCCCTTGCAGACACGCCTGTTTGCCGTGCCGGTCGATGTACGGGAAAGTACCCAGGTCTATATAAGGGTGCGTACCCACAACGCCATCAATGTGCAGGCCCAGCTGTGGCAGCCGAGTGCCTTCAGCGCCCACCAAACCCGCGACAACTTCTATCGGGGCGTGTATTTTGGCGTGCTGCTGCTAACGGTCATTCTGTATTTGATACTGGGAGTGCGCCTGCGCGACGTGCCCATGGCGGCCTATGCCGGCTACGTAGCTTCGCTGCTTCTGTTCCACCTTGGCACCAACGGTTATCTTCCGGTTCTGCTTGATGGCCGGGGCGCCTGGATGGTCGACGCCCTGTCGCGGGTAGGATGGCTGGGCGGCGCTGTGTCGATCGTGCTGATGTGGGACAGGCTGCTGAACCTGAAACGCCACTATCCCGTCATCCATCGCTTGTACTGGTTCACCCTTTACCTGAACCTGGGCTTGCTGCCGTTTGCCTTGATGCCTTCGCTGGTCGCCCCCTGGCTGCTGGTCGTGGTGAAGCTGGCCAATGGTCTGAACAGCCTCAACTTCCTGCTGGGCATGGCCGTGGTGCTGATCCTTTGGCGCCGCACCCGGCAGGTTGAACTGATGGTGTATTTCATTGCCTTCATCATTCCGGCCTTGGGCACGCTGATCAACACCGTCGGGAACCAGGGCGCCCTGGCCCAGAATCTCTTTACCACCAACCTGTACCAGATCGCATCGCTGGTCCATGTGCTGGTCATGAGCTACGGCATGGCCCTGCGCCTGCGCCAGCTGCAGCGCGGCAAGGCCGCCGCCGAGCAAGAGGCGGCGGTTGCCACACAGCGAACCGAAGAGCAGAGGCGCTTCGTGGCCATGCTGTCGCACGAGTTCCGCAATCCCCTGGCGGCCATCGACCGGGCCGCTGAAATGATCCAGATAAAGGTGCCCGGCATGCAGGCCTCTGAAATCCAGCGCCTGGAGCGCATTCGGGGTAATGTGGCCACGCTCTCGAACTTCGTCGATAACTTCCTGCTGGTAGAGATGCTGGAGCACCGGGGGGTGGCGGCCTCACGCAGGCCCTGTGCCCTCGGGCCGCTGCTGAAGAATCTTGTTCGACAGCTGGGCGAGGCGGACGAGGCCCGCGTTCAGTTGCGGGTCATGCCCGAAGATCTGGCCTTCGAGGTCGATGAAACCCTGCTGGGTGCCGCCGTGGGCAACCTGGTGTCGAATGCCCTGCGTTATTCGCCCGCCGACAGCAAGGTGGAAGTCAGTGCGGTGCGCGATGAGGCCGGGCTGCGGATACGTGTCGTCGATCATGGGCCGGGCCTGGACGAGGCGGCGCTGGCCCAGCTGGGCACGCCTTATTTCAGGGCGGGCACATCGCTAGGCAAGAAGGGAAGCGGCCTGGGGTATCACTTTACGCAACGCATTGCGCAGGCCCACAAAGGAAGCCTGCATGCTTCTTCCGGGCAAGGGCAGGGCCTGACGGTAGAGATGTTCCTGCCTAATCCCGGGTCGCAACCGTTGCCCGGGCGCCCGTCTGCTGCTGAATGCGCAGGGCAGCATTGACAGCTTCGGTGCGGTTGGCATAGGGCCCGATCTGTACGCGGTACAGGTTGTCTGAGGGGGTGATCTGCGCCTGGCGGCTTTCGACCAGGGCGATCTGACGATTGATCTGGCTGGCCAGGGCCTGGGCGTTATCGTGTCCGCTGAAGGCGCCGAACTGCAGGTATATGCTTGAGTCAGTCGAATGCTGGAGCGTGGGCAGGGGCAATATGCCCCCATCTTGCTCCATGCCGTTGGGCGATGACAGAGCCGCCTGGGTATCGAGCACGGCCAGGGCGTCGGGCATGCTGGCAGCGGCCTGGTCGAGTTCTTCTGCCGCCGCCTGGTTCAGCCTGGCTGCCAGGGTGGGTTCGCTGCTGGCCGCTTCAGCCATGGGCGGGGCGGCGTTGCCGGCGCTTGCCAGGGCCTGGCCCGACTGGGCGCGGGCAATGTCGGCATTGGTAATGGCCTCGACCACCACCTTGCCGCTGCCTGCGCCGATAAGCCCCAGGCGAGCGGCCGCCGCATACGACAGATCGATAATGCGCGAACTGTGGAAAGGCCCCCGGTCGTTGACGCGCACCACCACCGAAGCGCCGGTGGTGGTGCGCGTTACGCGTGCATAGCTGGGCAGCGGCAGGGTGGGATGGGCCGCTGTCATGGCATACATATCGTACGTTTCGCCATTGGCGGTTTTGTTGCCGTGGAATTTCTTGCCATACCACGAGGCCACGCCGGTCTGGCGATAGGGTGTATCGGCGGCCAGGGGCACGTAGGTTTTGCCCAGCACGCGGTAGGGCCGCATATTGGCCGGTGCATAGCTTTCGATGCGCGGCACGGCGTCGGGGGTGTTGCGGACGTTTGCGGGTATGTCGGAGCCGGGGCCGTCGTCTTTGTAGTAGCCGCCGCCCTTGTGGCCGGTGGAGCCGCAGCCGGCCAGAATCAGGGCCGCGGACGCCAGGACAATGAAGGCGCGGACCTGTTTCATGGGACCTCCACGGGCGCCTGGTTGCGATGGCGCACAAGCAGGGGCGAGTGGTCGGCAAAGCGGCGCGCCAACTGCTCGGTGACATAGACCGAGCGGTGCTGCCCGCCGGTGCAGCCCACGGCCACGGTCAGGTAGTTGCGCGTATCCTGCATGTACAGGGGCAGCCAGCGGCGTATGAAGCCGGCGATGTCGTCGATCATGGTTTCGACGCTGCCGAACTGTGCCAGCCACTTGGCCACCGCGTCGTCGCGGCCTGTAAGCGGACGCAGTTCGCGGTCGTAGTGCGGATTGGGCAGGCAGCGCACGTCGAACACCAGGTCGGCGTCGCCCGGAACCCCGCGCTTGTAGGCGAAAGACTCGAAGGTAAGCACGACCGATGAGCGGTCGGCCTGGACCAGCTCGCGCATCCAGGCACGCAGCTGGCCAGGAGTAAGGTCAGAGGTGTCGATGACGTGTTCCTGTTCGCGCAAGGGGGCAAGCAGTTCACGTTCGGTGTCGATGCATTCTTGCAGGGAAGGCGATTTGCCGCCCGTGGCCAGCCGGTCGGTAAGGGGATGCCGACGGCGGGATTCAGAATAACGCTGCAGCAGGGTATGGTCGTTGGAGTCAAGAAAGACCACGCGGAACTCGGTTCCGCTCGCGCGCAGCGCGGTAATGACGGCGGGAAGGTCTTCGAGTTCGCCGGGCGAGCGCACGTCGATGGCGACCGCCACGCGTTCAAGGCCGTCTTCGCGCGTGGTGGCGATGAAGTCGTGCAGAAAGCGCACCGGCAGGTTGTCGACGCACAGATAGCCGGAATCTTCGAGAAGGCGCAGGGCCACGGATTTGCCCGAGCCCGAAATACCTGTGATCAATACTATTTTCAACATAATTGCATGGGCTGGCGCCCTGGGAGCCCGCCCTGACTGCGCCTTGCGCCTTGATGGTCAGTGATTTGCGTGCTCATGCGCCTGTCCTTTCAGTGTCAATGCCCTAGTCGGGGCGGCTGCTTTCCATGATGGCCAGGGCCTGGCGCTCGATGAACTCGCCCATGGTGTCTATGCCCCGCAGGGTAAGAATGGTGTTGCGCACCGCCGCCTCGACCAGCACCGCCAGGTTGCGGCCGGGAGCCACCTGCAGCATGACGCGGCGTATGGGTATGCCCAGGATTTCCTGTGTAAGGTCTTGCACCGGCAGGCGTTCGAACGCGTCGGCGTTCAGGCGCACCAGCTGGACGATGAGCTTGAGCTTCATTTTGCGGCGCACCGAGGTTTCGCCGAAAATGGTGCGGATGTCGAGCAGGCCCAGCCCGCGCACTTCGAGCAGGTTCTGAAGCAGGGGCGGGCAGTGCCCTTCGATCATATTGGGTGCAATGCGCGAGAGCTCGACGGCGTCGTCGGCGACCAAGCCGTGGCCCCGCGAGATGAGCTCGAGCGCCAGTTCGCTTTTGCCCAGCCCCGAATCGCCCATGATCAGCACGCCCAGGCCCAGTACGTCCATGAACACGCCGTGCACGGTGGTGCTGGGAGCCAGCCGCTTGCCCAGATAGTAGCGCAGCAGTTCGATGAGTTCGGCCGCCTCGACCGAGGTGGAAAGCAGGGGAATGCCCTGTTCCTGGCAGAACAGCCGCAGATCGTCGGGAACTCCCTGGTTGCCGGCCAGCATGATGGCCGGTACGCCGCCCGCGACCAGGTCTTCGAGATGGTGCTGGCGCCGCCGCGGATCCATGCGGTTATAGTAGGCGAGTTCTTCTTTGCCGAAGACCTGTATTCGCGCCGGATGGATGAGGTTCAGGTGGCCGACCAGGTCGGCGCCCGACAGGCCTTCGTTGGCGATGACGCGCTTGCCGGCTTCTGTGCCGGCCACCCAGGTGAACGAAATCTTGTCGGTGTTTTCGTTGATGAGTTCCTGAACGGTCAGCATGGGGGCCTTCCTGTCTTATTCCGTCGTGGCGACGTCGGCGGTAAGCAGGCGGTGGATGACTGCAGGATCGGTTTCGGTGGACAGCATCTGGCGCAGAGACGGGTTGGACACCAGGCGCGCGATCTCGGCCAGAAGGTCGAGGTGCAGCTGTGTGGCGGTTTCGGGCACCAGAACGAAGAACAGCAGGTTGGCAAGCCGCCCGTCACTGGAGTCGAAGCGCACCGGATCGGCCAGGCGCATGAAGGCGGCGCACGGCTCTTTAAGGCCCTTGATGCGGCCATGCGGCACGGCAATATGATGCCCCAGCGCTGTGGAGCCCAGGCGCTCGCGAGCGATCAGGCTTTGAAAAACGGCCGTGCGGGCTATGCCGTGGTGGTTCTCGAAGAGCAGGCCGGCTTGCTCGAACGCCCGTTTTTTGCTGGTGGCTTCGACATCGAGCGCGATGTTCTCCAGCGGCAGGATACGCGACATGAGATTCATACGGGCATTATATGAGTATATGAGCCTATAGAGAAAGTCGCCAGCCCGGAAAGTCAAAGGCCCCAGTCGGATGAGAGGGGCCTTTTTTGCCGTAGTGCCGCAGACTTGAGTGCGGCGTGGAGGCATTTACGGGAGTTCGCTTCAGCCAATGAAGGCGCGCGGTACTGCCCGTGACTCTGGAGCGCTGATTAAGCGCTTACTTGCTGCCTTTTTACGGGCTCGTGCGCATGATCCTGTATTTTGGTTTTGTATTTGATGACCTGGCGATCGATTTTGTCGGACAGCAGGTCGATGGCGGCGTAGAGGTTTTCGTCGGTGGCCTCGCAGTGGATGTCTTTGCCGCGCAGGCGCATGGTGACCTCGGCCGTGTGTTTCAGACGCTCTATTGAAAGCATGACCTGGGTGTCGATGACATTGTCGAAGTGTCGTGCAACCCGTGACATCTTGTTCTTGACGTAGGCACGGATGGCGGGGGTGATTTCAAGATGACGACCAGTGATGTTCAGGTTCATGTACTGCTCTCCTGTAAGGACGGTGTGCGCAGAATGCGCGTTGTAGGGGATAAAGGGTTCTCCTTGTTATGAAGTTGCAACAGTTTTAGTGTATCGCCTGGAAAAACTAAATCAAGTGGTATGAATCCCCGGTTTGCGAAAGATCAAGGTATCTCCATAATAGGGGTCGACGCCTTGATGCAGCGGCCCGGGGGGCCGGCTACATCCGGAAATTCTTGCCCAGATAAACCTTGCGCACGGCTTCGTTGGCGATGATTTCGTTGGGGTGGCCGTTGGTCAGCACCTTGCCTTCGCTGATGATGTAGGCCCGGTCGCAGATGCCCAGGGTTTCGCGTACGTTGTGGTCGGTGATAAGCACGCCGATGTTGCGGCCCTTTAAAAAGTGCACGATGCGCTGAATTTCAATCACGGCAATGGGGTCCACGCCCGCAAAGGGCTCGTCCAGCAGGATGAAACGGGGGTTGGTGGCCAGTGCGCGCGCGATTTCAACCCGGCGGCGTTCGCCGCCCGACAGCGAAATGGCGGTATTGCGGCGGATATGCCCTATCTGCAGCTCGTCGAGCAGGGTTTCCAGGCTTTCGCCTATGCGGGCCGACGAAAGCGAGCGGCCCTCAGGGTCTTGCTGCAGTTCGAGCACGGCGCGGATGTTCTCTTCGACGGTCAGGCGGCGGAACACCGAGGCGTCTTGCGGCAGGTACGAAAGCCCCAGGCGTGCCCGCTTGTGCATGGGCATGGCGGTGATCTCGACGTCATCGATCTCGATGCGCCCCGAATCGGTCGGGACGATGCCCACGATCATGTAGAAACTGGTGGTTTTTCCGGCCCCGTTGGGGCCGAGCAGGCCGACCACCTCGCCGCTGTCCACCGACAAGGACACGTCGTGCACGACCGTGCGCTTGCCGTAGGTCTTGCGCAGGCCGGTGGCCTTGAGGCTGCCCGGCTGGTCGCTGGGCGGGCGGGTCGAGCTGGAGCGCGTCGATGCGGAAGAAAACATAAATGGGCTTGCGGTGATAACAGGTGTCGGGGGCCGGGTCGGGCGCGGGTGTCAGCCGTTGGCGGATTTTTTCCGGCAGGCTTCCGCCGCCGCATCCGCCTTGGCGCTGGGGGTGGCGAGCGAACGCACCCGTCCGCCCTGGGCCGACGACTGGGGCCCGCCAAAGGCCTGGTAGACGTTGGTGGTCTGGTTGTACTTGACGCGTTCGCCCCGGATGGTGTCCAGCGGCTTGCCGCAAACGTACTTGGTGACGACGGCCTGGCCGATCATCTCGATTTCGTCGGTCTTGCCGTTGTACACGCCGCGCAGCCCCTCGGCCTTGATGACCTCGAATTTTTCGGGGGTTTCCTGGCGGACCCGGACCCGGCCGCCGGAGTCGGCCACCGTGGCCACGCCGTGCTGGAAGCCCTGGGCGTCTTCGCTCATGACCAGGGTGTCGGCGTGCAGGGTAAGAAGCCCCCGGGTCATGATGACATTGCCCGTAAAGGTGCTTTCTTTGGTGGCGTCGTTGTAATTGAGGGTGTCGGAGAGAATCAGCGTGTCGGGTTCTTCCTGCTGGCCGGCCGCCGGCTGTGCCGGCGCGGCGCTGGCGGGCTGCTCTTGGGAGGCGGCAGGCTCGGTGGCCGCCGGCTGCTGGGCCGCCGCGCCCATGGACGACAGGGCAAGTAGGGCGGCGGACAGCCAGAGGGTCAGGTCAGGGTGTCGTGGATTCATGGTTGTTGTCTTGGGAGCCTTGGTTTTTTGAACGGGCGGCCTGGGAGTCTTCGGCTGATATCCGGACGTCGGTGGACGAGAAAACCTTAAGGATGCGGTTCGCGTTATCGTACCGCATGCCGGTGCCGACCATGGTGGATTTGCCATTGACGACCACGGCGCGCAAGTTGGTGTAGGCCACGTCTTCGTCGGGCAGCAGGATCAGCTCTTCGCTCTTGACGTCCAGTGCGGGGCGGTCGTCATAGGGCTGGCGGTGCAGGTGAGCGTTGCCGCGCATGGTGATCCGCGTGCCGTCCCGGTCCATGATGGCCATGTTCGACGTGGCGACGGTAATGGGCGAGTCGGCGCGCTGGCCTATGGCCCTGGCCTGGGTGACCTCATAGGAGTCGTCGTCGGGAAAATGCCGCAGGTAGTCGCCTTCCATGCGGTTGATGGCCATGCCGTTGGCGTCGGCGCGCACCATGACGAAGTTGCTGGACCAGGCGTCGGGTTCGTGCGTGATGCGGCGGGGCGGTTCGATGTGTACCGCGCGCTGGGTATAGTCGGCCGCCCACCACGTGCCGGCAACCAGAACGAACAACAGGGCGATGGCGATAAGGGCCGGCAGGCGTTCTTTCATGGCTTAGCTTCAACAGGCCCTACTGGGTGACGCCGCCCAGGATCACGGCATTGGGCGAGAAGAAATGCTTCAGGCGGCCCTGTGCCGCCAGGATGAGGTCGCAACATTCGCGCGCGGCGCCGTAGCCGCCTTCGCGCGAGGATACCCAGTGTGCGGCCTGGGTAATGTAGGGCGGCGCGCCGGGAACGCTGGCTGCGAAGCCCGCGCGCTGCAGGGCGGCCAGGTCGAGGATGTCGTCGCCCATGAAGCCGACCTGGTCGAGCGTATGGCCCCGTTCTTGTGCCAGCCCCGCCAGGGCCTGCGACTTGTCGCGCACGCCTTGCAGAACCAGCGAGATGCCCAGTTCGGCGGCCCGCCGCGCCACGATGGGGCCTTCGCGCCCGGTAACCAGCGCCACCGAGATGCCGCCCTCGCGCATCAGGCGCAGGCCGTGGCCGTCGAGGGCGTTGAAGCGCTTGATGGTTTCGCCGTTTTCGCCATACCAGAGGCTGCCGTCGGTCAGTACGCCGTCGACGTCGAAGGCCATGAGGCGCACCTGGCGGGCCCGCTCGACCGCTGCGGCGGGAGCCTTGGCCAGAATCAATGCTTCGGCGGGGTGGGGGGGAGCCATGTCGGGGGTCATATTAAATTACCTTGGCGGCCAGCAGGTCGTGCATGTGCAGGGCGCCCAATAGTAGCCCGTTGTCATCCACGACCAGGACCTGGGTAAGGCGGTTGTCGTTCATGAGGGTGGCCGCCTCGACGGCCAGCGAACCGGGCGGAACGGTTTTGGGGTTGGGCGACATGCCGTCGGCCACGGCCAGGGGGCGGATGTCGCCCCGGGCCGAGATGAGCCGGCGCAGGTCGCCGTCGGTGAAGATGCCTACGGGGCGCCTGTGTTCGTCGACGACGATGGTCATGCCCATGCCCTTGCGCGACATTTCTTCAAGTGCCTGGGGAATGGCTGTTTCGGCGCGGACGACGGGCAGCGCGTCGCCCGAGCGCATGACGTCGCGCACCAGGGTGAGCAGGCGGCGGCCCAGCGCACCGCCGGGGTGCGAGCGCGCGAAGTCTTCAGAGCTGAAGCCCCGGGCCTCGAGACAGGCCACGGCGATGGCATCGCCCAGGGCGAGCGTGGCGGTGGTGCTGGCCGTTGGAGCCAGGTTGAGCGGGCAGGCCTCTTGTTCGACATGGACGTCGAGGTGCAGGTCGGCGTTGACGGCCAGTTGCGATTGAGGATTGCCAGTTATGGCGATAAGCGGTATGCCCATGCGCTTGGCGACGGTCAGGACGGTGAGCAGCTCGCTGGCCGCGCCCGAGTACGAAATGGCCAGCACGATGTCGCGGGCGGTGAGCATGCCCAGGTCGCCGTGCAGCGCCTCGACCCCGTGCATGAAGAAGGAGGGCGTGCCGGTGGAGGCCAGGGTGGCCGCGATCTTGCGCGCGATGTGGCCCGACTTGCCGAGGCCGCTGACGACCACCCGGCCTTCGCAGGCCAGCACCATGCCGACCGCGCGCGCGAAGCTGTCGTCGAGACGATCGTGCAGGGCCCGCAGGGCGTTGCCTTCGATGGACAAGGTGCGGCGCGCCGATGCGATGGATTCCGACGCTATCGGGGAGGGCGTGCTATTCATTTCGCGATTTTAAACGCTGGTGGCAATTTGGTCTTGGGGCGGGCCTCGCCCCGGGGCAGGACACTGTAACCGAATGATTGGAGTTATAGTTATGCTGCTTAGCTCCCCAGGTCAATTTGGCTCTCTTCATGCATACTGATCCCGTCTCTTACGTTCGCAACGCGATACGTAGTGTCCCCGGCTGGCCCAAGCCCGGCGTTACCTTCCGCGACATCACCCCCGTGCTGCAAGATCCGCAGTCGTTCAGGGTGCTGGTCGACCTGTTCGTCTACCGGTACATGCGCCAGCGGCTGGACCTGGTCGTGGGCATCGACGCCCGCGGCTTCATCCTGGGGTCGGTGCTGGCCTACGAGTTGAACCTGGGTTTTGTTCCGGTGCGCAAAAAGGGCAAGCTGCCCTACCAAACCCTGGCCGAAGACTATACGCTGGAGTACGGCAACGCCACGGTCGAGATGCACGCCGACGCGGTCAAGCCGGGGCAGCGCGTGCTGCTGATCGACGACCTGATCGCAACGGGGGGCACCATGCTGGCGGCGGCCAAGCTGCTGCAGCGCCTGGGCGCCAATGTGGTCGAAGCGGCTGCCATCATCGACCTGCCCGAGTTGGGCGGTTCGACCAGCCTCAAGGCAACGGGCCTGCCGGTATTCTCCGTGTGCAGTTTTTCTGAAAGCGACGCCTGACCGCGTGACGGTTCTCGGGGGCCGTGGCCGGCCGGCCACGGCCCGGCGCCGGCCTACAAAAACAATCGATACGCCGGGTTGCTGGTTTCGTTCCAGTACGGATAGCCCAGCGATTCCAGGAATTCCTTGACGGCCTTCTTGTCGCTTTCGGGCGGCAATTGCATGCCCACCAGCACTCGCCCGTAGTCGTCGCCCTGGTTGCGATAGTGGAACAGGCTGATGTTCCAGTCGGGGTTCATCGCCTGCAGGAAGCGGGCCAGGGCGCCGGGCCGCTCTGGAAACTCGAAGCGGAACAGCATTTCGTGCTTGGCCAGCGACGACCGGCCGCCCACCATGTAGCGCAGGTGGGTCTTGGCCAGCTCGTTGCCGGTCAGGTCGAGGGTGTCGAGCCCCTTCTTGCGGAACATGGCGGCCAGCTTCTCGGGCTCGCTGGCCGAGCTTATCTGCACGCCGACAAAGACATGGGCCTGGGCGGAATCGGAAATGCGGTAGTTGAACTCGGTGACGCTGCGTTTGCCCAGGGCTTCGCACAGCTTGCGGAAGCTGCCGCGCTCTTCCGGGATGGTCAGGGCGAACAGGGCTTCGCGCGCTTCGCCGACGTCGGCCCGATCGGCCACGAAGCGCAGGCGGTCGAAGTTCATGTTGGCGCCGCTGGTGATGGCCACCAGGGTCTTGTTCTTCCATTTGTTCTGGGCCGCATAGGCCTTGGCCCCGGCCAACGACAGGGCGCCGGCGGGCTCGAGCACGCTGCGCGTATCCTGGAAGACGTCCTTGATGGCTGCGCAGATGGCGTCGGTGTCGACCGCGATGAAGTCGTCCACGTACTGGCGCACCAGCTTGAAGGTTTCGGCACCCACGAGCTTGACGGCCGTGCCGTCCGAAAACAGGCCCACGTCGCTCAGTTCAAGGCGGCGGCCCGCCTTGACGCTGCGCATCATGGCGTTGGAATCTTCGGTCTGTACGCCGATGATGCGGGTTTCCGGGCGCAGCTGCTTGATGTAGGCGGCCACGCCGGCGATCAGGCCGCCGCCGCCGATGGGTACGAAGACGGCATCGATGGGGCCGGAGTGCTGGCGCAGGATCTCCATGCCCACCGTGCCCTGGCCGGCGATGACATCGGGGTCGTCGAAGGGGTGGACGAAGGTGAGCTTTTCTTTTTTCTCGAGCTGCATGGCGTGCTCGTAGGCGTCGGAATAGCTGTCGCCGGCCAGCACGGCCTCGCCGCCCAGCGCCTGGACCGCGTCCACCTTGAGGCGGGGCGTGGTGGTGGGCATGACGATGACGGCCCGGCAGCCCAGCCGTCGGGCCGACAGCGCCACGCCCTGGGCATGGTTGCCGGCCGAGGCCGCGATGACGCCGCGCTTGAGCTCCCCAGGGCTGAGGTTGGCCATCTTGTTGTAGGCGCCCCGCAGCTTGAAGCTGAAGACCTCCTGGGTGTCCTCCCGTTTGAGCAAGACCTTGTTCTGGATGCGCGCCGAGGTAAGGGTGGCGGGTTCGAGGGGGGATTCGACTGCGACGTCGTAGACCTTGGAGTTGAGGATGCGCTTGAGATAGTCGTTGGACATGGGGGAGGGGCAGGAAAGAGCAGGAAAAAGTTGTCTGAAAGAATATCACAGCGCCCTTTGCGGCAGCGAAACACGGCTACACTTACGCGCTATGGAAGCCTGGCTGCGTTCGTCGATACATTGGTTGCTGGCGGCCCTGGCCTTGCCACGGGTCGGGCTCAGCGCCATCTTCATCGTCAGCCTGGTTTCGGCCACCATACTGCCGCTGGGATCCGAACCGGCGGTCTTCGGCTACGTCAAGCTCTCGCCCGATATGTTCTGGCCGGCGGTGCTGGTGGCCACCCTGGGCAATACATTGGGCGGGGCCGTCAGCTATGCCATGGGCCTGGGGGCCGAGAAAGGCTACGAGCGCTGGCGCGAAAAGCACGGCCACGGCCATGCCGACGTCGAGGCGCAAAGGCGCAAGTCGGCCGGGCGCTGGCACCGCCAGATCAGCGACTGGGTGCATCGCTTCGGCCCGGCGGCCCTGTTTTTTTCCTGGCTGCCGGTGGTGGGCGACCCATTGTGCGTCGTGGCGGGCTGGCTCAAATTGCCTTTCTGGCCATCGGTGTTCTTCATGGCGCTGGGCAAGTTCCTGCGCTACCTGATCATGACGGCCGCACTGCTGTGGTTCTTTCCCGAGGCCGTCCATGGCTGATCCCGGGGCGGCCGGGGGTGGCGATGAAGTAAACTTAGGCCTTGCCACGGGCCTTTTAGTGTTGATTGGCCCCACGTTTACTCTTCCATTGCCATGAACGCCCCTCTCGCCAGTCAATTGCTTGCCGCCCAGGCTCAACCGGCGGATGCGCCCCGCTTGCGCGAAATCCCCTACAACTACACGTCGTATTCCGACCGCGAGATCGTCTGCCGCCTGTTGGGCGAGCAGGCCTGGCAGTGGCTGACCGACCTGCGCACCGAGCGCCGCACCGGCCGCTCGGCGCGCATGCTGTTCGAAGTATTGGGCGACATCTGGGTGGTACGGCGCAATCCCTATCTTCAGGACGACCTGCTGCACAGCCCCAAGCGCCTGCATGCGCTCATCGAGGCGCTGCGCCACCGCCTGGGCGAGATCGACAAGCGGCGCGACGCCGACGACCCCGAGCGCGACGGCAGGGTAGTGCGGCTTTTGCAGGCCGCCCACAAGGCGGTGGCCGACTTCGAATCCGAATTCGAGCTGACGACGGTGCTGCGCAAGAAGGTGCTGCGCCGCCTGTCGGGAGTTACCGCCAAAGACAACATCAAGTTCGACGGCCTGTCGCGCGTTTCGCACGTTACCGACGCCACCGACTGGCGGGTGGAGTATCCCTTCGTCGTGCTCACCCCCGACACCGAAGACGAGATCGCCGCGCTGGTGCGGGCCTGTATCTCGCTCGATCTCACCATCATTCCGCGCGGCGGCGGCACGGGCTATACCGGCGGCGCCATTCCGCTCACCTGGCGTTCGGTCGTCATCAACACTGAAAAGCTGGACTCTCTGGGCAAGGTCGAAGCCACGCCGCTGGCGGGGCACGAACAGCCGGTCACGACGATATGGTCGGGCGCCGGCGTGGTAACCCGGCGCGTGGCCGAGGCGGCCGAGGCGGCGGGCTTCGTCTTCGCCGTCGACCCGACTTCAGCCGACGCCTCCTGTATCGGCGGCAACATCGCCATGAACGCCGGCGGCAAGAAAGCCGTGCTATGGGGCACGGCGCTCGACAACCTGGCCTGGTGGCGCATGGTCGACCCCGAAGGCAACTGGCTGGAAGTCACCCGCCTCGACCACAACCTGAGCAAGATCCACGACGCCGCGCAGGCCACCTTCAAGCTCGACTGGTTCGACGGCTCGGCCGCGCCGGGCGCCCGGCTGCTGCGCAGCGAAACCCTGGCCATCGAAGGCGCCCGCTTCCGCAAGGCCGGCCTGGGCAAGGACGTCACCGACAAGTTCCTGGCCGGGCTGCCCGGCATCCAGAAAGAAGGCTGCGACGGCCTGATCACCTCGGCGCGCTGGGTGCTGCACCGCAT
Organism: Pusillimonas noertemannii; assembly: GCF_003096595.1. Lineage (GTDB taxonomy): Bacteria > Pseudomonadota > Gammaproteobacteria > Burkholderiales > Burkholderiaceae_B > Pusillimonas > Pusillimonas noertemannii. The sequence goes on along the minus strand of NZ_QEKO01000002.1, from coordinate 553,110 downwards.
GCCCGCCCACACCCGCACGGTGTGCCTGGAATTCTTCGGCCAGGCGCGCGACGCCATCCCGTCCATTGTCGAGATCAAGAACTACCTCGACGGCGAGGGCCGCCGCATGGGCGCCATTCTGGCCGGCCTGGAGCACCTCGATGAACGCTACCTGCGCGCGGTCGACTACGCCACCAAAAGCAAGCGGGGCGGCCTGCCCAAGATGGCGCTGTTCGGCGACATCGTGGGCGACGACCCCGACGCCGTCGCGGCCGCGGCCAGCGAGGTGGTGCGCCTGGCCAACACGCGCCACGGCGAGGGCTTCGTGGCCGTCAGCGCCGAGGCCCGCAAGCGCTTCTGGCTCGACCGGGCCCGCACGGCCGCCATCGCGCGCCACACCAACGCCTTCAAGATCAACGAAGACGTCGTCATTCCGCTCGATCGCATGGGCGAATATACCGATGCGATCGAACGCATCAACATCGAGCTGTCCACCCGCAACAAGCTGCGCCTGCTCGACCAGATCGAACTCTTCCTGACCTCGGGCGAACTGCCGGTGGGCAAGACCGAAGACCACGAAGATGCCGAGCACACCCGTGAAGACATTTTGCAAGAGCGCGTGCGCGACGCCGTCGCCACGCTGCAGGCGGTGCGCGAGCGCTGGAACTGGCTGCTGCTGAACCTCGACCTGCCCTTGGCCGAAGGCCTGGGGCGCATGCAGGACCTGGGCCTGGAAGACCCCGCCCAACGGCCGCTGGCGTCGCGCCTGGCCGTCCAGCCGGATGCCTGCGTGTTCAATGTGGTGCAGGACCATACCCTGCGCGTTTCCTGGAAGACCGAGGTGCGGGCGCTGATGGAGCGCTATTTCGCCGGCGCCGACTGCGCCGCCGTGCTGGCCGAGATCCAGGCCATCCACGACCGCGTGCTGCGCGGCCGGGTGTTCGTGGCGCTGCACATGCACGCGGGCGACGGCAATGTGCACACCAACATCCCCGTCAATTCCGACGACTACGAGATGCTGCGCGAAGCCAACGAGGCCGTGGCGCGCATCATGCAGATCGCACGCGACCTCGACGGCGTCATATCGGGCGAGCACGGCATAGGGCTGACCAAGTACGAGTTCCTTACCCAGGAAGAGCTGCAGCCCTTCCAGGACTACAAGCAGCGCATCGACCCCGAGGGGCGCTTCAATGCGGGCAAGCTGATGCCCGGCGCCGACCTGCGCCACGCCTGGACGCCCAGCTTCAACCTGCTGGGGCATGAATCGCTGATCATGCAGCAAAGCGAGATCGGCGCCATTTCATCGGCCATCAAAGACTGCCTGCGCTGCGGCAAGTGCAAGCCGGTGTGCGCCACCCACGTGCCCCGGGCCAACCTGCTTTATTCGCCCCGCAACAAAATCCTGGCCACCTCGCTGCTGATCGAGGCCTTTTTGTACGAAGAGCAGACGCGGCGCGGCGTGAGCCTGAAGCACTGGGGCGAATTCGAAGACGTGGCCGACCATTGCACCATCTGCCACAAGTGCTACAACCCCTGTCCGGTCGACATCGACTTCGGCGACGTCTCGATGGAGATGCGGGCCCTGCTGCGCCGCATGGGCAAGAAGTCGTTCAACCCGGGCACCACCGCGGCCATGTTCTTCCTTAACGCCAAAGACCCGCGCGTGATCAAGGCCACGCGCACGGCGATGATCGACGTGGGCTACAAGGCGCAGCGCCTGGCGCATGACCTGCTGGCCGCCCCGTCGCGCAAGCAGGTCGAGCACCCGCCGGCCACGGTGGGCAAGGCGCCCATCCGCGAGCAGGTCATCCACTTCGTCAATAAAAAGATGCCGGGCGGCCTGCCCAAGCAGACGGCCCGCAAGCTGCTCGACATCGAAGACCCCGACTACGTGCCCATCATCCGCAACCCGGCGGCCACCTCGCACGACACCGAGGCGGTGTTTTATTTTCCGGGCTGCGGTTCCGAGCGCCTGTTCTCGCAGGTGGGGCTGGCCACCCAGGCCATGCTGTGGCATGCGGGCGTGCAGACCGTGCTGCCCCCCGGCTACCTGTGCTGCGGCTACCCCCAGCGCGGCAATGGCATGAACGACAAGGCCGAGAAGATCATCACCGACAACCGGGTGCTGTTCCATCGCATGGCCACCACGCTCAACTACCTGGACATCAAAACCGTGGTGGTCAGCTGCGGCACTTGCTACGATCAACTGGCCGGCTACGAATTCGACAAGATCTTTCCCGGCTGCCGCCTGATCGACATCCACGAGTACCTGCTCGAAAAGGGCATACGGCTCGAGGGGGCGACCGGGGTGCGCTACATGTATCACGACCCCTGCCACACGCCCATGAAGCTGCAGGACCCCATGAAGACGGTCAAGTCCCTGGTGGGCGACGGCGCCATCCGCACCGACCGCTGCTGCGGCGAATCGGGCACGCTGGCCGTCAGCCGGCCCGACATTTCGACCCAGGTGCGCTTCCGCAAACGCGAGGAACTGGCCAAGAACGACGCCACGCTGCGCGCGGACGGCTATTCGGGCGAGGTCAAGATGCTGACGTCCTGTCCCTCCTGCCTGCAGGGCTTGTCGCGCTACCAGGGCGATACGGGCATGGACGCCGACTACATCGTGGTCGAGATGGCCCGCCACATATTGGGCGAGGGGTGGATGGAAGACTACGTGAAACAGGCCAATGCGGGCGGCATAGAGCGCGTGCTGGTCTGATACCGGGGGGGCGCCGGCCTGGCCGGTGCCTGATGCTTGCCGCGCGGCGATGTTCGGCGGGCCGGGCCTGCCGGGCACCGTCCTGGTTCAGGCCACCGAGTCGTCGGGGGTGACCACCCGCGAAGCGGGAAACTCGAGCGAAAATATGCTGCCGGCGCCGAAGCGGCTGCGGATGTTCAGCTCGGCATTGTGGCGCATGGCGACGTGCTTGGTAATGGCCAGCCCCAGCCCCGTGCCGCCGGTGGCGCGCGAGCGTCCGCGGTCGACGCGGTAGAAGCGCTCGGTCAGGCGGGGGATATCTTGCGACGCGATGCCTATGCCCGTGTCCTGCACCGAGTAGCAGGCGGTGCCGGCTTCGGTCAGGTACCAGCTGACCGTAATGGTGCCGTCTTTCGGGGTGTAGCGCACGGCGTTGGTAAGCAGGTTGCTGATTCCCGAGGCAAGCTCGGATTCGATGCCGGCCACGTACAGGTCTTCATTGACGTTCACCACGAAGACGTGCTGGTCTTTCGACAGGCTGCGGGCCTGCTGCAGGGCGGTCTCGATCAGGTCGCCGACCCGCACCGGCTCGCCCATGCCCGAAGGCGACGACTCGAGCGTGGAAAGCGTCAGCAGGTCGTCGACGATGGCCTGCATGCGGCGGGCCTGCTCCATCATCAATAAATAGTAGTGTTCGCGCTGTTCGTCGCTGATCGAGGGCGCGGGCATGTCGTGCACGGTTTCCAGGAAGCCGGCCAGCACGGTCAGCGGGGTGCGCAGCTCGTGCGAGACGTTGGCGACGAAATCCTTACGGGTGGTTTCCAGCTTTTCAAGCTGGGTGACGTCGCGCGTGACGATGAGGAACTGCTTGACCCCATAGCGGGTAAGCTGCACCAGCAAAGAGCGCTCCTGGCCCTCGCGGGAGATGTGCAGCAGCACCGGGTCCTTCCACTTCTCGCTGCGGGCGTAGGTGGCGAACTCGGGCGCGCGCAGGATGTTGAATATGCTGAAGCCCCGGTCTTTGCTCATGTCCAGGCCGATATGCTCGGAAGCCACCGGGTTGCACCAGGTGACCGCCATTTCTTCGTCCAGGGTGATGGCCCCGTCGGGCAGTGCCCCGGCGGCAAGCATGATGCTTTCGACGTTCCGGTTGAGCTCGTCGATTTCCAGCCGGTTGGCGCGCAGCTTGCGGTATATGGGGGCCAGCACTTCGTCCCAGGGCCCGACCGACGGCGGAGGAGGCTCGTCGATGTTCTTCACCCACCTGGATATCTGGGACAGTTGCACGCCGCTGACCAGGATCATGGCGACGAGGCCCACGGTAAGTATCACCCAGCCGGTGACAGGGTTGATCCAGATGCCGCACAGCCAGGCCACGAGCGCCCAGAGACAGATCGTGAATAAGGTTTTTGTCATGCTTCGGTCGCTGTGGCGTTTGCGGTGGTTGGCTGGTGACTGTGTCAGTGGGCGGCGGCGGGCACCGGGCGCTGCACTGCGAACCGGTAGCCGGCACCGCGCACCGTTTCAATATGGCTGTCGTGACCGGTGGGCTCGAGCGCTTTGCGCAGGCGGCGGATGTGCACGTCGACGGTGCGCTCTTCGACGAACACGTGGTCGCCCCAGACCTGGTCCAGCAGCTGTGCCCTGGAAAAAACGCGTTCGGTGTGGGTCATGAAAAAATGCAGCAGGCGGAATTCAGTGGGCCCGACGGTAAGGCTTTGGTTGTCGCCGCTGACGCGGTGGGTGGCCGGATCGAGTGTCAGTGTACCTATTTTAATGATGTCGTCGGTGAGCTGGGGCGCGCGCCGGCGCAGCACGGCCTTGATGCGCGCCATGAGCTCTTTGGGAGAGAAGGGCTTGGTGATGTAGTCGTCGGCGCCGGCCTCGAGGCCTTCGATCTTGTCGTGTTCCGAGCCCTTGGCCGTGAGCATGATGACGGGCACCTGGCGGGTGCGTTCGTCGCTGCGCAGCTTCTTGGCCAGGGTAATGCCCGAGGCGCCCGGAAGCATCCAGTCGAGCAGGATGAGGTCGGGCAATTCTGCGCGGATCAGCGTCTGGGCCTGTTCGGCATCGAAGGCCCGCAGCACTTTATGGCCGGCGAAGCTCAGGTTGACGGAGATCAGTTCCTGGATGGCGGGCTCGTCTTCGATGACTAGAATGGTTGTACTCATGGCGTGTGGCGATGGCTTGAATGAATGGTTCGAGAATAGTTCACCCTGACATCTTATGGCTTGATTATTACAGGTTTGTGAAGGCGGGCGGCCCGGAAGCGGATGAATCCTGTTGCATCGCCGGCGGCGGCCCGGCTTTGTGGCCGGGGTTTCATCTAAAATGGGGCTTCAAGCATTCCAAAGCGACCATTGCCATGCAAGACTCCCCCCGCGACGCCGCGCCCGGCGCATCCACCACGCATTTCGGCTACCAGACGGTGGACGAAGCCGACAAGGCGCGCAAGGTGGCCGAGGTCTTCCACTCTGTGGCGGCCAAGTACGATGTCATGAACGACCTGATGTCGGCGGGCCTGCACCGGGTCTGGAAGGCCTTTACCATCGGCCGGGCTGACGTGCGCCCCGGCATGAAGGTGCTTGATATCGCCGGCGGCACGGGCGACCTGTCCAAGGCCTTCGCCCGTAAGGCCGGCCCCGACGGCCAGGTCTGGCTCACCGACATCAACGACTCCATGCTGCGGGTGGGGCGCGATCGCATGGTCGATGCCGGCCTGCTGCTGCCCACAGCCGTTTGCGACGCCGAGAAGCTGCCTTTCCCCAACGCCTATTTCGACCGGGTCAGCGTCGCCTTCGGCCTGCGCAACATGACACACAAAGACCAGGCCCTGGCCGAGATGCGCCGGGTGCTCAAGCCGGGCGGCAAGCTGCTGGTGCTCGAGTTCTCGCGCATCGCCAAGCCGCTCGCTCCGGCATACGACTGGTATTCGTTCAACGTGCTGCCGTGGCTCGGTAAAAAAGTGGCTGGCGACGAGCAAAGCTATCGCTATCTGGCCGAATCCATACGCATGCATCCCGACCAGGAAACCCTGGCCGGCATGATGCGCGAGGCGGGCCTGTCGCGCGTGCGCTTCTTCAACCTCAGCGCCGGCCTGGTCGCCCTGCACGAAGGCGTGAACCTGGGCTAGGCTGCCGGCCTCTGCCGGCCAGTAAGGCTGTCCTTTCAGCGTCAACAGGCCCTGAGTCGCTTTCCCATTGGTAGCAAGCCGGCGCAGCCGCTGTGGCTGCGCGGGCATTTCCGGCCCCGGCCTGCCGGGCAGCGCCGGCTATGCCCATGCCCGGTTTGCGGACACCTTTCGCCGGCGCTCGACCATGCCGTGAATAAATGAACTTTTATATTGGGTATGGGTCGTAATTAAGCTAATATTCAGGTTAGCGTAAGTTTTTCTAACCCGATTCCATTTCCTTGGCCGGCGCCGCGGGGCGCCGGCCGGGCAACACAGGAGCACTCGATGAGCCAACGCTTGTCCCGTTTTTTTGCCTCGGCCCTGCTGGCGGTCTGTGCCGTGGGCATGGTGTCCGTTTCGTTCGACGCCGAGGCGCGCCGCTTTGGCGGCGGCAAGAGCTTCGGCTCGCAGTCGTCGCGCGTCACGCAAAACCAGCCCGCCGCCAAGGCGCCGGCTGCCAATACCACCCAGCGCAATGCCACGTCGCCGTCGGCGGCCACGGGCGCTGCGGCAGGCACGGCCGCCCGTAGCGGCATGTCGCGCTTTCTGGGCCCCATCGCCGGCATCGCCGCCGGCCTGGGCATTGCCGCGCTGCTTTCCCATCTGGGCCTGGGTGGCGCCTTCCTTGAAATGATGTCCAGCCTCATCCTCATCGCGCTGGTCATATTTGCCATCATGTTCATCGTGCGCCGTCTGCGCGGCGGCGGCCCGGCCACAGCCACCCAGGCGGCGGGCGGTGCAATGCGGCGCGAAGGCATGGGGGCTTCCGACTGGGCCCGTCCGTCGGCGCCTGCCGGGGGCGCGCTCTCGGGCGCCACGGTGGCCGAGCCCGAGCCCGTAGCGCAGCAAACCCCGCAAGACGGCTGGTTCATCCCGGCGGGGTTCGATACGGCTTCATTCCTGGCCAACGCCAAGAAGCAGTTCATCGCGATCCAGGGCATCTGGGACCGCGGCAATGTCGACGAATTGGGCGAATACCTTACCGACGACCTCATCGCCGAGTTCCGGCCGCAGATCCAGGCGCGCGAGGGCCAGCCCGAGCACACCGAGGTGGTGCTGCTCAATGCCGAGCTTCTGGGCATCGAGGCGGTTGCCGGCGGCCACCTGGCCAGCGTGCGCTATTCGGGCATGCTGCGCGAGGCGCCGGGCGCCGAGGCCTTCCGTTTCGAAGAAGTCTGGAATCTCTACAAGGGCGAGAGCGCCGGCTGGCTGCTGGCCGGCATCCAGCAGATCTCCGGACAGCGGGCTGACTGACCTATAGCGGGCCGGCGCCAGCCGGCCGCCTTTACCCTGCCTGCCAAACACTCCAAAAGCGGCCTTGCCCGCTTTTGGAGTGTTTTCATGACTGGACCTCCGGCCCTTCCAAAACCGTTAAACTTAGGGCCTGATACCTTTTGCAAAGGGCGGCCGCCGCGCCGCAGTCCCGCCTCATCATGTTTTCTTTCTTGCCATTCCCCGCCCCGGCTTCTTTGTTTGCCCGCTTGCTCAATAGCTTGTTGCGTCGCGAAGACTGGGCCAAAGAGCGGCTTGCCCGCCACGCCGGCAAGTCGCTGCGGTTCGTGGCCGAGCCGTGGCGGGTGGGCCTGGCCATAAGGTCCGACGGCCAGGTCGAAGCCAGCGATTCCGCCATCGTTCCCGATGTAACGCTTACCTTGCCCGGCGAAAAGCTCGCGCAGCTGCCCGCTATATTGCGTCGCGGCAATACCGACGAAATCACCGCCTTGCTGCACATACAGGGCGATGCGGGCCTGGCGCAGGTGGTTTCCGAGCTTGCGCAGGGGCTGCGCTGGGATATCGAAGACGACCTGTCGCGCCTGGTCGGCGACGTGGCCGCCGTCCGCATTACAGGCGCGGGACGCAACCTAGCCGGCGCCGCCCGGCGCTCCACGGCCCGGTTGGCCGAGAACGCGGCCGAGTACCTTGTCGAAGAAAGTCCCCAGGTGCTGGGGCGGCCGGCATTCGAAGACTGGCGCGACCGCCTGCAGGCCATGCAGCAGCGGCTTGGCCGCCTCGAGCAGCAGGTCCTGCGCATCGAACGCCGCGGCGCGCATCACGCGGGGCGCGCCTGACCATGCTGACGCTGTGCCGCCTTATTCGCATCGTCCTCGTATGCCTGCGCTACCGGCTCGACGAGCTCGTGCTGTCGAGCATCAAGCATCCTGTGGCCCATGGCCTGCTGAAGGTCGTGCGCTTTGGGCGGCCGCCGCGCATGGCGCGGGGCGTGCGTCTGCGCCTGGCGCTCGAGGCGCTGGGGCCCATCTTCGTCAAGTTCGGCCAGGTTCTCTCTACAAGACGAGACCTCATTCCCCACGATGTGGCCACCGAGCTGGCCCTGCTGCAAGACCGCGTCCCGCCCTTCCCCTCCGAGCAGGCGGTTGCTTGCATCGAGGCGGCGCTGGGCGCCTCGCCCCACAAGCTGTTCCAGCATTTCGAGACCAAGCCCGTGGCCTCGGCCTCTGTGGCCCAGGTGCATTTCGCGGTGCTGCACGACGGGCGGGAAGTGGCGGTCAAGGTGCTGCGGCCGGGCATGCTCAAGGTCATCGACAAAGACCTGGCCCTGATGCGCATACTGGCGGGCATGGTCGAGCGCCTGCTTCCCGACGGCCGGCGCCTCAAGCCGCGCGAGGTGGTGGCCGAATTCGACAAATACCTGCATGACGAGCTGGACCTCATGCGCGAGGCGGCCAATTGCAGCCAGCTGCGGCGCAACTTCGGCCCTGAAACCGGACGCAACCATCTGCTGATAGTGCCCGAAGTGGTCTGGCAGTACACCGCCAGCACCGTATTCACCATGGAGCGCATGCGGGGCATACCTGTCAGCCAGCTCGACAGGCTGCGCGACGCGGGCGTCGACATCGAACTGCTGGCCCGCACGGGGGTCGAGATCTTCTTCATGCAGGTCTTTACCGACGGCTTCTTTCATGCCGACATGCATCCGGGCAATATCTACGTTTCTGACGCGCCCGAGACGCTGGGGCGCTACATTGCGCTCGACTTCGGCATAGTGGGCTCTTTGTCCGAGCACGACAAGAACTATCTGGCCCAGAACTTCCTGGCCTTTTTCCGGCGCGACTACCGGCGGGTGGCCCAGTTGCACATCGAATCGGGCTGGGTGCCGCCCGATACGCGCGAAGAAGAACTCGAGGGCGCGGTGCGTGCGGTATGCGAGCCCTATTTCGACCGCCCCCTGGCCGAGATCTCGCTGGGCCAGGTGCTGATGCGCCTCTTCCAGACGTCAAGGCGCTTCAATGTCGAGATCCAGCCGCAACTGGTGCTGTTGCAAAAGACACTGTTGAACGTCGAGGGCATGGGACGCGAGCTGGATCCCAACCTCGATCTCTGGAAGACGGCCAAGCCTTATCTCGAGCGCTGGATGCGCGAGCGGGTGGGCCTTGCCGGCGTGCGCAAGCGCATGGAACAAGAAGCGGCCCAGTGGGGGCAGATGCTGCCCCAGCTACCGCGCCTTACCTACGCGGCGCTGTCGCGCCCCAATATGCTGCCCCATGTGCATGCCGAGCTGACCCGGCTGCGCAAGGCCCAAGAACACTCCAACAGGCTGCTGATCGTGTTTGCCGCCACGGTGGCGGTGGCGATCGGTGTTGCAATTTGGGCACTTGCAGCCCATTGAATTGGGTATTACGCTTATTTGAATGAATTTGTCAAGTAAAGGGTCTATTGTCGTTCTTGCGACAGCGGGCTCCAGGTCTACGCTAAGCGGGGCATAGGCTTGTCGACGACACGTGTGCAGCATGCCCACGAAAACCATGAAAACCAAGAGAGATTCTTATGCTTTATCCTGAATTGTTCAAATCGATGGAAGCAGTGCGCTGGAACATGGCCTCTGACATCCCCTGGGACCAGTTCGAGGCAAGTAAACTCTCGGACGAACAAGCCTACACGATCAAGATGAACGCCATCACCGAGTGGGCAGCCTTGCCGGCGACCGAGATGTTCTTGCGCGACAACCGCGACGACAGCGACTTTTGCGCCTTCATGTCGATCTGGTTCTACGAAGAGCAAAAGCACTCGCTGGCGCTGATCGAATACCTGCGCCGTTTCCGTCCCGAGCTCATGCCCACCGAACAAGAGCTGCACAAAGTGCGCTTCGAGTTCGATCCGGCCCCAGCGCTCGAAACCCTGATGCTGCATTTTTGCGGGGAGGTGCGCCTGAACCATTGGTATCGCCGCGCGGCCGACTGGCATACCGAGCCCGTCATCAAGGCCATCTACAAAATCATTGCACAAGACGAGGCGCGCCACGCGGGCGCCTATCTGCGCTACATGAAGCGCGCCCTGGTGCATCAGGGCATGGAGTTCGGCCAGCATGCCAGGCTGGCTTTCTCGAAGATAGGCGTGCTCATGGCTTCGGCCCACCGCACGCCCCAGGCGCTGCACCCCACCAATCTGCATGTCAACAAAGACATGTTCCCCAACGACACGGTGCAGTCCCAGCTTCCCAGCCCGGGCTGGCTCGAGAACTGGCTCGACAACCAGATCTGCTTCGACAAGGAATGGGAGGGCAAGGTCAGCGCCCGCATCCTGCACAACCTGTCGCTGCTGATGGACACCACCTTCAATACGGTGCAAGACCTCAATCGCTATCGCAAGGGACTGATCAAGAACCAGCCTGCGACGGCGGGTGCATGAGCGCCCGTTTCGAGGCCAAGGTACTTTCGCGCGAAGAATGCGTCGCCCGCGCGCAAGCGGGCGATTTTGCGCGTCCGCTGGTATTTACCAACGGCGTATTCGATATTCTGCATCGCGGCCACGTCAGCTATCTTGACGAGGCGGCACAGCTGGGCGCCACGCTTATCGTGGCCGTGAACACCGACGCTTCGGTGCGCCGCCTGGGAAAGGGCGCCGATCGGCCGCTCAATGCCCAGGCCGACCGGGCGGCGCTGCTGGCGGCGCTGGCCAGCGTTTCGCATGTCACCTTCTTCCATGAAGACACCCCGCTCGAGCTCATCGGGCAGTTGCGCCCCGACGTCATCGTGAAGGGGGGCGACTACGACATGAGCGTGTTGCCCGAGACGGCCCTGGTCGAATCCTGGGGCGGGCGCGCGGTGGCGATACCGTTCGAGTTTCAGCGTTCGACGACTTCGCTTGTGCGGAAGATTCGTTCTTGAGCCTGGGAGTCGAAGCTTAATGCTCTGCCGAGGCGCTTTTTAGCGTCGTAGCCATTCTTTGGGTTCTTGAGCCAGGCGAGGGGCGGTAAACTCTTTGCAGGCCGCATCATGCGGCCCTTCGGGCTTCCCGAATTTCTCTGCTTTGGCCGGGCGGCGGCAGAACTCAACCTCGCTCCTACGGAGCTCGGGATTCAAACAGGCTGTCGCCGAAAGCCCCCGACCAAAGCAGAGAAATTCGGCGCCCGCTGGACGGCCTGCAAAGAGTTTACCGCCCCTCGCCCTCTGATCAAGTATTAGCGGCGAGAGAGTAGTACCTAGCGTTGGGTCGTGGTCGGGCCGCGCCTTTCTTCGAGCAGCGCGTTGATGGCGACGATGTCCTCGTCGGTGAGTATGCCGCTGGCGGCCTTCAGGCGCAGGCTGTTCATCAGCGTATCGTAGCGGGCCCGCGATAGCGCGCGCCGTGTTTCGAACAGCTGCTGCTGGGCGTTGAGCACATCGATGTTCACCCGCACTCCTAGTTCATAGCCGGTGCGATTGGCCTCGAGCGATGCCTGGCTTGATTCTTCGGCCGCCCGCAGCGCCTGGATGCGGGCCAGGCCCGAGGTGACGCCAGAGAAATACTGCTGCGTGGATTGCACCGCCTGGCGCTTGGCCGCCTCGTGGACGTAGCGCGCCTGCTGCAGGCGGGAAGTCTGTTCGCGCACCTGCGAGGAAATCTCGCCGCCGCTGAAGATCGGGATGGAAAGCTGCAGCCCCACTGCCGAATCCACCGAGCGCGGGCCGTTGCGCTGGCCGTAGATGCCCTGGTCGCTGGCACTGCCCGTTTGCGCGTAAAGGCTTAGCGTGGGGTAATGGCCGCTGCGGGCGATGTCGATCTGTTTCTCGATGATCAGGGCGTCGAGCCGCGCCCGCGCGACATCGAGGCTGGCCTGCGACGATTGCGTGGTCCATTCGTCAAGGCGCGCCGGAGCGGGAGGCGGCAGCGAGGTGTCGGGATCGAGCCCCAGCAGCTTGCCGGGACGCTCGCCGATGATCTTGGCGAGCATGTCCTCGCTGACCTGCAGGGCGTTGTGCGCCTCGATTTCGGACGCGTTGAGCAGGTCGAGGCGCGAACGCGCCTCGTAGATGTCGGTAACCGTGGTGGCCCCCACCTGGAAACCCCGCTCGGCCGCATGTAGCTGGGTTTCGACCGCCTGCTTCTGGGCCTTGATGGTTTCGAGGGTGTCCTGGCTGGCGAGTACTTCGAAATACGCCTGGGCGACGCGCAGGATCAGGTCCTGGTAGGCCTGCTGCAAGGCCAGGTTGGCCGAGTCGGCGATGTATTCGGACTGGCGCAGCTGGTCCCACTTGCCGATGTCGATAATGGGCTGGGTAAGCGTCAGGGCCCATAGCCCGACGCGGCGGGTCTCGTAGTGCTGAAGGTTGTGCGTGCGGCGGACGTCTTCGATTTCACCGCTGGAATCAAGCGTGATGTAGGGCAGCAGCCGGGCCCGGGCCTGCGGGATTTTCTCTTGGTCGGCGTTGCGGCCGGCACGCGCCGCGGCGTAGGCGGGGTCGCGCTGCAGCGCCGCGGACCACACCGAAAGCAAGTCCTGGCCCAGCGCAGGAAAACACACGCCCAGCGACATTGCCGCTGCGGCCAGGGCAAGCAGTGGGCGGCGGCGCATTCAGAACTTGAATTGAGACACCGCCGTACCGCGCAGTGGCTTGATGACGGTATCGAACAGGCCTTCAGTGTCGAAACTGGCTGCGCTTGTCCGGGTGATGCGGCATGCGGTCATGACGGGCTGAGTGCCGACCACGACGACCATGCGGCCGCCTATGCTGAGCTGGTACTTGAGGGCGTCGGGAACGGTGGGCACCGAGCCGGTAAGGAGTATGGCGTCGTATTCGGCCGTGCCCCAGCCCGCGTGGGCGTCGCCGATCTCGACCTTGACGTTGCCGACCTTGTTGCGGTGAAGGTTCTCGATGCCGAAGGCGGCGATGCGGCTGTCGATTTCGATGCTGGTAACCTGTTGCGCCAGTCGGGCCAGCAGGGCTGCCTGGTAGCCCGAGCCCGTGCCGATCTCGAGGACGCAGTCACTGGGCGTGAGCTGCAGCTCTTGGGCCAGGCGGGCCTCGACCTTGGGCGTCAGCATGGTTTCGTGCGTGTCGACGGCATTGATGACCAGGGGCAGCTCGACATCCGAGAAAGCCAGGGCCTGCAGCCGGGACGGCGCGAAACGCTCGCGGCGCACGTCGAGCAGGGCCTGCAGCACGCGGTGGTCTTGCACCTGCCAGGGGCGGATCTGCTGCTCGATCATGTTGAAGCGGGCGAGTTCGGTTTCGGAGAGGCCAGTCGCGGTCATGACGTCATGTAGAAAAGAGAAAGGCAAACTGGCCCATTGTACCGATTCGTTGCAAGGCCTGCCGCGCCCCTGGCTTGCCGCGCCCCGGGCGCGGCGGGATTCACCACCAGGCGTGGAAGTGCTGCACGGGGCCATGGCCCGATCCGACGCTTAGCCGGTCGGCCTGGCCGATGGCCGCCACCAGATAGGCTTTGGCCCGGCGGGCGGCTTCGGGCAGATCGCCGGTCTGGGGCAGCAGGGCGGCCAGCGCGGCCGAAAGTGTGCACCCCGTGCCGTGTGTATTGGGCGTGTCGATGCGGCGGCCGGGCAGCTCTATCATCTGGTCGCCGTCGTGCAGCAGATCGATGGTGTCGGAGCCCGGCAAATGGCCGCCCTTGAGAAAGACCCAGCGCTGGCCCGAGTCGCTCAACTGGCGGCGCAGCTTCTCGGCCACCCTGCGCATGTCGCGCAGATTGTCGGCCGCCGAGCCGCCCACCAGCACGCCCGCCTCGGGCAGGTTGGGCGTAAGCACGGTGGCCAGGGGCAGCAGGCTCTCGCGCAGCTCGTCGATGGCGCTGCGCTCGAGCAGGGCATCGCCGCTTTTGGCGATCATGACCGGATCGAGCACGACGTGCTCGGGCTTCCAGTGGGCCAGCCTTTCGGCCACGGCCCGCGTGACGCCCTGCTGGCCCAGCATGCCGATCTTGACGGCATCCACGCGCACATCGGAGAACAGGGTGTCGATCTGCAGCGCCACGAACTCGGGCGGCACAGGGCTGATGCCTGTTACGCCCCGTGTGTTCTGGGCGGTAAGCGCGGCCACCACCGCCATGCCGTACGCGCCCAATGCGCTCATGGCCTTGACGTCGGCCAGTACGCCGGCGCCGCCGGAAGGATCGACCCCGGCGATGGAAAGAGTGTTCGGAATCATGTCTTGACGAATACCGGTATCGGGCCGCGGCTAGCGCGACTGGATCAGCCCCTCGGCGGGCGAGCTGGGGTCGGCGCTATAGAACTTGCGCGGCATGCGGCCGGCAAGGTGGGCTTCGCGCCCGGCCTCGACGGCTTTCTTCATGGCGCTTGCCATCAGGATGGGGTCGCGCGCGCCCGCGATCGCAGTGTTCATGAGGACGCCGTCACAGCCGAGCTCCATGGCGACCGCGGCATCGGAGGCGGTGCCCACGCCGGCATCGACCAGCACCGGGACACTGGCCTGGTCGATGATGAGGCGCAGGTTCCAGGGATTGAGTATGCCCATGCCCGAGCCGATGAGCGACGCCAGCGGCATGATGGCCACGCAGCCAAGGTCTTCGAGCATGCGGCACTGGATCGGGTCGTCGGCGCAGTACACCATGACCTTGAAGCCGTCGTCCACCAGGGTTTTGGCGGCCTTGAGGGTTTCAGGCATGTTGGGGAAGAGGTTGCTGGGGTCGCCCAGTACTTCGAGCTTGACCAGGTCGTGGCCGTCGAGCAGCTCGCGCGCCAGGCGCAGGGTGCGCACGGCGTCGTCGGCCGTATAGCAGCCGGCGGTATTGGGCAATATGGTGAACTGCGACGGCGGCAGGAAGTCGAGTAGATTGGGCTCGCCGGCGTTCTGGCCGATATTGGTGCGGCGGATGGCGACGGTGACGATCTGCGAACCGCTGGCCTGGATGGCGGCGCGGGTTTGTTCGAAGTCTTTGTACTTGCCGGTGCCCACCAGCAGACGCGACGTGTATTCGCGGCCGGCGAGCTTGAAAGTGTCTGAATGAGTCATTTACAAGAGAGGTGGCGTACGGGCGCCGGCGTGGGTCGAGCAGTTGGATTGACGCGGGGCCGGCGTGCCGTCTGTGAAGGATTTGCTGCAATCAATGTAAAAGGATAAAGCATTTGGCGGGGTTTGTGCAGCGGAAGGGCGAGTGTCCTGTTTGGTTAATTGTGTGCTTATATTCGGATGCATGGGCTTGTCAGGCAAGGCGCAAACCACAGCGATAGCTGTAGCTATCGCGCGGATTTGCAACGTAGCATGGCGAGCCCAGGCGCCCTCAGGGCGACGCAATGTTTTATCGACCCGTTCCCTTGCGGGCGCGTTCCAGCTTTTCGCACAGCCCGCCGGTGGCCTCGATCAGGCGGGGGCCGGGGCGGAAGAGGGTGTCGGGGTCGATGCCGTATACATGGGTCCCCGTTTCCGGGGCCAGGCCCAGCGAGGCCCATTGCTCCCGGGTCCGGCGCTCATCCTGCGGCGTCGCGGCGGCCGCCAGGATGACGTCGGGCCGTTCCGCCAGGATGCGCTCGACGCCTATGGGCAGGGCGGCAAGGGGGCCGTCCTGAAAGATGTTGACGCCGCCGCAGGCTTGCAGGGCGTCGTTCAGCAGCATGTCCTTGCCCACGGCGTATATAGGCGAGTGGCCGATCGCTATGAAGACGGATACGGGCGGGCGATGGGCGTAGCGGCTGCGCAGCCCGCGCAACTCGCCGCGCAGCGCGGCAGCGGCCCGCCCGGCTTGCCCTGTGGTGCCCAGGCGCTTGCCCAGGTGCTCGATCTGGCCGGGGATGTCGTCCAGCCGGGCCGGGGCCAGGAACTCCACGTCGATGCGCAGGCTTTCCAGCAAGGGGGCCACGGCCTTTACGGCGCCCGAGTCGTGCCAGGCCAGCACCAGGTCGGGCGCCAGGCGCGCCAGCATTTCGGCATTGATGCTGGCCACGCCGTCGCCGACCTTGGGCAGGGCGCGTGCGGCGGCCGGGTAGTTGCTGCTGGCCACGGTGCCGACCAGGCGTTCGCCGGCGCCGGCGGCAAACACCATTTCGGTGATGTGGGGCGCCAGCGTCACGACCCGGCTGGGGAGGTCGGCGCCTTGCGCCCAGGCCGGCAGCCCGGCCAGCAGGCATACCGCAGTCAAGAGCTTTGCCGCCCGCTGCAGCAGCCGCCCGCACCCAAGCCGGCTCAGCCTCCCGGCCGGTGGCATGGGCCGTCCGCGGCCCAGCCGCAAAGCGGTGTCGGAAAACGGAGCCGGGCGCGGATGCGGCATGGCTACATCTTCAGGGCCAGGTTCACGAACACATTGGAACCGGGCATGTTGTAGCCATAGGCATTGGCGTAGTCCTTGTCGAATACGTTGTTCCAGCGGACCTGCACCGCCACTTTCGACGTGAAGGCGTACGAGGCTGTAAGGTCGAGCAACCCATAGCCGCCCAGGCGGGTCGTGTTGGCCGCGTCGTCGTAGCGATGGCCGGTGAAGCGGTATTGCGCGCCCAGCGCGAACTGGCCGATCTGGTGGTCGACGCCGATGCGGTAGCTGTGCCGGGCTCGTCGGGCCAGTCTCGATCCGGTCTCGTCGTTGCGTGCGTCCAGGTAGTCGAAGCCGGCATGCACCCGGGTGTCGCCCCAGTTGCGGCTGCCTGTCAGCGAGACGCCCCGCAGCGTGGCCGAATCGATGTTCTGCATGGTGTAGGTTTCATCGCTGGCGATGAGGTTGCGCACCTTGTTGCGATAGGCGGTCAGGCCCATTTCGTATTCGGCCGAGGTGTAGCGCAGGCTGGCTTCGATGTTGCGGGACTTTTCAGGCTGCAGATCGGGGTTCGAGCCCCAGGGCCCGTAGAGGTCGCTCATGGTGGGGGCCTTGAAGCCGGTGTTGCCCGCCACGCCCACGCGCCAGCCCGGCGCGATGTCGTAATCGTAGGCCAAAGAGCCTGTGGCCTGGTTGCCGTAGCCCGAGATGTTGTCGTTGCGCGCGCTGGCCTGCAGGTGATGCCGCGCGAAGTTGCCGCGCCAGATCAGCCCGGCCGAGTTCGTGTCGCGCCGGTCTTCCTGGTAGACGTTGCTGCCGCGCGCTCTTTCCTCGAGGCGCTCGAGGGACAGCGACAGGCTTTGCCGCTCGTCCACCTGCAGGGTGTTCTGCCAGGAGTAGCTGCGCTGAAGGCTGCCGTAGGTGGCAGGATAGAAGGGGTCGCGGTCGTCGCCCATCTCTTTGGTCAGGCCGAAGCGCAGGACGCTTTGCCAGCGGTCGGTGAGCTGATCGGTGCTGGTCAGCGTGTAGGCTTGCTGGCGCGTGATGGCGTGCAGGGGATGAGAGAATTCGCCGTTGTCGTAGTCGGCGTCGATATAGTTATTGTAGGCGGTGAGGCCGATGTGATGGCCCGGCTTCCAGCGGTAGCCCAGCGAGCCCGAGAAGCCATGCTGGCTGTAGCCGTCGCGATCGGGGTGATAGGCGCCGAACAGGGCCAGCGGGCCGGTGGCGCTGTATCCATCGCTTTCGGCCACGCTGGCCGAGAAGGCATAGTCCCAACCATCTTGCGCGCCCGAGGCGCCCGCGCTGGACTTGAACGTGCCGTGGCTGCCGAAGCCGAGATTCCCGTGGGCCTGAAGCGGCCGGTCGCCGCCGTCCCTGCGGGTGATGATGTTGACCACGCCGCCGATGGCGTCCGAGCCGTACAGGCTGCTGGCCGCGCCCCGCAGCACCTCGACGCGCTCTATCAGGGCCGGGTCCAGGGCGTTCCAGTTAATGTTGCCGAGGGTCGAGCTGTTGATGCGCACGCCGTCGACCAGCACCAGGGTCTGGTTGGCATTGGCGCCGCGCAGGAAGACGCTGGTCGGGGTCTGGGGGCCGCCGGAGTCGGCGAACTGGATGCCATGGTGGCGGGACATGATCTGGGCCAGGCTGTCCTGGCCGGCCCCGGCGAGTTCGTCGCGGCCGATGACGGTGACGTCGCCCAGCGCGTCGGCCTGGGCCTGTGCGATGCGGCCGGGCGTGACGACGATGTCTTCAAGCTGGGAAACCGGGGTCTGGGCGTAGAGGGAAGCGGGGGCAATACAGAAAGAAAGGGCGGCCAGTGCGCGCGCCCGGAAGACTTTTTTCATTATGGTACCTGAGCACGGCGTGCGTCCCCGCACGCCACGAGAGGAAAAACCGTTGCGGCGGATTCGCCCGGCGCTGTGCGCCGGCGGGCCGGAACGGGCTCGGTGAAGGCTGGTGTCGGGCTGGTGTCAAGGACACGGTACCGTTGCGGGGGCAGCACAGCTTGCGCGGCCCTTCATCGAAGCGATGCGGGCGGCGGACTGTTTCCCATTGAACTTTCGCAGCATTGCGGCCAGCATGGCCGGACGCGAAGCCGAAAGCACCTCCGAGGGCGATTTTAACCCGAGGACGATCCAGGGGCGGCCGGCGCCTGATCGGGATGCGCGGGAACATGGGCCAGGCTGGCCGATGCGGCCGCCGCAGCGGCGCCGCGGCGGCCCGGCCGGGCATACTCGTTACAATAGAGTGTTCCCTTAGCCAATTACCATGCCGGCCGAGCCGGCCTTCGCCCGTTCTTTCAGGTAGCCGCGTGTCCCATCCTTCCCTGCCTTATCCCCTTTCTTCCTATACCCATGGCGCCGAGTTCGCGCGTCTTCTGGCCAGCCGCATGATGATCCTGGACGGCGCCATGGGCACCATGATCCAGCAGCACAAGCTGACCGAACTGGATTTCAGGGGCGAGCGCTTTGCCGAGCATCCCAGGGACGTCAAGGGCGACAACGAGCTGCTGTCCCTCATCCGGCCCGATCTCATCCTGCAGATCCACCGCCAGTATCTCGAGGCGGGGGCCGATGTGATCGAGACCAATACCTTTGGCGCGACCTCGATCGCGCAGGGCGATTACGGGCTGGCCGACATCGCCTACGAATTGAACGTTGAGTCGGCCCGCCTGGCCCGCCAGGCCTGCGACGAGTTCAGCACCCCAGAGCGGCCGCGCTTTGTCGCCGGGGCGCTTGGGCCCCAGCCCAAGACGGCCTCCATCTCGCCCGACGTCAACGACCCGGCCGCGCGCAACGTAACGTTCGAAGAGCTGCGCGCCGCGTACACTGAGCAACTGAACGGCCTGCTCGACGGCGGCATCGACATCGTGCTGATCGAGACGATCTTCGACACGCTCAATGCCAAGGCGGCCATCTTCGCGGTCGAAAGCGTGTTCGAAGAGCGGGGCGTGCGCCTGCCGGTCATGATCTCGGGCACGGTCACCGACGCGTCCGGGCGCATTCTTTCGGGCCAGACCGTCGAGGCCTTCTGGAATTCGGTGCGGCATGCACGTCCCATAACCATAGGCCTGAACTGCGCGCTGGGCGCGGCGCTGATGCGGCCCTATGTCGCCGAACTATCCAAAATCTGCGACACCTACCTGTGTGTCTACCCCAACGCGGGTCTGCCCAATCCCATGGCCGAGACCGGCTTCGACGAAACCCCCGGCGACACCTCTTCGCTGCTCGAGGAGTTCGCCCGGGCGGGGCTGGTCAATATGGTGGGCGGCTGCTGCGGCACCACTCCCGAGCATATCCGTGCCATCGCCGAGAAGACGGCCGAACTGCCGGTGCGCCAAGTGCCCCAGGTGCCGGTGCGCACCCGCCTGTCGGGCCTCGAAGGCCTTAATTTCGATGCCGAGTCGCTGTTCATCAACGTCGGCGAGCGCACCAACGCCACCGGCAGCAAGATGTTCCTGCGCCTGATTCGCGAAGAAAAATACGAAGACGCGCTGGCGGTGGCGCGCCAGCAGGTCGAAAACGGCGCCCAGATCATCGACATCAACATGGACGAGGCGATGCTGGATTCGGTCGCCTGCATGCACCGTTTCCTGAACCTGGTGGCTTCCGAGCCCGACATCGCCCGCGTGCCCATCATGGTCGACAGCTCCAAATGGGAGGTCATCGAGACCGGGCTGCGCTGCATACAGGGCAAGCCGATCGTCAATTCGATTTCCATGAAGGAAGGGGTGGGCCCCTTTCTCGAGCATGCCAGGCTGTGTCGCAAGTACGGCGCGGCGGTGGTGGTCATGGCGTTCGACGAAAAAGGCCAGGCCGATACCCTGCAGCGGCGCAAGGACATCTGCGGCGAAGCCTATCGGCTGCTGGTCGAAGAGGTGGGCTTCCCGCCCGAAGACATTATCTTCGACCCCAACGTGTTCGCCATCGCCACCGGCATTGAGGAGCACGACCACTATGCGATGGACTTCATCGAGGCGGTGGGCTGGATTACGCAAAACCTGCCCCATGCACGCGTGTCGGGCGGCATTTCCAATGTCAGCTTCTCGTTCCGGGGCAACGAGCCCGTGCGAGAGGCCATCCATACCGTCTTCCTGTACTACGCCATCCAGCAGGGTCTGACGATGGGCATCGTCAATGCGGGCCAGTTGGGTGTCTACCAGGACATCGACAAGACACTGCGCGACCTGGTCGAAGACGTCGTGCTCGACCGGCCCGAGCCCGTCGGGCGCACCGACCCGAAGGACGAGCGCAGCAGCACCGAGCGCCTGGTCGAGTTCGCCGAAACGGTCAAGGGCTCGGGCGTGCGCAAGGAAGAAGACCTGAGTTGGCGCGAGCAGGCGGTCGAGCAGCGCCTGACCCATGCGCTGGTCAACGGCATTACCACCTTCATCGTCGAAGACACTGAAGAGGTGCGCCAGAAGATCGCCGATCAGGGCGGGCGGCCCATCCAGGTCATCGAAGGCCCGCTGATGGACGGCATGAACGTGGTGGGCGACCTGTTCGGCGCGGGAAAGATGTTCCTGCCCCAGGTCGTCAAGTCGGCGCGCGTGATGAAGCAGGCGGTGGCCCACCTGGTGCCCTTCATTGAAGAGGAAAAGCGCCAGATTGCGGCGGCGGGCGGCGACGTGCGCCCCAAGGGCAAGATCGTCATCGCCACCGTCAAGGGCGACGTGCACGACATCGGCAAGAACATCGTCACCGTGGTGTTGCAATGCAATAACTTTGAAGTGGTGAACATGGGGGTGATGGTGCCCTGCGCCGACATCCTGGCCAAGGCCAAGGAAGAAAAGGCCGACATCGTCGGGCTGTCGGGGCTGATCACCCCCAGCCTCGAGGAAATGGCCTATGTGGCGTCCGAGATGCAGCGCGACGACTACTTCCTGAGCCGCAATATGCCCTTGCTCGTGGGCGGCGCCACCACCAGCCGGGTGCACACGGCGGTAAAGATCGCCCCCAACTACGAGGGCCCGGTCATCTACGTGCCCGACGCCAGCCGCTCGGTGGGCGTGGCCACCAGTCTCATGTCCGACCAGTGCGACGCATACCTGGCCGAGGTGGCCGAAGAGTACGAGCTGGTGCGCAAGCGCCACGCCAACCGCAAGGAAACCCCGCTGGTCAGCCTGGAAGACGCCCGCGCCGCCCGGCCCGCCATCGACTGGTCGGCCTATGTGCCGCCCAGGCCCAAGTTCATAGGCCGGCGCACCTTCGCAAACTACGACCTGGCCGAGATTGCGCGCTACATCGACTGGACGCCGTTCTTCCAGACCTGGAGCCTGTTCGGCCAGTACCCGGCCATTCTGCAGGACAAGGTGGTGGGCGAGCAGGCGGCCAAGGTATTCGAAGAAGGCCAGGCCATGCTGCGCAAGATCATCGACGGACGCTGGCTGACCGCCAGCGGCGTGGTGGCCTTTTATCCGGCCAATACCGTCAATGACGAAGATATCGAGGTCTACAGCGACGAGTCGCGTTCCCAGGTGCTGTTCACCTGGCGCAACGTGCGCCAGCAGACTGTGAAGCGCGACGGGGTCGACAACAAATGCCTGGCGGACTACATCGCGCCCAAGAGCAGCGGCGTGGCCGACTACATCGGCATGTTCGCCGTGACGGGCGGGCTGGGCATCGAAGCCCGCGACAAGGCCTTTCTCGACGACAACGACGACTACTCCAGCATCATGCTCAAGGCGCTGGCCGACCGTTTCGCCGAGGGTTTCGCCGAATGCCTGCACGCGCGCGTGCGGCGCGACCTGTGGGGCTATGTGCCCGACGAGACGCTGGACAATCAGGCGCTTATCGCCGAGAAATACCAGGGCATACGTCCGGCGCCCGGCTATCCCGCCTGCCCCGAGCACGTGGTCAAGAAAGAGATGTTCCTGCATCTGCGCCCTGAAGAGATCGGCATGCAGCTTACCGACAGCTATGCCATGTATCCGGCGTCCAGCGTGTCGGGTTTCTATCTCAGCCATCCGCAGTCGCAGTATTTCAACGTGGGCCACATCGGCGTCGACCAGCTGCAAGACTATGTCCGGCGCAGCGGGCGCGAAGAAGACGACGTGCGCCGCACGCTCGCCAGCGTCCTGCGCTGACCGATCACAAGGGTGACGACATGGCGGCTTCCGATCCCCCCCAGCAGGCTTCCGAGCCCTCGGGCCGCCAGACGGAAGGCCAGGCCCGCTCGGTGCGCCGGGCCGCGCTGGGCGACTTCCTGCGCAGCGTGCGTGCGCGGGTCTCGCCCGAAAGCGTCGGCCTGCCGCCCGGCGCCCGCCGCCGCACCCCGGGGCTGCGCCGCGAAGAGGTCGCCCAGTTGGGCGACATCAGTGTCACCTGGTATACGTGGATAGAACAGGGGCGCGACGTGTCGGTGTCGCCCGCCGTCTGGGCGCGCCTGGCCAATGTGCTGCACCTGACGCGCGCCGAGCGCCATTATCTGTTCGAGCTGGCCGAGTGCGCCGATCCCGAGCACGGCGGCGAGCTTGCCGAACCGCTGCCCGAAGGGCTGCAAGACTGCGTGCACAGCATCGAGGCGCCCGCATACGTACTCGACCGTTGCTGGAACGTGCTGGCGCGCAACGAGGCCATGCTGCAGCTTTTCGACGGCTGGCCCGACCGCGTCCAGCGGCCCAACCTGCTGCGCTATATTTTCCTGGATCCGGCCGCCCAGCAACTGGTGGTGGACTGGGAGTTGCGGGCGCGAAGGGTGGTGGCCGAATTCCGCGCCGACGTGGCCGCCTATGCCGAAGAGCCCGATGTGCGCGAAGTGATCGATAGTCTGCTGCGCGATAGCCCGGTGTTTGCGCACTGGTGGCGTCGCCAGGCCGTGGTCGAGCGCGAGGGGGGCAGCCGCGCCTTCCGCCATCCGCGGCAGGGCGTGCTGAACTTTCGCCAGATCACCTTTCGTTCGGCCATACGCCCCGATTGCAAGCTGGTGATGCTGCTGGCCGGCTGATTTCCAGCCCCGGGCGGGCAGTTTTCTTCAGGCCTTGGCGCGCGACCGAAGATGCTGGGCCACATTGGCGGGCAGCCGCATGAACGAGAACGCCGAAAAGCATGCCATGACGCCCAGGATCATGAAGCCCCAGAACGTGTCGACGGGCTCCAGGTGCTCGGCACCGCGCCAGCTCATGCTCAGGTTCAGCACCAGGGCGGCGCCGCCGACCCCCAGGCTGATGGCCAGTTGCTGCGCCATGGCCGAGAAGCTGCTGGCCCGGCTCATTTCGGCTGAACCCAGGTCGGCATAGGTCAGCGTGTTGACGGCGGTGAACTGCAGCGAACGCGAGATGCCGCCCAGTACCAGCACGCCCATCATCACCCATACCGAAGTCTGGGCGCTGAACAGGCCGCATACCATGACCAGCGCGCCGGCCAGCACGGCATTGACGACGAGGACGCGCTTGAACCCGTAGCGGTTGATGACGGGGGTGGCGACGAGCTTCATCAGCAGGGCCCCGGCCGCGCTGCTGAAGGTGATCAGCCCAGCCGCAAAGGGCGACATGCCGAAGCCCACCTGCAGCATCATGGCCAGCAGAAAGGGGGCGGCGCCCACCGTGAGCCGGCACAGATTGCCGCCCAGCGTGGCAATGGCGAAGCTGCGTACCTTGAGCAGGGACAGGTCGACGATGGGGTGCTCGTGATGGCGGGCGTGCCAGATGTAGAGCAGGCCGCAGCCCAGGCCCACCCCCAGCAGGACAAAGACCTGGGTGCGCGACACGTCGTTGTGCCCGATGGATTCGAAGCCCGACACCAGGCAGGCCAGGCTGACCCCGCTCAGGATGAAGCCCAGCCAGTCCAGCCGCAGCGAGCTCTGGGGAATGTCGGGCGAAATATAGCGCAGCACCAGGGCGATGCCCAGCACGCCCACGGGGATGTTGATGAGAAAGATCCAGTGCCAGGACGTGTACGTAACCAGGAAGCCGCCCAGGGGCGGCCCCACGATCGGCCCAAGCAGGGCGGGCATGGAAAGAAAGGCCATGGCGCGCAGCAGTTCGGCCTTGGGCGTCATGCGCAGCAGAATGACGCGCCCCACCGGCACCATCATGGCGCCCGCCATGCCCTGGACGGTGCGGGCCATGACCAGGTGCGTCAGGTTCTGGGCCAGGGCGCAGGCGACCGAACTGACGGTGAACAGCACGATGGCGGTAATGAAGACCCGGCGTGCCCCGAAGCGGTCGGCGGCCCAGCCGCTGACGGGTACGAATACGGCCAGCGCCAGCAGGTAGCTGGTGATGGCGACGTTCATCTTGACCGGCGTGGTGCCCAGGGCCCGGGCCATGACGGGCAGGGCGGTGGCGACGACGGTGGAGTCGAGCATCTGCATGAAAAGCGCACAGCCCACGATGAAGGGAATCATGCGGATGGCCGTGCGTTCGTGTGCGGAAGAGGGGGAAACTGTAGAAGGTGGGTTGTCTGACGCCATGCCTGCATTCTAACTTTGTTCGTCTGCGTTAAACTCTTGGTTGACGGTTACTCATAGCGATACATAGGATATGGCCCGCCACTACGAATCCGAAATCACCCAGTTCCTGAACCAGTACAAGCGCGAGCACGCCGACACCGAGCAGCGCCAGCGCGAAGGCCGCGCCCGGCTCTGGGACAAGAACCTCGATCCCGAACTGCTCGAAAACTACCGGGCGGGGCGGGTCTGTCAGCGTCCCTACGTCTACCAGACTGACTGAACCCCCCTCCATGGCAGCGTCCGCCGTCTCGGCCGATGATCTGAACGCGCTGGTCGACCCCAAGGTCGACAGCACACCCGACGTCGTCGACAGCGTCGCGCTCGCACGCCTGTACGGCGAACCCCTGTTCGCCCTGCCGCAAGACCTCTACATCCCGCCCGATGCGCTCGAGGTCTTCCTGGAAACCTTCCAGGGGCCGCTCGACCTGCTGCTGTACCTTATCCGCAAGCAGAATTTCAACGTGCTCGACATTCCCATGGCCGAGGTCACGCAGCAGTATCTTTCCTACGTCGAACAGATACGCACCCAGAACCTCGAGCTGGCGGGCGAATACCTTCTGATGGCCGCCTTGCTCATCGAGATCAAGTCGCGCATGCTGCTGCCGGTCAAGCATGCCGACACCGGCGAAGAGCCCGACGACCCGCGGGCCGAGCTCGTCAGGCGCCTGCTCGAATACGAACAGATGAAGCTGGCCGCCCAGAAGCTCAACGAGCTGCCCCAGCTGGGGCGCGACTTCCAGCGCAGCCGGGCCTTCATGGACCTTCACGTCGAGCGCATGCTGCCTCAGGTCGATGCCGACGACCTGCGGCAGGCCTGGGCCGACATCATGAGGCGGGCCAGGCTCAACGCCCACCACCGCATCACGCGCGAGCAGCTCTCGGTGCGCGACCACATGAGCCAGATCCTGCGCCGGCTGGCCGACGTGCGCTTCATGGAGTTTTCCGAGCTGTTCACCGAACGGGTGCAGCAGGGCGACGCCGTGGCGGTCATCGTCGTGCACTTCCTGGCCATGCTCGAACTGGCGCGCGAATCATTGCTTGAAATCACCCAGGCCGAACCCTACGCGCCCATCTACGTGCGCTTGTCATATACGGCGGCGGCCGCCTAGGGCCAGGCGCGCGTCCCCGACGGAGATCTTCTTGAAAGTCGTACACACCATCGAAGAGTTGCGCGACCAGTTGCGCGGCCAACTGCATGTCTCGTTCGTGCCCACGATGGGCAACCTGCATGCGGGACACCTTGCGCTGATGAAGCTGGCGCGCCAGCACGGCAGCCCCGTGGTGGCCAGCATCTTCGTCAACCGGCTGCAGTTCGGCCCCAACGAAGACTTCGACCGCTATCCGCGCACCCTGGAGTCGGACATCGAGAAGCTCGAGCGCGAACGCGATGTCTATGTGCTGTTCGCACCGCGCGAAAGCGAGATGTATCCCGAGCCGCAAAGCTTCCAGATCCAGCCTCCCAGCGATCTTGGCGGCATTCTCGAGGGCGAGTTCAGGCCCGGCTTCTTCATGGGCGTGGGTACGGTGGTGCTCAAGCTGTTCTCTTGTGTGCAGCCGCGCGTGGCCGTGTTCGGCAAGAAGGACTACCAGCAACTGATGGTGGTACGCAGCATGTGCCGGCAGTTCCAGCTTCCGGTCAACATCCTGGCCCACGAAACCGTGCGCGACCACGATGGGCTGGCGCTGTCCTCGCGCAATGTCTATCTTTCGGAGGCCGAGCGGGCCGAGGCGCCGCGCCTGTATGCCCTCTTGCAGCGCATCCAGGACCAGTTGAAGCAGGGCTGTGCCGACCGCGAGCAGCTCGAGGGCGAAGCGCTGGCCGACCTGTCGGGCCGCGGCTGGCAGGTAGACTATGTTTCACTGCGCCGCCAACGCGACCTGGGCATACCCACTGCAGAAGAAATCCGGGCCGGCGAACCGCTGGTCACCCTGGCGGCGGCCAAGCTGGGCGCCACCCGGCTGATCGACAACCTCGAAATGCGCTACGGTGAATAGCATCGCGCTTTGCGCAGCCCGAGCACCTGCCTGGCCTTGCGAAGGCCTGTCTATTTGCATCTTTTGGGGTGATTAAGCCGAAATTAGAGGCTTATAGACGGGAGATGCGCACAAGAGTCGTCTGTCAGAAATGACAGGCGACAACTTATTACATGACATGACAAAATTCCTTCAGCTTTTAACAAAACAAAACGAGGGGAGTCATGCCAAACAACCGGCCAATTGATGCACTGATTTCCACGCTGACACCGCGCGAGCGCGATGTCATGCACTTTGTCGCCATGGGGGCGCCCAACAAGATCATTGCCGCCGAACTGGGCGTGTCGCAACGCACTATCGAGGCGCACCGGGCACGCTGCTTCCAGAAGCTGCAGGTGCGCAATGCCGTAGAGCTGGCCCGGCGGGTGATGTCGCTGCCCCAGTTTCGCGGTTAGCGTCAAACGCCGCCCCCGCATGGGCGGGCGTTTGACGCGATTATGCGCGGCGCGATGATTCCTCGCGGGCGGGGCCTTGGTTATATCGCAAGCTTATTGACGGGCCGGGGTCTCG
The DNA here is from genome assembly GCF_003096595.1 of Pusillimonas noertemannii. Taxonomy (GTDB): domain Bacteria; phylum Pseudomonadota; class Gammaproteobacteria; order Burkholderiales; family Burkholderiaceae_B; genus Pusillimonas; species Pusillimonas noertemannii. The sequence goes on along the minus strand of NZ_QEKO01000002.1, from coordinate 525,820 downwards.
GTTATTCGCGGGCTTATTCGCAGGCCGGGGCCTTGGCGCTGTTCAGTTCCACAATGCCGTCGATGTCGGCCTGGCGGGTAAGATGGTAGTCGAGCACGGGCTGGTGGTCGTTGACCGAATTCACGCGCAGCATGTTGTCATTGACAAAGGTCAGGCTGGCGGTTGACGATTCGCTGCCCGAGAGGCGCAGGCGAATGCGCCAGGGCTCTACCCCGATAACGTCCCAGCAGCCTTGCTGAGCCGAGGTCGAGGCGGCGCCGCCGTTTGTAAGCGGTTGCGAGCGCGCCCTCCATTGGCCATTGGGGGCCAGCGTAAGCGTGACCCGGCTGGCGTCGCAGGCGCCGCCCATCAGGCAGGGCAGGGTGCCCAGAAAAGTCTTGGCTTCGCGCACGGGCCGGGCCTGGGCGGCAATGGCCGCCTTGTCGGCCTGTTCAGACTGGGTGGCCGGATCTTGGGCATTTTGCCTTGGGGCGTTCTGGCCAAAACCCAGTTGAACCTGCGATGCCGCTGTGCTGGGTGCGCGGTTGCCCCGCGCTTGTGCCTGGGCGTCGGACAGCGAGGCCGGCTGCGACCGGGGCTGATTGATTTGCTGCTGCTGCGCGCAGCCCGCCAGGGCCATCAGCGTGGCGGCCACGGCGGCCAGGCTGGCGCGTGGCTTGAACGAAACGCGTTTGAACGGTGTGACGGTCATGACGAGCTCTGCTTTTTAGTTGTGGGCGAAAAGGGCACGGCTTTGCTTTTGGGCCGCTTTCAATTCTCGCCGCTATGTTAACAGGCCGGCTTCGTGCTGCGCATCTGTTTTCAGCTGCATTATGCGTGCTCCAGGGCCATGGGCTGCGGTACATTCCTAGTTTTGGACCGCGGGGTTTTAGCCCATGTTGAAGATAGGATTGACTGGTGGCATAGGTTCGGGCAAGTCCCGTGTGGCTGATTACTTCCAGTCGTGGGGGGCGTCGGTGGTCGACACCGATGCCATCGCCCATAGCCTCACGGCGCCTGGCGGAAGAGCCATAGAAGCCATACGAGGCGAGTTCGGCGACGCCACGATAGCGCCCGACGGCTCCATGAACAGGCAGGCCATGCGCGATCTCGTGTTTCAGGACGCCGGCGCGCGCCTGCGCCTTGAAGCCATTCTTCACCCAATGATAGGCGAGGTTACACGCGAGCAGGCAGAGCAGGCCCGGGGCTGCTATCTTGTATTTGTCGTTCCCCTGCTCATCGAGTCGGGCCGCTGGCGCGACAAGGTCGACCGCATCTGTGTCGTCGACTGCGACCCCGCCACCCAGATAGCCCGGGTGCGGGCGCGCAGCGGGCTGACTCAAGAGGCTATTGAGCGTATTATGTCGGTGCAGGTCAGCCGCGAGGCCCGTCTGGCCGCCGCGGACGACATCGTGCTCAACGACGGCGCCACCACCCTTCACGAACTCGAGGCCCGCTCGCGTGCGCTGCACGATGGCTGGTGCAAACTGGCAGCCCGGCAAGACTCCACCGGGAACGACAAAGTGTACTAACCACCAAAAGGTTACTGGTCGCGTGATTCTTTATGAATATCCTTGCAACGAACGCGTTAGGGCTCTGCTCCGGGTCGAGCATTTGTTCGGCAGGCTGTTTTTCTTTGCCAACGGTCCCGACGTCCATCATCACCAGATAGCTCTCGATACCCTGTTCGACCTGCTCGAGGTTTCCGAGCGCAGCGACCTGCGCGGCTCTGTGCTGCAAGACCTCGAGCGCCAGCGTGTCTCGCTTGGCGGCTTGCGCCAGCACCCCGGCGTCGATGCCGCGGCCCTCGACGCCATGCTGGCCCAGATCCAGGACGCGGCCACGGCGCTTGGGGCGCAAGGGCGCATCGGCCAGGGCCTGCGCGACAACGAATGGCTGGCCAGCCTGCGTGGCCGGCTGGCGGTGCCGGGCGGCTCTTCGCCCGCCGACATACCCTCGTACTACGCCTGGCAGATCAAGCCCCAGGAAACCCGGGTGCAAGATCTCAGAGAGTGGATCAGCCCCTTCCTGCCGCTGTACAGCGGCCTGGCCCTTATATTGCGCATGCTTCGCGATTCAAGCGACATCGAGTCGCTCGAGGCCCGCCAGGGCGCCTACCAGGAAATGCTTACCGGCAAAACGTACCAGCTGCTGCGTGCCTGGATCAATCCCGAGCTGGGCGTCTTCCCCGAAATGAGCGCCAACAAATACGTCATCTGGATCAGGTTCTCTACCCAGGACAACGAGCTCAAGCCGCAGCCGGTAACGCGCGACATCCCCTTCCAGCTGGCGCGCTGCAACTTGTAAAGGCGCGTCGCCGCCATTGCAAGGCCTCTCCTCGCCCGCCGGTGGAAGTTGTTGCGGTCGATTTCAATTGGCTGTTTTTTGTTCGCGCCCGGGACAGAATTGGCGACAATAGCGGCTTAATTTTTCCACTGGAGATCTTGCATGTCGGATTCGCGTCCCGGGACGGGCAGGCGCCGCATCGCCCGCCCTTGGTGGTGGATGCTATGCATAGTATTGGTGGCCGCCGCGGCATACTGGTACTTTGGCAGCGGCGGGCAGCCCGGGCAGTCAGGACCGACCGGACCCGCCGGGCCGGGCAACCCCTTCATGCCCGGCGGCATGGGGGCCGCCGTACCCGTGCGAGTGGCGCCCAGCCAGGACAGCAAGATCGACATCGTCTACCGGGCCATCGGCACGGTTACGGCCTACAACACTGTCACGGTGCGCAGCCGGGTCGACGGCGAGCTGCAAGAGATCTTTTTCGAAGAAGGCCAGAAGGTCAAGCAAGGCGACCTGCTGGCCCGCATCGACCCCCGGCCCTACCAAGTGCAGCTCGACCAGGCGCTGGGGCAGCAGAAGCAGAACCAGGCCCAGCTCGAGAACGCGCAGCGCGACCTGCAGCGCTATCAATTGCTGTTCAAGCAGAATTCCATCGCCAAGCAGCAGGTCGACGCCCAGGCCGCGCTGGTGCAGCAATACCTGGGTTCGAAAAAAAGCGACCAGGCGGCGGTGGACGACGCCAGGCTGCAGCTCGGCTTTACCGAAATCACCGCTCCCATCGACGGCCGGCTGGGGCTGCGCCAGATCGACCAGGGCAATCTCATTTCATCGTCAGGCACCGACGGCCTGGTGGTCCTGACGCAGACCCAGCCCATCTCGGTGGTGTTTACCCTGCCGCAGGCCCGGGTTCCCGAAGTGCTCGAGCAGTTCAGGCAGGGCATCAAGCTCGAGGTCGACGTCTACGACAGCGGCGATACGCGCAAGCTGGCCACGGGCGAGCTCGAGTCGGTCGACAACCAGATCGATATCGCCACCGGAACCCTCAAGCTCAAGGCGCGTTTCCCCAACCAGGACGAAACGCTGTTCCCCAATCAGTTTGTCAATGTGCGCGTCAAGGTGCGCACCGGGCTGCCCGCCATCGTGATTCCGGCCGCGGCTGTGCAGCAGGGCTCCCAGGGCGCCTTTGTCTATGCCCTGGCCGAGGACGATACGGTGCGCATCCAGCGCATCGCGACGGGCACGGTCGACGGCGACAGAGTGGCGGTTGAAAGCGGCCTCGAAGCGGGCGTGCGGGTCGTCACCGAGGGCGTCGACCGGCTGCGCGAGGGCGCCAAGGTTGAAATCGTGACCGGCGAAGAGCAGGCGGCGCGGCCCGCCGCCGTGCCGGGCGGACGTCGCGGCAGCGGCGTGCGCTCGCCGCACTAGCAATATTGGCAGACCTCTGTTCGCGCCATGAATCTATCGCGTCTTTTCATTCTTCGGCCCGTAGCCACCACGCTTTCCATGGTGGCCCTGCTTATCGCCGGCCTGCTGGCCTACCGCATGCTGCCGGTGTCGGCGCTGCCCGAGGTCGACTACCCCACCATACAGGTCAGCACCGAATATCCGGGCGCCAGCCCCGACGTCATGGCTGCATTGGTCACTTCGCCGCTCGAGCGGCAGTTCGGGCAGATGCCGGGCCTGATCCAGATGACCTCCACCAGCTCGGGCGGCCTGTCGTCCATCACGCTGCAGTTCGACCTGGACCTGGCGCTGGACGTGGCCGAGCAAGAGGTGCAGGCGGCCATCAACGCAGCCTCCAGCCTGCTGCCCAACGACATGCCGGCGCCGCCGGTATACAACAAGGTGAACCCGGCCGATACGCCGGTGATCAGCCTGGCCGTCACGTCGCCCACCCTGCCGCTGCACGAAGTGCGCGACCTGATCGACATCCGCGTGGCACAAAAGCTTTCGCAGATCACGGGCGTCGGCCTGGTCAGCATAGCCGGGGGACAACGGCCGGCGGTGCGCATCCAGGCCGATCCGCAGGCCCTGGCCGCGCGGGGCCTGGCCCTGTCCGACCTGCGCAATGCCATCACGTCGGCCAACGTCAACCAGCCCAAGGGAAATCTCGACGGTCCCCAGCGGTCGACCACCATCAACACCAACGACCAGCTGAGCTCCATCCAGGACTACGAAAACCTCATCCTCGCCTACAACGAGGGGGCGGCGCTGCGCCTGCGCGACGTCGCGGTGGCCAGCCGGGGCGCCGAGAACACGCGCCAGGCCGCCTGGGTGGGTAATGAACCCGCCATCCTGCTGAACATCCAGCGCCAGCCCGGCGCCAACGTCATCGAGGTGGTCGACCGGGTGAAAGAGCTGCTGCCTTCGCTGCGGCAGGCCCTGCCCATAGGGGTGGATGTTTCGGTTGCGACCGACCGCACCCAGACCATCCGCGATTCGATCAACCACGTGCAGTTCGAGATGCTGCTGGCCATCGTGCTGGTGGTCATGGTCACCTTCGCCTTCCTGCGCAGCTGGACCGCCACCTTCATTCCCAGCGTGGTCGTGCCGCTGTCCCTGGTGGGCACCTTCGCCATCATGTACTTGACGGGTTTCAGCGTGAACAACCTGACCCTCATGGCGCTGACGATCGCGACCGGCTTCGTGGTGGACGACGCCATCGTCATGATCGAGAACATCGCCCGCCACATCGAAGAGGGCGAGAGCGCCATGCAGGCGGCCCTGAAGGGCGCGGCCCAGATCGGCTTCACGCTGGTCTCGCTGACTTTGTCCCTGATCGCCGTGCTGATTCCCCTGCTGTTCATGAGCGACGTCATCGGCCGCCTGTTCAGCGAGTTCGCCATTACCCTGGCGGTGGCCATTCTTCTGTCGCTGGGCATATCGCTTACGCTCACGCCCATGATGTGCGCGCGGCTGCTGCGTCCCGAGGCCGAACAGCGGCACGGGCGCTTCCAGCGCTGGCTGGGCCGCGAGATGGATCGCCTGGTGGCCGCCTACGAGCGGGGCCTTGGCTGGGTGCTGAACCACCAGCGGCTTACCCTGTGGGTGGCGGTGGGCACGCTGCTGCTTACCGCCGTGCTGTACGCCCTGGTGCCCAAGGGCTTCTTTCCGCAGCAGGACACCGGCCTCGTCCAGGCCATCAGCCAGGCACCCGCCACGGTTTCCTTCAGCGCCATGGCCGAGCGCCAGAAGCAGGCGGTCGACGTCATCTTGCAAGACCCGGACGTCGATACGGTTTCGTCCTTCATCGGCATCGACGGCACCAACGCCACCGTCAATACCGGCCGCATGCAGATCGCGCTCAAGCCGCTTTCAGACCGCGGCTCGAACGCGGCCGACATCATACGGCGCCTGAACGAGCAACTGGCCGGCATACCCGACATCCGGGTGTACATGCAGCCCGTGCAAGACCTGACCATCGAAGACCGCGTCAGCCGCACGCAATACCAGATGTCGCTGTCCGACCCCGACCGCGCGGTGCTGCTGGAATGGGCGCCGCGGCTTGAAGAGGCCATGCGCCGGCTGCCGCAGCTGGAAGACGTCGCCAACGACCAGCAATCGGGGGGGCTGCAGACGGTGCTTGCGATAGACCGCGATGCGGCCGCCCGGCTGGGCATCACCATGGCGGCGGTCGACGAGGCGCTTTACGATGCATTCGGCCAGCGCCTGGTGTCGACGATATTCACGCAATCGGCCCAGTACCGGGTGGTGCTCGAAGTGGACGAGCAGTTCCGGCGCAGCCCCGAGGCGCTGAACCACATCTATGTGCGCACCGAGTCGGGCGCGGTCACGCCCCTGAGCAGCATCGTGACGGCCACCGAGCGGGCCGGGCTGCTTTCCATCGAGCGCCTGGGCCAGTTTCCCGCCACCACGCTTTCCTTCAACCTGGCGCCCGGCGTGGCCCTTTCCGACGCCGTGGACGCCATCACGCGGGCACAGGCCGAGCTCGACATGCCCGCCACGATAGAGATGCGCTTCCAGGGTGCCGCGCGGGCCTTCGAGGCATCGCTGGCCAGCACCCTCTGGCTGATGCTGGCGGCCGTGGCGGCCATGTACATCGTGCTGGGCATCCTGTACGAAAGCTACATTCATCCGGTCACCATATTGTCGACGCTGCCGTCGGCGGCCATAGGCGCCTTGCTGGCCCTGCTGCTGACCGGCAAGGCGCTGGACATGATAGGCATCATCGGCATCATCCTGCTGATAGGCATCGTCAAGAAGAACGCCATCATGATGATCGACTTCGCGCTCGATGCCGAGCGCCAGCGCGGCCTGGCGCCGCGCGACGCCATTCATGAAGCGGCCCTGCTGCGCTTCCGGCCCATTTTGATGACCACCCTGGCGGCCCTGTTCAGCGCGATTCCACTCATGCTGTCCACGGGCGCGGGTTCCGAACTGCGCCAGCCGCTGGGCCTGGTCATGGTGGGCGGATTGATCTGCAGCCAGCTGCTCACCTTGTTCACCACGCCCGTCATCTACCTGATGTTCGACCGGATGTCGCGCCGTTACAAGGCAAGGTGGGCGCGGCGTAGTAATGCCGGTGAGGCGCTGCCATGAAATGGCTGACCCTGTTCATCATGCGGCCGGTGGCGACCACGCTGTTGTCCATCGCGCTGGTGCTGACGGGCGTGCTGGCCTACAGGCTGCTGCCGGTGGCGCCGTTGCCCGAGATCGATTTCCCCATGATCTCGGTCAATGCGCGCATGGCGGGGGCAAGCCCCGAGACCATGGCGTCCAGCGTCGCCATGCCGCTCGAGCAGGCATTGGGCTCCATCGCGGGCCTGAAGGAAATGTCGTCGCGCAGTTCAGAGGGCTCGACCAACATCACGCTGATGTTCGACATGGACCGGGACATCAACAGCGCGGCCCGCGACGTGCAGGCGGCCATCAACGAGGCGCGCAGCATGCTGCCCTCGGGCCTGCGCAACAACCCCACCTACAACAAGGTGAACCCCTCGTCCGCGCCCATCATGGTGCTGGCGCTGACTTCCGACGTTGCCACCCAGGGCCAGCTGTACGACCTGGCCTCCACGGTCATTGCGCAGAAGCTGGCGCAGGTAACCGGCGTGGGCGAGGTGACCGTGGGCGGAAGCTCTTTGCCGGCCGTGCGCGTCAGCCTGAACCCGCAGGCGCTGGTCAGCGCGGGCGTCTCGCTGGACGAGATCCGCATGGCGCTGTCCAATGCGAACACCCTGCGGCCCAACGGCATCGTCGAGAACGACCGCCATCATTGGCAGATATTGTCCAGCCCGCAGATGACCCGCGCCGAGCAGTACGCGCCGCTTATCGTGGCCTGGCGCGACGGGGCGCCGATACGGCTGAGGGATGTCGCAACCGTCGAAGACGGGCTCGAAGAAATCTACAACGTCGGCTACTTCAACGACAAGCAGGCGGTCCTGCTGATCATCCGCCGCCAGCCCGACGCGAACATCATCGAGACGGTGGACGCCATACGCGCGCAGCTGCCGATGTTCCAGGCCATGGCGCCGGCCCACGTGCAGCTGACCGTGGCCCAGGATCGCACGCCCAGCATACGCGCCTCGCTGCACGAGGCCGAGATCACCCTGATCATTGCCGTGATCCTGGTGGTGATGGTGGTGTTGCTGTTCCTGCGCAATCTGCGTGCGGCGCTCATCCCCAGCATTGTCGTGCCGGCTTCGCTCATTACCACCTTTGGCTTGATGTGGTGGTTCGGCTTCAGCCTGAACACGATCTCGCTCATGGCCCTGATCGTGGCCACCGGCTTCGTAGTCGACGACGCCATCGTCGTGCTCGAGAACATTTCGCGGCACATCGAGCGCGGCATGTCGCCCTTTCGCGCGGCAGTGCGCGGGGTGCGTGAAGTGGGCTTTACCGTGATGGCCATGAGCGTGTCGCTGGTGGCGGTCTTCATTCCCATCCTGCTGATGGGCGACATGCTGGGGCGGCTGTTTCGCGAGTTTGCCGTCACGCTCACGGCGGCCATCATGGTCTCCCTGCTGCTGTCGCTGATCCTTACCCCCATGATGTGCTCGCGCCTGCTCAAGCCCGGCGCCCAGGTCAAGCGGCAGCCCGGCGCAGTGGGCCGGCTCTTGCAGAGCGTGGGCGATCTCCTGTGGCGCGGGTATCGCAGTTCGCTCGAATGGGCGCTGCGCCACAGCCGCCTGATGATATTGCTGCTGTTCGCCACCATAGGGCTGAACGTCTACCTGTATTCGGTCGTGCCCAAAAGCTTTTTTCCGCAGCAGGACACGGGGCAGCTCATGGGCTTCTTCAGGGTGGACCAGGGAACCTCCTTCCAGGCCGCCCGGCCCAAGCTCGAGAAGTTCCGCCGCATACTCATGGAGGATCCCGCCGTCGACAGCGCCACGGTCTTCATGGGGGGGCGCGGCGGCAGCACCTCGAGCTTCATGATGATCCAGCTCAAGCCGCTTGACGAGCGCAACGCCAGCGCCGTCGAGGTCGTCAACCGCCTGCGCCCCCGGTTCAGCAGCGAGCCAGGCGCGCGACTGACGCTGATTCCCGAGCAGGACTTGCGCGGAGGGGGGCGCAGGGGCTTCAGCTCGTACGACTACACGCTGATGGCCAGCGACCTGTCCCTGCTGCAAACCTGGGTTACCAAACTGCGCGCGGCCATGTCCGCGCTGCCCGAGCTCGTCGACGTGGAAGACGGTATTGAAGACAGGGCCCAGCGGGTCGAACTGGTGATCGACCGCGATGCGGCCACCCGCCTGGGCGTGGACATGTCGCTGGTCGCCTCCACCCTGAACAACGCCTTCAGCCAGCGCCAGGTGTCGGTCATCTATGGGCCCTTGAACCAATACCATGTGGTCATGGCCGTCGACCCGCGCTACGCCCGCGACATCGAGTCGTTGAAGCAGGTGCAGGTCATTACGGCAGAGGGCAATCGCGTGCCCCTGGCTTCGTTCGCCCGGTTCGAGTCGGGCAATGCGCCGACGAGTGTCAGGCACGAGGGCCTGCTCGCCGCCGAAAACACCTCGTTCGACCTGGCGCCGGGCGTGACCCTGGAAGAGGCTTCCGCCGCCATCGAGCGGGCGGTGGCCCGCATCGGCCTGCCCAGCGACCAGATCCAGGCGGGCTTCGTGGGTGATGCGCAAGACCTGCAGAAAGCGGTGCAGCAGCAGCCCTGGCTGATTCTCGCCGCGCTGCTTACCATGTATATCGTGCTGGGCATGCTGTATGAAAGCTATGTGCACCCCATCACCATTCTTTCGACCCTGCCTTCGGCGGGCATCGGGGCGCTGCTGGCCTTGCGCCTTTTGGGGCACGAGTTTTCGCTCATCGCACTGATCGGCGTCTTTTTGCTGATCGGCATCGTCAAGAAGAACGCCATCATGATGGTGGATTTCGCCCTTCAGGCCGAGCGCCAGCGCAAGCTGTCCACGCGGGACGCCATCTTCGAGGCCTGCCTGGTTCGCTTCCGCCCCATCATGATGACGACCGTATCGGCCCTGTTCGGGGCGCTGCCGCTGATATTCGCCACCGGCACGGGTGTCGAGATCCGCCAGCCGCTGGGCATTACCATCGCGGGCGGCCTCATCCTGAGCCAAGTGCTTACCCTTTACACCACCCCGGTGGTCTATTTGTACCTGGATCGCCTGCGCTTGTGGGCGGCCCGCTGGAGGCGTCCGCGCGGGGCGCGGGAACCACTGGCGGCCGGGTCCGATGAGTGAGGCCGTGACGATGCCTGAAGCCAGGGCGCCCCGGCGGCAGGCGGAGCGCCGCCAGGGGCACGGCAAGCATGAAAGAGAGCATAGGGCCGTCTGCGCCGCGCGGCCAGGAAGAAAGAGAGAAACATGAACGGAATCGGTTTGAGTTTGCCGGATCAGTATCGCCAGGGCCTGCGGGCCGTCGCGCTGGCCGTCTGCGCGGCCCTGGCGGGCTGCGCTGTGGGCCCCGACTACACCCTGCCGGTCGTGCAGGTGGGCGACCACTACAAGGAAACCGAAGGCTGGACCCCGGCCCGTCCCAGCGACGCGGCGCCGAGGCCCGACTGGTGGCGCAGTTTCCAGGACCCGCGGCTCGACGAGCTCATGCGCGAGATGCTGGACGTCAACCTTACGATTGTCCAGGCCGAGGCGCGCAACAGGCAGGCCCAGGCCCTGGTGCGCTCGGCCGGCGCGGGCTTTTTCCCCACCTTGGGCACTTCCGCCTCGGCCACCCGCTCGGGCGGCGGCTCGGGAAGCTCGAGCTCGGGCGGCGGTTCTACGGGGGGCACGGGTAATCAGTACAGCCTGTCGGGCAACGTCAGCTGGGAAGTCGACCTGTGGGGTCGCGTGCGTCGCACGGTGGAAGCCAGCGAGGCGGGCGCGCAGGCCAGCGAGGCGGACCTGGCGGCAACCCGGCTGAGCATGCAGTCGACGCTGGCGCAGACCTATTTCCAGCTGCGCGCCTATGACGCCGAGAAAGATCTCTTTCGCCAGACCGTCAAGGCCTACGAGCGTTCGCTCGAGATGACGCAGAACCGCTACGCCGCCGGCGTGGCGGCCCAGGCCGATGTGGCCTCGGCCCGGACCCAGCTTGAAAACGCCCGCACGCAGATGCTGGCGCTGGACCGGCAGCGGGCCCAGCTGGAGCATGCCTTGGCGGTGTTGCTGGGGCGTGCGCCTTCGCAGTTCGGCCTTGAAGAAGCGCCGTCGCTGGTGGCCGTGGTGCCCAAGGTGCCCGACACAGGCCTGCCCTCGCAGCTGCTCGAGCGGCGTCCCGACATTGCGGCGGCCGAACGCCGCACGGCCCAGGCCAATGCGCAGATCGGCGTGGCCCAGGCGGCGTGGTTTCCCGACCTGACGCTCAGCGCCCAGGCGGGCTACCGGGGCAGCCAGTGGGCCGAATGGCTTAGCGCGCCCTTCCATTTCTGGTCACTGGGGCCGGCCCTGGCATTCACCATTTTCGACGGCGGCGCCCGGCAGGCGAGGCTGGACGAGACCCGCGCGGCCTATGACGAGCAGGTGGCGGCTTACCGGCTTACGGTGCTTTCCGCCTTGCAAGAGGTGGAGGATTATCTCATACAGCTGCGCGTACTGGCGCAGGAGCAAGAGACGCAGGGCAGGGCGCTGGCTTCGGCCCGCGAGTCGCTGCAACTGACGCAGAACCAGTACGACGCGGGAATGATCGACTACCTGAGCGTGGTGCAGGTGGAGGCCACGGTGTTGAATGCCGAACGCTCGGCCCTGGATCTGCGGCTGAGCCGCCAGATCGCGGCGGTGCAGCTGATGACGGCGCTGGGCGGGGGCTGGCAGGTGCCGGAGGCCGAGCGGCGACCCGACGATAGTGTGGAATAGCCGCAGTTTTTGAAGCTGGATTCAGGTTCTTCGAGACGCTGAATCGGGGTCTTTTTGAGCCCTGGGTCTGAGTTCCAAGCATCGCCCGGATGGCCCTGGTTCTGGTTTACGCGAGCAAATGCCGAATGCCCGCAACACCGTGCGCGCCATGCTGCCTGGCTGCGGGCAGGGTAGCCGCCGACTGGCCCCCTATGGCGTACACCGGCAAGCCCGCTTCGAAGGCCAGGCCGGCAAAGCCTTCCCAGCCCAGCGGGGCCTGGCCCGGATGCGAGGGCGTATCGAGCACGTGCCCCAGCACGGCAAAGTCGGCGCCCAGGCTGCGGGCGGTTTTCAGGTCGTCGGCATTGTGGGCCGACACACCCAGCAGGCGGCGCGGCTTCAGATGGGCGTCGCGGCGTGTCAGGGCGTATTCGCGGCTGTTTGGGTCGGTGCCGTTGGCCTGCGCCGGCTCGTCGGGTAAGTCGGGCAGGGTGCCGGCCGGGGCCTGGCGCTGGCCGCTGGCCAATTCGGCTGCATCCTGGGCGCGCAGATGCACCCCGTCGGCCAGGGCCCACCAGTCTTCAGGATGAGCGCTATTGAGCAGGCAAGGCGCGCCGGCCTTGCGGCAAACCCGAAGAACGGCTTCCAGGCCGGCACGCACTTCGGCGGCATCGGCCTGGGCGGCCCATTGGGGCTCGCGGAACTGGACCAGCATCTTGCCGCGGGCCAGGGCCGCTTCGAGTTTGGCCAGGAAGCCCGCCAGACCCTCGCTGCCGCCTATCGAGGTCAGCAGATAGCGTTCAGGCAGTTGCAGCCAGCGCAGCGGCGGCTCGGTGGCGGGCAGCAGGGGGCCGATGTCGAGCGGCACGTCGGTGCGAACCCAGGCCAGGGATTGGCCCTCGATGCCGGCGGGCGTGCCTTGCCACCCCGTGACCTTGCAGAAGGAAAGGCGCACGATGGTCTTGGGGTATTCGTGCACATGGGTGACCCAGCGCGCGGATTCGGTCACGTCGATGTCGAGCTCTTCCTTCAATTCGCGGGCCAGGGCCTGCAGCACGGTCTCGCCGGGTTCGATCTTGCCGCCGGGCAGCTCCCACCAGCCCGACCAGGGCTTGTCGCCCGGGCGCTCGGCCAGCAGCAGTTCGCCGTTGGGGCGCAGGATGAGGCCCGCCGCAACGTCGATGAAGGGTTTAGACATGGCGGGCCGCCCAGTCGCGGGCAAACTGGCGTGCCACACGGCCCGAGCGCGAGCCGCGTTCAAGAGCCCATTGCAGCGCTTCGATGCGGGATTCCGCGATGTTCTCGGGCGAGCAGCCATGCACGCCCAGCCAGTAATTCACGATGTCCAGGTAGTCGTCCTGCTTGAAGGGATAGAACGAGAGCCACAGGCCGAAGCGTTCGGACAGCGAGATTTTTTCCTCGACGGTTTCGCCCGGATGGATCTCGCCGTCGGGCTGGTGCTGCGCGCTGAGGTTTTCGCTGAGGTATTCCGGCATGAGATGGCGGCGATTCGAGGTGGCGTAGATCAGCACGTTGTCGCCCGAGGCACTGATGGAGCCGTCGAGCACCGATTTCAGCGCCTTGTAGCCGGGTTCGCCTTCTTCGAAGGACAGGTCGTCGCAGAAAATGATGAAGCGCTCGGGACGGGTGCCCAGCAGATGCACGATGTCGTCCAGGTCGGCCAGGTCGGACTTGTCGACCTCGATCAGGCGCAGGCCCTGGTCGGCGTAAGTGGCCAGCATGGCCTTCACGAGCGAACTCTTGCCGGTGCCCCGGGCGCCGGTCATCAGCACGTTGTTGGCCGGCTTGCCTTCTATGAACTGGCGGGTGTTGCGGTCGATGATGCCTTTCTGGCGCTCGATATGCTGCAGGTCGCCGGCCTCGATGCGGGAAACCTGCTTTACGGCGTCGAGCCAGCCGCGCGCGCCGCGCTTGCGCCAGCGGTATGCATGGGCGCTCCAGTCGGTTTCGGGCGGGGCGGGCGGCAGCCAGGCTTCAAGTTGGGCCAGAACGCGTTCCGCGCGTTCCACGAGCGTGGTCAGGTCTAAGGCACTCAAGCGTTTCTCCAGGCAATTCCGGGCAAACCGCCATTATCGCCAATTTCGGGCCGGGGGGCTGCAGAGGGCCTTGTGCAAGCACGTATAATCTAGCCTGGCCCGCGAGGTTGTTCCGGCATCCCCCAGCGGTCTCGAGTGTGCCCCTTGGCTTCTTTGTTGCGGATTCCCCTTTGAACCTAGCCGATTTGCTTGCGCCCATTTCTGACGACATGAAAGCCGTCGATGCGGTCATCCGGGCGCGCCTGAACTCCGACGTCGTCCTGATCCGCACCGTGGGCGACTACATCATCGGCGCCGGAGGCAAGCGCATGCGGCCGGCCCTGCTGCTGATGATCGCCAACGCGCTGGGCTACAAGGGCTCGCAGCACCACCTGCTGGCCGCCGTGGTCGAGTTCATACACACCTCTACCCTGCTGCATGACGACGTCGTCGATGAATCCGACCTGCGGCGCGGGCGCAGCACGGCCAACGCCGTGTTCGGCAACGCCGCCAGCGTGCTGGTGGGCGACTACCTGTACTCGCGCTCGTTCGAGATGATGGTCGAAGCCGACTCCATGCGCATCATGCAGGTGCTGTCCAAGGCCACCACCATCATCGCCGAGGGCGAGGTGCTGCAGTTGCTCAACGTGCACGACCCCGCCGTTTCCATCGAGCGCTACATGCAGGTCGTGCGCTACAAAACGGCCAAGCTGTTCGAGGCCGCCGCCCAGGTCGGCGCCATCGTGGCAGGCGCAGACGCACGTCAGGAAGAGGCCGCGGCCGCCTATGGCCGGCACATCGGCACCGCATTCCAGCTGGTCGACGACGTGCTCGACTACAGCGGCGACGCCGGCTCGCTGGGCAAGAACGTGGGCGACGACCTGCGCGAAGGCAAGCCCACCATGCCCCTGATCCGGGCGATGGAAGTCGGCACCCAGGCTCAGCGCCAGCTCATCGCCGGCGCCATCGAGGCCGGCGACGGCGACTTCGAAGCGGTGGCGCAGGCCATTCATGACACCGACGCGCTCGAGCACACTCGTGCCATCGCCGCGGCCGAAGCCGAAGTGGCGCGCCAGGCGCTCGAAGCCTTCCCCGTTTCCGTACATCGCGATTCTTTGCTAAAATTCTGTTCTTTCGCGGTGGAACGAGACCGCTGAAAAGAAGGGCCGGCCCATGGCTTGATAGGGGTCCCGGCCATTTTTGGGTCTGAAGCCTTGAGCCTTGGCCTGTAGATTTCAAGCCAAAACACACACTCGGGGTGTAGCTCAGCCTGGTAGAGTACTGCGTTCGGGACGCAGGAGCCGGAGGTTCGAATCCTCTCACCCCGACCAAGTTATTAAAACAAAGCCCTTGAAATCCCACGCCTGGATTTCAAGGGCTTTGTTTTTGTTGAGGTTTTGGTTTGGCTCTTTCCGTTATCGGGGGTCTGGGCATGGTTTTCTGGTTCAGGCATGCAGGTGTACGTGGCGCTTGGCATGATCGAACCACAGCGTAAGTGAGGCGTCCGGCGAATACCGCCTATAATACGGTATATGCCGAATCTGGCCATGCCAGGAGGACACCATGTTTGCCGAAATAATGAGAGACGCCGGCTACGCTGCCTATCGCTCGCGCTTGAACGCCTTGCTGGGCATTCCCGAGAACGCAAGCGAGACGCAGATTCACGACAGCATTGTGCATGGGTTTCCTGCGACACGGCTCGTCGAGCTATGTGAAAAAGGCGAGGTTACGCCGCTTGAGCGCGATCAGATAATTCCCTTACGCACACTTAAAGCACGCCTTTCCAAAGAGCAGCCTTTAACGGTAGACGAAAGCGACCGGCTTTTCCGCGCGGCACACATCGCCGCTATGGCGCAAACAATCTTTGGCGATCAGGCCAAGGCCAGGCGCTGGCTATCCAAGCCTAAAGCACGATTCAATGGCCAAAATCCCATGGCGCTTCTTACGACGCTCCAGGGTACGCGCCAAGTCGAAGAAATGCTGCTGCAAATTGCCGAAGGCTACGCGTTTTGATTTTTTGGAGAATCAGCGCCTTCCCCGATCTGACCGGACGAGGTGGCATGCTGGCCGGCGGGCGCTGGCACCGTGCCGGAAGGCCTGTCGTTTATCTGGCTGATTCCCCCGCTTCGGCCATGCTGGAAGTACTGGTGCAACTTGAAATAGACGCTGAAGACGTTCCCGATAACTTGAAACTGCTTCGCATCGAAATTCCCGACAGCGCATCAATGCAAAATCTCGCCGATCATCTGCCCGAGCACTGGGAAGACAACCCGGCACACACCCGAGCACTGGGCGACGATTGGCTGGCCAAGAACCAAACTTTGCTATTGCAAGTACCCAGCGCAATCATGCCCCATACACGGAATTATCTGTTCAACCCTCTGCATGCCGAAGCGGGTTTGGCGAAAGTGGAAGTGGAAACCTTGAGGTTGGATGGGAGGTTGTTGAAAGGAAGAAGCCCTACCTCCGGCTGAAGCTCAGGCAAACTCCGACTCTGGCTACGTCCGTACTTGCTTGCCCGCCGGAAGGGCTTTTTGTTTTTCGCCGCAGCTAACCGAAGATCGCCTCGGGCAGCACGGCGGAAACGACGTAGTTGGGAACGTCGACGGCGTTGCTGATGCGCAGGTCGGCGGCGATGCTGCAAATGACGTACGCCTGCTGCTGGCTGAAGCCGCGCTCTTGCAGCAGGTGCATCATGTTCAGAACCGCATTGCGGGCGGCAAGGTTCAGGTTCTCGCCCTCGCAATCGCCATCGGGATGCAGGGGCATCCCCATCACGCCAAGCATTTGTTGCGACAGGTTCGAGCGTGGGTCGGGAACGGGTTGCGTATAGGTGAACACCGGGCCTTCGAACTTGCGCCGCAAGGCCAGCCCGGCATGGCGCTTGAAGCGAACGGCAACCGTAGCGCCCATCTCGATCGCATTGACGCAGACTTCGCCGTCGCCTTGTGCGAAGTGCCCGTCTCCGGTTGAGAACAGGCCACCGTCGACATACACCGGCAGGAACAGCTTGGCGCCCTTGGTAAGCTGCTTTACATCGAAATTGCCGCCGTTTTCACGCGGAGGCAAGGTTCTAAGCCCATGAACGCCGCAGGCGCCGGCCGGAATGGCGCCTGCGGGGTCGGGCATCATGACCATGCCCCCGCGTTCGGCTATTTTTTGTTCCCGCCTTGTCCATTCTTCGACCTTCTGGCGCGACGGAGCAACGGCTGAAATGCCCATGAACGGCGCGCCCGGAATGCGCACCCCGGGAACCTGCTCGGACGTCGCCCATCCGTCGCTAAGCTTCCAGTGAGCAAGAAAAGGGTCGGTCATGACGTCGCGCAGAAAGCCCAGGCCGGGCAAGATGCAGGTGAAGCCCGTTGCCTGCGGCACGACGTCGAGAAATTCAATTTCAAGAACGTCGCCGGCTTTTACGCCCTTGACATAGACTGGCCCCGTAAGCGGATGAAGCGCGCCTATGTCGATCTTGGCAAAATCAGCCACCGTTGCGTCGGGCGCGATCTGGCCGTCGACCGCGTCGCGCGTTTCAAGTATGACTTCTTCGCCCTCATTGACTTCGAGCAGCGGCTCGATATCGGGATGATAGCGGTTGTGCCCGCAATGGGGTTCGTCACACAACCTCTTGCTTCGGTCAATACGAATCGCGTGCATACCGCGGTCTCCTTGTTTATTGGATATTGTTCTACCCGAGCGATACCGGCATTTCGAGCGTAGCCTCCACTTCAGACCACCTGATGTTAGGTCCTTTCTCAAGGGGGAGCACACCATCTGAGGAAAACCCTTATACGCCTCTTGTTTCTAATGATATAGCATTAGGTGTTCTGATAATGTGTGGGAAATGATCATGGAGCTTTCCAGCAAAACTGCCCGGGAACTTTACGAAGAGATCAAGCGTAAGCCGACTCGTCCCCGGTTCGGGTTTGGCCGCAAGCCCATTCTGGTGAACGTCGACCTGCAAAAGTCGTACACCAGCGTGGGCGAGTTCGCCACCGCGTATGAAACCGACCCCAGGCAGCTCGAATATGTCAATCAGCTGGCCGACGCCTTTCGCGCGCAGCAGTTGCCCGTGGTGTGGACCTACGTCGCCTACATGCAGTCGGGCGAAGACTGCGGCGTGTGGGGCACGCGCACCGATACGCCCGACTCTTTGCAGAACATCAAGGTGGGCGCGCGCCGCGCCGAATTCGACGACCGCATCAACGTGGACCAGGTGCGCGACGTCATCTTCAACAAGCGCATGCCCTCAGCCTTTTTCGAAACCCATCTGCGTTCGCTCATGACATGGCACGGCTGCGACACGGTGGTGGTTACCGGCGGCTCAACCTCGGGCTGCGTGCGGGCCACGGTGGTGGATGCGCTGTCCAACGGCTACCGGGTGGTGGTGCCCGAAGAATGCGTTGCCGACAAGCATGAAAGCCCGCATTTCGCCAACCTGTACGACATTGCCGTGAAGTACGGCGACGTGGTGCCGGTGGCCGACGTGTTCGAGCACCTGAAGCAAAGAGCGGGGTCGGCAAAATGAGCGAGACCCAAGTCAGCGACCTGAAGCTGTACGATTATTTCCCGTATCGCAACCGGCCCCGCATCGCCTGGCCGGGCGGCGCGCGCATTGCGGTGTGGGTGGCGCCCAATATCGAGTTCTATGAATTCGATCCGCCCAACAACCCCAAGCGCAAGCCCTGGGCCCGTCCCCACCCCGACGTCCTGGCCTATTCGCATCGCGACTATGGCAATCGGGCGGGGTGGCAGCGCATGATGCGCGCGATGGACGAAACCGGGTTCCGGGGCTCTGTTTCGCTGAACGTGGCCATGTGCGACCACCACCCGGAAATCATCAAGGCGTGCGCCGACCGGGGCTGGGAGTTCTTCTCGCACGGCATCTACAACACGCGCTATGTGTACGGCATGACGCGCGAAGAAGAGCGCGGCATCGTGGTCGATTCCCGCGAAACCATCAAGAAGTGGACAGGCCAGAGCATGGACGGCTGGCTTTCGCCGGCTTTGTCCAACAACCCCTGGAGCCTTGACGTGCTGGCCGAAGAAGGGGTGCGCTATACATGCGACCTGTTCCACGACGACCAGCCCACGCCCGTTCACGTTTCCAGCGGCCGGCTCATCAGCGTGCCGTACTCGCTCGAGATGAACGACACCATCGTCTACAACGTGAATCTGTTCACGCCCCGCCATTATGGCGAGATCATCAAGCGGCAGTTCGACCAGCTGTACGCCGAGGGCGCACAGTCGGGCACGGTCATGTGCATTCCGCTGCACCCCTACCTGGTGGGGCAGCCGCACCGCATCGACGCCTTTGCCGAAGCGCTGGCCTACATCGCCGGCCACGAGGGCGTCTGGCTTGCGACGGGCCGCGAGATCGCGCAGCACTATTACGACCATCACTACGACACCGTCGCACAGGCCATTGCGGCCGTTCAATAAGGCAGGAGCGAACATGGCTTTGACGGACGATTACTTCAGCTATCCGCATCGCGGGCATCGCATGGACCACGACCTGTATGCATGGTCCGACCTTTTCCAGCGCAAGCCCGTGTCTTGGCCGGGCGGGGCGCGCGTGGCCTTATGGGTCGCTCCCATTTTGCAGTGGTTTCCCTTCGATGCCCCGGCCACGCCTTTCAGGGCTCCCGGCGGCCTGACCATGCCTTACCCCGACTTCCGGCACTACTCCAGCCGCGACTACGGCAATCGGGTCGGCATCTTCCGCATTCTCGATGTCTTGAAAGCGCATTCCGTGCCGGCGTCTGTGGCGTTGAACGCGGCGGTCGCAACGCGGTATCCGGCCCTGATGCGCGAACTGCAGCAGCATGGCGTCGAGCTGATCGCCCACGGCCTCGACATGGGGCACCTGCATTACACGGGGCTCGATCCCAACGAAGAGTCGGCTTTGGTCGAAAGAACGCTTGTCCAGCTGCGCGAGGCGGGGGCCGGGCAGGCGATACGCGGCTGGCTGTCGCCGGGCCGCAGCCAGTCGTTCGATACGCCGCGGCTGCTGGCCGAACACGGGCTGGAGTATTGCTGCGACTGGGCCAACGACGACATGCCTTATCTCATGGAAACACCCGGCGGCGGGCTGTATTCCATGCCTTTGGCGCAAGAAACGGACGACCGGGCCGTGACGCTCGACCTGCATCAGACCGAGCTCGAGTGGCTGCAGCAGGTTAAGGACCGCTTCGACGTGCTGTACCGCGAATCGGCCGAGTACGGCGGGCGCGTCATGAGCCTGCCCCTGCACGCCTGGGTAATGGGCGTGCCGTATCGCATCCATGTAGTGAAAGAGGCGCTGGCCTACATGCTGGGGCACGACGGCGTCTGGGCCGCCACGGGCGGCGAGATTCTTGACGCGTTCAAGGCGTCGGAGGCCGGCCATGCCTGAAAGGCAAGAGGCCCCCGGGCCTCGCACGCTCTTCGACAAAATCTGGGAAAGCCACGTAATCGTGGCCAAAGAGCAGGGGCCGTCCCTGCTCTACATCGACCGCGACATCATCCATGAAGGGTCGTTCCATGCCTTTGCCGACCTGCGCCGCCGCGGCCTGAAGGTCAGGTCGCCCCGCCAGGTGTTCGGCGTGCCCGATCACTACGTTCCCACGAACAGCCGCAGCGCCTCGGGGGCGGCCACCCCCGAGATAGCGCGCATGATCGACACGTTCGACGAAAACATGCAATGGAGCGGCGTGCGTCATTTTCGCCTGGACGACCCCCGGCAAGGCATTGTGCACGTCACGGCGCCCGAGCAGGGCATGGTGCTTCCGGGCTTCATCGTGGTGTGCAGCGACAGCCATACCTCGACCAACGGGGCGCTGGGGGCGCTGGCCTTCGGCATCGGCCAGTCCGAGAACGCGCACGTCATGGCCACCCAGGCCTTGTGGCAGGTCAAGCCCAAGGTCATGCGCATTACCGTAAGCGGCGAACGCCGGCCGGGCGTCTCGGCCAAGGACGTCATCCTGGCCATTATTGCAACCATCGGGGCGGCGGGCGCCACCGGCCATGCCATCGAATACGCGGGGCCGGTCATCGAGGCCATGTCCATCGACGAGCGCCTGACCCTCTGCAATATGTCCATCGAGGCGGGAGCCCGCTGCGGCATGGTTGCGCCCGACGACACCACTTATGCCTACCTGAAGGGCCGGCCCCACGCTCCCCAAGGCGAAATCTGGACCAAGGCCGAGCAATACTGGCGCAGCCTGCCCACGGATCCAGGCGCCGTGTTCGATGCCGAGGTCCACATCGATGGTTCACAAATCGAACCCATGGTCACCTGGGGCACCAGCCCCGAGACGGCGATTCGCATCGGCGATGCCGTTCCCGACCCCGCCGCCCAGAAAGATCCGGTCGCGCAGGCGGCGATGCGGGCGGCGCTTCAGTACATGGGGCTTGCTCCCGGCATGCCGCTCGAGGGCGTGCCGGTCGACATGGTTTTCATCGGCTCCTGCACCAATTCGCGCCTGCATGACCTGCGCGAAGCCGCGCGCGTGCTGGCCGGAAGAAAGGTGCGGGTACCCACCTGGATCGTTCCTGGGTCGGGCCTGGTGCGCCGCGAAGCCGAAGAAGAGGGGCTGGGCCGAATCTTTGTGGAGGCGGGGGCGCAGTGGATGTTGCCGGGCTGTTCGGCCTGTGTCGCCATGAACGGAGACGTGGTGCCGAATGGCAAGCGTTGCGCGTCGACGTCCAACCGGAACTTCGTCGGCCGCCAGGGGCCCGGGGCGCGAACGCATTTGCTAAGCCCCGCGATGGCCGCGGCGGCGGCCGTGTCGGGCACGATTACAGACGTACGACGACTGGAGCTGGCCAAAGCATGAAGCCCTTCATTCGCGAAACCGGCCGGGCGGCGCCCATCGAGGGCCGGAACATCGATACCGACCAGATCCTGCCGGCGCGCTTTCTCAAGCAGGATCGAAGCAAAGGATACGGGCAACTGCTGTTCCACGATCTGCGATTCGATGCGGCAGGGCGCGAGCAGCCGGGCTTCGTGCTGAACCAGCCGGGCTATCGCGATGCGCGGATACTCGTCGCTGAAGAGAATTTCGGTTGCGGCTCGTCTCGCGAAGGCGCTGTGTACGCGTTGAGCGATTTTGGCATTCGCGCCATCCTGGCCCCCAGCTTCGGCGATATTTTTCACAATAACTGCTTGAAGAACGGCATCGTGCCCGTGCGATTGCCCGAGGCCGTGTGCCGGGACATCAGGCAAAGCCTGCGCCGGGAACCCTCGCAGGAAATTGCCGTCGACCTGGCCGCGCAAAAGGTGCAGCTTGCGGACGGGACGGCGCACGAGTTCAAGATCGACCCCTTCTGGCGTGAATGCCTCATGAAGGGGGTGGACGATCTTGAACTCACGGTAGGCATGCTTGACCTCGTGGAGCGTTTTGAGAAGGACTATTTTTCAAACATGCCATGGGCACAACCCAGGAGCAGCTAGTGTCCTGTTTGGCTAATTCGCGTACTTATCTTCGGCGCCTGGACTGGCCATAACCAAACAGGACACTACCGGTGTGGCCGTCCTGGCCATGACTTTCGTGGCACAACCATATTTCAAGGGTGGAAACTATGAAAACAATCAAAGAAACAGGTTTATCACATGATGCGCTGAAACGACGGAGCGTGCTGAAAGCCGGTGCGCTCACCGCTGCCGGAGCCATGCTGGGCGTGCCCCTCGTGGGGCGCGCGCAAGCGGATGTGGTCAAGCTGGGGGCGGTGGGGTCCATTACCGGAGCCCTGTCGTATACCGGCACGCAGGCCCGCAAGGGCATCCAGTTCGCGCTGGATCACATCAATGAGTCGGGCGGCATCAAGAGCCTGGGCGGCGCGAAGGTTGAAATGGTGTTCGTCGATGCGCAGTCGCGGCCCGACATCGGGGCTGCCGAGGTCGACAAGCTGGCCCAGGCGGGTGTGGCGATTATCGTCGGTGCGCAATCCAGCGCCATCAGCCTGTCGACCACGCAGGCCGCGGCCCGCTACGGCATTCCCTATGTGGTTGACGTGGGCAGCGCCGAGCAGATCGTGCAGCGCGGGCTGAAGAACACTTTCCGGTTTTCGCCGGGGGTGGTGCGCTCGGTCGAGCAGTCTATGCTGAACCTGGACGCCATGAACAAGGCGGCGAACCATGCCGTGCGCACGGTTGCCATCGTTCATGAAGACGGCCCCTTCGGCAGCGGCATGGCCAAGATCCTCAGCGAGAAGTTGCCCGATATCGGCATCAAGGTGGTCGAAACCATCAGTCATCCCACGCCGCAGCGCGACTTCACCAATATCGTGCTTCGGCTGCGCGCCTCGGGCGCCGACATGGTCATGCCCTCGCACTATATCAACGAGTTCATCCTGTTCATGCGCGCCATTCAGCAGCAGCGGCTCAAGCTGAAGGCCATCTACTCCATTTACGGCGGCGGCGCGTCGAATATCCGCTTCGTGCGCGAACACAACGAGGCGGCGCAGTACGTGATCGACACCAACCACTGGTTCGACCCCAAGAAGCCCTTGTCGAAGAAGCTGGTGGAGCAGGCGGCCGCCGCCAAGGTCGACCTGACCTATGACGTGATGGTGGCCTACGCCGCCACGCAGCTGGCCGTGGACGCCATCGAGCGGGCAGGTTCCACCGACCACGCGAAGATCATCGAGACCCTGGCCAGCCAGACGTTCTCGGACACGATCATGCCCTACGGACCCATCGTGTTCAAAGATGGCGACAACACCGGTTCGCAGCTGGTGAACACGCAGGTTCGCGGCGACAAGATCGAGCTGGTGTTTCCCAAGGAGTTCGCCACCGCCGAGCCGGTGTTCCCCATGCCCGACCGCGGTTAGTAATCCATGCATCTCGGGTGCGCCCAGGGCGCACCCGGCCTTTCTGGAAGCAGTCGAATGCTGAGCCTTATTGCTCCCGCAGTAATTAGCGGTCTTGCCACCGGGGCCATCTATGCGTTGGTCGCCCTGGGGCTGACCATGATCTATGGCGTACTTCATATCATCAATTTCGCGCACGGCAGCCTGCTGATGCTGGCGCTCTATGCCGTGTTCTTTGCGAATACGCTGCTGGGCGTCGACCCGTACGTCGCGATGCCCTTCCTCATGGCGGTTTTCTTTGTGTTCGGCTATTTGCTGCAGCGGGGCGTCATCAACACCTTCAGCCACGGCAAGGACTCCAATACGCTGCTGGTGACGCTGGCGCTGGCCATCGTCATCGACAACCTCGCCCTGTATTTCTGGACATCCAACACCCGCACCATCGATGTTCCCTATGCGTTCAACATGGTGGAGATCGCCGGCGCCTACCTGCCCTTGCCCAAGCTCATCGCCTTCGTCGCCTCGCTGCTGCTCGTGGGGCTGGTCTGGCTGTTCATGATGCGCACCCGCATAGGCCAGGCCATACGGGCGGTCGCCAAGGAAAAGCGCGGAGCCCAGCTGATGGGCATCGACGTCAACCATACCTACGCCGTGTGCTTCGGCATCGGCACCGCCTGCGTGGCGGCCGCGGCTTGCCTGCTCATGCCCACCTTCTATGTCACGCCGCAGGTGGGCTACAGCTTCGTGCTGGTGGCGTTCACCACCGTGGTGCTCGGGGGCATGGGCTCTTACATGGGCGCACTGGTGGCCGGCCTCTTCCTGGGCGTGGTCGAGGCGCTCAGCGGCCTGTTCCTGGGCGAAACCCTGGGCCAGATCGGCATATATGCCTGCTTTATCCTGACGCTTCTGTTCCGGCCTTCGGGATTGTTTGGAAGGAAGGGGGCCTGAAATGAAGAATCTCTCGATCGGAAACAAGGCCGTTGCGCTGCTTCTGGTACTGTTCGCGCTGTTTCCGCTGGTGTGGCCCACCGAAGAATGGCTGGGCTTCGGCATCAACATCCTGCTGATGTGCGTGCTGGCCATAGGCTGGAACATCAGCGGCGGATTCGGCGGCATGCTGTCGTTCGGGCACGCCGCGCTGTTCGGCACGGGCGCGTATGCCGCGGCCATGTTCCAGCTGCAAGCCGGGTTCAATCCCTGGCTGGCCGGGGTGGCGGGCATGCTTTGCGGCGCGCTCGTCGGCGCGTTCATCGGCGCCGTCTCCTTCCGCTACGGCTTGCGCGGCTCGTATTTTTCCCTGGTTACGCTGGCGTTCGCCGAGGTGCTGCGCGTGGTGGCCAGTTCGTTCGAGTTTACCGGCGGGGGCTCGGGCCTGCAGTTGCCGCTGGTGCAGCAATGGAGCAGCCTGCAGTTTCCCTCGCGCACCGAGAACTACCTGTTCGCGCTGGGCCTGGTCATTCTGGCCCTGCTGGTGTCGCTGGCGATCAAGCGCTCCCGCTTTGGCGCATATCTTGCCGCCATACGCGAGAACGAAGATGCTTCCAAGGCGCTGGGCATCAATACGTTCCGCATCAAGGTGGCGGGCATGTTCGCCGCGGGCGGGGTGTCCGCGGCGGCCGGCGTGGCCTATCTGCAGACTTTCCTGTATATCGACGCGCCCATCGCCTATGGGCCGGTCATGTCCATCGAAGCCCTGCTGGGCGCCACCATAGGCGGGGCGGGCACCATTCTGGGCCCGGTGCTCGGCACCGTGCTGCTGCATTCGGTGGGCGAGATCGTGAAGATGGCGGTGGGCAGCGCCACCGGCATCAACCTGGTGTTCTATGGCGTGTTGCTGCTGCTCATCCTGCGCTTCCTGCCCGATGGCGTGATGGGGCTGTTCGATCGCATGGGGCCGCGCCGAGGGCGTGGCGCCACCGGGGTGTCCAAGGAGAAGGCATGATGCTGAAAGTGGAAGGAGTAAGCAAGCGCTTTGGTGGACTGCTCGCCGTCGACAACGCGTCTCTTGAAGTGAAGCAGGGCAGCATCGTGGCGCTGATAGGCCCCAACGGCGCAGGCAAGACCACCTTGTTCTCCATCGTCTCGGGCTTTGCCCCTCCCGATTCGGGCGAGATCCTGTTCCAGGGGCGATCCATCAAAGGCCTGCCTCCGCATGAAATCTGCCGCCTGGGCCTGACACGCACATTCCAGATCGTGCAGCCCTTCGCCGGGCTCAGCGTGCTCGAGAACATCGCCGTGGGCGCCCACCTGCATCACAAGAAGCGCGAAGATGCCCTGGCCAAGGCGCGCGAAGTGGCCGTGCAGCTGGGCATGGGCCGCATGCTCGACCTGCCGGCGCAAGACCTGACCGTCGCGGGGCGCAAGCGCCTGGAACTGGCCAAGGCCCTGGCCACCTCGCCGTCTTTTCTTTTGCTGGACGAGGTGATGGCCGGCCTGATTCCCAGCGAAGTGCAGGAGATCGTGACGATGATCCGTGCGATACGCAGCCAGGGAACCACCATTCTTCTCATCGAGCACGTCATGCAGGCGGTCATGTCGCTGTCCGATGAAGTCTACGTGTTGAACCAGGGTGCCATGATCGCCCACGGAACACCCCAGGAGCTGGTGAGGAATGAGACCGTCATCGAGGCCTATCTGGGCCAGGGGGCTGCCAGGCGCCTGAACACGGAGCAGACAAATGCTTGAGATATCCGATCTGAAAGCCGGTTATGGCTCGGTGGACATACTGTATGGCATCGACATGCGCGTGGCCGAAGGGGAAATCGTCGCGGTGCTCGGCTCGAACGGGGTCGGGAAGACGACGCTGAACAACACGATAAGCGGCCTGATCCGGGCCAGGGCGGGCTCCATCCTCTTCAATGGCTCCGAGATCAGCCATTGCTCCTCGGCCGAAATCGTGGGGTTGGGCATCGCGCACGTGCCCGAGGGCCGGCGCGTGTTTCCCGACCTGACGGTTGAAGAGAACCTTGAGGTTGGGGCCTATCGCCGGGCCGGCGCCAACAAGCGGCGCAACATCGAGCGCATGTTCCAGGCCTTTCCCCGGCTGAAAGAGCGCCGTTCGCAGGCGGCCGGCACCTTGTCGGGCGGCGAGCAGCAGATGCTGGCCATTGCGCGCGGGCTCATGTCCGAGCCCCGCCTGCTCATCCTGGACGAGCCGTCGCTGGGCCTGTCTCCGGTCATGGTCGAGGAAATGTTCTCGCTGATCAGGCGCATCAACGCCGAGGGCCTGAGCATCATGCTGGTCGAACAGAACGTGGTGCAGTCCCTCGAAGTGGCCAGCCGCACTTATGTTCTCGAGCAGGGGCGCTTTGCCATTTCGGGCAGCTCGCAAGAGGTCATGGCCAACCCCGAGTTGCGCCGCACCTATCTTGGAATGTGAACAAGTATTGAAGGCGCGCCGCGCGCCTGTCGAAAGAGAGGACATATGCTGCTGAAGAAATTGCTGTCCCAGGGCGAAACCGTGATCGCCCCGGGCGTGTATGACGCATTGACCGCATTGATTGCATCCGGGCATGGCTTCAAGGCCTTGTACCTGACCGGGGCGGGCGTTGCCTATACCCGGCTGGGGCGGCCCGACATCGGGCTGGTGACCATGACCGAGGTCGCCGAAGTCATTGCACTCATTCGCGATCGGGTGCAGACACCCCTGATCGTCGACGCCGACAACGGGCACGGCAACGCCCTGAACGTGCAGCGCACCGTGCGCCTGTACGAGCGCGCGGGCGCCAGCGCACTTCAGCTGGAAGACCAGAGCATGCCCAAGCGTTGCGGCCATCTCACCGGAAAATCGCTCATCCCCATGGCCGAGATGGTGGGCAAGGTCAAGGCTTCGCTCGATGCGCGCGCCAGCGACGAGACGCTGATCATCGCGCGCACCGATGCGATTGCGGTCGAAGGCTTCGAGGCGGCGCTGGAGCGCGCGCACGCCTATCAAGAGGCCGGCGCCGATGTGATCTTCGTCGAGGCGCCCCGGTCGCTGGACCAGATGCGCCAGATCGTTTCTTCGCTGGGGGGCAAGGCGCCCCTGCTGGCCAATATGGTCGAGGGAGGGCATACGCCCTTGCGATCCGCGGCCGAGCTGTCCGAGCTGGGCTTTCGAGTCGTGATCTTCCCCGGAGGTATCGTGCGTGCCCTGGCGCATACGGCCGAGCTGTACTACGCGTCGCTGGCCAAGAACCAGTCGAACCAGCCGTTCCAGGACCACATGTACGACTTCGATGGCCTGAACGATGTCATCGGAACCAAGGCGCTGCTGGCGTCCAGCGAGCGCTACGCCTAGGCAGCCCCGGCATAGGCGCCAGGGGCGGGTTCGCTCAGGGCGCCAGACTGACTTCAACCTCTACATTGCCCCGGATGGCGGCCGAGTAGGGGCAGGTATTGTGGGTGGCCGAAAGCAGTTCCTCGGCCTTGTCGCGGGGCAGATCGGGCAGGGCGGCCTGCAGCCTTGCCTGCAGCCCGTACTTGCCGTCGGGGCCCACGCCCAGGCTGACCCAGGCCTTTACCTTCACTTCGCCCAGTTCGATCTTGCGCAGCTTGGCAAGGTGGTCCAGCGTGCTGGCAAAGCATGCGGCATAACCGCAGGCGAACAGCTCTTCGGGGTTGGTGCCGCCGCCCGGGCCGCCGATTTCGACCGGCCGCGCCAGCTTTGCGCTGAATGAGCCGTCTTCGCTCTGGGCGTGGCCCTGGCGGCCGCCTGTTGCGGTGGCGACCGCTGTGTAAAGTACTTTCATCGTCGATGATTCCTTGGTTGCATGAACTGGCAGGGTGGTAAGCCCTTGCAATAGTGTCTTGACCAAACAGGACACTAGGGGTTGAGAAGAAAGCGGGAATGCTCGTGCACCCATCGCGCATAGATCTCCACGGCGCGGGCGGCTGGGGTGAACGCTGTCTGGAACTCGCTGCTGTACCGTTCGCCCAGCAGAGGCGATATGCGCGGGCGGCTCAGGTCGTCGTTGTATTGCACCGTGCAGGCCGAAGCGTCTTCGGATTCCTGCCATGACCAGTGCGGGAACACGGCCTGCAGGGCCTGGCAGAGCATGCGCGGGTGCCAGAGCTCGCCGCTGGCCAGGTTGTACAGCCGGTGCCGGGGGGAAGGTGCGAACAGCAGCGTGCAGATGCCGGCGGCGATGTCCGTGCTCAACGTCCAGTCGCGCCGGCCGTGCGCGGAAATCGTGGCGGGGCTGCCGCGCAGCGCTTCGAGGGCAAGCTGGAACGGCGGGCTGAGCGTGCCACGCACGCCGGTGTCGCGCTCCCAGGGGCCGAAGATGGCCGTCAGCCTGGCGGTAATCACGTCCAGCCCATATTGCTGCTGCCATAGCTGGGCCAGTTGTTCGGTGGCCAGCTTGGTATAGCCATACAGCCCCAGCGGACGCGTCGACGACGTTTCATCCAGCCGTTGCGGCTCGAACGGCGCATCGCCATTGACGGCCGATGAACTGATCAGCACGAAACGCTTGACCGAAGCCTGGCGAGCTGCCTGCAGCATCAGCTGGGTGCCGGTGATGTTCACTCTCAACACCCGTTCCGCCTGAGTGGGCGGCAGCTGCGGGCCGGCGGTGATGGTGGCCGCATGCACCACATGCGAGATATCGCGGCCGGCGAACAGCGACTGCACCGTGTCGGGGTCGCTGACATCGCCGCGCAGCCATTCCAGCGAGCCCCCGAGCGGGGCCAGATGAGCCAGCGCGTGTTCCGGAACGGCGTCGTGGCTGAAGGCCACGACTTTTTCGCCCTTGCGCAGCAGTGTTTCCAGCAGGTTCAACCCGATAAAGCCCGAGGCGCCCGTGACAAGTATGCTCATGCTGTCTTCTTAATCGTGGTTGCCCGAAAGGGCGGAATGGATTTTTCGGGCCGCTTCGGCGCCCTCGTAGAGGGCCTCCAGGGCCGTGCGCGGCGCAAGGCAGTCTCCCACGAGCGTTACCGCCATGCCCGCCTGGCGCAGGGGCGCATGAAGCCCGTCGTTGGCAATGTCGTACTGGGCGACGACGACGCTGTCGAAGCCGGCGAGCTCCAGGTTCTCGCCGGTGGAGACGTCTTCCGCCACAAGGGTCCGGCCGTCCCATGAGTGCACTTTTCGCAGGGGCATGATGCGAACCTTTTTTTCGCGCAGCCGGCGCTGGGTGGCCAGGTTGCTGTAAATGGTGGTTCGCCATGCAAAGGCGGTGCCGGGGGTCAGGACGCTGACACGGCGTGTTTGCGCAAAATGCTCGATGGCCGACAGCGATGACCACTCGCCTGTCAGGTCGACGAAGGCGACGGAGCCGCCCAGCTGATCGAGTTGCTCCAGTGCTTCAGCAAGGCGAAACACCTTGCCTTCGCCGGCAAGCGGGGCGGGGCGCGGTAGTGAGCCGGTGGCCAGTACGATTGCATCGGGGCGGGCGGCACACAGCGTCGCGGCATCGGCGCGGGTGCCCAGGCGCAGGGTTACGCCATGGCGGCCGAGGCGGATGCGCTGGAAGGACAGCAGGTGTTCCCATTCGTTGCGGAGCGTAAGCGCCGCCGCGTATTGCAGCTTGCCGCCCAGGGCATCGCCGGCTTCCCAGAGCTGCACCTTATGTCCCAGGGCCGCGAGTTCGGCGGCGGCTTCCATGCCGCCGGGGCCGCCGCCCACGACGACAATGGCGCCGGGCCTGGATGCTTTGGGCAGTGCTTGCGTTTCGTCCCACCGGCTTTCCAGGCCGGTGCGCGGGTTGACCAGGCATCGTATGGAAATATTCTTTTCCAGCATGCCGGCGCAGCCCTGGTTGCAGTTGATGCAGGGGCGGATCTCGTCCTGGCGGCCTTCGATGGTTTTCCTGACGATGGCGGGTTCCGCAATATGTGCCCGCGCCATGCCGACCATGTCGGCGTGGCCGGCCCGCAGGGTGGCCTCTGCTTCGTCCAGCGTTCTGAAGCGGCACACGGCCATGACCGGAAAGCGATGGCCGTCGTCATGCAGGGCTTTGCGCACCGCTGCGGGAAACTGGCGGAAGGGCTGCGGGTCGATGGCCATGTCGGCCATCTGCATGGCAAGCGAATAGCTGGCGTGATAGGCCGAGTGCGACACATTGACGAAGTCCAGCCGCACGGCCCGGGCAAGGCGCCTGGCGATCTCCACCGCCTCATCCAGGTGCAGCGCTTCGGGCAAAAACTCTTCGGCGCCCAGGCGCACGCCCATGCAGAAATCGTTGCCCACCGCCTTGCGGATGGCGGCCACCACGGCCAGGGGAAAGCGCATGCGGTTTTCCAGGCTTCCGCCATAGGCATCGTCGCGTTGGTTGGAAAGAGGCGAAAGGAATTGCGGAAGCAGATGGCCGTGGGCCAGCTGCACCTCGATGCCGTCCAGGCCCGCCTCGACCAAGTTCAGGCTGGTGCGCACATGGGCGTCGATGACGGTCTGCATGTCGTCTTCGGTCATGATGTGGGGCATGGCCGAAGAGGTGGACCAGCGGATGTCCGAGGGCGCCCAAGAGACCGTACGTTCGAAGTCGCCGTCCACCTGCCGGCCCAGGTGGATGACCTGCCCCAGCAGCCGCGCGCCTTCGGCATTTACCGCCCGGGCGATGCGCGAGAAAGGCTCGATACAGGAGCGCTCGAAGCCCGCAACCCCCTGGGGGCGGCCCACGCAATTGTCCTGCACCCGGATGGCCTCGAAGATGATGGCGCCCACTCCTCCGCGCGCCCGGGCGGCGTGGTAGGCCAAGTGCTGATCGGAGGGAAGGTGGTCTTTGCCGTAGCTGGTGGTGTGCGCCGGCACGAAGATGCGGTTGCGCAGGGTAAGCCCACCCAGCTGGATGGGCTGCAGCACCAGCGCGTCTTTCGGCACCGGCAAAGAATCGCCAAGCATGAAAACTCCTCGGAAGCTCGCCGATCCTTCTAATGTATTAAAGATCGGTTGTTATATCATATGAAGAGATGGTCATGCCGGACCATTCGGGTTATCCCGGTGGGGCAACAGGGAAGCAGGGGAGTCCTGCGAGCGGGCGGGCTCTATTCAGAGTGACGAATGAAGATCGACCTGCATCTGGTTGTCGGCGTCCCTGGTCCAGGTCACGCGGAACTCGAAGCGATCGGGGTGATAGTAGATCTCGGCGACGTTGATCGGCAGGTTCTGCGGATCGAAGAATACCCGGCTCAGTTTCAGAAGCGGGGCTCCCACGTGGGTCTGCAGCAGCCGGGCCTGCGTGTCGTCGGCCAGGGTGCTGACGATAGACTGTTCCACCCGATGTATGACGCGTGCGCGCTGGATCAGGCCGATGAGTGTATGGGTTTCGAGATCTTTGCGCGAGTACGAGCGGCCCACTTCTTCAATGACGTGGCTGACCGATTGGGAAAACGGCTCGCCCCTGAGAAAACGCACGCGCGTCGCTTTCTGTATGGACGTGCCCGGCTCGATGTCCAATGCCTGGGCGACCGACCGCGACGCTCGCTGATAGCCGAAGTGGATGAGCTTGACCGTCGTGCCCTGGCCGATGTTCGAAAGATTGACCAGAAGCCCGTTCATGCTTGCCGCGATCGGGCGATCAACTTGCAGCGAGGCCGCCTCTTGGGTCACGGTGGTGCCGCGGCCCCGCGCGCGTGTGACGAAACCTTCGCCGGCCAGCGTGTTGAGCGCACGCTGGACCGTAATGCGGCTGACGCCGAACGCGTTCATCAGCTCTGCCTCTGAAGGCAGCGTGTCGCCGGGCCCATATGTGCTGTTGACGATGCGTTCGCGCAGCAGCAGGTATACGCGGTGGTACAGGGGCAACGGAGAAGACGAACTGAGTCTTGCTTCTTCGTGGTGGGTGTCGGAAATAGAGGTAGAGGGCATATCGAATGCGGACGATGTTGTACGCCGTAAATGATATGCCATTAGGTCTTTTGGGGCAATTGGCGCACTCGCCGCAGTGCCCGGAAATCGGGCCGGAGGCGATCTTTGTGAATCGGTCCGGAGGTGATCAGGCCGCCTTGAAAAGTGTCAGTTCATGGTCAATAAAGCGGGGTTGCCGCCCGCTGCCGCGGTATTGATGCTGATGCTCCGCTCGACCACGAGCCGCTCCAGGGGAATTTGCGCGCAGCCCGCATCCAGGGCGATCAAGGCGATGATCGGCCCCTCTTGCCCGGCCAGGGCATGGGCCAGTTCCGTGGCCGCCGGCCGGGAACCATGAAACAGTGCGGCCTCGAAACGTTGGCCTTGCCAGTCTTCGACAACATGTACGCGGTCAAGCACCCGGTGGGGCAGGCGGGAAAGGGGGGCGGCGTGCTCTGAAAGCACCAGGGCATGGCTGCCTACCGCCACGGTGGCAGCAAGCTGCATCAGCAAATCGTCATCGCTTTGGCCCAGGCACAATATCGGACCCTTGGGATGCAGGCTGTACGTGTTGAGTTCGCCCGTGGGGCCGGGAAGCGTATACCTGGTCCCTGAAGGGGTGTTTGCCGCAAAAAGCTGGCAGGCCTTGGCCAGGGCGGGGCGCTGATGTTGCAGTGCCCAGTCTTGCAACTGCGCAAGTTCGCCCTGCATGGCGTTTCGGCTCGATGTGTCGACCGATATCGTCACGTCCGGCGATTCCAGGGCCCGCATCGCCGCCGAGGCGGGCTTTTGCGACAGCAGCCTCAGCAGGTACAAGGGGCCGCCCGCCTTGGGGCCGGTGCCCGATAGCCCTTCTCCTCCGAACGGCTGCACACCCACCACCGCGCCGACGATATTGCGATTGACATAGATGTTGCCGGCCCTGGCCTGGCTGGAGGCCTTGGCGATGGTTTCGTCGATGCGGCTGTGCAGGCCGAAAGTCAGCCCGTAGCCCAGGCTGTTGATGTGCTGGATCAGCGAGTCGGAATCCTGGCGCTTGTAGCGAACCAGATGCAGCACGGGGCCGAATACCTCGTCTTCAAGTCGAAGTACGGATGGAATTTCGATCAGGGTGGGGGCGATGAAAGCACCGTCGAGCCGATCCAGTTCGTTCTGGTCGTGCGCCTGGAAAACGGCGCATCCCTGGGCTTTGAGCTGTTCGATGTGGCGCATGATGCGCGCTTTGGCGTGGCCGTCGATGACCGGCCCGATGTCGGTCGCCAGCAGGATGGGTTCGCCGATGGCCTGCTGGGCCATCGCGCCTTTCAGCATCCGCAGCACGGGTTCGGCAATGTCGTCCTGCAGGCAGAGCACGCGCAAGGCCGAGCAGCGCTGGCCCGCGCTGTCGAATGCCGACGCCATTACGTCGCCGACAACTTGCTCGGGCAGGGCCGATGAATCCACCAGCATGGCGTTCTGCCCGCCGGTTTCCGCGATCAGCGGCACCTGGCGTCCCCGGGCATCGAGACGCCCGGCGATCTGCCTGGCAAGCGTTTTTGCCACGTCGGTCGAGCCTGTAAACAAGACCCCCTTGATGCGTTCGTCGGCGACCAGGGCCGAGCCGACCGCCCCACCGGCGCCGGGTAACAGCTGCAGGGCCGTCGCGGGGACACCGGCGTTCAGCAGCAGCCGGACCATTGCATGGGCAACGAGCGGGGTCTGTCCGGCGGGCTTGGCCAGAACCGTATTGCCGGCGGCCAGGGCGGCGGCGATCTGCCCGGTAAAGATTGAAAGCGGAAAATTCCAGGGACTGATGCAGGCCACTGGTCCCCAGGACTCATGCGTGCCGCGGGCAAAGCTTCTGGCCTGCCGCGCATAGAAGCGCAGGAAATCCACCGCTTCGCGAACTTCGGCCAGGGCATTGGCAGAGGTTCTGGCGGCTTCCCGTATCAGCATCGCCATGAACAGATGGGTGTCTCGTTCAAGAGCGGTTGCAGCGGCTTCCAGTATGGCGGCGCGCGAGGCGGGCGCCGCCTGCGACCATTGGAACCAGCCTTGTGCCGCTATGGCCACAGCCTGGGATACTTGCGTGGCGGTCGCTTCGCTTGCGTACCCGACAATCTCGGATCGCCTGGCGGGGTTGAGTACGGCGCGGCGCTGCCCTGGCGCGTCTTGCCCGTTGATGATCGGCGCGGCATGCCATTGGCTTCTTTCCTCATCCAGCAAGTACGCCGTCAGCGCGGCGATGGTGTGCTCGCTGTTCAGGTCGGCGCCGGCGGAATTGACGCGGCTTGGGCCGAACAGGGCCGCCGGCAGGGGTATCCGCGGATGAGGAAGCCCGATTCTGCCGTCTACCTCGCCCGCCCGCTCGATAGTGTGGACAGGATCCTGGATGAGCGAGTCGATCGAGCGCGAGGGGTCGGAAATCTGGTTGACGAACGAGGTGTTGGCGCCGTTTTCCAGCAGGCGCCTGGCCAGGTAGGCCAGCAAGGTGTCGTGCGTGCCCACCGGCGCGTAAATGCGGCAGGCGTGGCCAAGCTTGCCTTCCGAGGTGGGGCCGGCTACCTGCCGGTACAGGGTCTCGCCCATTCCGTGCAGGCACTGGAACTCGTATTCGCGCGGCTCGGCAGCCGCTTGGGCCATTTCATGGATGGCCGCCACGGTATGGACATTGTGGGTGCCGAACTGCGGGTAGCAGAGCTTGGGCTCGGAAAGCAGCGTCTGCGCGCAGACGAGATACGCCAGGTCGGTGTGCGCCTTGCGGGTGAACACGGGGTAGTCGGGCAGGCCGCCCACTTGAGCGCGCTTGATCTCGGTGTCCCAATAAGCGCCTTTTACCAATCTGATCATCAGGCGGTGCCTGCTGCGCCGCGCCAGATCGAGTAAAAAGTCCACGACCTGCGGGCATCGCTTCTGGTAGGCCTGGACGGCGACTCCCATTCCGTCCCAGCCGGCCAGCAGGGGATCGAGGCGCAGCCGCTCGACGAGGCGCAGCGAGATTTCCAGCCGGTCGGCTTCTTCGGCGTCGATGTTCAAGCCCATGTCATAGTGCTTTGCCAGCACGGCCAGGTGTTGCAGCCGTGCGTACAGCTCGGTCATGACACGGTCGATCTTGGCCCGGCTGTAGCGGGGGTGCAGCGCAGACAGCTTGACTGAAATTCCGGGCCCCTCGTAGATGCCGCGGCGGTTTCCCGCTTTGCCGATGGCATGGATGGCTTGTTCGTAAGCCTGCATATAGCGCTGAGCGTCGGCGCTGGTCAGGGCGGCTTCGCCCAGCATGTCGTAAGAATGGCGAAAACCCGCCTGCTCGGGCTCTTGTGAGCGGGACAAGGCTTCGGCGATGGTCTGGCCGGCGACGAACTGTTCTCCGATCTTGCGCAGGGCCACGTCGACGGCGGCGCGAATCAGGGGTTCGCCGCCCCTGGCCGCCAGCCGTGCCAATGAGCCAGCCAGCCCGCTTTCATGATCGGAGACCAGCCGGCCGGTGACAAGCAGGCCCCAGGCGGCCGCATTGACGAAGGTCGAGGCAGAGGCGCCCAAATGCCGTTGCCAGTCGCCGGCGGAGATCTTGTCGCGGATGAGGGCGTTGCGAGTCTGTTTGTCTGGGATGCGCAGCAGTGCTTCGGCCAGGCACATCAATGCAATGCCTTCTTTGTCTGACAGCGAGAATTCCTGCAGCAGGCTTTGTGTCAGGTCGTTCTGGCCGGAGGCCTTCTGTTCGCGCCACGCGGTGGCCAGGCGACCGGCCAGGATGTGGATGGGCCTGGCCTGCTGCTTCAGGGGCCCGGCCCGGGCCAGCAGGCCTTCGACAGCCTGGGGTTCGGACATGAGGTGCGCGGCGGCGACGGCGTCGCGCAAGGGCGGCGCGCAAGGGCGGCGCGCCGGACGATTGGGCGAGCTGTTTTTGCAGAGATGCCACGCTGGATGTGCTCACGCCGACCCCCTAGTGTGCTGTTTGACTAATTCGAATACTTATCTTCGGCGCCTGAACTCGCCATGCTGCGTTGCAAATCCTCGCGATAGCTACGGCTATCGCTGTGGTTTGCGCCTTGCCTGACAAGCTCAGGCATCCGAATATAAGTGCACAAACTAATCAAACAGCACACTAGGCGATCAAGGCATTGAGTGTCTGCTTTCTATTATGCACGCGGCTCAAGCCGGGAGAAGACTTTATTGGTATGGGAAAAAGCTAATAGTAATTAGCTTTTAATATGAAAAGATCATTTATATAATCATTTGAATTGACGCAACCAGCAATGGATGATAATTTTAATTATCTTTAACCAATAAAAGATCATTTCAATGATCTTTCGGAGCAAACAATGGTTCAGCTGCTTACAGAGTATGCCCAAGCGCGCCAAGACCAGAAGCTAAGCCAGGCGGCTGTGGCCGAAAGGGCGGGCTTGAGCCGCATGGCCGTGCAAAAGATGGAATCGGGCGCATCCGATCCGCGCCTTTCCACGCTTATTGTGCTGGCAAGAGCCCTGGGAATGGAGCTCATGCTTGTTCCCAGCGCGCTGCGGCAAGACCTCGAGGCCTTCGCCCGTTCGGGGGGACGCACTCTTGGCCAGCCCGCGGGGGTCGATGCGCCCGCATCCATTATTGACGATCTGCTTTCCACGTCCGCAAAGCGATGAGCACCTTCATCCGCTATCTTCGCCTGTACCTTCATGGGCCGCAGGGCAAGCGACCTATCGGATACCTTTCGCAGTACGGCGACGTTCTGCGGGTTTCCTTCGATCAAGAGTACGTCCAGGATAAAAATCGTCCGGTGCTGTCGCTTAGCTACCAGGGGGCAGACGAAGAGCGTACGCGTGCCATTCTTACGGCAATGCGAGACGCCCGCCTGGTGCGCAACAACGGCAGATGGCCTTCGTTCTTCCAGAACCTATTGCCCGAGGGCCACAATCGCGAACGGCTTGCCCAAGAAAGGGGCTGTCGGCTCGATGACGAGTTCGAGCTATTGGCCGCCGCGGGCCACGACCTCATGGGGGGCGTCGAGGTAGAACCCGTTCCGCTTGAAGAGGGCATTCCCGACCCTGTGCGTTTGTGGCATACCTCTTTGGGCCTCGATGTGCTGGAGCCCGGCTTCGTCGATCTGCCGGTTGAAGACGCCGCGGCCATTCCAGGCGTCGTGACCAAGTTTTCAGCCATTCGTGACGGTCGCCGCTATGTCGTGCGCCGACATGGCCAGGCGGGTTCTTTCATTCTGAAGCTGCCTTCCATCCGGCATCCCGACCTGGTGCAAAACGAGTACACGGGCTACCAATTGACGCGGTCTTTGGGGCTGGCCTGCGCCCAGGCCGAACTCATCTCGCGCGACGAAGCGCAGCTTCCTGAAGCGGTGGCTTTTCCCGAAATACTTGCGGTCAAGCGGTTCGACCGCGGCGAAGGCGGGGCCCGAATCCATATGGAAGAGTTTGCGCAGGTGCTTGGCTACGAACCCAGGCATAAGTACGGAAAGGGAATCGAGCCGGACTTCGTGGCCATCGTGCGCATTCTGGACCAACTGTCGGCCGAGCCTGTGCACGATGTACAAGAGTTCGTGAACCGGTATGTGGCGTTCATCCTGATGGGCAATACAGACGCCCATCTGAAGAACTGGTCCTTGCTTTATCGCGACGGAGCCACCCCGGAACTGGCGCCACTATACGACCCGGTCAGCGTAAGCTCATTCTTCTCTGAAGTGCCAGGCACCGACTATGGCATCAATCGCGCCATCGATGCCAAGTTGCACAAGCTCGGCTGGCACCACCTGGATGCCATGCTTGCGCAAGCAGGCATCGTGCGCCGCAGCCGGGTGCTGCAGATCGCCAAAGCCCGTGTTCGCCAGGCACAAGCAGACTGGCCTGGCCTGCTGCGTGACGCGCCACCGGCCATGCGCCGCGAGATAAACCGCCGGCTGAATGGGGGGCTGGCGCTTACGAGCTGAGCGGGCCAGATGCTGAAGCCGACGGGCATGCGGCGCGGAATAAACCTAGCGTATTTCCCCGGCCTTCACGGATAGTGCGCAGGGATTGAACCCCATGGCGTAGGCCAGGTCGCCCGGCCTGTCGATATTCCACAAGGCAAAGTCGGCTTTCTTGCCCACTTCCAGGCTGCCGATGGATTCTGCCAGCCCCAGGGCCCGCGCCGCATTCAGGGTAGCGCCGGCCAGCGCTTCCCGGGGTGTCAGGCGGAAAACCGTGCAGGCCATGTTCATGGCCAGCAGCAGCGAGGTCATGGGCGAGGTGCCGGGATTGCAGTCGGTGGCGATGGCCATGGGCACGCCGGCCTGGCGCAGCGCCTCGACGGGAGGCAAGCGGGTGTCGCGCAAAAAATAGAAGGCGCCCGGCAGAAGGACGGCAACCGTTCCGGCTGCGGCCATGGCGGCGATGCCTTCGGCGGAAAGATGTTCGAGATGGTCGGCCGATAACCCGCCATACCGGGCGGTAAGCTGGGCCCCGCCCTGGTCGGAAAGCTGTTCGGCATGCAGCTTGACAGGCAGCCCGTGCTGCTTCGCGGCCAGGAACACGCGTTCAGTCTGCGCCGGGGTAAAGCCGATGTTTTCGCAGAAGGCATCCACGGCGTCGACCAGGCCTTGCCCGGCCAGGGCCGGCAGCATGGTCTCGCATACTTCGCCGATGTAGTCGTCGGCCCGGCCGGCGTATTCGGGCGGCAGGGCATGGGCGCCCAGAAAGGTGGTGCGCACGTCCAGGCCCGTAAGCCGGCCGATCTCGCGTGCCACGCGCAGCATTTTTTCTTCGTTGGCCAGGTCGAGGCCATAGCCGGACTTGATCTCGAGCGTGGTGAGGCCTTCGGCCATCAGGGCGCGCACCCGGGGCAGGCTGGCCTGCAGCAGTTCATCGAAGCTGGCCGCGCGGGTGGCACGCACGGTAGAAACGATGCCGCCGCCCTGACGCGCGATCTGCTCGTAGGGCACGCCGTTGAGCCGGGCTTCCCATTCGTCGCTGCGGTTGCCCGCGTAGACGGCGTGGGTGTGGCAGTCGATAAGGCCGGGCGTAAGCCAGGCCCCGCCGCCATCGTGTTCCTGCCCGGCCCGGGCTCCGGCCGGAAGCGCGTTGCGTGGGCCGATCCAGGCTATCTTGCCCTCATGCACGGCGATGGCGCCGTCGGTGATCTCGCCATAGCCGGCGCCGGGCCTCATGGTAGCCAGGTGGACGTTCAGCCAGAGTGAATCCCAGTCGCGGGTAGCGTGGCTCATAAGGCACCCGCCTGGTTTGCGATGCGGGCGACCAGCCGGGCGGCCACGCGCGCACTGCGATGGTCGATGTCGAAATCGGGATTCAGCTCGGCGATATCCGCCAGGCGCATCTTGCCCGACGCGGCAACGTGGTCGGCCAGGGCTTCCACCACTTCAAGCGGCACGCCGCGCGCCGCGGGGGCGCTGACCCCCGGGGCCACACAGGCGGGGAGCACGTCCAGGCAGATGGTGAAGTACACGTGGTCGACGGAATGGAGGAAGGCGTCGAGCCGCGACAGCGCGTTCGTGCGATCGGAAGTGCCCAGCTCTTCGTCGAGCATCCAGCCGACCCCCAGCGATTCGGCGCGGTCGAACAGCGCCTGCGTGTTGGCATAGCGGCTGACGCCCAGGCAGCAATAGTTGAATGGCCAGCCGCGCTGCCGGCAGTTTTCGGCGATCTGCCGAAAGGGTGTGCCCGAACTGGCGCGGTCGTCTTGCCGCAGGTCGAAGTGGGCATCCAGGTTGACGATGCCGATGCGGGGGGGCGAACCCGAGCTAGCCGCAAGGTGGCGCGCCAGCCCTTCGAAGGATCCGAAGGCGATCTCGTGCCCGCCGCCCAGGGTGATGGGCAGCAGGCCCTGGGCGAGCAGGCCGGCCAGGTGGCTGGAAAGCTCATCTTGCGCCTGCTCCAGGCCGTCGTGCGTGCCGGATGCGACCGGCGCGATATCGCCGGCGTCGTACAGCGTCTGGCAGTCGAGTACCGGCATATTGCTCAGCATCGAGCGGATGGCGCCGGGCCCCTTGCGCGCGCCGGGCCGGCCG
The DNA here is from genome assembly GCF_003096595.1 of Pusillimonas noertemannii. Classification (GTDB taxonomy): domain Bacteria; phylum Pseudomonadota; class Gammaproteobacteria; order Burkholderiales; family Burkholderiaceae_B; genus Pusillimonas; species Pusillimonas noertemannii. The sequence continues at coordinate 485,713 of NZ_QEKO01000002.1, read as the reverse complement.
TGGTTGCGATGCACGCCGGCATCGCAGGCGAAGCCGGTAAGGGCCACGCCCTGGCCGGCTTCGGGGGCCCAGGGCTGCATTATCTGGTGCCAGCGCCGCCCGGCCTGGCCCTCGGCCGCGTCGACGCGGCCCTTCCATTGCGTCATGTCGGCGGGAGTATGCATGGCGGAACCCGGCCTACTTGATCATGGGAAGGTGCAGGCCGAAGCGCTTGGCGCAGTCGATGGCGGCCTGGTAGCCGGCATCGGCGTGGCGCATGACGCCCGAACCGCAGTCGTTGATCAGCACACGCTCGAGCCGCCGGGCGGCCGCGTCGCTGCCGTCGGCCACGATGACCATGCCGGCATGCTGCGAATAGCCCATGCCCACGCCGCCGCCATGGTGGAAGGACACCCAGCTGGCGCCGCCGGCGGTATTGAGCAGCGCGTTCAGCAAGGGCCAGTCGGACACGGCGTCGGTGCCGTCGCGCATGGATTCGGTTTCGCGGTTGGGGCTGGCGACCGAACCGGTGTCAAGATGGTCGCGTCCGATGACGATGGGCGCCTTGAGCTCGCCCCGCTTCACCATTTCGTTGAAGGCCAGGCCCGCCACATGGCGTTCGCCCAGCCCCAGCCAGCAGATGCGCGAGGGCAGGCCCTGGAAGGCGATGCGTTCGCGCGCCATGTCCAGCCAGCGCGTCACCGGCTTGTTCTCGGGGAACAGCTCTTTGATCTTGGCGTCTGTCTGGTAGATGTCTTCGGGGTCGCCCGACAGTGCAACCCAGCGGAAGGGGCCCTTGCCCTCGCAGAACAGCGGCCGGATGTAGGCCGGCACGAAGCCGGGGAAGTCGAAGGCGTTGCGCACGCCGGCGTCGGAGGCAACCTGGCGGATGTTGTTGCCGTAGTCGACGGCGGGCACGCCCAGGGAATGGAAGTCGAGCATGGCCTGCACGTGCACCGCGCACGACTGGCGCGCCTGTTCGGTCAGCTCGCCATGCCGGGCCGGGTCTTTGCGCGCGTCTTCCCATTGCTGCAGGGTCCAGCCCTTGGGCAAGTAGCCATTGACCAGGTCGTGCGCCGAGGTCTGGTCGGTGACCAGGTCGGGCTTCATGCCGCCTTCTTTGGCGCGCCGGGCCAGCTCGGGCAGGATGTCGGCGGCGTTGCCCAGCAGGGCGATGGACACCGCTTCTTTGCGCTCGCAGTGGTGGCGCACCATCTCCAGCGCTTCGTCGAGGTCTTTGGCCTGCTTGTCGACATAGCGCGTGCGCAGGCGGAAATCGATGCGGCTTTGCTGGCATTCGACCGTCAGCGACACGGCGCCCGCCAGGGTGGCCGCCAGCGGCTGCGCGCCGCCCATGCCGCCCAGGCCCGCGGTAAGTATCCAGCGGCCGGCCCAGTCGCCATTGAAGTGCTGGCGGCCCGCTTCGACAAAGGTTTCGTAGGTGCCCTGGACAATGCCCTGGCTGCCGATGTATATCCAGCTGCCGGCCGTCATTTGCCCGTACATGAAGAGGCCCTTGCGGTCCAGTTCGTTGAAGTGTTCCCAGTTGGCCCATTGCGGCACCAGGTTCGAGTTGGCGATCAGCACCCGGGGCGCGTCGGGATGGGTCTTGAAGACGCCCACGGGCTTGCCCGACTGCACAAGCAGGGATTCGTCCTCGTTCAATTGCTTGAGCTCGGCCAGTATCTGGTCGAAGCATTCCCAGTTGCGCGCGGCACGGCCTATGCCGCCATACACCACCAGGTTTTGCGGGTCTTCGGCCACCTCGGCGTCGAGATTGTTCTGGATCATGCGGTAGGCGGCCTCGCTGATCCAGTTCTTGCAGTTAAGCGTGCTGCCGCGCGGCGCACGGATGCTGCGGCTGGCGTCGAAGCGGGGGTCGGTGGAGGTTTTTTCGGCGACGGTGTTCATGGCGGTTTCCTTTCTGTGGTTCGGGCGTCAGGCGAAGCAGGCGGCTTGGTGGCGCCCCGAAATCGGGTTGTTCAATGCAGGCCCAGGTAGGCCGAGGCCAGGTCGGGGTCGCGGGCGGCCTCTTGTGCGCTGCCCTGCCACACCGTGCGGCCGGATTCAAGCACGCATACCTGGTCGGCCACGCTGAGCGCGCGGTCGGTGTTCTGTTCGACCAGCAAGATGGCCATGCCGTCTTCGCGCAGCTTGTGCAGGGCCTGGTAGCAAAGGTCGATGACCTTGGGCATGAGGCCCAGCGAAAGCTCGTCGATCATGATCAGCTTGGGCCGGGTCATGAGGGCGCGTCCGATGGCCAGCATCTGCTGTTCCCCTCCGGACAGGTTGCCGGCGAGGGAGTCAAGGCGCTCGCCCAGCCGTGGAAACAGGCTCAGCACTTGTTCGCGGTCGTGGGCGTAGTCGGAACGCGGGCGGATCAGGCCGCCCACCCGCAGGTTGTCTTCGACGCTCAGGTCCTTGAACAGCCGCCGGCCTTCCGGCGAAATGGCCAGGCCGAGGCGCACGCGGTCGTGCGCCGGCAGGGTGCTGATGTCGCGGCCTTCGAACATGATGCTGCCGCCATGAAGCTGTATGTGGCCGGCAATGCACATGAGCGTGGACGACTTGCCCGCCCCGTTCGCACCCAGCAATGCCGTAATGGTGCCCGGCTGCAGGGCCAGCGAGAGGTCGTGCACGGCTTCGAAGGTGCCGTAGCCGCAGGTGAGGTTCTTGAGCTCAAGCACTGTGTGCCTCCGTGGATTCGGCGGGCGCGTCGGTGCCCAGGTAGGCGGCGCGCACCTGCGGCTGCTGCATGACTTCGCGCGGCGCGCCGCTGGCGATGCGGCGGCCGTTGTCCAGCACGACCAGCCGCTGGCAGATGCGCATGACCTCGCCCAGGTTGTGCTCGATGAGGATGATGGTGACCCCCTGCCGGTTGATTTCGGCAATGGTGTCCGCCAGGGTGGCGGCTTCTTTCGAGTTCAGGCCCGCCAGCGGTTCGTCGAGCAGCAGCAGCTTGGGATTCTGCGCCAGGGCGCGCGCCACTTCGAGGCGCTTGAGCACGCCCAGGGGCTGGATGCCCGGCATCTGGTCCGCGTGCCTTGAAATGCCGACCCGGGCGAGCATCTCGCGCGCGACCTCGCGCTCGTGCGCGGAGTCGGTGTGCAGCAGCGATTTCAGGGGCGAGCGGGTGTGGGCGGCGCCCGCGGCCAGCGCAACGTTGTCCAGTACCGATATCTGGCGAAACGGCTTGACCAGCTGCTGCGAGAAGGCCAGGCCCTTGCGTATGCGTTGATGGATGGGCAGGTGGGTAAGCTCTTGGTCGCCCAGGTGGATGGAGCCCGTGTTGGCGGTGACGACGCCGGTGATGGCGCGCATGAGCGTGGTCTTGCCGGCGCCGTTGGGGCCGATCAGGCCCAGCAGCTCGCCCGGGTAGACCTCGAAGGACACGTCGTCGACGGCCTTGAGACCGCCGAACTGGACGGTGACGCCGCTGACGCGAAGCAGGGCCGAATCAGATGTCTGGCTCATGAGCTTGCTCCGGGTTGATGGCCTGCGCTGCGACGCTGCAGCAGCGAGCGCACGATGCCGGCCACGCCGCCGGGCGAGAAGCGCATCATCAGGAAGAGCACGCCGCCGTAGACCAGCAGCTTGTAGTCGCCGATGAACTGGAACCACGCCGGCAGCGCCGACAGCAGCGCGGCGCCGAAGATCACGCCGGGCACGGAGCCGATTCCGCCGAACACCACCATCGACAGCACGGTGATGGATTCGATGAAGCCGAAGCTTTCGGGGCCGATATACTTGAAATGCTGGCCGTAAAGCGCGCCGGCCAGCCCGGCCAGGGCCGTGCCCATGGCGAAGGCTGCCAGCTTGTATCGCGGCACATCCACGCCCAGCACGCGCATGGTGTCTTCGTCTTCGGCCACGCCGTTGAACACCCGGCCCATCCACGACTTCTGGATGTAGATGCAGAACACCGCCACCAGTGCGGCCAGGCCCAGGGCCAGCCACATGAAGCCGAGCCGGTCGAGGCCCGAGCCGGGAATGCCCGAAATGCCCATTTCGCCTCCGAGCCATTCTTGCTGGCGCACGATGCCGACGAACAGGAAGACCACCCCCATGGTGGTAATGGCCAGGAAGTCGTCGCGCACCCGCAGGCTGGCCAGCCCCACGACAATGCCCACGATGCCCGCCAGCAGCATGGCCACGGGCAGTGTGGCGAAGAAGGGCAGGCCCGCCTTGCACAGCATGGCCGAGGTGTACGCGCCTATACCCAGGAAGGCCGCATGCCCCAGGCTGATCTGGCCGCAGAAGCCGGTGATGAGATTGAGCGACAGCGCGAAGATGACGCTGATGCCCATTGCGGTAAGCAGAGAAATTTCATATGCCATGTTCAGCCCCTAGCGTCGTGCGAAGAGTCCCTGCGGACGGACCATGAGTACGAGAATGAGCAGGGCGAAGGCGATCGCGTTGCGGTCGAGCCATTGGTCGAGATAGATGGTGCCGAACGATTCGGCCACGCCCAGCACCAGCGACGCGAGCAGGGTGCCGCGCACGGAGCCCATGCCGCCCAGCACGATGATGGCCAGCGCCTTGTACGAGGGCACGCTGCCCATGGTGGGTTCGACCAGGTTGTTCAGCAAGGCCACCCATACGCCGGCGAAGCCCGCCAGCGCCGAACCCACGAAGAAGTTCAGGTCGCGCACCGTGCGCAGGCGGATGCCGAAGGACTGCGCCATTTGCGGGTCGGACACCGTGGCCTGGCAGGCGATGCCCACCCGGGTGTGGGTTTGCAGGTAGCCCAGGGCGGCGATGATGGCCAGCGAGCTGCCCATCACGACGAGTTCGGCCAGGCTGAAGTGCAGGCTGCCGAACACCGACACGTACTGCTGCAGCGGTGGCGCATCATAGGTAAGGCCGGCTGCGCCGAAGATGATGCGGAAGGCTTCTTCGAAGGCGATGTACAGCCCGATGGAGGCGATCAGCGCCACGAACGGCGGCTGGCGCAGTATGGGTTCGTAGCACAGGCGATAGATGATCACGCCTACGATGCCCGCGCCCAGCATGGCGAAGATGCAGGCCAGCGTCAGGCTGCCCGTGGCGTTGGTGGCCAGTACGCCGATATAGCCGCCCAGCGTGAACAGGGCGGCGTGTGCGATGTGCAGGATGCGCAGCAGTCCGTACACCAGGGTCAGGCCAAGGGCGATCAGTGCATAGATGCTGCCTTGCACGAGTCCTTGGGCGACGAGCTCGATGAAGAGCATGGGTGCTCCTGGAGGTTCTTCTTGGAAGCCGGGGCGGTGCCCGCGGGCGTCGGCCCGGCTTCATGCTTGGGAAAGGCGTGCGTTGGCGCACGCCCGTGGCTTACTTGCTGTCTTTGGTCGGGGCGGCAAGCAGTTCCGGGTCGTGCAGGACCGAATGGCGATGGAATGCGCCGTCTTTCACGATCTGGACCTGCAGGTCTTTGTTGACCTCGTGCAGGTCGTTGAACTGGAGCGTGCCGATGGGCATGGTGTAGCTGCCCTGGGCGATGGCGTCGCGCAGTTCGGCGCCGCCCTTGCCGCCTGTTTTGCGCAGGCCTTCGATAAGGATGGCTGTGGCCGAGTAGGTGGCGGCTCCCACCATGTCGGCGCCAAAATTGGCCTTTTCCCGGAATTTTTGCAGGAACTCCTTGGTTTCTGCAACATCGGAATCGCGGTCGAGCGAGGTGACCAGCAAGGTTCCCTCGGCGGCCTTGCCGGCGATCTCGATGAATTTCTCGCTGTCGTAGCCTTCCTGGCCAATGATGGGCACCGTGATGCCGGCCGCGCGCATCTGCGAGACCAGCGGGCCGGCATTGAAGTAGTAGCCCGATGCATAGATGGCTTCGGGATTGTCGGACTTGATCTTGGCGATCAGCGAGCCGAACTGGCGGTCCTTGATGTCGTATTCATATTCGCTGGCGATGTCCAGGTCGAACTTCTTGGCGCCCTCTTTGAAGCCCCTGGCCAGGGTCTGGCCGAAATCGTTCTTGAGCGTAACGAGCACGACGCGCTTCTTGCCCAGTTCGTTGACCAGCTTGGCGCCGCCGCGGCCCTGTACTTCGCCCATGGACGAAACGCGGAACATATAGTCGCCTGCGCGAGTAACGCTGGGGTCGATGGAGTAGGCGACCACGTAGGGCACTTGGGCGGCCTGGAAGATCTGAGCGGAGGGGCGGGTGGCGGCCGAGTACGAGCCCGACACGGCGCCCACGACCTTGTCGCGTTCAATGAGCTTGGTGGCGATGGGCGTGGCCTCTTTGGCGGACGCCTGGTCGTCATAGACGACCAGGACGATTTTTTCGCCGTTGATGCCGCCTTGGGCATTGGCCTTTTCAACGGCCAATTGGGCGCCGATATGGGCCGAGTTGCCGTCGGCGGCGGCAAAGCCGGTTAGCGGCACGTTGAGCCCGATCTTGATGTCGGCCAGCGCGGCGGGCGCGGCGAAGGCGGTGGACAGCGCGAAGGCCAGGGCCAGTTTGCGGGTGCTGACGAGTCGTTTCATTATTGTCTCCAGAGGGGTTGACCACGCGCGCTTTTTTGCATCGGTGTGGATGTGAACAAGCCCGCGATTTGGTTGCGGCCGTTGCAAATGGCCAATTTTGTTACTTGGCTGAGTAGCCTTGAGGACGCTTCTCATGCTAAGTTGTCTATACAACTTTATCAAATAAAATCTCACGCATCAATAGTATTTACCAGGAGACAGCGTGGCCAAGGACGACGTGGCGATACCCCGCTACCTGCGCATCAAGAACTATCTGCTGGCGGGCATTGCGAAAGGGCGCTGGAAAGAAGGCGACGTGGTGCCGGGCGAGCAGGCGCTGGCCCAGAAGTTCGGTGTTTCGCGCATGACGGTCAATCGGGCCGTGAAAGAGCTGACCGCCGAGCAGGTGCTGACGCGCATACAGGGCTCGGGCACCTATGTGGCCCAGCAAAAATACCAGGCGACCCTCATCGCCATCAAAAGCATTGCCGACGAGGTGCGGGGCCGCGGCCACATGCATAGCAGCGAAGTGCATCTGCTCGAGCAGCGCAAGGCGCAAGAGCCCCTGACGCAGCAGTTCGGCGTCCCCGCCGGGCATGTGCTGTTTCACTCGATCATCGTGCACTTCGATAACGGCGTGCCGATACAGACCGAGGACAGGTGGGTGAATTCAGTGCTGGCGCCCGAATACCTCGAGCAGGACTTTGGCGTGACGACGCCCAATGAATACCTGATGGCGGCCGCGCCGCTGCAGGGGGTGCGCTACAGCGTGGAAGCCATGAGCGCCCCCCACGATATTGCGCTTATGCTGCACATTCCCGAGGGCGAGCCCTGTCTGGTGCTCAAGCGCAAGACGCTGTCGCTGGAGCAGGTGGCGTCGGTAGCCACCATGTGGTACCCGGGCAGCCGCTACCAGTTGGCGGGCGAGCTATAGGGCATTGCTCAAGGCGAAGAAGCAGGCATTACCTAAGGCGAAAAGCAGTACTTGATGCCTCGGCTTTCAGCTGCCGAGGCTGGCGTTTCTTGCGTTGAGGGCCGCTTGTCTGCTTTGTGCGGCGATCAGGCCGCGGCTTTTTCTTCTTTCTTGCTTTGCTTGCTGGAGTGCAGCGAGATCATTGGCGGCTGGGCCTGCTGGGCGCGCTCTTGGGCGAGGCGGGTTTCAAGGGGGAGGGAATACGGCTTGACTTTCCAGGTGCGATACGGGGCGAGAGTCTTCTGTGTAGCAGACATTGAGTTTCCTGTTAGACCACCCAGGACCTTTCGGTGGTGAAAGACCCTGGCGTTGCGGAGCCATCATCTTTGCACATGCATGTTTCACCAGTGCTACCAGAGGATGGCACATGTATGTACATGTGCGCATCAGTGATATCCCTTGCTTTTACACGTTCGACCCCTAGGCGGCCATGTCGTCGTCCGGCAGCTTGCGCACCCTCAGTTGGGTAATGCGCCGCCCCTGCAGCTCGGCGACCTCGAACTCGAATCCGTCGATTTCCACCCGCGAGCCGGGCTCGGGCAGGCTGTCCAGGCGGGCCAGGACCAGGCCCGCGATCGATGAAACGTCGATGTCGTCATCGAACAGCGAGCCTGTGCCCAGCTCCTGTTCCAGGTGATGCAGGTCGGTGGCGCCCGACACACGCCAATACCCTTCGTCCAGGGCCTGTATGGAAGGTTGCTCGTCCTCGTCCGGAAACTCGCCGGCGATGGCCTCGAGGATGTCGATGGGCGTGACCAGGCCTTGTATGGTGCCGTATTCGTCGGCCACCAGGGCCAGTTGGCCATGCGAGTTGCGCAGGGTCTCCATGGCCTTGATCACGCCCGTCAGTTCGTTGATGACGATGGGCTGGCGCAGCGAAGCCGCCACGTCCAGCCGCCCCGTGTCCAGGACCCCGGCCAGCAGGTCTTTTGCGCGGACCACGCCAAGCAGGGTGTCCAGGTCTCCCCGGCCTGCAGGAAAGAAGCTGTGCGGCGTGTCGCGCAGCATCTTGATGGTCTTGGCGGGGTCGTCGTCTACATCGACCCACGAGATGTCGGAACGGGGCGTCATGATGGTGCGCACCGTGCGTTCGCCCAAGGTCAGCACGCCGCTGACCATATTGCGCTCTTCGGCGCCGAAGGCGGGCGGTTCCGAGCTTTCGTCGGCGGGCGCCATGTCGCCGGCAACTTCGTCGGCCTGCCGTTTCGCCCCCAGTATGCGCAGGACGGCCTCCGCGGTGCGGTCGCGCAGCGGAAGCCGGGCTTCATTGCGCAAAATGCTGCGGCGGGCCAGCTGGTTGAAGAATTCGATGACGATGGAAAAGCCGATGGCGGCGTACAGATAGCCCTTGGGAATATGGAATCCAAGGCCTTCGGCCGTGAGGCTCAGGCCGATCATCAGCAGGAAGCTCAGGCACAGCACCACCACGGTGGGGTGGGCGCTTACAAAGCGTGTCAGGGGCTTGGAGGCCCACAGCATGATGCCTATGGATATGACGACGGCGGCCATCATCACCGGCAGTTCATCCACCATGCCCACGGCGGTGATGACGGCGTCCAGCGAAAACACGGCGTCCAGCACCACGATCTGCGCGACCACCACGCCGAAGCCGGCATAGGCCTTGGACTGGCTGTGCGCATGCGTCTTGCCCTCGAGCCGCTCATGCAGTTCGGACGTGGCCTTGAAAAGCAGAAAGAGGCCTCCAAGCAGCAGTATCAGGTCGCGGCCCGAGAAAGCCATGCCGGCGATGCTGAACAGGGGAGCCGTCAGCGTCACAAGCCAGGACACGATTGAAAGCAGGCCAAGACGCATCAGCAGCGCCAGCGAGAGGCCGATGACACGGGCCCTGTCGCGCTGCTGGGGCGGCAGCTTTTCGGCCAGGATGGCGATGAAGATCAGGTTGTCGATGCCGAGGACGATTTCCAGCACGACGAGCGTCAGCAGCCCAATCCAGACGTTGGGATCAAATAGCAGGTCCATGGGGATTTGGGTTGGTTGTAAAAGAGGGTCGCGGCTCGGCCTCGGACGGATCGCCGGGCAGTGCGCCAATGGCCGCAGAAGGGGATGGGGAACAGATGGAGAAGGCGGAGGGTCGTCTCATGCAGAGGCGAAGAGTGGCTGGCCCCTTAGTATAGTTGAGCTTGCATCTTTCGCCTGATTCGCGTGCATACGCTGGAAAAATATCAAGCGTACACACGTGTCGGCTAGACAATGCGCGTCAGCGTGGCTTATACTAGTTGCTTGACTGTTTTGCGGCTTTGTCGCCCAACAGCATTTAATCAGGCCCTAATACTCGCGAATTTCGCTTGGGTCTTGTCAATTGCCACCACGCGGTGGCACGGCCATCGGCCGATTCAACGGTTCTTCGAGCCGCATAAAAGTACGAACCACGTACAGCAAGGTACGCCACAAGTACCCCAATCGCAGGGTTTGCGCCGCCGCCACGCATTGCGTGTTGCGTAACCTTTGGTATGGCCGTCGACAACGAGCCTTTCAGATGCCGCGGCGCCGGCTTGCCGGCCCGTGCGTTGTGTCGTCCATAGAAAATCAATCATAAGGGATCGTGTTTCATGCAGGACAGCGAGTTGTTTCAGTTATCGGGGCTGACCGCCGTATTGCTGCTGGTCGGCTTTTACGTGACTACTTTTTTGATGTCGCTGACGATCAGGCAGAAGAACGAGAACGTCGACGGCTACATGGTGTCCAACAACGCCATCGGCTTCGGCCTGTCGGCCGCCAGCATGATCGCGACCTGGATATGGGCGGCTTCTTTCTACGCCAGCGCGAGCGCCGGCTTTCGCTATGGCATCTCGGGCCCCATCCACTACGGCCTTTGGGGCGCGCTGATGATATTGTTCATCTACCCCTTCGGGCGCCGCTTCCGCCAGCTGGCGCCCAAGGCGCACACCCTGGCCGAAGTCATGCACGCAAGGCATGGCAAGTCCAGCCAGCTGATCATGGCCGTGTCCAACCTGGTGGGTAGCTGCATCAGCCTCATGGTCAACTTCACCGCCGCGGGCGCGCTGGTTTCCATACTGAGCCCCCTGAGCTTCGTGCAGGGCGTGGTCATCGCGGCGGTGGGGGTGCTTTCGTACACCATCTGGTCGGGTTTTCGCGCATCGGTCATGACCGACTTCGCGCAGCTTGCGGCCATGATTATTTCCGCCGTGGTGATCATTCCCATCATCTTCTTCAACGTCGGCGGCACCGAAATGCTGGCCGCCAATATGTCGACGCTGACCGTCCAGCAGGCCGATTTCTTCTCTTCCGAGGCTTTCCTGCGGCAGGGCGCCCCCTATCTGGTCGCCGTGCTTGCCTACGCCATCGGCAACCAGACCATTGCCCAGCGCCTGTTCGCCGTGCGCGAAGACCTGATCAAGCCCACCTTCATCTCGGCCACCATAGGCTATGGCGCCATCGTCATCGGCCTGGGCATGCTGGGCCTGCTGGCCTTGTTCATCGGCCTGGAACCGGCCGGCGGCAACCTCAACAACATCATCCCGCAAATGGCCTCGGCCTATCTGCCGCCTTTTGCCATCGGCCTGTTCTTCATCCTGGTGGTGGGGTCTCTTTCATCGACGGCCGACTCCGACCTGTCGGCCCTGTCGGCCATCGTGATGACCGACATCTACGGCAAGAACCTTGCCAGGGGCAGGCCCGACCCGGCCCGCATGCTGTTCTGGGGCCGCATGACCATGGTGATAGCAACCACGGTGGGCGTGATCTTCGCCAGCCTGCGCATGGACATCCTGGTGATGCTCGTCTTCGTGGGCGCGCTGTGGGGCGCCATCGTATTTCCGGTGATCATGAGTTTCTACTGGGACCGCATCAGCAACAAGGCCTTTACCAGTGCGGTCATCAGCGCCGTGGCGGCGTTCGCCTTGCTCAGGTTCGAGCTGGTTTCGCTGCAAGGCCCCCTGGCCGTGCTGTTCGAACTGCTGGCCTCGGTCGGCGGCGGCATCGTGGTGGGCCTGATGGCCTTCGGATTTTTCGGCAAGACGACGGGCATGGTGCTGGGCGCGCTCACCATGGCGGTGCTGGCCCCCTTCAGCGTCGGCTTCCTGCGCGACTACGTGGTGCTGATCAGCTCGCTTACGGCCTATGGCGTCAGCGCCATCGTGTGCGTGGCGGTCAGCCTGCGCTCCAGCGAGCGCTTCGACTTCGACCTGCTCAATGAGCGGGTGGTGGCTTTTCAAGGAGAACAAACATGAGTGCATTGGGACTTAGCGCCTATATATTGATCTGGCCCGTCATCTCGGCGGCCGTCCTGGCCATGCTGATCGTCGCCCTCATCCGCGACATGCGCGAAGCGCGCCGCAAGGGCGAGGAAATGATCTGATCGGGCGCCGTCCATAACTTGGTAAACTTGAACTATTCCACTTTGTTACGGATATGAGCGCTGGGCCGGCCCTCGGCAAATAGCCGAGGGCCGGCCCAGCGTCCGTACCCGCAATGGCAACCCGCAATCCGCTGCAGAGGCTCCAGATGCCGCAATACCGTTCCCGCACTTCGACCCATGGCCGCAACATGGCCGGCGCGCGCGCGCTTTGGCGCGCCACCGGCATGAAAGACGACGACTTCAACAAACCCATCATCGCCGTGGTCAATTCCTTCACCCAGTTCGTGCCCGGCCACGTCCACCTGAAGGATCTCGGCCAGCTCGTGGCGCGCCAGATCGAAGCCGCGGGCGGGGTTGCCAAAGAATTCAACACCATCGCGGTCGACGACGGCATCGCCATGGGGCATGGCGGCATGCTGTATTCGCTGCCCTCGCGCGAACTCATCGCCGACTCCGTCGAGTACATGGTCAATGCGCACTGCGCCGACGCCATGGTGTGCATCTCCAATTGCGACAAGATCACTCCGGGAATGCTGATGGCCGCCATGCGCCTGAATATTCCCGTGGTCTTCGTGTCGGGCGGCCCCATGGAGGCCGGCAAGGTCATCGACACCGGCACCAAGAAGGTGCTGATGAAACTCGACCTGGTCGACGCCATGGTCAAGGCGGCCGACGTCCAGGTCAGCGACGCCGAGGTCGAGACCATCGAGCGCAGCGCCTGTCCCACCTGCGGATCATGCTCGGGCATGTTCACCGCCAACTCCATGAACTGCCTTACCGAGGCCCTTGGGCTGGCCCTGCCGGGCAACGGCTCGCTGCTGGCCACCCATGCGCGCCGCAAGTCGCTGTTCGAGAACGCCGGCAAGCTGGCCGTCGAGCTGTGCAAGCGCTATTACGAACAGGACGACGCCTCGGTATTGCCGCGCAGCATCGCCACCGTGCAGGCCTTTGAAAACGCCATGGCCCTCGACGTTGCCATGGGCGGCTCCACCAACACCGTGCTGCACTTGCTGGCCGCCGCCCAAGAGGCCGGCGTCGACTTCACCATGTCCGATATCGACCGTATTTCGCGCCGTGTCCCCTGCCTGAGCAAGGTGGCGCCCGCCACCGACAAATACCACATGGAAGACGTCCATCGCGCCGGCGGCATCTTCGGCATTCTGGGCGAGCTGGCCCGCGCCGGCCTGCTCAACCTCGACGTGGGCAACGTTCACAGCGGCACCCTGCGCCAGGCCATCGACCGCTGGGATGTCAACAGCGGCCACGCCTCGGCCGAGGTGCTGGACTTCTACCGCGCCGCGCCGGGCGGGGTGCCCACCCAGGTGGCATTCAGCCAGGACCGCTACTACGACACGCTCGATGTCGACCGCCAGGGCGGCTGCGTGCGTTCGCGCGAGCATGCCTATTCGCAGGACGGCGGCCTGGCCGTGCTGTACGGCAACCTGGCGCCCAAGGGCTGCATCGTCAAGACGGCGGGCGTGGACGAAAGCATACTGACCTTCACCGGCACGGCGCGCGTCTACGAAAGCCAGGAATCCGCCGTCGAGGGCATATTGGGCGGCGAGGTCAAGGCAGGCCACGTGGTCATCATCCGCTACGAGGGCCCCAAGGGCGGCCCGGGCATGCAGGAAATGCTCTATCCCACTTCTTATCTCAAGTCCATGGGCCTGGGCGCAAGCTCCGCGCTGCTGACCGACGGCCGCTTTTCAGGCGGCTCTTCGGGCCTGGTCATCGGCCACGCTTCGCCCGAAGCGGCCGAAGGCGGCAACATCGGCCTGGTCAACGACGGCGACACCATCGAAATCGACATCCCCAATCGCCGCATCCACCTGGCCATCAGCGAGCAAGAGCTCGCCGGCCGGCGCGCCGCGATGGAAGCGCGCGGCGACAAGGCCTGGCAGCCGGTCGATCGCGAACGCTACGTATCGCAGGCCCTGCAGGCCTATGCCGCTCTGGCGACATCAGCCGACCGCGGCGCGGTGCGCGACGTCAGCCAGCTGCGCGGGCGCTAGCGTCAACAGGCCTAGGTTCGCAATGGCCGGCGCATGCCCCTGACACTGCTGAACATTGTTTTACCCGTGGCGGCCATAGCCGTCCTGGGTTTTTTGTTCGGCAGGCGGCAGGCTCGCCGGCCGGACATGGACTTCATCAATCACGCCAACGTGATGGTGTTTTGCCCGGCACTGGTGTTCTCGGCCTTGTTCGACAACCCCGTCGACCTGGCGCACAGCTGGCCCCTGGTTGCGGCAGGAATCCTGATCATCGTCGTGCCTGGCCTGCTGCTGGCTCTGGTTCCCCAGCGGCAACTGGCCCGTAGGGCCTTCCTGGTGTCGGGCATGTTCCGGAACACCGGCAATGTCGGCATTCCCTTGATGATGCTGGCGTATGGCAAGCACCTGATGGGCGACATCGTGGTGCTGTTCGTACTGTCGAATCTGCTGCATTTTTCGCTGGGGCTGTTCTTGCTGTCGCGCGCCAGCAGCCGCTGGATGTGGCTGCGCAACCCGAACGTATGGGCGGCCGTACTGGGCGTGTGCCTGGCGCCGTATCGCCAAAGCTTCCCCTCGTTTTTCGCCACCCTTGTCGATATGCTGGGGCAGATCGCCATTCCGCTGATGCTGTTCTCGCTGGGCGTCAGGCTGTCGCAAGATCGTATCGAGAACATGGGCCTGGCGTTGCGCATCAACCTGCTTTATCTGCTGGCCGGACTGCTGACCTTGCCCATCGTCTTGTGGCTTTTGCCCCTGACGCCCGAATGGTCGCGTCTGGTGGTGCTGTCGGTTTTGCTGCCCCCCGCGGTGCTCAACTACCTATTGTGCGAACAATACCGCGCCGACCCCCGCATCGTCGCCAACGTGGTGTTGCTGGGTAATGTGATGTCGCTCGCCACCATACCGCTGGTCGTGTGGGCTACCCTGGTGTGGTGGTAACACGCCTGGGCGTCACCATGGGCAATGCCGCTGCGGCCCTGGCCCACTGAAGCAGCAAGCAGAGCGCATGCGCGGCATCGCCGCCCTTGCGCTCTGCTTGCTGTGGTGACAAACTGCCCTTTTGCACCAGGAGACCGCCATGCCAGAAGAAAAGCGCCGCCTGCGCTCGGCCCATATCACGCAAGGGGCTGAACGCGCGCCCAACCGGTCCATGTATTACGCCCTGGGCTACACCGAAGAAGACTTCTCCAAGCCCATGGTGGGCGTGGCCAACGGCCACAGCACCATCACACCCTGCAACAGCGGGCTGCAGAAGCTGGCCGACGCAGCCATTGCGGCCATTTCGGCCGGCGGCGGCAATGCCCAGGTGTTCGGCACGCCCACCATCTCCGACGGCATGGCCATGGGCACCGAGGGCATGAAGTATTCCCTGGTTTCGCGCGAAGTCATCGCCGACTGCGTCGAAACCTGCGTGCAGGGGCAGTGGATGGACGGCGTGCTGGTCATCGGCGGCTGCGACAAGAACATGCCCGGCGGCATGATGGGCATGCTGCGCGCCAACGTGCCGGGCATCTATGTGTATGGCGGCACCATCCTGCCGGGCAGGCTCGACGGCAAAGACCTGAACATCGTCAGCGTGTTCGAGGCCGTGGGCGAAAACGCAGCAGGCCGGCTCAGCAACCAGGAGCTCAAGCGCATCGAGCTTCACGCCATACCCGGCCCAGGCTCCTGTGGCGGCATGTATACCGCCAACACCATGAGCTCGGCCTTCGAGGCCATGGGCATGAGCCTGCCTTACTCGTCGACCATGGCCAATGTGCACGACGAAAAGGCCGCTTCGGCCGCCGAATCGGCGCGGGTGCTGCTGCAGGCCATCAAGAACGACCTCAAGGCGCGCGACATCGTCACGCGCGAATCCATTGAAAACGCCGTCAGCGTCATCATGGCCATCGGCGGCTCCACCAATGCCGTGCTTCACTTCCTGGCCATCGCCCACGCCGCGGGCGTGCGCTGGACCATCGACGATTTCGAGCGCGTGCGTAAAAAAGTGCCCGTGCTGTGCGACCTGAAGCCCAGCGGCCACTACCTGGCGGTAGACTTCCATCGCGCCGGCGGCGTGCCCATGGTCATGAAGCTGCTGCTCGACGCCGGCCTGCTGCACGGCGACTGCATGACGATTACCGGCCAAACTGTGGCCCAGCAGCTGGAAGGCCTGCCGGACAAACCCTCTGAAGACCAAAGCGTCATCCGCACAATCGACAAGGCCCTGTACGCCCAGGGCCACCTTGCCATCCTCAAGGGCAACCTTTCCACAGAAGGCTGCGTTGCCAAGATCACCGGCCTGAAAACCCCCGTCATGACCGGCCCCGCGCGGGTCTTCAACGACGAACAGTCCGCGCTGGCCGCCATTCTGCATGGCAGCATCAAGGCCGGCGACATCATGGTGCTGCGCTATCTCGGCCCCAAGGGCGGGCCCGGCATGCCAGAAATGCTGGCCCCCACCAGCGCTCTCATCGGCGCCGGCCTGGGCGATTCCGTCGGCCTCATCACCGACGGCCGCTTCTCGGGCGGAACCTGGGGCATGGTGGTGGGCCACGTCGCCCCCGAGGCCGCGGTGGGCGGCTGCATCGCCCTGGTCGAAGAAGGCGATTCCATCACCATCGACGCACACCAGCAGCTGCTGCAGCTGAACGTGCCCGACGAAGAACTGGCCCGCCGCCGAGAACACTGGACCCCGCCCCAGCCCCGCTACACCCGGGGCGTACAAGCCAAGTTCGCGTTCAATTGTTCCAGTGCCAGCACCGGCGCGGTGTTGGATAATTTCTGATTTTCAATCGATTGATAAAAAGTCGGCGGACTATATAACTCGCGGAACGAAGTACCGAGCGTCGCTTCACGCTAAAGTCGAGGGCCCGTGGCGGTGCACCTTTTTCAGTCCGTCCAGCATGCGCCGAATTTCTCTGGGTCGGTCGGGGGCTTTCGGCGACAGCCTGTCTGAATCCCGAGACGCGTAGCGGCGAGGTTGAGTTCTGCCGCCGCCCGACCAACCCAGAGAAATTCGGGAAGCCCGAAGGGCCGCATGATGCGGACTGGAAAAGGTGCACCGCCACGGGCCCGGGTTAAGAACACCTCGTGCGGACCGACGCGTAAGGTTCAGCCGGACAGGTAGTTCTTTGGCGACCCACGCCCGGGTCAAGAACTCAAAATGCATTTCCCTGGGTAGATCCAGGAAACATCACGTCGCCCGCACCGGCGCGCCGGCCGTTGGCGCCGAAGGCCGGCTGCGATAAAACAGGTAAGCCACAATCCCCAGGTTCAACAAATTCCACCCAATGCAAAACACAAACGCCATGAAGTAAGAATGCGTCGCGTCATAAACCTTGCCCGGCAGCCAGCCCCCAAGCGCCATCCCCAGCATCGTCGCCATGATCACCGTGCCCACCCGGGCCCCCGCCTCGCGCGGCGAAAAATACTCGCGCACAATAATCGCATACGTGGGAACAATACCCCCCTGGAACAGCCCGAACATCGCTGAAACCACATACAGCGACACCAGCCCCCTCGTCGGCAGGAACATGAACAGCGCAATCATCTGCAGAAACGACGTAAGCAGCAGCGTTCGCAAGCCTCCGATGCGGTCGCACACCGCCCCGAAGAACAGCCGGCTGGCAATGCCGCAGGCAAGCATCAGCGAAAGCATCTCGGCGCCCCGCGCCGGGCTGAAGCCCAGGTCCATGCAGTAGGCCACAATGTGCACCTGGGGCATCGCCATAGCTACGCAGCAGGCGACCCCCGCGATGCTGAGCAGCAGTTGGGCCCGTCCCGGCGACATCCCGAAGGGGCGGTCGCTGGCCGCCGCCGCCCGGGCCAGGTGACGTGGGCGGTTCTTGCCCTGCGGAACGCCGCCATGGTCCTTTGGCGGAGGCGCGCGCATCAGCATCGCCAGCCCCGCCATGGTGACCAGGCTGAACAGGCCCAGGTAGACATAGGTTTGGCGCCAGCCGACTTCCTGCACGAAGTGCTGCACAATGGGTGGCGCGATGGTGCCGCTTAAGTAGTTGCCGCTGGCCGCCACGGCCACGGCCAGGCCCCGATAGCGCACGAACCACAATGAAGTATCGGCCACCAGGGGCGCAAAGGCGCAAGCCCCGCCCAGCGCGCCCAGAAGCAGGCCGTGCAGCGCAATGAAAACCCAGATGTTGCCGGCCATGGCCGACAAAATATACCCCGACCCCAGGCCTACCGCGCCCACCAGCAGGGGTGCCGTGACACCGTGGCGGTCGGAGAGATAACCCATGAGTATGCCGCCCAGCCCAAAGCCCACCATCATGATGGTGTAGGGCAGAGAAGCCACCCCGCGCCCCGAGTTGAAATCAGCCTGTACGGCGGGCAGCACGACGGCCATGATATACATGCCGGTCGTGCCTATGGTCATCAGGGCCAGGGTAACGAGCAGGCGCATGACGGCCTGCCGCGAATCGGGAAGCGAGGGACGAGGGCTGGAGAGTGTTTCGCGGGCCACGGAGGCGCCTTGTTAAACGGCCCGGGGCGGCCACGCAGTCCGAAGGGATTTGCGTGCCGCCCCAGGCCGGCTGGGTGGAAAGGCCTAGTGTCCTGTTTGGCTAATTTGCATAAGCACACAATTAACCAAACAGAACACTAGAACGGATAGTGGCGCGGGGTGGTCTGGATGGAGATCCAGCGCAGCTCGGTGAACTCGTGTATGCCCGCCTTGCCGCCGAAACGGCCGAAGCCGCTGCCCTTGACGCCGCCGAACGGCATTTGCGCCTCGTCGTGGACGGTGGGGCCGTTGACGTGGCATATGCCCGACTGTATGCGCGCCGCCACCTGCCACGCGCGGGAAGAGTCTTTGCCGAACACGGCTGCCGACAGGCCGTAGTCATTGTCGTTGGCCACGGCAATGGCTTCTTCGACGCCGTTGACCCGCACGATGCCCTTGACCGGCCCGAACGATTCATCGCTGTAGATTTTCATGTCGGGCGTGACGTGGTCGATAAGCGTGGCGGGGATCAGCGTGTTTTCGGCCTTGCCGCCGCAAAGCAGCTTGCCTCCCTTGGCCAGCGCGTCGTCGATAAGGGCGTTGCAGCGTTCGACCGTTGCCATGTCGACCACCGAACCCAGCACGACCGGCCCTTGGCGAGGGTCGCCCAGGGGCAGGCCCTTGGCCTTTTCGGTAAGGCGAGAGACGAAGTCGTCGGCGACTTTCTGGTCGACGACGATGCGCTCGGTGGACATGCAGATCTGGCCGGAATTGGCGAAAGCGCCGAAGGCCGCGGCATTGACGGCGTCGTCGAGGTCGGCGTCGTCGAGCACGACCAGCGGCGCCTTGCCGCCCAGTTCAAGCACCGAGGGCTTGAGGTATTTGGCGCAAGTGCCGGCAATGATTCTGCCCACGCGGGTGGAGCCGGTGAAGTTGACCCGGCGCACGGCCGGGTGGGCGATGATGGCCTCGACGATTTCGCCGGCGTCGGCGGGGGCATTGGTGATGAAGTTGACCACGCCTTCGGGGAAGCCGGCCTCATTGAGCGCCTCGATGATGAGGCCATGGGTGGCCGGGCAGATTTCAGAGCCCTTGAGAATGACGGTGTTGCCGCAGGCCAGCGGGGTGGCGATGGCGCGCACGCCCAGGATGACGGGTGCATTCCAGGGCGCCATGCCCAGCACGACGCCGGCCGGCTGGCGCACGCCCATGGAAAGGCTGCCCGGAACATCAGAAGGGATGACCTCGCCATGGATCTGCGTGGTAAGCGAGCCGGCCTCGACCAGCATGTTGGCGGCCAGCTGCACGTTGAAGCCCGCCCACATGGCCGAGGCGCCGGTTTCGTTTGCCACGGCCTCGATGAAGGCCTGTTCTTTGGCCTTGAGCGCCTGGCCCGCCTTGATGAGCAGGCCACGGCGCTCGGTCGGGCCCATGGCCGCCCAGGCCGGGAAGGCCTTGGACGCCGCTTCGACGGCCGCCACCGCATCTTCGGCCGTGGCGGCGGGCGCCGTGGTGGCTACCTTGCCGTCGAGCGGGTTGCGGCGCTCGAACGTGGCGCCGTTGCTTGCCGCTTTCTGCTGGCCGTTGATGAGCATGGAGATCGATGACATTTTTTCCTCCAGGAAATGTGTGGTTTGAGGCAAGCATAACCCATGGTGGGCCCGGAGGGTCAGCCGCCCATTATGTGGCGTTCGCGTATCAGTTTGCCGAAGCGCTCGGCATCGTCGACCGCCTTCTGGCCGAACTCCTCCGGCGTCATGGAGGCTGGTTCAGAGCCCATGACGGCAAGGGTTTCCTTGAACTTGTCGGAGTTCACGATCTTGTTGATTTCGGCGTTCATCTTCTTGATGATCTCGGGCGGCGTGCCGGCCGGAGCGTAGAAGCCGAAGTAGGTGTCGGCGTCGAAGTCGGTCAGGCCCGCTTCGTGCAGAGTGGGCACGTCGGGGAAGCGGCTGGAGCGGTGCATGCTGCCGATGGCCAGCAGCTTGAGCTTGCCGGCCTCGACGCTGGAAAGGCCTATGCCCGGATCGAACATGAAGTCGATCTGGCCGCCCAGCAAGTCGCGCATGGCCGGCGCCGCGCCCCGATAGGGGATATGCACCGCGTCGACGCCCGCCTTTTCCTTGAAGAGCTCGCCCGCCAGGTGCGGCGAAGAGCCGTTGCCCGGCGAACCGTAATTGAGCTTGCCCGGATTCTTCTTGAGATAGTCGATGAATTCCTGCACGTTGTTGACGGGGACGTCGGGCTTGGTCTCGAGGTAGACGATCACCCGCGCGGCCGCCGCCACGGGTTCGAGGTCTTTCTTGGGGTCGAAGGTCATGTTGTCGTAGATGAGCGGGTTGATCGACACCATGCCGCCCGAGGACATCAGGAAGGTATAGCCGTCGGGAGCGGCCTTGGCGGCCGCGTCGCCGCCGATGTTGCCGCCCGCCCCCGCCTTGTTTTCGACCACGAACGACTGTCCCAGCGTTTCGCTGAGCGGCTGGGTGATGGCGCGCGCGATCTTGTCGGCCGCGCCGCCCGGCGGGAAGTTGACGATGACGGTGACCGGCTTGCTGGGCCATTGCTGGGCCGGCGCCGGGGCGGGAGCCAGCGCCAGTACGGTCGTGGCCAGGGCGGCCAGCGTCAGGCCGCGTCCGAGCAAGTGGCGTCTGCGTGGGGAATAGGCTGTTTTCATGCTTGTCTCCGTGTGGTTATAGATATTGCGGCCGCTGTGGGTGAACGGCCCGAGCTGAAAAAGCGTTTCTTCTAAGGGCCCGGAAGCCGCAGGCTGCGGCCCCCGGGGTAACTAGGCCACCCGAACCTCGACCAGGATGGGCCCTTTGGATTGCAAGGCGGATTTCAATGTGTCGGCCAGCAGGGCGGGGTCTTCGACCCGCAAGGCTTCGCATCCGTGTCCCTTGGCCAGCGCGACGAAATCGAGGCCGGGCAGTTCGGATCCTTGCAGGTGCTCGCCCGGCTTGAAGCCGAAGGTATGGGCGAACTCTTGCAGGGCGGCATAGCGCTGGTTGTTGATGATGATGAAAGTGATGGGCAGTTGAAGCTGAACGGCGTTCCACAGGGCCTGGATGGAATACATGCTTGAGCCGTCGCCGACCAGGCCGATGACGCGCTTGCCGGGCATGCCCAGGGCCACGCCCACGGTGGCGGCCAGGCCATAGCCCAGCCCGCCGCTGGCCATGGTGTAGAAGGTTTCGCTTTGGTAGATGGGCATGTAGCGGTGCATGACCGGGCGGGCGCTGGGCGATTCTTCGACGATGACGGTGTCGGGTGCGCGCACTTCGTCGAGTGTTTGCAGCAGGTAGGCCACCGGCATGGGGGAAGAGGGCTCGGCGCGCGGCGCCTTTTGCCGCAGGGGCGGAGCGGGCCGCTTCGGCGGGCTCGAGGCCTGCAGCAGGGCCGAGATACCCGCCCGTACCCCACATACCATGGCCGTGCCTACGGGCGCCCAGGCGGCAATGGCCGGGTCGTCGATGACTTGCGCCAGGCTGGCGCCCGCCGGCAGGTGGGGGCCTTCGCCTTCGATGTGGTAGGTGAAGGCGGGCGCGCCCAGAACCAGTATGGCGTCGTGGCCGCCCAGAGAGCCGACGATCTTGGCGCGTTCGGCGGGCAGGTAGCCGGCAAAGAGGGGGTGGTCGCCCGGAAAGCCGCAGCGAGCCGACATGGGGGCGATCCACACGCGGGCATTGTGCCGCTCGGCCAATTGCACGGTTTCATTCCAGGCGCCGTCGCGGTCTACGCCCGTGCCCACCACAAAGGCGGGCCGCTCGCAGTGGTTGAGCATCTCGGCCACCTGGGCAAGGATCTCGGGCTGTGGCCAGGCGGTGGTGCTGACCGTGCGCGGCTGCAGATAGTCGCAGGGCCGGTTCCAGTCGTCGGAAGGTATGGACACCAGCACCGGCCCGCAGGGCGCCTGGGTTGCCATGTAGTAGGCGCGCGCGATCGCCTGGGGCACGTCTTCGGCGCGGGCGGGTTCGACGCTGTACTTTACGTAGGGCATGGCCAGGTGAGTGGGGTCGGACGACGACAGAAAGGGGTCGTAGGGCAGGATGGAGCGAGCCTGCTGGCCGGCCGAGATGACCAGGGGCGTGGCATTTTTGTAGGCGGTGAATATCGCGCCCATGGCGTTGCCCACGCCTGCCGCCGAATGCAGGTTGACGAAGGCGGCCTTGCGCGTGGCCTGGGCATAGCCGTCGGCCATGCCCACCACCACGGCCTCTTGCAGGCCCAACTGGTAGCTGAAGTCGTCGGGAAAATCGAGGAAAAGCGCCAGTTCGGTGGAACCCGGGTTGCCGAAAATGGTGGTCATGCCGAAAGAGCGCAGAAGGTCGAGCACGGCGTCGCGCACGGTGGGGCGGGCGGTGTCCGCGGCCGCGGTGGCGCGAAGGGAGGACGGCTGGCCTGACATAGGGGGTGATTCCTTGATGTGCGTTGCAGGTGTTGCCGGGTGTCGACCGGCTGCTTGTTGATTATGTGGCCTGGACATTCATAATCCAATAAGATAAAAATAATATGGATTATTAGATAAATGAATATCAAGGATATCGACCTCAACCTGTTGCGGCTGTTCGATGCCATCTACCGAACCCGCAACGTCAGCCGGGCCGCCGAGGCGCTCGACATCAGCCAGCCCGCGGCCAGCCAGGGGCTTTCGCGCTTGCGCATGGTGCTCGACGACCCTCTTTTCGTGCGCCACGCGGCGGGCGTGCGGCCCACCCCGAGGGCCGACAGGCTGGCGGGAGTAGTGCGGCAGTCGCTGGGGGCGCTCGAGCTGGCCCTGACCGAGGCCGCTTCGTTCGACCCGGCGCAGTCGAGACGGGTGTTCCGCATACACATGAGCGACATCGGCGAAGGCCGCTTCCTGCCCGCCTTGCTGCAGGCGCTGCGCGAACGGGCTCCGGGCGTGCGCATCGATACGCGGCCCGTTGCCGCAACGGAGATCACCGATGCCCTGGACGACGCCCGCCTGGACTTCGCCTTCGGTTTCCTGCCTCAGGTTCGCGAAACGCGCCGCGTCAAGCTGTTCGACGACCGCTATATCGTCCTGCTGCGCAGCGGCAACCCCTTCCTGAAGCGCCGCAAGAACGAAGTGCCGCTGGAAGACCTGCGCGAACTCGAATTCGTCGCGGTGCGCACGCACAGGGAAACCCTGCGCATCCTTCATTTGCTGGGCCTGGAAGACCGGCTTCGGCTTACCACCGAGCATTTCGTGGTGCTGCCCGCCATCGTGCGGGCCACCGACCTGGGCGTGGTCATGCCGCGCAACATTGCGCGCACCTTTGCCCAGGAAGGGCCTTACGCCATCATCGAGCCTGCGTTTCCCCTGCGCGATTTCACCGTATCGCTGCACTGGAGCAAGCGGTTTGAGTCCGACCCGGCCATTCAGTGGTTCCGCGACCTGGTGGTCGAGGTTTTTGCCGACCCCGCAGACTAGGACCTGTCCACACCAATAGCTGAAAAGGCTGTCCTTTTATGTCGACAGGCTCTAGGCGCAGCGCGATTCGCAAGGCGGACTTGTCGGCGGGTTTTGTGGGCCTGCCGGCGCCCATAAGCCAATTGAGGGCGGTTTAACATTTGTTGACATTCTGGCGTGCGAACCGCCATGATTTCAAAGTTTTACTGCTTGATTTCAAAGGTGGTTCTAGCAATCTGGTCGCAAAATGAAACCAGACAATACTGTTTCATTGCTGGTTTACTACTGGTTCAGATGGCTGCGCTTCAGATTCTGCTGATCGACGATAATCCACACCAACTTCGCCCGCTGATCGAAGCGCTGAAGGAACAAGGTCACCGCCCCACCGTTGCCTACGACGGATCGGCGGGATACGCGCGCGCCGTGGCCATGCTGCCCGACGTCATCGTGCTCGAGAGCCAGCTTCCCAGAATGGACGGCCTGACGCTGGTGCGGATGCTGGCCGCCAATGCACAGACCGAACACATTCCCCTCATGTTTCTTTCCGAGTCGGCCGAACCGGCGATGCGCCTGGCGGGCTTGCGCGCGGGCGCGGTCGACTACATTGCCAAGCCTTTCGAGCCGGCTGAAGTCATTGAAAGAATCGACATCCATACACGGTTGGCGGCGGGCCAGAAGGGACCGGCAGCGGGCGGCGCGCGAGGCGGGCGGGCCGGCGCTGACAACGGCGGGGCGAACGCCGTAGACCCTGCTGCGCACCATGAGGCGGTAAAGGCGGCCGGCAGCGACCTCTACCACCATGACGACGTGCTGTTTCGCGCCATCCGGCGCATGGTCTTCGACGGAGTGGAGCACCCCCCGTCATTGGCGGAACTGGCTAGAAGCCTGGGTGTTTCGCAGCGCCGGATAGCATCGGTGGTCAAGTCGCAGACGGGCGGCAGCCTGTTCGAGCTGGTGCGCGGCAGGCGCATGAGCAAAGCGGCACGCCTGCTGGTCCGGACGGGGCTGCCCATTACCGACGTCGCGATCGAGACCGGCTACTCCAGCGCCGCCAACTTCACCACGGCCTTTCGCGACTATTTCGGGGTTACCCCGACCGCGTACCGAAGAAGCCACTCCTTCAAATAGGTAGCGCGACGCCCCCCTGCGGCGAAGAGGTTTGACGTTCGTCAAGAACGCCAACGGCCTTTTTGCTACGATCCATAGTGCGCCATGACCGCGCTTTCAAGGGAGGGGTATATGTTTTTCCATAATTCGACATTGCTGCTGCTGGCCGTGCTTGGAGTGATCTTCACCTTCATCGGCTTTGGCCTGCGCGATCGCAATCTGGGCCTCGTGCTTCTGGGGCTTGGCCTCCTGGCGATCGTTTACGCGGTCATTACCAAGGCGATCGAGCTTTTTGGCTGACGGCGGCTCAAAACCCGCCGCCTCTTGCGCAAGGCCGATTTTGAAGTCATTCCCCGCACGGCGCATGCCCCCTACTGGGAAGACCCTGACACCTTCAACGTCGTGCTGGAACACTTCCTCGATAGCGCCGGCTAGCATCCCGCTTGCGGGCGCAAGAACTGCTGGCGCTACCCGTTCCGCCCGCATTCTTAGGCGGAAATAATGGGTCAATTCCCTGAAATATCAGTGTTAACCCCAGTTTTTTTGGGTTTATGAATCTCAAAAAAAAGACTAATATCGAAAAATATACAGGAGTGGGAGGGCACGCTGATGCCCGCATATTCAATATTCAAACATCCTTCACAGGAGTAGAACCGTGCAAGCTCAGACCGAACCGGCGACCCATGTCGTCGACCAAGACAAAGTCACCCGCTATGGGTGGAAGGCCCTTGCCGGGTCGGCCGTTGGCTACGCCATGGACGGCTTCGACCTGCTGATTCTCGGCTTCATGCTGGCGGCCATCTCGGCCGAACTGATGCTGACCCCGAGCCAGGCCGGCTCGCTCGTTACCTGGACCCTGGTGGGCGCCGTGGCCGGCGGCATCATCTTCGGCTCGCTCAGCGACTACTACGGGCGCGTGCGGGTGCTTACCTGGACCATCGTGCTGTTCGCGGTCTTTACCGGGCTTTGCGCCTTTGCGCAAGGCTACTGGGACCTGCTCGTCTACCGCACCATCGCCGGGCTGGGCCTGGGGGGCGAGTTCGGCATCGGCATGGCGTTGGCCGCCGAGGCCTGGCCGGCCAAGCATCGCGCCCGGGTGTCTTCGTACGTGGCGCTGGGCTGGCAGGCGGGCGTGCTGGGCGCGGCGCTGCTCACGCCCTTGCTGCTGCCCCACATCGGCTGGCGCGGCATGTTCCTGGTGGGCATCATCCCCGCCCTTGTCGCCTGGTATATCCGCAACCGCCTGCACGAGCCCGAGGTCTTCGTGCGCAAGGCCAAGGAAAAGGGCTCGCTGGGCCGCTCGTTCAGGCTGCTGGTCAAAGACGCCGCCACCACCAAGATCAGCATAGGCATCATCATCCTGTGCGGCGTGCAGAACTTCGGCTACTTCGGCATCATGATCTGGATGCCCAGCTATTTGTCCACCGAACTGGGCTTTACCCTTACCAAGTCGGCCATGTGGACATCCGTCACCATCGTGGGCATGGCCATCGGCATCTGGGTGTTCGGACAGCTTGCCGACCGCATCGGCCGCAAGCCCAGCTTCATCATGTTCCAGGCTGGCGCCGTGGTCATGGTGCTGTACTACTCGCAGCTTACCGATCCCTCTACCATGCTGTGGGCCGGCGCCCTCATGGGTCTGTTCGTCAACGGCATGCTGGGCGGCTACGGGGCCCTTATTTCCGAGGCCTATCCCACCGAAGCCCGCGCCACGGCACAAAACGTGCTGTTCAATATCGGCCGCGGCATCGGCGGCTTCGGCCCCGTGGTGATCGGCGCGCTGGCCATGGCGTACTCGTTCCACGTCGCCATCGCCTTGCTGGCATCCATCTATGTCCTGGCCATGCTGGCCACCATATTCCTCATTCCCGAACTCAAGGGTGTGGAGCTGAAGTAATGTCGAAAGCAGTACGGGCGGCCCGGGCCGCCCACTCAGGAGAGGCGCAATGACGCAGGCAGAAGGTTTCCAGCGCAACGCCGAGAGCGTCGCCTCTCATCGCTGCGAAGTAGCCGAGCACCGTTGGGTCAACGACCGCTACAAATATCTTCGCCTGCGCGCGCCCGGCCCATTGGCCCGGGCGACGCGGGCGGGCCAGTTCTATCAGCTCAAGTGCCCCGTCAGCGACGACCTGCAGCCCTTCCTGCTAAGGCCCATGAGCGTCTACGGCATGGGCCCGCAGCCCGAGACCCTGGAGTTCCTGTACAACGTTACGGGACTGGGCACCCTGGCCATCTCCGATCTGGCCGTGGGCGACCATATGGATATCGTCGGCCCGCTGGGCAATACCTTTTTTCTTGGGCCGGAATTCAAGCGCATTATGGTGGTGGCGCGGGGCGTGGGGCTGGCCACCATGGCGCCGCTGGTGCAAATGGCGGCGGACCGGGGCATTGCCGTTACCGCCATCATGTCGGCGCGCGCGCCCAAAGACCTCATGCGCGACGAGTTCCTGCGCGGCGCCCCGGCCGATGTGCACTGTGTCTACGACAGCGACGGCTCGTCCGACGTCGACGCGGTCGAGGCGCTGGTACGCCGGCAGCTTGAGCAGCACAGCCACGACGCGGTCTATACCTGTGGCTCGCATCGCCTGCTGATGCTGTTGCAGCGGGTGCTGGCCGACTATCCCGACGTGCTTGGCCAGGTTGCCATGGAACAGCGCATGGCCTGCGGCATGGGTGTCTGTCTTTCCTGTGTGCGCCTGTTCGACACCGCCGAGGGCGACAAGCAGTTTCTGCGGGTCTGTCGCGAAGGGCCGGTTTTCTCTATACGCGACGTCGTCGGGGAGGTCGAATTTGGCTAAGCTCAATGTCAAGGTGGGCGACCTGAAGCTGCGCAATCCGGTCATGCCGGCGTCAGGCTGCTTCGCCATCGAATACTCCGAGGCGCTCGATTTCAATAATCTGGGGGCGCTGGTGATCAAAAGCGTGTCGCCCAAAAGCCGGGCCGGCAACCCCACGCCGCGCGTGGCCGAAACCCCCAGCGGCATGCTCAATTCCATCGGCATTCCCAGCAAGGGGCTCGACTACTACCGGCGCGAAGTGCTGCCGCCCTATACCCGCTACGACACGCCCGTGGTGGTTTCCATCTCGGCCGACACCGTCGACGAATTTGCGCAGGCCGTGGCCGAGATGTCGCTGCCCGAGGTGGCCGTGATCGAAGCCAATATCTCCTGCCCCAATCTCGAGGCGGACGGCATGGCCTTTGCCATGGACCCCGACACTACCTACAAGGCGGTCAGCGCGATAAGGCGCCATACCAGCCATCCGTTCTGGGCCAAGCTGACGCCCAACGCCTCCCATGTGGCCGTGGTGGCCAAGGCGGCCGAAGAGGCCGGCGCCGACGGCATCGTCATGGGCAACACCATGCTGGGCATGTCGATCGACGTGCGCACCCGCAAACCCAAGCTGGGCAACGTCATGGGCGGCCTGTCGGGGCCCGCGATCAAGCCGGTTGCGCTGCGCATGGTGCACCAGTGCTATCGCAGCGTGCACATTCCCATCATCGGCTGCGGCGGCATACGCTGCGCCGAGGACGCGGTCGAGTTCATGCTGGCCGGTGCCACGGCGGTGCAGGTGGGCACAGCCTCGTTCATCGACCCGGGGGTCATGCAGAAAATCATCGACGGCCTGCACGCCTACTGCGACGAAATGGGCGTCGAGCGCATCAGCGAGCTCACCGGCCAGGTCAAGCTCGACCGACAATTGACCGACCGCTGGCTGCGCTTCGCCCAGCAGTCGGGTTAGGGCCAAGTCGGAGAACACGATGGATCTCATGCAGTATCGCGAACTGGCCGAGCAAATCTTCAACGACGTCCGCGAGATGTCGTTCGACGGCGTGGGCGTTACCCGCGAAAGCTATGGTCAGGGCGAATCGGCGGCGGGCGACTACCTGACCCGGCTGGCCCAGGCCGAGGGCCTTGCGGTCGAGGCCGACCGGGCCGCCAATATTCTGTTCAGCCCCCCCGACCTTGCCGCCGATACGCCGGCGGTCTGGGTGGGTTCCCACATCGACTCAGTGCCCCAGGGCGGCAACTACGACGGGCTGGCGGGGGTGGTGGCCGGCCTGCTGTGCCTTATCGCACGCCAGCGCGAAGGCGGCGGCAAGGGGCCGCCGCTGCGGGTGGTTGCGTTTCGGGGCGAAGAAAGCGCCTGGTTCGGCAAGGCCTACATGGGTTCCAGCGCGCTGCTGGGCAAGCTCGGCCAGGCCGACCTCGATCTTACCCAGCGCAGCACGGGCGATACGCTGGCGCAATACATGGAGCGTGTCGGCGCCGACGTCCAGGCCATACGTGAACAAGAGGTCCTGGTCGACCTCGGGCACATTCTTGCCTATCTTGAATTGCACATCGAGCAGGGACCTGTCATGGTGGCGCGTGGCCTGCCCGTGGCGGTGGTGTCGGGCATCCGGGGCAATATCCGCCACAATCGCATCGAATGCCTGGGCGATGCCCAGCATTCCGGCGTCGTGCCCCGCTGGCTGCGCCACGATGCCATGTTCGCGGTGTCCGACCTTGTCATGCGGCTGGACGAGCATTGGCGCGTGCTGCTCGAGCGCGGCACCGATCTCGTGGTCACAGCAGGCATCGTGCAGACCGATCCGGCCGAACACTCCATTTCACGCATTCCGGGGCGGGTAAGCTTCAGCCTGGAGGCCCGCAGCAAAAGCACCGACACGCTCGAGGCTTTCTATCAGTTGATGCGCGCCGAATGTGCGGCGATCAGCCGCGAAAGAGGGGTGAAATTCGAATTCGACAGGCGCGTATTCAGCGAACCGGCTACTATGGACACCCAAATCTGCGATATTTTGTCCAAAGCTTGTGAACAGCGCGGCGTGCCCTACGAAGTGATTCCCAGTGGCGCGGGACACGACGCGTCGCTGTTTGCCAACGCCGGCATACCCAGCGGCATGCTGTTCGTGCGCAACCAGAACGGTTCCCATAACCCTCGCGAAGCAATGGAGATCGAAGATTTCATGTTGGGCGTACAGGTATTGGCCGACGCCCTGAACCAATTATCTTGAGGCTTATATGAGCGAGTTTCGCATCGAGCGCGACCTCCTGGGCGAGCGCGAAGTACCTATCGATGCCTATTATGGTGTGCACACCCTGCGCGCGTGCGAGAATTTCCAGATTACGGGCACATCGGTTTCCATCTTTCCCGAGCTGGTGGTGGCATTGGCCTCGGTCAAGCAGGCCGCGGCCCAGGCCAATACCGAGCTTGGCCTGCTGGCCACAAAAAAATGCGAGGCCATCGTTGCGGCATGCGAAGAGATCCGCGCCGGATCGCTGCACGACCAGTTCGTCGTGGACGTGATCCAGGGCGGCGCGGGCACGTCGACCAACATGAACGCCAACGAGGTCATCTGCAACCGCGCGCTCGAGCTCCTGGGGCATGAACGCGGCCAGTACAGGCATTTGCATCCCAACGAAGACGTCAACATGGCGCAAAGCACCAACGACGTCTACCCCACGGCGCTGCGCATCGCGGCGCTGTTTTCCATGGACAGCCTGCTGGCCGCCATGGAGCATCTGCGCGCGGCGTTTCATGCCAAGGCGCTGGAGTTCTCGCCCCTGCTAAAGATAGGCCGCACGCAATTGCAGGACGCGGTGCCCATGACCCTGGGACAAGAGTTTTCCACCTATGCGCTGATGCTCGAGGAAGACATCACAAGGCTGGACGAAGCCAAGCGCCTGATCAGTGAAATCAACCTGGGGGCGACGGCCATCGGCACGGGCATCACCGCCCATCCGGATTACGCGGGCAAGGCGCTTGCCGCCCTGAACCAGATTACCGGGCTGTCGCTGCATACCGCACCCAACCTGATCGAGGCCACCCAGGATTGCGGCGGTTTCGTGCAGTTGTCGGGTATCTTGAAGCGCATTGCCGTAAAGCTCTCTAAAACCTGCAACGACTTGCGCCTGCTGTCCAGCGGGCCGCGCTCGGGTTTTGGTGAAATCAACCTGCCGCCCATGCAGGCGGGGTCTTCCATCATGCCTGGCAAGGTCAATCCCGTCATCCCCGAAGTGGTCAACCAGATCGCCTTCGAGGTTATCGGCAATGACCTTACCGTTACCATGGCGGCCGAGGCGGGCCAGCTGCAGCTCAATGCCTTCGAGCCCATTATCGCCAACGCGCTGTTCCGCAGCTTCAAGCATCTTGCCAATGGCTGCACCACGCTCGCCGACCTGTGCGTCAAGGGCATCACGGCCAATCCCGACCGGCTCAAGAGCAATCTAGACCGATCGATCTCGCTGGTGACGGCGCTCAATCCCTTCATCGGGTACGAAGAGGCCACCGCGGTGGCGGCCGAGGCCTATGCCAATGGCACCAATGTGCGGGACGTCATCCTGCGCCGCCGGCTGATGACCGAAACCGAGCTCGATGACGCCCTGCGCCACGAGGTGCTGACGCAGCCGCGCGTGTACGAGCTGGTCAACCGCGCTCGGCATATTGATCCGCCCGAGGCGGGAGACGAAAACAGTTAGGCCATGAACGGCGGGTTCGCCGTTCCCGGAAAGTGGAGACATCGTGACCAAGCACTACACGCCCGATCCCGACTCGAAAGCCGTCGCGGCTGCATTGCTGGATGCAGGCTGTGTCACGGCGCGCACCGACGAGCCCTTTCGCCTGCCTTCGGGGTGGGCCAGTCCCGTCTATATCGACTGCCGCCGCCTCATCTCTTTTCCGGACCTGCGCCGCGACATCGTCAGGCGTGCGCAGGCTCTGCTTGCGGCCAAGGGCGCGCTGAAGGGCATTTCCTCGGTCGTTGGCGGCGAAGCCAGCGGCATCGCACTGGCGGCCTGGCTGGCCGAGGCGCTGAACCTGCCCATGCAGTACGTGCGCAAGAAGCAGGCGGGGCAGAGCCAGGTCGAAGGCGTGCTCGAACCGGGCTCCAAGGTGCTGCTGGTCGACGACATGATGGCGGGGGGGCAGTCCAAGCTGCGCTTCTGCCAGGCGCTGTCCGCCTGCGGCGCGCATGTCAGCGACTTGTTCATCGTTTTCGACTACGGCACTTTTCCCACCGATCAGTTGCTCGTCCCCCTGGGGGTCGAGGTTCATGCGCTGGCCACCTGGAAAGACGTGCTGGCCGTCGCGCGCGAGCGCGGCGATTTTTCCGGGCCGGTGCTGGACGAGCTGGCGGATTTCCTCGACGACCCGGCCGCGTGGTCGCGAGATCGCGGCGGACGCGCGTCATATGCCGAGGCAGGCCCTCCCAGATGAGCGCCACGCGTACGTTCAAGTCGACCATCGATTACGCGGCACTGGGCAACCGGCTCAGGGCCTATCGTGTCGGTGCGGGCTTGCAGGCCGAAGACGTGGCCGAGCGCCTGGGCGTGTCGCGCGCGGTGGTCTACCGCATGGAAAAGGGCGAGATCGTCAAGATCGAAATGCTCGAGCGCCTTGCCCACCTGCTCGATACATCGCTGGCATCGCTGCTTGGGGTCGAGGTCGAGTATTACTCGAACGCCATGGGGCTGTTCGAGCGGATGCGCCAGCTCGAGCAAAAGTCCGAGCGCATTTTTGCGCATTTCGAACCCGTTTCGCTGCTGCTCACGTCCGACCATTACCTGGAGCACATGCGGTCCATGCTGCTCGAGGCCACGCCGCGCGAAACAGGCGGCGTGCTCAAGCAGAAAGAGGTCGACGAGCTGATACGCCTGATCGCCGAGCGCAAAGAAGCATTCGAGCAGCGGAAACCCCATCTGATCAGCCTGGTGGGCCTGCGCGAGCTCGAACGTTTCCTGTACAACGGCCTGGTGGGCCGCATGGACCTGCCCGCGCGCACCCGCAAGGCGCGCCAGGCGGCGGCGCGAGCCGAAGTCGAGCACATGGCCGAGTTGATGGAAAGCGAGCCCCTGCACGTGCAGATTGCGCTGGTCGACGACACCATGCCCGCCTCGACCTTCCAGGTGTTCACCATGGGGCGCAGAAAGGCGCTGGCCGTCAGTCCGTTCAGGCTGGCCGAACTGCCCAATGTGCGCAACGGCATCGCCACCGTCACCGAGTCGCCTCAGGCGCTGCGGCTGTACGAGAACATGATCTCGAAGCTGTGGCGGCATGCCTACAAGGGCAAGGCGGGCGCCCGGCACCTTCGCCAGTTGCTGGCCGGATTTTAGTGTCCCATTCGAAAAAGGCTGTTGCAACCGTTTCAGGCGAGGCGGAACCCCCCTGCATCCGGCGCACAAGGCATTTTTGATTTAGCATACACAGATCGCCGCGGCTTGCCCGCTGCGGCCCAGGTTTTCAGTTTGTCTTGAAGCGGAGTCATCATCCAATGACGTTCAAAGAAATCACCGAGCGCTTTGCGCATTCCGAGTCGGGCAGCGACTCGTTCAAGCTCTTCTTCAAGGAGGCTTTCGAGCTCATGAAAGCCGATCCCGACAATGCCGGGCTGTACTTCGTCGTGGGGGTTGCCGCGCAAACCTACGTCATCAAGTACGAAGACCAGGCGGTCGATCCCGAGTTCGCCGATCGCGCCAAGGCCACGCTTGAAGGTTTCAACAGCCGCCTGCTTCAGGCGCTCGACATGGACCCTCTTGCGCGCCTGCGCGTACTCGGAGAAGTGGCGGTAGAGTATGAGTGGAAGGTGGATGCTTTCTGATATCTGGCACAGCCCGCCGGCGCTTGAATCTTCAAGGCTGCCCGGCACGTTGCTTGCTATCCGTTTACAGCATCCATAAAGCATTCATAACAAGAGGAAAACAACAATATGAACACCTACGCTTCCATGCGTACGGCGCGCGCGGCGCCGCCCGCCATGCTGGCCGCCGCGCTGGCCCTTGCCTTGCTTGGCTCGCCCGTACACGCTCAAACCGCCGCTCCGCGCCACCAGGCCGCCGCGCCGGGCCAGGGCTTTTCGCTGCAGTACGGCTACCACTCCAAGTACCAGCGCCTGGGCCTGGCCTACGAAACGCCGTCCCTGTGGCGATACGACTTCAGCAATAACGGCCGCATAGACCTCAATGTAGAGCTGGGCGCAAGCTACTGGAAGGCCAGCGGCAACCGCGAGCCCGACAGCATGTGGCAGGTGTCCGCCGTGCCGATGCTGCGCTGGTGGCCAAGCGACACCTACTATCTTGAAGCGGGCGTGGGCCCGTCGCTGCTCAGCCGCGCCCACTTCGCCGGCAAGCAACTCAGCACCCGTTTTCAGTTCACCTCGCACATCGGCGGCGGTATCCTGGTGGGCGACGCGCATCGTTTCGGCCTGCGCTACACCCATGTCTCGAACGCCAGCATCAAGACCCCCAATCCGGGCCTCGACCTGATCGAAGTCTCTTATACCTATCAGTTCTAAGGCTGGCGCGGCAAAAGGCGCCCGGCATCCGCCGGTGCGCCATGAATGCCTTATCGGGCATGCTCGCCGGTTTCCGCAGCGTTCTTCGGGGCCGAGTGCCGGGGCAGAGGGCTGCCGGCTGGCCGCCGATGGCTTATGCAGGCAGGCCTGTGCTAGTGGCCGCCTTGCAGCCGGGCGGCGCGGCGCGCCACGCGCTTGCGATTCCAGACAATGATGCCCGTGATCGAAAGCATGACCACGATGAGGCCCATGATGGACATCATGATGCGGCCGGGCATGCCAAGTATTCTGCCTGAGTGCAGGGGCAGCTGCAGTTGCACGAAGACGTCGGCCGTCGTGCCGTGCCAGGGCCGGTGCTGTCCCAGCACCGAGCCGTCCTCGGCGTCTATGTACAGGTTCGACAAGCCCATGCCCGCGGCGCCCAGTTCGTTGGCGGGATCAAAGAACGACACGTTGTAGAAGTTGTAGCCGCCGCCGTAGTAGATGCCGGACGGGGGAAACTTGAAGCCGCGCCGCTCGGCTTCTGTGCGGGCGATGTCCACGGCCTCCTGGAAACTGAGCCTGGGCACCGTTCGGCTTCCATATGGAGCGGGGGTTTGCGTTTCATAAGGGCCCGGCGTGGTCTGCGACACCAGCGACATGGCCGGGTAGAACACTTCCTTGTACAGGTTCAGCGAAAACGACGTGAACGCTACGATAAGGATAATGCCCCATACCCACAGGCCGCCCGCGCGATGCAGGTCGAAGTTCAGCTTGAACCCGCCGGCCTGCCATCGCACCAGCCATGAGGGCTTCCAGCGCGAAAGCCACTGGCCCAGCCGGCGATGCCGATGCTGCCGCGCCGCCGTATCACGCAGCCGGCGCGGCCAGGTCAGGTAGAAGGCCACGAAACTGTCCAGCAGCCAGATCAGGGCGATGCCGCCCATCAGCCAGTAGCCCCAGCGGTCGGTGCCCCAGAAGGCAGGTATGTGCAGGCTTTCATGGATGTTGCGCACGAAGGGCATCAGGCTGCGGCGCGAAAACGAGGCGGCCTGGGAATCGCGCCGGCCGGTGATTTCGCCGGTGACGGGGTCTACGAAGACCGTGTTGTAGTCGAGCGCGTAGGGTTTGCCGCTTGCCTCGTCGATGCGCGGGCGGACGAGGAAGCTCGCCGCATGGCCTTCTTCTAGCGCCAGCGAAATATAGCTGATCTCGACGCGAGGATCGTCGGCTTCGACCAGGGCTGCAAGCTCGATGGGGTCGCGCAGGGGGCCGCGGCTGTCCACCTTCATGATGTCGGCGTTCAGCCACTCGTCGATTTCATGGTCCCATGAAGTGATCGCGCCGGTCAGGCCGGCGACGATGAGGAAGAGGGCGATGAACAGGCCCAGCCAACGGTGGATCAGGATACAGGCAGCTCGCATTTGGAAAACAGTGTGGTCGAGATGTGTAAAAGGCCGGCTGCGCATAAGGTGCGCCGCCGGCCCCGTTAACGGCGTATGGCTTTAGAAATCGGCCGACATCGAAAGCTTGAACACCCGGCCGCGGCCCTGGGTCAGTGCGCCATTGGCGGCGATCGTGCCCACCGTGGCCCAGTAGCGGCGGTCTGTGACGTTGTCGATTGCGGCGCGCAGCACCACATTGTGGCCCGAGACTTTTGTGCGGTAGGCTGCACCCAGGTCGAGCCGGGTCCAGCTGTCGATCTTATACCGGTTTGCCGCGCTGGTGTATTGCGAACCCTGGTAGCGCACATTGGCCTGCAGGCTCAGGCCCGGCACAGCGGCAATGTCCCACTCGCTGCCCAGCACGGCGGTGAAGCGCGACACGCCGGCCGCGTCATTGCCGTCGTTGGTGCCATCAGCCGTATTGCGCAGCTTGGGCTGCATCCAGGTGGCGCCGCCCAACAGCCTCCAGCCCTCTATGGGCTCGCCGTAGACGCTCAGCTCGACTCCGCGGTTGCGCTGTTCGCCGTGCGTGCCGAATACGCCGGAGGCGTCGGTAAATGCCTCGGGCTTTTCTATCTGGAACACGCCCAGGCTGCCACCCAAGTCGCCCAAGTCAACCTTGACGCCCGCCTCGATCTGCTTGGTGCGGTACGGGGCCAGCACTTCTCCGCCATTGACGGCTGTGCCATCTATGGGGGCCACGCCGCCCTGCGTCAGGCCTTCGATGTAGTTGGCGTAGAGCGACACCGTGTCCCATGGGCGGAACACCACGCCGATCACCGGCGTGACGATGGAGTCGTTGTAGTGGCTTTCTTGCTCGTTGGTGGTGATGTTGTAGCCGTTGTCGGTGATGGCCTGGTAGCGTCCGCCCAGTGTCAGCAGCAGGTCGCCGTCAAGCAGGGAAAGCGTGTCGGACAGAGCCAGGCTGCGCAACTGGGTACGGCGAGAGACATTGGGGTCGCCCATGTCGCCGCCTGCCAGGTTGGCCACGGGGCGGGCGACCGCGGTGCCTTCGTGGATGTTGACGGCGGGAAGGCCGCCCCATGCCATTTCCCAGGCCTGCCTCGCGGTGGTGTTCAGGGCCGAGTAGGCCAGGTTGACCCGATGGCCCACGCTGCCTGTCTTGAATTCGCCGCGCAGGCCCACTTCGCCGGTGACGGAATCGCGTTGGTAAGGGACCTCGAGCAGACCGGTGGTGCCCACGCCCGTGCCGTCGACTGTGGGAGAAGAATAAACGCCGTATTCTTTGTCGCGGCTGACGCCGACTGCGGCATAGGTAGTCCAGGAAGGGGCCAGGTCGTATTCGGCCCGGGCCACACCAAAAGTGCTTCTCATGGTGCTGTAGGCCCACGACTGCCCATAATTGACATCGTTGTCGGGTACGTCGGGCACGGGGCCGTCGAGGTAGACGTTGGGGCGCGGGTGGTCGAAGCGTACACGTTGATAGCCGGCGTCAAGCGAGGCGCGTAGCTTATCTCCACGGAAGTCCAGCCCGATGGTGGCCACTGAGGTGCGCGCGTCGGCGTTATCCACCTCGGTCTCCCCGTCGCGGTGCGCGGCATTGATGCGAACGCCGTAGCGGTTGTCCTCGCCCCAGCGGCGGCCAATATCGACGCCGCCGCCGGCTTGGCCGCGGCTGGTGTAGTCGAGCGTGAAACGAGTA
Source organism: Pusillimonas noertemannii (assembly GCF_003096595.1). Lineage (GTDB taxonomy): Bacteria > Pseudomonadota > Gammaproteobacteria > Burkholderiales > Burkholderiaceae_B > Pusillimonas > Pusillimonas noertemannii. The sequence continues at coordinate 448,641 of NZ_QEKO01000002.1, read as the reverse complement.
AGCGGGTCGTCTTGGGCGCGCTTGGGCTGGATGTTGAGAACGCCGCCCAGGCCGCTGCCGCCCGGCGCCGCGCCGTTCAGGAAGGCGCTGGCGCCCTTGAACACTTCGACGCGCTCTATCATTTCAGTCGGCAGGACCTGGCGCGGCAAAATGCCGTACAGGCCGTTGAAGGAAAGGTCGTCGTTGTATAGAGGCAGCCCGCGTATGACGTAGGATTCGGCCTGGTTGCCGTAGCCCAGGCCCGTCTGCACCGACGGGTCGTTTTTAAGCACTTCGCCCAGCGTGCGCGCCTGCTGGTTCTCGATCAGCTTGGCCGTATAGCTGGTCTGCGTAAAGGGCATGTCCATGTAGTCCATATTGCCCAGAACGCCGGCTTGCCCGCCGCGCGCCACCAGCCCGCCCGTGAAGGCCGGAGGGGTGGCGTTGTTGAGCGGGGCGCTGCCCGTGACAGTGATCGCCTGCATGGTGGTGGGCGGCGTGGCCACTGTTTGCGCCTGTGACAAGGCGGGCAGGGCCAGGGCCACCAGGGCGGCAAGAATGCCGCCGGCCGAAAGGGCGAGCCGGGGCTGCGAGGGCGCGACTGACGAGAGGCCGGCCGGCGCCGGGCGAATGAAGGTAGGCATGCGAAGGAATTCCCTGATTGCGTGACAGCGACGCGGCTGTTTCTTATTTTTTGAAATGAGAATACTTATTATTGTCTGGTGGGATATGAGCTGTAAAGGGCAAGCGGGTGCCACAGCGCCCACGGCCGCATAAACCGTGGTGCTCGCGACACACTTTCGTCGTTTTGAGGGGCGGCTGCCCCGGCCTTACATCGGCGCGACGCCGAACAGCCAGCGATGCAGTCCGCCGACGAACAGCGCGTAGACGACCAGCCCGCCGATAATACAGATGCCGTCGTTGAAGCGGCCGGCCGGCACCGTGGGAATGTGTTTGGGGGGCCTTTTGGACATCGAGATCATGTCTGCCACCGCCCACACCAGGAAGCCTCCGAACAGCAGGACGTCGGCCCAGTGGCCGTTGGACAGCAGGTGTGCCAGCGCCCAGAGTATGGTCGCCAACAGCATGGGATGCCGCGAGACCGATTTGATGCGGCCCGGAAAATAGGTGGCGAACAGCAGGATGAACACCGGCAGCATCAGCAGGTGGGTCAGGTGGCGCAGGCCCGCCGGCGGAACGTAGGCCACAAGGGCGCTTAGCCTGGCAATACTGTAGCCGTAGATGACCAGCAGAAGGCCGATGATGGCAATGACCGTGTACACGCCTTTCCAGGCGTTCTCGCCGTGGCGGGCGATCATGCTCTGCCCCAGGCCGGGCTTTACGATCAGTACAGAGTGGATGCCCAGAAAAACAATCAGGCCGAGTATCAGGATCAACATGAGGCTCCTCCAGGGTTGCGATTATTCCGATCGCGTCAGCACGGCAAGCTGGGGCCGGGGGCCTTCCGCCTTGCCGGTGATGGGCGGCTTGGGCAAAGTGGCCTCGCCCGGCTCGATGATGAAATGGCGCTCGAGCGAATACCATGACCCGGACACATCGGGCTGGGGCGCTGGTTCGTCTTCGTGCAGCACGTAGTCGGCCACGAGCGCGCGCGTCACGCCGAACTGGACGTCGGTTTCCAGGTTGGGGTCGTCCGACGAATACACCTGCGAGAACTGCGTCTTGAAACCCGGCTTGTGGATCATGAAGTGGATGTGCGCCGGCCGCATGTTGTGCCGCCCCTGGGCGCGCAGCAGTTCGCCCACCACGCCCGATATCGGTATGGGGTAGCCCACCGGCTTGACGGTGCGGAACCAGATGTGGCCCTGGGCATCAGTGGTGAACTTGCCCCGCAGGTTCATGTCCGCCTGCTGGGGGTCCTGGTTTTCATAGAAGCCTTCGCCCGAAGCCTGCCAGACGTCGACTTCGGCGCCGGCCACCGGTTTGCCCTCGCGATCGCGCACCCAGGCATCGACGAACACCGGTGCGCCCGAGGTGCTGGAGCGCACGATGGAGCCGCCATTTTCGGTAAGGGGCGAATCCATGCGCCAGAACGGCCCCATGAGATTCGCCGTGGTGTCGGTCTGGCCGTGTTCGCCGTTGTTCAGCAGACAGACCAGCGAAGACAGGCCAAGCGAGCCCGCGGCCAGTACGACCTCGTTGTGCGACGGGGTGGTAAGCTGGCCCAGCCTTGCAATATAGGCGCACATCTTGTGGAACTCGGCTTCGGTCAGCCGGGTTTCGCGCGCGAAATCGTGCAAATGCCGCACGGCCACCGACATCAGTTCCTTGAAGCGCGCGTCGGGTGCGCGATCGAGTTCCTGGAGTACGGCTTGGGTAACGTCCTGCTGCTTGCTGATGATCATGGCGTGTCTCTGTGCGTTAGGGTTGAGCGGCTCAGAACAGCCCGAACAGGCCGCCCCTGGAGAGCGAATCTTTGCAGCCGCGGTACTGCGCGCCAAAGCGCTCGGCCCGGGCCTGCACCTGGCCGGCGACGTTCTTGAGCCAGGCCTTGCGTTCGTAGCTGCGATTGCGGTAGCCCGTCCAGCCTTCATGGTAATTGAGGTATTGGCCGTAGGCATCCCATTTCGATACCCCGTTGAGCCGCTGCGACTTGCTGATATACCAGCCCATGAAGTCGACGGAATCATCGAAGTCGTCGCGGCTGGCCAGCCATCCGCCGGCTTCGCGCTTGTAGTCGGCCCAGGTCTCGTCCTTGGCCTGGGCATAGCCGTAGGCCGAGCTCACGCGGCCCCAGGGGATGAAGCCCAGAAAATAATAACGGGGCGGCTTGGCATCGTGCCTGAAGCTTGATTCCTGGTACATCATCGCCATGGGAATCTGCGGGGGCACGCCCCATTTCTTTTCCGCCGCAAGGGCCGCCTTGTGCCAGTCGGGTTTCTCGCGAAAGATCTCGCACAGGTTCTCGGGGCTTGAAGGCGGCACGGTGGCGCAGCCTGCCAGCGCCAGGCTCAAGAGGGCAGCAAGATACAGCGTTCGATGCATGGTCGCTCTTTTTTTTGTTTGGGCCCCTGCGGGCCTTGCGGCGCGGGGGTGAGTCCCCATGCCGCGCACGGGGGTATGCGATTACTTTCCTGTTTCCAGCTTGTACACCGCGGTGTCCAGCCGCTGCACGCCGGCACGCAGGAATTTGTCTTCTTCCTTCAGGATGTCGCGCCGTTCAAGCAGGCTTGCCGAAGTACGCCCGGAAAAGAGCGCGCGGATTTCTTCGTCCGGTACCGAAAAGGGCGGGCCGTTCATTTCGTCCTGAGGGTAGTCAAGCGTAATGAGCAGGCCTTTGCAACCCTGCGGCAAGTGGCCGTATACGTGGTCGACATAAGCTGGCCTCATGTCGGCCGGCAGGGCGATCAGCGCGGCCCGGTCGTAGACACCCTGGCAGCCGGCCAGCGTCTGCGCGCTCAGCTTGAAGATGTCGCCGCAAATGAGCTCGATATTGCCGGCGGCATAATGGCGGCCCTGGTCCGAATCGTGCATGGCCGGCTGCAGGCCGTGTTCGGCGAAGAACTGCTCGACGGCCAGTTCTGAAATTTCCACCCCAAGCACTTGAAAGCCCTGCGATGCCAGCCAGGGCATGTCCAGCGACTTGCCGCACAGGGGCACAAGCACGCGGGCGCCCGGGGGCACCTCGAGGGCCGGCCAGTGCTTGCGCAAAAGCGGCATGACCTGTGGCTGATGAAAATGGGTGCGTCCTTCGCGCCAGCGCCCGAGCCAGAATTCGGCGTCCATGGTGTCTGCTTCCTTGCTGTGATGATGGATGTCGGGCCATTGTAGACAACAAGGCGGGCGGCCAGGAGCGTATGGTAGTATCAGCGACGCATTCATTTTCCTGGTGTTCGGCATGTTCAGATGGCTCGCGGGCCGGGGCGCCACGCAGCGCGACGTCGAGCGCGCGCTCGCCCGCATCGATCACGACGACTGGCGGCATGCCATGGCCGGCCTGCCTTTTCTGGCCGGCCTTGCGCCGCAAGAGCAAGATGCCTTGCGCGCCCGCAGCGCCTGGCTTCTGGCCAGCAAAACCTTCAGCGGCGCCGGCGGGCTCGAAGTGACCGACGCCATGATGCTTTCCATCGCCATCCAGGCGGCCCTGCCCATATTGCAGCTCGACACCCGGCTTTACGAGGGCTGGACGGAAATCATCGTCTATCCCGGCGGTTTTCTCATTCCCCGCAGCGACATGGACGAAAGCGGCGTCGTGCATGAATACATGATGGAGGCCTCGGGCGAGGCCTGGGAGGGCGGGCCGGTGATTCTTTCCTGGGACGATCTTTCCCGCGCCGAAGACGGCGGGGTCAATGTCGTTATCCACGAGTTCGCCCACAAGCTTGATCTGTACGCGGGCGAGGCCGACGGCATGCCCGGCCTGGGCGCCCATCCGGACATCGACCCGCGTCATTGGCGCCGGGTGCTGGACGATTCGTTCGAGCGCTTCAACCAGGCGCTGGACGTGGTCGAAGAGGCCATTCCGCCCGATGTCGATCCCGAGTCGGACGAAGCATCGCCCTGGTACGAGCAATTGCCGCTGGACCCCTACGCGGCCACCGACGAAGCCGAGTTCTTCGCAGTCAGTTCCGAGGCATTTTTCGTTCAGCCCTTGCCGCTCTCGCAGGCCTTGCCGCAATGGTACGAGCTGCTGGCCCGTTACTACCGCCAGGACCCGTTGCGCCGCGAGGCGTAAATGCCGCTGTTACAAAGCGCACAAAACCTTGCGCCGCCAGTCCGGGCCAAGGTGGGCGGGCCGAATCTGCCGCGTATGGCCTTGTGCCAATACACACAGTCTCTTACAACGGCGGCGCGGGGCTTTGCTACGGTGAATGCTGGTTCCACACGGGAGAAACAAGCATGAACATCAAAAACCTTTTGCTCGCCGCTTCTGTCATGGGTTTGCTGGCAGCCTGCTCGTCGCCGCATGAAATGACCACCCGGGACGGCCAGACCATCGTCACCAATGACCGCCCCGAGGTGGGTGAGGACAAGGATTTCATCACCTACGAGCGGGACGGTGCCGAGACGCGCATCAACAAGTCCGAAGTGCGCGACATCCGCGAAGTCGAGTGATCGCCGGCAGGCCTTGGCCGCGCGCTGGCCGGCATCTGCGTTCAAGCTGCGGCCGCGCGAGCGCCTTGAGTCCAGGCCGGGCATGAAAAAATCCCAGGACAACAGATCCTGGGATTTTTTTGGCCATCTTCAAGGCAAGCGCCTTGCAAAGAAAGGGTGACGGCCCGAAGGCGCGGGACGGCGCCTTTTGGGAAGGAGATCAGTCCTGGCGGTTGGTGACTTCGACCAGGTGATAGCCAAATTGGGTCTTGACGGGACCTTGCACCACGCCGACGGGGGCGCTGAATACGACCTGGTCGAATTCGGGAACCATCTGGCCGCGGCCGAAAGTGCCCAGGTTGCCGCCGTCGCGGCTGGAGGGGCAGCTGGAATTCTCTTTGGCCACCTGGCCGAAGTCGGCGCCGTTTTCGATGGCCGATTTCAGTTCGTTGGCTTTTTCTTCGGTGCTGACGAGGATGTGGCGGGCTGAGGCTTGAGCCATGTATTTGCTCCTTGAATCGTTGAATTTGCTGTTACGGTTTTGACAGGTTAACGCACTTTGGCGGACGAAAGGTGTGATCGGCGCGCGCGTTTCATGCGTTTACATGCCGCCAGTCGAGCGTCCATGCGCCCGACAGCACGTTCTGCAGCCATAGGGTGCAGGTAAGCGTCTTCGCGTCGGTCACGCCGCCCTGGCGGCAGGCCTGCAGCAGTTCGCCGGCGGGCAGGGTGATGACCTCCAGGAATTCATCCTGATCGAGCTGCTGCTTTCCCTGCGTCAGCTCGCGCGCAAAGAAAATATGTATGACTTCGGTGGAGTAGGCGATGGCAAGGTGCAGGTCGCCCGCATGCGCCCATTGCCGCGCCGTGTAGCCCGTCTCTTCGAGAAGCTCACGGCGGGCGCAGGCCAGCGGGTCTTCGCCTGCATCGAGCTTGCCGGCCGGGAACTCCGTCATGACCCGGCCCACCGGGTAGCGGAACTGCCTTTCCATCAGCACCGTTCCGTCGTCGAGCATCGGGATGATGACCACTGCGCCCGGGTGCACAATGTACTCGCGCTGGGCGGTGGCGCCGTCGGGCAGGCGGACGGTGTCGCGGCGCGCCTTCAGGAAACTGCCCTCGTAAACAGATTCGGACCGGATGCGGGTTTCGGCGAGATGGCTGTCGTCCTGGGCCATGATGCAGGTCTCTTTACATTGATGCGCCGTAGCTTAACACCGGCGATTCCCCGCCCCGGCGTCCCCCGGCCCGGTCCGGCGCTCTTCGGGCGCCATTGGCTGGCCGGAGCGCACCGCTTTATTTGCCGCTGGCCGCGGCCAGCTCTTCCAGCGCCCGGGCCGCCGCCGGGTGCAGCGGCACCGAGAGCCCCACCGCGCTGGTGGCCGGCGATATGAGGGCGCCCTGGGCGCTGCCCTTGCGGGGGTAGTCGCGGCCGCTTTCAAAGACGTGCCGGGTCAGGGCGTCGATCTCGGCGTCGGAAAGCGTGGTGTCGGTCAGCAGCAGCGCCGCGGTGGCGATGGTCGGGATGTTCCGGGCCTGGCCGGGATAGGTTCCGCGCGCAATCGTGTATTTGAAATAGCCGTCGTGCTCGTCCACCAGCCGGGCCGCCGCCTCGTCCGACAGCGGCAACAGGCGCAGCGGCGTGCCCACCAGCAGTTCGCGGACGTCGTCCGCGGGCGTGCCGATGACCTGCATCAGGGCGTCGGCCCGGCCCTGCTTCAGTGCTGTGAAGGCGTCGCCTATGCTCAGCTCGAGCGGTTCGATGTCGTCCAGCTCCAGGCCATGGGCCTGCAGCACGCGCAGCGCCGTCGTTCTTGATGCGGCGCCCGCTTCGCCGATGGCAACCCGTTTGCCGCGCAGTTCTGCCAGGGATGCCAGGCCGCTGTCGGCGGCCACCAGCACGTGCATGGGCTCGGGATACAGGCTGCCCAGGCTGCGCAAGGCAGCGTGGGGGCCGTGCCCGGCAAAGACACCGGCGCCTTCGTAGGCGTCCTGGGCGGCATCGCCCTGAGACAGGGCGAGCGAGACCGTGCCGGCCCGCAGCAGCTCCAGGTTCTCTTCGCTTCCCCGCGTGATCAGCGGCACCACGCGCGAATCCAGCGGGAACAGCGCCCGGGCCACGCGCAGGTATTGCCCATGCTCGGCGCCCGCCGCAATGGCGTAGCCCTTGGCGTTTCGCGCCAGGCGCGCTTCGATGTTCTGCCTTGCCATCATCAGCTCGTCCTGGATGATGCGGTTCTGCTCGGGCGATGTATCAAGGGGGAAGGCATCGAGCGCCGAGCGGATGGCCGCCAGTGTTGCGCCCGGCCCGTCGGTCTGGTCGCCTGAGAGCCCAGCCGCCGGGGTGGGGGGCTTGTAGCCCGCCGGTGCGACCAGCGTCCATTGATCTCCTTCCTGACGATACAGTGCCGTGCCGCGCACCTGGATGAGGTCCCCCGCCCGATTACCACCCGAAGTGACGCCGCTTATGCCCCGGGGCCCCGCGCCCAGCGCCGACACCAGGGCCGAGATGCCGGGCGAATTCCAGGCGCCGAAGTCGATGTCCCGGTCCAGCTTCAGCTCGGTATCGAAGTAGACCACGCGCCTTGTTTCGCCCTGGGGGGCGTCGGAATCTCTTTGCGAGCCGCGCCGGACCAGGGAGACGATCTCGATGCCCTGGCCGGGCATGGCCTCTTCGAGCTGGGCGGCGACGTCGACGCGCACGATGTCGACGTCGGGCCCGCGGCCGCAGGCGGCAAGCAGTACAAGCAGCAGGCAGGCGAACAGCTGTTTCACGTCAGCCTCCGACAAACGGTAGGGACAGCATGATCGTGATCACGAAGGCGTTGATGATGTCCACGAAGAACGCCCCGGCAAGCGGCACGATGAGGAAGCTGGTGGGGGCGGGCCCGTGCTTGGCTGCGATGGCCTGCATATTGGCCATTGCCGTGGCGGTGGTGCCCATGCTGAAACCCAGGAAGGCCGCCGTGGTGACCGAGGCCTCATAGTCGCGTCCCATGAAACGGAAGCACACCAGCAGGGCGTAGACAATGACCACGATCACCTGCACCAGCACGATCAGCAGGAAGGGCCCGGCCGACCGGGCTACGTCGAGCAGGTCAAGCGCCATCATCGTCATGACCAGGAACAGCGAAAGCGATACGCTGGAGATGATCTCGGCCGGCCTGTCATCGACCTGGATGCCCGCGACGGGCAGCAGGTTGCGGATGGCAATGCCCAGCACCATGCACCAGAGGAACTCGGGCACGGTCACCGGAATGTCCGAGAACAGCGCCGCCAGCCATTGCCCGCCTATCACCGCGGTAAGCACGCCCGCCAGCGCCACCAGCACGGAGTGGGTGGTTATGGGCGCGGGCGATTCATGGAAAACATGGGTTTCGGCGGCTTCTTCGGCCGCCGAGCGCAGGCCATGCCGCTTGATCAGGTACTGCGCCACCGGCCCGCCGATGATGCCCCCGACGACCAGGCCCACCGTGGCCAGCATCATGCCCAGCTCGACCACCATCTGAAGGTTGTTGATCTGGGCGAAGCCGTCGGTGTAGGCCGCCGCCGTGCCGTGCCCGCCTGTCAGGGTGATGGAGCCGGCCACCAGCCCGAAAACAGGGTGCAGGTCGAGCAGCCGGGCCATGGCCACGCCCGTCAGGTTCTGGATAAGGATGAAAGGCAGCAGCAGCGCCAGAAAAATGGGCAGCGCCTTGCCGCCCCGCTTGAGCATGCGCAGGTCGGCGCACAGGCCAACGCCGGCAAAGAACATCAGCAGCAGCAAAGGCTTGATCGACTGGTCGAACACAATATGGAAGTCGAAGAACTCGAGCGCCAGCGAAGCCAGCACGGCGAAGATCAGGCCGCCGGTGATGGGGTCGGGAATGTTGTAGCGGGAAAGAAGGGGAATCCTGCGATTGACATAGCCGCCCACGAGCTGCATGAAGATGGCGACAAGAAGCGATCCGAGCGCGGCAAAACTCATGGGGCGTCCTGGGCTGTTGATGGGCGGCGATGCGACAGTTTATTCGGTTTGGCGCTCGCCGTTGTGGCTATCCGTCCGAATGCGTTGCCGCCTTGCCGTTTATTCCCGAATCCGCCCTTGGGAATCGATGACTTCTTTCAACTGGCTGAGGTTTTCTTCGAGCATGCGCAATGATTCGTCCACGCCGACTTTCATGCCCTTTTTCACTTCGCCGCGCTCGAGGGCGTGCAGGCTGAAGTCGGCCAGCATGTCAGCGACTTCCTCGGCGGTTTTGGCACCATCGGCCTTGAACCACCAGGCCGTCCAGTTGCACATGCCGATGATGGCGAATGCCGCCATCTTGGCATTGACCAGGCGAAAGCGGCCATTGTCTATGCCGCGCTGAATGACTTCGGTGAATTTCTGCAGCAGTATGCGGCGGGCCGACTCGGCGATTTTTTGCTGCGCTTCGGGCAGCGAGCCTTCGGCCCGTTCCACCACCCTGAACTGGACGGGGCGGAACAGGATGAGCCTGGCATGCTGGTGAACCAGTTCGCGCAGCGCTTCTTCGGGCGCCTTGCCTTGTTCGACCACCTGCGAAGCCAATTGCTGGGCGGCGATGGTCAGCCCTTCGGTGAGGCTGGCGAGAATCTCTTCTTTGTTCTTGAAGTAGTAATAAAGGGCGGAGCGGGAAATGCCCAGTTCCAGGGCGATGTCCTGCATGGTGGTTCCTTCGTAGCCGCGCCTGATGAACAGGTTCGAAGCGGTTTCCAGTATCGCCTGGGGAACCACATTGATTTTTGCCGTTTTCCTTGCCATGCCGATTTCATCCCGCAAAACCGTACTCTAACACATGCGTCAGTTTTTCGACGAATTATGAATAATCGTTGAAAAGCTTCATGTCCTTTGTTTTTCATAGGAAAAATCCCCATTCACCGTACGCGCCCGGCCATTTCGCATTAGGCGAAACATGGCTGATTTCAAGAATTTTGCAATTTATTTGACGCATGTGTCAGTTTTTAGTCTATTATGTATATAAACAGCGAATGAAAAGCCTTGGTAGGCCCGCGAAACGACAGCCGGCCTTCAAGGCGCTTCTTCAAATTGCCAAGGAGACTACCGTGACCAGTCATGACACTCTTGCCGAGCTTCGGCTCCACGGCGTTGACCACACCGCGCGGCCAACCTGGAAACTGAAGGAAACCGTCGAGTTCTATCGCGATACGCTCGGCCTGCCGCTCATCCACACGATTTCGGCGCGCGGCTGGGGGCCGGCCACGCATCCCGACTTCCTGCATTTCTTCTTCGACAGCGGCAAGGGCAGCACCATCGCCTTCTTCTATTACCTGGGCAGCAAAGAGCCTGAGGGTATGAAAGACAGGCCTGGCCAGCCGCCCGTGCCCTCCGACCACCTGTTCGACGCCACGCATACTTCCTGGCTGGTGGACACCAAAGAAGAACTTCTGGCCTGGAAGGAAAAACTTGAAGGCAAGGGCGTCGAAGTTTCGTCCACCACCGCGCACGAAGTCATCGAATCGATCTACTTTCGCGACCCGAACGGCTACTTCATTGAAATCACGCGCAAGCTGCGGCCCGTGGACGAGATCGACGCAACGGACGCCGCGCTGACGCTCGAGGCGGCCATCCGGCTCGAGGCCGAAGGGGGCGAGCCGAAGGCCGAACAGCCGTCCATCGACGCGGTATGGAACAAGAAGGCCAGCTTGCTGGAAGCCGAGCTCGGCGGATCCGCGGCATCGGCGCGCCCGGCGGTTCGCCTGTATGTTCTCGACGTACCCGAGTTCGCCTCGCTGGTCGAAGACGCCCGCGGCCGAAGCGATTGCAAGGTCAGCCCGGCGGGACGCAACTATCTGCTCATCGAGGCGCAGGACGTCCTGGAGTTCAAGCGCAAAACCCTGAACCTGAAGCCGGCCATCTGGTATGGGCTCTTCACCGGCGGCCTGCATGGCCGGATCGAGTGCTTCGACCGCGACAAAGTGCGGATCGCGCCCGAGTAAGCGTCAAAGCCAGCCCTGTCAGAACGCAACGGACCTCATCATGACTGAACCGCGCAAAAGCCAACGGCCTTCCCTGGGTATCGACTGGTATCCACAGTCTCCGCCCGCCGACACGGAAACCAGGGCATTCACTCTACGGACGCAGGACGGCGCTGCCGTGCTGGGTACGCTTTATGTCCGGGGCCGGCCCCGCAACGTCGCCTGCCTGATGCACCCCCGCGAATATTTCGGCGCGCATTACCTGGTGCCGGCCCTGCTCGAGTGCGGCATGGCGGTCTGGACGCAAGGTGCGCGCTCCATCGGCAACGACCTGCGGCTGGAGCACGAGCAGGCGGTCGTGGACGCAGCCGCGGGCATTGATTTCCTGCGTGGCCGGGGTTTCGAGAAAATCGTCCTCATCGGCAATTCGGGCGGATCCGGCGTTTACAGCTACTACATTCAGCAGTCGTCGCTGGCGCCAGAGCAGCGGCTGGCAAAATCGGTGGTGGGCAAGCCCACCGGGTTCGCCGGCACAAGCATGCCGCAGGTGGACGGCATGATCTATCTGGCCCCCCATCCCGGGCAGGGGCGGCTGCTCATGGGCTGCATCGACCCCTCGGTGAGTGATGAGCACGACGCCTTGTCGGTCGACTCCGGGCTCGATCCGTTCAACCCGGACAACGGCTACGTCGCGGCGCCCGGGGAATCACGCTATGCCGATGACTTCATCCAACGCTACCGCAAGGCGCAGCGCGCCCGGGTCGAACGCCTTGATGAACTCGCCCGGGGGTTGATCGAACGCCGGCAATCGGCGCGCCGGCGGGTGAAAGAGGGCGAAAGCGATCGCGCCGTGCGCCTGCAGGCTGCCCATACGCCGATCATGACCGTCTGGCGCACCGATGCCGACCTGCGCTGCCTGGACCTCAGCCTCGATCCTTCGGACCGCGCGCCGGGTTCCATCTGGGGCGCCGATCCGCTGGTGTCGAACTACGGCGCCGTGGGCTTCGGCCGTCTGTGTTCGCCTGAGTCATGGCTGTCCACGTGGTCGGGTGTCTCGTCGCATGCGGCGCTCGAAAACACCGCGCCTTCGGTGACGATGCCCGCGCTGCTGATCGAGTACACCGGCGATCAAACCACCTTCCCGCTCCAGGTCCAGGAGATCTTCTCGTGGATCGGGGCAAGCGACAAACAGCATGTCCGTGTGCGCGGAGACCACCACGGCCGCCCGGTTCCAGGCGAAGAAGACTCGGGCCGGCTGGCGGCGGCCCGGCACATGGCCGACTGGCTGGCCAGCCGCGGTTTCGTATAGTGCGGCGCCTGGGCCAACGACAAATAAAAGGAGACAGAGCAATGACCGGACCGATGAATCGCATCGACGGCGTCCAATATGAAGAGCCCGGACGTGCAAGCGAATATCTTGCCAACGGGGCATGGATGGACGTAACGGTCGGCGACATGCTGCGGCAAACCGCCGCCCGACTTTCCGACAAGATGGCCTTGCTTACCGACAGCGGCAGCGTCACGTTCGGCGAGCTCGACGAACTGACCGACCGCCTGGCCGCGGCGCTGCTCGACCTGGGCCTGCGGCCGGCCGATCGGGCCATCTTCCAGATGGGAAACAACATCGAGACGGCCCTGGCGGTGGTCGCCTGCTTCAAGGCGGGCATCGTTCCCGTGTGCGCCATTCCGCAATACCGCGAAGTCGAGATCGGCCAGCTGGCGCGGCTGAGCCAGGCAAGGGGCTATTTCGTCCAGTCCGATACACCCGGCAGCTTCGACATGGTGGGTTTTGCCCAGTCGATGGCCGATGCGCACCAGATCCAGCATCTGGTCTTCTCGGGTTCGCGCGCGCCCGAGCCGGGCGCCACGATCATGTCGTTGATCGAAACCCATGACGCCGCCTCCGCCCGGGCGCGGCTGGCCCAGGTTCGCATCTCGCCCGCGGACGTGCTGAGCTTCCAGCTGTCCGGCGGAACCACCGGCGTGCCCAAGATCATTCCCCGCTTCCACGGAGAGTATCTTTCCCACGCCGCATTCTGCGCGCGCAACTACGAGATGGACGAAAACAGCGTTTTCCTGTGGGCGCTGCCCCTCATGCACAACGCGGGCCAGCTGTATGCCCTGATGCCCACGTTCGTTCTGGGCCGCAGCACCATCCTCATGCCGGGGGTGGACATTGCGCGCATGCTCACGCTGGTCGAGACGCACCGGGTTTCCCACATTGCGTCCATCGGCCCGATCGCGCCGCAGATCATGGCCTACCCCGACCTGCACAAGCACGACCTGTCGAGCCTGAAGCTGTTCTTCACCATGACTCGCGCGGACATGCTCGAAGCCAAGATCAATGTGCCCTGCAGCAATCTGTTCGGGATCACCGAGGGGCTGCTGCTGGGGTCGGGCCCCTCCATGCCCGAGCGCGTGCGCCACGGCACGAATGGTGCGTCCGGCTGCCCGTTCGACGAGATCCGGGTGTTGGCTCCAGAATCGGAAACTCCTGTTCCTCCGGGCCAAATGGGCGAACTCTGCTTTCGGGGGCCTTCTTCCTTGCGCGGCTACTTCAAGGCGCCGGAAGCCAACCTTGCTGCGCTCACGTCCGACGGCTTCTGCCGCACCGGCGACATCGTCTCGGCCCATGTCATCGACGGCAAGACCTATTACCGCTTCGAAGGCCGTCTGCGGGACAACATCAATCGCGGCGGCGAGAAGATCGGCTGCGAAGAGGTGGAAGAGTTCGTCAGCAAGCACCCCGCTGTCCTGGACGCCAAGCTCATTGCCATGCCAGATCCGGTCTATGGCGAAAAGGGCTGCATATTCATCATTCCCCAACCAGGCGAGGCCGCGCCGAGCGTGGGCGAGCTGGCCGATTTCCTGGTATCGCAGGGCCTGGCGAAGTTCAAGTGCCCCGAAAGAGTCGAAGTTGTCGAGGAGTTCCCCGTGACAAGGGTTGGCAAGGTCGACAAGCCGGCAATGAAGAAGCAGATTGCCGAAATACTGGCCGGCGAAGACACCGGGAAAGCCCGGAGCTCGTCCTGAAGGCCATTCATAAAACAAGGAGACAGATATGAAACTACTGAGCAAAACGAATTTGAGCCTGGCGGTCGGCGCCATGGCGCTGATGGCGGCCACGGCAGCCAACGCCCAATTGAAGATCGGGCACATCGGGGCCATGAGCGGCGTGCTGGCCGCATTGGGCGCCGACCAATACGACGGCTTCATGCTGCGCGTGGCAGAGGGCGACGGGATGCTCGGCGGCCAGAAGGTGGAGGTGGTGCGCGTGGACGCCCAGAGCAAGCCGGAAGTCGGCCTGCAGGTCGCCAGAGAGCTGGTCGAAAGAGAGGACGTCGACATCGTCGTCGGCATGACGGCCTCGAACGTCATCAACGCCGTCCTGCCCTATGTCACCAAGGCTGAAGTGCCGCTCATCGGCACCAACGGCGGCCCTTCGCCTTTCGCGGGCGCGCAGTGCTCGCCGTGGTTCATCTCCACCGCCTTCCAGAACGACGGTGCCCACGAAGCTGCGGGCCAGGAAGCCCAGAACAGGGGCTACAAGAATGTCGTCGTCATAGCGCCCAACTACCAGGCCGGCAAAGACGCCGTGGCGGGTTTCAAGCGCTTCTACAAAGGGCAGCTGGCGGATGAAATCTACCCGGGGCTGGGCCAGAACGACTTTGCCGCCGAGATCACCCAGGTGTCGGCTGCCGATCCGGACGCCGTCTATGCGTTCCTGCCGGGCGCCATGGGCATCAACTTCATCAAGCAATATTCCCAAGCCGGCATGATGGACAAATACCCGCTCCTGTCGTCGTTCACCGTTGACGACATCACGGTGCCGGCCATTCGCGATGCGGCCGTCGGATCCCTGGTCAGCGCGCATTGGGTATCGGGCGCCACCAACCCGCAGTCGCAGAAATTCATCAAGTCGTTCCAGGCCAAGTACCAGCGCACGCCGTCCAACTATGCCCTGCAAGGCTACGATGCCGCGTCGATCATCGACGAGGCGATCAAGGCGTCGCCCGCCGCGGCCAAGGACGGCAAGGCGCTGATGCAAGCCATGCGGGCGCTGAAGCTGGATTCCCCGCGCGGCGAAGTCACCTTCGAGCGCAACGGCTTTCCCATCCAGGACTACAGCATCTGGAAAGTCGTCAGCAAGGGAGACGGCAAGGTGGGTTTCGAACATCAGAGCGTCGTGCTCAAGGCTCATCATGACGCATATGCGTCGCAATGCCCTCTGAAAGGATAGCCATGAAAATCGCAGTCGCAGGCGGTGGTCCCGCAGGAATGTATTTTTCACTCCTGATGAAAAAACACGAACCGCGCCATGAAATCACGGTGTACGAGCAAAACCCCGCAGGCGCCACCTACGGGTGGGGCGTGGTTTTCTCGGATGTGGCGCTGGGCTTCCTGAAGCGCGCCGACGAGGCCTTCTTCAAGAAGTTCACCGCGGGCCACGAGCGATGCGACTACATGGAGGTCGTCCATAATGGCGTCCACGTACAGTTGCGCAACAATCATTTCTCACGCGTCGCGCGCATCGAGCTCCTGAGGGTGCTGCGCGAGGAATGCATCGAGGCCGGTGTCGAGTTTGTCTTCGACACCCGCATCGATGATGTTGCGCAACTGGGCGATGCAGATTTGATCGTGGCGGCCGATGGCGGAAAAAGCGCGCTGCGCACGCAGTTTGCCGGGCATTTCAAGCCACGCTTCGAGCGGCGCCGCAATATGTTCGCCTGGTACGGCACGCGCCAGCTGTTTCATCCGGTGTCGCTGATATTCCGCCAGACCGAGCACGGGGTGTTCATTGCCCATTCCTACCAGTACAGCAAGGATCTCAGCACCTTCCTGATAGAGGTCGACCCCGACACCTGGCGCCGTGCGGGCCTGGACACCATGTCCGACGAAGAGAGCCGCCGTTACTGCGAGAAGGTGTTCCAGCCCGAACTGGGCTCCAACGGCCTGCTGTCCAACCGTTCCATCTGGTTCTCGGCCGACATCGTCAGCAATGAAAAATGGAGCCATCGCAACATCGTCCTGCTGGGCGATGCATTGCGCACCGTGCACTTCTCGCTGGGTTCGGGAACGCGTATGGCCATGCAGGATGCCATCGCCCTGCACGAGGCCTTTTCAGCCTGCGGAAACGATGTGCCCGCCGCCTTTGACGCTTTCGAGCGGGCCCGGCGCACCTCGTCGGCCGACTTTCAGGAAGCCGCCGCGCGCAGCCTCGACTGGTATGAAAACGTGCAGGACAAAATGTCCATGGATCCGGTTTCCTTTGCGTACGACTACATGCGGCGCACTGGCAGGGTGGGCCATGAAGACCTGCGGCAGCGCGATCCCGATTTCGTCGCACGCTACGAAGCACTGACCGGAGTGCAGGCCGGCGCCTCGGCGCATTGAACTTCAATGCGCCGGCATTTCGGCCTTTTTCGGAAACCACAACACGCAGATCAGCACCGAAGCCAGAGCGCATGCGGCCATGATCGCCGTCAGGCCCAGCCCTCCATAATGGGCCAGGGCGCCCGACACGCCCGATATCAGCGCGCCCGAGCCAAACTGCATGGAGCCCATCAGGGCCGAGGCGGTGCCCGCGTAACGGCCTTGCTGCGCCAGGGCCAGCTGGCTGCCGGTGGGCATGAGAAAGCCCAGCGAGGCCACGGCCAGGAACAGGCCCACGCTCCATACGGCGACACTCGTGCCGCCCAGCAGCAGATAGGCCAGCAATAGCGCCAGCACCGCGAAATACGCCACGACCAGGCGCCGGAAGGTGGCCAGCGCGCCGATGCGCCGGTGCAGGCGCGGGTTGATCAGGGCGGCCGCCATCAGCGCGATGGCATTCACCCCGAATATCAGGCTGAACTGTGTGGGCGAGAGCCCATGCTCCGAGATGAACACGCTGGCCGAGCCGGCGATATAGGCGAAGAAGCCGGCCTGGGCCGTGCATAGCGCCAGGGTGAAGGGCATGAAGCGCTTGTCGACGAAGATGCGGCCGTAGGTATGAAGCGTACGCCCCAGCTCAAAGGCCTTCCGGTCGGCGGCCAGGCGCGTCTCGGGCAGTAGCGCGGCGATCATCAGCGCAAGCACGACGCCGTACGCGGCCAGGAACCAGAATATGGTGCGCCATGAGCCGAGGTTGTGCAGGAAGTCGCCCACCAGGGGCGCAAGCACCGGCGTAATGCCCAGCACCGCAAGCACCAGCGACATCATCTTCCCCACGGCGGGCCCCGAAAAATGGTCTTTGATCACCGCGAAAGCGATCACCATGCCGATCGATCCGCCTATGCCCTGCAGGAATCTCAGCCATTGAAGCTGGGCGATGGTTTCTGTCCATGCGCAGGCCAGGGAGCCCAGGGTGAAAATGCCCAGGCCCAGGTAGGACAGGGACTTGCGGCCGAATTTGTCCGACAGCGGGCCGTAGGCCAGCTGGCCCAGCATCAGCCCCACGAAGAAGGTCATCAGCGTCAGTTGAACGGCGCCTTCGTCGGCATCGAGCGAAGCCGCCATGGACGGAATGCTGGGCAGATACATGTCGATCGCCATCGGGCCGGTGGCGGCGAGCATGCCCAGTACGAAAACCATAGAGCCTTGACGGTTGGCGTTCATGAATCAAGTCCGCTGACAGCAAAGCGGCCTATTCTACGAGAAAGCCGCCAAGAAGGCGGCTTGATACTGACAAATTGCTGAACCGCGCTGCCGGCATGTACGCGCTTGTGCCTGTCGAGGCGTGCGCGCCTGCTTGCCCTGCCGGCGCCTTCTAGCCTGCGATCAGCAGCCAGGCGGGCACCGAGACAGCCGCGGCCGCCAGCAGGGGCGGTACGAACCGTGGCGCATAAGTATGCAGCAGCAGAACGGCAAAGGCGGCGAGGGTCAGTTCGCCCACCCAGACGGCCAGCCCTATGGACGTTCCGTGGCGGGCGATGGGCGGCAGCGTGGAGAGGATCAGCAGCAGCCAGCCCAAGGCGACCGCCACGGCGGGCCGGACCAGTGCCGGCCGGTCGCCGAAGACCTGTTCATGATGCCGCGCCATGCTCAGAGCCAGCAGTGCCAGGCCGCAGAACTCCAGGGCAAGACTGGTCCAGTTCATGGCGACACTCCCTCGATGCCTTCGGCCGGGGCTGAGGCGCGCTTGCCCGATTTTGCCTGGACGGGCCTCAAGAAATAGACGCCGGCGGCCGACAGGGCGGCAAAGGCCAGCAGCGCGAGGTCCATGCCGGCGGCCACCCAGCTGCCGTGCGACACTGCGGCCAGCAGCCCGCCTCCGCCCCGCAGCAGGTCGTGCAGGGGCAGCAGCGCCAGCAGTAGGGCGAGGGCGCCGAGCTGTTCCTTCCAGGCTTTGCGATGCGGCCTGAAGCAGGCATGCGCCAGGCAGGCCAGCCACGCGATGAAGAACGCATCGATCTCCCAGTCGGCGCGCGCCTGCAGCGGCACGGGCAGAAGCCGGTTGGCCCAGAAATAGGCGGCTATCGCAAGGGGCAGCCCCGCGATGCCGGCGACGTTAAGGCTTTCGACCAGGCGGTGGCCAAGATGGCTGCCCTGCTTGCGGCGCTGGGGCAGGCGCTTGACCACCCACAGGACCATGCCCGAGGCGACCATGGCCGAGCCCAGCACACCGCCGATGAAGAACAGCCAGCGCAGCCAGCTGTCGGCAAAGCGCAGCAGGTGCAGGCTGGAGAAAACGTTGTAGATGGCCGAGAACGCGTCGGGCCTGACCTGTTCGGGCGATTCCAGCAATGCGCCGCTGGCGCCGTCGAACAGCATGCGGCCGCTGCGGCCCCGGTCCAGCAGGCTGCTGGCGCCGCGTTCGCGCAGCTCGATGGTGGCGAGGCTTGTGCCGGGGTCGGTCACCGTGATCTGCTCCACGCCGCTGGGCCACCTGGCCTGCGCCTGCCGGACCAGGGGGGCGATGGCCGTGAGGGCCGCCGGAACCTTGTCGGCGGCCGGGGCCTGCGTGCTGGCGGCTGCACGGTTGCCGCGTTCGGAGAAGAAGGCCTGCCTGTCGCCCCCATAGGCGCTGTCCACGCCCCAGGGCATCAGCATGAACATCAGCAGCAACAGCCCACTGTAGGTGATCATTAAATGAAAGGGCAGGGCCAGCACGGCCAGCGCGTTATGCACGTCCATCCATGACCGCTGCCCCTTGCGCGGGCGGAAGGTGAAGAAGTCGACGAAGATCTTCTTGTGCGTGATGACGCCGCTGATGATCGCCACCAGCATCATCATCGTGGCAATACCCACTATCCATCGCGCCAGTATGCGCGGCATGCCGTACAGCTCGAAATGGAAGCGGTACAGGAAATCGCCCCCGCGCGAGGCGCGCTCCTGCAAGGGCTGGGCGGTGGTGCCGTCCAGCACCACGCTTTGTCCGCCGAACTTGCTGCGGCGCTCGCCCTGTTCGAACCAGCGCACCTGGGTGGTGGGGTTGCGTGGGCCGGGCAGGGTAATGGACCACAGCGATGCATCGGGCGCCATGGCCTGCATGGTGTCGATGGCCCGCTGCGGCGCCTCGGCGTGGGCCACCGATGCATGCTGGGCGGGCTGCATCCAGAAACTGATCTCGTCGCGGAAAAAGCTCAATGCGCCCGTGACGAAAACCGCATACAGCAGCCAGCCCAGCAACAGGCCCGACCAGGTGTGCAGCCAGGAGTTGGCCTGGCGGAATCCGAGCCCGTTCATGCCGCCACCCACCTGAAAGCCAGATGGGCCGCCGGCAGGGCGGCCAGTACGGCGGCCACCGACCAGGCCCGGCGCGCCGTTGCCGCGCTGTAGGCCCAGATGACCAGTGCGCAGTACAGGGCGAATGAAAACAGCGTGGCCGCCATGACCGCCTGCGCGCGGGGCAGGGGCAGTGCAACGCCCAGGCTGGCCGTGGCCATGGCGGTAATGGCGTAGCCGCCCGCGACGGCCAGCAAGGTGCGCGACGCCACGTTCCAGCGATGCTGTGCCGGCGACGGCTTGTTGCCTGAACCAGTGGATTTCTTTATGCTCATATTCAAATGCGAACGCCTATCAATTTCATTTTCGCGCATATAATGCCCTTTTTTCCTGATGGCTGCCTGACGTGGGGCATTGCCAACATCGCTGTCTATCCCCATGAAACTTCTCATAGTCGATGATCACGGCCCCTTGCGAGGTCTGCTGGGCGAGCACATGGAGCGCTGCGGCTTTGTCGTGGACCAGGCAAGCACCGGCAGGCAGGCCCTGGACGCCCTGGAAATGTCCCGCTACGACGCCATGGTGCTGGATATGGGCTTGCCCGACATGGACGGCATCGACGTGCTGTCGGCGCGCAATGCCAGCCGCAACGGGCCGGTGCCTTGCATCGTGCTGACGGCCCGCGATGCGCTCGAAAGCAAGATCGCCGGCCTGAATGCCGGCGCGGACGACTATGTGCTCAAGCCGGTGGAAGTCGCCGAGCTCGAGGCGCGCATCCGCGCAGTACTGCGGCGTTCTTCTCACGGCTTCATTGCGCTCGCGCAGGGCAATCTGTCTTACGAACCCGAGTCCAGGCATGTGACCATAGCGGGAAAAGTGCTGCATTTGCCACGCCGCGAGGCCATGATGCTCGAAGAATTGCTGCGTTCGGCGCCTCGCCTGGTCATCAAGGACGTGCTCGAAGAACGCCTTTACGCCCATAGCGAGGGCGTCACGCTCAATGCCATCGAAGCGCTGGTGTCCCGTCTGCGGCGCAAGCTCGAGTCCGCGGGCGCCAGCGTCCGCATAGACACCGTCCGGGGCCTTGGGTACCGCCTGGTTGCCGAAGCGAGCCAGCATGTGCAGCCATAGCTTGCGATGCCGGGTGCTGGTTTCGCTGCTGGCGGCCTTTCTGCTGGGCTTTGGCGTGTTGGCGTACCACTTGTTCGATACACGCGACCAATTGCGCCGGGGCATGGTGTACATCCATGCGCAAGAGATCGCCGCAAGCCTGGCGATGCAAGGCGAGCTCGACCAGTTGCCCCTGACACATGCGGGCGGCGAGCTTTCCTACACGCTCTATGACCCGGACGGCAAAATGCAGTGGTATTCGAGCAATCTTAAGCGGCCGCGCCGTCTCAAGAGCGGCACCTTTGCGGAAGAAGTAGGCAGCTTTCGCTGGGCCATGAACAGCGGCCGCGTCATCAGCGTGCCGGTTCGGCTGGCCGACGGCTCCACGCTCATGGTCGCCAAGGAAGACCGCCTTGAAAGCCGCATGATCGACGATTTCCTGCAGGCCCGGGTGCGGCAGGGCCTGGTCGTGCTCCTGCCTTTCTGTTTGCTGGGACTGGTGCTGGTTCTGGGCCTGCTGCACTGGACCCTGCGCCCGGTCAGGCAGGCGGCCCGCTTGGCCGCCGACATCGGCCCCGATGAACCGGGCCGGCGCATTCCGCTGGACAAGCTTCCGCGCGAGGTTTTGCCTTTGGCCAAGGCCGCCAACGATGGCCTGGACAGGCTTTCCCAGGCCTATGAATATGAACAGCACATCGTCGCCGACGCCGCGCACGAGCTGCGCACCCCATTGACCGTGTTGAGCCTGAGGCTGCAGAAGTTTCGCCGCGAGGGCAAGGTCGATTGGGCGGCCGTCCAGGCCGATGTCGCCCAGACCTGCAAGCTCGTGAACCAGCTTCTGCTTCTGGCCCGCGCCGACCGCGGACAGGCGCAAGCACAGCCGGACACACATCGCACGCCTTTGCCGCGCACGGTGCGCGAAGCGGTGACCGGACTGCTGCCGCTGTTCGATGATCGCGGGCGCGCGGTGGAGGTTGTGATCGAGGCCGAACAGGCCTGGGTCAGCGGCGATTCCGACCAGCTTCGCGAGGCCATACGCAATGTGATCGAGAATGCGCTGTTTCATGGCGCAGGCACCGTGCGGGTGAATCTGGCGCCGGCACAAAACGGCGTCCTTACCCTGGATGTCTCCGACGAGGGCGAGGGCGTCGCCCTGGAATCGCAAGAAGTATTGTTCCGCCGCTTTCGCAAGGGCAGGCAGGGCAGCGCCGGCTCGGGGCTGGGCCTGGCCATCGTGCGACGTGTCATGCGCAATGCGGGCGGCGAAGTGCGGTTCATCAGCGCCGGCCCCTGTGTGATCCGCCTGAGTTTCATCAGCGCCTGACGTGTCCCGGCCTTTGCCGGCAAGGGTGTCTCGGCCTTTGCCCGCAAGGCGCGGATGCGCGCGCATGCCCCCCGCGTGCCGGATGGCGTACGTCAGACTTTGGTCAGAGTCACTCCTTACAATCCCCTGGCTTCAACAAATAATAAGACTGATTCGCATTTGTATTGTTTGAGTGCGATGTCTTGACTCGTTAAAAAAGTAAAAGGGGAATCATGCTCGTTCGTTCATCGATCCGCCATGCGGCCACGCTGCCCAGGCGCCATCGTCTTGCATACGCCACCATCGCCGCGCTTGCCGCGATGGCGCTGCCTGCCTCGGCGGCAGGTGAAGAAGTTACCGTCCTGCCCAACGTCGTGGTCACGGCTTCAGGCTTCGAGCAGATGATTGCCGATGCGCCCGCCACCATCACGGTCATTCCCAAGGAAGAGCTCGAGGGCAAGGCCTACCGCAACATCACCGACGCCCTGCAGGACGTGCCGGGCGTGTCCATCGAAGGCGGAGCGGGCGGCAAGCTCGAAAGCACGCAGGTGAACATACGCGGCCTGGGCGAATCGTACGTGCTGTTCCTGGTCGACGGCAAGCCGCTGGGCTCGTCCTCTGAGGCCTATTACAACGGCTTTGGCGGCGGCGCCCAGGTCAATTGGCTGCCCCCCATGTCGGCCATCGAGCGCATCGAGGTGATCCGGGGGCCGATGTCGTCGCTGTACGGCTCCAGCGCCCTGGGCGGGGTGATCAACGTCATTACCAAGAAGGTATCCGATACCTGGACGGGCAGCTTCACAGTCGATACGACGCTGCAGGCGCATTCCTACGCCGGCAATTCATACCAGGGGCGCTATTACCTCAGCGGCCCGCTGGTACAGAACCGGCTGGGCCTGACGGTGTACGGCTCGCATTTCGGACGCGAAGAGGACGAGATCGAATCGGGCTATGCGCAGCAGCGCATGACATCGAACAACGCGCGGATAGACTGGTTGCTGACGGACAAGCACAGTCTGCAGTTCGAAGGGGGCGTGACCACCACCGACAACCTTCGCAGCGAGATATCGGGCGGCCCCATGGACATGGACAACAAGCGGGTGCACTATGGCCTGACCCATGACTGGAAGTGGGGCAATAACGCCAGCACCAAGACCTATGTGCTCAGCGAAGACGTCAACATCGTCAACAGCACCAATGAATCCGAGTACAAGTCCACCATCTTCAATACCAGGTCGGTCATTCCGTTCACGTCGCACATGCTTTCCGTGGGCGCCGAGTACAAGCAGGAAGAGACCCTGCATGACGCCGACCGCTTTCCCGGCTCGAAGTCGGTGGATCTTTCCCGCTGGCAGGCGGCCGTATTCGCCGAGGACGAATACAACCTGACCGAGAACTTTGCCCTGACGGGCGGTGTGCGCCTGGACAAGAACGAGCACTACGGCACGCACGTTACTCCGCGGCTGTACGGCGTGTATCACGCAAGCGACAGCCTGGTGCTGAAGGGCGGCGTCAGCGGCGGCTTCAAGACGCCCACCCTGAAGCAGGCCGACGAAAACATCGTCGAGCAGGCGGGCCGTGGGCGCTCGTGGGACATGGGCAACAACGATCTTCAGCCCGAGGAAAGCACAAACTACGAGTTGGGTTTTGCGTGGTCGGGCCCCAATGAAACGGACTTCGGCCTGATGGCCTACCACACCCGCTTCAAGAACAAGATCGACAAGCACTACATATGCAATACGCCGGCCGGCGACCCGCCAAGCTGCACCTACAACGGCGAGACCCGCTACAGCATCCAGCAGTACATCAACCTGGATTCGGCCGTGATGCAGGGTGTGGAGGCCAGCTTCGGCATGCCCATCGGCGACGTGCGGCTGACCGCCAACTACACGTACTCCGACAGCGAGATCAAGAGCGGCGCGGATGCCGGCCGGCCCCTCAACAACACGCCCCGGCACATGTTCAACCTGGGCCTGAACTGGAAGGCTTCGGGTCAGACGAATGTCTGGGGTAAGTTGAAGTTCAAGAGCGACACCATCGACGGCGGCGAAGATCGTCTGCCTTCGTACACGCTGGTCGATATCGGCGCCAGCTACCGCTTCAATCGCAACGCCACCGGCTTCATCGGCATATATAACGTGTTCGACAAGAAGATCGAGACCGAAATGTACGGCAAGCGCCTGGATGGCCGCCGCTACTATGCGGGTCTGACGGTGGGCTTCTGACGGGGGCTTGATTCAGGCGCTGCGCAGAGCAGCTTGGCCGCGGGTGCCTAGAACCCGCACAGCGACACGAAGTTGGCCCACTGCACCCGCATGGCGGGTGTCAGGTGGCCCATGAAGGCCAGGCCCAGCACCACGGCCAGCAGCAACAGCCCCGCCACGCGTCCCCGGGTGACGCGGCGGGGTTTTTCTTCGTTGTGCGTAGAGCTTTGCGAGCGGGACATGGCGATTACACCCAAAAGCGGAAGCCCAGGCCTGCCTGTGCTTGTTGCGCGGCGCGGTTCGGCTGCCGGGTGCTTGGACCCGGCGTTCAGGCCGCGGCCGGAGCGGCCAGCGGTTTTTCCTTGATGGGCAGGCAAAGCACAGCGGCGATGACGGCCAGGGCAATGCTGACCCACCACACCATTGTATAGCTGCCGGTGGTCTGGTAGGCATAGCCGCCCCACCAGACGCCGATGAAGCTGCCTATCTGGTGGCCCAGGAATGCAATGCCGGATAGCGTGGCGGCATAGCGCAGGCCGTAGATCTGGCCGATGAGGCCCTGCGTGAGGGGCACCGTGCCCAGCCAGAAAAGGCCCATCCAGGCTGCGAATACATAGACGAGCAGCGGGGTAAGCGGCAGGGCCAGCAACAGGATGATGCCGAAGGCGCGCAGGAAATACACCCAGGCGAGCAAGGTCTTTTTGCTGAAATTCTCGCCGAACTTGCCGGCGTAGTAACAGCCCACGATATTGAACAGGCCGATCAAAGCGATGGCCGTGGCGCCATGGGTGGCGTTCAGGCCGCCGTCGGTCAGGAAGGCGGGCAGGTGCAGGGTGATGAAGGCCGTATGGAAGCCGCAGACGAAATAGCTCCAGAACAGCAGGTGGAAGGACTTGTGCGCCAGGGCCTGGCGAACGGCTGCGCCCAGCGAAAGCGTGCCCTCATGCGCGCTGGGCCGGCCCTTGAGGAAGGCCGCCAGGGGAATGACCAGGGCGATGAACAATGAAAGCATCCACAAGGCTCCGGTCCAGTCCATGCCGGTGATCAGCGCCTGACCCGTGGGCACGATGACGAACTGGCCCAGCGAGCCGCCGGCGCTTGCCACGCCCATGGCGGTGCTGCGATAGGCCGGGGGCACCACGCGGGCAATCACGGGCAGAATCACCGGAAAGGTGGTGCCAGCCTGGCCCAGCCCCACGATCAGGCCCGCGGTCAGGTAAAGCTGCATCTCGGTATGCGAAAAATACATGCCCGCCATGCCCACGGCGTAAAGCAGGGCCGAAATCGCGATGGTCCGGCCCGAACCCACGCGATCGGCCAGAATGCCCATGAAGATGGCGCCCACGCCCCACACCAGGTTCTGTATGGCGAAGGCCAGCGAGAACACGTCGCGGCCCCAGCCCAGTTCGGTGCCCATGGGTTGCATGAACAGCCCGAAGGTGGCGCGCACCCCCAGGGAAAGCAGCACCACGAGCGAACCGATGTACAGCGTGCGCTTATAGGGGCTTTGAAGAGAATCGGACATGTCGGCTACCACGCGAAGGAAGAAGGGGAAAGGCGGCGCTGCAGGCTTAACGCTCAGTTCAATGAGGATTATACGGATTCGCGGCGGCGCCGCCGTGTTGTCGCTGGCCGCGGGCGCCTTGGCCATGCTGCTGCTTGCCGGCGGCTGAGGGCCTCATTGACAGCAAGAGCCGACAACTGATACCTTCGACTTCAATCATAATTTCAGAACGGTGTTCTTTATAAAAGAACAAAAGGAATTGAGGGAGAAGGAGCATGCGCGGTTTGCCGGCCTTGTTGTCCGTTCTTGTGGCATGGGGAGTGCTGGCCGCTCCGTCTCTTGCGGCCCGGCCCTCCGACGCGGGCTCGGCGGTGCAGCAGGCCGCGCTCTACGACGGCTCGGACAGGCATGAGCGACTCGTCGAAGGGGCGCGCGCCGAGGGCGAGCTACTGGTCTATACCTCGATGCAGAGCGAGGATTTCGCCGCCATAGCCCAGGCCTTTGAAAAGAAATACGGCATCAAGGTACACAGCTGGAGGGGGTCCGCCACCAAGACCCTGCAGCGTGTCGTGGCCGAAGCAAACGGGCGCCGGTTCGAGGTCGACGTGATTGAAACGAACGGCCCCGAGATGGAGGCGCTGCACCGCGAAGGCCTGCTGCAGCGCGTCCGGTCTCCCCACCAGGCCCAGCTTATTCCCCAGGCCCTGACCCCGCACGGCGAATGGACGGCCACCCGGCTGAACATCTACGCCCTGGCCTACAACACCAAGCTCGTGAAGAAGGACGAACTGCCCCGTGGCTATGCCGACCTGCTCGACCCGAAGTGGAAGGGCAAGCTTGGCGTAGAGGCCACCAACGACGACTGGTTCGCCGGCGTCGTCAGCGAGCTCGGGGAGGAAAAAGGGCTGCAGCTATTTCGCGATATTGCGCAAAAGAACGGCTTTTCGGCGCGCATAGGCAACACCTTGCTGGCCAAGCTGGTGGCCATGGGAGAAGTGCCGCTGGCGCTTACCGTCTACAACTACAAGGCCGAGCAACTGAAGAAAGAGGGCGCCGATCTGGACTGGTTCGTGATCGAACCGGCCGTTGCGCGCGCCAATGGCGCCGGCGTGGCGCGCAATGCGCCGCATCCCAATGCCGCCGTACTGTTCTTTGACTTCATGCTGAACGAGGCCCAGCCCATCCTGCTTTCAAAAGACTTCGTGCCCGTCAGCCGAAAAGCCGAAACCCGGCTCAATCAGATGCCGCTGCGTTTTGTCGATCCGGACAAGTTCCTGGACGAGCAGGAAAAATGGAGCGGCCTATATCAACAGATCATCGTGGAGGGCTCGAAATGAGCGCACAAACCATCGCAAGTGGGTCAAGAAGGCCTCATGTCTGGGAAGACCTGATCAACGACGAAATCCGCGAGATAAGCCCGTACTACGGCGGCTTCGCCGGCCTGGGAGAGCGCCCGGCCCTGCTGTGCATCGACAACTACAACGCCGTATTCGGCGACCGGGCAGAGCCCTTGAAAGACGCGATAAAGCGTTTTCCGTCCACATGCGGCCCTTCGGCCTGGGCCGCCATAGAACCCACGAAGAAGCTGATGGCGGCGGCGCGCACCGCAGGCATTCCTGTATTACACACCACGCGCGCCGAGCTCGAGCCCACCTTCGGCCCGGGCATCTATTCCACCAAAAGAGAACGGCCGCGCAACAACGAGACCGAGTGGAACTATTCCCTGTTCTCGCAGCTGGCCGCCCTGGACACCGAAGTGGTCATTCCCAAGCCCCGGGCCAGCGCCTTCTTCGGTACGGCCCTGGGCGCGCGGCTTACCCAGCTCCGGGCCGACTCCATCATCGTGTGCGGCAACTCGACCAGCGGCTGCATCCGCGCCAGTGTTTCCGATGCCTTCATGAATGGCTACGGCGTATGCGTGGTCGAAGAATGCGTCTTCGACCGCAACACGCTCAGCCACAAGGTAAACCTGCTCGACATGCAGATGAAGTATGCCGACGTCATGTTCCTGGACGATGTGCTGGCTTACATCGAGAAGCTCGCAAGATAGGGCGCTGGTGGTCCGCTTGGGGGCGGCGGCTTCAAGAGAGGAGCCTCGGCGCGGGGCCTGCCGATGCGTCAGCGGCTGTCGTGCGCGCCTTGAATCGCTTCGCCTGCGCCGGTCGCCAGTGGGCCGGCCGCCGCTGGGGCGGCCTCGCCACTTTCCGCCGGCGGCGGGTCCGCCTGTACCGACACGCTGTTCTCGGCTAGCGCCAGATAATGGCAGGCCCGCCAGATGTGGGCCGCGGTTCTCTCGAACCATCGATAGATTTCAGTCGTGCGCAATGTATGGCCGGCTTCGCCTTCGGCGACAGGCTCGGCCAGCAGTGCGCGCCGGGCTTCGCGCAGCCGGCCGGCAAGAGCTGTCGAGCCTGCCTCGAGCTGCGCGGTCCAGCCGGCTTGGGTTCGGTCGCCGCCCAGGCCCTCTTGCGCCACCACCGCAACACGCCGCGCCTGCTTTGCCGCGTCGTCATATTGCGGGCTGCCGAAGTCGGTATCGCTGTCCAGTACATTCCAGATACGGCTGCCCAGGCGCAGCAGGTGGTCCACCGCATGCAGTTGCGCGCTGCGTCTCTCGTTCAGATGCGCGTCGTTCGGGGGAAGCTGTATGCGCGCGACGAACTCGTAGGCCTCGTCCAGCACCTGCTTCATCTCGCCCAGGTCTTCGTGCGCCGAGCCGGGCACGGCCTTGTCCAGTACCTGGCGATACAGCTGTATGAGGTTCAGGGCGATCTGCCGCAGCGTGCGTTGCGAGGCCTCGAGCGCCACGGTGGGCATGCCCAGCAGGCTGGAGTCCAGGTGATGCTCCACCCGCGCGGCGCGTCCGCGCACCAGGCGCTGGACCAGGGCCGCGAACTGGCGGGTGAAGGGCAGGAAGATAATGGCGCCAAGCGCCATGAAGGAACTATGGAAGGCGGCCAGGGCCAGCGCGCCGGGAACGACGTCCATGCTGGCCCCCACGGCATACAGGGCCGGCAGGAAAAAGGGCAGCAGCAACAGGGCGATCAGCCCCGAGACCACGTTGAACAGAATGTAGGCCACCGCGGTGCGCTTGGCATAGATGGTGCCGCCTATGGCCACCAGCGCCCCGGTCAGCGTCGTGCCGATTGCCGCGCCCACCACCATGGCGGCGGCTTGGTCGAAGTTGACGGCGCCGGCGTCCAGCGCCGTCAGGGTCATGGCAATGGCGGCCGTCGACGATTGAAGCACGGCGGTCAGCGCCACGCCGATCAGCATGATGAGCAGGTGGGCGCCATAGCCGCCGGAGGGAAGGTGGGCCAGGCTGAACGAACCGGCCAGCCCCTGCATGCCGTCCTGCAGCGTGCTCAGGCCCAGGAACAGCATGCCGAAGCCCGCCAGCGCGCGGCCCAGATCGCTGGTTGCGCCCTTGCCCAGCAGCTTCAGCAGCGCGCCTATGCCTATCAGGGGCAGCGTATACAGCCCCAGGCTGACCTTCAGGCCGAGCCCGGCCACGATCCAGCCCGTAGCCGTATTGCCGAAGCTGGCCCCGATGACGACGCCGATCGCCTGGGTGAATGTGATCAGCCCCGCGCTGACGAAGCCTATGAGCGTGACGGTGGTGGCTGTGGACGACTGGGCCAGCGTGGTAAGCAGCGCGCCCGACGCAAATGCCTTGATGGGCCTGCCTGTCATGGCCAGCAGCACTCTTTGCAAAGAGCCCCCGGCAAAAGCCACCAGACCCTCCGACAGCAGCATCATGCCTATCAGGAAAAGACCGAGCCCCCCGGCAAAGGAAAAAACGGTTTCGAGCATGGTCGTGGGGGAAGTGATGGTGGAAATCGAAGTATAGGGCCGATCAATGCGGTGCATCGCCGCGGGATCGAGATTACCATTGTCGGCAATATCGCAAAGTATGGAGGCTGTTGATGAATGCTTCGGCGGGGCGTCGGGTCTGGCTGATTATTGCGGGTCTTGCCGTGATTGCGCTGGCTGCACTGGCCGCCGTCAAGTTTCTTGCGCCCGCTTCGAATGTGGACAGCGGCTTGCGGCTGGTCCGCGAAGAGCCCTCCCGCTTCGACACCGTGGTTGTCTACGACCGCCAGGGCGAGCGCTGCATGAGCTTCGGCGCCATGGACACCACCGGGCGCCAGACCTGTTTCCGCCTGGCCGAGCCCGATACGATGGTGTTCGAGTACACACGCATGATGGCCGGCGCCCTGCTGGCGCAGCCTGCGCCCGAACGCATCCTGATCATCGGGCTGGGGGGCGGAACCCTGCCCACCGCGCTGGCCCGCATCGTGCCCGGCGCGGTGATCGACAGCGTCGAGATAGACCCGGCCGTTGTAAAAGTGGCCCAGCGGTACTTCGGCTACGAGCCGGGCCCGCGGCAGCGGGTGTTTGTGCAAGACGGCAGAGAGTTCGTCGAGCGGGCGCATCGCGAAGGCGCCACCTACGATATGGTCATGCTCGATGCCTTCGACATAGACTACATACCCGCCCACTTGCTTACGGTGGAATTCATGGAGCAGGTCAAGGGCATTTTGTCGAGCCGGGGCGTACTGGTGGCCAATTCTTTTGCCCAAAGCCAGATGTACGATCGCGAGTCGGCCACCTATGCCGCCGTGTTCGGTCCCTTCTTCAATCTGCGCGGGCGCATGGACGGCAACCGCGTCATCGTCGCCGTGCCTTCTGGCCTGCCGTCGCAGGAAGTGCTGGAGCAGAATGCCCGGATCCTGGCCGGTCCCTTGGCGGATTTCGGCATTGATGTCGCCGCCGAGCTTGAGCGCTACCGCGGGGTTCAAGACTGGCCCGATGAAGCCAAGCCGCTAAGGGACTGAGCATGCCCGGCCTTTGCGGCCAGGCTTGCTGGAGCCCGGTGCCTGACATCAAGAGACGGGCCGCGATGGTCTGCGGCTTATGCCCGGCAAGGGATTAGTCGCGTGAAGAACCCAGCCAGCCCTTGCTTGAAATATCAAACACAATGCCGTCGGGGTCTTTGAACTTCTGCTCGAAATTGTGCTTCTCGGGATCGCCCAGGCTGAAGAAGAACTTGCCGCCATGCTGCTCGATGGCCTGGGCGGCCGCTTCGGAATCTTCGACGATGAAGCCGAAATGATGCGAGCCCACATAGCCGTCCATCGCGCTGCCCGGCGAGCCCTTCAGCAGCGCCAGGTTCACCACGCCGTCGCTAAGATAGACCCCCGAGCCCATTTCAAGTGTTTCCTCGCCCACGCGCTCAAGCCCGAATACCTTCTGGTAGAACTCGGCGGCGGCCTCGAGGTCGCTTACACAGATGGCGAAATGCCTGAGCTTTGCTGTCATGGTGGTTCCTTTGATGAGTATTGGGGTGCCGGGCCGGGCGCGGCATGCTTTGCCGCCGAGCCTTCTTCCGTGCCTGCGGCCCTCCTGATATTTTATTTTAGCTTCGGCGGGCCAGATGTCGTCGGTTTCGCGCGAGGGCGAGCGCAGTACTATTTCTCCAGCCGTTTCCGGAAGTTCACGGGCCTGTCGCCTACGGAATGGAAGTCGATGTTCGGCCCTCACGACTTATGACTGCGGTGCCTACCGGCTTCAAAGCGGCCACACCAGCAGCAGCATCGGTATGGCCACGATGCCCAGCGCAATCTCCAGCGGCAGGCCCAGGCGCCAGTAGTCGCCGAAGCGGAAGCCGCCCGGGCCCAGGATGAGCGTGTTGTTCTGGTGGCCGATGGGGGTCAGGAAGGCCGCCGAGGCGCCGATGGCCACGGCCATCAGGTAGGGGTCGGCGCTGACGCC
Organism: Pusillimonas noertemannii; assembly: GCF_003096595.1. Lineage (GTDB taxonomy): Bacteria > Pseudomonadota > Gammaproteobacteria > Burkholderiales > Burkholderiaceae_B > Pusillimonas > Pusillimonas noertemannii. The sequence continues at coordinate 417,125 of NZ_QEKO01000002.1, read as the reverse complement.
GAGCTGGTTCGCGGTGCCGATGGCGATGGGGCACATGATGGCGGCGGTTGCGGCGTTGTTGATGACGTCGGACAAGGTCATGGTTACCGCCAGCACTACCGCCAGGGCAAGAATGGCATTGCCCTGCGCCACGTTCTCAAGCAGGAACACGGCGATCAGTTTAGCCAGGCCGGTGTCTTCGGCCGCCTGTGCAACGGGCAGCAGGGCGCCCAGCAGCACAATGACAGGCCAGTCAACGGACTCATACATCTTGCGCAGGGGCAGCACCCTAAGCACCATCACCAGCAGTACGCCCAGCAGAAAGCTGATGGCCGCTGGCAGCAGGCCCGCGGCGGTAAGGCCCACCGAAAGAATCATGATGCCGGCCGCGGTGAACATTTTCTTGCGGTCCGGAGAACGCAGCGAGCGGGGCGCCAGCGGGGCGCATCCCGTATCCGAGGCAAACTCCGAGACCAGTTCGCCGGCGCCTTGCATCAGCAACACGTCGCCATCGCGCAGGGCGGTGTGGCGCACTCGGCTGTGGATGCGCGAGCCCTGTCGGGAAATGGCCAGAAGGTTGATCCCATAGCGCTTGCGCAGGTCGAGGTCGCTGGCGCTGCGCCCCAGCAGGCTCGAACCCGGCAAGATCACCAATTCGATCAGCTCTGCATCGTCGAGCTTGGCGGAGCGCTCTATCTTCTTGCTTTGTTCTTCTTCGTCTTGCAAAGGCTCGCCGGCCTCGTCGATGCCATTGCCATCGCCGTGGCTGTCCCCGTGGCTTTTTGCGTTGATATCTCCGTCGTCGCCCTCGGCATTCAGATTCGAGCGCGGTTCGATCCGATTGCGCGCCGCGCCGCCGGGCGCAGCTTGGACGGCCTCGGTTGAAGAGGCCCTTTGGAGCCTACCGTCGGTCTCGGCCTGGCCCTCGCCTTCGGCCTCCGCCGTCGAATCCTCTTCCTCCGCCTCTTCCTCTTCCTTGCTCTTTCCTTCGCCGAAAACCAGACCCAGGCTGTCCAGCGCGCCGGCCAGCGCCTCGGGGTCGGCCTCGATCAGCACGACGTCGTTCTCGCGCAGCGGCCCGGCGGCATAGGGCGATACGCGGACCTCGTTGCGCACCAGGCTGATGATTTGCGCGTCGGCGTCCTCCAGGGCGGCTTCGGCCTCGTGCAGGGTCATGCCGACGGCTTTCGACTTGGCGGCCACACGGGCTTCAGTCAGGTAAGAACCTGTGTCGAAGGAATCTGCGCCGGCGCGCTCGCGAGCGGGAACGATGCGCCAGCCGATGAAGCCGATGAACAGCAGGCCGCCCACCGCCACCGCCACGCCCACCGGCGCAAAGTCGAACATCTGGTACCCGTTTACACCTTCCTGGGTACGGAAGCTGGAGACGATCAGGTTGGAGGGTGTGCCTATGAGCGTGGTCATGCCGCCCAGTATCGTTGCGAAAGAAAGCGGCATCAGGATCTTTCCCGGCGCGATTTCGTGGCGCTGCGCCATCTGTATTGCAATGGGCATGAGCAGCGCCAGGGCGCCGACGTTGTTCATGAAGCTGGACAAGAAGGCCGCCAGGATGACCAGGGCAAAGATGGCCACGGTAGGCCCCGTATTGGTGGGCAGAACGCGTTGCGCCACCATGTCGACCACGCCGGTGTGCAGCAGCGCGCCGCTGAGTATCAGCACGCAGGCCACCGTAACCACCGCCGGATGCGCAAAGCCCGCGAACGCGTCCTGGGCGGGAACCAGCCCCACCAGCACGGCGGCAAGCAGCGCCGCGGCCGATACGATGTCATGCCGCCAGCGCCCATAAAGAAACAACCCCAGCGTTGCGACCAGAATGGCCAATATCATCCACTGGGGCTGCGTCATAGGCTGCGATCCGTTTCGTTGTTCATGGGTCTTGCCACTTTACTGAAAGGGCCCGCCGCCTGCAATCGCTGGGCCGGAGGCAGACCAGCGTTGTTTTCATTTCGGGCAAGATACATGGACTGAACAATGATTACATCTACACATGGAATGGTAAGTTGATGTCCATATAATGCGTCCCTGTGTTTCAACACTTGTAGAAGAGTGGCGCTTTATATGGAAAGTATCTTCGATTTCCTGACATCGCTTACCTACACGGCCTTCAATATATTCTGGGTGGTCGTGGCCGTATTGTGGGTGAAGTCCATTTTTGTCATCACGCCGCAGCAGCATGCCCGGGTGCTCGAGACCTTCGGACGTTATAGCGGCTATCGCTCCGCGGGGCTGTCGATCAAGCTGCCGTGGCCCCTGCAGATTGCCCGCCGGGCGTTCTCTTTGCAGACCAAGCAGATCGCCCTGCAGTTGGGCGTCAAGTCTAGGGACAACGCCTTCGTCACCATGCCGATCAGCTTGCAGTATCGGGTTACGCCCAGCCAGATCAAGGCGGCCTTCTACGAGCTGCACAATCCCGAAGAGCAGATTGAATCTTACGTGGCCACCGAGGCGCGGGCCGTGGCCGCCACCAAGACCTTTGACCAGCTTTACACCGATCGCGACGAGTTCACCCGGACCGTGCGCGAGTCGCTCGACGAAGCCATGCATGATTATGGCTATGAAATCAGGGCGGTGCTTATAGACGACCCCAGGCCTACGGCGGAAATGGTTTCCGCCTTCAACGAGGTGCTGTCCTCGCAGCGTCGCCTGGAAGCCGCGCAGAACGACGGCGAGGCCGAGAAGATCAAGCGCACCAAGAGCGCCGAGGCATCGGCCATGGCCATGGCCATTACCGCGCGCGGCATTGCGGAAAGCCGCAGCATCATCGCCGAAGGCAACGCCAAGGCCTTGGCCGCTTTCCGCGAAGACACCACCTTGACCGACGAAGATGCAATGGCCTTCATGATGGAGATCAATCGCCTCGAGGCCTTGAGGGATGCCGCCGCCAACGGCGGACGAACGGTTCTTGTCACGGGTGACGGCCAATCGGCTGCGCTCGAGGCCAAGGCCCTGCTCGCCGGCCTGGCGGGCGACGCCGGCATACGCAGCGCGCCGGCCCCGGCGGCTGGGCCGACGCCTACGCTGGCAGTCGCCCAGGATGCTGGCGCCAATGGGCGCAGTGGCAGGCACAGCGAGAAGGGCGGCGACAAGGAAGGCGAAAAGAAAGAATGAGCCGGCGGGCCGGCTCGCGCATTTCATTGGCAAGAGATCAGAGGAGGGTGTCTTGAGGGGTGTTCATGCTTCCGTTTTCGGCCTGGCCATGGCGCTGTCGGGCTCCGTCTTCGCCGCAAACTACGATCTGCCCGACAATATTCCGCAACGCAAGCCGGGCTTATGGGAAATGGTGCAAACCGGTACGGTGGGGCCCAACAAGCTCAGGAGCATCAAGCGTTATTGCCTTGACGCCAAGGCCGACCGCGCCCTGTATGAACTCGAGCTTCTTAGAAACGAGCTTACGGTCGTTTATAGCGACATCCATTGCCGGCCCCCGCGGTTCACCATGGAAGGAAATGTGTTGACCGGCGACATGATCTGCAGGACCAACTCCCTTACCGACCACCAGGACGCGGGCCAGGACTACCATTGGAAAGTGGCTTTCGACGGCGACACCCGGGCGACGTTCGAACAAGAAGCCACGCCCGTCGACGTCATGCTCTTGCTCGACGTCGACCTGGTGGAGAACCAGAAATGGGTGGGCGAGTGCCCGGCAGGCATGCAGCCGGGCGATTACATCGACGAAGGCTTTCATTACAACAGCGACGCCGACCCCGATGAAGGCCGGAAAGACAACATCTATGAATCCAGCAGGGTGGTCGGCAAGATGCTGAACGAAGGCAAGGAGATCAACAAGCGCCTGGGGGCCATGTAATGCGGCGGGCACGCTTGCAATGCTGCCTGGCCGCGCTGGCCTGGGGTGCTTCGGCGGCCGCCCCGGCCTTTGAGCTTTCCGCCGACATGCCCCCGCGCCAGCCGGGCCTTTGGTTGATGGAGCAGACCGGCACCATCAGCGATGGCAAGACCACATTCGAGATCCAGAAGGTGTGGCGAGTGTGCCTGGACGGCGAGGCCGACCGTGCCCTGCACGAACTCGAAGTGCGCGAGCAGCAGGCCAGCGTTGCGGGCCTGAACGAACGTTGCGACGAGCCCGAGCCTGTCTTCAAAGAGGGCAGGCTTTCATGGTCGATGTACTGCTCGGGGCCTTCACCCATCGAGGACAAGATCGGCAAGACCGAAATCCGGCACACCACCACCTTCGTCAGCGGCGAGGAAACGCGCGCCGAGACCGCCGTCGTCAACCTGGACAACCTCATACAAAGCAAGGGCCGTTTCGACACCGTGATGAAGCGGCTGGGCGCCTGCGCAGAAGGCAAGAAAGCCGGCGACATGCTGTTGATGCACTGGCGGGTAAACGGCGAAGAAACCCTCAAGGCGCGCCAGTTCAGGAATGTCTTTGAAAAAGTGGCCAACAGCAAGACCTTCACCGCGTCGCGCCTGAACCGCTGACCGCTGCGCAAGACCCCACTCGAGCAATGGGCGAACGCCCGCTTCGGCGAGGCATACGGTCGCGGCCCTGCGTTCTCCGTTACATGGCGGTCGCATCTTTTTCGGGGCGGCCGGCAAGGGCGTTCCTATACCGGGCTTCGAATCCTTCCTTGACACCCGAGCCTCGAATCCCTATATTTTCTGTTCCTTCATACGATAATACGTTCTGCTTATAAGAATGATATGTTGTGGCCGACTGCTTATCGTCATGGCCGGTTGTTCGTCGCGCAAAGCCACGACAGTCATTCCGGCGAGTAGAGTCGCGCGCTGCACCACTGCTGTCACAAACGAGTCGGGCGAGGCGTTTCGTCCGAACATCTTGATCATTGACGAAGGGGGAAGGCATGAGCGTAGTTCGTTTCACCAGCATGGCCGCCATTGCACTTGCACTGGCTACGCCCTGGCTGCCCAGCGCGGCGCAAGAGTCGCTGGCGTCATACAAAGGGGCCGATCGCCAGCAAAGGCTGGAGCAGGCGGCCAAGGAAGAAGGCACGCTAACCCTGTACACCAGCACGGCGCAGAAAGACATCGCCCCCCTGGTCGAGCCCTTCGAGAAAAAGTACGGCATCAAGGTCAAGTCCTGGCGCTCGGGCTCCGAGAACGTATTGCATCGCACGCTTACCGAGGCGGGCGCAGGCCGGCATGAGGTCGACATAGTGCAAAGCGCCTCCCCCGAAATGGAGTCGCTGTTTCGCGAGGGCGTGCTGCTGCCCATAGAATCGCCGGCGCAGGCCAACCTGATACCTGGCGCACTGCGGCCGCATCACGGCTGGGCGGCGTCTTTCCTGGCGGTATGGGTGCAGGCCTACAACACGAACCTGCTCAAGAAGCAAGACCTGCCCAAGACATTCGACGACCTGCTCGACCCCAAGTGGAAGGGCAAGCTGGCCATCGAGGCCGACGTCTCTGAATGGTATGCCACGGTGGTCAGCGACATGGGGGAGGAGAAAGGCATCGCCTTCTTCGACAAGCTGGCACAGCAGAATGGGATATCGGCGCGCAAGGGCCATTCATTGCTCAACAACCTGGTGGTGGCGGGCGAAGTGCCTTTGGCGCTTACCGTGTACAACTACATGCCCGAGCAGTCAAAGAAGAAGGGCGCGCCCATCGACTGGTTCGTGCTGGACCCGGCTATTGCGCGGGCCAGCGGCGCGGGCGTGGCCAAGCAGGCGCCTCATCCCAATGCCGCCTTGCTGTTCTACGACTACTTGCTGTCGGAAGAGGCGCAGAAAATATTCCTGCAGCTGGACTATGTGCCCACCAATTCCAAGGTGGCTTCGCCCTTGCACAAGATGCGCACTTCGCTGGTCGACCCCGTGCAAATACTGGACGAATCCGAAAAGTGGGAATCGGCGTTCCAGCGGATGATCAACCTAGGCAAGCCATAGCGGGCGATACTTGTGCCGGCGTTCTTGCAAGACAGTGCCTCGGAATCTAATTGAAGGCCTCGAACGCGGCGCTTAGCGCCTGCCCGTCCAGCCCGCAGCCCACCGCCACAGAAAGCAGCAGGCGCGCCTTGTGCGGCGAGAGCCATCCGGCCGGTACAAGGCCGCGCCCAAGCAGGTCTATTTCCGAACCAGGGAAGCCGTAGGTGTTGCGAAAAACTGGCCCGCTCATAACACGCGAGGCCAGCACGACCGGCATCTTGTCCGCAACGGCCTCGAGCGCGGGCGCCCATTTTTCCGATGTGTGCCCGGCACCCATGGCTTCGACCACAACGCCTTCATAGCCAAGCCCGGGCAGGGCGGCGAGCAGGTCGGGCTGGTCGTCCAGGCTTGTCTTTATCAATGCAATCTTGCCGAATCGCGTGGGTGCGAACCGCGGCATTTTGTGCGCCGGCATGTCGCGCAAAATGCGCAAGCCGCCTTCCACGTAATAGCCCAACGGCCCGCCGTTGGGTGATTGAAACGCGCTGGCCAGCCCCTTGTGCATTTTCTCCACTGCGCAGGCGTGGTGGATTTCGTCGTTCAACACTACGAGCACGCCGCAGCCTTGCATCTGCGGGCTGGCGGCCACCGCCACGGCAGCCATCAGGTTCGCGGGGCCGTCGGCGCCGGGCGCGGCCGCGCCCCGCATGGCGCCCGTCATCACCACCGGGCCATCGCCACTGTACAGCAGCTGCAATAGAAAGCTGGTTTCATCGATGGTGTCGGTGCCCTGCACGACGACGCAACCCGCGGCCGAGACATCAGCGGCCATATCGCGCGCCACTTGCGCGATCTCGTCCATGGTCAAAGAAGCGCCCGGTTTCAAGAAGGGTGTATGCACCTTCAATTGGGCGATGTCTTTCAAGGCGGGCAGGCCGGCAGCCAGGTCGTCACCCGTAAGCTGAGGCGTGATGCCCTTGGCGCCGGGGGCCATGGTAATGGTTCCGCCCAGCACGTACACATTCACTATGGGCTGCGTCATGGCTCTTGGCTCCTTGTGGCTTGCTGAAGCCAATTTTAGGGAATTCCCTAGCTTTTTAATTTATTGATCGTTTAGTTAATATTCGATTATTAACCGTTGCGGCAGATGGCGGCAACTCTCTTTCATTCAACAGGAGACACAATCATGAAGATGACCATCCTCGCTGCGGCGCTTACCGCTTGTTGCGCAGCCTTGTCCGCGCACGCCGCCGAAACAGTCAAAATCGGCCTGATCGAACCCTTAACCGGGTCGGTCGCCTATAACGGCGTCTCGGCTGTGAATGGCGCAAAAATTGCCGTGGCCGAGCGCAATGCCAAGGCGGGCGAAAACGGCGTCAAGTACGAACTGGTGGTAGAAGACGGCCAGTGCCAGCCCTCGAAAACGGTCAGCGCGGCCGAAAAGCTCATCCAGAAAGACCAGGTGCCCGTGATCGTGGGGGCGTTCTGCAGCTCGGCAACCATCGCCGCCATGAGCGTCATAGAAAAATACCAGGTACCCATGGTGTCGGGCATTTCGTCGAAAAGCGACCTGACCGAGCGCGGCAACAAATGGTTCTTCCGCAGCGCCGAGACCGACGGCCTGCTTGCCAAGGCCTTTGCCAAGATACTGGTCGATCAGCTCAAGCTCAAGAAAATCGCCTACATCGGCGTGAACGACGACTGGGGCAGGGGCGGCATCAGCGAATTCTCCAGCCAGATCGAAGCGGCGGGCGGTGAAACCGCCATGAAACTGTACTTCGACCATGGCGCTACCGATTTCTACACGCTGCTTACCCGCGTGCGCGCCGCCAAGCCCGATGGCGTGTTCGTGGCCGCCGAGACGCAGGACGGCTCCATCCTGGTCAAGCAGATGAAAGAAGTCGGCCTTGAAAGCCAGGTATTCGGGGTGGGCAGCTGGGCCACGGCCGATTTCGTGAAGCTGGCCGGCGAGGCCGCCGAGGGCATCCACGCCGCCGTGCCCTACGCCTACACCATCGACCGTCCCGAGAACAAGGTGTTCGTCAAGGAATACCAGGAAGCCTACAACGAGCTGCCGGGCAAGTATTCGGCGGCGGGCTACAACGCGCTGAACATCGTCATGGACGCCATCGAGCGCGCGGGCGAAGCCACGCCGCAGAAAATACGCGACGCCCTGCCGGCCACCGACTACAAGGGCCCCAACGGCACCTTCAAGTTCACCGACAAGGGCCAGGGCTACGGCTTTGACGCGGTGCTGGTAAAGCTGCACGAAGGCGCCCCCCAAATCGTCGATCGCGCCACCGTCACGCCCGAATGACAATGCTTGCCGGGCGCAAGCCCACCTTATGGAGATGACAGGTGTTTGATCTGTTCCTGCAGTTCGTACTGAACGGCTTGGTCAATGGAACCTTCTATGCGCTGTCGGCGCTGGGGCTTACATTGATCTTCGGCCTGATGCGCTTGGTGAACTTCGCCCATGGCGAGTTCTACATGATGGGAGGCATACTTGGCTGGGTCGTAACCAGCCAGCTGGGCCTTGATTTCTTCAGCGGCCTGGTCGTCGTCGTGGCCGTCATGGCGGCGTTCGGCTGGCTGCTCGACCGGTTCATCATCGTACGAGTACGCGACAAAGGGCCCGAGCCCGGCATCCTGCTGACCATCGGCCTGGCGATATTCCTGACCAATACCGCCTTGCTGCTGGTCGGCACCGCGCCCCACAAGGTCGTGGCTCCGGTCTCGAACGCGCCGCTGCTGCTGGGGCCGGTCATTATCACCAAAGTGCGCATATTCGCCGTGGCGGTGTCCATCCTGGCCATCGTGGGCGCGCGCCTGCTCATCCAGAAGACCAAGCTGGGCCGCGCCATGCGGGCCACTTTCCAGGACGCTACCGCGGCCAGCCTGGTGGGCATCAACACCGCGTCGATCTATGCCTCGACGTTTGCGCTGGGTTCGGCGCTGGCGGCCACTTCAGGCATGCTGCTGGGCTCGATCTATGTGGCCCAGGCCTCCATCGGCGGGCTGATCAGCCTGAAGGCGTTTGTCGTGGTCATTCTGGGCGGCATGGGCAATTTTGCCGGCGCCATTCTGGGCGGGCTCATCCTGGGCGTGGCCGAAGCATTGTGGGGGGGATACGTGCAGACGGGTACTGTGGACATGGTGGGTTTTGCACTGGTGATATTGATTCTTTTCTTCCGCCCCTACGGTTTGTTCTCGATACGAGCGGAGCGTGCCTAAATGAATTTCGAACGTAACGCCATGGCGGCATTCCTGGTCATTGCCTTCCTGCTCGGCGCCTTCCTGCAGAACGAATACCTGCTGCACATTCTTATTCTGGTGCTGCTCTATACCATCCTGTCGGCCAGCCTGAACCTCATCGTGGGCTATGTGGGCGAGTTCCCACTTGGCCACGTCGCATTCTTCGGGCTGGGCGCGTATTCGGTGGCCATACTCAGCAGCCCCGATGTCGGCTGGCCCATGCTGGTGACCATACCGCTGGCGGCCGTCATCGCGGCGGTGGCCGGATGGTTCATCGGACGCATCACGCTAAGGCTGAACGGGCCGTTCTTCGTCATTGTCACGCTGGCCTTCGCCGAAGTGCTGCGCCTGCTGGCCAGCAACTGGATCGGCCTGACCAATGGCCCGATGGGCATATCGGGCATCGCCAGGCCGGCCATCCTCGACTGGTGGCCCTGGCTGCACGGCAAGCGCGGCTTCGTCATGATGGGCGTCGTGCTTACCGCCTTCACCCTGTTCGTCACCTGGCGGGTCGTGCGCTCCAGCGCCGGCCGCGCCGCCGTAACCTTGCGCGAGAACAACTACGTGGCGCAGTCGGTCGGCATCAATCCGCTGCGCTATTCCATGTTCGTGTTCGTGGTGGCGGCGTTCCTGGCGGGCGTCTCGGGCGCCTACTACGCCACCTATATCTCGTTTGTCGGCCCCGAGGTCTTCGCCTTCCCGTTCACCGCCACGATGATCATCATCGTGCTGCTCGGGGGCAAAGGCTCGCTGGTGGGCCCCATTCTGGGCGCCGTCATCGTGACCTTGCTCGAGGAATACCTGCGTGAATTCAAAGAAGTGCGCCTGTCGCTGTTCGGCCTGATCGTCATGGCGGTGGTGCTGTTCGCGCCCGACGGCGTCATGGGCTATGTGCGCCGGCGCTTCCCGATCTTCTATAAAAGGGCGTCCCATGCTTGAAGTAAAGGGCTTGAGCAAGTCGTTCGGCGGCATCCATGCCGTGCAGGACATCAACTTCACCGTTCCCAAGGGCCAGATCGTCAGCCTCATCGGCCCCAATGGCGCAGGCAAGACCACCTGCTTCAATCTCATTACCGGCTTTTATCAGCCCACCAGGGGCCAGGTGTTCTGGGATGGAGCCGACGTTACCGCCAGCAAGCCGTACGACATGGCGCAACGCGGGGTCATCCGCACATTCCAGAAAACAAACGTGCTGCGCGGCCTCAGCGCCTTCGAGAACATCGTCCACGCCCACTACCTGCGCGACCGCACGCCCTTGTGGCGCACCTTCTGGCGCGCGCCCGACAGCCGCCGCGTGCAGGCCGAAATACAGGAATCGGCCCGCGCCATCCTTGACCTGGTGGGCCTTGGCAAGCGGCAAGACGTCGAGGCCGGATCGCTGTCCTGCGGCGAGCTGAGGCTGCTCGAGGTGGGCGTTGCATTGGGCGCCAAGCCCAGGTTGCTGATGCTTGACGAACCCGCCGCGGGCCTGAACAGCCGCGAGGCGGAAGGACTGGGCGGCCTGCTGCGCACCCTGCCCGGCAAATGGGTAGAGTCGCTACTGCTAGTGGAGCACAATATGCACCTGGTCATGCAGGTGTCGCATCACGTGGTTGTGATGAACTTCGGCAAGAAGCTGGCCGCCGGCACGCCGGCCGAGATCCAGGCGAACGAAGAAGTATTGGAAGCCTACATGGGGACAGCGGCATGACGCATCAAAATGAATCCGAGGTCCTGCTCGAGCTGGACAATGTCGTGGCGGGCTACGGCAACCTGGTCGCGCTGCACGGCATCAGCCTTTCGGTGCGCCATAAAGAGGTCGTGGCCCTGCTGGGCGCCAACGGCGCCGGAAAATCGACCACCTTGCGCACCATCTCGGGGCTGATCAAGCCCAGCGCCGGCGCCATACGGTGGAAGGGGCAGGGCATCGCCGGCAGCCCGCCCGAAGCCATCTTGCGCCTCGGCATATCGCACTGCCCCGAAGAGCGCCATGTATGGCCCGAGATGACCGTGGAAGAAAACGTCGAGCTGGGCGGCTACCTGCTCAATTCCAAGGTAGAGCTGCGGCGCCGCAAGGAAATCGCCTTTCATCGCTTTCCGCGCCTGCGTGAACGCGCCCGGCAGCTGGCCGGAACGCTAAGCGGGGGCGAGCAGCAGATGCTGGCCATTGCGCGCGCACTGATGTCCGAGCCGCAACTGCTGATCCTCGACGAACCCAGCCTCGGCCTGAGTCCGCGCATGGCCGACGAAGTATTCGACGTCATCCGCGAGATCAACGCCCATGGTGTTTCCATTCTGGTGGTGGAGCAGAACGTGCACAAGGCCCTGAACGTAGCCTCGCGGGCCTATGTGCTGGAAACCGGCGAGGTCATCGCCGAGAAGGACAGCGCCAGCCTGAAGAACGATCCGGAACTGCTCAACGCCTACCTGGGCGGCTAGCCGGCCGGGGCCACGGGCGGGCGGTTGCCAACCGGCGGCTCGGCGCCCGCACTTGACTCTATGGGCCGCCTTGGCGCCGCTTGCCGCATAAGGGCGCGCCCGATGCGCGGGGCGTAGGGCGGCAGGCGCCGGCTTAACGGATGGTGTTGCTCAAGCGTCCCAGGCCTGTGATCTCAACTTCGACCTTGTCGCCGCTTTGCAGGAACTTGGGCGGGGTGAAGCCGATGCCCACGCCCACTGGCGTCCCGGTGGCGATGACGTCGCCGGGCAGCAGCGTCATGCCCCTGGAAAGCGTGGCGATCAGCGTGGGGATGTCGAAGATCAGGTCGCGCGTGTTCGAGTCTTGCCGCAGCTCGCCGTTGACCCAGCACTGAACCTGCAGGTTGCCGCTGTCGACTTCATCGGCGGTAACCAGCCAGGGGCCCATGGGGCAGGAAGTTTCAAACGACTTGCCCAGGAACCACTGCTTGTGCACCGCCTGCAGGTCGCGCGCGGTAAGGTCGTTGATGACGACGAAGCCGAACACATGGCCCATGGCGTCGGCCGGCTCGATGCCTTGCCCGGCCTTGCCTATGACCACGCCCAGTTCCGCCTCGTAGTCGAGCTGCTGGCTCTGGTTGCCGGGGTAGCCGATTTTCGTATTGGTGCCCACCACGGTTTCGGGCATTTTCGTGAAGATGATGGGTGCCTTGGGCACGGCGTCGCTGGCGCTGGATGCGCTGCTGTCAAAGCCGCTTTTCGTGAACTCGTGCGCGTGCTCGTAGTAGTTCTTGCCCACGCACATCACATTGCGGTGCGGGCGGCGAATAGGGGCCAGCACAGTGGCTTCGCCCAGTGCAATGGGCTCGCTTTCGCTCCAGTTCTTGCCCGAGGCCGAAGCGTGTTCGATGAACGCCTGCATATCGGCAACCCGGCGCCCGTCGATGCTTAGCGGCCGGGCCGTGGCGTTGTCGCTGTCTATGGTTGCTACAAAGATCTCGTCGCGATGGCTTAGCGTGGCGAGTTTCATGAATTGTCCCCTTGTGGTTGTAGGTGCGGCTAGGATTCCGGGTCGAGCGTGGGCAGGCGCGAAAGCAGGCGATCGCGCGTGTGCTCGGAATGTTGGCGGGTAAGTTCGACGAACTGGCCTATTTCGCCCATGACGAAGGTCTTGGCCAGAAGCGTGTGTTCTTCCTGGGCCTGGCGCAGGTCGCCCGTAAGATGGGTTTCGGTGCGTATATACGATTCGATCAGGTTGCGCGAGTGGTCGAGCGCCTTGAGATGATGAGGGCAGTCGGCCGGAGTGAGCAGGGCGGTATGGAACTGCATGTTCAGGTCGAACCAGCGGGCCGTGCCGGCCGGGTCGGTTTCTTCGGCCAGCGGCGTCATTTCGGAAATGATCGCGTAGATGCGGGCGATGTCCGCTTCGGTGCGCTTTTGAATCGAGCGGCGCGCAAGCTCGGTTTCAAGCAGGCGCCTAAGATCGAAGACCTCGGTGATCTGCTTGGGGTCGAGCGAGGCCACCGCGTATCCGCGGCGCGGATGCAGCACCACGATGCCGTCGGCCTCGAGCCGGGGCAGGGCCTCGCGCAGCGGGCTGCGGCTTACCCCGAGCTTGGCCGCGACTTCATCTTGCCGAAGCATCTGTCCGGGGCTGAACACGCCGTTCAAGATGGCGTCCCGCAACTTTTTATAGACGATGCTGGGTAGGGTTTCGGCAGGGCCGATTCCGGTGAATTCGTGTGCGCTCATGTCCTGTCAAAGCCCCTTGTGATAGCCTGCTCAGACCGTGTTTTCTAGATTGTATAAAAAATAAGTCGTTGTGGTCAATACTCTGGTGGCATAGCCGAGCCTTGCATCCATATGCGGAACCAGAAGTTAATGGCTCCATATACCAGCTTGCTATAGGCATTATAGGAATTTTCTTACGCAGCTAGGTATAAACACTTATTCAATCCTGAATAGACAGCTTTATCATTGAGTCATTCCATAAATTTTATTTTGTATAAAGTTTATCGGATGCACCCAAATCGCGTTCTTGAAAGGAGTCGCAATGACCACCAATGCAACCAGTCCCGTCAGGTATCTGAATCCCGAAGGCTCTTGCCCCGCCCAAGGCCTGTATTCCCACGTGGGCACGCCCGACGGCAAGCTCATGTTCATCGCCGGCCAGCTGGCGGTGGGGGCCGATGGCGGCGTGGTGGGCAAGCACGATTTCGATGCGCAATTTCGCCAGGTGTTCAGCAACCTGGGCGACGTGCTGCGGGGGCTGGGGGGCGACTACAGCAATATCCTCAAGTTCACCACCTATCTCGTGCACTCGCAGGACATCGACCATTTCATGAGGCTGCGCGCCGAAATGTTCCCGCAGTTCTTCGGCGACAAAGACTACCCGCCCAACACGCTGCTTACCATCGACCGTCTCGTCAAGGAAGACTTCCTCATCGAGGTCGAAGCCACCGCCTACATCGGCGACTAGCCACTAACGGGAGCCAGGACGTGATCACAGAAAGCTTCGAGTTCGAAGGCATTCCGGTCAACTGCTATCGGGCCGGGGGCGGCCCGGCCCTGCTGCTGCTTCATGGGTCGGGGCCTGGGGCTTCCAGCATAGGCAATTGGCGCCCTGTGCTGTCCGCCCTGGCCGAGCGCTTCGACGTATACGCCCCCGACATGGTCGGTTTCGGCAAAAGCGGCCGCAAGCCCGCCGCGCCATACTTCGATTACGCACTGTGGGTGCGCCAGGCCACCGCCATGCTGCAGCGCATTCCCCAGAAGCGGGTCGGGGTCATCGCGCATTCGCTGTCGGCTTCCATCGGGCTCACCATGGCGGCCGACCAGCCGCGCGTGGCGGGCATCATGACAACCGGCGCCATGGGGGCCCACTTCAAGCTTCAACCCGGAACCACCCGTACCTGGACATGCCCGCGCAACCGCGAGCAACTGGTCGCGGCGCTGTCGGGCCTTATACACGATACGTCGGGCATAGACGAGGCCTACCTGCAGGCGCGTGAGCAGGTCATCTTCGCCCCGGGCTATGCCGACTACTTTGACGAAATGTTCGGGGGCGACCAGCAAAAATACATCGACGCCGCCATCTTGTCCGACGAAACCCTGGCGCGGGTCCAGTGCCCCGTGCTGATGCTGCACGGGCGCGAAGACGGGTCTTTCCCGCCTTCATGTTCGGAACAGATTGCGGGCAAGCTGAAACGGGCCGACCTCATGCTGCTCAGCGACTGTTCCCACTCGGTTGCGGTAGAGCGCACCCCCACGTTCCTGGCCTTGGCCAATGAGTTCTTCGACGGGCTCTTGAACAATGATAACGGAGGCTAATAATTATGGAAAAGCGCAAGGGCTATTTGCTCAAGGGCAAAGTTCTAGATGGCACGTTGAATAAGCCAGTAGAGCAAGGCGCCGTGGTGGTTGATGGCGAGCATATCGCCTGGGTCGGAATGGCCGATGCCATACCCGCACAATACAATCCGGCCGAGTACGAGCTGATCGACTTGCCTGGGCGTACGATCATGCCTGGATTGGTCGACGGCCATACCCACATCTCTTTTGGCGAGTCGCGCTCGGAAGAAGAGAACGCGCTGTATACGCCGCCCGAGTTCCGCACGGCCAAGGCGCTGTACTACTCGAAGAAGGTGCTGCAGGCCGGCGTGACCAGTGCGTTCGACGCGGCCACCACCTATGGCGTAGCGCAGGCTGTGCGCGATGCCATCGACACCGGCATGTTCCCAGGGCCGCGTTTCACAGTTTCGGGCAAGCAGATCACCAACCACCAGGGTCTCGAAGACTCTTTTCCCAGCAATATGGAATTTCCGCTGGGACAGTCCGCCGTGTTGGTGAAAACCAAAAGCGACCTCGTCGAAGCCATTCGCCTGCAGGTGAAGGATGAAGTGGATGCCATCAAGGTATCGGGGTCCAACGATAACCTCATTACTCCCGATGCATTAGGCGCATCCGCGTTCACGCTCGAAGAGCTCAAGATCATTGTTGACGAAACCCACCGACTGGGCAAGCTGTGCAGCGTTCATGCACGCTCGTGCGACTCGGCGCGTGACTCGGCCCTGGCCGGTTTCGACAACCTCTTTCATGCTTCGTATATCGACGATGCCGGCATCGAGGCTTGTCTGAAGAACAATTGCGTCATTACGCCCACGCTCACTTTGCTCGTCAATCTCATCGAAGCGAATCCGGCCAACGCGGGCGCGTCGACGGCATCGGCTTTCGAAAGAGAGGTCGAGGCGGCCAGCGTGAATTTGCGCAAGGCCTTCGAGGCCGGGGTGCCCTTGATCGCCGGCAGCGAAAGCGGATGGTCGCCGGTGCCCTATGGCCAATGGCATGCACGCGAGATGGAAGTTTTCGTGAAGTATCTGGGTCTGTCACCGTTGCAGGCTATACACGCCAATACGTTAGGCGCCACTCGCCTGCTGTCTCCTCGCTACCGCGATCAGGTCGGCAAGCTCGAGGCGGGTCGGTACGCCGACATCCTGGTGCTGCCCGGAGACCCTACGCAAGATATAACCCTGCTTCAACGGCCCAGCCGCTTCGACTACATCTTCAAGGGCGGGCAGCCGATAGACCGTACTCCACCAGCACCCCGCAGACGCAAGTGGTACGAGCGCACCAAAACCTTCCTTGCCGGCTTGTATGTGTTCGACGAGGAAAAAGGCTGCGGTCATCTCATTCCAGAGTGACGGAACAAGTTCGGCTGGAAAAGACTTTAGAACAGATAAAGAATCAAAGGAGTAGACATGAGCAATGCACTTCAGCAGCAGGGGCTTGCAGGGAGTCTTACATGACAAACGTAACGGCTCAAGAGTTTCAGGCTACCACTCATGTGCCGCTTAGGCCGGTCGACTCAACTTCCGCGCAATCTTTCCCGCTGCTGAGACTAAAAGCAGTATGCAAGAGCTTTGGAGCAACGAAAGCGCTGTCTGATGTCTCCATTGCATTTGAGGCAGGGAAGATACATTGCCTCCTTGGAGAAAATGGTGCGGGCAAATCGACTATCGGGAAAATCATTGGAGGCTTGTATGCCCCCGATATAGGTGACGTTTTATTGGAGGGCCAAGAGATACGCGTCAATAGCCCTTCGCATGCACGCGCATTGGGTATTGCGGTAGTACACCAAGAGCTCTCCTTGGCGCCCGACCTGTCGGTTCGTGACAATCTTTGGCTTGGCGCTGAGACAAAATGGTGTCTGAGCAGGCAGGGAGAATCAAGAAGAGCGGTTGATGTCTTATCACAGCTTGGTCTGGAGCTTGATCTCGAAAAACCGGTCAACACCTTGCCTGTTGGAACCCAGCAGTTAGTGGAAATTGGCAAGGCATTGATGAATGCGCCAAGATTGATTGTGTTCGACGAGCCTACCGCGATGTTGGGCGCAGTCGAGAAGCAACAGCTTTTTACGGTTTTGCGTCGCCTTCGCGCAAGCGGAATTTCAGTGATTCTCGTTACGCACCACATAGATGACGTGATGGAAGTTGGCGATTGTGTAACGGTGATGCGCAACGGGCGATGCATCGACTCTTTCGATCTGGAAGATCACCTGCAAGGAGCGGATGTATTAGAAAGGTTGACGGGACAGCGTCAAGTTTTCGAGGCGGCGCACGAGCTGCGAGAGGCCACTGGAGAGATCCTTCTTGAGATTGAGACTAGCGGAGCTGACAGCACAAAGAAAATTTCTGTCCGTTGTGGCGAAATTGTCGGCTTATATGGGGTGTTGGGCTGCGGAGCAGAAGATATAGTCCAAGGACTGGTTGGCCTGAAAACTTTCCGTAACACTCGATATCTGCTAGGCGGAAAGCGCTTCAAGCCATCGCAGCCTGTTGATGCTATGCGCCACGGCGTGGGCTACCTTGCTGCGGGTCGACAACAAAACGGTGTTCTCAGCCAACGATCGATCAGGGAAAACCTGATGCTGACACAGCTACATCAATTTAGCGTGATGGGGTGGCTGAGTCGAACATCTGAATGCAAACACGCGACACAGCAGCTGGCAGACGCAGCGGTGAAGTATGGCTGTCAGGAGGATGCCATTGAAAGTCTCAGTGGGGGTAATCAACAGAAAATTCTTCTTGCACGAGCCATGGCAGGCGCGCGTGACCTGCTCGTATTAGAAGAACCCACAGCAGGGGTGGATATCGGCGCGAAACAACAGATACACGAGCGGATAAAAGCGGCCGCTGCTCGGGGGTTAAGCGTGGTGGTCCTTTCCAGTGATTTGCCGGAGGTCATTGCCTTGTGCGACACCATCTATACCCTGCACCAGGGAAATATTGTGAATCAATACGAAGCCCCGGATGAAACGTGTCAAGCGCAAATTGTGGGCGATGTACTAGGAAGATACGAGGTGCAGTCATGAACGAAAAAAGCTTGGGATTCCGACCCTTTTCACGTCAGGAGTCGATTTTGAAAACTACTAAATTGAATCTGGCGGATGGCATCTTACCGGCATTGATAGTGCTGATCGCCCTTGTCGCAGGAGCCATAGAGCCTAGGTTCTTGTCAGTAGATAATTTTATGAATCTGGCTCGCCAACTGGTGCCGCTATTGATCATATCCATTGGCCAGGCTTTCACTATTATGCGCGGCGGTTTGGACCTATCAATGTCCTCGGTCCTGTCGCTAGCCGGAGTTGCCGGCGTAATTCTGATGCCAGATATCGGAATTGTCGCAGGAGTTTCCGCAATGTTGCTAGTGGGTGCTATCGCGGGCTTGACCTCAGGTGCGATCATCGCGTGGTTTCGTACTAGTCCGTTGGTGGTTACTTTAGGGATGCTGTCCGTAACCCAGGCGCTTGCATTGATGCTGTCGAATGGCGTGCCTATCTATGATGTTCCCCCTCCTTACGTGGATTCGATTGGCTTCGGTACCTTTGTGGGCTTGCCGATAATGGTATGGATAGCTTTGATATTGGCGATAGTGGCCGCCCTGGTATTGCGTCACACCATTTTTGGCCGATATGTCTATGCGCTGGGCTCCAGCGAGTCCGCAGCAGCGAAGTCGGGAGTGAATGTCCGCTTATATACGATTCTGGTGTATGGCGTTAGCGGCTTGTGCGCTGGTATTGGCGCCATCGTATTAACAGCATGGGTTAGTTCAGCACAGCCTATTGCCGCACCCAGCCTGACTCTTCAGTCCATTGCCGCAGTTGTACTTGGTGGAGTGGCGTTGACTGGAGGCCGGGGAACCATCTGGCAGGTTTTCCTCGGCGTTCTGGTGCTTTCACTGCTTTCAAATGTCATGAACATTACCGGCGTTTCCGCCTACTTTCAGACTTTGATCGTTGGGATTGTCATCATCATCGCGGTAATTCTTGACCGATTCAGACGTACTTGAAATGTTTGAGCCAGCTTCATAGTTAATGCAGTTCACAACCACGATTTAGCTACGTCATAACCAGGAGACAACATGAAGAAACTAATAACTACGCTCACGAGAAATCGGCGAAATTTGCTGGGCAAGGCGATTTTCAGAGCTTTGATAGCGGCTGGAGCCTTGGCGTTTGCCAATGCTCAAGCTCAAGATACGTCTGATCGCTTGCTGGGTTTGGTAGAACCCATTCAAGCTACAAAGCCTTTGACGCTTGGTATTACCGTTGTGCATCTCATGGACAACTTCTATACGGGAATTGCATATGGAATTATTGACGAGGCTAAGCGGTCAGGAGTGGAGGTCGCTCAGGTTTCAGTGGCAGGGGCGTATGGAAATGTTAAAGAGCAGTTCGCCCAGCTCCAGGCCTTCAAATCATTAGGTGTGGATTATGCCGTGTTGTCGCCTGCCGCATATTCAGGCTTCGATCCGGTCATAAATGACCTTGCAAAATCAGGCATTAAAACGATTTCTGCCGGCATTCCCGTGAACAGCGCGAAAGTAACCTTTGGTGTGTTACAGGACGATTTTCAAATTGGACGCTCCCTTGGGAAGGCTTTATGCGATGACGGGGCCAAAGGTAAAAAGGTAATCGTTGTTCCCGGATCTGCTGGCCTGGAGTGGTCTCGCTTACGGTACGAGGGTTTCAAAGAGGTTGCGACCGAATGCGGAGCTGACTTAGGAGACCCTGCTTTCAAAGGCGATATGACGTTGGCAGACGGTTTGTCTCAAACTCAAGACTTATTGATGCGAACACCTGACGCGCAGTACGTCTTTACGCCGGTGAGCTATTTGGGCATGGGGGCAGCTCAGGCTGTGCGTCAGTCGGGCCGTAAGGTGAAAGTACTAACCAGCACTATGGTCAAAGAAGAAGAAACTATGATTAAAGACGGCCGGATGCTTGCCGTTGCATCTGAGCCAGGAATCATCATGGGCCGTCTGATTGTGCAATATGCAATACGCGAACACGAGGGCTTGCCCATGCCTCCGTTGGCCAAGCCTAATGACAGCGTTCCCTATCCGCATTTCAACGTGCCGACCGTACTGATTACGAAAGATAACGTTGAAACCCATCCATATAACTTCTACGAGTATCCGCCTAAAGACTGGAAAGTTAGTGGTAATTGAATAAGATCTATTTATGGAGGTCGTAATGAGCAGTACACCGATTGGGCAATGCCAGCCATATGATCCTAGAAACGCCAATTATCCGTTGAATCTATGGTGGGTGGCTGGTAGATCTGATGAACTGGAAGATGGCAAACTGGTGTCGCGTAAGCTTCTGGGCACGGACGTTTTACTGTATCGCAAGAGCGATGGATCAGTAGCGGCAATGGAAGATCGCTGTATCCACCGGGGGTTGCCCCTGTCGATGGGGTGGCTCGATGGTGACAAGATCGTTTGTCGCTATCATGGCTTCAAGTATTCGCACGAAGGGAAGCTTGTGGAAATTCCCACTCAAGAGAGATGCCCGAAGCGGGGAGCTTTGCGAACTTTTCCCATCGTGGAGCGTGCTCCATTCCTATGGATATGGATGGGACCGGAGGGAGAAGCTGATATTGAAGAGGTTTCTGATTTCCCGTGGTTGAGAGATCCGAACTGGGTCTGGGCTGGTGGCCATTTGAACATTATGGCCAATTACATGTTGCTGAAGGAAAATGTACTCGATCTGACCCATTTCCCCTTTGTGCATCAAACGACGTTTGGTGCTTTAGACGACTACGAGGCCGCTGCTACCTTTGTGCAAGAAGGGTCGCGAGTGGCGTTCATCAAAGAGTTTAATAATCAACCTCTGTCCCCCATTTACAATAAGGATCTAGAGTGGGGAGACCGGCTGGTCAATCGAACAGATAAAGGTATGTCGGTTTCTCCTGCCGAGCACTTGTTTACAGCGACCATTGTCGACCCGAATGCGGGGCCTGGTGAGCGTTCAGAGTATCTGTTTCGTTTTCAGCACTTGACGACTCCAGAAACAAATACAACCCATCATTATTGGTGGGCGGCGTCCCGTAACTATGGAGTTCATGACGACGCCTCAGCGTGGATAGCCAGTATTGCTCAAACGGCGTTTGCCGAAGATAAAGAAGTTCTTGAGGCAATTCAGCGGCGTATCAATGAAAGTCCTGCGCCGTTGGAACTTCCGGAAGTAAGTGCAATAGCGGACCAGGGGGGGCTCATGGCTCGTCGACAGCTTCAGGCATACATGGAGCGTGAGTCGCGATAATTGCAGTGTAGTTTCCCCGCCACGCCGGCCCCGTATTCGATTCATGAGGATTGTTACGTGGGCCGGAGTGGTCTTGGCTCAAGCAAGAACTCCCGCACTTCGCGCGCAAACACATCGGGCTGCTCAATATGGGGAGCATGCCCGGACCGCGGGACAATGCGCAGGCGGGCATGAGGCAAGGAATCGACCAGAACCCTAGAGACCTCGGCGCCAGTCACGCGATCGTCCTCGCCGCACAGCACCAGGGCCGGTTGCGTGATTGATTCGAGCCAAGGGCGGGCATCTGTGGCCGCTATGGCATTGGCGACCGCCATATATCCGTCGGGTCGCGCTCGCCTCATGTGCCGCGCTATCTCATCAATAATTTCTGGTGCTGCGGCCGGAGACGCGATTTCTGCCGCCCTCTCCACGCTTACTTCCTGCAGGCTCCCGGACAGCGAGCGGCGTTTCTCCAGCCACTTTTCCCGCTCTTGGCCGGTCATGTGGGCGCGTCCCAAGGTTGCATCGGCAAGCACCAGCGAACGTACGAGTTCAGGGTGATGGCGCGCCAGGGCCAAGGCCAGCAGTGCTCCGAACGAGACGCCAAGCACGTGGGCGGGTTCGCCGGCCAGCAGGTCGGCCATGGCCTGCACGAAGGGGCGCATGCTATTGCCCCCGGCGGCCGGGGTGTCGCCATACCCGGGCAGGTCCGGGGCGAGGCAGGCGAAATCTCCACTCAATCTTTCGATTTGCTTGCTCCAGGCTGTGGCGCTTCCGCCAATGCCGTGCAGCAGCAGAAGCCGTGGTCCCTGACCGAGGAACTGTGTAGATGGTTTGTCCATGATTAGATGCCTGTCAGCTCGCCGCCGTCGACAAGAAAGCCCGCCCCAGTGATGTAGCCGGTGGTTTCACCGCATAAAGAGGTAACGAATCGGCCGAAGTCATCGGGCTGGCCAATTACCCTGTCCTTCACACCCAACTCCAGCGCCCGCCCGGTCTGGTGGGGGCCGGCGAATAGGGCGTTGATCGTGATTCCGCTTTTGTAAATTTCGGGCGCGGCGCTTTTGGCCCACGCCCACAGCGCACTGCGCGATGCGGCGGACAGGCACAGGAAGGGTTTGGGCGCCTTGACACTGGTCGACGAAATAATGACGATGCGTCCATGCATTGCTTCCTGCATGGCTGAAACGGCCGCGCGGATCAGTCGGACAGCCGGATAGAAAGTAGAGTCGAACGCAGAGGCGAAATCGCTATCCTGGGCCTCAAGCGGCAACACCGCGCGGGGCCCGG
Organism: Pusillimonas noertemannii; assembly: GCF_003096595.1. Lineage (GTDB taxonomy): Bacteria > Pseudomonadota > Gammaproteobacteria > Burkholderiales > Burkholderiaceae_B > Pusillimonas > Pusillimonas noertemannii. Next base: position 394,754 of record NZ_QEKO01000002.1, on the reverse strand, counting down.
GCGTGTTGACGATGGTGATGTCCAGCCGGCCGAACTCCTTTAGCGCCAGGTCGACCGCTGCTTGGGGCAGGGCCGGGTCCCGCATGTCGCCGGCCATCACCTTGCAGCGTCCGGGATAAAGCGACTCGATTTCTTCGAGCTCTGGGCTTTGGCGGGCCACGACCACAAGCTTGGCATGTTCATCTGCCAAGGCTTCGACCGTGGCGCGACCCAGGCCGCGCGAACCGCCTGTAACCAGGGCGACTTTGTCTTTTAATCCGATATCCATGAGTTTCCTTGTGATGGCGCATGTAGAATGTGACATACTACGTACAGCAAAAATTCTTCTGACCGACGAGTGCCAATGTCAAACCTCTCCAGCCTGGTTCGCTCTGAAACCCTTGCCCAGCAAGGCTATAAGGCTATTCGCCGAGCAATCCGCGACGGCAAGATTCCACGCGGCCAGTTTTTTTCTGAAAGCACTCTGGCCGAATCGCTGGGCGTGTCCCGGACGCCGGTTCGCGAAGCGCTGCTGAACCTGTATCGCGACGGGGTGGTCGAAATCGTGCCCAAAAGGGGGTATCGCCTTATCGACCTGGACGAAGCGGCCATCAGCGAAATCCGCCTGCTTCGCGTCGCTCTGGAGCAGATCGTGGTGGAGCGATTGTGCAAGACAGCTACCGCCGAAGACATCGCGGAATTGCGCGCCATCCTGAATGGCGCCTCGGAAAGCCGCGAGGACATGTACACCATCGACGAGGCCTTCCACATCCGGATGGCGGAAATGGCGGCGCTGCATCAGATCCGCAGAGAGCTGTTGAGCGTGCGGGGAAAGATGTACTTGATCGCCAGCGGCGCCCGCCTGACCTCGCTGCGCGATGAGAACGTCGTGCGTGAGCACGCCGAGCTGGTCGACGCGCTTGAGCAGCGCGACCAGAAGACAGCGCGGCGCGTAATTACTGATCATGTGGAACGCTCTATCGACGCTTTTGTAGCGGCTCGCGCCGAGCTTCTGAAACAGAGCCGGCTTGATCGGCTTTCGTAAGCTCCGCTTCGCCGATGCAGGCGTAATAGCGCTCCATGGACCACCCGCAAAGGCGGGCGAAATAAAGCAGGGCCATGGGCGAGACACCCGCCAGCCATAGCGCGGCGATGTCCTGTTCGCGCACGGCGGCACGCATCGCTTCGGAAAGCGGTGATGCGGCGATCACTTGCTGGCTGTCTTCCGCGTAGGCCTGCTTCAGCTGTCCGCGCGTGATATCGATCAAGAACTGCGTGACGTCGGTTTCCCTCATGGCATTCTCCACAACATTTGATGCACACCGGTGTGCCAGCCCGGCGCGTAGGGAATGGTCGTCACGACTTCGGGCTGCGCCGGATGCGCGGCCGCGGCCGCCGCTATCCAGCTGCGGATCTCGTGCGTGCCATTGCCCAGGGCGTCCAGCTCGCTATCGGAGTATGAGCATGCCTTGTCCAGATCGCTTGCCACGAGCGCGGCGATGAAATCCGAATCGAACTGTGGATGGTTGCGGTCCATGCCCGGGGCGCCCACCGCGTGTGAAATGCCGCCCGTCGCCAGAATGCCTGTGCGTTCATCCACGCCCATGGCGCGTAGGGCTTCGCCGATGGCTCTGCCCAACGCTCTGCACCGTTTCAGGGTGGGCAGGGGAGGGAACAGAGTGTTGAAGATAATGGGGACGACGCGGACATGCGGCGCGATCTGAAGCTGCTGCAGGGGCAGCGTCGTGCCGTGATCCAGGCGAAGCTCGCTGGAATGGGCGGGGTCCATGCCTTTGTCATACAAATACTCTATGAGGGCGTATGCAAGTTCGGGATCGCCCGGCCTGGTGACCGGTTCAAGATTGAACTGAGGCTCGGGAAAAGCGGCATGGACGGCACCCGTTCCGATCAGGAAGGGGGGCGCCATGCGCGGCTGGAGATTGACGATATGTTCGCTCGTCAAAACGATGAGTGTCTCCACGTTCGCGTCGGAAAAGGCTTTGCTGATGCGCTTGAAGCCTTGGTGCGTGGCGTCCCGGTGCGCGGGCTGGGCCTGGTCGGGCCAAGCGGTCATGTAGGGAAAATGCACGGTGGCGGCGACTAGCATGGGTGAATGCCTCCGTTTCTTAGAAGAAGACGCTCAAGCCCTGGTTCCCAAGCGCTTGCCGGTCCAGGACTACGCGCCGATTGCGCAGAAGAAAGCTGCCCCCGTCCTCGCGTGGCATGAGTAGGTCTGTGCGGCCTCCGCTGAACTGCTGCTCCATGTTCCATCGGTATTGCAGAAGCAGTAGATTGCTTCGAGCGATGATCAGCCCATCGTCTTGGTGGGTCACGTCCACGACCTGGATGAAATAGCGCAGCCGCGAGGGCGGCTGTTCTACCCAGGACTGCTTGCTTTCCAGCTTGGCAACGCGGGCCTTGAGCAGTTCGAAGTCTTCGTCGTAGTAGCCCAGCTCGTCTTCGCTGCTCTCCAGTCCGTTCAGGGACGAGGTGGTGACTGGAACTCGGTAGCTGATGCTGCCGTCCATCAGTTCCAGCCACTCGCGATAGCGGCGGTCCTGCAAAAGCAGGGTTTCCCGGCGATAGAAGTTCTCCACCGCGGTCCATAATTGGGTGTTCATTACGTCGGTCATGGTTCTTCCTGGAATTACGGCTTGCAGCGCGGGTCGGCCATCAGCGACGCATAGTGCCTGTAGAACGCGCGCTGATTGGCCTCGGTCATCAGGATGTCGCTGGTGCTGCCGGGAAAAGGCGGCCCATATCTGGAGGAGGTCGGGGCTTCGCGGCCGAGACCCATCTGGTAGTTGAATCGCCCTTGCCGCCCGATGTGGCCGCGCAGGTTGTCCTGGACGCTTTGCCAGACGTCGCCGTCGTCCTGTTCGAAAATTCCGCCGGGGCCGAAAGCCAGAGAATACTGTTTGCGAACGGCCGCTTTGAGTTCCGCCGGCATCGCCTTGTCGACCAGGCACCACGAATGCACTTCGATCTTGTCCACTCCGCGCGGATGCCACACCCGGAAGGAACGGAAGCGCGCGCTGTCCAGGAAGGACATATTGGGAAATATCGTGCCCACCCCGATGGGGACGAAGGCCGAAGCCGATTCCCCGTACCGGTCCACGAGTTCGCTGCGCATTTGGGCAATGAAGGCGTCATAGTCGGTCTTGACGGCTGTGCCCTGCTGCGCGCCGCCGCGCTCGCTTCCGATGGAATGGCCGTTGCCGGTCTGGATGCAATAGCCGTCGTTGCTGAGGCGGCTTCGATAGCCCATCTCGACACCGGCCCCGTGCGTGGAGGAGACGTGGTAGTGGTCGCCCGCGAAGTTCTCGGACGGAATCTTCCAGTTCACGTTGATCGTCCAGCGGTGAACGCCGCCGATGAGTTCAGTGCCGCCTTCCATGCGGTCCAGCATGAGGTCCAGATAGAAGGCCATGTCGCCCAGGTATTCGCGCAGCGTCGGTGCTTGAGGATCCCAGCTTGCGAATATCATCCCGCCAAAGCTGTCGACGTGGGGCGCCTCGCGCAAGCCGTGCAGGCTGCGGTCGAGCTTGTCCCCGTACACGGGCCCCAGGCGCGGCACGGAGGCCAGCTGGCCTTCCGTATTGAACGTCCAGGCATGGTAGGGACATTTGAATGAGGTCGTTACGCCGGAGTCCACACGGCACACCCTGGCGCCCCGATGGGTACAGCTATTGAGATAGACCCTCAGGCGGCCGGTCTTGTCGCGCACCAGAATGACCGGATCTTCGCCCATCGTCATCGTCAGGAAGGAGCCGTTCTCGGGCAGGGCGCTTTCATGGCCGAGATACAGCCAGCATTTGGCAAAGATCCGTTCCTGTTCCAGGCGATAGAGGCCTTCATCGACAAAGACGCGACGGTCCACAGACGAGCCGTCGGGCGCCAACAGGTCTCCGGCCCGGTATTCGCCCATGGCGGCGTCGGCTGGAATCAGTGGGGGAAGAGGGGTAGCGTCGGTGTCGGACGATGGGCTCAAGATATTCGAATCGTTCATTCTTTTGTCCTCTAACGAAAAGTACAGGCCCCGCGTCCTAGAGCCTGGGGCCGCGAAGCGCGGTTCCGCCATTCAGGTCCAGGATGCTTCCCGTGGCCATATGCGCCGCCGCGTCCGATGCCAGGAAAGCATAGGCTGACGCATAGTCTTGCGGCGTTGCAATGGCTTGCAACGGAAGGTCGGTGGCGGCGGGGGCGCTTGGGTTCTGGCTCTGGCCCAGGCTTTCCAGGCCGCGCAGGGCCGTCGGCACATAGCCGGGTGCGACGGCGTTGACGCGGACGTGCGGCGCCAGCTCCAGAGCCAACTGCCTGGTCAAGCCGTTGATGGCATGCTTGGCTGACACGTACAGCGCTCCGCCGAAGCCGGCGTGGGTGCCCGAGACGGAACTGGTGAAGATGATGGAGCCGCGATGCTGCGCCAGAATGTCCGCCGCAGCGCGGGCGGCGAGCATGTATCCCTTGACGTTGATGGCGAAAAGTTCGTCGAACGCGGTCTCGAGCTCGCTGGCCGAGAAGGAGAGGAACGGCTTGCGATTGTCATAGACGCCGGCGTTGGCGACCAGTACATCCAGCCGGCCGAAGCGCTCTTGGGCCAGCGCGACGGCGCGCGCGTTGTCGGCCTGCGAGCGCGCATCGCCTTCGCAGCACACTACATCGCTGGCGCCGAACTCCCTCTGCAGGGCTGGCCCGCTGCGGTCGAATGCGACGACGCCGGCCCCTTCGGCCAGGAAGCGTTGCGTAATGGCAAGCCCCAGGCCGCTCGCGGCGCCTGTTATCAGTGCAACCCTGTTTTGTAACTGCTGTGACATTGCCTCCTCCTGCATTGATGACGGAACCTCGTCTAATTGTTGACGCGCTACCTGATCCCGCCGTAGTATTCTAGTGTAGTATTCTACATTAGTATTCTACGGCGGTGAACAAGAAAATAGGGAATCGCCATCTACCAAAGGAGACAACATGAGAAAGAAACTCTTGGCGCTGCTGCTGGCTGCATGGTCCGGAGCCGTTTGCGCTGAAGTGGTGGTTGGCGTGTCCGTCAGCTCGACGGGCCCAGGCTCTTCGCTGGGCATTTACGTGGCCAATGCCGTGGCCCTGTTGCCCCGGACGGTCGCCGGGGAGGACGTTCGCTACGTCCTGCTGGACGACACCAGCGATCCGACCGTGGGTGCAAGAAACGCCCGCAAGCTGATCACCGAAGAAAAGGTCGACGTCATCATTGGCTCGAGCACCGTACCGGTCGCCATCGCCCAAGGCAGCGTGGCCAACGAGGCCAAGATTCCGTTGATCGCCATCTGCCCCATTCCCATAAAGGCCGCCGAACAGCCGTATTCATTCGCCGTGCCCCAGCCCATTCCCTTGATGGTCAATGCCTTGCTGGATCATATGCAGGCCCATAAGGTGAAGAATCTCGGCTATATCGGGTTCTCGGATTCGTGGGGTGACATGAACTACAACTTTGCCAAGAGCGGCGGAGAAGCGCGCGGCATCACCGTTACCACCAACGAGCGCTATACCCGGAACGACACATCTGTGAACTCCCAGGTGCTGAAGGTGGTCTCGACCAAGCCCGACGCCATCTTCGTGGGCGCATCGGGAACACCGGGGGCGCTGCCCCAGCTTGCTGCGGTGGACCGTGGCTATCGCCAGCAGATCTATCACACTCATGGCGTGGTCAATCGAGACTTCATCCGGGTCGCCGGAAAAAGCGCCGAAGGCGTCATTGCCCCGACCGGAGCCGTGGTGGTCGCGGAGCAGTTGTCCGACGATCATCCATTGAAGGCCACGGGTATGGACTTCCTGGAGCGCTATGAGGGCCGCTACGGCGCGGGCAGCCGCAACGCCTTTGCCGCCTACGCCTGGGATGCGGGCCTGCTCATACAGGCCGCGATTCCCGTCGCCTTGCAAAAAGCCAAGCCCGGCACCCCCGAATTCCGCCAGGCGCTGCGTGATGCGCTCGAAAGCAACAAAGAGGTAAAGGGCACCCATGCGGTCTACAGCATGAGCCCAAGCGACCACTATGGCGTGGACGAACGTGCGCGCGTGCTGGTGCAGGTGAAAGACGGCGAGTGGAAACTCTCTCAGTAACAGAAGGAGAAGGACGTGAACGGGTTCAAAGTAAGACGGATCGAGGATGCGGAATACGTGTCCTATGGCCCAAAAAGCGACTTGCGGGTGCTGATCGGAGACGCCCGGCAGAGTACGCCGATTCGCACTGCGTTGCAGACTTGCCAGCCGGGCTACGATGTGCCCTTTCACTGCCATCCGTATATCGAGTATCTGATCGTTCTCGAGGGTTCGGCGGAGTTCCGGATCGAAGACGACGGCGTACAGACCGTGGTGGCGAAGAAGGGCGACACAGTCGAGTTGCACCCCGGGGTTTGGCATGCTTTCACCACAAGTCCGACCGAGGTGACCCAATTGCTGGGCATCCACATTTCATCCGAGCGTATTGTGAACTACAAGCCCGATGTCAAAATCGATTCGAGGGGGTTTCGCATAGAAGGCTGATGCGTACTGCATTTGCGGCGTTAGGCAGGCTGGCTGCAGGCTATTCCTCTGTTGTATGGAGCCCTTCAGCGGCTTGCCCGATCTCGTAAAATGGGGCCTATGCCCATACAGAAGAAACGACCTCGGCGCCGGTGTACCCGGTGCCAACGTCCCTTGTCGCATTGCCTTTGCACGCATATACCAAGCATTTCCAACCGTACGCGTGTGTTGGTCCTGCAGCATCCCGACGAGGCCAAGCACCCCTTGAACACCGCGCGGCTGGCGGTGTTGGGCCTGGAGCATGCGGAACTGCTCGTGGGCGAACATTTTCCCCAACTGGATGGCATAGTGGCCTCCATCGGTCGGGCTCTGTTATTGTTCCCCGAGAAAGATGAGGGCCGGCCTCGGCCCGAGCTGCAAAGCCGTCCCCGGTCGAGCGAGGCAGAGTGGCCGAGTGCATTTGCCGAGGGTGGGCCGGCATTACTTATCGTGCCCGACGGAACCTGGCGCAAGGCACGCAAGATCGTCCAGCTGAACCCTGTGCTGAACACCTTGCCCCGCCTCGGCCTTCCCCCCGGCGAGCCTTCTGAATACAGAGTACGCAAGGCCAGCGAGCCGGCCGCCGTTTCCACTATTGAAGCCATATCGCGCAGTTTGTCTATGCTGGAGCCCGGTCAGGATTTCCAGCGTTTGCTCGCACCATTCAAGGTGCTGGTGCAGCAGCAGATAGAGGCGATGGGGGAAGAGGTGTACGAGCGGAATTATTCGCTCAGAACGGCGAAACAGATTTCCGGTACTTCGCTTCCTACTTCAATGCCGCCGTCTGCAGCACAGGAATAATGTGTTCCCGAAGCAGCGGGGCAACTGTAGCTGGAACGGGCATGTCCAGGGAAAGCCAATCGGTAGCTTCTATCTCTGCCGCCAGGCTGAACCGCTGTCCGTCTGGAAGCCGCGCCCGGAATACATTGGCGCTTACCCGTGTATCAGGCTCGTTGGCTGCCGCGGCCTGAAAACTGCCAAGAAATGAAATGTCGTTCGGGCTTAGGGAAACCTGAAGCTCTTCGCCGACTTCACGCACCAGTGCTTGTTCGGCAGTTTCACCCGCGTCCAGCTTGCCGCCGGGCAGCATCCACATTGTTGTGCCTCGCTTTCGGACCACCAGCAAGGCGTTGGCGGAATTGATGAAGCAGGCTGTTGCGATGTGAAGAGTGGATTGGGGTTGGCCAAGGGCAGTGGTCATCTTTCTTGCCTGCTCGAGAAGCTTACGGTGATCGCCTATAAAGGGTGAATTTGGCTTGCAGCATATTTACGAGCAGCATATCAGCCTCCATGTACGCTTGATCTAGTCTAGCTAAATATGCATGTCTTATGCAATGTCCGCGGAGATGCCGGTATAAGGGTGGCTCATGGAAAGGCAGGAAGGGTTGATTTCCCTCTTGAAGGTGGGTTTTGCCCGCCGGCTGAATGCGATCAATGCGTGGCCGGCGAACCATCCGCGGCCGGCACGAAACAATGCGGGCTGTTGACCAGGGTGGCGGTGAATCGGCATAGCTCGGTCTTGGCGCCGTATGCGACGAAGGCCGCCATGCCCACGCCCGCGTCGTCGAAGTAGATAAAGGCGCCGGGCTTGTCGCCCGCCTCTAGGGCGCCATGGTAGAAGTCGGTACCCTTGCACCTGACTATCGGCGCCGCCCGAAGCTTGCCTGCACCGCCCGGCATCACGCTTTTGCCGATTTGGTCCAGTATGAAATGAAGGTTCTCAAGCTGGCATGGCACAGACTGCTTCATGAAGTCTGGATGCACCGTGAGGTCGAAGAATTCCATCCAGGCTTCGTCAAGATTTTGCGCGTGCAGAACGGTGTTCTTCAGTTTATTGATGCGGGCAAGAAGTGTCATAAGGCCTCTTCGGGTTCAAATGCGCTGCACAGACAGCATGCAGACAGGCTACCCAAAGTATCGAGGCCGGTGGTGCAAAAGGAGACGGAATTACCGCGCGTAGTTTCCGAGGTTACGGTACGACATGCATGACCGGAGGGCTATACGATTCGATTATCGGGCCTGTGTCGCGGGCCTCTTAGCCTGTGCGATGTCGTCTCCTTCTTCAGCACGGGGGTATCTTTGCGCCAGCATCGCGCAAACCATGAGCTGGATCTGGTGGAAAATCATGAGCGGCAGCAGTACCGGGCCCACTGCGCTTGCGCCAAACAGCACGCCCGCCATGGGCACGCCCGTCGCCAGGCTTTTCTTCGAGCCGCAGAAAACAATCGTGATCTCGTCCGCGCGTCCGAAGCCCAGGCGGCGGGTGGACCACATGTTGCCGACCAGCACCACGGCCAGCAGCACGCAGCACGCGGCCACAAGCCAGCCCAGCGAAACGGCGTCCACCGTCTTCCATAGGCCGCCCACCACCGACTCGCTGAACGCCGTGTACACCACCAGCAGGATCGAGCTGCGGTCCACTGTAAGCACCAGTTTGCGGTGTGCATCCATCCAGCGTCCGACAAGGGGCCGTGCAAGATGGCCCACCACGAAAGGCAGCAGGATCTGCAGGCTGATCTTCTCGATGGCGGTGATGAGCGCGCTGTTGCTGAGCGCAGAGGTGTCCGTGCCCAGGATGAGCCTGAGCAGCAAGGGCGTAATCAGGATTCCAATAAGGCTTGAGGCCGAGGCCGCGCATACGGCGGCGGGCACGTTTCCGCGCGCGATCGAGGTGAAGGCAATGGCCGACTGCACGGTGCCGGGCAATACGCACAGGTAGACTACCCCCACTGCAAGGGGCTCGCCGACCAAGGGCACCAGAACCGGATACGCCGCCCAACCCAGAAGGGGGAACACCACGAAGGTCCAGACGAAGATCAAGGCATGCAGCCGCCAGTGCATGGCCCCGGCGATGATGGCTTGGCGAGAAAGCTTGGCGCCGTGCAGGAAAAACAGCAAGGCGATGGCAAAGGTGGTTATCCACTCGAAAACCACCGCCCCTTGGCCGTGGGCGGGAAAGAAGGATGCCGCCGCCACCACGGCCACGAGACTGAGGGTGAAGCGGTCGAAAAGCAAATGTAATTTGGCGGCCATGGCCGTTCCTGCGCTCTTTGATGTTGGTCCAGAACCAAGCTTAAGCTATGATGAAACTTACGTTTAGCGGTAAACAGCTATGAACTATTCGCGAACGGACAGATGGGCGCAGTTCGAGTCCCTGCCCCGCCCGCTCACCGGGCATTTCAGCACCCCGCCCAACCTTGTTTTTCCCGGGCGGCACCGCCATGCCTGGGGGCAGCTTTCATACGCCACCGAAGGGTATTTGCAGGTATGGACGCCCGACGCCCGTTTCATCGCCTTGCCGCAACGGGGCGTATGGATTCCGCCGGGCATCCTGCACCGTGTGCGCCGCACGTCCAATGCCGTCGTGCGCAGCCTGTATCTCGACACACAGGTCTTTGGGCTGCAATGGGACCATTGCTGTGTGCTCTCGATCAGCCCCCTGATGCATGAGCTGATCCGCGAATTCTGCACGCTTCCGCTCGACTACGATGAAAGCGGCCGCCACGGGCGCCTGGTGCAGGTGCTGGTCGACCAGTTGTCAGACTGTTCCGAAGCCGGACTCATCCTGCCCTGGCCGTCCGACCCTCAGCTGCGACGCATCTGCCTGCGCATGCAGCACCATCCTTCCACCGAATTCAGCCTTGAAGACCTGAGCGCGTCGCTTGGCGTTTCCACCAAGACCCTCACGCGCCGCTTCCAGCAGGAAACAGGCCTGGGCTTTCGGCTTTGGCGCCAGCGAGCCCGCCTCATTCATGCACTGCCCCTGCTCGAACGGGGCGACCGCATCACAGACGTCGCTTTGGCTTGCGGCTATGAAAGCCTGTCGTCCTTCATTGCCATTTTCAGGGAACACACGGGGGTAACCCCCGGAGAGTTCGCGCGCGGCGTTTTTGATACCTAGCACATAATTAACCAAACAGGACACTAGCGGCGGCAGCGCGTCAAAAATCCCCATTCACATAAAACCACCTTCCGTCTTCACGAACGAAGCGGCTGGTCTCGTGCAGCCGGGATGCCCGCCCGCTATGGCGTGAACGGGCGATGAACTCGACCGTGGCGTGCTCGGCGTCCTGGCATTCATGGCGGCGCACCTCCAGGCCCAGCCACTTCGTGCCCGGCGGGTTCGCCTGCAGGCTGGCTGGCCGGGTGCTGGCGTGCCAGGTTTCCAGCAGGTAGTCGAGTTCGTCCAGCACGAAGGCGGTATAGCGCGAGCGCATCAATGTTTGCGCATCGGGCGCCATCAGGCGTTGCGGGCCGCGATGCCAGCGTCCGCAGCAGGCTTCATAGCCCGCGGCGCCGCCGCAAGGGCAGGGTGCAAGGACCGGCGATTTCGCTGTTTTCTTCATGCCGCCATAATACAGGCGATGGATTGCGCTACATTAGCAAGGCAGCTGATTATTCATTCCACTTCGGAGGGTGTAATGTCCGGTTCCACAGCAAGCGAGAAACGCAAGGCATTTCGGCAGCTTCACCAATCAGGTTGCTTCGTCATTCCCAACCCCTGGGACGCCGGCAGCGCCAGGATGCTGGCATCGATGGGCTTCAAGGCCCTGGCCACCACCAGTTCGGGCTATGCCTGGTCCAATGGCAAGCCCGACGGCGGCTTGCCGCGCGACGAGGTGCTGGCGCATATGCGCTTCATGGTTGAAGCCGTAGACCTGCCCGTCAATGCCGACTTCGAAAGCGGCTTTGCCGACACCGCGGCCGGTGTCGAAGAAAGCGTGCTGCTGGCCATTGAAACCGGCGTGGCCGGCTTCTCTTTAGAGGACGCCACCGGCAACCCGCAATCGCCCCTCATGGATATCGAAGAGGCGGCAAGGCGTATCAGCGTGGCCCGGGCCGCCATCGACAAGGCGGGGGGCGACACCTTGCTGGTGGGCCGTGCCGAGAACTTCTTCGTGGGGGTGCCCGATCTTGACGACGCCATCGCCCGCTTGAAGGCCTATTCCGAGGCGGGCGCCGATTGTCTGTATGCGCCGGCCATAAAAACCGCCGAGCAGGTCAAGGCCGTGGTCCAAGCCGTGACCCCCAAGCCCGTGAATGTACTGATAGGCTGGGATACCGAGCTTACGGTCAAAGACCTTGCCCAACTGGGCGTGCGGCGCATCAGCGTTGGCGGCGCCCTGGCGCGGGCGGCGTGGACGGGCTTCTACCAGGCGGCCCGGGGCATCGCTGAAGAAGGGAAGTTCGCGTTTGGTTCCGGCGGGCCCACGGGCAAAGAACTGAACAGTCTCTTCAAGTAAGCAGGCCGCTTTCGGGGCGCTCTCAGTCTGCGCTAGATACACGGCGTACTCAAAGGCCCCTGCCGGGGGAGGCCAGCGCGGGCATCCCCATTCCTGAGTCAAATAGGGGTCTTTTCTTCATGCCAGGCAAGTGCCGGCGCCGTGGCGCCCGGCCGAGGCGGCCGGAGCGAATCGAGTAAAATCGCGCCCACCTCCGTTCGCTTCTGGGAGGGATTTAATTATTCCGGAAAAGAAGCCCATAATTAATCCGGAAAATGCGGGTTTAAGTGAGTTTAAACGAATCGAAGCGGGTTGTTCGGAGGCTTTGAAGGCGGATTTTATTTCGCATGGTGGTAAAAAGGGCCATTGACGAAACGATTGGCGAAGCATTGGCGAAACGATTGGCGAAACTCCGGCTGCTGCGAGTTCCCGTGCAAACCTTTCACTTAGTCCGTCATTTCAGTCTGTCAGCCTGGGAGCCAAGGGCCGCAAATCCGAGTATTCCCAAGACACCGACAACCAGAGCAACGCCACTGATACCGCTCGGAAGGTATTGACTGCCCATAGCTAGTACCAAACCAATAAGGCCGGATATCACAGCCGCCTTGGTAAGTCGTTCCTTTTGAGCATTACGGGCCTGCTGCTGAAAGAAGGCTAACACAGGCCGTCCGCAGTTCCAGCACCCCGGTGCATTCCACCAGGTGCGCTGACCGCACTGAAATGGGCAAGGAACAACATTGGGATCATCCTCACGCATGAAGGGCGTCGGCGGCTCAACGATCAAATCCCCATCTAGCCTTCCTACCTGGACGTTGTTGTTCCCTTCAATTTGTTGATTCGCCATACATAGCCTCCAATGCCCTGCGAAGATAGCCCACCCAGTGGCGAAACTCTGCATCCGTCATGTGTCGCCGCGATTCCTTGCCGGTAACAATCTCGCGCTGCATCGTCGCATAGTCGTCATTCCAACCCAATTGAGCCAAGTAGTCCGTTTCGATTTTGAAGAGATGGCCGCGCGTGTGCATGTAGGCTTCACCTCTAGCTGCCCTATCAATTCGTCCCTGCTGAGTGTTATTGAGCTTCGCCTCTAGCCAATGGATGACTTCAGGCGCCATTGATTCGTCAAATAGCCAGATATCCCTCCAGCTCTTCGGAGCAAGACCAAATGCCTTTGCTAGTTCTCCGTATAGAGCGCCAAACTTGAACGATTTACCAAGGCGCTTGTGGCGGTATTCGTTAATCTGCTTGATTAGGCTTTCTATACGTGCCCTGAAAGCGGGGTCGGCCCCTATAGATCCAAATGGGGCGGCTATCTCAATTCTCGGCGCTTTGTTGGCGTGTACCGTCACGCGACCAACCGCACCGCCAATCTGCACGTTACCGCTGCCCTTGATTGACTGGTGAACCACCCTTTCCCCAGCGACCTGCGTATTGTTATCGCCCTCTACGGACTGCGATGGAAGAGACTTTCCCCTTCGTGTCTTGTTGGAAGGTAACGCAGGTGCATCCTGGATCATCTTCACAGCATCCAGAAAAGCAGCGCCTGGTGAAGGTGTGTCAGGCTTCTTCGACGACCGGCCTACTACAGGAAAGCGAATGATGTTCGACTTTGTATTTGTCATGGTTTCTCCTACGCTGCGAGCTCGATAACCTGACGGATCGTGTCTGAATCAATGTGCTGCTGGGAGGAAAAAGAGCGGTACAACATCACGATGGCGCGGGCTTTCTTTCCTGCGGAAAGACTCTTATGCATCTTCGTCAGCAATAACTCCATGCCCTCAATAATCTGCGAGAGCAGCTCTTCGTCGATTGGTGTTGTAGATGCGGCGTGAGCCTCCTCCATCCGGTCGCCTGATAGAACATAAAGAACATCGAGCCCCTTCTTCATGAGCGTTTCTAGGTAGAGAGCATCGGGGAACCGCTCGCCATTCTCGTAGTTGAACTGGGTTTTCCGGCTTACTCCCGTCAGCGCGCACATCTCAAGCTGCGAGAGACCCAAGCGGTCGCGCTCACTCTTCAGTCTTTCCCCAATGGTTTGCATAATAAATTACCCATAATTTGGTAAATAGATACCGCTATCGCTTGACAATGTATAAGTTTTTACCCATCATAGCAACAAATAACCCATTCTTACGCATTCTACTCTAGGTGACGATATGAAAACGCTCAGAACCCCCCAACAAGTGCTGGCGGACTTCGAACATCGCGGAATAACGATTTCCGGCTGGGCAAGGTCTCATGGTTTCTCGCGTGATGTTGTGCGCTCTGTTTTATACGGGCGCGTCAAAGGCCTCTACGGCTCCGGGCACAAGGCTGCGGTGCTGTTGGGCCTTAAAGATGGCGTCATCGACGAACTGAAATAGGCGGTTGTAGCTATACCAGAGATAACCTCAACAAATAGACCGCCATGAACCTGTCCGTACCGACCCCAAACACCTCGCGAGCTCCCGCTATATCCGTATTAAATGCGGTGAACAGCGATTGGCTGACCGCCGATGATTTCGCGAGGTTGGCCGGGATTGATATCCGCGCTGGTCAAATTGCGCTGCGAAAAGCTGTAGATGGCAAACCTTGGCGCGGATGCTATTTAGACATTCGTACGGTGCAGGGCATCGGCGGTAAGTCGGGGGAGCGATACGAAGTTCACCTTTCATCCCTATCGGAAGACCTACGCTGGAAATGGGCCAAAGAGCAGCGCAAGGACTGCGTAGCCGATACGCCTGCCGTCACGCTTGTGATGCCTGAGAGGCTGCTCAGCGACCCGACCGCCAGCAAGCGCACCGAACAGGCCATGTGGATTTACTCGATCATCCGGCCTGTGCTGGGCCTTCGCCGCCATAAGCCGGAGCGTTCCGCTGCGGTTACAGAAGTGCTTTCGCGCGAATACACGCGCCCCGATGGCAAGAGGGTCCGCATCAGCAAGACCCAACTCTATGAGTGGATCAACCGTTACGAGAAGAGTGAATTAGAGGGCCTAAAACCCAGGTCGCGCAAAGATGCAGGCCATTCACGCGTGCTAATTACTCGCCGCTGGGATGGTGCCTGCCCGCTGGATACTACAAAGAAGCAGGCTGTGGCTGAGGCGCTCGCTCACTATGTGCGTTCCCTTTGGGGTAGCGGCGTCCCCGGTTGGCAGGTTGTGCAGCGTTTTGCCACTGAGAAACTTGTGAAACTATCACGCGCGGCTGGTTGGAACATTCCCGATGAAAAAGCCCCGACCCTTTGCGCTGTCACACGTCGCTTTGTTGAACAAGGCCGCAAAGATAGCCTGCTGGCAGTCTATGACCAAGACGCCAAGCAATACTGTGACCTATACATCCCGCGCATTCGCCGAAACCGCGAAGGTATAAAACCCATGGACGTTGTGGTGGGTGACGTGCACCCTCTGGATATTGCAGTTTGCCGCGAAGATGGCAGCATCGTCTATCCGCGTGCCATCTGCTGGCATGACGTGGCAACCAACCGGCTCTATGGCACGCTCGTACTGCTGGAGAAGGGTGAGGGTATCAAGCAAGCGCACGTGGCCGCGAGCTTTGCCGCCATGTGTGCAGCGTGGGGGTTGCCCCTTACGCTATACCTGGATAACGGCTCTGAGTATTCCTGGCACGAAATGATGACGGCTTTCAGCGAGATTTCGCGCTTGACGCAAGCGATGGATCGCAAGTTCGGCGTATCCCCCCTGAAAGCCGAAAGCGAAATCGGAGAACTGGTCAGCGAACAACGCCAAGTGGTACGCGCCAGACCTTATAACGCACCCGCAAAACCCATTGAAGGACTGTTTTCGGTCATTGAGCAGACGGTCCTTTCCATGATCCCCGGCTGGACAGGCGGTGACCGCATGCGCGCCAAAACACATAACGTGGGAAAGGCTCCAATTCCTTATACCGGCACGGCGGACGACTTTCTGAGTGATTTTGATACGGCGCTTTCCTTTTATCACGGTGCTAAGCAGGGCGGATCGATGCAGGGGCAAAGCCCAGAGCAAGCATACCGCGCCCATGTTGATGCGGGTTGGACTAAGACCGGGGTTTCACCGCAAGTGCTCCTACTTGCCTTTGCCGAGGAAGGTAAGCGAAAGGCCTCTCGCGGCTACATCAGCTGGAATGGTGTCGAGTATTACGACGATGCGCTGTTGCCATACACGGGCCAGAGCCTGACCGTGCGTGTGGCCCGCCACAGCCCTGATTACTGTTTTGTGTTCGATGCTAAGCGCACCCTTATTTGCGCTGCGGGTGTTGCCCCGACTTTCGGCTTCTTGGACCCAGCAGGGGCCAAGGAACAGGCTCGGCGAGAAAAAGTCATGCGCCGCCATGTTGCCGAGGTGCGCGAGAACAGTAGCCGCTTGGACCTGGTCGGGGAGATGCGCGAGGTGGTCAAGGGCTCGCCCGCGATGGTGCAAGCCCCAACAGGCACAACAGTGGCGATATCAGACGAAGCCGCGCAGATGTTGCGCGGGCTGCAAGCCAGGCAGGCCGTCGAGCAAGAGCTGTTGGATGACGATAGAAAAGTGAAAGCCGCCCAGGCGAGCCCGAAGCGGCTTTCACAGTGGCATTCGCCTGACTATACAGACCCGTACCTGGAAGCGGTGCAATGGTCTGATGAAGGTGAATAAGACGCTTTGCGCACAACCCAATGTGGATCCGATATCCCCGCGCGCAAACCATATAACCGGAGAGAAGTTTACATGAGCCAAACGATAGAAACAAGGAATCTACATGAAGCTAGGCAGATGGCCCTATCCATCTGGGAGTCCCGAGAAACAGGCCCCATTGGGCAGATTGTAGGTGAGCCTGGCACAGGCAAGACCTGGGCGAGCAAGTGGCTAGCCCAGGAGCTCGATGCCGTACGTGTGTGCTGTGCCCATGGCATCACGGACAAGGCGCTGGCTATAAAGCTACATACGGCCTTTGGCGGGGTGCAACTCCAGGGCAGCGCGACCACGCTCCTGGCAAAGCTTGAACACTTAACGGCAGACAGGCTACTGATTGTTGATGAGGCCAATCACCTGCGCTGGCAACAGATGGAAATGCTGCGCTATCTCGCTGACGAGGCCGGAATGGCACTGCTATTGGTAGGCACTGACCTTATGGATAGGCCTTTTCGTGATGGGCGCACCGCGACGTATCTTGCACAGCTCTCTAGCCGCATCGGTGCTAAGCGTGTGCGATTTGAACCGCTCACGAACTTGGACGATGCGGCCGGATACATGATCCAGCCGCACTTCGGGCGCGTGGACAAGGCTACCGCAAAAGCTTTTCACAAACAGGCCAAGGGGTACTGGCGCGATGCGGCCGAGCTCGCAGCCGCTTGCCGCCGCGTCATGGACGCCCAGAGCCTCACCAACCTTTCTGTTGCCGTGGTTGAGGCCGCATCCAACTGGATGGCCCCGGCCCGCATTACCGTCTAGGAGAACTGCCATGCAAACGAACCATCGTAATGCCATGCTGGCCCGTGTGCACATGCTTGCTAAAGAGCTCGCCATGGACGAAAAAAGTTATCGCGTCCTGCTGCAATGCCACACTGGCAAGCGTAGCTGCAAAGACCTCAATCAGGCCGCTCTACAACTCTTTACCAAGACTCTAGAGCGCATGGCCAGCGGCGTGGGGCCGGACGACCTAGAGGGCACGCCTGTTGTTTCGTCTATGGCCTTACCGCTGGCCATGTACCCAACCCGAAAACAGTGGCAAACGCTCGCTGGACTGACCCGTACCATCGGTTGGTGCGGGGTGCGCGACGACAGGATGCTGTGCTTTGTGAAACGCACAACCAAGGTCGAACGCCTGGAAGAACTCACGCGCCACGAAGCGAGCATGTGCATCACGGGGCTGCTCGCCTGGCAAAAGCAAATCAAACGTCACACAGTAACCGGAGAACATGTATGAAAACCACAGACATCCCGCGCGTTTTCACCCTCGCACGCGTTGAGCGTCTGGGCCGCGCCAACAGCCTCGCACGTCGCCTGAAAGCGATAGGCTACCGCATAGTTTGTGAAACCCCGCTGCCCGTCAATGGTAGCGCCCCATCTATCAGCGTAGATCTGGGCACGTGCGGTGTGCAGCCCCTATACGCGCTGGGCAATGGATCTTTGCGAGATGCTCGCGCTGGAGTCGAGCGCGTGCTCATTGATGGTGTGTGGGTATCGTGGCCGACCGTCGACGTTTCGCGGGCGCGGTCGGTTTGTGGCAACGGACTGGAGGAGGTTGCAGCATGACAACGACAATCGTACAAGGTGAACACGTCGAACTCGATAACGAAACTTACTTCGGCGCACGTCGGGCGTTGTCATTGGTATGGGCGGCGCACAAGATTCTCGTACAAGTGCCAGAAGGGCCACGGCTATCCCATGAGGCAATGGTAGAAATGTCCGAGCGTGTCGGGCACCTTATGGAGCTAGCCGAAATAGAAATAGAAGCGCTTACGGCATCGGCCCTTTAATCTGATAGACATTCGAATTAAGGGCTGTGGAAGCCGTTTTTGCATTAAGGGTATGGCTTCACATTAACAAAAATAGTTAAACAAGCCTGCGGGGCGTTAAACGGGTTTTAAACCGGTTAAACGATGACGCCCCCAGGCGATTTCGCCGGAATGGCGCTGTTGGCCCATTCCTGCATCCTCACTGCGAAGCGGTGCTTTCGGGCATCGACCTTCCCCCACTAGATACAACCCCCATTCCTCGCGCAATCTGAAATACCACATCCTGGTGACCGGCCTTCACGATCTTCCTGTGAACTCCTTCACCTAGCCGCTCCTATCCCTTTTAGAAATACTAGGCGAAAGATTTCAGCGTGAAGGCATATTGATGGACCCCGATTATTTACAAGATGAGGTAGGCGAGCTTGAAGCGGCGTATCACGACGGCTTGATTACCAAAGACGAACTGCTAAGCGCGGGCGGCGAAGAGTTTGGGCATCTCGTGATGGAGGCGCCAGTGTTAGCACTTCGGGTGGCTGATCGGTTTGGTGGTCAGAGGGGACGCATCCCGACTTGCCTTAATGGTGGTCGAAACAATCTATTTATAAAAGGCCTTGACGAAGCCGATGCGCAGAAGATTATAGATATCTACCGGGGTTCGGACATTGTTGTGCCAATCTTCTCGGGTTTGCGTGCGGCCTTACGCCGTCAAATGATTATTAATTTGTACAAGTCTGAAATGACCGTGCAATGTATTGCCGAACTTGTCAATGTCTCCGAGCGGCGCGTATATCAAGTGCTGCGGCGTGCGGTCAGGGACTCCGAGCGACGCCTATATCAAGCGCGACAGGGCAAGCGTTCGACGCCAACGTCAAAGAGCGCTCAAAGAGGTCGTGTTCGTCATGATCCGATTTTTGGGGAGCTGTCATGGCGAAAAGCTTAAGAGATTCGCGACACGTTGATCTTTTAGCTGCTTTCCGTGATGGCCTATTTTCCGAGGCGGAGTTACGTGCAGTGATTAAGCCGGCGCTTAGGTTCGTTCCGGACGTTTCGTCGGAGACTGTCATACGCCTTATCGAAGCGTACGGTGGGCTAAGGATGTACGTCGCGCTCTCGATGGAGGATAACGCTTGGATGCTCGACATCATGCCTAACGCTGAGGCATGGGCCTTTATAGAGGGGTATGGCGGACATCGGGTGCAGGTCCCATTCTGTTTAATGCTTCGCAGCACCGTGAGGGCGCGGGTGCTGGCTGCGCTGCGCGCCCACGGCTGGAGCATGCATCAGCTAGTCGCGTGTTTTCGCATACACAACAGGTCGATCCAGGAGGCAGTACGGCGATTCCATTCACAAGGTGGCGTGGCTGTGGATCCCGCGGCTTGGCAATACCTTAATTTTCAACGCGAGATCAGCTCGCAATCAAGAGACTCTACATCCGAAATGGATGTAACCCTTCAGGAGAATATCAAGTGAGTATGAATACCAAGCAGGCCCGCGTCATCGATCCCGTTCTTACTGAGGCGGTCATGGGTTATAGGCATCCAGATCGAGTCGGTCATGTGCTCTTCCCGCACGTTCCGGTTCTTGCGCGGGGTGGTCAGATTATCGAGTTCGGCAAGGAATCATTCCTGCGCTATAAAACCCGCCGCGCACCAGGAACAAACACTAAACGCCTTCAGTTTGGGTATCGCGGTCAGCCATTCGTTCTGACTCAGGACGCCCTTGAGGGTATGGTTCCCATAGAGCATGTAGAAGATGCTGCCCAGGTTCCAGGTCTCGATCTGGGCAAGGCGGCTGTCACCGAGGTTATGGATATTCTAAGTTTGGGCCTTGAGATCGAACAGGCGCAACTGGCAACCGATGCCAGCAAATATAGCGCCAATAACAAGGTTGCACTTGCCGGCTCCGACCGATGGAGCGATCCAAGTTCAGATCCTGCTCAACAGGTGAGGCAATACGGTGAAGCGGTCCGAGGCCGAATTGGCACGCGACCTAATGTTCTGTTGGTTTCCGCGTCCGGATTTAACGCGTTGATCGATCATCCGAAGATCATTGAACGATTTAAGTACACATCCAGCGCGTCGATCACTACTGAGATGCTGGCACAGCTGTTCAACGTGCGGCGGGTGGCCGTTGGCGAGGCGGTGTATTTGGAGCAAAACGCAGACGACATGCAGGACGTTTGGGGCAACTCGGCGGTGCTTGCGTACGTGCCTGAGCAAGTTACGTCGCTGCGCGCACCTTCATTTGGCTACACATATACCCTAAAAGATCATCCCTTAGCTGAAGAGTCCTATTTTGAGCGCAATGCGAAGAGCTGGATTTACCCAGTCACCTACGATCGCGCGCCCGTACTGTCCGGTATCGACGCGGGTTTTCTAATTCAGAACCTGGCCTAAAGAAGAGAGGGTGAAAAGATGGCGAAGCGACTTTTACGTGTGCTGACCAGCGTCGATTTAGCGCAGCTGGAGGGCCTTACCGGGGGTGAGCTTCGCCGTCTCGCGCAGCGCAGCGCCTGGATTCATGAGGTGGCAATGAGACGGCTTGAGCAGCGCAATGCCGCATTCGCTGAGTCGGTTGGCCCCGCGGATGCTGGCGTGGTGGTCTTTGTTGAAACCTTCCGCTAGGCGTTTAAAACGAAGATATCGGCCTTGAGCGAGGGCAAACATGAAGACGGACCAGACGTTTCGTATGGATGGCATCAACGACATGGGGCAGATGGAGCGGCTACGCACAAAGGTTAATGCGCGTTTGCGAAAGATTTCGATCCGCCGTGCTTGGGCGGCGCAGAGGGTTGCGGGAAAAGTGAGACCGCAATCGGCCGGATACTTCAACAGCCTCAAGCGCGAGCTGTTTCAAATCATCGACGAGGCTGATTAGTAATGCTCAAAGCCGACACTTCCGCGAGCAGCGCAAGACTACTGAAGTGCATATACAACGAGACAATAGGATGACACGCAAATGGCTGGAATGACTACAAGCATCGTGATGCAGTTGGTGGATCGGGTTACAAGCCCAATTCGCCGTATCCAGCAAACCATGGCGAGATTGAGCCAAAACGCCAGGTTTGACAGACTTAGCCGCTCGGCGCGGCAGCTCGGTGTGCAAATGGGCTTTGCAGTCCAGCAGGCGAAGGCGCTGGCGATGCGTACGGCAGCGCTGGGGGCGGTCGCGGTGGCGGGGGCCTGGGGGGTCAGTCGGCTGGTGGGCCGGGTCACCGATGTGGGCAAAGCCATAAAGGAATCGTCCGAGCGGCTGGGTGTGGGCAGTACCTGGTTGCAGGAATGGATTTACGTCGGTCGCCAGTTTGGTGTGCAGAACGACGCCATGGTTGATGGGCTAAAAGAGTTGGGCCTGCGCGCTGACGAATTCATTATGACAGCCGGGGGGCCTGCGGCCGAGGCGTTCAAACGTCTGGGGATAGATCATACAGATCTACGCAAAACCAAGGGCAACACCGAAGCCATGTTTGACCTGGTCATGTCGCGTCTTCGCGGCGTAACAAACTTCGCCGCGCGTCAGCGCCTGGTTGATGAGCTTTTTGGAGGATCTGGCGGTGAGCAAATGGCTGCTATGGTCAGCATGACTACGGAGGAAATCGAGAAGATGAAGCGGGCCGCGCATGATGCGGGCGGCATCTTGACTCCCGAGCAGATTGAGCAGTCCCGCGAATATAGCCGCCAACTGGGCGACCTTCAAAGCCGATTCTTTGGTATCCAATCAGTGATTGTGGGAGGTGTGCTACCCGCTATCAATAACTGGTTGCTGAGAGTTTCGAGTCTGATAAGCGCCAACAAAGCAATGATTAGTGGTGGCATAAACCAAGGTTTAGCGCGTATTTGGAATGTTCTGAAAATGGTGGGGCGGGCGGTATCCTTTGTCGCTGATCGGATCGGCGGCTTTGGGAATCTGCTTATTGGTGTGGCGGGAATCATGGCGGGAAAGTTTGTGCTCTCTGTCGGTTTAGCGGTTTGGCGCCTGGGTGTCTTTGCAAAGAACGCGCTTGTTTGGTCGGCAGCGGGGCTTCTGCGGTTAGGGCGAAGTGTGGCGCTCGCTGGAGCGGGTTTGGTGAGGTTCGCGGTGGGTGGCGTGGCTATGGCGGCTACGTCACTGGTGTCGCTGTCTCGAGGGCTGCTTGGCTTGGCGGCGCGTGCCGTGCCGGCGGTGATTGGTGCTATACGCGCTATGTCGTTGGCGCTGTTGACTACGCCCATAGGCTGGATCATTACCGGCATCACGGCCGTGGCGGGTATTGCGTTCCTGCTTTACAAAAACTGGGATGGTGTTGCGGCCTGGTTTGGCCAGATGTGGGAAGGGATTAAGCGGTTCTTTAGCCAAAGCCCTGGACAAATTGCCCAGCAGCTCGCTTCATTTAGTCCGGCCATGTTGATCTACCGGAACTGGAGCGGTATTACGACCTGGTTCGGCCAGATGTGGGAAGGCGTCAAAACGTTCTTCACCCAGGGCATCGGCGAGCTGGTCAAGCAGTTGGTGGGCTTTAACCCTGCTACGCTGCTGGGCCAGGGGGTTGATGCGGTATTTGGCATGTTTGAAACCAAGTCGCTGACCGAGACCGGCACCAAGTGGATCAGCGGCCTGTGGGATGGCATTAAGGCGCGCTGGGGCCAGTTAACCGCCTGGCTGCGCACCAGCGTCGCGGACCTGACCAGTTGGATGCCTGACTGGGCAAAGGGTCGCCTGGGTATCGCGTCGATGGCCGCACCGGCGGCGGGCGGTTCGCCCGAGGCTGCCCTGGGCGCGCCGGTGGCCACCCCTGGCTCGGTGCCGGGCCTTGCGGCCCAGCGCAGCCAGGTGGACGTGGGCGGTCAGCTGAAAATCAAGATTGATTCAGAGGGGCGTGCGCGCGTTCAAGAGGCGCGCAGCCGTGGCGGAATGGATTTTGATGTGGATTCGGGCATCCTGGGTATGGCCGGTTAGAGCAGAGGC
This sequence comes from Pusillimonas noertemannii, assembly GCF_003096595.1. Classification (GTDB taxonomy): domain Bacteria; phylum Pseudomonadota; class Gammaproteobacteria; order Burkholderiales; family Burkholderiaceae_B; genus Pusillimonas; species Pusillimonas noertemannii. The sequence continues at coordinate 371,661 of NZ_QEKO01000002.1, read as the reverse complement.
TCAATGCTCTCAAATCGGACGATAAATTCCGGTTTCCGAACAGAGCCCTGTTCCGTTGCGCTACCCTCCGAGGCGAGAAAGCCAGAGAAGCTTACTGGCGTGCCCTCGGAGAGCCCAGCTAGCACATCAAACAACGGTGAAGCCTGGGGGATGAGGGTGCCGTCCTTGATGTCCGAAAAGGCATTGTTCCATGTTTTGAATGTCGTCGTCGCGTTTGCCCGGATGGATACGATTGCTTTCCCGTCGCCGTTCGTTTGCAACCCTTCTATAACACCGGTCCAGTTTTCTAGCTTGCTGCCGGGTGTAAATTCTCGCGAATCAATCTTGCGCTGCTTGGCAATCTTGGACTTTACCAGCTCATTGGGAGCATCATCGTATGCCACGGCTGCGGCAGCCATAACCCCAAGAAATCCCTTTTGTGCGTCAGGCATTCGCAGGGCGACTAGCTCCTTTGCTGTGAGCGGTTTCGGCTTGGTTGGGGTGTTGGCTGATTTTGCTCCTACCGGTGCGGTAGCTGCAATCGAGGCGGTTGATGCCGCGCCGGGAGCTTGAGAGCCTTCATTATCTGTGCTTACTCCAAAGCCTACGAAGCACACTGCGGCTACGAGCAGGTAGAGCCCGGACGACTTCCAGCGCTTGGGAGCTTGAGCCCACGGCATACTCCATTTGGGTTTAATGATGCCAAGTACCAGCGCTATAAGCGACAATAGCAAAACGATCAAAAACAGATTGGCCATGGTTCCTTCTCCTCTTGTCTAACTGTGAGAGAGTGTAACGCATGGGGTGATGTTCATGATTGAGGCTGGAGCTTGCTGGGAAACGTCGAGAAGCTGTTGGCAAGGGCGTGGCTCCGCTGTGCTGCTGGAGCGCTCTCCGCGTGCCCGTGCTGACGCCCCAAGGCAATCAAGTATGATTGCCTGAAGCCATCCCCCTACTTAGTGTTTTCCGGTTTAATTTGATCCGTTTCCGGTTTAATTAGGGCCGTTTTCCGGTTTAATTTGAGCCGGTCTACTTCCGAACCCGCCCGCACGGCGCGAGCCGCGCGCACTTACCTACCGCCCATGACCGACCCCGCTCACGACCACATTGCCATCGTTGGAGGCGGGCCGGCGGGTCTGATGGCGGCCGAGGTGCTTGCACGCGGCGGCCACGCCGTGGTGGTGTACGAGGCCAAGCCCTCCGTGGCGCGCAAATTCCTAAGGGCCGGCATCGGCGGGCTCAACATCACCCATGGCGAAGAATACGAGCTGTTCTGTACCCGCTATGGAAATCGCCAGGCCAGCCTGCAAGCCATGCTCGATCATTTCCCGCCCTCGACCCTGAGGGCCTGGGTAGAGTCGCTGGGCGTAACCACCTTCGCCGGCTCTTCGGGCCGTGTATTTCCAGAAGGCATGAAGGCGGCGCCCCTGCTGCGGGCCTGGGTGCAGCGTTTGCGCGGGCTGGGCGTGCAGTTCCAGCTACGGCATCGGTGGCTGGGGTGGGACGAAGACGAGGCCTTGATTTTCAACACGCCAACAGGCGAGCTCCAAACGAGGCCGCGCGCCACGGTGCTGGCCCTGGGCGGCGGCAGCTGGCCGCAGCTGGGCTCCGACGGCGCGTGGGCGCCCTGGCTGCAGGCAAAGGGAGTGGGTGTCGCGCCATTGAAAAGCGCCAACTGCGGCTTCGATGCGGCCTGGAGCGAACACCTGCGCCAGCATCATGCCGGCGCGCATCTGAAATCCGTGGCTTTGCGCTTCACCGATATGCATGGCCACACAGACCTGCGCCGTGGGGAACTCATCATCAGCCGGTACGGCGTCGAGGGCAGCCTGATATACGCCTACTCGCGGCAGTTGCGCGAAAGCATCGAGGCCAAGGGCAGCGCCACTTTCACACTGGACCTGCTTCCGGACCGCAGCGCAGCACAAGTGCTGGCGGCCGTGCAGCATCCGCGCGGCGCGCGTTCGCTCTCCAGCCACCTGAAAGGCAGGCTCAATATTTCCGGCGTGAAGGCGGCTTTGCTATGGGAGACCCTGGGCAAGGAAGCGGGCGCCGATCCCGCCCGGCTGGCTGGTGCCATCAAGGCCTTGCCCATTACAGTGACCGCGACGCGCCCTTTGAACGAAGCCATCAGCACCGCGGGCGGCGTGCGCTTCGAAGACGCGGACGAGCGATTGATGCTCAAGGCGCTGCCCGGTGTATTCGTGGCTGGCGAAATGCTGGACTGGGAAGCGCCGACCGGCGGGTATTTGTTGACCGCCTGCCTGGCCCAGGGCGTGTGGGCGGGAGCGGGCGTTCACGATTGGCTGCGGCTGGGCGGCTAGCGCCTGCGATTGCCGCTGCAGCCGGCGGCGCCGGGGCTGCCGTTGCACATCCGCCGTCATAGACAGCGTTGCGCTGCTGGAGTGTTCATTGCGCAGACAGCAGGGCATGCCACACAAGGTAAACAATAAGCACCGCAGCCAGGCCCAGGTCGGACACCATGGCGGCGATCTCGGCGCGGGTTGTCGGCTTGTTCCTGATGTGTTGCAGGCCGGCCAGGCCAAAGAAGATGCAGCCTGCCAACGCCAGGGCGGGCACCCAGGCCGGAAAATACAGGCTGGCAATTGCAGGAATGCCTATCGCCAGGTTGCCGAAGCCGATCTCCAAAACAAGCTTGCCGGCCGCCGGGTCGTCTATTTCAAAGATATCCTTCGCGGTATAGGCGGGCCGCAGCATCTGGTGCAGTGCCGCGCTGACAAGGCGCCATCCCACGGCCCAGAACACGAACCATTTGCCCAATGCTTCGACCAAGAGCACTTGGTTCGTAGCCAAGTCCTGGACAATGGAAATGATGGGCAGCACCACCATCAAAAGAATGATCGCAGCGAGCTGCATGGCAGGTTCCTAAAGCGAAGAAATATGCGTGACGATAACTGCGGGACTATGCGCGCGCAAGCACTCTGTACGCACTAACCGGCACGACTTAGCCGCTACGCCCGGACAGGATCGATTCAATTTCCTCTACCGCTGCAGCCGTGCCGTGCTCGAGCAACATCGCTCCCGCCATGGCAGCGGCATTTGCCTTTGCCTCAGTGGAGCGCGCGAACTGCAGGGCTTGCCTGATGGCATCCGCACTCAGCTTCTTGGTGGAGATGGGTACACCGGCCAAGCCCCTGCGGGCCAGTTGATTCGCCCAGAAAAACTGGTCTCCCGCGAAAGGCAGGACCACAGACGGAACACCGGCGCGGCAGGCAGAATGCGTGGTGCCGCTTCCGCCATGGTGAATGGCCATCGACACATGTGGAAAGAGCCAGTCATGAGGGGTGTCGTCGATAACAAGAAAATTGCCAGGCAATGAAGCTTCCGGCAGGCCGGACCAGCCCGGATGAAAGAGGACGCGCTCGCCCTCCAAGGCGTCAAGCAGCGTATGCAGCAAGGCCTCTCGGTCAAAGCCCGTCATGCTGCCGAACCCTACATATATGGGTGGTTCACCGGCATCCAGAAAAGCCTGTAGCTCGGGCGGGGGCTTCCACGCGTCGGCCGGCGCAAGCCATTGCCCGCACAGTTTTGCGTTGGCCGGCCAGTCCTTTGGCTGGGGCAGCAATGCCCCAGAGACGCCATACAGCATGGGATGCCCGGTCCAAAGCATATGGCGCGGCGGCAGTCCCAGCACCCGCCTTCTTGCCCGGTTGATGGACTTCCTGAATGCGAGCCACAGCATCCAGTTGACCAGGTGATGGCTGGCCTTGTTCAATCGCGCCGGCAGCTTTCCAGGAAGAAATGGCGACGGAAATGCGCTTGTCGGAGAAATGGGAATCATGCCCGCGCCAACCAGGGGAATACCGAGAGACTCGGCTACGGAAAGCCCCACGAACGCCGCCAAGCCGGAGACGATGATTCCATCGCGGCCCGCCGCCGCTTCCGCAGCCTGGCGCATCCAGCTTTCGGCCTGGGCATTGGCAATGCCCGACAAGGCCGTCACAGTGGCATTAACCCCTTTCCCTTGCGAAACCAGGGCTTCCAGATCCTTACGCATGTTCCCGCTCAAAGCGGCGTGCGGCACCCCGAGACTCCGCGCGCTGCCAAGGGAATTTTCTTCAGCAAGCAGCAGCACCTCATGCCCGGCCTTCATCAAGGCGTGGCAAAGCGCCGCGACAGGGCGCGTGTCGCCTTCGGTGCCGTAGGTCAGGGCCAGCAGATTCATAATGGCTTTCCTCGCTTTCCTTCAGGGCGCCCAATGCCGCCTCAGGCCGCGCGGCTCGTTCGGGCGTAAGTCCACAGCACCAGCGCGACAATGACAGCCCCATACACATTGGCGGCGGTAAGCAGGTTGGTGCGTTGCGCCAGATAGCCGGCCGCAATGGTGGGCACACTGTGGGCCAGGTAGCTTTGAACGTAGAACACGCCCATCAAGGCGGAACGCTCATGCGGCCGCGCCAGGGGCAATATGCTGCGCAATGCGCCCAGAAAGGTCATTCCGAACCCACAGCCCGCTACCAGGGAGCCCACGAGCAGCAAGCTCGATTGGCTGAAATTGGCGCCAAGCAGAATGGCCGCAATACCCGAAATAAGCGTCCGCTGGCCCATGCGAAGCAGCCATCCCGGTTGCTTGTCCCGCACGCAGATGATGCTGATCGCGCCGCTTAGCGTCAGGGCGGCGATCACCAGGCCGCTGAGCCATGGCGTACGCACCTGGGTTACGCCCAGCGCCAGCGAAGGCATCAGCGAAAGATAAAAGCCGCCCAGCATCCACACGGCCATATTGCTGGGGCTGACGGCCCGCAATGCGCCCCTTACCTGCGGGGGCACCGCAATGCGGGGCCGCAGGCTGGCCCAGGCGCCCGGGTGGCGCTGGCCCGTTTCGGGCGCGAAGCACAAGGCGATCAACTGCAAGCAAAACACCGTCAGAAACACCCCGAACACCGTCTGGGTGGGGGCCGGAAAGTACACCATCAGCGCCGTCGTGGCCAGGGCGCCCAGCGCCGTGCCGCACATGGGCCCCATGCTGTTGATGAAGGCGCCGCGCTCTTTGTTGAGATCGATCAGCGCCGCCCCCACCGATGTTGTCGCCATGCCGGTCGCAAAGCCTTGCAGCATGCGCGCCGTAATCAGGTCGACCAGGCTGCCGGCATTCCAGAATATGCTCATGGCCACGATTTCCATCACCAGGGCCACCGCCATGACGGGCTTGCGTCCAAGGTGGTCGGACAATCGGCCCGTGATCAGCAAAGAGACCAGCAGCATCAAGGCGTAGACGGCAAACACCACGGTAAGCCAGGTCGAGCCGAACGACCACGCGCTTTGGTAAAGGCGATACAAGGGCGAGGGGGAACTGGACGCGGCCACGAACGCCAGCAGGATAGAGGCATACAAGGCCAAGGTGGCCTTGCCGGGAGGACGGCGCTGAGACAGGCGGCTTGCTGGCGAGATAGGCAAAGAAGACGACGATGGTGGAGGTGTGGACATAGTTTCCCACAAAGGGCAAAACAATTGCGTTTGCGAAGAATACGCTATGTTTTCGCTAAAGCGTGGCGCTTAGCCCTTCCAGGAGCGGACCCTGCCCGTATCCACGTGCACGAAATCGCTGCCCGGGTAGTAGCCTACGCCGCCGGCCTTGAGCTCCAGCGCGGCATCGCGCAGTTCCTTCAGCGGAACGCCCGGTATGCGCAGGTCTACCGCCTTGCCGTCCATGTGCAGGCTGTGCTTTGCAACGCCGCCGCCACCCTTGGCGCGCAGGCGCTCATTGGTTTTGGGCGAACGGTAGCCCGAAATAATCTGGTAGGGCGACCGCACCTTCAACGACGCGCGCAGCGCATACATAATGTCGTACAGGCCCGGGTCCATGTGGCCGACAAGGCCCGAATAATGGTCGCGCAGAAAATGATCGAGGCCCGTCAAGGCCTCTGGCAAGTACCGGCTGCCCACCGCGTAGGTAAGCTGGATCTTCTCGAGCGTGTGCGTGTGGTCCATGGACAGATCGCGTTCGGCGTGGCTGCCAAGCGTAATGGCCTTGGCCACCATGGGAAAAGCGCACAGGCTTGTGGCGCCCGAGGCGGCCATTAGCAGCCGCCGGCGTGTGGGGTCTATTCTGGTCACGATCGAGTGGGGCGCGCGCTGCGCAAGGCCTGCTCCAGCCGCGCATCCTGCTGATAGATATCGGGAAAAAAGTACACCTTACCACCATCCTTTACAACAACGGTACTGTAGGCGATGAGAACGGGAATGGGTTCGTCCAGCCGCAGGGTGCGAGACTTGCCGCCGCCCATGGCCTCTTCGATGCGCTCACGTGTCCATTCCGGTTTGTTCTGCAAGACAAATTGCGCAAGCTGGACCGGATGCTCGATGCGGATGCAGCCGTGGCTGAAGTCGCGCCGCGCCCGAGAAAAAAGCTGCGGCGCCGGCGTATGGTGCAGGTAGATATTCTGGTCGTTGGGGAAGATGAACTTGATGTCGCCCAGCGCATTGCGCGGCCCCGGGCGCTGGCGAATGCGCCATTGCCCGCTTTGCACCGCGTCAATGGCTTCGCCCGTAAGCGTATTGCTTACCGAGCCGTCCTTGCCGACGAACTCAAGCCCCTGCTGATCGAAGTAGGCCGGGTCGCGCCGCAGACGGGGCAAAGTCTCACCGCGCGCAATCGACGGCGGTATGTTCCAGTAGGGGCTGAACTCGATAAAGCGCATGTCTTCCAGGAAGATGGGCGTGCGCGTGTCAAGCGCCCGGCCCACCACCACGCGCATCTCCAGGTCGAGCTGTACTTGCGACCCCTTACTTTCGTATGCGCGCAAGACGAACTCAGGAATATTCACCACGATCATGCGCGGCCCATACAGCAGCGGCGTCCAGCGCAGGCGCTCGAGCGTAAGCGCCATCTGCCCCACCCGCTGCGCCGGCGACACATTCAGCTGCGCCAGGGTGGCCGCCCCCACCACCCCGTCGGCGTCCAGGCCGTGGCGCGCCTGGAAGCGCTTTACCGCCTCGACCAGTGCGTCGTCATAAAGCCCGGCAACGGGCGTATCGGCCGGAAGGTCGCCCAGGGCTGCAAGACGCTGGGCCATCAGGGCCAGGCCTTCCCAGGCTTCGCCAGGCTTCAGGGAACGTGCGGGCAGCGCTGGCAGGGGCGTCTTCCATGCCGCATGGTCGCCCATGCCCCGATAGGCATCCATCGCCGAGCGAATGGCCTCGTACATGGGCACCTGCGGCTGGGCGGCCTTCAGCGCCTGGGCCAGGTCGCCCGACTGGCGCGCCCGCATCAAATAGCCGCGCGCATCAAAGCGCTGGTCAGAGGGCGCCTTGAAGCGATGCTTCAGCACTTCGGGGCTGAGCCGGCCATTGTTCAGGTCGGAAAGGTAAAGCTCCAGCGCCGCGGTCAGCTCGGCATCCATCCGGGCAATGGCATCGGGCGCTGGCCCGGCGCCTTGATCCTGCTCGAACTCGAACGCCAGCGTCAGCTCTTGAGCCCGGTAGTCATTCGGATCCAGGCCCTGAGAGGCCGCGTTCACCAGTACATCCAGGGCCACCCAGGCGTTGTCGACAGGCTGGCCATCGTCGAACCACGAAGGCATGGGCGCCAGCGGTTCAAGCTGAAGGCCGGCTGGGGGTGGGGGCGGGGTGGTTTGCGTGAAGGCCGGCTGCTGGATAAACAGGCAAAGGGTACATAAGGCCAAGATTCTGAACAGGAGGGACGAGGCGGAAAATTGCTTCATGGGGCGCCTGGCAAAATGGACGTGTTTCATTGTCCCATACCGGGCGGGGCAGCGTTTATGCCTCAGGCCCCGCGCGTGTCCTGGTGTATCAGCCCGCCAGTATCTCGTTGAACTCCAGTACGTTCAAATCGGGGTCTCGAATGAAGCAGACATTGCGGCGACCGTGGCCCATTGTTACCGGGCCTTCGCTGATGCGGATGTTCTCTTGCGCCAGCCACGCCACCAGGTCCTTCATGCTGTCGACAATAAAAGCGGCGTGCGTGTAGCCGGGCCGCTTCACGGGCGCGTCAAGCAGCACATTGCCTTCGCGGGCAGGCTCGCCGTTGTAGATAAGATGAATCCTCAGGCCCGTAGGGTGCACCAGGCCGCAGGCCTTGGCCTGGGGTGAAAACTCATCGGGGTCGCGGGTAAAGCCCAACTTGGCATAAAAGGCCTCGGCCACGGCCAGGTTGCTGACGCGAATGCCCACATGGTCCAGGCGCAGTGTGTCAAAGCGCATGTCTATCTCCTGCTTGAATAAGGCTGATGAATCAGGGTAAAGCGCCATGCGGGCGCTGTATGGGAGGTTTCAGGCTTCAAGCCCGGCCGGGGTTCGCTGGAACGGGACAAAACCAGGCAGCGTCTCGACCCGCCGCAGCCAGGCCCGAACGGCGGGGTAGCCGGACAGATCCACATTGCCCTCGGGCGCCCGCTCTACATAGCTGTACAAGGCAATGTCGGCAATCGTGGGCGCTTCGGTTTCGGCTATCCAGCGCTGGTCTTGAAGGGCCTGCTCCATGACAGCCAGCGTGGCGTGCGCGCGCCCGATCACCTCTTCAGCGTTGAAGCTCTTGCCAAATACGGTAATAAGCCGCGCGGCAGAGGCGCCGTAGGCGATTTTTCCGGCGGCGACCGAAAGCCACCGCTGTACGCGTGCCTCGGCCACGGGGTCGGTGGGCAGCCAGTGAGAGGGCCCCACTTTTCGGGCTGTGTAGACCAGTATGGCCAGCGAGTCGGCGATGATGATGCCGTTGTCGTCCAGCACCGGGATCTCGCCAAAGGCATTCAGGGCAAGAAACCCTGGCTGGCGGTGGGCGCCGGCCGCCATGTCGACGTTGACCAGCTCGTGGTCAATGCCGACGACCGAAAGAAAAAGGGCCACGCGATGCGCGTGTCCAGACAGGGGGTAATGGTAAAGCTTCATGGCCGTCATCCTTTGTCTTCAGTGGCTTGGCGTCCAGTATGACTGCTATCAAATCTATTTAGAATCCGTTAAATTGGAACTTCACTATTGCGTTGTTTGAAGATAATGAAGAGGGGACGGCAATGGACAGGCTGCGGATGCTCAACACCTTTATCCACGTGGCCGAGCACGCCAGCTTTGCCGAGGCGGGGCGCCAACTGAACATGTCGCCCACCACCGTGTCACGCGCCATTGCCGCGCTCGAGGCCGAAGTGGGCGTGCAGTTGTTAAGGCGAACCACCCGCAGCGTACGGCTTACCGACGAAGGCGGCGATTTTCTGGCGCGATGCCGGGCAGGCATAGCCGAGATCGACGGGGCGTTCGCCACCGCGCGCAGCGGCCAAACAGTACCTAGCGGCACGCTTACCGTCACGGCGCCGGTCATGTTCGGCCGGCTGCACGTGCTGCCGGTCGTTGCCGAGCTGTCGCAGCGCCATCCCGAACTTCAAGTCAGGCTGCTGTTGCTGGACCGCGTCGTGCATCTTGTGGACGAAGGCGTCGACGTCGCCGTGCGCATTGCCGATCTGCCCAACAGCTCGCTTCATATGCTGCGCCTGGGCGAGGTGCGTCGAGTCTTCAGCGCCAGCCCGGCCTACCTGGCGGCGCGCGGCCGGCCCGCCTCGCTGGCCGATCTGCGCGACCACGACATTATCTGGATAGAAGACGAATACGGCCAGCACCGGGGCTGGGGGCTGAGCGCGGTCAAGCGCTCCGGTCGCGCGGCGCGCTTCTCGGTCAATAACATGGATGCGGCCGTGTCCGCCGCGGTGGCGGGGCTGGGCGTGGTGCGTACGCTTTCATACCAGGTGGCCGGCCAGATCGCCGACGGCCGGCTCGAGCCTCTGTTCCCCGGCGACGACGCGCCCGTGCTGCCCATTTCGCTGTTGTTTCAAAGCGGACGCAAGGGGCACCCGAACGTGCGCGCCTTTGTCGAGGTGGCAAGGCGCCATTTGCGGCGCACTTCGCTGTAGGCAGGAGCGAAGCGGCCCGGGTAATGGCGGTTCGCTTGGGCGATAGGGGGCGGCGAGGCGACGTTGGTGCGCCCAGGGGTGACGGCCCGCTCGGTCGGCAGCGGTTTGCTGAGGCGATGCTCGTTCAAGCAGTGGCAACTAGGGGGCCGCCAAGGCCGGTCCAGGCGAGCTTCGGGCTTATTGCAGCATCAGGACATCGGCGGTGCCGGCGGCGCCGGGTCGTCGGGCAGCGGGATGAACTCTTTGTTGTCGGCATCGGGCAGCTTCATTCTTCCGGCTTTCCAATCAGAGGCCGCCTGCGCCAGCCGGTCTTTCGAAGAAGACACGAAGTTCCAGTAAAGGAATCGTTCCCCCAGTGGTTCGCCCCCCAGAACCATCACGGCGGATTGCTCCAGGGCCCGTACGCGCGAGGCGCCAGCGCCCAGCACCAGCATCCTGCCGCTTTCGTAGCGGGTGCCGTCGACCTCTACCGCGCCGGTGGCGATGTAAAGCGCCCGCTCGCTGTGTTCGTTGGGAATCTCGGCTGTGGAGGCCGGCGCCATGTCCAGATGGGCATAGAACAGCGGCGAATGCGTTTCGGTGCCCGCCGTAAGACCGTAGGCGCTGCCGGCAATCAACTGCCCTTTTACGCCTGCGTCGCTCCATGTGGGCAAGTCGGCGCCGGCATGATGCGAGAAGGAAGGAGCGGTCTCTTCCAGTTCCGTGGGCAGCGCCACCCAGGCCTGGATACCGTGCAGGTGGTCGCCCTGCACCCGCGCGCGCTCGAACCGCTCGCTGTGCGTAATGCCGCTGCCCGCGGTCATCCAGTTCACTTCATGCGGCCGGATGGCCTGTTCGTAGCCCAGGCTGTCGCGGTGCATGACCTCGCCCGAGAACAGATAGGTGACAGTGGAAAGGCCGATGTGCGGATGAGCGCGGATATCCAGCTTGTGGTCGGGGCTGGGCTCAATGCTAAGAGGCCCCATGTGGTCGAAGAAGATAAAGGGGCCCACCATGCGCCGCTTTGCAAACGGCAGAATGCGGCCTACCTCGAATCCGCCGCCCAGGTTGCGGCGCCGCTGCTCGATAACCATTTCAATCATGTCGTGCTCCTTGCAAGGCGCGCCGTCTTTCTCAAAGCTGAATGACGTCGGCCCATTCTGGATGCTTCTGCGACTGCGCCCGCACATAGGGGCACAGCGGCACGATGCGGTAGCCCTTGGCGCGGGCGTCGGCGATCAGCGCGTTCACCATGGCCAAGGCCGCGCCCGTGCCGCGCATCGCATCGGGCGCGAACGTATGGTCGGCGATGACCAATGTTTCTGAAACTTTCGAGATCGTGAGTTCGCCTTCTTCGTCGATGCCTTCCATGCGGGCAACGAAACGGCCTTTCTGGTCGTGGTCTTCGTATGAAACTTGAACTGCGGGCTTGTCGGTCATTTCAATCTCGGCGAGCGGGGGTGGGCGGTGGCGATACAACAATAAGAACACGCCACCACCGCCCAACGCAAGCGCGGTCAGCCGGCGCTCTCGAAACCCGCTTGCAGTACGCCCTAGCCCACCTGAGCCTGGCGGCTATAGCTTCTCACCCAGAAACAGCTTGGCATGCGTTTGCCCTGTACGCGAGATTTCAGCGCAGTAGTCGAAGGCCGCAAATTTCTTTTCCGCTCTTGCATGCGGTATGTTGACCCACGTCACGATCAGGCTGTCCAGCGTCTTGGAGCGTTTGCTTTGCGAGTTGGCGTCGTCGCGCTCGGCGTACACCGCCAGGGCCGGGGCAACCTTGGCTTCGTCCGTTTCCCAGATACATTGCATTAAATAGCGGGGCAGCGCGTTCACGTCCATGAGCGGCTTGCGCAGTGCAAGACTACGGGTGGTTTCGGCCAAGGACAAAGAGGGCAGATACTTCGCATAGTTCAGCAGTACGACCTCGTCCGAGGCCTCGAGCCAGCCGAACACTGCCGTTCCCCCCGCCGCTTCCACAGGCTCGGCAAACTGAATGTAGGCGCGCAGGTCGGCTTGATAGCTGCCTTTTTCCTTGTCCGTTTCACTATACATGCCAAAGAACGAGCCGCGACTGGTGTGGTCACGATTGTCCAGCGTACCGGCCATCGACGCCGGCGGCACCGTTGCGGGCGGCTGCGCGGGCGCTTTGTCTTCGTCCTGCTGTGCGCCGGCGGGGGAGCGCGCTGCGGGCGGCGCCGCATCCTGGCTGCTGGCCTGGACGCTGCGCGGTGCGGCCTCGCAGGGCGGATCCGAAGGCGCCTCGGCGAGGCTGGCGGACTTCAGTTCGCATGCCCGCGCCTGTGTCATGGCGCGCAGGCATTCGGCCGCTTCTATCCGGCTCAGGCTGCCCGAGGCCGAGCCGTAGAACGCGCAGTTGGCATCCCGATAGTTGATCCATGATCGCTGCGCGGCCTTCAAGGGCGCCCGCTGGCCCTCTTCCGCGCGGCTCATCAGTGCCTTGTAGGCACGGTTCAGTTCGGCATCCCAGCGCTTGGCGTGCCGGTCGACGCAGTTCACAATGTCGACCGTGGCGTCCTGGTTGCATTGTTCGTAGTCTGGGCCATACATCTGCGCCAGGCAGGACAATGGGGCCAGGCCCAGAAGAACAGAAATGACTACTCGCACGAGCGCCTCCCCCTTTTTGACTTTATTAAGCGAAGGCTAACGCGGGATTCGCGAACGCGCTATCGGTCAAACGGCTGTTCCGAAGCGATGTCGGCCATGGGCGTTTCCCGTGATCGCAAGGCCTTACCAGGCCCCGCGCTGCTCAGGCACCCATCGGGCCAGCGGCATGATCAGTACTCGAAATACCGCCAGAAAGGCGAAGGTCCAGGCCAGCGTCCGGCCCGCGTCGTGCTGCTGCGACAAAACCGCCGTCACGATGGAGACAGTGCCGATGGTGCCGATCTGCAGCGACAGCGTACGCAGCGCCGCCAGCATCGAGGAAGACTCCGGCGCAAGTTGCAACCCCGCATTGCGCATCGCCGGGTTGATGACGCCTGCGCCTGCGCCCAGCAAAAACGTCGCGAAAGCGAGCCATGCATACGGCGATGCGTCCCACGCCGGAGGCAGCGCAAGCAGGACGAATCCTGCCACCGTGACAGCGCTTCCCGCATACAGGGGCAGGCGGTAGCCGCTACGGCGCAGCACCGCCACGGCGAGCAGGGAAAAGACCAGTGCGGCAACGCCCTGCGCGGTAAGAAGGGTACCCGACCGCAAGGCGTCGATGCCGTAGCGGCTGGTGGCGTAGAGCGGTATCAATGCCAGCGCTCCGATGACGATGCCGCTGTAGGTCATGTTGACCAGATTCACCACGCCGAAATCGGGGCCGTAGATGAGGCGCGGGGCGATGAAGGGCGTCCGGGTGCGGCGGATGTGGCGAAAGAACGCCCCGACCAGCGCGGCCGCGAAGGCCAGCAGCGCCAGAGGAGGCCACAGCGCTTCGGAGGGCTGCCTTTCCCCCAATATGCTGACCGCCAGCATGCCGGCCAGGAGGCCGCCGCCCAAAAGCGCCACGCCAGCGACGTCCATGCTTTTTGGGCGTCGGCGAGTCCGCGTGGGGTCGCGTGGCACAAAGCGCAGCGCAAGCGCGATAATGAGCAGCCCGATCGGCACATTGACATAGAACACGTCGCGCCACGACCAATAGCCTACGAAATAGCCTCCGAAAACCGGGCCGATCATCGCTCCGATCGGAAAAATGCTTCCAAAGAGGCTGACATAGCGATCACGCGCTGGGCCGAAGTGGTCCACGATAATGCCCGTGGCGGTGGGCGTGAAGCCCGCGCCGCCGGCCGCCTGCAACGCCCTGAGCAGAATCAGGGCGTAGATGTCGTTGGCCATTGCACAGCCGAGCGAGGCCAGCGTAAACACGGCGACGGAGGCCAGGAAGACCTGGCGCCGCCCGAAGCGCTCGGCCAGTTTGCCGCTGATCGGCAGCATCAGCACAAAGCCGAACGAATAGGCGGTCAGTGTCCAGCCCGCCAGATTGATCGAGGTATGCAGGCCTTGCTGAATGGCGTCCAACGCAATGGCGACGATGGTCGAATCGATCGACATCATCAGCAGCGCGGCGCCAACGATAAGAAAAACAGTATTCCGGCGGACGGGTGTTGCAGCAGTGGAGGTCATGGGAACGCGTGACGAGAATCGTAATACGGCCGGGTCCTTGCTGCGGCGCGTGGTCGCCCAGAGCGACTCACCCGCCGCGAACCTTTCGCATCGGTTGAAGGATGCGGTGGTTGGGCGGAATCGGGTCTCATAAACATCCTCGCACATGGAAGGGTAAAGATCGGCCCGGACACTTCCTCCGGCGACCGCGCGAGGAACGTGCAGCACTTGGCGTGCCGCTGGTGGTTTCTAGCCCTTGTATGCCACCCAGCCCTTGAACGTAAGGGCGGCGTAGAAGAGTTCTACTTGGGAGAAGCCGGCGGCATGCAAGGCGGCAATATCTTGCTCGGGTGAAAGGATCGGCAAGCGCTCCTTCATGGCCTGAATATTTAGGCTGGACTGGACACCGTCGATCTCAAACGCCGCGACGTACGCGGCGAAGCGCGCGAGCCACTTGTCCTTGCTCGCATCATCATTCGGGAAGCTGTGGTGAACGGTTACGAGCGGGGCGCCGGGTTCGAGCCGCCGATATAACTCTTTTAGCGTGTGAACCCGTTCTTCTTGTGCAAGGAAGTGCAGTGTCAGGAGGCAGGTCGCGCCATCGAAAGGGCCTTGGGGCGCGTCGTCGATATAGCCTTCGTGAAGCATTATGCGGTCTGTGAAGTCGCGCGTGGTTACGCGCGCCTGGTCGAGCATCCGCGTGGAAGGATCAATGCCGTCGAAACGCCAGCCCGTATGCATGCTGGCCATGGCGCGTAGTTCCAGTCCGCCGCCCGCACCCAAAACCAGGACGCGGCCATCTGCCGGCACCTTCTCCGCAAGAAGCACACCCACCATCCGGTGGAGATCGTGCAGGGCGGGAACATTGCGTTCCGCCATTTTCGCATAAGCGTCGACGCTCTTTGGATCGGAAAAGGATGTCATTGTGGTTCCCGTCATGCGCTTGCGTCGGGCCAGACCAATGAACGGTGCAGCTGGATGCCGGCCATCACCCCATCGGCAACGGCAAAGGAGACAGAGTGCGGCGCGCGCGCCAGATCCCCACACGCAAAGATGCCCGGCACGGTCGTTTGCTTGGCCTCGTCCGTACGGACCTGAAGCCCTATCGGCGTTTCCTCCAGTGCGCAGCCACTCTCTGCTGCGAGTTCGCTGGCGGGTTCGCATCGAGAGGCCACGAACAGCCCCGCGAACGACAAGCCCCTTCCGTCCGAAAGTTGGACGTCCGCATCCCGGTGAACGCGGGCGATCCCGGCTTCCTCGATGAACACCCCCCGAGCGAGGAGTGTCTGCCGCGCCTGTGCGTCGATATCGATTGTGCCGTTGGCCAGCAGCGTCACGTCGCCCCATTCGGTGAGCAGTTCGGCTTGGTGCACCGACATCGGCCCGGTGGCAATGACGCCGATCCGCCCGCGGCCGAGTTCGTACCCATGGCAATAGGGGCAGTGAAAAACCGTTTTGCCCCAGCGTTCGGCAATTCCGGGGACCGGAGGCAGTTGGTCGGCTACGCCAGTGGCGAAAAGGACACGTCGGCCTTGGCATGTTTGTCCATTGGCCGTCAAGACGGTGAAATCATCGAATTGCCCTGTAACGGCTTCGGCCCGACCGTCAAGCCACGTCAGCGCCGGATAGGTTTGGAGCTGCGAGCGCGCGTTCAGGGCGATTTCACCGGCATCGGTGCCGTCGTGACTGAGAAACCCGTGCGAATGGCTCGCGAAGCGATTGCGCCGCTCACCCGCGTCGATCACCAGCACAGGCCTTCGCGCCCTGACAAGCTGGAGGGCCGCGGCCATTCCCGCATAGCTGCCCCCAATAATGATTACGTCATAGTGCATAGTCGATTCCTTTTGAGCGCCGCCGTTGTTCATGACGCCGCGCAAAATCGGCGGCCAGGTCGGCGAGCGTGATTTCCGAGAACCGCGCCAAGAGCAAAGCCTCAGCGTCGGCGAATGCGTTTCCAAGCGCGGCGTTCACAGATTGCTCCACCAGGCAGCCAGGTGTCTCGTTGCGGTTGCCTATGGCAAAGACGGCCGGTTCGCCCAGCGCCTCGTGCAACTGGCGAAGGGTGATGGCCGACAGGTCTGCCGTGATGCGCCACCCGCCGGCATGGCCGCGATCCGAGGCCACCAGCCCCGCCTCTCGTAAATACGCCATGGTGCGCCGGACGACGACCGGGTTGGTGCCAAGGCACTGAGCCAGGGCGGCAGAGGTCATGGCTCCCTGGCGCTCGGCCATGTGGAGCAAGGCGTGCAGGACGGAGGAAAGTCGGCTGTCGCGTTTCATGTAACTTATGATGTTCTATTTGTGGATGACTGTCAAGACTTCCACTGGTATCCCGAATGGACACAGGGGGGCCGAGTCATTCCTCAATCTCATTTGTCACCGCCGAGAATCGAGGGGAAAATTAGACTTATCTCAGGCAAACGCTTCGGATAGCCCGTTGCCACGAGAAATCATTAAATGCTGATGATTCGAAAGATTTTCTTTGTGCGGTAGCGTAGTTCGCGCTGGCCTATTCAGCCCATGTGCCTGACGCTCATGCACAACTACCCAAAAAATGAGTCACGCGGGCATAGGCGGAGTAGCCCTGGTCCAGGGCACTCTGTGCTAAGCCGCGACAGGAATAATGCCATGCTTATCAACGCAGATTTTTCCCGGCGCGTTAGCGTAACGCCGCAGCAATATGAATGGGTTTCCTCGCCTCAACGAGGCGTCGAGCGAGTGATGCTCGACCGGGTGGGCGGGGAACAAGCCCGCGCAACCAGTATTGTGCGATACGCCCCCGATTCTTGTTTTCCGCGCCATCAGCATCCTCGCGGTGAAGAGCTTCTGGTGCTGTCCGGCACCTTCTCCGAGGACGGCACGCATTACCCGGCGGGCTGGTACCTGCGCAGCCCGCCGGGTTCGGGCCACCAGCCCTCCAGCCGGGAAGGGTGCATCATCTTCGTCAAACTTCAGCAGATGCAACCAAGCGAACAGCGCATTGTGCGGATTGACACACAGGTGGCATCGGCTTGGCACCGTCACGGCGATGGTGAAATCTGCCCTCTGTTCTCCGATGAAACCGAGCAGGTCAGCCTGCGGCGGCTGGTGCCGGCAGAAGCCCTTTTTGTCGACCCGGCAAAAGGCGCCGAGTTTTTGGTGCTGGCTGGCATTGTGATGGTGGACGGCCAACGCTATGAAGGCGGTAGCTGGATGCGCGTGCCGCTGGGCCAGAGCCCGCAAATCGCCGCGGACAAGACACATGGAGCTACCCTCTATCTCAAGACCGGCCACTTGGCCGGCATGCCGGCAGGGGGATAAGTATGCGGACGGCACGCATCGCTATCGTGGGCGACGGCGTGGCCGGGCTGTATGCGGCTCGGCTGCTTGACCGTTTCGATTTGGGGCCGACATGGTTCTGGCCGGTCTATCAGCGGAAACTCGAGCGCCTTATCGACAGCCTCGGCCTCAATTGCTTTGTGCAACACGCAAATATAGCGAACTGGCCGACGGTCTTTGATCGGTTCCTTGCTTCATTTAGCCAAGGCAGATGTCTTCTTGCGGGTGGCCAATCCTAGTGCGACAACCGACAAGACAAGGGGAACGAAAGACACCCAGAGTACTGTATCCCAGCCATAGGCGGACAGCAGCCCCCCGGACAGGAATGACCCAACGGCCATCAGGCCGAAGACAATGAAATCGTTGAATGATTGGACACGCGTTTTCTCCTCAGGCCGATGACACTCCAGAACCAGAGCAGAGGCGCCCAGGAACCCGAAGTTCCATCCGACGCCAAGCAGAATCAGCGACCACCAGAAATGCATAATCTCGATGCCGCCTAGTCCAACTGCGGCAGACAGGCCAATCAGGCCCAGGCCCACCGCTGCTATTCTTCCTGCGCCAAAACGTGAAATCAGGCTGCCCGTGAAGAAACTCGGGGCGTACATGGCAATGACATGCCATTGCAGGCCCAGGTTGGCTGACTCCTGGGAATGTCCGCACATGTGCATAGCCAGTGGCGCCGCTGTCATGAGGAAGTTCATCAGCATGTAGGAGACAGCGCCGGCAATTACTGCTGAGATAAAGCGCGGCTGCAACGCGATCACGCTAAGCGGCCGCCCACCAGCCATTTCCGCCGGTGTGGGCGCGGGTAGCTGGACGCCGAGCAAAATGAATGCCGACGCTGCCGCCACCACCGCCTGTGCCAGGTAAGTAGCCGCGAACATATAGGGTGGCCAGAGATCCATCGTCCAACTGACGAGTTGCGGTCCCACGACGCCGGCGGCAACGCCGCCGGCCATTACGAGCGATAGCGCACGAGCCTTTCGTTTCGGCTCTACGCCATCGGCCGCTGCGAAGCGGAAGGACAGCACGACCGCGGCATAGACCCCGCCGAAGAACGTAGCCAGACAGAAAAGCCAGAATCCTTGCATGATGACTGCGATCATGGCCAGCAACCCGGTGAGCACGCCAGCCCCTGTCCCCAGCAGAAAAGCAGCCCGACGGCCGTAGCGTCGCGCGAAAGCTCCAACGGGAAGGGTGCATGCGGCCATGCCCACCACAAAAATGGAAATGGGCAAGGTCGCCAGCATCGCTGTGGGAGCCAGCATGCTGCCCACAATGGATCCGGTGGCATAGACCACCACTGAGTTCGCGCCTGCCAACGCCTGGGCGACGGAGAGCCGCCATATGTTTGCCCTTTGGGTTCGCTCGGGCAAGACCAAAGAGGGGTTGCTTATCGAAGTCATACGCTATTGCAGCGCACAAATAGAATGTTGTCTGTCGACTAAATGCTGTTTAATGTAGAATAAAAGACAAAAATCAAGCTTATGCAATGGATCCCTCTTGCCGCTCCCTTGAATGTGCTGCCTCCGAATCCGATGACGATGCGGGTGCAGTCTATTCCGCCCCAACACCAATTTTCTGACCATTTTCATCACTGGAACCAGATGGTCTACGCGATTTCTGGTGTCCTTACTGTTGTTGCGGAAGGGCGTTCTTTTTTGATCTCACCGAGCCAGGCCGCGTGGCTGCCCACTGGCAACGTGCACAGGGTCGGTTCGCTTCTTGGTGCAGAGTTCCGAAGCGTATGGGTGCGTGACGATCTCGGCGAAAGTCTTTTTTCAGGTGGGGTGGCGGTTTTCGCTGTTTCTCCTTTGTTGAAGGCGTTGATTATCGAAGCGGCAGGGCTCGATATAAAGCGCGATGCCGACGGTTATCGCGACCGGGTTTTTCAATTGATTATCGACCAATTACGCCGGGCGGACCCCGTTGCCAGTGCCCTTCCATGGCCTATAAGTGAAGGGCTGACGAAACTTTGCCAAGAACTCTTTGAGAATCCGGCAGATCAGCGTGGCATCGAAGAGTGGGGCAACACTTTGGGCATGTCGGGCCGAACTCTTGCGCGCCGTTTTCATGCCGAAACAGGAACCTCTCTTCGTTCCTGGCGCCGCCGCCTCAGGTTGTTTAGGGCTATCGAGCTTCTGGAAAGCGGCATGGGGGTAACCGCTACAGCGATAGAGCTGGGGTACAGCTCGGTCTCGGCTTTCACATATGCATTCAGAACCGAGATGAAGGGCAGCCCCCGCACTTACCAGTCAGGCGCAGCCCGAGGCCACGCGCATGGAGCTAAGGGCCGGGTACCGTAATCCGATTTGCCGGACCGGCAGTGGAAGATGAGGCCTTGCTTCACAAGGGCATGCGCTGCTGGGGGAGAGATGGGTTTCAAGGACATGGCGATTGACTCAAGTCGGTTGGGTTCAAGGACAGGCCGAATGCCGGACACCAAACGCTTACCGCCGCCTTGTTCGACCGGCGTTGACACCTAGTGAGCTGGATTCAAAGAAAATGTGCTGGATCGTTGGGCACTGGCTGGAAATCTTGCGCTCCAGGCGTTCCATGGCTTGCTCGACTTCGCTGATATGCATGTCTTGCCTGAACCGCACCGAAGCTGTCAGCAGCGCCTGCGCGGGGCCCAGTTGCATGGTTAAAAGGCGATCGACGCGGTCAATAGAGGGGTCCTCTTCAAGCAATTTCCTTAATAGCGCGATCTGCTCGCGGTCTATGCTTTCGCCCACCAGCAGGCTGCCTGTCTCATACGCCAGCACCATCGCAGCCGCCACCAGCACCAGGCCGATCACAATCGACGCAGCCGGGTCGATAAAGGGGTTGTTCAGCAGATGCCCCAGCCAGATGCCAAGCAGCGCCACCGAGATTCCGATCAGCGCGGCCGAGTCCTCGACCAGAATCGTAAACACCGCCGGATCCTTGCTGCGGCGCATGGTCGTCCAAAGCGACTCGCCCGCCCGCCGGCGTTTGTTGAGCTCCAGGCGGGACACATTCCAGCTATAGCCCTCGAACACGGCGGCAGCCAGCAGAACAGCATAGTTCCAGCCCGGGTTTTCCAGCTTGGGCGGGTGAGGCAAGGTAAGAATGCCATGATAAATAGACACCCCGCCGCCCAGCGAAAAGAGCGATACCGCCACTATTAAGGCCCAGAAATACAAAACCTTGCCATATCCGAAGGGGTGAGACGGATCGGCCGGCCGGTTGCTGCGCCGCATGCCCAGCAGCAGCAAGAGTTCATTGCCCGTATCCACGATTGAATGCACCCCTTCCGCCAGCATCGCGGCGCTGCCGGTAGCGGCCGCGGCGATGAACTTGCACACCGCAATAGCCAGATTCGCCCCCACCGCCGCGTAGACCACTCGCCGCGAACCCTTCGCGTCGGTAGAAGGATGCGGTGGCTGGGCGGAATCGGGTTTCATAAGCATTCTCGCGCACGAAAGGGTAAAGATCGGCACGGACGCTTGGCCCGGCGATCGCGGCGGGAACGTGCAGCACTTGGCGTGCCGCTTACGGCTTAAAGCGTTCAGCCAAACGTAATCGAATTTGTAAGCTACAAGATGGGGTGCGGGGCGGCGGTCAACCCTTGTTGGAGGAGGCCAGCGCCCATAAGACCTATCACCAAGCCGCCAATCAGACCCATTACATCAAAGACTATGTCTGTACGATGTGAAGCGGCATGGCGGCGCTGGAAAAATCGCAGTGCAATATGCCGAAACGACACGGCAAAGGTCGCCAGCAGGCTGACGGTTGCCGCGGTGCCAAGCGACATGGCCAGCACGGCGGCAATGCCGACCCAGCGCAAGCCGAGCGAGTAAGCAACCAGCAGCACGAGAATGGCCCCTGTGCAGGGCCGCATTCCAATGGCCAGGATGATGGGTAGTGCTGTACGCCAGGTCAGGGGTTGATTCAGATGGTCTCGACTTAACTGGTGCGGGCCGCCGCAGTCGGCGCAATATGGCTGGAGTTTGCCGCCGCTTGAAAACAGCGAACCCGTGCCGTGTTTCGGTTTGCGCCAGCGGCGATACAGCCCTCTTGCGCCGCGCAACGCAAGCACCGCGCCCAGCAGTGCGACCAGAGCAAAGCTGATATTTTCCAACTGGCCGGCGGCGCCCTGGGTGCGCCGCAGAGAATAGCCCAGCACATTTGCCGCCACTTCGACAAGCAGCACCGCCGTCAAGCCTTGGACGAGGGCCGACAATAGCGACAAGAACAGACCGCGTCGCAGCCGCGTTCTGCTTGTGCCCAGGTAGGTCGTGATCACTGCTTTGCCATGGCCGGGCCCCGCCGCATGGAAGATGCCATAGAGCAGGCTGATGCCGATGAGCGGCCACGTTGCCATCCAGCCTTGCTCCGCCACCAGGCGCATGGTCGAGGCCAGTTGCTGGTGCAGTCCGGCCTGGGTGGTCATGATCCAGGCCAGAAGCCGGCTCCAGGCGGCGTAGTGATTCAACCAGCCCCACATGAAAAACAGCAATGCGCCCGCAAGCATGCAAATAGTCAGCAGGCGCACAGATGGCCCGCGTATCAATCGCATTGGATATACACCTTTTCGGCGAAGATGTCGCCCAGGCCTTCTTCGGGCGTCGTGCCGCGATCCAGGGCGAATGCGCGCGCAATATCTTCAGGGGTCGGATTGGGCGGCTGCACCTGCACCCGGCAAGAATGGCTTTTCTCGCTTCTGATGGTGGGCGGGTCCTGCGGGCGATGCGTCATTTGAATGAAGTAAGTAGGGTCGTACACAGAGAAACCGACGTCATGACGCATGGGGTCCACAGGTTCGGCAAGGAGTGCGGTGAAAGACAATTGCAACTGCCGGCCCTTCATTTCACTTTTGAACTGGGTGACGGTGTTCAATTTGATCGGACGGCCATTGGCTGTGATGTGCATGAAATAGCCATACGGGCCCAGGTTTTCGATGACCTCGGCGGCAAAGTCGCCCAGCACCGCCTTTTTCTCGGGGCTGTCTTCCTTCAGGCCTTCGATTATGGCCGCACTGTACAAATCGTCGAACAGCCACTCTTCCTCAATGGCTGGAATCAACCCATCAGCCGACAGGACGATCGTGCTGCGCACGTCGATCCAGGCATGCGGATGGGCGTACAAGCTAAAGGGTGCAAGCGCCAGCGTCAGCGCAGCGAGTTGTCTATTCACGTTTTCTGAACCTTACAGCGGACCTGAACCGCACTCCGCTTTCAAGTGAGCGGGCGGCTTGTGGGTCGACAGCTCATTATCGCCCCAGCACGGCATCCCGGATCGTGCTGACATTATGCTGCATCATATCGATATAGGTAGAAGCGGGGCCATCGGCAGGCGACAGGGCGTCGGAATAAAGCTTGCCGCCAATCCTCATGCCCGTTTCGTTGGCTATTTGCTGGATCAGCCGAGGGTTGCTGACGTTTTCAAGAAAGATGGCGGACGCCTTTTGGGTCTTTATCTGCTGAATCAATAAGGCGACACCCGCGGCCGAAGCTTCTGATCCGGTGCTGACGCCTTGTGGCGCCAAAAACTGAAGACCGTATGCACGTCCCAGATAGCCGAAGGCGTCGTGAGAGGTGATCACCGTGCGCTGGCTGGCTGGGATCTGGGCCACTGCGGCCTTAAGCTCGGTTTCCAGTGCTTGAAGCTTCTCATCATAGGACTTGGCATTGGCTTGATAGCTGGGGCAACCCGTCGCATCGGCGGCGCAAAAGGCCTTTGCAATGTTGTGCACGTAAACCTGCGCATTACGCACAGACTGCCATGCATGCGGGTCATATTCGCCATGGTGGTGGGCACGCTCCTTCGCATGGTCGTGATCGTGCAAGCCGGCGTGCTCCTGCGCATGATGATGGTCGTGGTCGTCATGATCGTGGCCTTCGTGGCTGTGGTGTTCATCCCCGGCATTGCGCAGCAGCTCGACGTCTTGGGTAAGCGCAATCACTGGCGCCGTACTGTTGGAAGCCTGGACGAGGCGCTCGACAAAACCTTCGAAATGCAGGCCGTTTGCCAGTACCACATCCGCCCGACCCACGGCGACGGCGTCAGCCGGTTTGGGTTCATACGAATGAGTGTCGCCGTTCGGGCCGACCAGTGTGGTCAGCGCGATCCGTTCACCCCCCACGTTCCTGGCGAAATCGCTGATGATGGAAAACGTGGAGACGACTTGCAGTTCGCGGGCGTTGGCCGGTGGCCACGCCAGTAAAGCCAGCGTGGCGACACTGGCCATAGCAGCGCGCTTCGTTGATATGGACATGAGATGCCTTTCTCGGACACGGGGTAATAAAGCCATTAAATGTTATGTTATAACATAACACTTTGAATAAAGATTGAGGGGCATCACATGGAAACGCAAGCCGCCAAACTGCGTCGGAACATGCGTATCGAGAGGCGGGTGGGAGCGTTGGCCGCCGCACTATGCGCGGCTTTTGGGGCGCAGGCCGCAGAGACGGACACGAAGGTGACAGCGGGTAGCCTGGCTGCCGCGCCGCAATCAAACGCTGCCGTTTCCAGTCAGGCTCGACCGGTGGAATTGAATCCGATCGTGATCACGGCAACACGCAACACCCAGCGCCGCGACGAGGTTGCGTCCTCAATGGAGGTCGTCGAAGGCCACGTCCTGGACGAGACGGTTGGCAATACCTTCCTCGACCAACTCAAGAAAAACGCCAGTGTGGACGTCATCCAGTATCCGAACGGTCTGGCCGGCGTCGGCCTGCGCGGCATGCGGCCGAACTTCGAGTTCACCATCAATCCGCGCACCTTGATACTGATCGACGGGCGGCCGTCGGGCTCGACCAGCTTCACCACGCTGTCGCCGGAAAGCATCGAGCGCGTCGAGGTGCTCAAGGGGCCGGCCTCGTCCCTGTATGGCGCGTCGGCCATTGGCGGCGTGGTCAACATCATCACGCGCCGTTCCACCGGCCCCATCGGCGGCAGTGTCAGCCTGGGCCATGGCTCGTTCGATACCCGCCAGGCCGACGTGGCACTGGGCGGCTCTTTGTCCGACAGGACGGATTTTGATCTGGCTGTGGGTTATGTGAACCAGCATGACGACTTTCGCACGGGGGCCGGCGACACGCGGCCCAACAGCGATTTTCGCCGTGTGTCAGGCAAGGCGCGACTGGGCAGCGACCTGACCGATATGGCCAGGGTGGACGTTACCCTGGACTGGGCGGACTTGAACAACAATGCGCCCGGCCCGCTCAGCTACGATCCGCCCAACGCATCGGCCAATGAAACCAGCCGTTTCGGCGGCGACGTCAGGCTCATGCTGACGCCCCGGGATCATGAGATCACAGCGGTAGCCTACGCTTCCCGGGAAACCTACAACTACATCACCGTGCCCGCGCAGGCGCCGCGCTATCGTTCCAGCCGCACCGAGTCGAGCTACGTGGGCCTGCAGCTTCAAGACGTCTGGAGCCTGAATGAACGGATGACGCTGACCTATGGCCTGGACTGGCAGCGCGTCGAAGCCGACCGTTTTTCCTTCAATGCGGCGGGCGAGAGTCTGGCGCCCTACAGCCCCAACGAGCGGCGCGAAAGCCGGGGAATTTTCGCCGAATGGGGCAGCAAGTGGCTGGACGAGCGCCTGATCCTGACCCTGGGCGGCAGGGTGGACTGGATCGAGGCCAGCACGCTTGTCACGCCTTACAAGGACACCTTCACTCCGGGTTCCTCCAGTTTCACGAGCTTCAACCCGCGGGGCGGCGTGGTCTACAAGCTGAACGATAACTGGCGCGTGCACGGTTCGGCCGGCACGGCCTTCGCGCCACCGCAAGGCAATGAGCTGGCGGGCGAGAACGTAGAGTATGCGGGCATCCAGCGGCGGGTCAGCATCGGCAATGCGGGCCTGAATCCCGAGCGCAGCAAAAGCTGGGATCTAGGGGTGGGTTATGCCGACAGCTACCTGGACGTGGACTTGACCTATTTCCAGGCGAACATCAGTGACCGCATCCGCTCGGTCATTGTCAGTGAAACACCGACCGAACGCATCAGCAGCTACGAGAACGCCGACGACTCGCGTATGCGCGGCATCGAGGCCAGGCTTGCGCTGGATGCCGGCCGGCTGTTCGGCCTGCCTGCTGGCCGGGTTGGCCTGTCCACCAGCCTGACGCGGCTGATACAAGCCGAGGATTTTGACGCCAGCGGGCCGGTGCCGATACGCAATGTGGCCAAGTGGAAGGGCAATGTGTCCGTTACGGTCAGCGATGGCCGGGCATGGTGGGCCACGCTAACGGCGCGCCATGTGGGCGTGCGCTACGACAACGACAACAGCCAGGGCCGCATCTATACAGGCGGCCAGGGCGGGCTGTTCGAGAACGAGCCCTTTACGGTGGTGGATTTCAGCGCCCGCTGGAAGCTCACGCGCAATGACACGCTGCGTTTCGACGTTTCCAATCTGTTCGATCGCGACTACTACGAGAAGGCTGATTACACCATGCCGGGCCGCGCCTTCTATCTGCGCTACACAAGGACGCTGTAATCATGATGTTGAAGCTCATACTGGAGCAGGTTTCCCAATTGATGTTCCAGCCGGTGCTGGCTTTGTTGGTGGCGCTGGTGATATGGACGCTGGTGGCACTGGGCATGTTTTTGCGCAGCTTCGTGGGCCGGCGGCGCGGGCGAAGGCCGGCGGTCGGCCGGTTTGCGCAGCTGATCGACGAGGCGGCCGGCGACGCGATGAATCTGCCCGCCGGCGCCGGGGCGGGGCCGGCAGCCGAGGCCGGGGCGGCGCCCGACCTGGACCTGCGCATCGAGAAACTGCTGGCGCAAGCCGAGCATGACAGCCTGCGCAGTCTGAACAGCGTGCGCTTCGCGGTGCGTGCCGGTCCCTCACTGGGCTTGATGGGGACGCTCATTCCGATGGCGGCGGGGCTGAGCGGCCTGGCACGCGGCGATTTGCCCGCCTTGGCCGAGCACATGGTGGTGGCCTTCTCCGCGACGATTGTCGGCATCGCGATCGGCGTCGTCGCGCACGTGATCGCGATGGTGCGCGAAGGCTGGCTGCGCCAGGATTTGGACGACATCCGCCTGCATGCCGAACGCGTGCTGCGAAGATATGAGGCCGCTGCCGCGAAACAGCCGGCCAGCCCGGCCGCAGTGGCACGGGAGGGCGCATGAGACCGCGCCTGCGCTTTTCCCGCTCAAGGCTGGACACGAGCCGCCACGACGACCCCTTGTCCGGCGTGGCCAATCTTTTCGATGCCAGCCTGGCTTTCATCGTGGCGATGGCGCTGGCGCTGTTTTCAGTGATGGGTTCGACCGATATGCTCAGCGCCGACGCCAATTGGACACTGACGCGCATGACCACCGACGGCGAACTGGAGGTCGTCAGCAAGACGCAGCAGCAGATCAAGGTCGAGCGCGTGTCCGACCGCAAGCTGTCGGGGCAGGGCGAGCGCCTGGGCACGGCCTACCGCCTGCCGGACGGGCAGGTCGTATATGTGCCGGAACAAGAGAATGGGAAGCCCTGACATGATCCATGATCTGAACCTCCACGGCGCACATGAACGAAGCGGTCGCCAGATCCAACGGCGGATGCGAGATGGATGCATATGGGCCTGCCTGCTGTGTTTGTTATGCCTTTGGCCCATGGAGGCGAATGCGGCTCAGGCCTCCCGCCCGCGTATTGCCGTCATTTCCATAGAGCTGGCGCAGCAGCCCACCTTGATGCGCGAGGCGGCGGCACGCCAGGCGCCCACCATGCAAATCGACCTGTTCGGCTTGGGAGGTGGACATTTGCCTTCGGTGAACGAGGCGGATCTGTCCGGCTACGACCTCGTCGTGGTCGAAGGCATAGGCCCAAGGCTGGCGCAATATCGCGCGCGCCTGGACGAAGCCGCGCGGCATACCAAGGTGCTGGTGCTGAACGGGCATGAATGGGTGAGCGGCAACGTGGACCCGGCCTCGGTGCCGGACGCCATCAAATACTGGCGCAACGCCACCGCGGACAACTATACCTACCTGTTCGACTACCTGGGCGTGCGGCTGCTGGACCTGGACAGGCCGGTTGCTGCGCCGGTCGAGTACCCTGACCACGCCTATTATCATCCCGGCCATCCCGAGGGCTTCACTGATCTGCAAACCTATCTGGGCTGGATGGGGCGGCGCCATGTCGACGCCGCCGAACGCCCACGCGTGGGCATCGTGTTCTACCGCAGCCTGGCGCTGGGCGGCAACACCGCCGTAATCGATGCGCTGATCGAGGAAACAGAGCGCCAGGGCGGTCTGCCCATTGCGCTCTGGCGCAGCGGCAGCCGCGATTCCCTGCGCGGCCTGCACGGCCGGGATGGCCATCCCGCGGTCGACGCCTTGATTCTGTGCGCCAGCCAGATCGACTATGCCGACCATCGTGCAGGGGTAGAGGAAGCCAAGGCGCTTGGCGTGGCCGTGCTCAATTGCACGACCGACTACAGCCGCAGTCCGCAAGAGTGGCGTGCCGACCTGGGCGGCTTTGCGCCCGATCGCAGCGGCCAGCTCGCCATGAGCGAAGCCAGCGGCATCGTCGAGCCCATGATGGTCGGCGCCCGTGTGGTGCATGGCGACGGCGCCGTACGGCATGAGGCGCTGCCGGGGCAGGTGGCCTGGCGCGTGGAGCGGGCCGTGGCTTGGGCGCGATTGCATCGCATGCCCAACGCCGGAAAACGCCTAGTGATCACCTATCACAGCGAAGCGGCTGATCGGGCCGACGTCGGCAGCGATCCCGACACGTATCTGGACGCCCAGGCCAGCCTAGCGGCGTTATTGCGCCGGCTCAGGGACGAAGGCTATGACGTGGGAGACGG
Organism: Pusillimonas noertemannii; assembly: GCF_003096595.1. Classification (GTDB taxonomy): domain Bacteria; phylum Pseudomonadota; class Gammaproteobacteria; order Burkholderiales; family Burkholderiaceae_B; genus Pusillimonas; species Pusillimonas noertemannii. The sequence goes on along the minus strand of NZ_QEKO01000002.1, from coordinate 343,619 downwards.
CCCCTTGCCCGATGCTCAAGAGTTGGCACGGCGCATGGCGCTCGATGGCACGAATGTCAGCGCGGGCATGTGGGGCGCTACCGGCCATCGGGGCGAAGACGATGCACAAGCGGCAAATGCGCAGGCCGAATTGGAGAGGCGCCTGAAAGAGGGCAACGCTGTAGCTGTTCCCGAGGCGCAGTACCTGGAATGGTATGCGCAGTTGCCAACGGCCTTGCGCGAGCAGACCGAAGCGCACTGGGGACCGCCGCCGGGCAGATTGATGGTGCGCGTCGATGAATCGGGCGCGCGTTCCATCGTCATCCCCTTGCTGCGTTTCGGCAAGGTGGCGCTGGCACCGCACCCAGTTTGGGGGTATCTGCAGGATGCGGATGCCTTGTCTTCCACGGGCGCCTTGCCGCCGCACCACCAGTACATCGCCTTCTATCTATGGATGGCCCGGGGTTGGCACGCCGACGCCTATGTGCCGTTCTTCACCCAGCTATCGCTCATGCCAGGCAAGCAGCAGGGGCCCGCGCGGGATGATTGGATAGGCACTTTGATCGGGGGTTTGCCGCATATACAGCCCACGCCCTTGCAGGCCAACGGCGGCATCGGCAACAAGCGGCGTGCTCACGCGGTGACATTGGGCTTCATGCCGCCGTTGAGGCAGAGCGGCTTGTCGCCGGCATTGACGGACTTGCGTAATGACTTGGCCCGGACGGCGGATGGGACGATATCCGCTGCGGACCAGGAAGCGGCCCGGCAGGCCGTGCGCAAAGCCGCCGTAGCCTATGGGCGGGCGCTGGACCTCGATCCCGCCTCGGCGCCGTGGCCGAAGCTGGAAGCCGCGCTGGGCGCTTATCTGGGCGAAGTGGCTGACGCCGTCATGCCGGTCGGGGGCCATGTGCTGGGCCAGGCGCCCGACGAGGGTACGACCGCGGGCATGGTGCACGCCATGCTGGCTGGCGACGATGCCGATGCGCCGGACGAAGAAACCGTGCGCGCGGTGTTGCGCGGCGATTTTGCCCGGGTGGCGCCCGGCCAGCTGGCGCGCATTCGTGACTACGCGGCCCGTATCGCTGCCGCACCGCGCGAAATGGCCGCGGTAATGCAAGCCCTGTCGGGTGGCTACATCGAACCCGGCCCCATGGCCGACGCCGTGCGCAACCCGCATGCTCTGCCACCGGGACGCAATCCATATGCGCTGGCTACGCGCCGCCTGCCGACGCCCGAATCCTGGGAGATCGGCGCCAGGCTGGCCGACGAGCTGATCGATACCCACCGCCAGGAGCACGGCGTCATGCCGCGCAAGGTGGCCTTCGTGCTGTGGTCGGGCGAATCCACGCAGAACGAGGCGGCTATAGAAGCCCAGGTTTTGCGCCTGCTGGGCGCCAGGCCTGTGTGGAATCCGCGCGGCGAAGTCGTCGATGTGACACTGGATGACCGGGCAACATTGGGCCGGCCCCGAGTGGACGTGCTGGTGACGACCTCGGGCACCTACCGCGACCACTTCCGCGACAAGATCGCCATGCTGGCCAAGGCCGCTCGGCTGGCTGCGCAGGCGCGCGAAGACGACAACCCCGTCTTTCTATACAGCCAGTCGGAAGCCCAGCGCCTGAGCGCCGAGGGCATGGACGCCGACACCGCCGCGCAACGGTCGCAGCGGCGCATTTACTCGACGGCGCCGGGCGCGTATTCGCCTTCGACTCAGTTCGCCATCCACGCCGGCGCAGAATGGGATGACGCCCGCCTGTCCCGGCTTTACACGGATCGGCTGGGCCATGCCTATGGCGAAAACGATGACGGCGCGGCGGACGCCGTAGGCTTCGTCGCCCAGTTGTCGTCCGTCGAGGCCGCCGTCTTCAGTCGCAGCTCGAACGCCTATGGCTTGCTGGACACCAGCATGCCCGCCGCCTACCTGGGCGGCATCGGCATGGCGGTGCGCGAGCATACGGGGCGACAGGTGAGCAACTACGTGGCCGACCTGAAAGCCTCGCAAACCGGCAAAGCGCACCTGGAGCCCCTGGCACGCACCTTCGGCCGGGAGCTGCAGTCGCGCTACTTCAACCCAGAGTGGATACGCGCCATGCAGAAAAGTGGCTACAACGGCGCACGCTACATGGCCGACTTGCCAGCCCACATGCTGCTGTGGGATGTGACCACGCCGCAGCTCGTCGCCGACGCCGACTGGGCCGAGGTTAAGGAAGTGTATGTCGAAGACAAGTACGGCCTGGATTTGGACGCTTACTTCGAACAGCACAACCCCCATGCGCGCCAGCATCTGCTGGAAACCTTGCTGGACGCCATAGATCGCGGCGCCTGGCAAGCCAATGAGGCCGACCGTGCGCAACTGGAGCAGGCACTGGCCGAGAGCGTAGCCCGGCACGGGTCGGACTGCGCGTTGCCATCATGCCAGGCCACGAAACTTGTGAGTATGGACCAGCCGGCGCCTGCCTCTGCCACGGCGCCTGTCGTCGCACCGCCGGGTGCTGCCGCCGAACCGGCTGCTGAACCGTCGCCGACGGCAGCGAATGTGGAGGGCTACGCTCTAGAGCCGCGTGTCGCCACGCCGGTTCAACCGGTGCAAAAAGGGGTTTGGCTCTGGCTGTTGGCCATGGCAGTGTTTGTCGCGGGGGGATGGGTGCGTCGTCCGCGTTGGTAGCAGCTGGGCTTGGCTGCTTTGGGGAATTGATGAGGCGAGGCGCCGCTAAGCGCCCGGGTTTTACTGCGGCTCGGTGCCGTGGCTCATCCAGCTGTGCAGGCCGTTGACCCAGGTTTCGGCGGGTAGCCCCAACGTGGCCTGTATATTGGCAGCGCGTGCATAGAGCGCATCAAAGTCGACCGAAGGCGACTGCTTGAAGGCGATGGCCACCATGTTGCCATCGTGGACTTCGGGCAGCCACGCCACGGCCTCGAACGCGTTTTCGATCATTTGAAGATGCTGCAGGTGTTCGGGCCAGTCGCAGTACAGGTTGATGGTCATCATGCCTTGCGGGCTGAGGCAATTGGCACAGGCGGCATAAAATGCCTCGGTGCTTAATAGCGGCCCTTTCGCCTGGGCGTCGTACAAGTCAACCTGCAGCACGTCGATCGAACGACGACGCGAAAAATCCTGTACGTAGTCCAGGGCGTCCATGTTCAATACGGTAAGGCGTTCATCGTCGGCAGGCAGGTTGAAGTGGCTGCGACAAATGTCGATGACCCGCGAATCAAGTTCCACGGCGGTCACCTTGGCCGACGGCAGGCGCTTGCGGCAGAACTTGGTCAGCGCGGCCGCGCCCAGGCCAAGCTGCACAACATGCGTGGCGTGGTCGCGAAACAGCAGCCACATCATCATTTGCTGCACGTATTCCAGTTCAATGTCGTCGGGCTGCGCAATGCGCATGGCGCCCTGTACGGCCAAGGTGCCAAAGTGCAAGGTACGTACGCCATCGCTTTCCAGAACGTTCAGCATGATTCAATAAGGGTAGTAAATAGCATGGGCATTATCGCCAATTCCAAACAGTGGGGTATGTAAGGTGTCTGGATTTAATATTGCCTACCAGAAGGTTTTCCGGCCGAATCAGCTAACCCTGGGGCTGATGACCCCGCTGGCCCGCCAGGGAAGCATGGCCCGTATTGACGAGGCTTTCCGGCAGGCCGCGCTGGCCGACAAGCTGAACTTCGCCGCGTTGTGGACGCGCGATGTGCCGTTGATGATTCCCCAGGGTAGCGACAATTCCACCAGCGCGCTCGATGACCCCTTTCTATGGCTGGCCGGCCTTGCCGGCGCCACCACACACATCGCGCTGGGCGCCGCCGCCATTGTGTTGCCCTTGCGGCATCCCTTGCACGTGGCCAAGGCTGCGTTAAGCCTCGACCGCCTCAGCGCGGGGCGCTTTATCTTGGGCGTGGGTTCCGGCGATAGGCCGGCCGAGTTCGCCTCGTTCGACCAAGACCTTGAGGCGCGCCGCGAAGCCTTTCGCGAACGTTGGCAGGTGGTGCGTGCTGCCTTGTCGCCCCTGCCACAAGAACGCGGGCCTTTGCTGGAGTCGACTGAAGGCTACGAGCTCATGGCGGTGCCGCAACGCCAGATTCCCATGATTGTGGTCGGGTCGGCCCGCCAATCGGTGCAGTGGATTGCCGCGCACGGCGATGCCTGGGCCACCTATCATCGCCCCGAAGCCCGGCAGCAGAGCCGTATCAGCTTGTGGCGCGGCGCACTGCAGCAAAGCGCCCAGGGCGCCGACAAGCCCTTCATACAATCGATGCAACTAGAGTTGCTTGAATCGCTTTCGGCCCAGCCTGAACCGCTGGAACTGGGCATGCGCACCGGCCGAGAGGCCCTGATCGATTACCTGCTGCGCCTGAAAGAACTTGGCGTGGGGCATGTGCTGTTCAACCTGTCCGGCGGCCGGCCTGTGGAAGAGGTGGTTCAAGAGTTGGGAGAAGAGGTGATTCCTCGGCTTTGACGCCATGATCTGCAGTAGTTCCGATCAGATCGGAACTAGCAGGTGTTAATCAACCGAATCTTCGGAAATTTCTATCTCGGCAAACTTGGCCTTCATGGTGGGGTTGCCGTGTGTCAGCTTTTTAATAGTTACGTCTTGCGCCTTGTTGTTGGCCAAGCGTAGGTTGCGGTCTGCGCTTAACAAGGCGTCTTTGGTTTTTTGCAGGTGGTCGATAGATTTGTCGATCTCGTCGATGGCCTTTGTAAACTGCTTGGAGGCCAGTTCGTAGTTTCGTTCGAACCCGGTCTTGAAAGCTTCCAGCTTGCTTTCAAAATTGGTGATATCAATGTTCTGGGCCTTGACCAACGCCAGTTCATTCTTGTATTGCAACGAGTTCATCGCAGCATTGCGCAGCAAGGTGATCATGGGAATAAAAAACTGCGGACGCACCACGTACATCTTGGGGTAGCGGTACGACACATCGACAATACCCGTGTTGTACAGTTCGCTGTCGGCTTCCAGAAGCGACACCAGCACGGCGTATTCACAGCCCTTGGCCTGGCGGTCTTTGTCCAGTTCCCTGAAGAAATCCTCGTTCCGTTTCTTGGTGGCCGTGGTGTCGGCCTCGTTCTTCATCTCGAACATGATCGACACGATCTCGGTGCCTTGATCATCGTGATCGCGGAAGATATAGTCGCCCTTGCTGCCGCCGCTGGCATCGTTGTCTTTCTCGAAGTAGGCACGCGCAAACGCGGTGGCACGCAGGCGATTGAATTCGGTTTCGCAATGCTGTTCCAGCGTTTCGCCCACCATCTTGGTAGACAACCGCGCCTTCATGTCGCGAAGCCGCTCGATCTGATCGTCGCGATCTTTCAGTTGCGCTTCGTACCTGTCCTTCAGCGATTTTTCGGCAAGTTGCTTTTCCAGTTTGGCGGTTTCCAGGCCGTTCTTCAGCTCGTCGCGCTCCTTCTCGGCCGCGTTAACGGCCTGGGTAATGGCCAGTTGCCTTGCCGTGCCGTCAGCGGCGATCTTGGCTTTCAGTTCATTGATTTCCACTTCTTTGGCAGTAGCAACCTTATGCAGTTCGCTTTGCAGTGTAGATTCTGCCAACTTGGACGCGGCCAGCTGCTGATGTCGGGCGTGTTCCAGTTCGTTGGCCAGTGCGTCGCGCTCTTTTTCTACAGCGCTTAAGGCTTCGGCCAGGGCCAGCTTGCGGGCCACCTCGCTGGCGTCCAGCTTGGCCTTCAGTTCCTGAATTTCGGCGTCTTTGGCCGACGCAGCCTTTTGCAGTTCGCCCGCGACCTTGGCTTGGGCAAGCTCCACCGCATTGCGCTTGTCTTGCTCGGCCAACTCAAGTCGCTCGTGCAACTGTTTTTCGAAATCGCTGTCGCGTACCTGCTTCAGAATGTCTGCGTATCCGGCTTCATCGATCTTGAATGCCTTGTTGCAGTGTGGACAAATGATTTCGTGCATATCTAATTATCAGTGCTAGTGACGGGTGGTAAGGGTGTGCAGCACCTATCGCCTCTCGGCCTCAATGAACTGCCCCGACAAACAGGCGGGCTGCCGGTGTGGCCGGGGGCGCTGCGCGCGCCCGCCTGGAACACATAATTGGGCACCTGCGCCGCATACTGTGCCCCGTTTTCAGAATGCTGTGTATAAACACAGCATTCTATCAAAAGTCCTCGTTTCGGATCATACTGGTTTCCCACAAACTAAACCGTAGGAAAGCACCCATGTTTCTCAAGAGCTTATTCAATAGTTCTCTGCAACTTCCTGCGTCCGTAATGGTGGCTCTATGCCTCTCTACGCCGGCAGTCGGTGCGGCGCAATCGCAAGCGCCCCAAGGCGTGCGTGTTACGGAAATCTCGCAGGACAGTCATCCCTTCACCACTTGGCATTGCGCGCGCCAGCCCATTCAGGTGCGCATGGTCGGTCAGTTCATGGAAGTCGTGGTCGGGGGCAGCAGCCAGATTCTGCGACAGGCCGTCTCGGCCTCGGGTGCCCGCTACGTGGCGCCCAACGACCCCGGCACCGAGTTCTGGAGTAAAGGCGGCCAAGCCAACGTTACATGGTCGGGAACCGAACTTCCGGTTTGCGTGGAAGACGGCACGCTTATGGTGCCCATGCGCGCCAGCGGTAACGAATCTTTCTGGGCAGTCGATTATGATCGTTGGAGCGTAACCCTAAGCGAGCCAGGGAAGCCGCCCCGCAGTTTCGATGTAAAGGGGCAAAGCCCGCAGGGCGATGGGTGGCGCATACAGGCCGAATCAGGCCAGGCCAATCTTTATCTTGATATCAACCCCCAGCTGTGCGTAGACAATATGTCGGGGCAGCCGCGTCCCTATACAGTGAGTATGACCTTAAATGAACAAACTATGCAGGGCTGCGGGGGCGACCCGGCGCGTCTGCTGCAAGGCGTACGCTGGCAGTTGAAAGCCATCGACGGCAAAGCAGTGACGACACAAGCCTCGCTCGAATTTCTTGCCGATAACCGTGTGGCGGGTTCCAACGGATGCAACCGTATTATGGGCAGCTATGCGCTTAGTGGCGAAGGCCTGAGCTTTTCAAAGCTGGCAAGTACGCGCATGGCCTGCGAACCTGCCGTCATGACGCTGGCCGACACAGTCGACCAGTATTTGTCTGGCGTACGCGGTTTTGCCTTTGACGATCAGGGTGCGCTTGTGCTCAAGACCGAGAAGGGCGAATTGCTGTGGCAGGCTATCGACACGGCAACAAAAAGCTAAGCGCAAGAGCGGCCGGTAGCACTCATCTTATCTGCCACGGGCAAGCGCCCCAGCGCGCACACCCGTGGCGAGGCTATGCATCGTTACAACAAGGGTATTGTCATGTGGCTGTTAGCCCACTTTCTAATCATTATTGGCCTTTCCATCCGTGTTTTGCTGCGGCCACGGCGCGACCCGGCATCACGTATTGCATGGATTCTGTTCATCGCCGCCCTACCTTATGTCGGTGCGCTGGCCTACTTGATGCTGGGCGAGGTTCGCTTGTCCCGAAGTGCAAACCCTCGTGGCGCGACGAAGGATCGATCCCTCGTTTTTCAACCGCAACAGAAGCAAGCCGGCATAGCTACGGTCGCTGCGCCTGGCTTTTCCATAGGCGAATCTCTTAGTGGATTCACTGCAGTAGGCGGAAACACAGGGGAACTGCTTGATGATTCGAACGCGACTATTGAGGCGATGGTCAGGGATATCGACGCGGCAACCGAGCACGTTCACCTTCTTTTCTATATCTGGCTTGCCGATAACAACGGACGGAAGGTGGCTGAAGCCATGGCGCGCGCGGCGCAGCGCGGTGTTGCCTGCCGCGTGATTGTCGATGATCTCGGGTCACGAGACTTTATCCGTAGCGAGTATTGGTCAAACATGAGTCGTGCAGGAGTGAGCCTGGCACGGGCCCAAGCCATTGGCAACGTCTTGGTGCGTATTTTGAAGGGGCGAGTCGACGTTCGTAATCACCGTAAAGTCGTGGTGATCGATAACTACATTACCTATTGCGGCAGCCAAAACTGCGCGGACCCCGAGTTTGCCGTCAAACCCAAGTATGCACCGTGGGTTGATGCCGTAGTTCGTTTTGAAGGCCCGATTGCAAGTCAAAACCAGCACCTATTCCTAGAGGATTGGTTCCTTACCACTCAAGAAGACTTGCGTCAGTTGTTGCAACACCCCGTGAGGCAGTCTGGAGAAGGCTTCCGGGCCCAGGTCATTGCGACCGGCCCCGAGAACCATTATTCGGCAATGCCAGAGCTCTTTGCCACATTGATGTTTAGTGCCCGACGCGAACTGGTAATTACCACGCCCTATTATGTTCCCGATGCGACCATGCAAGCCGCGCTATGCGCCAGTGCCCGGCGCGGCATTGCAACGACGATTGTTTTGCCGGCCAGAAATGACAGCTGGTTCGTGGGCGCTGCCAGTCGTAGCTGTTATGCCGAATTATTGGAAGCGGGCGTGTGTATTTACGAATATGTGGGTGGCTTGTTGCATGCCAAGACCCTGACCGTTGACGGCGAGATAACCCTGATCGGCTCTGCAAATATGGACAGGCGCAGTTTTGAGCTTAACTTCGAAAACAACATCCTGTTCCAAGACTCTGTGCTGACGCAGGCCATTCGTTGTAGGCAAGAGGATTACATTGGTCAGTCTACACAGATTAACGCTGCGGATGTGGCCGCATGGACTCGGCTTTACAGGCTTCGCAATAATGCAATGGCTATGCTTAGTCCGATACTGTAGCGATGTTACGTATCTGAACTTTTTCGGTGCGGGCCTTGGTTCGGTTAGCAGTTCGTATTAAAGCTCTCTTTCAAACCTTTGATTCACATTAAGCATTGCTTTAATATGGTTGTTGTGTATTAAAGCGAGCGTTAGAATGAAACGGATGACAGGGACATACGCGACTTCCACCACGCTGGGCGAAGCAGTGCGCGCCTTTGTGCCGCATCCATTACCGCCCGTCGATCCCCCTTTAGAGATAGTGTCGTTTACCGAGTTGAATCGACAGGCGGAATTGGCGCTGGCCAGGTTGTCTGGCGTATCTGGGCTCGTGCCATCGGTGGATTGGCTGCTTTATAGCGCCGTACGAAAGGAGGCCTTGCTGACTTCGCAGCTGGAGGGTACCCAGGCCACCCTGACAGATCTGTTTGACGAGGAAGCGGGCTTCAAAGTCAGCAACGTGGATGACGTAGCTGAGGTCACCAACTATTTGCAGGCCTTTCGGTTGGTACAGGGGCAGCTGCGTGATTCCAAGGGGCTCCCCATCAGTGTGCGCCTTCTGTGCGATGCGCATCGATTGCTGCTTGGTGGTGCACGGGGTGCGGGTAAGCAGCCAGGGGAACTGAGACAATCGCAGAATTGGATTGGTGGTGCCCGGCCGGGTAATGCTGTCTTTGTGCCGCCACCGCCTGAGCGAGTGCCAGAACTGTTGTCAAATCTCGAGCGATTTATCCACGACGAATCAGCTGACCTTCCTCCTTTGGTCAAAGTCGCACTGGTTCACGTGCAGTTCGAGACTATCCATCCATTTCTGGATGGGAATGGGCGCATCGGCCGCCTGCTGATCTCGGCGTTGCTGGAGTATTGGAATTTGCTTCCTGAGCCGTTGCTGTACCTTAGTGGCTACCTGAAGCGCTACCAGCTCGAATATTACCGACGTCTGTCGGTAATCCGTACCGAAGGTGACTGGGAGGCATGGGTGTCGTTCTTTCTCGAAGGCGTTGCTGTGGCTGCCGCAGAAGCCGAGCAAAATATCATCGCGATTGCGAGCCTGGTTGCTGCTGACCGGCGCAAGCTGCTTCAGTCGCCTAAGTCCAGTCCCGCTAGCTATCGACTGTTCGAACAGTTGCCCATGATGCCGCGCTTTACCGTGGAGCGTGCGCGTCAGCAACTCGACACCACCTTTCCAACAGCGAACTCAGCGGTGCAGGTCTTGGAGAGTCTGGGCATTGTGGTTGAAATGACTGGTCAGAAGAAGAACCGCAGCTACAGCTATCAAGCCTACGTGGATCTACTGGTGCAGTAATAATTGAGAAGAGCCAAGTTAAGCGACGGGACTTTCCACTTCCAGTCAGGATAGGACTAAGGGCCAGCGGTTCCTGAGACATGGACACACTCGGAATTGAGCATAACGAATCAGCCGGTATAGTAGCCGGGCCGATCCAGATCAACAAGCAAGCTCGAACCTTGGGGCTTCCAGCCGAGCAGTTCGCGCGTACGGGCACTGGACACCGACATGGTTGCGCCGGCAAAGTGGGCGAACCAGCCGAAGTGCTCGGGTTCGCACAGTTCGACCGGCAGGTCCAGGCGGCTACCGATGACTTCGGCGATTGCTTTGAAAGGGACCGCTTCATCCGCGACGGCGTGATAGACCGATTCGGTGACGCCCTGTTCGAGTGCAAGACGAAAGACACGTGCGGCATCCAGCCGGTACACGCCGGCCCAGCAGTTCTGGCCGTCGCCCAGGTAGGCGGATATGCCCGTCTGTTTCGCCATGCGGATCAGGATCGGCACGAAGCCGTGATCGCCCAGGCCGTGCACCGACGGAGCCAGGCGCACCGTCGCCGCGCGCACGCCGCGCTCGGTCCATGCGCGTGCGGTGACCTCGGATTTGCGTGGGGAGGCCGGGTTGGGCAGATCCGATTCCGTGGCCCCGCGCGGCAGACCCAGCAGGCCGGATGTTACGAGCAACGGGCGGTTCGAGCCCTTCAGCGCGGCGCCCAGTGCATCGATGACACGGCGGTCCTGTTCGCAGTTCTCGATGAATTTGGAGTAGTCGCTGCCCCATGCGGTGTGGATTACCGCATCTGCTGCGCAAGCGGCTGCCTGCAGAGCGTCCAGATCATCGAGTGTGGCGTGGACGGCTTTCGCTCCGCTGGCAGTAAGTGAGGCCGCCTTGTCAGCGGAACGAGCCAGGCCCGTGACTTGATGTCCGGCAGCGAGCAAATCTTCAACCACGGCCGAGCCCACCCAACCCGTGGCACCAGTGACAAATATGTGCATTGCAAAATCTCCTGTTTGGATGTTGATTCAGGCCAGCCGGATCGATAGTTCCACGTCCTCGCCGAACGGCACGGACAGGTAGCCGTTTTCGGGGGAGCGCACGCGCGCCAGGTACTCCGGGCTGCAGTCGGCGTTGTCGGCGACGATCAGTGCGCCGGGCCGCAGATGGTTCTCGACCAGATCGAGCACTTCGCAATAGATCGACTTGGCGCCATCGAGCAGCAACAGGTCGACGGACTCGGGAAGACCGGTGGTCAGCGTTTTCAGGGCGTCGCCTTCGCGGATTTCGATCAGGTCGTCCACACCGCCTTCGACAAGATGTCGGCGAGCTTTGGCGACCTTGGACGGCTCGAACTCGCTGCTGATCAGGCGGCCACCACCGTTGTCGCGCAGCGCCGCCGCCAGGTACAGGGTCGAGAGTCCGAACGAGGTGCCGAACTCGATGATGTTGCGTGCGTCCATGCTGCGTGCCAGTTGATACAGCAGCACGCCGGTCTCGCGCGAAACCGGCAGCCACAGCTCCTTGGCGCGGCTGTAGAAGTCGATGTATTCGGTCTTGCTGCGCATCATGCGCTCGCTTTCCTCGTGGGCAAGGCCAGCCATTGCCGGGCTGGTGGCCTGATCGGCCTGCTCGAACAGGCGATCCAGCAATGAAGCCAGCGGTTCGTTGATCAATGTTGAGGTCATGGAGTTTTCCAGTTCTAGATTGAGGGGATAGGGCCTTACGATAAGGTGGTAAAAATACGATTAATTCATCGCGTTTATGAAATAATATGATGAATTAGTCATGTTCTCAATTCGCATTTGAGTTCGCGTTTCATCCACGCGGGGTCGAGGCGCGACTCGTTGTCTTTCCCTTGAAAACACGGTGGTTTTGTTGATCCATTCGAGTCCCCAGAAGCTCAGGGGTCGCCGAAGATTCAGGTTTTTCATCAGGAAAACGGAAGCTTCGTTGCAGCGCAGAGGGGTCATTTAACCGGCCTACTTATGAGGAGTTCACCTAAGGGAGATATCGGAGACCGACAATATTTGCGTGCCCCGGTGACCACAGCGGCCAGGCAAACTATCAATCAAGAGTTGAGGCAATAGCCCATGCCGCGCTAATATGCGAATAATTCATCGCATTGAAGAGCGCGGTAATCAGATCGTGTTTCCGTGCTCCGGGCCCTTGCATCGCCACACCACTATGACTACCCGCCGCCGTCCCCAGATTGCCTCGCGCAAACAACCCCAACAGGCGCGCTCGACCGAACTGGTCGCCGCCATCCTGGAAGCCGCCACCCAGGTTTTGGCCCAGGAAGGCGTCACCCGATTCACCACGGCGCGCGTCGCCGAGAAGGCCGGCGTCAGCGTCGGGTCGATCTATCAGTATTTCCCCAACAAGGCCTCGATCCTGTTCCGTCTCCAGGTCGATGAGTGGATGCAGACGACCCGCATGTTGCGAAACATCCTTGAAGATGCCGGCACGCCGCATCTGGAGCGCCTACGTGCCCTCGTGCATGCCTTCCTTCGCTCCGAGTGCGAAGAAGCCGAGGTTCGCGGTGCGCTCAATGACGCGGCCCCGCTCTATCGCGACAGCCCGGAGGCGCGCAAGGCCCGGGCCGAAGGCGATCAGATGATCGATGCCTTCATGGTGCAGGCTTTGCCAAAGGCGTCCGCTGCTTCACGCGAGCTTGCGGGCGATCTAATTTTCACGACGCTTAGCACCGTGGGCAGCAGCTTTTCACAGACACGGCGGACCAAGGCCGAGATCAAAGCCTACGCCGATGCGATGGCCAACATGTTCTGCGCCTACCTTCAGGCGCTTTGACAAGATGGACTGCTGCGACCTTGATGGACAACCGAAGTGCCGGATGCAACCGGCGCCAGAGAGTTGATGCGTTAATCAAGACTTGGATGGCGCGATCGACCGGCTTCCTAAGACACCCCTTTGCCGCGCACCGTCAAGACTCAGGCATATTTCTTGTAATACTTCGCCATGGTCGACACTGACCAAGCGCATGCAAACAGCACGGGTGTAAAAATCCAGTACACCGGCATCCGAAGCGGTGCGACCAGCCAGATCAGCGCCGTCAGCGGTATCAGCGCGAAGACCGACCAGCTTTTTGCCTAGTGGATAGCGCGTCGCTGATTCATGGCCTCCGCAAGCTTGTAATGACCCAGCGGAATCTGCCCAGTTCATGTGGCTAATGCAAAGGCCTCAGCCGGGGTTTTCATATTCAACGCCTGGTGTGGGCGCCGGTGGTTGTAAAAGTATATCCAGTCGCCGATCACGCGGCTGGCATGCTGCAAGGTTTCAAAGCGCTGCCGATGGGCACATTGCTCTTTAAGCGTTCTGATGACACGTTCGACCATGCCGTTTTGCTGTGGGCGATGCGGCGTGATGAACTCCTGGCGTAATCGGTAGCTGCGAACCATCGCGGTATGGCTACGACTGGTAAAAACGAGCCCGTTATCCGACCGAAGCAGGAACGGCTCTGCACACGGCCCAGCGTTCCGAAGCGAGCGATTAAAGCATGTTCCAGGGCGCTGCCAGCCCTTGAGGTGAAAGATGCGCTGGACGGTGTTCTTGTTCATGCCCAGCAACGCCGTGACGGTGCGGTAGCCAAACGATGGCACTGAAGGGTTCCATACCAAGATGGAAATGCTCTCACGCAGAGCGTACGGATTCAGAAATTTTGAGAATTAGCGCCTAAGGGTCTTGGCCCTGCGCGGTAGGAGTGGTGCCCGGGGCCGGCACCCCAAGCCGCATGAATAAAGGCTTTGCAGAGGTTTGGGGACGTTTTGTGACACCCCGCGTTTTTAGTCTGCATTCCTTGGCCTGCCGCCGCGCTTCGACCTGCCGCCCTGATGGGAGTCGATCCAGGCCATTATATCGCTACGCTTCCAGCGCGGCTTGCTGCGCCGGTCGCCAGGGCCGGTAAGGCGAATGGCTCCGGGGAAGCCCGGCGTGATGGCGTACTGCGAGGTAACGTACTTGGCGGTGCATTTCAGGATCGCCGCAACGTCTTCGGCGTCCAGCAGGGCGTCGGGAGCCATGCGGGCGGCAATTTCTCTCGCAAGGCTTTGCACGTCTTCAACTTGCATTGCAAGACTCCATGAATTGAAAAGCGCCCGGGCGGGCGCTTGGTGTGTCTGTGTGTTGGCGTAGGCCCCATGTCCAGTAGAGTCGATCAGACCCCGTGGCCGGCCCCGCCTTTTCCTTCTTCGGCGGCATCCGGTCAGGCCACCTCGTATTCATGCATGTAGCCGCCGGCAATCCGCTTGAATACCGCTTCCGTAGCTATCCGCAGGCCGGTCTTGCCGAACTCAACCCCGTCCGGCGTCACGAACCGCCGCAGGTAGAAAACCCGCTTTGGGTACTTCTTGTGCGGGTATCCGGGTATGTCGGTGCGCAGGCCTGGCTGGAACACGTCCACCACATCGAGAATCATCTTCCCTTCGCCGTGAGCGAACGGTTCGCCGTATTCATCCTCTTGGTGGCCCGGCTTCCAGCTTTGGATGGTGTTCAGGCCGTCATCTGTCATGACTTCAACCTCGCAGCGAACAAACGGATAGGCGACTTCGAAGGTGCTGCCGGGCGTGATGCTATTTTCCATTGGCGCACTCCATTTCCTTAATGTCCTCGGGCGTGACTGTCTGTTCAGTGGCGTTTGTCACGGTGAAAAACCCAACCGTGACATTGGCATCAAGCCAGTTTGACACCAGGGCGCGTAGTTCCTCTGCCTTTTCGTCAGGCAGGTCGGTTAGGAAATCTTCCGCGTATTCCCCGCCTTCGTCGCAGGCCCGGCACTGTATGTCTTCGAGCAGTGTATCGACGTTGAAAAAACTGGATGGCTTTGGGGATTTGGATACCGCGAGCCAGTACACGCGCCCGACTACCAAGCCTCCCTCGTCGCTTGCCATGCTATCCAGGGCATCGCCAATACCCCCGTGGTGATAATCTTCGCCGTTCAGGCTATAGCAGTCTGGCGCGACCAGCGCTGCTTTCGTTGTTTGTTCCATTACATTTTCCTGCTGAATGTGCGGTTGTATCCCGCTGCCTTGTCCAGTTCTCGCATGAGCCGGTCGGCCAGCGCGGCGTCTTTGCTGTTGCTGTCGCGGATTCGAATGTGGTAATTCCCGGCGCTGGTGCGGTGCGGGTAGAAAACCAGCCGAACGCCTGGCTCCACATAGGTGAATGCCTCGTAGTCGGCCCGGCTCCATTCCAGCGCGCCCTTGCGCGGGGAAAGGGTTGCGCGGGCCAGCTCGAATTCTTCGCGGTACAGCCTCGGATAGTGTTTTTTGTTGCTGTCCGCCATGTCGCTACTTCCTGGCCAGCGATTCGCGGGCCTTCATCCAGACGTAGCGCCAGCGGTCGTAGCTGATTTCAGCCGGCACCTTGTGATAGGTGTTGTCGTAGGCTTCCCGGCATGCGGCCTCGGCGTCTGACTCTTCGCCGCAGTACCGGCATTGCTCTTCACCGTTTGGCCCATGGGGGCCGGTTGAGCAGCCCTGCCCGGTGGCTGCGCATTCTTCGGCAGGCGGTTGCTTTTCGCCTTCCAGTTCGGCCAGCTTTCGGCCCATGTTCCAGAATCGCGCCAGCCAGTGCGTGCCGCTGGGCGGCTGGTTGACATTGAGCCGTCCGAAGGCGATTGCGCCGTCCACGGCGGCCAGAACCACCTCGGTGCGGGCGTTCATGGCGTCGGCATCGCTGCGCATTACGTGCAGCGTTTGGGGATTGTTTTTCATGCTGTTCCTTGTTTTCTTGGTTGCGTCAACAGGGCTTCGGGGAATTCCGGCCGCAGCGATTTTTCAACTCGCTCGGATATTTGCGCCAGTTCGGTAGTGCTCAAGCCCTCTTCATCCATTTCTTCGGCGTATGTGACGATGGTGGCAATGTCCGCCAGGGTGTGTCTGTGGATGATGCACAGCCCCAGCGGCATGAGCAGGCGCTGCATTTCAATAATGACGGCGGCCATATCGTCGGGTCGGATGCTGTCCACCAGAGATTCAAGGCATTTGAGGGTGTCTTGAATCTCCTTGTTCGCGCGCAGGGCATTCCCGATTTGGTGTTTCAGAAAATTGGTGTTGATCATTTTTCTTTCTCCGGCGGCGCTATCCGGCCCAGTTCCGGGGAATCGACCACCTCCCCGATTTTGTTTACATATCTATCCAGTTGCTTGACGGCCTGGCGGACATAGATCGGAACATTCCGGGCCTTGTCATGGGCTTCGACCATGCGGCGCTTGGCGGCGTCGTCAATGTCACCGATAGCGGGCGCTATGGATTTAACCGTTGCCACCAACTCGTCCGGTGATTGACCTATCTCGCAGCGCACCCAGCCAAGCAGGCGTCGGAGGTGGTTTCTGTCTGAATTTTTCATCCGTTTGTTTCCATTCCGTGCGTTGGCGCACTGCCAGGCGCTTCAAAAATGCTTAGGCGGCCACGCATTGGCGTGAATGGAAGCGGCTTTGCATCAGCCAGTTCAAACCCGTACTTGCCGAAGAACCAGGGCGATTCGCTGTCATCCACGCACCCAGTAACGGTGGCCTGCCCGACGATCCCGCCGCGCTCAAGGGCGTCAAACGCCGGGATCGTGATGCCAAGCTGTTCGGCCAGGTCTCGGGCGTCTTCATATTCGGCGCGTGTCATGCCCTGGGCGGCGTGAATAAGCAGCGGGCCACGGTAGGTAGTCCGCCATGATCGGTTTTCGATTGGCTTGTGGCCGTGGACAATCAGCCAGGCCCAGGGCTGGCGTATGGAAAGGGCTTTCATGGTTTACCTCGATGGCGCTATGATGATCCCCCTACTTCGGGGGATTGCTATGTGGAAATGCATGCACTGCGGGCTTGAAGTGATGTTCCAGGCCGTAGAGCCGGAAGTGGACAATGACGGCTGCCATTTCATCTGCCCCGGATGCGAGGGCAGAAACCCGCTAGCCAACGTCTCGGGAAACGACAGCATCGTGCTGGCACAGCCCGATTGACAGGCTACTTTAGGAGTATCGCCAGGGCGATTAGTGCGCCGGCTACGGCAATGGCTCCCGGCAAAGAAAGGGCATTCGCCCAGGCGATAGCTTCGCTCATGATTTCTCCAGTAGCTCGTTGGCGCGTCTCAAGTCCGCGAAGGTTATGCCGGCGGTTTCCCCTGGTGCGTGGCTGAACATTTCATCAAGCGTCATGGAATCCCAGCAGCCGACGCCATCCCACTGCTTGAATTCTTCCGAGAAAGGCCGCAGCGCGGATTTCAGGGAGTCAGTGCCGCTGTCTGGCGCTGTTCCTGGCGCGCGACCAGCGAACAGCGGAACCCATGCGCCAGACCGCTTGCGCACTTCTTCAATGCTTGAGTTGTGCAGCGGCCCCTCATACCCGCCGTCAGATCGCGGGCGGTACCAGAACATCGGATCAGCCGGGCTGTCGTTCCAGCATTCAGGGTCTGCGCAGCGTGGGCCGCCGTGGTTGCCGTCGCACTTGTGCTTTTTCTCGGCAATCGCCAGTGTCAGTGCGTTGACGTGCCTAGCCAGGGTGGCGGCCAACTCTTCCAGAGATTCCGGCGCGGCAATGCCTTGCGCGGCCATAGCGCGGCGCAACCTTTCGATATTCACGCCTTCTGAAAAATCGCTGGTGCGGCAAATCGACTGCCCGTTTTGGTGCAGCATCATGGCAAGGTTCGCCACGTCAACGGGATCGCCCTTTGCGACGTGATCGGAAAGCATGGATGACAGGGTGTTGGCGTCGCATTGTTGCCAGCCGCCGCGCCCATCGGCGCGCTTCTTTGCCAGTTTGGACTTCATTGCCTGGGCGAAGGCTTGCACGGCAACATCATCGGGGTGCTCGTCGCGGCGCTCTTCGCCCACCTCTTCCTGTGGATCTGATGCGATGGCATGGGTGTAGTTCAATTCCGCCTGAACACGTAGCTGAAAGTCCGCCCATGCCGCTTTTGCATGCGCCGGGCCAATGTCTCGCTGTTCCGCCCAATGCTTGGCCGCGTCAAGTATCCGCTCTTGGCTGTCCACAATATCGCCATCAGGCGCGCCGCGCCGGGCGGCGTCAAGGGTTCGTTCGTGCAGGTTCTGGTGAGGCTCATACGAAACACCTAGCGCCGCGCGAATCTCCCGCAGCTCCTGTCGGGCGGATTCAAGCATGTCGCGGGCTGCTTGAAGCTCCCGTGCATCCGATTCCTGGGGAGTGATCGGGGGCGCATATGCTGTTGCGGACTCACGTAGCCTTTTCACGAACTCGCCAGCGACCTTGATACGCGCCTCTTCGCGCTCCGGCTCCATCATGTATTTGTAATGGCGCTGCGCCGCCTCAATTACCGTGCGCCAAGCGACATTGACGCCGAATCGGATGCCGCCCACTTGCGCGGGCGCAGACAGGCGCAGTTCCTTGTTATCGGTTGGCATATCAATCTCCTTTCTGGTCGGCTTCCAGATAAATCACGATGCCGGCGATGTAGTTGATCGCGCCCAGCAGTTCCTTCACGCGCGCCTGGTGGGTCGGAAGATCAAGGCCCTCGGCCACTTTCTTGCATGCCTGATAGGCCATGCCTCGTTCCGAACCCAGCAGGCGGGATATGGACTGCATGCGCTGGCTTTCGAACGGATCGCCCTTGGCGTGGCGCTCGGCACCTTTGCCGCCCTGGGCCTGCAGCAAGGCGGCGTCCAGCACGTCGCGCAGGCTGTTGTAGTTCGGGTCTGCGCGGGCAATGTCCACGGGGTCGGCGGCCTTCGCCTCGGCTCGGGATAAAACTTGATTCATGGCTTTCTCTGCCTTCTGCAAATACGCGCGTTGCGCGCGCTGGGTTATGGTGGTCTGGTTGAATGGAAACCGCATGATCAGTAGGACTTGCCGCCGACCTTGGCGCGATTCTCGGGCTTGTGGTCAGCGCGCTGCTGGTTGTAGGCCAGCTTTTCAGCAATGGCCCCGGCAATGTCCAGTTCGTAGGCCCCGGCCAGATCGAAGATGCGAATAACGGCGTCGGCCAGTTCAACCTCTCGCATGGGGCGGTGCGGCAAGTGGTCATCCATGAGGCCCTTGCGGTCGCCTTCCATGGCCTCGGACAGTTCCGATACGGACAGCATCAGCTTGTTGCTGAAACAGTACGGGTTGTCAGTGAGTGGCTTCCCGTCGCGGTCTTGCCACCATCCGGCATCCACCGATGCGGTGTGGCAAACCTCTTTCAGGATTTGGCCGGCGGATATTGTGATGGCGTGAAATTTGCTTTTGCTCATGGCTTTAGTAGTTCCTTGGTGAAATCGACCGCCCAAACCAGCGGGTCATCCTCGGGTTCGCTCTCGAATAGGGAGCCGGTGGGCGGTATTTTGGGTTCGGGTGAAATGAGGTCTTCCCCGTATCCGTCTTCCTTGGCGACGGCGCTCAAAGTCATGGCGCGGATTCGGGTCGGGTACAGAATGAGGCGGCTGGCCCACTTCGGCATGGTCGAAGATGGCTTCCAGAATCGGTACTTGCCCTCCCGGGAAAGCTCGCCATCGGGGCCGTGCGGATCGTCCAGAAAATCGGCGCGGTACGCGATGCCCTCCCGGGTGGTTACGCCCTCATGCATGGGGGTGTAGGTTTCTTTCACCCAAATGGGCTGGCCCACCTGGCCGAACGGGCATTTAAGTGCCGGCGGCGCGGCGGGATGAATCAGGCTGGTGCGGTCGCCGTCGATGATGGAGCGCACTATGTCGCCCGGCAGGCGGATTGAATATTCTTTCATTGGGATGGGTGAAAAAATGCGGTGAGCAACGGGCTATCGCCCGTTGCATCACAACGCAAGTTTCAAGACACAAAACGCTTCGCGAGGCGAGCGCCGACGGCCGTGTTCGAGTTGGACGCGGGGTTGCCGAGGTGCAGGCACCACAGCCCCGCAGTGGACGCGCTCGTCCAAGTCCCGCCCACAAGCGAGAAAAACTCGCCTGTGCTTTCGCGGTAGTAGTGGATGCTCGGTGTCGCCGCCTGCGACTGGTAATCGACGCTCTTGCTGGCAATGAACAGGTCGCCGATATGCTCGCCTTCGGCAAACTCGGTTGCGTAGTATTCGTCGTACGGGGGCGTGTGGCCGGTATTGATCCATGCCCTGGGGTTGGCCGGATCGGCAACATGCACAACCCCGTCAACCAGTTTCAGCCCGCCAAGCCATTGCCAGACATTGCCCCAAAGCCCAGTAATGCCACGGTACGAGGCCTGGGTTACGTCGCTGGCGTCCACTTTGGCCTTGCTGCTTTCATCAATCCGCCCGCGCCCGGTAGTGCTTATGGAGTCCATGGAGGCGTTTTCAATGAGATACAGCCACTGGATGGCCGCAAGCTGGTAGGCGATCCATTGCATCCAGCCATCTTCACCAACCGTATCATTGCGCGACACGGCGCATGCGTGGAACTTGTTCAGGCTCAAGCCCACGGCTGGCACGGTGTCAGGCAATGAGGCCAGCTTCTTGTCGCACAGGCTGGCCTGATATTTCCCGACATAAAAGCCCTTGTCCGGCTGGCCGGCGGTCTTGAAGGCAGAGTGAGGGGCAAATCCGGGCTGCTCCGTTTCGCTGATGAACCATGCCTGGCTGCCAGCGTAGGGGCCGGTCGCAAGGCGGGCGCGCTTGACGTAGAAACGCGGCACCACAACCATGTGTTGCCCGTCAATCTGAACGTCCTTGATTTGCCCGAATACCGGGTGCGCGTCGAAAAACGCCTTGCCCGGGTTGTCTGCCTTGTTGCCGTTGGCGTCGATGCGCTGCCATTCGTAGCCTTTGCCGGCCTTCACCAGGGCCACGCCCAGGATGGTGCTGGGCGTTCCGTTGACCTCTGCCGCATGCAGAATATCCAGCGGCGCGCAGTACGTGAAACGAAGGTTCAGGCGGCCATCGGTGTTCTTGATTTCAAGCGATGATCCGCAGTACCCGGCCTGGGCGGCTTCGGCCATCAGTTCGATGAAGGTGGAAACCTTGTTCTTGATGCTGTCAACCGGGGTAGCTGTGTTGCTCATGCAATTCTCCTAAATAAGTCGTGCTGATTTAGCCCGCTTGCGCAGGCGTCGTTAAGCCAGATAACCTCTGTGCGCTCTCGCGCGCCGTCCGCGAACGCCTTGCGGGCAATTCGCTTCCAGCCTGGGTAGAGGTCTTTGTCGTACAGGTCACATGGGTAGCCAGAAAGAACCACCATGCCCTTGACCGAATGAAGCAGTGCCGCCAACTCGCGGTGCTGCTCGTCCGTCATTTCGTATCGGTACTGCGATACATCGTCCGATGCGCCGTTGGTGCGTGTGCTGTGTGGATATGGCGGATCAACGTAATGCAGCGTGAAATCCGCGTCATGCTGCTTGATGATCGCCAGGGCGTCGCGGTTTTCAATAGTCACGCCCCGGAGCCTGTCAACGATGGCCTTGGCCGCGTCCGGGTAGTTCGCCCAGTCATGCGCTGGCGTGGTGTAGGAGCGTGAGCTATTGGCCCGAAACCCAGTTGATTGTTTGCTGATGGCGGATGATCCGAAGCCCATAAATGAGCGGACTACGGTGCGCCTTGCCTGCTCAATGCTGCTCGAGCTCGGCTCGTAAGACAGGGAAAATTCATCCCGAGAAAACGGCGTCAGTTCCAGCTTGGCGCGCAGTTCGTCGCCGTTGTCGCGCATGACTCTGAATAAATTGACGACTTCGCCATCAAGGTCGTTGTAGACCTCCGCGTATGACCTTGATTTCTTTAAAAGCACGGAACCGCCGCCGCCAAACGCTTCCGTGTAGACCTTGTGGTCAGGGAAATGGCCGATGATCCAGGGAGCCAGCCGCCACTTCCCGCCGTGGTATCGAAGTATTGGGCGGGTTGCCGTCATCTACCCCCCCCCACGTCGCAGCCCGAAGCGGTTGAATGCCCGCCGCAGGCAGTACGAGCGCGCCAGTGATATGGCGGTGTAGAACGTTCCCATCAGCAGGTTTTGCTCAAGGGATATATCCCATCCGAACAGGGGGAAGATGGCGAAATTCGCAACCACGTTGATGGTGTATCCCACCAGCACATTGAAAATCGCCTCGATGGCGCTGCCTTTCTTGGATTGCCCGCTCATGCTACCAACCTCATTGGCTCGTTTGTCTTCCAGTTCGCTTCAATGAGCGCCCGGGCCGGGTGCGGGCTTACGCTGTTGCCAACCATCTTGACCTGGGCCGACTTCGAGAACTTGCGCCCGTCATGGCCGTGAGTGATGATGTAGTCGGGGTGGAAGCCCTGGGCCGCGTAGAGTTCTCGCGGCTCAAGCATGCGCAGCTTTATATCGACAATCACATAGGGCGTACCCTTGATGTACACCGTGACAAGCGCCAGCCTGTCGCGGGTAGTGATTGTGTCGATAGGGTCGCGCAAGTCTCCCCATTGGCCGCCTTCGCTGTAATACCGGATCAGGAAGGCGGCCACGCGCAGCGCGCCGGCTTCGTCATCTTTAGACAGCACGCATTCAGTGAGGGCCGTTTTTCCGCCGCCACCTGCCACTACGGTCGGAGCCGGATCATCCAGCTTTTGCCCGGTGCTATTCCCAAACTGCCTGGTAAGGAAGGCGGTTACTGTGGCGTGATGCTGGCCGCCGGCGCTGATGGTGTGCAGCGGTTCGTCAACGTCTCTGGCGTCGCAATTGCCGCGAAGGTGGGCAAGGTGTGCCGTGACAAGCTGCTGCTGGCTGCCCGTGTTCGTGACGGTCGTCATTGGGCGCTCTGCCGAATGTCCTGGCGTATTGTTGAACCCGCCGTTCATCTGCGCAAGGAAAGCGGTAGCGACTGCCTGGCCCCCGCTTCCTGTTGCTGTGATGGTGTTGAGCGGGCCTTGAATGTCCTTTACGCCAGATCCCCAGCGCTGTACGCCGCCGGGCTTTCCATCGCCGTGCGCGGCCTGGATCAGGATCGGCATTGCCACGGCATGCTTTGTTCCGCCCGCCACGACAGTTCCCAGCGGCTTTTGCATGTCCAGTGAGCGCGGGGCCTGTCCGTCGCGTTCGCCGTAGCCGGTCTGAACCAGTACCGGCGTTCCAAGCATGAGTTCGCCGCGATTCGCCCCGGTTACAGTTTTCAGTGGCGCGTCGATGTTGTGAACCCTGACTTGGCCCTGGTGCGTCACGGGAACGATGAAGGGCTTGGCGTTGTTGATGACGTACCGCTCGACGCCACGGGCGACGCGGCGCATGGTGGCTTCCGCCAATGGCCTTTTTCGGTTGAAGATGGACTTGCCTTCAATAGACCAGTCGATGCACTCGGCTGCAGAACGCCATTTCAATTGCCCGCGCTTGGGATTCTCGAAGTGGGTAGCCAAGGGCCATTCAATCGGCATGCCGTCGCACCGCGCCATGAGGAACAGCCGGTCGCGCGTGGTCGGAGCGCCATAGTCGGCGGCCACAAGACGCCGCCATTCGACCGTGTAGCCCATATTTCGCAGCACGGACACGAACCTCTTCCACGTCTGCCCGGCCTTTTTGGGGTCGGGGATCAGGAATTGCTGGTCAAGTGGAACGCGCTCGCCTTTTTCTGCCACGGTGCCGTCCAGCTTCAATACCCGTCCGGTGGCCTTGTCGCGCTTCGCCACCAGCGAACCCCAGTTCAGGATTTGCTTGACGTTTTCGAGGCTGATGATGCGGGGGCGGACTTGTCCGGCCCAGCGCGCGCCAACCCAGGCCAGCGCCCGTATCTTGCGGTCTCGGGGCTGTCCGCCCTTGGCCTGGCTGTGGTGGGTGCAGTCTGGCGAAAGGTGCAGCCAGCCTACCGGCATGCCTCCCGTGGCTTCGTGCGGGCAAACCTCGAAAACGTCCGCCTTGTAGTGCTTGGCCTGGGGGTGATTGACCTCATGCATGCTGATTGCATCGGGGTCGTGGTTGACGGCCACATGAACATGCTGCCCGGTGGCCAGTTCATAAGCGCTACTCCAGCCGCCGCCGCCGGCGAACAGGTCAACCGTGATTTCACTGGCTATTGGTAGCAGGAATTGCTTTTTTTGCATCTTCATATCCTTGCCGCATGGCGGCGTGTGCGGCCAGTTCGGCCACGTAGAGCGTTTCCACGTCCAGCCTGCCCAGCACGGCGTCAATCGTGTTGACCGCAACGCGGATCGGCGCTATGTGGTGTGGCTTTGGGGTGTGGCCGGCGGTCACTAACTCGCCGATTTGGTTCATTGCCCGCGCGCCGCCAGCGATCAGGGCGAACTCGCGCGAAAACGCGGGCTTGCCCTCCAAGGCAATGCCCACCAGATTGATGTTTTCGGCGAGGTTGTCGTAAGCATCGAGGTCTGGCCCGGCGGCCAGCCTTACGATGCTTGTGTGGATGATCAGGGCTATGTCGTCGCGTAGCTTGGTGATCGGGATTCTGGCGATGCGCGGGGTGTATTTCTTATCCCTGCGCTTTTTCTTCATGCCGGCGCGTTCGCCCAAAGGATTTCACGGTGGCCGTTCGGTTCCATTGCAGAAACGATGCCGTCCCTCTCCATTCGCTCAAGGTGCCGGGCTGCCTGGTTGTATCCGATAGCCAAGTGCCGTTGAATGGCAGAAATGGACGCAACCTTGTTTTCCAGAACGACATTGACGGCCAACTGATAGGGTTCATCGTCAGGGTCGCCGATGCTTTCGCTTGTAACGGTGGCCGCTGGCGTGTCGGTAGCCTTTTCGCCGCCCAGCGCTTCAACGAGGGATGCAATCAGGCGGGCCAGTTCGCCGGTCATGAGCGTAAAGTCGGAATCGAACTGTTCGACTTCGTTCTGTGCCGCGCTGTCCTGATTCTCGCGCAGCACGTCCAGGGGCGTCACGCGCTTAATGTCCAGCCCCTCGGTCAGCACGAACGAAACTCGGTCGGCCCAGGTCAGCGCCAGGCGCGTGCATTGCTTTCCGGCCTGTACGTGCTTGCGTACATCGTCAATTTCAATGCTTTGGCGCACATAGCGCACGGCGGCGCGGCTTTCGCTGGTGGAGCTAAGTTCGCTGTCTTGGTCAATGCTGAAATTGGCGGGCGCTTCGTCGTCAATCAGCCAGTTCGTCATAGCGGCGGCGGGCGATTGTTCGACGTAAAGCGGTGTCACGGGGAAGGGATCAATGGCCTTTGCCAGCATGCCCAACACTTCGTCGCTTTTGGTCGAAGAGGATGCGTCAATGACAAGCCAGCGGTTTTTCGTGTCGATCCAGGCGCGCGTGTCGCGGTACGAACTGAAAGCCTTGGGTAGCAGTTCGTCAGTGACTTGCTCCTTGATTTCCTTCATCTGCTTGCGGCCAGGCTTGTATCCCTGCTGCTCTTCGATTTCCTGGGCCTTGGCCTTGGCAACCTGATTGACCACCGATGCTGGCAACAGCTTTTGCTCCGCCCGCAGGCTGATCAGAAGCTGGCCGTCCAGGGCATGCACGAAACCCTCGCCGTCGCGCGGCTGAACCCAGCCGGTGCTTTGCATTTCGCTCGCGCCAATGGGCTTGTGGGCGGCTTTTTCGAGCCGTTCGGCCAGTTCGTCGGCGGATAGCGTCCAGTTGGACAGGCGGAATACTTTCAGATTTTTGAACCACATGGGTTAATCCTCATTAACAATTTTGTTGAGTTTGTCGAGTTGCGCGTTGCTGATGAACATGTCTTCGCCGTACCGCTCGTACTTGGCCTTCATGTCCGCAACGAAGGTTTCTTCCCAGTCGCTGCCGGCGGCCATGCGCGCGTCTTCAAGCAGTTCCTCGAAGTCGTCAATATCGGGGAAGTGGTCAATTACCTTGCTGCTCATGCCGGAACCTCTTCGGCTGTGGGCGAGTCGGCGGCCTCTTTGGGGGCGTCGTCTTCGTCTTCGTCGCCTTTCGCCGGGTACGCCCAGGAAAGGTCGGGAAGGCCCGGCCCGCGTTCGGTTTTCATGGGCATCACAAGGCCCAAGATATTGAGGTCGCTTAGCATGTCACCAAAATGGATGACGGCTGCCGCGTTCCCGTTGTGCAGTAAGGTGGCTGCGGGTAAATTGGGGTGGTGAAGCTCCTTTGCAATCGCGAACATTTCCTGCAGGTAGCGCGAATTGAACATGGCGACCTCGCCCGTCACGCCATCTTTCGTTGTTTTCTTAACGAGGGCGCGCCAGTTGGGGAAGTTCCCTTCAATCGGCTTGAATTGGGCCTGAAATTCATTCACTGGCGGCAGGCCGGCGCTCCACTTTTCCCCGTGCTTTTCGAGTTCGATTGACTTGGCTTGCGCCGGACGCTTGCCAGCCGTCAGCATCGTCACAATTTCCTTTGGGATGATGAAGCGCACGTCTCCCTGAATGTCGTTCTTCGCCTTGTGCTGGGCGGCCATGATCCGATGGCCGTCTGTTGACACGCAAGTGGTTGAGTCCTTGGTGGCTTCAATGCAGACGCCGCATAGGTAGTAGCGAATATCGAAGGCCGGAACAATGCGCGAAACGGCTTTGAGCGCCTTCGCGTCAAGCTGAATTTTTGTCATTGACTTTTTCCATGAAAATGGACGCCGTAGCGTCCATGGTGTGAGTGTGAAGAGGGGCGCAAGGCACCGCTTGGCGGCTGTCTTGGCCTTGCGCCCTCAATCAAAAGGGATGTCGTCATCCATATCAGCAAGGCTTGTTGCTGGCGCGCTGGGCGCTGCTGGGCGCTGCTGTGCTGGTCTGCCGCCTTGCCGGCTGGCGGGCTGCTGGCGTTGCTGGCTGCCTCCGTACCCGCCGCTGTTGCCGCCGCTAAACCCGTTGTCGTCGCCGGAATCGCCACGACCGCCCAGCATTTGCATCTGGTCGGCCACAATGTCCGTGCTGTAGCGATCCTGGCCGGTCTCCTTGTCCTGCCACTTTCGGGTTTTCAGGCGGCCCTCGATGTATACCGAGCGGCCCTTGCGCAGGTATTCGCCGGCGATTTCGGCCAGGCGGTTATAGAAGACGACCCGGTGCCATTCGGTTTCTTCGCGACGCTCGCCGCTGGCCTTGTCCTTCCATTGGCTGGTGGTGGCGATTGACACATTGCAGATGGCCGCGCCATCCGGGCTATAGCGAACCTCGGGGTCTCGCCCGAGGTTGCCTACGAGAATGACTTTATTGACTGATGCCATGGCTCATTCCCGCTTATGCAGCTTCGGGGGCGGGATCGGCATACAGATCCGTCACGTTCTCGTAGGGGAACGCTTCGACGTTGCGCTTGATGTTCTGGCCGAAGTACGACCCCTTGGACTCAGCCTGCTTGAAGGCTTCGAACTGCGCCGCGTCGAAGTTCGCGTAGTGGTAAACGCTGCTGATGCCCCGCTTGTTGGCGGGGAATTTGACCGCCAGCGTATTCGTCTCCGGGTCATGCCCGATGGCCGCGATTTGCGACGATTCGACCGAATCCATAATGATGGGGGTGCGGGGTTTGATGTTGGTATCCATTGTTGGCCTCTTGAGGGTTCGCAGGCGGCCAGGCCGCCCGCATGGTTGATGATGGCCGTCAGGCCATTTCGTGATGCTCGACGCGGACGCTTTCGATATGGTTGATCAGGGCTACGCAGATGCGGTCGAAGTCGCTTTCGTGGTACAGAACCGCGCCGCGCTCTCGCCCTGCCGGCTCGAATCCGATGCCTTCCAGAAAGCCCGCCGTCATGGTGAAACCCAGCCGCCCGCAAATGTTGCCGATCCGAAGATCAGGGGCGTCATGGTATTCATGCTGTGCTGCGGGCGCTGGTGCTGGCCGATAGGCCTGGCGAACCGGCGCGGCCTGACTCTGTGCCGGGGCTGGTGCCGCTGCTGGCTGGGCGACAGGGGCCGGCGCGGCTGCCAAGCGCGCTTTCTCGGCTTCTTCTTCGCGGATTTTGGCGCGATCCCGCTCAATCCTTTCTTCCTCCATTTTCTTGTGGTGGGAAATCCGGGCGTTGATCACCAGCACCAAGTCAGCGTTTTCCTTCATGACAAGCTGCTGGGCGTCGGTGAATAGGAACGAATATTCGTCAGCTTCCGTGCGGAGCGTTTCGAGGTTTTCGTCAATCTTGTCAGCGATCATGCTGGCTTCGATCTTCGCCGCCGCCACGGTGCTGTCTGCCGCGTCCTGCAGGGTGGCGATGGTTCGCTTACCCTTCATGGCCGTGGCAATGTCGCAGGAAACCTCGGGCATGCGCACCGTTCCGAGCCGCTTATTCAGCGCCGCGATATGGTCGGCAAAAGCCTTCTTGCCAGCGGCCAGAATCTCGTTCCGGCGGTTCTCCTTCATGGCCTTCACAAGCCGATCCAGTTCCAGTCGAGTGCTGCGCGTCTCTTCGCCGATGGCGTCCAGGGTGCGGAACAGTTCGTCAATGCTGGTGGTTTGGGCGAGCGCATGGCGTTTTGCAGCCGCGAGCCGGTCTTCAACGTCCTTGCACCACTTGACCGTCTTTTCGGCGTCGGCAAAGTGCTGGTCGGTAACGAGGTCGCGGTTGATTGCCCCGATGACGCTTAGGGCATGCTCTCGAAACGCCTGAAGGTTGCTGTCCGTCACCATGCCAGTGACTTCGATTCGAAGCGCCGGCAGGTTTTCAGGGGAGCGGCCAACGGCCTGGGGCTTTTCGTCCACAACTTCGTACGTGGCAAGGTCATTCTCAAACTGCGCCCAGCCCGCCAGCAGCAGGGCGGCGCGGCCATCGACCGGCGTGTACTCCATCCAGACGAATTTCTCGCGGGTGCCGTCCGATACCACGAAAATGGCCTTTTCAGCCTTGCTGACAAGCAGTTGCTGTTCAAGCTGCCAGAAGTACTCCGGCGGAAGGTTGCGCTCTCGCACGGCCTGGGCCAGTGTCTCGTTCCACATTTTGTGCTCGAAAATGACTTCCCCGAGCATGGTGATTCCGTCGAACGACGCCAGAATCCGTTCTTCGTCGTCGGTGGCGGTCGTCGGGAAAAGCTCTTCCCCAATCATTTCTTCGACAATCACACGGGCCGCCGCTTCGTATTCGTGGCCTTTGTCGAAGAGGTTGCGCTGAACCCAGTCGCTGTATTCGCGTTCAGCGCCTGTCGCCTTCATGCGCAGCAATTCATTGCGCATCATCTTTGTGGTGGCCGACATCATTACCGGGGCTTCGCTGGCGGTGAGGCACTTGAAGCGCAGGGCCAGCCATTCCGGCGAGCCTTGAATTACGTTATGGACTTTCATGTGGTTTCCTTATGCCGTGACGGCTTCCATGTTCTGAATGGTGCGAAGTTGCTGGGCGCTTAGCGTGTACTTCGACCGGATATTGGCAATAAGCTGCTCCGTTTTGAGCCGCCCCGAGTCGATTGCCTCTTGCCACTTGGCCTTGTTCTCTTCAATGCTCTGGTCGGAATATGGCGGCAGTTCCTTGCTGGCCGGCTCTTCGTGCGTGGCGGTTTCAGCCGGCCCCATGTCGCGCATTTGATAGCCGTCAATCGGTTCAAGTTCGTCGTTGGTGTGGACGCCGAGGATCACGTCAGGCGCGTAGCGGCGCGCCCACTTGCGCACAGCCAGGTAGGTAATCTGCTGCTGCGGGTCGGTGGCCCACTGGGTTGAGAATCGCGGGTAGGCCTGGGTCATCATGACTTTGATTTCGCGCGGAACGGCCTCGCCACGGATCAGGCAACTGCAAATAACACCGAGGCCGATTTCATCGGATGGCTTCCAGCCGGCCACGTAGTATTTCCCGCCCTTGTCCGATTTGCGCTCTTCGACCCGGCCTAGAATCTTGTCCCAGTCGCCGATGAAGGTGAACTCGGGGCGAGTCTCGATGGGCGCGCGCGCGATTACAACGGCGTTCACAAGCTGGGCCTCGTAACCCAGTGTGCCGCCCTGGGTCAGGTGGGTCTTTTGGGCCACGGCAAACGGGTTCATTTGCCATTGCATCGCCTGGATGGTGACGGCGGCGCAGTCTGCTGGGTTGCCCTGCAGGTGGCGCGGCACGGTGGCGCTGCCTTTTGCCATCATGTCGGCAAAAGCCATTACCTTGTCGAATGAATTGGGGTCGAGGATCAGCGCGCTGGTGCTTGACTGCGCCTGGTCGGGGAGTGTTTGAAGTTCAGACATTTCTCATTTCCTTGTGGTGTCACTATTCGCAGTTGTCGAACTGGTGAGCGTTTGAAAATTCAGGGTTGTGATCCGGGTCGGCCCCGTTGAGCCAATCCCGGTACTGCCCGGAGCGCCGCTCTTGATGGATGGCTTTGCAGGACTTTGAACAGAATCGGCCCCAGCCGCGCCGGCGGTCGGCTACGCGGGCCTCGAATGGCGATTGGCATGCCTTGCACTTCACGGTTACGGTTTTGCCGGCCATGTCAGAATCCAGCCGCCGCGCCGACGAACATGAAGAAAGCGCCAGCGCCGATGAATGCCGCCGTGTACCCGATGGCCGGTAGCAGGGGGATTTTGTCGCTGTTGGGGGCGTATCCGCCCTTGCCCTCGAAGCGATATTCCTGCGAAGGCTTCAAGCGCCTGTTCGGGCTGTAGGGGTGCCGGGTCGATTCGCGCTTGAACATCAGCGGGGCCGAATCATATGCAGCGGCAATTTCGTTGGTGGTTTTGATTGCGGTTTTCATAGGACGCGCTCCATGTGATCGGCCCGGCGGAGTGCCGGCCTTTCGATTTGGGGGTTTTTTGAGGGGAATTTGAAGATGGACGCCGGGCGCTACCCGTATGGCGTCGGCGCGAGGCCAGTGGCTTATCATCGCGTTTGTCCTTGGCTGGCCCGATTACAAGTCGGGTGCCTGACGCTTTCCTGCGACCATCACATAGGCGGGCTGGGCGCTGCCCCAGCTATACGAGAGACATGGTTGTATTCGGGCTTCGGGGGCGTGGCCTTGGCGTGCCCCTTGTCATCCGACCTCTTTCTATCAGGCCCATGCGTTCGTGCGTGTCTCTAGGGAGCGACCCAGCTTTCCACGCCGCCGCCTATGTGATGGCCCTGCCGAAGCAGGGCCTGCTGTATTTGCTCGTCATTACACGTTAGACAGGCTCAAGCATGGGCCTCGGCTGCCCGCCGTAAGGGATTCGGCTTTAACCATGTCCGGCATGGGCCTGTGCGCGTTCAGGCTCGCGTTATTGTGTTGCCCGTCTTCCCAGGCTGCCCACCAGATCAAGCACCCAATCCCTCGGAATGCCCAGGCTTTCCCTCACATGAGGCACCCACGCGAAACGGATTGTTGGGCCGGGTGGAAATCAGAGGCCCGTAACTCTCTGGCTGCCGGTGATAGTGAAGCGCGCTCCGCCGGCTGTTGCGTCCGCCCCTATCTTTCGACCCCGGCGGCTAGGGAACTGCCCTTAATCGTCGTATTTCTCCTGTGCCGCGTATTCAACCTCGTCGGCATCCATGTCAACCGTCAATCGCGTTCGGCCAACATACATAGCCATGAGAATTGAATCGAATCGCGAAATAACGGTCGGCCTGGATGATGGGGTCACATGACCATCCCGGAATTTGAGCGAGTACACCTCACCCTCTTTGTTGAATGACAGGGCTATGTCGGCGCTGTATTTGTTGCTTTCGCGCGTGTAGATTCCGAAAGAGGCACTGCCAACCTTCGGGTTTCTATCCAAGTAGAGGTGGCGGTACCCGTGGTCGGATTCTTCGTACAGGGCGTAGAAGGCCTCACCCTCTTCATAGGTCAGGCTTTCGCGCGCCATTTTCAAGAGTTCCGACATGCTCACCATGGCCGGAACTTCGGGCAGTGCCGATTTTGCGGCTTCGGCCAGGGCTGCGTTCACGGTCTCGAAGTTTGCGCCGTGAACTGCCCCTTTCAGCGCTTCATTCAGGACGTGCTGGAATTTCACAACGTCATCCAGGCCCAGGCCGTGTGGCATGTGCTCCTTAAATTGCGCTTCAAGCGCTTCCGAAAATTCGCTTCGGTAGCCGGTCGCGGTGCGTATGGCGTTGGTGATCGCCTCGGTTACGTGCTTGTTCAGGATCGGGGCGAGGTTTTCAGGGGCCAGCGCATTGGACACTGCCGCCGAAAGATCGAGGTTGATTTTGATTTCCATGATTTTTCCTGTTTGGTTGGGGGTGGCGATTGCCGCACTGGGCGCGGCGTGTGGGTGGACTATTTCAGGCGGCTCGCCTCAAGGATAGGCAAGCCGGCTTCGGTGGGAACGTAGATAATCTGCGCGCCCTGGCGTTGCGCCTCTTTCAGCCCCTCGATGTAGAGGTAGCGAAGGTAGCCTTCCGGGCCGCCAAGGCCATCAGCAACGATACGGTTGGCTTCGGCGACACCGTGGGCGCGGGCAATCTCGGCGTCTGCGAGCAGTTGAGCGGAGTCCTTGATGGCCTGCGCCTCGCGCACCTTGATTTGCCTGTTTGCTTCGGCCTCGGCCATTTGCGCCTGACCGCTCATTGAGCGTTGCCAGACATTCACATAGGGGTAGGAAATAACCGCCGCTATGGCAAGAGCCAGCGCGGCAATGCCGAGTGACTTGCTTACCCCATCGGCCTCGCCTTCCGAGGAAATGCGAATCAGCGCTATGCCTATGCAGGCCAGGGCCAGAAGTCCAAAAACAATCAAAGCAGCCATATTTTTCTCACGTAAAAGTTGGTTGTTTAGCGCGCCTGCGCTTCAGTAAGCACCCATTGCGGGCGCTTACCAAAGCGGCCTGTTGCCAGGCCCTTTTCTTCGGGTTCGGCGGAATATTTCATCCGTTTGAGATTCCCGACGACTCGGATCAAACAGCCCGTGAGGGTTGGCCCCTTCGTGGCTGACGCATTACCCGCCATGCTTTCCAATTGGCGTTCCAATTCCCCCGAATTCGATGGAATTGAAATCGGCAGATCGCTTTGCAGTACAGCGCTCGGAACACCGAGCCTGCGCGGTTCTCTGTTTTTTCGTGGGATTTGCTTCTGCCCCCACGTAGTCGGGCAGGCCGCGCGTTCCCTTGCGGGCATCGCGGCGATTCATCGAGCGGGTTGTTAAAGAGCGTTCTAAGTCTCTTGTTAATAGACTTGATGAAACGAAGTATAGGTATCGTGGACGCATAAGTCAACAAAATCGGTACAGATAAATCTATCGGGGGTGGATTTATTTGTAACAAACTAGGTTTTGGGGTCAAAAAGCCCCTTTAAAGGGGCTTCGTCTACTTGGGCGGGGCGGCCCTACTGGCTATTACAGTGCTCAAGGGCGCGCCGGGCGTCCTGGGTGAGGTCTGCAACAAGGGATGCAAGGTTCTCTTGCAGGGATGGGCTAAGTTGGCGGAATGGTGCAAAGCCGGGGCCGGACAGGGAGGCAGTGAGGGCTTCGAGCTGCAAAAGCTTGTTGATCCCGGACTGGTAGGACGAAAGGCTTAGCTTGATGTGGGGCATTGCTTCTGACTTCTTCTGCGGGGGCGGGCGGGTTGCTGCATCTGTGCTGGGGAGCGTAGCTTGGTCATACGTCACGATGCTTCACCTTCTTTCATAACGCGGGCCGCTGTACGCAGGGTTGCTTCTAGGACTGATGTTGTTGCCACTGGTAACTTCCTTTGTTGAATAATGTCACACTGACATCGACCTGAATTATGCCACTTTGTAAGATTTTGGGGCCAAAATGCCACCATTCTTTTCATGCTTACAAATTGGTATCCTTCGGGCAATCAGCGGAGGATAGGCGCGTAGTGACACCAGAAAGCAAGTACGAGAAGTTCAATTTGCGTATGCCGCATGGCATGCGGGCAAGGCTTGCCAAGGCCGGGGAAAAGAATGGCCGCTCAATGAATGGTGAAATCGTCGCGCGCTTGGATAGCAGCTTTGATACCGCTCAAAGCCAAGAGGAACTAATCAAAACAATCCAATGTCTGCGCGCCGCCGTGGAGTCTCTAACCATAGAGCTATCGGCGTTCAGGGAAAGGCGATAGCCTGGAAAGCAGCAGGTTGCGCGCCGCCCGGCACTCAATGAAGGCCCTGGCATGGCCGCCCCGGTCGGGGTGGTGAAGCATGGCCGCCTTGGCAAAGGCTTTCTTGACCGCGCCAGTCGTTACCGGCCAGGCTTCCACGCCAAGCACGCCCATCGCCCACTGAATATCGCCCGCCGGCAGATCCAGCACCGGCTCACTGAACCGCCCGCCCGGCCTGAATAGGGCCTTGGCCCGGGCGCGCGCGATGGGTTCGTGTACGAAATGGGCTTTCAGCGTCTGGTGGTAGTACCGGCCCGTTTCCTCAAAGACGGCCCGTTCGATCATGGCCGTGTAGATGACGCCCGCCTGCCAGCCGCGCCGCATGTGTTCGCCCGTGCAGTACGCGAACCGATCAACAAAAATGGTCTGTGGGGTCTTCCTGACGACGCGGTGCCGCTTCCAGTTGGGGGCGGTGGAAATATATTTTTCGTTGTGATCCGCGTAGACGAATTCAGGAACTATTGCCTCGGCATCCAGGCCTGGCGGCGCGCAAAACGCCGCCTCTGCCTCTTTTCTTCGCAGGTAGGCCCTGGCATACCCTGACACGTCCGGCGCGACCCCCGTCTCTTCCTGGCGCTTGTGCAGGTCGGCCAAACCCAGACCATCCACCTCAAAAACTGGCGGCAGGCCCATCAGGTAGTGAATCCGGGTTTCCCAAGCGACAAGAAAGTGACGCCCGGATGATCGGCGAAGGCTGGAAACGAGCATGCCGGGCTGGCGGGCCATTTCCCGCAGCCGTTCATTGAAGTGGTGGTTGTCGCCGTCGCCTATGCGAATGTCAAACTGGCTGTGCCGGCGCAGTAGGCCATGGGCGTCCGGTTCGATCCCTGAAAACAGGGGCGGTCTGCGCACGTCATGGCCGGGGTAAATATCCCAAACCGCCCATAGGTATTGGGAGGGAACCGGAAGAGCGCCCGCCGCCGGGGTGCTGCCCTGTATCGGCGTGGCCGAAAAGAACAGCTCTTCCATGCATTACCTCATGGCCTCAAGTTCGTCCGCCCTGGCCGCCGTCATGGTCGCCACGCAATCAGCGGCCTCAAGCCCGGCCATCTGCCCGCCGTCCTCATTGGGGGCGCACTGGCTGTCACGGTCTTTGATCCATTGGCGCTGGGCTGTCCGTAGCGCGTTCTTGTCGTTGACGGCCATTGCCGCCTTGTAGGCCGCATTCAGGCGGGTGTCCTGGCGCTGGGCTTCGGCGTTGGCGCAGTCGATCATTTCGCCGGTCGATTCGGCGGCCTCGATGCAGGCCTCGTAGCCGTTGGCCGCCGCGCTGGCGGGGGCGCTTTGCGCGGTCAGCTTGCCATACCGGGCCTGCAGCGTGTCAGCACCCACAAGCTGGATGGCAAACTCGCCCGATGATCGGTTGATCCACTCCACCGTGTACCCGTTCTCGACAACCCCATCGCTGCGCCGCACGTCCGCCAGGCAGGCGCGTATCGCCGGGTCGGCGTAGACCTGGGCCACGGCGTCAACCGATATGGCCCGGATGCCGCCGGCCCTGGCCGCAATCAGCGGGTTTTCGCGGATATTGCGATTGATGGTGTTGACCACCAGGCCGGTTAC
Organism: Pusillimonas noertemannii; assembly: GCF_003096595.1. Taxonomy (GTDB): domain Bacteria; phylum Pseudomonadota; class Gammaproteobacteria; order Burkholderiales; family Burkholderiaceae_B; genus Pusillimonas; species Pusillimonas noertemannii. Next base: position 308,376 of record NZ_QEKO01000002.1, on the reverse strand, counting down.
TTGGCTGTCTCCGCATTCGGGCGGGGCCTCTTGCGCCAGCGCGCCGGCAGAAAAGGTCATGATGATGGCTGCCAGAAGGGTTTTTGTAGTGTTCATGCTCTTGCTTTTTATTGAACGCGCTTCCCGCGCATTGCATAGACGATCATCCCCAGGACTTCAAGCGATTCAGCCTGGGCCGGTTCGATTTCAAAAGAGCCGTGCAATTCGTTGTCCGACTTTGCTGTGATGCTCATTGTTATCGGGTTGCGCACGATCCGCTTGACGAAGACTTGGCCCTGCAGGCGGAAGGCGTAAACCGCGTTGCCCTTCATGTCATTGACACCGCGATCCACCACAAGCAGGTTTCCCGCGCTGAACGTAGGCTCCATGCTTGAATCGGCGTGAGGCAATAGTGACAGGTTCGCCAGGCTGGTTATGTGGGGCATTTCCGAGCGGATGAACGACCGGGTGAAGCGGATTCGTTCCGCGACAAGCTCAATGCCCGGGTCGTCAGTGCCGTACCCCAGTTCGAAGGCGGCGTTTCGCACGGGTAGGTAGATTTCATTCTGCTTGGCCTCTTCGGCATCAAGCCTTGCCTGCCATAGCTCAAGCGGTAGGCCCGGCAAGGGTTCCGGGTAGCCCGTCACGCTGATGATTTTTATCAGGTTATCGAAGCTGGGTTCATGGCGCTCGCGCTCCCAGGCGGAAATGTTCTGCTTGGAGATCCCGAGCGCGTCTCCTAATTGTGGCTGTGTCAGCCCGGCGAACTCCCGAGCATTACGCACCCAGTCACTAATTTCCATCCATTGACCCCTTTTTACTTATGGTTTTCGAGTGTAGAGAAAATCTATACGCGACAGGTCTATATTTAGTTGACCAAATGCGTCCAGAAAACGTATACTCTGCGTCATGGATACGAAAACCGTTCACCCACTTGAGACTGCCGCCGGCCTCTTCGGATCAGAAGCCGCCCTCGCGCGCGCCCTGGGCCTGACTCGCGGCGCGCTGAATCAGTGGAAGCAGGAGGGTCGAGAAGTCCCGGCGAAGTACGCGCCCCGGATCGAGCAAATGACCGGGGTGCCGTGTGAGCTTCTTTGCCCGAGCGTGGACTGGTCGATTGTTCGCGGCAAGAAGGCCGCATAACCACAAAAGCGAGACTGCACATGAGCACCACCCCCAAGCCCGATGAAGCCGAACAGCCCGTGGATAAGCGAATCCCCATTGGCCCAACGGACGTATAGATCAATGAACTGTCGAGCAGCCGGATACCAATCGAAAGAACCACGACACCACCAGTTCGTCGCTGGGGAAGGCGCATTGCTCCCAGGCTTTATCGACAGCCAGTTCCAGCAGGGCCGCATATTCGGACTGGGCGGACTGATTAGCAGTAAGCATGTTTATCTCCGGTTTTTAGTACGTGTTTTTATTTTTGCCCTTTATTACCTCTCAACACCACACAACAAAATTGAGGCGACATGAGCAACCAAATTTCACTACCAACAATCGTTACCCCAAACGAGGTCGCGCGCGAGAAAACCCTGGGCGGCGCAATCGAACTTTGCGCCAAGGCTGGCGGGTATTCCCTGGACAAGACCTTACAGGCCGAATTGAAAGTTGATAAGGCGCAGTTCTCACGGTGGACAAATGGAACCGAGGGGATTATCTGGCCGAAATTTGAATTGCTCATGGACACCTGCGGCAATGATGCGCCGCTGTTGTGGATGCTCCACCGTCGCGGCTATGACGTATCCAGCCTGCGCCGCCTGGAAACCGAGACCGAAAAAGAAAACCGCCTGCTGCGGGAAGAAAACCTTGCGCTTCGCCGCGTACTTGCTGCGGGCGTGTCGGCGTAATGGAAGTCCTGTTGCTCAAGACCCCGCAAGGCTCGTTTGTGCCGCTCGATGAAGAGCAGGCCGATGCGTGCCGCCGGTTCAAGGTCGGGTCAACGATCCGCGCCGAGGTGGCGTCTATGCGCAACTCGAAGTTTCACCGCAAGTTCTTCGCCATGTTGGACATTGGGTTCGACGCCTGGGAACCGCCCGAGGCGGAACACCGTGGCCTGCCGGTTCAGAAAAACCGCAACCGTTTCCGCAAGGACTGCATCATCGCCGCCGGCTTCTACGACGCGGTGGCGAACATCAATGGCGACGTGCGCGCCGAAGCTCAAAGCATCAAGTTTTCCCGCATGGAGCAGGAAGACTTCGAAAAACTGTATTCAGCCGTGGCAAACGTCCTGCTGCAAAAAGTGCTGACCAACTACACGCGGCAAGACTTGGATGATGTTGTCGCTCAAATCGTGGGGTTTGTATGAAGGGGCGCAGCGTCAACGCGGAAGAGAAACGGTTTCACGACATGCTGGCCAGCCATATCGGCTGCATTGCCTGCTCGAAGGATGGAATTTTCACTTCCTGGGTGTCGATCCACCACATTGACGGGCGCGTGAAGAAAAACGCGCACTGGTGGGTTCTGCCCCTGTGCGGCCCGCACCATCAGGACGCCGGAATACCGGGCGTCATCGCCGTTCATCCCTGGAAGGCCCGCTTCGAGAAGAAATACGGCTTCCAGTTGAGCTTGGTGGCCGAGTGCATCCAGATTCTGCTGGATCGTGGCTGCGCGGTACCGCATGCCGCCCTGGTTGCCAACGGCATGGCCGAAGAGGTGGCGGCATGAGCATAGAGACCCACGCCCTCACATTCATAGATCCCGATTGCGGGAAGCCGTCATTTCACGTCAACCGTATTCCGGTTGTCGGAGAGCTTGTGCTGGCGGAAAACTTCGAATGGCTGGACGGCGTGCCGGCCATGCCGGGGGAAAAGTTTGTTTGCGGTGGATGCGGTCGCGGGTTTGTGTCCAATGTGTACGGATACGTGGATTACCGCCTCACCTTTGAGGAAAACTACCAGCCGCGCGTAGGCCCCGATGAAGAGGTGGCCGCGTGAACTGGAAGCATGATGATCTGGCGAACGACCTGGCCCAATTTGTCCGGGGCAAATCAGACCGCATTGTATGGACTGATATGCAGCTTGGCCCATCGGGTTCACCCCGGCCTGACGTGTATTCAGTGCCAATGTCGTACGCAAGGTTCCAGCCCATTGCCTACGAGTGCAAGGTTTCCTTGTCGGATTTTCGCGCTGACGTGACAAAAGGCAAGTGGTTGGATTACCTGCGTTTTGCCTGCGCCGTCATCTTCGCCGTACCCGAGGGCCTTATCAAAAAGTCCGATCTTCCAGATGGCTGCGGCCTGATCGTGCGCGGGCCGAACGGCTGGCGGACGGTCAAGGGGCCAACCATGCGCCCACTGGAAAACCTGCCGCGCGACGCCTGGGTGAAGCTGATCATTGATGGCGTCAGGCGTGAGGCTGAACGAAATAAGCCGAAAGAGGTAAGCATCTGGCAGGCCCTGTATGCCATGAATGACCGACTGGGCAAGCAGGTTGCAGAAGCCGTCAGAGACCGCGCCCATGCGGATATGGAGTACGAGCACGCCACCGAAATGCTGCGCCAGGCCGCCCGTGACGCGGATGCCGAATACCGGGATCGCATTCAAAAAGCCAAAGATCGGGCGAACGAGGATATGTCGCGCATTGACTCCGCCCGTGGCGAACTGGCCGAAGCGCTTGGCCTGCCTAGATCCGCCAGCGCGTACGAAATCGCAAGCGCCGCCCATCGTGCTGCAGCCGCGCTTGATCGCGATGAAGTGATCCGTGGCCTTCGGCAGAATTTTCGGGAAATCGAGCGCGCCGTCGAGAGCGCAAATGCACCGATGCCGGCCATAGCCCGGGCGGGCGGCGAGAGCAAGCCGGGGGCGCAACCATGAGGCCGTACAGGTTAGAGCGCGGCCACTGCCTGGATCTGTTGAAGACCCTGCCCGATGAAAGCGTCGATAGCGTTGTCACCGACCCCCCTTACGAGCTTGGCTTTATGGGCAAGGGGTGGGATAGCAGCGGCATCGCCTACAACGTCGAGGTTTGGCGCGAAAGCCTGCGCGTGCTGAAACCCGGCGGCCACTTGCTTGCGTTCAGCGGAACGCGCACGTATCACCGCATGGCGTGCGCTATTGAAGACGCTGGGTTCGAGATTCGCGACCAAATCGGCTGGCTGTACGGCTCCGGCTTCCCCAAGTCGCGCAACATCGCCGAACAGGACATGTCGGGCGAGGATTCCGCGCAATGGGCTGGATGGGGAACAGCGCTCAAGCCAGCGCAAGAGCCGATATGCGTGGCACGCAAGCCCCTTGATGGAACCGTGGCTGGCAATGTTCTTGAGCACGGCACGGGGGCGCTGAATATTGACGCTTGCCGCGTGCCGGCGGAAGCAATGCGCCCGAACACAGGAAGCGGCGGCCTTCCGCGTCGTCATGAGGATGAATGCCGGGGGCGTGGCACCGTTACGCAGCCGCATAGCCTGGGCCGCTGGCCGGCGAACATCATCCATGACGGCAGCGAAGAGGTGCTTGAGGCTTTCGCCCAATACGGCGAGCGCGGGGCGAGCGCCCCCGTCAAGGGAACCGAGGCGAGCGCCGCCAGCACCGGACTGATTACTGGCGAGCGTGCGCGCGTTGCCGGGGCGTTTCATGGCGATACCGGCACTGCGGCCCGTTTCTTCTACAGCGCCAAGGCCAGCCGCGCGGACAGGAATGAGGGGTGCGACGGTATCCAAGACCGCGAAGGCGGCATGAACAGCAACACCAGCGGGCAGCACATTACCCGCCGTGACGGATGGAAGCCAGCGCCCGTCAAGAACAATCACCCCACCGTCAAGCCCACCAGCCTTATGCGCTACCTGTGCAGGCTCGTAACGCCGCCCGGCGGCACGGTGCTGGACATTTTCACGGGAAGCGGATCGACCGGCAAGGCCGCCGTTCTGGAAGGCTTTGAATTCATCGGCTTCGATCTGGATAGCGACGACCAGGGCAGACCGCTTGGGTATCTGGATATAGCGCGCGCCCGGATCGAGTACGCCTACCTGCAGCGCAGCCTGTTGGATGCGGAGGGTCAGCCGCAGCCCCAGCTTGATCTGTTCTCAAACGAATACCAAAAAGATGGCCCGGCGTCAGTAGCTGCTGACCCGGGCCGGTTCATTGAAATTTCATAAGGACTCGCAATGAATACGTCAATTGTAACGCAGCCCCACGCAAAAGCGCCAGTCTTTATTCCAGGCATGGCCCCCACCATGAGCAGTCGAGAGATTGCCGAATTGGTTGGGTCTCGCCATGACAAGGTGAAGCAATCCATAGAGCGCCTGGCCGAGCGTGGCCTGATCGTTCAACCCCCAGTGGGGGACGAACACGATACCGATTCAATGGGCCGCCCGCGCGCGACGCGCGTGTACCTGATCGGTAAGCGCGACAGCTATGTGATTGTGGCCCAGCTTTCCCCGGAGTTCACCGCCCGGCTGGTTGACCGCTGGCAGGAACTGGAAAGCCAAGTGCGCGTTCCTGGCACGTTTGCCGAGGCCCTGCGCCTGGCAGCCGAGCAGGCCGAGCGCATAGAGCAGCAACAGGCCGCCCTGACCGCCGCAGCGCCCAAGGTTGAGTTCGTAGACCGCTACGCGACCGCCAACGGTAGCAAGGGCTTCCGTGAGGTCTGCAAGCTGCTGGGGGCGAAAGAAGGCCATTTCCGGCTGTTCCTGATCGAAGAGAAGGTTGCGTACCGTCTGGCCGGCGTCCTGACCCCGTATCAGAACCATATTGACGCCGGGCGCTTCGAGGTCAAGACCGGCATTTCCAACGCAAACGAACACGCTTTCAATCAAATGCGCTTCACGCCCAAGGGCGTTACCTGGGCCGCTGGTGAGTGGGCGAAATACCGTCTTCGGCGGCAGGAAGAGGCGGCATAAATGCGTGATTACTCAAAGGTTAGCCCGAAGTTCTGGATCGGCGCGACAGGCAAACGCATGCGCGCGGCTGGGATGGAGGCGCAGATTGTTGCCATGTACCTGCTGACCAGTCCGCACGCGAACATGCTGGGCCTGTATTACTGCCCGGAAATGTTCATTGCGCACGAAACCGGGCTAGGCATGGAAGGGGCATCAAAGGGGCTTCGTAGCGCCATCGAAGCGGGGTTTTGTGAGTATGACGAGGCTTCGGAGGTGGTGTGGGTGATCGAAATGGCGTCATACCAGATTGCCGACTCACTCAAGCCCGCCGACTTGCGGGTAAAGGGCGTGCATAACGAATACATGTCATTGCCCTCAAACCCTTATCTGGCGCGGTTCTTCGAGAAATACAAGGACGCTTTTTGCATGACAGAAAGCCGTGAATTGATCAATCCGCCGCAAGCCCCTTCTAAGCCCCTTGCAAGCCAGGAACAGGAACAGGAGCAGAAGAAAGAACAGGAGCAGGAACAAAGAGAGGCCGCCGAAGCCGGGGGGAATCCCAGCAACCCGGAGGGCCTGCCTGCTGAAAACGACCCGCCTGCTGCTGCGCAGCCGGCCCCCCGCGCTTCATCCCCCAGGGGATCGCGACTGCCTTCCGACTGGAAGCTTCCCAAGCTGTGGGGCGAGTGGGCGCTTGAAGACCAACCCGACTGGGATGCTGACCGCGTTCGCCTGGAGGCCGACAAATTCCGCGACTACTGGGTGCCAAAGACCGGCAAGGACGCCACAAAGCTTGACTGGCTGGGTACGTGGCGCAACTGGGTGCGCCGGGCCGCAGAGAGCCGCCCAGCGCGAGGCCGGGCCGGTACAGGCGGGTCAAGCGCGTTCGACCAGAGCATGAAAGCCGCCGAAGAGGCAAAGAAGATGATTTTTGGAGAGAGCCATGCAGCCTAAAGACTACGACGATTTTGTGATGATCCTGGGCGCTACGGCTGAACTGCTTGCGCCTACCCGCCCGCTGTCGAACATCGCTATCGGCATGTGGTGGAACGTCATGAAGCCCTACGACCTGCCGGCGGTGCGCCAGGCGTTCGACCGCCACATGCACAACCCGGACTCGGGCCAGTTCATGCCGAAGCCGGCGGACATTTTGAAGATGATGACCGGCTCCACCCAGGATTCCGCGCTGGCGGCGTGGTCGAAGGTGGACAAGGCCGTGCGCCAGGTCGGAACGTGGGAGAGCGTGGCGTTCGATGACGCCCTGATCCATCGCGTGCTGGAAGACATGGGCGGCTGGACGATGCTGGGCATGAAGACGGATCACGACTGGCCGTTCGTTGCGAAAGAGTTTGAGAACCGTTATCGCGGCTACCGCATCCGCAACGAGACCCCGGAGTACCCGCCTGTGCTGATCGGCTTGGCCCAGGCGCAAAACGCGCAAGAGAACCGGGAAAGCCAGGCCCCTGTGCTGATTGGCGACGCGACCACGGCAGCGCGCGTGATGCAGGGCGGTACCGCACAGCCGCGCTTGGGCTTTGAGCGGGCGAGCGCGGGCGACGTAGCGCTGCTGGCCGCACCAGAGCAGAGGGCGGCATGACATGCGAACTGACCGGATATGTCTACAACAAGGCTTGCGTCCATTGCATGGTGCGCAAGATCAAGAATTTGCGATCAACCACGGCCCCGCGCTTCGCCAAGCAGAAGCAGCTCGAAACCTTCGAGTGGATGGGGGCGCATATGGCCGGCCTGGTCAAGGAGGAATTGAGAAATGAACTGCAAACCGGGTGATATGGCCGTGGTGGTGAGGATCGGGGAATGCCCGACGCCCGTTCATGAGGCTGTCATGCGCGCTGTGATCGGTCGGATCGTCACGGTGGTTTCTCTGTACGACCGCCAGGGCGCGGCAACGTGGGCCATCAAAGAGCCGTTCTGGCTGAACATTCGCGGGGTCGGCAAAACCCTGGTGACTGGCATTGACGACAGCGTGCTGCAGCCCATTCGCGGCGACAAAGCCCCGCGCGCAACGGAATCGCCGAAAACCTTGGAGGCCGCATGAGCACGAACGCCGAACTGCTGGCGCAATCGCGCTATGCCAAGGCCGGGGCGCGCCAGAACCTGCAACTGACGCCCGAGCAGTACGCCAAGCATCAGAAGCTGGTACGCCAGGACAACGCCCGCAAGCGCTTCCAGGCGCTGGGCCGCCTACCCAAGGATCGGATGAACAAGACCGAGGCCGCGTACTCCCAGGTGCTTGAGGCCCGCAAGCTGGCGGGCGAGATTCTGGACTGGAAGTTTCACCCCATGAACGTGCGGCTGGCCGCCGGGGTGTTCTACGAGGTGGACTTTCTCGTACTGACGGCTGATCTGCAGGTACAGATTCACGAAACCAAGGGCGGATACACCACGGACAAGGGGCAGATGAAGATCCGCCTGTGCGCCGAGGCCCTGCCCTGGTTCGCCATGTTTAAGGTCAAGAAGCTTTCCGCCAAAGACGGCGGGGGCTGGAACATCGAGGGGTATTGAATGGACGCGCTACTGGTGGTGGTCTCTGTGGTTGGTTGCAGCGCCTTTGCTGTGTGGTTGCCGTTCGTGCTGTGCCGCGCGGTGTCGAAAGTTTGGAGGAAGCGATGATGTTTAACCTGTATGCCGCTTGGTATCTGGAAGCCTGCGCCGTGTACGGTGCTTACTCGCTGGGCGTGTTGTCCGCAATGTTTGGGGGTGGTCATGATTCGAAATAGGCTCACAACCGCCCGCCGGCAGCCCGCCGGCAAGATCGAGCAGGCGACCATCGTGAAAACCATCGGCCAGCGTATGCGTCAGGCCCGGGAACTGTGCAACCTTTCCCAGGTGGAGGCGGCCCGCCGCTTCGGGTACTCGAACCCGTCCAAGTTGAGCAAAATCGAGGGAGCGACAGACACCAACAGCGTGCCGCTCTGGATCATCGTGCGCGCGGCCAGCCTGTACGAGGTGAGCATTGACTTCCTGTTCGGGGCATCCGATGACTGGGAGACGGGGGCGCGCATGACGCAAGAGCGCGAAGTGTCGCAATGGATGTTCAACGCCTGGGAGGCAGCACGCCGCCGCGACATGGAAATCCTGCGTCTGATCCACAACAAGGTACAGGCCATGGACGAATCGGTGGCGGCCATGGTTGCGTCGGGCATGGAGGCGCAAGCGGCCTTGACCCGATTCCATGAACTGAACCCCGGGTTCATCGACATGCGCGCCGGCAGTCGCTTGGAGGGGGCCATTACCCGCGTGAAGGATGCAGCGGACTCCGCCCGGGCCAAGATGAAGCGGTTTCGCTGTGAGGCATCCATAGCCGCCACGGAAACCAATCAGTTGAAACTCTTTGCGCAGCAGAACCACCATGGCAGCTAAACCGAAGCTTTCCCCCGAAGAGTGGGGGCAAATCCGCGATACGTGGGAGGCAGACCCACGGGATGGCTACACATGGCTGGTGCGGGAGTTGGACTTGCCGGTATCTGCCCCGGCGGTTCGCAAGACGGCGGTACGGGATAGCTGGGCTAAGAAAGGGGCCGCCCAGGCTCCCAGCGCCCCGCCAGCGCCCGAAAAGGCCCCGGCCAAGGGGAAGGTATCCCCCAAGGTATCGAAGGTTTCTAAGGTTTCTCAATCGAAACCGGAAACCGTGAGGGAAACCATCGAAACCATTCCGCAGAATAGTCCTGCGCCTGAACAAGAACCGACCCAGCCGAATCCGGTAGGACGGCCCACCCTTTATCAGGACGCATATGCCGAGCAGGTTTACAAGCTATGCCTGCTCGGCGCTACCGATGAAGAACTGGCTGATTTCTTTGGGATAGCGGTATCGACGCTGAACAATTGGAAGCTGGCGCACCCTGATTTTGTGGAGGCCCTAAAAGCCGGGAAGTTGAAGGCCGATTCCGAGGTAGCCAACAGCCTGTACAAGCGGGCGCTGGGTTACTCGCATCCCGAGGATGACATTCGGACGGTTTCGGTGGGCGACGGCATGAGTGAGATTGTCATCACGCCGACGACCAAGCATTACCCGCCCGAAACCACGGCGGCCATTTTTTGGCTGAAAAACCGTCAGCCCAAGCAGTGGAAGGACAAGGTAGAGATTAAGGAAGAAATCAACGTCAACATTTTCCCGCCCAAGGAAGAGCTTGACGCGATTTATGCGAAGACGCTGAAAGAGGCGGAAGACGTTGAGTTCAGGGTTGTTGAGGGGCGCATGGAGCGCTTGGGTATCAAGTTTGATGGCGATGTAGAGGATGGCGACTAAGCGGTTATTGCTACCAGAAGACCCGCGCTGGACGCTTTTTTGTGAACGCTACTCCGGCAGTGCCGAGCGGTTCGCGATTGAAGTTCAGGGCATCCAGGCGTCATCCCAGCAGCGCCAGCTATACGGGAGCGTGTCGAAATCGCGCTCGCGCACCTCGGTTGCTTCCGGCCACGGCACGGGCAAGACCACCTCCATTGCAAACATCGTGCTCTGGCACATGCTCTGTTACCCCATGTCCGTCACGCTGCTGACGGCGAACGACATGGATCAGTTGAAGGCCACGCTCTGGAAGGAAATCGGCGTGGCCGTCGAGCGCATCCGGCGCGGCCCTCATGGCTGGATTGCCGAGCATGTCGAGGTCATGGCCGACGCTACGGCGCGCATCAAGGGGTTTGAGCAGGTATGGTTTGCCGAATCCAAGACCGCCAACGCCAAGACGGCGAACAAGATGGCGGGCCGGCACGGTGAATGGCTGCTGATCATAGGCGACGAAGCCAGCACCCTGCCCGACGAAGTGCTGACCACGCTGTCGGGGGCGCTGACCGAACAGCACAACCGCATGCTGCTGACCAGCCAGTTCACGCGCAATGCCGGGTTCTTCTGGCGCACACAGAACGAATTGTCCATTGCCAACGGTGGCGAATGGAACAACATGACGTTCAGCTCGTTCGATTCGCCGTTCGTGAGCGACGCCTCATTGCTTGAGTTGTGGGGTTCCTACGATGACGACGAACGGCGGGTACGCCTGCTGGGCCTGTCGCCCGAAGATTCCAGCAAGCACATGATGAGTCGTAAGGTTGCCGAGAAAATGTACCGGCGGGGGCGGATCATCGAAGACAGTGAGCCGTGGGGCTGGCTGGCGACGGGCGACATTGCATCAGGGGAAGGTCTGCGCGACAAGTCGGCCAACGTCATCATCCGGGTTATCGGCTATGGCGACATAGGCCCCGAGGCCCGGCGCGTCGAGGTGGTGAAAATCCCGCTCATGACGAACCGGATACGCTCCAACGTGTTCGCCAACTACATGATGGACGAAGCCAGCGACCTACCGGGCGTGACGCATGTGGTGGACTCCGGCGGCCTGGGTATCAACGTGTGCCAAGACCTCGAAGACGCCAACAAGGTCGTTCACCGCGTCAACTGGGGCAATCCCTGCTTCCAGAAGAAGAACAAGGATCGCTACCTGAACCTGCGCGCCCAGGCCATGCACCACGCCGCTCGGGCCGCCAAAGAGGGCCGGCTGTCCGTCCTGACGCAAGACCACAAGATCACGCTGATCAACCAGTCGTCGCGCATTCCCAAGACATTCACCGACAAGGCGCGTATCCGCGTGCCGCCCAAGCATTCGACCGAATGGGAAGGCCTGGCCTCCCCCGACTTGTGGGATGCCATCTGCTTCGCGTTCCTTGAGAACGTCAGCTACATCGTGAGCGATGGCAATGCCGGCGGCGCGGAAGCGTTGGCCGATGACGTGGCGGCCAAGGCCGGGGATGCCTTCGCGGACGTGTAGGTGGGAAATTTGAAGGTTTCCATGGTTTCCCGGCGGGCGATCATTGCCGTATAGATTGCAAAGGAGTCCGCCATGGGAGCGACTACGCCCGTTATTTCGTACAACCTCAAGGAACGGGGCCGCAAGTATCGCGGCAAAGAACGCCATTTCAACATCAAGGCCATCGTGGATGCTGTCAACAGCCCCGAGGCGCAGGAACGTGTCGCGAACCGGGATATGACCGGCTTTTTCGGTCACTGGCCCCGCATCCGCTTTGGCATGAACCCAGCCGAGGGCGGCATTGCCGAGGGCAAGGTACACGCCGTCGAGCCGGCCATTGTCACCACACTGCTGCGCGCGCACCCTGACGGCACGATTGAGCACCAGGCGGAATTCCTTGATACCGCTACAGGCCAGATTGCCGCACGCATGTACAACAGCAAGGTGGGCGGCTTTTCGTCGGCCATTGACCCGAGGCGGCCGGAATTCTTCGGCTTCGACTATGTGAACGAGCCGAACTACTCCACCAATCGCGGCTATGCGCTGGACGATGTGAACGGCATGACGTACGACGATGTTGTCCTGGCCGAGCAGAACGAACAGAACGCGGCCATGCTCATGCTGCTGGACAGCGCAAACCATGCCCGCGATATGGCGCTGGAATCGCTGGAACGCCTGCAGATCGAAAACGAGCAGTTGCTGTCCATCCTGTCATCGCGCGGCCAGGACGTTTCCGTGCTGGACAGTGCGGCGATCTCGCCCGTGGCCGTGTCAATTTCCGGTATCGACCGCATGAAGCGCGACGCGGCGGCCTTCATGGGGGCGGAGAAACTGCCCGAGTTCATCGAGCCGCAACAGGAATCCCAGCCGGATAACCCGCTCTACCACCGCCTGCTTGGCAAATTCTTGAGGTAATCGCATGTTTGAGCCGGTCAAGGCGGCGTTTGGCGAGTTCATGGGCGGCTACTACCGCTCATTGGCTCCGACCACAAAGCCGATGCACGAATACGTCAATCGCGGGCTGGACAAAAGCATTGCCTGGGCACCATCGCGCATGGTGGACGCCATCGAGGACATGCTTGCAAGCTGGCAGCGCAACGACACCGACAGCGCCCCCACCAGGCCGGCCAAGATGCCGGTTGTGTTCGTGGCTATGGCCCGCGACTTGTCCGCGCCGTCGCGTGACTTCACTACCCAGGTGGCCGACGAATTGAGCGTCATCATCCCGGGCGACCCGAAAGAGCGCCATTTCAAGCTGCGCACCCTATCGGGCGAGATACGTACGCAAGTGGCGTTCTGCGCCGAAGACGAGCCTACAGTCAAGTCGCTGGCGGCCCAGTTCGGCCTGTGGCTTGACTCGCCCGTCAATCGGCGCTTCTACGCCGGCTACACGTTCGCAGGGATTGCCAAGCGCTGGCCGGTTCAGATTGAAGACCCGGGCATGGTGGCTATGGGCATCCAGACCGACAGCAAGAACAAGAACATTCTGGCCGTGGACGTGACGCTGCGCGTGACGGTGCCGCTTTTCAGCGCCCCCAAGGATGGCGAACCGAACGATGGCAAGGGAACCGGCCCGGACGACCCAAGTGGATACCCGCTGGTTGTGGCCGTCGATACCTACCCTGGGGAATTGGCATGATCCTGATCCAGTCAACCGTGTCCGGGTACGGCGGCAAGCCGGTATCCCTGTTTTCGGCCTACGACCCGGACGCCGAAGTGCTGGCCGTATCCGTTGAGGCGGATTACCGGCGGGAACGGCGCGAAAACTGCGTTGTGCTGACCAATGACCTGACCGTGCCGCGCGATGGCCTGTTCACCGAAGACGACATGCAGGACGGCATCAACGCCTTCTTTTCCCTGAAAACCGGCATTGCCTCGGACGGCAAAAGCCCGCGCCTGACGTTCGGCGCGCGCGCTGGGCGCTCTGACCCGTCATCGGTGATCGAAAAGGACGGCGTTGATATGAATGGCTTTCGCTACCGAATATCGGACGCTGTGACGTGCAGCCAAGTGGCCGCCGTCATGACCTGCTGGTATGCGTACAAGCGCGCCGGCACCCTGCAAAGCATGTTCGCCATGGTCGATTCCCTGAACGGCATTGGCGACCGCCTGAACGCGGGCGAAGTGATTACCTTCTAGGGCGGCCATGATTGACCAAGACACCAACGCCGCCAAGAACTTCTATCGCATGGTGCGCGATTTCGCCCAGCGTACGAAGCCCTGGGAACAGGCGATTTTCTACGAGACCAAGCCCGACGAAGTTTGGGATTTGTCGCTGGTGTCGCAGCGCGTGTATGGCCGCCGTGATGAATTCATGGTTATTGCCGCCGCCGCTGGCCTGGATGCATTCGACCGGCCATTGGCCCAGCAGCGCCTGACCCTTCCCAATGAGGGGCAGCTATACGCGCTCAAGCGCCGAGCCGGGTTCGAGACGCGCGGCGATTACCGGGAAGACGGTAAGCCCACATGGATGAATGACTGATGGCGACCAATCAAAACGGGGGGCGCTCCGCTGGCTCATGGATGGGCAAGCTGTACGGCTCCGCTACCGAGGCCAAAGAGGCAGCCGCGTTCGACAAGGCCCGCCGGGCTGTCGCTCAAAATATCCTGAACCCGAAAGAGGTTGTGGGCGAATACGACGCCGGGCGCGTGCTCATGACCACGCTGGGGGGCGAAGTCCGACCGATCAGCGCCGATGACCTGGCCGTATTCCGGCAGAACATACGCACGGTGCAGCGCCATTTCAAGGGCGGAATACGCGCGCGCCAGGTGCTGGATATGTCGCTTCCTGTTGACCGGGAGCGCGCCCAGCGCGAGATACGCATGGCCGTGCCAGCATCCGCCAGCAATGGCCGGGTGCGCTTCGTGACGAATGCCGGGCCGGACTCTAACGTGTCGCGCCACCACGTCGCCGTCGAGTTCATGAGTTACGGGGCGGCGGCATCGGCGGGGGCGAAGAATCCCAAGCAGGCCGCCAACTGGCTACGCAAGCAACCGCTCAAGTTCGATTGCGACTGTGGCAGGCACACGTACTGGTTTCGCTACATTTCGACCATTGGCAGCTTCAACGCTGGCCGGGCCGAAACCGGCTTCCCGAAGATCCGCAACCCGAACCTTCACGGCGTCGGGTGCAAGCACGTCCTGCGCGTCATGGCTGAAATCGAGTCGTCGGGTACGGTGCTGCTGTTCCTGACCCGCCTGCTTGAGCGTGCGCGCAACAGCGACGAAAACAAGGCCGTGCTGCGACAGACCCAAAAGGAGGCCGAAGAGGCCGCCAAAAAGGGGCGCGTGCGCGACATCAAGACCACGGAAGACAGGCGCAAGGCCGCCGCCATCGCGCGCGAGCGCCGGGCCTTGCAGGACGCCATAAGCAAGGCACCAAAGCCAAAGAAGCTAACGGCGGCCACAAGGCGAGCAAAGCCATCGGCGGCAGGATTCAACGCAGCGCAGATTGCCCTATTTAAGTCTATGGGATTGTCAGACGAACAAATAGCCTTGGCCGCAGCGGCAGGCAGCAAGTGAGGTAAAGGATGCTTACTAATGTACCGCAGGGCGTCAGCAGAATGGCGCGCAATGTCATCATCAACCACCCCAATACATTCAATTGCCAGGTGTTCAGAAAGAGGGTGACACGCCCCGGCCCCGAGTCGGGCGGCATGCCGACCATGGGCGGGCTGGCCGTCATGAGTTCGGACGATGAAGAGCAGGTCAAATGGGAATTCATTGGAAATGGCTACACGATGCAGGCAGAGCAGTTCAATCCGTCCGTCATGATGGACAGAATGGATGCGAACAACAACTCGGGCGATGAATTCCGGTTTCTGATTGAGCCAGCAGAAGCGCCTGGCATGCCAAATTCGTTCGAGGTTAAGAAGAATGATGTTGCCTTGATCATGCTTGGTGAAGGGGTGCGGGTTGCCTATGAGGTGGTGCAGGTCGAGACCACCATCAACATCCCCCCTTATGTTATGCGCTATGTCATGAATCGACGCGGAGACATGGACACTTTCAGTGCGCTCGATTTCGAGCCAGGCCCAGGCGCAGAGCCGCCCTCGGGCGAACCTGCCCCATAGTCCTATCAATATCGGAAAAAGCCAACTTCCCGCGCCAGTCACGCGGGAAACAATTGCAGTCAGTCGGAATTGTTCCGGCGTCTTCTGCATTTGAACTTTTCCGATAAGGATAGAAAACATGACTAAGCGAGTGCATCAGGATTACTTCAAGCGCGAAACCGCCGAAGTATCCCAATTTGTTGCAGACCTCAAAGACAACTCCGCCCCCAGCGGTGTGTTCGATTCCGCCGCCGCCGAGGATTTCATTACCGAATCCGCCAGCCGTGGCGACTCGAAGATGCCCGAAAAGCTGGCGACTGTGCTGGATGAAGTCGGCGGCGAAGGCAAGATCAAGGTTACGCGCGCGATTCTCGACGGCATCAGCGCCTTCGAGGGCCAGCACGGCACCGAACCCTCCGCTGACGTGATCGAACAGGCCATCCATTCGGCCTACGCCACCACCGACGATGCCCGCCGCCGGTTCCATCTGGACTCGGCAAGCTCCGACCACCACGACCAGATTTCGCTGCAGCCGAACCGGGCTGTTATCGCGATCCTGTCGGCCATTGGCGAGGCTATCCCCTTCGCCCACTACCTGCCGGCTGATATTGGCTCGAACGAGGCCATTCTGGCGATCATGACGCATGACGCTGGATCGACTCACGGGGCGTACGCGGAAGGCGCAATCATGGACGGCACCCACTCGGGCGACTCCTACATTTCATCGTCTCGCGTCCACAAATGCACCATTGCTGTGGATGGCGAAGGCGAACCCACCGGCGCTATCACCGGCAAGCTGACCACCGTTCAGGATTCCGACGAAACCTGCGCGCCCGCATCGCCCGGCGTCAAGCTGCTGCGCGGTCGCTCCATCGTCTACGTCAACGGCCTGGTGGTTGGCAAAGAAGTCGATTCGTCCGGCACCGGCAATTCGACCGTTTCCGGCACCACCGTCATTGAAGGCACCACCTACCTGATTGGCGGCTCCATCAATACGGATACCGGCGCTATCGCCCTCACGTCCACCCCCGCGCTGCCTGTGTCGGTTCCTGTCCACGTTGAGGGCTTTATCGACTACGAGCGCGACCCGAGCGTTACGCCCCGCATCATTTCGTCCGTCAAGACCTTCCGCCTGAACGCCAAGCCGTGGCGCGTCATTACCCAGCAAACCATCGACAGCCGTACGCAGATGGCTAACGAACTGGGCCTTGACCCGTACAGCGAAAGCGTTATCGCCATTCAAGCGCAGTTCGGTAACGAGCGCCACTACGAAACCCTGTTGAAGGCCAAGCGCCTGGCGCAGAACAACCAAGTCGATTTCGATTTCGACTGGGACGGCCAAAAGCAGGAAAAGACCCTTGCGCAGATTTGGGGCGACTTCGCTTCGATCCTGGCTGTCGTTTCCCAGCAAATGGCTATCGACACCATGAACCACGGCATCACGCACATTTATGTCGGCAAGAACATCGCCGCTCAATTCATGTCGCTGCCGCGCGAACTGTTTGTGCCGTCTGGCGTGGTCGAGCGCCCGGGAATCTTCCGTGTCGGCACGCTGTTTGGTCGCTACGAGGTGTACTACACGC
Source organism: Pusillimonas noertemannii (assembly GCF_003096595.1). Lineage (GTDB taxonomy): Bacteria > Pseudomonadota > Gammaproteobacteria > Burkholderiales > Burkholderiaceae_B > Pusillimonas > Pusillimonas noertemannii. Next base: position 291,189 of record NZ_QEKO01000002.1, on the reverse strand, counting down.
CCAAGGTTGTTGTTGAGGGCGACACCACCGCGCAAATCCTGTGCATCGGACGCGCTACGGACGTTACCCGTAACCCGTTCGTGCTGGGTGACGCCGTGCCGCCTACCGTGGTTCCGCTGGCCGTCAATCAAGACCTCAAGACCGGCGCTGGCTTCTACGCCCGCAACTTCACCAGCGTCAACCCGCACGGCCCATCGGCTCGCGGCGCGGCCATGATCAACGTGAAGAACCTGCGCCACTAACCCGCAAAGAGAAAGGAGAACCCAATCATGACCAGCAAAGTTCAATTGGGCGCTCCTTCCCTTACCGGGAAGGACGCCAACGATGTGGTAGCCGAGGCCTTTGCCGACGCGACGTATCCCGGCAAGTTCGAAATCGTCAACCTGATGCCCCGCAACGTGACATTCCCCGAGGTTGGGGGCCTGTTCCTGCGCAACGTGGCAAGCCGAAAGCCGGACGTGAAGGCTGTCGTGACCATCGCGGATCACGACCAGTTGCAGCGCCTGGCGTCGAGCGTCGAGCAGATTGCGGAACTGAACAAGTACGCCGTTGCCCTGACCATCGAATCGCTGGAAGCGCCCAAGGCTGCACCTGTCGTTGCTGAACCGCCTGCCGCCCCCGTAGCGCCCGCTGCGGATGCGCCCAAGACGGATGAAGGCGGCGAGAACAAGGCCGAAGGCACTGGCGAGGCTCCCAAGGCCGATGATCAGGAGGCCGCCAAGGCTGCTGAATCGAAACCCGCCGGCAAGACCACCAAGGCCGCTGCCGCAAAGAAAGGGGAATAATCCATGAGTACCGCCTTCGTACGTCAGTTGGGGGCGGAATCCGGGGTGCAGCTTAATCCGCTGCGCGATAACTCCGAAATTCCGTCTCAAGACAATTCGGATCAAGTATTCGGAATCATGATGCGCGCCACCCGTGGCCGTATCGACAAGCCTTTTGCGGTTGATCGCGGCAACGTCTTCAAGCGCCTGGGCCGTGGTGAGCCTGTTCGCGTTTCGGCGCTGAACAAGGCTTGGATTCAAGTGGTTGAGGCCGTGAACAACGGCGCATATCAGGCCATCGTGCAGCGCCTGTCCACCGAAAACGCCAAGATCAAGTATCTGGTGGCCTCGGTTGGTGCTGGCGCTGTCCTGACTGCAACTGTTGCCGCCGGCGCGGTGACGGCGATTGAAGTGACCGAGGGCGGCTCCGGCTACCTGGCCGTGCCGACAATCACTGTGGGCGGCCCGGGAACTGGCGCGCAAGTGTCCGTTACCGTGGAAGACGGCACTATCGTGTCCGCCTCTGTGGTTGCCCCAGGCTCCGGCTACACCGTTGCGCCCGAACTGGGCGTTTCGTCGGAGTACAGCTTCGCCGCCCAGGATGAACTGCCCGATGGCCCGTTCTTCTTCGCCCTGAAACACCTCGAATGCTTCAATGATGGCATCAAGGTTCAGTTCCGCGCCGAAGAAAAGACCGAAGGCGGTATGCCCGTCGAGAATGGCCGCATTTCCCTGCGCGTCCTTGACCGTGACGATGTGGCCCTGTTCGAGTTCGAGGGTTCGCTTGACCCGGACGCCAAGGATGACTACGGCAACACCGCCTATCTGCCTGACCTGATTTCTGGCCAGACCGATGCGGTGGAGTTCTTCGTGGGCGCGATCCGCACCGTTCAGCCCGATAGCGCGGCCTATGGCTACGATTCCAACTTCTTCCCGAAGTGGGCATCTTCGCCGGTTCTGGTCTGCTTCGAGGAAGGCGGCACGGGCTACACCACCCAGGACTACATGCGTGCGCGCGAGTTGCTGCAATACACGCCGTTCAACTACGCCTACATCAGTTCCGGCATGACCGAAGCCCCGGCCCTGCTGGCGCAAAAGGCGCAACTGGCGTTCGACACGAACCGCCAGCTTCGTTTTGACGTGCCGGGCAACCTGAACCCCGAGGCGGCGGTTGCTTTTGTCGAGCAGTTGAACATGGGGGCCAGCCTGACGGCGCACCTGATGCATGCCTTTTGGGCGCCGCTCAAGTCCGACGACCCGACCGGCGTGAACGGCAAGGACTTCTACGGCTCCGCCACCCTGAATATCGCCTACGCATGCGGTCGAAATGCGCAGACCGATACCAAGGGCTTCGCGCCGAAGAACTACCCGATTGCCGGACGCGAATGGCCCATCCGTCGCACGCGCGTTACGCAGACGTACACGCCGCGCGATCAGGAATTGAACGCCCTGGCTCGCGCCAAGATCAACCCGGTTATGTGGGAGGTCTATACCGGCGGCGGTCGCTACGTGTTCCGCGATTCGCTTACGTGCGCCCTGGTGGACAACAGCCTCAAGAAGCTGATTTCCGTTGCTGACATGTCTACGAGCATTGACGATGCCGTGACACGCTTCAACAAGGACACGCTACAGCTTCCCATGAGCGTTGCCGTCAAGCGCATGCGCGACTACCTGAAAGTGCTGTTCGATGGTGCTACGTCCGCCGGCTGGCTTGTGGCCTCCGACGACCCGGCCATGGGCGGCATGTCGTACCGCTTCGATGTTCGCCCGAACGAGCAGCGCCCCTATGACCGTATGGACGTGTCGTATTGGCTGCGGTATGACGGCGTGGCTCGCCAAATCTTCACCACCCAAACCCTCAATCGTTAAAAAGGAAGCAAAGAAATGAGTATCAACGAACTTTTGCGGGGGGCCATGATGCGGCCCGCTAAACCTGCGGTGGTGTTGGATGACACCAAGAAAAACGATGGCCCCACGCTGTCCGGGGCTGACAGCTACGCGGCCAAGGACATTACGCTGCGCGCCGTCGCTACCGTTCACCAGTGGGTCGAAACCGACGATCTGGACGAAGGCGAAACGATGGCCGACCGCCTGTTGGCCTTGCTTGTCGGCATTGCCGATGAAAACAAGGACGGCGAGTTGTCCGAAGACGAATACGGCGTGCTGGAAATTGCCGTAAACGCCGTGGGCGACTATCTGGAAAAACAGGGCGTGGCCGAAGATGACATTGACGCGCTTCTGAATGACTGGGAAGGCGACGTTGCCGACCGTGTGCGCGATCTGGTGGCTACCACGCTGCCCGAGGGCGAAGACGCGGCCAGCGATGACATTGACAGCTTCGTGTTTGGCGACGACGAGCAAGAGGCAGTGCTTGACGCCACCTACAAGAAGACGTTCGCCATTCGCAAGGGCAAGAAAACCCGTATCCGCAAGCGCGTGGCCGGCACCATTCGGCTGTCCGCAAAGCAGAAGATGGGGCTGCGCAAGGCTCGCATGAAGAGCCATAACGCGGGGGCCATGATGCGCCGGGCGAAGTCCATGCGACTGCGCCGCAAGATGGGCATCTAAGCCCTTGCAGGCAGTGTAGACCGGGGTGTCCTGCATATCGTAGGACGCCCCTTTTATTTTGGAGTTCGCACCGTGAGCATAGTAGCCAGCCTGACCCCCGCGCTTTCGTCGCTATGGGATGGCCTGAATCCCCACCTCATTGCATCGTTCTATCAGGTAGACCGGCAAGGCAAGCGCATTGACAGCGCCATTACCGTCAAGGCTCCGCTGGTCGAGGCTGAAATGGAAATCAGCCTGAACTGGCAAAGCCCGTTTGAGCAGTCCGGCCCCGAGAGCAAAGCGCCGGCCTTGCTGGCAATGCTGCAATCGGGAACGCTGCAGCCGTTCGTTGACGCGGTACTGGGAAAGCCCAAGGAGGGCGAGCAGGCCAGCGGCGCACAGAAGGCGTCCGCCGACTTCCTGAAACAGTTTGAGGGCCGCACGGGCATTACCAAGCTGAACAGCACCCAGGTATTTACCGGAATGCCGCCAGTGAAATTCTCGGTTCAGGCGCTGTTCCGGGCCTGGCGCGATGCCGCTACCGAGGTCGAAGCGCCGTTCGAACAGTTGATGCAATGGTCGCTGCCTGAAAAGCTGTCCACGGACGGTACGGTGTTGCCGCGCCTGGTGGAGTCGGCCAAGGGCGAAACCGGATCTATCGAAGCGCTTTTGCCGTCGCTGTCGCCGGTCATGATTGCCCTGCAATACAAGGGTCGAACCTTCGCGCCACTGGTGATTGAGTCCATCGGCATGCCGCTGTCGTCGCCCATTGATGCAGACGGGAACTTTGTCGAGCTGCTGGTGCCGATGACGATATGTTCGCTGACGGCCCTGGACAAGGAAGACTGGGCGAACGTGCGCAAGGTGGCAATGTAAGGCAGGAAAAGCGCCCCCAGTGCGCGGCGTGCGCGCGGCCATGATGGGGGTGTCGCGGCTATAGGTAGCTCCCGAACCCGGTCATTGCCCGCCCGGGGTGTCGCGACTTTCTAGCGGGCGCATGGGGCAATCATGTCACACCTGAATTTCCCGGTACTGCGCACCAAGCGCCTTACCATTCAATTGAAAGAGCTATCCCTTGGCGAATCAATCGCCGTGGCCGGAATGCCGGTACACCTGAATGAGGCCATTGCAACCGCGTTCCTGCGGACTGCGGCGTCATCGGTCAAGGGCGAGCAAGACCCGGCCAAGTGGACGGTACAAGAGCGCACCTTTGCGGTCTGCCACTATCTCGCGTGCGTGCGCGATGACGGCCCCGACTTCTCCCTGGGTGACAACAGCAAGTATTCCGACTACTTCGATGGCGAGTCCGACATTTCCCAGGCCGTGCGCCTGGTGCCGGTTGGCGAAATCGGGGGCGACGCCTGGAACGTGCGCCACCTGACCGGCGGCATGGCCGAGTCGATAGAGCGCATTGCCGGCCTGGTGGACGGGATCGGCGGGCGCTTGCACTGGATGCTGGGGCAGATGGCCGCCCAGCTTGTGCGAGACGGCGAAGAAACGCCCTTGCCCGAGGATGGTGAAGGCGAGTTCGATGACTGGCTGGCTACGCGCATGAAGATCATGGCGGGATTCCCGTCAAGCGAATTCGAGTTGATGGTGTACGCCTTCGGCGAGGGGCGCGACAAGCTGCACCACCTGTTCCGCATGCACTACGACGATTCGGGCCTGCTTGCCATGCCAAAGGAGGGGGCTGCAGCCGGACTGCCGCCCGCCCGATTTCCGGTACGTTCCGGCCTCGCGAGCATCGTGCTCCAGTTGGTCTGAATCCCTGGTGGAACTGGCCGCCAGTCTGACCCTGTACGCGAACACGCCCATTACCGAGGCCATGACGATGACGCCATCCATGGCAAAGGCATTCTTTGACGGCAAGCCATTCTCTGACTGGAAGCGCGCCAGGGAGGCCGACGCCAAGCTACAGGCGGCCATCGTCAACCGTCTCAATGACGTGATACGCGGCCTGGGAACGGTTGCCAAGGCGGCGGGCGGTAGGCGGTAGCGTCAATCCGCCTAGATCGCCCTGAATCTGGAAAATCAACGGGGTTCCGGCCCGCCCCGTTGACTACAGTTTGAGCACCAACACCTATTCCGTATTCAATCACCAAGGGCGGCCACCATGACGGTATCCAACGCTAATTACTTGAAGCAGTTCCATGACGCCGGCCAGGCGCTGGGCGCGAAGGTAATCAACTCCGACTTCACCCTCGAAATCGAGGGTTTCGAGCAGAACTATTTGCTGTGCAAGCAGGCCCCGTGGCCCGAGCTTTCGCCGTCCGGTGAAATCGAGGTGCCTACCCCGCTTGGCGCGGCGGCCTGGGAAGCCCAACAGCTTAGGGTTAACCATCAGGGCCAAGTCGCCTTCATGGAGACCGTGGCCGGCTCTATCGATCAGATGCTTGTCGATATTATCGCTGGCGGAGGCAAGTTCAATGCCAAGGTCTACGAGGGTACGCCTCAAAAATACCTGAACATGAAGCGCATCGTGGATTGCTTCATGGTCATGGACAACCCCGACCGTGACTGGGAGAACCGTTCGCAGGTTCTGCTTTTCAACGGCACGATGTTCTACCACTACTTCGGCGAGAAAGAAGCCGGTAATTCGAGCGATTATCGGTAATGGCAACGCTGGACGAACTGGCCGCCCGTTTCTCTGAAAAGGAGCGGGAGGCTGGGAACATTCTCGGGGATGAAGCTGTCAAGGCCCAGGCGCTGGCGGCAACGCTCTTCTATTACGGGTACGGATACTTGACTTCCGCCCCCGAGACTGTTGACGGCGAGACGGAAATCAGCGATTCAGAATGGGCGCTTATCCGCCCACTGTTCCTGCTGTACGTCGAGCGCGAGACCGCCTTGCAGCTTGAGGCGTCGCGCGGGCTGGGCCTGGACGTGTTCGGGCGCTCCGCTTCCGAGATTGCGGCGGACATAAACGCCATGGAAGCGGAAATGCCGCGCCGAGCGTTCTATCAGCCCATCATCACGGTGTAGGCCATGCTGGTCTACCTCGAAAACGGCAATCAGGTACGCGGCGACATTATCAAGTCCGCCGTGGCCCGCTCCGACATGGCCCCGGTGCCGTTCACGTTTGAGGCCGATATTCGGGCGGACGAAGAAATGCGCGCGCACCTGGCCGAGGGCAAGACCATGACGGTAGGCCGCGACGGTGATACGGTGCGTATCATCAAGGCGCAGCGCGTCGTAGGCCGTGAGGCCCAGGGCCAGCACGATAGCGGCGCAATCCGCGTCACGGCGCTGCTGGATGCCTGCCATCAGGCCTCGTTTGTTCGCCAGCGCGCCATCATCAAAGAAAACTGCACCCTGCTGGAAGCGTACCGGGCCTGTGGCGCGGCCGTGAAAGGCATCGAGAACGATTTTCAAATCCCGCGCTTCTATTGCCCGGTGGGCCAGACCCCTACGTTTCAGGTTGCCCGCGTCCTGCAAGAGGAAGGCGGCACGCTTCGATGGAAATCCGGGCGTCTACGCTTCTATCGGCTGCCCGACCTGATCAAGCAAGCGCCCGTTACCGCAATCCCTGACAACGCCATTGAAGATGTGGACAGCGGCTTTCTTGAGCGCCATCTTGTGCCGTGGTTCTTTTCGACCAATGACGCGGGGGCGGCTGTGTTCGGCAACCGCGACAAGCCCAGACTGGCCGCGTACGCGCCATTCAAGAACGCGCTTCGACTGCGCAACATGACACGCTGCCTGGTGCTCAAGAAAACCGCCAAGCTGGGATTTTCTGCCCAAATCAACGCCGGCGACGTGGTGAGCGTGGCCTCTGAAAAGCCGCTTGTCGTCATCACGGCGGCGCATGTGTTCGAGAACAACGTGGACGGCGACGGTAGCAACCAGTATTCCCGGCTATGGCTGGGAAGCGTGGAGGAATGAGCGGTGGAAATAGGCCTGATGCCGGGCCGATACCCGGCGATTGTTCGCTCGTACGATGCCGACCGGCGCACCTGCCGGGTTGAGATACCGGGCCTGACGGACGGCGGCGACGTGCTGCCCGAGGCTGAAATCGAGTATTCCATCGGCGACAAGTCGCGGGCCGGCGCAAACACCACCGAAATCGAAATCACCCCGGGCGATCCTATATGGGTGGCCTTCATTGGCGGCGATCCGCGCTATCCGATCATCACGGGATACCGCAACCCGCAGGCGGGAAACTCTACAGGCTGGCGGCGCTGGCACCATGCAAACATGGAGTTGTTGGCCGAAACGCTCATGCGGATGATTGCGGGGGGCGACTTCCTGATCAAGTCCGGCACGCATGTCATTGTGCAAGCGCCCAGCGCCACCATTGACGCTGCCGATACCCACGTAAAGGGGAACATGCTGGTTGATGGGGCCATCGTCGGCAAGGGCGGCATGGCCGTATCCGGCGGCTCCGGGGTCTCTGTCGAGGGGAATATCGGCGTCAAGGGCAATGTCAACGCAACGGGCGACATTCTCGCAGACGGGGCAAATAGCAATCACCATAGCCATTGAGGGAACCATGAAGAACATTCTATTTTCGTTTGAAGACATGTCCACCAAGGACAAGGCCGCCAAGCAGGCCATCAAGTATTTCGCGCGCGCCGGGGCCAATGTCATCGCCCAGGACGTGTCGGCCAGCCCGAAGCGCTCTTCCGGCGTGAGCTACCGCGAAATGACGCTGACCATGAGCGATTCTCAAAAGGTCGTGTTTCGCATCAAACAGTCTGGCGACATATTCCAAGTGCTGGTGAATGGTTCGGTGCTGCCGATCCGCAATCAGGACGATCATGTGGCGGCCATTGGCGAAATCGTCAAGTCGCTGGATGCCGGACGCTCCAAGTTCCAGAAGAAGCTGGCGCGCGCGCTGGTCAAGCTGCCGCCCAGCGTACGTACTGCCGCGCCACGCATGGAGGTGGCCTTGACGCAAAAGCGCGACGACCTGAAAGAGGCCATCGCGGCGGTGCGCGGTGAAATCGCCGCATTGAACGCGCAGCCCGCATAGGCGGAAAACGTACCCCTTTCCTGCGGGTGCAGGGCCATACGATTCTGCTATGGCTACGACACCCGCAGACTCCCAATTCCTGACCATCGAGAGCGCCTCAAATGAAGGCGCTTTCGGCGTTAACCGGCTGCCTGAGCCGACCGACGCACAAAAGAAGCCGGGCAACTACAAGATGGGCCGGTTCACGCTCTACGGCCTGCCTATCGTCATCGAACAGCCGCGCAACTCATACCGTACCGGCGTGTCGGATGCCGGCAAGCGCTGGGTAAGCCGCATGGCCGCCCATTACGGGTATGTGGGCGGAACCAAGGGCGCTGATGGCGATGCCGTGGACGTGTTTGTGGGCTACTACCCGCAGTCCGAAATGGTCTATGTCATCAACCAGTATTGGGATGGCCGGTTCGATGAACACAAGGTCATGCTTGCCTTCCCCGATGAAGAGGCTGCGCGCAATGCGTACCTGGGTAGCTATGACAAAGGCTGGAAGGGCCTGAAAAGCCTTATCCCTTGCTCAATTTCTCAATTCAAGTGGTGGCTCAAGAATTCCGACTTGAGCCGCCCGCTATCGGCTGACCAATTGCCTTTCGAAGGACTAGAAGACATGAACCGCAAACTTCAATGGGATGACAACGCCGCCCCCCTGGGCGTGACTCTGGATCGCGTTCTGTATGACGTGCGCCGCAATGACGCGGGCGGGCTGTTGCTTGACTCCGTAACCGTGGCCGAGATTATGGACGATGCCGATAGCGTCATGACCCTGGACGCGCTTGTGGTGCCGTTCCAGCGCCTTGAGCGCCAGATGAACATCATTCGCAGCGTCATGGAGCGCGCCGGCCAGACCGTGAAGCCTTCGGCCTTGCAGATTACCGAGCCGTTCAAGCAGCGCGGCACGGCCAACGTGGCCGCCGTGTTCGAGCTTTCGGACGGCCAAACCGTGTCCGTGTTTTTCCATAACCCGGACGTAACGCCCACGCGCATTGCCCCGACCGATGAACTGGTGTCGTGGAAGTGGATGCTGAACAAAAAGGACATAACGATTGTCGTTGCCCCCGAGCGCGGCAATGATCTGAATGTCCGGGAAGTGGCGCGGCGCATCATGAAGCTGGCCGAAAAGAACAGCGCGGCCTTCGCGCGCGCGAACGCCCGACGGGCCGACCGCATGCAGTCCATCGAGGGATTGAAAACCGAAATCGCCCAGCTTGAAACGGAGCTGACCCAGGCGCAGCGGGAATTGGAAGTGGCGAAGATCGCCGCCGAAAGCCGCCCCGTCCGGTCTGCCCGCGTCGTGTGGGAGGAATCGGTTCTTGAGGCCATTGAAAGCGGCTGGAGCATGAGCCGTTCGGATGCGCAGGGCGCAATTGAGGTCAATCCCGATGCCGTGGATGCTGAATGGGTCAAGCAGAGCAGCCCGCAGGATGCTGCGCGCGCCGTCATGGGGGCAGACCCGGAACCGGCGGCGGCCCCGGCAATCGACTGGTCTAAGGCCAGCGAAATCGACACGCAAGAGAAATTGCAAGCGCTTGGCGTGGCGCGCATTGACGAAGTGGGCGCGGAGAACGTGTACGTCGAAAAAGACGGCGTGCCGTACTTCTTTAAGCCTGGCAATGCATCAAGGTATGCGGTTGGTGAGCATGATTTCAGCAACGACCAGACGTTCGCGCCCATCGAAGAGCCGCACTACTCGGTGCAAATACTGGGCATGCTGGTTACGGCGCACGGCTGGACGCGAGAAAACGAACTGTCGGTTCAGAAGGACGTTGGGGGCGCTACCGCCGGCGGCGAACTGAATCCGGGCGGATCGCGCATTGTCTTTGGCGTGTTCAATTCCGGCAATCAGCGGTATCTATCCCTGGAATCAGGCATGGAGACCGTATTCGATATGGATTGCCGCGATAAGGATGCAGCAGAGGCGGCGAAAGAGTTCAACGCGAAAACCGAGGCGTGGGCCAAAGAATCGGCTGCGGCTCCGGGTACGCTGAAACTTGATCAGCCCGAAACGCCGGTCAAAACGGATCTGTCGTATCGGGCCGTGGACGGAATGTTCACGATGTTCTACGCGAACACGAAAGCCGGGGAAGATGCCTGGCGCGAGCTTGCAGAGCAGACGGATGGAACCGCAAAGGTTCTCACGCAACACGCCGAAGAGACGGCGAATCGGATGCGCGCGGCTGGCTACACTGTATCCGAAGACACCACCAGCGTTGCCGATATTGACCCGGATGCCTTGCTTGCCGAACTGGCAGAAGCGGCCGGGGAAAAGACCGAGGAAACGCCAGCGGACACGCCCGAGAATGAGCACCAGGCGCTTATTGATGCCTACATCAAGGCATGGGGCAAAGAGGCCGAGCGTATAAACGCCCTGGTGGCTTCGGTAGATATTGAGGCGATTGCGGATTCAGAGCAGGCCAAGGCCGAAGAGCGCCGCTTGGGCGATGCCGTAAACCCGAGGGGCGAAGACGGCTACATATTCCGGGCGCGCGATGCACTTGAGGCCGCCGGCATCAAGTCATGGGATTCCCGCCTGTCTATCTTGCACGATACCCCTGAATACGCCGCCAACAGCGCCGCCAACCAGGCGTATCGCGAATTGGTTGACCGCCTTCGTGCAATTGCGAAGGAAAAGCTACAGGAAGCGGGCGCGGCGGAACTCGCCGCATTGCCTGATGACGCGCCGCTGGCCGGTGCCGCCATTGCCATATATCGAAAGCATGGTATTGAGGTGGGCGGGCGTAGCGAATGGATTATGCGCCTTGTTAATGCCATTGACGGCAAGGATGCGGATTACCTGCGCCGAATTCTTGCCAGTGTTGGTAGCGACAGAAACAAGGCCAGCGCAGAGGTATTTGCCCGATCAACCGGCATCAAGCTTGGCAAGACCCAAAAAGAGCGCGCCCGCCAGATTGACGAATGGGCAGGAATATCGCCTGAACAGCGCGCAGAGATTCAAGCCAACAAGGATGCCGAGCGCAAGGCGAGCCGAGACCTTGAAAATGTGAAGGACGGATGGGCGTTCCTGAACAGCGTGAAGGTGCAAACAGATTCCGGCATCGTTACTGGCCAGAAGTTCGTCATTGATGCGTTTGCGGAAGGCTATCAAGAAATCGGCACAAGCAAGCGTGGCGCTGCGACCACGTACGGCATGAAAAATGGCAACGCCTTGCGCACCGTTACGCGCGCCAAGGCCTTCAATGCGTTTTTCCGCGATGCCGCTATCTTTGGTGGCCTACGCCAGGCGCTGGAAGCCGTGGGCGCTGACATTTCCGCCCCGGTTGACGAAGACGCCGAAAAGGCGGCGTCTGTTGATGCCGCCTACCAGTTCGAGAACGCCTCAAAGGAGTTCAAGGCCTGGCTAAGCGCCTCGGTGGATGAATCCGACTATTCGCCATTCCAATCCGCACGGGTCATGGATGAAGCCGCCAAACGCCACGGCGCAAGCGTCGAATGGGGATTCTTTGGCGGAACCGTCCTTGACGATGTGGGCCATGCCGTGGCCCAGCTTCAAGTCGCGCTCGATGTGGTGGAGAACAATGCGCCGATCAATGCCGCCGAGGGCAATGCCGAACAGGCGGCGCTTGAGGAAGACGTTGCCGCAAGCATTCGTGAAGCCATGGACATTCTGGCCGAATTCGCCGTTGACGAAGGCGAGATAGGCCAGACCTTCGCGTCCGATGGCGAACCGTTGGAAGAAATCGTAGAGCATACGCCAGATGCTGCGCTGGATTCGGCGGGCGAACAGTCGTATGTCGGCAAAATCCGTAAGGGCGGCAACGTCATCGGTCGAATCGACATGGGCGGCGACGGCAAGGCCATGGTGTTCGTGGGCGAGGATGGCGGCGACCGCGTGAAGACGCCGAGCGGCATCACGGCCATGTATTCCGATGACGATGCGCCCAGCATGATCGACTGGCTCATTGCCATGATCGAAACGCCAGCAGACCCCAACATTGGCCGCGAGTGGGATTCAACGTATGGCCGCCAGCGTATTGCGCAGCGCATTCAGCACCCCACGGGAGACATGTATGAGGTTGAGACCCTTGGGGGAGACGGCAGCGGCGAGGTTCGCCGGTATCGCGTGGACGATATAGAAGACACGATCAAGACGGACGAATACCGACTGACGCCTGAATATGCGGCAGAGCAGGCGGAGGCCGAAGAGACCCGACGCCTTCGCGCAGAAAGAGACGCCAGAGCAGCCGAGCAAGCCGATAAGGTCAACGCAGAGATTGCCGAATTCACCAGCGGCATGACGCCCGCGAACGCCGAGAGGACAAGGCTGGCGCTCGTAGCGCAGGTAAAGAGTGCCGGGGCTGTCATTACGCGCAAATCGCTGGTGGATAGCCGCGTAGCTGACGGCTACAAGGTCGTTTCCCATGATGGCCGCCGACGCTTGGAGGCGGAAGACGGGCGATACCTCGAAGAGCGGCAAACCACGAAGACCGGCATGGACTATGCCGCGTTTCTGATCGCGCGCGCAGAGGCCCAGGCAGAACCCCAGGCGGAAGCATCGGGAGAGGGTCAGGCGAAAACGTTCCTTCAAGCTGTGATTGAAGGAAAAACGGACGCTTTGGACGGCGACGTACCTGCGAAGCTTGAGGCCATTCGCAATGAAAACGCCGGTAATCAGGAAATGGAGGCCCTTTGGGCTGACGCTACCCGCGCTTACATCGCACAGATGACCAAAGCGGCCAGCGCCGCCCTTTCTGGAGCCTAACCAAATGACGCAACATGCCGGCGACCTCACAGCCGAAGAAGTAATGCAGGAGCCGCCGGCAATCGGTGAAATTATCCAGGCGGCAACGCTGGCGCTTTCTGGCGTTGCCCTGGACAAGGTAAGCGGAATGCCCTCCATCGAGACCTTGCGCCTCGCTGGCGAGCTTTCCGGCCTGCTGCGCAGCATGGGCCAGCTTGGCGATGAACCGTCAGACCTGATGGAGAAATTGAAGCTGGCCGTTCGCATGCGTGAAATCGTGCAGAAGCTGAACGGCGCTACCGCTGCGCCCCTTGAGCATGGTCAGCCGTCAGAACCCGTCACAGCCCAGGAAGAGCCGCCGGCCATTGTAAATGAGCCGGACGCGCCGCCCGCAACCCTGTTCGAGTTCAACCCCGACATCAAGGCTTCCCAGCGCAAGCGCGCGAACCGGGACGCCATGGATTTGCTTTCGCAGATCGAAATGGGGGCCATTGCCGAAGTCACGGACGAACACCGCCGGATTCTCGCCCAGTATTCGGGCAATGGCGGTGGCATGACAGGCGCTGATGGCAAGGTGGGGAGCCAGTACGAGTATTACACCCCGAAGCCCCTGGCCGTTGGCGTTTGGTCGTTGCTGGCTGAAATGGGATTCGAGGGCGGCAAGGTTCTTGACCCGAGCGCCGGCACGGGCATATTCGGCGCTACGGCCCCGGATGGCGCGGTAATTGATGCCGTCGAACTGGATCAGACCTCCGGGCGGATCAACCAGCTTATCAACGCCAAAAACAACGTCACAATCAGCGCATTCGAGTCCGTGGCCGCCAACACGCCGGACGAAATCTACGACGCCGTGGTAACGAACGTGCCGTTTGGCGACGTGGCCGCGCGCGGCAAGGAACGATTCAAGGACGAACGCTATCAGCATGAATCGCTGGAAGGCTACTTCATCCTTCGTTCGCTGGAAAAGCTGCGCCCCCGTGGGCTGGCCGCCTTCATTTGCTCCAAGGGCTTTGTGTCCAATCGTGGGGCCAAAGAATCGAAGCTGCGGTTTGCCGCGTCGCTCAAAGCCGAATTCATGGGCGCGTACCGCCTGCCCAATAAGATGTTCGAGGCCGGCGGCGCTGACGTGGTAACGGACGTGCTGGTGTTTCGCAAGTTCGACCATGACACCATCGACAAGATTGCTGAATTGCAGCAGCAGAACCCGGATGCCCTGCGTTCTGCCAACGTCCTATGGGAACCGTTCCTTGAGGGCAAGTACTTCCAAGACGAAGGCCGCCGGTTCATCCTGGGCGAGACCGCCATCGGTACGGGCCGCTGGGGCGAGGTCGAGCGCGTCGTCAATGATGACTCCATCGGCAACATATCGCGCCTGCTTCGCCGCTTCGGTGAATCCCGCATCAACTGGGAAGCGCTGGGGGCCGCTGAAACGCGGGCCATCACGTACACCAACGGCGACACCGTTACGTCCGCCGGGGTGACATACCAGTACCGCGACGGTACGTTTGTGGCGGTCAAGGCCCCCGAGGGCGACGCCGCCCAGGCCGATACCCTGCTTCGCGTATCGACCGCCCTGGACGCGCTTGGTTCGCGCACGGGCTGGGCCGAGTCCAGCGCATTGGTTGACGGCCTGGCGGCCCGATCCGATTACGACAGCATCCCGCCATGGCTGAATTCCGCCGTGCGCGCCATTCGTTCGCAGTTCCCCGAGGCCGAGCGGGATCAGGCGTACAGCGTCATTCGTACCGCCCTGGCCCTGCAAGAAGCGCTGCAGAGCCATTCCAGCGAAGAGCCGTTCGCCTACGCAGAATCCTACCCGGGCCTGACCGCCGACATTAAGGTGGCCGCGCGCGCCGCCCGCAAGCTTCCCAAGTCGCTACCGTCCAACATCAAGGACGCGCTCAAGCTGCTATCCCCGGGCGTCGTGTATACCGTGCGCAGCGATGAATTCACGCCGCGCTGGACGGGAACCGCGCCCGCCCAGGTGGAGGCCACGCCGCTCACGCCTACCCAGCAGTACGAGCGGGCCAAATACGAGCAGGCCGACGAAAACGGCTTCATCCCGCTGGCCGTGCTGCGCGAAACCATGGGGGCGGACTTCGACCCGTTCGTCAGTGATGACTGGTGCGTGTCCGCTGACGGCCAGGGCGCAATGTCGGCAGACGACTACTACGCCGGCAACTATGCCGAGTTCCTTGCGCGCACGAATGCCGAAATACTCGCGGTTGAAGATGAAGCCCTGCGCGCCAAGCTGGTAGCCCAGCGCCAGGCCGCCGAGGGCCGGCTGGTCAAGACGGACGTGGGCGAGTTGAGTTTCAACCTGTCATCGCCCTACATCGAGATTGCGCGCAAGGTGGAATTCCTGCGCAAGTACGTTGACCCGGGCTTTTCCCTGCTGGTGGGCGGCGCTGACGGCCCCGAGGTGCGGTTCGACCAGACGCAAAGCAAGCTGGCGCGCAACAGCGAACAGCTACGCAATATGCGCCGGTTTGCCGACTACATCAAGAACGGCACGCTTAGCACCCGCACCACCCAGGCCGAAAAGGAAGACGACCCCGAGGTGGAGCGTAGCCGCGTAGAACGCCTGCGCGAACTGATTTCATCGAGCAACCAGCAGTTTGACGCCTGGGCGCGCGCGAACCCGGCCATCCAGGCGGAACTGAACAGCCGCTTTGCAGATCCCGAGAACCTGTACTTCCGCCAGCCGGACGATGAAAGCCCGCTGGAAATCCCGGGTCTGAACCCAGCATTCCAGCCGCACGGCTATCAGAACGCGGCCATCCGCCAGTACGCGCGCCGCATGTCCGGCATCCTTGGCTTCGACGTGGGCCTGGGCAAGACCTTCACGGCCCTGACCGCCGTTCAGCACATTCACGCCATCGGCGTAAAGCGCAAGACGTTCTTTGTGGTGCCAAACGCCACGCTGACGAACTGGCGCAAGGAAACGATGGCCTGCTATTCCGACACGTCCGATTGCCTTTTTGTGGGCATGGACGTAGCCGAGGATGGCACGGCCACCGTCAATTCGTCCAACTACGTGCGCGACCTGAACGCCATCCTGAACAACGAGCATCGCAAGATTTACATGACGCTGGAAGCGTTCAGCATGATCCCGCTGCGCGAGGAAACCCGCGAGTCCTATGCGCAGTACCTGACCACTGTTGATGAATCGTTCGACGCGAGCAGCATTACCAGCAAGTCGGAATCCGTCAAGACCGAGGGCAAGCTTGAAAAGGCCGTCCAGGGCGCGGGCAAGGGATCGGCTGCGGTGCCGTTCTTCGAAGACATGGGCGTGGACTCCATCGTCATTGACGAAGCCCACTCCTACAAGAATTCCAAGACCACCACCGACTTTCAGGGCGCGAAATACCTGTCCGCTCCCACGGTCTCGAACCGTGGCATGGACGCCCAAATCAAGACGTGGTACATACGCGGCCAAAGCAAGCTGAATGATGGCGTGCTGGCCCTGACGGCCACGCCGATCACCAATAGCCCGCTGGAAATCTATTCCATGCTGACGCTGGCCGTTGGCGAGGCCGAGGTAAACCGCCGGATGGGCGGCGTGCGCGGCGCGGATGCCTTCATGGAGGCGTTCTGCGACATTTCCGAAGAAACCACCACGTCGCTGGCCGGCGTCGAGCGCATGAACCGCGTGTTCCGTGGCCTGAACAATACGGCCCTGCTGCG
The DNA here is from genome assembly GCF_003096595.1 of Pusillimonas noertemannii. Taxonomy (GTDB): domain Bacteria; phylum Pseudomonadota; class Gammaproteobacteria; order Burkholderiales; family Burkholderiaceae_B; genus Pusillimonas; species Pusillimonas noertemannii. The sequence continues at coordinate 274,529 of NZ_QEKO01000002.1, read as the reverse complement.
CAACGTCCTGGGCGAAGTTGCGACTATCCGCTCCGCCGTGGAAGTGGGCTTGAAGGTGCCTGGCATTGACCCGGTGCCGGTGCCGGTTTCGCTGTCCGAGCCGCCCATCATGGCCGAGCTTCGCCGCCTGCAGGCGGTTTACTCTGCCGCGTCCGCCATGCAGCGGGAAAAGGACGTGCTGCCCGAGGAAGAGGCCGCCGTCCACGCCGAAATGGAGCGCACGGGCGAAACGCTGGAACTGCTGGCGCACCCGTTCAACTTCATCAACAAGGTCACAAAGCTGATCGCTGACCCCGAGCTTGCCGACCAGTCCACCGTGTTCCTGATCACGGACGCGACCAAGGCCAAAAAGGCGGTAGAGCAGTTCAACAAGCGCGCGGTACGCGAAGAGCGCAGCCGGCGCACCCCGCTTCTGAAAGACGAAAACATCGTGAAGCGGGTCATCAAGAAGTCTGGCGACAACGATTACGAGGTTTTGACGGTCAAGGTGGCGGCGCAGATTGACGACGACCGGATCGTAATCGACACGGAAACGTACTCTACGCAGCTCGAATTCATCAAGATTGCCGACAAGCTGGGCTTGAGCCTGGATGCCACGATCCCGCCGAAGATCGCCGCGTTCTTGGAGAATTTCCAGCGCGAACAGGCCACCCCGAGCGCGGGCGGCGCGGCCAAGCAGCTTGTTTTCTGCGACATGCTGGGCCTGCACAATAAGCTGAAACTGCTGTTGACGACGCGGGCCGGCGTGAGCGCCAGCGCCATTTCGATCATCAACGGCGAGGCCGTACGCGACCCGGCGGACATGCAGGACATTCAGGACGGTTTCAACGCGAACGGCGAAGACAACCGCTATCGCGTCATCATCGCCAACAAAAAGGCCGAGGTGGGCATCAACCTGCAAAAAGGAACGCAGGCCATCCACCACCTGACGGTAGGCTGGACGCCCGACAGCATCCACCAGCGCAACGGGCGCGGCGCGCGCCAGGGCAACGTGGTTGACGCGGTGCGGGCCTACTTCTATGACGCCATCGGCACCTTTGACCAGTACAAGCGGCAAATTGTCAGCAAAAAATCTGACTGGATCGGTGAACTCATGTCCGGCACGGGCAACAAGGTTCAGGTATCCGCCGGCATGTCGCGCCAGGACATTGAAATGCTGGCCGAGGCCGCCGGGAGCGAAGAAGGCATGCGCCGCGTGCAAGAGCGGATCGCCACGCGCGAAGCCGAAGAGCGCCGCCGGGCCGCACAGGAAGCGCTGGCATCGAACGTGCAGAACATGATTGCCCAGCGCGCCATCGTGGATCGTTACCCCAACGTGGGTAGCTTCCTGGCTGAACGTGTGGCCGACGCGGCAGAAACCTACCTGCTGGTGACAAAGGCCGAGGCGCGCCTTGCTGCTGCCGAGAAAGCCGAGGATGAAGGCCGCATTTCTCGGGCGCAAGTCGCCCTGAACAAGGCCAAGGCCGCTTACGAAAAGCTGGCCGAACCTATCCGGGCAAGCATCCGTATCGACGGTAGCGGCTCATACGACACGCTGGAAAAAGCCCTTTCCCAAAGTAGCTGGATGCTGCGCACGCGCGGCTCGTACGAGGTGAAGGGCATCGACCGCGAGCAGGTCATCAGTTCCGTATCGAACGTCGCCAACGGCAACAGGTACTACGGCCTCAAGTTTGAAGTGGTCGAGGATGGCCCGGTCTCGCAAGACTGGGAAATCGAAATATCGACAGCCGAGCAACTCGCCAAGCAATCCGAAGAAAAGGCGGCCAAGCTGTGCGGCCCGGCGGGCGTCAAGGATGATCGCATCGAGCAGGTCAAGGGCGGGCAGGCGCGCGTGGTGCGCGGGCAGATTGTCGGTGCCGGTGATTTCGTGCTTGATCGCCTGGATAACCTTTGGATCATGGAGTCTTCTGACAAGGCGTATCGCCTGGACGTGGAAGGCGGCCGGAAATACACGGCCAATGCCGACATTCTGCTGACCGGCAACATTGTTGCCAAAGAGCATGCCGACTATCGCGCGTGCGTGGCCCGGGCGGCCAAGGAAGACGACGCGCTGATTGCCCGCATGGGCGGCGCGCTGACCTCTGGCGCGCAAGGGTATTTCTCGTTCAATACCGATGTGCGCGATGCCCTGCAGGCCAGGCCGAAGATGAAGGCCGAGGCGCGCACCATCCGCTTTGCCGAGCCGATGTTCCCGCACTTGTACCGTGGTGAAACGCAGGGCGATCCGTTGCTTGATCGGATCACCACCGAACAGCGCGGGATTGTTGAGATTCAGGACAACTACGCCATCTTCGAGGCCGACGCGGTAGAGTCTGATGGCGGCTACGTGGGTTCGCCGCAGCTTGCTTCGGATTTGGTGGCCTACGCCATCCGCCATGGCGTTCAGGTTTCCTATGTCGCCGCTTCGGAGATCCTTGGAGTTCGCGATTCGTCCAAGCACATTGCCAATGCCCTGGACAGGGTGATAGGCGCGCCATCCGCCGAGGCCTTCAATGCGGCGCTGGAAGCCGTCGATACCGTCGAGGCAATAGACGCGCTGGCGGAAGACTTCCTTGCGCGCCACTACAAGGCCATGCAAATCGGCCCGAATGAGGCGTGGTTCACGCTTGCGCCATGGCAGTTTTCGGCCATGATGCGCCGGCGCGAGGCGCAGCTTACCCCGCCTGAACCGGAAGTTGTGCCAGAGCCGCAGGAACCGGCGGCCCAGCCCAGCGGGGGCGACCCTAACGAGCTGGTGGCGATTATCGGTGACACCAAGGCATTCAAGGACACCATCAAGAGCGTTGCCCTTTCCATGGGGATCAAGGCTATATTCCGAGGGAAATACCCCAACCGTTCGCTGCCATCCGCGCCGCAAAACTCTTGGGTTGTTCCCCGCAAGGTCTATGATCGCCTGCTTGATACTCATGCAGATGGCGTTCGTCGCAACAGCATCACAATCGCATAAGGGCCGCCATCATGAAATTTGTCAATTACCTTCCCCAGCCAGGCATTGCCGACCGGCTGGAAGCCTATCGAACCGAATACCGCCAGCGCTATACGGAGCCAAGCCATTCGCAATTCATCACGGCGCTGGTTGACCGCGACGTGAGAAAGGAGCCGGGCGGATACTTGCGCTTCGGCCCCTACTGGTGGGCGCTGAAATCCATCTTGATCGACCGGGGCTATCTGTATGGCCCCGAGGTTGACGGCCTGCTGGCATCGGCCTACAGCGTTCGCAAATTGAGCGGGCAGATTGACGGCGACCTGACCATTGCGGCTGCGTTCGAGTTCCGCGCCCTGTACGACGCAACCATGTTTGCCGGTACGCGCGAGTTCGACCTGTTCGGCGCGGGGGAATTCTATGTGCTGGATGACTCGGAGACTGAAAACAGCCTGATCCAGCCCATCTAATTTCGTCGGGCTGTTGACCATAGGGCCGCCTTTTTGGCGGCCATTGGCCGTTGCTGTCCACGTTCGGAAAAAGAGCGCGATCGACATATAGGGCGGGCCATACGATGAAAGCCATTGTTTCGAGAATGGCGCATCATGTCCGAGAAAAACCCCGCCCTGAAAAAGCCAGGCCTCCTATCCCGTATGACGGGTATAGGCGCGAAGCGCTGGGCGGCATCCAACATTGCGCCGGCCCAAGAAATCAACCAGGCCGACACCTTTTTGTACGGCGCTGGCACCACCACCGTTGCTTCCCTGCTGGGTTCCGGCAAAAAGCTGGCCAGAACCCGGCAGTCCATTTATCACAAATGGGCCTACATGGAGAGCGACCCGATTTGCTCTACCGCCATGTCGCTGCTTGTCACTACCGCCCTGGGCGGGCATGAGACCAGCGGGCAACTGGTGTTCGTGGAAAAGACCCCGGATGCCGAAAAGAACAAGCGCGTCGCGAACGTGGTTGACGAAATCTCGCGCGACATTGGCCCGCTTCTGAACAAGGTGGCGTTCCAGACCGCCTACACGGGCGCATCGTTTGGGGATAGCTACGCGCGTATCTACGCCGACCAGAGCGGCATTGTTGACCTGTACATAGATGAACTGGTGCGACCGCAGCTTGTGCAGCCGTTCGAGCGCGGTAGCCGCACCGTGGGCTATGCCGTCTACATCGGGGAGCGAAACTTCGAGCGCCTGGACGTATCGCAGCTTGCGCGCCTGCGCATGCCGCGCACCCAATGGGTTCCCCAGCATGGCGTCTATGAAAAGTCGATCAGGATAGCGCTCAAGGAAGATGATATTGACGCGCTTCCGATCATGCCGTCCATGGCCGGCGGATCGCTGCTGTACAGCGCAGAAGAGGCCTACGACAACCTTTCAGCTTCGCTTATGGGCCTGGTTGGTCAGCGCTGGATGGATTCAATTGACGAACAAATGTACGGCGTCAACATGGATTCCATGACCAAAGAGCAACAGGAAATGTTCATCAAGTCCGTCACGGGCATGTTGCGCAAGTCCAAGGAGCTATCGGAGACCGCCGTAAAGAATGGCCGCCCGGTAATGGAGCGTATCCGGCACCTGATACCCGTTTTTGGTGAAAAGCAACTGATCAACGTGAGCGGCCAGACACAAACGGGCCGGACGAACAATATCAGCATCGAAGACGTGATGCTGCATGCACGATTGCTTGCCGGAGCGCTTGGCGTTGACCTGTCCATGCTGGGATTTGCCGATCAGCTTGCCGGCGGCCTGGGCGATGGCGGATTCTTCCGCGTGTCCGCAGCGGCGGCGGAGCGCGCGCGCATTATCCGCGTGGCCCTGTCGGAATTCTTCAACCAGATCATTGATATTCACACCTATCGCCGCTACGGCGTGGTGTTCCCCGCCGGGGAGCGCCCCTGGACGATCAACTTCTACGGTTCCATTTCGGCCCTTGAGGCAGAAAAGCAGCGCACGCGCGCGGACGCCATGAACTCCGGCATGATGCTGGCCCAGGCCCTTCAAACCATGAAAGAACTGGGCGCAAGCGAACAGATCATGGAATCGTTCCTATCCCGAACCATGATGGTCGATGACGACCAGGCCAAGCTGTTTGCCAGCATCGTCAATGCGAAGCCGCCCGAAGACGGGGGGCATGATTCAGGGGGGCGGTTTTGAGCCTCTACAACAACGTCGCTGAAAGCCTGTCGTCAAAGGGCCTGCTTGGCTCAATAAAGAGCGGCATCAGTTCCGCCGTTGGCAGTGCGTCATCCAGTGTCGCGTCCGCGCTTGGCGGCGGCAAGCTTGCTACAGCCGTCACGAAGTACGGCGCGAACATGGCGAACACTGCCGCGCAGAACATGATCAACAAGCATATCTCGCCGCAAATGGCGAAGATGATCAATACCGGCGGCGGCATGCTGGGCGACGTGTTGAGTGGCGACTTTGAGGGCGCAGCCGTGCGCCTGTTGGATTCCGGTCTGCTGTCGAAGTACTTCCCGGGCATGGGCGGCATTGCCTCGCAGGCGGCCTATTGGGGTACGCCCACGCCGCTCATGGGCGGTATCAGCCCGAGCGAAGCGAAGCGCATTCACGACGAGTCGCGCGCCACCGAGTTTGCGCGCAAGAACCTGTTTCTGATTGAAATTGACAGCCCGCTGCAGGGCGACGTGTCCAGCCGGTTCAACCTGTTCGTTACCGATGTTGAGTACACGCCCATGATCCTGTCGGGCGACAAGCGCAAGCTGGGCGCGGCCTACACCGACTCTGTGAACTCAAGCGACCCCATTGAACTACGCATCACGACGATGGATGACAAGAGTGGGTTCATCAAGCGGTGGTTCATGGCGCATGCCGGCGCAGCCGTGGCCCGAGACGGCACGATAGGCCCGCCGGCCAGCTATGCGGTTGGCGTCAAGATCGTTCACGCCTTCGTCACCTCTGGAAGCAACCAGGGCGGGTATGAAGACGTTGGCCTGTTTCGCCCGGCCAACATTGACGTAAGCCTTTCGAGGCGGGAAGACGGGCTTGAAGAAGTCCAAATGACGTTTACCCAGCTCGACACCTTCATGAGAAAGTAAATGCTCAAGCACGATGACGATGGGTTCCTGACTGGAGACCCCATAGACCTGACCAGGGCTATTGATATTTGGGGTGAGATACAGGCCGATGTGGCGGCTATCCGCCAGATTCTGTCCGCCCCGAGGTCTGAAAAGGCGGAGCGCCCGGGCCAGCGCGCCAGCGCGCCAGCGCGCCGCGAAGTAGCCACGCCATCCGCAAGGGGAACCGTCATTCCGGCGGCGGCCCGGTTCGGCAATGGCCGCCAGAAAGGCAATAGCCCGACCGCCAGGGCATCCAATGAGATTGCCCAGCCGCGCGCGCGCGCCGTGCCAGAAGCGGCCATGAAGGCGGCTATTGCGCGATCAGCCGCCCAGGCCGTTCGCCCGACCGCCAGGCGCGACGCCTCCGGGCGATTCGTCGCCGGCGCTGGAAAGCAGCCTGGGGGCGACAACAATCACGGCAACAATCCGCCGCGAGACCCCGGCGAATCAACGGCGGTAACTGGACTGGTCAAGCGGTTGAGTGCTGCGGTATCGGGATCGGCTGGTGGGATTGAAGAGGCCGACCCGACCGTCAAGGCATTCAATGAGATTGCCCAGCCGCTTAGCCAGGGCTACAGCGCCCTCAAGGGCCTGGGCGGCGACAAGAGCGAAAAGAAAAAGGAGCGCTGGTATCGGCGCATATTCGGTGAACTGCGCTCGTTCCGAAAGGAAGAGACGGCGTTTTCCAAGGCAACAAACAAGACGCTCAAGGAAATCGAGAAGAAGCCGGACGAAGGCGGTGGCGGCGGTGGCGGCGGCCTCTTTGGTGGCCTGTTCGCCAAGGGTGGAATAGCCTCCGGCGCGGCCATGCTGTTGAAGAAAATCCCTGTCCTGGGCGGCCTGATTGCCAGCGCCGGCAACATTTTCGACATATTCAGCAGCGAAAGCGACGATTCATTGAGCCGTGGTGAAAAGGACGTAAAGACCGGCAAGGGTGTTGGCGGACTGGCCGGAACGCTGGGCGGCATGTGGGCCGGCGCAAAGCTTGGCGCTGCCGTGGGCGCGCTAGGCGGGCCTATCGGCGCGGCCATTGGCGGCGTGGTGGGCGGCGCGGCGGGCATGTTCTTTGGCGACAAGGCCGGGCAGGTCGTCGGCGAAACCGTGGGCGGCTGGGTGGCCGATCTTCGCAGTGCCGACATTGGGGGCATGATTTCCCAAAAGTGGGAAGCCGCGACCACATGGATCTCCAATGGCTGGGATACCGGCATGGCGAGTTTCACCAGTAAGTGGAACGAGGTGTCTGACGGATTCAGCGCGAAATGGGGCGACCTGACCAAGGGGATGCAATCGAAGTGGGAGGGCTTGGTTGGCGACCTCAAGGGGCTGTGGGGGAACGTCACGAAGGCCGCTGGCGAGGCGTTCAATTGGGTCAAGGACAAGGGAGACCAAGCGAACGCCTACATCAAGGACGTGACTGGTGTTGACGTAAAGGAAACGGCCAAGGCTGCCGTAGCCAGCACCAAGGAAGTGGCGGCCAGCGCCATAGCGTCAGTCAAGAGCGCCGGCAATGCCGCAAACGATTACGTCAAGGAAAAGACCGGCATTGACGTGAAGGCCGGGGCCGGGCGTGCCGTTGATGCCGCCAGGGAAGGCGCGGCCTGGGTGGGCGACAAGGCCACCTCGGCCAAGGATTGGGTACTGGGCAAAACGTCCAAGCTGTTCGAGTCCGGCAAGGGCGGCGCGGCCACCGTATCGACCGGCAAGGGGGATTTTGGGGGCGCGTCCTACGGCACTTATCAGCTTGCATCCAAGACCGGCACGTTGCAAAAATTCCTTGATTCGACCCAGTACGGCGAACAGTTCAAGGGCATGACGCCCGGCACAAAGGAGTTCAATGCAAAGTGGAAGCAGGTAGCCAAGGACGATCCAGCATTCGGCGATGCACAGCACAATTTCATCAAGCAGACGCACTTTGACCCGCAAATGGAAAAGCTGCAAAAGTCCGGCATTGACCTGTCCGGGCGCGGCGCGGCGGTAAAGGATTCCATTTGGAGCACGTCCGTACAGTTCGGCGGCAAAACAAGCCTGATCGAAAAGGCGCTCAAGGGCCGCGACACTGAAAAAATGTCCGATGCTGAAATCGTGTCGGCCATTCAGGACTACAAGATTCAGAACAACGACAAGCTGTTCGCCAGTTCGTCGGCTGCCGTCAGGAAAGGCACGCTAAATCGGGCCTCACAGGAAAAGGAAAAGCTGCTGGCACTGGCCCAGGCCGACGCCGCGCCAGAAGCGGGCGATCAGCCGCGCTATATCGCCAATCAGCACAGGGGTTCGTCAACAATTGTGCCAGTCGTTGCCCCCGGGGCCGACAAGATGATCGGAGACCCAAGGCTACTGGCCAACAATGGGCCTGATCCCGAGGATTACTACGGCAACGGCCTGAATAATCGCTCGCCCGCCGCGTCGCCCGCTGCGTCGCCCGTGCTGATGGCCGCAGCGCCAGCGCATACGGTATCTGCGCCGGCTGTCACCCCGCCATCGGTTCCGGCCCCGCCGGCCATTGCCGAAGCGCCCAAGGTTCCCGTGCCGCTGGGGAGCGGTGATAACGGCAAGCCCCCCCAGGTCAACGTGCCGCCGCCGGACGCCGGCCAGGACGTTCGAGACCGCCGCATTGCCCACATTGTCACGGGCGGCTATTCGTCCTGATAACGCGGAAAAACCAGCCCTTTTTGCCAGCTATCGACCCATACGATGGCTGGCATGGCAACCATTACCGGCACTGAAATCCACGCGATGGTCGAGCACTGGCTCCAAATCCAAGTCAATGGCTACTTGGGTTCGGACTACGGGCAAGACCTTAAAGCGCTGCTGCAACTTCCGCTCGCGGATGGTGCGGCTGATGCGTTTCTGGCGAAGATGCGCGAAGACATTCCTGCGCTTCAAGCGCTGCCGGCTGGTGCGCTCAACCTTTATTCCGTTGAAACGCCTCCCGACAGGCAAGACCTGATTATCGAGATAGCGGGCCGGACTTTTGAAGTTACTGGGGTCTGACATGCTGACGAAACAAGACTTACAGCAGGTAATCCAAGATTCGATCAATGAGTACCCGAATCTCGCGCCGTTGTACCAGGCGGGCGACCCGCGCATATTGCAGCACCTGAATGCGATGGCGACGATGCTGTCCATGCTGTCGGCGCAGGTCGAAACATCAATGGCGGAGCCGTACGAGAAAACGCGCGACTCTACCGTTCTGGCCGATTCCGCCATGCGCGGGATCATCCCCAAGGGAACGCCCAGCCGCGTGCGCGTGCGCGTCATCAACAAGGGTGCGGAGCCGTTCCAGATCGACAGCGGGCGAACCGTGCTGGATTCTGCTGGCCGCCCGTACCGGATCGAAACGTCCGCCCATTCCCTGCCCGGCGAGGAAGTGACCTTCGAGGCGTCACAGGTCTACCAAACGGCCATCAAACACCGGGTATTCGGTTCCGTTCCGTTCTACTCAATTCAGGTTCCGCCTGCCGAGGATGATTCGCACTTGTGCGGTATTGCCGTGGCTGATTCCGCCGGGCAATTCGAGCACCGAAACCGATACGTAAATTGCTGGGCAGACGAACGCATCTACCACGTAGAGGCCGACGACCGCCAGCGCGTGTATGTCCGGTTCGGGTACGAGGGTGTTGTGGGCGTTCAGCCTGCCGATGGCAAGGAATTCACGATCACGGTATTCAGAACGTCCGGCGCAATTGACGTGGCTGCCGGATCGCCGTTCTCGTTCGAATATATCCGCTCGCCCCTTGAGGCCAATATCGAATTGCAGATGGATGCCATGCTCGTAGTCGGGCAAAACCCGATGGACATGGCGACCCTGCGAGACCTGGCGCGCTACCCGTCCACGTATGACGATTCCGCCGTGTTCCTGGGCGAGTTCGATTTGCTGGTGCGCAAGGCGTACCCAAGCCTGCGGTTCCTGTCCGTATGGAACGAAGCCGCCGAGGAAGCGGCGCGCGGCCCTTCGTGGGACAACATCAATACTCTGTTTGTGGCCTGCCTATCCCAGGGCGGCGAAGAGGCCGTGGTGCAAGAGGCGGCGGTAGGCCAGCCAGACCCGGCACCAGAGACCGTGGCCGAGGCCGACTTGACGGCTACGCAGAAGGCCATACGCGCAACGATTCTTGCCGCCGATGACAGCTACAAGGTGCGCTTCTTTACCGCCGTGCGCTCCAAGATCGCCATGCAGGTAAGCGCGGTCGTGTCCACGTCCTACGTGTCCAGCGACATTCAGCGCGCCATGCGTGACGTGCTGCTCAAGGAGTTCGGCGAGGAATCCGCAGCGTCGCGCCGTGGCTCCAACAAGCCACTGTACCAGCGCGTGTACGCACTGCTGAAAAGCCAGATTCCGGCGCTGTCCGATGGGCAAGCAGACCTCAAGGTGTCGATTTCAGAGCTGGATAAGCCGCGCCCCGAGATATGGCGATTCGTGGCCGAAGACAGCCTCACCGTTTCCGTGACAACGGCAAATATCACCACCCCGTCATGGGGCGGTTAACCCTAAATCTAGGAGTGCGTAATGGCGCTTAATCTCAAATTTTCAGCCGCTTTGCGGGCCGCGCAGCAAGACCAGATCACGGCCAGGCTTGGGGCCAATGCAGTTGTTCGCGTCTACAGCGGAGAACAGCCGGCCAGCCCGGACACAGCGATTACCGATCAAGTATTGCTGTCTTCGATTGCTTGCAGCGCCACATTCGCGCCGCCAGCGGTTGGCAGCACCTTGACGGTCAACCCGCTGGAAATCGGCGTAGGCACCACCCAGGCGGGAGACGGTACGGATGCTACGTGGTTCCGTATCGTGACGGCGGGCGGGGTTGCGCATATCGACGGCTCTGTCGGTATTTCAGGCTGCGACATGAACCTGAATAACACCAACATCGCCAAGGGCCAGACCATCGCCATCGCGACGATGACGTTCACCAACGGTAACGGGAACTGATCGTGCATGAGGGCTACGTCGCCGCCAAGCATCGGCCCGCCCTGGCCGGAATAACCGCGCAAGCGGTTGTATCTGGCGTCGTTGCCACTCGTTCGCACGACACGCACAGCACCGACAGGCGGGTAAAGCTGCCGGCCCCGTTCGGATCGTTCAGGGTTGGCGAATATGTCAGCGGATCGACGCTAAACGGCATCGTTCGACAGCCTGTTGTCGGTTCGGTTGCGGTATCCACCGACGCCGCTACGGTTGAGGCCGCCGGGGTGCTTCTGATCGACGCTGATGCGCTGATCGGCGGCCCGCGCGCAAGCGTGTCCGTATCCGGCAAGCTGGTTATTGATGGTGAGCTGCGCCGCACGTCAGACCGTCAGGTTATGGACGCCCGGGGCGAGGCGGCTATTGATGGCGCGGCCATCATCGAGCAAAAGAAAACCGGCGCGCTGGCCTTTGGCAAGGTGACTTGGCCCATCGGCAAGTTCGGCTTTCAGAATGCCGAAGCGCCCGGGCTTGAACCGCTGCGCCGAAGTGCGGCCGCAAATCCGGTTGAAGACGATCTTCGCCGTCTGTTCTGCGACCTCTACGACAAGCTGTTCGCTGACAAGGTGTTTGACGCGAACGTGCTGGGCGCTGCGCACCTCGGGTCACTCGATCTTGTGCGCCGGTCGATCAATTCCGATGGCCTGGTGCTGATGCAGGGCGACCGGGAATCATCGGCTACGAGGTATCTGTACCGCGCCTGGAAGGCCGGCGACGGCCAGGGACGGGGCCTGCATTTCCTGCGCACGTACCTGCAAGTGCTGTTTCCCAATGCCTGCGAGGTCAACCAGCTTTGGCAGGATCGCGAATACCCGTACTCCAAAGCGCTGTACGCGCCTAAACCCATCTTCGCCTGGTGGCTGTATCAGGTCGGGGAGCCTGGCTTAAAGCTGGATGGCACATGGGGCCTTGGCCGGCGCATTGAGGGCGCGGAAGAAACCAGAAAGGGCCGAATGCCCGACACGTCCGGCATGGTGTTGACCAGCCGCGTAGAGATTGCCCTGGATTTCAGCGTCAACGTGCGTTCGGTGGCGAACCTGATGCAGATCATCCGTTCGGTGGTTCCTGCGCGGATTGTGCCTGTATTCAAGTTCATGCTGAACGCCGCGTTCAGGCTGGAAACGCAGTTCTATGGCGACCTCAAGATGCGCAAGGACGTGCTGCAGCGCTATCCGTGGCCGGGGCGCGTCATCACGCAAGAGCCTTCCGGCAAGTGGAAGCTTGGCACTGACGGCGATTATACGAAGCTGCCGGCCCCGTTCGGGTCGTTCCGGCTGGGTGAGCGCGTCGGCGGTAAGTCAAGCTGGCGGCTCAAGCCTGGGCGCATGTCCGGCAACCTGTCGATGATCAAGAACGTGACGATCAACGTCGCCCGCCGGGAAACGCTGCCGCCCGATCCGGTTCCGCAATACGTTGATGCCCCCAAGCCAATCAAGATGACGCGCCGCCCGCGCCGCCTGGATGGTTCGTGGGCGCTTGGCGCAGTCAATCGCGTGGGCCGATTCCGCCTGGATGGCCGGCACACGCTGCGGGTTCGGAAAATGAGCGAATCCCCGCGCATTGGGCAATTCAAAATCATTCCAAATCGCCCGCCCATTCTTTTGCCGCCGCCGCAATCGCGGCTTTCTCTATCTGGCAACTGGAAGCTGGGAGGCCCGCGAAACATGGGTTTTGAAATGTTCATCACCAAAGTAAATAAGGATTGATGCTGTGTCAGAAGCCATCACTCTAAACGCTTACCGCAGACGGCTTGCCGCGCATAACGCCGGCCTGATGGTCATGAAGCCAATTGCCTTCATGGCTTTTGGCGACGGCGGCCACAACGCAGACATGACGGCCAAATCGCCGGATGAAGAGGCGACCGCGCTTTTTCACGAAGTCCTGCGCAAGCCCCTGGCCGCCGTCACTCAAGAAGACTTCTATTCGGTCACTGGAAAGGGCCTTGTCGATGGCGATGAACTGATCGGCGTCGCCGTTTCGGAGGCGGCGCTTGTCGATGCCGATGGAAACCTTTGCGGCATCAAGACGTTTGCCCCCAAGCACAAAGAAGACGGCGAGCAGTACGGAATCAATCTCACCTTGCGATATTAAGGAGCTTAAATGCTAACCCACGAAAAAATCACGCCTATTCCAAATGACGAACCCGATGCGGTTCCCGCTCTTTGGAATACCCGCTACGCTGAAATTGACGAAAACTTTGCGGGCCTTGATGGTCGGCAAGAGGGCGTTGAAAGCGAACTCGAAACGGCACGCGGTAGTGAGCCTACCCTCGGCGCGCGCGTAACCAAGATCGCCGAAGCCCTCGGCATGATGGAGTCCGAATTCGGTAGCATTTCCGGCACCAGCGCGGTATCCGTTCAGCGGGCTGTGTCGCTCGATTGGCTGTACCGTGATAACCGCATTGCGCTGGAACTGTGGGGGCCGGGCTTCACGCTGATCAACTTCGAGGGCGCGGCCATCACGCAAGGCGTTTCCGGCGACGACTCCGTAGACGTTGAATCGACCGCCGGTATTTCCGTGGGCGATTACTACGTGCTGCACGATGAATCGGGTTCGGTTCTGATCCGCGTCCAGGCCATCCTGTCGGAGTTCCGCTTGCGGCTGCACTCCAACCTGCCGCGAAACTTCGAAGGCGGCACCATTTCGCGCTGTTCGATGAATATCATTCCGTCGATCCGCGCGGAGGCGGATGTTGGCAATATCTGGCTGTCCAAGCCCGTCAATATCGGAAGCGATGCAGAGGGCGGCGCGGTCGTCATTCGCCGTACGCTGAACTCTGGCCTGGCGCGCCTGTACTTCCGTGACAGCCTGAATCCCAACTGGGTTGAGCGCAAGTGGTCGATGCGTCGCCAGGGCGGCGATATTCCCGCCGGCTTCGCTGATTACGAATACGCCCTGCCTATGCGCGGCGACGGCTACCTGCGCGTGGACGTGGAAGGCGAACCGATGGTTCTGCAGCACATCGTTTCCATGTCGGCGGCTACCGGCCTGGGCGGCTTTGCCAATCCCGAAATGCGTCCGACGATGCCCGTTATCACCGCGCCCGGCAATGGGGCGACGGGGATCATGGAGCGGCCCACGCTCGCCATCATCGACTACACCAGCCCGGGCGGCACCCAGCAGGCCGGCATTCAGTTCCAAGTCTCCACGACCTCGAACTTCCTGGCCGTTCTCCATGATTCCGGCACCCAGGCCGCCGGCCTGTCGTACTCGATGCCTGCCGCCGTCCTGCAGCTTGACACCACGTACTACGTCCGCGCTCGCGTCATGGATTCGTCCGGCCTTTGGTCTGACTGGAGCGCTGCCACCAGCTTTACCACTGATTCGTCTTTCTCCTATGTTTCGGCTCCTACTCTCGTATCCCCCGCCAACAATGCAACCGAAGTGGGCGAAACCCCCACGCTTCAAACCGGCTCATTCTCAACGGTTGGCGGCGAAGACACGCACGCGGCCAGCCAGTGGCAAATCCGCGCAGCGGGCGGCACATGGGCTACCCCTGTTTGGGATTCTGGTGAAGACGCGGTAAACCTGCTTTCCCGGGTTGTTCCCGCGAACGAATTGGAAGCCGGCGGCACGGTCTACTTCATTCGCGCCCGCCACAAAGGCACGGCGCGCGGCTGGTCGGAGTATTCCGCCGAAGTGAAGATCACCACCAAGGCGGCGTTCGCCAACGTCTCCGGCGTGGTGCTGCTGACAACGGGCGGAAACGGCGGGGCCTGGGGCTACGTCGATGAAGACGGCAATACCGTTGCTGCGCCTGGCGCTTCTTTCTTCAACTCTCACCCGATTTGGGGCGGTATCCAAGAAGTTCTGATCGACGGTCAGACGATGATGAAGATACCGAAGTTCTATATCCGCAAGGCTGTGATTTCTGGCGGTGCGAACAACGGCAAAACGGCATGGTGGATCTCTGACCAAGCCCTGGAAGGCTACACGCTGCACCCCGCGTTCCGCCATTACGGCACTGATATTGACCAGTTCTATGTAGGCAAGTATCAGGCCAGCATGACCGGCGGCAAGCTGGATTCCAAGCCTGGCGTACTGCCGACTGTCAGCCGCACCTTGACTCAGTTCCAGGCTGACGCGCAAGCGCGCAACGTGTCGGGCGTCTCTGGCTTTGGCCTGTGGAACGTCTACATGTGGAGCGCCATCCAGTGGCTGTACTTGGTCGAAAACGCCACGATGGACAGCCAGACGAAGACCGGGCAAGGCCGCGTCAACACCAGCAGCGCCGCCAACGTGGACGCCGCTGACGTAATGCAGGCGACCTATCGGGGCATTACTGGCCTGTGGGGCAACGTTTGGGGCTGGATGGATGGCTTGAAGCTGGTAAACGGCGTGGTTCACCTGTGGGATCGCGACGGCAACCGCTCATGGATTCCCACCGGACAGAATCCGCCGAACATGACGGGCGCAACCTACCCGACTACGTTCATGGACGCCTCGGGCGAAGGGTTCGACTTGGATGATGTGTTCATCGCCAAGACAGGCCCCACCACCAACACCGACGCCACGGCACCGGACTACCAATACTTCAACAGCGCCGGCGAGTTTTTCTCGCTTGTGGGCGGGAATTGGGCGAACGCGTCCCCTGCGGGGCTGTGGTGCCTGAACCTCAGCAACCCCGCGTCCTACTCGAGCACGAGCCTCGGCGCTCGCCTCGCGAAGGTGTGATGTGTCTAGCCCCTTGAGTCACGAAGGGGCGGGCGAAAGCCCGCTCCAATCCAAATCTCACAAGCAGCCAACGCCGCATGAAGCACTGTTGGCAAAGCTTGAGGAATTGGAAACGTACACGCATAAGGCATTGCAGCAATATCCACGGATAGAGCGGCATTTGCTGTGTTCGCAGATTCAAGCGTCGATGAACATCATTCAGCGCCTGACGATTGTGGGATGGAAGCGGTATCACAAAAAAACCACGTTGCAGGATTTGGACGTAGAGGTGGAAGTCTTGCGCAAATGGCTCACCAAGAGCCTGCGCTTGGAATACATCAACCCGCACAAGTATGCAACGTGGATGAATCACGTCAATGAAGTTGGCCGCATGGTTGGTGGCTGGCTTAGATCGGCGGGATAGCGGTATGGGCAATCGCTTGATAGTGCGAGTTTTTCTCGATTGTGGGCGGGAATTGGACGAACGCGTCCAATGCGGGGCTGTGGTGCCTGAACCTCAACAACCCCGCGTCCAACTCGAACACGAACATCGGCGCTCGCCTCGCGAACGATTTTCACGGTCAGAAGCTTGCGGCTCACGGGCCGCATTCCAGTACCTATCCTTCGGAGCGGTTGTCCAGACGCGCCGCCATCGGCGCGACGAAGATAAAAAGTCACCAGCGGCAAGTACCGGGATACCAGCGGGAACGTGGCTGGTGGCACCTATGCAACACAAGTATCACCAAGGTTCACCAGTGGCAAAGACGTACAACAATCTGTACAGCAGTGTGATTGATTTCGATAATCTTTGGAAGGCGTATTTATCGGCCCGAATGGGCAAGAGGTATCACCGCGAGGTCTCGCAGTTCAGCGCAAACCTTGAAGAGCGGTTGATCAATATCCACAACCACCTGATCTGGAAGTCATGGCAACCCGGCATCGCGCGCGAGTTTCGCGTCATGGAGCCGAAGCAGCGGAACATTCAGGCCCCGCCGTTTAAGGATCGGATTGTTCATCATGCCCTGTTCAGCGTGGTGGAGCCGCTATTCGAAAAACGGTTCATCAACCATAGCTACGCCTGCCGCCACGACAAGGGCGCACAGCGCGCCGTCTTTGCTTTGCAAAAGATGCTGCGCGAGGCCCAGCGCCGGTACGAGCATCCGTACGTCATCAAGGCGGACATAAGCAAGTATTTCGCCAGCATTGATCATGCGATTCTGTTCCGCGCCATCGAGAAAGTTATCTCATGCCGCGACACGCTGAATCTGTGGCGAACGATCACGGCGGCCTACGGCCACGATGACGGCGTGGGCCTGCCTGTTGGCGCGCTCACAAGTCAGCTTTCAGCCAACATCATGCTGGATCAGCTCGACCATACCGTGACGGATTACGCCGGCATCGGCATGTACGTGCGCTACATGGACGATTTCATCATCGTTGCGCCCAACAAGCGGGCCGCCGAAATGATCCTGATTTTTGTGGCCGATGAAGTCGAAGCGCTCAACCTGCGCCTGAACCCGAAGACCAGCTACTTCCCGGCTTCGCGCGGCGTCGATTTCGCCGGCTATCGAACCTGGTCTACGCACATGTTGCCGCGCAAGCGAAACATCAAAAAGGCGCGTATCGCGTTCCGCAAGCTTGCGAAGCAATACCGCGCCGGCATCGTCGGTCTCGACTATATCCAACCCCGCGTAGCCAGTTTCTTGGCCTACGCAAAGCATTGCCAGGCCGCCGATACGGTTGCCGGCGTCCTTTCTGACTTTACCCTCACCCGGAGCTATGCACCATGAACGCTATCACCATTCAAAATCACGTCCTGCTTGCCAATGGTGAGCAGATTCAGGAACTGCCCAAGCTGGCGAAAGACGCCGTAGTCCGCGTGTGGACGGTTCCGACCGACTATTCAGCATCCGGCTACTTCGTGGACGTTCAGCCCAAGGGCGGCGTGCCAACCATTCCCGCCTGCGACTCGGCGCAAACCCAGTTTGTCGCAATGCTGGAACTGGAAGCCAGCGATGAAGCCATCATCAGCCAGTCCAAGGGCGAACGCTTGGCCCAGGCCAATCAGGCGGCGGAGCGCTTCCTTGCGCTGCTGTCCAAGAGCTACCCCCAGGGCGAGGTGTCCAGTTGGCCCCAGCAGGTCAAGGAAGCCGAAGACCTTATCAACAACCCCACCACGGCAAGCACGCCGCTGATTGATGCGCTTGCCGCGTCGCGCAGCGTGGGCCGCGAAGACCTGGCGACCCGCATCCTGCAGAAGACCGAGCAGTACGCCGTCGCCTCGGGCGGAATCATCGGCATCCGCCAGCGCGTCGAAGACCTGCTTGATGCAGCCGAAACGCATGACGATGTTCTGGCCGTGCCTTCCTTCGAGGCGCTGTTTGATGAACAGATGGGAGCGTAGTCATGAGGCAGGTAGCGGCTTGGATGCTCATTTGGCTGGCCTGCCTGCTGGTCTCTCTGTGGTCTCTGGCCGCAATACCGCTGTCGGCGGTATTCGGTTCGGGCCTGCGGGGCTGGCGTCTGGCTGTTGGCTTTGATCAGCTTGGCAACGTGGCCGCCGGCGGCGACGAAGACGAGGTTTTCTCTTCGCGCTGCTGGCGAATGCGAGACAAGGCCATTTACGGGCGACTGGTCAAATTCATTGACTGGCTGTTTTTCGTGCTGGACGGGCAAACCAATCACTGTTTGAACGCATGGGTCGAAGAACAGAAAAAGTGCCAGATTCGGCACTCGAAGGGGGCCAATAATACCAACACCCGGCGCAAAAGGCGCGCCAAAAAGTAAGGCTCAAAAAATCATGTCTCGCGCACTCTTTGCCTCATTCATTCGCTTCATCCCTTGCTACCTGTTCTTGGTGCTGATGAAGGCCCTGACGTTCATCGTCGGCCCAATCATCGCGCTCCCGTGCTTTGTTGTCATGGCCGAAGAGAATGCTACGACCGGCTACCCAAGCCAGTTCCCGGGCAAGATGCGCGAGTTCCTGATTCCGCTGTTCCGCCTTTTTTCCACGCATGACGATTGCGCCGATGCGTGGTGGTACAGCGGCAAGTATCGGGGCATCAAGCGCTTTGCATCATTCACCCAGGCCGACTACGACAGCAAGTCGTGGTTTCGCTACGTCTGCCGCGTTGCATGGCTCTGGCGCAACCCGGCCTACGGCTTTGCCCGCCTTGTTGGGTTCGATCAAACCGGCGTCAAGAAGGTCATCAGGCACCGCGACGAAGACGACAAGTGGGATAGCGGCTATCCCTGCCTTAGCTGGTGGACTGCCGTAAACGGGCGTGGCCGCGTGGCATGGCTCTTTCAGTGGCAATGGTATTTCTACGGCCAGCGATGCCTTGAGGTGGTTCTCGGCTGGAAAATCCCGTGGGATGGCGACCCCCAAAACAAGGCCATGTTGGCCGCACGAATTTCACCGTTCAAGCAATACGCAAAAAAGGAGCCGTCCTAATGTCCGAGCCAATCTCAACAAGCATCGCGGCAGGCATTGTTGCGGCAACGGTAGGGGCGACCGCTTGGTTCACCAGGCTTGACCCTCTGGCTGTTATCGGGGCGTTTGCCGGGTCTGTCACTTTCGCCCTGACGGCGAAGGACACCGATATATGGCGGCGCTTGGCTTACATGCTGGTGTCGCTGGTAGTTGGGTACGCGGCTGTGCCGGACGTTGCCGCGCTTTCTCCTTTGAAGAACCCGCTCTTCATTGCCTACATCGTATCGGCTCTGGTGGTGCATACCACGCTCACCGTTATCGACCGAATCAAGACAATGGACGTGGCGGCCACCTGGGCGGCCATCATCGCCGCCTTCAAAAAGTAAGGGGCGGCAAGCATGGACATGATCATCGCGCTCATTGCCATCACGGCGAATGTTCTGACGCTAATCAGGCTGATCAGTTACCGGCGAGGGGGATCACGCTATAAGTTCGGCGCGTCCTTGCTTGCCTACCTGCTGCTTGTCGCGTCCGGCGTATACCTGCTGGCGCTGGCCTTCAATCTCACATCAACGTCAATTTGGGCGGCACTTGTTTCGCTGGTTGTATCAGCGCTGGTCTGGCGCGCGCGGGGCAACTGCGCGGCCATAGTAAGGAAATGCACTCATGAGCACTATCGTCATCACGGCGGGGCATAGCAACGTAGATCCCGGCGCAACAAACGGCGTCGTTACCGAGGCCCACATTGTCACGGATTTTCGCAACATGGTTGCCCACTATCTTCGGCAGGCCGCCGCCGATATTCGCACCGATGGCGAGGGAAATGAAAACCTGTCGCTGAACGCTGCAATCAAGCTGATCAAGCCCCGGCACATCGCGGTCGAATTCCACTGCAACGCATTCACGAACCCGTCAGCGACCGGCGTGGAGACCTTGAGCCAAGACAAGGACAAGGCGTTGGGGGCCAAACTGTGCGAGGCCGTGGCGAATGTTCTAGGCATCGTCAACCGTGGCGCGAAAGGGGAAGGTTCTGGCCAGCACTCGCGGCTTGGCTACGTTCGCGCCGGGGGCATCATCCTTGAGCTTTTCTTCATCAGCAACCCGGATGACCTGCGCCGATACCTTGACAAGAAATGGCTTGTCGCGCGCGAAGTCGCCAACGTCCTGATGGTGGCCGCCGATGCTTAGCAAAATCACTGGCTGGAAGGCCTACGCCGCCGGCGGCTTGGTGATTGCCGCGCTGGCTGGCCTGTCATGGCTCCTATGGGGCCAAGTGTCCGACGCGCGCAAGCGTGCGGAGACGGCAGAGACCCGCGTAACCGAACTGGCCGGCAAGCTGACGGGCTTTCAGAAGGCCATTGACGAAATGAGCCGCCGCCAATCGGAAACCGAGGCGACTGTGGCCGCCCGCATGGCGGAAGATAACGACATGCAGCGTCAATTGTCGGCCCTGCGCATTGATTTGAACGAGGTAATGAATAATGATCCGCAATCTTCCGCGTGGGCTGATATGCCTATTCCTGACGCTCTTATTGGTAGGCTGTGGGGCAACCCGCACCATAGCACCGGAGCCGCCGAAGATCGTGCGGGAGACGCCGCCGGCGGCGCTGATCGCTGACCGGCCCGAGCCTGTATTGGAAGGCAACAAGAACCGTAATCTGCTTATTCTGAACGCCGAATTGCGTTGCGTGGTGCGGCAGTCCAATGCCGACAAGGCCGCGCTACGTGACTGGGCCGCCCAACGCGTGTACGCGCCGGACGAAGAGCGTAACCGTTGCGATTGAGTGGGGCTGTAATGATTGACGTAGAGTTGAAAAAGTGGGCCACGCCCAGGCAGGCCGAGTATATCGACGCCGTGATCAAGCACGGAAGCAACAACAAGGCCGCCAAGGCCATGGGGATCAGCCGCCGAACCATCGACAAGGGCATGGATCGTGTCCGAACCATGGCCGCCATACACGGCTATTCGCCCGCCCACGACATGACCCGGGCCGTACCGGATACGCATATCGCAAAGGGCGTCAGCACCTATTACAACAAGGATGGCAAAGTCACCGGGCAATGGGTGAAGTCCAGCCTTGACGACGAAAAACTGCAGGCCGCCAAGCGCGCCGCCATGGAAGCGCTGGCCGAAGAGCTACCGCGCGTTCGCCCCGTGGCCGGGCCTAAGCGTACCCTGGTGGCCGACCTGTGCAACCTGTACACGCTGACGGACAGCCACGTAGGCATGCTGGCCTGGCACAAGGAGGGTGGCGACGACTGGGATATGAAGATCGCCGAGCGCACGCTGACCGAATGCTTTGAGCACATGGTTATGCATAGCCCGCCGGCGGCGTCCTGCGTTGTGAACCAACTGGGCGACTTCCTGCACTGGGATGGGATCGCGCCCGTCACGCCCACCAGCGGCCATATCGTTGACGCCGATGGCCGGTTCTCGAAAATGGTGGCCGTGGCTATCCGCATACTGCGCCGCGTGGTGGATTTTGCCCTGTCCAGGCATGAGCATGTCATCGTCCTGCTGGCCGAGGGGAATCACGACATGGCCTCAAGCGTCTGGTTGCGGCACATGTTCAAGGCCATCTACGAGAACGAGCCGCGTATCACCGTCATTGATTCCGAGTTGCCGTATTACACGTACCAGCACGGCGAAACGATGCTGGCCTTCCACCACGGCCACCTTCGCAAGAACGACCAGCTACCCCTGTTGTTTGCCGCCCAGTTCCCGAAGATATGGGGCGGCACCCGCAAGCGCTACGCCCACACCGGACACCGGCACCACGTCGAAGAGCGCGAGCATAGCGGGATGATCGTTCACCAGCATGCGACGCTGGCCGCGCGCGACGCCTACGCGGCCCGGGGCGGCTGGCTGGCCGAGCGCCAGGTAACGGCCATGACCTACCATTCAAAGTTCGGGGAAGTGGCGCGCACCACTGTTACGCCCGAAATGATGGCCTGAAACGAAAAAAGCCCACGGGCCTATGCCGTGGGCTTTTGGAGCGTCGGTTCAATCTATATGCATCCGAGGGTCTTTGCGCGCCGAAGCGCCTCATGAAAATGCGCTCCAGATTCAGCCACCTGTTCCCACGACAGCAACCACGGGTTTGCTGATTCATAGTCCGCGCCACTATTCCCGTACCGGGCAACCAGCGTACCGGGCAAATCCCCCTGGGCGGCGTAGTACAGGTCGTAGTTGCCGTGGAAGCCGAGCACGATGCAGTCGCCGGATTGCCCTGCGTACCTGGCGCGCGGGAAAAAATCCGTTTCATAGGACAAATCAAGCTTGTCCGGCGTATCCCCAAGCTTGGCCTTGATCCCAGTGACCATAGCCCCATCAAATATCAACGAAAACTCGCCCCTTGCGTAGCGGTCTCGGAAGTACGTTCTGGCAATATCCCTGACTTCGGCCAGGGTCGAATTCCTCACGGGCCGACCGAGTGCAAAATTATTGATAGAGGCGAGTATGTCAGCCTGCATTTCATCCATTGGTATTTCAGTCATTTCAATGCCTTATGCGTGAATCGCGAGCCGTTCAGGAAGCAGCGATGCGGCCTGTTCGGCGTCGTCGTTGTAGTAGGTGTCGCGCAGCAGCCGCAGGTCTTTTGTGCCGATGGCGTGAGACAGGGCCAGCACGTCGAGGAACTTAGAAAGGCGGGTAGCGGCCTCATGCTTGGTGTCGTGGTAGTGCAGGTTCTCGATAGAGGTCTTGTCGCGCGCCTTGCGCCAGTTCGCGTCGCGCTGCCTGTCGTTGAGGCCAACTATATATGGCGGGTACGAAAACCCAAGTTCCGGGCGGGGCTTTTGATCCGCCGGCATGGTTTTCAGAAGCAGGTCTAGCAGCTCGATTGCCCTGGCCGTCAGGGGAACGTTGCGCGCTGCCGTGGTGGTGTTCCTGCCGCTTCTGGCCCCCTTTCTTCCGCCTTTTTCAATGGCCCGGACGTGGACGGTGCGCTTCTTCTTTTGGTAGTCCTCAGGCCTAAGCCGCAGTATCTCGCCCGAGCGCATTCCCGTTTCAAGGGCGAGCAAAAATGTTGCCCCAACCCGGGCCGTGATGGTTTCAAGCTTCGGATCTGCATCAACCCCGGTCGTGATTCGGATTTCCTTGATCTGATCTGCCGTGAGAAGCGGTTTATTGCGCCGGCTGGGGTTGTCTTCCGGGCGGTTCGCCCCGTGACAGGGATTCTCTTTTATCCACTTGCGCGTCTTGATGGCGTAGGCGAAAGCGCCGCTCATGAGGTTCAGTTCGCGGTTCACTGTAGAGCCAGATATTGGCTCTCCGGTTTGCTCGTTCGGAATATCCAGCCGCCGGACAATCCATTCGTCAATGTCATGGGTAATGACCTCGGGCAGGGGCTTTTTGCACAATATCCTGTCTTCCAGCCACTTCATGATCCGAAGCTTGTTCCAGCGCCCGCCGTCTTCCTTTTCGGCTATGGGCATGTAGGCCTCGAAGAGGTCGCCGACCGTTATTGACTTGCTGGACGTGAGCGTGCCTATGAGCTTTTTCTTCTCCATTCCTTCCGCCCACGCCTGCGCTTCGCGCTTGGTGTCGAAAGTCTTGGTTTTTTTCCCTCCGCCTGGCAGGCGTACCACGGCGCGCGTCGATGATCCGCGCTGTTCATATGATGCCATTTTGACGGCCCCTGTAGTGATCTTGGGGACAAGTATAGGGGACAGCCTGGGGACATTCAAATATTCCACATAGGAAGATTTCTACCGTTTTCGGCTTATTGCGTCCCCAAGAATGACAGCCGTAAGAAACAGAAAACCCCTATAAATCAATCGCTTATAGGGGTTTCGCTGTTTTTGAAATGGTGCCCGGGGCCGGAATCGAACCGGCACGCCTTGCGGCGGGGGATTTTGAGAATGCCAAAATTTGAGATGATAAAACCCGCTGGAACCCGCTAAGCCGCGCCAGGCTTGGTTTTCCGGAGGGTCGGGTCAATTTAGCATTACGCTGTAGTTGGACGATTTAGGGTGAGTTTCGCTCTCTCTTGGCTCCTATTTGGTTCCTAGAAATCGTCATTTACAGGAGGCGTTATGGCTATTTTGAAGCTAACCAAAACCGTTGTGGAAACCGCTGCAGCGGCTGGCAAGGATTACGAACTGCGTGACACGCTCGTTCCTGGCTTTGTCTGCAAAGTCACCACCAAGGGCAAGAAGATATTTGCCCTTCAGTATCGCACAAATGCGGGTGAGCGTCGCAAGCCGACCATCGGCCGCTTTGGGGAGTTGACCGTTGACCAGGCGCGCGAAATTGCACGGGACTGGCTTGCCGATATTCGCAAGGGGCACGATCCCAGTGCGGCAAAAGTCGCGGCCCGCCGAGCGTTGACGGTCAAGGAATTGTGCAAGCAGTTTATCGAGGAGTATTCGACGCCTCGCAACAAGCCAAGCACGGTCCAGACCTACCAAGACCATATCAATCGCTACATCATTCCGACTTTGGGCCGCATCAAGGTGCCTGATCTGACACGCGCCGATGTGAGCGAGATGATGCGCGCCTATTCGCGCATCCCTTCCACGATCAACCGGGCTTTTGCATGCCTGCGCAAGATGCTTAACATGGCGGAGGTCTGGGGTTATCGTCCGGATGGCTCGAATCCTTGCCGTCATATACCGATGTACCCAGAGAAGGGGAAGACCCGCTTTATCACCGATGAGGAGCTGGTACGCATCTACGCATATCTGGATCGTGCGGATCAGGAGGGTCTGGAGCATCCGCTACTGACCTTGGGCATACGTCTGCAGTTCTCCTTCGCAGCACGTATGTCTGAGATCAGGCTGTTGGAATGGGCATGGGTAGACCTTGAAAATCGCCGCGTCGAGTGGCCGGACAGCAAGACGGGGAAAATTTCCAAACCCATGAGCGAAGATGCATATCAGCTTCTGTCCTCGGCGCCGCGCATTAAAGGATCGCCTTATGTCTGCCCGAGTGTCTTTCGTGGTGATCAGCCGATGTCCGAGGGCACCTATAAGAACGGGTGGGTGCGAATTCTCGAGCGTGCGGGGGTTCCCCATGTTGGCACGCACGGCATCCGACATCGAGCAGCTACCGACATCGCCAACTCAGGTGTGTCCGTCAAAATCGGGATGGCGTTGACGGCGCATAAAACAGCTGCCATGTTCATGCGGTACGTGCATGCTGAAGATAACCCTGTGCGGGAGGCCGCTGAGCGCGTGGCGCACTTGCGTAAGGAGCTGGTTGGAGCAAGTCTAGAGGGAGTTGCATCACAGATTGTGCCAGTCCCAACTGATCAGGCAAGAGAACGCACTAGCTTGGGGAAGTACCAACCTTATCGACATCGTCGGGTGCTGGACCGCGCGATTCCGCCCGGGACCAAGCACGCAGAAATGTCGAAGGAGGAGCAGTCATGACAGTTGCAAGAACTAAGACGGAAGAACAGTTGGTTGAGCGCTACGGTATCCTTTTATCTCTCGATGAACTGTCAGATGTTCTCAAACGTAGTCGGGATGGGGTGCGCGTAGCGATGTTAGGCAACTCGGAATTTGCTCGGATATGGGGGCCACTTAAGAGAAAGATTGGACGGCGTGTATATTTTCGTGCAAGCGATGTCGCCCGCCTGATTGACGAATGTGAGGAATGTTGACCCGTCAAGTTTTGGGTAGGAAGGCCTGCCAGCAAGGTGTCGGTGCAGTCCGTGGAGGGAGTACCCGCTTTATGAGGATCGATTGGCGGCGCTCTGCCTACACGATAGTGATCATTGCCATGAGCTGTCGGAAAAACATGCAAAATGGTATCCTACAAGATACTATGCTAAATGAAAGCTTCTCTGGCTATCAGCGATAGATCCGTTTGCGGGGTGGTTGGCTGGCGCCATCGCTTCTTCTGGGCGTACTAGGTACCCATTCAGGCTAAACTCGCGTAGATTACTTTGTGGCATTGTCAGTGTCCCGTTCGTTTATGCCAGAAGATGGCGAGATAAGTCAAATGTATAGAGACGCAATTATTCCAACGCTCTTAATATGTACCGTAGCAGCACTGGAGGCCGCGTAGTGGACACCACTACTTTCATCGCGGGCCAAGTTGCTAAAACGGGCTCGAAGCATAGGGCTGCTAATTCAAAGTTGGCAATAGAGCGGGACACCCACCCAGCCTTGCCGCAAGTCGTTAGTTTGTTTTCGGGGGCGGGAGGGCTGGACTGGGGCTTTCACCAGGAAGGTTTTCATGTCGCACTTGCTATAGATATTTCGGAAGCTGCAATACGGACTCACAAGAGGAACTTTCCAATGACACGCAGCGTTGCGGCTGATTTAATCCAGCTTCAGCCAGTTGGGACTCTTGAGCTTGTCCGTGAGTCTGTGCCTGTAGGTGCACGAATTGGCGTGATTGGTGGACCTCCTTGTCAAGGCTTTTCAAGAGCGAACACGGCTTCTTCTGCTGATGACCCGCGAAATGAGCTGCCGAAACTATATCTCGATATTGTTGAAAGACTGCAGCAAGAATATACCGTTGAGTTTGTAGTTTTTGAGAATGTGCTTGGCATCCGGGATAGAAAGCATGCCGCAAAGTATAAGGAACTGGTCGAGGGGCTGAGAACCCTCGATTTTGATGTCACAGAAAAAGAATTGTGCTCCTTGGATTTCGGGGTGCCTCAGAACCGGCGTCGGATAATTCTTTCTGCTATGCGCGATGGACAAGGATATGCAGCTGTTCGGCCTGTCAGGAAAGCAGGAAAGAAAACGGTCCGGGAGGCGATAGAAGGGTTGCCCGCTCCTAAGTATTTTGATAGAAAATTGACTGCAGTGGATATCCCAGTCCACGCTAACCACTGGACGATGCGCCCCAAGTCATTGAAATTTTCGAACCCGGGGGCTTCATTTTCTGATGGGCGTAGCTTTAAGCGATTGGAGTGGGACCAGCCAAGCCCGACGGTGGCTTATGGGCATCGGGAAATTCATGTCCACCCGAACGGAACAAGACGCTTAAGTATTTATGAGGCCATGTTGCTGCAAGGGTTTCCTAAGAGCTTTGTGCTTGAGGGGAATCTTTCTGAGCAAGTGGAGCAAGTCTCTAATGCTGTTCCACCGCCGTTGGGAAAAAGTATCGCCAGCGCGGTTAAAAGAGCTCTAAAAGTCGGAAAGAACTGTAAAGCTGATGTCCTTGAGAATTGATGGTATATCTATCAATAATCAGACTCCTATAATCAATGGGCGTTTATCGTGGGTGGCCAACCATTTATGCCATTCATCGATATCATAATTGGATCCCTGAAGTAATTTTTGTGTTCCTGCTATCGCAGCTTCACGGAGATCATCCTCCTTCTCCAGAGCGTCATCAATATCGCAAAGCCTCATAGCTCGTTGAGCCACCCGGACCGCACGAGCGGGCTCTAAATTTGGTATGACGGCCGCGCCCCCGACGCTCGGAGGATATACGCGCGGCCCGTCCGGAATAATCCGGAAGGCTAAGGCAAGCATATCTGGTTCGTCCTTGTGAACGCGATAGGCGTAAACACTGGCCAACTCCACGTTGGCTGGTAAATTTGGTTGGCCAGAGAAAAACTGGAGCAAAAACTTGCCCAGGCCGACACTGTAGAGTTTGAGAAAGCGTGTGTCATGATTACGCCATGTGGTGTTAAGCTCAGTGGCGAGCTTTAATTCTTCGGCATCAAGGCATTCAGCCAATGCCGCCCCAAATCCACTCTGGGAAACTCCCAAGTTCTGGTTGATCGCACTTTGAAAGTTAATTCCGGGTTGTCCAAGTAGATCAGGATCGACCCGAGTTGTTAAAAATAGAAGCCATGGTTTCTGCGCTGGCATCTGATGACAAAGCAAAGCCTGCAGAGCGTCAAAAGTGCTGTGGTTTCGGCCAGCAGGGGCATATGCAAGATGATCACACGCGTCAATATTAATGACGTCGAAGGTTGCACGGGTTCGCAGCTGCGATGCGGCGTGCGAATGGTTCAACGCGATATCTTCCAGCCGATCCGGGTGAATGATTGCCTCCGAGGTAATGTGCCCTGCTTGGCGAAGGGCAGACTCGGTCATTACCCAGGGGGCGTTTCCCGTCGTGGTCGTGTCGGTATTGCCACTTTCCTCTTCTCCCACAGTTGCTGAATTGAATCCAAAATACTCAATTCTGACATTAAATGGCGTGCAGGCCTCTATGAGAACTTTGACATCGAGTAAATCCTGCCCGGGAAGAGTGAAATATCTTAATACCTGCGGAGGCCCTCCGGAAGATATCCTCTCGCGTATAAGCCTTTCGGTTAGCGTGGCCCATTGGCGATCCCGGACAATCTGTTTCACGGGATGGTGCCACGGCGCAAAGTTACGTTTGCGCTCTGTGAAATGGATCAGATCATTGGTGACAGGGTCCTGAGTACCATACACCGCTAGGATGTCTTCTTCCTGAACGTCGCCATCGCCATTTCCCGTATTGGTTTGATTATTGCCGGTCATTTACCAGGAGCTTCCAAGAAAATTTGAAGAATGGCCTGGACAAGCGCTTGTTGCTCCTCATAAGAACGGTCGTCAAGTGCACCGTAGGCGGCGAGAACACGCAACAAAGCTTGAGCCTTAATATCTCGATCCGAACGGTCAGGAGCCCGTGCCGACACAGACAATATTGGTATATCCGCGCGATTCAGAGCCATGTGCCCCTGGGATCGGGCAGACTCCGCATCATCGCTAGTTTCCGCGATGGTTATATCGGGAGGTAACTCGTCACCCTTCTTCTCCGACCAAACCCCTTCCGACTGCTGAGTAATGGTGTCCCGCTTCTCGTGTGCCGCCTGTTCGAGTTTTTCTGCGCGGGCTTTTTTTCCGAGATCCTTTGCTTTATTTGTAAGCTGCCTGATAGCGCGATGGAGCCAGAGGGCGACGAATTGAACATGCGGGTGGGAGAAATTGAAGGACTCACGATCTATATTTAGCGCCGCATCCAGACCCTTTGTGATGAAAAGCTCTGAAGTGATCTGACGAAGTCTGGTTTGTTCTGAGACTTGGTACTTGAAAAACGTCTGGTCAAAAAGTGCACCTGCAGCGCCTCGGATACGTATGAGAACACCATTGTTCTCCTTTGGAATTACCATGCCATTCCAAAGTAAATATCCTTCGAGCCCGAAGGACCCGCCCCGCAAGGCGGGATCTACCTTATCTAAATTGGGCGCATATCGCCCCACAAAAAGAACGAGCTTGCCGAATCCCCTGGATGTGGACCTGACAAAATTGAAACGGATGGGGCGCTTTAACTCCACTCCGTCAATGGTCACTTTGAACGATCCTGCTTTCGTTAACTTCCCGTCTTCCAATTCAGGATGTCCTGAAACCTGCTCACGAACGGCGTCGCGAACCGTCTTGGAGCCCGACAAGGTAAGCTCCATGGCCTGGCCTCTGGTTTCGTTTGATATCCAATACAGGCCTATGCCAGAGTCTTCGGTTAAGTCGAAAGGATGTTTGTCAACGTATCCTACCGGAACAGATAATGCGAGAGTCCAGAGCGTCTCTAGATACAGATCAAGTGTTTTGACAAGGTCGGGGCGTTCGGTTTTCTTAGACTCATTTTCAATAGCATCAATCAGCCGATTCATCCGCTGATCAGCGGGCACGTCGGAATCCCACGGCAATACTGGATCACGAGACAGGACCGCTGGCTGATCCTCCTTTTGTGAGAGATCGCCGATCCAGCCGACGTGGAATTTTGGTTCCACAACGCTGATGCTGGTTGCCGTATCCAGGTCGCCGGACTGTTCAGCTTCTTGCTTGTCATCAAGCGCGCGCCATCTATCCGCGCTGCGAAGCATGTCACGCACTCTGGGTTTGATGTCATCAAGAATGATATCTGTGCCGTGCGCGTCAGTGTCAGCGGAAAATTCACGTGTTATGAGTACATCACCACTAACATACTGGTCGTCATCATCGCGATCTGCATTGTCCCAATCATCTTCGGAGTATGCCCGCAAGCGGACTTCAGCTATAAGCCGATAATTGTTCCCTTGGACTTTGGTGATGATGCGAAAGCGCCGTGCCAATTGGCTTACGGAAAAAAGACCGATGCCAATCTTCCCAATTAACAAGCGCCCGCCAGGCGTGCGGTCAGAGTCCTCTGGAGATGTCACGCCGAGTTTTTTACCGTCATCTTGTCGTTTTGCGCTTCCACCGATGGAGTGGACAAGCCGGGATAACGTTTCGTATGACATTCCCATGCCATCGTCTCTTACGTAAATACGTGAAAAACGAGGAGCGTCTGTCAGGACCGTGACTTCATTGGCGTCGGCATCCCAGGCATTGGAAATTAGTTCACGCAGCGCTGACGATGGTTGGCGATAAATGCCGTCTGTCACACGTGCTATTACCCTATCGCTCGTCTTCAGTCGGGTATGGACAACGTGTCCTTCGTTTGACTCATCGCCAAGCCAGGTTTTCAACTCATCGGTTTCATCTATGAGGGGAATCTCTGCAGAACCCGCTCCGGAAGATGACTCAGGCGCAGAATTATCGTTGTTCATAGGCTTTGGGAAATTACTCTGGAGGAATGTTCATAGTAACCGGCCCTGTTTCAGCGCCCTCTTCGCCTCCGGGGACAACCAGCATGCGCATAAATACATGCGTTGGCCTACTGGGTCAGCTCGGAATCAAAATGTTAACAGAAGTTTCTGTTATTGGGCAAAGCACCACACCGACAAGAGAGCGCAGGGGGGATATCGAGTTGGTAAGGGCTTGCAGATAGTCTTTGGCACCACAGGATGACCTGACTTGGCGAGGGATTGGCCACACGTCGTCTGACTGTCTCCTGGGTAGGAATAGCCGTCGATAGCGTTGCGTGGTATCGTTTAGGATACCATTGCCAAAGTAACGGGCAAGCTGCTGGGAGTGGGGGTTTCGTTCAATGTAGGCTTGGCCGAGATGAATAACCCGGGCACTTTGGCGCTTGCGGAAACGGGGCTACCAAGGTACGCCCTGGATTAATCACGATTCAAGCAGTGGCTGCCAACGGTTGAGATTGGCGGCATGGCGCAAATATTGTTGCGATGAGTAACCCAGAGATATCGTGGAAGCCAAACTAGCCCATCTGCGTGATTCGTTGGACGAAGGCCTGCTATGAATGCAAAAGATAAAAGCTATGAACAAACTACCATCGCTGCTATGCGCGATCCAGAGGAGGCCGCTGCTTATTTGCAGTCGATAATTGAGCTGGACGATTCTGCCGCCTTGCTTTTAGCTCTGCGCCAAGTTGCCAAGGCGCATGGTATGGCGGAGGTTGCCCGCCGGGCAGGATTAGGCGAGAAGACTTTATTTCGTGCATTGTCTGACCGGGGAAATCCGACGCTTGCCACCGTGCATAAAGTGCTTCACGCAGTGGGGTTGCGACTTAACGTGTCAGCTATTTAGATATAGAAAGAGACGTCAGTGATGGAGGTAAAGACAACGGCGGAAGTCGCTATTTGAGCGTCATGACATCGGATTAACTGGCCGAGGCTTTGCCCATCCTCACCAAGGATGCTAGATTGCGGCGGACGCCTTTCTCCGTTAGTTCGGCCTCGCTAACGAGGGCTCCATTGATTCCCCCCACAAGCCACCGCGAAATACACTGCCACTGTACATATGTCCCGAAGAGGGGCGTTCCCAACAAAAGCAAAAAAGCTATTCCTTGTTTCGTTTGGTTTGCAGGAACTAATGGCTATTCCTTGCCGCTTGGACGTTTGCCCTACTTGCTGGGTGCGAGTCGATTAGAGCCATATATTTCTGCCAATGCAGGTTTTTGCGCATCTGCTGCCTATTGTGGTGCAGTGGACCCAGCTTGACGTTGGCACGAGCATGCGTTCGACATCTTTGGTGTTAACGACAGAGTATGATTGAGAACCTGGCTGATCGGCCAGCAGTAAAGTCTCCTAAGCTGCTCTTAATAGGTGGCGCAAGCGCCTGTTC
The DNA here is from genome assembly GCF_003096595.1 of Pusillimonas noertemannii. Taxonomy (GTDB): domain Bacteria; phylum Pseudomonadota; class Gammaproteobacteria; order Burkholderiales; family Burkholderiaceae_B; genus Pusillimonas; species Pusillimonas noertemannii. The sequence goes on along the minus strand of NZ_QEKO01000002.1, from coordinate 242,587 downwards.
ACAAAAAGCGAGTGTGATTTCGATGACTGATACGATCAGCGTTTCAGAACGAAGCCGGGTCATGGCGTTAATCAAATCTAAGAACACTGGCCCGGAAATGTTGATTCGGCGACTTGTGCACGGTGCCGGCTACCGCTATCGCTTGCACGGAGCTAAGCTTCCGGGCAAGCCGGACCTGGTGTTTTCCGGCCGACGCAAGGTGATCTTTGTGCATGGGTGCTTTTGGCATTGGCACGCTCATTGCGTGTTGTCACGGATGCCGAAATCTAATGAGGATTTTTGGGCGGCCAAGCTGGAGGGGAACAGGGCTCGGGATTCTGCCAATTGCCGTCGGCTGCATGAAATGGGCTGGGACACGATGGTGATTTGGGAGTGCGAGCTACGGGATTTGAATGCGGTTTTGCAACGAATCACCCGTTTTCTTGACCCGCCGGCCCAGTCCCCGCTTATCCCTCAATAATCTCACCGTGAAGGTACGGTTTGTTCTCCTTATAGACAAGGACATAGCCGGGTAAGGCGGTGATTTGCCAGTTAGCTCCCAATGCTCCTTTTATTTGACGTAGCCACTCGCGAACCGTTTTGGTGGCTTCAGTGAGCACAATCTGACATGCCACCAAGTCTGCGTGTGCTCTTCGTGAGCGGCCCCCAGTGCTTTGGTATCGGATCGTATAAGTGAGTTCGGTCTTTAGGAACTTTAGAAAGTCCGCCGCAGTGATCGGAAAAGACTCAAAGTGATGAGTGATCGCTACATCCAGGTCAATAGGGTGGAGTTTGTCAAAGTGATGGTCTTTTAGATCCGATTGATCACGCTTTTGACCGGGATCGTTGGAACCGAAGCCACTGTTGTTCCATGCTGGGTGAGGGCCGTCCGCGCGATAGTGTTTGAGGAGCATGTCCTCCAAATCCATTGCGGTAAATACATAAACCCTGATGGCCTTAAAAGTCACGGTCCCGGGTGGCAGGTTGCGCCGCGATTGGACTTTGCGCGCATGGCGCAGCAGCCGTTTCTTCAAGCCCGCACCAGCGTCAGTCTTCCCGATGTAGACTAGCTCATTGTTGAAAAATAGCTGATAAACTCCCTGGGCCTCGGGTACGCCTTGCACGGTTTCGTCATTCAACGCGCCGGGCGTCATCTTCGAAAAGAGCAACACCAGACGCTCCAGCAGAGCGGACGGCAGATCGAACTCGAAATCCTCGAAGTAACTCATCGGCGAACAGCTTGGTGATGGGGTGTCGCGTCAGCCACGGAGCAGCTAGGCGTCATGCTCCCTCGGCCTCGATGAATTGGCCCGACAAACAGGCGGGTGGCGTCCGCAGATAGGTGGCTGCGTCCTGTCCGATTTGGGCCTGCGTCTCGGGGCGCTCCGCCAGGTTCATGGCCCAGGAACGGCCGGGATGCAGAACGTCCCAGCGTGGCCGCATGCCGGCGTGCCTACCCTTGCCGGGATTGTGGTTGCCGAAGCCGTCAATGAGGGAGTTCCAGACGGGGGTGAAGCGCGCAATGATAAGCGATTCGCCCAAAGGTATCCAGATATCGTCCACCACCAAGAAGCGGCAATGAAAGTCCTTGATGTCCAGGTTCTCGGCGGCCTTGACGCTGTCGGCGTGTTCCTTCAATCGTTTATGCAGGACTTTGCCGGCGGCCAGTTCCAGGCCGGCGCCCATGCGTGCGCCGGCCGGCACCGCCTTGCCGACGTAGATCGGCCAAAGAAACTTGTCGTTCTGGTTGAGCCGCGCCAGGGGTTGATAGGCCTCGAAGTCGCCGGTGTAGTAGATGGCGTAGATTCCCGCGCCCTCGAAGGAGGCAACCTCGCCCAGCGGATGTATCTCCTTGGTGAGCAGCGCCTCGGCGACGCTTGCGCCCAGGTTCTTCTTGTCCAGCGGATTGAATGGAATTACCTTGGCTGTCACGCGCTCATCCTTCGATTATTTTTTTGTATTTTTTCAAGGGTCCGCAACTCGGCCAGCGCCAGTTGCTCCGCAACGCTGGAGGCCACGCGCTGCGCGAGCAGGACCGGAACGGCGTTGCCCAACTGGCGCATGGTCTCGGTCCAACTGCCGTGAAAGCGGAATCCGTCGGGGAACGTCTGGATGCGGGCGCTTTCACGCACCGTGAAGTACCGGACCATGCCATCGTCGCCAACCAGCATGTTCTCGCCGCCGGGCACCCCATGATCGCCGGCCTTCAACGTCTTGGCTGGCAGGTCCAAGGGGCTGCCGGTGTGGCCGGGGTAGCTGCGCGCACCCGCCTGGAACACATGATTGGGCACCCGCGCCGCCGCGCGAGAGCGCGGGTCGGGCAATCCCTGGATGGCGTCCCGGACCGTGCGCCAGGCGAGCGTGTCAAAAAGCACTGTCTGGCGCAGCTTGGCCACCCGGTTTGCCAGTTTTTGGGGAACGGGCGGCATGCGCATGCCGTGCCGCTTCCAGTAGGCGCCGGTTATCCATTGGTCGCGCAGCAGCGCGTCATAGCTGTGTGTGGGCGCCGGAAAGGCCCATTCAATGCCCAGATCGTCCCGAAAGCCGATGATGAAGACCCGCTCGCGTTTCTGGGGGACGCCGTAATCGGCCGCGTTGACCAGCGTGGGCACCACGTTGTAGGTGAGTCCACGGCCCTTGCGCCTGCCCGACGTTTTTTCAATCTGGAGGCGGGCGAGGTGCTCGGACCAGTCCTCGTTTTTCAGCGGGGGAACCTCGGGGAACTCCAGTTGGAGCTGAATGTAGCTGAAGTAATTGGCGAAGGAGACGCGCGTCAGCCCCTTGACGTTCTCGACGATGAAGGCCTTGGGTTTGAGTTGCCGGATGATCTCCACCGTCGCCGGGAACATGTCGCGGTTGTCGGCATGGGCCTTGTGCTTGCCGCCGATGGAAAAGGGCTGGCACGGGGGGCCGCCGGCCAGCAGGTCAATGCCCGGTGGAACGGAGCTCCAATCGAAGGTCCGCACGTCGCCCTCGTGCAGCACCCAGTTGGCCAGCAGGGGGTAACCGCGATTTTGATTCTCGCGCACGGTGTCGCAGGCCCATTTGTCCCATTCGACCACTGCGAGATGGTTGAAACCCGCGATTTCGCAGCCCATGGCCAGCCCGCCCGCGCCAGCGAATAGCTCCACCGATTTCATACCGCGCCCTCCCATCACCAAAATACTGTATATAAAAACAGTATTCTATCAAATCCCTCGCCGCCGAAACACACTTGTTTCCCTTCGGCGCACCCGTATCAACCCGATAGTATAGTCAGGCCCGGGGCAAATCCATCCAAAAGCTTCAAATGACCTCCGCGCGGGCCGGCAGGCGAGGCTGCTGAATCAGTATCGGCGGCGATTGATTGACCACCAATCCCACTCGTCGCCGTTTGGCGGGTCGTGCGTGAACGAATCACCGGACGGTGGATCGAGATCGATTAGGCCGGATAGATCGCTTTGGAGCGGGTCGAGCTTATCGATTTGCTCGTCAACCCATCGCAGCCAGGTGTCCGCCTTCTCCCGCTGTGGCGGGGAGAGCTCGTCCAACCGGGCCGAGACCGCCGTTTGGAACGCGCGCAGACGTTGCGCCCGCTCCCATTGCCCGGCGGCCCGGACAAGCCGCGCGCGCAGGCGACGCTGGTGCGCCACGCGTCGCTCCTCCTCGCGTCGGCGGGCGGCACGCTCCTCCTCGGCTTTTCGTCGGCGCTCGCACTCCTCGCGATGGGCCTTGATGGCCGCGGCGGCGGGCGCCAGACCGGCAAGAACCTCATGCAGCTTGTTATCAAGCGAGCCGTGCTCGGTGTCGTTCCAGTTTTTTCTGACCGAACCGGTGAGCCAGGGGCCGTCTATGCCGAGGGTCAGGATTCCGGTCGGACGCCATTCGAATTGTTTTCTCAAGGCGAACAAAGCGTCCAGATCTGGCTCCCATGGGCGGGGCCCGCGCGCTCGGGTGGGCCGGGAAGGCGGCGGTAGCTCGTGGCGTTTTAGTTTTTCATGGAGTTGGATGTGCAGGGTCTCGCCGTCCACCTCCACATCCGTCGGGCCATTCTCCGTGATCCGCCACACATGTCTTCTGGTCTCCGAGGCCTTGATCAGCGCGTCCATGAGCCGCGCGGCCCGGTCGAGCGAACCCGGCGAGACCCTGATGTCCAGCGCGCGTCCCGAAGGCGGTGATAGATGTCCCTGGTCGCTTTTGGCCCTGCCCACCGCCTTTAAGGTTTGCGCGACGAGCGGGTGTGGCGAGTCGAGACGGGTCGGCACGATGATCGGCTCGCCCTTCTCCGGCTTGAGCTTGCGTTGATTGTGGGGGTCGTTGGTCGAGGCGAGCTGGAAGCGGATGACTTCGTAGTATTCGTCCTTCAGCTTGGGTAGCGGCGGCCTGCGGGGACGGTCGCGCTCGGCCTTGGCCCAGTATCCCCGTCCGGGAAGAGGGATGCCCGCCCGGCGGCAGGATTTGGCCAAGGCGACGTCGGAGACGCCGATGGTCTCGGCCAACCGTGTGAGCGGGGTTTCCCAGACCATGTCATACAGCTCCCGTCGAGGAAAAGTGGTGGTCTTATGCATAAGCCTCCAGTCGGTGGACGGTTATGATGATCGCGTATGCCCTAGTTTATATGCCGCGTGGCATGCGGAAGACGGGATCGGCATCCATGGGCAACGGGAGTGCCTATCTAATTAATCGAATCGGGAGTGGGCAATGCTGGGAACCATTGAATTGACGGCTGAGGAAGCGGCACTGCTGCGGGACATCAACTTTAGCTGGCGCTTACATGACGAATTGCGTCTGGCTTGTGAGCGGGCCGGGGAGCTGACGCCAATGTTGCTGCGGCGCGAGGCCATCCCCGCGAACCGTCTTCGCTATTTTGACGATCCCGAGTACAACGGCGGGAAAAAATCGAGGATGGAGGTCTTCATCGGCAATGGCACGTCGGGCGCCGAGATATTTAGCCACGGGAATTTCCTGAGGCATCTTCGCTACTTCATCCATGGGGCCGATCTGCCCGATCAAGTCAAGGCGGAGATGGCGGAAGCGGTCGGGGAGCCGGCCCACTTTTACAGCGGCGAGCTGGAGCCCATCACGCGGATGGCGCGCCGGCTTGCGCGCTCAACGGGCAGGGGTTCGGCCTGCGCGGACGATTTTTTCCAGTTGATGAGCGATATAGGAGTTGGCCCGCATCATGCGGAGTCGATACGGAAAACGGTGAAAACAGTTCGGTGATGCCAGGCAACGGCTTGGGGCACTACAGATAAGGTGTCGAGTCGCCGGCTGGATACTTCCTGCCGTTGGCTTGAATCTTGTGTGTGACCGCCTCGTTGAGATCGACGCCCAACACGCTGCATAGCCGCACGAGATACAACACCACATCGACTAGCTCATCGCGAACGGCCCTGGAGGTGGCGAACACTGCCTGTTGGTTAATTGATGATGTTGGCGCAGGGGCGCATGACGTCAAGTCGAAGCTGATCGGTCTTGAAGACAAAGGCGTGGGGATGATTAGAGGTTATTCAAGGGATAGAGTTTTCCCGTATTTCTAGGGAATCTCCAATAAAATCTCGTGATCCTCCAACCATCCGCTGTCAACGACATGAGCCCGCACGGCGGCGGGATCCGTAGAGTATGCGATAAGGGCCAAGCTGGACTGCGCGCGACTGCATGTCACATAAAATAGCCGTCGTGTGCGATCAATGGAGGTTTCCCTCCCCTCCCGGACGTTTTTAATGTCGGCGGGTGTGGGCGCTTTGGCTCCTAGCAACTTGTCGTAACCAAACAAGAATCCGCGAGCCTCCTCGTCATCCATGAGCACCATGACACGCTCGAACTCCAGCCCCTTCACCCCTTGGTGGGTATCGTACGGCGCCTTATGCGCGACATAGGCGGCATATGGCGCAATCTCCGAGAACCCACAGTCAAGGAACGTGATGAGTGCTGCGATTTGATCACTGACGGGATCCGCCTGGTTGTCGTCGGGACTTGCCGCCGATTCAGCCAGTTTGGCGGCCAGGGCCGTCTTGAGCCCATCAGGCATTTCAAAGAGATCGGTTTTAGCGATGTTCTCGACGATCTCGGCGCAAGTGGGTTCGTCATCAGCCCAAAGACCCATTAGGCTGTCGATGGCGGCTTGAGCTGCGCGAAGTTGCGCCATGGGTTTGTCGTTGCTCTTGAGGCTGTCCTTGGTGAGCAACGGCGAGTTCTCTCGCATCAGCTTGGCGGTCGCGAACTTGTTGTTCTTTTGCTGTGCCATGACGAGTGGCAGGACGAGGTGTGTGAAAAAGCGGGTAGGCCCAAAGCTGCCGTCGAGAAAACCCGTCCTAAAATCGTCAACGGAAGCCAGTGCTTCGAACATCTGCATAAAGCCCATCCTTCGGGCCGCCATGTGATGCTCAAGGGTCAGGATTTTGCATTTACTGACATCGGACCAGTCCGGGTCGCCGGTCACTCCCATCATATGGCCCCGGATTCGCTGCTCAAGCGCGGGCTTGTCCGGCGTATCGATTGGAAAAATGAACAGCCGCGCCCAGCCCTCGGGACTATCGTCGCGTGGTTCCTGCGCATGGTCATCCGCGCCGGCGCGAATTTGATTGATGAGTCGAACAACACGGCGTGGGCAGCGGTGGTTAAGCCTCTTCTCAGGCGTCGCCCAGTCTTGCGGTATGTCTGTTTCTATCCGCTCCTTGCCGTCTGGGTAAATGCGCTGCATCGTGTCGCCGATCAGGCCAAGGCAGAAGCGATCCGCATGCGTCTTTTGCACCGCGAGTAGGGCATCGATCAGCGCGCGGCTAGTGTCCTGACTTTCGTCAATCAATAGAAATGGAAACTTTTCAACGAACATGCGCTGCATGAGTGGCTTCGTTAGCAGGAACGTCGAGAATATTTTAATAACTTCGCTGTGATTCAACGAATTACGTTCTCGGTTGTCGCCATTGGGGTTGTATGTGAAGGTTCTGATGTCGGCGAGCCTGTCCAACCGGCGGTGCTTGGAATCGATTTGGACCTGGCGAGCCGCCGAGGCCTTGGTGCCCGCTCGACCCTTTGCCTCTTCCGCTCGAAGATCGGTGATCTCTTGCTGTAGGTTTTCTCTTAGCCAATCGCGTATGTCGGAATTGAACCCCTGGAATTGCGACCAAGCGAAACTGTGGATGGTGCGCACAACGAATAACGGGTCATACTCCGTCCGGCGGATGATCTCGTCGCAAGCGGCGTTGGTGTAGGTGATGACGGCGACTTTGCGGCCGCGCAGATGGAGAGTGTCGCGATACGTGTTCGCCACGTGGTTCAGCGCATTCACCAGCGAGCGTGTTTTTCCCGATCCGGCGCCGGCAAAGAGAAAGAAGCTGGTTGGTTTCTCCAAGTTCAGGAATTCAGCCAGCTCACATTCAACATGATCGTCAAGCGTGATATTCGATGCCGTCATAGAATCGTTCACGCCACGGCCTCCACGGGCATGTCCCTCTCCGGTTGACCGTCATCGTTTCCGGCGGACTGGACGAGGCCAAGCTCGGACTGCTTTTGTTCAAGCTGGTCGGCCAACCAGACCAGTCCGTCCTTGATATAGTTTGGCGGCCTTAGGGAAAGCGGGTTCTCAATTTCGAGCAAATCCAATGCGAACTCGGCTTTGCCACCTCCCTGGAGAGCCGCCTTGAGCGCTTCGCTCAAGGCGGCCAAATTGGCGCTATCTGCAATGGCGGTGCGAAATTTGGCGATTAGCCCGGTTCCAGCCATGGTTGCGAACAAGTCCAGGTTCGCCATCACTATCGCGTCTTCGAGGGTGTAGGAGAGCGCTTCGGCGGCTTCCCCTTTGAACGTCGCCTGGATGGGCGACTGGTAGGCAACACGCACCGAGAAATTCTCATCCGCATAGGTTTTGACCTTTTCGTTCTCGGGTTTGTCGAGCAGTGGATCAAGTTCATTGATGAGGGGCCACCACGTTCGCAGAGTGGCGTTGCGAGTTGTATAGTTCGCCCCTCTGACCGGAGGGGCGCTGGCTCCTTCGGCATTGCACGAGTCGATGTCGGTGATGACTAGTGTGGTGAGGCCAATTTTCTCGACCAGGCTGCGCAGCTTGTGCGCGTGGCTACCTCCAATCTCAAGCCAGGTGATGTAGCTTTCCGAGAGCTTTTGGAATTCCGCATGACTGTTTACAAAATTGGGTATGAGAATACGTTCGGCCGGCCCTTCTATTAGGACCGCAGCGTCGGCGAAGAACAGGTCACAATGCGTGACACGCAGGTAGCGCGTCACGAAGCGCTTGGTGTCCAGATCTGCGCCGAACGCGTTTTCGAGATTGACGACGCAGGAGGTTGGAATAGCCTTGTCGCCACCCGGCAGGCGCCGGAAATAACGGAGGGAATCAAACTCACACTCATGCGCGATGTGGCTGGAGTGGGTGCTGACCACCATTTGGGTCACAAAGTTTGGACCGTTTCCGAGATTGGGGTGGTTGCGTAGAATTTTATGGGCCTGCCGAATGAAGACCTGCTGAACTTGAGTGTGAAGATGCACCTCTGGCTCTTCGATGAGAACCAAATGCAAAGGGGGGATGATGGTGTCATCGGAAGCTTTATGTTTCGCTTTGCCAACACGCATCCAACTGTCACGAAAGGCCATGAGGCGGAACACCATGGAGATGAGGTTCTGGTAACCCAACCCGTTGGAATCCTCGGGTAAATATAGGTTCGCGGTATTGCCGCCGTCACGTATGGGGACAATAAATTGCACGGCGGCGTCGTGGTTTAATCCTTCGACGGGGCGCAGCCGCGTCGAGATGTTCAATTTCGGGTCGGTGACACCTGGATACCCAAGTTTGTGCATCTCCATGAGCGGTCCCTTGAAGCCGTCGCTAAGCCGCAAATTGAAGGCTTGCTGGGCCTCTTCAATCGCCTTCAGAGCAAGAAGATCCTGCGCATCCGGATTCTCGTAAGGGTCGAGGTGGCGGGTGTAGTATTGCCGGAGTTGAACAGATAGTTTTCTCGACCCGCTTCTGCCGGCGGTGATGTCGTCGCTTTCGTCGTCGCGTTCTCCCTCCATGCCAAAACCGCGTTGAGCGCTGATCTCGTCGATACGGATAAGGCCATAGAACGGGTCACCGTCGATGGGCTCGCTTCCGTCCAGTGCTTGTGGCCTGGCTCTGCCGTGCTCAGGGGCGACACAGGCGGCCGGGTCGAGAATGTAGGCCCTGACAGTAAAAAGCGTCTTTAATCTACGCTGTAGAAAATCAATGAGGTTTTGAGGCCAGATCGCAACTTGAAACTCATCGACCGCTTTGCCTTGTTCGGCGGCGAGCGCGGCCCCCGCCGCTTGCAATGCCACGGCTTGGGCACGCGCATTCAGATATTCCTGTTGCAGCTGTTCCGCGTCCCTGGGCTCCAGGCGCATCCTCACGCCCAGCCGTCCGCCGTCCCAGTCCAGGGTGGGCAGGATTTTCTGCACGTAGTGCACTTCATTCACGGCAACCTGGAGCCACACGTCAAGCAGCGGTAATACCGGATCCCAGTTCGGCGCTGGCAATACCTCATTATTGGTATGCGCCTCTTCCCACGTGGTGCCCATGGCATTGATGATCGGCCAATGAGCAAGGGTGAGGTCATTAAGGCAGAACCTGGAGTGCCCGCGGTCCACGAGAAAATAACGCAACGCGGTGATCGCCGACGTCTTGCCGCTGTTATTTGCTCCGACGAAGACGGTCTTGTTGGATGAAAGACCGACCCTTGTCGAAAGTAGTTTTCGAAAATTCGCTATCTCGACGAACTCAATTCGCATAAACGCCTCCAACACCGCGTATAAGATTGGATTTCAGAGACTTGCCCAGATCCAGCGAGGAGAGCCTCTTGTTGCCCGCAGTCGTGCATTGTTTTCTTTGAATGTATCAAAAATAAACAAATGTGTGGTGCAGGCCCATTCCATGCAGCGGAAGTGGGTTCTTGCGTCTTCGCTTTGCGAACCGCGCTGCTCCAGGTTCGCTAATCGCTCATCCCCGTGGGGACGGGCATGGCCCGCCTTGCATATCACTGACGCCTGGCGCGTGCCTTGGGCACTTGCCTACCCAAGGACATATGCTGTCGGGGAAGCGGGGGCGTCCTTTGCTTTCCTGTCACGTTCCCACGCCGTTCTCGCCGTCAAGGGCGGCGCGCACGTGTGCGCTGGCGTCCTGCGGCCGTCGTTGACCCTATGACGGCTTGCGCTGCGGCGTGAGCCCTTCGGTTCCAGGCAATTTCCGCCTGATTCCGAACCGGAGGCAGTCATGCAGCAATATTCCCTTTCTCTCGATCTTGATGCGAACAACGCCGGCGCGCTGCTGATGCGCGATGCGGGCGGCGCGATGCGCCCGGCCAGCCGCCGCGAAATCCTGCGCGTGGCGCGCGAACTGGTCCAAGCGGACGAGCTGCGCGGGCAGTCGTTGACGGGGCCGGACGCGGTGCGCGATTTTCTGCGACTGCGCTTTAACACGGCGCTGGAGCATGAAGTGTGCGGCCTGATGCTGATCGACACCCAACACCGGCTGATTGACTACCTGGAGCCGTTTCGCGGCACGCTCGACCAGGCGGCCGTTTACCCTCGCGAGATCGTCAAGCTTGCGCTTTGGCATAACGCCAAGGCGGTGTTCCTGGTCCACAATCATCCCAGCGGGGCAGCCGAAGCCAGCGCGGCGGACATTCGCTTGACCCAACATCTGAAGCAGGCGCTGGCGCTCATCGACGTGCAACTGCTCGATCACTTCATCGTCGCCGGGCCGACCATCGTGTCGATGGCCGAAAAAGAGCTGGTATAGCCCGGCGTCCTCGGGAGGCTACTTGCCTCCCTTTTTTATTTGCCCTTGCTCGAACGACATGGCGTAAACGGCGTGAAGCGATGAACACCCGCCAGCGAGCCGCCTTGCGGTAAACCACAGCGGACAGTGACTCTCTGGCATCCAAAAGAAAAGCCGTGGGGCGGACGCCTGCGCGCGCCGGGCGGCGCTTGCCGTGGCATGTCCGGGGCGCTCGGTCCGTCAAGGGCCGCGACCGCCCCCCGTGTCCTCGCCTGTCGGCTACGGGCCGCGCCAGGGCCGTCCGCTTTTCCCCTTGACGGCGCACCCCCGCCGTGCCGGGTGGTTTTCATGGGCACGAAGGGCCACCCGGCCCTTCGTGCCCAGTTACCACTTCAAGGAGCATCATCATGAATACCGTCACCCCTTCCGAAATCGCCGCTGTGCAAACCGTGGCCGACCAGACCCTGAGCGATGAGGCCACGCAACAGGCGCAAGCCGTACTCGACAAGGCGCAGACCACGGCTGCCGAGGATGCCCCCGCCGTGCTGCGCTTTATCCCACTGTCGCGGCTGCGTATCTCCCGGCGCAACGTGCGCAAGACCCGCACCGACTCGCCGGAACAATTGGCCGAGAGCATTGCGCGGGTCGGTCTGCTGCAAAACCTGATCGTCATCGTGGACGGCGAGGATTACGGCGTCGTCGGCGGTCGCCGTCGCCTGCAAGCCTTGCGGCTGCTGGTCAAGCAAAAGCGCCTTTCCATGGATCAGATTATCCCTTGCTTGGAAGTGCCGGACGATAGCGCCGTCACCGTGAGCCTCACCGAAAACGTGCAGCGCGAAGCCATGCACCCGGCCGACCAGTTCGAAGCGTTTAAGGCGCTGGTAAACGAAGGCCGGCCCATCGAGGACATTGCCGCCGATTTCGGCGTGACACCCTTGGTGGTGCAGCGCCGCTTGAAGCTTGCCCGCGTCTCGCCGCGCCTGCTGGCCGATTACCGGGCCGATCAGGTTACGCTTGAGCAGTTGATGGCGCTCGCGATCACCGACGACCACACGGCCCAAGAAGCCGCCTACTACGAAGCGCCGCAGTGGGAGCGCGACGCCATCGCCTTGCGCCGCCGCCTGACCGATACCGAGGTGGACGCCTCGCGCAGCGCACTGACGCGGTTCGTCGGGATCGAGAACTACACGGCGGCAGGCGGCGGCCTTCGGCGCGACCTGTTTGCGGAGCAGGACAGCGGCGTGTACCTGACCGATGCGGGGTTGCTCAACCGGCTGGCCATGGCCAAGCTGGAAACCGTCACGGCCCAGATCAAGACCGAAGGATGGAAGTGGGTCGATGCCATGCCGACGCTGGGCTACAGCGAACTGTCTGCGTTTCGGCGGGCCGCGCAAGGTGAGCGTGAACCCACTGCGCGGGAGCGCAAGCGCATCGCCAAGCTCGAAGCCGAGCAGGCCCGCATCGAGGAGGCCTTGTTCGCCGCCGAAGAAGCCGAGGACGCCGCCGCCGCACCCCTCTACGAGCAAGGCGAACAAGTGGGGCAAGCCTTGGAAGCCCTCTATGCGTCCTTGCTGGCCTACGCGCCTGAAACGATGGCGCAGGCCGGAGCCATCGTGACGCTGGACCGCGACGGCGATCTGGTGGTGCATCGTGGACTGGTGCGCCCCGAGGACGCCAAGGCGGCGACGCAGGCGCAAAAAGCCGTCGCAGGCGGTGAGCACGACGGCACGGATGGCAATGCCGACGATGACAGCGCCGAGGGCAACGGCACCAAACCGGGCAAGACCGTCTCGGAAAAGCTGGCGCGTAACTTGAGCGCGCACCGCAGCGCCGCCTTGCAGCTTGAACTGGCGCGCAAACCCGATGTGACCTTGGTGGCGCTGACCCACCGGCTGGCCTTGCAGGTGTTTTATCGCGGGTACGGCGTTCAGAGTTTGGTGCAGATCGAAGCGCGGCAACAAGGCGATCTGTCGCGCCATGCGGCCAATCTGGAAGGCGGCAAAAGCGTGATCGAGTTCGATGCGCTGCGCAGCGCATGGCGTGAACGCCTGCCCGCCGAGGCCGAGGAATTGTTCGAGTCCTTGCTGGCCTACAAGCGGGCCGATCTGCTGGCGCTCCTGGCGGTATGCACGGCGGCGACCTTGGATGCCGTGACCAGCAGCGAGCACGACCGCCGCGCCGACCCACTGTCGCGGGCCGTCAAGCTGGACATGTCGGCGTATTGGGCAGCCAGCGCCGAGAACTACTTCGATCATGTCTCCAAGGGCCAGATACTGGATGCCTTCAAAGTGTTCAAACCGGGCGAGGTCAACCGGGTGGCCGGATACAAAAAAGCCGCGATGGCGGCCGAAGCCGGACAGTATGCCGTGGCCGCCAAATGGCTGCCTGCCATGTTGACCGTGGCGGATTGACGTATTCGGCGTAAGGCACCGCTCCCCACCTTACGCCGTGCTGCGCCCGTTGTTCTGGCAGACATGCCGGGCGGCGGGCGCTTTGCATGGCCCATCGAGGGCCAGTGCAAAACGCCGCGCCTCGGTTTGATCCGCAGCGGGTCAAAAAAGCGTACGATTAAATCCTATTTAATCATTTCGGAGCTGGTCATGCGATCCACACAACAGTTCAGCATTACCTTGCCCAACGAGATGGCGCAATTGGTGCGGGGCAAGGTCACGTCCGGCGAATACGCGACCGAGAGCGAAGTCATCCGCGATGGCCTGCGCACGCTGCTGGCCCGTGACAAGGCGGTCGAGGCATGGCTCAAAAACGAGGTCGCGCCTGCTTACGATGCCATCAAGGCGAATCCGAGCAGCGCGATCGCCGCGCCGGACGTGCGCAAGGCGCTGGCCGCCGAACAGAAAAAGGCGCTCAAGGCGCTCAAGGCGCGTTAATGGCCTACGTCCCGTCCGGGTCTGCGCATCACTCATCACAAGAAACGCACCATGATCGCGTTTGAGGTCAGCGGCGACGCCGTAGCCATATTGAACATTTTCTATGGCGACCAGGATGTGGAAGACGCCGTGCACGAAGACGAATAACCCGCGACGCCAAACGGCGGGCGCTTTGGGCTGATTATCGAGACCCTCCCAAAACGCCGCGCCCCGCCCCGATTACCCGAGGGCGTGGCGCGGAAACAATCTAAAAACCAGAGTGATTGCAGCCGCTGGCGCGAATCGCGCCATCAGGGTGTATCGCGGTCCTTCAATACGGCCTCCAGCTCCCGGCGTACCTGCGCCAGAAGCTGGTCTGTGTCGGCGGTGCGGGCGCCGGCATACGCCAGCGTCAGCAGCGTGAGCGGGTGAACGTCCATCACCTGGCACAGTTCGGCCAGTTTATTGAGCGTCGGGCTTTTCAGGTCTCGCTCCAGGGAACTCAGATAGGTGCGGCTGGACACGTCGGAGAACGCTTCCTGGCTCAGGCCGCGTGCCTTGCGAAGGGTCCGTAATGCTGCTGCGAGCGAAATCTGTTCCGACACCGAGGGTTTCCCTTGAGAAACCAAAATAACAACCGATTGCGCTCTATAGGGCTACAACCTATAGTGTTCATTTTTCTTTGATGAGATTTCTCTGCGTAATGTTGTCTTGCGCCTGGGTACGACGCAATGGGTTGCCGCGCCGCGCCTTCTCACCGACTCTGGCCCTTTGCGGCACGACGCCGAAGCGGAACGCCAATGGATGTGCCACCCCGGACCGTTGAACCTTTGGGCCAGCGCGCCGATTCGCCTCTTCATGATGCATCGGCGCCTTGTCGCTACGCGCGAACAGGCATTGACCTTGCCCTGCGACAGCGAACCAGCATAGGCCGAAATGCCGATATCGCGTCGAACGCACCCATGCCATGTTCCTTTGCGCATCGTCCCGCCCATCGCGGCCTTGTTTGGTGTGAATCCTGTCTTTGGCACGGCGGCTGGCGACCGCCTCGGGCTGATGCGGTGCAACCGTTCGGCGCAACGATTTTCCCCTGCGCGCGGCGCATTCCTCGCGAGGCAAAATCGCCGCGCCTGCCGGTCGTCCACGTTCGTTTCCGCCCCTGCGGGGTGCGCCGCGCCCGGCCTGCGACGATCGGATCACGACAAGGACGCGATGGGCGCGGACTTGCAACCTCAAAGGAGTTTCATCATGGCACTGATTGGCACATTCACCGCGCAAGACAACGGCTTTGCGGGCACGGTCCGCACCCTGACGCTCAACGTCAAGGTCAAGATCGTTGCTTCCGAGAAGGAAAGCGACAAGGCCCCAGACTACCGCATCGTGGCGGGCGCCTTCGAGATCGGCGCGGCATGGAAAAAGGTTTCCAGCAACGACCGGCCGTACCTGTCGGTCACGCTGGACGATCCGTCGTTTCCGGCGACGATCTACGCGCGCCTGGTCGAAAACGACGACGGCACGTACAGCCTGATCTGGTCGCGGCCCAAGGGCAGCTAAGCCCGCATCCTCGATGCGCCCGGTTAGCCGGGCGCTAGCACCAGCCCCGGCTTTCGTTTTCTATTGCGGGCCGGTTTTCGTGTGCCGGGCTAAAGGTCGTCAAGCCGTAAATCCGCAAATCCGTAGACCCGTAAATCCTTAGTTCCGCAGAATCGCCGATCCGTATCGGCGTAAAAGCGCTATTGCGTAAAGGCGTGAATACGCCTCTACGACAGCATGTCAATCCGTAAAAACGTATCGGCGGTTTTACGACGAGCAGGTGCTGCATCCGATGCATAAGCTATTCGCGTTCTCCCCGCATCCCCACGGACAGTGGCATACGTTGGCACGCGCCGCGCCGCCGTCAACCCCCGGCCCGCACCGGACCGTGTTGGGGGTGTGACCGCGTCGCCCGATGGCGCGCGCCCGGTTCGCCTCGCTCCGATGGGGAGCGTATTCAAGGAGAACCGTGATGCATGACTTTCTGCCCGACCATTTGCGCGAACAGCTGCTGGCCAATGGCCGCATTAGCCGCGAACGAGATCACGATCCGTATCCGGTCGTCAAATTCTTTACGCCCGACGCGGGCGCCACATGGCTGCTGACCGAGATCGATCCGGACAATCCGGAGCTGGCTTTCGGTTTATGCGATTTGGGCCTGGGTAGCCCGGAGCTGGGCTATGTGAGCCTGACCGAGCTGCAAGGCGTGCGGGGCCGTCTGGGCCTAGCGGTCGAGCGCGACGCGCATTTCGTGGCCGGGTATCCCTTAAGCCACTACGCGCGGCTGGCCCGCGCCGCGCAGCGCATCGTGACTTGATCGCGTGTGTTTTGCGCCGCCCACGCGGGCGGCGCTTATCCCATCTCTTCCCACACGAGGCGATCTATGAATCGTGCGTTGCGGATATTGTCTTGGACGGCATCTTGATCCGGCCGATATTCTAGAAAGTTGACGTCTTGCCGGCACGCCGTCGTTGACGGGTCGGTTTGCTCCATGTGCTCGGGGCCGCGTCAGCCGTTTTTAGGCAAACGCCTCGCAGGCGCGTTGCCTCGCTCTCTCCACTCTCCCGCACGCCAGCCGGGTAACCGCTCGTATCTGGCGTGACGAAGCCTTGCGCACCATGCGGGGTCGGGGGTGTTGTAACTTCCACGAGGAGCGAGGTAATGCAATCTCACAATGCGGCCGGCCTGTGGCGCGTCACGGCGGCCTATTTATACGTTGCGCATCTGGACGGGCCAGGATTGGCCTGGGAGTATTTGCGCCGCCATCCCGAGTACCGCAGGGATTGGTGTGCGCGCCATAGTTCGTCGGCGGGCGATCTCACGTGTTGGGGGCTCATGCAGTGGGAGGACCCCGCTCATAACGCCGGCTGCGCGCAGCCGGTCTGGATGCCGCAATGGCTGCCGACGCCTTGCATCGTGGGGGCCGAGGACACCGCGACGCCGCAGGGGCGTGCGTTTCGTCTCTGGGATATTCCGGGCCGCAAAGCGCTGATCGCAACCGGCAAAGGTTTTGCCCTGCAGGTCAGGCAAGGCCAGCGACGGCTGCACGCACGGCTGGATGCCGGCGCATTGGCCGGGCGGCCCTGCACTTGCATCGTGCCGTTCGATGTTGAACAGCGTGGCCGGTGGCGGGAGCTTCACGCGTTGACGCTGAGTTTGGCGGGGCAGGAAGCGCGATCGTCCGATGCGCTGCGATCACGGCTGCGCGCGGATCGCGCCAGGGCCTATCGCGCCGCCACGCTGCATCTGCGCGCTATTCAGGCGTTAGATGGTTTGCATGCGGGCGCATCGCAGCGCCAGATCGGCGAGGCGTTGTTCGGCGAGCGGGCCGTGCGCGAACACTGGCATGCCGACAGCCTGCTGCGCGCCCGAGTGCGACACACGCTTTTGCGCGGACAATTCTTCATGCGCGGCGGTTACCGGCAGTTGCTTGGCCTGCGCCACGCTTAGATGACGCTCACGGAGACGAAGGGCGCGGCCCGTTCGCCTCCCTTCCCGAGTATCCCGGGTTTGCGCAGACTGTCCCCAATCGGCCCCGCTTTGGCGGCCGACGCCACTCATCGAAGGAGACCGTCATGGCACTCGCTTACGCAACGCATCCGACGCTGGCCGCACAGGAGCGCACCGCGCCCACCCAGATTGCCGCACCGTCGGCGCGCTATCTTACCAATGACGAGGCCGGCGCGTACCTGCGGCTGTCGCCGCGCACGCTGGAGAAAATGCGCGTCATCGGCGGCGGGCCGCGCTTTCGCAAATTCGGGCGCCGCGTGATGTACGCCATCGTGGATCTGGATGCTTGGGCGGACAGCCAGGCCTACGGCATGACCTCCGATCCGGACTATCTCGATCGCCGCGCGCACCGCTGAACCGTTGCCGTTGAATCGGATAGGGTACCAGTATGGTGCGGCGCGACCCGGCATCGAGCGAACGCGAGCAGCTCGCGCTATTTCGCGCACTGCCCGGCGATATGCGTCCGCGCGATGCGCAGGACCTGATGGCGTATCCGTTTTTCTCGCTGGCCAAGACGCGGCGCACGCGGCCCATCGCCTTCGAGGCCGGTGCCGTGCGTATCCAGGTCGAAGGCGTGCCCGAACACGGCATCGCCACGATCTGGGATGCCGACGTGCTGATCTGGGCCGCTAGCCAAATCGTCGCCGCGCGCGACCAGGGCCTGCCGACTTCACGCCTCATGGCCGTGGCGCCGCGCGAAATCCTCACCTTCACGGGCCGCGGGACCGCGCAGGACGACTACCGGCGCCTGCGTGCCGCGCTGGACCGGCTGCAGTCGACCACCGTGGCCACCACCTTGCGCCAGGGCGCGAGCAAACGCCAGCACCGCTTCTCGTGGATCAACGAATGGAAGGAGACGGTGCGGCCCGATGGCCGCGCGGCCGGTCTCGAGCTCATTCTGCCCGATTGGTTTTATGGCGGCGTGCTCTCGGACGCCCTAGTGCTGGGCATCGACCCTCGGTATTTCCAGCTCACGGGCGGCATCGAGCGTTGGCTGTACCGGCTGGTGCGCAAGCACGGCGGGCGCCAGCGTGCCGGCTGGCGGTTCGAGCTGCGCCACTTGTACGCCAAATCCGGCAGCCTGGCACGCTACTCCGACTTTGCGCTGGACGTGCGCCGTCTCGCGCTGCGCCAGGCGCTGCCCGGCTATCAGTTGCGCGTCGCGCGTACGGGCGGCGGCGAGTGGCTGCAATTTCATCGGCAACCCGGCGCACCGCCATGTTAGTGAGGCCAAGATGTGGATAACTTGTGGACAAAGCTGTGAATATCCTGTGGATGGGCACGGGGTTTCGGGCGCGTGCGATACGGGGTTTCAGGCGCAAAATGCACGGGGTTTTAGGCGCAAGAACCCCTGGAAAGCCGCGCCAATATTGGCCGTGCGGGGCGCTTCTAACTCTTTAACTAAAAGACTAACTAAGATTAAAGGCGCGCACGGTCCTGGTCAAAAAATGTCCAGCGGCATTTGCGAGACCGAAAAAAGCGGTCGGCAAGCGGACCGTTTTGCCGCCTCGCTCGGCGTGCTTGACGCCGGCCTCGATGAACCCCGATCCGGCAAGGTGATCGCCGTGTTGAACCAGAAGGGCGGCGTGGGAAAAACCACGCTGGCTACGCATCTGGCGGCGGAGCTGGCCTTGGATGGCCGTCGCGTGGTGCTCATCGATGCGGACCCGCAGGGTTCAGCCTCGGACTGGGCGCAGCGCCGCGCCGAGAACGGCCACAATCGGCTGTACGGAATCTTTGGGCTGGCGCGCGAGTCCTTGCATGTCGAGATCCCCGACATCGCGCTGGCGGCCGATTTCGTGGTGATCGACGGGCCGCCACGCGTGGCCTCGATTGCCCGTTCGGCCATGCTGGCGGCGGACCTGGCGCTGGTTCCGGTGCAGCCCTCGGCGTATGACGTGTGGGCCAGCCAGGAAATGGTCAAGCTCATCGAAGAGGCGCGTATCTACAAGCCGCAGTTGCGCGCCGCGTTCGTGGTCAATCGCCGTGTCGTGGGCACCGTGATCGGGCGCGAGGCACGCGCTGCCCTGGCCGACCAGCCGCTGCCCACGCTGGCTGCCGAGGTGTCGCAGCGCATCGCGTTTGCCGACAGCGTGGCGGCCGGCTCGCTGGTGCGCGAGCGCGACGCCGATGGGTCGGCCGCACGCGAGATCGCGCGGCTGGCCGCTCAAGTGTGCGAGGCATTGCGATGAGCGCCGCGCGGCCCCGTCCCGCCATTGGCCGGCGTCCGTCGGGCGGCGCGGCTGCGTCCTGGGTGCGTCAGGGAAGCGCCCAAACGGACGCATCGCCGTTTACGGCGCGGCTCACCATCGACGTGACGCCGGCGCTGCGCGGGCGCATTAAAGTGGCCGCTTTCCGGCGGGGCGTCACGGCTGTCGCCATGCTGCGCGAGCTGTTGGAGCGCGAGTTTCCGAAGGATGCGCCATGAATCCATTTATCGGCGCCGCCGATAGCGCATTGCGCGCTGCGCCCATGCGCGTGACGCTCGCTACGATCGGCAGGCGCGTGAACATCTGGCTGCGCTTTGGCGCACCGCAGCGCATCGTCCGCCAGGACGCGTACCGGCGCGTGGCCGTGTTCCAGCCCGGCGCGGTGTGCTGCCGCGTGCGCTGGGCCGCCAACGAGTACGGCACGGTCATGTGGCAGCTCATGGTGATGCAGGCGGGCTTGCCCGGTGAAGGTATTCAGCGCGTCGCGGGCGTGTCGCCCGGCGCGCGCATTTTGCTGCGCGCCGAGGGCGAGCGCCGCATCAAGGCCGTGCTTTCGGCCATTGATGCGATCGAGGCCGCCGGCATACCGCCCGTGCGGGTGTCCACCGCCTATTGGCGCACCGTCGATAACCGGCTCGCGGCGCGGCTGGCGCTGCCGGCTTACACGGCCGAGCGTCATGCCGCGCATTGTGCGCGCAGCGCCTTAGGAGCATGACGCCATGACGACATCTTTGCTAAATCCGGGGCGATCGTGTTTCATTCTGGGCGGCATGGCGCTCGGCCTGGCCGCGCTCTTTGCGCCAGTCTTGGCAATGGCTCCGTTGCGTGTCGTCTTCAATGTCAGCGACAGCGCCCCGCGCGGCTTTTATGCGGTTTCCGCGCAGCCGATTCGGCGCGGCGATTACATCGTCACGCGCCTGCCGGCCGACATTGTGGCGTTCGCCGCCGAGCGGCGCTACCTGCCAGGCAATGTGCCGCTGTTAAAGCGCGTGGCCGCCGCATATGGGGATCATGTCTGCGTGCGAAGCGGCGCAGTCGGAATTAACGGGCGAGTCGTGGCAAGCACGCTCGCGCGCGACAGCCGAGGCCGTCCGCTTGCCGCATGGCCGGGCTGCCGGCTGCTCAGGGAAAACGAATTGTTCTTGCTGGCCGGCGAGCATCGGGCGTCGTTCGACAGCCGCTACTTTGGGCCGATCGTTCGCGCGGCGGCCTACGGCCGGGCCGCGCCGTTATGGGTGTGGGGTCCGTCATGAGATTGGTGTGCCACCACGCACGGAACCTGCTGGTTGCTTTGCCGTCCGCTGAGCATACCCAATGCGCGTTGTCCGCCATTGGCGTGACCTCGGTTTTGCCGTCAACCGTGCAGATTGCTTGTCCGGCGCCTGGCGTGCCGGCGACGCCAGGCTTGCCCGGTCTTCGACCTTTGCGCCGGCGTGTCGGCCTGGGCAGCCCACGGCCAGCTGGCGAACGAGTAGCCCGTTTGAGGCGAATCGAAAGCGGGGGCAAGATAAAAGGACCAGCACGGGGTGGATCGCAAAGCCTCGTCTGCACGGGTGGGGAGACGGCACCGCGTGAAAGCGCGCCTGTGCCGTCCGTTGGCGAGATTGCGCATGGCGGCTATGTTTGCCGGGTGCCGTCTGCGCCGTGCTGCGCTGAGCTTGTCGGAGACCTTCGTCATGGCGCGAGGTGAGGAAGATCGTTTCCGGCCGCGTCCTGCGCCGCCAAAGCATGACCGCAGCGCCGGCGGTGAGCGCTACGTTGCCAAGGTGCTGCGCCAGGTGTCGCGCTCAGGGCCGACCTGGGCCGGGGCCGCGTCTCCGCGGAGCGGCGCGAACTTTGGGCGCGGGCGGGTCGCGGCGCGGTTTGCGCCGGCTGAGCCTTCGCCACGCATGCGGCGCGTGGTCATCAAATCCCGATTTGTGAAGGTCATGCCAGGCGGCGACGGTATTGGCCGCCACTTGCGCTACATATGCCGCGATGGCGTCACGCGTGAAGGCCAGGCGGGCCGCGCTTACGGCGCGGACACGGAGGACGCCGATACGCGGGCGTTCGAGGCGCGCAGCCGGAATGATCGGCATCAATTCCGCTTCATCGTCTCGCCCGAGGATGCGCAGGAACTGGGCGACCTGAAAGCCTACACCCGCGCCTTGATGGCGCGGATGGCGGTGGACCTGGAAACACGGCTAGATTGGGTGGCCGTCGATCACTGGGACACCGACAATCCGCACACCCATATCGTGCTGCGCGGTCGGGCCGACAACGGGCAGGACCTGGTGATCGCGCCCGACTACATGAGCCACGGGATGCGTGTACGTGCCGCCGACATCGCGACCGAATGGCTCGGGCCCAGGACGCAGCGCGAAATTGCACACAGCCTGACCCGCGAGATCGAGCAGAAGCGCTATACCACCCTGGATAGAAACTTGATGCGCCAAGCCGTCGTCGATGTGGTCGATGCCCGCGAGCTGCGCGGTGATCTGCCGTATCAGGCCATGTTGCGCGCTCGGTTGCAACGCTTATCGGGTCTGGGGCTGGCGACCCGGCTAGATCCCAACCGCTGGCAACTTGATGGGCGGCTGGAAGCGACGCTGCGCGGCCTGGGCGATCGGAGCGACATTATCCGCACGCTGCACCGGGCGATGCGCGGCCAGGCACGCGAATTCGTGATTCATGCACCCGAGCGCGAATCAGCGTCCGTCATCGGCAGAATTGCCGCTAAAGGGCTGGCCGACGAACTGCACGATACCGGCTACCTGATCGTCGATGGTGTGGACGGGCGGGCGCACTATATAGGGCTGCCGTTCCAAACGGATATCGCCGACTATCCCGCCGGCGGCATCGTGGAGATTCGACCGATCCAGGACAGCGCTGCGGATTGCAACATCGCGGCGGTTGCACGCGATGGCCTGTACCGGACGACCGATCATCTGACGAGCGTCAAAGGCCGCGACAGCGACCCCGAACGCATCGTCCAGTCCCACGTCAGAAGGCTGGAAGCCTTGCGGCGCGCCGGTATCGTGCAGCGGGTGGCCGAGGGGGCTTGGAAAATTCCCGATGACTTGCGTGAGCGCGGACGCGCCTTTGACTTGCAGCGCACAGGCGGCGTGGCTGTGGCCTTGCGCACACATCTGCCGCTCGCGCGGCAAACGCGGGCTTTGGGGGCGACATGGCTGGATACGCAGTTGATCGGCGAGGGACGGGATCTGGCGGCAACAGGCTTTGGTGCGCAGGTGCGCGAGGCGATGCAGGCACGCGGTGCGTATCTTGAAACGCAAGGGCTCGCTCAGCGTCGGGGTGAGCGGTTCGTATTGGCTAGGGACCTGTTGCGCACCCTGCGCACGCGCGAGCTCGATGCGGCCGCAAAGACCATCACATCCGACACCGGGCTGGTTTATCGACCTTTGGGCGAGCGCGGCACGGCATCGGGCATCTACCGGCGCTCGATCATGGTGGCCAGTGGCCGCTATGCCGTGCTTGAGCAGGGCCCGAGCTTTACGCTCGTGCCGTGGCGTCCCGTGATTGAGCAGCGCCTGGGACAATCTCTGGCGGTGTCGATTCAGGCGGGGCGGGCGACATGGAGCATCGGGCGTTCACGGTCTTTATCCCGGTGATTCCAGTGCCCGGCACGAAACAATTTGCCTCGGCCAGGAAAGTTAAAGGATAATGGAACGATTCCCATTTAGATTATCGATTCGTTCGCATGTCCCGCCGCTCCTCACCGCCCAAAGGATGGCTCGCGCATTACCGCGAGCTGATGGGCGTGTGGGCGCAGCGTAATTCCGCGCCCCGCGACGCGGAGGATGCGGCGCATGATGTCGTGGTCAATCTGCTCAAGAATGGCGATGCGGCCGTATTGGATCAAAAAGCCTACCTGTATGGGGCCAGCCAGAACCGCTTGGCCGGCGAGTTCCGGCGCCAGCGCAGGAACGAGACAGTCAGCCTGGATGCGCTGGCCGAAGAAGACCATCCTTTGCTTCACGATCCCGAGTCGGCCATTCGCACGGCGCAATTGATGCAGGCGCTTAAACTTGCTTTGTCGGAGTTGCCTTTGAAGAGCCAGCAGGTGTTTCTGTGGAATAAAATCGAAGGCTATACCCAGGAGGAAATCGCGCAGAAACTGGGCCTGACGCAAAGCATGGTCGAGAAACACATGAAGCGCGCCTTGCGCCATATACAAGATAAGTTACAAAGTTATGCCCCACATTGATTCCGGTATTTTTGCGTGCCAAGCGTCTTATAGATGAGGGATATTGTTTTTATCACCCTTTAAGCTGGACACACGCCACGCGCAATGACCGAACTTGACGACCTGAACCCTCCTACGACACCGCGCGACCAGGCCCTGCATTGGTTTACGAAGTCGCGCCTGGGGACGCTCTCTTCCCAGGAGCAGCGCGAGTGCGAGGCGTGGCGGGCGGCTAGTCCCGAGAACGACCGCGAATACCGCTCGCTGGAAAGCCTTTGGAGGATCGCCGACCAGCTGCCCCAGGAGGAAATGCGGGCGATCATGGACCAGACGCGGGAAGACGCTCCTGCCTTTTATCGGCGCCGGCGTTTCATGATCGGCGCGGGCGCCGCCTGTAGCGCGGCGCTGGTGGCTGGCGTCGTCGGAAACCACCTCTGGCAGGGCACGCCGGAATTTACGAGGCAGTTTCTCACCGCCCGAGGCGAGCGCAGGCAATTCGACTTGCCGGACGGCTCCGTTCTGGACTTGAACACTGCTACGCAGGTTACGGTCGCCTTTTTTGAGAACCGTCGCGTGGTCGAGCTTGCCTCAGGCGAAGCGCTGTTCTCGGTCAGCCCGGACGCCAGCCGGCCGTTTACGGTAGGCGCTGGCCGCGCTGAAGTGCTGGTTACCGGTACACGATTCAATGTGCGCCGCGATGACGATGCCGTGACGGTGGCCGTCGAGGAGGGCACGGTGGAGTTTTCGGCCGGCCCTTGGTGGAGGCGTCAAACGGCGCGCCTGACGGCGGGCTACGTGTCCGGAACCTCGACGGATCATGCCTTGGTGACGCCATATCAGGATGACGTTGCGGCCTTGGTCGCTTGGCAGCGTGGGCGTTTGGTGTTTAGGGATCAGCCGCTCTCCGAAGTGGTTTCCGAATTGAACCGCTATCTTGCTCGACCGCTGCAGCTGAATGATGGGCGGGTTGGCCGGATACGCATATCGGGCACGGTTGGCATTGATGTGCCCGAATCGGTCCTGGACGTATTGCCCGAAATCGCGCCTGTTGTGGTGCTGCGCCGTGAGGACGGTGGCGCGATGCTTGCGGCCTCTCGCTAATACTGTTTCTGTATTCCTCTGAATAGTGATTTGGACGGCTCTCAATGGGCGGTTGAAACGCGTCCTTAATTAATGTTGTTTAGTCTAAGATACATTTAGTATCAATTTAATAATGAAAATCATTCCGGAAAATTTCTGTCCCTGGCGTCGTTATTAGTGAAGGGGAAGGTTTTAGCGCGGTACAGCGTAGTCCCCGGGAAGCAACCTTTGGCCAAGGTATCGGGCGCGGGACGCCTAAAACTATTTTCTGGAACATTAATTCATGATGGACAAGCAGAAGACACGAGGAGTGTCCAAGGCGGCTGGTGCCGGACTCTTTGGCCGAGGAGCATTGAAAACGTTGACGGTTTCAATCGCACTTGCGTTTGGCATCGTGCCGGCTCAGGCGTTGGCGCAGGAAGCGCCTGTGCAGATCAGCATTCCTGCGCAATCGCTAGGCAATGCTTTGATTCAGTTGGGCGAGCAAGCCTCGCTGCAGATCTTCTACTTGCCCGAGACTGTGAGTGGGTTGAATGCGCCAGCGGTTGCTGGGAATCTGACCTCCGATCAAGCATTGCAGCGCTTGCTGGCCGGTACGGGGATTGAGGTCAAGCGGAATGGCAATACCGTTTCATTATCGAAGCCTGCTTCAGGCACCACAACTCAGTTGGCTCCCATTATGGTGCACGGAACGTTAGATCCGACATCGGAGGGCTCGGGCTCATATGCAGCTGAAGCTGTGACTATAGGAAAAAGTGTATTGACTCTAAAGGAGATTCCACAATCCGTCAGTGTCGTTACGCAACAGCAAATTCAGGATCAAGGCTTTACTTCTGTCACTGAGGCACTTCATCAAGCTCCGGGTGTCATCACAGGAGGGAGAGACAATGGCGAGATCGCCATAATTCGCGGATTCGGAAGCTCAAAACAATATGACGGCATGGTTCTCCAAGAAGGGTCCGACCGTATGGGTTTGCACCAGGACTTAGCTATGTTTGATCGTGTAGAGGTTCTGCGAGGGCCAGCTGGATTGCTAACAGGGAGCGGCTCGCTTGGTGGAACGATCAACTATGTTGCCAAGCGTCCACGTCATGAGCTTGGTATATCCGGAACGGTTTCAGCAGGATCTTGGAACCATTACCGCGGCGAACTGGACATAACAGGCCCCTTGAATAAGTCTGGCACATTAAGAGGGCGTGCCGTAATGGCCCTACAGGATGAGGACAAATTCTATGATGTTGACCATAGCAGGCATGAGTTTTTCTACGGAATATTAGAGTACGACTTAACGCCTAAGACAACGGTGGGCCTTGCCTTTGATTACATCCACCGAAAATACACCTCTAGCTTTTATGGCATCCCTCTATATTCTGATGGTAGCAAGCCACCACGTACTTCCTTTGCTGGAACAGAGACTCCCTCAAGTTATGAAAGCACTGGGATATCCGTAGACCTCAATCATCGTTTTGACAACGACTGGAACCTTAAAGCCGCCTATCGGCACAGAAAAGCTGACGGGGATACTTACGACTACTACGTGACTAGCAATGGAGTGGACCCTATAACAGGACTAGCAAATATTAATGCTCAAAACACAGTCGCATGGACGAAGTGGGAAAATTTTGATATCTCTGCATCTGGACCTATTGAACTACTTGGAAAAAAACATCACTTCACATTCGGCTACGATAGATCAACGCAGAATGTTGGACTGAAACGTGCTGGTCAAGCGGTAAGCAATTGGGATGTCTTTAATAATCACGATTTAAGAGAGTATTTTGATAAGCTAAATGCTAATAATGTCCCAACAGAAAATCAAAACGCCTATATTCAATCTGGGATATACGCCTCAGGACGCATTAAGCTAGCCGATCCATTAACTCTTGTCGTTGGTGGAAGATGGACAAGCTTTGAAAGTCGAAGCCGTACGGTACCGACGGCTCAAGAATGGAGTGTAAGCGAGGCAAAAGCAAGCCGTGAATTTACGCCGTACGGTGGGCTTATCTGGGATGTGAACGATCAACTATCGTTATACACAAGCTATACCGATACCTTTGTTCCCCAAAGCCAAGTCGACTATTCGGGCAAAACACTTGACCCCCGTGTGGGCTGGCAAGCAGAAGCTGGTGCTAAAGCAACCTTTTTTGATGGCCGCCTGAATGCATCGTTGGCTGTATTTCGGATTCGAGATACAAACCGAGCAATTCCCGATCCCGATCATGTTGGGTGCGGAGGAACCGCAACTGGGCGTTGCTATGTGGGGTCTGGTTTAATTCAAAGTGAGGGATGGGAAGCGGAAATTAGCGGAAGCCCGGTTCCAGGTTGGGATATAGCGGCAAGCTATACATATACCCGTGCCAAGTATTTGAGAGATTCAAATCCAGAAAATGATGGCACTCGCTACAACACTTTCTACACACCGGTCCATCTTTTTAAGTTGTGGTCTCAGTATCGGTTCGGAAGGGATGATATGGGCGGGGCGCTACAAGGATGGACCGTTGGAGCCGGGGTATACGCACAAAGCGGCGTTTATGGATCACGCACTCTCACTGAGGCCCGGCAGAGCGGCTACGCCACCGTTGATTTCAAACTCGGCTACAAAATTAATAAAAATTGGGATGCCAATTTATATGTAGAGAATGTATTTGATCGTGAATACTTAAGCACACTTAGCAATAGCTTGATGTTCAATAATTTCTATGGGCGGCCACGAAGTGCAATGCTTTCATTACGTGGAACTTTTTAGCCAGGATGACAAGCAAGTGCCAGAATTTCGATCAAGGAGGCGGTTCTTATCACAGATTGGATGCGCGGCTATATTTCCTTTCGCAGCTATTGCAGGAAAACCCGCTGCAAATGGGGGGGAAATTATTGCGCTCAACTCTGCGATCGCACAGAGCCTATTGGCGCTCGGAATTACGAGATTTGGTATGCCAGGCGTAGCCACTTATGCCAACACAATTATCGAGCCCGCGCTTCCTTCATCTGTATTTGATATTGGCTCAAGCACCGAGCCAAATTTGGAACTATTGGCGGCTTCTCGCCCAAGCATGATCTTGTATTCCCCCGGGAGCGGACCTGAGCCTAAACGTCTGCGAGAAATTGCTCCAATCGTCGCCGTTCCTTACTATCAACCTGGAATGGATCATCTTGATATTGCCAAGAACATGCTTCATTCCATTGCCCACATAACAGGCACCCAAACCGCAGAGGCAAGATATTTAGAACACTTGGAGTGGATTTTTGAACAGGCACGTAAGCGTACAACCTTATTCCAAGGTCGGCCTCTACTCGGCATCGATATGGCGTGGGCGAGGATATTTGCCGTTTGGGGTAAAGGAAGTCCGTTCGACGGTGTCCTGCGTGAACTCGGCCTCAGCAATGCGATTACGGATCGTGATAAGGCAATCGGATGGAAGTACATGTCGTTTCAGCAGCTATTGGCAATGGACGACGCATGGGGCATAAACATCGGACCACTATCGAAAAGAACGCTCAACAGTCCCATCTGGCCAATGCTGCCTTTTGTACGGAACAATAGGCTGATCAGCGTACCTCCTAGCAATCAATATATCGCAGGGCTACCCACTATCGAGCGCTTGGCTCGCACTCTCGGTGAGGCTCTGGAGGCTCAGTCGTGAGCCCGCCTCTTGCGTTGCCAATAGCGAGGATACGATTGCCTCGCTATTCATGGCCTGTGGTCGTTATTCTACTGAGCGCGTTAATTGCTCTGTGTTTGAGCCTCCGGTCCATTGTGTTGGAAATACCGCTCGCTCAATGGTTGGCAGCTCTGACCTTGTCTAATCCGCTTGATCTTCAACAGCTTGTGGTACGCGAAATACTGTTGCCCCGCATCGCTATTAGTATTCTAGCTGGTGCGGCCTTGGCGTTATCCGGTGTGATCTTCCAGCAGATGCTGCGCAATCCCTTGGCTGAAGCCACTACCCTTGGCGTGGCGTCTGGTGCTGGTTTGGCACTGAAGATTGGGATATTGTGGTTTCCCAATTTGGTGGATACTGCACAGGAAGGGTTGACGTTTACCGGCGCGGCGCTAGCACTAGGCCTTACCTTTTTCCTTGCGTGGCGGGATGCGGCCTCGCCATTAAGGCTCATCCTGGCTGGTTTGATCGTCAGCCTGTTTCTCGGCGTGGTCAGTTCTGTCCTTGCGTTGTTCTTTCATGAGCAATTGCGCGGCATGTTCCTCTGGAGTTCGGGCACCCTGCAGAACGTCGGATGGGATGCGTCCATCTATTTGGCGCCGCGTTTCGCTCTGTGTTTTGGGCTGGCTCTGTTATTGGTACGGCCATTTTCTTTGCTGGCGCTGGCTGATGAGAATGCAAGAAGCCTGGGTATTCCCCTG
Organism: Pusillimonas noertemannii; assembly: GCF_003096595.1. GTDB lineage: Bacteria > Pseudomonadota > Gammaproteobacteria > Burkholderiales > Burkholderiaceae_B > Pusillimonas > Pusillimonas noertemannii. The sequence continues at coordinate 213,633 of NZ_QEKO01000002.1, read as the reverse complement.
GCAGCCTTTCGGATTCTCGGCATGCTTTTGGCGGTGGCCTTAGCAGCCTTTGTCGTCAGCGCGGTGGGGATGATCGGTTTTTTGGGTATTGCTGCGCCAGCCTTGGTGCGGCTGGCTGGCGTGCGTACCTATCGCGCCCGTATGCTGGCGTCGATTGCGCTGGGCGGCGTATTGCTCTGGCTGGCCGACCAACTGACGCAGGTCAATCCATTCTTTCGCAACGAGCTGCCTACCGGCATTGTCACCGCTATCCTGGGCGGCCCGCTGATGCTATGGATGCTGCCTAAGTTGCGGGGTATGCAAGGCGCCTCGGGGAACGAGTTGGGAAAATCGGTGCGCCGCTTGGCGGCACCTTGGCTAGTCGTCACGGCCGCAGTGCCAGTGCTATGCCTTGCGGCGTGGGCTGCCTTGGCATTGGGTCAAAATCTGGCAGGATGGAACTGGAGTAGTGGCGCGCAGCTTGACGCGCTGTTACCGTGGCGATGGCCTCGTGTGACGGCGGCTTTAGCAGCTGGTGCCATGATGGCCATGTCGGGCACGTTGGTTCAGCGCATGACCGGTAACGCCATGGCCAGCCCCGAAATACTGGGCATCAGTTCGGGGGCGACCTTGGGCGTGGTGATGCTCTTCTTTTTTGAGCCGGTGCCCAACCATGCGCTCAAGATCGGTGTCGCGGGCCTGAGCGCATTCGTCACCCTGGTTGTCATGCTTTCTTTGGCGCGTCGTTCGGCCTACTCGCCCGAGCGCATGATTCTTACCGGAGTGGCGCTGGGCACGGTGCTGGGTGCTTTGCTGTCGCTAGCCATGATCAGCGGCGATCCTCGTCTGGGGACGTTGCTGGCGTGGATGGGCGGCTCCACCTACGCGATTGCGCCGGTTGATGCGTTGATCGCCTGTGGGCTTGCCGTGTTCTTGGGCTTGCTGATTCCTTTGACGGTCCGATGGCTGGACGTACTGCCATTGGGTGAGGTTACCGCACGGGCGCTCGGCGTGAGTCTGGCCGGCAGCCGCCTCGCCATACTCGTCATGACCGCCATCTTGACCGGCGGGGCCGTGCTGATCGTGGGCCCATTGAGTTTTGTCGGATTGATGGGACCGCACATCGCCCGCATGGCGGGCTTTCAGCGTGCATTGTCGCAATTGGTGGCGTCCGCGATGATTGGCGCTTTGATTATGGTCGTGGCCGATTGGCTGGGACGTAATCTGCTGTTTCCCTATCAGATTCCCGCAGGCATTTTGGCCACGCTCATCGGCGGGCCGTATTTTATGTGGCTGATGTGGCGGAAAACACCATGATGATCTCCGCTGCGCCGCTTGAGTCCGCCTTCGTCGGAAGACTAAGCCGCTTGGCTGGCGGCTTGGTAGTCGGCAATGCGGATGGCAATGCCGTGCGCTGCGACCACCTCATTCTGCCAAACGCTATTGCGAATAGGCTGCAGCGGTTGACTTTAGCGCTGCCCGATGCATCCCGCCAGTCGCTGGTGGTGCTGTGGGTGCGCTTGCATGTGGCCCGTCTGTTGGCTGCCGTGATGGTGCCTGCGCTGATCCTAGATCGGTGGATTCCCGTCGGGCTCGATCAGTGCCGAGCGATCTTCAGCGTGGAGACTGGGTATCCGCAAGCGATTCAGGTCATGGATACGGCTGCCGAGTTTACGACCGACGATCCGTTTGAGCGTTTCGCTTCACTGGTCTGGCAGCACTTGGCGCCTTTCATTGCCGCATTGGCGCTCCATGGCAGAACTTCCCCCAAACTGCTTTGGAGTAATGCGGGTTTTGAACTGTACTCGCTGGTGCGGCGTACTGTTCAGGAGGCGGAGAGCCTGGATCTGCCTGTTCATTGCGACGCCCAAGCCTTGTTTCGGCAACGCTTGTGGCCAGACGGTAGGCGGAATCCGCTATTTGAGCCATGGCATCCGGAGCCTGCTGCTGATGGCGGTCCGCGCCGGCGCAAAGCCTGTTGCCTCTACTACAAGCTCAAGCCGGACAACAAGCTGTGCGGCAATTGCCCCATCGGTATCAAGCAGGAGAAAGTCCAAGCATGACGCAAGCAACACAAGCCACAGGTCTGATCGCGGAAAGCCTGCGACTGATCCGGCCTTTCTGGCCCATTGCCGCGTTTGCAACGGCGATGGGTACCGTCAGCGGGCTGGCGACCGCCTGGCTGCTGGCCAACATCAACCAGTCGCTTTATGCCGATGGCGGCATCACGAGCGCGGCAATGTGGGCGTTCTTCGGCCTGGTGGTATTGACGCTGTCGGGCGAGATCATTTCCGACCTGGGCAACAGCTTCATCGGCCAGCAGATCATCGCGGGGCTGCGCACCGACCTGGTGGGCAAGATCGTGGCCGCGCCGCTGGAGCAGATCGAGCGCTACAAGGAGCACCGCCTGCTTTCAGCGCTAGGCCAGGACGTCGATACCATATCGTCTTTTACCTACAGCTTTTCTTCCTACGCGATCGCGTTTGCGGTGTGCCTGGGCTGCATGGCCTATCTGGTGTTTCTCTCACCGCTCCTGTTTGCCTTGGCGGCTGTGGCAATCGGGTTGGGCGTCTGGATCACTAGGCTCGCGCGCAATCGCGGGCGCGTCTATCAAAAGAAGGCCCGGGCGGAGCAGGATACGCTCTACAAGTTTTATCGCGCCATCATCGAAGGTGCCAAGGAGCTGCGCATCAACCGCCAGCGGCGCGAGCAAGTGCATGGACGTCACCTGGTAGGCACGATCGAACGTGTCCGCGATCTGCGTTTTTCGGCCTTTAGGATTTTCATGTCGGCCAATGCCCTGGATTCGGCGCTGTACTTTGCGCTGATCGGCGTGATTCTCGCCTGGCAAGGTGCGTTTGGCGTAGAGCGCACGGTAGTCTCGGGCTTTATCCTGGTGCTGCTGTATATGCGCGGGCCACTGAACCACGTGCTGGGCGCCTACGGCAGCTTCGTCAATGCGCAGATATCCTTTAGTCGCATCGCCAGGCTGTCGAAGGATTTTGCCAACTCGGAACGATATCAGGAACTGGATCTCGGCCGGAACTCCGCAGATGAAAAGGATGCGCAGCCGGCGCTTATTGAGGTAATTCAGCTTGAATCGCTGACCTACACTTTTCCCACGCAACAAGGCGTTGCGCCTTTCACGCTCGGCCCCCTCGATCTGACCATCCATGGCGGGGAGCTGCTTTTCATTGTCGGCGAGAACGGCTGCGGCAAGACCACGCTGATCAAGCTTATTCTGGGTCTGTATGAAGCCGGTTCGGGGACGCTCAAGTGTAATGGCGAGCTAGTCGAGGCCCATGACCGGGATACCTATCGTCAGCACTTCTCCGCCGTATTTTTTGATTATTTTCTATTCGACGAGCTTGCCTTGCCTGAAGGGGCTGCCCACGATAGGGCAGAGCGCCATATGCAGGCGCTGGAGATTGCGCACAAGGTCTCCATCGACAACGATGGCCGGTTCTCTACCATCGATTTGTCAGCTGGCCAGAGAAAGCGCCTGGCGCTGGTGCAGGTCTATCTGGAGGGACGTCCGATCATTGTCTTTGATGAATGGGCCGCTGAACAGGACCCGACGTTTCGGCGCATCTTCTATACCGAGGTGTTGCCGGACCTCAAGCGTCAGGGCAAGACCTTGATCGTGATATCGCACGATGACCGTTATTTCAATGTGGCCGACCGGGTGGTGTATATGAAGGCGGGCAAGATATCCCGGATCGTGGTCAATGAGCCGGAGGAACGCTCCCGCGATGCGCAATTTGCTCTGGGCACGGCTTCCGCGCAGGTGGCGCCATGAGGCAGGCTGCGGAACTTATCGCCTTTCCATCAACGGCACCTGTCGCGCAGAACGACCCGGAGGTTCGGCCCGCCTTCGAGTTGGAGCAGATTACTTTTGCCGCGGGCGAGCGCACTTTGCTGCATCCGCTGTCGCTGACGCTGTTCTCCAACCGGGTCATCGGCCTGATCGGGCACAATGGTTCGGGCAAATCTACGCTGGTGAAGATGCTGGCGCGCCAGCAGCCGCCCAGCAGCGGACGGATTCTATTTGAGGGCGTGGCGCTGCCCGAGTGGGGCAACCGGCCTTTCGCGCGCAAGCTTGCTTATCTGCCGCAATCGACGGCGCCGGCCTCGGCCATGCTGGTCAAGGAGCTGGTGGCCATGGGCCGCTATCCCTGGCATGGGCCTTTGGGGCGTTTTGGCGTCACGGACCGGCGCAAGGTGGACGAGGCAATGGCGCTGACCAATACCGATGTGTTTGCCGATCGCCTGGTGGAGACGCTGTCGGGTGGCGAGCGCCAGCGTGTTTGGCTGGCCATGCTGGTGGCGCAGGACGCCGAGTATCTGCTGCTGGACGAGCCGATCTCGGCGCTGGACGTGGCACACCAGATCGAAGTGCTGTCGCTGGTGCGCAAACTCTCGCGGGACAAGGGCCTGGGCGTGGTGGTCGTGCTGCACGATGTGAACATGGCCGCCCGCTACTGCGACGATATCATTGCGCTGCACAGCGGTCGGCTGATCGCGCGCGGCACGCCCGATCAAATACTTACCAAGGCTTGTTTACAGGATATTTACGGTATCGCGATGGAGGTGGTCAGGCATCCGGTGTCCGGGCATCCGGTCGCATTGCCCGGGTAGGTAGAAGCGATACCGCACAAAGATGGAGGGGGCGTTTGCGTATCCGGAACCTTCGTTATTTTGTTGTGCTGGCCGAAGAACGGAATTTCCATAGGGCGGCGTCGCGCCTGCATATTGAGCAGTCGCCGTTGTCGCGTGCGATCAAGACGCTGGAGGATGATTTGGGTGCGCGCCTGTTCGAACGCACCCAGCGCGGCAGCTGCTTGACCGAGGCGGGCCAGGCGCTCCTTGGCGAAGCGCAGCGTGTCCTGGCCGCTTACGATCTGGCTCGCCGCAGTGTGGCTGAGGCGGTGCGGGACTATCAGTATCGCGTGCGCCTGGGACTGTCGGGCATGACGGCGGGGTTGGCGCACCCGAAGCTGGCGCGGCTGCTCGGTAACTATCGCCGGACGTCGCCCGAGGTGGACCTGATCGTATGTGAGTACGACTATGGGGCCATGCTGCGGGATCTGCGCGATGGCTTGCTTGATGTGGGGGTGACGTTGGGCGGGATACACGCCGACGACCTGGTGATTCGCCGGTTATGGGAGGACCCGATCATGGCGGCGGTATCCCACAGTCACGTGCTGGCTGCGCGCCGTGTGGTGTCGCTTGACGAGGTGCAGACTTACCCTTTAGTAGTGTGCCATCCGCGCAGTGATGCGGCATGCAGCGCGCAACTGCGCGCGCTGGTTCAGCAGAGCGATCCTGCCCCGGTAATCGGTCATTACGCCATAAGCATTTCCGGCATGCTGACGCTGGTGGCGGCCAATTTCGGCGTGGGCTTTATCGCGCGCTCGCAAGCGCGGATGATTCTTCGTGATGATGTCCGCTTCCTGGAGCTTGCCGATGCGCGGGCGGTATTCGCCACGTCGGCGATACGTCGGCCCGGTGCGGCGCGCGAACCCGTGGCGCGCTTGCTCGATCAAGCTCGGCTTTTGCGCGATGCGACCTATGAATAAGCAGGCTGGAAGCGCATTGCGGTCTCATGTGATGCGGGTTTTGTCTTTGACTTGCCATGCGTTGGTCACCAAGATGGTCTGTGAACGCGTTCGTCCTTGATGTCCTCAAGCCCGCGTGTGGACACTGCTCTTGCGCGGCAGAGGGCTTTGGCTGACTACGCGGGACTGCGCTCTTGTGGGTTTTGATTTCGGCGCTGGGAGACCAGACTGATGACGTGTTCAGACGGCACGCGCCCAGGCGCGCTGCCGGCACGACTTCGGGAAGGAGGCCAGGGTGGCTGATAAGGTGCGGGCGCATACGGGTGTGCTGATCGGGCAGGTGGCGGTGGTCTGCTCGGTGGCCGTTCTGTGCGTCTGGGGCGGCACGCAGTGGACGGCTGCTACGCTCGGCTTTTCGCCTCGCCTTGGGGCACCGTGGATGATGTGGGGCGATACCCCCATCTACAGGCCCTGGCAGCTTTTCGTTTGGTGGTACGTGTACGAGGCTTATGCGCCGCAGGTGTTCATGCGCGGCGGTGCGATTGCCTCGATGGGCGGCGTGCTATCGGCAGGGGTGGCCGTCGGCCTGTCGGTGCATCGGGCGCGCCAGGCCAAGCGGGTCACGACTTATGGCTCGGCGCGCTGGGCGAGTTTCAAGGAAGTCCAGCGGGCGGGACTGCTGCGTTCGGCAGGCGTGTTCCTTGGCCGGCTCGAGCGCAAGCGCAGGGGATACTACCTGCGCCACGACGGACCGGAGCATGTCATGGCGTTTGCGCCGACGCGATCGGGCAAAGGCGTGGGCTTGGTGGTGCCGACCTTGCTCGCCTGGCCGGGCTCGACCGTCGTGCACGACATCAAGGGTGAAAATTGGCAGCTTACCGCCGGCTGGCGCGCGCGGTTTTCGCACTGCCTGCTGTTCAATCCCACCGATCCGCGCTCGGCGGCCAATAATCCATTGCTGGAAGTGCGCCGCGGCGCGCACGAGGTGCGCGATGTGCAAAACATCGCCGACATCCTGGTGGACCCGGAAGGCGCGCTCGAGCGGCGCAACCATTGGGAAAAGACCAGCCACGCGCTACTGGTCGGGGCGATCCTGCATGTGCTCTATGCCGGGCCGGACAAGACCTTGCGCGGGGTGGCCGGCTTTCTGTCCGATCCGGCCCGGCCGTTCGAGACGACCTTGCGCGCCATGATGGCCACCCGGCATCTGGACGACGGGCCGCATCCGGTGGTGGCTTCTGCCGCGCGCGAGGTGCTGAACAAATCCGAGAACGAGCGCTCGGGCGTGCTGTCCACCGCCATGTCGTTTCTCGGGCTATACCGCGACCCGACCGTGGCCGCCGTCACCTCGCGCTGCGACTGGCGCATTGCCGATCTGATCGACGCCGAACACCCCGTTTCGCTTTACCTGGTCGTGCCGCCCTCGGACATCAGCCGCACCAAACCCTTGATCCGGTTGCTGCTTAACCAGATAGGCAGGCGCTTGACCGAATCGCTGGACGGTTCGGACGGTATCGCCCGGCGTCACAAGCTGCTCTTGATGCTCGATGAGTTTCCGGCGCTGGGCCGCCTGGATTTCTTTGAATCGACGCTCGCCTTCATGGCCGGTTACGGCTTGCGGGCCTTTCTTATTGCGCAGTCCTTGAATCAGATCGAGAAGGCCTATGGGCCGAACAACTCGATTCTGGACAATTGCCATGTGCGTGTGGCGTTCGCTTCGAACGACGAGCGCACCGCCAAGCGGATCTCCGACGCGCTGGGCACGAGCACGGAGCTGCGCGCCCAGCGCAACTACGCTGGGCATCGCCTGGCGCCCTGGCTTGGCCATCTGATGGTCTCGCGCCAGGAGACGGCTCGCGCGCTGCGCACGCCGGGCGAGATCATGCAGCTGCCGCCCGACGAGGAGATCGTCATGGTGTCCGGCCAGCCGCCCATCCAGGCCAGGAAGCTGCGCTACTACGAGGATGCGCACTTTGCCCGGCGGGTGCTGGCGCCGCCCGTGTTGGACTCGGCGGGTTATGCCGACCGGCCCGCCATGCGCGATGAGGATTGGACGGCGCTGGCGCCACTGCCTGCACCGGACGTGTATGCGGACGATGCCGGACTGGAGGAGGATGGCGGCTTGCAGGTTCGGCCGGAATTGGAGGGCGATGCTGCCGTGTCATTGGCGGCAATGCCCGATGACCTGGACGTGCTCGACGACGAGGATGACACGCCGCTGCCGTGCGAGCCCGACCGGCGGTTGCAGCGCGCGGCGCGCCTGGCCTCGCTTGACCCGGACGATGGGATCGCACTATGAGCCGCACGCGCTTGAACCTTTTTATCCAGCCCGACCATGCCCGGCGCCTAGACGATCTGTCCGCCCAGCGCGGCGTGTCCAAGTCGTCCATCGTGGCCGCCGCCTTGGCTTCTTTTCTGTCGCCGGACGCGGGCGACCAGCGCGAGGCGGCCTTCGCTCGGCGCCTGGACCGGCTCTCGCGCCAGTTCGACAAGCTGGAGCGCGACCAGAACATCCTGATTGAGACGGTTTCACTCTATATCCGCTACTTTCTGACCGTCTCGCCCGCTGTGCCGGGCGAGCATCAGGACGCCGCGCGCGCCCAGGGCAAGCTGCGCTTTACGCAATTCATCGACCAGTTGGCCCGGCGCCTTCAGCGCGGGCGCAGCCTGGTGCGGGAGGTGCACGAAGAGATTTACCCCGATCGGCAGGCGCTTTTCGGCATGGCCGATCCGCCCGTTCAAGAGACGAGCCAGGCGCAGGCCGATTGTGCCGAACCAACGGGAGACGAGGCATGACCACGACGAATCCAGATGCCGATGACGTGGCGCGATCGCGCAGCGTGCAGATGCTGCGCACGGCGATGGGGCCGGCCATTGCCGCCGCCCTGGACGATCCCCAGGTGATCGAAATCATGGTGAACCCGGACGGCAGGCTGTGGCTCGACCGGCTGGGCAGCGGTCGGGAGTTTTCAGGGTTGACGATCACAGCGGCGGACGCCGAGCGCATCGTGCGCCTGGTGGCCGCCAGCGTGCGCCAGGAAGCCCATCATGCGCTGCCGCTGCTGTCGGCCGAACTGCCGGGAAATGGTGAGCGCTTCGAGGGCGTACTGCCGCCCGTGGTGTATGCGCCGGCGTTTTGCATCCGCAAGCATGCGGCGGCTATTTTCTCGCTGGATGACTATGTGGCCGATGGCATTTTGCAGGCCGGCCAGGCGCGGTTTCTGCGCCGGGCGGTGGCCGAGCGGTGGAACATCCTGATCGCGGGCGGCACGAGTTCGGGCAAGACCACCTTTGCCAATGCATTGTTGAGCGAGATTGCCAAAGGCGGGGACCGGGTGCTGATCCTGGAGGACACGGTGGAGCTGCAATGCCTGAATGACGACCATGTGCAGTTGCGCACCAAGCCCGGCGCCGCCTCCATGGCCGATTTGGTGCGCTCGACGCTGCGCCAGCGCCCGGACCGCATCATCGTGGGCGAGGTGCGCGGCGCCGAGGCTCTGGACCTGCTCAAGGCTTGGGGAACTGGCCACCCGGGCGGCATCGCCACGCTGCATGCCAATTCCGCCTACGGCGCCTTGATGCGCCTGGAGCAGCTCACGTTGGAGGCGGCCAGCGTGCCGCCGCGCGTCCTGATTGCCGAAACCGTCAATGTCATCGTCTTTCTGGCTGGCCGAGGCCATACCCGCCGGGTCAAGGAGATCGTGCGCGTTGTCGGTTTGGAGGCAGACCGCTACCGGCTGGAGCCGGCCGACACAACGACGGGAGAGACCGTATGAAAGCGCCAAGAATGAATGAGCCATCGAATTATGCGCAGGCATTGGCTTTTCTGCGCCGGTGCGGCGGGCTGTTTGTATTGGCCTTGCTGACCGCGCAGGTGCAGGCGGCGGGCTCCAGCATGCCGTGGGAGGCGCCGCTGGAGTCGATTCTGGAGTCCGTGCAGGGGCCGGTGGCGCGCATCGTGGCTGTCATCATCATTATCATCACGGGGCTGACGCTGGCATTTGGCGATACCTCGGGGGGCTTTCGCAGGCTGATCCAGATCGTGTTCGGCTTGAGCATCGCCTTTGCCGCCTCGTCGTTTTTCCTGTCGTTTTTCTCGTTCTCCGGCGGAGCCTTGGTATGACGGCCGCACCCGACGGGTTCGAGGCGCCGCTGCATCGCTCACTCACCGAGCCGATTCTGCTGGGCGGTGCGCCGCGCACGGTGGCGATCGCGAGCGGGACGCTGGCCGCCGCCATCGGCCTGGGACTGCAGCTTTGGCTGCCCGGCGTGGTTTGCGCGCTGGTGGGCCACGCGCTGGCGGTGTGGGGCGCTCGCCTGGACGTGCAGTTCATGCCCGTGTTCGCCCGGCACGTCAAGCATCCCGCGCTCTTGGATGCCTAGGAGCGGCGTCATGATGAACCTGGCCGAATACCGCAAGCGACCCGCCCAACTGGCGGACCGGCTGCCCTGGGCGGGCTTGGTCGCGCCAGGCGTCGTGCTCAATAAGGATGGCAGCTTTCAGCGCACGGCGCGGTTTCGCGGGCCGGACCTGGACAGCGCGACCGACGCCGAGCTGGTGGCGGTGACGGCCCGGCTCAATAATGCGCTCAAGCGCTTCGGCTCGGGCTGGGGCTTGTTTGTCGAAGCGGGTCGCCGCGAGGCGGCCGGCTACCCCGTATCGCGTTTTCCCGATGGCGTGTCCTGGCTGATCGACGAGGAGCGTCGGGCCGGGTTCGAGCAGGCGGGCTCGCATTTCGAAAGCGACTACCACGCGACCGTGGTGTGGCTGCCGCCGCAGGAATCGCGGGCGCACGCGGCCAAGCTGCTGTACGAGAATCAAACCCGCAAGGGCGTGGACTGGCGCGAGCGCCTGCAGGGTTTCATCGTTGAGACGCAGCGGTTCTTGGATTTGCTCGATGGCGTCATGCCAGAAATTGCCTGGCTGGATGACGCCGCCACGCTGACCTATCTGCACGCGGCGGTGTCCACCCGCCGCCATCCGGTGGCGGTGCCCGAGGCGCCGTTTCATCTGGACAGCCTGCTGGCCGATGCGCCACTGGTCGGCGGCCTGGCGCCCAGGTTGGGGCAGTGCCATGTGCGGGTGCTGTCGGTGCGCGGGTTTCCGGCCTCGACCTGGCCGGGCCTGCTCGACGACCTGAACCGGCTGGGGTTTGCCTATCGCTGGACAACCCGGTATCTGTTCCTAGACAAAGGCGAAGCGCAGGCCGAGTTGACGCGGCTGCGCCGCCAATGGTTCGCCAAGCGCAAGAGTGTCGTGGCGATGCTGCGCGAAACGCTCTCCCAGCAGGAAAGTCCACTGGTGGACACCGACGCGGACAACAAGGCGGTTGACGCCGACGCCGCCTTGCAGGCGCTGGGCTCGGATGACGTGGCCTATGGCTACTTGACCGCGACAGTCGTGGTGATGGATGCGGAGGCTGCCGTGGCGGATGAAAAGCTGCGCCTGGCCGAGCGCGCCATCCAGGGCCGGGGATTTGTGACCATGCCCGAGACTTTAAACGCGGTGGACGCGTGGCTGTCCTCGGTGCCGGGCCATTGCTACGCGAATGTGCGCCAGTTCCTCGTATCCACGCTGAACCTGGCGCACCTCACGCCTGTGTCGGCCGTCTGGGCCGGGCAGGAGAAGAACCATCATCTGGATGCACCGCCGCTCATCCTGACGCGCACCGACGGCGCGACGCCCTTCAGACTAGTCACGCATATCGGCGACGTGGGCCATACGCTGGTGGTCGGCCCCACGGGTTCGGGCAAGTCGGTGCTGCTGGCCATGCTCGCGCTGCAGTTCCGGCGCTATGCGGATTCGCGGATTTACGTCTTTGAGATGGGCCGTTCGCTGCGGGCCTCGATCCTGGGCTTGGGCGGTGAGTATTACGACCTGGGTACGGACGGCGACATGGCGTTCCAGCCTCTGGCGCGCATAGACCAGCCCGGCTACCGCAGTTGGGCGTCCGAATGGATCGAGGGCCGGCTCGCGCACGAAGGCGTCGCGGTCGGGCCGGACGAGAAGGCCGCGATCTGGTCGGCCCTGGGAAGCCTTGCCAGCGCGCCCGTGGGCCAGCGCACGATGACGGGCCTGTCGGCGCTCTTGCAATCGAACCGGCTGCGCCAGGCGCTGGCGCCCTATGTATTGGGCGGTGCGCACGGCCGCCTGCTCGATGCCGACCAGGACCGCTTGGGTGAGGCCGCTGTCCAGGGCTTTGAAATGGAGGAGCTGATGGCGAGCCGCGCGGCGGCGACCGCGGTGCTGCGCTACCTATTTGCCCGGCTGGAGGAACGGTTCGACGGCGCGCCCACGCTGCTGATTCTGGATGAGGCCTGGCTGTTCCTGGACGATCCGGTGTTTGCCGCCCGCATCCGCGAGTGGCTCAAGACCTTGCGCAAGAAGAACGTCTCGGTGGTGTTTGCCACGCAGTCCCTGGCCGATATCCGCGATTCGAGCATTGCGCCGGCCATCGTCGAAAGCTGCGCCAGCCGCATTTTTCTGTCCAACCCACAGGCGCTCGAGCCGCAAATCCGCTCGATCTACGAGGGCTTTGGACTGAACGCCCGGCAGATCCAGCTGGTGGCGCGCGCCACGCCCAAGCCCGACTACTACTACCAGTCGCGGCTGGGCAACCGCGTCTTCGATCTGGATTTGGGGCCTGCAGCGCTGGCCTTTGCCGGCGCCGCCACGCCGCGGGACCAGCGCGCCATCGACGGGATGCTGGCCGAGGCCGGGCGCGAGGGGTTTGCCGCCGGCTGGCTGCGCCATTGCGGCCTGGACTGGGCGGCCGACATGGTTGAAGAATTTGTTCCGCAGCCTGCGGCATTGTCATTGCTTCATTCTCAGGAGGATGTGTCATGAAACGCTTGTTATTCCTGATGGTGCTGGGGGCGGCCTTGTTGAGCTCAACCCCCGCGTCCGCCCTGACGGTGTTCGATCCGTCCAACTACTCGCAGAATGTCATGACGGCGGCGCGCACGCTCGAGCAGATCAACAACCAGATACTGCAGCTTCAAAACCAGGCCAGGATGCTCACGAACCAGGCCTTGAACATGGCAGGGCTGGACTTTAACGCGATCGGGCGGCTGCGCACGGCGCTGGCCTCGACCAATCGGCTGATGGAGCAGGCGCGCGGACTCACATTCGACGTGGCGCGCGCCGATGCCGAGTTCGCGCGGCTCTATCCCGAACAGTACAGCGCGACGGTCAGCGGCGACGCGATGGCGGTGGACGCCCGCGCGCGCTGGCGCCAGTCGCTCGATGCGCTGCGCACCACAACGGCGGTTCAGTCGCAGGCTGTGCAAAACTTGGCCGACGATGAAGGCGTGCTTGCCGACCTGGTGGCGCAAAGCCAGTCGGCCGTGGGCGCCATGCAGGCCGCGCAGGCCACGAACCAGTTGCTGGCCTTGCAGGCCAAGCAATCGATTCAGCAGCAGCAATTGCAGATCGCCCAGGATCGGGCCATCGCGCTGGACCGCGCCCGGCTGGCGGCCGAAACCGCGCGCGCCCAGGAAGTGCGCCGGCGCTTCTTTCACGACAGGGCGACCTATACCCCGCAGCCCGTGCGGTTCTATCAGTAAGGAGATCGATATGAGCAATCGTTGGTTGATGGCGGCGTTGTTTGGCCTGGTGCTGGCTGGCTGCGGCAGGGAGTCGGAGCCGCCCGCCGCGTCGAACACGCCGGCCGTGGCCGAGGAGGCGGCGGCGATGAAGGACGCCCAGGAAAGGCGCGAGCGCTTTGTGGGCGACGGCAAGGCCAAGTACACGCCGCAAGAGGTCGGGGGCTTCTGAGCATGAACGACCTGGCCGTCATCGACCGCTTCACAGAGGTGTTCGCCCGCTACATCGACAGCGGCTTTGGACTCCTGGGCGGCGAAGTCGGTTTTCTGACAGCCACGCTGGTCGTCATCGATATGACGCTGGCGGGCCTGTTCTGGGCGATGGGCGGGCATGAAGACATTCTGGGCAAGCTCCTCAAGAAAACGCTTTACGTCGGCGCCTTTGCCTACATCATCGGCAACTTCAACGCGCTGGCCGGCATCATCTTCCGCTCGTTCGCGGGCTTGGGCCTGGTCGCCTCGGGCTCCACGATCACGTCGGCGCAACTGCTTCAGCCGGGCCGGCTCGCGCAGGTCGGTGTGGACACGGCCGCGCCGCTGCTGGCCGAGGTTGGCCGGCTGTCGGGCTTTACGGCGATCTTTGCCAATTTCGAGACCATCGTGGTGATGCTGCTGGCTTGGGTGATCGTGGTCCTGAGCTTTTTCGTGCTGGCGGTGCAGCTTTTCATCACGCTCATCGAATTCAAGCTGACCACCTTGGCCGGCTTTATTCTCGTGCCGTTCGCGCTTTGGAACAAGACCGCGTTTCTGGCCGAAAAAGTGCTGGGCAATGTGGTGGCCGCCGGGATCAAGGTCTTGGTGCTGGCCGTCATCGTGGGGATCGGCACGCTCGTCTTCAATGATTTCAGAACGGGTATCAGCCCCGAGCCAACGCTGGACGAGGCGGTGGCCGTGGTGCTCGCCTCACTGGCCATGTTGGGCTTGGGTATCTTCGGTCCGGGCATTGCGACCGGGCTGGTGTCTGGCGCCCCGCAATTGGGCGCGGGAGCGGCGGCCGGCACGGCGCTGGGGGTGGCCGGGGCCGCTACGGCCGGCGTGGCAGTGGCGGGCATGGCCGGACGGGCAGGTGCGGCAGGGCTGCGCGCGGGCGCGTCGATGGCCGGTGGCGCGCGCCAGGCCTATACGCAGGCAGCCAGCGCATCCGGCCAATCCGGCTTGAAAGCCGCATCCGCCGGGTTGGGTGGTGCGGCCCGCGCCGGTGTGTCCGCCGCAGGTGACACGCTGCGGGCGCGACTGGGGACCGCAGCCGGGGCGGGCGGTACGGCTGCAGCAAAGACAGGTGCCGCCTTGCCGGCCACTGATTCCAAGGGGCAGCCACAATGGGCTAAGCAGGCGCAGAGTCGGCAGCGGGCGATGCACGGCGCCGCGTTGGGCGCGCATGCGTTGCGTGCGGGCGACGCCGGCGGTGGCGGCAGTCCCAGCCCCAGCTTGCGCGACGATTCGGACTGACAGGAGGCAGGATGCGATTTAGGCGACCTTCGGTGAAGTATTCGGCTACGCCCGAACCCGTGACGCCCTACCAGAAGGCGGCGCAGGTCTGGGACGAACGGCTGGGCAGCGCCCGCGTTCAGGCCAGGAACTGGCGGATGATGGCCTTTGGCTGCCTGCTGCTGTCCATTGGCTTGGCCGGCGCTTATGTCTGGCGCGCCACCCAGTCCTTGGTTACACCCTTTGTGATCGAGGTGGAGCATCTTGGGAAAGTGAGGGCGGTGGGCAAAGCGGCCACGCCGTATCAGCCCACCGACGCGCAGACGGCGTATCACCTGGCCCGCTTCATCGGCAATGTGCGCACCATTTCCCTGGACCCCTTGGTGGTGCGCCAGAACTGGCTCGATGCGTACGACTACACCACGGATCGGGGCGCGGCATTCCTGAACGACTACGCACGGGCCAACGATCCTTTTACAAAGATCGGCAAGCAGACCGTGACGGTGGAGGTGTCGAGCATCGTGCGCGCCAGCGACCGTTCGTTTCAGGCCCAGTGGACCGAGCGCCGCTACGTCAATGGTTCGCTGGCTGAGACTGAACAGTGGACCGCGATCCTGACCGTGGCGCTGCAGCCGCCGAACACGGAGGCCAAGCTGCGCACCAATCCGCTGGGCATCTACGTCGACGGCATCAACTGGAGCCGGCAACTTTCGGGAGGCAATCGGCCATGAGTATCCTCAAAGCGTTTCCGTTGTTGATGGTGATTTTGGCGGGCTGCGCCTCGCGCGGCACGCCGCCGCCCGTAATCGCGCTCGACGATCCGCCGGGGGTGGCCGAAGCCATTCCCGTGGAGCCCGCCAAGCCGGTGGAAGTGGTGGCCGTGCCCAAACCCTTGCCGCTGCCGGGCCAGCTCAAGGCCATCGAAGACAGCAAGGCCAAGCCCGAGCCGGCCAATCCCGCCCAGCGCATCGCCCAAGCCAACCGTGAAGCGCGCATGGCGCCCAGCCGCGACGGCTTCATCAACGCCATCCAGGTCTGGCCCTACTCGCAGGGTGCGCTGTATCAGGTCTACGCAAGCCCCGGCAGGGTCACGCTGGTCCTGCTGCAGCCCGGTGAAAAGCTGATCGATATTTCGGCCGGCGACACGGTGCGCTGGATTGTGGGGGATTCGACCAGCGGCAGCGACAAAGGGATGCGGGCCAATATCCAGATCAAGCCCGTGCGCGCCGGCCTGAAAACCAATCTAGTCGTGACGACCAACAAGCGCATCTATCTGCTGGAGCTGACTTCCACCGATTCGGCATGGATGGCCTCGGTGTCGTGGGATTATCCGCAGGACCGTTTGGCGGAACTGAAGGCCCAGGCCGAGCAGGCGCGAACCGTAACGCCTTTGGCCTCGGGTGTGTCGCTGGATCAATTGCGGTTTCGCTATGCCATCACTGGGGATGCCGCTCCCTGGCGGCCGCTGCGGGCGTTTGATGATGGCAGCAAGGTGTATATCCAGTTTCCGGCTGGCATCGCGCAGGGCGATTTGCCGCCGCTCTTTCTGATAGGACCGAAAGGAGAGCTGCAGCTGGTCAATCACCGCTACCAAGCGCCGTACTACATCGTGGACCGGCTTTTTGGCGCGGTCGAACTGCGCCTGGGCGGTGATGGTGCGCAAGTTGTGCGCATCAGCCGCAACGACGTGAAGGCTGTGCGAGGCGGGTCATGATAGGCGAGCGTACTGACGATGCGAGCGACGTACCGCCCAAGGCGCCGCCCGAGTCCATGGAGTTGCGCGCCGCCGCGCCTTCTGTTACGCGGCTAAACCGGCGCACCCTGGCGGTGCTGGCAGGTTCGGTCGCCGCCGTTGTGCTGGGCGCGACCATGTGGTCATTGCAGCCCCATAAGCGGGCCTCCGGTCCCGCCGAAGAACTCTATAACGTCGATCGCATATCCCGAGCCGAAGGGTTGGCATCCCTGCCGCGCGACTACAGCCAGGTGGTGAAGCCTCCCGCAGATCCCGTTCCGGCTCCCGTCCTGGGCGATCCGCTGCCAGGCGATCTGGGCAGGCCGATGCTGCGTGCTGAGCGCGAGGCTAGCCTGCAGCCGCACGGCGGACCGGATGCGGCGGAAGTCGAACGGCAGGCCCGCCTAAAGGAGGCGCAGGATGCGGCCCGCGCGCCGCTCTTCTATAAATCCGGCCCGCGCGCCGATGCACAAGCCAGTGCATCGGCGCCAGCCTCCGGGATGTTTGGTATGAGGATGGCAGGCGTGCCAGGTGAATCCGAACGCGTCGATCCGGTGCAGACACAGAACATGCAGGACAACAAGGCAGCATTTGCGAACCAGAGTGCGGCCGCGACGCAAAGCCTGCATGGCCTGCAGGCGCCCCGTGCCCCCGACACGCTGATGGCCGGCACCATTATTCCGGGCGCGCTCGTGACCGGCATCAAGTCCGATTTGCCAGGCGACATCATCGCCACGGTGACCGAACCCGTTTATGACAGCGCGACCGGCCGGCATGTCCTGATTCCGCAGGGATCGCGCTTGATGGGACGCTACAACAGCCAGGTGGCCTACGGGCAAAGCCGGGTACAGGCCGTGTGGGATCGTATTATTTTGCCCGACACATCATCAGTGGCATTGGATAACCTGGCCGCCGCCGACCCGACCGGATACGCCGGGCTGGAGGACCAGGTGGACTGGCATTGGGATCGCATTCTGGCGGGCGCGGCGCTGACCACTTTGCTAGGCGTGGGCGCCGAGTTGGCCGCGCCGGAAAATCGCAGCGATGGCGATCGCATCATTATTGCGGGCCGCGACAGTCTGCAAGATAACGTGAATCAGGCAGGGCAGGAGATGACCCGGCGCAGCATGAATATTCAGCCGACGCTGACGGCTCGGCCTGGCCTGCCGGTGCGGGTGATCGTCAATCGGGATATCGCGCTGCGGCCGTACCGCCCGCTTTTTATCAACAGGTGATGCCATGGTGACGAAATTACGTTTAGGCCCGTTGCCCAGACAACGAATCGTGAAGATGACGATCAGTCTGCCGGTGTCGCTTAATGAAGAGCTGGATCGGTATGCCGCTGCGCATAGCCAGTTGTATGGGGAGAAGGTCGATGCAGTGACGCTCGTCCCGTACATGCTGGAACGGTTTATAACGACGGACCGGGGGTTTAGGAGAGCGCGAGCTTGATTGTATTTTCTTAGATGCCATGCGCGTTACATACTGGTTTGCACTGACGAATTGGACGATTTGCCGACGAATTGAGCCGGCTACAAAAGTGGATGCGGGACGGTTGCCAGCCCTTGCCGAAGAAGACCGACTCCCATGAAGCCTATCGCTGTGCCGCCCACCAGGCCCAGAACTTCAAAAACAATGCCCGTGTGACGCGAAGAGATGCGGCCACGCTGAAAAAAGCGCATTGCTACATGCCGAAATGACACGGCAAGGGTGGCCAGCAGGCTGACGGTTGCCGCCGTGCCGAGCGACATGGCCAGCACAGCGGCAATGCCGACCCAGCGCAAGCCGAGCGAATAGGCGACTAGCAGAATAAGGATGGCCCCCGTGCAGGGCCGCATCCCGATCGCCAGGATGATCGGCAGTGCGGTCCGCCAGCTCAGCGGTTGATTCAGATGCTGGCCCGTCAATTGATGCGGGCCGCCGCAATCGGCACAATACGGCTGTAATCTGCCGCTGTTTGAAAACAGGGAACCCGAACTGCGTTTCGGTTCACGCCACCTGCGATAGAGTCCTTTTGCGCTGCGAAGGGCCAGCACCGCGCCCAGCAGCGCAACCAGAGCGAAACTGGCGTTCTCCAACTGCCCGGCGGCGCCCTGGGTGCGTCGCAGCGAATAACCCAGCAGGTTTGCCACCACTTCGACAAGAACCACCGCCACCAGACCCTGGACGATGGCTGACGATATTGACAAGAACAGACCGCGCCGAAGCCGCGTTCTGCTTGTGCCCAGATAGGTTGTAATCACCGCTTTGCCGTGACCAGGCCCAGCGGCATGGAAGATGCCATAGAGCAGGCTAATGCCGATGAGCGGCCACGTCGCTGTCCAACCGTGATCGGCCACCAAGCGCATGGTGGAAGCCAGTTTCTGGTGCAACTCGGCCTGCGTTTTCATGATCCAGATCAGAAGCTGGCTCCATACTGCGTAGCGACTGAACAGCGCCCACATGCCGACTAGCAATGCGCCCGCGAACGTGTATCCGGCCAGCATGCGCACAGACGGTCTGCGCGTCATTTGCATTGGATATCCACCTTTTCCGCGAACAGATCGCCCAGGCCTTCTTCGGGCGTTGCACCGCGATCGAGCGCGAATGCGCGCGCAATGTTCTCAGGAGTGGGATTGGGCGGTTTTACGTGCGCCCGGCAAGCATGGCTTTTTTTGCTTCTGATGGTGGGCGGGTCCTGCGCACGATGTGTCATCTGAATGAAATAAGTGGGGTCGTATACGGAGAAACTGACCTCATCACGCATGGGACTCACAGGCTCGGCCAAAGGGGCGGTAAAAGACAACTGCAACTGCTGGCCCTTCATTTCGCTTTTGAATTGGGTGACGGTGTTCAATTTGATTGGACGGGCATTGGCGGTGATGCGCATGAAATAGCCATACGGACCCAGGTTCTCGATGACCTCGGCGGCAAAATCGCTCACCACCGCTTTTTTCTCGGGGCTGTCCTCCTTCAGACCTTCGAGTATGGCCGCACTGTACAAGTCATCGAACAGCCATTCTTCCTCAATGGCTGAAATCGACCCCTGGTCTGACATGACGATCGTGCTGCGCACGTCGATCCACGCATGCGGATGGGCATACAAGCTAAACGGTGCAAGTGCTAACGTCAGCGCCGCGAGTGTTCTATTCACGTTTTCTGGGCCTTACAACTGGCCTGAGCTGCACTTCGCTCAAGCGATTGGGCGTCTTCTGGGTTGCCGTCTCAGTGTTTTTCGAGGAGATGCCTGGTCTGAGCGGCGGGGCTTTATCGCCCCAACACCGCATCCCGGATCGTGCTGACATTATGGCGCATCATGTCGATATAGGTGGAAGCGGGTCCATCAGCGGGTGACAGGGCGTCGGAATAAAGCTTGCCGCCAATTTTCATACCTGTTTCGGTGGCAATTTGCTGGATCAGCCGAGGATTGCTGACATTTTCAAGAAAGATGGCGGATGCCTCTTGCTTCTTGATCTGCTGTATCAATGCGGCAACGCCTGCCGCGGAAGCCTCCGACCCGGTGCTAAGGCCTTGTGGCGCCAGAAACTGAAGACCGTATGCACGCCCCAGATAGCCGAAGGCGTCGTGGGAGGTGATGACCGTCCGCTGGCTGGCTGGAATCTGAGCCACCGCGGCCTTAAGCTCCGTTTCCAGCGCCTGAAGCTTTTCATCATAGGATTTGGCATTGGCCTGGTAGCTGGGGCAACCCGCTGCATCGGCCGCGCAAAAAGCCTTGGCGATGTTGGTCACGTATACCTGCGCATTGCGCACAGACTGCCACGCATGCGGATCATATTCGCCATGGTGATGATGGTGGGCATGTTCCTTTGCATGGCCGTGATCGTGTGAGTCGGTGTGTTCCTGCGCATGATCATGGTCATGATCGTGGTCTTCATGGTTGTCGTGCTCGTGCTCGTCTTCGGCGTTGCGCAGCAGCTCGACGTCTCGGGTAAGCGTGACTATCGGCGCCGTACTGTTGGAAGCCTGGACGAGGCGGTCAAGAAAGCCTTCAAAATGCAAGCCATTGGCCAGCACCACGTCGGCCTGGCCCACGGCGACGGCGTCGGCCGGCTTGGGCTCATAGGAGTGAGCGTCGCCGTTTGGGCCGACCAGAGTGGTCAGCGCGATCCGCTCACCACCCACGTTCCTGGCGAAATCGCTGACGATGGAAAACGTGGAGACGACGTGCAGTTCGTGGGCGTTGGCCTGCGGCCATGCCAGTAACGCCAGTGCGGCGATACCGGACATGAAGATGAGTTTTCCAGATTTGAACATGATGTGCCTTCCATTCTATGTTGTGGAAATGATTAATTGTTATGTTATAACATATCATTTTTTATTAATGAATGAGAGGCCCTTACATGGAACCGCAAGCCGTTAAGCTGCGTCGGAACATCCGTATCGAGAGGCGGGTAGGGGCGCTAGCCGCCGCACTATGCGCTGTTTTTGGGGCGCAGGCGGCCGAGACAGGCACGAAGGTGACGGGTGGCGGCCAAGCTGCTGCGCCCCAATCAAACGTCGCAGCAAGCACCCAAGCTCAGCCGGTGGAATTGAACCCCATCGTGGTCACGGCGACTCGCAATGCCCAGCGCCGCGACGAGGTCGCGTCTTCGATGGAGGTCGTCGAGGGCGACGTCCTGGAAGAGACCGTTGGCAACACCTTCCTGGATCAGCTCAAGAAAAATGCCAGTGTGGATGTCATTCAATATCCGAACGGCCTGGCTGGCGTCGGCTTGCGTGGCATGCGGCCGAACTTCGAGTTCACCATCAATCCGCGCACCTTGATCTTGATAGACGGGCGACCTTCGGGCTCGACCAGCTTCACCACGCTTTCGCCCGAAAGCATCGAGCGCGTCGAAGTGCTCAAAGGGCCGGCCTCGTCCCTGTATGGCGCGTCGGCCATGGGCGGCGTGGTCAACATCATCACACGGCGCTCCACCGGCCCCATCGGTGGCAGCGTCAGCCTGGGCTATGGCTCATTCGATACCCGCCAGGCCGATGTGGCGCTGGGCGGCTCCTTGTCCGACAGAACGGATTTTGATCTGGCTGTTGGCTATGTGAACCAGCATGACGACTTTCGCACCGGTGGCGGCGACACGCGGCCCAACAGCGATTTTCGCCGTGTGTCCGGCAAGGCGCGGCTGGGCAGCGACCTGACCGATATGGTGAGGGTGGACGTTACCCTGGACTGGGCGGACCTGGACAACAATGCGCCTGGCCCGCTCAGCTACGATCCGCCCAACGCATCGGCCAATGAAACCAGCCGTTTCGGGGGCGACGTCAGGTTCATGCTGACGCCGCAGGATCATGAGATCACGGCGGTGGCCTACGCTTCACGGGAGACCTACAACTACATCACTGTGCCCGCACAGGCGCCGCGCTATCGTTCCAGCCGCACCGAGTCGAGCTATGCGGGCCTGCAGCTGCAGGACGTCTGGAGCCTGAATGACCGGATGACGTTGACCTATGGCGTGGATTGGCAGCGCGTCGAGGCCGATCGTTTTTCCTTCAATGAGGCGGGCGAGAGTCGGGCGCCTTACAGCCCGAACGAGCGGCGCGACAGCCGGGGGGTTTTTGCCGAATGGGGCAGCAAGTGGCTGGACGACCGCCTGATCTTCACCTTGGGCGGCAGGGTGGATTGGATCGACGCCAGCACGCTTGTCACACCCTACAAGGACACCTTCACCCCGGGCTCCTCCAGCTTCACCAGCTTCAACCCGCGCGGCGGCGTGGTCTACAAGCTGACGGACAATTGGCGCGTGCACGGTTCGGCCGGCACGGCCTTCGCGCCGCCGCAAGGCAGTGAGCTGGCGGGCGAGAACGTAGAGTATGCGGGTATCCAGCGGCGCCTTAGCATCGGCAATGCGGGCCTGAACCCCGAGCGCAGCAAAAGCTGGGATCTGGGCGTGGGCTATGCCGACGGCTACCTGGACGCGGATCTGACCTATTTCCAGGCGAGCATCAGCGACCGCATCCGCTCGGTCATTGTCAGCGAATCGCCAACGGAGCGCATCAGCAGCTACGAGAACGCCGACGATTCGCGTATGCGCGGCATCGAGGCCAGGCTGGCGCTGGACGCCGGGCGGCTGTTCGGTCTGCAGGCCGGCCGGGTTGGCCTGTCCACCAGCCTTACGCGACTGATACAAGCCGAGGATTTCGACGCCAGCGGTCCGGTGCCGATACGCAACGTGGCCAAGTGGAAAGGTAATGTGTCACTGACGGTCAGTGATGGCCAGGCATGGTGGGCGACGCTGACGGCGCGCCATGTGGATGCGCGCTACGACAATGACAACAGCCAGGGCCGAATCTATACCGGCGGCCAGGGCGGGCTGTTCAAGAACGAGCCCTTTACGGTAGTGGATTTCAGCGCCCGCTGGAAGCTTACGCGCAAGGACACGCTGCGCTTTGACGTCTCCAATCTGTTCGATCGCGACTACTACGAGAAGGCGGACTACACCATGCCGGGCCGCGCCTTCTACCTGCGATACACAAGGACTCTGTAATCATGACATTGAAGCTCATACTGGAGCAGGTCTCCCAATTGTTGTTCCAGCCGGTGCTGGCTTTGCTGGTGGCGCTGGTGATATGGACGCTGGTGGCGCTGGGCATGTTTTTGCGTAGCCTGGCGAGCCGCTGGCGCGGGCACAGGCCGGCGGCGGCCCGGTTCACGCGTCTGGTCGACACGGCAGCGGCCGAAAAAACTTCCAATCCCGATCTTCGCATCGAGAAATTGTTGGCGCAAGCCGAGCACGGTGGCCTGCGCAGCTTGAACAGCGTGCGCTTTGCCGTGCGCGCCGGCCCTTCACTTGGCCTGATGGGTACGCTGATTCCGATGGCGGCGGGTCTGAGCGGTCTGGCACGCGGCGATTTGCCTGCCTTGGCCGAGCACATGGTGGTGGCCTTCTCCGCCACCATTGTCGGCATCGCGATCGGCGTCGTGGCGCACATGATCGCGATGGTGCGCGAAGGCTGGCTGCGCCAGGACTTGGACGACATTCGTCTGCATGCCGAGCACGTGCTGCGCGCGCATGAGACCGCTGCCGCCAGGGAGGGCGCATGAGATCGCGCCTGCGCTTTACACGATCCCGGCTGGACACGAGCCGCCACGACGATCCGTTGTCCGGCGTGGCCAACCTCTTCGATGCCAGCCTGGCTTTCATCGTGGCGATGGCGCTGGCGCTGTTTTCCGTGATGGGCTCGACCGATATGCTCAGCGCCGACGCCAATTGGACACTGACTCGCATGACTGTCGATGGCGAGATGGAGGTCGTCAGCAAGGAGCAGCAGCAGATCAAGGTCGAGCGCGTGTCCGACCGCAAGCTGTCGGGGCAGGGCGAGCGCCTGGGCACGGCCTACCGTCTGCCGGATGGACAGGTCGTGTATGTGCCCGAACTAGAGAATGAGAAGCCTTGACATGATCCACGATCTGGACATCCCCGGCGCAGGTGGGCGGAGCGATCGCCAGGCCCATCGCTTGATGCGAGATGGATGCATATGGGCCTGCTTGCTGTGTTTGCTATGCCTTTGGCCCATGAAGGCGAATGCGGCTCAAGCATCCCGTCCTCATATCGCAGTCATTTCCATAGAACTGGCGCAGCAGCCTACATTGATGCGTGAGGCGGCGGCACGCCAGGCGCCTGCCATGCAGATAGATATGTTCGGCCTGGGCGGTGGGCATTTGCCTTCGGTTAGCGACGCCGACCTCGCCGGCTACGATCTTGTTCTTGTCGAAGGCATAGGCCCCAGGCTGGCGCAATATCGTGCGCGCCTGGACGAGGCCGCGCGGCATACGAAGGTGCTGGTGCTGAACGGGCATGAATGGGTGCGCGGCAATGTAGACCCGGCCTCGGTGCCGGACGCCATCAAGTATTGGCGCAACGCCACCGCGGACAACTACACCAGCCTGTTCGATTATCTGGGCGCAGGCCTGCTGGGGCTGGACCGCAAAGTCGCCGCGCCGGTCGAATACCCTGACCACGCCTATTACCACCCCGGCCATCCCGAGGGCTTTATCGATCTGCAAGCCTATCTGGAATGGATGGGACGGCGTCATGCCGACGCCTCCGAACGCCCGCGCGTGGGCATCGTGTTCTACCGCAGCCTGGCGCTGGCCGGCAACACCGCCGTGATCGACGCGCTGATCGAGGAAACAGAGCGCCAGGGCGGACTGCCGGTGGCGCTTTGGCGCAGCGGCAGCCGCGATTCCCTGCGCGCCCTGCACGGCCACGATGGCCGGCCTGCTGTCGACGCCGTGATTCTGTGCGCCAGCCAGATCGACTACGCCGACCATCGTGCGGGGGTAGAAGAGGCCAAGGCGCTTGGCGTCGCCGTGCTCAATTGCACGACTGACTATAGCCGCACACCGCAGGAGTGGCGCGCGGACCTGGGCGGCTTTGCGCCCGATCGCAGCGGCCAGCTTGCCATGAGCGAAGCCAGTGGCATCGTCGAGCCCATGATGGTTGGCGCCCGCGTGGTGCATGGCGACGGCGCCGTACGACACGAAGCGTTGTCAGGCCAGGTGGCCTGGCGCGTGGAGCGGGCCATGGCCTGGGCGCGATTGCATCGCATGTCCAACGCCGACAAACGCCTGGTGATGACCTATCACAGCGAAGCGGCTGATCGGGCCGACGTCGGCAGCGATCCCGATACCTATCTGGACGCCCAGGCCAGCCTGGCGGCGCTATTGCGCCGACTCAGGGACGAAGGCTATGACGTGGGCGACGGCCCCTTGCCCGATGCGCAAGAGTTGGCGCGGCGCATGGCGCGCGACGGCGCCAATGTGAGCGCGGGCATGTGGGGCGCCACCGGCCATCGGGGCGAAGAGGATGCGCAGGCAGCGAACGCACAGGCCGAATTGGACAGGCGCCTGAAGGAGGGCAGCGCCGTGGCTATTCCCGAGGCGCAGTACCTGGAATGGTATGCACAATTGCCAAAGGCCTTGCGCGAGCAGACCGAGGCGCGCTGGGGGCCGCCGCCGGGCAGGCTGATGGTGCACGTCGATGAAACGGGCGCGCGTTCCATCGTCATCCCCCTGCTGCGCTTCGGCAAGGTGGCGCTGGCCCCGCATCCGGTCTGGGGCTATCTGCAAGATGCCGGCGCCTTGTCTTCCACGGGTGCCTTGCCGCCGCACCATCAATACATCGCCTTCTACTTATGGATGGCCCGAGGCTGGCAAGCTGATGCTTTTGTGCCGTTCTTCACCCAGCTTTCGCTGATGCCGGGCAAGCAGCAAGGCCCTGCGCGCGATGATTGGATAGGCACGTTGATCGGCGGCTTACCGCACATACAGCCCACACCTTTGCAAGCCAACGGTGGCATTGGCAACAAGCGGCGTGCCCATGCGGTGACCCTCGGTTTCATGCCGCCGTTGATGCAGGGCGGCTTGCCTCCGGCATTGGCGGACTTGCGTGACGACTTTGCCAGGGCGTCAGATGCGGCGGCGTCCGGTGCGGATCGGGAAGGGGCCCGGCAGGCCGTGCGCGACGTGGCGTCAGCCCATGAGCGAGAGCTGGGTATCGATCCCGCATCGGCCCCGTGGCCGGCGCTGGAAACGGCGCTTGGCAATTATCTTGCCGAGGTGGAGGCCGCCGTTATGCCGGTGGGCGGGCACGTACTGGGCCAGGCACCTGACGAAGCCACCACCGCAGGCATGGTGCACGCCATGCTGGCGGGCGACGAAGCCGAAGCGCCGGACGAAGAAACTGTGCGTGCAGTGTTGCGCGGCGATGCGACCCAGGTGACGTCCGACCAACTCGCGCGCATCCGCGACTACGCGGCCCGCATCGCCGCCGCGCCGCGGGAAATGGACGCCGTGCTGCAAGCCCTGTCTGGCGGCTACATTGAACCAGGCCCAATGGCCGACGCCGTGCGCAATCCGGATGCCCTGCCACCGGGACGCAACCCCTATACGCTGGCCACGCGCCGCCTGCCGACGCCTGAATCCTGGGAGATCGGCGCCCGGTTGGCCGACGAGTTGATCGACGCTTACCGTCAGGAGCATGGCGCAATGCCGCGCAAGGTGGCCTTCGTGTTGTGGTCGGGTGAGTCCACGCAGAACGAGGCAGCTATAGAGGCCCAGATTCTGCGCCTGCTGGGTGCCAGGCCGGTATGGAATCCGCGCGGCGAAGTCGTCGATGTGACGCTGGATGACCGTGCAACGCTGGGCCGGCCGCGCGTGGACGTGCTGGTTACGACCTCGGGCACCTACCGTGACCACTTCCGTGACAAGATCGCCCTGCTGGCCAAAGCAGCCAGGCTGGCGGCGCAGGCGCGCGAAGACGACAACCCCGTTTATCTATACAGCCAAGCGCAGGCCCAGCGCCTGCGTACAGAGGGTCTGGATGCGGACATTGCCGCGCAGCGGTCGCAGCGGCGCATTTATTCGACCGCGCCGGGCGCGTATTCGCCTTCGACGCAGTTCGCCATCCGCGCCGGTGCCGAATGGAGCGATGCCCGTCTGTCGCAGCTTTACACGGACAGGCTAGGCCATGCCTATGGCGAAAACGACGACGGTGCAGCCGACGCGGCGGGCTTCGTCGCCCAGTTGTCGTCCGTCGAGGCTACCGTTTTCAGCCGCAGTTCGAACGCCTATGGCCTGCTGGATACCAGCATGCCGGCCGCCTACCTGGGCGGCATCGGCATGGCGGTGCGTGAGCATAGTGGTCGCCAGGTCAGCAACTACGTCGCTGACCTGAAAGCCTCGCAAACCGGCCAGGCGCACCTGGAGCCGCTTGCGCGCACTTTCGGGCGTGAGCTGCAATCGCGCTACTTCAACCCCGCATGGATACGCGCCATGCAGGAAAGCGGCTACAACGGCGCGCGCTACATGGCCGATCTGCCGGCCCATATGCTGCTGTGGGATGTCACCACGCCGCAGCTCGTCGCGGACGCCGACTGGGCCGAGGTTAAGGAAGTGTATGTCGAAGACAAGTATGGTTTGGATATGGAGGCTTACTTCGAGCAGCACAACCCACATGCGCGCCAGCATCTGCTGGAAACCTTGCTGGACGCCATCGAGCGCGGCGCATGGCGAGCGAGTGAGACCGACCGTACGCAACTGGAGCAGGCGCTGGCCGAAAGCATCACACGGCACGGGTCGGATTGTGCGTTGCCGTCGTGTCAGGCCACGGAACTTGTGAAGATGGAACAGCCGGCGCCCGCCGCTGCAGCGCTGGGTGCTGCAGCGAATGCTGCGAAGGCAGCGGCTAAACCGTCGCCGGCGGCAGCGAATGTGGAGGGTTATGTGCTGGAGCCGCGTGTCGCCACGCCGATTCAGGCGGTGCAGCAAGGGGTTTGGCTCTGGCTGCTGGCCATGGTGGCGTTTGTTATAGCGGGCTGGGCGCGTCGGCCGCGATGGTAGCATTCCTGGCATTTTTGCTTGACTGAATTGGCATGCTCTATGCAGCCTAAGCTCCAACTC
The DNA here is from genome assembly GCF_003096595.1 of Pusillimonas noertemannii. GTDB lineage: Bacteria > Pseudomonadota > Gammaproteobacteria > Burkholderiales > Burkholderiaceae_B > Pusillimonas > Pusillimonas noertemannii. The sequence continues at coordinate 185,933 of NZ_QEKO01000002.1, read as the reverse complement.
GTATAGTCGGTACGCTAAGACTCGACACGCTGGGTACGGCAACTGGCTTTGCTTAATCGCAAGAAGGCCGCTACGAGGTTCGTAATATACTCTGACACATGTTCGCCCTTCGACAACCCCTTCGGCGTGGAAATACAGGAGTTTGGCAAGTTTTATTTTGCCTGACTCTCTTGTCGTTTCTGTACCGGGCGGTGATCCCCGTGGGCTACATGCCGGATATTGTCGGCGCGCGCGACGGCAAATTTTCCATCACCTTGTGTACCGTCGGCGGCGGCACCAACACATTGTTGATGGACTTGGGCGGTCAGCCTGACCAGCCCTCTCCCGACGACTACTTCGATAACCAGGATTGTCCGTTCGGCATCGTCGTCTCGCAGGCGGTGATGCCCAGTCAGGAGCCGCCGGTACTGGTGCGCATGGTTGTTCACCATCCTGTTTTCCTGCCGCATCGCAACCAGGCGCAGCCACCACTGCCCGCCCTGGGCCCGCCGCTGGGCTCTCGCGCTCCCCCTCATACCTCGGTTGATTTTTCGTCCGTGATCCTGTTCGCATCGATCACTTTCTAGCGATACTTATCCCGAGGTTTTTTCATGTCCATTTTTCGCGCTCACTCCCGCGCCATCGTTACGCTGGCCGCATGCTTTCTTGCTCCCGCCGCCTATTCGCACGTCTCTCTTCAAGTCAAAACAGCGCCCATAGACAGCAGCTATAAGGCCGTTTTCCGTGTTCCGCACGGTTGTAAAGGCTCTCCCACCATCAAGATACGCATCCGTATCCCGGAAGGCGTCGTCGGCGTCAAACCCCAACCCAAGGCGGGGTGGTCGCTCGAGACTATCAAGGGCGACTATGCAAAGCCCCACACGCGATATGGCGCCAAGGTCACATCGGGCGTTAAAGAGGTTGTGTGGACGGGCGGCCCGCTGCTCGATGAACACTACGACGAGTTCGTGTTTGTAAGCTACCTGAGCGGCGAGTTGACGCCCGGCAGCACGTTGTATTTTCCTGTCGTACAGGAATGCGAACAGGGTGTAGAGCGCTGGATCGATCTTCCCTCTGCCGGCAAGAAGGCGGCTGACGATCATTCCGACTCTCCCGCACCGGGACTCAAGCTGCTGCCCAAGCAGTAGGGAAACCGGCACGCTGATGCGTCCTCAAGGGCGCATCAGCCATAAGGAGAGTAGCCATGCAAACGCATTTCATGCGTCGCGTCGGCGTACGCGCATCCCCGCCCGGTTTGCTGCAAGCGCTTGGCATACTGATGGTTGCCCTGGCGATGTTGGTCTGGGCGCCAGGCGTGTTCGCCCATGCGTCGCTGATAGCCAGCACGCCCACGGCGGGCGCCGTCTTGCCGCAAGCCCCGGCGAGCGTACGCTTGACGTTCAACGAGCCAGTCTCGCCACTTGTGTTCAAGATCATTCAACCGGACGGATCGGTAAAGGACATCGCACAGACCGAGGTGCTGCCAGCGGGCCTTGAAGTGCTTTTACCGGTATTGGATCAGCAAGGCGCCTATGGCCTGAGCTGGCGGGTGGTGTCGGCCGACGGCCACCCTGTAGGCGGCACAGTGGCGTTTTCCGTCGGCGTCAAGGGAGCCAGCAGCGGCCAGGAATCATTGACCCATCCGGGCAGGGAGGCGCTTATCTGGCTGTCCCGCCTGGGTGGATACGTCGGCCTGTTTTTCGGTATCGGGTTGGCGGTCTGCCGCGCGTTGACCTCTGTGCGAGACGATAAGCGCCGCTTGGCCTTTGGGCTGCTGATGCTGGGCGCGGCCGCCACACTGTTCAATGTGGGCCTGCTGGGTATCGATGCGCTGGATAGGCCTGTCTCGGCCCTGCTTGGTGCCGATCCCTGGCGTACGGCGTTCTCGACATCATTTGGACTTTCCGCCGCGCTGGCGCTGGCTGCCCTGACGTGCGCTGCGTTGGTCTGGCACGCGGCCGCAACGCTCACGCGAAAGCTGCTGGCGCTTGCGGCGCTAATTATGCTGGGCGCATCCCTGGCTGCCAGCGGCCATGCGAGCGGCGCGCCGCCCATCTGGCTGGCCCGGCCAGCCGTCTGGTTGCATGCCGTCGCCATCACTCTGTGGATAGGTTCGCTTTTACCTCTGGCGTATTCGCTGCAAGAACCAATGGGCAAAAACCTGCTCAAGCGCTTCTCCAGGCTGATTCCCGTTGTTTTGCTGATGCTGTTTTTCAGCGGCGGCGTGCTGATTTATTTGCAGTTCGACACGCCGTCTTCGTTGTGGCTGACTGCTTATGGGCAAGTTCTGGCACTGAAGCTCGCCTTACTGGCTGTACTCGTGGGGCTGGGCGCCTATAACCGCTATCGCCTGATGAACGCCGTGCTGGACGGGCAACGTCAAGCGCACCATGCCATGCGGCGCGTCATTTACATGGAATGCATGCTGGCCATTGTCATCCTGGCGGTGGCGGCGCTCTGGCGCTTCACGCCCCCGCCGCGCGCCCTGAATAGCACACCCGCAGCCTCGACCTTGGTTTCCGCACATATCCACACCCGCGCCGTCATGGCGAGCCTGTCGTTGACGTCTCCAGTTCGCGGCCAAGCCGCATCCTTGACGCTGTATCTGTCCAAAGCGGATCTGACCCCTCTGGTCGCGCAAGAAGTCGACGTCGCATTCTCCAGCGCCCAGGCAGGTGTCGAGCCTATCGTTTTCTCGGCCAAGCACGCCAGTGACGATACGTGGCGGGTAGCCGGCATTGAACTGCCCAACTTGCCCGCCTGGCATATCCGCATCGATGCCTTGATCACGGACTTTGAACGCATCAGTCTGGAAACCACGTTGAATATCGAAGAGTGATGACGCGCACGGGCAATCGATTTGAGAACTTAGCAGAGCACATGACATGGGAGAAACTCTAGTGAATCAACATCCAAAAACAAGAGCGGCTGATACATTGGCCCAACCGATACGCCCTACTGTATTGATAGCGGCATTCGGCCTGACGCTCGGCTTATCGGGTTCGATGACATCGGCTGTGGCACAGACCATGTTGCCGGCCATTACCGTAACCGGTTCGAGCGCCCTACAGGAAAGCTCCTTGACGGTTCCCGATACAGAGCAGGCGATTGACGACATTCAACGCATCCCGGGCGCGGTCAACGTTGTGCCGGACACCGCATTCAAGGATGGGCCGGCGCAAACGGTCAAGGATGTCCTGGGATGGGTGCCCGGCGTCGTTGCGCAGCCCCGGTATGGCGACGACGCCCGCATCTCGATACGGGGCTCGGGCTTGTCGCGCAACTACGGCAACCGGGGCTTGAATATGTATATGGACGGCATACCGATCAATACTTCTGATGGCCTGGTGGACAACTTCGAGATCGATCCGACCGCCTACCGCTATGTCGAGGTGTACAAGGGCGCCAACGCCATGCGCTACGGCGGCAACTCGCTCGGCGGCGCGATCAACTTTGTGACGCCTACGGGGCGCGACGCATCGCCCTTCGAAGGGCGGCTTGATGCGGGCAGCTTCGGCTATGCACGGGCACAGGCCAGCACCGGCGATGCAGAAGGAAAATGGGATTATTTCATCACCGGCTCGGCCCAGCGCTTTGACGGATATCGCGATCACAGCGACGGACATTCGGCACGCCTGAGCGCCAATACGGGATACCGGTTTTCCGCGGACGCTGAGACGCGCTTCTACCTGAATGTGAATTCCATACGGCAACGGCTGCCCGGCGAGGTCACCAAGGAAGTCGCGCTGAATTCACCCAGATCGGCGGCGCCTGAGTTCGTGCAGCTCGATCAGCAGCGCAATATCGACTCCGTCCGCATCGCCAACAAGACGACGCTGCGCTTTGACGATACGACGGTCGATTTCGGGCTGTTTGGCGTACATCGCCATGTCATGCATCCCATCTATCAATGGCTGGATTACCGCGTCAATGATTACGGCGGTTTTGTCCGCGCCACCGATGACCGGCAGATTGGCGATTTCCGTAACCGCCTGATCGCGGGCGTCAATCTGCATAACGGCTCGATCGACAATAAACAATACATCAATCTGGACGGCTCGAAAGGCGACCTGGCCGCCTCCAATGTCGATGACTCCAAGAACATCTCGGCCTATGTTGAAAACAGCTTTTACGTCAGGCCGGATATTTCCCTGATCATCGGGGCTCAGTTCCAGCACGCCACGCGCGAACGCCGCGACCGATACGCCTCCGATGGCGATCAGTCGGGCCGGCGAAGCTATGATCACTTCAGCCCCAAAGTGGGGGTGCTCTGGGATATTGATTCCGCGTGGCAGGCCTTCGCCAACGTGTCGCGCAGCGCCGAAGTGCCGACTTTTGACGCCAACTCGTTTTCTTCGCCCATCAGTTCGAACGTCGAGGCCCAAACGGCGACCACCTACGAGATCGGTACGCGCGGACTGCGGCCCGAGAGCTGGTGGGAACTGGCCTTGTATCGCGCCGAGATCAAGAACGAACTGCAATGCCTGACCACCGCGCCATGGAGCCCTTGCACAGTCGTCAATGCCGACCGCACCGTACATCAGGGGATCGAGGCCGGTGTTGGATTCGTCTTCCTGAAATCGGGCATCGTCCCCGGAGACCGCTTCTGGTTCAACGCGGCCTACACCTATAACGACTTCTATTTCGACGCTGATTCCCGCTACGGCAATAACCGGCTGCCTGGCGTACCGCCGCACTACCTGCGTGCCGAAGTGCTCTACAAGCATCCTGGCGGGTTCTACGCCGGCCCGAATGTCGAGTGGATGCCGAAGTCTTATTTCGCCGACAACGCCAATCAGGTGAAGGTGGACTCGTACGCACTCTTGAATCTCAGGGTCGGGTACGACGCTCCGGATTCAAAAACCTCGTTCTATCTAGAGGGACGCAACCTGCTGGATAAACGTTACATTGCCAATGTTGCCGTGGCGGGGACGGCTGATGTCTCGTCGGCGATTTTCAACCCGGGCACCGGCATCGCGATTTATGGTGGAGTGCAGTTCAAATGGTAATTCGGAACTATCTGGGCGCTCAGAATGAAATTGATCGACGAGCGGTGGGTTCGCGCCGCCGTCGCGCCGCAACATGCCATCGGCTTGAAGTAATCAGCAAACCGTGAGAAGCATGGGGATATCTCCGTGATCTGGCGCTGGCGCGGCATCTAAAACATGCCTTAGCGCATCGCGGATGCTTGCTGGATCACAACATCGTGACAGGACAGGACACGACATCGTTGGCGGAAAGAGGCCAAGTGTAAGTCTGGAGGCAGGCGGGAAACACCCCTTCTGCCGATGGAGCGCAGCGCTCTGCGGCGCAGATCGGACTTGTGATCACCGATGGTTGCCGCCCGGCCACGTGGAGAGCGCCTGTTCAACGACAGCGTCCAGCGTGTCGCGACAGAAGCCAGCCTTGGCTTGAACCGCCATGCCGTGGAGCACCGTCATCACGAATGCGGCTAACGTGGCACAGTTAACGGTCTTAGGCAGATCTCCCTCTTGCTTTGCCCGTTCGAAGCGTTCGCGCAGCGACGCCTCTCCGGTGGCACGCGCATCAATCAGGGCATGCCGAACAGGTTCAGCATCGTCCGAGCCAGCCAAAACCCCGTGAACGCCCAGACAGCCCTTGCGATCCGCGTAGCGGGTGTGCAGTTCGGCCGCTCCGCGCAGGATGTGTGCGGCCACCTCACGCGAGGTGGGCTGTTCCAGCGCCGCCGGGAAGTAATCCAGATAGTGCTCGTAATAGCGCGCCAGCGCCTGGCGGAATAGGGCCTCTTTATTGCCAAACGCAGCGTAGAGCGCGGGTCGCTGGACGCCGGTGGCCTGCGTCAGGTCGGTATACGACGCGCCCTCGTAGCCCTTGCGCCAGAACACGCAAAGGGCGGCGTCCAGCGCCTGATCCACATCGAACTCGCGGTGACGTCCCATCAGTCAGATAGTCTCACATTTTCCATAACGATCGATATTAAACCGCTTGACAGCCTACGTCCAATATCATAACGTTCGTTAACGTACTGATCGTTATGAAAAGCTACCGATTCCCGGAGGCGATGACGTCCAGTGGCGTACAGGAGATATTCATGCAGAAATCATTGACGGGCAAAGTAGTCCTCATCACAGGCGGCTCACGCGGCCTTGGCGCCGCTATGGCGCAAGCGTTTGCCGATCACGGCGCGGATGTCGCGATCAGCTACGCGGCCTCGGCCGACAAGGCGCGGGCAGTTGTGGAGAAGCTCAAGGCCACGGGTGTTCGCGCGATTGCAATAAAGAGTGATCAAGCCGACCTTTCCACCGCCAAGCCGCTGGTTGACTCGGTACTCGCCGAATTCGGCAAGCTCGACATTCTCGTGAACAATGCGGGTATCGTGAACCAGGGTCAGTCGGTCGATGACGCCAGCCTTGACGAAGAAAAGTACAACCGACAGTGGCAAGTCAATGTCATGGGGTCGATTGCCAACACGCGTGCAGCGGCATCAAAACTGACGGACGGTGGTCGCATCATTTTCATCGGCTCCCTGCTGGGTTCTTATGTGCCCTTCAAAGGTGTGGCGGACTACGCCGGAACGAAGACAGCGCTCGGCGGATACGCACGGGGCATCGCGCGTGATCTGGGCCCTCGCAATATCACGGTGAACGTCGTGCAGCCTGGCGCCATGCCCACGGACATGAACAAAGAGGTTGCCGGCGAGCTTCCGGATCTTGATAGCTTCCTGGACCTGCATCCCATCCGCCGATTTGCGACCCTGGAAGAGGTGGCGGAGACCGTCTGCTTTCTCGCCGGCCCTCACGGCGGCTACATCACGGGTGAGACCATCAACATAGCCGGTGGACTTGGCATCTAAGGCGCACGCAAGCGAAGGAAAGCAAATGAGCAATACATTCAACGCAAACTCGACCGCCGATGAGGTGCTTTCGGGTGTTGATCTCAAGGGAAAGCGGTTTCTCGTTACGGGTGCATCGTCGGGCATTGGCTTGGAGACCGTCCGCTCACTGGCCGCGCACGGCGCCAGCGTCGTCGCGGCCGTCAGAGACCTTGCCAAGGCGCAGGCCACTGCTGCATCGATACGCAAGGCCGCGTCGCGAGAAGGCGGCAGTGTGGAACTGATCGAACTCGATCTGGCATCCTTGCAAAGCGTTCGGGCCTGCGCGGATCGACTGTTGGCTGACGACCGGCGGTTCGACGCCATCATCGCCAACGCGGGTGTGATGGCGACGCCGTTCGGACTGACGGTCGACGGCTTCGAAACCCAGTTCGGCACCAATCACCTTGGCCATTTCGCATTGGTGAATCAGATCGAGCCGCTGATTGTCGATAATGGGCGCCTGGTGGTGCTGTCGTCCCAGGCCCATCGCGTTGCCGATGTTGCCCTGAACGATCCGAATTTCGAGCAACAAGCATACGACCCTTTCATCGCCTATGGCCGCTCGAAAACAGCGGTTTCTCTTTTTGCGGTGGAGTTCGACCGGCGGTACCGAAACCGCGGCATTCGGGCGGCCTCGGTAATGCCCGGAAACAGCCTCACCGATCTTCCCCGCCATTTCTCGCAGGAAGATCTGCAGGGTCTGCTTGAGACCGTTGGCAAAGCCCGGGCTGAAGCGGGTCTGCCGCCCGCGGAGCTGAAAGAAATCCCGCAAGCTGCCGCGACGTCCGTCTGGGCAGCGGTCGTTGCCGAAAAGGACGAGATCGGCGGCCACTATCTGGAGGACTGCGCGGTTGCACCTATCGACGACACGCCCAACCCGTTTGCCGACGGCGCAAGATCGTATGCGCTCGACGCCGACAAGGCCAAGCGACTATGGGCGAAAAGCGAGGAACTGATCGCTGCTATCCCAGCCAATGGCCCAAAAGTCGAGGCGGCAGAAGAGCCTGTGCAAACTCACTACCGGGTAATGGACGTGCGGGGCGTCGATGTCTTCTATCGTGAAGCCGGCTTATCGGCCGCGCCCACCGTCTTGCTGCTGCACGGGTTTGCCGCCTCGTCATACATGTTCCGTGACCTCATCCCAAAACTGGCGCAGAAATACCATGTGATCGCCCCCGACCTGCCCGGTTTCGGGCAAACCACGGTCAGGCCCGGCGTCGAGTTCGACTACACCTTCGACAATTTGACCTCGGTGATTGACGCCTTCACTGTGGCTAAAGGGCTGGATCACTACGCGATGTACGTGTTCGATTTCGGCGCCCCGATCGGCTGGCGCCTGGCGGTGGGCAATCCTCAGAAGATCACTGCCATTGTGAGCCAGAACGGCAATGCCTATGAAGAGGGGTTGAGCGCAGGCTGGGCGGACATGCGCAAGGCGTGGGCGGAACCGACCGCCGCCAATCGCGAGGCTCTGCGGCGGTTCAACACGCTCGACATGATCAAGTGGCAGTACACCGAAGGCGTCAAGGACACCACGTTGATTGCGCCGGAGACCTACCAGTTAGCTTATGCGGCAATTGAGCGAATTGGCGTCGACGCACAAATGGACCTGCTGCTCGACTACGGCCAGAACATCAAGCAGTACACGCAGCTGCACCAGTACTTCCGCCATTACCAACCCCCAACGCTGGCGATCTGGGGCAAAAACGATCCATTCTTCACGCCGGCCGGCGCCGAGGCGTTCAAGCGCGACAACCCGAAAGCCGAGGTGCATTTCCTTGATACTGGCCACCTTGCCATCGAAACCCATGGCAAGGAAATTGCGCAGGGCATGCTGGAGTTTCTGGATCGTAGCCTCGAACCCTAAGCCATACTCCCTTCACACCGACTGCTGACATGCCGATTCGGTGGAAACGCAAGGTAGGCATTGCCGGTTGTCGACCGCCGAGACGCAGAGGTTCTGTACGGTCAGGTTCTCGGCGTCGCGATGGATGGCTCGCGCAAGAAGACCTTGGGGATGGTGGCCAGGCTGCTTGCGGTTGCTAATCTCTGTATGCCACCCAGCCTTTGAAGGTGAAGGCCGCGTAGAAAAGCTCCACCTGTGAAAATCCTGCTTCGTGCAGGGCCGACACATCCTGCTCGGGCGAAAGGACCGGCAATCGCTCCTTCATGGCCTGGATGTTCAGACTGGACTGCACGCCGTCCATCTCAAACGCCGCGACATAGGCTGCGAAGCGCGCGAGCCACTTGTCCTTGCCCGCATCGTCGTTCGGGAAGCTGTGGTGGACGGTCACGAGAGGCGCGCCGGGCCTGAGGCGCCGATACAACCCCTTCAAAGTACGAACCCGCTCTTCCTGCGCAAGGAAGTGCAGCGTCAGAAGGCAGGTCGCACCATCGAAAGGGCCTTGGGGCGCGTCTTCGATATAGCCTTCGTGAAGGCTCATGCGGTCTGTGAAGTCGCTTGCGGTGACGCGCGCTTGATCGAGCATCTGCGTGGAAGGATCAACGCCGTCGAAGTGCCAGCCTGGGTGCATTCCGGCCATGGCACGCAGCTCCAGCCCGCCGCCCGCACCCAAAACGAGGAGCCGGCCATCGGCCGGCACCTTCTCTGCAAGCAGCACACCCACCATCCGGTGCAGATCGCGCAGGGCCGGAACATTGCGTTCCGCCATTCTCGCGTAGGAATCGATGGTCTTTGGATCAGAGAAGGATGACATGGTGGTTTTCCGTCACGCGCTTGCGTCGGGCCACACCAGCGAACGGTGCAGTTGCATGCCGGCCATCGCCCCATCGGCAACCGCAAAGGAGACAGAGTGCGGTACGCGCGCTACATCCCCACAAGCAAAGATGCCGGGCACGGTCGTTTGCTTGGTCTCGTCCGTATTTACCTGAAGCCCCATCGGCGTTTCCTCCAGCGTGCAACCACTCTGCGCCGCGAGCGCGCTGGCGGGCTCACAGCGGGAGGCCACGAACAGCCCCTCGAACGACAAGTCCCTTCCATCCGAAAGCTGGACGTCCGCCTTTCGGTGGACGCGCACGATCCCGGCTTCCTCAATGACCACGCCCCGGGCGAGCAGCGCCTGTCGCGCCTGTTCTTCGATGCTGATTGCGCCGTTGGTCAGCAGCGTCACATCGCCCCATTCGGTGAGCAGCTCGGCTTGGTGCACCGACATCGGGCCAGTGGCAATGACGCCGACCTGCCCGCCGTCGAGTTCGTACCCGTGGCAATAGGGGCAGTGAAAGGCGGTCTTGCCCCAGCGTTCGGCCATCCCGGGGATCGGGGGCAGTTGGTCGGCTACGCCGGTCGCGAGCAGGACGCGCCGGCCTTGGCAGGCTTGTCCGTCAGCCGTCACGACAGTGAAATCATCGGATTGTCCTTTAACCGCTTCGGCTCGGCCTTCAAGCCAGGTCAGCGTTGGATAGACTTGAAGCTGCTTGCGCGCGTTCATGGCAATCTCGCCGGCATCGACGCCGTCCTGGCCGAGAAACCCGTGTGAATGACTCGCGAAGCGATTGCGCCGCTCGCCCGCGTCGATGACCAGTACAGACCTTCGAGCCCTGACAAGCTGCAGGGCCGCGGCCATTCCCGCATAGCCGCCCCCGATAACGATTACGTCATAGAGCATGGTCAATTCCTTTTTCGCGTCGTCTCTGTTCATGCCGCTGTGCAAAATCGGAGGCCAGGTCGGCAAGCGTGATCTCCGAGAACCGCGCCAGCAACAGAGCCTCAGCGTCGGCAAATGCATTTTCAAGTGCTGCATTGACGGACTGCTCCACCAGGCAGCCCGGTGACTCGTTGCGGTGGCCCATGGCAAAGACGGCCGGTTCACCCAACGCCTCGTGCAACTGAAGAAGGGTGACGGCTGACAGGTCCGCTTTGATGCGCCATCCGCCCGCATGGCCGCGATCCGATGTCACCAGCCCCGCCTTTCGCAAATACGCCATCGTGCGCCGAACGACGACCGGGTTGGTGCCAAGGCACTGGGCCAAGGCGTCAGAGGTCATGGCCCCATCTTGTTCGGCCATATGGAGCAAAGCATGCAGGACGGAGGAAAGGCGGCTATCACGTTTCATGTAACTTATGATGTTCTATTTAAAGATGACTGTCAAGTTGCGCTACGAATGCCCGTAATCAGACGCCGGCTGTGCGCCCTCTACGAGCTTATTAAACTTGACAACTAATTTCCAATAATGGAAACTAGTTGTCATGATGAATGACACCTATCCTCCGCCTTCCGAATTGTCCGCCGATACACAAGCAATGACCGACCTGACGCTTACGGTTTTTCGTGTGCATGGCGCTTTGCTGCAATGGGGAGATAAGCTGGTCGAGCCGCTGGGCTTGACGAGTGCCCGTTGGCAAATGCTTGGCGCCATCGCACTGACGGGCAAGGCGCTCACTGCACCGCAAGTCGCAGAAGTAATGGGTGTGACGCGACAAGGGGCCCAGAAGCAACTCAACCTTCTGCTTGAGCTTGGTTTGCTTGAGTCTTGCGCCAATCCTTCGCACCGTCGCTCGCCCTTGTATGCGTTGACACCGCGCGGGGACCAAATCTACAGAAAAGCCGAAGCACTTTGGGTAAGCAAGGCCGCCGAATTTGCCGCAGGAATGAGCCTAGCTCAGCTCCAAACAGCCACGACGACGCTCGGGGCAATGCTCAGTCATTTAACCCTGCCATCTTCCCCCAAGGACTTGCCATGAAATCGAAATTCCATGCGGCGGCTGGTGCTCTTGCGCTGCTCTGCATCGTTACCTTCTGGACGTCGACCTTGGTGTCAGAGTTGTTTCTAAGCACGGCACACGTCATTACGGTCAAGAACGGGATACTGACGGCAATGTGGCTGTTGATTCCCGCCATGGCTGTAACGGGCATCAGCGGTTTTGTGCTTGCCCGGCAACGTAAAGGGCGTCTCATAGATTTGAAGCAGCGGCGGATGCGTTTTGTGGCAGCCAACGGCCTGCTCATCTTGGTTCCCTGCGCGATTGCGCTTGCCCGTCTGGCAAACGCGGGACAGTTCGATACCATTTTCTACGCAATTCAATGTGTTGAGCTTCTGGCGGGTGCCGCCAACATCCGGTTGCTTGTGTTGAACGCACGCGATGGAATGCGCCTGAGCGGCCATTTGCCGCGCCCAAGTCCTGCTAGAGCGCCCAAATGAGACAGAGTCTCTCGGAAGTGTTCAATTGAGCACATGTCCGCTATGAGGCGAGTTGAGACATAGGATATAGACTTCAATCGGCCACCAACAATCATGTGAATTCAAGCGCTGAACTTCCTCTCCGGATTGAAGGTGGAAATAGAGCAAGTCGAACGGATTCCCAGCCATTAAGTATTCGAAGGGCCCGAATTTTATTATGGAAAATAAAAAGGCCGTCTCTGCGTAAACAGAGACGACCTTTCGAAATTGGTGCCCGGGGCCGGAATCGAACCGGCACGCCTTGCGGCGGGGGATTTTCTTCCCACTTCGGCTTTCGCCGCCGACGTTTCCGAAGAAACGGCGTTCGTGGTCTGGAGCACGCCTTCACCGTAGCATCGCGTGTTACCGCTTTGCCTTAGGTGCCCGCCGTCTGCTCTCTACACCTTCCGAGGAGTCTTTCGGCTCCAGGGCTTGGCTCGGCATTAGCTCGGACTTACATCGTCCAGGGCCTTCACCGAGTTTGACGGGCTTCACCTCTGGGGTTTCCCCCGGAGGGCTCAAATTTGGTCTGAGTCCCCTGCGTCTACCAATTTCACCACCCGGGCAAAATTGTGAAGCAGTCCTACTTCACTACTACTTACTACCACCTGCTAAGAGCCAGTACGACTTCGTTTGGCTCCTATTTGGCTCCTAGAACGAAAATTAGCGCTCTCGTTACAAGATCCTAAATCCCTGCAAACCCTTATCCCATGCGGTTCGGCGAGCATTTGACCCATGCTGAAAATAGGTAGAAGCACCTATTTTTGAGTCCCCTGCGTCTACCAATTTCACCACCCGGGCTGAATGGAACGCCTGGCAGAACGCCGGGCGTGGCAGGAAAGGCGTAATTATACACGCATGTTTCAGCCCTAATTTCCCCCTCATCCCGCTACATTAGGCCCGCTACTTGCTTCCCACCCCTCAAGCGCTTCCTTATCCAAGCGCTTTGTGCTGCATGGCAGCAACTCTAGGGAGAATACTTATGAAAACACGAGTCTGGATGCCTATTCTTTTGGCGATTGCAGCCCTTACGGGTGCGTGCACGAATACGCTACACGGCGCAGGGGAAGATATTGAGCGCGGTGGGGAGAAGATTCAGCAAAAAACCCAGTAAGCGGCTGCAAGCGGCGGCGCCGCATGGTAGGGCCTTGCGGCCCTACAGCATGACGGCACCCCCGTTCACGCACAAGCTCTGCCCGGTAACGTAGCCGGCATCGTCGCTGGCCAGCAGGCACACGCCTTTGGCGATGTCCTCTGGTTGGCCGATGCGGCCCAATGGGATGCGCTTGCCGCGTTCGTACAGTTCGTTCACGGTGGTGGCTTCCAGGGGCTGGTCGGTGTGGGTTACGCCGGGAATGACGGTGTTCACCCTTATGTGGGGCGCCCATTCTTGCGCCAGCGAACGGGTCAGCGCCACCAGGCCACCTTTGGACGCGGCATAGTGAGCGCCATTTTTTGCGGCGCCCTGTAGGGCGCGGCCTGAGGCGATATTAATAATTACGCCCGAGCCGGCCTTTAGCATGCCGGGCGCAAAGGCCTGGCTGCACAGGAAGGCGCCGGTCAGATTCACGCCAATCACTTTCTGCCAGGTTTCAAAGCTCATCTCCAAGGCAGGGGCGCGCGTAAAGATGCCGGCATTGTTCACGAGCAGGCGGCAGGGGCCCAGTTGCTGGTCCACTACGGCCTGCGCCTGTTTTACGGCGCCAGGGTCTGAAACGTCCACGGGCAGGTGCAGGGCCTGTACGGCGAACGCCCTGGCTTCGTCCGCCACTTGGGCGCCGTCGCCATGGGGGTCGAGTATGGCCAGGCTGTAGCCGCGCTGGGCCAGGGCCAGGGCGATGGCGCGGCCTATGCCCTTGCTGCCGCCGGTTACCACGGCTACGTTGGGCTGCAGGGTGGGGTCGACGGCGCTCATGCCTGGCGCACGTTCTTGCTGAAGTCGTAGCTGGGGCTGGTATCGGAAAGAAATTCCCAATGCACGGTGTCTTGGGGCCATTGGCCGTTGCGCACTTCTTGCATGAAGTCCAGCAGCATCTGCCAGGCCACTTTGGTGTCGTCGGGGCGGTATCGGCCGGGCATGGTGTCGTTCATGAAGCCGTGGGGCGAGTTCTTAAGTATGCGCATGCGGTAGCTTTTGCGGTGTTCTTCAAGGGTGTTGCGAAAGCGCCGGATGTTGTCAATGGATATGCTGTGGTCGGCTTCGCCGTACACGAAGAAGGAGGGCACTTGTATCTTGGCCAGCATGTCGGGCATGGCCATGGGTTGCAATTCGTTGGCACCCCAGTCGCGCTCTTGGGTGCCGCCGTAGAACACGATGCAGGCGCTAATGTCGTGGCGGCGGCTGGCCACCACGAAGGGGTAGCGGCCGCTTTGGCACACGCCCATCAGGAAGATGCGCTGTATGTTCAGGCTTTTGTGTGCGCGCAGCAGGTCTATGGCCTGGTCTATGGCCAGGGCGATGTCGTCGTCGGGCATGACCACGCGCACTTCACCGGCCTTGAGGGCTTCTTTATCGCCCTCCCAGCGCGAGAACAGGTTGGGGGCCAGGGCCACGTAGCCGTCGTTGGCCAGCTTCTGGGCCAGGTCAAGGGTGTGCTGGGCCAGGCCGTAGCGCTCATGAAGAATGATGACGGCGTCCTCGCCGGGCTCGCCATGGGGCATGAAAAGCTGGCCTTCCAGGCCGTTGGCGTTGATCTGCTCGTTCACTGCGTCTCCTTGAATACAGGGGGGGTGGGCGCGCCGGGCGCGGGGCACCGGGCGGCGTTTATGAAAGTTCACGGCTCAGCGCGGCTGGGTATTGATGACGTCCTGGTAGATGCGCACCCATTTGTCGCCCTGGCCGATTAGCTTGGCCGGGTCGGTGGTTTCAAAGGGGAAGTCCGAAAGCGGCGAGGGGCAGTTCTTGTTGGTGGCGATGACGTCGCGCTTGGAAAGAATGCGCTGCGATTCGGTCAGCAGGAAGTCCATGAACAGCAGGGCGGCGTGGGGGTTGGGGGCGTGGCGCGAAACGCCGGTCCCGTTTACCTGGGCCAGGGTGGGCTGCATGACGAACCAGTCTATGGGGGCGCCCTTGTTCTTAAGCTGTTCCACGCGGGCGTTGTACACGGTTAGGGCCAGGGGCACTTCGCCCGAGGCGACCAGGTTGGTCAGCAGGGTGTGGCCCTTGCGTACCGAAAACCCGTTTGTTTCGCCTATTTTGCGGAACAGCGCCAGGCCGTCCTCCTGGCCCATTTTCTGCATCAGGCTGTAGAACCATTCTTCGTCCTTGGTTTCTATGCCCAGCTTGCCTTTCCATTTGGGGTCGGCCAGGTCTTGGTAGGTTTTGGGCAGGTCTTCTTTCTTGATGAGGTCGGTGTTGTAGGCCTGGGAGAAGATCAGCAGGCGGGTGCCCACCCATTCGCCGTGGGGGCGCAGGGCTTGGGGAACCAGTTCTTGCAGGTGGGGCGACTTGACGGCTTGCAGCAGGCCTTCGGTCTGCAGGGCCTCGAGCGCCTGGCCCTCGGTCTCGACCACGTCGTAGGCGTAGCGCTGGCTGGCGATTTCATTGATGATGCGCGGCACGATGCTGTCGGGTCCCGAACGCCATACTTTTACTTTCAGGCCATACTTCTTTTCAAAGGCTTCGACGACCAGGTTGGTGTCGTCCAGCTGCTGCGAGGTGTACAGGGTAAGGCCGCCTTCTTTGCGGGCGCCGTCTATCAGCATCTGTTCGCGGTCAGGGCCCTGGTAGGCGGCAAGCTCGGCCAGGGTGCTGGGCGCCTGGGCACCGGCGCTGCCCATGGCCAGCCAAGTGAAAAGCAGTAGTGCAATCTTCTTCATGCCGGTCTTCCTTGAGACTGGGTTTGAAAGCGGTTTTCTTGCTACTGGTTGCTGTCGATATAATTCTTATATATAGAACGCTGTTCTGTATTAAGAAAAGCATATAGGGAAACTCGCCCTGCGGCAAGGGCCGGTTCGAAATTGATTCGGGGAAAATCGAAGGGCGGAAGGGTCTTGGAGCCAGGGCTGCTTTGCCTGCCCCTTAGTGCGCCACCAATTTGCGCATCCAGTCGAGCAGCACGGTGGGCAGGGCCTCGGCGTGGGGCAGCAGGGCGTATTGGCGGGCGCCGAATATGCCCTGCAAATAACCGGCCGCGTGCCGGTCTATGGTCAGGCAGAAAGGAAAGACGCCCTGTAGCTTGGCTTCGTCCACGGCCTTCTTCATGTCTTCCACGCCGTAGCGTCCTTCGTATTCGTCCACGTCGTTGGGCTTGCCGTCTGAAAGCAGCAGCAGCAGGCGATGCCGGGCGTATTGTTTCATGAGCACGGCGGTGGCGTGGCGCAGGGCGGCGCCGGCGCGGGTGTAGTGCTGGGAATCCAGGGCGGCGATGCGCAGGGCGATGTCGTTGCTGTAGGGCTCGTCGAAGGCCTTGACTTCGATCAGGGTCACGCCTTGGGGCCCTTCGCCCGAGAAGGCCTGTATGGAATAGGGGGCGCCCAGCCGCTCCAGGGCGATGCACACCAGCAACAGGGCTTCGCGCTCTACGTCGATAATGCGCTTGCCGCCCGTCAGCCAGGAATCGGTGGAGCCGCTGATGTCTATCAGCAGGGTAATGGCCAGGTCGCGCGACTCGGGCCGCTGCACCCGGTACAGCGCCTGGGGCATGGGCAGGCCGGCGCGCACGTCGGCGCGGCCTTCTATATAGGCGTCCAGGTCCACTTCATTGCCGTCCATTTGGCGGCGCAGCCAAAGCCTTTCGGCGCGCAGCACTTCGAAGCGCTTGCGTATGGCTTCGAGCACGGTCTGGTATTGCTCCAGGGTCTGCTTCACCCATTGCTGTTCTCCGGCCTGTGGAGGCAGCAGGTGCACGGCGGCGCCGGGCAGACGGTAGCCGCCCTGGCGCCAGTCCCATTCGGGGTAGTACAGGCGGCGGGCCGTGGTGTCCGCGGGCTTGGCCTTGAGCAGGCTGCGCTTGTCGGGCGGGTCGTCGGAAAGCAGCACCTCTTTGGCGGCGCCGGGGGTCGAGACGAGGCGGGCTTCGTCCAGTTCAGAAAGGGCGTCGGCAAATTCCTCCGCCGGAGTGTCTTCGTCGCGGTCGGCGGGGCGCTGCATGCCGCGCGGGTCTTCGGCCTGCTCAAGCGGCGGAGCGGTCTGCACCATCCAGGTGCCCTGGCTGCGCTTGTCTTCGTCTTCGCGTGCCTTGCGTTCCTTGGGCCGGCGCGGCATGCGGGCGCTGCGGGGCGGTTTGGCGCCTTGGTCTTGAGGCGTGTTCGCGGCTTCTTGTTCGAGCAGGGCTTGGGCGCCCGGCGGGTACAGATCGCCGGTCCAGGCATCGTGAAGCAGGGCGCGGCGTTGCGGCAGTGTGTTCCGCGGGAAATTTGCGCCCAGGTGCGCGGCGAGCTCGCGGGCGACGGCCAGCGATTCTTCAGGGGTGGCGGTGTAGGGCAGTTGGGGGGATGCCTGGGCGGCGTCCATCTTCAAGACGGCCAGCTTCAATGCTTGCACGGCCTGGCAGGCGGCGGGCAGCGAAGGCGGCTTGGCCTGGTAGCCCTTCAGCACCCATTGCCGCAAGCCCCTTATGTCGCTGGCCGCGCCGGGCAGGCGCCGCAGCAGCTCGATATCGGCGGCCTGGGCTTCCAGCAGCAGATACAGGGCTGTTATCAAGGGCTCGAGGCGCGTTGCGGAAGCGGCTTCTGCGTTAGAGGCGGGAAGCTTCAAGGCGCTGCCCCGCGCGCCGCGCATGGCCTGCTGCAGCGCCATAGCGCGGTAGCGCGCAATGGCCACAGGCATGTCCACGGCGCCTACATCGTTCGGCAGCCAGATGGAATGCCCATCGGTGGCGGGTACGCTGCAACTCGTGCCGCCGCCCGTGCCGCTGCCGAAGCGATGCACATCATGGCGCCGGAACAGCCGAACCAGCATGGTGGGCGGCGCGGGGGCCTGGGCGATGCGCAGGGCATGCTGCCGGTTGAACACGGCGCTTGTCAGCAGGTCCAGCCGTTCGGCCACCTGAGCCAGCACGATGGGGCGGGGCTTGTTTTCAGGGCCGCGATGCCGCAGCCACAGGCTGCGCGCATAGATGGTGGCGTGGCGGGCTGCGTCTTGCAGTACGTCTTCGGCTTCGGCCATGGCCGCTTCAGGTAAAGCTTAGATCGACCAGGTCGCGCATGGCGCCGGCCAGCGAGGCGTCGTCCGAAAGGGGCGAGACCAGCCCGGCATAGCAGGCTTCGCGCGCGGGAATGCCGCGTGAAATAAGGCCGGCGGTGGCCACCAGCAGCCGGGTGCTGGGCACTTCGGCCAGGCCGCGGTCTTGAAAGGCGCGCAGCTTGTGCGCCAGGGCGACCAGGGCGGTGGCCTGGGCGGCGTCAATGCCGCTTTCGGCGGCCACGATCTGCGCCTCGCGTTCGGCCGGAGGAAACTCGAAATCAAGCGCGACGAAACGCTGGCGCGTGCTGGGCTTTAAATCTTTCAGCATGCGCTGGTAGCCCGGGTTGTACGAGATGACCAGCTGGAAGCCGGGCGGGGCCTCGAGCACTTCGCCGGTCTTGTCCATGGGCAGGATGCGCCGGTGGTCGGTAAGGGGGTGCAGCACGACGATGGTGTCTTGCCGGGCCTCGACCACTTCGTCAAGATAGCAGATGGCGCCTTGGCGCACGGCGGCGGCCAGGGGGCCGTCGTGCCACACGGTGTCGTTGTGCCGTATTAGAAAGCGGCCGATCAGGTCGCTGGCGGTGAGATCGTCGTGGCAGGAAACGGTAACCAGGGGGCGGCCCAGCTTCCAGGCCATATATTCCACGAAACGTGTCTTGCCGCAGCCAGTGGGGCCTTTGAGCATGACGGCCAGGCGGTTCTGGTGGCATTGCTCGAACAGCTGCACCTCGTTGCCATGGGGCAGATAGTAGGGGGGCTGCTGGCCCGGCGCCAGTCGGGCGACTGTGTTGCCGGGCGGGTTCATATCAGCTTGATCGTTGGTTGGCATAGCGGCTGTCATGCAGGGGCGGCGCCGCGCTGTGGTGGGCGCCGCCAGCCGGCTGGCCCTGGCCGTTGCCGGCCGCGCCATTGAGTATGGGCGCGTGGCGGAAGAAATCCCAGATGAACAGCCCCACGCCGACGACAAAGAGCGATGCGGTGGCCACCAGCATGAGGAAGTGCACCTGTATCTTCAGCTGCACGTCGAGGTAGCCTATGCCCAGCACGCGCTCAAGGTACACCTGGCCGATGCCGGCGGTGGCAAAGGAAAGCGTCATGCCGAACATGCCGGCGATTTGCAGCCAGAAAGCCCAATAGCCTATGCTGCTGCCTTCTTCTGGGCGGTTGCGCGTCATGGTGGGCATGGCGTAGGTGATGACGGCCAGAATGATCATGACATAGGCGCCGTAGAAGGCGGCATGGCCGTGCATGGCGGTGATCAGCGTGCCGTGGGTCCATTTGTTGATGTCCGGAAAGGTATGGGCCAGGCCCAGCAGGCCGGCGCCGAACAGCGTGAACACGGCGCTGCCGATGGTCCAGTGCAGGGCCAGCACATTGGGGTGGCGCACGCCCGATCGGCGTATGGAAAAATATGCATACATGGCCATGCCCACCAGGGCCACGGGCTCGAGCGCGCTGAAGAAGCCGCCCAGCGGCAGCCAGTAGGCGGGCACGCCCACCCAGTAATAGTGGTGGGCGGTGCCCAATATGCCGGCGATGAACACCAGGCCCACAATCACGTACAGCCATTTTTCAAGCACTTCGCGGTCGGCGCCCGAAAGGCGGATAAGCAGGTAGGCCAGGAAAGCGCCCTGGATCATTTCCCACACGCCCTCGACCCACAGGTGGATGGTCCACCAGCGATAGTAGATGGAGACGACGTAGTTCTCGTAGTGCAGCAGGGCCGGCAGGTACAGTACGGCCGAGCTGGCCAGGCCCAGCAGCAGCACGCCTTCGGTGGTGGTGAAACGGCCTGACTTTTTTATGGTCATGCCGATGTTGTACAGGAAGATGAGCATGCACACGACAATGGCTATTTTGTGCGGCAGCGGTTGCTCGAGCAGCTTGTTGCCGGTGCCGTAGCCGAAGAAATAGCCGATAACAGCCGTTACGCCCATGATGGCCCAGAGTATCAGCTGTATATAGGCCAGCTTGGCGCTGTAGAGCTCGGTGCGCGACTCATCGGCCACGATCCAGTAGGTGGCGCCCATGAAGCCCGTAAGCACCCATACGATCAGCAGGTTGGTGTGTATGGTTTTGGTAACGTCGAAGGCCATGACGTTAAGCAGCGGGTCGGGCCCCAGGTATTTGGCCGCCGAAAGCAGGCCGAACACCATCTGCAGGCCGAACAAGATCATCGCAAGAGCAAAGTACCAGTAGGCGACGGATTGGGTTTTATAACGCATGGCGACTCCAGGTTCCGATGGGCTGCTCAGTTGGGCGTTTATTTGAACGAGGCCAGATAGGCGACCAGGTGGTCGATCTGCTCTTCGGTCAGGTCTTTGCCGTACGAGGGCGGCATGAACGACACGCCATTGGCTGAATACATGGGCCCGGGATGCAGGTAGGCGCTGGGCTCGACAATGGATTCGTGGATGAATCCTTCGACCGTGGTGGCCCTGCCTTTGTACTCGGGCGAATCGATCACCTTTTGCGCGGTGGCGGCCAGGTTGGCCAGCGAGGGCCCGGCCAGGTTTACGCCGGGCGCCACCGAGTGACAGGCCGCACAGGTGGGCACGGCTTCGTGGAACAGGGCCTGCCCCAGGGCGATGGGATCGTTGGAGCTGTCGACCGGACGCGCGCCGGGGGGCTGGCCGCCGGCTTCGGCACTAGAGGGGCTTTGGTCTTGCTGCGCGATGCTGAGCTCGGTACCGGGAATGGAGCCGCCGGTAACCAGAATGGGGCGTGGCGGCCAGCCCTGGTTGTCGATATGCGAGACCCAGTCCATGAAGGCGATAAGGTCGGAGATTTCCTGGTCGGACAAATTAGGGTTGGGCATGAGGCGCCGGTGGCGCTGCTCGTCGTAGAACTGCGAGGGGTCTTTGAGAAAGGCCGTAAGATACGGTGCGCCGCGATGCTGGGTAATCTTGGTGAGGTCGGGCGCATAGTAGGCGCCTTCGCCCAGTATCGTATGGCAGTTGATACAGTTGTTGGCGTGCCAGACGTTTTGGCCGCGCACGACTTCGTCGGTAATGTTTTGCGAATTGGTCAGCTTGGGAAACTGCCGGTGGCTGTCGACAGTAAGAACAAGGAAGACCAGGCTGGCAATGGCCGTAGAGGCAATGGCGAAGATTCTTGTTTGGCGCTTGTTCATGTTGGCCCCTTTGTCAGACGCCGATGCCGGACCAGTAGCGGATGCCTGTTGCGCCGGCGTAGATAATGGCTGCCAACATCAGTAAAACAACCAAATAGCCAACAATGCGCAAAATCGAAAACAGGACGCGTGTGCCCACGGTGTACCCCCCTTGTTCTGATTCTTTACGGCGGCCTCGCTTGGCCATATCGCCTGCCGCCACTATACGCCGACATCCCTGCACCGACAACCGGCTGGGGTCTTGAAATTGCGGCGTATGCCCCCATTTCAGGGGCTGCAGCATTTTCCATGCCGCGCGGCGGCGCGGTGCCAGGCCCAGCTCCAGGCGGGGTATGTCGCTGATCTTTCTACGTTTTTAATTTTTGCCGAGCAAGCCATGACTCAAGCCGAATCGACCAACACGCCCTCCGAAACCCTGGGGTTTCAGGCCGAAGTTAAACAGCTTCTGCACCTGATGATTCATTCCTTGTACAGCAACAAGGAAATCTTCCTGCGCGAACTCGTCTCGAACGCTTCGGACGCCTGCGACAAGCTGCGCTTCGAGGCCATCGACAAGCCCGAGTTGATGCAGGGTGATGCCGAACTTCGGGTACGGGTGGAATACGATGCCCAAGCGCGCACCATCACCATTTCCGACAACGGCATCGGGCTGTCGCGCGACGAGGCGGTGGCCAACCTGGGCACCATCGCGCGTTCGGGCACCAAAGAGTTCTTCTCGCGCCTTACGGGCGACAAGCAGAAGGACGCCCATCTTATCGGCCAGTTTGGCGTGGGCTTTTATTCTTCCTTCATCGTGGCCGACAAGGTTACTGTGCGCAGCCGCCGTGCCGGGCTCGATGCCGCCGAGGGCGTGCAGTGGGAATCGGACGGCCAGGGCGAGTTCACCGTGGCCCAGGTGGAAAAGGCCGATCGGGGCACCTCGGTTACCCTGCATCTGCGCGAAGGCGACGACGAATTCCTGAGCGGCTGGAAGCTGCGCGAGGTGCTGCGCCGCTATTCCGACCACATTTCGCTGCCGGTGCAGATGCGCAAGGAAGAGTGGGACAGCGAGAAATCCGAGCAGGTAAAGACCGACGAATGGGAAACGGTGAACCAGGCCAGCGCGCTGTGGACGCGAGCCAAGTCCGAGATCACCGACGAGCAGTACCAAGAGTTCTACAAGCATATTGCGCACGATTTCAGCGACCCGCTGGCCTGGACGCACAACCGGGTGGAAGGCCGCAGCGAATATACGCAGCTGCTGTACGTGCCCAAGCAGGCGCCCATGGATCTCTGGGACCGCGATGGCCGCCGCGGCGTAAAGCTGTACGTAAAGCGCGTCTTCATCATGGACGACGCCGAACAGTTGCTGCCCAACTACCTGCGCTTCGTGCGCGGGGTGATCGATTCGGCCGATCTGCCGCTGAACGTGTCGCGTGAAATCTTGCAGGAAAGCCGCGACGTGAAGGCCATACGAGAGGGCTCGGCCAAGCGTGTGCTGTCGCTGCTTGAAGACCTGGCCGAGAACCAGGCCGAGCAGTACGCCGAATTCTGGGAGCAGTTCGGCCAGGTGGTCAAAGAGGGCACGGGGGAAGACCCGGCCAACCGCGAGCGCATCGCCAAGCTGCTGCGCTTTGCCTCTACCCACACTGAAAGCCCGGCGCAGTCGGTGTCGCTGGCCGACTATGTGGGTCGCATGAAGGAAGGGCAGGACAGCATCTACTACATCACGGCCGAATCGTACTCGGCGGCCGCCAACAGCCCGCAGTTGGAGATCTTCCGCAAGAAGGGGCTCGAGGTGCTGCTGATGTCCGACCGCGTCGACGAGTGGATGCTTTCTTTCCTGCACGAATTCGAGGGCAAGAAGCTGGTGTCGGTCGCCAAGGGCGGCCTCGACCTGGACGAGCTGGCCGACGAGGAGGAAAAGAAGCAGCAAAGCGAACAGGCCGAATCCATGAAGCCGCTGGTCGAGCGCCTGCAGAAGGCCTTGGGCGAACGGGTGAAAGAGGTGCGCGTTACGGCGCGCCTGGTCGATTCGCCGGCTTGCGTGGTGGTCGATGCCGACGAGCTCAGCCCCCATCTGCGCCGCATGCTGCAGGCCGCGGGCCAGCAGGCGCCCGAGGCCAAGCCCATACTCGAGATCAACCCAGGCCATGCCTTGGTTGCCCGCATCGACCAGGCGCAGGACGAGGCCTTCGATGAATGGGCCCGGCTTCTGCTCGACCAGGCCATGCTGGCCGAAGGCGCCCAGCTCGAGGACGCAGCGGGCTTCGTCAAGCGGATGAACAAGCTGCTTCTGGGCTGATCCGCGCCCCGGTGTGCGCCGCACGCTGCAAAAAGGCCGCCGCGCTTGTGCCCGGCGGCCTTTCTATTGATTCAGGAAAGGGGTGGCATCTGCCGCCTGAACCAGCCGTTTTCCCGGCCGTAGCGGTTCCAGTCGAAACAGGGCCCGGGGTCGGTCTTGCGTCCCGGGGCGATATGCTCATGGCCGCGCACGGCCCTTAAGGGGTATTGGTGCTTCAGTGCCTGGGTCAGGCGCTTCAGGCTGGCGTACTGTTCATCGGCATAGTCCAGTTCGTCGGTGCCTTCCAGCTCGATGCCGATGGAAAAGTCATTGCAGCGCTGGCGTCCTTCGAACTGCGAGACACCCGCATGCCAGGCGCGCTGGTCGGTGGAGACGAACTGCACCACTTCGCCGTCGCGGCGTACCAGGAAGTGCGCGGAAACAGTGAGCCCGCGCAGGCGCTCGAGCCAGGGGTGCGAGGAATAGTCCAGCCGGTTCAGGAACAGGTCGACGATCTCGGTGCCGCCGAACACCCCGGGGGGCAGGCTGATGTTGTGCAGGACGAGCAGAGAGGGCTCGGCGCCGGCCGGCCGGGCATCAAAATTGGGCGAAGGCGCGCGCTGCAGGCCCGCCCCGGGTTTCAACCACCCGTGTCTATCCAGTACGAAGGTCGTCATGACAGTATCCCCGAGCATCCTCCCATGCCTTGACACAGTGGAGCTGACCGAAAAATGGCGAGCCAAATAAAGGCGGGACGGTGGCTCGCTGTGGTGCGGGCGCGAAGCGCTTCAGGGCAAGCTGTGGTCCACGCCGTGGCATCAGCGCCGCTGGCCCAGTTTGGCGTGCTCGCTGCTGCACCAGGTTTGACCGTTGATCAGCAGGGCCTCGGAACGCGGCATGTGTATGCCGCAGTGGGCGCAGCTGACCATGGATTCGGGCTGGTTCACCGGCGGCGCCTTGCTTCGGCGCGGCAGGGGCTCGGCGCGCGGCTCGGCGGCCTGTTTTTGCTGCTGCAGCGCCAGAATACGCAGCACCAGCAGTACGGCCACGATGACGACGGCCCAGAAAATCAGTTTTCCCACATTATCCTCGGTGCAGAATGACGTCGATGACGAAGCGGCTGCCGCTGTATGAAAGCAGCACGAAGGCGAAGCCGGCAAGCGTCCAGTGCAGTGCCTGGCGGCCGCGCCAGCCGCGCAGGTGGCGCCCCACCAGCAATACGGCGAAGGTCAGCCACGACAGCAAAGTGAATATGGTCTTGTGGTCAAGCGGAAACAGCGCGCCGGTAAGCCGCTGCGACACGATGGCGCCTGAAATGACGGTCAGCGTGAGCACCGAGAAGCTGATCCAGATCAGGCGGAAGAGCAGGCGCTCTTGCACCAGAAGCGGGGGTATGGCGTCGAGCGCACGGCTGAGCGAGCCGCGTTCGCCCGCGTGCTCGACCGGGCGATGCAGGTAGCGGTCGAGCGCGGCCATCAGCATGGCCTGCAGGGCGGCCACGGTGGTAAGGCCATAGGCGGTCAGGGCGATAAGCAGGTGGATGCGCAGCCATTCGTCGCCGGCGTTGCTGACCAGATGGCCATGGTGAAACACCGCCGCCACCGCGCTGATCACCGCCGCGGCCGGGAGTAAAATAAGCAGCAGCCCATCGATGCGCATGACCAGGCTTTCAAGCCAGAATACGATCATGCCCAGCCACAGCGCGGCCGAAAGGGCCAGGGCCCAGCCCAGGTACAGATGGTTGGCGCTATGCAGGATGGCCATGTACAAGCCCGCGCCATGCAGCACGATGGCGCCCAGCAGGCAGCTGCGCCGCATGCCGCCCACATTGGTTTTTGGGTCACCGCCCCTTAGCGGCTGCCACAAAGACACGGCCAGCAGACCGTAGGCCAGCGCGGCGAGCGAGTGAAATACAATGCCAGCAGACATATATCTGTTATTCATCCCGTAGGGGCGTTAAGGCATAATGCCAGGTTGCCCCTGTATTTTAGTGCGTTAGCATAACCGTAACCGTTTCTTATTCCGGTTATGCCGACCAGCTAGTTTAAGCGAAAGATTGCCATGCTCGAAAACCTGACCCAGCGCATGTCCCGCGTCGTCAAGACCATACGCGGCGAGGCGCGCCTTACCGAGGCCAACACGCAGGAAATGCTGCGCGAAGTGCGCATGGCCCTGCTCGAAGCCGACGTGGCGCTGCCGGTGGTGCGCGACTTCATCGCCCGCGTGAAGGAAAAGGCGCTGGGCCAAGATGTGGTCGGCAGCCTCAATCCCGGCCAGGCCCTGGTGGGCGTGGTCCACAAAGAGCTGACCGCCCTCATGGGCGGCGACCTGGGCGCCGAGGCGGGCGAGCTTTCGCTGGCCACCCAGCCCCCGGCCGTCATTCTTATGGCCGGCCTGCAGGGGGCGGGTAAAACCACCACCACCGGCAAGCTGGCCAAGTGGCTGGTCGAGGGCGGCCACGTGCAGCAGGGCCGCAAGTCGGGCAAGAAGAAAGTGCTGGTGGTCAGCGCCGACGTCTACCGTCCGGCCGCCATCGAGCAGCTGAAGACGGTGGCCGCCCAGGCCCATGTCGATTTCCTGCCGTCCGACCCTTCGCAAAAGCCCGAGGCCATTGCCACGGCTGCGCTCGACCACGCCAAGCGCCACCACTACGAAGTGCTTATCGTCGACACGGCCGGCCGCCTGGGTATAGACGAAGCCATGATGCGCGAGATCCGCGCCCTGCACGACCTGCTGCGTCCCATTGAAACGCTGTTCGTGGTCGACGCCATGCAGGGGCAAGACGCCGTCAATACGGCCAAGGCCTTTGCCGATGCGTTGCCCCTTACCGGCGTGGTGCTGACCAAGCTTGACGGCGACGCCCGCGGCGGCGCGGCGCTGTCGGTGCGGCACGTTACGGGCAAGCCCCTGAAGTTCGTGGGCATGTCCGAAAAGCTCGACGGCCTCGAGCCTTTCCACCCCGAGCGCATGGCCCAGCGCGTGCTAGGCATGGGCGACATCGTCTCGCTGGTCGAGCAGGCCCAAAAGAACATCGACATCGCCGAGGCCCAGAAGCTGGCCACCAAGATCAAGTCGGGCAACCGCTTCGATCTCAACGATTTTCGCGAGCAGCTTCAGCAGGTCAAGAAAATGGGCGATATGGGCTCCATGCTTGAAAAGCTGCCCGCCCAGTTTGCCCAGGCGGCATCCCAGCTGCAGGGCGGCCAGGCTGAAAAACAGCTGCGTCGCACAGAAGGCATACTCAACTCCATGACGCCGGCCGAGCGCGCCAAGCCCGAACTATTGAAGGCCTCGCGCAAGCGGCGCATTGCCGCCGGCGCGGGCGTGCCCGTGCAGGAAGTCAACCGCATGCTGTCCCAGTTCGAGCAGATGCAGGGCATGATGAAGCAAATGAAGAAGGGCGGCATGGCCAAGATGATGCGCGCCATGGGCGGGCTGAAGGGCCTGGGCGGCGGGGGCGGCGGCTTTGGCGGTTTCCGCCGCTAAAGCGCTTTATCGTTCTTTTCCCTTCACGGCCGATATTCCATCGGCCGTTTTTCGAATTGTCGCTTGAGCCCTTTCAGCCCCCGCCCACGGCGACGACGATCTCCACGACGTCGTCATTGGCCAGCGATGTGTGCGCGTGCCGGCTTTTGGGAACAATGTCGCCATTGCGCTCTACCGCAATGCGCTTGCCCTCGTAGCCCAGGCTGCGCACCAGGTCGGCCACGCTGCTGTCCTGGTCGAGCGCGTGGGGCTTGCCGTTCAGAGTGATGTTCATGAAGTCCTCCGGAATCAACGGCCTTGCGGCACGGATGGATGTAAATATATAGATGGGGACGGCCGGCGGATTTTCACCGGCTGAACTTGTCGGTGGCCGCCATCAGCTGCGCCAGTATGCCCGGCTCGTCGAAAGCGTGGCCGGCATCGTCCACCACATGGAACTCGGCCTGCGGCCAGGCGCGATGCAGCTCCCAGGCGGTGCGCATGGGCGTGCAGGCATCGTAGCGCCCCTGCACGATGACCCCCGGTATGCCATGCAATTTGTGCGCGTCGCGCAGCAGCTGGCCTTCTTCCATGAAGCCCTGGTTCACGAAGTAATGGTTTTCGATGCGGGCAAAGGCCAGCGCCGCCCGGTCGTCGCTGTGCGACTGGTTGTGCGCGGGGCTGGGCAGCAGCGTAATGGTGTGGTCTTCCCACTGGCTCCATGCGTGGGCCGCCTGCAGCTGCACTTGGGGGTCGGGCGAGGTCAGCCGCTTGCGGTAGGCCGCCATCAGGTCGTGGCGCTCTTCGGGCGGGATAGGGGCCAGATAGCGTTCCCAGACATCGGGAAACAGCCACGACGCGCCCTCTTGGTAGAACCACAGTAGCTCTTCGCGGCGCACGGTGAAGATGCCCCGCACGATCAACGCGCTGACGCGCTGCGGATGGGCCTGCGCATAGGCCAGTGCAAGTGTCGAGCCCCACGAGCCGCCAAAGACCAGGGCCTGCTCGGCCTGCAGAATCTCCGTGCGCAGGCGCTCGATGTCGTCCACCAGGTGCCAGGTGGTGTTGTTTTCAAGGCCGGCATGCGGCAGCGAGCGGCCGCATCCGCGCTGGTCGAACAGCAGCACCTTGTAGCGCGCCGGGTCGAACAGGCGCCGATGCGTTGGCGAGCAGCCGCTGCCCGGCCCGCCATGCAGGAAGACCGCGGGCTTGCCCTGGGGGTTGCCGCAAAGCTCCCAGTACACCTGGTGGCCGTCGCCGGTTTCCAGCAGGCCCTGGCGATAGGGTTGAACAGGCGGATACATCATTGGCCCTCGCGCCTGAAGATCAGATCCCACACGCCATGGCCCAGGCGCAGCCCGCGGTTCTCGAACTTGGTCAGGGGGCGGAAGTCGGGGCGGGGCGCAAAGCCTTCGCTGGTGTTTTCAAGAAGGGGTTCGCCGCCCAGCACTTCGAGCATCTGGTGGGCGTAGTGCTCCCAGTCGGTGGCGCAATGTATGTAGCCGCCCGGCCGCAGGCGGCTGGCCAGCAGCTGCACGAAGGGGGGCTGGACGAGGCGCCGCTTGTGATGGCGCTTCTTGGGCCAGGGGTCGGGAAAGTAGATGTGCACACCGGCCAGGGAGTCGGGAGCGATCATGTCGCGCACCACCTCGACGGCGTCGTGCTGGATGATGCGCAGGTTCTGCAGCTGCGAGGCCTCGATGCGCTTGAGCATGGAGCCCACGCCCGAATTGAACACTTCCACGCCCAGGAAGTTGTCGTCCGGCCGGGCCAGGGCGATTTTCTCGGTGGTCTCGCCCATGCCGAAGCCGATCTCAAGCACCGTGGGCGCCTGGCGGCCAAACACCTGTTCGAACTTCAGGGGCGCGTTGCGGTAGGGCACGGCCCACTTGGGCATGAGCAGGTCCAGCGCTTCTTGCTGGCCGGCGGTGATGTGGCTGCGCCGATGCACAAAGCTGCGGATATGGCCGAAATCGGGATGGGCTTGCGCGGCATCGCCGTGAGCGCCTTCGGGGGGCGTGGGATCGGAAGAAGAGGGCGTTGAATTCATAGACTGAATTGTAGCCATTTGCCGGCGGAACCGACGGGCCCGAGGCCGCGGCCTTTTGACGCATGCAGGCCGCCCGACGTCATTTCATCGAAGAAATGGCCGGTTTCATCGAAAAAATCTTGTTTCATGAAAAGCGGGCCGGCAGACTGCACGGGAATTTTCCACATTGTCTGTTGCCAGGCGTCCCATGCTCCGGTATGGCGCCTGGGGCCTGCACAAGGGTGTGCCCGGCCCGCAAGCGGCAGACCAAGCAAAGAAGCCCGTCCATCATGAAAGCACATGCACGCAACAGAACGGTTTCACTTCCCCGGCCACATATTCTGCGCCTTGCCGTCATATCGGCACTGGGCGTGTATGCCGCGACATCGGCCAACAGCGCACAGGCAAGCTGCAATACGAGCGGTGACGCACACCTGGCTTACCAAGTATGCCAGGGCGCCGACGGCAAGGATGGAAGCTCTAGCGAAAAAAAGGGCAAGGACGGCGAAAGCTTTGTCTACAACGAGACCGGAACCCTGAACGCCAACGCCAGCAGCAGCCTGAGCTATCCGGTAACGGGCAATGTGCCCGGGGTGCTCATGCTGTACAGCCGTGGCGGCAAGGGGGTTGACGAAGGCGACGGGGGCAAGGGCGGGACCATCAGCCTTTCGAATCGGGGCAGCATTGCGCTGGAAGGCACGACGAATGCGGGCTACCTGCAAAGCCTGATCGCGGTAACGTCCATCGGCGGCAATGGCGACGACTACAACGACAATTACAAGTCCAGCGGCGGCGCCGGCGGAGCCGGACAAAAACTGACCATCACCAATAGCGGAAACCTGTCCATCAGCGGCACGGTGCAGCCTCATACGGGATCGGGTCAGAATGTGCCCATGTTCGGCATCAGCGCAGTCAGCGGCGGGGGCACGGGCGGAGACCAGAACGACGGAGTCGTGGGTGACCAGAAGGGCGGCGCCGGCGGCGACGGCGGGATCATCGACCTGACGAACAGTGGTTCGATCTCGCTGGGCAGCAGCGCAAGCCGGCTTACCGGCTATGCCCGGGGCGCGGGCATCCACGCCGAGTCTTATGGGGGCATGGGTGGCACCGACAATGGCCCCGCAGGCGACACCAGTTGGGTCGAGGTGGACAATACAGGCAGCATCGGCATTGCCTGGGCCGCGCAGGACGGCACGGACGTCTATGGCATTCATGCCATCAGCGGCGCCGGAGAAGGCCGGAAGTCCAACGATGACAGCAACGCCGGGGGCCGTGGAGGCTTCGGCGGCCCGGCCGTGGTCAATTCCAGCGGTACCATCTCGGTGGACCTGAGCGGCACATTCACCGGCGAGGGGGCGGGCATCGCCGCCTTGAGCCGGGGCGGCAAGGGTGGTGAGGGCCCCCCGCAGGAAAGCACCGGAGGCTGGGGCGGAATAGGCAACTACGTTTCCGTGCATTTGCAAGGTGAAAACTCCCGTATCTCGACTCGCGGCAATACGCTCTACGGTATCCTGGCGCAAAGCCTTGGAGGCCAGGGCGGCGACGGCGGCAACGGCGCGGCCATCGCGGGCCAGGGCGGCGGCGCGGGCCTGGGTGGAAGTGCCAGCAATGTTTCGGTCATTACCGACGGCGGCAGCACCATAGACACCACGGGCCATTATTCGACCGGCGTCATGGCGCAGTCCATAGGCGGGGGCGGAGGAACCGCTGGCACATTTGTGTCGGTGCTTGGCGGCCAGGCGGGCAATGGCGGCAGCGGCGGCGATGCCGGAGGCGTAACCGTCGATGCCGGCGGTTCGATCAATACGGGCGGCGACCATGCTTACGGTGTACTGGCCCAATCCATTGCGGGCAGTGGCGGTGCGGGCGGGGTCCAGGTAAGTGGCGTGGTGGCCCTGGGTGGTGATGGCGCGGGCGGCGGCACGGCAGGCAGTGTCGAGGTGTCCCAGTCGGGCAGCGTCTCAACCGCCGGCTATTCAGCGCACGGCCTGCTGGCCCAGTCCATAGGAGGCGGTGGCGGGGCATCGGGCAGCGCCATCGGTGCGCTGAGTGTGGGCGGCAGTGCCGAAGGCACCACGGGCTCCACAGGCGGAAGCGTTACTGTGCGCAATTTTGGCGGAACCATTAAAACGGCCGGCGATGCCGCACTGGGCATCATGGCGCAGTCCATCGGGGGAGGCGGCGGAAGCGGCGGCGATAGCAAGGGCATTCTTGGTCTGGGCGGCGACGGCGCCGCGGGCGGCCAGGGCGGCAAGGTTGTAGTGCAAGACCTGGGCACCATTTCTACGTCAGGCCGGTTCAGCCCGGGCGTGCTGGCCCAATCCATCGGAGGCGGCGGCGGAAACGGTGGAGACACCTTTACCGTGTCGGTGGGTGTGGCGATGGCCATTGGCGGCAGTGGGTCGGGCGGCGGCAATGGCGGCTCGGTATGCCTGGGCAATGGCGGCTATTGCGGCGAACTTTCCCCGGGCCCTATGTATCTCACCACTCACGGTGATTATTCGCCGGGCATTGTTGCCCAGAACGTGGGCGGCGGCGGTGGCAACGGCGGCAGCGCAACCAGCGCCACACTTGAATCGCTCGTATCGCTGCAGCTGGGCGGCAGTGGTGCAAAAGGCGGGCACGCCGGCACCGACGGCACGACAATCCACTACACCGATTTGAACATTCGCACGGGCGGTTCACACGCAACCGGAATACTGGCCCAAGCGATCGGCGGCGGTGGCGGCAACGGGGGCGACGCATCGCGCTTTGATGGGAGCGTCGGTTTCAGTTCTGCCGTGGTGCTGGGTGGCAGCGGAGGCGCCGGCGGCTCGGGGGCCAAGTCGCAGGTTGTGCTGGGCCGCTCGCAAATTGCAACGGGGATGGACTACAAGACGGCGGATGCCGGCACTTACGCACCCAACGATTCCTTTGGCATTCTGGCGCAAAGCATAGGCGGGGGCGGCGGCAACGGCGGAAGCGCAAGCGCCAGCAATCTGGTCATCGCCGTTCCGACCGGGGCCGAAACGCCTCCCATCTCCTTCAGTTTCCAGACGGCTGTCGGCGGCCAGGGCGGGGACGGCGGACATGCCTGCGGGTCTGGCGATGCTTCATGCACGACCGAGATTTCCTTGGTCGAAGGTACATCGGTGACGACCTTGGGCGACGGTTCCCATGCCGCGGTGGCCCAGTCTATCGGCGGTGGCGGCGGCAACGGCGGCGATGCCTCGGTATTGTCGACGGGCATCAGCTACGGCGATTCCATTTCGGGCAAGATCGGCATGGCGCTGGGCGGCAGCGCGGGCAACGCCTCGCATGGCGGCAAGGTGCTGGTGCATTTGGGAACAGACAGCACGCAGTATGTCGATTTGCCTGCCAGCATTGATTTGCCGTTGAACCTGGATGACGAGGCCAGCATTCTGGCGCCCCAATCAACTATACGCACCTACGGCGACTTCGCCAATGGCGTGCTGGCCCAGTCCGTGGGCGGCGGCGGCGGAAATGGCGGCGTCGGCAGCAGCAACTCCTATTCGGCCGGAGGCATGGTCGAGGTCGACCTGAACATCGGATTGGGCGGACTGGGAGGCGGTGGCGGCAATGGCGGAGAGGTCGATGTCTATCTTGGGCCGACATATACAGTACACACTTTGGGCTCGGGGTCGCGCGGCATCCTGGCCCAATCCATAGGCGGTGGCGGCGGCACCTCGCAGGGCGGCACGATGAGCCTGGGCGCGTCGATCGAGGGGTTTGGCGGGAAGCTGGCGCTGGGCGTGGGCCAGACCGGCGGCTCGGGCGGCAAGGGGGGCTACGTCAAGGCCAATATTGACGGGGCGATTCGAACCCAGGGCGGTGATGCCGACGGCGTTTTGTTGCAATCCATAGGCGGGGGCGGCGGCCTGGCGGGTTCCATCGGCGCCGACTCGTCTTCGAATCCCATTCTTGACCGCATCGGCAAGGCAAAGAACACCGTCGCCCGGGTTACCGACGAAGAAAGCCGGGGCTATGGCTTCGAGGTCGACATCGGCGGCCGCGGGGGCAGCGGCGGCACGGGCGGCCAGATCGACATCGATTTCGCCGGCAAGATCGCCACGGCGGGCGACTGGGCCGACGGCCTGGTGGCGCAGTCCATAGGCGGCGGCGGGGGCGCGGGGGGATCTTCCACCGCGTCGGGCAGCTCGAAATCCGCCCAGATCAATATCGCCGTGGGCGGGGCGGGCGGTGCGGCCGGCAATGGCGGGCCCATCTATACCTACTTTGACGGCGCTCACTACAACTACATCGGCACCGAGGGCTACAACGCCTACGGCGTATTGCTGCAGTCCATAGGCGGTGGCGGCGGCCAGGGCGGAGACGGCTCCGACATGGCGCACGGCGACATCTACGTCGGCGGCGGAATGGGTGGCAGCGGCGGGGCCAGCGGATCGGGCGGCGACATCCGTACCAGCGGCACGGATTCATGGCTTAGAGTCGAGACCTTCGGATCCGACGCGCCGGCCTTCGCGGCGCAATCCATCGGCGGCGGTGGCGGCATCGGCGGCGCGGGCAACAGCGATTCAGCATCCCGTTCCGACGACACCCATGAAGTGGCTCTGTCGGTGGGCGGCCATGGCGGCTCGGGCAACCATGGCGGCACGATAGGGTTGCAGCTTGGAATCAGCTCGTCGACCCAAGGAGACCGTTCCTACGGCTTCCTGGCCCAGTCCATCGGTGGAGGCGGCGGGGTGGGCACCGCCGGCAAGGCCGGCAATCTGGCCAGCGTCGGCCTGGGTGGCCGGGGCGGCGCAGGCGGCGACGGCGGCACCGTAAGCCTTACATTCAACCCGGGCAGCAGCATCGACACTTCGGGTAAGGGTTCGCACGCCATTGTGGCGCAGTCCATCGGTGGTGGCGGCGGTATTGCCGGCGACAGCTCGCTGAACCTGGGGCTCGGCTCCGACGGCTGGCTGGTGCCCGCCGGAGAAAGCGGCGGCAACGGCAATGGCGGTACCGTCAGCATCACCTCGCAGGGAAGCATCACCACTTCGGGGGCCAATGCCTTCGGCATTCTTGCGCAGTCCATCGGCGGCGGTGGTGGACTGGGCGGTAATGAAGCGGGTGTCTACGCGGGCTCTACGGGACATGGAAGCGGCTCGGGCCGCGGCGGCGGCGTGCATCTGGAGCACTGGGGCGCCATCCTGGCCAGCGGCAGCGGGGCCAACGGGATATTTGCGCAAAGCACGGGGCCCGACGGCGGAAGCGCCGTCAGCCTGAGCCTGTACGGCACAGTGCAGGGCGGGTCCGGCGACGCGGCCAGCGTGTGGATCGACGACGGCAACTACAACAAGTTCAACATTTATGAAGACGGCGAGGTGCTTCGGCCCGAAAGCGGTGTCGGCCTGCGCTACACCGGCAGGGGCACGACAGAGGCGGGCTATGTCCTTGACGTCGACCTGAGCGGACACGGCACGATAGGCGGCAACATCCTGTGCCAGAA
The DNA here is from genome assembly GCF_003096595.1 of Pusillimonas noertemannii. Taxonomy (GTDB): domain Bacteria; phylum Pseudomonadota; class Gammaproteobacteria; order Burkholderiales; family Burkholderiaceae_B; genus Pusillimonas; species Pusillimonas noertemannii. The sequence continues at coordinate 151,445 of NZ_QEKO01000002.1, read as the reverse complement.
CGCCAGCGGCTCGGGTGCCGGCGGTACCGACAAGCCCTGCCGGGTCGAGTCGGGCGGCCAGACGGTGATGAAGGAAGCCACGCTGTACCAGGCCGACATCCGCAACGGCGGCCTGCTGGAGATCGGCCGCACAGGCAAGTTCGATACGCTGACGGTGGAAGGTGACTACGAGCAGGCCTCAACCGGCGTGCTGCGGGCCGACATGGATTTCGGCGGCATGCGCACCGACCGCATGGTGGTGAAGGGCGATGCCCAGCTGGACGGCGGCTTTGACCTGGCGGCCATAAGCCTGCTGCCTCGGCGCGAACTGAGCGTGCTCGATGTCGAGGGCGCGCTTGCCGGTACCCTGCAGGCCATCGACAGCCCCATCTTCGATTTCCATCTGCGCCAGCAAGGCAAATCGCACCACGTCAGTGTGAAAGGCGCCCGCTTCGACGTCGGCGGCATGGGCCTGGAGGGCAACCATCAGGGTGTGGCACGGCATCTGCAAAACATCTGGGACCAGGGCGGCACGCTTGCCTTGGGTCCGTTGTTTGCCGCCTTGAACAATGCGTCCAAGAGCGGTGCCGGCGCCTATCGCGATCGCCTCACCGACCTGGCGCCCGGCGCGGCCCTGGCGCCGGCCGGCCAGATGGCTGCGGGCATGGTCAACTTCATGGGCGCCATGATGTCGTGCCCCGCCATGGAAGGAACAGGCACCAGCACCCGCGAGCATGATTGCCTTTGGGGGCAGATAAGCCGCCGCAACACCGATCACGATGGCGGCAATGGGTCTCCGGGTTTCTCGTTCGACAGCACCATTCTTCAATTCGGAGGGCAGTGGCAATACAAGCCGAACTGGTTCCTGGGCGGGTCGGTGGCCTACCAGGACAGTAGCCTGAAAGGCAATAGCGGACGAGTGCGCGGCAATGGCGATGCCGGCTATGCGGGCATAGTGCTGAAGCACCAGGACGGGCCATGGGTATATTCCGGTTCGATTGCCGGCGGCTACGGCTCGCATCGCCTGAATCGCAGCATGGACATCAGTGGCTATGACCGTAGCGTTCATAGCAGTCCGGATGTGTACAGCGTTGGCGCCAAGCTGCGCGCGGCGCGCCACTTCGAGCTGACAGAGAGACTGTATCTCAAGCCTTATGTCGACCTTGACGCCTTCTACACGCGCATGCCGGGCTATAGCGAGTCGGGCGGCCCGCTGAGCCTTGAAGTGGACAGCAGCGACCAGTTCGTCGTGGGCCTTTCGCCCATGCTGGAATTCGGCGGTCGCATCGACTTTTCCGACGGCACGGTCATGCGGCCCTATGCCTATGCGGGCGTGTCGCTCCTGAGCAAGGACGCATGGACGACCAGCGCGCGACTGGCGGCAGCGCCCGCGGGAAGCTCATCGATCAGCACGTCTTTGCCGGGCGACAACGTGGTGGGGCGCTTCGGCCTGGGCGTGCAGCTGAACACTGCGAAGGGGCTGGATTTCAGGCTGCAATACGATGGCGAGGCTTCCAGCAAGGTTAGCAGCCACGCGGCGCAACTGAAGATGATGTATCGCTTCTGATCATGTTGGCCGCGGGCGCTCAGGCGCCTCGCGGCTGCATGCGGCTCAGGCCATGGCCCGCCGCAGGCGCAGTGATGCGGTGCGGCCCAGAACGATGGGCGCGACACCAGTGTTGAAGCTGACCTCTGTTTGCGAACCGCCCAGGTGCGACAACTGCGAGATGTGCTCGAGGTTGATGATCGTCGACCGCGACACAGGATGGAACGGGGGAGTGGGCAGTTGCTCCGCCAGTCGCTTCAGGGTGATGTGCATCAGTTCGTCGCCATGTGTGGCGCTGCACAGAAGCACGTAATCGCCCTGCGCCTGGATGATGGTCAGATCGCCGGTCTTGATGAGCTTTGTGCCGTTCTTTGTGCGGGTGGCAAGGTGGCCGCCCGAGTGGGGCCTGAGGCGTTCGAGCGCTTGAGCCAGCCGCGCGGGGCTGACGGGCTTCAGCAGATAGTCGACTGCCTCGATTTCGAAGGCCTGCGCCGCGAAATCGCTGTGGGCGGTAACAAACACGATGGCCGGCGTGTGGTCCAGGCCTTTAAGCAGGTTGAAGCCGTTGTCGCGCGTCAGCAGGACGTCAAGAAACAAGGCGTCGGGGCGGTGCTCGTGGATGACTCTGCGCGCTTGGTCGATGGTGGCGGCTTCGCCTTCGACCTGGACGTTGGGGGCGGCTTCGAGCAGGCGGCGCATATACCGCCTGGCGGGTGCTTCGTCGTCGACGATGACTACGCGCAGCATCGGTCCCCTTTTGTTTTGCGGCGCCGGTAAGGCTTGCACGGCTGGCGCCCCGGATTGACAGTGTTCTTGCTTGTGCCGCTTCAACGACGATTAATGTCGCTTCGTCGAAAAAGGGATGTCTCGCCGCGTATTCTACTATCTAATTATCAGCCACAACTACTACAACCAACCATGGAGCTGGGTGGCGACATGCGCAAGAAATTCGACCCCATCAGCCAGGAGCTCAACTTCGAAGAGTCGTCATTTGGCTTCTGGCGCGCCCAGGTGGTGGTGTGGGCGGTGCTGGGGCTTATCGGCTTCTGCATTCGCTATGTGTTCTTTGGCAGCGGCATGGCCGCCGCCTGGCTTACGCTGGCCCTCGAGCCGATCGCGTTTGCGCTGACCAGTGGCGCGGCCCTCATGCACGTGCGCTTTTTCCATAGAAGAAGTTCGTTCTTCCCCACGCTTGCCAGCGCCGCATTGCTGTGCCTGGCCGCCGCCGCGTTTGTATCGGCGATCGGCCAGCTCATACATCAGCTGTTTCCGCCAGGAACCGTCCGCGTGCTTCCGGGCAACCAATACCGCATCGGCTTCATCTACTACATGGGCATTTTCTCGATCTGGACGCTGACCTATTTCGGCGTCAATGCCGAGCTGGCGGCCCGTAACGAGCGCCTTTCGAAGATGAAGGCCGAGACGCGCGCCGTGCAGCTGGAGCTCGAGCATCTGCAGCGGCAGATAGAGCCGCATTTTCTGTTCAACTCGCTCAACGCCATCGTGGCCGAGATTTCCGAAAGGCCGGCCATCGCCGAGGAAATGACGCGCCGGCTTGCAGATTACCTGCGCTACTCTCTGGACAAGAGCGGCGGCCATTTGTGCAGCCTGGCTGAAGAGCTCGACGCGGCCGAGACCTATGTGCGCATCCAGGCCCTGCGCTTCGACAAGCAGCTTGAATACCAGAGCCAGGTCGATCCTGCCGCCCTTGACATGCGCCTGCCCCACATGACCCTGCAGGGATTGGTGGAAAACGCGATCAAGCATGGCATGTCGGCCGACCATGCCTCATTCCTGGTCACCGTGAAGGTGACGTACAAAGATGAGGAGCTCGTCATCGAGGTCAGCAACCCGGGCCGGCTGCACGCGCCCGGCGGCCTGGCGCCGGGAAACGGGCTCAGCAACCTGTGCCGCCGGCTGGCCTTGTACTACCCCGACCGCTACGAATTTTCGCTGCACGAACGGGCGGGCCAAACGGTGGCGCAGATCAAGCTGCGGGGTGCCCCGCACACGCCCTTCTAGGGCACCACTCGAAGCGGCAGGCCGGCCTGCGCCAGCCTTGACGCCGTCTGGTTCAGCCATTGCGCATGAGGAGGGCGGCGTGTCTTCAGCAAGACGATGCAACGGTGCTGTTTGCCCAGGCCGGCCAGCGCATGGGCCAGCCTTTCGGGAGCATGCTGTTCGTCTTCGTTCAGCCGGTGCCTTGCGGCATCGCGCCGCGCCAGGTCCAACAGGCCTTCGGCCCGCTCATCCTCATACACAATGGCGTCGGCTTCATGCAGTGTGCGCAGTCCGCCCAGGGTCAGGCGGGCCGGATCGGCGTGCATGGCGTTGATCAGGGCAAGCTCAGGAAGAGACTGGTCTTGCGGCCGGGCGAGCCGGGTTTCAAGGGCGCGCAGGGCCAGTTCGGGCTTGCCCTGCCGAAAAAGCCGGGCTACGGGGCCGTCGAACAGCCAATCATAGAAACCGCGGCGCGCGCCCGTGTCGGGGTAGGCAGTGCAGATCTGCTTCCGGTGTTGCTGCGCCAACTGTCCAAGGTTTCCCAAAGTATCGTCGAACAGAGACTCCAGGCGTTCGCGCAGTCGGCGTGCCAGCACGGGCGCGGCGCCGCCGGACGAAATGGCGATGACCAGGGGCGAGCGGTCGACAATCGCCGGCACATGGAATGACGAATGCGCGGGGTCGTCCACCACATTGGCAAAGATGCGGCGCTGGTCCGCCAGCTGCTTGATTTGCGCATTGAGGACGTCGTCGTTCGTGGCGGCGATGACCAGCCAGGCGCCGTCAAGCCAGTTTTCCTGGAATGTCCCGGGGTCGTGCCGCAGCAGGCCCTGATCCACCCACTCTTGCAGGGTTGCGGTCAATGCGGGCGCGCCGATGCGAACGCGGGCATTGCTTTGCAGCAGCATGCGCGCCTTGCGTTCGGCCACGGGGCCGCCGCCGACAAGCCGCACTTCGCGGCCTGCCAGGTCGGCGAATATCGGATACAGGCGATTTAGGCTGCCCATAGTGCGGCCTCCTCCGTCTGCTCGTGCCGCGCCACGCGCCGGGGATGGGCCAGGTTCACGACGGCCCCCACCACGATCAGGCAGGGCGAGGCCAGTTTCTTCGAGCATGCGGCCTGGGGCAGGGTGTCGAGTGTGCAGCGCAGAGCCTCTTGCTCTGCGGTGGCCCCGTTGGAAATCAAAGCCACCGGGGTATTGGCGGGCAGGCCGTGGCCCAGCAGCCCCGCGGAAATCTGCTGGGCCTGCGACAGGCCCATGTAGAACACCAGGGTGCGGTCGCGCCCCGAGGCCAGCTCTGCCCAGTCACAGCCCGGCGCACCGTCGCGATGATGGGCGGTAACCAGGGAGACTTCGGATGCGAGGCCGCGATGGGTAAGGGGGATGCCGGTGGCCGCGGCGCAGGCGCTGGCGGCTGTGACGCCGGGCACGACGTCGACCTGGATGCCCAGTTGGCGCAGCACCAGCATTTCCTCTCCGCCCCTGCCGAAGATGAAAGGGTCGCCGCCCTTCAGGCGCACCACGGTGCGGCCCGCCATGGCGTGCTGGGCCAGCAGCGCGTTGATCTCGGGCTGCGGCAAGGCGTGCTTGCCCGCGCGTTTGCCGACATCGATCTTTACCGCGTCGTCGCGGCACTCTGCCAGCAGGGCGGGGGCGCCCAGCCTGTCGTGCACCACGACGTCGGCGGCCCTGACCAGCTTCAGGCCCGCGACGGTGATCAGGTCGGGGTCGCCGGGCCCTGCGCCTATAAGCCATACCCGGCCCCAGGCGCGTTTTGGCGGTGCGGCGGCACGGCGGTTCAGGGCCAGAAGGTTCGAAGTATGCGGGTCAGGCGCAAGCATGGCCGTTCTCCCTCAGGGGCAGCGGCATGGCCGCGCTAATCATGCCGCCGGCGTCCCGGCGCAGCGGCCAGCTGTGCACCGACATGCTTTCGTCTTCGATGCACAGGCCGGTTTGCAGGCAGAAGTGCTGCTTGTACATAGGCGATGCGACCACCATGCGTCCCTTCAGGTCGCACACAAGGCCGCGCGCCAGTATGGCGGCCTGGCTGAAGGGATCGAGATTGTCCAGGGCGAAGAGGCCTTCATCGGTCAGGAAGATCGCGATCTGATGCCCATGGGCACGCGCGCAGACGCCCATGCCGGGAATGAGATCATCGGCATGGCATACCGCTTGCCAGGCCGCTTCTTGAGTGTCGAGGTTGGAGCCGTTCCGGGGCAGCATGGTGTTCTCCTCAAGTTTCGACGGCATCGGCCGCCAGGGCGACGCGTTCTTCGGGGCGTGCGGGGCGGGGCTGGCCGCGCTCCATGACGTGGACTATATGTTCGTCCGGCGTGTTGTCGTTGACGATCGACCGGAAGCGGCGCAGGGCCTTCTCGTCCTTCAAGGTGCGCGCCCATTCGCATTCGTAGGCGTTCACCAGGGCCTGCATCTGGGCCTCGAGTTCATCGCCTATGCCCAGGCTGTCGGCAAGCACCACCTGCTTGAGGTAGCCGAGCCCGCCTTCCAGGCCCTCGCGCCAGGTGGCGGTGCGCTGCAGGCGGTCGGCGGTGCGGATGTAGAACATCAGGAAGCGGTCTATGGCCTTGATCAGCGCTGCATCGTCCAGGTCGCAGGCCAGCAGTTCGGCATGGCGCGGACGCATGCCGCCATTGCCGCACACATACAGGTTCCAGCCCTTCTCGGTGGCGATCACGCCCACGTCCTTGCTTTGCGCCTCGGCGCATTCGCGTGTGCAGCCCGACACCGCCATCTTCAGCTTATGCGGCGCGCGCAGCCCCCGGTAGCGCTCTTCGAGACGGATGGCCATGCCGACCGAATCCTGCACGCCGAAGCGGCACCAGGTGCTGCCCACGCAAGACTTGGCCGTGCGCAGCGCCTTGCCGTAGGCATGGCCCGATTCGAACCCGGCGTCCACCAGTTCCTTCCAGATGGAGGGCAGCTGTTCCACACGCGCGCCGAACAGGTCGATGCGCTGGCCGCCGGTAATCTTGGTGTACAGCGAATATTTGCGCGCGACCTCGCCAATGACGATGAGCTTTTCGGGTGTGATCTCGCCGCCGGGAATGCGCGGCACCACCGAATAGGTGCCGTCCTTCTGCAGATTGGCCAGGAAGGCGTCGTTGCTGTCCTGCAGCGGGGCATTGGATTGGGACAGCACATAGTCGTTCCAGCACGAAGCCAGGATGGACGCCGCCACGGGCTTGCAGATGTCGCAGCCCTTGCCTTTTCCATGGCGCTCGATCAAGGTCTTGAAGTCGCGTATGCCATTGACCCGCACCAGATGGTAGAGCTCCTGGCGGCTGTGGGCGAAGTGCTCGCACAGGCTCTTGTCCACTTCCAGCCCAAGGCGCTTGAACTCGGCGTCTAGCACCTGCTTGACCAGGGGCACGCAGCCGCCGCAGCTCGTGCCGGCGCGAGTCCGGGCCTTCAGGTCTTCCAGCTTGGCGCAGCCCGATGCGATGGCGCCGCACAGCTCGCCCTTGCTCACGTTGTTGCACGAACAGATCTGGGCGCCGTCGGGCAGGGCGTCCGCACCTATCAAGGTGTCGGCGCTTGCGGCCGGGGCGATCAGGGCGGCCGGCTGCGGCGGCAGGGGAAGCTGGTTGCTGAAATATTGGTCCAGCATGCCGAAGCTCGAGGTATTGCCCACCAGCACCGCGCCCAGCAGGCGCTTGCCCGTCTTGTCCACGATGAGCTTGCGATACTCGCCCGATAGCGTGTCGTCGACCACGCAGCTGATGCTGTCGGCCGTCTTGCCGTGCGCATCGCCGATCGAGCCCACTTCCACGCCCAGCAGCTTCAGCTTGGTGGAGGGGCTGGCGCCATTGAACACGGGCTCCGTCCGCCCCAGCAGATGCGCGGCGCAGGCCCGCGCCATGTCGTAGCCCGGGGCCACCAGGCCGAAGGTGGCATTGGCCCAGCTGGCGACGTCGCCAATGGCATAGATGTTGGGGTCGGAGCTTTGGCAATGGCCGTTGATGGCCACGCCGCCCCGCTCGCCGATCGACAGTCCGCACACATTGGCCAGGTTGTCCGCCGGCCGGATGCCGGCCGAGAACACCACCATGTCGGTTTCCAGGAAATCGCCGTCGGAAAAGCGCAGGCGATAGCGCCGCTCTGCGCCGGTTTCGATGGCCTGGGTCTTGCGGGAGGTATGAACCTGGATGCCCATGGCCTCGATCTTCTCGCGCAGCAACTGCCCGCCCGCCTTGTCCAGCTGCATGGCCATCAGGTGGGACGAGTATTCGACGATATGCGTTTCCAGCTTCAGCTTGAGCAGGGCGCCGGCGGCCTCCAGGCCCAGCAGGCCGCCGCCGATGACGACGCCGCTGCGGCTGTCCCGGCCGCTTTGCTTGATGAGGTCGACGTCGCGCAATGTGCGGTAGGGCAGGCAGTGGGGCTGGCCGTAGCCCTCGGTGGGCGGAATATAGGGCACCGCGCCGGTGGCCAGCACGAGTTTGTCGTAAGGATACGCCTGGCCGTCGGCCGTATACACGCAGCGGCTGACCCGGTCTATGCCCATCGCCGCTTTGTCCAGCAGCAGCGTGATGCCGTGTTCGCGAAAGAACTCTTCCTTGGCCAGGGCGATGTCGGGCGTGTCGCCAAAGCATTGGCTCAGCTGGATCCGGTCGTAGGCGGGGCAGGGCTCTTCGCAGAACACCGTGATGTCGTAGGGCGAACCCTGGCGGGTCAGCTCTTCGAGCAGGCGCTGGCCCACCATGCCGTTGCCGATGACGATCAGGCGGGGTGCGTTGGGTTCGGCTTTGTCGGAACGCTCGTTGGATGTCATTGAAATGCTTCCTTGCTGTCTGGTGCTCAAGAACGGGATGCGGGTGAGGCCGGTGCGGCGTCCGAAGGCTGGGCCTGGATCGTCTTGCGGGCGCCCGCGCTGGCCGACCAGTAGGCCCCGCCGACAAAGACGGCGCCGCCCACGATGTTGCCCAGCGTCACCCAGCCCAGGTTCCATGCCAGGCCCGCCACGGTCACGGTTTCAGGATGATTGCCGGCCAGGGCCATCAGCAGCAGCGTCATGTTGGCCACGCAGTGTTCGAAGCCGCAGGCGATGAAGGCAAGCAGGCACCAGGCAATGACGATGCACTTGGCGCTTTCCGAAGCGACCCGCGCCGACATCCAGAGCGCCAGGCACACCAGCCAGTTGCACAGGACAGCGCGCGCGAACAGGGTGCCCGCGCCGGTGTTCATCTTTGCGGCGGCTGCCGTCATGACCAGGCCATGCTCGTCCGACAGCAGTCCGCCGCCGCCGGCCATCACGAAGAGGCCCACCAGAACCGCGGCGCCCAGCAGATTGCCCAGCCAGCTGCTTGCCAGCAGGCCGGCCGTCTCGCCCCAAGTGCCGTGGCCCGCATAGCGTCGCAGTGACATGATCATGGTGTGGCCGGTGAAGAGCTCCGCCCCGGCGATCACCACCAGGATCAGCGCCAGGCCAAAGGCTCCGCCCATGATCAGCTTGCGAAACTCATCGGGCGCCTGCGCGCCCAGCGTGAAAATAAGCAGAATCGCCACGCCGATATAAGCGCCGGCCATCATGCAGGCAATGAAGAAGGCCTGCGGCGTCTGGCGCAATTGAGCCTGTTTCTTGTTGCCCGCGGCGATGAAGCCCTCGATGGTGTCCTGGTACATGGTGTTCGCCCTTTTTTCCGGATGAAGAATGGCCGCGAAAAATTCGGCCCTGCATCAGTTGCTACGCAATAGGCGTGCCAATTTTGATCGGCCCCAGGGAAAATTGCGGAGCAAGGGGAAGCACGGAAGGACGCATCAATGGCGCGAGGCGATGCGATGGCGTCCAGGCGCAACGATCAATGCACTATCGCAGTGCAATGGCGCACCAGAGCGAACGGATCGTGGAGCTTGATGTTCGGCAGCACCGCCGGGATTCCGGACCGGCACGGCAGCCTGGTCCATGAGGCGGGTTTTTGAAGGGCGTGACTCATGCCCGCCGTGTCGTTTGCGTGCCTCTATGAAACAGGCATACAATCTTTTTCTTCGTGTGGCCTTGTTCGCAAAGCCCGGGGCTTCGGCAGCCGGGCCTGGTCGATTCAGCATGGCCACGCCGGCCCGAGCGGGCGTAGTTTAATGGTAAAACTAAAGCTTCCCAAGCTTTCGTCGTGGGTTCGATTCCCATCGCCCGCTCCAGAATCGCTCTACATGCAATGCCAGGTGGCACCTTCTTCACAGATCGCCGCATGCCGTGCGGTGATCTGCACTTATGTCTTCTTCCTCTCCTGATTCCGACGGTTTTTATCGCTTGAGCGTGCCCCTGCTGCTGACAGTGGCGATATTGGGCGTGTTTGCCTTCATCCAGGTGTATTCGGTGCAGTCGATCCTGCCCGAATTGCAGCGCGACCTGAACGCCTCCGTGGTCGAGATCGGCAACGCCGTGGGGATGACGGTGCTGGCGGTGGCGCTGATCTCGCCCTTCATCGGCATGCTGTCCGACGCCTTGGGGCGCAAATGGCTGATTGTTCTGTCGGTGTTCGCGCTGGCCATACCCACCGCATTGATGACGCAAGTGCAGACGGTGCACGGCTTGCTCGTGCTGCGGTTCCTGCAGGGCCTGGCCGTGCCGGGCGTGTCGGTGGTGGCCATCGCCTATGTCGGAGAAGAATTCCGCGGCGCCGCGATGGTGCGGCTGATCACCGGATATGTCACGGGCTCTGTGCTGGGCGGGTTCATGGGCCGCTTCCTGATGGGGCACCTGGCCGAGTTCATGTCCTGGCGCACGGCCTTTGGCGTGATGGCGGTGATCAACCTGGTGGGCGCCTGGTTGGTGTGGCGCGGCCTGCCGCCCTCGCGTCACTTCGTGGCCAATACGCGGGTTGCCGACAACCTGGCGACCCTGGGCCGGCTGGTACGCAATCCGGCCCTGCAGGTGGCCTGCTCGCTGGGCTTCACGGTGCTGTTTGCGTTGGTCGGGCTGTTTACCTTCATCAACCTGCGCCTGGCGGCGGAGCCCTATCATTTCAATTCAGGCCATCTCGCCAATATCTTCAGCGTCTATCTGCTGGGGGTGGTGATTACGCCGCTGGCGGGGCAACTGATCCCGCGCATTGGTTCGCGCCGTACGGTGCTGGCGGCCGTGATCGTGTCGGCGGTGGGCGTGCTGGGCACGCTGGCGACGCCCGCCTGGATGATCGTGCTGGCGCTGGCCGTGGCGGCCTGCGGTGTGTTCGTGACGCAGTCCGCCACGATGAGCTTCATCGCCCATCGGGTCACCAGTGGCCGGTCCCTGGCCAGCGGCCTGTACTATGGGGCGTACTACTGCGGCGGCTTCGCGGGCGCATGGGTCGGCGGCATCGCCTATACGCTGGGGGGCTGGCACGGCACCGTGGCCACGCTGATCGTGGTGCAGGTGCTGGGCTGGTTGATTGCCTGGCGCTTCATGCCCGGCCTGGCGGCGCCGCTCGCGTCGGGTCAATCGCCCTCACGGCCGGCATGACAAGCAGGCAAGTCGATCTTTTTGAAGATGCCCAGCCTCCGGCCGGCACAGCATCTCGTGCGAATCCGTCCCCCTCTGCCCGCCGAGGCACGGCCAAAGTGCGTCCCGCCCCCGCGGGGCAGGCCTGGAACGAGCTGGCTCAGAAGCTTCCAGCCCAATTGCGCTTTGGCGTCTCTACCTGGTCTTACCCAGGCTGGGAAAACCTGGTATGGGACGGCGAGTACGATTCCAGCACGCTGTCGAAGCACGGCCTGGAGGCCTACCATCGGCACCCGCTGCTGCGCACGGTTTGTGTGGACCGCAGCTTCTGGCGTCCGCTGACGACAAGTCAATATGCCGCTTATGCGGGCCAGGTCGACGACGGCTTCCGTTTCGTCGTCAAATGCCCGGCCAGCGTCACCGACGCCCAGCTGCGCGGCGACGAAGGCAAGGCGCGCGAACCCAATCCGGGCTTTCTCGATCCGAATCTGGCCATCGAACATTTTGTGCAACCGGCGCTCGAGGGCTTGGGCGCCAAGCTCGGCGTGCTCGTGTTTCAACTGAGTCCGCTGCCCTGGGGCTTGCTCAGCCACCCCGCGTCGCTGCTAAACAAGCTGGGCCATATGCTGGCTGCCGTCCGGCAAGCCTTGTCCGGGCATGCCTCGGTAATCGTCGCCGTGGAAGTCCGGGATCCCGAACTACTTAGCCAGGCGCTGGTCGATACGCTCAAGGCGCATGGCGCCACCTTCTGCCTGGGCTTGCATGGCAAGATGCCGCCGATCGAGGCGCAATTGCCCATGCTGCGCGCGCTATGGCCGGGTCCGCTGGTATGCCGATGGAACCTGAATCGCCTCTTCGGCGCCTATGGCTACGCCGATGCGCAGAAGAAGCACTATCCATTCAATGCCCTCCTCAGCGAAGATCCGCACACATGCACCGTGCTTGCGCGCACCATCCGCGGCATCACGGGCGCCGGCCAGCCGGCCTACGTGACCATCAGCAACGATGCCGAAGGCTGCGCGCCGCTCTCCATCCAGAAACTCGCCCAGGCCATCGCGGCGTAGAGCCTACGGAATAAGCGAAAAGACCAAGGCCGGCACGGGCGCGCCATGCAATTGCAGGCGATTTCGCGCAATGCATTCAAGCTGCGCCCGTACCCCTGTCACGGCAACGGCTCAGCCGCCGTTTCTGTCCGTTCGGCGATGCGCCGCCGATTCAAATCCAGCGCCTCTTTTGACGGTTCCCAATCCTTCCAGAAGTCGTCCGGTATATCGGGGAATTGACGGCGCTCGATTCCCTGGAACGAAGGTTTGTAGCCCCGGCGCTTCATTTCCCCGATCAGGTCTGTGTGCCGCCTGGCCAGATAAGCAAGCCGGGTATAGAAAAACAGCAGATGGCCTTTACCGAGCGTATAGGCGACGGGCTGTGCGAATGGCCCTCGTGCTGCGGCTTTACGGGCCAGTGCGAACACCCTGGGTAATTCGCGATACTCGGCAACGAGGTGAGGCCCGCTCAGTTCTTGCACGGGCACGCAGTTGATTCGGGTCATGGGCTCTCTCCGGCGTGCCGGATGTTCGTCACACCGTGGACTTTGAATCTCCATCAATGGGAAACAGCTGTCCCGAGATCGTCCGTGCATGCGGCCCAGCCAGGAAGACCGTCAGCGCCGCGATGTCTGCCGGGCTTGTGAACTTCTTGATCGACTGGTTGGCCATGGCTGATTCGGCTTCATCCTGAATGCTGCGGCCGGACGATTTGGCACGGCCTTCAAGTACGGATTGCAGTCGGGGGCCTTCGACAGCGCCGGGGTGGATCGAGTTGGCGGTGATGCCCAGCGGGCCCAGCTCCATGGCCAGGGTCTTGGTGAAGCCGACCAGGCCCCATTTGGTAGTGGAGTAGGCGATGCGATTGGGATAGCCGAAGCGGCCCGCCAGCGAGGACATGACGATGATGGAGCCCGCGGCGGACTCTTGCAGCAAAGGGATGGCCCGCTGCGTGACCATGAAGGTTCCGGTCAGGTTGACGCCGACGACGGCGCTCCAGGCTTCGAGCGGATACTCGGCGACGGAAGCCGTGGCGCCGGCGATGCCGGCGTTGTTCACCAGCACGTCCAGGCCGCCGAGTTGCTTGCGCACATCGCCGAACAGCCTGTCCAGGTCGTCGGGCTTGGCGACATCGCCTTCGGTCGCGGTGAGGGACGGGTTGTCCGCCGTGGCCCGGCGCAGGCCTTCCGCGTCGATATCCATGATATGCACGCGGGCGCCGCGCTCAACGAAGGCCTGGGCGGTGGCCAGCCCGATACCGCCCGCGCCGGCGGTGATGAGTACGCGTTGGGTCATGTTTTGCTCCGGTCGGCAAACGGCCATTATGCCCGATCAAAGGACACGGGCCGCAGGCCGCGCGCCGGAAAGGGGACCGGACGCGGCCTGCGCAGTGGCCCGTGTTCTGTGCGGCGGCGGGCGTTACACCGACCGGGTAATGCCGCCGTCGACCCGGATGTTCTGCCCGGTAATGTAGGCGCCGCCTTCAGAGGCCAGGAAGGCGATGGTGGCGGCCATTTCCTCGACCTTGCCGTAGCGGCCCAGGGGAATGCGGGCGCGGGATTCGGCTTTTTCGGGCAGGCTGTCGAAGAAGCCGGGCAGCACATTGTTCATGCGCACGTTGTCGGCGGCGTACTGGTCGGCGAACAGCTTGGTGAAGGCGGCCAGGCCGGCGCGGAACACGCCGGAAGTGGGAAAGGCAGGGTCGGGCTCGAAGGCGGCGAAGGTGGAGATATTGATGATGACGCCCGACTTTTGCTTGACCATGGTGGGCGCGACCAGGCGCGCGGGGCGCACGGCGTTCAGGAAATACACCTCCATGCCCTTGTGCCAGTCTTCGTCGCTCAGGTCAAGTATGGGCGCGCGCGGGCCGTGGCCGGCGCTGTTCACCAGCACGTCGATGCGGCCCCATTTCTCGAGGGCGGCGTCGACAAGCGCCTTGATGTCGTCGTTGGACTGGTTGGAGCCGGTAATGCCGATGCCGCCTAGTTCTTTGGCCAGGGCTTCGCCTTTGCCCGAGGATGAAAGTATGCCCACGCGGAATCCGTCCTGAGCAAGGCGCCGCGCGGCGGCGGCGCCCATGCCGGAACCGCCGGCGGTGATAAGGGCTACTTTTTCTACTGACATGCGAAATCTCCCGGTCGGGGCCGACAATGGCTCGTCGGCCTTCAATAAAGCTATGATAGGAGATAAGGCATATATATTCGAGTGATAATATTTTGCTTGATTCAATAGAAAATCTATCGATAAGCAGCTCAGGACAAAGGAAAGGATCTTCATGGCATCCGGCAACGCACGCCTGCCGCCGCTGAATGGATTGCGCGCCTTCGAGGCGGCGGCAAGGCATCTGAATTTCCGGCTGGCGGCCGAAGAGCTCAGCGTTACCCAGGCGGCGGTGGCCCAGCAGGTGCGGGGGCTCGAGGCCTATCTGGGGGTCAAGCTGTTCGAGCGCCTGCCGCGCCGCCTGGCGCTTACGGACCAAGGCCGGGCCTATGCGCCGGACGTCCGCAGGGCCTTCGAACTGCTGGCCGATGCGACCCAGGCCTTGCGCCCGGCGCCCGAGCGGCTGACGATCAGCGTCACGCCCACCTTTGCTTCAAAGTGGCTCATTCCCCGCCTGCCTGAATTCGTCGAGGCGCATCCTTTCGTCGACCTGCGTATCCTGGCCAGCGAGAAGGTCTCGGATTTTCGTGGTGATGACGTCGACATTGCGGTGCGCCAGGGAAATCCGCCCTTCGGGCCCGACCTGGAGTCCGACTTGCTGTTCACGCAAGAGCTTGTCGCGGTGTGCAGCCCGGCGCTGTTGCCCAAGGGCAGGTCGTCGCTTCGCCTTGCCGAAGTGGGCGGGCGGGTGCTGCTGCAGGACGCCCACGACCTGTGGCCGCGCTTTCTGAAAGAAACCCAGAATGCCGGGGTGCCGGCCGGTGCCAGGAAGCTGCGCTTCAACCAGACCAGCCTGGCCATCGACGCGGCCGTGGCAGGCCAGGGCATTGCGCTCGTCAGCCGTTTCCTGGTCGAGCCCGAACTACGATCGTCGCGTTTGGTTCCGGCCCTACCGGGCACGCTGCGCGGCATGGCCGACTTTCATGTGGTCGTGCCGCGCAATCCGCGCCGCCGCGAGCCCACCGGCATGGTGCGGGACTGGCTGCTGGAGCAAAGGCCCGAACCGTGAGGCTGGGCCCAGCATTGGAGGTGCGCTGGCGTGCCTGGCTCGCGGCCGGTCGGGCTGGGCAAGCCGCTACACGCCGCCCAGCGCCAGATACTTCAATTCCATATAGTCTTCCAGCCCATGGCGCGAGCCTTCACGGCCCAGGCCCGACTGCTTGACGCCGCCGAAGGGCGCCACTTCGGTCGAGATCAGGCCGGTGTTGATCCCCACCATGCCATACTCCAGCGCCTCGGAAACCCGCCAGATGCGGGCCATGTCGCGGCTGTATAAGTAAGAGGCCAGGCCGAATTCGGTGTCGTTGGCATGTGCGATGGCTTCTTCTTCAGTGTCGAAGCGCATCAGCGCCGAGACCGGCCCGAAGATTTCCTGCCGGGTCAGGTCCATGCCGGGCTCTATGCCGGTGAGCACGGTGGGCTGGTACCAGAGCCCGCCCAGTTCATGGCGTTGGCCGCCGGCCAGCACCTTGGCGCCCTTGTTCGTGGCGTCGGCGACCAGTTCCTCGACTTTCTCAAGGGCGGCTTGATTGATGAGCGGGCCCTGCACCACGCCTTCGTCCAGGCCCGAACCCACCTTGAGCGCCTGGCTGGCGGCGGCAAGCTTGTCGGCGAATGAATCGTAGATGCCGCTTTGCACCAGGAAGCGATTGGTGCAGACGCAGGTCTGGCCGGTGTTGCGGTACTTGGACGCAACGGCGCCCGCCACGGCCGCATCGACGTCGGCGTCATCGAAGACGATGAAGGGCGCATTGCCGCCCAGCTCGAGCGACAGCTTCTTGAGCGTGGGGGCGCTTTGCGCCATCAACTGGCGGCCGATTTCGGTTGAGCCGGTGAAGGAAAGCTTGCGTACGACGGGGCTGCGGGTAAGCGTTTCGCCTATGGGGCCGGAGTCGCCGGTGACCACGTTGAACACGCCTGCCGGGATACCGGCCCGAGCAGCCAGTTCGGCCAGGGCCAGCGCCGAGAGCGGCGTGGCGCCGGCCGGCTTGAGCACCATGGTGCAGCCCGCGGCCAGAGCGGGGCCCGCCTTGCGGGTGATCATGGCCGAGGGGAAGTTCCAGGGCGTGATGGCGGCGCACACGCCGATGGGCTGCTTCAGCACGAGCAGCCTTTTGTCGGAAAATGGCGAGGGAATGATCTCGCCATAGGCCCGCTTGCCTTCTTCGGCGAACCATTCGATGAAGGATGCGGCGTAGGCGATTTCGCCGCGCGATTCGGCCAGGGGCTTGCCTTGCTCCAGGGTCATCAGGCGGGCCAGGTCTTCCTGGTTCTGCATCAGCAGTTCGTACCAGCGGCGCAGCACGCGTGCCCGGTCGGCGGCCGTGCGGGCGCGCCAGGCGGGCAGGGCGCGCTCGGCGGCGTCGATGGCGCGCTGGGTCTCGGCCGCGCCCGCCCTGGGCACGCAGCCCACGACTTCGCCGCTGGCGGGGTCGCGCACCTCGATGTGCTTGCCGTTGTCCGCGTCGACCCATTGGCCGTCTATATGGCATTGCTGCTGGACGAGGTTCGGATCTTTCAGTTTGAAATCAAAAGCCATGGTTCCTCCGTATTGCGGCGGGTCGGCATTGCGCCGGCACGATGGCTTGATTGTAGACCCGGGCGCGTGGGATGCACGGAAAGCGCGGGCGGCGCTACTGCCGAAACCGCGCCTCGTCGGGGTCGACCGGATCGAAATGCGTCATCACGTCGAGCACGTGCTCGTTCTCCATGACGCGGGCGCGTGCCTGCACGGCGATTTCGTGTCCTTCGGCGATGGACAGGCTGCCGTCCATCTCGATGTCCACTTCCACCCAGATCATGTCGCCCAGCTTGCGGGTCTTGAGGTCGTGGATGCCCAGCACGCCGGGCGTGGCCAGCAGGTGACCACGGATGCGGGTTTCGGTTTCGGTGTCGACGGCGCGATCCATCAGGTCGGCAAACGAGGTAGAGAAGAATTTCCAGCCCATGCGGGCGATCATCAGGCCCACCACCAGCGCGGCCAATGGGTCGGCCATTGGGAAGCCGGCCAGGCTGGCCACGATGCCCAGCGCCACGACGAGGGAAGAGGCGGCGTCCGAGCGCGCATGCCAGGCGTTGGCGATGAGCATGGTCGAGCGGAAGCGTTCGCCCACTTTGAGCATGTAGCGAAACAGCGATTCTTTGCAGGCGATGGCCAGCAGGGCGACGACCAGGGCGGCATAGTGCACAGGGGGCATGCTGCCCGGATCCTGCAGATTGCCGAAGGCTTTCCACAGCATGCCGATGCCCACGGCCAAAAGCAGGACACCCAGGATCATGGACGCGGCGGTTTCAAAGCGCAGGTGGCCGTACTGGTGCTCGGCGTCGGGCGCTTTGCCGCTTTGGGCATTGGCCACCAGCACCACGCCATCGGCCAGCAGGTCGGAAAGGGTGTGGATGGCGTCGGCCACCAGGGCCTGGGAATGCGCCAGCAGGCCGACGATTACCTGGATGATGGTGAGCACCAGGTTGACGGCCACGCTGACCAGGGTGGTGGTGCGCCCCGCCCGGTAGCGTACGGGATCGAGCCCGTTCTGCATTACGAGATGCGCATGCCCGGCTCTGCGCCAGGCCAGGGTTCGAGGATGTGGATGCCGGGATGCGATTTTTCGTCGGCGTGGCTGGCGGCAAGCACCATGCCTTCGGAGACGCCGAAACGCATCTTGCGCGGCGCCAGGTTGGCCACCAGCACGGTCAATTTGCCGGTAAGGTCTTCGGGCGCATAGGCTGCCTTGATGCCCGAAAACACCTGGCGATGGCGGCCTTCGCCCACGTCGAGCGTAAGGCGCAGCAGCTTGTCGGAGCCTTCGACCGCTTCGCAGGCCACGATGCGGGCAATGCGCAGGTCGACCTTGGCGAAATCCTTGATGTCGATGACTTCGGCGATGGCTTCGCCGCCCGGCGTGGGCACGGCCGCCGCGGGCGGCTCGAACAGCGCGTCCAGCATGGCCGGTTCAACGCGCTGCATCAGGTGCTTGAATTTTGCGATGCGCTTGGGCAACTGGGCGGCGTCGTGCCAGCCGTAGGGGGCGGCATCGCCGAAAAGCTCTTGGGCCACCCGGGCGGTAAGCGCCGGCAGCACGGGCGCAAGCATGACCGAAAGGGCCTTGAAGCCGGCCAGCGCACGAGAGCAGATGTCTTGCAGGGCAGCGCGGCGCTCGTCGTCGGGCGTAAGGCCCTTGGTCAGCACCCAGGGCTGGGCCGCGTCGAAGGCCTGGTTGACCGTATCGGCGTAGGCCATCAGGCGCCGGATGGCGCGGCCGTATTCGCGCGCCTCGAAGTCGCCCTGCACCTCGGCCGCCACGGCGGCGATGTCGCTGGACAGCGGCGTTGAGTCGCCCACATAGCCCAGCTGGCCGTCGAAATACTTGCTGATGAAGTTGGCGGCGCGGCTGGCGATGTTGACGTATTTGCCGACCAGGTCGCTGTTGACGCGGGCGACGAAGTCGTCGGGGTTGAAATCCACGTCTTCGACATGGGAATTGAGCTTGGCTGCGATGTAGTAGCGCATCCATTCAGGATCCATGCCGAGCTCGAGGTAGCGCAGGGGCGAGATGCCCGTGCCCCGGCTCTTGGACATTTTTTCGCCGCTAAGCGTGATGAAGCCGTGCACATGAAGGCCGTCGGGCGTTTTGCGGCCCGAGAACTTCAGCATGGCGGGCCAGAACAGGGCGTGGAAATACACGATGTCCTTGCCGATGAAGTGCACTTGCTCGGTATCGCCGGCGGGGTCGAGCAGGGCGTCGAAATCAAGCCCCTGCTTGTCGCAGTAGGCCTTGAGCGAGGCCAGGTAGCCCACCGGCGCGTCGAGCCAGACGTAGAAGTACTTGCCCGGCGCGTCGGGAATCTCGATGCCGAAGTAGGGCGCATCGCGCGAGATGTCCCAGTCGGCCAGATTGGCTTCGCTGTCTTCCTTGCCGGTGCCCAGCCACTCGCGGGTCTTGGCCAGCACTTCGGCCTGCAGGCGTTTTTTGCCGCGGCGGTTGTCGCCGGCTGTCCATTCTTGCAGGAACTCGACGCAGCGGGGGTCGGACAGCTTGAAGAAGAAGTGCTCGGACGACTTGAGCACCGGCCGGGCCTTGGTGAGCGTGGAATAGGGTTCGATGAGCTCGGTGGCTGCATAGACGGCGCCACAGGCTTCGCAGGCGTCGCCGTACTGGTCTTTAGTATGGCAGACCGGGCATTCGCCCTTGATGTAGCGGTCGGGCAGGAACATGCCCTTGACCGGGTCGTAGAACTGCTCGACCTCGCGAGAGCTGATGAAGCCGGCCGATTTCAGGCTTTTGTAGATGTCGTGCGACAGCGCGACGTTTTCGGGCGAATCGGTCGAGTGCCAGTGGTCGAACTTGACCTGGAAGCCGTCAAGGTAGCGCGGACGTTCGGCGGCGTAGCGCGCCACCAGCTTTTGCGGCGTGATGCCCTCGCTTTCGGCCTTGAGCATGATGGGGGCGCCGTGGGCATCGTCGGCGCCTACGAAATGCACGGTATGGCCGGCCATTCGCATGGTTCTTACCCAGATGTCGGCCTGGATGTATTCCATGATGTGGCCGATGTGGAAGGAGCCATTGGCGTAGGGCAGGGCAGTGGTGACAAATATCGTGCGCGACATGAACAATGCGTAAAAAAGGGTAAGGAGGGCTTCCGGCCGGGCCGGCAGAATGCACAATAGAACGGCCCTGGCGCGCGGGGACGCGCCAGGGCCGTTCTATTGTAATGAATCGCCGGGGCTTTGGGCGCCGCGCCCAGGGCTGCTTATGGAATTTCGCGCATCTTGACGTCGACGACGTCTTCCTTGCGGAATGCCGAGGGCCGGCTACGGGGCTGGCGGCGTTCGTCCCAGTAGGCGCGCACGCCGAAGGGACGGCCCTTGACGCGGGCCACAATGTACAGGACGCCGATCGCAATGGCGGTAGACACCATGAATACGAATGCCATGGCCATGCCGCAAATGGCGAGGATGAGAAACAATACGCCGCGGAGAATTTGTGTGAGTGTATTCATATTGCTGGATAGACAGCCAAGGCAGAAAATAATTCCCCGATCCGCTATTCTTGAGGCTTGAGTCGAGAGTTATTTTTTACAAGGCATGAAAATGAGTCCCACTTCTGAGCGAGTCAGTGCCGCACTGGCCGAAGTCGTCGATCCGGCGACCAAACGCAAATTGGGCCCGGCGACCATCAAGAACAGCACGGTTCAACTGAACGGAAGCAATCTAGATCTTACTGTAGCGCTTGATTATCCTTTATACAATGACCAGGCCGAATTGCGGAAACAGCTTGAAACCGCTCTGGCCGCGCTGGGGGTCACCTTGAGCTCGCTGCAGTTCACCACGCATATCCAGACGCACGCGGTGCAGCCCGGCCTCAAGCCGCTGTCCACTGTGCGCAACATCATCGCCGTCGCGTCGGGCAAGGGAGGGGTCGGCAAAAGCACCACCTCGGTCAACCTGGCCCTTGCGCTCAGCGCCCAGGGTGCAAAGGTGGGCCTGCTGGATGCCGACATCTATGGCCCCAGCGTGCCCATCATGCTGGGCGTTTCGGGCAAGCCCAAAAGCCTCGACAACAAATCCATGGAGCCTCTTGAAGGCCATGGCCTGCAGGCCAATTCCATCGGCTTTCTCATCGACCAAGATGCGCCGGCCATATGGCGCGGCCCCATGGTCAGCCAGGCGCTCGAGCAACTGCTGCGACAGACCAACTGGCGCGACCTTGACTACCTCATCATCGACATGCCGCCGGGCACCGGCGACATCGCGCTTACGCTCTCCCAAAAGGTGCCCCTTACCGGCGCCGTCATTGTCACTACGCCACAAGATCTGGCGCTGGCCGACGCCCGCAAGGGCCTGCGCATGTTCCAGAAGGTCGACGTCCCGGTGCTGGGCATCGTCGAGAACATGTCGGTGCACGTGTGCTCCAACTGCGGCCATGCCGAACCCATATTCGGCGAACACGGGGGGCGCGACATGGCGGCCGAATACCACCTGCCCTGGCTGGGCGCCTTGCCCCTGGCCATGGATATCCGCCTGCAGACCGACTCGGGCAAGCCTACCGTGGTGGCCGACCCCCAAGGGAAAGTGGCCAGCCTGTATCACGACATTGCGCACAAGGTGGCTCTTCAGGTGGCGGCCCTGCCGCGCGACTTCTCGGCCAAGATGCCCACAGTCGTGGCCCGACACTAGGCAAGCCGCATCTTGAAGCGCCTGGCGATTGCGTCCACTGTTCTCATGTTTGGCCTGGCCCAGCAGGCGCTGGCGGCCAGACCCGAGGTCACGGTCGACCCGGGGGGCGTTCCCCCCGAGGCCCTGCAGTCCATCATGGGCGCGGTCGATGCCATTACCCGCCTGGCCGAAGACCAGGACGGCGGCGAAGTGTCGCGCCTGCGCCGCCGCGCGCGCGACGCCACGCTTTCGGCGCTCGAGACACAGGGCTTTTTTTCGGCCGTGGTCGATCTCGAGGTGGGCTCCGACGTGGCGGGCGAAACCTGGGACATCACTATTGATCCGGGCCCGCGCTCCGTGGTCAACAGCGTCGACCTGGCTTTTGCCGGCCAGATAGCCACGCCGGAATTCGCCGACCGGGTCGACGCGCTGGAAAACGCATGGCCTCTTACCAAGGGCATGCCTTTTATAAACGACGAATGGCACGACGCCAAGACCGAGCTCATCGACAGCGTCAGCCGCAAGGATTTCTACCTGGCCCGCGTCACGGCTTCGCAGGCAACCATACAGGCCGACGAGGCGCAGGCCGATCTGCATGTCGCGATCGATAGCGGCCCGCGCGTGCGCATGGGCGAAATCACGGTCAACGGGCTCGAGCGCGTACCGCGCAAGCTCATCGACCGCTATATCAGATACACCCCGGGCGACCCCTACGACCAGGACCTGCTCGATGAATGGCAGCAGGCGCTGGATTCCACTTCGTTCTTCCGGGGGGCGTTCGTGATGCTCGACGATAACCCCGAGCATCGCTACACCCGGCCCGACGGCGAGGTGGAAATGCCGCTGGCCGTGCGTGTTACCGAGGCGCCCGCACGGCGGCTGTCGGGGTCGCTGGGCGTGGACAGCGACAACGGGCTGAGGGTCGAGACCCTTTACCGGCAGAACGTGGTTTTTGGCCAGCCGGTCTGGATCGAAACCGGCTTCGGGGTCGACAGGCACCGACAGCGGGCCTTCTTCGATGTGCACCTGCCCCCCACCGAGCGCGGTTACCAGGACAGCGTGGGCGTGCTGTTCAACCATTCCGACATCGAGGGCCTGGACACTACCCGCTATGGCCTGGGCTGGAAGCGGGTGCAGCAGCGCAGGGCGGCCGGCGACAGCCGGGTCGAGTTCGAAACCAGGTGGGGTCTGATCGCCGCCTATGACAAGACCAAGATCGAGGGGGCGGAAAGCTACGAGGTGCCGTCGCTGGTGGCCACCTGGCAGTGGCTGCGTCGCGACGTCAACGACAAATACGATCCGCGCGAGGGCAATCTGGTCGACCTGGGCCTGGGCACGGGCATTACGCTGGACAAGGGCGAGCCCTTCCACCGCGCCAGCCTCAGGCTGCAGCAATGGTGGCCGATGGGCAAGCACGACGTCCTGACGGTGCGGGGCGAGGTCGGCAAGGTGTGGTCGAAAACATCCCGCCTGCCGGAAGACTTCGGCTACCGTACCGGGGGCGCGCGCACCATACGCGGCTATAAGTTCCAGAGCATAGGCCTGCCGCGCGGCGACGCCATCATCGGGGCGCCGGCCCTGGCGGTCGCCAGCGTCGAGTACATCCGATACTTCACGCAGACCATCGGCATGGCCGTCTTTGTCGACTTCGGCGACGCCAGCGAGTCGTTCGGCGACATGGACCTGGCCTTCGGCTACGGCGTGGGCGCGCGCGTGCGCACGCCGGCGGGGCCGTTCGGCATCGACCTGGCCTATGGCCAGCGCGATCGCAGGCTGCGCCTGCACTTCTCCCTGGGGATCGCGTTTTGAGGGGGCTCTTGCGCTGGATGCTGGTATGGCTGGGCCCGGCCCTGGTCCTGCTGCTGGTCGTGCTCTGCGGCTTTCTGGCCTGGACGGTGGGCTCCGAGCCCGGCACCCGCTGGGCGCTGAGCACGGCCGCGCAGCAGATGGACGGCCGGATCAAGGGCGTCGAGGGTTCGATATGGCGCGGCCTGAAAGTCGGGGAGCTGAACCTGCGCGTGCCCGCGGCCGACATACACATCAAGGATTTCGAACTGCGCGTCGAATGGCGCGAACTGCTCGACCGGCGCCTGCGCGCCACCAACCTGTCCGTCGGCCTGCTGGACATCGACGTGCTCAGCGACGCCGAGAAGCAGCCCAGGACCGAGCCTTTTTCCATGC
Organism: Pusillimonas noertemannii; assembly: GCF_003096595.1. Taxonomy (GTDB): domain Bacteria; phylum Pseudomonadota; class Gammaproteobacteria; order Burkholderiales; family Burkholderiaceae_B; genus Pusillimonas; species Pusillimonas noertemannii. Next base: position 127,939 of record NZ_QEKO01000002.1, on the reverse strand, counting down.
CGGCGATCCCCTTCCGCATTGCGCTCGATCGCTTCTACCTGGGCGAGCTGGACGTCAAGCTCGACGGCGAGCCTCTGCTGCTCGACGTTCGAGACCTGCAGGCTTCGCTGGCCCTGACCGAAAGCGACGCCCAACTGGTCTTCCAGAACCTCAACCTGGGTCGCGACGGCATCGAGGCCGACATCAAGGGCGACTTCCGCCTGCTCGAGCTTGCCGACCCCTGGCCGCTGGCGCTGCATATCGAAACCCGCGCCCATAGCGAGCAGCCCAATTCGCCCTTGTGCCTGCGCCACTTCATGCCCGACCTGCCCATGGCGGTGCCCACGGTGGGGCTGTCGGAGCCCGAAGCAGGGGAAGCGCGGCGCGGCAGCCCCGATGGCGAGGGCGATGGTTCGAACGGGAAGGAATCGGACGACACGATCAGCCCCAATCCGCTTACCGACCTGGCGGGCATCAGTTCCGCCTGCGCACTGGATCTCGAGATCAATGCCCGCGGCAGCCTCGACGAACTGGCCCTGGACCTGAAAGGCGAGGGCCAGGACCTGAATCTCGACTCGCACGCCGAGCTGACGCCTCGTGCCGGATTTCCCCTGAAGCGCGGCGACCTGGCCCTGAGGCTGGCCGACGGCTCGTCGTTCACGGGCGAGGTCGCCTGGAGCCTGGCCGAGCAGGACGGCGTCACGCAAGACCACGTCGTGGGGTCGTTTACCGCGGACAAGCTCAATTTTCTGTTGCTGGCGGGCGATGCGGTCCCACCCGGCTCGCTTACCGCCAAGCTGGACTTCGACGCGCAACTGCTGGAACATCGAGAGCCCTTGTCGGCCAGCCTGAACCTGCGGGTGGACCCTGCTTCGCGCTGGAACGAGCAAGAGCTTTCCGGCGGCATCCGCGCCACGGTGGTCAATGTGGCATCGGCCAGCCAGCGCAAGCAGGAACTGGCTGCTGGAACACTGTGGCAAAACCTGCAACTGCCCGAGTTCGACATGGATCTGAGCGTGGGCCGGCACAAGCTGGCCGGCCAGGGATCGCTGGGCACGCCCGGCAGCCGCCTGAACCTGGACCTTGCCGTGGCTGCGCTGGCGGACCTGTGGCCGGGGCTGCCCGGAGGCGCGCAAGCACAAGGCTGGATCGGCGGCACCCTGCAACAGCATGCTGCCGACCTGCGGGCCACCTACACGCCCGAAGAATCTGAAGCGAACAAGGTGGGCAGTGCGCCGGTCGAAGCCCACTTCGCCCTGCAGGGCCAGTGGGGCCCCTTGCAGCAGGGCGGGCAGCAGGAAGGCTGGCGGGGCCGTATTACCGCGTTGAACGCCACGCACGCGGGCTTGGGGTTCGATATGCGGTCTCCGCTCGATCTGGTGTTTGCGCCGCAGGCGCAGGCGCCCGACTGGCAGTGGCGGATCGGCGCCACTTCGCTGGGCATCAAGCTGCCTTCGGGCAGCGAGGCGGTGGTGCAGCATGGGCGTTCCAACGTGGGCGGCGGGCGCTGGGAAACCCAGGGAAGCATCGACAAGCTCGTGATCTCGCGCGACATCGTCAAAGAGTTCGAGGCCCTGATTCCCACCGGCGACGCCGCCCAGGACAGAGGCCGCATCATCGTCGCCGAGGACGACAAGTTCTCTTCGGTCGAACTGGTTTTCAATGCGGACTGGAACCTGAGCTTCGCCGGCGCGCTGGCCGGCTCGGTCGATGTGCGCCGCCTGTCCGGCGACTTCATCGTTCCGGCCGAGCCCGAGTTCCCGCTGGGCTTGCGCAACCTCGACCTGCACCTTACCGCCACGCCCAATGGCGGGTCCGCCAGCAGCCGGCTTGCGGCCGAACTCAACGTCGCCACCGAGAAAATGGGCCAGGTCAGGGCCACGGCCGGCGCCGTGCTGCGCAGCCCGCCCGGCGGAGGTTTTGTCCTGGATGCGACGCCGCGCACCTTCAATCTGCTTGCCGATATCAACGACCTGAGCTGGCTGGCGTTTTTCACGGGCGACGCCATGGACATAGGCGGCATCCTGCATGCCGACGTGAGCGGCAACGCCCGGGCGGACGGCACCTGGACGACCGAGGGCAGCGTAACGGGACGCGAGATCCGCGTCGTGCGCATCGACGACGGCGTGCGCCTGCTCGATGGCGAACTTTCGGCCCGCCTGGAAGGCGACCGCTTCATTCTGGAAAGCCTGCGCTTTCCCGCCCGTCTGCGCGTGACGCCCGACGAGTGGCGTACGGCGGAATGGGTATCCACCAACCCGGACGCCCAGGACGGCAGCCTTACCCTGAGCGGCAGCTGGAACCTGAGTGAGTCGGTGGGCGAGATAGACATAGACCTGTTCCGCTACCCGCTCTTGCAGCGTTCCGACCGATACGCCATGGTAAGCGGCAAGCTGCGCGTCGATGCGCCCCTGCCGCGGTTTTCGCTGTCGGGCGAGATCACCGCCGATGCGGGCTGGATCGACCTGGACATGCTCAGCAGCGTTCCCACGGTGGACAGCGACGTGGTGGTGGTGCGTTCGGGCGTCAAGCCCAAGGCCAGTACGCCCATGGACATCGAGCTGGATCTGTCCATCGACCTGGGGCCGCGCTTCTATATCACGGGCTTTGGCGTCAACTCGGGCCTGGTGGGACAGATGCGCCTGCTGATGCACGAGGGCAAGCTTACCGCCGAGGGGGCGTTGCGCACCCGGGGCGGGGCCATCGATATCTATGGACAACACCTGCAACTGCGGCGCGGCACCATCACCTTCCAGGGCGACATCGCCAACCCGGTGCTCAATATCGAAGCGCTGCGCACCGGCCTCGCGGTCGAGGCGGGCGTGCGAGTTGCTGGCACGGCCAAGAGGCCGCGCATCGATCTGGTTTCCTACCCGGAAGTCAGCGACGTGCAGAAGCTGTCGTGGCTGCTGCTGGGCCATGGTCCGGATGATTCCGGCGGCGACGCGGCACTGCTGTTCTCGGTGGGCACCTCTTTCCTAAGCGGCGACGAACCGTTCTATCGCAAGTTCGGCATCGATGAGCTCACCATGCGATCGGGCGAACTGGGCAGCACCGGCAGCATCTTGCCGGTCGAGAGCGTGGTGCGGGGGCTGGACTCCGGCACCAGCAACATCGAGAACCAGTTCATCGTGGCAAGCCGGCGCATTACCGACGGCATGACGGCCAGCATCGAGCAGGCGCTGTCCGATACCGGCACGGTGGGCCGCCTGAGCTATCAGATCGCGCGACGGCTGTCGGCGCAGCTGAGCGTGGGCACCGTGAACGGTATTGCCTTGATCTATCGGACTATTTTCCGCGATTAGCGGTTTTCCACCCACAGACGCCCGCCAGCCATGGCGAAGGGATAAAATAGGCGCCCACGTCATAAGGGAATGGGCAATGAGCATAAAAAGTGATCGCTGGATTCGAGAGAGTGCGCAAAAGCAGGGCATGATCGAGCCTTTCGAGCCGGGCCAGGTGCGCCAGGCGGCCGACGGTTCGCGCATTGTCAGCTATGGCACAAGCAGCTACGGCTACGACGTGCGCTGCGCCAACGAGTTCAAGATCTTTACCAACATCAATTCCACCATCGTCGACCCCAAGGCCTTCGATGAAAAGTCCTTTGTCGACTTCGTGGGCGATGTGTGCATTATTCCGCCCAACTCTTTTGCGCTGGCGCGAACGGTCGAGTACTTTCGCATTCCCCGCAGCGTGCTGACGATCTGCCTGGGCAAAAGCACCTATGCGCGCTGCGGCATCATCGTCAACGTCACGCCGCTCGAGCCCGAATGGGAAGGCCACGTTACGCTCGAGTTTTCAAATACCACCCCTTTGCCCGCGAAAATCTATGCGGGCGAAGGCTGCGCCCAGATGTTGTTCTTCGAAGGCGACGAAGTTTGCGAAACTTCGTATCGCGACCGTGGCGGCAAGTATCAGGGCCAGCAAGGCGTCACCTTGCCCCGCACGTAGCGCACATTGCATCAACAGGCCCTAGCAGGGAGTCCATGGCATGAAATTCCGTTTTCCCATCGTCATCATCGATGAAGACTATCGCTCCGAGAACGCCTCGGGTCTTGGCATCCGCGCCCTGGCGTCGGCCATCGAGGCCGAGGGCGTCGAGGTGCTGGGCGTTACCAGCTATGGCGACCTGAGCTCGTTCGCTCAGCAGCAGAGCCGCGCCAGCGCCTTCATCCTGTCGATCGACGATGAAGAGTTCGACGTCGATTCGCCCGAGGACGTGGCCAATGCCATCAAGAACCTGCGTTCCTTCATCGGCGAGCTGCGCTTTCGCAACGAAGACATTCCCATCTACCTGTATGGCGAAACCCGTACCTCGCAGCACATTCCCAACGACATCCTGCGCGAGTTGCACGGCTTCATCCATATGTTCGAGGACACGCCCGAATTCGTGGCCCGCCACATCATCCGCGAGGCGCGCGCCTACCTCGACAGCCTGGCGCCGCCGTTCTTTCGCGAGCTGGTCAAGTACGCTTCCGACGGTTCGTACTCGTGGCACTGCCCGGGGCACTCGGGCGGCGTGGCCTTTTTGAAGAGCCCCGTGGGCCAGATGTTCCATCAGTTCTTCGGCGAGAACATGCTGCGCGCCGACGTGTGCAATGCCGTGGACGAGCTGGGCCAGCTGCTGGACCACACCGGGCCGGTGGCCGAATCAGAACTCAATGCCGCGCGCATCTTCAATGCCGACCACTGCTTTTTCGTGACCAACGGCACGTCTACCTCGAACAAGATCGTGTGGCACGCCAACGTGGCCATGGACGACGTGGTGGTGGTCGACCGCAACTGCCACAAGTCCATTCTGCACGCCATCACCATGACCGGCGCCATCCCGGTGTTTCTGCGCCCCACGCGCAACCACCTGGGCATCATCGGCCCGATCCCGCTTTCAGAGTTCGAGCCCGAGAGCATCCGCGCCAAGATCGAGGCGCATCCTTTCGCCAGCAAGATCAAGAACAAGAAGCCGCGCATTCTTACCATTACGCAAAGCACCTATGACGGTGTCAGCTACAACGTGGAAATGATCAAAGAGAAGCTGGGCTCCGAGATCGACACGCTGCACTTCGACGAAGCTTGGATACCGCACGCGGCCTTCCACGAGTACTACAAAGACATGCATGCCATCGGCAAGAACCGGCCGCGCAGCAAGGACGCCATGATCTTTGCCACGCATTCCACGCACAAGCTGCTGGCGGGTTTGTCGCAGGCTTCGCAGATCACGGTGCAAGACTCCGAGACCCGCAAGCTCGATCGCAACGTGTTCAACGAAGCTTTCCTCATGCATACGTCCACCTCGCCGCAATACGCCATTATTGCGTCCTGTGACGTGGCGGCGGCCATGATGGAGCCGCCCGGCGGCACGGCGCTGGTCGAGGAAAGCATCAGCGAGGCCCTGGATTTCCGCCGTGCCATGCGCAAGGTCGAATCCGAGTTCGGCAAGAACGACTGGTGGTTCAAGGTCTGGGGGCCCAAGCGCCTGGCAAGCGAAGGCATAGGCCATCGCGACGACTGGATGCTCGAGGCCGACGACGAATGGCACGGCTTCGGCTCGCTGGCACCGGGCTTCAACATGCTCGACCCCATCAAGGCCACGGTGGTTACGCCCGGGCTCGACATCTCGGGCACGTTCGCCGAAACAGGCATTCCCGCCGCCCTGGTGTCCAAGTATCTGGCCGAGCACGGCGTTGTCATTGAAAAGACGGGCCTGTATTCGTTCTTCATCATGTTCACCATCGGCATCACCAAGGGCCGCTGGAACACGCTGCTGACCGCCCTGCAGCAGTTCAAGGACGACTACGACCGCAACCACCCGATGTGGCGCATACTGCCCGACTTCTGCAAAGAGCATCCGCGCTACGAAAGAATGGGCCTGCGCGACCTGTGCCAGCAGATCCACGAAGCCTATCGCGCCCACGACGTGGCGCGGCTGACCACCGAAATGTATCTTTCCGACATGGTGCCGGCCCTGAAGCCCTCGGATGCCTATGCCAAGATGGCGCACCGCGAAGTCGAGCGGGTTTCCATCGACGAGCTCGAAGGCCGCGTCACGGGCGTTCTGCTTACGCCGTATCCGCCGGGCATCCCGCTGCTCATCCCGGGCGAGCGCTTCAATACGCGCATCGTGCATTACCTGCAGTTCGTGCGCGAGTTCAACGCACGGTTCCCGGGTTTTGAAACCTATGTGCACGGCCTGGCCGAAGACATCGGGCCCGACACGCAGCCGCGTTACTACGTCGACTGCATACGCGAAGAAGACTAAGTGAGCGGGGCGGGGCGGCAGGCCTTCGACGTCGCCGTAATCGGCGCGGGGGCGGCCGGCATGATGGCCGCGTCGGTGGCGGGGCAGAGAGGCTTGCGGGTGGTGCTGGTCGACCACGCGCAGCGGCTGGCCGAAAAAATCCGCATTTCGGGCGGAGGGCGCTGCAACTTCACCAACATCGGTACCACCCCCGCCCAGTTCATTTCCCAGAATCCCGACTTCTGCCGCTCGGCGCTTGCGGGCTACACCCCTCGCGATTTCATCGACCTGGTCGAGCGGCATGGCATCGCCTGGCACGAAAAGCATCGCGGGCAGCTGTTTTGCGACGACTCCAGCGAAGCCATCATCCAGATGCTCCGGCGCGAGTGCGATGCGGGCCGCGTCAGCTGGCGCATGCCCTGCCAGGTGCTTGGGGTGGACAAAGGGCCCGGCCATTTTTCAATAGCGACAGACGGCGAGCCGATAGAGGCCGCCCAGGTGGTGATGGCCACCGGAGGCATGGCCATTCCGCAGCTGGGCGCCACCGACTTCGCCCTGAAGCTGGCCCGGCAGTTCGGCCTCAAGGTGGTCGAGCCGCGTCCGGCGCTGGTGCCGCTGACCTTTGACGCCGAGCAATGGAAACCTTTCGGCGCGCTCAGCGGGGTTTCGCTCGAGGTCAGCGTGAGCTGCGGCCAGGGCAAGCGCAAGACAGTGTTTCTGGAAGACCTGCTGTTCACGCATCGCGGCCTGTCGGGGCCGGCCATACTGCAGATATCCAGCTACTGGAACCCGGGCGAGGCCATAGCGCTCGACCTGGCGCCCGGGCAAGACCTGGCTCAGGCGCTGCTGGCGGCCAAGCCCGGCAATCGCCAGCAGCTCGATACCGCCCTGGCCGCCATCTGGCCCAAAAGGCTGGCCGAGCAGTGGCTGGCCACGGCCCCTGGACAGCCGGGCGCGATGCGCATGGCCGACATCCCCGACAAGACGCTGCGCGCCCTGGCCCAGCGCATCCACGGCTGGAGCCTGGTCCCAAGCGGCACAGCCGGGTATCGCAAGGCCGAAGTGATGCGGGGCGGCGTGGACACGCGGGGCCTCGACCAGAAGACCATGCAGGCCAGGGCGGTGCCGGGCCTGTATTTTATTGGCGAGGCGGTGGATGTCACGGGCTGGCTCGGCGGCTACAACTTCCAGTGGGCGTGGGCGTCGGGCGTTGCCTGCGGCCGCGCGCTACGGGCTGCCTGAAGCACGGCCCCGGCCTTGGCGCGTGGTGCTGATTCACGCTATGCTGGGCCCTCACCCGGAGTTGTCATGACACAGCACTTGAAGCGTACTCCCTTGTATTCCCTGCATGTGCAGGCCGGCGCGCGCCTTACCGATTTCGCGGGCTGGCACATGCCCTTGTCGTACGGGTCCCAACTGGACGAACATCGCGCCGTGCGAAGCGCGGCGGGCATGTTCGACGTTTCCCACATGCGCGTGATCGACGTGCACGGAAGCCAGGCCAAGGCCTTCCTGCAACGCCTGCTGGCCAACGACGTGGCGCGGCTCAAGGCAGTGGGCCAGGCCCTGTATTCATGCATGCTCAACCATGACGGCGGCGTCCTCGACGACCTGCTCGTCTATTTCTTTGCATCCGACGACTGGCGCCTGGTGGTCAATGCGGCCAATGCACAGGCCGACCTCGAATGGATGCAGGCCGTGGCGGCCGACGAAAGCTTCGACGCGGCACTGACAATGCGCGAAGAGCTTGCCATCATCGCGGTGCAGGGTCCCAAGGCGCAGCAGGCGCTTTGGCAGGCGCGGCCGGCCTGGCAGGCGGCCACCCGCGACCTGAAGCGCTTCACGGCCACGTTCATCGACGAGGTCGTCATGGTGGCGCGAACCGGCTACACGGGCGAAGACGGCTACGAAATCGTTTTGCCCGCTTCCCTGGCCCCGGCCCTATGGAGCGACCTGGCGCAGGCGGGCGTGGCACCTTGCGGCCTTGCCGCGCGCGACACCCTGCGCCTCGAGGCGGGCCTGAACCTGCATGGCCAGGACATGGACCCCGGCATACTGCCTTCCCAAGCGGGCCTTTCCTGGACGGTCAGCTTTGCCGATCCAGTCCGCCGCTTCATCGGCCGCGATGCCCTCGAGCAGGCCGGCGAACCCCAACTGGCGTTTGTGGGCCTGCGCCTGCTCGATCGCGGCATCATCAGGGCGGGCGCCGCCGTCCAGACCGCCTTGGGCCAGGGCGTGGTCACGTCAGGCACCATGTCGCCCACCCTGGGCGTTTCCATTGCGATGGCGCGGGTTCCCTACGGCATCGGCGCCGGCGATGCCGTGCAGGTACAGGTGCGCGGCAAGCCGATGTCCGCCGAAGTGGTAAAAATGCCTTTTGTCCGCAGCGGCAGCGCTGCGGGTTCCGACAATCCAGCAACATGAACGAGGTCCTAATGAATCAACCGGATGATCGCAAGTACACGCCTTCGCACGAATGGGTAAAGAACGAGGACGATGTCCTGCTGGTGGGCATCACCGACAATGCGCAAGATCAGCTTGGCGACCTGGTTTTCGTCGGCGATTTCAAGGTGGGTGCCAAGCTCAAGGCCGGCGAGACAGCGGGCGTGGTCGAGTCGGTCAAGGCCGCCTCCGACATCTATGCCCCGGTTGCCGGTGAAATCGTCGCCTTCAATGAAGTGCTCGACAGCCAGCCCGATCTCATCAATCAAACCCCGTACGAGGCCTGGATCTTCAAGATCCGCCCCTCCAATGCCACCGACATCGAGGCTTTGCTCGACGCCAACGGCTACCAAGACCTGGTCGACTCCAACTGACAGCGGCCCCCATCATGGCTGCCATTCCATCCTGCACGCCGCGGGCCGACGGCGAGTTCATTGCGCGCCACATCGGTCCCGACGCATCCGACCGCGCCCGCATGCTCGACGCCATCGGCATTGAAAGCCTCGATGCGCTGGTGGCCTCGGTGCTGCCTGATTCCATCGCCCTTGACCGCCCGCTCGGCCTGCCCGGCCCGCGCAGCGAAGCGGACGTGCTGGCCGAGCTGCAAGGGCTTGCCGGCCGCAACCGCGTATTGCGCAGCTATATCGGCCAGGGCTATTACGGCACCCATGTTCCGCCGGTCATCTTGCGCAATGTGCTCGAGAACCCGGCCTGGTACACGGCCTATACGCCTTATCAGCCCGAAATCTCCCAGGGTCGGCTCGAGGCGCTGCTCAATTTCCAGACCATGGTCGCCGACCTCGCCGGCCTGGACATCGCCAACGCTTCGCTGCTTGACGAGGCCACGGCCGCGGCCGAGGCCATGGCGCTGGCCTGGCGGGCAACGGCTTCGTCCTGCCCGGTTTTCTTCGCGTCGTCGCATTGCCATCCCCAGACGCTGCAGGTGCTGCGCACGCGCGCCGAGCCGCTGGGCATACAGCTTCAGGTGGGCGATGAAACCGCCCAGCCGCTTCCCGAGTGCTTTGGTGTGTTGCTGCAGTATCCGCATAGCCTGGGTGGCGTGGTCGACTATCGCGACTTGATTTCCCAGGCCCATGCCAGGGGCGCGGTGGTGGTCATGGCCACCGACCTGCTTGCATTGGCCCTGCTTACGCCTCCAGGCGAACTGGGCGCCGACATCGCCGTGGGATCGGCGCAGCGCTTTGGCGTGCCCATGGCCTACGGCGGGCCGCATGCCGCCTTCATGGCGTGCAAGGACAGCTACAAGCGCAACCTGCCCGGACGCATCGTGGGCGTCTCGCGCGACGCCCACGGGGCGCCCGCCCTTCGCCTGGCGCTGCAGACGCGCGAACAGCACATCAGGCGCGAGAAGGCCACCTCCAATATATGTACGGCGCAGGTGCTGCTGGCCGTGATGGCGGGCATGTACGCCGTCTGGCACGGGCCGCAGGGCATTACCCGCATCGCGCGGCGTGCGGCCGCGCAGGCCGGGTGGCTGCGCCGGGTTCTGGGCGGCATGGGCCTGAAGGTATTGAACCCGCACGGTTTCGACACCCTGCACGTGGATTGCGGTGCGAACGCCGGGGCTGTCATGATGGCGGCGCTTCAGGCCGGCATCAACCTGCGCCGCGTCGATGAGCGCAGCCTGGCCGTTTCGCTGGACGAAACCGTTACCGAAGACGACCTGGCCATGCTGGCCGAGGTGTTTTCCAAGGGGGCGGCCGCCGGGTCCTCCCTATTCGAAGCGCCCGCGTTCGAACCGTCAGCCGGCGACGCGGCCGACATAGCCATTCCGGCCGCTTTGCTTCGAAAAGACGGCATTCTTTCCCAGCCGGTGTTCTCCCGCATCAAGTCCGAGACCGACATGCTGCGCTACCTGCGCAGCCTGGCCGACAAAGACCTGGCGCTCGACCGGGGCATGATCCCGCTGGGTTCATGCACCATGAAGCTGAACGCAAGCGCCGAGATGATGCCCATTACATGGCCGGGCTTCTGCGACATGCATCCCTATGCGCCCGCGGACCAGGCCCAGGGCTACCAAGAGCTGGTTGAACGCCTGTCTGCGGCCCTGTGCGAGATCACCGGCTACGACGCCGTGAGCCTGCAGCCCAACTCGGGGGCGCAGGGCGAATACGCCGGCCTGCTTGCCATACGCGCCTTTCATCGCCATCAGGGCCAGCGGCAGCGCGACATCTGCCTGATACCGGCCTCGGCTCACGGCACCAACCCGGCGTCGGCCCGCATGGCGGGCATGCAGGTGCTGGTGGTCGAATCCGACGCCAACGGCCAGGTCGACCTGGCCGACCTCGACCGCAAGATCGCCCAGGCGGCCGACCGCCTTGCCGCACTGATGATCACCTATCCCTCGACGCATGGCGTGTTCGAGCCGGCCATCACGGCGATTTGCGACAAGGTGCATGCGGCGGGCGGGCAGGTCTACCTTGACGGCGCCAATATGAACGCCATGGTGGGCCTGGCCAAGCCGGGCCTGTTCGGCTCCGATGTTTCCCACCTGAATCTTCACAAGACCTTCTGCATTCCCCATGGCGGGGGCGGCCCGGGTGCGGGACCGGTGGCGGTGCGGGCCCACCTCGCCCCCTATTTGCCGGGACGGATCGATGCGCACAATGGCCTGGAAGACGCGGCCGTGGGCCCGGTCTCGGCCGCCACGCACGGTTCCGCGGGCATCATGCCCATTCCCTACGCTTATATTGCCCTGATGGGCGCCGAGGGGCTGCGCGAGGCTTCGCGTGTTGCGATATTGAACGCCAACTACATCGCCGCCCGCCTGCGCCGGCATTATCCCCTGCTGTATGCGGGCGACGACGGCCGTGTCGCCCACGAATGCATACTCGACATCCGCCCGCTTACCGCGCGCACCGGAGTCTCGGCCGAGGACATCGCCAAGCGCTTGATGGACTACAGTTTCCATGCGCCCACCATGGGCTTCCCCGTGCCTGGCACGCTCATGATCGAGCCGACGGAATCCGAGGGGCTGGCCGAGCTCGACCGTTTCATCGAAGCGATGATCGCCATTCGAGCCGAAATCGCGGCCATAGAAGAGGGTGCCGCGCCGGCGCAGGACAATCTCCTGAGCAATGCGCCGCACACCGCCCAGGCCCTTTTGGCGGCCGAGTGGAAGCATGGATACAGCCGCGAACAGGCAGCCTATCCGGTGGCGTGCCTGCGTGAATCCAAGTATTGGCCGCCCGTGGGGCGCGTCGACAATGCCTGGGGCGATCGCAACCTGGTCACCATGGCATCCAAAGACTGCGCAGGGTAGTGCTGCATGTTCCTTGAATGCGGAAAGCTGTCTTGCGCATGCGTTGCGCTTTCCACCGCCTTGCTGCTTGGTGGTCCTGGCATGGCGTGTGCCGAGCAGATGATCGATTCCGAGACGGGTGAACTGCATCTCGACTTCCAGGTGGGCGCCGGCGCCTACCACAGCCAGCGCAATTATCAGCAGTCGGGGCTTCGCGGCAAGGGCTCTTCTACGTGGCAAGAGGGCTACGTCAAGCTCGGCTTGCGGGGCGTGCGAAACCTGTCGATGGCAAGCCAACTGTACGGCGGCGTCACAGGCCTGGCCAAGGGCACGTTCGGCGACGGCGATCCCGCCGGATGGACCAGCGGCCGCGAGCGTGCGACAGCGCTTTCCGAAGCCTATGTCGGCTGGCGCTCGGGCTTCCTGTTTCCCGCACTGGGCAAGGACGGGCTGCGCTTTTCAGTGGGGCGCCAGCGGCTCATGCTTGGCGACGGCTTCCTGATCGCCAAGGACGGCCTCAGCATGGGCCGGGAAATTTCGGGCGGGGTGCTGGACCGGGGCGGGGCTTATTACCTGGCGCCCGAGAACGCCTTTGCGCAAACGGCCGCCTTGCGCCTGGGCGGCGACCGGGGCCTGGCCGGCGAACTGATGTGGCTGAAGTCGAACAACCCGGGCCAGGGCAAACCGGAGCTGGCCGTTGCCTTGCTGGAAGGGCAATCGGAAGAGGCCACCCTGAGCCTGGCCTATGTCGATATTCTCGACAGCGATGCCGAGCTCGATACGCGCGACCGCAAGGGCGTCAAGACCTACAGCTTGCGCGGCCATGGAAACCTGGGCATACGCAATCTCTTCGTCTCGGCCGAGTACGCGCATCAGCGCAGGCACACGGGAGCGGAAAGGGCCTGGTATGGCGAGATAGGGTGGACTTTCTCAGATCTGCCCGGCAAGCCCAGCGTCAACTATCGCTACAGCTATTTTTCGGATCGCTTCGATCCTTTGTTCTATGGCAATGTGCGCGGCCTGGGCACCTGGGTGCAGGGCGAGCTGGCCGGCAATTACGCCGGCCCGTTCAACAGCAATGCCAAGGTGCATCACGTCAACGTCAGGGTTTCCGCGGGTGAACGGCTGAGCTTCGGCCTGCTGGCCTACCGCTTCAGTTCCCTGAACAAGTCGCTGGGCCGGCTGGACGCCCATGAAATCGATCTGTACGCCGAATGGCGGGCGGGCAGTTTCTATATCATGCCCGTCATCGGCTGGTACAAGCCTCGGTACGACGATGCAAGCGGAGGCAGCCAGATCGGCACGAGTAGCGGAAACCTGTGGGGCCAGCTTCTCGTTACCTACACTTTCTGAAAGCGGCCCGGCGCTTTTTCAGGCTATCTTGTCCAATACTGCCTTGAGCGTGCCGAACAATTGCTCGATCTGGCCTTCGTCGATGATCAGGGGGGGCGAGAGCGCCAGGGTGTCGCCCGTGTAGCGCAGCAGCACGCCCTGTTCGTAGCAGGCCTGGAAGGCCTCGGCGGCGCGCGCGCCCGGTGCGTCCTCGCGGCCTTGCAGTTCCACGCCGGCAACCAGGCCCAGGTTGCGCACGTCCGCGACATGGCGCGCGCCGCGCAGGCCGTGCGCGGCTTGTTCAAAATAGGGCGACAGCCTTGCGGCGCGTTCGAACAGGCGCTCGCGTTCATAAATGTCCAGAGTCGCCCGGATAGCCGCGGCGGCCAGGGGATGCCCCGAATAGGTATAGCCGTGGAACAGTTCGATGCCCTGGGCCGCCTGGCCCACGATGCTGTCGTGGACGTCGCGGTGCACGGCCACGGCGCCGCAGGGCACGGCCGCGTTGCTCAGCCCCTTGGCCAGGGTAAGCAGGTCGGGGGTAATGCCGAAATACTCGCTGGCCGTGGCGGAGCCCAGCCTGCCGAAGCCGGTGATGACTTCGTCGAAGATAAGCAAAATGCCATGGCGCGCGGTAATGGCGCGCAACTTCTCGAGATAGCCCTTAGGCGGCAGCAGCACGCCGGCCGAGCCCGCCAGCGGTTCGACGATGACGGCGGCAATGGTCGAGGGGTCGTGCAATGCGACCAGGCGCTCGAGTTCGTCGGCCAGGTGAGCACCCCATTCGGGCAGGCCTTTCGAAAAGGCGTTGTGCTGCAGGTTATGGGTATGCGGCAGATGGTCGACGGCGGGCAGCAGGGCGCCCGAGTAGGCCTTGCGGTTGGCCGTGATGCCGCCTACCGAAATGCCGCCGAAGCCGACGCCATGGTAGCCGCGCTCGCGGCCTATGAAGCGCGTGCGCTGGCCTTCGCCGCGGCTGCGATGGTAGGCCAGGGCGATCTTCAGGGCGGTGTCCACCGACTCTGAGCCCGAATTGGTGAAGAAGATGCGATCCAACTGGGGCGGCATGATCCGGGCTACCGCTGTGGCGGCCTCGAAGGCTTGCGGGTGGCCCATCTGGAAGCCCGGCGCATAGTCCAGCTGCGCGGCCTGGCTGGAAATGGCCTGCACGATCTCGCTTCTTCCGTGCCCGGCATTGACGCACCACAGCCCGGCTGTGCCGTCCAGGATGCGGCGGCCGTCCATATCGTGGTAGTACATGCCCTGGGCGCTGCTGAGCAGGCGAGGCTTCTGCTTGAACTGCCGGTTGGCGGTGAAGGGCATCCACAGATGGGCGAGTTCCGGCGCAGAGCCGTCGTCGGCGGAATCGGCGGCCTTCAGCGCGTTTTCCGTGCTGTCTGTGGCAGGCTCAACTGTGTCATCGGCTTTGCGCGCAGCGTCGCTGCCCTGGCGGCAATACACGACGAAGTCGTAGCGATAGCCGTTTTCTTCAGGCTGGGGCCGGCGTTCTTTCTCTTGCCATTCATTGGCGGGCAGAGCCGGAAAAAACACGTCGCCGTCCACCGTCGCATGGATTTCGGTGGCGATGATTTCATCGGCCAGGGGCAGGGCTTCCTTGAATATCTGCGCGCCGCCGATGACGCAGGCCGTGGCTTCGCCTTCGCAAGCCGCCAGGGCCTGAGCCAGCGAGGTGAACGTGCGCGCGCCTTCGGCCGCATAGGCTGGGTCGCGGCTGATGACGAGATTGGGCCGGCCCGGCAGTGGCCGCCCCAGCGATTCCCAGGTCTTGCGGCCCATGACGATGGGCTGGCCCATGGTGCTGCGCTTGAAGTGCGCCAGGTCGCCCGGCAGGCGCCAGGGCAGGTCGTTGTCGCGGCCTATGACCCGGTTGGTGGAATAGGCGACGACCAACTTGATGTGGGGCTGGGCCATGGCAATGCCTTGTGTGAAGGTCAGACGGCGACAGGGGCCTTGATGTGCGGATGGAACTGATAGTCGACGATTTCGAAGTCTTCGTATTCGTACTCGAACAGGCTGGCCGGCTTGCGCTTGATGTTCAGGCGCGGATAGGGATGGGGCGCGCGGGACAGCTGCAGTTCGACCTGCTCGAAGTGGTTGCTGTACAGATGGCAGTCGCCGCCGGTCCAGATGAAGTCGCCCACCTCTAGGTCGCACTGCTGCGCCACCATGTGGGTAAGCAGGGCATAGCTGGCGATGTTGAAGGGCACGCCCAGGAATATGTCGGCGCTGCGCTGGTACAGCTGGCAGGACAGCTTGCCGTCGGCCACGTAGAACTGGAAAAAGGCGTGGCAGGGCGGCAGGGCCATGTTGGGAATGTCGGAGACGTTCCAGGCCGACACGATGAGCCTGCGCGAGTCGGGATTTTCACGTATTTGCCGCAGCACGTTCGAGATCTGGTCGATGTGGCGCCCGTCGGGCGTGGGCCACGAGCGCCATTGCACGCCGTAGACCGGCCCAAGGTCGCCATTGGCATCGGCCCACTCGTCCCAGATCGAGACCCCGCGCTCTTGAAGCCAGCGCACATTGGAACTGCCGCGCAAGAACCACAGCAGTTCGATGAAGATGCTTTTGGTGTGCAGTTTTTTAGTGGTAACCAGCGGAAAGCCCTGGCTCAGATCGAAACGCATCTGGTGGCCGAAGATCGAGCGCGTGCCCGTGCCGGTGCGATCGGTCTTGCTGGTGCCATGTTCGTATACATGGCGCATGAAGTCTTCGTACTGTTGCATGGTCATCGATCGAAAAAGAGGTTTTCAAGTGGGTGGGCCGGCGGTTTCAGCCGTGCCAGGCACGTGCCGGCGCTTCAGGCCTCGTGGATGGAGACCGAATGCGTGATCTCGGCCGTCTGGGCAAGCATGGCCGAGGCGGAGCAGTACTTTTCGTGAGAAAGCTTGACGGCCCGCTCGACGGCCGCCTGGGGCAGGCCCGTGCCCGTGACGGAGAACGCGAAGTGGATCCTGGTGAACACCTTGGGGTCGGTTTCGGCCCGTTCGGCCTCGAGCTTGACCTGGCAGCCCTTGATTGCGTGCCGCCCGCGCTTGAGGATGAGCACGACGTCGTAGGCGGCACAGCCGCCCGCGCCGGCCAGCATCATTTCCATAGGGCGCGGCGCCAGGTTGTGGCCGCCGCCGTCGGGGGCGCCGTCCATGGCGGTAACATGCCCGCTGCCCGTGCGTGCGACGAAAAGCATGCCTTCCGGGCCGCCCCAATCTACAGTGCATTCCATTTGAGTCTCGTTGCCTGGATATATGTCTGAATGGACCGGAAACAAGCCGGTCCGCAAGAGGTCAATCATAGCGCAAGCGTCGTTGCGGTACTGCCCGGCGCGCGCATGGCGGCGACATCGCATAGCTGCGACCGGACAGTGCGGAAGCCCGGCTCCGGGCCTGGGCTGAAAGCGCCGCAGTTCCTGCGGCCGGCGCTGAATTTTTATATCATGTCAGGGTAGAACCTAGTTGACGCAAGAGGGCATTATGGCCGAATCCAACGTATCCCAGGCTCAAGCCTCATCCGCGGCCGGCATGCCGGCGCGCTCTTTGCGCGGGCTGGACGCCGTCCTGGCCGAAGCGGGCCGCGCTCTGCAGGTGCTGTCGGGCGCGGCGCAGGCCAGCCGGCCGAATCCGGCAGGTCGGCAGCGCGGCGAACCTGCGTTGTCAGAGGCCGAGCAGCGGCACGCGGCAGGGCTGATGCGCGTCAACCATGTGGGCGAAGTGTGCGCGCAGGCGCTGTACCGGGGCCAGGCCTTGTTGTGCAAAGACTCGGCAGCCCGAGCGCTGCTGCTGCGCGCAGCAGCCGAAGAGGTCGACCACCTGGCCTGGTGCGGCGACAGGCTGGACGAACTGAAAAGCCGCCCCAGCTACCTGAACCCCTTGTGGTACGCGGGATCGTTCGCTTTGGGGCTGGCCGCCAGCCGGGCCGGCACGGCGCGCAACCTGGGATTCATGGCCGAAACCGAAGCCCAGGTCGAGCAGCATCTCGATGGGCATCTTACCCAGCTTCCGGCTGCCGACGAACGTTCGCGCCGCATCGTCGAACAGATGCGCAGCGACGAGATCGATCATCGCGCCACGGCGCAAAGGGAAGGCGCCCGGCGCTTGTCCCTGCCCGTACGGCTGGCAATGCGCGCCATGTCGAAGGTCATGACCACGACCGCATATCGCATTTAGCAAAGTGGCTCGCCAGAAGGCCGCCCACGGCCTGTTGTTGTTTTGTAACGAATTAGTCGAACCGCTTTTTTATTTTTCTTGCCATTCGGGTTTCCCCTAGGTATACTGCAGTTGTGGTTGCAAGAAAGCGGTATCGAAAGCGCCAGTCGCTCCAGATACGACAGTTTTAAGAAGTTTCTTGCATTGCACCATTTGATGCTATATAATTTAGTTATCGGATGTCGAAACGTGATTGTAGAGGTAAACCCTTAACAAAACTTCCAGTCACGGCGGCTCAAGCAGTAAAGCTTTTGTAGCCCGACATGCCACGGTTGTCTCCTCCACCCTCCTCCTTTGGTGGATTTAGCCCGAGATCTCACGATCTCGGGCTTTTTTTTTCTTTGTGCGCCGTGGCCCCATTTTTATAGGCCTGTCCTCCCTGTTTGGCCCTAGAATTCCGAAGAAGATGCCTCGTGCCTGTTTCGCGGCAGGCCACATGTTTCGTTGCATATTTCTTTTAGGGTTTGCCCCTACTGTTACAATTTCGGCTCATAATGATGGTTGCTCATTCTGGTTCGGCGGCGAAGCGGAATTGTCCTTAACAACATAGCGGGAGCTCTCTGGTCGTGCCTCAAACCTGGGACACTCTAACCTGGCTGTACATTTGTATCGTGGCCTTCACGGTCGGGGGGCTCATTGTTGCGTCCGAGCGCTGGCATGGCGCGTTCACGGGCGACTCCGACATGTCCAAGCCCCAGGCCTCGCATGCGCGCGCCGCGCCGCGGGTGGGGGGGCTGGCCGTGGTCGCGGGCAGCCTGGCGGGCTTGCTGGTGCTGGGCCCCAGCAACATGACACTGACCTGGCTGTGGCCGGTGCTGTTCATTGCGGCCATGCCGGTATTCGTAGCGGGCCTGCTCGAAGACATCACCAAGGAAGTCGGTGCGGGCAAGCGCCTTGTGGCCGCCTTTGTTTCGGCCGCCATTGCCTGGTGGCTGCTGGGAGGCGTGTCGCGCGTAGGTGTGCCGGGGCTTGATTGGCTGCTTTCGTTCTGGCCCATTTCGCTGGTCGTCACGGTGGTGGCGGTGGGCGGCTGTACCCATGCGCTCAATATCGTCGACGGCATGAATGGGCTGGCCGGCATGGTGGCCACCCTTATGGCGCTTTCCATCGGGCTGGTCGCCCTGCAGGTGCAGGATATTCCCATCTTCCTCATCGCTGCGGCGCTTGCCTCGGCCACCCTGGGCTTCCTGGTCTGGAACTTTCCGTTCGGGCGGGTGTTCCTGGGCGACGGCGGCGCGTATTTCCTGGGCTTCATGCTGGCTTCGCTGGCCGTGCAACTGGTGGTGCGCAATCCGGGCGTATCGCCTTTCTATGCCCTGGCGGCGGTGTTCTATCCGGTGTTCGAAACCCTGTTCTCGATCTGGCGGCGGCGCTTCAAGCGCGGCACGCCGGTCGACCAGCCCGATGCCCTGCACTTGCACCAGCTGGTTTTCCGGCGCCTGGTGCGGGTCACCTTCAGCCGCGACAGCCGCCACGCCGTGCCGGCGCTGTGCAACGCCATGGCTTCGCCCTACCTGTGGGTCCTGACGCTGATCGGGCTGGCTCCGGCCACCATCTGGTGGGACAACCCGGTCATTCTCTGCATCAGCCTGGTGGTGTTTGCCGCCGTCTACATCTGGATCTATACGCGGCTCGTATCGTGGCGGCGCCCGGCCTGGCTGCTTCTGCCCTCGCTGGGGCGCAACAGCCGCGACAAGAACTGACTCTGGCGCGGGCTCGTGCCGCCCCGGGCTGTCCGGGCGTGCGCTTTGGCCCGCGAACCTATTAATATTGTTTTCGACAGCTCAACGTGGGAGATTCGATTTTGCAACTTCAAGACGTGAAACTGGCCGTTGTGGGCCTGGGCTATGTAGGCCTGCCTTTGGCCGTGGAATTCGGCAAGAAGCGCCCGGTCCTGGGCTTTGACATCAATGCGCAGCGCATCGCCGAGCTGAAAGAGGGCAGGGACCACACGCTCGAGGTCGACGCTGAAGAACTGGCGCAGGCCAGCCAGCTCGAATTCACGCATGAGGCCGAGATGCTTGCGCGGGCCAATGTCTACATCGTGACGGTCCCCACGCCCATCGACGAATACAAGCAGCCTGACCTTACGCCGCTTGTACGCGCCAGCGAAACCCTGGGCAAGGTGCTCAAGCGCGGCGACATCGTTATTTATGAATCCACCGTGTATCCCGGCGCCACCGAAGAAGATTGCGTGCCGGTGCTCGAGCGGGTGTCCGGCCTGCGCTTCAATGAAGATTTCTACGCCGGCTACAGCCCCGAGCGAATCAATCCGGGCGACAAGCAGCACCGCGTTTCCACCATCAAGAAGGTCACGTCGGGCTCTACGCCCGAAGTGGCCGAACTGGTCGACCAGCTTTACGGCCAGATCATCACCGCGGGCACTCACAAGGCCTCGTCGATCCGGGTGGCCGAAGCCGCCAAGGTCATCGAGAATACGCAGCGCGATGTCAATATCGCCCTCATCAACGAGCTGGCGCTCATCTTCAACCGCCTGGGCATCGATACCCAGGCCGTGCTCGAAGCGGCCGGCACCAAGTGGAACTTCCTGCCTTTCCGTCCGGGCCTGGTGGGCGGGCACTGCATCGGCGTCGACCCTTACTACCTTACCCACAAGGCGCAGGCCATCGGCTACCACCCCGAGATCATCCTGGCCGGCCGCCGCCTGAACGACGGCATGGGCAGCTATGTCGTGTCGCAGCTGGTCAAGGCCATGACCAAGCGCCGCATCCAGGTGCAGGGCTCCAGGGTACTGGTCATGGGCCTGGCCTTCAAGGAAAACTGCCCCGACCTGCGCAACACGCGTGTGGTCGACATTGTGCGCGAGCTGGGCGAATACAACATCGATGTAGACGTCTACGACCCCTGGATCGATGCGGCCGAGGCCGTGCACGAATACGGCATCACGCCCATCAAGACGCCTGGCGCGGGCGCCTACGATGCGGTCATCGTGGCGGTGGCGCACAAGCAATTCCTTGAAATGGGCGCGCAGGCCATACGCGCGCTGGGCAAGGACCAGCACGTGCTTTACGATCTCAAGTACATCATGTCGGCCGACGAATCCGACCTGCGTTTGTGATCAACGGGACAAGAGGTCTATATGAGTAACCGCTATCAAGAAGTCATCGAATCCCTGCGCGAAGAACCCAAGCGCTGGCTGGTCACGGGCTGCGCCGGTTTCATCGGCTCCAATCTGCTCGAGACGCTGCTGGCCCTGGGCCAGAAGGTGGTCGGCCTGGACAACTTCGCCACCGGGCACCAGCACAACCTGGACGAAGTCGAAAAGACCGTCGGGGCCGACAAATGGGCCAATTTTTCCTTCATCCAGGGCGACATCCGCGATCTTGAAGTCTGCCGCCGCGCCGTCCAGGACGTCGACCATGTGCTGCACCAGGCGGCCCTGGGCTCGGTGCCCCGTTCCCTGCAAGATCCCATCACCAGCAACGACGTCAACATTTCGGGTTTTCTGAACGTGCTGGTGGCTGCGCGCGACGCCAAGGTCAAGTCCTTTGTGTATGCGGCCTCAAGCTCCACCTATGGCGACCACGAGGCGCTGCCCAAGGTCGAAGACCGTATCGGCCGTCCCTTGTCTCCCTATGCCGTCACCAAGTACGTGAACGAGCTCTACGCCGACGTTTTCGCGCGCTCATACGGCTTTGGCAGCATTGGCCTGCGCTACTTCAACGTGTTCGGCAAGCGCCAGGACCCCAACGGCGCCTATGCGGCCGTCATTCCCAAATGGGTGGCGGCCATGATCCGCGGCGAAGAAGTCGTGGTCAATGGCGACGGCGAAACCAGCCGCGACTTCTGCTTTGTCGAGAACGCCGTACAGGCCAACATCCTGGCCTCGCTGGCCCAGCCCGAAGGTGTCAACCAGGTATACAACGTCGCCTTCAATGCGCGCACTACGCTGAACGAGCTGTTCCAGTATCTGGCGCAAACCCTCGACAGCCAGGGCGTCAAGTACGACAAGCCGCCGGTCTATCGTGATTTCCGGGCCGGCGACGTGCGTCATTCGCAGGCCGACATCAGCAAGGCCAAAGAGCTGTTGGGCTACGAGCCCATGCACAACATCGTGCAGGGGCTCGAAGTCGCGATGCCGTGGTATACACAATTCCTGCGCTGACTTGAAGACTTTTTCCCAACGGCTGGCCGGGCTGCATGCGGATCATCGCCGCATCGCCCAGGGCGCCGCCCGGGTAGCTTTCTTCCTGCTTCTGGGCAAGGCGGCGGGCGCGCTGAAAGAAATGGCGGTGGCCTACCGCTATGGCGTCAGCGACGCCGTCGACGCCTACCAGTTCACGCTCACGATGGCCAGCTGGCTGCCCGTCACCATCGTGGGCGCCCTGTCCGTCGTGTTGATTCCGGTGCTGGTGCGCAGCCGCCGCGAAAGCCGCGCGGCACGCGCACTTTTCCTGGGGCAGCTGCAGGGGTGGGTCATCATGCTGGGCGTGGTGCTGGCCGTCCTCAGCTATATTGCCTGGCCCTTGCTGCTGCAGCTGGCCGGCCAGGGGCTCGACCCGCGCACCCAGCACATGAGCTCGCAGTTGATGCTGGCGTTTGCGCCCGCGGCACTGCTGACCCTCATGACAGGCATCAGCGCGGCACGGCTGCGCGCGCACGAGCGTCACATCAATACGCTGCTCGACAGCGTGCCCGCCGTCGTGATCCTTATCTGGGTCTTGCTGGCCGCCACGGTCGACGACATCGGGCCCTTGCTGTGGGGCACGCTGGTGGGGTATGTGATTCAGTCGGCATGGCTGCTGTGGCTTGCGTCGCGGGCCGACGGCATGTGGGGCCGGCCCCGGCTGGGTTTTTCGGCCCATCAGTGGCCCGACCTGGTCAAGGCCGCGGGCGTCATGCTGGTGGGACAGATCGCCATGAGTTTTGTCGGTCCCATCGACCAGTACACGGCGGCCAACCTCGGGGCCAACGCCAATGCGACGCTGGGCTTTGCGGCGCGCCTGCTGTCGCTGGTGCTGGGCCTGGGCGCCGCCTCGGTGGGGCGCGCGGCCCTGCCGGTCCTGGCTGATGTTCAGAGCCGTGGCGATGCGGGACATGCCCGGTCGGTGGCACTGAAATGGTCTGTATGGATGCTGGGCGCGGGCGCCGTGGCGGCCGCGGTGGGCTGGCTGCTGGCGCCCTGGGGGGTGGCCCTTCTGTTCGAAAGAGGGGCCTTTACAGCCCAGGACACCGTGGCGGTGGCGCACGTGCTGCGATGGGGCCTGATGCAACTTCCCTTCTATTTCGGTGTCCTGATACTGGTGCAGTTGCTGGCAAGCCAGAACCGCTACCGCATCATGGCCGGCATCGCCGTGGCCAACTTTGCCATCAAGGCCCTCATGAACATGGTGCTTGCGCCGGTCATGGGCACGGCCGGCATCATGCTGGCAACCAGTTGCATGTACGCGCTGTCGTACATTTGTTATGTGTTCGTCGCGCTCTATTTGCCCGCATCGCCGTCGGGCGCGCGCTGAGCCGGTTCATCAAAGGTTTCAATTGTCACGCTCTTCAGTTTCTTCTCCTCACCTGATGATAGTCATCCACTCGCTGAGCGGCGGCGGCGCCGAGCGGGTGGCGGTAGACCTGGCGGCCTATTGGGTCGAAAGGGGCTTTCGTGTCTCGCTCGTGACCCAGGCCGACGCGCAAAGCGACGTCTATGAGGTCGATGCGCGCGTCAAGCGCATCGTCATGGGTACCGCCGGCGAAAGCGGCGGCGCATTTGCCGGAGCGCTTGCAAACCTGCAGCGCGTATGGAGGCTGCGCAGGCTGATCCGGCGCGAGAAGCCCTCGCTGGTGCTGGGCATGATGACGACGTCGTCCGTATTGGCGGTGATGGCCGCCCAGGGCTTGCCCTGCCGCGTCATAGCCACCGAGCACACGCATCCTCCGGCCCAGACGATGGCGCCCATGTGGCAGCGGCTGCGCCGATGGGCCTACCCGAAAGCGGCGCGCGTGGTGGCCCTTACCTCGGGCACGGCTGCCTGGATAGAGCAGCACGTACCCGGTTCGCGCCTTACCGTCATACCCAATGCCGTTCGCTGGCCCATGCCGGTCGAAGAGCCGGTGGTCGAGCCACCGGCGCGCTACGGCAGGCGGCGGCTGCTGGCCGTGGGCCGCCTGCATGAGAGCAAGGGCTTCGACCTGCTGATCGAGGCGTTTGCGCAGTTGGCCGGCTACTTTCCCAACTGGGACCTGGTGATACTGGGCGAAGGCGATTGCCGCGAGCCGCTTCAGGCGCAGATCGAGGTGGCGGGCCTGGAGCAGCGCATCTCCATGCCGGGCCGGGTGGGCAATGTCGGGCAGTGGTATGTCGAATCCGATCTGTACGTCCTCAGTTCGCGCGTCGAGGGCCTTTCGAATACATTGCTGGAATCGATGGCTAGCGGGCTGGCGCCGGTGGCCTTCGATTGCGAAACCGGGCCGCGTGAAATCGTGCGGCACGGCATAGACGGCGTGCTGGTCAACCCGCCCGAAGACGTCGAGGCGCTGGCTGCGCACTTGTCCGACATGATGAGCAACGAAGAAAAGCGGCGCTCATGCGCCCGGCGCGCAGTCGACGTGCTCGACCGTTTCTCGACCGCAAGGGTCATGGCCCTGTGGGAAGAGGTGTTTCGCGCCCGCTGAGCGCGCCTCGCGCTCGGCATCGAACAATGGCAAATAGGCGATAGACATGTGCGGAATCCTTGGGGCCTGGGGCCCGATGCCGGAAAAGCGGGCAGCCATAGGACGGGGCTGCGAACGCATGCGGCATCGGGGGCCGGACAGCCAGGGCTTATGGGAGGACGAAGAGACGCAGGTCGCCTTGGGCCATGTGCGGCTGGCCATCCTTGACCTGACCGAGGCGGGACACCAGCCCATGGTGTCCCACGACGGCAGAAATGTCATGGCGCTGAACGGAGAAATCTACAACCATCAGGAGCTGCGCCGCCGCCTCGAGCAGGAAGGGCATATGCCCGCCTGGAGAGGGCATTCGGACACCGAGACGCTGGTCGAAGCTATTTCAGCCTGGGGCATTGAAAGGACATTGCAGGAAGCGGTGGGCATGTTCGCCCTGGCGCTGTGGGATCGCCATGAGCGCAGCCTGTTCCTGGCGCGTGATCGCTTTGGCGAGAAGCCCCTGTACTATGGCTACGCTGGCGACTCTTTCGTGTTCAGTTCCGAGCTCAAGGCCGTGGCGGGCCTGCCGGGCTTCGACCACCGCATCGACAGGCAGGCTCTTGCGCTGCTGATGCGCCACAACTATATTCCCGCGCCTTTCAGCATATACGCCGCGATGCGCAAGCTGACCCCGGGCTCGTGGCTTCGTCTTGACGGAGCCCTGCTGCAGTCCAAAACGGCGGGACAGCCGCAGGCATACTGGTCCGCTGAGGCGGTTGCCCTCGAGGGCGTGGCCGATCCGCTGGCCTTCGAGTCCGATTCCGCAGCCATCGACGCTCTTGAGAAGGTAATGGGCGCGGCCGTGCAGGGGCAGATGCTGTCGGATGTGCCGCTGGGCGCATTTCTTTCCGGGGGCATCGATTCTTCCGCCGTGGTAGCCCTGATGCAGGCGCGGGGGGGCGGCCAGGTCAATACCTTTTCCATCGGCTTCGACGTGCCCGCCTTCAACGAGGCCGAGCATGCGAAGGCGGTGGCGGCACACCTGGGCACCAGCCACCACGAGCTGTATGTCTCGGCCCAGGATGCGCTGGATGTCGTGCCCGCGGTGGCCGGCATATACGACGAGCCCTTTGCCGACTCATCGCAGATCCCGACCCTATTGCTGGCCCGCATGGCGCGCCGTGACGTTACCGTGGCCTTGTCGGGAGACGGGGGCGACGAACTGATGGGCGGGTACTCGCGTTATGTCCGCGCCGCCGCCTGGTGGGCGCGGCGCGAAAAATTGCCCGGCGCATTGCGGGGCCCCATCGCCCTGGGCATGCGCGCCATGGGTGGCGCCGCGCCCCTTGGCATGATGCGCGAGCAGGCCGGCAAGCTGGCGCAGGTGCTGGCGGCCGAGCACAGCGGCCGGTTTTACCGGCAGTTCGTGTCCTATTGGAAAAAGCCCGAGCAGGTCGTGATCGATGCCAGCATGCCCGAGGGCCTGTTCGACCATGCGTCCGGGCTGCCTTTTCTTGATCACATGACCTGGCTGGACACGGTCAGTTATCTGCCCGATGACATCCTGGTAAAGGTCGACCGCGCCGCGATGTCCGTCAGCCTTGAAACCCGCGTGCCCATGCTCGATCATCGCGTCTACGAGTTTGCGCGTCGCCTGCCGTGGCAGTACAAGAATCGCGACGGCCAGGGAAAATGGCTGCTGCGCCAGCTGTTGTACCGGCATGTGCCGCGCGATTTGGTCGATCGCCCCAAGAAGGGTTTTGGCGTGCCGCTCGGCCTCTGGCTGCGGGGCCCTCTCAAGGACTGGGCCTATGCCTTGCTCGATCCGCAGCGGCTGAAGGCGCAGGGGCTTTTCCATGCGCGACCCATACTTCAGAAATGGCGCGAGCACCAGTCTGGACGCCGCGACTGGAGCCCGCATCTATGGGGTGTACTGATGGCGCAGGCATGGCTGGACGAATCCGAGTCATGGAGGCGCGGCCAATGAAGATACTGTTTCTGGTCAGCTCTTTGAATACGGGCGGCGCCGAACGCGTGGCCACCACCTTGGCCAGCGCCTGGTCCAGGCGCGGCGACGACGTAACGCTGGTTTCCACCTTTCCTCAACGGGGCAGCTGCTTTTACCCGCTGGACGCCGGCGTGAAGCTGGTGTGGATCGCCGATCGCCTGAATGGCGCCCGGCATCCCCTGCGCGTTACGGCCGCCAAGCTGCGGGCGCTGCGCGCAATGATGGTCGACGAAGCACCCGATGTCGTCATTTCGTTCCTGACCAACGTCAATGTCATGGCATTGCTGGCGCATTGGGGGCTGAAGGTTCCCATCGTGGTCTGCGAGCGCACCAACCCCGCGGCGGCGCGCAACAGCGGCGCGGTGCTTCGCGCCATGCGCCGCCTTACTTATCCCCGGGCCGACGTCGTTACGGTTCAGGCCAAGTCGAGTGTGGAGGCTTTCCTGCGCATGGTGCCCGGCATACGCCGGCTCGAGGTCGTCTCCAACCCCCTGCCGCCGGAACTGCTCGAGCGGCCTCTTCGGCCCGCTGTTTCGGCGGGGCGCAAGCGCCTGATGGCCATGGGCAGGCTGGTGCCCGCCAAACAGTTCGATGTGCTGATCGAAGCGTTTTCACAGCTTGCCTCCGGGGCCCCGGACTGGGATCTTATGATCTGGGGCGATGGGCCCATGCGCGATGCCCTTGCAAGGCAAATAGCCGGCCTGGGCATGGAAGCGCGTATTTCGCTGCCGGGACGCACCGAATCTCCCTGGGACGAGCTTTCGAAGGCGGACGCCTTTGCCTTGACGTCGGCGGTAGAAGGATTTCCCAATGTGCTGCTCGAGGCCATGGCCCTGGGCCTGCCCTGCATCGCATTCGATTGCCCCAGCGGGCCCGCCGAAATGACCCGCCATGGCCAGGACGCGCTGCTCATCCCCTTGGGCGATGCCGCTGGCTTGCGCGAAGGGCTGCAGCGGTTGATGCAAGACCCCGCGCTGCGCGCCGAACTGGCGGGGCGGGCCGCCGAGTCGGTGCGCGAACGCTATGCGCTGCCGAGGGTATTGCAGCGCTGGGACGAGATCATGAAGCAGGCGGGTGCGGACCCCGCTACAGGCTGAAAAAAGGACGCTCATGGCAGACGCAGAATTGCACGTAGTACACATCATCTCCGGGCTCGGACAGGGCGGGGCGGAAACCGTGCTGCATCGCCTCGTTACCGCGCCCGGCCAGGCCACGCGGCATACCGTGGTGTCGATGGGCGACGAGGGCGTGTTCGGGCCGCGATTGCGCGAGGCGGGCATACGGGTGGTGACCCTGGACATGCCCGCCGGCCGCCTCACCTGGCGCGGCTTGCGGCATTTGTATCGCTTTTTGCAGGCAGAGCGGCCGGACGTGGTGCAGACCTGGATGTACCATGCCGACCTCATAGGCGGCGTGGTGGCGCGCTGGGCGGGCCTGCGCGCCGTGTCATGGGGCATACGCAACTCGGGCGCCAACCTTGAAAAAAGCAGCCGGCTCACCCACCTGATCGCCTGGGCCTGCGCGCGGCTTTCGGGCGTGGTGCCGGCAGGCATCATCGCCTGCGCCCAGGACGCGGCCGCGCGCCACCAGGCGCGAGGCTACCGGGCCGACCGCATGGCGGTCATTCCCAACGGCTACGACCTGTCGCGCTGGGCGCCCCGTCCCGGGGCGCGCGAGCGCTTGCGGCAAGAGTGGGGCGTGGCGGACGATGTGCCACTGATCGGCAGCGTGGCGCGCTGGAATCCCCTGAAGGACCACGCCAATCTGCTTGAAGGGTTTGCGCTGTGCGCCCGTTCAGTGCCCGAGGCGCGTTGTGTGCTGGTGGGACACGGGCTGACGCGCGACAACGAGGCGCTGATGGCCCTCATCGATCGCTGGCAACTGCGGGACAAGGTCATCTTGCTGGGCCGCCGCGACGATGTGCCGGACGTCATGTCGGCTCTGGACACACATGTCTTGTCCAGCTGCGCCGAAGGCTTTCCCAATGTCGTGGCCGAGGCGATGGCGGCGGGCGTGGCCTGCGTCGTCACCGACGTGGGCGATGCGGCGCGCATCGTGGGCGATTTCGGCTGGGTCGCGCCACCCCAGGACGGCGCCGCGCTTGCGCGGGCCATGGAGGCCGCCCTGCGAGAGCTGGGCACCCCCCTTATGAGCAAACGGCTGCAACACGGCCGGGAGCGTGTTCAGCGCCTTTACAGCCTGCCTGCCATGGTGTCGGCCTATGAGGCGAACTGGCGGCAGCTGGCCGCGCGAAACGGGGCGAAGCGGCCTGCCGCGGCGGCCATGGGCTCGCCGGGCCAAGAACCTGGTGCGGAACCAGGCTCTGGCTCACGCGCGCAGTCGGGCTCGGGCCGGCGGCGCCTGCTGTATGTCGTGAACAATCCCGCTTTCTTCCTGTCGCACCGGCTACCCATTGCCCTGGCCGCCCGCGATGCCGGCTACGATGTGCACGTGGCCACCATGGCCGGGGCCGCCTCGGCCGACATCGAGGCACAGGGCCTGCAGCACCACAATATCCCCATGTCGCGCAGCGGCAAGAACCCCCTGCAGGAGTGCGCCACGCTGTTCGCCTTGTGGCGGCTGTATCGCGCGCTGCGGCCCGATCTGGTGCATGCCGTCACCATCAAGCCGGTACTGTACGGAGGCATCGCGGCGCGCCTGGCGGGTGTTCCCAGCTATGTCGCCGCCGTGTCGGGACTGGGCTTCATCTTCATGCGCAAACGCCAGGGCCTTGATCTTCTGCGCGGGGCGGCCTTGACGCTTTACCGCATTGCCCTGGGGCATCGCAACAGCCGGGTCATCTTCCAGAACACCAGCGACCGCGACGTGCTGCTGCGGGCGGGCGCCGTGCGCCAGCGGCAGGTCGAGCTCATCCGCGGATCCGGGGTAGACCTTGCGCACTTCGCGGCCTTGCCCGAGCCCGCCGGGCCGCTCGTTGCCGTCATGGTGGCACGCCTGCTGGCCGACAAGGGTGTGCGCGAATTCGTCGAGGCGGCGCGCCTGGCTTCGGGCCGGCCGGACAGCTTGCGCTGGGTGCTGGCGGGCAGTCTCGACAGCGGCAATCCGGCCGGTATCTCCGCCCAAGAGCTGCAGGACTGGCAGAAAGAGGGCGTGGTGGATTACGTGGGCGAGCAAAGCGACGTGGCTGGCTTGTATGCGTGCTCGCACATTGCCGTGTTGCCGTCTTACAGAGAAGGCTTGCCCAAGTCCTTGGTCGAGGCCGCCGCCTGCGGCAGGGCGGTGGTAACCACCGACGTGCCCGGGTGCCGCGATGCCATCGAGGCGGGCGAGACCGGCCTTCTGGTGCCGCCGCGCGACGCCACCGCGCTGGCCTCGGCAGTGCAGCGCCTGGCCGACGATGCCGTCCTAAGAAAGCAGTTCGGCGAAGCGGGCAGACGCCTGGCCGAGCGCGCCTTCGACATCCGGCAGGTGGTGCACCGGCATCTCGAGATCTACGACACCCTGATTGCGGCCTCGGGCGCCACCCGCAAGTTCGAGCCTTCCGACCTGGACTGAAAGTCCGGGCCGGGTGGCCGCGCTGCCAAGCGCAGCCTGAAGGCGTGGCTTCAGAAGGGAAGCCTGGCTTCGCCTGCCAGCGGCGCCAGCGCCGCGCGGAATTCCTGCTGGATGCGGTCCAGCGCCTGCTGGCTGTCGGCTTCGAAGCGCAGCACCACGACCGGAGTGGTGTTAGAGGCCCGGGCCAGCCCGAAGCCGTCGGCGTATTCGGCCCGCACACCGTCTATGGTGTTGATGCTTTCGGAAGTCGGGAACTTGCCTTCGGCCTGCAGGCGCTCGATCAGGGCGTGGGGCTGGCCTTCCTGCATTTCAAGCTTGAGCTCGGGGGTGGAGATATCTTTGGGAAGGGCTTCGAGCACGGCCGAGGGGTTGTCGCCGCGCGCCAGAATCTCGAGCAGCCGGGCGCCCGTGTAAAGGCCGTCGTCAAAGCCGTACCAGCGTTCCTTGAAGAAGGTGTGGCCGCTCATTTCGCCGGCCAGCGGCGCATTGGTTTCGGCCAGCTTGGCCTTGATCATCGAATGGCCTGTTTGCCACATAAGCGGCTGGCCCCCAGCGGCGGAAATCGATGCGGCCACATGGCGGCTGCACTTGACGTCGAAAATAATGGTGGCTCCGGGAACCCGCGACAGCACGTCGCGCGCGTACAGGATCAATTGCCGGTCGGGCCAGATGATCTCGCCCGATTTGGTGACCACGCCCAAGCGGTCGGCGTCTCCGTCGAAGGCCAGGCCGATTTCGCAATCGGTTTCACGCACGTGGCGGATGAGGTCTTGCAGGTTGTGCGGGTCGGCCGGGTCGGGATGGTGATTGGGAAAGCGGCCGTCCACCTCGCAATACAGCTCGTCCACCTCACAGCCCAGGGCGCGGAACAACTGCGGGGCCACTGCGCCGCCTACGCCGTTGCCGCAGTCGATGGCGATCTTCATGGGCCGCGCCAGCGCGACGTCGGAGGCAATGCGCTGCACGTAGTCATCTATGAGATTCAGGCTGCGGCGTGTACCCGGCATGACTTCGCCCGTGGGGTCGAGGCTGTGCATTACCTTCTTGAGTTCCTGCACGCCGGCACCATGCAGCGTTTTGCCGGCCATCATCATCTTGAAGCCGTTGTAGTTGGACGGATTGTGGCTGCCGGTGATGGCCACGCCCGAGCCCGTGTGCTGGGTGTAGGCCCCGAAATAGACCAGGGGCGTGGGCACCATGCCGATGTCCAGCGAATCGATGCCCTCGGCATTGATGCCCCCTTGCAGGGCCTGGGCCAGTTCGAGGCTGCTGAGCCTGCCGTCGTAACCCACGACCAGCGTGTCGACGCCTTCCCGCCGGGCCTGCAGCGCCAGCGCGCGGCCCAGCAGGCGGGCAAACTGCGTGTCGATCTGTTCGGGGACTGTGCCGCGGATATCGTAGGCCTTGAAGACGGCGTCGGGCAGGGAGGGGGAGGACGTCACGGGGTTTCCTTTCATGCAGAGTTCCAGCTAGTTGGCCGATTATGGCACAGGGCCGGCGGGCGGCGCGCCGGCCGGGCCGCCCCTTGTGACTAAGGGCTAAAATGAAACGGGGCGGACTGCGCCCCGGGCACAGCAAAAGGCAAGCAATGACGCAACTGAATGACCTCGTTCAAATTCTGGGGCCGGCCAACGTAATCACCGGGGCCGACGCCGATTCCTACGTCGAAGACTGGCGCGGCCGCTATCGCGGCCAGGCGCTGGCCGTGGCCCGGCCCGGCAACACCCAGGAAGTGGCCCAGGTCGTCAAGTGGTGTGCAGCAAACAAGGTGCCCATTGTGCCGCAAGGGGGCAATACGGGCCTGTGCGGGGCGGCCACGCCCGATTCAAGCGGCACGGCGCTTGTGCTTTCGCTTGCGCGCCTCAACCGCATTCGCGGCATCGACACCGACAACGACACCATGGAGGTCGAGGCGGGCTGCATATTGCAACAGGTGCAGCAGGCGGCGCGCGATGCGCAACGGCTTTTTCCGCTCAGCCTGGCGGCCGAGGGCAGTTGCACCATTGGGGGCAATCTGGCCACCAACGCCGGAGGCACGCAGGTGCTGCGTTATGGCAATGCGCGCGAACTGGTGCTGGGGCTCGAGGTCGTGACCCCCGAAGGCGACATCTGGCACGGCTTGCGAGGCCTGCGCAAGGACAACACCGGCTACGACCTGCGCGACCTGTACATCGGCAGCGAAGGCACCTTGGGCATCATCACCGC
Source organism: Pusillimonas noertemannii (assembly GCF_003096595.1). Classification (GTDB taxonomy): domain Bacteria; phylum Pseudomonadota; class Gammaproteobacteria; order Burkholderiales; family Burkholderiaceae_B; genus Pusillimonas; species Pusillimonas noertemannii. The sequence continues at coordinate 96,137 of NZ_QEKO01000002.1, read as the reverse complement.
GGCCACGCTCAAGCTTTATCCCCTGCCCGTGGCCCAATGCACGGCCCTGGTGGCCCTGAATTCGGTCGAAGACGCGGTGGCCCTGCTTTCGATGGCGCGCCGCGGCTTTGCCGCGTCCCTCACGGGCTTCGAGCTGATCGCCGGCTTTTGCCTGCATCTGGTCAACCGGCAATATCCGCAGCAAAGGCTGCCTTTCGAGGGCGATTCGGCGGCCATGCCCTGGTATGCCCTGCTTGAAATCTCCGACAGCGAAAGCGCCGAACATGCGCGCGAACGCTTCGAGGCCATTGTGGGCGAAGCCTTCGAGGCCGGCCTGGTGGCCGATGCCGTCATCGCCGAGAACATCGCCCAAAGCAAGGCGCTGTGGCACTTGCGCGAAAGCATACCGCTGGCCGAAAAAGACGCCGGCAAAAGCATCAAGCACGACGTGTCGGTGCCCGTATCCAGAATGTCGTCCTTCATCGAGGCCACCAATGCCGCCCTGCAGGCGCGTTTCCCGGGCATCGAGCACGTGATCTTCGGCCATCTGGGCGACGGCAACCTGCACTACAACGTGGCGCGCGGCCAGGCCTTTACCGAAGACGAACTGCTGTCCAACCAGGATGCCGTCTATGAAATCGTGCACGACAATGTGCACAAGCTGGGCGGCTCCATCAGCGCCGAGCATGGCGTGGGGCAACTGAAGCGCGATGTCTTGCCGCGCTACAAAGACCCTGTCGAAATGGCGCTGATGCGCCGGATCAAGCAGGCGCTCGACCCGCAAGGCCTGATGAACCCGGGCAAAGTGCTTGGGCCCACTGGCAAGCCTTGACCGTTCAGCCGGCCGGCAGCACGGTGGCCGCGCAGTCGCCGAATCCTATCGACGGGTAGCCTTCTTTGTGGCAGTAGGCGTGCATGACGACGCGGTCGTAGTCCTCGAGAAAGTAGCGGTCTTCTCCCCAGGGCAGCGACACGCATTGCTTGCCGCCTCGTGTGGTTTCCAGCAAAGACCCTTCCTGGCCCGCCGCAGGGCCCGATAGCGTTCCTGTTCCCAGCAGGTCGCCGGGCCGCAGGTTGCAGCCGTTGACGGTGTGGTGGGTAATCAGCTGGGCGATGCTCCAGTACGCTTCCTTGAAATTGCTGCGCGCCAGCACATGCGGCTCATGCCGGGCCGCGCGCGACTTGCGCGTGCTTAATGCGACCTCGAGCTGGATGTCGATGGCGCCTGCCGCCGAGTTGTGCTCCGAGGCCAGGTAGGGCATGGGCTGCGGATCGTCCGCCGCCCGGCTGAACGGCACGCGAAAGGGCGCCAGGGCTTCCAGCGTGACCACCCAGGGCGAAATCGTGCTGGCGAAGTTCTTGGCCAGGAAGGGCCCCAGCGGCTGGTATTCCCAGGCCTGCAGGTCGCGCGCCGACCAGTCGTTCAATATGCAAAGCCCGAACACATGGGATTCGGCCTCGTCCATGTCGATGCGGCGCCCCTGCGCGTTTCCGCTGCCCACGAAGATGCCCAGCTCCAGCTCGTAGTCGAGGCGTTGGCTGGGGCCGAACGAGGGTGTCGGGGCGTCGGGCAGGGGCCGCGTCTGGCCCAGGGGCCGCAGAAAGTCGCTGCCCGAGACATTGATGCTGGAGGCCCTGCCGTGATAGCCGATGGGCACCCATTTGTAGTTGGGCAGCAGGGGGTTGTCGGGCCGGAAAAGGCTGCCCACCGCCGTGGCGTGATGCAGCGAGATATAGAAGTCGGTGTAGTCGCCGATCTGCGCGGGCAGCGAGAAGAGGGCCGTGGCGTGTTCGCTTAGCAGCGGCTGCAGCTTTGCCTGGTGGGCCGACCCGGCTCGCAGGGCGCGCGACAGGGACAGCCGCAATGCCGACCAGTGCTCGGCGCTCAAGGCCATCAAGGCATTGAGGGAATCGCCCTGGCAGGCATCCAGCGCCTGCAAAGCGGCGCCGCAGAACGGCTGCAGCGCGGCCAGGGCGCGCAGGTCGAGTATCTGGCGGCCTATGGCCACCCCCACGCGAAAATCGTCGCCATCGGCGGGCTTGTATACAGCGTAGGGCAGGTTCTGTATCGGGAAGCGGCAATCATGCTCGTTGGCCGATTCGACCCAGCTTTTCAGGCCCGCTTCGTGGGTTTCGTTCAGGGTGAGCATGCGTCCTCCGCAGAAGGTTGTGAAGAAGATTCGTTCTTGAGGCGGATGGAAATTTCATTGGCGCTTTGTACCACCAGCCCTATCAAGGTTTCTTCGTTGAGCTTGGACGGGCGTACGTCGTCCCAGGCCAGCACCAGCGCCCCGACGATTTCAAGGTTCTCTCCGAAGACCGGAGCGGCAATGCCGACGACGCCGGGATCAAGCTGCCCACGCGAAATATAGTATCCCGCTTCGCGGATTCGTTTCAGATTTTTGGTAAATGAGGTCCAGTCTTCGCCGATTGCTCGTGCATCCGGAGCCACGCATGGGTCTTGCAGGGCGCGGTCGTAGACGCGGCGTAGTTTGCGCCGATTCATGTGGGCCAGAACAATATGCGCTTGCGCTCCGCGGAAGGTGGGCATTTTCAGACCCTTCGTGTAGGTGATCTTGGCAGGGTCGCGGCCCGGGACGTGAAAAATATTGACAGCCGATTCGTCATACAGGTTGCACAGCAAGGCGTTGCAGTGGGTCATTTCGGCCAGTCCATACATGAGGTCCCTGCTTGCGTTCAAAACCGGATCGTTGGTATGGATGAGGTATTCCAGTTCGATGATCTTGGGGCCAAGGCGGTAGCAGCCCGAGCTGCGGGACAACATCCCTGCATCAGTGAGTTCGCTGGCATAGCGATATGCCGAAGCAGTGCTGATCTCAAGGGCCGCGGCGATCTCATTGATGTTGATCAATGGCGTGTTTGCATTGAACAAGTCAAGAATGCTCATTACTCGGCCAATGACTGAAGGAGATGCGGACATGGGATGTGGCTTCCAGTGATGAGTGGGCTGTATTCGAGTGCGGACGGATATGGGTAGTTGACCCGGTAGAAAGAAGAAATAAAACCGTTGACAAGAAAACCTTGAAAATATAGAGTTTTATTAATAGACAATAAAAATGTCTAAAAAATAGCGCTATAAGCGTAGAAAATATTTTAGCAACGGGAGACAAACCATGCGTATTTTCACAAAATTATTTGTAGTGTTGGCGGCATGTTCGGCGTTTGGGCTGGCGCATGCAGACGTAAAAGTCGGCGTGATTCTGTCGCTGACGGGCCCGGCGGCTTCGCTGGGCATCCCCGAGCAGCAAACCATCACAATGTGGCCTACCGAAGTCGCAGGCCAGAAGCTTGCTGTCACCGTGCTGGATGATGCGTCCGACCCTACTGCAGCTTCGGTGGCGGCGCGCAAGCTCATCAGCGAATACAACGTCGACATTCTAGTGGGGCCCTCGGTGACGCCCACGGCGCTGGCCGCCATGCAGGTCGCCGGAGAAGTCAAGGTTCCCATGATTTCTCTTTCAGGGGGCGGGGCAGTGGTGCTGCCGCAAACCGGCGCCCGGACCTGGGCCTTCAAAATGCCCCCATCCGAAGAAATCCAGCTTAATGTGATTTTCGACAGCATGAAAAAGAAAGGCGAAAAAACGCTGTCCATTATCGCAACCAACAATGCCTATGGGCAGGTGTTCATCGACGAAGCCAAGAAAGTGGCTCCTTCGGCGGGAATCGAGATCGTCAGTGTCGAGCGTTTTGGGGCGACCGATACTTCCTTCGTGTCGCAGGCACTGAAGATCAAGGAAAAAAACCCCGACGCCGTTTTCATTGCGGCGGCTGGAACGCCTGCGGCCATGCCGCAAATTGAGTTGAAGAACCGGGGATACTCCGGCACACAATATCAGACGCAGGCGGTGGCAAACAACGACTACTTGCGGGTCGGGGGCAAGGCGCTGAATGGCACGCTGGTTACCGTGGCTCCTTTGCTCGTTGCTGAGCAGTTGCCTGACGACAACGTGATCAAGCCTGTGGCCCTGAGTTATGTCGAGGCATTTGAAAAGAAATATGGCAAGGGGTCGCGCTCGCTGTTCGGCGGCATGGCATGGGACGCCGCTTTGTTGCTCGAGCAAGCGATACCGGTTGCCTTGAAGTCCGCCAAACCAGGTACGCCAGACTTTCGAGTGGCCCTGCGAAACGCCCTCGAGAACGACATAAAAGATGTGGTGCTGACGGAAGGTGTATACACCATGTCGGCCGACGACCATAACGGCGCGGACGCGCGCAGTCAGGTCTTGGTAAAGATCCAGGACGGCGCCTGGAAGTACGTGCCCTAGTTGCCCAACCGGAGGCCAGCAACATGGTGTCAACGGCACTGAAACCCTACCCCTTTGAATTCGTAAAGCGAAAAAGCGTATGGCATGACAAGGGACGGGTAGAACGGCAACCCGTGGTCATTGCGGGCGGCGGGGTGGCGGGGCTTACCCTCGCCCTGGCCTTAGCCGTTCAAGGGGTTCGTTCAGTCGTCCTCGAGGCGGACGATAGCGTCTGTTTCGGCAGTCGCGCCATTTGTATTTCCAGGCGTAGCCTCGAGATATTCGAGCGCCTTGGTATCGCGGGCGCTTTGCTCGACAAAGGGCTTGCCTGGACCAGCGGCCGGTCCTTCTATCGCCAGCAAGAGGTACTGCACTTTTCGATGCCCCAGGACGATGATCAGCACCTGCCGCCGATGATCAATATCCAGCAATACTATGTCGAAGAATTTCTGGTTCGCGCTCTTGAGAAACACGCCGGCCTGGTCGATATCCGCTGGTCCAGCCGGCTGATCGGTCTCGAGCAGCGTAGTGGGTCGGTCGTGGTCGAGGTAGAGCATGAAGGCCGGCGCCACACCCTTGAAGGCGAGTGGCTCGCCGCATGTGACGGTGGCCGCAGCACCGTCCGCGATGCGCTGGGCCTCTCGTTGCGTGGAACAGCCTACGAGGGCGCCTATGTCATTGCCGACATCGAGCTCGAGACCAACCTGCCCACTGAAAGGCTCGCCTGGTTCGACCCGCCTTCCAATCCCGGCGAAACGATACTCATGCACCGGCAACCAGATAACATCTGGCGCATCGATTATCAGATTGGAAAGGACGAAGACCCTGAAAAGGCGGTCTTGCCCGAAAACGTACTGCCCCGCATCCAGGCCCACCTTGAAATGATCGACGAAACGGGCAAATGGGCTCCCTTATGGATCTCGCTGTACCGGGCCAATGCGCTGGCCCTCGAGCATTTCCGGCACGAGCGGGTTTTCTTCGTGGGCGACGCCGCGCATCTCGTGCCTATTTTCGGCGTGCGCGGCGCCAATTCCGCCATTGACGACGCCGACAATCTTGCCTGGAAGCTTGCGCATGTAGTTGGCCGGGGCGCCGGCGAAGAACTGCTCGACTCGTATTCGTCCGAGCGCGCGCATGCCGCCCGCGAAAACCTGCAGCAGGGCATGAAAAGCACCGAGTTCATGGCTCCGCCATCAAATGGGTTCCAGCTGATGAGGCGGGCGGTCCTGAGCCTCGCTTCGAAGGCGCCCGGGGTGCGCCCGCTGATCAACCCGCGCCAAACCAGTGCCATCCGCTATGCAGAGTCTTCGGCATTGGCGCAGCACGATGACGAAGAATTGTTCCGTCATGGGCCGCAGCGCGGATCTGTATTGCAGAACCTGCCTTTGCGGCTGATCGACGCCAAGGGCCGGCAAAGCTCCATCCATCTGACGCAACTGCTCAGGCCGGGCGAATACCTGTTGCTTGTGTTTGGCAACGGGCCTGATGCCGCGTGCGAGGCCTCCCGGGCTGTCAAGGAACTGCCTGCAGAATGGGCGGTTCGGCTCCTGTTCGTCTGCTCGTCCATGCTCGAACCTGTAGCCCAGGAGCATGTCGTCGATTCCGGCGCAAGAATGGCCGCTCTTTACGACGCCGAGCCCGGCACGGCGTATCTGGTTCGTCCCGATGGCTATGTCTTCGGACGTTGGCGCTCGTTGTCGGCTTCCGTGCTTGCAACGGCCCTGTGCTCCATGTCGGGCGGGGCCGTGAAGGAGGCATGGCATGACTGACCAGGAACTCGATGCGGTCTACACCGCGCTCTGTCGCGCGCTGGGCGAACTTGATCACGAGCAGGCTCTGATGCTGCTGAGCCGCTTTGCCTTGCTTGCAATGCTGGAGATCGACAGCCCTGATCGGCTGCATGAATTGATCGGACAGGCGGCTGAGCCCGCCTGATAGTGGAATCCAAGAAATGGAGGACGCGCAATGTCAATGTTTATGAAGAATTGCTGGTATGTTGCTGGGTGGGCGCACGAAATTCAATCCGACGCCTTGTTCACACGCACTATTTGCGGCAGGCGTCTCGTATTCTGGAGAGACCGGGCGGGCGCCCTCCATGCCATGGACGACAGATGCTGCCACCGCGGCGCGCCTCTTTCCATAGGCCGCAAAGAAGGCGACAACATTCGTTGCATGTACCACGGGTTCTTGTTCGACATCAATGGCGTGTGCATCGAGATACCCGGCTACGACAAGATTCCGCCCAAGGCGCGCGTTCGCAGCTACGCGGTCGTAGAGCGTTCGCGCTGGGTCTGGCTGTGGATGGGCGATCCGGAGCAGGCCGATGAAGCGCTCATTCCCGACACACATTGGCTCGATGACCCGGGCTGGGCTTGTACCCCACCCGGATATCTGCATTTCGATGTCAACTATCAACTGCTGAATGACAACTTGCTCGACTTTTCCCATCTGGCCTATGTGCATGCCAATACCCTGGGCGGAAGCGAAGAATACGCACAGCTGCGTTCTAAAATTGAACGTCTTCCACGTGGCTTGAGGATTACGCGCTGGTTCATGGATCGTCCTCCCGCTCCGTTTGCCGAAAAGCTGGTACGGGCAAAAGGCATATCGGGCAATGTAGACCGGTGGAATAACTACGACTTTCTATTGCCGGGAGTCCTCATCATGGATTCCGGCTTTGCGCCGGCCGGCAGCGGGGCAGAGAAAGGCCATCGCGACGAGGCCATTGAGTTTCGCCATTGCCAGGTCGTCACCCCCGAGACCGAGAACTCCTGCCATTATTTTTTCGCCCAGCCGCGCAACTTCGACCGGGACGACGAGGCGGTGAACCAGGCGCTTTACAAAAGCGTTCTTACCGCCTTCGGTGAGGACAAGGCAATGATCACGGCTCAGGCCGATAGCCTGAAGGCCGATCCGGCATTCGAGCCGGTGGCTTGCGGCCTGGACGCCGCGCTTGGGCAGTTTCGCTGGATGATCGACCGTCAGATAGAGGCCGAGCGCCAGGAAGCAGCGGGCGCGCCTTTATCCGAAAGCGTTGGCCATATCGAGCCTGCGGCTGCAAAATTGGCATGAGCAATACGGAAAAGGAAACCAATATGCCGGAATCCCCCGCCTTTGAAAGTGGGCCGCCATCAACTTCTCCAGGCGGCTATATGTCGGGCTTTGGCAATGAACACGCTACGGAAGCGTTGCCCGGCGCCTTGCCCGTCGGACAGAATTCGCCCCAAAGAGTTGCTTACGGCCTGTATGCCGAGCAGCTTTCGGGTACGGCTTTTACCGCGCCACGCAGCCGCAACCGCCGGTCGTGGCTGTACCGTATTCGGCCGGCCGCCGTGCATCGGCCATTTGAACCGCTTTCCAGCGAACACCTCGTGGCGGATTTCAATACGGTGCCTGCGACGCCCCCTGATCAGCTACGCTGGAACCCCGTGCCCATACCCGAACTTGCCACGGATTTCGTCGCCGGATTAAGAACCATGGCTGGCAACGGCTCCGCCACCCAGATGAGCGGTTGCGCTGTCCACGTCTATGCGGCGAACCGCTCGATGACGGATCAGTTCTTTTGCGATGCCGACGGCGAACTGCTCATCGTTCCCCAACGGGGGCGCTTGCAGCTGGACACTGAAATGGGGCGCATAGACATCGAGCCCCTGGAAATCGCCGTCATTCCTCGCGGTGTCCGGTTTCGCGTGATACTGCCCGACGGCGAAGCGCGAGGCTACGTCTGTGAGAACTTCGGCGCCTTGTTCCAATTGCCGGATCTGGGGCCGATAGGCTCGAACGGCCTGGCCAACCCGCGCGATTTCATGACGCCGCAGGCAGCCTACGAAGACCTGGCCGGCCGCTTCAAGCTCATTACGAAGTTCGGCGGGCTGTTGTGGCAGGCCGACATGGATCATTCGCCGCTCGACGTGGTTGCCTGGCATGGCAACTATGCGCCCTACAAATACGACCTGCGCCGCTTCAATACGCTGGGCAGCATCAGCTTCGATCACCCTGACCCGTCCATCTTCCTGGTGTTGCAATCGCCAAGCGATACGCCTGGTGTCGACAACATCGATTTCGTGATTTTCCCTCCCCGCTGGCTGGTGGCTGAAAATACCTTTCGGCCGCCCTGGTTCCATCGCAACATAGCCAGCGAGTACATGGGGCTGATTCGCGGCACCTACGACGCCAAGGCAGAGGGCTTTGTACCGGGAGGAAGCAGCTTGCACAATTGCATGACCGGCCATGGTCCCGATGCCGAAACCTTCGCACAGGCATCAGTTGCCGACGTAGCCCGGCCCCGCAAGGTGGAAGACACCATGGCGTTCATGTTCGAAACGCGCCATGTCATCCGCCCGACCCGGTTCGCCCTGGAGAGTCCGCTGAGGCAGTCCGATTACTCCGAGTGCTGGCAGGGCATAGAAAGCCATTTCCAGCCGCCCGCGAAGTAGATTTCCCCAGGCGCGCAGGCAAAAGGGGCCGGCTTTGCTTGCGGTAAAAACTGGCCGCCCGGCGGGGCGGCGCTATTAGCGCCGCTGGCAGCTCGGGCAGTAATACGTGGCCCGCTGGCCTTGCACGATGCGGCGGATGGGCGTGGTGCACACCCTGCAGGGCTGTTTCTCGCGGTCGTACACGGCTGCGTGTATCTCGAAATAAGCGCCTGGCTGGCCCGAGGCGTTGACATAGTCGCGCAGCGTGCTGCCGCCCGAGGCCAGGGCGTCTTGCAGCGTGGCCTTGATGGCTTCGCACAGCCGCTCGCAGCGCTGGAGCGACAGGCGGCCCGCGGGGGTGGACGGATGGATGCGGGCGCGAAACAGGGCTTCCGAGGCATAGATATTGCCCACGCCGACCACGATGTTGCCCGCCAGCAGGGCCTGCTTGATGGCCACGCGCTTGCCGCGCATCTGCGCATGCAGGAAAGCCGGAACAAGGTCGGGGCCGAACGGCTCTACCCCCAGCCTGGCCAGCAGGGGGTGCGCCAGCAGGGGGCCGTCGCGGCTGTCGTGCCAAAGCACGGCGCCGAAGCGGCGCGGATCATGCAGCAGGAAGCGGGCGTGGTCGAATATCCATTCGATGTGGTCATGCTTGCGCCGGGGTTCGTCCGGCGGCGCGCTGCGCAGCGAACCGGACATTCCCAGGTGGATGATCATGGTACCGTGGTCGAAGTTCAGCAGCAGGTATTTGCCGCGCCGTTCGCAGCTTCGCACGGTCTGGCCGGCCACGCGGGCGGACAGGTCGGGGGGCACCGGCCAGCGCATCCGCGGTTCGTGCACCAGCAGGTGGCGCAGCGGCTGGCCGGGCATGACCGTCGCAATTCCGCGACGTGTGGTTTCAACTTCTGGGAGCTCGGGCATGGCAGGGTGCTAACATCGCTAAATCTGATTATGTATTTTCGCCATTTTGCGCTTCTCGAATCGGCGCCGCAGCGGCGGTTGATGAATGAAACTATCCAGTCTTCTGTTTTGGGCAGTATCGGCAAGTTTGTGTGTACAGTTTCCCGCGACGGGGCATGCGGCGCAAGACGAGGTCGTCGAGCAGATACGCTTGCGCGCCGGCGAACCGCCGGCGATCAGCCTTACCTCCGAGCTGCTGTACCGCATCTTGCTGGCCGAAATCGCCGCCCAGCGCGGCGACTTTGACGTTGCCAGCGCGCAGTTCCTGAGCCTGGCAAAGGATACCTCTGATCCGCGCCTGGCTCAAAAGGCGTTCCGGGCATCGATTATCGACCGCAACATGGCGCGTGCAAACGAGGCGGCCCAGCAATGGGTGCTGCTGGCGCCGGGCGACCCCGAGGCGGTGGCCAGTTCGCTGGCGCTGGCCGCCTCGAACGGCCAGACGGACGGCATGGCGTCGGCGTTGTGGCAACGCATCGAAAAGGCCGACGACAAAGACACCGCCATCCTGCAGGCGGCCGCCATCATTTCCAAGCTCAACGACAAAAACGTGGCCCTCGACGTACTCGAGCGCACTTTGCGCCAGCCGGTTCGTTCGCTTCCGATCTCGCATGTCGTGCTGGCCGATGCCGCCTGGGCGGCCGGCGACCCCGCACGCGCGCTTGACGAGGCCCATCAGGCCCAGGCCCTTGACTCGGGCCTGGAATCAGCCGCCCAGCGGGTGCTCGAATACGGCATGAGCGTCGACCCCGAGGCGGCGCTGGCTGAAACGCGCGCCTTCATACAGGCGCATCCCGATGCGTCCAAGACCCAGCTCCTGCTGGCCAATCATCTGGTCCGGCGGGGTGATTTCGACGGCGCCCTGCAGGTGGTGCATGTCCTGCGCCAGCGCACGCCCGAAGATTTCGACCTGTTGTACACCGAGGCCGAGATCAATTTCCGCGGCAATCGGCTCGATGCGGCGCGCAACCTGCTGCTGCAATATGTCAATGTGCAGACCCAGCGGCGCCAGTCGGTCGACGACCGGGCCAGCAACGCCATGGGCGACGCCTCGGACGCCCGGCTGATGCTGGTGAAGATCGCAGAAAAGCAGGGCGATCTGGCCGAGGCCATACGGCAGCTTGAGCAGATCGACGACCCTTCGCTGATGTTCCAGGCGCGTATCCACAAGGCTGTGCTTGAAAGCCGGCAGGGCAATCTGGCCCAGGCCCGGCGCACCATCGATGCCCTCAAGCCGGCCGACAACCGCGAGCGCGCCGTCATTGCCCTGACGCTGTCCTCCATTTTGCGCGAGGCGGGCCGCACCGAGCAGGCGGTCGAAGTGCTGGTCAAGGCCGATAAAGACCTTCCCGACACGTCCGAGATCAAATACGACCTTGCCATGCTGTATGAAAGGCAGGGCCGCTTCGACGATTTCGAGACACTTATGCGGCGTGTCATCGAGCTCGAGCCCGACGACGCTAATGCCTACAACTCGCTGGGCTACACTTTTGTCGACCAGAACACGCGGCTGGACGAGGCCCGCGACCTGCTCGAGCACGCGCTCGAGCTCGAGCCCGACAATCCCTATATTCTTGACAGCGTCGGCTGGTATTTCTTCCGCGTGGGCGACTTTGACGCCGCACGCGAGTATCTCGAGCGCTCGTACGAACTGATGCCCGCGGCCGACGTCGCGGCGCACCTGGGCGAGGTGCTGTGGCAGTTGGGCCAGCGCGACGAGGCCCGCCGCGTATGGCGTGCCGCGCTAGAAAAAGACACCGACAATGAAGTGCTGAACAAAACGATGAAGCGCTTCGGAGTATCGCGCTGATGCCAGAAACCTTTCTTCCCGCGCGTCGCGTGCTCTTGATGGGCAGCCTGGCGTTAGCCACCATGCTGGCGGCCGGATGTGCCTCGCCGCCCCGCATCGACCAAGCGGCCGACGGGCCGTCTTTTGACCGTGGCGGGCGTTTCGCGCTGCTGGTTGAACACCGCGGCGGCAAGCAAGACGCCGTGCAGGGCGGCTTCGCCTGGCGCGACACGGCGGGCGGGCAGCGGCTCGACCTGGCCAACCCCCTGGGCAATACGCTGGCGCGTATCGACGTCCAGCCGGGCCGCGCCCTGCTTACGCGCAGCGACGGCTCCACCGAGGCGGCCGCCGACCCCGATGCGCTGGTCGAGCAGGTGCTGGGCAGTCCCATTCCCGTAGGCGGCCTGCGCGACTGGCTGCGCGGACGGCTTGCCCCCGGCCCCTCTGAACACGTAGAGAAAGACGCCGACGGCCGGCTTTCGCGCTTTGCCCAGAACGGCTGGCGGGTCGAGCTCTCTCGCTACGACGAGCTGGGCCCCCGCCTGCTGCGCCTGCGCCGCACCGAGCCGGCGCGCGACATCAGCCTGCGGCTGGTCATCGACCCATAGCGGGCCATGCGCCTGTACGACGTTCCCGCGCCGGCCAAGCTGAACCTGTTCCTGCACGTCACAGGGCGCCGTGAAGACGGCTACCATTTGCTGCAGACGGTATTCCGCTTCATCGACTTGTGCGACATGCTGCATTTCGAACGCAGCAGCGACGGCCTTGTCGTGTGCGACCACGAGATTCCCGGCTTGCCCGCCGAAGAGAACCTGATCGTCAGGGCGGCCAGGGCCCTGCAGCAGGCCACCGGAGCCAAGTGGGGGGCACGGATTTCCTGCGACAAGCGTATTCCCGCCGGTGGCGGGCTGGGCGGGGGCTCCAGTGACGCGGCAACCACGCTGATCGCGCTCAATCGCCTGTGGGAAACCGGCCTGAACCGCCGCCAGTTGATGGAACTGGCGCTGCCGCTGGGCGCCGACGTACCCGTTTTTGTGTACGGGCAACCCGCCTTTGCCGAAGGCGTGGGTGAGGTATTGACGGGTGTCGACCTGCCCGAACGGGCCTACCTTGTTGCGCAGCCTGCCCAGCATGTTTCGACGCCCCATGTTTTTACCGACCCTGGCTTGACACGTGACACAAAAAGCATCAAAATGTCGGTCTTTGCTGATTGGGTGCTTAGGCATCAGTTGCAAGCGAAAGGCGGGCAAGCGAAGCAAACGCTTGAAAGCGGCTTGAATGGCAGTTGCGGTGTTTTTTTTGGCCGCAACGACCTTGAACCTGTAGTTAGGGCGCGCTATCCTGTTATAGAAAAAGCCTTGGCTTTTTTAAGGCAGAACGGTATATGCGCACGCATGACGGGTTCGGGTGCCTGCCTTTTTGCAGAGTTTGTAACGCATGAGCAGGCCCTGCTGAATCAGCAGAAAATTATCGGTAAAATACCCTACTGTGGCGACACGGTTCCGGTCATCGAAGCAGCTTGGGCTTGCCACGGGTTGCTCGATCATCCCTTGCGGTATTGGACAAAAGATTAATTGGGGAATCGCCAAGCTGGTTAAGGCACTGGATTTTGATTCCAGCATGCGAAGGTTCGAATCCTTCTTCCCCAGCCATTTTCACGCAGTCATGGCTAACGGCCATTGGCGCGTACAACAAGCTGTTGAGTCTGCGTGCTTCACCGGCGCGCGTCAACAGCTTTTTAATTGACGCCACGGAATCTCATCCATCATGGCAAATGACAGATTCATGATCTTCACCGGCACCGCCAACCCCCGTCTGGCGGTCGACGTTGTCAATCATCTGGACATGTCGCTCGGCAAAATGACCGTAGGCCGTTTCTCCGACGGCGAGGTCATGGTCGAAATCAATGAAAACGTCCGTGGCAAAGACGTATTCGTCCTGCAGCCCACCTGTGCTCCCACCAACGACAACCTGATGGAAGTCATGGTCATGGTCGACGCACTGCGCCGGGCCTCGGCGGGGCGCATCACCGCCGCCATTCCCTATTTCGGCTACGCCCGGCAAGACCGCCGGCCCCGTTCGGCGCGCGTTGCCATTTCGGCCAAAGTGGTGGCCAACATGCTGCAGGTCGTCGGCGTCGACCGCGTCATGACCATGGATCTTCACGCCGACCAGATACAGGGCTTTTTTGACATTCCCGTCGACAACGTCTATGCCGGCCCCATTTTGCTGGGCGACATCTGGCGCCGCAACTACAAGGATGTCGTGGTGGTTTCCCCCGACATCGGCGGCGTGGTGCGCGCACGGGCCCTGGCCAAGCAGCTCGAGGCCGACCTGGCCATCATCGACAAGCGGCGTCCGCGTGCCAATGTGTCCGAGGTCATGAACATCATCGGCGAAATCGACGGCCGCACCTGCATCATCATGGACGACATGGTCGATACGGCGGGCACGCTGTGCAAGGCCGCGCAGGCGCTTAAAGAGCGCGGTGCGCGCGCCGTCTACGCATATTGCACCCACCCGGTCCTGTCGGGGGGCGCCATCAGCCGCATCAACGAATCCGAGCTCGACGAACTCGTGGTTACCGACACCATCCCGCTGTCCGAAGAAGGCAGCGCCTGCGGCAAGATCCGCCAGCTGTCCTGCGCTTCGCTGCTGGGCGAAACCATGCTGCGCATTTCCAACGCCGAGTCGGTCAGCTCGCTGTTCGTCGAGTAAACTCATTCGCCTTCCTGCTGGTCGCGGCAGGAAGGCGTTAGCGCGCAGCGCCTTGCGCTGCGTTTTTGAACGGGGCTTCAGCCCCTTGCATTTGGAGTATTTCCATGAAATTCAACGCCACTCAGCGTAGCGTACAAGGTACGAGTGCGAGCCGCCGCCTGCGCAACGCTGGCCGTGTTCCCGCCATTGTTTACGGCGGCACCGAGTCGCCCCTCAGCATCGAGCTGGATCACAACGAAATCTTCCACGCCCTGCGCAAAGAAGCCTTCCACGCTTCCATTCTCGACATGCAGCTTGACGGCAAGAGCCAGCAAGTACTGCTGCGCGCAGTGCAATGGCACCCGTACAAGCAGCAGGTCCTGCACGTCGATTTCCAGCGCGTCCTGGCCAAGCAGGCCCTGACCACCAAAGTGCCCCTGCACTTCGTCAACGGCGATTCCTCGCCCGCGGTCAAGGTGGGCAAGGCCATCATCAGCCACGTTCTGACCGAACTTGAAATCACCTGCCTGCCGGCCGACCTGCCCCAGGCCATCGAAGTCGACCTCAGCTCCCTCGAAGCCGGTGCCACGCTGCACCTGGCCGACATCCAGCTGCCCAAGGGCGTAACCTTCGTAGGCCAAGGCGAAGCAGCCAACCCCGCGCTGGCCACCGCTCTGGTCAAGGGCGGCGGTGCTTCGGCGGCCGACGATGCTGAAGAAGGCGGCGAAGCCGCTTCGGGCGACGAACCCGCAGCCGAGTAATCGCTTCCGGCACTCTGGAGCCGAACGCGGGCGCAGCCCATGTTCACATGGCTCCGGCAAAGCCCCCTCTGGTGTGCACCACAGGGGGCTTTGCTTTACGATAGGCGCTTTGCATGGAACCGCCTTGCGGTGCCGCCCAAGCCGTGTGCGCGCAAGTGCCCATCGGCCACATCATTTTATGAAACCTCCCATTCGCCTCATCATCGGCCTGGGCAACCCGGGCCCCGAGTACGAAGCCACGCGCCACAACGCGGGGTTCTGGCTGGCCGACCAGCTGGCTGACGACCTGCATGCCTCCTTTACGCTCGAAAAGGGTTTTTCGGCCTGGGTCGCCAAGGCGCGGGTCAACGGCGAGGCCGTGCTGCTGGCCAAGCCCACCACATTCATGAACCGTTCGGGCCAGGCGGCGGGCGCGCTGATGCGCTTCTACAAGCTCACGCCCGAGCAGGTGCTGGTGCTGCACGACGAGCTCGACCTCATGCCGGGCCAGGCCAAGATCAAGCAGGGCGGCGGCCACGCCGGCCACAATGGCTTGCGGGACATCCAGTCGGTTTTCTCCAGTCCCGCCTTCTGGCGGCTGCGCATCGGCATCGGCCATCCTCGCTCGCTGGGCCTGGCGCAGCAGGTCGTGGGTTTCGTGCTGGCGCCGCCGCGGCGCGACGAGCTTCTTGAAATCGAAAAAGCCCTGGAACGCTGCCGGGTGGTCGTGCCGGCATTGCTGCGCGGCGATTTCGACCAGGCCATGCAGCAGCTTCATGGCGGCAACAGTGTCCAGGGCGCTTGAGTGGCAACCGGCGCCTACGGCACGCATACCCTGAGGTTTCGCGACGAGTGGCGCGACTTCCTGCGCTTCGTGGCCAGGCCCCGCATAGCTCCGCGCCTTCCGGGCAGGCGGGGCGGCCACGGCGAATGGATGGACTGGTTCCCAGATGTGTCGGTGGGGCGCCTGTTTCGCTGGGCCTGCGTGCTGTGGGCGATCAACTTGCTGTTCCTGGGCCCCATCGCCCTGGCCGCCGCCGGCGCAGGCGGGGCAGAGCACCGGCTCGACCTGGGCAATATTCCCTGGCTGCAGGCCTTGCTGTGGGCGCCCATCGTCGAAGAATTGACTTTCCGGCATGGCCTTCGCCAGCCGGGCCGCGCGGTCTGGCTGGTGCCGGCCTGCGTGGTGGCGCTGCTGTCGGGGCCTCGCTGGTATGCCGTGGCGCTGGCGGGCATGGTGGTGTTGCTGTGTTGGTGGCCGTATTTGCGGCGCGTTCCGGCCAGGCCCGCAGCCTTGCCCTGGCGCTGGCGCCGCGCCTATCTGCGCATATTCCCCTGGGTGGTGCATGGCTCTTGCCTGCTGTTCGCGGCGGTTCACCTCAACAACTTCTCGTTGAACCAGACGCCTTGGTGGCTGATGCCCTTGCTGGTACTGCCGCAGTGGCTTACCGGCTTGGCGCTGGCCTGGCTGCGCGTGCGGCGGGGCATAGGCGCAAGCATGCTGTTGCACGGAATGTTCAATGGCGGGCCCTTGCTGGTGGTGTGGCTGGCCCTGCAGTGGATGCCCCTGCCGCCTGCTTAGAAACGATTCCCTGTGCCGAAGCCTGCGCCACGGGCGACAGCCCCCGCCGGCCGGTTAAAATAGATACTATTTGCTTGCGATTTCTCGCTTCATTCAACTTTCAGGATCTCCATGGCTTTGCAATGCGGCATCGTTGGCCTGCCCAACGTCGGAAAATCTACTTTGTTCAACGCCCTGACCAAGGCGGGCATTGCGGCGGAAAACTATCCCTTCTGCACCATCGAGCCCAACGTGGGCGTGGTCGAGGTGCCCGACGCCCGGCTGGCCGCGCTGGCTGAAATCGTCAAGCCCGAGCGTGTGCTGCCGGCCGTGGTCGAGTTCGTCGACATCGCCGGCCTGGTGGCGGGCGCATCGAAGGGCGAGGGCCTGGGCAACCAGTTCCTGGCCAACATCCGCGAAACCGACGCCATCGTGCACGTGGTGCGCTGCTTCGAAGACGAGAACGTCGTTCACGTTGCCGGCCGCGTCGACCCCATTTCCGACATCGAGGTCATCAACACCGAGCTGGCCCTGGCCGACCTGGCTTCCGCCGAAAAAGCCTTGCAGCGTCATCAAAAGACGGCACGTTCCGGCGACAAAGAAGCCATCAAGATGGTGGCCGCGCTTGAAAAGCTGATTCCCGTCCTGAACGAAGCCCGCCCCATACGCTCGCTTTCGCTCGACGAAGACGAACTCGCCCTGATCAAGCAGTTCTGCTTCATCACCGCCAAGCGCTGCATGTATGTGGCCAACGTGCGCGAAGACGGCTTCAACGACAACCCGCACCTGGATGCCGTGCGCAAGTACGCCGAAGCCGAGCACGCGCCGGTCGTGGCCGTATGCGCCGCCGTCGAGGCCGAGATCGCAGAGCTCGACGACGAAGACAAGACCGTGTTCCTGGAAGACATGGGCATGGACGAGCCCGGCCTGAACCGCGTCATCCGCGCCGCCTACACCCTGCTGGGCCTGCAAACCTATTTCACCGCCGGCGTGAAGGAAGTGCGCGCCTGGACCATCCGCATCGGCGACACGGCCCCCCAGGCCGCCGGCGTCATCCACACCGACTTCGAACGCGGCTTCATCCGCGCGCAAACCATTGCTTACGACGACTACATCGCCTGCAAGGGCGAGCAGGGCGCGAAAGAGGCCGGCAAGATGCGGGCTGAAGGCAAGGAATATGTGGTGAAGGACGGGGATGTGTTGAATTTCTTGTTCAACGTCTGATTAGTCGGTGCTGAATTTTCAGGTTGATACCTACTGCGAAAATAAAGGTAATAGGCAATTGAAAATAGGGTAATGAAGCGTGTATTACCCCATTTTTTAGAGGAAGCTGACGACATTCGAGCCCTCTGATAGTTGTTATCGAGGATAATCGTCACGAATTGATACGGCTTCAGCCCAGTAGCAGGCAAGCAGGCACAGATAAAAGTGCCAGTACGGAGGGGGGACAGGCTATGAATAAGCAGACACTCAGTGAGCGCGATATCTGCACTAAGTTCATCACGCCTGCTCTGGAAAAGGCCGGATGGGATGTTCTGACCCAGGTGCGAGAAGAGTTCCTGCTGACCAAGGGTCGCATCATCGTACGCGGCAAACTGCACACGCGCGGTCAGCACAAGCGCGCCGACTATGTGCTGTTCCACAAGCCCAACCTGCCCATCGCCGTCATCGAAGCCAAGGACAACAAGCACGCTGTCGGCTCGGGCATGCAACAGGCGCTTGGCTATGCCGACATGCTGCAAGTGCCTTTCGTATTCAGCAGCAATGGAGACGGCTTCCTGTTCCACAACAAGATCGCCAAGGACGGTGTGATCGAGCGCGAACTGGGCCTAGACGAGTTCCCCAGTGCCGATACGCTGTGGCGGTGGTGGGCAGAGCACCAGGGGCTGAGCACGCAGCAGCAGGCCCTGGTGGCCCAGGACTACTACAGCGATGGCAGTAACAAGATGCCCCGCTACTACCAGTTGCTTGCCATTAACAAGACCATCGAGGCGATAGCCAAAGAGCAGAAGCGCATTCTGCTGGTGATGGCCACGGGTACAGGCAAGACCTATACCGCCTTCCAGATCATCTGGCGGTTGTGGAAGTCGCGTGCCAAGAAACGCATCCTGTTTCTGGCTGACCGCAACATCCTGGTCGATCAGACCATGACCAACGACTTCAAGCCGTTCGGCGCTGCGATGACCAAGATCCAGAGGCGACAAGCCAACAAGTCGTATGAGATCTACCTGTCACTTTACCAAGCCGTCACCGGTAACGAAGAAGAACGGAACATCTACAAACAGTTCAGCCCGGAATTCTTCGACCTGATCGTGATCGACGAATGCCACCGGGGCAGTGCTGCCGAAGATTCGGCCTGGCGCGAGATCCTGACGTATTTCCACTCCGCCACACAGATCGGTCTGACCGCGACGCCCAAGGAAACCAAGGACGTTTCCAACATCGACTACTTCGGCGAGCCCATTTACACCTACTCGCTACGCCAGGGCATCGACGATGGCTTTCTCGCACCCTACAAGGTGGTGCGCATCGACCTGGACAAAGACCTGACCGGCTGGCGTCCCGACAAGGGCATGCTCGACAAGCACGGTAACGAGATCGAAGACCGTATCTACAACCAGCGTGATTTTGACAAGACGCTGGTACTGGAACAGCGCACGCACGTGGTGGCGCGCAAGATCAGTGAGTACCTGAAAGCCAGCAACCGCTTCGACAAGACCATCGTCTTCTGCGACAACATCGACCATGCCGAACGCATGCGCCAGGCGCTGGTCAACGAAAACGCCGACCTGGTGGCGCAGAACCACCGCTATGTCGTGCGCATCACCGGCGACAATGAAGAAGGCAAGATGGAGTTGGACAACTTCATCTTCCCGGAAAGCAAATACCCCGTCATCGCGACCACTTCCAAGCTGATGACCACGGGCGTCGATGCCCAGACCTGCAAGCTCATTGTGCTGGATCAACGTATCCAGTCCATGACCGAGTTCAAGCAGATCATCGGTCGCGGGACGCGCATAAATGAAGACTTCGACAAGTACTGGTTCACCATTCTCGACTTCAAGAAAGCGACCGAGCTGTTCGCCGATCCGGCTTTCGACGGCGATCCCGTCCAGATCTATGAGCCAGGCCCGGGCGAGCCACCGCTTCCTCCAGATGAAGAAGAAGGGGAGGCGTCGCCTGACGATGAATTCACCTATCCCACGCCGGACGACAACCCCACGTCCCCCGGCGGCGTAGCCGAACCGCTGCCAGGCGAGGAAGGCACCAACGTGCGTCGTTACGTTGTCGCCAATGTCGAGGTCAAGGTGGTGGCCGAGCGGGTGCAGTACTTCGACGCCAACGGCAAACTGATCACCGAGTCCCTGAAGGATTACACCCGTAACACCCTGGCCAAGGAGTTCGCGTCACTCGACGATTTCCTGCGCCATTGGAGCAAGGCCGAAAAGAAGCAGGCCATCATCGACGAGCTGGCTCATCAAGGCATCTTTTTCGAGGCTTTGGCCGACGAGGTGGACAAGCAATCCGGCAAGGATTTCGACCCCTTCGATCTGCTATGCCACGTGGCCTGGGACCAGCCCCCACTCACGCGCAAGGAGCGGGCCGAGCAGGTCAAGAAGCGCCATTACTTCGCCAAGTATGGCGAGCAGGCGCAAAAGGTGCTCGAAGCCCTGCTCGACAAGTATGCCGACGAAGGCGTGGCCGCCATCGAGGAAACGCAGATCCTCGCCATCGCTCCCTTCAACCGCCTGGGCACACCGATCGAACTGGTGCGTGCCTTTGGCGGCAAGACCCAATACCAACAGGCCGTGGGCGAGCTTGAACGTGAGCTCTACCGCGCCTGACCAGAACTAGACCCAGGAAGTATTCATGTCACTCGCAACTCTTATCAAAGCCATCCAGGACATCATGCGCAAGGATGTCGGCGTCGATGGCGATGCCCAGCGAATCAGCCAAATCTGCTGGCTGTTGTTCCTGAAGATCTTCGACGACAAGGAACAGGAGTGGGAACTGACCCAGTCCAGCTACCGTTCGCCGCTGCAAAGCCGCTTTCGCTGGAGCAACTGGGCCAAGGATCCGGAAGGCATGACCGGTGAAGAGTTGATCGACTTCGTCAACAACGACCTCTTTCCCTCCTTGAAACAGCTTGCCACCAAGGCGGGCGTGTCCGCGCAAGGCCGGGTGATCGGCTCGGTGTTCGAGGATGCCTACAACTACATGAAGTCCGGCACGCTGCTGCGCCAGGTGATCAACACCATTGAAGAGGACGTGGATTTCAACTCGTCCAGCGACCGGCACCTGTTCAACGATATCTACGAGAAAATCCTCGCCGACTTGCAGTCGGCTGGCAACGCGGGCGAGTACTACACCCCGCGTGCGGTCACGCAGTTCATGGTCGATATCCTCGACCCGAAACTCGGCGAAAGCATCCTCGACCCAGCCTGCGGCACGGGTGGCTTCCTGACCTGCGCCATCGAGCACCTCAGAAAGCAGGTCAAGACGCCAGATGACAACCGGCTGCTGCAAGAAAACATCCACGGCGTCGAGAAGAAGCCCCTGCCGCACATGCTGGCCATGACCAACATGATGCTGCACGGCATCGACGTGCCTACCCGGATCCGCCACGACAACACGCTCTCTCGCCCCTTCAAGGACTATGGCCCGCGCGACCGGGTGGACATTATCATCACCAACCCACCATTCGGCGGCATGGAAGAGGATGGCATCGAGAAGAACTTCCTCGCCAAGCATCAGACCCGCGAGACCGCCGACCTGTTCATGGCGTTGATCATGCACCTGCTCAGGCACGACACTGGCCGCGCTGCCGTGGTGTTGCCGGATGGCTTTCTGTTCGGCGAGGGAGTGAAAACCACGCTCAAGCGCGAACTGCTGGAAGAGTTCAACCTGCACACCATCGTGCGCCTGCCCAAAGGCGTGTTCGCCCCCTACACCAGCATCGCCACCAACATCCTGTTCTTCGAGAAGGGCGGCCCCACCAAGGACGTATGGTTCTTCGAGCATCCCTACCCAGAGGGCTACAAGAGCTATTCCCGTTCCAAGCCGTTGACCATTAAGGAATTCGATCTTGAGAAAGCCTGGTGGGGCGGCCCGCAACGCAAGGGACGCAAGACCACCGAGCATGCCTGGAAGGTCTCTGCCAAGGATCTGGCTGCTCGCAACTACAACCTGGACTGCAAGAACCCGCACGAGGTGGCTGTCGAACTGGGTGATCCGGACGAACTGATGGCCGAATACCAGGACATTACCCGCCAGTTGCAGGCTGCCCAGCAAGCGCTGAAAACTGAACTGCTGGCCGCGCTCAAGGCTACCAGCGGGCAAGCGGAATGAGCGACAAGCCCGTCTCCCTCGTTCCAGCCCCCGAAGGCTACGCCAACTGGCTGGGCGAACTGAAGAACCGCATCCACAATGCCCGGCAGCGGGCCGCGCTGGCCGTCAACCGCGAACTGGTGCTGCTCTACTGGCAGATCGGCCGTGACATCCTGCAGCGGCAGGCTGAGCAGGGCTGGGGGGCCAAGGTCATCGAGCGGCTGGCGCACGACCTCAGGACAGCCTTTCCCGAGATGAAGGGCTTTTCCCGCGCCAACCTGATGTACATGCGTTCCTTCGCCGACGCCTGGCCGGACGCGGCAATTGTCCAACAGGCTGTTGGACAATTGCCCTGGGGCCACAACCTGGTGTTGCTGGCCAAGCTGAAGCAGCGAGAACAACGCCTGGCCTATGCCCAGCGCGCCGTGGAACACGGCTGGTCACGCGCCACACTGGAAATCCATATCGAATCCCGCCTGCTGGAACGAGAAGGCCAAGCGATCACCAACTTCGCCAACCGTCTTCCCGCGCCGGGAACCGATCTGGCCCGGCAAGCCCTCAAGGATCCCTACTTGTTCGACTTCCTGGATGTTGGCCAGGAAGCCAACGAGCGGGAAATCGAGTCAGCGCTGGTCAAGCACATCACCCAGTTCCTGCTGGAACTGGGTGCGGGCTTTGCCTTCGTCGGTCGCCAGATTCATCTGGAAGTCGGCGGTGACGACTTCTACATCGACCTGCTGTTCTACCACCTCAAGCTGCGCTGCTACGTGGTCATCGAGCTGAAAGCCGAGAAATTCAAACCGGAACACCTCGGCCAGTTGAGCTTCTACCTCACTGCCGTCGATATGCAGGTCAAGGCCGAACAGGACAACCCCACCATCGGCCTGTTGCTGTGCAAAAGTAAGAACACCGTGGTGGCCGAATACGCATTGCGCGACAAGACTCAGCCCATCGGCGTGGCGGAATACCAATTGATTGAATCCCTGCCTGAAGAACTACAAACCAGCCTGCCCAGCATCGAACAGATCGAACGCGAACTAGGGGGCGAGCATGAATAAGCACACCGCCGAACTATTGGAAAAGCACTTCGATACCGCCTTTGCCGCCCCCGATGGCATCAGGAAGCTGCGCGAGCTGATCCTGACATTGGCCATGCAGGGCAAGCTGGTGCCACAAGATCCGAACGACCAGCCCGCTAGCGAACTGCTGAAAGAAATCGAAGCCGAGAAACAGCGGCTGGTAAAGGAAGGCAAGATCAAGAAGCCCAAGCCCTTGCCGCCGATCACGGACGCAGAGAAACCCTATGCGTTGCCGCGGGGGTGGGAATGGGTGAGGCTGGGTGATATCGGCCTTATCAATCCGCGCAATAATGCAGATGATGATATGTTGGCTGGGTTTGTACCTATGCCGCTTATTCAGGAGGGTTACTCTGAGTTTCATTCTTTTGAAGAGCGTCATTGGGGTGATATAAGAAAAGGCTATACACATTTCGCAGATGGAGATGTCGGAATGGCCAAAATTACCCCATGCTTTGAGAATGCGAAGTCTTGTGTATTCTCTAACCTCCCCAGTGGAATCGGTGCCGGAACAACTGAGCTTCATATATTTCGCAACACATTTGATGCAGTTGACCCACGCTACCTTCTTTTTTTCTTGAAGAACCCAAAGTTCATTTCCACAACAGCGGCGAGAATGACAGGTTCGGCTGGCCAGAAGCGTGTGCCAACACCTTTGTTTGCGGAACTGGAACTGCCTTTACCTCCCATCTCCGAACAACACCACATCGTCGCCAAAATTGACGAACTGATGGCACGTTGTGATGAACTGGAAAAACTGCGCAGCGCCCAGCAGAAGGCGCGCCTGACCGTCCATACCGCTGCCATCAAGCAACTGCTGAACATCGCTGAACCCGACCAGCACCAGCATGCTCAGACCTTCCTCGCCGAACACTTCGGCGAGCTCTACACCGTCAAGGAAAACGTCGCCGAACTGCGTAAGGCCATCCTGCAACTGGCGGTGATGGGCAAACTCGTCCCGCAAAACCCGGACGACCAGCCCGCCAGGGAACTGCTGAAAGAGATCGAAGCCGAGAAACAGCGGCTGGTAAAGGAAGGCAAGATCAAGAAACCCAAGCTCTTGCCGTCAGTGACGGAGAAAGAAAAGCCCTATAAGTTGCCGCAGGGGTGGGAATGGGCAAGATTGGGCGATCTAATTTCATACATGGATGCTGGCTGGAGCCCGAAATGTGAAAACGAACCAGCAAGGGAAAATGAGTGGGGTGTACTCAAAACGACCGCTGTTCAAGCCTTACAGTTTTGGCCTCACGAGAATAAGGCTCTTCCTGGAAAATTAGCCCCACGGCCCGATGCGCAAGTCGCAGAAAACGACATTCTCATTACCCGCGCGGGCCCAAAGAACCGTGTGGGAGTTTGTTGCGTTGCAAAAACTGTACGCCCGCAACTAATGCTCTCCGACAAAATTATACGTTTTAAGATCTATGGGGATCTGATTTTCCCGGATTTTTGCGCTCTTGTTTTAAACACGGGATATGGAGGTGACCAAATTGAGAGAATGAAGTCGGGAATGGCAGATAGCCAAATGAACATATCCCAAGACAAAGTGAAGCAAGTAATTGCGGCACTCCCACCCCTCCCCGAACAGCACCGCATTGTTGCAAAAATCGACGAACTAATGGATTTATGCGATTCGCTGGGTCATCAGATTAAGGCCGCAACCAGCAAGCAGGCCGAACTGCTGAGCGCGCTGAGGCTCGCCCAATCACAAGACGACACAACGGAAGAGCCTCAGCGAAAGCCATTTTCAAAAGCCCAAGTCATTGACTTGGCTACCTACCGCGCCAACATCGGCTGTTATGCGATCAACAAACTCGCCAACGCCCAATACTTCGGTCGGACCGCTGCCGCCAAGGTGATGTACCTGGCGCAAGCGCATATTGGCTTGGATCTGGATCTGAAACCCGAGCGTGAAGCTGCGGGGCCACTGGATACCTGGATTTATGATTTCGAGCGGCAAGGTCAAGACAAGCGCTGGTTCGAGGTCAATGAAAAGACCTGGGCCAACGGCAGGAAAAAGACGGAGTACCGCTGCTTGTCGGCGTTGTTGGAACCTGCGGCCAACGCCGAAGCTCTAATGACACCCGGCCAGAAGACTGAATTTGATCGTTTGCTCTACGCTCTGGCAGACAGGACTACCGAAGAGGTCGAAATCATCGCCACGCTTTTCGCAGTCTGGAACGACTTTCTGATCGACGGTGTTCAACCGACGGATACGCAGATCATCTCCGATGTTCGCGAAAACTGGCATGAACGCAAAGCCCGCTTTTTGCCATCCGACCTCAAGCCATGGCTTTCCTGGTTGCGCAAGGAAAACTTCATCCCTCGCGGGTTGCCACCGAGAACCATCCAACAATGGACGCTTGGCGTTTGATTCGATTAGAGGGTTTTCCCAACATGCGCGTCACCGCAACCCATCTCGTGCAGTGGTCAGACAGGCGCGAAGCACAAGGAACGCTTCCTGTCTTGGTAAGAAGGCTGATCTCGGACCCGCGTAGCCGCGCGCAATGGGGCGGCTGACCGCCGGCGCCTGTACGATACGGTCACAGCAGGAACAGGCCAGGAGCGGACGCACGTGACGCACGACATGGAAGCGCACCCGAACCAGACTAGTACCTCGCTCAACGTCTTCGCCCAGCCGCTTTCAGGCTCCGCCACAGTCGGGGCATTGTCCCCTATGCCCGATTTAACGGTCGGTTGGCTTCTTGCTCAGAGAGTCGACTGCCGTTAAGACGGTGCAGGTCAGGCCGTTACAGAGCGGGGTCGGGGAGCGAAGGTGATCGACCGGTTGGTGCATGATCTAGGCACCGCCTTCCCGGATATAAAAGGCTTTTCGCCGCGCAACCTAAAGTACATGGGAGCGTTTGCCGAGGCCTGGCCGGATGGGTCGTTTATGCAAGAGCTGCTTGCACAATTGCCTTGGTACCACCATCTGGCCCTGTTGGACAAATTGCCCGGTCCTGAAACCCGCAAGTGGTATGTTGCCAAAGCCATTGAGCACAACTGGTCGCTCGCGTAACGTGCTGGTGATGCAGATCGAGTCCCGACTGCTGGAGCGCAGCGGCCAGGCGGTCACCAACTTCCCAGCCACGCTGCCTGCGCGCAGAACCGTATGGCGGTCCTGTTTCCCACCTCGGTAGCAGAGGGCGGTTTTCCCTCTAGCCCTCGGACCATGGGGCAAGCCCTAGTGACAATCTTCCTGGCTTTGTGCAAAAATTAGTTGATACATAAACAATTAACGGGAGATCCCCCCATGAAGATTCTTACCAGGATGGCCGGCGTGGCCCTGGCCGTCGGCACTTTGTTCGCCGCGGCCCCTGTCAGCGCGGAAGAGGTCGTCCTTCGGGCCGTCAGCTCGTTCCAGCAGGGTTCGCTCATCGAACGTCCGTTTGCCCGCTTCGTCGAAAAGGTCAACGCCGAGGGCAAGGGTCTGGTACAAATCAACTACATGGGCGGGCCTTCGGCCATGCCTCCGTTCGAAGTGGGCAACTCGGTGTCGTCGGGCGTCATCGACATGGCCTTCGTCACTGCGGCCTTCTACACCAACCTGCTGCCCGCGGGCGACGGCCTGAAGCTTACCGAATACACCATACAAGAACTGCGCAAGAACGGCGGCTGGGAATACATCAACGAGCTGCACAACAAAAAAATGAACGCGTGGTACCTGGCCCGCACCGGCGACGGCGTGCCTTTCCACATGTACACGAACAAGCCTGTCGAAAAGGCCGATCTCAGCGGCTTCACCCTGCGGGTCACGCCGGTTTATCGTGCCTTCTTCGAAGCGCTTAACGCCAGCAGCATTCAAACACCTCCGTCCGAGGTCTACACCGCGCTCGAGCGGGGCGTGGTCGACGGCTATGGCTGGCCCATCCAGGGCGTGCTCGACCTGGGCTGGCAAGAAGTCACCAAGGCGCGCGTCGACCCGGGCTTCTATACCGTCGACGTCAACATCCTGCTCAACCTCGACAAATGGAAGTCCCTCTCCGACGAGCAGCGCGCCTTCCTGAACAAGATGGCCGAATGGGTCGAGTCCACCAACGCCGAGAACGAGCAGATCAACGCCGAAGAGGCCAAGAAGCAGGCCGCCTCGGGCATGACCGTGTACACGCTCGAAGGCGCGGAACGCGAAAAATGGCTTGAAACCGCACGCGAAGCCGGCTGGGCCCAGGTGCTCAAGGCCGCGCCCGACACCGCTCCGCGCCTGCGCGAACTGCTTACCCGGTCCAAGTAACAAGGTTTTTTCCGCATGAATCATCCAGGCACAGGCGCCGCTGTTTCCAGCAACCCCGTGGCACGGGCCTACAACTCCCTTATTACAGGCCTGGCAGTCGTTGCGGGGGCCATCTTCGGGCTGATGGCCTTCTTCATCGGCGCCGACGTGCTGGTGCGCAACACCGTCGGCGGCGGCCTGGCCTGGGTGATCGAAACCATGGAATACGCCATGTACGTGGCAACCATCTTCGCCGCACCCTGGGTGCTTCGCGAGGGGGCCCACGTAAGCGTCGACGTCGTTACGTCCAACCTGCCCGAAGGCCTGCGACGTGTGGTCAGCTGCTTTGTCTGCCTGCTGGGCAGCGCCATCTGCTTCGTCATCTGCTATTACAGCGCCCTGGCCACCCTCAAGGCGTTCGAACGCGGCAGCCAAATCTACAAAACCTTCACCATCCCCGAGTGGACGATAAGTATCTTCGTGCCCTTTGGCATGCTTCTTGTCGCCATCGAGTTCCTGCTGTTGTTCAGGGGCGAACTTCGCTCCCCCGCGCACGTTTCAGCGCGGTAAACGGAATACCCCTACATGGATTGGATTTCTGCTTTGTTATTGCTGACAGGATCACTTGTGGTCCTGCTCATGCTGGGCCTGCCGGTGGCCGTCACCTTCTTTGGTGTCAACATCATCGGCGCCATTGTCTTCCTGAATGGCGAAATCGGCCTGATACAAATGACCCGCAACGTGGTCACGGCCATCACCAATTACAATCTTGCGCCCATCCCGCTGTTCATCCTGATGGGCGAAATCCTGCTGCACACCGGCATGGCCTTCAAGGCCATTGACGCCATCGAACGCCTCATCGTCAAGGTGCCGGGCCGCATGGCGGTGGTCACGGTGGCCGCCGGAACGGTGTTTTCGGCCCTGTCCGGCTCCAGCATCGCCAACACGGCCATGCTGGGGCGCTCGCTGATGCCCGAGATGCTGAAGCGCGGCTACCACCCAACGCTGTCGATGGGCCCCATCATGGCAACCGGAGCCATCGCCATGCTGATCCCCCCATCGGCGCTGGCCGTTCTGGTGGGCAGCCTGGCGGGCATGTCCATTTCGAAGCTGCTGCTGGCGGGCATTATTCCGGCGCTGCTCATGTCGCTGCTGTTCTTCACCTACATCATCTATCGGGCCAAGCGGCGCCCGCAGGACGCCCCGGCCGACGATCCGGTACAGCGCACGTTCGCCGAGCGCTGGGTGCCTTTCCTTATTTACGTGGTGCCGCTTTCGGGCATTCTGATCGTAGTGGTGGGCTCGCTGATACTGGGCGTCGCCACGCCCACCGAGTCCGCCGGCCTGGGCGTAATCGCCTCTTTCATCGCCGCGGCGGGCTATCGCACCCTTAGCTGGCAGGCCATCAAGACCACCCTGGCCGAAACGGCCAAGACCAGCACGATGATTCTCTTCATCATCATGGCGTCCACCACCTTCAGCCAGATCCTGGCCTTCTCCGGCGCCACCAGCGGCGTGGTCACCCTGGTTACGGGCTTCGGGGCCGACCCGCTGATGGTGTTGGTGATGATGATGCTGGTCTTGCTTGTGCTGGGGTGCTTTGTCGACCAGGTCAGCATGGTCATGATCACCGTGCCGCTGTTCATCCCTATTGCGCACGCCGTGGGCATCGACCCGATCTGGCTGGGGGTCATCTATCTCATCACCATGGAGATGGGCTTTCTTACTCCGCCGTTTGGCCTGCTGCTGTTCGTCATGAAGGGCATCGCGCCGCCCGAGATCCGTATGGCCACGGTCTACAGGGCGGCGGTGCCGTTCCTGGCGATCGAGATGTTCGTGCTGGTGCTCATCCTCATTTTTCCGCAAATCGCCTTATGGATGCCTAGCCTAATACGTTAGGCGCAGCGGGTTCGGTCGAGCCGCGTAGGTCGGGCTGCGCTTGCGCGCAGCCGCGTCTCGGCCGAAAATGGCCCTGTGACAGTTTCACAGCGGGGGGCTTGATGCGCGTCTTGGTCATCGGCGGTACCGGGTTCATCGGACAGCATCTGGTCGCATGCCTTGTCCGGGCCGGGCATTTCGTCCATGTGCCCACGCGCCGCTATCAGAAGGGGCGCAATCTCCTGGTGTTCCCCACCCTTACCCTCTTCGAGGATGACATCCATGACGACGCCGTGCTTGAACGCCTGCTGTCCGAGGCCGATGCGGTCGTCAATCTGGTGGGTGTGCTGCACAGCAGGCCGGGCAAGCCCTACGGGCCCGAGTTCGAGCGTGCACATGTCGAGCTTCCCCGGCGCATTGCGGCGGCCTGCCGCAAAACGGGGGTGCCGCGTCTTTTGCACGTAAGCGCCCTGGGCGCCGACCCGCAAGGGCCAAGCGGCTACCAGCGCTCGAAGGCGGCGGGTGAAGCGGCCGTATGGGCCGAGTTCTCATCCTTTGCGGAAGGCGCCCTGACGATCTTCCGGCCCTCGGTCGTGTTCGGCCGCGAAGACAATTTCATGAACCTGTTTGCCCGCCTGGCAAGATGGCTGCCCGCCATACCCCTGGCAGGCGCCCAGGCTCGCCTGCAGCCGGTGTATGTGCGCGATGTGGCCACGGCCATGGCCAACGCGCTCGAAAACTCGCAAACCTACGGTAAGACCTATGTGGTTGCCGGCGTGTCGCAGTATACGCTGGCCGATCTGGCGCGGCTGGCCGCAAAATGGAGCGGCCGGCCCCGGCCGGTGCTGCCCATGCCCCGGTTCATCGGCTATGCGCAAGCCCTGTTGTTCGAATGCCTGCCCGGCCTGCCGATTATGTCGCGCGACAACCTTGATTCGCTCAGGGCCGACAATACCAGCGACGAGATCATGGCGCCCGAGCTGGGAATCATTCCGACCCCGCTGGAATCGGTGGCGCCCAGCTATCTGCGCGGCGGAAAGCCCGACCGCGGGCCCGTGCACTGACGGGCCCAAGGCTGCTTTTACTCGACCGCCTTCACCATGTCTTCGAGCACTTTCTTGGCGTCGCCGAACACCATCATGGTTTTATCCATGTAGAACAGCTCGTTGTCCAGGCCCGCATAGCCCGCCGCCATCGAGCGCTTGTTGACGATGACGGTGCGCGCCTTGTAGGCCTCTAGAATGGGCATGCCGGCTATGGGCGACTGCGGATCGGTCTTGGCCGCCGGGTTGACCACGTCGTTGGCGCCCAGCACCAGCACGATGTCGGTCTGCGAGAACTCGCTGTTGATGTCCTCCATTTCGAAGACCTGGTCGTAGGGCACTTCGGCCTCGGCCAGCAGCACGTTCATGTGGCCCGGCATGCGGCCCGCCACCGGATGGATGGCGTACTTCACCGTCACGCCTTTTTCGGTGAGCTTTTCGGCCAGTTCCTTCAGGGCATGCTGGGCGCGCGCCACCGCCAGGCCGTAGCCCGGCACGATGGTCACGGTTTCGGCGTTACCCATGAGAAAGGCCGCATCGTCGGGGCTGCCCGATTTGACGCTGCGCTGTTCTTGCGCGCCGCCTTGCGACGAACCGCCATCTGAACCGAATCCGCCCAAAATTACGTTGAAGAACGAGCGGTTCATGGCCTTGCACATGATGTATGACAGGATGGCCCCCGACGACCCCACCAGCGAGCCGGCGATGATGAGCATGGGGTTGTTCAGCGAGAAGCCGATGCCGGCCGCCGCCCAGCCTGAATAGCTGTTGAGCATGGACACCACCACCGGCATGTCGGCGCCGCCGATGGGGATGATGATGAGCACGCCCAGGATGAAGGCCAGCACGGTCATGATGATGAAGGGCAGCCACTCTTGCGTGCCCATGAACCACAGGCCGCAGGCCAGCATCACCAGGGCCAGCAGCAGGTTGAGCATGTGCTGGCCGCCGAATACGACCGGAGCGCCCTGGAACAGGCGGAACTTGTATTTGCCCGACAGCTTGCCGAAGGCGATGACCGAACCCGAGAACGTGATGGCGCCGACGAAAGTGCCGATGAAGAGCTCGAGCCGGTTGCCCACGGGCAGGCCCGCGCCCTCGGCGGCAATGTTGAAGGCATGCGGCTCGGCCACGATGGCGATGGCGATGGCCACCGCGGCCAGGCCGATCATGCTGTGCATGAAGGCCACGAGCTCGGGCATTTTGGTCATTTCGACCCGCTTGGCCATGATGGTGCCGGTGGCGCCGCCGATGAGCAGGCCCAGCAAGATCCAGCCCAGGCCGACGGCGGCCGAGCCCTCTGACAGACTGATGATGAGCGCCGCGGTGGTGAGCACGGCGATGGCCATGCCCACCATGCCAAAGACGTTGCCCCGCCGCGAGGTGGTGGGGTGGGAAAGGCCCTTGAGCGCCTGGATGAAGCAGACCGAGGCCAGCAGGTAGAAGAAAGTGACGAGATTGATTGAGATCACGATTTGCCTCCGGCCTTCTTTTCTTTCTTCTTGAACATCTCGAGCATGCGCCGGGTGACCAGGAAGCCGCCGAACACATTGACGGCGGCCAGGGCCACGGCGAACACGCCCATGTAGCGGGCCAGCCCGCCTTCGGTCAGGCCTGCGGCCAGCATGGCGCCCACGATGACGATGGCCGAGATGGCGTTGGTGACCGCCATGAGAGGGGTGTGCAGCGCGGGCGTGACGTTCCAGACCACGTGATAGCCCACGTAGACGGCCAGCACGAAGATGATGAGGTTGAGCAGAGTGGGATTGATGGCTTCCATCAGGCGCTCCTTAGTACGTTGCCGTCGAGGGTCATCAGGCAGGCGGCGACGATTTCGTCTTCGCGTTGTATGGCCAGGCCGCCTTCCGCATCGGTGATGAGCTTGAGGAAATCGAGCACGTTGCGTGCGTAAAGGGCCGAGGCGTCGGTAGCCACCAGGGCCGGCAGGTTGCTGTAGCCGATAAGGGCCACCCCATGCTTGACGACCACTTGGTCTTTTTCGGAAAGAGGGCAGTTGCCGCCGCGCTCGACGGCCAGGTCGACGATGACCGAGCCGGGTTTCATGGCCTGGACGGTTTCTTCGCTGACCAGCGTGGGGGCCGGCCGGCCGGGGATCAGGGCCGTGGTGATGACGATGTCGGCCTGCTTGCAGCGTTCGGAGACCAGTGCGGCCTGCCGGGCCATCCAGGCGGCCGGCATGGGGCGAGCATAGCCGCCCACGCCCTGGGCGATTTCGCGCTCTTCGTCGGTTTCGAACGGCACTTCGATGAACTTGGCGCCCAGCGACGCGACCTGCTCTTGTGCGGCGGGGCGGACGTCGGAGGCTTCGACCACCGCACCCAGCCGCTTGGCCGTGGCAATGGCCTGCAGGCCGGCAACGCCCGCGCCCAGCACGACCACGCGCGCGGCTTTGAGCGTGCCGGCGGCCGTCATCATCATGGGAAAAATGCGTCCGTACTGGTTGGCCGCCAGCATGACGGCCTTGTAGCCGGCCAGGTTGGCCTGGGAAGACAGCACATCGAGGCTTTGGGCGCGTGTGATGCGCGGCGCGGCCTCGAGGGCGAACGAGGTCAAGCCCGCCTGGGCAATGGCCTGCAGGCCCTCTTGGTTGAACGGGTCGAGCATGCCCACCAGCACGGTGTTGGGCTGCATGTGGCCGAGTTCGGCGGCCGAAGGCGAGCGCACTTTGAGCACCAGGCTGGCGCCCAGCGCGTCTTGATTGCTGCCCAATGTGGCGCCGGCCGCCTGGTAGGCTTCGTCGGTGTAGCTGGCGGCTGCACCGGCGCCCGTTTCTACCACGACGCTGTGCTTGGCTGCGACGTACTTCTTGATGGTTTCTGGCGTTGCGGCGACGCGTGTCTCGCCCGCCGCGCTTTCGCGCGGAATGCCGATGAGCATGTTGTTCCCCCGGGGTTTACGGCTCTTGGAATGTGGCTCGTGTTCTTTTGGATCGTTAACTATAACCGAAGTAAGGCTGCGGCCCGCCACGGCGGGCGGCCGCCCCTTGATAGGCTTGGAACCTAGTGTCCTGTTTGGCTAATTCGCGTACTTATCTTCGGCGCCTGGGCCCGCCATGCTGCGTTGCAAATCCGCGCGATAGCTACGGCTATCGCTGTGGTTTGCGCCTTGCCTG
>NZ_QEKO01000002.1:0-62969 GCF_003096595.1 Pusillimonas noertemannii | reverse complement strand
TGGCTAATTCGCGTACTTATCTTCGGCGCCTGGGCCCGCCATGCTGCGTTGCAAATCCGCGCGATAGCTACGGCTATCGCTGTGGTTTGCGCCTTGCCTGGCAGGCCCATGCATCCGAATATAAGCACACAATTAACCAAACAGGACACTAGCCCTTGCTGGCTTCGAGTGCCTGCGAGATGTCGGCCAGGATGTCGTCTATGTGCTCGATGCCGATGGAAAGACGAATCATGTCTTCGCCCACGCCGGCCGACGCCAGTTCTTCGGGACTGAGCTGGCGGTGGGTGGTGGAGGCCGGGTGGCAGGCCAGCGACTTGGCGTCGCCGATGTTGACCAGGCGCAGTACCAGCTGCAACGCATCGATGAAGCGCGCACCGGCCTGGAAGCCCCCCTTGATGCCGAATGAGAGAATGGAGGCGGGCTTGCCGCCCAGGTCGAAGTACTTCTTGGCCAGAGCGTGTTCAGGGTGATCGTCAAGGCCGGCATACTGCACCCAGGCCACCTGGGCGTGCTGCTTGAGGAACTCGGCGACCTTCTGGGCGTTTTCGGTATGGCGCTCCATGCGCAGGGCAAGCGTTTCAATGCCCTGCAGAATGAGGAAGGCATTGAAAGGCGACAAGGCCGCGCCGGTATTGCGCAGTGGCACCACGCGGCAGCGCCCGATGAAGGCGGCGGGGCCCAGGGCCTCGGTGTACACCACGCCGTGGTACGAAGGATCAGGCTCGTTGAGCATGGGAAAGCGCTGCTTGTGCTCGGCCCAAGGGAACTTGCCCGAGTCGACGATGGCGCCAGCCAGGGTGGTGCCATGGCCGCCCATGTATTTGGTAAGCGCGTGCACGATAATGTCGGCCCCATGCTCGAAGGGGCGGCACAGGGCAGGCGAGGCGACGGTGTTGTCGACGATAAGCGGCACCCCGTGCCGGTGCGCGGCGTCGGCCAATGCCTGGATGTCGACCACATTGCCCGCCGGATTGCCTATGGTCTCGCAGAACACGGCCTTGGTATGCTCGTCGATAAGGGCCTCGAGCGCTGCGATATCATTATGGGGAGCGAACTTTACGGTGATGCCCTGGCGCGGCAACGTGTGGGCGAACAGGTTGTAGGTGCCGCCATACAGCTTGCTGACCGACACGATGTTGTCGCCGGCCTGCGCGATGGCCTGTATTGCATAGGTAATGGCCGCCATGCCCGAGGCCACGGCCAGGGCTCCCACGCCGCCTTCCAGCGCCGCCACGCGCTCTTCAAGGATGGCATTGGTGGGGTTGGTGATGCGGGTGTAGATATTGCCCGCCACCTTCAGGTCGAACAGGTCGGCCCCGTGCTGGGTGCTGTCGAATGCATACGAGGTGGTCTGGTATATGGGAACCGCCACCGATTTCGTGGTTGGGTCGGGCTTGTAGCCGGCGTGTACGGCAAGTGTCTCTAGTTTCATACTTGTTCTGAATTTTTGGGAGAAGTGGGTTTTGGCGCAGGATATCAGCAATTCCGCGCCACAGGGCCGGGGCCTTATAAAGGTTCTTTATATGGCCAATGAACCGAACCGGCCTTTGTCGGTCTTATACGAAAACTATAAGATAGCGTTTTTGGGGTCTGCCGCGTTTCACAATGCGCAATGCCTTGTGCGGAAACCCATGGCCGTTGGGGCCGAACGGGTAGATTAGCATTCACCATACCGATTGTGTCATATCGCTGGGGTAAACCCCGGCACTTTGAGGTTGCAAATGAAAGTTGGGTTCAAACGCGCGTTGATGGGCTTGGCCGCATTGGTGGTCCTGGCTCTGGGGGCCCTCGCGATCTTCCTGCTTACGTTCGATCCCAATGCCTACAAGACCAGGTTCGAAGAATTCATCTACGAACGCTACCAGCGCACCCTGTCCATCGAGGGCGACATCGAACTCTCGATGTTTCCGCGCATCGGGCTGTCGGTGCAGAATATCTCGCTTTCCAATCCCGGCAACCCCGACGATCTATTCGCTTCCATCGACAGTGCACGCTTCGCCGTGGCCATCTGGCCGCTGCTTTCCAACCGCTTCGTGGTCGACCACGTCGCCATCAGCGGGTTCAAGGCCTGGATACGCCGCGACGAGCAGGGCGACTACAACTTTCGCGATCTGTTCGAGGGCACGGCAGGGCCGCCCGAGCCCATCGCCCTGTCCCCGGAACCTGCTCCGGCCCCAGAGAACGAGCCCGTGGCCGGTGTGATGAAAGAAGCCTTTGCCCAGCCTCTCGCCGAGGGGGGCGTCCGGCCTGTCGAGCCGCGCAAAGAGGCTGCGCTCCATGTGGACATCGCCGGGCTCGAACTCAAGGGCGGCGAGATCCATTACCTGGACGTCAAGCGGGCCAAGGCGGCACGTTTGGTCAATTTGCAGCTCAATACCGGCCGCATGACTTTCGACCAGCCTTTCGAGGTTTCCATGCGCGGGGCGCTGCAGGGCGAAGACCCCCTGGCCGACGCCACGGTCGAAATCCAGGCGCTGGCCAAGATCGATCCGCTGCTTGAAACCTATTCGGCCCAGAAGCTCAACCTGCTTGTTTCGGGCCAGGTGGGCCCGCTCGATGCAAAAACCCTGGCGCTGCGCGGCAACTTTGCCTATAACGGCTATTCGCGCATGGTGGACGCCAGCGGCGTTGAAATGCTGGTGCAGGGCGCTACCCAGGGCGAACGGCCCATCACCGATCTGAACGCAAGCCTTACCATGCCGCGGCTCAAGATCGACCAGACCCATTCCGAATTCAACATCGAAAGAATGTCGTTGCGGGCTACCGGCGGCCTGCCCGACAAAACCTTCGACCTGGCCTTCGATGCGCCGCGCCTGTCGATTTCGCCCGACGCCGCCGAAGGCGAAGCCGTGGCCGGCACCGTCAAGCTCGAGGGCCGGCAGTCGCTGGGGCTGAAGCTGGGCATGAATGGCCTGGGCGGCAACGCCTGGAACCTGTCTCTCAAAGAACTGAAGGTCGACGGCAGCCTGAAGAACGGCGAGACCCTGATGCTGGTCAATATGTCCACTCCGGTGCAATGGGACGTCATCAACGAGAAAGGATCTTTCTCGGCCATCAAGGGCGACGTGGCCATCCAGGACACCGAAGAGCCCACGAGCACTTTCGAGTTCCCGCTCATCGGCAGCCTGCACGCCGATCTGGTCAAGGACGAAATCAGCAGCGAGATCAATGCCGTGCTTAACGGCGCCCCGCTTAATTTCAACTTCAAGGCCACTGAGCTTTCCGATCCCAAGCTGCGCTTCGCGCTGCAGGCAGACATGCTCGATTTCGACAAGCTTGTTCCTGTGGCCAAGCCCGCTCCCGCGCCGGAGGCGCCCCAGGGCGAGCCGGCGGCCCAGGCCGAGCAGGCGCCCGACGACAAAAAGGGCGGCCAGGCTCCGGCGCCCGACAAGGCCGCCCCGCCCGAATCCATCGACCTGACCCTGCTCAATGACATCGACGTGGCGGGTACCGTAAAGCTGGGCGGCCTGAACGTGCGCGGCATCGAGGCCCGCAACGTCAACATGTCGGTCGCCGCGCGCGAGGGCAAGCTCAGCGTCAACGGCATATCGGCCAACCTCTACGAAGGCTCGCTCACCGGCGCGCTTACGGCGGACGCCAAGAATCAGTTCACTGCCCAGCTCGACCTCAAGCAGGTTGCCATGGGACCCTTGCTGCAGGCCGCCAGCGGCAGCGATCGCGTCAGCGGTGTGGGCACGGTGGCCGTCAATCTCAAGACCCAGGGCGCGACGGTGCCCGCACTGAAAAGCGGCCTGGCCGGCAGCGCCCGGCTGCAGGTGCGCGACGGCGCGATCCGGGGCATAGACTTGAACCAGACGCTGGACCAAGTGGGGCAGGTGCTGACAACCGTGCTCGATGGCGAAGGGCCCGACCTGAAAACGGGCTTCAATCTTGGAAACCGCACCGAGTTCAGCGCCTTCGACACTTCGCTGGCCATCAAGAACGGCGTCGCCGACGTGCAGAAGCTTGATCTGCGCACCCAACTGCTGCGCGTCACGCAGGGCAAGCCGGCCAGCATCGACCTGGTCGAAAACCGGCTCAATCTTCTGGCCAACGTGAGGGTGGTTGGTGCGGGTGGCGGCGAAGGGCAGCCCAATCTGTCGGCACTGCGGGGCATGACGGTGCCGGTGCTTGTCAGCGGCGCCATGGCGGCCCCCGAGTTTCGTGTTCAATGGAAAGAAATGGGCGGCAGCCTGGTAAAGGGCGCCATTGAACGCGGCCTGCTCGACCTCGTCGAACGCCATGCGCCGGCAAGCCCTGCCGCACCCAGCCAACCCGTCAAGCCGGGTGCTTCGGGCCCGACCGGCGAAGACGCGGTCAAGAGCCTGGGCAAGGCGCTGAAAGGCTTGTTGGGCAATTAAGGATTGAGGGCACTCGGCGCCGGCGCGAGCCCCGCGGGGCCGGGGCTGCACGCCCGCTGACCCTAGACTTGCACGGCCAGCTTGACCAGGCGTTGATACTTGCTTAGCAGGGCGTCGTTGTCTTCACGATGGGCGGGATCGACTTCGATGCATTCCACCGGGCACACCACCTGGCATTGGGGTTCGCCGTGGTGGCCGACGCATTCGGTACAGAGATCTGGGTTGATCTCGTAGATTTCGGCGCCCATGTAGATGGCGGTGTTGGGGCATTGGGGCTCGCAGACATCGCAATTGATGCATTCGTCGGTGATACGCAATGCCATGGCTGTTCCTGCAAAAAGACGGGTGCGGGCCTTGCCCGCCAGGACGACTCAAACGCGGCGCCGCTATGCCAGGTACGGCATGGCGCCGGATACAGCGGCCCAAGGGGCCTAGTGCACCTATTTTAGTCCTGTTGGCGGCTTAGGGCCAATCGGCCCTTCATGCGCCTGCCTGGGCGTCCCGCTTGGCCTTCGCCTTGTCGTGCAGCCAGCGCTCTACCGACGGAAACACGAACTTGCTCACGTCGCCGCCCAACAGCGCGATCTCGCGCACGATGGTGCCCGAGATGAACTGGTACTGGTCGGAAGGCGTCATGAACAGGGTTTCGACCTCGGGCAGCAAATGGCGGTTCATGCCGGCCATCTGGAATTCATACTCGAAATCGGACACGGCGCGCAAGCCGCGCACAATGACGCGGGCGTCTTGCTCGCGCACGAAATCCTTCAGCAGCCCGGCAAAGCTCTTGACCTCGACGTTGGGATAGTGGCCCAGCACTTCCTGGGCGATCTCGACCCGCTCTTCGACCGTGAAGAAAGGCCTCTTGGCCTGGCTGTGAGCAACCCCCACGACGACATGATCGAACAGACTGGCGGCGCGACGAACCAGATCTTCATGACCACGGGTGAGGGGATCGAATGTTCCGGGGTAGACGACAGTTATCATGGGGTTTCCGATGGGAAAGGGGTTTCGGTGGGAGAAAAAGAGGGATTATTGTCTTTTTCTTGCAGTGCAGCAAATTGAAGCAGTGCGAAATGCACTTGGCCCGCCTTGCCTTGCCTGACTACGGTGTACTGTTCAGGCACGTTGGCCAGGGTTTCGGCCTCGGCGTAGACCAGCGCGCCGGGTGCCAGGAACTGGGGCAGCTCGTTCCAGAGCCGTTCCAGCCAGCCCAGGCCGAACGGCGGGTCAAGCAGCACCAGGTCGTAGCGCGTGGCATCCAGCCGCTTTACCACCACCGAGGCATCGCCTGCGTGGATGCGGACATTCTGGGCGCCCAGCTTGGCGCGCAGGGCCCGCAGCGCGGCAACCGCGGCCGGGTTGTTCTCGACCATCTGCACATGGCGGGCGCCGCGCGAGGCGGCCTCGAAGCCCAGGGCGCCGGTGCCTGCGAAAAGGTCGAGCACCTGCTTGTCGGCAAACCGGCCGCCCCATAAGTGATGCAGCCAGTTGTACAGTGTTTCGCGTACCCGATCGGGCGTGGGGCGCAGCCCCGTGGCATCGATCACTGGAATTGGAGTGCGCCGGTAATCACCGCCTACAATACGGACGAGGTGTTTCTTCATGTTGATCCGGGCTTCCCGTATCGCTCAAAGTCTTTTTCGCTAGTGTAAAGCCTATGTTCAGTTTTTTTAAAAGAAAGAAGTCGCCCGAGGCCGCGCCTCCGGACGACAAGGCGCCGCTGGACGGCGGCCACGACGCACCGGGCGCGGGGCCCGATGCTCCCGCGCCCGCGGCACCTGATGCCGGGCAGGCGCAGGCCGAAGCCCTTCGCCAAGAACAGGCCGAACGCCTCGAGGCGGAGCGCGTCCAGGCCGAGCAGGCCCAAGCAGCCAGGGCCGCGGCCGAACGGGCGGAGCTCGAGCGGGCCGAAGCAGCCCGACTCGAAGCGGAAAAGGCCGAGGCGGCACGCGTCGAGGCCGAGCGGCTTGAAGCCGAGCGACTTGAAGCTGAGCGAATCGAGACAGCACGCCTGGAAGCCGAACGGCTGGACGCCGAGCGGGCCGAGGCTGAACGGATCGAGGCCGAGCGTCTTGAGGCGGAGCGCGCCCGAGCAGCCGAGGCCGAAAAGGCGCAGGCCGCGCCGCCGTCCAAATCGTCCTGGCTCTCGCGCCTGACCAGCGGGCTGTCGCGCACCGGCCAGAACATCAGCAGCCTCTTCGTGGGCGTAAAGGTCGACGAGGCCCTGTTCGAAGAGCTGGAGACGGCCCTGATCATGGCCGACGCGGGCGTCGAGGCGACCGAAAAGCTGCTGGCGGCCCTGCGGGCCCGTGTGCGCAAAGAAAAAATCGCCGATGCGGCCTTGGTCAAGGCGGCGCTGCGCGACCTGCTGGCCGAGCATCTGGCGCCCCTTGAAAAAGACTTTCCCATTGATCGCGCCGCGCCGCTGGTCGTCATGATCGCGGGCGTCAACGGGGCGGGCAAGACCACCTCTATCGGCAAGCTGGCCAACGCCTTTCAGCGCCAGGGCAAAAGCGTGCTGCTGGCGGCCGGCGACACCTTCCGGGCGGCTGCCCGCGAGCAGCTTATCGCATGGGGCACGCGCAACAACGTCACGGTCATCGCCCAGGATGGCGGCGACCCGGCGGCGGTGGCCTTCGATGCCGTCAACGCGGGCCGCGCGCGCAGCGCCGACGTGGTCATGGTCGATACGGCGGGCCGCCTGCCCACCCAGCTTCACCTTATGGAAGAGCTGAAGAAGATCAAGCGCGTCATCGGCAAGGCCGACGGACAGGCGCCGCACGAGGTGCTGCTGGTGGTAGACGGCAATACCGGCCAGAACGCCATCTCGCAGATCAGGGCGTTCGACGCGGCCATCGAGCTGACCGGCCTGGTGGTCACCAAGCTCGATGGCACCGCCAAGGGCGGGGCGTTGGCCGCGGTGGCCGCGGGCAGCCAGGGCGTTCGGCCCGTGCCGGTGTACTGGATCGGGGTGGGCGAAGGCCTGGAAGACCTGCAGCCTTTCGTGGCGCGCGAGTTCGCCACGGCGGTGGTCGGCGAATAAGCGGGCCGAAGGCAAGGTACTCCTGCCTTGCTCTCCTTGCCGTGCAAGCCGGCGTTGCCTTGCGGGTTATGCCCGCTTCAGGATGCGTGGCGCATCCCCTCGCCTTGCAGGCTATGTCCGCTTCACGATGCCCGGCGGGCCGCTTTTTTTTTGCGCTTGCGCCGGGCGGTGTGCAGCTGTTCGAAGACGGCCTGGGCCAGGTCGATCTGTTTTGATTGCATGGCGCGCAGCCATCCCACAGCGAACCACGAAGCGGAAGAGGCGCCGGCCAGGCTTCGATAGTGTTCTTCGGCCACGTAGCAGTCGTTCAGGTCGCCCAGCACGTCCTGGATGTGGTTCAGTGCGGCGCCCAGGGCCTTTGCTTCGCGGCCGGGCAGCAGGCTCGAGCTGAAATCCAGGCTGTAGCGCATCAGCTTCACCTGCTTGCGGACATTGTGCTGCTGGTCGACGGAAAGCGCATTGAAACGGCGTCCGCGCTTCAGGATGCGTTCCCACCAGTAGTCCAGCCGCTGCTGCAGAAGGACCGCGAGTTCGGGGGCGGCGGGCGCCTTGGAAGTACCGCGTTTCCTTCGTTTGGGCCGCGAGTCCTGGCCGGTATCGGCCACGCGCACCAGGTGCCGAAGCAGCGCCAGCAACAGGGATTGAAACTCGACGCCGCCGGCCGCGTCTCGCATAGAGGCCATGGGAGGGCGGTCCGGCCATGCCGGGGCCGCGGTTTCGGGCATGCCGGCCTGTCTCAGCCGCGGCTCGATATGCAGGCGGATGACGTCCTGGTTGCGTGCCTCGCCCAGCATGCTGAAATAGGCCTTGAGCGCCTGCGCAATATCTGGCTCGACAGCTGGCACGATCCCCTCGAACAGTTTCCAGCACGAGCGCAGCCTTCGGATGCCGACCCGAAGCTGATGGGTGTAGACGGCCTGGGTGTCGTCGCCGGAGCCGGCGGCATCCACCCCGGCCAACAGGGCGGCGTTGGCCGCCATCTGCAGCAGGCAGTCGCCCGCGCAGGCGGCGTAGCCCTGGGCTGCCGTCATGTCGGGCGCAAGCGAGACCCTGGCCGCGCGGCGCGCAGGAAACAGCGAGGTGGGCGGTGTGTGCGGCCCTTGGGGCGACTCCGGTTCAGGCGGGTGGGGCGGCAGTGCCGCAAGCCGGTCGCCGCGTTCGGCCTTGCTGCGGGTTTCAAGCACGAGGCCGTGCCTGGCCAGCCATTCGCCGCCCACTTCGAAGACGGCATCCATGTTTCCGGATACGAGCTCGAATTCGACCTCGCTGATGGGCAGCGCCCAGCCCTGGGAGTGGATGGCGCCGTTGTCGTGGGCGATTTCGATTACTGCGTCTTTCAACTTCGCCAGCAGCACCCGCCGCGTGACACGGGTTTCGTAGCGCAGGCTCAGTGGTTCGCCAAGCTGGGCGAAGAAGCCCGCCAGCGGCCCCTGGTCGTATAGCGACAGGTCGAGCGTGGCCTGCGGGCGGGGGTGGTTGATCTCGATGCGGGTAAGCGGGTCGTTGCCGCGCGCCTTGAGGGTCTGCACCCAGCGCCGGCCTTCGCGGCGTACACGCAGCGCAATGCCGGCCTGGGCCAGCGCCCGCGAAGGGGTGTCGAAATACAGGGCGCGCAAGGTGATCTGCCGGGCCTTTTGGGCACGCATGGCCCTGGCTACCGCCGCTTGGGCCGTGGCCGGGATATGAAGGCTGAGTTCTCTTTCCATGCTGCTCCAGCGCAAAGGGGCCAAAGGGGCACACGGCCGCCCAAGGGAAGATGATATCTCTGAATTATTGCTGAATGTGCAGTTTTCCCCATGCCGGCGCCCCGTGGCCGCGGCGTGCGCCGGCTGCGCTGCAAGAATGCCCGGTTCAGGCGACAATACGCAAGAATTCGCCCACTCCAGGCGTTAAAATGTATGAC
The DNA here is from genome assembly GCF_003096595.1 of Pusillimonas noertemannii. Classification (GTDB taxonomy): domain Bacteria; phylum Pseudomonadota; class Gammaproteobacteria; order Burkholderiales; family Burkholderiaceae_B; genus Pusillimonas; species Pusillimonas noertemannii. The sequence goes on along the minus strand of NZ_QEKO01000002.1, from coordinate 53,662 downwards.
CTTCCATAGAGTCTTTTGTCATGAGCAATCTGTCCGCGGCGCAAACCGATAGCGCGCAAAGCTACGATATCGCCCCTGTTCCCGAAATCATCGCTGAATTGCGGGCCGGCCGCATGGTCATCCTGGTCGATGAAGAAGACCGCGAGAACGAGGGCGACCTCGTCATGGCCGCCGAATACGTCACCCCCGAGGCCATCAATTTCATGGTCACCCATGCACGCGGGCTGGTGTGCCTTACCCTTACCGAAGAGCGCTGCCAGCAGCTCGATCTGCCGCTTATGGCCAGCCGCAACGGCGCTCGCTTCGGCACCAATTTCACCCAGTCCATCGAGGCCGCAGAGGGCGTGGAAACGGGCATATCGGCGGCCGATCGCGCCCGCACCATCCAGGTGGCCGTGGCGCGCAACGCCAAGCCGTCCGACATCGTCCAGCCCGGCCACATCTTTCCCGTGCAGGCTGTGCGCGGCGGCGTGCTGGTGCGCGCGGGCCATACCGAGGCCGGCTGCGACCTTACCGCCCTGGCCGGGCTTACCCCGGCGGCGGCCATCTGCGAAATCCTCAAGCCCGACGGCACCATGGCGCGGTTGCCCGACCTTATGCTGTTCGCACGCGAGCACGGCCTGAAAATCGGCACCATCGCCGACCTCATCCAGTACCGCAGCGAACACGAGTCCATGGTCGAGCGGGTCGGCCAGCGCAGCCTGCAAACGCCCTGGGGCGAATTCCAGGCCGTGGCCTATCGCGACCTGGCCTCGGGGGCGCCGCATCTGGCGCTGGCACGCGGCAATATCTCGTCCGACTCCGAAACCCTGGTCCGCGTGCACGAACCCACCACCATGCTCGACATCCTTTCAGCCGACGCCACTTCGCATAGCTGGACAGTGCCCAGCGCCATGAAGGCCATTGCCGAGGCGCCCAGCGGAGTCATGGTACTGCTCAATTGCCAGGGCTCGGCCGAACTGCTGTTCGAGCAGTTCGGCGCCTGGGGCGGGGCGCCCGCGCCCAGCGCCGCGGCGGACGGCCAGCGTTTCGACCTGCGTACCTATGGCATCGGGGCGCAGATCTTGCGCGATCTCAACGTGGGCCGCGTGCGCCTTCTGGCCAAGCCCCGAAAAATGCCCAGCATGACAGGTTTTGCCCTGACCGTAACCGGTTACGATAGTGAACCTACCCCATCCGCCTAAAAGGAACCGACATGAACCCTTATACCCTATCGCCTGACCTGAACGGAGAAGGCCTGCATTTGGGCATTGTCCGCGCGCGTTTCAACGAGGACATCGGGCTGGCCGAACTCGATGCCTGCCTGGCCGAACTGGCCGAACTGGGCGTAGATGAACGCGACGTCATGGTGGTCACGGTTCCCGGTGCGCTCGAACTGGGCGTGGCGCTGGCGCAAATGGCCGAAACCTTCGAGTTCGATGCACTGATCGCCCTTGGGGCGGTGGTGCGCGGCGAAACCTACCATTTCGAGATTGTCAGCAATGAAAGCGCCGCGGCCATCAGCCGCATCGCGCTCGAAACAGGCATTCCCGTGGCCAATGGGGTGCTTACCACCGAAAACGAAGAGCAGGCCCATGCCCGCGCCGCCGAGAAGGGACGCGACTGCGCCCGCACGGCGGTCGAAATGGCCAATCTCACGGCGGCGCTCGAACCCGAGTCCGACGATGACGAAGATTATGATGATGACGACTTCGACGACGAGGACGAAGATTTTGATGAAAGGTAAACCGCAGGGCGGCGCGGCGCGCGCCAACCCTCGCAGCGCGCGCCGCCGTGCCCGCGAATTCGCGCTTCAGGGCGTCTACGCCTGGCTTCTGCGCGGCGATGAAGGCCTGCAGGAGGCCGGCGCCATCGACGCCCACCTGCGCGACGACGAAGAATTTCCCGAGGCCGATGCCAATTGGTTCAAGACGCTGCTGCATGGCGTGCTGCGCGAGGCGCCTGCCTTGCGCGAGCGCTTTGCGCCCTATCTCGACCGGCCGCTCGAAGAGCTTTCCCCCATCGAGCATGGCATCTTGCTCATCGCCAGCTTCGAGCTCATCCACCATATCGAGGTGCCCTACAAGGTGGCCATCAACGAGGCCGTCGAGCTGGCCAAGTCGTTCGGCGGCACCGACGGCTTCAAGTTCGTCAATGGCGTGCTCGACCGCATGGCGGCCGACGTCCGGTCCGTCGAGGTCGAGGCGGCGGCGCGTCCCCGCTAAGGCCGACAGGGGCGCCGGCAGCGGCTTTGCATCGCCGGCGTGTCCATGGGAGGGGCGGCGTCGCCCCGCCGTCCAGAACGCCGCTGCCACGGCTGGCGGGCACGTCGAAGCAAGCGGAGAGCTCTTGAACGAATTCGATCTTATCCGACGTTATTTCACGCGGCCCGTGCCGCCGGGCTATCTCGGCGCTGGCGACGATTGCGCCTTGCTGCCGGTAGCGCCCGGCAAACAGCTGGCCACCAGCACCGACCTGCTGATCGAAGGCCGCCACTTCCTGCCCGACGCCGACCCGGCGTCGCTGGGACACAAGGCGCTTGCCGTCAATATCTCCGATCTTGCCGCCATGGGCGCCGAACCCCTGGGCTGCATGCTGGGGCTTTCCCTGCCCAAGGTCGATGAGGCCTGGCTGGCTGCCTTTGCCGATGCTTTCCATGAGCTTGCCCACGAAGCCGGCTGCCCGCTGGTGGGCGGCGACACCACCCGCAGCCCTGATGGCATCGTCATCAGCGTGACCGTATTTGGACAGATAGAGCAGGGCAGGGCGCTGCTCAGAAGCGCAGCCCGGCCGGACGACGATATCTGGGTCACCGGCACGCTGGGTGCTCCGCACGCGGCCTTGCAATGGCTGACCAGGCAATGGCCGGCGCAGCCGGCCCTGCTGGCCGCAGCGCGGCCCGCGCTCGAGAGGCCTGTTCCCCCATGGCGCTTTGCACAGCGCTTGCCCGGTCTCGCCCACGCAGCGCTCGATATTTCCGACGGCCTGCTGCAGGATCTGGGGCATATATTGAAGGCCAGCGGCTGCGGCGCCATTTTGTACTACCACCAGTTGCCCATTGACTCGGTGCTGGAGCCGCTGGACGAATCTCTCGTGCGCGAAGCCGTGCTGTCAGGCGGCGATGTTTACCAGCTGTGCTTTACCGCGGCCCCCCGCAATCGCGAGGCCATTGCCGAGCTGGCCCGCGCCTTTGATGTCAGGGCGACACGCATTGGCGTGATTGAAAGCGGTGCCCACCTGAAAGTGCACGATGCCGCGGGTCGGCCGATTCCGATATCATCGCGTGGTTTTGACCACTTTGCCTGACAGGACCCTCGACATGCCGCCCATCCCTCCTGACTCCAGCTCCGCGCCGCATCCCTCACTGGGCTGGGTCTTTCGCTCGCCAAGCCGGGCCGTGGCCTTCGGGCTGGGAAGCGGCCTGCTGCGCCCAGCGCCGGGCACCTGGGGCACGGCGCTGGGATGGCTGCTTTGGGTCGCTGTGGTGTCACGCCTGCCCGACGCCGGCATTGCCACCGTGCTGCTGTTCTCTTTCGCCTACGGCTGCTGGGCCTGCCAGCGGGTCGGCCGCGAACTGGGCCGGGCGGACGACAGCGCGATGGTATGGGACGAGATCGTGGCTTTTTGGCTGGTATTGTGGCTGATGCCCGAAGAGCCGGCCGTGCAGGCGCTGGCCTTCGTGGTCTTCAGGTTCTTCGATATCGTCAAGCCTCCTCCCATCCGCTATTTTGATACAAAGTTGAAGAACGGGTTGGGCGTGATGTGGGACGACATCCTCGCCGCGGCCTATAGCTTGCTGGTAATGGCCATTCTGGTCCGCCTGGAGATCTTATGAGCGACACACGAACCATCGCCGCCCAGCGTCTGGGCAATCTGCTTTCCGGCCATGAGTGGATGCTGGCCTGCGCCGAGTCGTGCACGGGCGGGCTGCTGAGCGCCGCCGTTACCGATGTGGCGGGCTCCAGCCAATGGTTTGACCGGGGCTTCGTCACCTACAGCAATACCGCCAAGATGGAGCAGTTGCGCGTGGGCGCCGACACGCTGGAGCGCTTCGGCGCCGTCAGCGAAGAAACGGCGATGGAAATGGCGGGCGGTGCGCTTGCGGCCAGCCATGCCGACTTTGCGGTGGCCACCACCGGCATTGCCGGCCCGGGCGGCGCCGTGCCCGGCAAGCCCGTGGGTATGGTGTGCTTTGGCTTTGCGTGGCGCAGCGGCCCCGGCATTACCACGCGGGCCGTTACAAAGGTGTTCGAAGGCGACCGGGCACAGGTGCGTGCGGCGGCCGTCGAGTTTGCCTTGAACTCGGCTATCGAGTTTATTGAGCCTCGGTGACCCGGCTCGATAAAAGCAAATAAACCTTCAAGCCGTAATCGTTTACAACGCTGAACGAGCCGTGTTGATGGCGTCTCGCGTATCGACCGCGGCTTTCGCCGCCGCCTCGCGCCAATCGTCCCCGGCGCCGGCGTAAATGATGGCGCGCGAAGAATTGATCATCATCCCTGTGCCACGGGAAGAGCAGCCGGCCTTGACCGTTGCGTCGATGTCGCCGCCCTGGGCGCCGATGCCCGGTACCAGTAGCGGCATGTCGCCCACCCGCTGGCGCACCTGGGCCAGCTCTTGCGGGAAGGTGGCCCCCACCACCAGTGCGCACTGGCCGTTGCGGTTCCACTTGTCGGCCACCAGGCTGGCGACGCGCAAATACAGAGGTTCGGCGGAATCCAGTTCCAGCGCCTGCAGGTCGGAGCCCCCCTTGTTGGACGTGCGGCACAGGATGATGACGCCTTTTTCTTCCCACGACAGATAAGGCTCGATCGAATCGAAGCCAAGATAAGGGCTGAGCGTAACCGCGTCGGCGCCAAAACGTTCGAAGGCTTCGCGCGCGTATTGCTCGGCGGTCGAGCCGATGTCGCCGCGCTTGGCATCCAGCACCAGCGGCAGTTGCGGGTAGCGCTCGGCCACGTAGCGGCACAGTTCCTCCAGCTGATCTTCGGCGCGCTGGGCGGCAAAGTAGGCTATTTGCGGCTTGATGCCGCATGCATAAGGCGCGGTGGCGTCGATGATGCCGCGGCAAAATTCATAGATGGCGTCGGGGCGGCCGTGCAGCTCGGCCGGAAACCGCATGGGATCGGGGTCCAGCCCCACCATCAGCAGGGAATTGGCGTGGCTCCAGGCGGCGTCGAGTTTTTGGGTGAAAGTGGTCATCGCGAATAATGTCGGTGGCAGGGGGTATGTGGATGGATCGGGGCGCTTATGAGCCAAAGCCGGTCAGTACGGCGACCCAGACAATGGCGGCGCCGATGATGGACAGCATCACGGCGGCGCTGCCCAGGTCTTTGGCGCGGCCTATGAGGGGATGCTGTTCCAGCGTGACGCTGTCGGCTATGGCTTCCAGCGCTGAATTGAGCAGTTCCACGATCAGCACGAAGAACAGGGTGGCGATCAGCAAAAGCTGCTCGGCCAGTGTATTGCCCACCCAGATGGCGACGGGTATAAGCACCACGCACAGCAGCAGCTCCTGGCGAAAGGCCGCTTCATGCTTCAGCGCGGCGCCCAGGCCCTGCATGGAATAGCGCAGCGCATTGATCAGGCGGGCTGGCCCACCGCGGCTTTTGTAGGGTGATTTGGGTTGCGTCATGAAGCCCTTGGGATTGAAGCGAACTGCCGGGACAGGAGCATTGTAATAAGAAAGCGCCCACCGCTCCGGCGCCCGTGCCATGCGCCCCGGGAAAAGCACCGTGTTTGGCACAGCGCCGTCTTCGGTCTTGCACGAAAATATTCCAACAGGAAGAGAAAGGCTGGGGGGTGTAGTCACAAAACCGCCTTCATGCAGGCGTAAAAAAGCCCCCGAGAATTCTCGGAGGCCTGTACAGCCCTGGCGGCGTGCCGACGGCACGGCCCTTCTGGGCCTTGCCGCCGGCTTTGCGGCCGGGGATGGCGTGGGCTTAGAAGCCGCCCATGCCACCCATGCCGCCCATGCCACCCATGTCGGGCATGGCAGGAGCGGGCTTGTCGTCGACGATTTCAGCCACGGCGGCTTCGGTGGTCAGCAGCAGGGCGGCAACCGAAGCGGCGTTTTGCAGGGCGGTGCGGGTAACCTTGGTGGGGTCCAGCACGCCTTGCTCGACCAGGTCGCCGTACTCGCCGGTGGAAGCGTTGTAGCCGTAGTTGTCCTTGCCGCTGGCCACGTTGTTGACCACGACGCTAGGCTCGTCGCCGGCGTTGGCCACGATGGTGCGCAGCGGGGCTTCGACAGCACGCAGGATCAGCTTGACGCCGGCTTCCTGGTCGATGTTGTCGCCCTTGACGTTGGCGATGGCAGCCTTGGCGCGGATCAGTGCGACACCGCCGCCGGGAACGATGCCTTCTTCGACAGCGGCGCGGGTGGCGTGCAGTGCGTCTTCAACGCGGGCTTTCTTTTCCTTCATTTCGACTTCGGTGGCTGCGCCGACGCGGATCACGGCAACACCGCCGGCCAGCTTGGCCACGCGCTCTTGCAGTTTTTCGCGGTCGTAGTCGGACGTGGCTTCTTCGATCTGGACGCGGATCTGCTTGACGCGCGCTTCGATCGACTTGCCGTCGCCGGCGCCGTCGATGATGATGGTGTTTTCCTTGCCCACTTCGATGCGCTTGGCCTGGCCCAGCTGCTCGAGGGTGGTGCTTTCGAGCGAGCCGCCGGTTTCTTCCGAGATGACGGTGCCGCCGGTCAGGATGGCGATGTCTTCGAGCATGGCCTTGCGGCGGTCGCCGAAGCCAGGAGCCTTGACGGCCGTGGTCTTGAGAATGCCGCGGATGTTGTTCACGACCAGGGTGGCCAGGGCTTCGCCTTCGACGTCTTCAGCCACGATCAGCAGCGGACGGCTGGACTTGGCCACTTGCTCGAGCACGGGCAGCAGGTCGCGGATGTTGCTGACTTTCTTGTCGTAGATCAGGACATAGGGATCATCAAGGACGGAAACCTGCTTGTCCTGGTTGTTGATGAAGTAGGGCGAGAGGTAGCCGCGGTCGAACTGCATGCCTTCGACGACGTCCAGCTCGTTGTCGAGCGACTTGCCGTCTTCGACGGTGATGACGCCTTCTTTGCCGACCTTGTCCATGGCGTCGGCAATGATCTTGCCGATGGACTCATCGCTGTTGGCCGAGATGGAGCCGACCTGGGCGATTTCCTTGCTGGTGGTGCAAGGACGCGAGATTTTCCTGAGCTCTTCGACGGCAACGGCGACAGCCTTGTCGATGCCGCGCTTGAGGTCCATGGGGTTGATGCCGGCGGCCACGTACTTCAGGCCCTCTTCGACGATGGACTGGGCCAGAACGGTGGCGGTGGTGGTGCCGTCGCCGGCATTGTCGGAGGTCTTGGAAGCCACTTCCTTGACGAGTTGGGCGCCGATGTTCTCGAATTTGTCTTTCAGTTCGATTTCTTTAGCGACCGACACGCCGTCCTTGGTGACGGTGGGGGCGCCGAAAGAGCGCTCGAGCACGACATTGCGGCCCTTGGGGCCCAGGGTGGTCTTGACGGCATTGGCCAGGGTGTTGACGCCGCGGACGATGCGCGAGCGCGCGTCGTCGCCGAATTGTACTTGCTTAGCAGCCATTGTTGATTCCTTGCGAGATTCGTATTCGTTTGCGGATTACTGGATGACGGCGAGGATTTCGTCCTCGCGGATGACGAGAAGCTCTTCGCCATCGACCTTGACGGCCTGGCCGGCGTATTTGCCGAACAGAACTTTGTCGCCCGCCTTGACGTCGACCGGGGTTACCTTGCCGTCTTCGGCTTTCTTGCCGGGACCGACGGCAATGACTTCGCCCTGATCGGGTTTCTCAGCGGCGCTCTCGGGGATCACGATGCCCGAAGCGGTGGTACGCTCGTTGTCCAGACGTTTGACGATCACGCGATCGTGCAAAGGACGCAGTGCCATGAAGGAACTCCTGTTCAAAAAATGGTTGGTAGTAGCGATGGGGGCGGGCTTGTTAGCACTCTGTCCCCTCGAGTGCTAATTATAAGGATGGACTGGAATACTTCAAGGGCGGGAGGCGGCTTTGTTACAAATGCGGGGCGCGAGCGGCTGCAGCTGCTCAAGCAAGAGACGGTCCGGGTCGCTGCTACCTCAAGCCAGCTTGAACTTCCGGTAGCTGCCGCGATCCATGTCCACGACTTCCACGCTTAGATGCGCGGTCATTCCCGGTGGAAACGCCGGCATGTGTTCCAGCATGCCGTCGGCGACGCGCTGGCTGAAGTCCTTTTTTGCTTGCTCGCTGCGGCCGGCCAGAATCCGGACGGTGACGTGAATGAAGCCGCGCTGGCTGTCGGCCAGCCCCACTCGGAAACAGTCGGCCCGCACGACGCGCGCTTTCAGGTCGGCCTCGTCCTCTACTTCGGGGCTTTCCGCCAAGCGACGGGTGACTGAAGCCAGCATGGCATCGAAAGGCAGGTCGGTCAGGTTGGGGGTGTATTCAACGATGATATGGGGCATTTTGGCTGAAGGGTGTGTTTGCTATTTGGGTGGAGGGCATACAGAACATCGCCGGGCGCATGCGAAACAAGAGCTCAGTCAATATCCGCGCAAACCGCCTGAAGCTTCTGCAAGATTCCATACAGGCGCACGCGGTCTTCGACGTCGAGCGCCAGTAGCAAGCGCGCGTGGCGCTCGCGCGCCAGGGGAATCACCTTGTCCACCACCCGTGATCCCTTGGCGGTGATATTGCACACCAGCGAGCGGTCGCCGCTTTTCATCGAAGCGGTGGACACCAACCCTTTGGCCGCCAGTTCCTTGACGGTGCGGCTGACCAACGCCTTGTCGCTGGCCGAGATTTCGGCCAGCTGCTTGAGGGGAATGGAGCGGTGGTGCGCCACGGTGGACAGCAGCCGCCATTGCGGCAGGGTCAGGCCCGCGCTGCTGGCGTAGATGCTTGGAAAACGCTTCAGATGCGCGGCGATCCGGACAATGGGTACGGAAAGAAAATCTTCGACGGTCAGGTTGGAGCCATCGGGTTCGATGTGCTCCCAGGGGCAGCGGGCGGAGGTTTTGTTCGTCACGGCCAGGATGAAGGTGCGCGGGCCAGGGTGGCGGGCCCGCAAGTTGAAGAAAGACGCTGATCAGGGCTTGACGCCTTATTGAAGCGCAAGGGGCGGCCATTCCTGATCGAAGCGCAAAAAATCTGCAGCCCCAATTCTAGCCTCCTCTCTTGCCCTCGCAGGGCATTTTTTTCTAATGCAGCGACCGCTATATATCAACGTACTATTTACACCTATCAAATTGACAAGTCAATAAGTACTGATGATAATTGATTAATCAATTTAAGAGATGGACAATCCGTCTCAACGTAAGAGAGTTTCAGTAGAGGCGTTATGAGTAATACGGTTGAGACGGGTGCCGCGGAAAGTGCGGTGCAAGATGCTTCGCCCACGCATTCCACCACCTTGGGCACGGAGCTTCCCCAGGTCAATCATCGGGCCAAGGTATTGGGCCGGGCCATGTATGCGGGCGATCTCAAGCTGCCGGGCATGCTGCACGGCGCGATTCTGCGCAGCCCCTACGCGCATGCGCGCATCGTCAGCATCGATACATCGGCGGCGCGTGCTTTGCCCGGGGTCAGGGCGGTATTGACCGGCGACGATGCGCCCGCCACACCCTGGGGCGGAGGCCCCATCAAAGAGCGCCACATCCTGGCCAAGGGTATCGTGCGCTTCGCCGGCGAAGAGGTCGCGGCCGTGGCGGCCGTTACCGAGGACATCGCCCGCGACGCTCTGGATTTGATCCGGGTCGAGTACGAAGAGCTGCCCTCGCTGCTGACGACCGACGAGGCGCTGGCGCCGGGCGCGCCCACGGTGCATCCGGGCCGGCACGACAACAGTGGCCACGAGATCAAGTTCAACCGGGGCGACGTCGACGCGGCCTTTGCTTCGGCCGACCTGGTGCACGAGGCCACCTACAACACGTCGCGGCAGTATCCGGGCTATCTGGAACCCATGGTCTCGGTGGCTTCGCTCGAGTCAGACGACCGCCTTCATGTATGGACGTCCACGCAGACCGTGTTCCTGGCGCGCTCGCGCATTGCCAAGGCGCTGGAACTGCCCATCTCGTCGGTGCGCGTCATCCAGCAGACCACGGGCGGCGGTTTCGGCGGCAAGATCGTCGAAGACGACAACCAGCTCGTGGCCGGCCTCCTGGCGCTGCGCACGCGACGCCCCGTGCGCCTGCTCAACAATCGCCTCGAAGATTTCCTGTCCTGTTGCACCAGCGTGCCCGAGCGCATCACGCTCAAGCTGGGCATGACCCGCGACGGCATCATCGTGGCCAAAGACGTGCGCATCGTCGCCGATTGCGGCGCCTATTCGGGCCTGGCCGGCGAGGTCATGCACGTGTCGGCCATGCGCAGCGACAATATGTTCCGCAATCCGAACGTGCGCTGCCATGCGGTGCTGGCCTACACCCATACGCCTCCCCACGGGGCCTTCCGCGGTTTCGGCGGTTCGCAGATGTTGTTCGCATTGAACAGCCATATCGATGCCATGGCCCGCGAACTGAATCTGGACCCGGCGCAGATCCATGAGCGCAATGCGATCGGCGCGGGTGAAACCTCGGTGCACGGATGGAAGATACACAGCACCGGCTTCAAGCAATGTGTGGCCAATGCGACCCAGGCCATCGACTGGGCAAGCAAGCGCGCCGCGCCGCGCGGCCCCGGCGTGCGGCGCCGGGGCGTCGGCATGGCGGCCGCCATGCACGTGTGCGGCAACCGCACCATGGGCAATTGGGACGGCTCCACGGTAGTGCTGCGGGTCAATGAAGACGGCGGCATCACGGCCTATAACGGCGAGTGCGACATGGGCCAGGGGGCGATGACCATGATCACGCAGATTATCGCCAACGAGTTCAAGGTGCCCATGTCCCAGGTGCGGCTGCTGCCGCCCGATACCGACAGTGCGCCCTATGCCCTGGGATCGTTTGCCTCGCGCGTCACCATGTCCGCCGGCAATGCCGCGATTTGCGCCAGCCGCGCCGCACATGCGAAGCTCTTCGCCCTGGCGGCAGAGCTGCTCGAGGCGGCCCCCGGCGATATGGAAATGATCGATGGCGGAGCGGTAAGGGTTCGGGGCGGTGAGAAAAGCCTGAGCCTTGCCGACCTGGCCAAGCAATACGTCTGGCGCCACGGGGGCGAAATGCTGCAGGTCAGTGAAACCTGGGATCCTCAAACCGAAGAGCCCGATAAAGACCTTTACGGCAACTGCGCGCCCACCCATTCGTTCTCGGCCCAGGCGGTCGAGGTCGAGGTGGACACCGAAACCGGCCAGGTCACGCTGCTGGACAGCTTTCTTTCCGACGACCTGGGCCGTGCCCTGAACCTCAACGCGGTTCACGGGCAGGCCAACGGCGGCTGCGTCCAGGCGATAGGCTGGGCTTTGTATGAAGACCTTCAGGTCGAGGACGGCCGCATCGTCAACGGCAACTTCGCCGACTACACCATGGCCACCGCCGAGTCGGTGCCCATGCTGCGCGGCGGCTTCGTCGAATCCATGGACCCGGTCGGCCCCTATGGCGCCAAGGCGTCCAGCGAAACCCCTATTTTGATGGCCGCGCCGGCCATCGCCAATGCGGTGTACGACGCGGTGGGGGTGCGCATCCGCGACCTGCCGATCACGCCCGAGAAGGTGCTGGCCGCGCTGCGGGCCAGGAAAGAACAAGGAGATGCGGCAAATGCGTGATTTTCAATATCTTGAGCCCGCCTCGGTCGAGGAGGCCAGCCGCATGCTGGCCGAGCTCGAGGACGAGGAGGCGCGGCTCAGCGCGGGCGGAACGGCGCTGATCCTTACTATGCGCCAGCGCATGCTCAAGCCCACCCATCTGATCTCTCTTGCCAAGATCGAACGCTTGCGCGGCATCGAGTTCGACGCCCAGGCGGGCCTGCGCATCGGCGCGCTGTCGCGCCATTCCGACATTGCGCGTTCGCCACTGGTTCGTCAGCATTATCCGGTGCTGGCCAGCATGGCCGAGCGCGTGGCCAATCCGCAAGTGCGCAATCAGGGCACCATCGGAGGCAATCTTTGCTACGGAGACCCATCCACCGATCCGCCAGCCTGCCTGCTGGCGCTCGACGCCACGGTGGTGCTGGGCAGCACGCGCGGCGAGCGCACGATGCCTCTTGAGGAGTTCATTGTCGATTACTTTGAAACAGCGCTCGAGCCCGACGAGGTCCTGGTGGAAATCCGGGTTCCGCCGTTGCCCGCGGGCGCAAGCGGAATCTATAGCCGCTTTCTGCGTACGGCGGCGGAGCATCGTCCCCTGGTCAGCGTAGCCCTGGTGGCGCGTCGGGACGGCGCTTCCTGCCACGAGGCGCGCCTGGCCGTGGGGGCTTCCACGCCCATGCCCATGCGCTTGCGGCGCGCCGAAGAATTCCTTCTGGGCAAGACGGTTTCCGCGGCGATTGCGGCCCAGGCGGCGGATATCGTCGCCCAGGACATCGAGCCGATATCCGACTCTCGCGGCAGTGCCGACTTCCGGCGCGACATGGTGCGCGCTGTGGCCCGCCGCACCCTTTGCGAATTGTTTGAGCTTTCCATCGACGAAGGAGTGTCCGCATGAGCACGCATCGCATTGAATGCACGGTGAACGGCGAGACGCACAGCCTGGACGTGCCCACGGGTCGCCTGCTGTCCGATTTTCTGCGCGACGATTTGCACCTGACCGGCACCAAGCGGGGCTGCGAAACGGGCGTGTGCGGCGCCTGTTCAATATTGCTTGACGGCGAGGTGGTCAAGTCCTGCCTGATGCTGGCCGCCCAGATCGATGGCCGCGACATCACGACGATCGAAGGCCTGTCCCGCGGGGACGAGCCTCATCCCCTGCAGGAAAGCTTCATGGAATGCGGCGGGCTGCAATGCGGCTATTGCACGCCGGGCATGATCATGGCCTCGTGCGACCTGCTCAAGAATAATCCCTCCCCCAGTGTGGAAGAGGTGCAGCGCGGCCTGTCCGGCAACCTGTGCCGCTGCACCGGCTATACCCAAATCGTCGAATCAATCCTGCATGCCGCAGAAGAAATGAATCATGGAAATTGAAAAAACACTGACAGTATCGGCGCCGCGCGAGCGAGTATGGGCCCTGCTGTTGGACCCTCACGTCATGACCGGCGCCGTGCCGGGCATGCAGTCCATCGACGTCATCAGCCCCACTGAGTACGTGGCCCTGATGAAGGTGAAGATCTCCTTTCTCAGCGCCAAATTCAAGCTGCACACCACGATCGCCGAACAGCGCGAACCCGAGTACCTGCGTGCCGAAGGCACGGGCGAAGACGCCTCGGTGGCCAGCTCGCTCAAGCAGACGAGCGAGATCTTCCTGTCCGAGACGCCGCAGGGCGGCACCGAGCTTCGAATCAAGGTCAACGTCGACCTGCTGGGCCGCCTGGGTACTTTTGGTCTTTCCGTCATGAAGACCAAGGCCGATCGCATGTGGGACGAGTTCGGCAGGAATCTGGCGGCTCGCCTCGAGAACGGAGAGACGACACAGATCGGCGGTTCAGGAGGGGTGGAAGCCGCCGGTACAAGCTCGACCAAAATAGGTGCAGAGAGCCAAGTTCCACCGAGCTCGGCACCGGACGCGGCGGCTGAAAAATGCGGTCCCCGTTCGCTTCAGAGAGAAGCTGCGCCGCAGCCGGCCAGTCCATCAAGCACCTTCTCCCCCGCGAGAGATACAGCCACGTCAGACGATACAGACGCCAGAGGCTGGTTCTCGCGCCTGCTCGGTGGAGGCCGTACGACAGTGAATCGAGCCCCCGGTCGATCGGGAGGAGTTATCCGAATCGAAGTACGGCAACTGAATCGTACGGTTGCTATCGAGTGGCCGGTGGAAGCTGCAGGCCAATGCCAGGACTGGTTGCGTGAACTTCTAAGTAGTCCCGTTTAAGTTTAATTTCCACTAAGAGAATGGAGGAGTAAAAGATGTTCCGACATACAAAAATGAAGGTGCAGGTCCTTTGTGCCGCGCTAGCCATTGGTTCGACTGGTTTTGCGGCTGTAGCTCAAGCCGCCGACTTGAAAGTCGGCGTGATAGTACCGCTCTCCGGACCGATTTCCGCTCAGGGGCTTAATGACGAGCTGGGCATTAAGGCAGCTCTTAAGTATCAAGGCTCGGTTGCTGGCCACAATATTAAAGTGATCAAGCTGGACGATCAATCCAACTCTGCCCTTGCCACTCGCAACGCGCGCAAGCTGATTGACCAGGAGCACGTAGATGTGCTGGTCGGCGCTGGCGGTGTGCCCAGCTCATTGGCGATCGCCACTGTGGCAACGGAAGGCAAAACACCACTGGTTTCCTTTACGCCAATTGATTTGACTGGTGAGAAGGCAGAGTGGGCCAAAACAACTACTCAGTCCGGCGATTTGATGGTGGGTGCTGTTGTAGATGAAATGAAACGCAATGGCGTCAAGACCGTTGGGTATATCGGCTTCTCTGATGCTTGGGGTGACTCGGCCTACGCTGCGCTGCAAAAGTACGCTGAGCCAGCCGGTATCAAGATTGTTGCCAATGAGCGATACGCCAGAACCGACAACTCCCTGACAGCTCAGGCGTTGAAAGTGATTAGCGCTCGTCCGGATGCTGTACTGGGCGGTGGGGCGGGTACTCCTGGAGCGTTGCCGTACATTGCCTTGCGTGAGCGAGGTTATAAGGGGGTTATGTATGGCACTTATGCATTGATCAGTCCGGAGTTTGTGCAGCTTGTTGGGAAAGCCGGACAGGGCTTGATTGTGTCGTCGGGTCCGTCTCTGGTAGGCCCCCAGCTTCCTGATAGCAATGCGAGCAAGAAGACAATCGCGGAGTTCAATAAGGCATTTCAAGAAGTCAATAATAGCCAACCGAACGACCTGTTCTCTGCTTATTCGTTCGATACGATACTGGTCATTGCCGACGCCGCTAAGCGTGTACCGAGCAATGTCGTACCGGGTACCGAGGCATATCGTTTGGCGTTACGCGACGAGCTTAATAAGACGACGAAATTGCCGACCACGCAAGGATTGCTCAGCTATACACCTGCCAGTTCTTATGGACTTGGAAAAGACTCCGTAGTAATGCTGGAGCTTGTTGATGCCAAGTGGATGCTGCGCAAATAGGGCTATTGGTAGTGTGCAGTAAGACAACTCGACTGTCTGTGCATTAGGGGTCCGGACGTCAAGTCCGGATCTGATGCGCCCAACTTGAATGATGACAATGGATACAGATATCGCAATGATCCTGCTGGCGGATGGCTTGGCAGGATCCGCAATATATATGCTGTTCGGGCTGGGGCTCGTTCTGATCTTTTCGGTCACACGAGTCATTTTTGTTCCGTTTGGCAGCATGGCGGTTTTTGCCGCTTTAAGTTTAGCGGCCATGGAGAACGGGCAGACCCCCGCGGCAATCAAGCTAGTCGTTCTATTTGTTTTGATTGTGCTGGCCATGGAGTTTCTCCGCCTGCTTCGGTTACGACAGATGTGGTTGATGCCCAAGACTCTTATCAGTTGGGGCCTGCTGCCGTTGATACCATGTGGAATTGCGTGGTGGGCCGCAAGCCTGGATTCCGAAACATTGCGAGTGGTTGCCGCGATACTGCTTGTCGTTCCTTTGGGGCCGTTGGTGGAGCGTGCCGTGCTCAGGCCAATAGCCAACGCATCGGTATTGTCACTGCTCATCGTCGCGTTGGTGTTGGATTTGGTGCTTTCGGGACTCGGCTTGCTTTGGTTCGGACCTGAAGGTCTGCGGACGAAGGCTGAGCTTGAGGGGACTTTGGCATTGTCGTCGAACTTTTCGATACGCTATCAGACACTGCTCACCATGGGCACCGCACTAGTGCTCGCGTTCGTGTTCTATTTCGGATTTCAACGCACTAGGCTCGGCAAGGTCCTGCATGCGACGGCGTCAAACCCGGTGGGCGCCCGTTTAGTGGGTATCCGTCCTGCTTATACCGCTGTCGTGGCTCACGTCATCGGAGCGTTTCTTGCGGGGATCGTGGGGGTGCTCATTTCTCCCATCATCACCATCTACTATGACACGGGGCTCATGCTTGCTCTCAAGGCCTTCGTGGCAGCCATTATCGGCGGTTTCTTTAGTTACCCGTTGACCGCGCTTGGCGCTCTGCTGGTGGGTGTTTCGGAGAGCTACGCATCCTTCTGGAATAGTGGCCTAAAAGATGCCATCGTATTTGGCCTTTTGATTCCTGTTTTGGTGTTTCGTTCTTATTTCGCGTCACGTGCCGAGCTGGACGAAGAGGAGGAGGACGTATGAGTCCGCGCGTAAGAAATGCCATAGTCGTCCTGGGCGCCTTGCTGCTCATTTTTATTATTCCGCAAGTGTTTGCCACATTTGCCGTATCGTTGCTGAATGACATCGGGATTGCCGCACTTGTGGTGCTTGGGCTGATTCTCGTTTCGGGGATAGGGGGGGCCATATCTTTCGGCCAGGCAGCATTTGTCGGCATTGCCGCATACGCCAGCGCCTGGCTGGTTGTGGCGCATCAGCTCTCACCCTGGACGGGCCTGCTGTTCGCGCTTGTGCTTACCTGTGGAAGTGCCTGGGCCATAGGCGCCGTCACCATGCGACTGGGAGGACACTACCTTGCTTTGAGCACCATCGCATGGGGTCTCGCGGTACCGCTCGTTATCGCCGATACGACTGCATTGGGCGCTCATTCGGGCATTGACGGCATCGCGCCTATTCAGATCGGGCCGTGGGTCTTGGACAACGCAAACAAGTCGTTTGTGTTGGTATGGCTGATACTGTTCTTTGGTGCCTGGTTTGCATATAACTTGCTGGGGTCTCGCGTGGGGCGCACAATGCGCGCCTTACGTGGCGGGAAAATTCTACTTGCCAGCTTCGGTGCGGATGCATTCCGAGTTCGATTGACGCTTTTCGTCGTCGCTGCAGCGTATGCCGCTTTGGCCGGTTGGTTGTACGCTCACGTCAATCGTTACATAAATACTGCGCCATTCTCGTTGCACGCGAGTATTGATTACGTATTCATGATGGTTGTCGGTGGCGCCGCCCAGCTAGGAAGCGCGCTGATCGGCTCCGCCCTGTACATCGGCTTGAATAATTTCTTGCAAGACTTGCTGCCTCATTTCACCAGCCGTGGGTCGCAGATCAATTCTCTGGTATTTGCGCTGTTGTTCTTGCTCATATTGGAGCGCATGCCGGGTGGTGTGGGCAGGCCATTGAGCCGTTTGATGTCCAGGCTGACCAGGCGGAGCCGTTTCTTCAGGTCGCGACACTTGAATATTTCGCCCGATGCGTCATACAAGCTCTCTCGACGCGCGCTGCCACAGCGTGGCACGCCGCTTGTCAGCGTCAAGAAAGCCACCAAGCGGTTCGGCGGCCTGGTGGCGGTCAACGATGTGAGTTTCGATGTACATGCGGGTGAGATCGTCGGGTTGATCGGTCCGAACGGTGCTGGAAAGTCCACCATGTTTAACCTGCTGACCGGGACGTTGCCTCTTACGGACGGAGCGGTGCGGCTGCTTGACGTACCCACGGCGGATTTGTCTCAGCGGGAGATTGCGTTGCTGGGAGTCGCGCGCACTTTTCAGCATGTCAAGCTGCGTCCCCGCATGACTTTGCTCGAGAATGTTGCGTTGGGTGCCTATGCTCGTGGCCATTGTGGCTTATGGCGGGGTGGTTTGCGTCTGAACGGCCAAGAGGAACACAGCATCATGGCCGAAGCGCTGCGGCAGTTGGAGCGTGTCGGTCTGGCCGACCAGGCTTACGAGCTTGCCGGCAGCTTACCGCTTGGCACGCAGCGATTGCTCGAAATTGCGCGGGCCCTGGCTTCGGACCCTGTGCTGGTCATGCTTGATGAGCCGGCGGCGGGCTTGCGTCTGCTCGAGAAGCAAGCCCTGGCCCGTCTGCTCGACACATTGCGCTCCGAGGGCGTTACCGTTCTGATCGTGGAGCACGACATGGAGTTTGTTATGAATCTAGTCGACCGTTTGGTGGTTATGAACTTTGGCAGCAAGATCTCCGAAGGAAACCCCGCTCAGGTACGTGCTGATCCTGAAGTTCAGGCAGCATATCTCGGAGGTGATGCATGAGCGCGATGCTCGAGGTTCGAGATCTGCATGTGGCTTACGGTCAAGTCGAAGCTGTGCGAGGTGTGTCTTTTACGCTCGATGAAGGTCATATCAGCTCGATCATTGGTCCGAATGGGGCCGGGAAAACGACTCTGTTAGCGTCGTTGATGGGGTTGTTGCCGCCTGCGCGTGGAGAGGTCCTTTTTGATGGTGTTGACGTGGCCAAGGCTGATGTCGAGACCCGGCTGGATCTAGGGCTGTGTCTCGTTCCGGAGCAGCGTGAGCTGTTTGGAGACATGTCTGTACTCGACAATCTGGTTCTCGGCAGCTATATCAGAAAGCCTTCCTCCTCTCAATTGAGGCAGTTGCTTGACGAGACTTATGCTCGCTTTCCTCGCCTGGCCGAACGGAGAAATCAAAGGGCAGACACGCTTTCAGGGGGAGAGCGCCAGATGCTCGCCTTGAGTAGGGCGTTGATGAGCCGACCGCGCTTGCTGATGCTGGACGAGCCAAGCTTGGGGCTGGCACCGTTGATTGTTCAGAGCATACTGGCGGAGATCGGACATTTGCGGAGCGCTGGGTTGTCGGTGCTCCTAGTTGAGCAAAATGCCCGCGCAGCTCTGAGAGTTTCGTCCGAAGGGCATGTCATTGAAGGGGGGAGCATAACGCACAGCGGCCCTTCAGACCAGTTGATGAATGATGATCAGGTGCGGCGCGCGTACCTGGGTGGGGAATGAGGCTAGCGGTCGCACTGACGTAGCAGCATGTTGCATCTGCGAACCGAAACAAAACAGATGTTGGAGATTGTCGTGCCGTCAACCAAGATAATTCAAACGGCCTCGCATTGGGGCGTGTATGGGGTAGAGATCACTGAGGCGGGCGACATCGTCGGCGTGCATCCGTTCAGCGAAGACCCGTCCCCGACTCCACTCATGCGCAGTCTGCCGGATATGGTGCGCAGCCCTCTCCGTATTGATCAGCCCTACGTGCGCAAAGGTTATTTGCGAAAACGAGGGCAGTCCCGATCAGAGCGTGGTGCCGATCAGTTTGTGCCGGTCGGCTGGGATGAGGCGTTGTCGCTGATCGTCGACGGGCTAGAACAGATCAAAGGCGAACATGGCAATGAAGCCATATATGGCGGTTCGTATGGCTGGGCCAGTGCCGGCCGTTTTCACCATTCACCGAGTGTACTCAAGCGATTTCTTGGCTTGTACGGCGGGTATGTTGATAAGCGGGGAAATCATAGTTTTGGCGCCGCAATGGCCATCATGCCTTACGTGATCGGCGACGCCGGCATTACCGATATGGTAGTGCCCTGGTCCTCGATCGTCGAGAGCAGCGGTCTGGTTGTGATGTTCGGCGGCGCGGCCACCAAGAACATGCAGATCGAGGCGGGGGGGGCGGCGCTGCACGAGAACCCGGATTGGATCGACCGCGCGGCTGCCAAGGGTGTACGCTTCGTCAACATCAGCCCTACCCGGAGCGATGTCGCGCAAAAGCTCGCTGCGGAATGGCTGCCGATCCGCCCTAATACGGACACTGCCATGATGCTTGGCCTTGCTCATGTACTGGTCGAGCGTGGTTTGCATAATCGCGAGTTTCTGGCCAAGTATTGCGAAGGCTATGCCGTGTTCGAACGCTATTTGCTTGGCCAGGACGATGGTACGCCCAAGAACGCAGAGTGGGCGGCTTCCATAGTGGGGATCAGCGCGCAGAAAATCGAAGACCTGGCGTTGGAGATGGTGCGCACCCGCACTTTGATCACCACGTCTTGGTCAATACAGCGTGCCCAGCATGGTGAGCAGCCGATATGGATGACGGCGGTGCTTGCGGCGATGCTGGGCCAGATCGGGTTGCCCGGAGGAGGGTTCAGCATAGGGTTCGGCGCGGTCAGCGGCAACACCGTCAGCCGGCCCGATCGCATTCCGCGTCCGACGCTGCCGCTCGGGGCCAACCCCGTCAAGGCCTTCATTCCCGTGGGACGAGTCGCAGACCTGTTGCTCAACCCCGGAGGCAAGCTGGAATACAACGGCGGGGTCATTGATTTTCCAGATATACGCATGATCTATTCGGTGGGCGGCAATCCTTTCCACCACAATATGAACCTGAACCGCTTCGTCCAGGCGTGGCGGCGTCCGGAGATGGTGGTGGTACACGAACCGTGGTGGAACCCGCCATCTAAGTACGCCGACATCGTCTTGCCCGCCACCACTACAATGGAGCGCAACGACATCCTGGCAGCAGACCTGCAGCGTCACTACGTGGCCATGCGCAAGGTCATTGATCCCGTGGGTGGTGCGCGCAACGATTTCGACGTGTTCGCGGAGCTGTCGGACAGACTGGGTTTCGGCGCGGCATACACTGAGGGGCGTGATGAAATGGGATGGCTGCGCCATATGTATAACGGCGCACTTGAGAAGGCGGTTGAGCTCGGGTATGGGCCGCCGTCGTTCGACGAGTTCTGGGAGATGGGCCATTACGAGTTTCCCATGCTGCGGGAGCCCAATTTGTTTCTTGCTGATTTCCGTCGGGATCCGGTGGCGAACCGGCTGCCGACGCCATCCGGAAAGATTGAGATTTTCTCGGAGCGAATAGCAAGTTATGGCTACGATGATTGCCCGCCCCATCCCCGCTGGATTGAGCCGGTGGAGTGGTTGGGTGGGCCATTGGCCAAGCGCTTTCCGCTACATCTGTTGTCGAATCAGCCGAGCGTGCGACTGCATAGCCAGATGAATGCAGGTGTATTGAGTCGCGAAGCCGAGCGAGGAGGGCGCGAGCCGGTATTCCTGTCTGTATCAGATGCGACACGGCGCGGCATCAATGAGGGGGATTGCGTGCGGGTGTTCAATGAACGTGGAGGGTTCCTGGCCACGGTGGTTATAGTCTCGGGTTTGGCGCCCGGCGTGGTACAGATTGCGACCGGAGCGTGGTACGATCCGGAAGATCCGGCGGTCACGCCTTCACTCGAGAAGCACGGTAATCCCAATGTCGTGACGCTGGATCTGGGCAGTTCGCGCTTGTCGCAGGCACCCATGGCCCAAACTGTGCTGGTCGAAGTAGAGCGCTATGACCGGCCGCCGCAGGTGTCGGCGTTCAATTTACCCGACATCGATCGTCGTCCCGTTGGCAGCACGCATTGATATGGTGCGGGGCGCCGCATCCATGTATAAGCGCATCCGTTGGTGCTACACTCGGTGGCACTTGGCCAGGCCCGTCGCACAGGGTGCGCCGGCCGGCTCAAGGCCGGCATGTCGCCGGCGCAGCGCGGGCTTTCACGCACAACAATCAAAAAGGGGGCATTCATGCTTTATGTTTACAATGTTCTCGCGGCCATACTCATCGGCACCGCCATCGGCGCGGTGCTTGGGCAGCGCAACAGTCTTGCACGCATTACCTGTCTCATCGCCGTGGTCCTGGGCGTCGTTTCTCTTTTCGTCCCGTCTTGGATACCCCTGGCAGTCGGCCTGGTGGTGTTCCTGATAGGCCAGGGCATGCAGCGCGACGCGTCGGCGCGGGCCTGACAACTGGCCGCAGCCCCCGGTCGATTCCTCCGGGGGCCCGTGCACACTAAAAGGGTAGTCGCATTGGCGCTTGAACCGCAAGGTCCAGGCGCCAATTTCATGCTGGTTTACGACTGGATGTCGGCCTGCCTGACCTTGACGCAGTCAGCCACGCGGCGTGCGCGGCCTCGCGCGGCATCGGTGGTTTCGTCGTAGGCCACGGCCACGCCCATGCGCCGCTTCACGAAGCTTTCGGGCTTGCCGAACAGGCGCAGCTCGGATTGAGGAATGCGCAGTGCCGCGTCGACGCCGTCGAAGACCACACCTTGCGCGTCGACGCCGCCATATATGACGGCGCTGGCGCCCGGAGCGCGCAAACGGGTGTCCACCGGCAGGCCCAGGATGGCTCGTGCATGCAGTTCGAACTCGCTTTGCCATTGGCTGATCATGGTGACCAGGCCGGTGTCATGAGGACGCGGGCTGACTTCGCTGAACCACACCTGGTCGCCCTTGACGAACAGCTCGACTCCGAACACGCCCAAGCCGCCGAGGTCGTCGGTGACCTTGCGGGCAACTTCCTGGGCATTGCGCAGGGCCAGCTCCGCCATGGGTTGCGGCTGCCAGCTTTCGACATAGTCGCCGGCCTCTTGCCTGTGGCCTATGGGTTCGCAAAAATGCGTGCCGACGGTGCCGTCCTCGTCCCGTGCCCGCACTGTAAGCAGGGTGATCTCGTAATCGAAATCGACGAAGCCTTCGACGATGATGCGGCCGTGGCTGACCCGGCCGCCCGACATGGCGTAGTTCCAGGCGCCTTCGATGTCTTCCTCGCTGTCGATCCGGCTTTGTCCCTTGCCCGAGCTGCTCATGACGGGCTTGACGATGCAGGGATAGCCTATGCCTTCGGCGATGGCCCGGCGCAGCTCTTCGAGCGAGTTGCAGAAGCGATAGGGGCTGGTCGGCAGGCCCAGCGATTCCGCGGCGAGGCGGCGGATGCCTTCGCGGTCCATGGTAAGGCGGGCGGCCCGGGCCGTGGGAATGACGCGGGCCTGGCCGGCCGCCTCGAGCTCTTCGAGCGCGGGCGTGGCGATGGCCTCGATTTCAGGAACGACGAGATGGGGCTTGCATGACTGGATCAGCGCCTTCAACTGCTCGGGGTCGCTCATGTCGATGGTGTGGGCGTGATGCGCAACCTGCTGGCCCGGCGAATCGGCATAGCGGTCGACGGCAATGGTCTCGACGCCCAGGCGCTGCAAGGCGATCAGCACCTCTTTGCCCAGCTCGCCGGAGCCGAGCAACATGACGCGGGTGGCGGAAGGAGAGAGGGGAGTGCCCAGGGTCGTCATACGGCTTCTTCGAGGTGGTTTGGAAAACGGGAATTGTACGACGAAGCCGCAGCGAAGCCCTTGTTTCGGCCCAGGCGAGAGAGAGGAAGGAGAAGGCAAGGTAAGGGGAGGGCGGGGCAAGAGGGGCAAGAGCAGAGCTGGGCAGGGCAAAGGCTGCAATCCGGAGCCTTGAAGTCTTGATCTTCAGATGTTCCGTCTATATAATGATAATTATTCTCATTTCTATGCAGGAGTAGCCCATGTCTTTGCAATGGTCATTGATCCCGCTGTTCCTGCTTTCGTCGGCCATGGTGGCATGGGCGCGCTGGCCCAGAACGGTCTCGCGGCTTGCCTGCTGGACTTTTGCCGGCCTGTTTTTCGGGTTGGGGGTCTTGGGCATGGATGTCGAGGGCGGGCCGCAGGCCGCCTTGGGCGTCGGGGTCTTGTATATGTTGATCGGCTTGCCCCTGGCGTCGGTGACCCTGGCCCTGTCAGGGCTGCGCAGCTGTATTACGCCCGCCGGCCCGGCCCGATTCATGGGGCGGGGGCGGGTCTGGGCCCACTGAAAACAGCGGGTTCCCAACAAAAGCTTAACGCAAGCTTAAAGAATCGCTAATTAATAATTATAATCGTTTAGAATCTAGTGTCCTGTTTAGCTAATTTGCGTACTTATCTTCGGCGCCTGGGCTGGTCATGCGGCGTTGCAAATCCGCGCGATAGCTACGGCTATCGCTGTGGTTTGCGCCTTGCCTGACAAGCCCATGCATCCGGATATAAGCACACAATTAACTAAACAGGACACTAGCCTTTCGAAAACGGCGCCTGTCCGCCAACCAGGAGAGCAGTCTGATGCGTAGCATGTTGTTTGGGGCGTTGCTGGCCCTGTCCTTGGGCTCTGCCCACGCGGCCACCGACAAAACCGCGGTTGTCAAAACCTATGCCGACCTGGCCCAGGCCGAATACCAGGACGCCCTCGAGGCCGCCAAGCGCCTTCAGGGCGCAGTCCAGGCGCTGGTGTCCGCGCCCAGTGCCGAAACCCTGAAGGCCGCGCGCCACGCCTGGATCGATGCCCGGGTGCCGTACCAGCAGACCGAAGCGCTGCGTTTCGGCAATCCAATAGTCGATGCCTGGGAAGGCAGGGTGAACGCCTGGCCGCTCGACGAGGGCATGATCGATTACGTCGATGCCTCATATGGCACCGAATCCGACGCTAACGCGTACTATGTGGTGAACGTCATCGCCAACGACTCCATCAGTGTGGGCGGCAGGGCGGTCGATACCAGCGTCATCGATGCCGAGCTGCTTGGCGAAGTGCTGCACGAAGCCGACGGCAACGAGGCCAACGTGGCCACCGGCTATCACGCCATCGAATTCCTGCTGTGGGGGCAAGATCTTAACGGCACGGGCCCCGCGCCCGCCGATCGCCAGGGCACGCCCCAAGAGCGCCATGCCGGCAATCGCCCGCATACCGATTTCGATGCCGCCCACTGCACCGGCGGCCACTGCCAGCGGCGCGCCACCTACCTTACGGTCGTCACCCAGATGCTTGTCGACGACCTGCAGGAAATGGCCGACAGCTGGAAGGCCGGGGGCGCCGCGCGCGCCGATGTACAGGCCGACCCGCAGCAGGGCCTCATCGCCATGCTTACCGGGCTGGGCAGCCTCTCGTACGGCGAGCTTGCCGGCGAGCGCATGAAGCTGGGCCTGATGCTGCACGACCCCGAAGAAGAGCACGATTGCTTCTCAGACAACACCCATAATTCGCACTATTACAACCAGGTCGGCATGATGAATGTCTACCAGGGGCGCTACAAGCGTGTCGATGGTTCCGTGGTCGAAGGCGCCAGCCTGTCGCAATTGGTGGCTGAAAAAGACGCCGCGCTCGACAAGGAAGTGCTGGCGCGCATGCAAGACACCCATGACGCCATGCTTGCCATGAAGCAGCGCGCCGAGACGGTCGAAACCTACGACCAGATGATCGCCCAGGGCAATGCTGAGGGCAACGCTGTGGTCCAGGCCGCCATTGACGCCCTCATTGCGCAGACGCGCAGCTTCGAGCGGGTCATCGCGGCGCTCGAGCTGGGCCAGATCGAGCTCGAAGGTTCCGACAGCCTCGACAGCCCCGAAGCAGTGTTCCAGTAGGAAAACGATGATTCTTTCGTTCAGAAGGGGCCGTCTCCACGGCCCCTTGTCCATGGCCATCGGCTCGATGCTGGCCGCCGTGGTATCGGCGGCAGCGGCGTCGGGGCCGATTGCGCATCGGGACGACCTTTCCGCCGAAGACCGGGCGCGCGTTGCCGCGATCACGCAGCCGGCCACCGACTTTGCCGTAGCCGAGCCGTTCGAGGTAATGCAGGGTGGCGCAGGTACCGTCAGCAAGCACATCAACGCCGATATCTATTCTCATCCGGCCGCCAACCTCAGCTTCGAGGGGCGGCAAGAGTTCCTGGTGGGCAATGGCCTGTTCCGGAAAGACTGGGTGTCGTCGCCTTCGTCTACTCAGGCTTCCGACGGCCTGGGGCCGCTGTTCAATGCGCGCTCCTGTCAGGCCTGTCACGTGAAGGACGGGCGAGGCACGGTACCGGGCTTCGAACAGTTCGGGCAGCGTGACGCGGTGGCCCTGCTTGCACGCCTGTCGCGCCCTGCAAGCGTCGACGAAGTGCGCGAACGCATCGAGCACGGCGAAATTCCCTGGATGCCCGATCCCGTTTATGGCAATCAGCTGCAGCCCTTTGCCGTGGCGGGCGTGCCCGCCGAAGGCCAGTTGCTGATCGAATACCGCGAGATACCAGTCCGGCTCAATGGCGGAGAAACCGCAGTGCTGATGGAACCGAGCTATGGTGTCCAGAACCTCAATTACGGCCCGCTGCATCCGGACACCACCCTTTCTCCGCGCCTGGCGCCGCCCATGCTGGGCCTGGGCCTGCTCGAGGCCATACACGAAGACGACATTCTGGCCCATGCCGCGCGCGAGAAGCCGGACGGCATATCGGGCAAGCCAAACTGGGTGTGGACCGAAGACGGCAAGCGTGTGCTGGGCCGCTTCAGCTGGAAGGCGGGGCAGCCCGACGTCCGCCACCAGGCATCCACCGCGTTTTCGAACGACATGGGCTTGTCAACCCCCCTGTTTCCTCATCACCATGGCGATTGCACCGAAGCGCAGGCCGATTGCCTGGCCATGCCCCATGGTGCGCAAGAGCACCTGGGCGAACACGAGGTGCCGGCCCGGCTGGCCGATTTCGTCACTTTCTATTCCGAAAATCTGGCCCTGCCGCAGCGCCGCGATGTCGATGATCAGCGCGTTCTGGCGGGCAAGAAACTGTTCTATGAGTCGCAATGCGTTGCCTGCCACGTGCCCAAGTACGTTACGCGGCGCGACGCTGCCCGGCCCGAGCATCGCTTCCAGCTCATCTGGCCGTACACGGATCTGCTGTTGCACGATATGGGCCCGGGCCTGGCCGACGGCCAGGCCGAGGGCGAGGCCAGCGGCAGCGAATGGCGCACCCCGCCGCTATGGGGCATAGGCCTGACCAAAACCGTCAATCCCGACGCCACCTGGCTGCACGATGGGCGGGCGCGCACCTTGCTGGAGGCGATCCTCTGGCACGGCGGCGAGGCACAGGCGGCGCGCGACCGCGTGGTGGCCATGACCCCGGAAGAGCGTGAGAATCTGTTGCGCTTCCTGGAATCTTTGTAGGAAAAACACATGATCAAACAATGGATGGGGGCCGCCGTACTGGCCCTGGCCTGGACCATGCCCGGCATGGCTGTTGCACAAACGGCAGCCGAGTCCGCCTCGGGCCTGGGCGCCCGTTTGGCCCAAGGCTACATCGCACCGGCCATGCAGCAGTTCCATGAAGCGGCAGGCCAGATGGGCAAGGCCTTGCAAAGCGCCTGCGGCGATCCGGCGGCGGGCTCTGACGAGGTGGCGGCTGCGTTCGAGCACCTGGTGGCCGCCTGGTCGGGCATCGAGTTCCTGCGCTTCGGCCCGCTGGTCCAGGCCAACCGCTTCGAAAGCATTTATTTCTGGCCTGACCCGCGCGGCGTCACTACCCGGCAGGTGCAGGGCCTGCTCGCCAAGCCGGCCGGCGAGATTCCGGACGCACAGGGGCTGGCCAAGCACAGTGTCGCGCTGCAGGGTCTGCCCGCCCTCGAGTACGTGCTCTATCGCGACAAGGGCCTGCTGTCGGGCAAGCAAGGCGACGACCAGGCCGCGGCTTGCGCCTATGCGCTGGCGGTGGCCGGCAACCTCGAACGCGTGGGTGGCGAGCTATATGCGCTGTGGAAGGCCGATGGCGAGTTCGCACGGCTGTTTTCCCAGCCCGGCCCCGACAATCCCTTGTATCGCAATGCGCAAGAGGTCGCCGCCGAAGTGGTCAAGGCCTTGTCCACCGGCCTGCAGTTCCAGGTCGACGTCAAGCTCGCACCCTCTCTGGGCGCCGACGCGGGCAAGGCCGCGCCCCGCAAAGCGCCTTTCTGGCGCAGCGATCTCGCACCCGTTTCGCTCCGGGCGGCCGCGCAGGGCATGCTGGCCTTCTACGATGCGGGCGGCTACAGCTTTCCCGGCGCCGAATGGATAGACCAGAACGTGCGGGGCGAACTGCAGAGGGCCGTCGACCAGCTCGAGGGCATGCGGGGCGGAACCGAACAACTTTGGCGCGATGAAGAAAGCCATCGCGGGCTGGTCCTGGTAAGGCTGTTGCTGAACAATGCCAAGAACCTTGTCGACCAGGATGTGGCGCCCGCCCTGGGCGTAAGGATAGGCTTCAATGCACTCGATGGGGATTGACCGGCGCCGTTTCCTGGCCCTGTTGCTGGCGGCGGGCGGCACGTCCCTGGCGACGCCCATACGGGCGCGCGACGGTGGCGCGCCGCTGTACCTGGCGGCCCGCAAGCGGGAAGGGCGCTACGAAGCCGCCGTGTTCGATGCAAGCGGTGCCGATCATCAAGTCGTGCCGCTGCCCGACCGGGGCCATAGTTTCGCCATTGATGCGCGCCGTGGTCGTGCCGTGGCTTTCGGCCGCCAGCCGGGTTTCTTTGCGATCGCCTTCGACCTGCATGGCCGCGATGAACCGCGTGCCCTCGAGCTGGCCGACGAAAGGCATTTCTTCGGGCATGGCGTCTATACGCCCGATGGCAAGCTGCTGTTCGCAACCGAGAACGATTACGAGGCGGGGCGCGGCGTGCTGGGCATCTACGACGCCTCGGACGCGGGCGGCTACAAACGGGTGGGCGAATGCCCCACGGGCGGCATCGGCCCGCACGAGGTCGTGCTCATGCCCGACGGCCGCACGCTTTGCGTGGCCAACGGCGGCATTCTTACCCATCCCGACTACGGCAAGCTCGAACTCAACCTCGACACCATGAGGCCTTCGCTGGCCTATGTCGACGCGCGCAGCGGCCGCCTGCTCGAGCAGGTCTTCCTGCCCCAGGAGCTGTATCGGCTTTCCCTGCGCCACATGGCGCTCGATGCGTCGGGCGCGGTGTGGGTGGGCTGCCAGTACATGGGGCCTGCAGGCGATCGCCCGGCGCTGGTGGCGCGCCACAGGCGGGGCGAAGCAATACGATTGTTTTCGGGGCCGCCCGAAGTGCTGCGCGACATGCGCAACTATGTGGGTTCGGTGGCGGCCGACGCCTCCGGCCGCATCATCGCCACTTCCAGCCCG
The DNA here is from genome assembly GCF_003096595.1 of Pusillimonas noertemannii. Lineage (GTDB taxonomy): Bacteria > Pseudomonadota > Gammaproteobacteria > Burkholderiales > Burkholderiaceae_B > Pusillimonas > Pusillimonas noertemannii. Next base: position 25,164 of record NZ_QEKO01000002.1, on the reverse strand, counting down.
GTGGGTGGCTGCGTCGTGTTCTGGGACGCCGGCACGGGCGGCTTTCTCAGGCGAGTGGCGCTGGACGACGGCTGCGGGGTGGCGCCGGCGGTATCCGGCGGCTTCCTGCTGAGCAGCGGCCTGGGCGCGATTGCGGGTGTCGGCCTTGAGGCATTTGAATCGAACGGCGGCTCTGCGGCCGGCGCCGCCGGCATGCGCTTCATTCTGCCCGAAGAAGGCGGACGGTCGTGGGACAATCATATGCGCAAGGTCTGAAGCACCGGCCTTTGCCTGCCTTGTGGCGGGCTGCCAAAGGCATTACCATGGTTCAACCCCCAACGACTTCACGCAAGGAGCGAACCATGAGCAATCATGTCTACAAGCAGATCGAACTCACCGGCTCGTCGCCCACCAGCATCGAAGACGCAGTCTCCAATGCCATTGCCAAGGCAAGCGAAACCGTGCGCCACATTCAATGGTTCAATGTCGTCGAAACAAGGGGCCACGTGGTCGACGGCAAGATTGCGCATTGGCAGGTCACCATCAAGGTCGGCTTTACCATGGAGTAGGCCCTCTCCGGCATGACGCAAGTTTTCCGTCCGGCCACCGATGTCACGGCCGCTACGCTACAGGACTACGACAGCAAGGCCGCTGCGTTCCGGGCCGGCACGCAAGAACACGATGTGCGCCAGAATATCGATGCCCTGTTGCGCCACATCCAGGCCCCCGCGCCTTTTCGCATACTCGATTTCGGTTGCGGGCCGGGCCGCGACCTGGCGGCCTTCCTGCAGCTAGGCCATCAGCCGGTGGGCCTTGATGGCTCCAAAGAGTTCGTGGCCATGGCTCGCGAAGCGACGGGGTGCGAGGTCTGGCACCAGGATTTCCTGGCGCTCGATCTGCCTTCGGCGCACTTTGACGGCGTGTTTGCCAATGCTTCGCTGTTTCATGTGCCCAGCGCCGACCTGCCGCGCGTCCTTGCCCAGCTGAATGCCTGCCTGAAGCCATCGGGCGTGCTGTTCAGCTCCAACCCGCGCGGCGCCAATCAAGAGGGCTGGCACGGCGCCCGCTATGGGGTCTATCACGACCTGGAGTCCTGGCGCCGGTTGCTGGGGCAGGCGGGCTTCACAGAGCTTGAACACTACTACCGTCCCCAGGGCCTGCCGCGCGAGCAGCAGCCCTGGCTGGCCAGCGCATGGCGCAAGGCGGCCCAGGCGCACAAGTCCTAGGGCCTGTTAACACTCACAAACTCACAAAGCGTCAGCCGCTGCTTGCAAGCATTCCGGTCCTGCACCAGCACGGGGCGTCCGGCGCCCTGTCATGGGGCTCTTGGGGTCGCCGCCAAGCCCGGGCCATGGCGTGCGGGCAGCCGCTTTCCACAAGCAGACGGGCGATTGAGCCGGGCCTGCGGTACATCCGGCGGCAAGGCATGGGCCGAGCCGCTTTCGCGGGCAGGCAAATTGGCATGCATGTTGCGTATTGAGCAATGGGGCTTCCCATTTCACTCAAACAAGGAGCATGCAAGATGAAAGCCACTTACTCAAAGGTGGTCGCCGCGCTGGGGCTGGCCGCGTGTGTCGCCGGACCTGTCGGCGCCGCCGAGACCGGCGCGTCGGACTTCACGTTCGAGGCCAATGTGTCGCTGGCCAGCCAGTACCGCTATCGCGGCCTGATGCAGACGAACAACAAGCCGGCAGTGCAGGGCGGCTTCGGCCTGACGCATTCCAGCGGCTTCTACGTGGGCAACTGGAACTCCACCATCAGTTGGCTGGGCGACTCGCACCCCGACGTCTCGGCGCCGGTCGAGATGGATTTCTTTGCGGGGTATGCGGGCCCCTTGGGGGGCGACTTCACCATCGACACGGGCGTGCTCCAGTACTTCTATCCCGGCGATTATCCGGGCGGATACACTCGTCCGCATACGACGGAGCTGTTTCTTGGCTTGGGCTACGGCCCGGTCACGTTCAAGTATTCGCACGCGCTCACCAACCTGTTTGGCGTGCCCGACAGCAAGAACAGCCAATACTACGAATTGAACGCCAGCCTGCCCACCGGAGTGTGGGGATTGAACTTCGATGGCCATGTGGGCTACCAGCGCGTGCGAAATCTGGATGACGGTTCGTATGCGGACTGGTCGATCGGCTTCAGCAAGACGTGGGGAGGCTTTACGGCGGCGCTGGCCTATGTCGACACCAATGCCCACCGTGACCTCTACACCAACAGCAGCGGGCGCTTCACCGGGCGAGCCGCGGGCATATTGACTTTGACGCAGTCGTTCTAGCCTAGCCCGGGCTGTGGCGCGCAAAGCGGGTATGCCCGCTTTACGCGTGCAGCGGCTTGCCGTCAGAGACGGGCGGTGGATTCCTGGCGGCTGGGCGTGCAGTCGGCCTGGGTGACGTAGCTGCCGGCCTGAACGTCTTGGGTCAGCCAGACATTGCCGCCGATGACGCAGCCCTTGCCCAGGGTAACCCGTCCCAGGATGGTGGCGCCGGCGTATATGACCACATCGTCTTCGACGATGGGATGTCGCGGCAGCCCCTTTTGCAACGAGCCGTTCTCGTCGGTGGGAAAGCGCTTGGCGCCCAGGGTGACCGCCTGGTAGATGCGCACGCGTTCGCCGATGATGGTGGTTTCGCCGATGACTACGCCGGTGCCGTGATCGATGAAGAAGCTGCCGCCGATCTGGGCGCCGGGGTGGATGTCGATACCCGTCTGGCTGTGGGCCAGTTCGGAAGCTACCCTGGCCAGGAGGGGCAGGCCCTGGCGGTACAGCTGGTGCGCGATCCGATGGTAGATCATGGCTTCCATGCCGGGATAGCACAGCAGCACTTCGTCGACGGTGCGCGCGGCCGGGTCGCCATGGTAGGCGGCCAGGGTGTCGCTGTCGAGCAAGCGGCGTATCTGGGGCAGCGACAGGGCCAGGTTTCGAATTGCCTCGGCCGCCCGGGCTTGCACGGCGACGTCGCCGACATCGTCGTCGTTGCGCGCCAGATAGCGCAGCTCGAGCCGGGCCTGGTCAAGCAGGGAGTGCAGGGCGGATTCAAGCGTGTAGCCCACATAGTAGTCTTCGCTTTCGTGGCGCAGGTCGGTGGGACCCAGGCGCATCGGAAAAAGCGCGCCCTTGAGCTCGTTCATGGCCTGCGCGACAGCTTCGCGTGACGGAAATTCGCGTCCGTCCGGTTCGCGGGGACGCCTTTGCGAATCGCGCCAGTCTTGGCGGATGGCATGAAGAGACTTGACGATGGGATCGATGTCGAAGACGGCCATGGAAACACTACTCGATGGGTGAGGGTGACAGCTTCAAATGTTACCACCCAATCGGCTGTCGTCTACGCGAAGCAGGGCCCCCCTCAGAACTCATCCCATTCCCCGGCGGCTGATGCCGCGGTCAAGCGCGGGGGCGGCGCGAGCGGCGCCGCAGTAGGAGGTGCGTCTTCGACTTGTTGGCCGAGATTGAACACGCCCACGACGTCCACCAACTGCCGGGCTTGGCCACGCAGGCTGTCGGCCGCCGCGGCCGATTGCTCGACCAGTGCGGCATTCTGTTGCGTGACATCGCTTAGCTGGGCGACGGCGTCGTTGATTTGGTTCAGGCCCGAAGTCTGCTCGACCGTCGCCGCGCTGATCTCGCTGATCAGGTCGGTGACGCGCTTGACCTGGGCGACGATGTCCGACATGGCCGCCCCGGCCGCATCGACCATTCTTCCGCCGGCTTCCACTTTCTGGGCGCTATCGTCGATGAGGTGTTTGACGTCCTTGGCGGCCGAGGCGCATTTTTGCGCCAGGCTGCGCACCTCGCTGGCGACGACGGCGAATCCGCGTCCCTGTTCGCCGGCACGGGCCGCTTCGACAGCGGCGTTCAAGGCCAGAATATTGGTCTGGAATGCGATGGTGTCGATGACCCCGACGATGTCCACTACTTTTCGGGACGATGCATTGATCTCGTTCATGGTCGCCACCACTTCGTTCACCACCTCGCCTCCCCTGGTGGCCGAGGCGCTGGCCTGGGCGGCCATGCCCGCCGCCTGCTGGGCGACGTCTGCGTTGTTCTTTACGGTGCTGGAAAGTTCCTCCATGGCGGCGGCGGTCTCGGTGAGGTTGGCCGCCTGCTCTTCGGTGCGCTGAGACAAGTCGGCGTTTCCGACGGCGATCTGGCTGGATCCCGTCGCGATATGGTCGCTGCTGCCGCGCACCGCCGACACGACCTTGCGCAGCGATTCCTGCATCCGGCCCATGGCGGCCACGATGCTGCCGTCCCGGGCCCGGCGGGTATCGATATGGCTGGTGAGATCGCCTTGGGCGATGGCGCCGGCGATGCGGGCGACGTCCCGGGGCTCGCCGCCAAGCTGGCGAGTCAGCCAGCGTGTGATGAGCCAGCCGAGCAGAATGGCCAGCAGCGCGCCGCCCAGTGTCAGGGCGATCAAACTGTACAGTGTTCTGCGGTAGATGTCCCCCATCTCTTTGGCATACTCCTGGGCGATGTTCTGCTTTTCCAGGGTGAGCAGGCTGACCAGGATCTCGGCGGTGTCGCCCAGCGAGCGGATTTCATTGAAGAGCCGTTCGGTGACGACCTCGTGGTCGGGCAGGTCGGCGCGATTCTGCGTTACCAGCGACTTGACTGCCTTTTCATATGCCTCGACGGCGCCTAGAGCATCCTGGACGGCCTTTCGGGTCCGCTCCGTGTCGAACATGCTCTCGAGTTTCTTGAGTTCGAATTTCAGTGAGTCGAAACGCGATTCCATGGCGTAGTATTCGGCCACGTGCACTTCGGCGTCGGGCGCCAGCAGTGTGCTGCGCAGGGCGCGCCCGGCCGCGACGATGTGCAGGTTGGCCTCGGACGCCGACACTACGCCCAGCAGTTCGCGTTCGTACATGCGATCGGCCATCTCGTTCATGCGCTGGGTCGAAAGGATGCCCAGGGCGCCGATGACGGCCGCGATCGCCGCCACGATGAGGAATCCGCCAACAAGCCGAAACCTGACTGTCGTGCCGCTGATCCAACGCATAGTTGCTCCGTTTCATGGTTGTACTTGGAGCTATGGTTAACGGCATGCGGAAGGGACGAATTTAGTTCGAGGTAAACTCAAGGCCAAATCTTCAATCACCTGGAGTGAACATGAATCACGCATCCGCCGCCGCGTTGGCCCTGTTGGGCGCCCTGGCCATGGCTATGCCCGTTGCCAACGCATCCGCCCCGCAGGGGGCCGTCCAGCTTGCCCATGCCCATGCCCACGGCAGCCATGGGCAAGCCCCGGAAGGCCACGCGGCGCATGGCCAGGGTGGTCACGCCATGGCGGCCGCGCCTTCGCCGGAAGCCATTGCCGCCATGCCGGTTTCCACCGCGCTTGCGGTCAGCGACTGCTGGATCCGCCTCGTGCCTGCGCCCGCACCGTCGGCCGGCTATTTCGTGGCGGCAAACAAAGGCGCCCAGGCCGTTACGCTTACTGGCGCCGCCTCGCCACGCTACGCGGCCGTCATGCTGCATCAAACCACGCATGCCGATGGAATGAGCCGCATGTCGCATGTGCATGGCGCCGAAATCCAGGCCGGGCAAAAGCTCGAGTTCAAGCCGGGCGGCTATCACATCATGCTCGAGAAGCCTACGCAGGAAATCAAGGTGGGCGACATAGTGCCCATGCAGTTTCTGCTCGCTTCCGGCGACAAGGCCCAGGCCGATTGCGAAGTGAAGCCGGCCAACACGCTAGCAAAATAGCCCGCCAGCCAACAGCCAACAGCCAACAGCCAACAGCCGAGGCTCCATGCCGCCCGTCGGGCGGCGATGGGGCGGAGCGGGCGGGTTAACCGGGAAGCCGCGGGCCTGTCATGCCTGCGCTTCAAGTACGAAGCGTTCGACGCGCGCATTGAAGGCTCGGGCATTGCCCAGGTTCATGCCGTGCGAGGCTGACGAAATCACGTCGCGCTGGGCTTGCGGCAGAAAAGCCTGCAGAACGTCCATTGAACGCTTGAAGCGGGTCGGACTGTGCTCGCCGCCCAGCAGCAGGACCGGGCACTTCAGCGCCCCGGCGCGCGATGGGTCGAAGGCGATGTCGTGCTCGGCCACCTGCGAGAACAAGGTGCCGGCATTGTCCCGCACCATTTCCTTGAACCAGCCCGTCATGCGCCGCCAGGTGTCGGCGCCGTTGACTGTGTCGATGAAGCCCGCCAGCGCCCCTTCCACGTCGCCCCGGGCCAGGAGGTCGGCCGCTTGCTTTTGAAAGGCCAGGGCAGTGGCGGAGGGCGTGGCCTGCCGTCCCGGGTCGGCAAGGATCAAAGAGGCGATTCTGCTGGGCGCCTGCGCGGCCAGCTCCAGTGCGACGTGCGCACCCCGCGAATGGCCCAGCAGATGAACGGGCCGGCCCACGGTCTCGTCGATGAGCTTGCCCAGGTCGGTCGCGTGCTGCTCTACGGTGAACAAGGGGCTGGCCTGCTCGAAGGCGTGGGGCCAATAGCCCCGCAAGCTGGGCGCGACGACGCGGAAATGGCGGCTTAGCTCTGGAATCTGCCAGCGCCAGTAGCGCAAGTCGCACAATGAGCCATGGACCAGCAGCAATACCTGCCCCTGTCCTGATTCGACGTAGCTGAGCGGATGGCCGGCATCGTCGATGCTTCGAAGGGGCAGACGGGTAAGCGGTTCAAACATGGAAGCACGCCCTTGGATGCGGGCGATTGGCACGAGAGTCGAGAGCAGGCAAGGGCAGGGCGGGGCCGGTTGGCCCTGCACAGCCTACGGCGGATGAAACAGGATTTACTGCAGCAGTTCCAGCCGGCTCTTGGCCGTGTCGGCCGCCGAGCTTTGCGGATAATCGCGCACGATCTGCTGCAAGCTGGTTTTGGCGCCGGCCATGTCGTTGAGTTCGATCTTGCCTGCGGCAACGATTAGCAAGGCGTCGGGGGCGCGGGGGTCGTTGGGCGCGGCCTGGACAAGTTGCTGCAGCTGGGCGATAGAGCCCTTGAAGTCCTTGGTTGCGTACTGGCTGCTGCCCAGGTAGAACCTGGCCTCGGAGGCCAGCTGGCTGTTGGGATAATCGCTCAGGAAGCTGTTCAGCCCCTGCGCGGCTTCTTTGTACTTGCCACTGCGAAACAGCCCCATGGCGTTGTCGAATGCCGCCTGCTCTTGCGGGTTGCTGACCTGGATCGAGCTGCCGCCTGATTGGTCCTGGCTCGAGCGCTTGTTGATGTCGAGCTCGAATCGCATGCGTTCCAGCTGGCCCCGCATCTCGGCCAGCTCGTGCTGCAGGGTTTCGATCTGGTCGGCCAGCAGGAAACGCGCCTGTTGGTTCTGTTCGTGCATTTGCCTTACCTGCTGGCGCAGTTCGAGAATCGCCCGGCGGGCTTCATCGTCGGCGAAGGCGTGGGCGGGCAGCATGAAGAACGTCAGGGCAAGGGTGGCGGCCAAAACCTGGGGTCGGGGCATGGAAACGAATCTGCGCATCGGGAAGCTCCGGCGCCGCGGCAATGCGGCGGACTGACAAGAATATTGGAGTAAACAAAACGCCGCGACGGATGGCCGCCGCGGCGTCGCAGTGACTCAAGACCGTAGATTAACGCTGATAGACGATATCTGCACGCCGGTTTTCAGCGAAATCGGCCTCGGTGTTGCCGTGCGCGCGGGGACGCTCTTTACCGAAGCTGATGGTTTCGATCTGGTCGGTGCGCACGCCCATGAGGGTCATCATGCGGGCGACTGCGTCGGAGCGGCGCTGGCCCAGGGCCAGGTTGTACTCGGCGCCGCCGCGGGCGTCGGTGTTGCCTTCGATGACGACACGCTGCTGGGCGTTGCTGGCCAGATAGGACGAATGCATTTCGACGACGTTGCGATACTGGTCAGGAACCACGTAGCTGTCGAATTCGAAGTACACCGAGCGCTGCTGCGCCAGCGGGCTTTGCGGGTTGAAGGGGTCCATGATCTGGCCGGTTGACGCGCCGCCGCCCGTGCCGGCGCCGCTTCCAGACTGGGATTCGTCGAGAGGCACTGAGCTGCAAGCCGCCAGGGAGGCGGCAAATGCGGCAATGCTGAGGCTTTTTACGATGCGCGATCTCATTTGAGTTCCTTTTAGAAAAGAGTCACGAAAAAACTAGTTGGTAAATGGTCCCCAGGTGGGTTCGCGTACCTTGCCGTCCAAGGTCGACAGAGTCTGACGCACCCGGCCATCGGTAGATACTACGGCCAGCACGCTACGTCCGCCTTGTATGGAACTATAGAGGATTTGCATCCCGTTCGGCGCGAAACTGGGCGACTCGTCATCGGGGCCTTCCGTCAATAATTGTTCGGCCCCGGTGGCCATGTTTTGCAGGCCGATGCGAAATGCGCCATCCCTTCGTGTAACGTACACCAGTTCTTTTGCGTCTGGCGAGAGGGCCGGTGAAATGTTGTAACTGCCGTTGAAGGTGATGCGGCTTGCATTGCCGCCCGAGACCGGAACGCGGTAGATCTGCGGGCTGCCGCTGCGGTCGCTGGTAAAGACCAGGCCGCTGCCGTCGGGCGTGAAGAAGGGCTCGGTGTCGATGAGGGGCGAGCGCATTACGCGGCGCAGCCCGGAACCGTCGGCACTGATGGTGTAGATTTGCGCAATGCCGTCGCGCGACAGGGTGATGGCAAGCTGCTGTCCGTCGGGAGACCAGGCCGGAGCGCTGTTGTTGCCCTTGAAGTTGGCGATGGGAAAGCGTTCGCCCGTGGCCAGGGTCTGGACGTACACGACCGGCTTGCCTGTTTCAAAGCTGACATAGGCAAGCTTGGAGCCATCGGGCGACCAGGCCGGGGAAATGATGGAATGCTTTGAACGCAGCATGACCTGCGGGTTCTGGCCGTCGGCGTCTGCAATTTGTAACTCGTGCGTGTTGTTTTTTTGCACGACATAGGCGAGCCGGGTCGAGAAGACGCCGCGCACACCGGTGATTTTTTCATAGATGCGGTCGGCAATCTGGTGGGCGATGCGGCGCAGTTCTTTTTCGGAGCCGCTGAAGGCGACGCCGTCGAGCTGGTTTTTTTGGATGACGTTGGCCAGGCGATAGCTGATCGTGTACTGGCCGCCGGCCTGCGTGATGGAACCATAGGCTATGTAGTCGGCGCCCCGGCTGTGCCAGTTTTCGTGGTCGACCGTGCTTTCGGCGTCAAGCGTTGTGCCGGTGGCATTGATAAGGCGGAACTGGCCCGAGCGGGTAAGGTCTGCCCTGATGACCTCGCTGATGAGCTGGCCCTTGGGGTCGCCGGAAAAGTCGGCGATGGCGATGGGGTATTGCGTGGCGCCCACGCCGGAGATGTCGACGCGAAGCTGGGCCTTGGCGGTGCCGGCGGCGAACATGCCCAGCACGAGCATCAGCAGGCCGAACAGGCATGCTTGCCATGTGCGATGCATGGCGGTGGGGGCGGGAATGACGGTGGTCATGTCGGCTTATCTCCTATTGGTCATACATCAGGTAGTTTCCGTCGACATACGAAGGATACTTGCCCGTTGGCGGTTTGGGGAAGGGATTGCAGCCCCGTATACCCGACTCGACGGCCCGGTCAAACGCGGGTATGCCGGAAGAGCGCAATATGCGGACTCCGGTCACATGTCCACTGCTGTCCAGATTGGCCCTATATTGTACTGTCGGGTTCGAGCCGCTGCGGGGCGGGGTGGGGTAGACGACGCCATCCCGAATGCACTTGCGCACCAGGGCGGCGTAGCCCGAGTCGGTGCCTCCGCCGCCCGACTGATTGCGGTCGGCGGTGCCGCCGGCAATGCCCGAGGCGCCCAGGGCGTCGCCCCGCATTGCCGCGCGTATGGCGTCACGCTTGGCCTGTTCTTCCTTGGCTTTTTTCTCGGCGGCGGCTTTCTTGGCGGCGGCCGCTTTTTCCGCGGCGGCTTTCTTTTCGGCTTCGGCTTTCTCGGCAGCCGCTTTTTCTGCGGCGGCCTTCTCTTCCGCGGCTTTCTTCTCAGCGGCCTTTTTCTCGGCCGCTGCTTTTTCTGCGGCAGCTTTCTCAGCCGCCGCCTTTTCGGCTGCGGCTTTTTCCTCGGCGGCTTTTTTCTCTGCGGCGGCCTTTTCTTCGGCGGCTTTCTTTTCAGCGGCCTTTTTCTCGGCTGCGGCTTTCTCTGCCGCTGCCTTTTCAGCCGCGGCCTTCTCGGCAGCAGCCTTCTCGGCGGCCGCTTTTTCTTCGGCCGCCTTCTGTTCGGCCAGCCGGCGCTCTTCCTCTTCGCGTTTCTTTTTCTCTTCGCGGGCCTTCTCGAGGGCAATATCCGGGTCGACCTCGGGCGGAGGGGGAGGTTCGGCCTGCGGCGCGGGTTCAGGCTCTGGCTGAGGTTCTGGTTCGGGCTCCGGCTGCGGGGCAGGTTGGGGCTCGGGCTCGGCAGGCTGTTCCGCCTGCGGTTCAGGCTGCTCTACGCTGTCGGGCTCTGTTTCGGGTTCGGCGGCGGCCAGCGTATTGCCGTCGGCCCAGAGCTCGATCTGCACCGGGTTGGGATTGCTGGGCGAGGCCGTGAGGAAACCGACCAGCATGACGGCCGCGATCGCCGCGTGCGCTGCCAGCGCATAAGCCAGCCCGCGACGCTCGTCTTCTTGTTCGGGCGTGCGTGCGGCTTGCTGGGCCGAGCGATGGGAGGGTTTCCCTGAACCGGCCCCGGGCTTCGGACGGAAGGGCTGGGTCATCGTTTTTGGTCGTCGGGGGCGGCGCTTTGATCCACCAGCAGGCCCAGCCGCGTAATGCCGTTGGAGCGCAGTTGGTCCATGGCCTTCATGACTGTCTCGTAGGGAACCTTGCCATCGGCGGCAAGCACCACCGGCGTCTCAGGCGTGATGCGGGACTGGATTTCGCCGACGAGCTGCTCGGGTGCGATTTTCTGGAACTCTTCGCCGGCGCGCCGTGTACGCACGGACATCGAGCCGTCTTCTTCGATCTGGACTTCGACGGGTTCGACAGGAACCTCGCTGGCCTGGCCGACCGTGGGCAGATCGATGAGCCCTGGCGTGATCATGGGCGCGGTGACCATGAAAATGACCAGCAGCACCAGCATGACGTCGATATAGGGAACGACGTTGATCTCGTTTTGCAGGCGGCGGCCGGAGCGGCGGGAAGATCCACGTATGGAGGGCATCAGCGTACCTGGCGTTGCAAGATGTTCAGGAATTCATCGATGAAGCTGTCGAAGCGGATGGACAGCCGGTCGATTTCGTTCGTGTAGCGGTTGTAGGCTACCACGGCCGGAATGGCGGCAAACAGGCCGATGGCCGTTGCGATGAGCGCCTCGGCGATGCCGGGCGCCACGGCGGCCAGCGTGGCCTGCTGCATGCTGGATAGACCGATGAAAGCGTGCATGATTCCCCACACCGTTCCCAACAGGCCGATATAGGGGCTGACCGAACCCGCCGAGGCAAGGAAGTTCAGATGGGATTCAAGGCTGTCCATTTCGCGCTGATAAGTGGCCCGCATGGCACGGCGGGGGCCGTCGAGCATGGCTTCGCCCGAGCCGGTCGCGCTGCGGCGCGCCTTCAGGAACTCGGTCATGCCCGCGTCGAAGATACGGGCCAGGGCGCCGTGCTCGGCGCGGCGCCCCGCAATGGACTGCTGCAGCACGGTCAGGTCGCCGCCGGCCCAGAAGTCGTCTTCAAAACGGCGGGTCTGGGTCTGGGCGCGCCTGAGCGCTGCGCGCTTGGCGAAGATGTATGTCCATGAAAGAACGGAGATGGCCACCAGAATCAGCATCACCAGCTGTACGGGGAAGCTGGCGTCCATCAGTAAGGAGAGCAGCGAGATATCGCTGGTGGGGGCTTGCATGGTTAGTCCTGGACCTTTTGCAGTAGGGTTCTGAGGGATGCGGGAAGACCCGCCGGCCGGAAAGTGAGCGTGTCCACGCAGCAGACTTCCACTGTGCTTTCGCACAGGGTCGTTCCACGTGTCGTTGCAACCTGGGCGAAATCGATCGAGGCCCGGCCAAGCCGGGTAATGCGGCTTTGGATGGTGACCAGGTCGTCGAAGCGGGCGGGCCTGATGTATTGCAGTTGCGCGCTTTTAACCACGAACATGCGCTGGTCGCGCGCGGCAAGTTCGCTTTGATTCACACCCAGGCGACGCAGCCACTCGGTTCGGCCCCTTTCGAAAAACTTGAGATAGTTGGCATAGAACACGACGCCGGCGGCGTCGGTGTCTTCGTAATATACGCGAATATCCAGCGTGGACAAGGAACCTGGTGTTTCTGTTGACATGGGTTCGTTAGGCAGTGTGACAGGGCCGGCTTTATGGCCGGCCGGCTGCGGTATGTCGAATCATGGAGCCGGAGCGAGTTGAATCATGCCAGCGATTTTAATCGCTCCAGCACCTGGGAAAGGGCGCTGTCGGCAGGTATTTTTTCTGTCTGACCCGTGCTGCGTTGCTGGAGTTCCACAATTCCCTCGTTCAGGCCCCGTTCTCCGACCGTGACGCGCAGGGGCACGCCGATGAGCTCCCAGTCGGCAAACATGACGCCGGGCCTGGCGTCGCGGTCATCCAGAATTACGTCCACGCCTTCTTGCCGCAGCTGTTCATAGAGCGTTTCGGCCGCGTTGCGCACTGTTTCACTTTTGCTCCAGCCCATGGGGCAGACCACAACCTCGAAAGGAGCAATGGCGCGCGGCCACACAATGCCCTTGTCGTCGTGATTCTGTTCAATGGCCGCGGCCGATATGCGGCTGATGCCGATGCCGTAGCAGCCCATTTGCAGCACGGCGGGCTTGCCATCGGTGTCGAGATAGGTGGCGTTCAGCGCCTTGGAGTATTTGTCGCCCAGGAAGAAGATGTGGCCCACCTCGATGCCTCGTTGTATGGCAAGGCGCCCGCCCTGCGGGTCCGGGTCGCCGGCGACCACGTTGCGCAGATCGGCCACGGCGGGCTCGGGCAGGTCGCGGCCCCAGTTGACGCCGGTAAGGTGGAAGCCTTCGTCATTGGCGCCGCAGATGAAGTCGCTCATGTTGGCCACGGTGCGATCGGCGACGATCTGTACCGGCCGTGCCGTCTGTACGGGCCCCAGGTAGCCCGGCGGGCAGCCGAAGGCCGACTTGATTTCGTCTTCGGTGGCAAGGCGATAGCCCTGTTCCAGTCCGGGAAGCTTGCCGACCTTGACCTCGTTGAGTTCGTGGTCGCCACGTACCAGCAGCAGCCAGATGCGGCTTTGGCCGGGCGCGTCCGGGTCGTCGGCGGCCAGCACGATGGACTTGACCGTGCGGTCGAGCGGCACGCCGAGCAGTTCGGCCACGAGCTCGCATTTGGACGCATTGGGCGTGGCTGTTTTTTGCAGTGGCTGGGTGGCCTCGGCGCGGTGCTGGATGAGGCCGGGTGCATCGGCCAGCTCGATATTGGCTGCGTATTGCGTGTCGGGGTTATAGACGATGAGGTCTTCGCCGGTGTCGGCGATAACCTGGAACTCATGGCTGCGAGATCCGCCGATCGAGCCCGTATCGGCCGCCACGGCGCGAAACTCGAGGCCCAGGCGCTGGAAGATGCGCGTGTAGGCGTCATACATGGCGTCGTAGCTGCTCTGGGCGCTGGCTTCGTCGCGGTCGAAGGAATAGGCGTCCTTCATGGTGAACTCGCGCCCGCGCATCAGGCCGAAGCGCGGCCGGCGCTCGTCGCGGAACTTTGTCTGGATGTGATAGAAATTGCGCGGCAGCTGGCGCCAGCTGTGTATTTCATTGCGCACGATGTCGGTAATGACTTCTTCGGAGGTGGGCTGCAGCACGAAGTCGCGGCCATGCCTGTCTTTGATGCGCAGCAACTCGGGGCCGTATTGCTCCCAGCGGCCGGATTCCATCCAGAGTTCAGCCGGCTGCACGACGGGCATCAGCAGCTCGATGGCGCCTGCTGCATCCATCTCCTGGCGCACGATGTTTTCGATCTTGCGCAGCACCTTCAACCCCATCGGCATATAGGTATAAATGCCTCCGGCCACCTTGCGGATCATGCCGGCCCGCGTCATCAGCTGATGACTGGCGACCTCGGCCTCGGAAGGGGCTTCCTTGAGGGTGTTGATGTGATAATTGGATGCGCGCATGGTGTGGATCTCTGCAGATACGTATAATCGGGAGTAATTGTATTAAATCTATTGGGGTGGCCTATGCTAGACCGTGAAGGCTACCGTCCCAATGTCGGCATTATCCTCGTAAACAACAAAAACGAGGTGTTCTGGGGCAAGCGCATCCGCGAGCACGCGTGGCAGTTTCCCCAAGGTGGCATCAAGTACGGCGAAAGCCCGGTGCAGGCCATGTACCGCGAGCTCCACGAAGAAGTGGGCCTGTTGCCCGAGCATGTGCGCATACTGGGACGTACACGGGATTGGCTGCGTTACAACGTGCCGAGCGGTTTCATCCGGCGCGATTCTCGCGGCATATACAAAGGACAGAAGCAGATCTGGTTCCTGCTTCGCATGATAGGGCGCGATTCCGACGTCAGCTTGCGCGCGACCCGCCATCCCGAATTCGATGCCTGGCGCTGGAGCCACTACTGGGTTCCGCTCGACGCCGTCATCGAGTTCAAGCGCGACGTCTACACCCAGGCGCTCAACGAACTGGCCGGCATTCTTTTCCGGCGCAGCCACGAAACCCGCTATCTGCGCCAACGCGGACACACGCAGCGCAACGGGCCCGAAAAAGCGCAGGCTGAAGCCAAGCAGCTTGCGCGGCCCCAGGCCGAGCGCTTCGCCGTGGGCGGCGATACCCGCGAAGCCATGCCGGTGCAGCGAAGGGCCCGCCCGGCAAGCTGAACGCCGCAGGCCTATTTGCCTTTCTGCTGCAAGCGGGCGATCAGGCTCGAGGTATCCCAGCGGTTGCCGCCCATTTGCTGCACGTCGCCATAAAATTGGTCGATCAGTGCAGTAACGGGCAGCCGCGCGCCGTTGCGGCCGGCTTCGTCAAGCACCAGCCCAAGGTCCTTGCGCATCCAGTCCACCGCAAAGCCGAAGTCGAACCTGCCCTCGATCATCGTCGCCCCGCGGTTGTCGAGCTGCCAGCTTTGCGCGGCCCCCTTGCCGATCACCTTGACGACCTCGTTCATGTCAAGGCCGGCGGCCTGGCCAAATGCAATGGCTTCGGCCAGGCCCTGCACCACGCCCGCGACGCAGATCTGGTTGACCATCTTGCACAATTGCCCCGAACCCGTCCCGCCCAGCAGGGTGACGGCCTGCGCGAAACAGTGCAGCACGGGCCGGGCCTGCTCGAAGGCATCGGCGTCGCCGCCGCACATGATGGTAAGAACACCATTTTGCGCGCCGGCCTGGCCGCCCGACACGGGGGCGTCGATGAAGCCGACGCCGCGTTCGCCCGCCAATTGATTGAGTTCGCGCGCCACCTGTGCCGAGGCCGTGGTGTGATCGATGAACAGGCTGCCCCGCGCCATGCCCGCCAGGGCGCCGTCCGGTCCCAGGACGACGCTGCGCAGATCATCGTCGTTGCCCACGCAGCACAGCACCATGCCCGCGCCGCGCGCGGCCTCGGCGGGCGTGGCGGCCCGGCGGCCGCCGAATTCATCCACCCACTGCTTCGCCTTGGATTCGCTGCGGTTGTAGACCGTTACGCGATGCCCGGCGCGGGCCAGGTGGCCGGCCATCGGATAGCCCATCACCCCCAGGCCCAGAAAGGCGACGTCTTGAGGTTCGGCGTGCATGTACTGCTTTACGGCTATCGACGTCATGGCTTGCTCCTGTTTCAATGCGGCATCAGTCGTTTTCGGCGAAGGTTTCCTCGCGTTTCTTACGGATGACCGGCAAAGCCACGATAATAACCAATGCCAAAGCCAGCAGCAGCAGCGTGAGCGACAACGGACGGGTGATAAAGGTGGTGTATTCGCCGCGCGAAAGCAATAGCGCGCGCCGGAAATTCTCTTCCATCATGGGGCCCAGCACCAGGCCCAGAAGCAGCGGGGCGCCCTCGCAGCGCAGCTTCATCCAGACATAGCCCACCAGGCCGAAGACGGCCAGCATCCAGATGTCGAAGGTGTTGTAATTGAGCGAGTAGACGCCGATGGTGCAAAACACCAGTATTGCGGGGAACAGGATGCGGTAGGGCACTTTCAGCAGCTTGATCCATATTCCCACCAGCGGCAGGTTGAGCACGACCAGCATCAGGTTGCCTATCCACATCGATACGATCAGCCCCCAGAACAGATCAGGATGAGAGGTCATTACGCGCGGCCCCGGCTGGATGTTGTGAATGGTCATGGCGCCCAGCATCAAGGCGGTCACGGCGTTGCCGGGTATGCCCAGGGTCAGCAAGGGTATGAACGAGGTCTGGGCTGCCGCGTTGTTGGCTGATTCGGGGCCCGCCAGGCCGGCCGGGTGGCCTTGTCCGAAGCGTTCGGGCGAGCTGGAAAGCTTTTTTTCGAGCGTGTACGAGGCGAACGAAGACAGTATGGCACCGCCGCCCGGCAGCACGCCCAGAGCCGCGCCCATGGCCGTGCCGCGCACAGAGGCGGGCCAGGCCTCTTTGAATTCTTGCTTATTGGGATACAGCGTGCCCACCTTGCTGGTGATCTCGGTGCGCTTGTCCTTGAGTTCGAGATTGGCGAGGATTTCGGCCAGCCCGAACACGCCCATGGCCACTACGGCGAAATCAATGCCGTCCTGCAGTTCGGGTATGCCCAGGTCGAAACGGGCCACGCCGGAGTTCACGTCGGTGCCTATCATGCCCAGCAGCAGGCCGAGCAGAATCATGCAAATGGCCTTGGGCAGGGAGCCCGAGGCAAGCACCACGGCGCCGATCAGCCCCAGCACCATCAGCGAGAAATACTCGGCCGCCCCGAACTTGAAGGCAATCTCGGCAAGCGGGGGCGCAAAGCCCGCCAGTACAATCGTGGCCACGCAGCCGGCGAAGAACGACCCCAGTGCGGCAATGGACAGGGCGGCGCCGGCGCGGCCCTTGCGGGCCATCTGGTGCCCGTCCAGCACAGTGACCACAGAAGAGGTTTCGCCCGGCAGGGCGACCAGGATGGCGGTGGTAGAGCCGCCATATTGGGCGCCGTAGTAGATGCCGGCCAGCATGATTAGCCCCGCCACCGGGGGCAGCACATAGGTAATGGGCAAGAGCATGGCGATGGTGGGCAGGGGCCCGATGCCGGGCAGCACGCCGATGAGGGTGCCCAGCAGGCAGCCCAGCAGGCAGTAAACCAGGTTTTCCAGGGTCAGGGCCACCGAAAATCCCAACATCAAGTGTTCAAAGAGTTCCATGAGGACTATTGCGCAAGAGAAGGAAAGGGGAGGCGCCTATTGGCTGAGCACCGAGGGCCAGAGCGGAAAGACCAGGCCCAGCGCCTTGATGAAGGCGAGCCATACGAAGACGGCCAGGCCGGCACCCGTAATGGCCGCCACCTTCCAGTTGAAGAGATGGCTGGCCATGCTGCTGAGCAGCACCAGGATGAAGACCGTAAGGAAAATGCCCAGGATATTGAGCAGCGCGGCCGACAAGGCAACCGAGCCGAGAAGTATGGCCACGGTCTTCCAGTCGGTGGGGTCGAGCTTGCTGATGGGGGCCCGGACGGATAACGCCCGCAGCGCGATCGAGGCCCCAAGTACGGCCAGGCATATACCCAGCCAGAAGGGGAAGTAGCCGGGGCCCATGTCGCGCGCCGTACCCATGTCATACTTGAGGGCACCCAGCGATGCCAGGGCACCGATGACGGCGAACATGACGCCCGCGCCGAAATCCTGCTTGTTTCTGACCTGCATGTCTGCCTTGTCTCCCGCCAAGCGAAGGTGCTGCATGGTAATCGACCCGATGCCTGCTGAAAACCCTGATTTCCCCTTGTTCGAGGGTTTTCCCTCTTTTCCCCTTTCCAGCTTGATGCGGGATGGTTTACGATAACGCCCATGTTGCAAGATCTCGATTCCCTCTCTGCCCGTATCGGGCAACTGGTGCAGCTCGTCCAGCGGATGCAGTCCGACCGTGTCTCGCTGCAAGCCCGCATCACCAGCCTCGAACAAGAGCGCAATGCCTTGCGCGACCAGATCTCGCGCGAACAATCCGCGCAGCAAGAGGCGATCGAACAGGCGCGCGGGCATGCCAGCCAGCTCGAGGCCCTGCGCAGCCAGGCTGAAGCCGCCGAGGCGCAGCTGCGCGCTGAAGCGGCGCGGCATCTCGCCGACTGCGAAACGGTCCGGCAAAGCCTGCAGGTCAGCCAAGAAGAGTCCGGCCGCCTGCGTACCGCCGCCCTTGCTGCCCAGCAGCGCATCGACGCTGTATTGATGCGCCTGCCCGGCGCGCCCCAGGAGTAAACCCGCATGGAACGTATCGATGTCTCCATCCTCGGCCGCGATTATTCGCTGGCTTGTGCCGCGCCCGAAAAACAGGCGCTGCTCGAGGCCGTGCACCTTGTCGACCAGCGCATGCTGCGCGTCAAAGGGTCTGGTAAAATTTCTAGCAACGAGCGAATCGCAGTCATGGCTGCCATTCAGATCGCGGCCGAAATGCTGGCCATGCGCGCGCCCGATGGTCCGCTTGGCGACGTGGCTGTCGGTGACTTCAAGCGTAGAATAGACGACATGAACCACATGATCGATCAGGCTCTGGGCCAAGGTGGCGCCAGGGCCGCAAGCTAAATCATTCGGGGCGTCGGCCTTGCGGCGCGGCGCTCCACAGTTTGTCCCTGCAGTGTTCGAGATTTGACCATACATTCCTTGAACCAATGCTTAGGCATACAGGTTGCCGGATTGACAAGCGGGTGTGAACACCTTAACTGGTGATCCCAAAACTTGGCTGATGGCGACCACCGTGAACCCTCGGTTCCGGGATGCCGGTCTATACGGCACAGGCGGGGCATTTTTTGAAAAAGCTCGTCCATCGCGACGGGCTTTTTTTTGCAGAAGTGTTATCGTTGCGCTGATCCACCACAAGGTAGACATCATGAAAGAACCGTTGCATGCGCAGGACATACCGCAACTCCGGGGATTTCGTCTCGATGATTTCTTCGAAGTCGTGCCAATGTCGCTATGGCTCGAAGACTACAGTGCCTTGTATGAGCTCTTCGAACAATGGCGGTCCGAAGGGGTACACGATTTCCAGGTCTGGCTGGGGCAAGACCCCGATCGCCTGCGGCAGTGCGCCGGCGCAATACGCATCCAGCGCGTCAATCGCCAGACGCTGAATCTGTATGGGGCCGACACGGCCGCAACATTGATGTCCCGGCTTCCCGAGGTCATGCGCGACGACACGCTCGACGGCCTGGCTTCCGAAATGCTGCAACTATGGAGCACCGGCGACAGTTTTCGCAGCACCACGGTCAACTACACGCTTGACGGCCGGCGCCTCGACATCGCCCTCAGGGGTGTCGTGCTTCCCGATCGCGAGCGCCGGTGGGACCAGGTGCTGGTGGCGGTAGAAGACATCACCGAGCTGCAGCAGTCCCGCCGCAACGCACTCATGAACGAGAGCATGGCGCGCGAATTCTTCCAGCAGGCGCCGGTCTCTTTGTGGGTCGAAGACTTCAGCCGCATCAAGACCCTGCTCAACGAAATCCGAGAGCAGGGCATCGTTGATTTCCGTACCTTCCTCGATGTCCACCCCGAGTTCGTCGAACGTTGCATGTCCGAGATCCGCGTGCTGGACGTCAACGGCTATACCTTGCAAATGTACAAGGCCAAAGACCGCAACGACCTGCTCACACGCCTGAACGAAGTCTTCGAGGACGAGATGGTGGCTTCGTTCGCCGAGCAGCTGATCGACCTATGGGAAGGAAAGCTGTTCCAGCATCGCGAGGTGCGCAACCGCTCGCTCGCAGGCGACGTCCTGCACATCCATATGCAGTTCTCGGTGTTTGCCGGCCATGAAGCCGACTGGGACCTGATACTGCTGGCGCTTACAGACATCACGGCGCGCAAGAAGGCCGAAGCCTATCTTGAATATCTGGGCCAGCACGATGTCCTCACGCAATTGAAGAACCGTTCTTTCTTCGTCGACGAGCTTGACCGCCTGGGGCGCAAGCGCATTGCCCCGGTTTCCTTCATTGCCCTCGACCTCAACAACCTCAAGGCGGCCAACGACACGCAGGGACACGCCGCCGGCGATGCCTTGCTGCGCCGCATGGGCGAGGTGCTGAACAAGGCCATAGACCGCCCCGCCTCGGCTGCGCGTATCGGCGGCGATGAATTCATGGTGCTGCTGCCCGGCATGTCGGCGATCGAGGCCGAGGTGATCCTGAGCGACGTTCGCCGCCTGATAGACTTGAACAACCAGTTCTATGGCGGCACACCGCTAAGCGTTTCGGTGGGCATAGCCACCGCGGCCGGACGCGAGGATTTCGATCGCGCGCTGCGCGCCGCCGACCTTGCCATGTACCGCGACAAGCGCGAACATCACTCTTATCGCCGAGCCGGCGACATCAGGCCCGAATAAAGCGCTGGCCGGGCAAGGTGGCGCGGTTCACCTCGATCCGCCGCGTTTGGGCGCACGATACCTACTCTTTCAACTCCCCAGGAGGCCGTATGTATTTATTCCAGCAGAAACACAGTTGGCTAGCGGGCGTGGTGGCAGGCCTGGCCATGGCCCTGGCACTTCCGGCCCATGCCCACGAGCCGGGCGACCACGACGCCCACCGCAAACCGATGCCCGAGGCCACGCTCGACGCGCAGGCCTTCGCTGAAGTGGCTCAGGACACGGTCACCATCACGCTGGCCACCGAGGTCAGCGATCCGTCTCAAGAGGCCGTGGTCAAGGCCTTGTCCAATACGCTTGACTCCGTCATGAAGGACGCCAGGGCCGAAGGCAAGGTGCAGTCGCGCAGCGGCAACTACCGTGTTTGGCCGCATAACGACGACAAGGGCGCGATCACCAACTGGAGGGGGCGTGCCGAAATCGTGCTCAAGTCCACTGATTTCGCCGCGGCTTCGGCGTTGGCCGCCAAGCTGAGCGACCGGATGCCGATCGCGGGAATGGGCTTTTCGGTTGCGCCCGAAACCCGCGCCAAGCAAGAGCAGGCGCTGCTCGCCGACGCCGCCAAGGCTTTCCAGAGCCGCGCCCAGGCCCTCGCCGAGGCGTTCGGGTTTGAGTCTTATTCGATCAAAAGCGTCAACCTGGGCGGCATGGGCATGCCGTTCCAGCCCGCACCGCGCATGATGGCCATGGTCGCATCGGCCGATGAGTCGGCCCGCGTGCCCCTGGAGC
This sequence comes from Pusillimonas noertemannii, assembly GCF_003096595.1. Classification (GTDB taxonomy): domain Bacteria; phylum Pseudomonadota; class Gammaproteobacteria; order Burkholderiales; family Burkholderiaceae_B; genus Pusillimonas; species Pusillimonas noertemannii. The sequence continues at coordinate 4,095 of NZ_QEKO01000002.1, read as the reverse complement.
CGGGCACCGAAACAGTGACGGTTACTATGAACGGGTCGATTTTCTTGCACTCCAAAGAAAAATGACCGCGCCGGCGGCGATCATGGGCAGCGAAAGAAGCTGCCCCATCGACAGGCCGCCGGCCAGCAAGCCCAGGAAGGCATCGGGCTCGCGAGTGTATTCCACCAAAAACCTCAGCGCGCCGTAACCCATCAGGAACACGGCGCTGACCTGGCCCAGGGGCCGAGGCTTGTTCGAGAACCACCACAGCACGACGAACAGCAGCAGGCCTTCGAGGCCCAGTTCATAAAGCTGCGAGGGATGGCGCGGCAGGTTGTCGCCGCTTTGCGGAAACACCATGCCCCAGGGCATTGTGGTGGCGCGGCCCCAGAGCTCGCCATTGATGAAATTGCCCAGCCGGCCCGCGGCCAGCCCCAGGGGGATAAGGGGTGTAAGAAAATCGCCGATGGCCAGCAGGGGCTTGCCTTTCTTGTACGCGAACAGGCACAGCACGGTAATGACGCCCAGCAGCCCGCCATGGAACGACATGCCGCCTTGCCAGACGTACAGCAGCTCGATCGGATTGGCCAGGTATTCGGACGGCTTGTAGAACAGCGCATAGCCCAGCCGCCCGCCCACCACCACGCCCAGCACGCAGTAGAAGATCAGGTCTTCAAGGTCGCGAAGGGTCAGGTCGGCCTTGCCCGCATTGATGCGCCATCGGCCCAGCAGCCAGACCAGGGCGAAGCCCACCAGATACATCAGGCCGTACCAGTGCACGGCCACAGGGCCAAGCTGAAGGGCGACGGGATCGAATTGAGGATGGACAAGCATGGCTTCGGGTGGGTCGGGTCAAATATCGTCGATAATACAGGAAGAGTGTGATCGGCAGCTGCACTGTCCGATAAGCCGGCTGCCGGATAAAAGGGTTGCTTATTTATTATGTTGGTGCGTTCTGTTTTTTTACCGTGCGCGGTGCTTTTTTTCGCCGCTTCCATCTACGCGGGCCCCGTTTCGGGCCAGACCGTCGGCCTTGGGCTGGCCCAGGCCAATAACTGCATGTCCTGTCACCGGGTCGATCGCAAGGTGGTGGGGCCCGCTTTTTCGACGATTGCCCAGCGCTTCGCCGGCAATCCCGAGGCAGCCGACTATCTTGCCCAAAGCATCGTTAACGGCAGCCGGGGACGGTGGGGGCCTGTGCCCATGCCGCGGCAGGCTCATGTCAGCCCCAACGATGCGCGCGCGCTGGCACAATGGATACTGTCTTTGAACGACTCGCCGGCCGACAAGGTCGAATAGCCAGGAGCAAGCGGCAGCAGGGCCGCACTTGACTGAAGCAGCACGCGTGCCTCGATGTCTTGCCGCAGGGCGGCCAGCTCCTCGTCACCAGTGGCCCCAGGCAAGCCGGCGGACGCCATTACATACATAGGATGAAAGCCATGAGTTCACAGCAAGACTCCAGCATCGAAACCGCTGTCTTGGGTGGGGGATGCTTCTGGTGCACCGAAAGCGTGCTGCAATCGCTGCGCGGCGTGCTCGAGGTGACCCCGGGCTATAGCGGGGGGCACGTCGACAACCCCAGCTACGAACAAGTGTGCGGCAAGGACACAGGCCATGTCGAAGTGGTGCGTGTGCGCTTCGATCCGTCCGTCATCGATTTTGCCACCCTGCTAAGGGTGTTTTTCGCCACGCACGACCCCACCACGCCCGATCGCCAGGGCGCAGATGTCGGGCCGCAATATGCTTCGGTTATTTTTTGCCAGACAGAGGCCCAGAAGATCGTGGCGCGCGAAGTCATCGCCCAGGTCGAGGCCGTGCTGGACACCGCTGTCGTGACCAAAGTGCTGGATGCGGCGCCGTTCTGGCCCGCTGAAGCCGTTCATCACAATTACTACGAACGCAACCCGCAGCAGGGCTATTGCCAGTTCGTGATTGCACCCAAGATGGCCAAGTTGCGCAAGGAATTTGCCGATATGCTGGGGTGACCCGCGGCCGGCGGCCCATGCCCGGCGCCGCCCTGAACCCGGTGTTCGGCGCGTAGCGCCATGAATCGAGGGCCGCTGGCCCCGTCTGGAACTTGTGCCGATGGCTTGGCGGCCGGCCCCCGTGGTCGTGGAAGGCTTCCGCGATTGGCGCTTGCGGGCTGTGCCGGCTAGCCGGCCTTGGGTGTCTTCAAGACACCGCGGCGCATCTGGTCGAGCTCGATGGACTCGAACAGCGCCTTGAAGTTGCCTTCGCCAAAGCCGTCGTTGCCCTTGCGCTGGATGATCTCGAAAAATATCGGCCCGATCTGGTTTTCGGTGAATATCTGCAGCAGCAGGCCGCCATCGGGGGCGCCGTCAAGCAAGATGCGATTCTCGCGCAGGTGTGCCACATCTTCGCCGTGGCCGGGCAGGCGGCCGTCAAGCAGTTCGTAATAGGTGTCGGGCGTGTCGAGAAACTTGACGCCGTTGGCGCGCAGTTGTTCGACGGTGGCGTGGATGTTTTCGGTTGACAGGGCGATGTGCTGGATGCCTTCGCCCTTGTAGGTGTCGAGGTATTCCTGGATCTGGCCTTTTTCTTCGGTGCCTTCTTCGTTGATGGGAATACGGATGCCGCCGCAGGGGGATGTCATGGCGCGGGATTTGACGCCCGTGACCTTGCCCTCGATGTCGAAGTAGCGTATTTCGCGGAAGTTGAACAGGCGCTCGTAGAATTCGGCCCATTCGTTCATGCGGCCCTTGTGCACGTTGTGCGTAAGATGGTCGATGGCGCGCAGGCCCGCGCCCTGGTGATGAATGTCGGCGTCGGCGGTTGAGGGGTCGATGGCCTCGAAGTCGACATCGTAGATGCTGATGTCGCCGATGCCGCCGTGGCCGTTCTTGCCGGCCCAGCGGTCGACCAGGTAGATAAGGGAATCGCCCACGCCCTTGATGGCGGGAATGTTGAGTTCCATGGGGCCGCTGCCCGAATCGATGCCCCAGGCGCCCAGTTCGAGCGCCCGGTGGTAGGCCTGGGCGGCGTTCTCGACCCGAAAGGCAATCGCGCACACCGAGGGGCCGTGCAGGCGGGCAAAGCGTTGGGCGAAAGAATGCGGCTCGGCGTTGACGATGAAATTGATGCCGCCCTGCCGATAAAGCGTGACATCTTTATGGCGGTGGCGTGCGACGGCCTTGAAACCCAGGGTCTCGAAGACCTCGCCCAGCGCCTGCGGGTCGGGCGCGGCGTATTCGACGAATTCGAATCCTGCGGTGCCCATGGGATTCTCCCAGGGCGTGAATGCGGTGTTCATGCGGGCTCTCCGGTGAGAGGGTGGGAAGACTTGGCCAGGGGCCGACGGGCCTGGCCCGCGCGAATGGCGCCCTTGCCGTTGTGCGTTCGTGCCGGCCTATCATCGCCCATGAGGCGCATGGCGTCTATGGTGTCATGTACTTATAGAAGAGGGCAATTGCCCTGCTATCGTGGGTGCGCAAAGCTTCAGCTCGATGAAATATGCCCTTGTATCTATAGGAGAGAACTTCTTCCATGCGAAGGCGACAGCTCGGTGAGAGCAGACTGTTTTCCACCCCATTTTAAAAATATTTCTCTCGGCTAAAAAAATATTTCAGTCCGGTTAAAAACAGATTCCCATGGCCGATCAAGGGCTTAGGATGGGAAGGGGGAAATAGGGCGGGTCGGCGGAAGGATTTTGAGGTGTTTTCCAGTTGCACGGGCTAAAAATGCTGTGCTATAGTTACGTTCTTTCGCAGCCCGCCCCTCAGGGTTAACCCCAAGGGAAACAGGCTTGCAGCAAGCCTTGGGTTTGCTGCCAGACGGGACGGCGAGAAGCGCTGTAAAGCGGGTCAGGAACGCGGTTTTATTAGGCGGTGTTCCGGTCCCCGACGAGAGCGTAGAGCAGGGCGGTACAAGAAGCGGTTGCGGTGCTAGGCCAGAAGGCTCCACACAAAACCCTTAACTTGACAAGCCAAAAAAACTGCTTCATAATCTCGTTTCTTTGCAGTAACGCAGTAACCGCCTTGCAGCGACATGTTAAGCGCAGCGAAGGTTGGGGCAGGACCCTTGTTCTTTAACAACGAAACAACCGATAAGTGTGGGCGCTTGGAATGAGTGCGCCGCGGGGCCTTTCACGAGGCCTTG
>NZ_QEKO01000001.1 GCF_003096595.1 Pusillimonas noertemannii | reverse complement strand
GCATAAACCTCAACTTCTCGAACCGCCCGGTGCGGACCCGCATGCCGGGTGGTGTGGGAGGGGCGCAGCCTCAAGGCTGCCCCCTATCCCGATTTTTGCGGGGGCCCGCCGAGGGGCGCCCCAAAAATGATAGGGTGCGAGGGCAGCCCGGCGAAGCCGGGCCGAAGCTCTCCGGCGCCCAAAATACTTACCCCGCAGCGCGCCGGCTTAAGGACTCAAAGACAGCAATTCTGATCCGCAGCACGCTAAAACCCAAATTTAAGCCGCCCGTTTGGGAATCCGCAAGCAGCGGACTAAAATGGGATCTACGCTTATCCAATTTTGCATTGCCGGGCCAAGCCGCCGTGCGCGGCAGACTGATCGCATCGCATGCCTAGAACACCATGACCGAATTCCAACGCCCCGTCCTAGAACTGCCCGACTCCCGCAAGAAGGTGCTGCTGCACTCGTGCTGCGCGCCGTGCTCGGGTGAAGTCATGGAAGCCATGACAGCATCGGGCATCGATTATTCCATCTACTTCTACAACCCCAACATCCACCCCGACCGCGAATACGAAATCCGCAAGAACGAGAACATCCGTTTTGCCGAAGAGCACGGCATCGAATTCATCGACGCCGACTACGACCGCGACAATTGGTTCGAGCGCGTCAAGGGGCTCGAGAACGAGCCCGAGCGCGGCGCCCGCTGCACAGCCTGTTTCGACATGCGCTTCGAGCGCACCGCGCTTTACGCACACGAGCACGGCTTCGACACCATCACCAGCTCGCTGGGCATCTCGCGCTGGAAGGACATGAAGCAGATCAACGGCTGCGGCGAACGCGCCGCCGCCCGCTATCCCGAGCTGGCCTACTGGACATATAACTGGCGCAAGGGCGGCGGCTCGGCGCGCATGATCGAAATCAGCAAGCGCGAAGAGTTCTACCAGCAAGAATATTGCGGCTGCATCTATTCCCTGCGCGACACCAATCGTCACCGACGTGCCCAGGGACGCGAGGCCATCGAGATCGGCGTCAAGTTCTACGGCAAAGACGACTGAACTGCCGGCGCATTGCCCACCGCCTTGTTGATCATCACATAGCGCGTCGCCAGGCGCCCTTCACTAACCGCCAGGTCGCGGCGCGCTTGCAGATAAGCGCGCTGGCTGTCCAGCACCCCGATGAAATCGATCACGCCGCCGTCATAGCGCGCCTGGGCCAGCTCATAAGCCTCGCGGGCGCTGCGCTCGCGCATCGTCAACTGGCGCATCCGCTGCTGCTCGGCCGTATAGGCGCTGAGCGCGTCGTCTATTTCCTGCCACGCCTTCAGCACCGTCTGCTGATAATTCACCGCCGCCTCCTGCTGCTCGAGTTCGCGCAAGTGCACGACGCTTCGGCGCCGGCCCTGATCGAAAAGCGGCAGGCTGAAGCTGGGGGCGACCGACCAACTGCGGCTGCCCCAGTCCGCGAACTCTCCGCTCAGGTAAGACTCATAACCGAAGCGCGCCCCCAGGCGTATGCTGGGATAAAGCTCTGCCTGCGCGACGCCGATGCTCGCCGTGGCCTGGTGCAAACGCGCTTCCGCCGCACGGATGTCCGGCCGGCGCAATGCGGCCTCTGAAGGCAGGCCCAAAGAGAGGTCGGGCAATGGCGATTCTGGCGCCTGGCCCTCCTTCGGTTTCGATACAAGCAGTTCACGCAGCGCGCCGGGGGGTTCGCCCAGCAGGAGCGCAATCTGGTTGATGCCGGCGCCCTCCCTGGCCAGCAGGTCGGGTAGCTGCGCCTTGTTGGCTGCCACTTCGGTGCGCTGGCGCTCCAGGTCGAGATGGTCGACGACGCCGCCCCGCACCATGGCTTCAAGTATTCGCAAGCGCCCCTCCAGAGCGGACAAGTCTTCGCGCAGCAATCGAATCTGGCGCTGCGTGGTGCGCAATTCGATGTAGCTGCGCGCCAGCTCGCTGGCCACGCTCAGGCGGGCCAGGTCGTACAGCGCCGCTTGCTGGGCCACGCCGGCGTCGGCAGCCTCGATGGAACGACGCACGCGCCCCCACAGGTCGGGTTCCCACGAGGCATCAAAGCCGGCCTGGTAAAGCGTGAACGGTTCGCTCAGGAAATCCACCAAGGCCGAACGGTCGCCGCCGATGGCGTCGATCATGCGCACGCCGGCGCCATATTCGCTTTGGCGCTGGCGGCTGACAGCGCCGCTTGCGCCAATGTCGGGGCCGTGCTGCGCCGCGACCGTGCTGCGCTGTACGCGCGCTTGGGCAAAATGCAGCGCGGCGGTCTGCAGGTCGGGGCTCGCCTGCAAGGCCTCCTCCTGCAACTGGTCAAGCACGGGGTCGCCGAGTGCTCGCCACCATTCCGCCGGAAGCTTTCCTTCGCTGTCGACGCGCGCCCGAAGCGATTCATCCGCGCTGCTCCAGCTCGTCCAGTCGTCCGGAGCCGTGGGGCTGGGCCTGGCGAAATCGGGCCCCATCGTGCATCCGGCCAGGGTAAAGGTAAGGGCCAGCGCGCAGCCGGCCAGGCCGGCATGCGGAAGTGTTTTGCGGCAAGAAGGCAAACCAGGCATGGAAAATACCCCGACTCAGGAAAGACGATTGCGAAACAGCCAGGCCGCCGTGGGCAGCGTGACACAGGCCAGCACCAGCAAAGGAATGAAGTCGCGCCACACATCCCCCAGGGTGGCCCCCTCGAGATAGACGCGGCGCACAATGTTCATGCCAAAGCGCAAGGGATTGGCATAGGTGGCGATCTGCAGCGCCTCGGGCATGTTGCGCACCGGGGTCAGCAGGCCCGACAAGAGCATCAGCGGCATGATCAGCAAGAAGGTATAGAGCATGGCCTGCTGCATGGTGAGGGAAAGCGCCGAAATCGACAGCCCCATGCCCACGGCCGCCACAGTGAACGTCAACAGCCCCAGGTACATCAGCCACACCGAGCCCGCCATGGGTACCGCGAACCAGAACCTGATCACGAGAAAAATAATGGTCGACTGGATCAGGCCGATGAATATGGCCGGCAAGGCCTTGCCGACCAGTATCTGCATGGGGGTCAGCGGCGTGACCAGCAATTGGTCGAAAGTGCCTTGCTCTCGTTCACGGGCAACGGACAATGCGGCCAGCAGTAATGTCTGCAGCATGCTCAGGGCCGCGATCAGGCCGGTCATCAGGTTCCAGCGCGACTCCAGATTGGGGTTGAACCACACGCGCCGGTCGATGGCGATGCCCAAGCCGTCCGTGCCCATCGAAGCGCTGTAGTCGGCCACCACGGCGCCCACATAGCCCGAGGCGACACCCGCGGTCGTGGAATTGCGCCCATCGAAAATGACCTGCAATGAAGCCCGCTGCCCGGCGGCCAGCCGTTGTTCGAAATCCGGGGGAATGGCCAGCACCATCATGGCTCTCTGCTGGTCGATGACCTGGGCGATCTGCCGCGACGAAGTCAGCGTGGCCTCTCGCACGAACACCCCGGTGCCGTCCAGCCGCGCCAGCAGCTCGGTCGACGCCGCCCCGCGGCTCTGGTCCAGCACGGCATAGGGAACATGCCTGAGATCGTAGGTGGCGCCATAGCCGAACAACAGCGCCTGCACCAGCACGGGCATCAACAGGATGGCCCGGCTGGCGGGTTCCTTGATCAAGGCAAGCAGCTCCTTGCGGATCAGGGAGGCTATCTGTGCAAGCGGTGCAAGCAAGGCGTCCATCGGCTTCGGGTCCGTCAACACTAAGAAGGAAGTTTCTTGCGCAGCGTGCGCCGCGTAGCCCAGGCCAGCACCAGCGCATAGGCCGCCAGAATCGCCGTGCCACGCAGGATGTCGGGCCAATAATCGCCCGCCAGCAGCAGCGTCTTGATCAGGTTCATGAAATGCGTTGCCGGCAGCAACTGGCCGATAGCCTGTATCACCCAGGGCACGTTGCGCAGGTCGAACACAAAGCCCGAGAGCATCATGGCCGGCATGAAGCTGACCAGCAGCGCCACCTGGCTGGCCTGGAACTGGCTGCGCATCGTGCCTGAAACGAACAGGCCCAGCAGCAGCGAAACGGTGAGGTACAGCATCGAGACCAGGAAGATGATCAGCAGCGAGCCGCGCATCGGCACGTCAAACAGGAAGCGGGCGGCCAGCAGGCACATTGCCAGGTCGATCGCTCCGATGACGAGATACGGCGCCACCTTGGAAAGCACCAGCTCCATGGGCCTCAGCGGCGTGACGAAAAGCGCCTCGAGGGTGCCGCGCTCCCACTCGCGGGCGATCAGCAGCGAGGTCAGGAAAGCCCCGATCAGCGTCAGCACAAGCACGATCAGCCCCGGCACCAGATACCAGGTGCTGTCGCCCGCTTCGTTGAACCAGGTGCGCTCAAGCACATCGATGCCGGCGCCGGAAGGCGCCTTGCCGCCCTCTCTTTCATTGTGCCGCTGCGCCCACAGGCCGATGGCGCCTCGCACATAGCCCTCCACGATCGACGCGGTCGTGGAGTTGATGCCATTGAGCACCAGCTGGATGCGCGCCTGGCCCGAGGCCAGCTGCCGCGAGAAATCCGGGGGCAGGCGCACGATTCCGTCCACTTCCCCCGCGCGCATGCGCTCCTCCGCCTCGGCCATGCTGGCCGTCCACACGGGTGAAATATAGGGCGAGCCCTGTAGGCCGCGGACGACTTCCCGCGCGCTGGGTGAGCTGTCTTCCAGAACCACCGCGATGGGCGCGTCGTCGACGTCGAAAGACAGGCCGTAGCCGAACAGAAGGATCAAGGCGACGGGCAGGAGCAGGCCCACGGCCAGATTGCTTTTGTCGCGCAGCAGCTGCCGCACTTCCTTGCGCAGCAAGGCGGTGAACCGGCGCGCGAACCCGGATGCCGTCATGCGCCCGCCTCCGCCGGCGCCGGCCGGGTGCGGGCCCGCCCCTGCTCGACGATGGCGATGAAGGCGCTGTCCATGTCGATGCCGCTATCGCCCGCCAGCTCGCGCACCTCGCGCGGCGTGCCCAGCGCCAGCACGCGCCCGGCATCCTGGATGGCGATACGGTCGCAGTATTCCGCCTCTTCCATGAAGTGGGTCGTGATGATGATGGTGACGCCGGTTTGCGCCAGCGCGGTGATGGTGCGCCAGAAAGCGCGGCGGGCCAGGGGGTCGATGCCGCTGGTGGGCTCGTCCAGGAACAGGATCTCCGGCTCGTGCAGCAGGCCGGCGGCCATCGCCAGGCGCTGCTTGTAGCCGCCGGGCAGCAATCCGCTGGCGGCGGCGGGGTCCAGCTGGAACTGTTCGATCATCGCGTCCACACGCCGGCGAAGCGCATGGCGGCGCAGCCCGTAGGCGCCGCCGAAGAATTCCAGGTTCTCGCGCACCGTCAGCTCGCCGTACAGCGCGAACTTCTGCGAGACATAGCCGATGCGGCCGCGCGCCCGGGCGCGCGCCGTCCGCAGGTTCAGGCCCGCCACCTCGAGATGGCCGCTGGTGGCCGGAAGCAGCCCGCACAGCATGCGGAAGGTCGTCGTCTTGCCCGCTCCGTTGGGCCCCAGCAGGCCGAAGATCTCTCCTCGCGCCACCTCGAACGAGGTACTAGCCACCGCGGTGAAGTCGCCGAACTTGCGCACCAGGTCCCGCACCACGATGGCCAGCTGCTCCGCCCGCTCCGGCGCATTGGCCGCCACAGAGGGCCCGGGGGCGGGCGGCGGCGCGTCCTCCTGGGCTTGCTGCTGACGCAGCAGCATCATGAAGGCGTCCTCCAGCTCCTCGGGCCGCGGCTCATGGTGGACTCCGCCGAGCAGGCGCCGCAGTGCCTCGGGCTCTGCCCGCGGTTGGCGAATGAACCATACCGCGCCGCCCTTGGGCACGGCATCGACGACCTGCGCCCCGGCATCCAGCAGGCGGGCCTGCAGGTCGCGCGCCGGCGTGCCCGGGGGAGGCGTCGCCGCAAAAGTCAGGCCTCGGGCACGTTCACGCAGTGTTCCCGGATCGCCCTGGTCCAGCACCCGGCCTTCGTGCAACACGAACACCTGGGCGCACTGCGCGGCCTCGTCCATGTAGGCCGTGCTGACGATGACACTGAGGTTCTCGTCGTCCACCAACTGGCGCACGATCTTCCAGAGATCGCGCCGCGACAGCGGATCGACGCCCACGCTGGGTTCATCGAGCAGGAGAAGATCGGGCGAACGCACCAGCGTGCAGGCCAGGCCCAGCTTCTGCTTCATGCCGCCCGAGAGCTTGCCGGCCGGCCTCGCGGTGAACCGCGCCAGGTCCGTCATCTCGAGCATGCGCTTGAACCGCTGGCGGCGCTGGTCGAGCGGGACGCCGTGCAGGTCGGCGTAAAGATCCAGGTTCTCTTGCACGCTCAGGTCTTCGTAAAGACCGAAACGCTGCGGCATGTAGCTGATGCGATCCTGCACGGCCTGGGGATCGCGGCCCACGTCGATGCCCAATACGCGTAAGCTTCCGGCATCGGGTTCGAGCAGACCGGCCATCATGCGCAGCAGCGTCGTCTTGCCCGCGCCGTCCGGGCCCACCAGCGCCGTGAGTTCGCCCGCACGCGCTGTCAATGACACGTCGTTCACGGCGTCCAGCACGCCGCCCCCCGGCGCGCCGAAGGTCTTGCGCAGGCCCTCGGCGACGACCGTGGCCCCGTCGGCGTTCATTGCGCCTCGCCGGCTATCAGGTGGACCGTGGCCGGCTGTCCCAGCCGCAGCACATTGTCCGCATCCTCGACCACCACCCGTGCCTCGTAGACCAGGCTGGTGCGCTGCTGTTCCGTCTGGACCGTCTTGGGCGTGAACTCCGCCACCGACGAGATATAGCCCACCCTGCCCGCGATCGCCTCGCTAGGGCGCCCATCGGTAAAGACGCGTGCCTCCATGCCCGGCCGTATCCGGCCAAGGTCCGGTTCGGCGACATACACGCGTATCCATTTGGGCTGAATGAGGGCCAGGGCAAAGACGGGACGTTGCGGCGTGGCCATGTCGCCCGGCTCGAGCAGGCGCGAGCGCACCACCGCGTCGGCCGGCGCCTTCAGTTCGCCTTGCGCAATCTGATGCCGCAACAACGCCAGCTGGGCCCGTGCTGCTTCCGCCTGGGCCTGGGCGCCCGCCACCTCTTCGGCACGCGGTCCCAGCTCCATGAGATGCAGGGCTTCGCCTTGCTCGGCCACTCGCGCCTGGGCCACGCGCAAGGCGCTCCGGGCCCGGTCGAGGTCTTGCGCGCTGACGCCGCGGCCCTGCGTCTGGGCCGAGATGCCTTGCAAGCGCTTGAGATCCTGTTCGGCCTGCAAGGCTTCGGCCTGCGTCGCGGCCAGCCGGCTGCGGGCCTGCGCGAGCTCTTGCGGCCGCGCGCCGTTGCGCAGGCTCAGCAACGCTTGCTCTGTGGCCTCGAGCTGGGCCTGCGCCTGCTCGGCCTGCAATGCCAGCGTGCGGGTGTCCAGCACCGCCAGCACGCTGCCGGCCCGGACGGCGTCGCCCTCTTCCGCACGTACTTCGGTCACGCGGCCATTACCGTCGAAAGCCAGAGATATCTGCCTGATGTCCACATTGCCGTACAGCACCAATGCGCCCTCGTCCTCGTGCTGGTTCGAATGCCACCAGGCCCATGCCGCAAGCATCACGGCCAGAGCAACGACAACGAGAACAAGAGGCTTCTTCATGATCGGTATTCCAGGCGCAAGGAGGGTTGATCAGAGCGCGCGTGCCGAACCGGGTGCGGAACCGCGGGGCGGGTCTACCGGCGCAAAAGCCAGCTTATCGTAATTTTGAATCGAAGCGGAACCTGGTTTTTTCCAGCGGGTGAACTTTGTAAAGGAAGACAACAAAAAAAGCCGGCCTCCACAAAAAGAGGCCGGCCTTCGCCATAGCTGGCAGCGGCAATTACTGCAACGTACGCTCGAACACGAACTTGTCGTCGCGCCAGTCGACCGGCACGACATCCTTGGGCCCGAACTTGCCCTCGAGCAGAAGCCTGGCCACCGGGTTCTCGATATGCTGCTGTATGGCCCGCTTGAGCGGACGCGCGCCAAACACCGGATCGAAGCCCGCGCGGGCCAACTGGGCCAGCGCCGCGTCGGAAACTTCCAGGCGCATGTCCTGCTGGGCCAGGCGCTCGGCCAGACGCTGGATCTGGATGCGGGCGATGGACTCGATGTGCCTGGACTCCAGACCATGGAACACCACGACCTCGTCGATGCGGTTCAGGAACTCGGGCCGGAAGGCCGTTTTAAGCTCGTCCCAGATCACTTCCTTCACCACCTCGTAAGGCTGGCCGGCCATGCTCTGGATATGCTGCGAGCCCAGGTTGGATGTCATGACGATGACAGTGTTGCGGAAATCCACGGTGCGGCCCTGGCCGTCGGTAAGGCGGCCGTCGTCCAGCACCTGCAGCAATACGTTGAACACGTCGGGGTGGGCCTTCTCGACCTCGTCAAGCAAGATGACGCTGTACGGATTGCGCCGCACGGCTTCGGTCAGGTAGCCGCCCTCTTCGTAGCCCACATAGCCCGGAGGCGCGCCGATGAGACGGGCGACCGAATGCTTTTCCATGAACTCGCTCATGTCGATGCGTATCATGTGGTCGTCGGAATCGAACAGGAAGTTGGCCAGGGCCTTGGTAAGCTCGGTCTTGCCCACGCCGGTGGGCCCCAGGAACAGGAAGGAGCCATAGGGACGCGAAGGATCGGACAGGCCCGCGCGCGAGCGCCGAATGGCGTCGGACACCAGCGTAACCGCTTCGTCCTGGCCCACGACCCGCTTGTGCAGGAACTCTTCCATGCCCAGCAGTTTCTCGCGTTCGCCCTGCATCATCTTGGACACCGGAATGCCGGTGGCGCGCGACACGACCTCGGCGATTTCTTCGGCGCCGACTTCGGTGCGCAGCAGGCGCGGCTCGTCGGCCTTGTGCTCTTCCTTGCCGGCCTCGGCGGCCGCCAGGCGCCCTTCGAGCTCGGGCAGCTTGCCATACTGAAGCTCGGCCAGCTTGTCGAACTGGCCCTTGCGCTGCAGCTCGGCCATTTCGGCGCGCACGCGCTCGATCTCTTCCTTGATCGACTGCGAACCCTGAACCGCGGCCTTCTCGGCCTTCCAGATTTCTTCGTAGTCGTTGTACTCGCGCTGCAGCTTCTCGAGCTCGGCGTCGATGGCCTGCAGCCGGCGCACCGAGGCTTCGTCGCTGTCTTTCTTGACCGCCTCGCGCTCGATCTTGAGCTGGATGATGCGGCGGTCGAGCTTGTCCATGACCTCGGGCTTGGAGTCGATCTCCATGCGGATGCGGGCGCCGGCCTCGTCGATCAGGTCGATGGCCTTGTCGGGCAGGAAGCGGTCGGTGATGTAGCGGTTGGACAGTTCGGCCGCCGCCACGATGGCCGGGTCGGTGATGGCCACGCCGTGGTGAAGCTCGTAGCGCTCTTGCAGGCCGCGCAGGATGGCGATGGTGGACTCGACGTCGGGCTCGTTGACCAGCACTTTCTGGAAGCGGCGCTCGAGCGCGGCGTCCTTTTCGATATACTTGCGGTATTCATCGAGCGTGGTGGCGCCGATGCAGTGCAGCTCGCCGCGCGACAATGCCGGCTTGAGCATGTTGCCGGCGTCCATGGCGCCTTCGGCCTTGCCCGCACCGACCATGGTGTGCAGCTCGTCGATGAACACGATGATGCCGCCTTCGTCTTGCGCCAGCTCTTTCAGCACGGCCTTGAGGCGTTCTTCGAACTCGCCCCGGTATTTGGCGCCGGCCAGCAAGGCCGCCAGGTCGAGCGACAGCACCCGCTTGCCCTTGAGGGTTTCAGGCACCTCGTTGTTGACGATGCGCTGGGCCAGGCCTTCGACGATCGCCGTCTTGCCCACGCCGGGCTCGCCGATGAGCACGGGGTTGTTCTTCGTGCGGCGCTGCAGTATCTGGATGGTGCGGCGGATTTCGTCGTCGCGGCCGATGACGGGATCGAGCTTGCCGCGGCGTGCGCGCTCGGTCAGGTCGGTGGTGTACTTGGCCAGCGCCTCGCGGTTGGCCTCGCCCTCGGCGTCCGACACCGATTCGCCCCCGCGCATGGCGTCGATGGCGACCTCGAGCGGCTTGCGCTGCAGGCCGGCGTCGCGCAGGATGCGCCCGGCCTCGCCCTTGTCGTCGACCAGGGCCAGCAGGAACAATTCGCTGGCAATATAGGTGTCGCCCCGGTTCGAGGCCTCTTTGTCGGTGCGCGTCAGCACCGACTGCAGCTCGCGGCTGACCTGTATATTGCCCTCGGAGCCCTGCACCTGCGGCAAGGCCCCGATGGCCGTGTTGATATCGGAAACGACGCGGTTTACCGCCACCCCGGCGCGCGCCAGCAGGCTGCCCGCCCCGCTGTCGTTGTCGGAAAGCAAAGCGGCCAGTACGTGCACCGGCTCGATGTAGGGGTTGTCGTTACGCACAGCCAGGCTCTGCGCATCGGCGATGGCCTGCTGGAATTTAGTCGTTAATTTGTCGAATCGCATAATCGCTCAGCTCGTAGAAAGTAGTTGGGCCTGGGCCCACGATGATGACTAGATGCGGTCTTTGACGAAAATTTCAAGATGCGAAATGCCGGCGCGGGGGGGCGCGGTCCCGGCCCGGACCCGGCGTTGGCGGCATGAAACGTGCCCGCCCCAGGGCCGCCGGCGCCTCATCCATACTTTACACTCAGAATTCCGTTTCCACCTTTATCAGGACGAAGCACTCTCAATGGGCAAATTCAGACAGTTGGAAAGCTTTGTTTCCGTCGCCACCCTGGGCAGCCTTTCAGCAGCCGCCAGGGCCGAAGGCGTCGCGCCGGCCATGATGGCGCGCAGGATGAATGCCCTGGAGGCCCGGCTGGGCATCAAGCTGATGGTGCGCTCCACAAGGCGGCTTTCACTGACGGCCGAGGGCATGCTGCTGTTCAACGAGGCCCAGCGCATTTTGCGCGAACTGGCCGACGCCGAAAACCGCGTGGCTCAGGGCAGCGAACAGCCCAGCGGCCACCTGCGCATCAGTGCGCCCGCCGGCTTTGGCCGGCGCCACGTGGCGCCCCTGCTGCCCGAGTTCCTGAAGAACCATCCCAAGGTCACCGTCACCCTCGACCTGACCGACCGCCTCGTCAACCTGATCGAAGAGCGCTATGACTTCGCCATCCGCATCGGCGACCTGGACGACTCCAGCATCATCGGCGTTCGCCTGGCGGACAATCGCCGGGTGGTGGTGGCCGCCCCCTCGTATCTGGCCCTGCACGGCGCGCCACGCACGCCCGACGACCTGGCCCGCCACAATTGCCTGGCCTTCGGCGACCAGGGCAACAACCAGTCCAGGGGCTGGCTGCTGCGCCATGCCGACGGCCAGGTCAAGCCCGTGCGCGTAAAGGGCAATATGTCCTGCAGCGACGGCTCCGTGCTGCACGACTGGACCCTCCAGGGCCATGGGCTGGCCTGGCGTTCGCTCTGGGAGGTGCGCGAAGACCTGGCCACCGGCCGGCTGGTCAGCGTGCTGGACGAGCACGCCGCGCCCCCCAACGGCATTTTTGCCATGCTGCCCGAGCGCAAGCACCTTCCCCTGAGGGTGCGCGCCATGGTCGATCTGCTGCGCGCGACCTATGCCCAGGAAACCTATTGGGCCACCCACTAGGGGGCCGAATGCCCCCCGCAAACCTAGTACAATGGGGGTCCGGGCCGTAACAAGAAAAACACGACTCATTCGGCGGCAACCAGGAAGCGTATGCACAAAAGAATTTCGCTCTCTCCCGAGTCGACCCGCTGTTCGACCTGCATGCTGAATAGCCTGTGCCTGCCTCTGGGCATCAACAGCAACGACATATCCAAGTTCGACGAAGTCGTCAGCGAACGCATCCGCATTCCCAAGGGCGAAACGTTGTTTCACCAGGGCGACCGCTCGGTCGCCATCTACGGCATTCGCTCGGGCTCCATCAAGACCCAGCTCGAAGACGCCACCGGCCAGGTCCAGGTCACGGGCTTCCTGCTGCCGGGTGAAGTCGTCGGCATAGACGGCTTTCTCAACACCACCCAGCTGTCCAACGCCATTGCGCTCGAAGACACCGAGGTCTGTGTGGCGCGCATCGACGACATGGACCGCGTGGCCGCGCACGTGCCGGCCGTGCAGCACCAGTTGCGCCGCCTCAGCAGCGAGGAAATCAAGCGTTCGCAACAGTTGGTGGTGGCCCTGGGGGTGCTGCGCTCCGAGCAGCGCCTGGCGGCCTTTCTGTTGAATCTGTCGCAGCGGCTGGCGGCGCTGGGCTATTCACCCAGCGAATTCGTCCTGCGCATGAGCCGCGAAGAAATCGGCAACTACCTGGGGCTTACGCTTGAAACCGTCAGCCGGCTGTTCTCGCGCTTTGCGCGCGAGAACCTCATCCGCATCCACCAGCGAGAAGTGCAGTTGCTCGACCTGCCCATGCTGCGGCAGCTTTCGGGCGTCGACTGCGGCTGACCAGGCCGGCCGCCGCGCCCGCAAGGGGCCGCGGCCCACGCGGCACGGCTGGCCGCATGGGCACACGCCTAGAATGAATCCAGGGGGTCGGCCTCGGGCGCGCTGGGCGCCATGAACAGGCTCAGTGCGCTTGAAAGCGCGGCCATCAGCCAGAACAGGAAGAAGCCGCCGGCATACATCTGCTGCCGGCTAAGCTGTATGGTGCCGAAAATGGCGATGTCCAGCGGGTCGACCAGGGCGAAGACGGTGGCGCTGGTGGCCGCGGCGATAAGAAACGACGGCCACAGTATCCACATCAGAGAGCGCCACTTCATGATGCGTCTCCGGCCCGGTCACCGGCTGCCGCCGCGGCGGGCGCATCGCGCTCGATGACCAGCCCGCGCTTGCTACCGCCATCGGTGATGGGCTGGTCGGCGAAGTTCTGCACCGCCAGGGCGATGGTCACCACGCAGCCGGCGACCGCCGCCGCCGGACCGGCCATCAGTATCCACGGCCAGGGTTCACGCCACCAGGGTTTGCCGCCTTCTGTCTTGGTCATGGTTCTTGCCTCGTATCGTTCTTCAATTGCATTGCCGCTGCCCGGCCTTTGCCGGCCAGCGCGGCTGTATTTAGTGTTGACAGGCCCTAGCGCGGAACATAGAAACTGGTCGCCTCGGTGACCACGGTTTCACGGCCCTTGTCAGAGCTTGCGGTGACCCGGAGCTGAATATCATACAGCCCCGGCTGCGAGCCCGCCGCGGGCGCCTGCACCACCACGGGCACCAGGCGATTGGCCGAACCTTCGACCACGACGGGTTGGTCGGGATGGTCGGCCGGCGCGATCGCGATGCCGGGCACACCCGAAGCATCGAGCTTGAGTGTAAGGGGGGTTTCGGAAGTGTTGATGACCTGCAGCCGATAGACGTTTTCGACGAGGCCGCCCGCCACTTCGCGCCCCAGCGCGCCGCGGTCGCGAATGACGTCGACCCGCAAGGTGCTGCGCGTGGCCACCGACACGACCAGACCTATGCCGATGACCAGCAGCAGCAAGGTGTAGGCGATGACCCGGGGACGGAACAGCCTGCGCCGCACCTGGCTTTGCGTCAGGCCCTCGGTGATGGCGCTTCCCGAGGTATAGCGGATGAGCCCCTTGGGGTAATCCATTTTGTCCATGACCTGGTCGCAGGCGTCGACACAGGCGCCGCAGCCTATGCACATGTACTGCAGGCCGTCGCGGATGTCGATGCCGGTGGGACAGACCTGCACGCACAGCGTGCAGTCGACACAGTCGCCCAGGCCGGCTTCTTTGTGATCGACACGGCGCGAGCGCCCCCCGCGCGGCTCGCCGCGCTTGTAGTCGTAGGTGACGACGAAGGTGTCGTCGTCGACCATGACGCTTTGGAAGCGCGCATAGGGGCACATGTACTTGCAGACAGCCTCGCGCATGAAGCCCGCGTTTCCCCAGGTGGCAAAGGCGTAGAACAGCATCCAGAACCACTGCCAGGGGCCCAGCGAGAACGCCAGCAGGCCGGCGCCCAGTTCGCGTATGGGCGCAAAATAACCGATGAAGGTAAAGCCCGTCCAGAAGGCGATCAGCACCCAGACGGTGTGCTTTGCGGCCTTGAGCCCCAGCTTGCGCGCGCTCCAGGGCTGCTCGTCGAGCCGTATGCGCGCCAGGCGGTCGCCCTCGATCTTGCGCTCGACCCACATGAAGATCTCGGTGTACACCGTCTGGGGACAGGCATAGCCGCAAAACAGCCGCCCCGCCATGGCCGTGAACAGGAACAGCGCAAAGGCCGAAAGCACCAGCAGCACGGCCAGGTAGACGACGTCTTGGGGCCACAGCACCATGCCGAAGATGTAGAACTTGCGCGCCCCCAGATCGAACAGCACCGCCTGCCGGCCATGCCACTGCAGCCAGGGCAGGCCGTAGAAGATGATCTGGGTGACGAACACCATGATGATGCGCCAGCGCGCATAGATGCCCGACACCGAGCGCGGGTAGACCTTGTTGCGCACGTCGGCCAGGGCCTTCTCGACATAGGGAGAGGTGCCCTTCTGCGGCCGCGCCACGGCTTGCGGACGCCAGGCGGGAGAGCCGCCTGGGGAACTGGCGCCCTGCGTGGAAGAAGGCTTGCTGCTGTCGGTGTTCATGGCGGTTCTCTTCAGTCGGCGGTTTCACCCTCGTTGGACAGGCCCCACACCCAGGCGGTCAGCATGCGGATCTGCTGCGCTGTCAGGATGCGCTCTTGCGCCGGCATGTGGTTTTCACGGCCATTGAGGATGATGTCGACGATGGTGGCTTCGGAGCTTCCGTGCAGCCACACGTTGTCGGTAAGGTTGGGCGCGCCCACTGCCTGGTTGCCCTTGCCCTCGACGCCGTGGCAGGCCACGCAGTAGGTGTCGTAGCCGCGCTTGCCCGGCACAACGCGCAGCGAATCGGCCGCCAGGCCCGAAAGCGAACGCACATATTGCGCGATGTCGGACGCTTCGGCGGGTTTGATTGTGCCCCGCCAGGGCGGCATGACGCCGTGGCGGCCCTTGGTGATGGTCTGCTCGATCTGCTCGGGCGAACCGCCGTACAGCCAGTCGCCGTCGGTCAGGTTGGGAAAGCTCGGGCCGCCGCGGGCGTCGGAGCCGTGGCATTGCGCACAGTTGTTCAGGAACAGGCGCTGGCCGATCTGCTGGGCCTCGTGGTCGCCCGCGATCTGCGGAATGCTCAGGCTTTCGTAGCGCGCATACACGGGCTGTATCTGCTCGGCCTGCGCCCGCTGCGCCGCGCGCACCGCCTCGGCGGACGAGTAGTCGAGCACGCCCTGGAACCTGCCCAGCCCCGGATACAGCACCAGATAGCCCAGGGCGAATATGCACAGAAGCAGGTAGAAGACCGTCCACCAGCGAGGCACGGGGTTGTTGAGCTCGGACAGGTTGCCGTCCCACACGTGGCCGGTGTTCTCGGCCTGCTTGACTTCTTTCTTGAGCCAGGCGCGCTGCGAAAAAAGCAGCCACACGCAAAAGACGATGCCGCCCAGCGCGATGATCGAAATGTAGTAACTCCAAAAACCGCTGAAAAAGTCACTCATGTGATTCCCCTTGTTTCTTTTTTTCTGCCTCGCCCGCCTTTTCTTCGGCTTCTTCGCGGGCCGCCTGCTCGGCTTCGTCCGGCTGGGCGAAAGGCAGCATCGACGCATCTCGATTGGCCTTGGACCTGCCGCGCGAGTAGGCCCACCAGACGATGCCGATGAAGGTAAGCAATGCGACCAGGGTCGCGATTCCGTTGAGCATGGACATCAGGGTTCTCCTGCCATGATGTCGGCGGCCGCCTCGCGGCCCGCCACGCCCAGCCCCTGCAGATACGCGACGATGGCGTCTTCTTCGGTCTTGCCCTGGAGGGCTTCCGGGGCCGCCTCGATCTGCTCGTCGGTGTAGGGCACGCCCAGGTAGCGCAGCACCCGCATGCGCTCTTGAATGTTGGCGCCCTCGACCGTGTTGTGCTGCAGCCAGGGATAGGCCGGCATGTTCGACTCGGCCACGACGGCGCGCGGATTGCGCAGGTGGATGCGATGCCAGTCGTCGGAGTAGCGCTGCCCCACGCGCGCCAGGTCGGGGCCCGTGCGCTTGGAGCCCCACAGGAAGGGATGGTCGTAGACGAATTCACCCGCCACCGAATAGGGGCCGTAGCGCTGCACTTCGGACTGCAGCATGCGGATCTGCTGCGAATGACAGCCCACGCAGCCTTCGCGTATGTACACGTCGCGGCCGACGAGCTGCAGCGCCTCGTAGGGCTGCACGCCCGCCACCGGCTTGGTGGTGGAGTGCTGGAAGAACAAGGGAATGATCTGCGCCAGCCCCGCGATGGAGATCACCAGCACGCTGAAGAAGATCAGCAGCCCGACGTTGGTTTCGAGCAGCTCGTGGGTAAAACCTTTTTTTTGCTTGCTTGCCATGTCAAGGCTTCCTTTAAGCGACCACTTTGGCGGCGACGGGCGCCGTCTGGGGTAATGCGGGCCCCACCAGGGTGGGGTCGGTGCTGTCCGGGTTGTACTTGTAGACCTCGGGGTTGGGCTTGGGCTGGCCCTTGACGGTGCGATAGGTGTTCCAGGCCATGACGAACATGCCGCTCAGGAAAAAGAGGCCTCCGATCAGCCGGATGGCGTACAGCGGATAGGTGGCGCTGACGCCCTCGACGAAGCTGTAGGTAAGCGTGCCGTCGGCGCCGGTAGCGCGCCACATCAGGCCCTGCATGACGCCGGCCACCCACATCGAGCTGATATACAGCACCACGCCCAGGGTGGCCAGCCAGAAGTGCAGCTCGACCTGCTTGATGCTGGCCATGGAGGTGCGGCCGTACAGGCGCGGGATCATGTAGTAGAACGAGCCGAAGGTGATCATGGCGACCCAGCCCAGCGCGCCCACGTGCACGTGGCCGACAGTCCAGTCGGTGTAGTGCGACAGGGCGTTGACGGTGCGGATGGACATCATCGAGCCCTCGAACGTGGCCATGCCGTAGAACGACAGCGCCGTGACGAGGAACTTGAGTATGGGGTCGGTGCGCAGCTTGTGCCAGGCGCCCGAGACCGTCATGATGCCGTTGATCATGCCGCCCCACGAAGGCGCCAGCAAAATCAGCGAGAACACCATGCCCAGCGCCTGGGTCCAGTCAGGCAGCGAGGTGTAGTGCAGATGGTGCGGGCCGGCCCACATATAGGTAAAGGCCAGGGCCCAGAAGTGCACGATGGAAAGGCGGTACGAGTAGATGGGACGGTCGGCCTGCTTGGGCACGAAGTAGTACATCATGCCCAGGAAGCTGGTGGTCAGGAAGAAGCCCACCGCATTATGGCCGTACCACCACTGCACCATGGCGTCCTGCACGCCCGCATAGGCCGAGTAGGACTTCCACAGCGAGACCGGAATCTCGATGTTGTTGAAGATGTGCAGCACGGCGATGGTAAGGATGTACGAGCCGTAGAACCAGTTGGCCACGTAGATGTGCTTGACGCGCCGCTTGGCGATGGTGCCGAAGAACACCACGGCATACGAGACCCACACCAGGGCGATCAGGATGTCGATGGGCCATTCGTACTCGGCGTACTCTTTGGTGGTGGTGAAGCCCATGGGCAGCGTAAAGAAGCCCAGGAACAAGGCCAGCTGCCAGCCCCAGAAGGTGAAGGCGGCCAGCTTGTCGGAAAACAGGCGCACCTGACAGGTACGCTGCACCACATAGTACGAGGTGGCGAACAGCGCCGTGCCGCCGAAGGCGAAGATGACCGTGTTGGTGTGCACGGGGCGCAGGCGGCCATAGCTGAGCCAAGGCGTGTTGAAGTTCAGCTCAGGCCAGATCAGTTGGGCTGCGATCAGCACCCCCACGCCCATGCCGACGATGCCCCAGAATATGGTCATGATCGTGAACTGCCGGACCACGCCATAGTTGAAGGTTTCCGGCTGGCCGGCCATCGTACCCGAAGTACCCATGGATTTCCCCTAATACAAACAAATAAGATTCTTGTCGGCTGGATGCCGATTCATTCATTTTCTTCGTCGCCCAGTATGGACTTGGCGGCCGAATCACTGTCGTCGAACTGTCCGGCGAAAATCGCCCACCAGAACGCCACGCCGATCGCCACCACGAAGACCAGCGATATTGCGATCAGCAGAAACATCGCCTCCATGGCTGCCTACGGCCTGTCGACGCTGAACGGACGCTGGCCGGCGACGGGCAGGCCCGTCGCCGACGTTGCGGTTTGCCGCCGGAACAATCGCCAGGCATTGGCCGCCACCGCCAGCGAGGACAGCAGCATGGTAATGGCCGCCAGCCAGGGCTGCACCCAGCCGATGGCGGCCAGGGGCATCATCAGCACGTGCCACAGCATGGCGCCCAGCAGGCTCTGGCGCGCAATGCGCTCGCTGGCGCGGACCAGGCCGGCCAATTCGTGTTCGGAAGTGGACGGCCGCGCCATGAGGCTGGCGTGCGCGGCGGCGATGGAGGTGGGCACGGCCATGGCCATGGCACAGGGGCAACTGATGACCAGCATGGCGACCATGATGCCCACCGCGCGTTCGGGCGCATGCATGTACCAGACGGCGCCGGCCGCGAAGGCCACCGCAAGCTGGATGATGGTGAACCAGATGGCGATCCGGTCGGCCCTGGACGACAGGACGATGCGATGCGCCTCGATGGCCTCGTGCATGCGTCCGCTGCCCACGGCCTGGCGCGCGCAGAGCTCGAGGTAGCGTGCCGTAAGCAGAAAGGCCACGAACATCGTGACCGAATCGAAATAGACTTCGCCGTGCCCGGCATACGTGGCATAGGCGCTGGGTATGAAGGCGGCGACGATGCCCAGCGCCACGGGCACGTCCATGCTGATGCTGGCCTGGCGCATACGGCGCAACGCCCCCTGCCACACGGGCCAGGCGCAATACAGCACGACCGGCAGGGTCAGCGCCAGGCTGACCCAGTTCATGAGCACGATGGCGCTGTCCAGGAAGCTTTGATCTTCGGCGCCCATGGGCCGGTTGCGCAGGTAGCCCGGAAAGGCGAACATCATGACCTGCATCATGGCGAGCCACGCCAGGCCCAGCCGGGCCAGCATGTGCCGCCGCTGAAGCCGCTGGCTGTGCGCGAGCGTATCGGGAAGGGAAAAAATCGAGAAGGCGCGCATGGTGTGACGAACTATAGCGTTGCCCCGCGCGTGCCGCCTTGATATAGATCAAGGCACGGCATGTTCCCGTACCGAACACGCGCTATCGTCCTGTCCGCCCTGCCGTCTTTTCTCCGCCCCAACCTTTCACAGGCGGGCGGCAGCCCCGCCGCCGATGCAAAAAGGGGCGCGGCCACGCCGCGCCCCCTTCTCTTCGCATGCCGGGACGGCAAGGCCCGGATCAGGCCACCTTGCGGCCGGCCGCCTGGCCTTCGAACTGCGCCTCTTCGGTCGAACCGCTAAGCGCAGTGGTGGACGACTGGCCGCCCTCGATGGTCTGCGTCACGGCGTCGAAATAGCCCGTGCCCACTTCGCGCTGGTGCTTGACCGCGGTAAAGCCCAGTTCGGCGGCGGCGAACTCTTTCTGCTGCAGCTCGACAAAGGCGCTCATCTGGCGGCGGGCATAGCCGTGGGCCAGTTCGAACATGCCGTAGTTCAAGGCATGGAAGCCCGCCAGCGTGATGAACTGGAACTTGTAGCCCATGGCGCCCAGCTCACGCTGGAAGCGCGCCACGGTGTCGTCGTCCAGGTTCTTCTTCCAGTTGAACGAGGGCGAGCAGTTGTAGGCCAGCATCTTGCCGGGGAACTGCTTGTGGATGGCCTCGGCGAAGCGGCGCGCGTAGGCCAGGTCGGGCGTGGAGGTTTCACACCACAGCAGGTCGGCATACGGCGCGTAGGCCAGGCCGCGCGAAATGGCCTGGTCGATACCGGCGCGCGTGCGGAAGAAGCCTTCGGCCGTGCGCTCGCCCGTAATGAAAGGATGATCATTCTCGTCGACATCGCTGGTGATGAGATCGGCGGCGTCGGCGTCGGTGCGGGCCAGCAGCACCGTGGGCACGCCCATGACGTCGGCCGCCAGCCGCGCCGATGTCAGCTTGGACACGGCTTCGCGGGTGGGCACCAGCACCTTGCCGCCCATGTGGCCGCACTTCTTGACCGAAGCCAGCTGGTCTTCGAAGTGCACGCCGGCGGCGCCCGCCTCGATCATGGCCTTCATCAGCTCGAAGGCATTGAGCACGCCGCCAAAACCGGCTTCGGCGTCGGCCACGATGGGAGCGAAGTAATCGATGTAGCCTTGGTCTCCGGGCTCGGCGCCCTCCATCCACTGGATCTGGTCGCAACGGGCCAGGGCATTGTTGATGCGGCGAACCACCTGGGGCACGGAATTGGCGGGGTACAGCGACTGGTCGGGGTACATTTCACCCGCCAGGTTGGCGTCGCCCGCCACCTGCCAGCCCGAGAGGTAGATGGCCTTGAGGCCGGCCTTGACCTGCTGCATGGCCTGGTTGCCGGTAAGCGCACCCAGCGAATTGACGAAATCTTCGCTCTGCAACAGGGACCACAGTTTTTCGGAACCGCGCCGCGCCAGCGTGTGCTCGACGGCCACCGAACCGCGCAGGCGCACGACTTCTTCGGCGCCGTAGCCGCGCTTTACGCCCTGCCAGCGCGGGCTTTCGGCCCATTGGTTTTGCAGATCACGCACTTCCTGTTCGCGTTTGGACATGGTTTTGCTCCTGATGAGTGAAAAAAGAGACCGGGTATGGAAAAAATTCTACGCCTCTTGTGCAAAGCAAAACACACTTATGTCTTATATAAGACTAAAAATATTTTCTTTTAAAATCAATGAAATAATAAATTCATTCCATAATGCAAAACGATTTTCTCCTTTATGAAAGATGCTGCGCTGCCCTGCAGCACGGGGTTTTCATATGGCGGTCTTTTTCTTCCACATTGTGAAATTCATCTGTGGCTACGGCTGCGCGGGCTACAATTCGTCTCATGAATACGCCTCTCATCCATGCGCCCCTGGGGCAGGAAGTGGTCTACCCCACGTCCTACGATCCCAAGCTGCTGTTCCCCATCGACCGGGCCCCCAATCGCCAGACCCTGGGCCCGCTGCCCGACTGGGCCGGAGCCGACATCTGGAACGCCTATGAAATCTCCTGGCTCAACCCACGGGGCAAGCCCATTGTGGCGACGGCGCGCTTCGTCTTTCCCCACAGCAGCCCCAGGCTGGTGGAGTCGAAGTCGTTCAAGCTTTATCTGAATTCGTTCAATGACGAGCGGTTCGCGAACGAGCAAGAGGTGGGCGAGCGGATGCGCGCAGACCTGGCCGCGGCCTGCGGTGCGACGGTAGAGGTCGAAATCACGCGTGTGGGCAGGCAGGCGGGGCAAGGATATGAGGCGCTCGAGGGCGAGAACATCGATGATATCGATGTGGAGATCGAGGTATACACGCCTTCGCCCGAACTGCTGCGCTGCGTGCCCGGCGGGGCGGTGGTCGAGGAAACGCTGGTGTCCGATCTATTGAAGTCCAATTGCCCGGTCACGGGCCAGCCGGACTGGGCAAGTGTGCAGGTCCGCTACACGGGGCCGCAGATCGACCGGGCGGCGCTGCTGAAGTACATTGTGTCGCTGCGCCGGCATGATGAATTTCATGAGCATTGCGTCGAGAAGATGTACTGCGATATCTGGCGGATCTGCCGGCCCGAGTCTTTGCTGGTGTATGCGCGCTATACGCGGCGCGGGGGGCTGGACATCAATCCTTGGCGGGCCAGTTCGAAAGTTGAGGTTTCGCAGGTGCGGACTGTTCGTCAGTAGGCAGTGCAGGCCAAGGCTGCTGTTCATTGCAGCCAGGGTTCAATTTGAGTTGCCCTTCTCATCTTGATGAACGGAAAGCTCGCCTCGATTCATGTACGAACTGGTTCGTCGCGATACGCTTCTGGGCATTTGCTTTCATTC
Source organism: Pusillimonas noertemannii (assembly GCF_003096595.1). Lineage (GTDB taxonomy): Bacteria > Pseudomonadota > Gammaproteobacteria > Burkholderiales > Burkholderiaceae_B > Pusillimonas > Pusillimonas noertemannii. The sequence continues at coordinate 1,446,045 of NZ_QEKO01000001.1, read as the reverse complement.
GTTGAGCTTGCTTGCATGGAGCTGCGTTCGTTTGGGTTCTAAAGCGCCGGCGGCGAGGCTAGGGTTTCCAGCGGGCGGTCGGGCGGTTCGGCCCGTGGCCGAACTCCCCGTGTTCAGCGCGTTTGCACGGGCGGCGGGAGAACTCGACCTCAGCGCTACGCGCTTCGGGACTCGAACAAACCCCCGCCGACTGCCCCCGCACAAACGCGCTGAACACGGCGCCCTCCGACGCCCGCTGGAAACCCTAGCCTCGCCACCGGCTTGCAATTGAGTAACGCGAGGGCATTGCGAACCCAGTGCTTCCTCAGGCAATACCTCTTAGTGCCAAGCGTCGGGGCACACTCATCGATTGAAAAAAGCCCATCCGGAATATTCAGGATGGGCTTTTTACAAAATGAAGGTAGTTCGGGAACGAACCGCCAGCGCGGGGCAGCTACCCCGCCACGGCTTGCGGGCTGGTGCGGGCGTTGACGGAGCGGGCGACCATCATGGCCAGGCCGGAAGCGGCGACGAAGGCGATGGCGGCGCCTATCCAGGGGCCCTGGGTGTGGCCGGCGTCGAGCATCAGGCCGAAGCCGACGGGGCCCAGCGAGGCGCCGACGTCCATGCCGGAATAGACCAGGCCGTAGACGGTGCCGGTGGCGCCCTTGGGGGTGACCCGGCGGATGAGCATGTCGCGCGAGGGGGTGGAGACGCCGGCGCAGAAGCCGGCCAGGCCGACTACGATCATGGCCAGGGGCGAGATGAGCACGCCGGAGGCCAGCAGCACCAGCAGCGCGCCGGCGGCGATGAGGGACAGGGCGACGGTGCGCTCGGTGTTGGGGGTGGCGTTGACGAGGAAGCCGCCGGCGATCATGCCCAGGGCCGAGGCCAACATGTAGCCGGAAAGCGTGGTGCCGGCCATGACCTTGTCGATGCCGTAGACGTCGCCCAGCATGGGAATGGTGAAGTTCTGGACGGCGGACAGGGCGATGGAGGTGCAGGCAAAGAAGAAGAAGGCGCCCCACAGGGCGGGCTGCACCAGCAGCGTGGCCAGGGTGCGCCCCACCGACTGCTGGGCCAGGTCGGGGGTTTCACCGGCCTTGGGCTTGGCCGCGGGGCGCTCTTCGTTGCGGCCGGCCAGCAGGTCGCGGCCTATCCAGATAAGGAAGAGCACGGCGGCCACCAGGCCGGCGGCGCCGAAGGCGGCAAGGCGCCAGTCGCCCAGGTGGATGAGGGTGGTCATGAATACCGGGGTCAGGGCCCAGCCCAGGTTGCCGGTAAAGCCGTGGGTGCTGAAGGCGTGCCCCAGCCGGCGCGAACTGACGCGGTGGTTGATGATGGAGAAATCAACCGGATGGAAGACGGAGTTGCCGGCGCCGCCGATGATGGCGGCCAGCATCAGCATGGCGTAGTTGGTCGAGAGCCCGATGAGCACGCCCGAGACCACGAAGCAGGCCAGGCCGAAGCGCAATACCGGGGTGGGGCCGATGCGGTCGACAACGAAGCCCGACGAGGCCTGGCCCAGGCTGGAAACGACGAAGAACATCGAGGCCAGCAGGCCCAGCTGCACGAAGTCGAAGCCGAACTCGGCGGCCAGGGGCAGGAACAGAGTGGGAAAGACCAGCTGGAAGAAGTGAGAGCAAGAGTGCCCTGCGCCGATAAGGCCTATGATTTTCCAGTCGCGGCGCTTGATGGCCGGCGTATCGGCGAATTGATCGAAAGTGGTTGCTACCATGATGAAATCTTAAATGCGGTTAAACATCGCGGCCGGCACGGTCGCGTATCTGGGGCCAGGCGCGGCGCAGGTAATAGCACATCGACCAGATGGTCAGTATGGCCGCCACCACGATCAGCACGTGGCCCACCCATACGCTGGACACCCCGAACAGCTCTTGCCAGTACAGCAGGCACGGAATCGCCACCATTTGCGCCCCGGTCTTGAACTTGCCCAGCCAATGCACGGCCACGCTGCCGCTGGCGCCGATCTTGGCCATCCATTCGCGCAGCGCCGAGATGGTGATTTCGCGCCCGATGATGATCAGCGCTATGACGGCGTCGACCCGGTTCAGGTCGAGCAGGATGAGCAGCGCCGTGCACACCATGAGCTTGTCGGCCACCGGGTCGAGAAAGGCGCCGAAGGAAGAGGTCTGGTTCCAGCGGCGCGCCAGCCAGCCGTCGAACCAGTCGGTCAGCGCGGCAAAGATGAAGGCCAGCGCAGCGATGGTGTCGCGGGAGGTTGGGGGCAGCCAATCGTGGGGCACGTAGAACAGCGCCACGAGCAGCGGGATCATGGCAATGCGCAGCCACGTGAGCACGATTGGGAAGTTCAAAGGCATAGGGATAATACTACCATCGCTAACTGCGCAGCGCCTGATAGATTCGCTCGGCAAGTTCGTCTGAAATGCCTTCGACCGAGCGCAGATCGTCCTCGCTGGCGGCCACCACCCCCGAAAAGCCACCGAAGCGGGCCAGCAGCTTCTGCCGGCGGCGGGCGCCCACGCCCTCGATTTCCTCAAGCCGCGACACATTGCGCGCCTTGGCGCGCCGCGCCCGCATGCCGGTGATGGCAAAGCGGTGCGCCTCGTCGCGTATCTGCGCCACCAGCATCAGGGCCGCCGATTCACCGCCCAGGGCCACCGGGCTGCGCCCGTCGGCAAAGACCAGGGTTTCCAGGCCCACCTTGCGCCCTTCCCCCTTGGCCACGCCCACGATGACGTGGATGTCCAGCCCGAACTCGGCAAACACCTGGCGCGCCACCTCGACCTGGCCCTTGCCGCCGTCGATCAGCACCAGGGTGGGCAGTTCGGCGTCGCCGTCGGCGACGCGGCTGAAGCGCCGGGTGAGCACCTGCCGCATGGCGGCGTAGTCGTCGCCCGGCGTCACGCCGGCAATGTTGTATCGGCGATACAGCGAGGGCTGCATGTCGTGATGCCGGTAGACCACGCAAGAGGCCTGGGTGGCCTCGCCGGCCGTGTGGCTGATGTCGAAGCACTCGATATGCATGGCGTCCAGCGCCGCCTCGTCGGTGTCCAGGTCCAGCGCCTCGGCCAGCGCCAGCGTGCGCGCCGAACGGGCGCTGGATTCGGTCAGCATGCGCGCCAGGGCCATCTCGGCATTTTTCTGCGCCTGCTCGAGCCAAGTGCGGCGCACGCCCTGCGGGCGGGTCAGCATGCGCGCCTTGACGCCCGTCTGCTCGGCCAGCAGCTTGAGCAGGCCCGGGTCGGGCAGCTTGTGCGAACACACCAGCAGGGGCGGCAAGCCCCCGTCCACATAATGCTGGGCCACGAAGGCGGCCAGCACGTCGCCCGGCTCGTCGCCGTCGGCATGGGTGGGGAAGAAGGCCCGATCGCCCAGATGGCGGCCGCCCCGCACCATGGCGAGGTTGACGCACACCCTTCCCCCCGCGGCCACGACGGCGATGATGTCGACATCGTCGCTGCCCACCTGCTCCATGGTCTGCTGCTGCAGGACCCGGGCCAGTGCACCCATCTGGTCGCGCAGCACGGCGGCCTGTTCAAAATCGAGCTCGTCGGAAGCCCGAAGCATGCGCTGCTCGATGTCGTCCAGCACCTCCTTGGCGTGGCCGTCAAGAAAGCGGATGGCTCGCTCGACGTCGGCCTGGTAGTCGGCGGCCGAGATCAGCCCCACACAGGGCGCCGAACAGCGCGCGATCTGGTGCAGTAGACAAGGGCGCGAACGGTTGGCGTAGACGCTGTCTTCGCAGGTGCGCAGGCGAAACACCCTTTGCAGTATTTGGATGGTTTCGCGCACCGCCCAGGCATTGGGATAAGGCCCGAAATAGCGGCCTTTGCCGCTGGTGCTGCCCCGATAGTAGGCAATGCGGGGCGCCTCGTGCCCGGTGATGTGCAGGAAGGGGTACGACTTGTCGTCGCGAAACAGAATGTTGTAGCGCGGGTGCAGCCGCTTGATGAGGTTGTTTTCAAGCAGCAGCGCCTCGGCCTCGGAGCGCGTGACCGTAACCTCGACGCGCGCCACCCTGGCCACCATGTGGGCGATGCGCGGGCTGGCCAGGTTCTTCTGGAAGTACGACGAGACCCGCTTCTTGAGGTTGCTGGCCTTGCCGACGTAAAGCACCTCGTCCTTGGCATCGAGGTGCCGGTACACGCCCGGCAAGGGTGGCAGGTCAGCCAGGAACGATTTGAGATTGAAGCTGTCGGGCATACTGGTAACGGGCAAGGCTCTGCAGTGTCTGCCAGTCGGGTGCGGGCTGGCGCGGCATGAGGCGGCGGATGCGCTGCTGCGAGGCCGGCGAAGGCTCGTGCCGCAGGCGCCCCAGCAGCTCGTCGGCAAGGTCGGGGCGGTTGCACACCAGCACCATGTCGCAGCCCGCCGCCAGTGCGGCCTGCGCGCGGGCCAGGATATCGCCCGCCACGGTAGCGCCTTCCATGGTCAGGTCGTCGGAAAACACCACGCCATCATAAGCCAGATTGTCGCGCAGCACGGTCTGTATCCAGTAGCGCGAAAAGCCCGCGGGGCTTGCGTCGACCTTGGGATAGATGACGTGGGCCGGCATGACCGAGGGCAGCACCATGTCGCCCAGCCAGCCGTAGGGGGCCGCGTCTTCCTGCATGATTTCCTCGAAGCTGCGCTCGTCCACGGGAATTTCGTGGTGCGAATCGGCCTGCACGAAACCATGGCCGGGAAAATGCTTGCCGCAGGCGGCCATGCCCGACAGCATCAAGCCCTGTATCAGGGCCCTGGCCAGCATGGCCACCACCTGGGGCTCGCGATGGAAGGCCCGGTTGCCGATCACCTGGCTGCCCCCGTAATCAAGGTCGAGCACAGGCGTAAAGCTAAGGTCGACGCCGCAGGCGCGCAGCTCGGCGCCCAGCACGTAGCCCGTTTCAGTGGCCAGGCGCATGGCGGCCAGCGAATCGTCCATCCATATCTCGCCAAAGGCCGACATGGGCGGCAAGGCCGTGAAGCCGTCGCTGCGAAAGCGCTGCACCCGGCCGCCCTCGTGGTCGACGGCGATGAGCAGGGGCTCGTCGCGCGCCGCGTGAATGTCGCGGCACAGGGCGGCAAGCTGTTCGCGGCCGCTGAAGTTGCGCGCGAACAGGATGACGCCGCCCACCAGGGGGTGGCGCAGACGCTGCCTTTCATGTTCGGTCAGTTCCGTACCCTCGACGTCGACCATGACGGGCCCCGGGGGCAGGACGGTGGAATCGGCGTTGTCGGGGCTAGGGTTGCGTGTCATGAAAAGTGGAATCCGTATTGGGCAGCGGCTCGATCACCACGAAGGCCATGGCCGTGTCGCTTTCGTCGCTGAGGGAAATGTGGGCGGCGCCGTAGCGCGCCGCATACCAGTGCGCCAGGGCGCCGTCCAGCCGCACGACCGGCCTGCCCCCCGGCGCATTCAACGCCTGCATCAGGCGCCATGACATGGGCGCATGCATGCCCAGGCCTATGGCTTTTGAAAACGCCTCTTTGGCCGCAAACCGGGTGGCCAGGTAGCGCATGCCCCGATTGGGGTCGCGCTGGTGACGGCGCTGGAACACCGCGTATTCCTGGTCGCCCAATATGCGTTGGGCGAACTTGAGCCCCTGGCGCTGGAAAACGCCCTGCACGCGATCGACCCGCACGATGTCGGTGCCTATGCCCGCGATGGCGACGGAAGGAGGCAGGTTCATGTTGCTTAGCGGCCCTTGAACACCGGGCTGCGCTTACCCAGGAAGGCCTGCACGCCCTCTTGGTAGTCTTGGCTGCGGCCCAGTTCGCGCATGAGGTCGCGTTCCAGGTCGAGCTGCTGCGCCAGGGTGTTGTTCAGGCTTTGATTGAGCGCCTGCTTGGTGGCGGCCAGGCCCATGGTGGGCGCGGTGGAAAAATGCACGGCCAGCTCTTGCAGCCGAGCCTCGAACTGTTCGTCGGGCACGCATTCCCAGATCAGGCCCCACTGGGCGGCTTTCTCGGCGCTGAGCTTGTCGCCCAGCATGGCCAGGCCCATGGCCCGGGCGGGCCCCACCAGGCGCGGCAGGGCGTAGGTGCCGCCCGTGTCGGGCAGCAGGCCCAGCCGGCAGAAAGGCTGGATGAAGCTGGCCGAGGCACGCGCGATGACGATGTCTCCGGCCAGGGCCAGGTTGGCGCCCGCTCCGGCGGCCACGCCGTTCACGCCCACCACCACCGGCATGGGCAGCGCACGCAGCCGCTTGACCAGCGGCCCATAGTATTTTTCGATGCTGGCGCCCAGATCGACCGGGGGGGCGCCTTCTTTGACAACCCGTTGAGAAAGATCCTGCCCGGCGCTAAAACCCCGGCCGCTGCCGGTAAGCACCAGGACGCGGGCGCCCTCTTGCTCGACCCGGCCAAGCGCCTGGGCCACCTCGGCATGCATGTCGGCCGTGAAGCTGTTGAGCTTGTCGGGACGATTGAGCGTAAGGCGCGCAATGCCGTCCCGCAGCTCGAACAATATGTTTTCGTAGGTCATAGCTTGATGAAATGCTCGCGATAGTGCTTGAGCTCTTCGATGGATTCGTAGATGTCGGCCAGGGCCTCGTGGCGGCTTTGCTTGGCAAAGCTTCTGTATACCGCGGGCTTCCAGCGCAAGGCCAGCTCTTTGAGCGTGCTGACGTCAAGATTGCGATAATGGAAGAAGGCCTCGAGCCGGGGCATGTACTTGACCAGGAAGCGCCGGTCTTGCCCCACCGTGTTGCCGCACAGCGGCGACTTGCCCGCGGGAACATGCTGCGACAGAAAAGCCAGCAGTTGGGCCTCGGCCTGTTCTTCGGTCAGTGTCGAGGCCTTGACCTTGTCGGTGAGGCCGCTTTTGCCGTGCGTGGACGTGTTCCATTTGTCCATGGCGTTCAGCAGCTCGTCGCTTTGGTGAACGACAAGCACCGGCCCTTCGGCCACGAAAGTGAGGTCGGGCTCGGTCACCACCACCGCCGCTTCGATGATGCGTTCTTTTTCAGGGTCCAGGCCCGTCATCTCGAGATCGAGCCAAACCAGACGCTGTTCATTAACCGCCATATAATCCTTCCTTAAAAAAGCGATTTTCTCATACCTGCCGGCCGCTTATGTTTACCTTGTGGTTCATTGCCTTTTTATTTGCCGATCTGGCCACCCGTGCCTGGGTCGCGTCGCGCCAGATGCGCCACGTGCTGCGGCACCGCGACCAGGTGCCCGCCGAGTTCGCCGACCGCATCGGCCTGCGCAGCCACCAGCGTGCCGCCGACTATACCTTGGCCAAGGTCAGGCTGGGCATGGTCGAGACCCTGGTCGAAGCCGCGCTGCTGGTGGTGCTGACTCTGCTGGGCGGCCTGCAATGGCTCGACCTGCAGTGGGGCCGGGCCATTGATTCCGAAATGTGGCGCCAACTGGCCCTGATCGGGTCGGTGGTGGCCATCGTGGGCCTGGTGGGCCTGCCCTTCACTGTCTGGCGCAAGTTCGGGCTGGAAGCCCGCTTCGGCTTCAACCGCGTAACCCCCCGCCTGTTCGTGGCGGACCTGGCCAAGGGCCTGCTGCTTACCCTGCTTCTGGGCGCCCCGCTGGTGGCCCTGGTGCTGTGGGTCATGGGCAATGCCGGGCAACATTGGATATGGTGGGCCTGGGCCGTGTGGGTGGGTTTCAATTTCCTGGTCATCTGGCTGTTTCCCACGGTGATCGCGCCCTTGTTCAACAAGTTCACCCCGCTGCAAAATACCGACGTGGCCGAGCGGGTCAATGCCCTGGCGCAGCGCTGCGGCTTTAGGCTCAATGGCCTGTTCGTCATGGACGGCTCCAGGCGCTCGGCCCACGGCAATGCCTACTTTACCGGTTTCGGCCGCAACCGGCGCATCGTGTTCTTCGACACCCTGCTGGCGCGCCTCGACCCCATGGAAATCGAAGCCGTGCTGGCGCACGAACTGGGCCACTTCAAGCATCGCCACATCATCAAGCGCATGGCCGTCAGCTTCGCTGCCGCCCTGGGCTTTTTCGCGCTGCTCGGCTGGCTGGCGCAACAGGTGTGGTTCTACACCGGCCTGGGCGTCATTCCCCAACTGGGCCGCCCCAACGATGCCCTGGCCCTGATCCTGTTCTTCCTGGTCGTGCCGGTGTTCACCTTCTGGGTCACGCCGCTGGCAAGCTGGTTTTCACGCCGCGACGAGTTCCAGGCCGACCGCTACGCCGCCAGCCAGTCCTCGGCCGACGCCCTGGTGTCGGCCCTGGTCAAGCTGTACGACGACAACGCCGCCACGCTGACGCCCGACCCGGTGCACTCGGCCTTCTACGACAGCCATCCGCCCGCCGCCCTGCGGATCCAGAAACTGCGGCATGGCGCCTGACCCTTCCCTTGTTGCGGGGCGCATCATCGCCTCCCACGGCCGCCACTACACGGTAGAGATGGTCGGCGGCGCCACGCGCCAGTGCTTTCCACGCGGAAAGAAATCCGGCCCCGCCGTCGGCGACCTCGTGCTTATCCGGCCCCAGGGCGACTCCGAAGGCGTCATTGAAAGCATTCAGGCGCGACGCAATCTGCTTTATCGCTCGGACGACATGCGCACCAAGCAGTTTGCCGCCAACGTCGACCAGCTGCTTCTGGTGGTGGCCGTCGAGCCCGCCTTCTCACCCGACCTGGTCGGGCGCGCCCTGGTGGCGGCGCACAGCGCCGACATCGCCCCGCTGATCATCCTGAACAAAGCCGATATTGCCGATGGGCTCGACAAGGCCCAGGGCCGGGTTCACGCCTTGTCTTCGGCATACCAGCCGCCCATTCCCGTATTGCTGACCAATGCCCTGGACACCCAGGCAACCACGCAGGCGCTGCTGCCGCATCTGCGGGGCAAATGCAGCCTGCTGCTGGGGCAAAGCGGCATGGGCAAATCCAGCCTGCTCAACGCCCTGGTGCCGCAGGCCCAAGCCGCCACGCAGGAACACTCCATCGCCCTTGACGCGGGCCGGCACACCACCACCAGCACGCGGCTGTATCACCTGCCCGGCGGCGACGGAACGCTTATCGATTCCCCGGGCTTCCAGAACTTCGGCCTGTTTCATCTAAGCCCCGGCGACATCGAGCGCGGCTTCCCCGAGTTCGCGCAACGTGCGGCGCACTGCCGCTTCTACAACTGCACCCACCGGCGCGAACCGGGATGCGGCGTGCTGGCCGCCGTGCAAGAAGGCAGCATCCAGCCCGAGCGCCACGAACTGTATCTGCGCATCCTGGCGGAAAACGAAGCCCAAGAAAGATATTAAGGAGGCCGCGAAGGCTTCAGGAATCGACGACGCGGTTTTCGAGCCGGACCTGCGCCGCTCAAAAACTTACCCGAGAAACCCCCTTCAAACCCAGCATCTCGCGCGCCTCATCAGGCGACGCAACGCGCGAACCCAGCTCCTCAATGATCCTCCGGACTTTCGCCACCTGCTGCGCGTTCGATTGCGCCAGGGTTCCATGCGATATATACAAGGAATCCTCGAGCCCTACTCGCACATTGCCGCCCATCTGACTGCCTGTTGCGGCCAGCCGCATCTGAGCCCCGCCCGCCCCGAGGACCGACCAGCGATAACTATCGCCAAAAAGCCGGTCAGCCGTACGCTTCATGAAAATTAAATTATCGACGTCGGCTCCGATCCCGCCCAATATCCCGAAAACAAACTGGATGAAAATAGGCGCCTTGAAAAGGCCTGAGTCCATACAGAAACGCAAGTTATACAAGTGCCCCACGTCGTAGCACTCATGTTCGAACTTGGTATCGTGGGCAGAAAGCTGGGTCGCGGCTTTGCTTATGTCTGCAAACGTATTGCGAAAAATGTATCCGTCCGAGTTCGCGATATAGTCCTTCTCCCAATCGAACTTCCATTTCTCATGACGCCCTGCCAGCGGGTGAAAGCTGAAATTCATTGATCCCATATTCATAGAACACATTTCGGGTGAAAACCGCAGGGCCGGGGCAATCCGCTCCTCAATCGTGTTCAGCAAGCTGCCCCCCGTCGACAGATTGATGACGGCATTCGTAGAAGCTTTAATTCTGGGTAGAAACTTTGCGAAATCCTCGGGGGCTATGCTGACGCCGCCGTCATGAGGACGTCGAGCGTGTAAATGCAATACCGCCGCACCCGCTTCGGCCGCCTCGATCGCCTGATCGGCAATATCGTCCGGCGTATAGGGCAAAGCGTCAGAAAGAGTGGGGGTATGGATGGCTCCGGTGATTGCACAGCTAATGATGACAGGTGACCGCTTGCCGGACATTGACTACTCCTTAAACATTGAAAACTACTCTTCAAATATCGCTACGGCCCGCGTAAACCCGGCAGATGCGCCTCGAATCTTGTATGGGAAACAACTGATGGTGAAACCAAACGGAGGCAATTGTTCAAGGTTGCCCAGCTTCTCGAGGTGGCAATAAGCTCGGACCATGCCCGCACGGTGGCCCTCCCAGATTACCGAAGCGTCGCCTTCCCGGGCGAAGCGTTGAGCCGTAAAATTAAAGGGAGCGTCCCAGCTCCACGCGTCCGTGCCCGTTACCCGCACACCGCGCTCAGTCAGGTACAACGTCGCCTCGCGTCCCATTCCGCAACCCGCCGATACATAGTCCGAACGCCCGTATCTGGCGCCCGCGGCAGTGTTCACGACAACAATATCCAGCGGGCGAAGTTCGTATCCAATGCGTTCGAGTTCAGCTTCGACCTCTTGGGCAGTAACCACATGGCCGTCAGGCAGATGGCGGAAATCCAGCTTCACTCCCGGACTGAAACACCACTCGAGCGGCACCTCGTCAATGGTTATCGCCCGTTGCCCATCATCCATCGTGGAATGAAAATGGTAAGGCGCGTCCAGATGAGTGCCGTTATGGGTCGAAACGTCTAGGCGTTCTATCGCCCAGCCTTCTCCGCCCGGAAGATCCCCAACCGTGGCACCCGGAAAAAAAGAAACCACATCCGCGGCGGTAGCGTGATGGTCGAAATACTTAATGTATGGAAGGTGGCCTGGGGGGTCTGAAGCAATATCCGTTTCCAAAGGCACGGAAATATCGACATAGCGGCGGGTCATTGCATGATTCCTTTATGTTTCAAGTGCGAGACGTATGCATGTTTCATGGCTGCTTCAATAGCACTAGACTGAGTTCGGGAACAAACACCAATACCACCAGCACGAAAAGCATCATCAGGAGGAATGGCATAGCGCCGCGGAAAATGTCTCCAAGGGTGATGGATTGATCTTCGAGCGAGCTTTTTATGACATACACCGATAACCCGAAGGGCGGGGTGATCACACCGGTTTCAACCGCGACTATGGTCAGGATGCCCAGCCAGATCAAGTTGATATCGAGTGATTCGGCCACCGGTAGCATTAACGGCAGCATGATCAAAATGATCGACGAAGCATCTATGATCGTGCCCAGCGCAATAGCGATCAATATGTAGACCATCAGAAATCCCGTGGCGCCCATGCCCTGGCTGGTAAGCCACTCTGTGAGAAATTGCGGCATACCGGACATGGCGAGCATCCGCGTATAAATACTGGCACAGATGATAAGAAAGCTGACCGCTACGGTGATATGGCCTGTTTCCGTCAATACCGCCCAGAAGGTTTTTAAGGTGAGCCTCCTTCGGACAATAGCTATGATCAGCGCCATGGCCGCTCCCGTCGCGCCGGCTTCGGTCGCCGTGAAAAAACCGGCGTACAACCCGCCCAACACTGAAGCGATCAATAACACGCTCGGAAAAAGTTTTTTCGCCATCACCCAAAGTGTCATCGTGGGCTGGTCTTCCCCTTCGCGGCGGATGAGGCCGCCTGCTTGAGTTTGATAAACCCATTTCGGATTCAGCGTCGCCATGAGAATGATTGCGACAGAGTAGACCAACGCCAGGAACAAGCCTGGAACGATCCCCGCGGTAAAAAGATCGCCGACCGACACGTTGGCCAAGAAACCGTAAAGAATCATCAGGAGACTAGGCGGCAACAGCATGCCCAGCACCGATGATCCGGCGACGACGCCAACCGAAAATCGCTTGTTGTATCCGAAGCGGATCATTTCCGGAGTGGCGATTCTGGTGAAAACAGCTGCAGACGCAATCGAGATGCCGGTAATGGCGGCGAATACGGCGTTCGCAGCGACCGTGGCCACTCCGAGCCCCCCGCGCAACCGTCGCAATAGCTGGTCGGCAACGGCAAAGGCGTCCTTGCCGATGTCGGCCTTGGCCACCAGAAATCCGGTTAACACAAAGAGCGGCACAACGCCGAAAATATGGCTCGAAATCGCGTCCTGGCTGGCTTGCGCCAGCATGTCGGCCGCGATCCCGGCATCGTCGCGTATAAGCCAGACACCGATAAACGAAACCACGCCCAAAACAATAGCCACATGCATGCCGGCCCAAATAAGCGCCAGCATCAAAATCAATGATAGACCCGCAATTTCAATCGGCATCATGAGGTTTTACCTCCCAACAGCGCCATGCGACGCACATCGAGCCATGCTAAAAGCAGACACGCGACCAATGCGGCTACCATGCCAACCAGCATGGTGAGGCGCACCGGCCAAACGGGCATGGTGAAATCCCCCAGTGAACCGATGTACTCCTGGATCTGTATCGATCTGAGAAGCGGCTGCCAGCTTGCGTGCAAAATAATGGCCAAGAGCCCTGCGCCTGTGACATGAAACAGGGCGTTCAAGAGCGCAGCAGCACGCGGCGCCGCGCGCTTGAGCCCCCCCAGCAAAACGTCGGCACGAGCCATGCGGCCGGCGACAAAGGTATCCGCAAGTTGTAAAAATACGATCCCGGTGATGGAAATCGAAATGAACTCGGTTGTACCGCGTAGTGGAGAATCAAAAAGTTCCCGGCCCAAAATATCCGCGTTAATCAGCAACATCATCGCAAGAATCCAGACGGTTCCTATTGCGTTGAGCACCTGGGTGACGCGGTGAAGGCCGCCGGGGAGCGGCATTCCATAAGACTCGTCAGGAACGACCGCCCTCCTTCGTAGATCGAGATTAGGATATTCAACGTTAGTCATGTATTAGCCCAATCCCGAGGTACGTTGACTCCAGCACGCTTCAATTCGGCCATGAAACCTTCCAGCACTTTGTTTCCGGGCAGCCCCTTGGCTTCCATCTCTTTAGCCCAACTCGTGCCCGTAGAAGGCAACAGGTTTGCCCATCGGACGCGCTCCGCCTCCGGCAACTCCTTAACTTGTGTTCCAGCCTCCTTCATCTTGCGTATCACTTCCGCTGTGGCGTCAGTCTGCGCCTTTGTGAAGCGACGGCTGTACTCGCTGCCAACCTCTTTGAATATCGCTTGCACCTCCGGAGGCAATTTTTCGAAACGGCGCTTTCCAAAAGCGATTCCACCCGCATACTGCGAGCCGAAGTTCGTCAAGGTTAGATGAGGTGCAACTTCGAAAACCTTGGCGCCCCATCCTCCTGTGGCAAAGATCGGTACGCCCTGTGAAACACCCGACTTAATATCTTCGTAGTACGTATTGAGGGTACCCGGTACTCCTACGGAACCGGTTCCATGGAACCAGTTCCCGGTGGGTCCGGGTATGGCGATTTTCTTTCCCTTCAGATCGTCTACCGACTCGAACGAAAAATTCGTGAACAACTGGTATGAATCAAGAGCCGAGCTACCCAAATAAACCAATCCATTCTTCGTCCACGCGTCTCCAACGGCGGGGATATCTTCCTGAAGCTTATCCATGATATTGGTGATGATGCCAATATCGCTGGTTGTAAATGGCAAATGGTATGAAATGTTCTGCAAGGGGAAATTAGGCGCTTCGAAGATCGTGCTTACATAACCGATATCGGCAATCCCATCGGCGATTCCCTTTGACTCCGCACCGAGCTTGATAAGAGTTCCGCCCCAGGCCTTGGTCCATTCGATTTGATAATCTCCCCCTGCGGCCTCCAACCTTCGATCAATCTCAGGGATCAAAAAGTCGTCTAGCAGTTTTACCCACAGAAATACAGGAGGGTGGCCAGAAGCGACCGTCACCCGCAGCTTCTTGGGAGTCTTCTTTTGTCCTAGAGCTGGCATGGCAGCACCAGCCAATGAAAGCAAGGCCGCGGTGTTGAATGTGCGTCGAGAAATCATATTTGTCTCCGGTTTGTTAGTTATTTAAATGGGGTTGCCAATCGCAAGGCCACGATGGCAAATCAAGACTGGCTCAACAGCCAGAAGTCATGAGCGAACTCAACGGTGTTCAGCGTCAAACGCAGCATCCAGGTTCAACGCCAACCGCTGCTCAAGCGAATCGACGTGGCCAAAGCCATGCTCCGCGAAGATGCTCTGTTCAGAGGTCAAGAGGCGCTCTTTCGCCTCAATGGTCTTGCCAAACCACAAGACGGTCTGTTTTTCCTCGGTAAAGGCGGGCCACTGGTTTCCTGGATTTCCATTACGAATGAACTGCCCATACAAGGCGCCGAACTCGGCCGTCACCTGACGCAGTTCCTGCCGATCGGCGCCATCGAATGCCGGCCACATCTTCAGGTCGCTCTCGCTTAGATTCCTGAAAATAAAAGGCATGTCTCCAGTATGTACGGCCCGCAAATAGCCTCCGTATCCTGGCAGATCGTATGAAAACTGAAAGACGTAGACAGGAAAGCCCTGCTGCGCGAAATTGCTCGCGATTTCCAGCGACGGGCCTTTGAAAAATTCAAACGACATAATGTCACTGAGCAACTGGCCGGGTTTTACCTGATCTGGATAAAGCGCTTGGTACTCATCCAGCACCTGTTGGGCATCGTCCGAGAAAACCTGCTGCAAAACATTCAATACCTCGGATCGGGAGCCCTCGCTGACCGTGTGAGAATGCCCCCTGAAAAACTGCCATTCGTCTTTGGCGAACCCGATCATCAGCTCGAAGTCCTGTCGTGGGTACTTGGAGTTCGCCAGCACGGAAACCGGCAAGCCCGGCAGGATATCGCCATCGTCGACAGCGCCGACCGGCCTCCAAGCGAAATTGATATCAGGATCAAATCTGCGCGCCATTACACTGTGCACCGCAATGAGCCTTTCGGGACTGATGGTCATTAGCTCCGCTGCATCGCTGATATTCAAGAGGTTCAGATACTCTTGAGCTACCCGCGCCGCATCTTGTTTTGGTTGCGTGCACCAAAGGTTGAATGGAGACAATGAATGGACAATGGCGCGCTTTATCAAGGGCTGAGCTGTCGGGTTCACAAGCAGGTGTGAAACCGCCGTGGCACCGCAGGATTCCCCCCCGATCGTAATGTTTTGGGGGTCACCGCCAAAAGCGGAAATATTCTCGTACACCCACTGCAACGCCGCTATCTGGTCTTGTACCGAAACATTCACAGCTTCGGGCAACTGGTCGCTGATCAAGCCAAAATGAACCCAGCCAAGCGCGCCCATTCGGTATGTGGGGCGCACCACAATAATGTTCTCTTCGCGAGCCAGATTCGCGCCTCGCTCCAACGGAAAATGCCCTGAACTAACCGCATTTGCACCGCCATGATAGTAAACATAGACGGGCAAGGGGCCATCGCCCGCATGCTCCGGGAGCCATATGTCGAGATAAAGGCAATCTTCACTGATATTGCCGTGATGATAAGTTTCATTGACATATCCCGGCCACGCCATAATGCCGGGCAAATCAGGGGCCATCTCCTCAGCGATCTGCAACACGCGCTGCACGTTATCGAGATTCACTTGATAAGAGGCGGGCCCCGGAACAGTGGCATCGCGTATACCTTGCCAAGCCTGCATAGGACGTGGCGCGCGGAAGCGAAGCTCGCCCACAGGCGGCCGCGCGTAAGGAACCCCGTGAAACACGCGTGTGCCTTCCTCGATCGCCCCGCGTAAAATGCCCTGCCGAGTTTCAACAAGCAAGTCTGCCTCAATCATTTTGTCTCCTTCCTAAAACAAACCAGTTCCAGCATCGACGATGCTCCGTCGATGCTTCTTAGTGTCGCGGGGATACAGCCATCCCGAGCAGATCCAGAGCGTTTTCTCCCAATATCATGGCCCGCTCGTCTTTTGTAATGCTGGGTATGGCGTCTATCAGTTCGTGCACGTTGTAGCTCCCCATATCAAACGGATAGTCGGTACCCACGACCAGACGATTTGCGCCGAAAGTTTCAATCAAGTGCCGTAGAATCCTTGGGTCGTATACAACGGTGTCGAACCAGACATTTCGCCTTAGGCAATCGAACACTGCTTTACCGGTGCCTCTTCCGACATCTGGCCGAGCGGCCGCACCATGTAGAGCGCGGCCTGAGTATGAAGCCAGGAATCCGCCCCCGTGCGCTGCCAGAATACGCAGGCGGGGGAAGCGCTCGAAAACGCCTTCGAATATCATTTTGGTCAACGCAATAGTCGTCTCGAGCGGCTGGCCCACGATATTTGAGAGGTAATGCGTTGCAAGACGCTCCCCAAGCGTAGTTCCCAGCGGATGAAGAAAAACCACGCAGCCCAATTTTTCTGCCGCCGCCCAGAAAGGCTCGAGCGATGAATCCACGAGGTCTTTCCCTGCTATCAAGCTCGATACCTCCACGCCGCAGAGACCCAGTTTTTCAACGGCGTGATGCAACTGCTCGACAGCCAGCCGGGGATGCTGTAACGCAACCGACCCAATGCCTTTCAGGCGTTGCGGATGCAGCGAGCATGCCCGAGCGATACGCTCATTGAGAATGCCGGACAGCTCCTCCGCCAGGCGCTCATCCGCCCAGTAGTAGTACTGAGTCGGAGAGGGGCTGAGCACTTGTATGTCAACACCCATTGCGTCCATATCGCCGAGCCGCTCTTCAAGCGACTCCATTCGCCTGAACGCACTCGGGAACATGACCTCATTGTTATGGCGACACGCCGCCTCCCCTTGAGTCCGGGCAAGCATTTCTAGCTCGGCCGCCTTCTGCGGAAGAGGGGCGACGAGTTCCTCTACTTGCGAATCAAACAAATGGCAATGAAAGTCGACGGTAAGCCCTGGACCTCGCGCTCTTCTGACGCTTGGGTCGTGGTGGCAGGTCGGGGAACAGGTATGCAACATGGCAGTCAGCTCAAGCGGGCCCGATGATCAGGGCGTTTCAAATGCTCGGATGCGAGTCAAATCTCGCGTCTTATCGAGATGGAGACTCGGTGGCTGGCGCCAGCGCATTAATACCTGCGCAGATGAAAGGAACAATACGAGCCATCATCGCTTCAACGTCCGAGTCGTCGCACTGCCCACCGGACAATCTTCCCGCCCTGCCCGTAGTGGCCATCATGGTCATGCCCACACCAATCGCAAACATATAGCCCCAAACTGCTTCCTCCTCTTTCAAGCTTGGGACGACCCTTTGGATGGCGCTGATGAACCGCTTAGCGGTCGGGTCATAAAAAGAGCTGATGAGATCACGAGACGCTTGATCGTCCGCATTATTGGTACTAACCAGTACTCGGGAGAAAAGATTGCCGCCTGGCTGTTCATGTCCAAAACTCACCGTGGGCCGAAAAAGCGCATCGATCAATTCGGGGAGCGTCGGCGCTGCTCCCTCATCGTCGTTGAAGAGTTCGTCTAACCGGGTAAGCCGTTCACGGTTGATTGCTTCCGATCGACGCGAAAACATACTTTCGAATAATTTTCGTTTTGAATCGAAGTGGTAATGCAACAGAGCCTGAGCCACTCCAGCCTGCTTGGCGATCTCGCGCATGCTTGCTCCATCAAAGCCTTGAAGTGCAAAGACTTTTTCCGCAGCGTCAAGGATTTGGGAGCGTGCGTTCTGCTCTGTCATAACTGTTTCCCAAGATAAAGGTTTTGGTGATTATTATTCATGACTGATCGATCAGTCAATGAATTGAGGGTAAACACTTATAAGGGGGCCGATTTCGTCGGATATCGCCCCACCGGCCACGCCGCAACACACCGGATCGAGCCGGCGCCGCGCGCGGGAGATTACGCACTCGAGTACAAGTGCGTCCGCCTGGCGTAGGCTAAAGCCGGTAATTGGGGAGTAAGAGCAGAGATTGGCTGAGGACGGACGACGCGCGGGCCTTCGCTAACAAAAGAGGCCTTCGCTTACCCCTGAGGCGCCCGTTGATCTACTGGCTGCCGACGACGCATTTATGCGCCTGGGCAGCGGACAGAAAATGGTACAGGTTGCGGATGAGCGCCGCAGTGGCCCCCCAGATGAAATAATCCTTCCAGGGCATGGAGAAATAAAAGCGATGGCCGCCGTCGGGCAAGTTGGCCCGGTGCAGGAAATGGTGGGAAGGGTCCATCAGGAACGACAGGGGCACCTCGAACACCTCGGCCACTTCGGTCAAGTCGGGCCGAATGGTAAAGCCCGGCCGCACATAGCCGATGACCGGCTTCATGGTAAAGCGGGTAGAAGTAAGAAAGCCCGGCTGCGTGCCCAGAAGCTGTATGTATTCGGGCGCAACGCCGATTTCTTCGCGGGTTTCACGCAATGCGGCGTCGACCGCGTCGCGGTCGGTGGTTTCGATGCGCCCGCCCGGAAAACAGATTTGACCGGCATGGTCGTACAAATGAGAGGCGCGCCGGGTAAACAGCAGGTGCAAGCCTTCGGGGCGCTGCACCAGCGGCACGAACACCGCCGCCTGCACGATGTCGATAAGGTCGAGGCTGTCGGCCTGGAAGCTTTCGGTGAACACGGGCTCGACCTGCCAGTCGATCGGGCTGCTGAAGGCTGAGCGAATGAAATCCAGCTGTATCGCCGCGCTGTCCAAAGGCAACAAGATATCGGACAGCGGCACAATGGGCTGGGTTTGAGGATCGAATCCCGGAACGATGACCGTACGCTTGCCGGTCCGGGAATGCGGAATGTTTCGCGCCATGGCTCCAAAAGCAATATTCTGTGCGTCGCCTTCAGTATGCCGCCCCGGTGGCAAAAAACAAAGGCACCGCGCGGGTGCCTTTGCTGAACTGTGGTATGGGCGAAACAGCGCGATTAAGCTTCTGCTTTTTTGTCGGCCCGACGAACCAGTTTTTCTTTGATGCGTGCAGATTTACCCGAACGGCTACGCAGGTAATAAAGTTTAGCACGGCGGACATCGCCACGGCGCTTGACTTCAATGGAAGCGATTTGCGGGGAGTAAAGCTGGAAGGTACGCTCGACGGCTTCGCCGGACGAGATTTTGCGTACGATGAACGAGGAATTAAGGCCGCGATTGCGCTTGGCGATGACGACGCCTTCGTAGGCCTGGACACGCTTGCGCGTGCCTTCGACTACGTTGACGTTGACGACAACGGTGTCGCCGGGGCCAAATTCGGGCTTGGCCTGACCGCCGGTAAGACGGCTGATCTCTTCTTGTTCAAGTGTTGCGATTAAGTCCACGGTGGGCTCCTGATTTCATCGAAAACGGCCGCGTTGTTGTTTGCGGTGTTGGCAATGGGCTTGGCCCCGGCCGCCAGAAGATGAGTTGAAAAACCAGCTATTGTACACCGTTTTCAATGACTTAGAAACCGCCGGCGGCGCCCAGCCACATCATGCCGGGTATGGTGGCGCCCCAGATGGCCACGAGCACGACGTCGGCCAGCATGGCACCGCGGGTAAGGCTGCGTTTTTTGGAACCGGCCGCGGAACCGGAGGGAGCGGCGCTTTGGCGCGAACGGGATTTGCGAGGTTGCTGTGCCGGGGGGAAGGGCCACTTGGCGGGTGTTTGCGGAGTATTCATGGTTCGTCTCGCTATGTATGCACAAAGTTGCAAGGGCTGGATGCCACTGGTTTTAAAACCACTGTTTTTCTAAACAGTACTCTGTTTTCGATACTGTACGAAATCACAGTAACTTTTGCAAGCACTTTTTTCTTGCGCCATGAATTGGGTTTGCCCGGGCTTGATAGCGACTCAGTGGGAGGCTTACTGGCTAGGGGTTGGAACGGTACTCTGGGTCTTTAAGCGCCCATTAGCTAGTGGTTGAAGCGGTGTTCTGGGTCTTTAAGCGCCGCCGGAGGAGGGAGTGTTTTTGCCGGGCGGTCGGACGGTTTGTGGCAGCGCCCTCCAACGCCCGGCAAAAACACCCCCTCCTCCAGCGGCTCAGATTGGGGCAAACCATGCACGCCGGCAAGCCGGCGGGCCGGTTCTTTTTAAAAGCAGAATGGGGTTCGGCACTCAGAGTCAGCTCAACCGTTAGCCAATGAGGAATGTCGGTACCCATGAGCAGCCTCAACCACAAGCAACCGGAAAATATCGGCACCCATGGCCAGCCTCAACCGCAAGCCGGTGGGGGCGAAGCCTATTTAGGACGGGCGTTGGAGGGCGCTGCCACAAACCGCCCGACCGCCCGGCCTAAATAGGCTTCGCCCTCGCCGGCGCTCAAGAACCCAAAGAAGCCACACCCGAAGAAATCACCCCCAGCGAAACACCACCCCAAGAAGCAAAATCCAACGAAACAGCCCCAAGAAAAACCGAACCCCAGGAAACAAACAGCGCTAAAAGCCAAGACAGCCAAGAAAGCCCAAATCACAGGGGAGAACGCAAAAAACAAAAACCCCCATCATGGCCATCGCCAGGACAGGGGTTTCAGCAGATAGATGCATGCCGGGCCGAGAACCGGCCCCGCAATTACCGCAGCTTACTTATTGGGCTGGGGCGTGGTGCGCAGGTAGGGACGCACAACAGTGTAGCCCTTGGGGAACTTGGCCTTGAGTTCGGCTTCGTCCTTGATGGAGGGCACGATGATGCAATCGTCGCCGTCTTCCCAGTTGACCGGCGTGGCCACGCTGTGGCTGTCGGTAAGCTGCAGCGAGTCGATCACGCGCAGGATTTCGTTGAAGTTGCGGCCCGTGCTGGCGGGATAGGTAAGGGTCAGGCGGACCTTCTTCTTGGGATCGATGACGAACACCGAACGCACCGTCGCCGTATTGCTGGCGTTGGGGTGGATCATGTCGTACAGGTCGGACACCTTGCGGTCGGAGTCGGCCAGAATGGGGAAGTTGACCGTGGTGCTTTGCGTATCGTTGATGTCCTTGATCCAGTCTTTGTGAGACTGCGCATCGTCAACCGATACGGCGATGACCTTTACGTTGCGCTTGGCGAACTCGTCGGCCAGCTTGGCAGTGTAGCCGAGCTCGGTCGTGCACACGGGGGTGAAGTCGGCCGGGTGCGAAAACAATACGCCCCAGCTGTCGCCCAGGTAGTCGTAGAACTTGATGGGGCCGATGTCGGAGTCTTGTTCAAAATCGGGGGCGGTGTCGCCCAGACGCAAAGTAGCCATGATGAGTCTCTTTTGGGATGGATGAAAAAAAGCAAGGCCGCGGCCTGGAAGCCCTTGCCGGCCTGCACCGAATCATTGTGCCAGCTTCGAGAACGGAATTTAAATACCGTCTTTATATAACGTTATAAGCTAAAGGAAGAGCCGTGCGCAACCATGAAAAGCGGTCTTGCCGCGCTGCGGGCACGGCAAGCACGGCAGACGGCCCGCCGTCGGCCTTGACGCGGATCAGTCAGATGCCTGGCTGGCGTAGCCTGCAACGTCGGCGCCATCGATGATGGACGCCAGATGCGCCGGGGCCCTGGGCAACACCTGCGAGGCATACATCACGCAAGCCGCCAGTTTTTGGGCATGAAAAGGGTCGTCCGCCTGCGGGCCCCGGCCGTCGTCGCCCAGTGCTTCAGTGCAGATGAGCGCCGCGCGCGCCATCTGCCAGCCCGCCAGGACGACGCCCGACAGCATGAGATAAGGCACGCTGCCCAGGAAGGCCGCGGCCGGCGCGCTTGACTGGTCCAGCATGTAGTCGACCGCCTGCGCATAGGCCTGCAGGGCCGGCTCCATGTGCCGCGCAATCACCTTCAGGCCGGCCTGATGCGTCCCGCCGCGGCCGGCGGCCGTGGCGAGTTCGTCAAGCGTGGCAAGCATTTGCCGATGCAGGCCATGCGCCACCGCCCCGCCGTCGCGCCATGTCTTGCGGCCAAGCAGGTCGTTGGCCTGTATGGCCGTGGTGCCTTCATAGATGGGCAGAATACGGGCATCGCGATAGTACTGGGCAACACCTGTTTCTTCGATATAGCCCATGCCGCCATGCACCTGCACGCCCAGCGAAGCCGCTTCGACCGCGTTTTCGGTGCAGAAGCCCTTGACGATGGGAACCAGGTATTCGTACAGGGCCTGCTGCCGGCCGCGTTCTTCAGCGTTGCCGTGATGATGAGCCAGGTCGCGGGCAAGCGCCGCCATGGCTGCAAGCGCCCTGCCCCCGTCGGCAAGCGCCCGCATCGTCCAGAGCATGCGCTGCACGTCGGGGTGGCGGTTGATGGGCACCGGCCCCTTCGAAGGGCCTTCCAGGCCCTGGCCCTGCAGCCGTTCGGCGGCATAGGCCCAGGCCTGCTGGGTGGCCCGCTCGGCCAGGGCCACACCCTGAACGCCCACGGCGAAGCGGGCGGCGTTCATCATGACGAACATATATTGCAGGCCGCGATTGGCCTCGCCCACCAAGTAGCCGACGGCGCCCTCGCCGGCTTCGCCCTTGCCTGATCCGTACAGCATGACGGCCGTGGGGCTGCCATGGATGCCCAGCTTGTGCTCGAGCGAGGCGCACCATACGTCGTTGCGCTCGCCCAGCGAACCGTCGGCGGAAACGATGAACTTGGGCACGATGAAGAGCGAGATGCCCTTGACGCCCGGCGGGGCGTCGGGCAGCCGCGCCAGCACCAGATGCACGATGTTCTCGGCCATGTCGTGCTCGCCGAAGGTAATGAAGATCTTTTGCCCGAACAGGCGGTAGCTGCCGTCCGGCTGGGGCTGCGCGCGTGTTTTGAGCAGGGAAAGATCCGAGCCCGCCTGCGGCTCGGTGAGGTTCATGGTGCCCGTCCAGCGGCCTTCGATGAGCGGCGGGATGTACAGCGCCTGCTGCTGCTCGCTGCCCACCGTGGACAGCGCCTCGATGACGCCGTCGGTAAGCAGCGGGCACAGGGAAAACGACAAATTGGCGGCATTGAGGTTCTCGACCGCCGCGGTGCCGACCAGCTTGGGAAAGCCCTGCCCGCCAAGCTCGGCCTCGTGCTGCAGGCCCTGCCAGCCGCCCTGGGCGTATTGGCTGAATGCCTGCCGGAAGCCGGGCGGGGTTTCCACGGCTCCGTCGAGCCAGCGCGCCGGCGACCTGTCGCCGGCGGCATTGAGCGGCGCAATTTCCGACTGGACGAAGCGGGCGTTTTCTTCAAGCACTGCCCGGACGAGATCGACGGACAGATCCTGGAACCCTGGGCAATCAAGCAGCGCAGAGAGGCCTGACAGTTCTTCAAGAACGAACCGGTATTCCCGCAGGGGCGTGTCGTAGCCCATGATGCCCTCCGTCCGAAGGTGGATGCCGTGCGGGCCGGGCAAACCGCCCGCACGGGGTCTTGCGGCAAGCCTGGCGGCGAGCCTTACAAGGAGTTGGTCAGTTCGGGCACGGCCTGGAACAGGTCGCCGACCAGGCCGTAATCGGCCACGCCGAATATGGGGGCTTCGGCGTCTTTGTTGATGGCCACGATGACCTTGGAGTCTTTCATGCCCGCCAGGTGCTGGATGGCGCCCGAGATGCCGATGGCGATATAAAGTTGGGGCGCGACGATCTTGCCGGTTTGGCCGACCTGCCAGTCGTTGGGCGCATAGCCGGCGTCCACCGCGGCGCGGGAAGCGCCCAGGGCGGCGCCCAATTTATCGGCCAGCGGCTCGAGCAGCTTGAAGTTCTCGGCGCTGCCCATGCCGCGCCCGCCCGAGACCACGACCGTGGCGCCGGCCAGTTCGGGGCGATCGCTTTTGGCCACTTCGCGGCCCACGAACGACGACAGGCCGGAATCGGCTACGGCGTCGACGGCTTCGACCGAGGCCTGGCCGCCTTCGGCCGCCACCGGATCGAATGCCGTGGTACGCACGGTAAGGACCTTGACGGCATCGGCCGACTGCACGGTGGCGATGGCGTTGCCGGCATAGATGGGACGCTGGAAGGTATCGGGCGAATCGACCGCGATAATGTCGGAGACCTGCGCCACGTCGAGCTTGGCCGCGACACGCGGAGCGACGTTCTTGCCTTCGGCCGTGGCGGCGAAGACGATGTGGCCATAGCCCTGGGCCACGGCCAGCACCTGTGCGGCCACGTTTTCGGCCAGGCCTTCGGCCAGGGCTGGGCCGTCGGCCAGCAGCACCTTGCCGACGCCCGCCAGCTTGGCGGCCTGGTCGGCAATGGCCTGCACGCCCTGGCCGGCGACCAGCACGTGCACGTCGCCGCCGATTTTCTGGGCGGCCGCGACCGCATTGAGTGTGGCGCCCCGCAGCTGGGCCTTGTCGTGTTCTGCAATGACGAGTATCGACATGGTTAGATCACCTTTGCTTCGTTCTTGAGTTTGTCGACCAGGGCGGCCACGTCGGCCACCATGACGCCGGCCGAACGCGCGGGCGGCTCGGACACTTTCAGTGTTTTCAGGCGCGGGGCGGCGTCGACGCCGAGTTCTTCGGGCGTGGTGGTGTCAAGCGGCTTTTTCTTGGCCTTCATGATGTTGGGCAAGGTGACGTAGCGCGGCTCGTTCAGGCGCAGGTCGGTGGTGACGATGGCCGGCAGCTTGAGCGACACCGTTTCGAGGCCGCCGTCGATTTCGCGGGTGACGGTTGCGCTGTCGCCGGAAACCTCGATCTTGCTGGCGAAGGTGGCCTGGGGCCAGTCGAGCAGCGCAGCCAGCATCTGGCCGGTCTGGTTGGCGTCGTCGTCGATGGCCTGCTTGCCCAGGATGACCAGCTGAGGCTGTTCTTTGTCGACCACGGCCTTGAGCAGCTTGGCCACGGCCAGGGGCTGCAGCTCGGCGTCGGTCTGGACCAGGATGGCGCGGTCGGCTCCGATGGCCATGGCGGTGCGCAGCGTTTCTTGCGATTGTGCAACGCCGCAAGAAATCGCGACCACTTCCGTGGCGACCGATTTTTCTTTGAGTCGGGTGGCTTCTTCGACCGCGATTTCGTCGAACGGATTCATGGACATCTTGACGTTGGCGATGTCCACGCCGCTTTGATCCGACTTGACGCGTACCTTGACGTTGTAATCAACCACACGCTTGACGGGTACCAATACCTTCATCGAGCAGTTCCTCCGGGATATTGAATGGGAATTCCTGTTTGGGGCCGCGCCCGCCTTGTGCTAAAAGCGCAGCCGATTGGGTCTTTACCTGGGCAATATTGCATTCTACAGCTTTGCCAAAGCTTTGATGTGCACTGCAACACTGCGGCCCAGGGCCGACAGGTCGTACCCCCCCTCGAGGAAGCTGACGATGCGCCCCTGCGCGCTGCGGTCGGCCAGATCGACGAGTTTCTCGGTGATCCAGGCATAGTCGGACTCGAGCATGTCGAACTCTCCGAGCATGTCGTCGCGGTGGCCGTCGAAACCCGCCGAGACAAAGATGATTTCGGGCTGGAAGGCCTCGAGCCGGGGCATCCAGCGCGATTCGACGATTTCTCGAAGGGCCGCGCCGTCGGCATGGGCCGGCGCCGGCACATTGACCATGTTCGGGCCGGGATTTTCAGTGCATACATTGGGAAAGAGCGGATGCTGGAAGAAGCTGCACATCAGTATGCGGCTGTCTTCCTCAAATATTTCTTCGGTTCCATTGCCATGATGCACGTCGAAATCGATGATCGCTATCCGTTTAAACCCGTACTTTTCGAGCGCATACGCTACAGTTACAGCCAGATTATTGAAAAAGCAGAACCCCATGGCCTGGGCCGGCCGGGCATGGTGGCCAGGCGGACGGACCGAACAGAAGGCGGTGCTTGCCTGTCCGTCCATGATGGCATCGATCGCCGTAATACCTGCCCCGGCAGCGGCAAACGCGGCCGCCAACGTATGGGAGTTCATGAGCGTGTCGGGATCGATCTCGGCATAGCCCCGGACGGGTGAAAGGCGGCGCAGCTGGGCCAGCAGGGATGGCGTGTGTACGCGCAATATATCGGCCTCTTGAGCCGGCACGGCCTCGCGCTCGTCGATCAGCCCACGCAGACCGCTGGAAATCAGTTGATCATTGATGGCATCGAGACGGTGGGGGCTTTCAGGATGCCATTCGCCCATTTCATGCAGGCGGCATTCGGGGTGGGTAATATAGAGGGTCTGCATAAGGAGGATTATGTTCAAACCCGTCCGCATTTTGCAAGTCGCGGCAGCCGTACTGCTGGGCGGCTGCGCATCCAGCCATACCGCCCCGCCCTCCGCCCAGAATTCGCCGGCTGCCCAGGCGGCACCAGCGGCCTCGGCTTCCAGCCACGCCCGCAGGCCCCCCGCGGCCTCTGTTGACGCAAACGGCTTTGTCGATGCCCAGGGCAGGCTCAAGCCCGAAGTCCAAAGCTATGCCCGCCAAGTGGCGGCCAAGCACAAGCTGCCGCTGTCCCATGTCGAAGCCTTGCTGGAAGACGCCCGCTACAACGCCAAGGCGGCCGAGCTGATGTCGCCTTCCAAGACGCGCGTGCGGCGCAGCTGGGTTACATACCGCAAGCGCTTCGTCGAGCCCGTGCGCATACGCGCCGGCGTTGAGTTCTGGAACGAGAACCGGGCCATGCTCGACCGGGCGGCAGCCCAATATGGCGTTCCGCCTTCCATCATCGTAGCCATAATAGGGGTGGAAACCGTCTATGGAAGGTACACCGGCAGCTTCTCGGTGCTGGACGCCATCGCGACCCTGGCCTTCCGTTATCCCGACCCGCAACGCCCCGAGCGCAGCCAGTTGTTCCAGGACCAACTGGCCGACCTCATCCTCCTCGACTACCAGGGCGTTCTCGACGCGCGCCAGGCTACCGGCTCTTTCGCCGGCGCCATGGGGCTGCCCCAGTTCATGCCCGGCAGCCTGATGCGCTATGCCGCCGATGGCAACGGCGACCGCCACATCGACCTGGCGGCCAGCCCCGAAGACGCCATCGCCTCGGTGGCCAACTTCCTGGTCCAGCACGGCTGGCAGCCCGGCCTGCCCGTGTTTGCGCCGGTCGCCCTTCCGGCCGATGCGAAATCCCTGGTACACGGCGGGCTGGAACCTGTTTACGACTGGGAACAACTTAAAACACGGGGGGCAAGCAAGGCGCGGGCACCCGCCGACAGTTCATTCGACAGCGACTGGACGCAACACAAGCTGGGCATCGTCGACCTGGTGGACGAA
Source organism: Pusillimonas noertemannii (assembly GCF_003096595.1). Taxonomy (GTDB): domain Bacteria; phylum Pseudomonadota; class Gammaproteobacteria; order Burkholderiales; family Burkholderiaceae_B; genus Pusillimonas; species Pusillimonas noertemannii. The sequence continues at coordinate 1,419,069 of NZ_QEKO01000001.1, read as the reverse complement.
CCGCGCAAAACCGCCGAATACCGTTGCGGCACGCCCAACTTCTTCGCCATCACCCATTACAACCGCAGCTACTTCTATGCCACTTCGGTGGCCGACCTGGCCCAGGAGCTGGCCTCGCGCATGGGCTACGGCGCGCCCAATTGAAGCCTTGGGCACGGTGGGGCCGCCATGCGGCGGCCTTACCGCGCCGTATCGACAGTGTTACTCTAAAAGGCCGCCCGAGGCCATGTGGGCAGACCATGAGCGAAAGCCGATGTCGATACACTCACCTCTTGTCCGGCAGCACAGTGCCGACGACTGCGCAAACGATCAAGGCGGCGGCATCGCCGCCGGCCAAAGCGACGCAGAGCGCGCCGAAATAAGCCGCGGGCTGCTGGGCTCTCCAGCCCAGATGCCCCCGAAGTATCTCTACGACACATTGGGCTCAAAGCTGTTCGAATCCCTGTGCCTGCTGCCCGAGTACTACCCCACGCGCACCGAGGCCGCCATCTTCCGCGCCCATCGGCACGACATTGCCCGGGCCGCTGGACCGGGCGCCGTGCTGGTCGACCTGGGCGCCGGCAACTGTGCCAAGGCCGAAAGCCTGTTCGGAGTGCTGGCGCCGCGCCACTACGTCGCCGTGGACATATCGGCCGACTTTCTTCGCGACGCATTGGACAGGCTTCAGTCCTGCCACCCCGACATCCGCATGACGGCCCTGGGGCAGGACTTCTCGCAAGGCCTGCACCTGCCCCAAGAGGTGCCCGCGGACAATCGCCTGTTCTTTTATCCGGGCTCGTCGCTGGGCAACTTCGGGCCCGACGACGCCCACCGCTTCCTCAGCGGCCTGCGGCAATCGGGCGGAAGGCAGGCGTCGCTGCTGCTGGGGGTCGATCTCGTCAAGGAGCCCGAGGTACTCAACGCCGCCTACGACGACGCACTGGGCCTGACGGCCGCCTTCAACCTGAACCTGCTGCGCAACCTGAACCGCTTGCTCAAGGCCGATTTCGACGTGCGCGACTGGACTCACGTGGCTTTCTTCAACGAACAGAAAAGCCGGATCGAAATGCATTTGCAGGCACGCCGCGCCGTCCTGGTGCGCTGGCCCGGATCGAGCCGGCGTTTCGCCGAGGGCGAGCGCATCCATACCGAAAGCAGCTACAAGTACACCCGCGCCTCGCTGGCCGCTTTGCTCGAGAGTGCGGGCTGGCAGCCGACCGATTTCTGGACGGACCCCGCCGGCTGGTTCGCAGTCGTCCATGCCCGGACGCAAACGGCTGTTTCACTGCAAAAGGATGTCGCGTGATGAGTTTGTCCGGCACCCTGCTGTCGCGATTCGAGGCCGTGCGGCGCGCCACCGCCATGCTGGCCGAACCCCTTAGCGACGAAGACTGCTGCGGCCAATCAATGACCGATGCCAGCCCCGTGAAATGGCATCTGGCCCACACCACGTGGTTCTTCGAGACCTTTGTGCTCGAACGCTTCGAGCCCGCGTTCCGGCCCTTCCATCCGGCCTTCAGGATGCTGTTCAATTCGTACTACAACGGCATCGGAGAGCAGTACCCGCGCTCGCAGCGCGGCCTTGTCACACGGCCGGGCATGGACGAGGTTCATGAATACCGCCAGGACATCGATGCCCGCATAGAATCGCTGATCTTGATCGCCGCGTCCCCCATGGGCGCCGCGGCCCCGGAACTCGAGCGCCTTATCGAGCTGGGCATGCAGCACGAGCAACAGCACCAGGAACTGATCCTGACCGACCTGCAGCACCTGTTCTGGCACAACCCTTTGCGCCCGGCCTACTGGGCCGAGGCAATGCCGCCCGCCAGCCCGCCTTCTGCCATGCAGTGGCGGTCGTTCGATGGCGGCATCGTTGAGCTGGGCCATCAAGGCCAGGGCTTCTGCTTCGACAACGAGACACCGCGGCACCGGCAATATCTCGAGCCCTATGCCATGGCGTCCAGGCTGGTCACCAATGCCGAATACCTGGAGTTCATGCAGGCCGGCGGCTACGATGACCCCGCCCTGTGGCTTTCCGAAGGCTGGGCCTGGCTGCGCTCGGGTTCCCAGCCCATCTCCCAGCCCTTGTATTGGGAGCAGCTCGGCGGCGCGTGGCACGAGTTTACGCTTCACGGCAGGCAGCCCCTGCAACCCGAACATGCCGCCCTGCATCTTTCGTATTACGAAGCGGATGCCTATGCGCGCTGGGCACAGGCCCGTCTTCCAAGCGAGGCGGAATGGGAGCACGCGGTCGTGTCGACCCGGCGCGGGCTCAACGACGGCGAACCGGCCGACGCGCCGCCCATCGAGCAGGTGTACGACACTGCCTGGCAATGGACCAGCAGCAGCTATGCGCCCTACCCCGGCTACAAACCGGCCGCCGGAGCCATAGGCGAATACAACGGCAAGTTCATGGTGAACCAATATGTGCTGCGAGGCGGTTCTTGCGTGACCCCGCCCGACCACAGCCGCGCCACCTACCGCAACTTCTTTCCCGCCCATGCCCGCTGGCAGTACACGGGACTGCGGCTGGCGCGCTCTTTATAGACCCTGCAGTTTTAGAAATAGAGACATCGGTAGACCCGGCCGCCATGAAGCGCCGGCGCTTCATGGCAGGCTTTGGCGCGCGCCTTTGGGACGGGACTAATTGAACACGCCGGTGGACAGATAGCGGTCGCCGCGATCGCAGATGATGAAGGCGATGGTGGCATTCTGAACCCGCGAGGCCACCCGAAGCGCCGCCACCAGCGCCCCCGCCGACGAGATGCCGGCAAAAATGCCTTCTTCGGCCGCAAGGCGGCGGGCCATTTCCTCGGCTTCGTGCTGGCCGATGTACTCGAAGGCATCGACCTGCTCGGGGTGATAGATCTTGGGCTGATAGGCCTCGGGCCACTTACGTATGCCGGGAATCGAAGCGCCCTCGGCCGGCTGCGCGCCAACGACCTGGATGGCCGGGTTCTGGCTGCGCAGATAGCTGCCCACACCCATGATGGTGCCGGTGGTGCCCATGGCGCTGACAAAATGCGTGATGCCGCCATCGGTTTGCCGCCAAAGCTCGGGGCCTGTGGTATCGATATGGGCCTGGGTGTTGTCGGGGTTGGCGAATTGATCGAGCACCTTGCCCTTGCCTTCGGCCTGCATAGAAGTAGCGAGGTCGCGGGCGTACTCCATGCCGCCCTGGTTGGCCGGCGTAAGAATAAGCTGCGCGCCATAGGCCGTCATGGCCGCGCGGCGCTCGAGCGACAGGTTGTCAGGCATGATCAGGATCATCTCGTAGCCGCGCACGGCGGCCACCATGGCCAGGGCAATGCCCGTGTTGCCGCTGGTGGCCTCGATGAGGGTGTCGCCGGGCTTGATCTCGCCCCGCTGCTCGGCGCGGCTGATCATGGAATTGGCGGCGCGGTCTTTTACAGACCCCGCGGGGTTGTTGCCTTCAAGCTTGGCCAGAATGACGTTGCCCCGTTCTTGGCCAAATTGCCCGGGAATGCGCTGCAGTCGAACCAGAGGCGTGCCGCCTATGGTTTGCTCGATGGTCTGGTATTGTTTCATGCTGCAAATGATACACCCAACGATACGCCCGACACCGGGCACGGCCGCCAAGCCGCAAAGAAAACCGGCCGGCAGGCGGCCCTGTTCGCCTTGCATGCCGGGCGTTTTTCATGCATAGCCGCCCATTCGCCGCGACCTCCAGTCTCGCTTCGCACGCCCGGCCATCTGCTTCGAATAGTTGAACAATTACTTTGAACGGCTGACCGTTTATCTTGCCCCCCGAACGTTGGCCTTGAACGCCAAAGCGTGCGCCGCTAGCCCGGCCCGCCATGCGAGGCGCGCCGGGCTCCGAAGCTATTTTCCCGGTTTGCGCGCCGCGGGCGCAGCGCTTTTTAGCGCCGCCCCCGCCTGCCCCATGGTCAGCCCGGCCGCCTGCAGTGAATGGGACTTCTTGGGGCCTATGCCCTTGACACGCTCGGCCAGGTCGTCGAACGACTCGAAGCTTCCGCCGCGCGTGCGCTCGTCGACGATGACTTGCGCGGTCTTGGGCCCGATGCCGGTGATGGTTTCAAGCTGCTGGGCAGTGGCGGTGTTGACGTCGACGGCCCACGCCGACGGCGAAGCCAAGGCCAGCAAAAAGCCAAGAACGGCGCCCGCCGCTTTGCCGCCATAGACCCGCCACGACGCAGCCGGCTGGCTAGCCGCTTCCTTGCCCCGCGCGCGGCGCCGGGCAAGGCGGGCCGAACGAGGATGGCGAAGCGGCATGCGGCCTTCTCGGGCTCTATGCTGGGGCGCTGTATGTTGGGGTGCTGTACTTTGCGGCGCCTGGCCAGGTGTGGTGCTCTGCTGTATCTGGCCGGGTGCTGTACTTTGCTGTGCCGGGCCGTTTTGGGCGGCTTGATGGCCATTGATAAGCTGGTCGTTGGCGGCCTTGCCCGGGGCTTCAGTTAGGGGGCGGGCTACGGTGGATTCTGTAAAGGGATTCATGGCGACCTCCGGATGAATGGACGGGAAGGCAGGCCTTATCGAGGCGGGCCTGCCTACGACCATGATGCGATTGGGCGTGGTTTGAGACCATGGCCCAGGCCATGCTTGGTCCATTCGTACAAGTACGGGAGGGTAGAGTTGTTCTTGGAGCATCTCATTCAGTACGTTTTCCTGACGCGATGTAATTGCTACGTGGTCTGATCTGGAATCCTGCCAACCGTTGTTCCAGCACATGCGCAATCCAGCCAGCCGCACGGCCTGTTCCCCATAAAGTGCTGGCCGTGCGCTCTGGTAGCCCCGAGGCAAGGCATAAGGCTATGAGCCCCGCGGCTAGATTGGGCGGCATGCCAAGCTGGTTATGTACGTTTTCAATAAAACGAAATGCCATCTCCGCCTGTCGCGAGGGTGTTCCAAGTTGGTGTGCGATCTCGATCAGAAACGTGGCCCGTGGGTCGCCATGCGGATAAAGCGGTAACGTAAAGCCAGGCAGGCGCTCGCGGTTGCGCTCGGCTTGGCTTACTCGCGCCTTGATTTGCGCAGTTGACGCGAATCCACGTATTAGCTGGTCGGCTTGGTCGCAGCCGCCTGCCAACGTTACGCCTACATGGGTCGCCAGCGCCGTGACAATGCAGGCGTGCAGACCCGCTCCCGTCGAGGCGGCCACCCGTGCCGAGAAAGTAGATGATGACAAATCATGGTCGGCGCACATGATCAGCCCCGCATTGACCGCGTTCAGCCGTTGAGGAGTTTGTTGAATACCCAATGAATTAAGTATGTGTGCTGCAATGGGCCGCTCTCCCACTACGTCGCAGTAGCCGTGAGTCGGACCCAACACACCAAAGCATCCAGCAAAGGCAAACAGCATTTGTCTGGAGTATCGGGTTATCGATCCGCTGCGTAGTTCCTCTACCAAGGTGCCGCCGCCCATGGCCGTGGCAGCAATAGACAGCACACGCATCATACGCAGGCTGGGCATGCGTTCAAAATGCATGGCATCGAGCGCTACTTTCAAGTCGACTTCCGGGGGTTCTACTGGCCAAGTGTGTTGAGCTCCTGGCAATACCCCTGACCATAATAATTCTGCCACCGCTTCAAAGTTGCCCGGGTGACGCACAAGATCGGAAGCCAGATGTCCCCGGTAGCTGGGGCCTTGGTCGGTAATTTCGGTGATGCTGCTGTTGACGACCGGCTGCCCTTTGCGCAGTGCGGTTGAGGCTCCGGTTGGGAGGCCCATTCGTCCAGTACTACGTGCTAATAAGCCTTCTACCTCGTGGCGCAGGTAGAGATTGGTGCGGGTGTCGGCCCTTGCGATGGGGTGCAGGCGGCCGCGACTTACGTAGGTGTACAGCGTTGCCAGCTTGATGCCCAGCATGGCACAAGCATCTTTTGCGCTGATCAGATCGGTATGGGCTGGGCGGGGCGATTCATGTGCTTTTGATTTTTGACGGGAAGGCATGCTGTCTGCGCTGTTTAGGGGTTTACATTGATCGATCATGGAATCGAGATTGAATCGTTATTTATCGATTCATATACTAGCTTCCAAGTCACAACGGCGTCCACCGTTTCTACCGCTAAAAATTGCTTCCAAGGAGACCTCCCTTGTCAACAAATTCCCAAGTTCCGAATTCCTCTCGTGTGGTTGTTGTAACCGGTGCCGCGCAGGGTATCGGGCGTGCTTATGTCAAAGAATTCTGTGCACAAGGTTATCGGGTAGCGGCACTCGACATTAACGCCAAAGCGGTCAATCAGGTGGCTGCCGAGGCTTCCGGGCACGGAGGCCATTGCCTGCCGTTCGAAGTTGATGTCGGAGACGAGGCTTCGGTGGCTTCTGCCTGCCATAAACTGCTTGAGCAACTTGGCAGCGCCGACATACTTGTAAATAATGCCGCCATTTTCTCCACGCTCAAGATGCGGCCCTTTGAAGAGATTCCCCTGGACGAGTGGACCAAGGTGCTGCATGTGAATATCACCGGAACGCTACTTATGGTGAAGGCGCTTTTGCCATCCATGCGGCAGCGCAAGTGGGGGCGCATCATCAACGTATCCTCGGCAGCCGTCACGATGGGCAGGCCCCATTATCTGCACTACACAACGTCCAAAGCCGCAGTCATTGGCATGACAAGATCCATGGCTCGTGAGCTCGGCGTCAGCGGCATTACCGTGAACGCCCTGCTACCTGGCGCCATCGATACCGAGATTTCGCGAGAAACGGTAACACCGGCTCAGAAACAGGCCCAGATCGACATGCGCTCGGTGCCGCGCGAAGCCACACCACAAGACCTTACCGGAGTGGTGTCCTTTCTGGCCTCCGAGGCAAGTGGCTTTGTTACCGGTCAATCGTTGATCGTCGACGGTGGGCTCACCTTTCTTTAGATTCACGCTGCAACGATTCCAACCAAGCTTTGGCCCTTAATAGGCAATGGCGCGGTCTTGGCGTCAGCAAAGACCGCCTGAACGTAGAACAAGGAGACATACAATGAAAACCCTGCTTCGATCTGTCTTGGTATCAGCTTGCTTTGCCGTCACTTCCATCGCACCCGTTAATGCTGAAACAGTCACGCTACGTGCGGTAAGCGCTTGGCCTGAAGGCAACTTCTTTTCACAGAATTTCGAAAAATTCATCAAGAAGGTCAACGAGGATGGCAAGGGAGTGGTTCAGATCCAGTATCTGGGCGGTGGGGCAAAGGTAATGCCTCCATTCGAGGTGGGCAATGCCATAAAGACCGGTGTCATAGACATGGCTAACGTCACGGGCAACTTCTATACCAACTTGCTGCCCGAGGCCGATGCCTTGTCGGTAAGCACCATACCGGTTCAAGAATGGGATAAGAACGGAGCCCGGGAATACATCGATCAAGTTTGGGGTGATAGGCTCAATGCGCTCTACCTGGGCCGCGCTATCGATCAAATGCCCTATCACCTTTTCCTGAAGAAGCCCATTACTGGCGCTGACCTCAAGGACTTGCGCTTGCGAGGTATACCCATCTACCGCTACTTCTTCGAGACATTGGGGGCCACCGTGCTAACAATCGCTCCCGGCGAGTTGTATACGGCGCTTGAACGGGGCGTTGTCGATGGCTATGGCTGGCCCGTCTCGGGTCTGTTCGACCTGAGCTTGCAAGAGCAAACCAAGTATCGCGTCGAGCCCGGTTTCTACAACACAGAAGTAGGTGTTCTTATCAATCAAGATAAATGGAACAAGCTGAACGATCAGCAAAAAGAAATTCTGACGCAGGCTGCTCGCTGGATGGAAGACCTGAACTTGCAGAACGCCCAGATGTGGGAAGAAGAGAAAAAGCGTCAAGCCGCGGCCGGTATCGAGGTGATAGAGCTTTCGGCTGCCGATCGCGAAACCTATCTAAAGGCGGCCGAGGAATCTGTATGGTCCAACATCAACAGGTTAAGTCCGCAACACGGTCCCAAGCTGCGTGAGCTGCTGGTACGGTAATGAACGACTCCATCTCTATACGTCCGGGCCTATGGGCCCGGATGGATAATTGGTACGGCAAGTTGCTGAATGCGTTGGCGCTACTGGCCTGCGTCCTGACTGGCTTGATGGTTGTTGTTGTCTGTGCTGATGTCGCGGCGCGAGGCATGCGTTGGGGCAACTTGCCGTGGTCACCGGAAGTTGCTGAATACATGTTGTATCTATCGACTTTTCTGGCATCGCCGTGGCTATTGCGGGAAGGTCAGCATATCCGCATGGATATGCTGTTGCGTGCGTTGCCAAACAAAGTCGCCTGGAGCATTGAGCTGCTTATGGATATTGTCGGCGCGGCAATCAGCAGTGTCATGGCCGCGGCCTGCTTGCGCACGGTTATTGCCAGCGCGAATCAGGGGTCTTTGGTTATCAAGATACTGGTCATTCCAGAATGGTGGGTACTGCTGCCTGCAGCGATTTTGTTCCTGATTCTAGCTGTCGAGTTCCTGTTTCGCTTGCGCCGCCTGTGGCTAGGACCAAAGGCAGTACGGCAAGAAGCCACATCTGCCGCCTGATCTATCGCGCCAACGCATTCAAACCTTGCCTGGGTAAAATTCATGGACTGGATACTAAATCTGACCTTGTTGCTAGGCGCCGTGATGATGTTCATGCTGCTGGGTCTGCCAGTGGCGCTGGCATTCCTTACGGCCAACATCATGGGAGCTTTCCTATTCATGGGAGGCGTCGCCGGCATCGACCAGCTCGCCCGCAACTCTGTTGCTTCAGTCATTACCTTCTCGTTGACGCCCATACCCATGTTCGTGCTTATGGGCGAACTATTGTTTCAAACAGGGTTGGCCATTAAGGTAATTGAAGGCTTCGATCGTATGATCTACCGCGTGCCTGCTAGATTGCCGGTTGTTTCGATCGTTGCTGGCACGGCGTTTTCGGCCGTTTCGGGCTCGACCATCGCAACCACCGCGATGCTGGGAAGATCGATGACGCCGGTAATGCTTGAGAAAAAGTATCATCCCAGCCTCGCCATGGGCCCTATCATTGCCATCGGCGGTGTGGACATGTTGATACCACCCTCGGCACTAATTGTCTTGTTGGGCAGTTTGGCCAATATTTCCATTACCAAGTTGCTGTTTGCCGGCATTTTGCCTGGTCTGTTTCTGGCGACGGTGTTTGTGGGGTATATCATTCTGCGTGCGAAGATCAGTCCGCACATGGTTCCTGCGAACGATATCGGTACCGCGTATTCGGGTTGGCCAAAATACCGTCCTTTCTTCATTTACGTTTTGCCGCTGCTTTCAATATTCTGCGTGGTGATCGGCGCGATGACCGGCGGTCTGGCGACACCTACGGAAGCGGCTGCGCTGGGCGTTGCTGGAACCGTGTGCCTTGCCGCGCTGTACCGTTCACTTACCCTGAAGAGCTTGCTTGCTTCGCTTCGGGGCACAGTGCAGATTTCAGGCATGATCCTGTTCATCATCGTTGGCGCCACCGCATTTTCTCAGCTGTTGGGGATGTCGGGCGCCACCAACGCACTACTGGGCAAGATCAGCAGCCTTGGTCTCAGCTCCACCGAACTCGTGATCGCCATGGTTTTGATCTTGATCGTGTTGGGCTGTTTCGTAGACCAGATTAGCATGATGCTGCTGACCTTGCCGTTTTTCATGCCGCTGGTCATCGGCGCCAGCATTGACCAGATCTGGTTCGGCGTGTTGTTCCTGATAGCAATGCAACTGGGACTGATGACGCCGCCCTTCGGCCTGCTGCTGTTCACCATGAAAGGCGTTGTGCCGCCTCATATCACCATTACCCAAGTGTTTCGTTCCGCCACGCCGTTCGTCGTGATCAGCTTGGCGATGCTGGTGGTCGTCTTCTTCCTGCCCGGCATTGCCACATGGTTGCCGCGGGCGCTTGGGTAACCCACGGAGTACTGATGTCTGATACTAAACTTACCTCAAATGGCGAGCCCGATCTCGTTGATCGTCTCTCGCAGATTATGCCCACTCGGTTGACTCACTTTTGGGCCGGCCAATGGCAACCGGCCCCCGGTGCTGAAGTACTGGAGGCGATTAATCCCAGCACGGGTGAACGCCTGGCTAGTTTGCCTGTGGCGCAGGCCGAACAGGTCGATGCGGCAGTGCGGGCCGCTGACGACGCCTTCCCCGCATGGAGCCGAACACCGCCGCTGGAGCGCGCCAGCATGCTGCGTCGGGCTGCCGTGCTGATACGCGAGCATGCTGCGGACCTGGCGCTTATTGATGCGGCGGGTTGCGGGAACCCGGTCAAGGCAATGCTGTTTGATGCCGAAATTGCCGCAACGCAGTTAGAGTATTTCGCTGGTCTGGTGCTTGAGATCAAAGGCGAGACGCTTCCCACTGGAAATGGTTCGCTCAACTACACCAAACGCGAACCGTTGGGCGTGGTGGCGCGTATCTTTCCGTTCAATCATCCCTTTATGTTTGCAGCCGGTAAAATCGCCGCTCCGTTGGCGGCGGGTAATACCGTTGTCATGAAACCGCCCGAGCAGGCGCCTTTGTCGACGCTGCGGCTGGTCGAGCTGTTGGCCGAGGTGTTTCCGCCCGGTGTGCTGAACTGTGTCTTGGGTGGACGTGACACAGGCGCAGCGTTGGTGGCGCACCCAAAAGTCGCGGCTATCGGCCTGATCGGCAGTGTGCCGGCGGGGCGCGCGGTATTGGCCGCGGCAGCGCATGACATGAAGCATACTCTGCTCGAACTGGGGGGAAAGAATGCGATGATCGTGTATCCGGACGCTGATTTCGACAAGGCCGTGGCAGGTGCCGTGCGCGGCATGAACTTCACCTGGTGTGGACAGTCTTGCGGGTCAACCAGCCGTTTATTCTTGCACGAAAGCATACACGACCGCTTTGTTCAGGCTCTGATTACGCGCGTGGCTATTGAGCACCGCCCCGGCATTGCGACCGACCCGGCTACCACCATGGGTGCACTTGCCAGCGAAGCCCAGTACCGGCGCAGTTTAGAGTATATAAAAATCGCTCTCCAAGAAGGAGCTAATTTGGCTTGTGGTGGAAAACACCCCGAAGACCCCACCCTGAAGCAGGGTTATTTCATAGAGCCTACGGTGTTTACCGAGGTTCGCCCCGACATGCGCATTGCTCAGGAAGAAGTATTTGGCCCAGTTCTGTCAGTGCTGAAATGGAGTGACGAAGACGAGTTGTTATGTGCCGTCAATGGCGTGGATTTCGGTCTTACAACGTCAATCTGGACTCGAGACCTGGTTACCGCGCACAGTACGGCCGACAGGGTGCAAGCCGGGTATATATGGATCAACGACTGCTCCTCGCACTTTATTGGTGCCCCTTTCGGGGGCTACAAACGTTCTGGAAAAGGTCGTGAAGAGTCTCGAGATGAATTGTTTGAATTCACGCAAATTAAAAACATCAATGTGTCCATGGCTCGATAACGGCATGCTCCTTAGCAAAGGCGCTTGAATTGACACTGAGTAAAGTGTCTAGGCGTGAAGTCAGAGCCGTTCACAAACATACACCAGCGCGGCGATACTGCAAATTCATGGTCAAACATACCGCCCCTTAAATCCGTCCCTGCTTCAGCAGCGCCCGTGCATACTCGGCCACTCCGGTCTGCACGTCGCGCATTTCTTGCGTGAACCCCGCCTCGCGCAAGCGGCTTAGGTCCGCCTGCGTATGGCTTTGGTAGCGGCCCTTCAGGTCGTCAGGAAAATCAATGTAGCGGATGAGCTTCTGCGCAACCAGCTGGTCAAGCGGCAGCGCAGCCTGTCCGTCGGCCTCGCGCAGCGTGTTCACCACCGTGGAAGCCACGTCGTTGAAAGGCTGCGCCCTGCCCGTGCCGCAGTTGAAAATGCCCGAGACCTCGGGGTGATCGAGGAAATGCAGGTTCACGTCCACCACATCGTCAACATGGATGAAATCGCGCATCTGCCCGCCATTCGGGTAGCCGTCCCAGCCGCCGAACAAGCGCACATGCCCCTCGTCCCTGAACTGGTTCATGTTGTGGAAGGCCACGGACGCCATGCGGCCCTTGTGCTGCTCGCTGGGGCCATAGACATTGAAGTAGCGGAGTCCCACCACCGGTGCCGCCAGATTGCCCAGATGGCGCCGAAGCACCTGGTCGAACAGGAACTTGGAATAACCGTAGACGTTCAGCGGCGCCTCGTAGAGCAGGTCTTCGATATACGCGGGCCCCGCCCCATACACCGCGGCAGACGACGCATACAGCAGCGGTATCTTGTGCTTTTGCGCATACTGGAAGATTTCCAGCGTAACCCGGTAGTTGTTGTCGAGCATGTACTTGCCGTTGCGCTCGGTGGTGTCCGAGCAGGCACCCTGGTGCAATATGGCCTGGATGCCCGGCAGGCGGCCCTGGGCCAGGCGCTGCCGGAAATCGTCTTTATCCATGTAGTCGGAGATCTGGCAGTCGACCAGGTTCACGAACTTGTCGCCTTCGGTCAGGTCGTCCACCACAAGTATGTCCGTATGGCCGCGGCGGTTCAGGCCGCGCACCAGATTGCTGCCGATGAAGCCGGCCGCCCCTGTTACCACTATCATGTCAATTCTCCTGCTGTAACCACGGATGTCCCCAGCTTGCCGACCACCACGCCGCCGGCGCGATTGGCCCACTTGACCGCCTCGAACCACGGCAGGCCGGCGGCCCGTGTAACGGCCAGGGCGGCCAGCACCGTGTCTCCGGCCCCGGACACGTCGAAGACTTCATGAGCCTGCGCGTCGATGTGCTGGCGGCCTTCGTCGGTGAACAGCGTCATGCCCTGCTCTGACCTCGTGACCAGCAAGGCCTCGAGCGACAGCTCGCCGCGCAGGCGCTGGGCGCGTTCTTCGAGCTCGGCTTCGGTGTTCCAGCGGCCCACCGCATCGGTCATTTCAGCGCGGTTGGGCGTAATGATGGTTGCACCCACATAGCGGCGATAGGCATGGCCCTTGGGGTCGACCAGAACCGGCACGCCTGCCGTCCGGGCGGCCTGCACCAGCCCTTCGACCCGGGCCAACGCACCTTTGGCATAGTCCGAAAGCACCACCATGTCGTGCTGCGCGACCAGGGCCTCGACGTCGCCGCGCAGCGTGTCCAGGCAGCCGCCGTCGGGGGTTTCCTCGAAATCGACCCGCAGTAGCTGCTGCTGCCGGCCCATGACCCGCATCTTGAGCGTGGTGGGCAACTGCGGGTCGACAATGAGTCGGGCGTCGATGCCCTCTTGCTGCGCCAGGGCGGCGATGCGGCGGCCGGCTTCGTCGTCGCCGACCACCCCGACAAGCGTGGCCCGCGCGCCAAGCGACACGATGTTGCGGGCAACGTTGGCCGCGCCGCCAAGGCGGTCTTCACGCTTGGCGACACGCACCACCGGCACGGGCGCCTCGGGCGAAATGCGCTCGACTTCGCCGAACCAGTAGCGGTCGAGCATCAGGTCGCCCACCACCAGCACACGGATGCGTGCCACGGCCTCGGAAGGAAATGAGGTCATGCCAGCTCCTCGATGCGCCGCGGCTGGTAGGTTTCCCAGGAATTGCAGCCCGGACACTGCCAGTAGAAATGCCTGGCCTCGAAGCCGCAGACGCCGCAGGCATAGCGATCAAGCCGCTGGGTATGCTTGTGTATGAGGGAACGCAACAGGCCAAGGTCTGCGTCGGGCGCCATATTGGGCCCCGGCGGCGTGTTGCCCGAGGCCAGCTCGACTTCGAGCAGGCGATCGAGCCCCAGCAGCGTGGGGTGCGCGCGCAAGGCGTCGCGGGCGAATTCCCAAGCGGGCGCGTAGCCGTTCTGGGCGCGCAGTTCGCGAAAGATGACATTGAACGTGTCGAGCGCCGGATAGCGCATGTAGTGCCGCGTAAGCACTTGCAGCCCCTGGTTCGCCTGTCCCATGCTGCGGTAGCTTTCAAGCAGCGGTTCGGCGACCAGGCCGGCATATTCGGGCGCGGTGCCAAGCACCGATTCAAGATAGACCCGCTCGCGCTCGCGATTGTTGTCGTGCCGCGCCACGGCCGCCCGCAGCATCGCGATGCGGGCCTCGGAAGCGTGGCCGCGCGCCTGTCCACGCAGGGCGTGGGCGGCGTTGTCTGCGGCGTCGAGTGCGGCATTGGCGGCGACCAGGTCGGGCGGCTTGGCGGACAGCGCCGCCTGAGCCTGTTCGCACTGGTAGTGGACCAGTTGCGGGACAGGCTCGTCGACCAGGGCGCGCAGGCGCTTGACGGCTTCGATGGCGCGCGGCCAGTCGTGTTCGGATTCATAGATGCGGATCAGCGCCCGCACCGCCGGAACCGCAAAGCGCGTATCAAGCACTTGCTGGAACGCCTGTTCCGCCCTGTCGAGCATGCCGGCTTTCAGGAAGTCTTGCCCAAGCTCGTGCTGTGCGTGTTCGCGTTCTTCTTGGGGCAGGTCGGCACGGGCAAGCAGGCTTTGATGCACGCGGATGGCGCGCTCCATTTCGCCGCGCCGGCGAAACAGGTTGCCCAGCGCAAAATGCAGCTCGGTGGTTTCGGGATCGAGCTTGGCCACCTCGACGAACGCATCGATGGCGCGGTCGGGTTCTTCGTTGAGTATGAAGTTGAGCCCCTTGAAATACGAATCGGGCAGATTGCGCGTTTCAGACAGCATCTGGCGGATATCCACCCTTGCCGCGATCCAGCCCAGCGCAAACAGCACCGGCACGGATATCAGCCACCATGGTTCAAAATCCACTGTATCGACCTTTAAAAAATGGATTGTGGCTTACAGCGGCGCCAAAGGCGCGATGGCCTCGGGGGCGACGGGGGCTTCTTCGCCGGGACGGCGGGCCGAAGCCTCTTGCAGGCGCACGACTTCGCGGCGCAGGCGGGCCACCTCGCGGCGGCGCCGCATCGAGGCCGGCATGACGACGAGGACGGCAAACACGGCCCCGGCCGCAAAGGCGACCAGCATCACGACAATGAGCGGAACCGCACGAATGACGTGATCGGCGTACAGGCCGACGTCGACCGGTTCGGTGTTTTTCAGGGCAAACAACAAGACCAGAACAAATACCACCAAGCGCACTGCCCAGATGACGAAACGCATCACTCAACTCCAGATATCGGGGATACCGCAATTGTAAGGGAATCGGTGCAAAAAAAAGCCCCCGGCTCGACCGGGGGCTTGTGTACTGCGTGTGCTTCATCCTAGCCGTGCATGATGCGGGCATCGAAGCGGCTTTCGCCTTCGGGATAGGATGGGTCGTCGGAGAGGCCGCCCTCGGCTTTGGCCTGGGCGTCGAACGCCGCGTCGACCCGTTCGCGCAATTCTTTGCCGGCCTTGAAGTGAGGCACCTGCTTGGCAGGCACCATCACTTTTTCGCCCGACTTGGGATTACGGCCGATACGGGGCGAACGCATCGACAGCGAGAAGCTGCCGAAGCCCCGGATCTCGATGCGCTGGCCGTTGGCAAGGGCCTGGGTCATGGCATCGAGAACCGTCTTGACGGCGATGTCGGTGTCGCGTGCCGCCAGTTGCGGATAGCGGCTGGCGAGCAGCGCGATCAACTCAGACTTAGTCACGAGCGATTAACCGTCGTCGCGCTGCTGGTCGAGCTTGGCCTTCAGCAAGGCGCCCAGGTTGGTGGTACCCGAGGACGCGCTGGCTTCGGACATGCGCTGGAGCGTGTCGGCGGTTTCGGCGTTGTCGCGCGCCTTGATCGACAACTGGATCGAACGCGTCTTGCGGTCGACGTTGATGATCATGGCTTCGACGTTGGCGCCTTCTTTCAGCACAGTGGTGGCGTCTTCGACACGGCCGGCCGAGATCTCGGAGGCACGCAGATAGCCTTCGACTTCGACCGACAGGGTTACGACAGCACCCTTGGGCTCGACCGACTTGATGGTGCCCGGAACCACGGCGCCCTTGTCGTAGGTGGAGACGAAGTTGTTGAACGGATCGCCTTCGAGCTGCTTGATGCCCAGCGAAATGCGCTCTTTGTCGGTGTCGATGCCCAGCACGACGGCGTCGATTTCGTCGCCCTTCTTGAAGTTGCGGACAGCTTCTTCGCCGGTGTCGGTCCAGGAGAGGTCGGACAGGTGGACCAGGCCATCGATGCCGCCGGGCAGGCCGACGAACACACCGAAATCGGTGATGGACTTGATCGCGCCGCGGACCTTGTCGCCACGCTTGAAGTTGATGGAGAACTCTTCCCAGGGGTTGGCACGGCACTGCTTCATGCCCAGCGAGATGCGGCGGCGGTCTTCGTCGATTTCGAGGACCATGACTTCGACTTCTTCGCCCAGGGTAACCACCTTGCGGGGGTCGACGTTCTTGTTGGTCCAGTCCATTTCGGAGACGTGAACCAGACCTTCGATGCCGGCTTCGACTTCAACGAACGCACCGTAGTCGGTAAGGTTGGTAACCTTGCCGAACAGGCGGGTGCCTTGCGGATAGCGGCGGGCCAGGCCGACCCAGGGGTCTTCGCCCAGTTGCTTGACGCCCAGCGAGACACGGCTTTTTTCCTGGTCGAACTTGAGGACCTTGGCTTCGATCTCTTGACCCACCTGCAGCACTTCGGAGGGGTGGCGGACACGGCGCCATGCCATGTCGGTGATGTGGAGCAGGCCATCGATGCCGCCCAGGTCGACGAACGCGCCGTAGTCGGTGATGTTCTTGACCACGCCCTTGACCACTGCGCCTTCGTGCAGGGTTTCGAGCAGCTTTTCGCGCTCTTCGCCCATGCTGGCTTCGAGCACGGCACGACGTGACAGCACGACGTTGTTGCGCTTGCGGTCGAGCTTGATAACCTTGAACTCGAGGGTTTTGCCCTCGTAGGGGGTGGTGTCCTTGACGGGACGCAGGTCGACCAGCGAACCGGGCAGGAAGGCGCGGATGCCGTTGGTCATGACGGTGAGGCCGCCCTTGACCTTGCCCGTGATGGTACCGTTGACCAGCTCGCCGGACTCGAGCGCCTGCTCGAGCTGCAGCCAGGCCGACAGGCGCTTGGCGCGGTCACGCGACAGAATCGTGTCGCCGTAGCCGTTTTCGAGCGAGTCGATGGCAACCGATACGAAATCGCCTGCTTCGACTTCGAGCTCGCCCTGGTCATTGAGGAATTCTTCGACGGGAATCAGTGCTTCGGATTTGAGCCCTGCGTTGACCACGACGAAATTGTGGTCAATACGCACGACCTCGGCCGAGATGACCTCGCCCGATTTCATGTCCTGGTCTTTGAGGCTTGCGGCGAACAGGTCGGCGAAGCTTTCGCCGCCCAGTGCGGCAGTGGTTGGAGTGGCAGACATTAAATATCCATTAGCCGGATGGCTATTAAAAAACACACCTGGGCATGCGCCCTAGTGGAGTGAAAAAACACCCCGAGGCATTGCTTTTATGCTCGGGTACCGGTTTTCGATTCTGGGGTTCGAGACCACAGGTCGAGTACTGCACTGACCGTTTCATCGATGCTTAAAGTAGATGAATCGATCGTGTTTGCATCGAGCGCCGGGCAAAGCGGCGCAACGCTGCGCGTGCGATCGCGATGATCGCGCGCCTCCATATCTTTCATGAGGTTTGCTAGATTAGCAGAAAAACCCTTTTCCTTCAACTGCTTACATCTTCTTTCAGCCCGCGCCGCGACGTCGGCTTCGAGAAAAATCTTGAGCGGCGCGTCGGGGAACACCACGGTTCCCATGTCGCGGCCGTCGGCCACCAGGCCCGGGCCGCAGCGGAAGGCCCGCTGACGGGCCAGCAGCGCGTTTCGCAAGGGCATCTGGGGGGCGATGGCGGAGGCCAGGTTGCCCACCTCTTCGTCGCGGATGCGCGCCGCCACGTCGCGGCCCTCGAGCAGCACGTGCTCGCCCTTGAATTGGACATCGAGTTCGCGCGCGACCGCCGCCACCGCGGCTTCGTCGGCGGTGTCGACGCCGCGGTCGAGGCAGGCCAGCGCGCTCAGGCGATAGAGCGCGCCGCTGTCTAGCACCGACCAGCCCAGCACCTGAGCCACCCGATGGGCGATGGTGCCCTTGCCCGAGGCGGTGGGGCCGTCGATGGTGATGACGGGAGTCTGCGAATTGGTGGAGTTCATGCCGAAACCATTGCCTGGAACACCGAAAAATAGTCGGGAAAGGTCTTGCTGACGCAGGCCGGGTCCTCGATGACGACGGGGCATGGTCCAAAGGCAGCCAGCGAAAAACACATGGCCATGCGATGGTCGTCGTAGGTGGCGATGGAGGCCTCGCGCCAGTCGGCACGCTCAAGCGGATGCACCCGCAGCCAGTCGTCGCCCTCTTCGACCTTGGCGCCCAGCTTGCCCAGTTCGGTGGCCATGGCGTGGATGCGGTCGGTTTCCTTGACCCGCCAGCTGCCTATGTTGCGCAAGGTGCACGGGCCATCGGCGTACAGGGCCAGGGCGGCCGCCGTCATGGCCGCGTCGGGGATGAGGTTGAAATCTTCGTCAAAGGCCTTGAGCCGGTCGCCCCGCGCCACCTGCACGCCCGAGATCTCGATGGAATCGGCATGCCACTCGACCTGCGCACCCATGGCCTGCAGCGTGTCGGCAAAGGCGATGTCGCCCTGTATGCTGCGCGAACCCACCCCGTGGATGTGCACCGGGCCGCCGCCAATAGCGCCCAGGGCCATGAAGTACGAGGCCGACGAGGCGTCTCCTTCGATGCTTATTGCGCCCGGCGAACGGTAGGCGGCCGCAGCCGGAATGGTGAAGCGCTGCCAGCCCTCGCACTTGACGTCGACGCCGAAGCGGGCCATGAGGTTGAGCGTGATCAGGATGTAGGGCCGGGATATCAGCACGCCCTCGACCTCGATGACCAGGTCGCGACCCGTGGCCGCGGTGTAGATCGGGGCGGCCATGAGCAAGGCGGTAAGGAACTGGCTGGAAACCGAACCCTTGATGCGCACCGGTTCATCAGCGCCCAGCGCCCCCTTGCCGATGGCCAGCGGCGGATAGCCATCATTGGCCAGGCAGTCGACCCGTGCGCCGGCCTGCCGCAGCGCGTCGACCAGGTCGCCGATGGGTCTTTCGTGCATGCGCGGCACGCCCGACAGGCGGTAATCGCCGCCCATGAAGGCCAGCGCAGCCGTCAGGGGCCGGAACGCCGTGCCCGCGTTGCCCAGGAAAAGCTCGGCCGCCGCGTTGGGAAACGGGCACTGGCCGCTGATCTCGAGCGTGCTTTCGTCGACTTCAGTCAGGGAAACATCGAGTTCGCGCAGCGAGGCCACCATGACCCGGGTGTCGTCTGAGTCGAGCAGGCCGCCGACCCGGGTCGTGCCCTGGGCCAGCGCGGCCAGCAGCAGCACGCGGTTCGAAATGCTTTTGGAGCCAGGCAGGCGCACATCGCCCTTGGCGGAGGCAAGCGGCTGCAGCAACAGGCTGGCGTCAGAGTTCATAGGCGGCTCCGGCTACCCCAGAAGCGGCGCGCCAGCGCCGCGCGTTCAAGAAAATCATACAGGCTCTGCCCGTCTTCGTCGCGCAGGCTTTGCTCCGCCCGGTCGAGCGCCTCGCGGAACTCGGCGAGCTCGTCGAGCACGGCCTTGCGGTTTGCCAGGAAGACGTCGCGCCACATTTCGGGCGAACCCGCGGCAATGCGGGTGAAGTCGCGAAAACCCGTGCCCGCCAGGGCCATGCGCTGGCCGGAATCGGTGGCCGCGGCCACCTGGCCCATGAAGACCGAAGCCAGGAAATGCGGCATATGGCTGACCGACGCCAGCGCGGCGTCATGGGCCTCGGGCTGCATGCTGACGACGTGGGCGCCGCAGGCTTCCCAGGCGCGGCGCAGCAGCAGCCGGTCGGATTCGCGGTTTTCGGGCAAGGGCGTAAGCACCACGGTGCGCCCCTGGTAAAGATCGTTGCGCGCGGCCTCGGGCCCCGTGGCCTCTGCGCCGGCGATGGGATGGCCGGGAATGAACTGGGCGATGCGATCGCCCAGCGCCTGGCGTGCCGCCCGCGCCACGTCGGCCTTGGTGCTGCCCGCATCGGTCAGCAGCGTGCCGGAACGCAAGTGCGGCGCCATCCGGGCCAGCACGGCCCCGGTGGCCCCCACCGGCACCGACAGCAATATGAGATCGGCCCGCGAGGCGGCCTCTTCAAGGGTGACAGCCTCGTCGATCAGGCCCAGGCGCTGCGCCCGGGCCAGGGTCTGGGGCTGGCGCCCCGCCCCCAGTATGGTTCCGGCGGCGCCCGCCTGCCGCATGGCCGCGGCAAATGATCCTCCGATCAGGCCCACGCCCACGACGGCCAGCACGCCCGCCAGGGGCGGAGCCGGGGAAGCGGGGACGGGGCCGGCGTCCGGTGCGCTCATGAAAGCCGCCCTACTGCATGGGATAAGAGCCCAGCACCTTGAAGAACGCCGCGCGTTCTTTCAGGGCCGCCAGGGCGCGCGCCACCGCGGCATCGTCGCGATGGCCGACGAGGTCGACATAGAAATAGTATTCCCACTGGCCCGTGCGTGCGGGCCGGGACTCGAGCCGGCTCATCGAGACGCCGTTGTCGGCCAGGGGCGAGAGCACGTCATGAACGGCGCCGGCGCGATTGGGCACCGCCAGGATGAGACTGGTCTTGTCGTGGCCGCTGGCAGAGGGCTGCATGGTGCCCACGGCAAGGAATCGGGTGCGGTTCTGCGGATCGTCCTGGATGCCGGCGGCCACCACCTGGAGATCCCAGGCCTGGGCAGCCATATCGCCCGCGATGGCCGCGACGGTGGGGTCTTCGGCCGCGATACGCGCCGCCTCGGCATTGCTGGAAGCCGCATCGCGGGCAAGACCGGGATAATGCCGCGACAGCCAGCCCTGGCACTGCGCCAGGGCCTGGGGATGCGCCATGACGCGGGTAACGCCCTGCATGTCGCCCGAACGGGTCATCAGGCAATGGTGGATGCTGAGCGAGCGCTCGCCCAGCACCTTCAGGGGCGAATTGAGCAGCAGGTCGAGGGTGCGGTTGACCGCGCCCTCGGTGGAGTTCTCGACCGGCACCATGCCGGCATGCGCCTGGCCCGCCTCGACGGCCCGGAAGACTTCGTCAAACGATTCGCAACGCAGCTTGACGATGCTGTGGCCGAACTGCTCGAGAGCGGCCTGTTCGGAAAAAGAGCCCTGGGGGCCCAGGTAGGCGACCACCAGCGGGCTTTCGAGCCCCCGGCAGGTGGATATGATCTCGCGCCACACCGCGGCAATGCCCGCCCCGGTGAAAGGCCCCGGGTTGACTTCCTGCAGGTGCCGTACAAGGGCCGCCTCGCGCTCGGGCTTGAGGATGGGGCCGCCGGCGTCGAGCTGCTGCTTCACCTCGCCCACCTGCTGGGCCAGACGCGCCCGCTGGTTGAGCAGGTCGAGTATCTGGCGATCGGCCGCGTCGATCTGTTCGCGCAGCGGCGCCAGCTTGCTTTGCAGGAGTTTATCCATGGCGTTTTTCGAAATCTTGCATGAAGTCGACCAGGGCCTGGACACCGGCCAGCGGCATGGCGTTGTAGATGGAGGCGCGCATGCCGCCCACGCTCTTATGGCCCTTGAGCTGCAGCAGGCCGGCCTGCTCGGCATCGGCCAGGAAAGCCTGGTTGAGCGACTCGTCCGCCAGGATGAAGGGCACGTTCATGCGCGAGCGCGCCGGGCGATGCACGGGGTTAGCATAGAACGGGGATTCATCCAGATAGCCGTACAGCGCCTGCGCCTTGGCGATGTTGGCACGCTCGATGCCCGCCACCCCGCCCTGCCTCTTCAGCCACTTGAACACCAGGCCCGCAATATAGATGGCATAGGTGGGCGGCGTGTTGAACATGGACTTCGCCTCGGCGACATTGACGTAGTCGAAGGCCGTGGGGCAGATGGGCAACGCGTGGCCGATAAGGTCGCGCCGGATGAACACCAGGGTGACGCCAGCCGGCCCGGCGTTTTTCTGGGCGCCCGCGTAGATCATGCCCGCGCGCGAAAAATCGATGGGACGCGAAAGAATGTGCGAGGAAGCGTCGACGACCAGGGGCACGTCGGGCGCGCCCAGACCGGCCAGGTCGGGCCACTGGACGAACTCGACCCCGCCTATGGTTTCGTTGCTGCACAAGTGCACATAAGCCGCATCGCTGCGCACACGCCAGGTTTCAGCGGCGGGAAACCAGGTAAAGGGCGCCTGCCGGACGCCGTCAAGCTCGGCGGCTTCGCCGCTGCTGGCGGCGACGGCGATGTCTCCGTAGCGGCCGGCCTCTTTGTATGACTTGCTGGACCACGAGCCCGAGAGCACATAGTCGGCCTTGCCCGAGCCGTTGCGGCCAATGAGATTGAGCGGCAGGATGGCGTTCTCGGCTGTTGCGCCACCCTGCATGAACAGCACGGCGAAATCGTCGGGCACCGCCAGCAGCTCGCGCAGGTCGGCCTCGGCTTCATCGCAGATCTGCATGAACTGCTTGCCGCGATGGCTCATTTCCATGACCGACATGCCGCAGCCGTGCCAGTCTGTCATTTCGGCTGCCGCCTGCTGCAGGACCTCGAGCGGCAGGACCGACGGCCCCGCCGAAAAATTCCAGGGCCGCATCAGTCGTCGTCTCCGGTGTCCGGGCCTGCGTCATCGCCGGCATCGGGCTGGCCGGCGTCGGGAGAGCCGCCTGCCGCGGACTCGGCCTGGGCGTCGGGCGCGCCATCGTCGGCCGATTCGTCGTCGATGTCGGCGTCGCTTTCGACCACGCGCCGCACGCCCGACAGGGTGCTGTCCTCGTCGACGTTGATAAGGGTGACGCCCTGGGTGGCGCGGCCCATTTCGCGGATTTCAGAGACGCGGGTGCGCACCAGCACGCCCGCGGTGGTGATGAGCATGATCTCGTCGGCCGGCGTAACGAGCACGGCGCCCACGACCTTGCCGTTGCGGGCCGAAGTCTGGATGGCGATCATGCCCTTGGTGCCGCGCCCATGGCGGGTGTACTCGACGATGGAGGTGCGCTTGCCATAGCCGTTCTCGGTGGCGGTGAGCACGCTTTGCGATTCGTCGTCGGCCACAAGCAAAGAGATGACCTGCTGGCCGTCTTCAAGCGACATGCCGCGCACGCCGCGCGCCGTGCGGCCCATGGGGCGCACGTCGTTCTCGTCGAAACGCACCGCCTTGCCGCTGTCGGAGAACAGCATGACGTCGTGCTTGCCGTCGGTAAGGTCGGCGCCGATGAGGTAGTCGCCTTCATCGAGCGCCACCGCGATAATGCCGGCCTTGCGCGGGTTGGAGAAATCGGACAGCGGCGTCTTCTTGACCGTGCCGCGCGAAGTGGCCATGAATACGTAGTGGTCTTCGCTGAACTCTTTGACGGCCAGCACCACGGTGATTTTCTCGCCGTCGACCAGGGGGAACATATTGACGATGGGCCGGCCGCGGGCCCCGCGCGAACCCTGGGGAACTTCCCAGACCTTGAGCCAGTACACGCGCCCATGGTCGGAGAAGCACAGCAGGTAGTCGTGCGTATTGGCGATGAAGAGCTGGTCGATCCAGTCGTTTTCCTTCATGGTGGTGGCCTGGCGGCCACGCCCGCCGCGCTTCTGCGCCCGGTATTCGGACAGCGGCTGGCTTTTTATATAGCCGCTTTGCGACAGGGTGACCACCATGTCCATGGGCGTGATGAGATCTTCGGTGTCGAGCTCGGTGGCGTTGTGCTCGATCTGCGAACGGCGCACGTCTTTGGCGTTGGTGCTGAAATCGGCCTTCAGGGCCAGCAGTTCGTCGCCGATGATGGCCGTGATGCGCTCGGGCCTTGCCAGGATGTCGAGCAGATCGGCGATGGTTTCCATGATCTCTTTGTATTCGCCGACGATCTTGTCCTGCTCGAGCCCGGTAAGGCGCTGCAGGCGCATATTCAGGATTTCCTGGGCCTGGACGTCGCTGAGACGATATTGGCCGTCGTCTTGCAGGCCATAGCTGGCATCCAGCCCTTCGGGGCGGTAGGCGGCCCGGCCGCCCGGGGTGTCGCCCTGGTCGGCGCGCTGCAGCATCTCGCGCACCAGCGAGGAATCCCAGCTGCGCGCCATGAGTTCCTGCCGCGCAACCGGCGGCGTGGGCGCCGCCTTGATAATGGCGATGAAATCGTCGATGTTGGCCAGCGCCACCGCCAGGCCTTCGAGTACGTGGCCGCGGTCGCGCGCCTTGCGCAACTGGTACACGGTGCGGCGGGTGACGACTTCGCGGCGATGGGCCAGGAAATACTGTACGAGCTGCTTCAGGTTGAGCAGGCGCGGCTGGCCGTCGACCAGCGCCACCAGGTTCATGCCGAAGGTGTCTTGAAGCTGGGTGTTCTTATATAGATTGTTGAGAACCACCTCGGGCACTTCGCCCCGCTTGAGCTCGATGACCAGGCGCATGCCGTCTTTGTCGGACTCGTCGCGGATATCGGAGATGCCTTCGATCTTGCGCTCGTTGACCAGCTCGGCGATGCGCTCTTGCAGCGACTTTTTATTGACCTGGTAGGGAAGCTCATCGACGATGATCGCCTGGCGATTGCCTTTCTCGGTGTCTTCGAAGTGCGTCTTGGCGCGCATGATGACGCGGCCCCGGCCGGTGCGGTAGCCTTCGCGCACGCCCGACATGCCGTAGATGATGCCGCCCGTGGGAAAGTCGGGCGCCGGAATGAGCTCGATCATTTCGTCGACCGTGCACTCGGGGTTGCGCAGGCAATACAGGCAGCCGTCGACCACCTCGGCCAGGTTGTGCGGCGGAATATTGGTGGCCATGCCCACCGCGATGCCCGAGCTGCCGTTGACCAGCAGGTTGGGCAGCCTGGAAGGCAGAACCAGGGGTTCTTGCTCGCTGCCGTCGTAGTTGGGGCCGAAGTCGACGGTTTCCTGGTCGATGTCGGCCAGCAGCTCGTGGGCAATGCGGGCCAGGCGGATCTCGGTGTATCGCATGGCGGCGGCGCTGTCGCCGTCGACCGAGCCGAAGTTGCCCTGGCCGTCGACCAGCATGTAGCGCAGCGAGAAATCTTGCGCCATGCGGACGATGGTGTCGTATACGGCCGAGTCGCCGTGCGGGTGATACTTACCGATAACGTCGCCGACAATACGCGCCGACTTCTTGTAAGCCCGGTTCCAGTCGTTGTTGAGTTCGTGCATGGCGTAGAGCACGCGCCGATGCACCGGCTTGAGACCGTCGCGCACATCGGGCAGGGCCCGCCCCACGATCACGCTCATGGCGTAATCGAGGTAGCTGCGACGCATCTCCTCTTCCAGAGAAATCGGAAGAGTCTCCTTGGCGTAGGAATCCATAGAGGTGTCTAAAGGTAAATTCGTGAACAGAAACCGAGTACGGGCCAATAGGAAATTCTAGCACTTCCGGGGGGGCCGCCCTCAAACCACGCCTGGGCCCGCCTGCCGCCCCGCGAGTCGGCCGGCGCAATGCCCTTCCCCCTCTGTAATTTCAGAACTTACTTCAACTTTCGAACACTGTTGCCAAAACCCAACGTCCGCAGGAAAGTTGAGGTAGAATTCCGCCTATCTGGACTCCAGACGTGAATCAGGCTTAACGAACGTTGCTGAAATGCCGTAAGATTTGCCCGTCAACGCCCGATTTGCAGCGCAATTCTTGGACAGAACCCACGGCATTGCTATACTGGTTACGGTTACGTTTTACTTACTATGCGGCGGAGGTTCGCTGCGCCCACTTTCAGCATCTAGCTCAAAACGAGGAGAAACATGAATAAACCCTCCAAAATCGCATTAGCGCTCGCCTTCGCGGCCTTCTCGGCTTCGGGTGCAGTATCCGCGCAAACTATCGATAATTGGCAAAACCCGTACGGTGACGTCTGGATGAACGGCACCAACGAGCTCTGCTGGCGCAACAACTTCTGGACGCCCGCCACCGGCATCGCCGGGTGTGACGGCGTGCCGGTTGCCCAACAAACCCAAGTTGAGGCCCCCACGGCCACCAAGGTCGTCCTGAACGCCGACACCTTCTTCGACTTCGACAAGTCCACCATCAAGCCCGAAGGCCGTCAGGTTCTCGACCAGGTCGCTTCGCAGGCCCAAGGCATCAACCTCGAGACCATCATCGCCGTCGGCCACACCGACTCGATCGGTACCGCCGAGTACAACCAGGGCCTGTCCGAGCGCCGTGCCAACGCCGTCAAGGAATACCTGGTCGCCCGTGGCGTCGATGCCAACCGCATCTACACCGAAGGCAAAGGCAAGACCCAGCCCGTGGCCAGCAACGCCACCCGCGAAGGCCGTGCCCGCAACCGTCGCGTAGAAATCGAAATCGTGGGTACGCGCCGCTAATCGCCGTCACCACGGCTCCGGGTTCAGCGCCCCGCGCTGAACGCTGCGGCTACAATAAGGGCGCCTGTCGTACAGGCGCCCTTATTCATTTCTTCTTCGCTTTTTTCGGGCCTATATCATGCCAGCCGCCACGTCGTCCGCTTCCGTCAACGTCGATCCGTCCGAACTTGAAAAATTCAGCGCACTGGCGTCCCGTTGGTGGGACCCCGAAAGCGAGTTCAAGCCCCTGCACGTCATCAACCCGCTGCGGCTGGGCTGGATCCAGCAGCAAGCCGGCCCGCTCGATGGGCTGGCCGTGCTCGACGTAGGCTGCGGCGGCGGCATCCTGGCCGAAAGCATGGCCGTGGCGGGCGCCCTGGTCACGGGCATCGACCTGGCCGAAAAATCGCTTACGGTGGCCAAGCTGCACGGGCTTGAATCGGGCGTGCCGGTCGACTACCAGGCCATCAGCGCCGAAGACATGGCGGCGCAGCACCCCGGCAAATTCGACGTCGTTACCTGCATGGAAATGCTCGAGCATGTGCCCGACCCGGCCTCCATCGTGCGCGCCTGCGGCCAGCTCGTCAAACCCGGGGGCTGGGTGTTTTTTTCAACGCTCAACCGCAATCCCAAGTCGTTTCTCTTTGCCATCGTAGGCGCCGAGTATCTGCTGCGCCTTCTGCCGCGCGGCACCCACAACTACGAAAACTTCGTCAAGCCGCGCGAACTGGCCGCCGCCGCCCGCGGCGCGGGCCTGTCGCCCTGCGGCATGGCCGGCATGGAATACAACCCCATCACCGACCACTACAAGCTCAGTGGCGACACCTCGGTCAACTACCTCATGGCCGCCCGGCGCGAAGCATAGTTTCATGGCTTTGCGCGCAACCATATACAAAGCCGATCTGCATATCGCCGACACCGACCGCGGCTACTATGCCAGCCACAGCGTCACGGTCGCGCGGCATCCATCGGAAACCGAAGAACGCCTGATGATCCGCTTGCTGGCCTACGCACTGTTCGCCGACGCGGATGACAGCCTGAGCTTCACGAAAGGGCTGTCCGAGACGGAAGAACCCGATCTGTGGCGCAAGGACCTGACCGGCGCGATTTTGCAGTGGATAGAAGTCGGGCTGCCTGATGAGCGGCGCGTGCTGAAAGCCTGCGGCCGCTCGAGCGACGTCGTGGTGCTGGCCTATGGGC
Organism: Pusillimonas noertemannii; assembly: GCF_003096595.1. Lineage (GTDB taxonomy): Bacteria > Pseudomonadota > Gammaproteobacteria > Burkholderiales > Burkholderiaceae_B > Pusillimonas > Pusillimonas noertemannii. The sequence goes on along the minus strand of NZ_QEKO01000001.1, from coordinate 1,391,804 downwards.
GCAACGCGGCGCTTTGGTGGCAGGGCGTGCGCAGCGGGCTGGAACGCGCCCGTAACTTGCGCGTCTATGTGCTGGACGTGGACGGGTCGGCCGAGTTGGGCCGGTTGGCCGAAAGAAAAATGGCGCTGAACATCAATATCCAGGATGCCAGCGCCTGGGTATCGAGCGAAGCGGGCGAAGCCACTGTAAAGATACAAAAACTGGAGCCTACTCCATGAAAAGACTCGTCTTGTTCGATTTCGACGGCACCTTGGCCGATACCGCCCCCGACCTGGCTGCCGCAGCCAATAAGCAGCGCCACCGCAAGGGGCTTGGCCCCCTGCCCTACGAAGCCCTGCGCCCCATGGCTTCGCAAGGCGCCCGCGGCCTGTTGCGGGCCAGCCTGGACATGCTTCCCGACCACCCTGAGTACGAGGTATGCCGGCGCCAGTTCCTGCAGGACTACGAGGCCGAGATGACTGTCCTGACCACCCTCTTTCCCGGCGTGCCGGAACTGCTGGGCACCCTGAAAGAAAACGGCTACGCCTGGGGCATCGTCACCAACAAGATGGAGTACCTGGCCCTGCCCATCGTCGAGCACCTGGGTCTGCACACCGAGTGCGTGGTCACGGTGGGCGGCGACACCACCGGGCACTCCAAGCCCCATCCCGCCCCCCTGCTGCACGCCGCGCGCCAGGCCGGCGCCGACCCGGCCCATTGCATCTACGTCGGCGACGACGAACGCGACATCGTGGCCGGCCGGGCCGCGGGCATGCACACGGTGGCGGCGGCATACGGCTATTGCGCGTTGTCGGAAGTGGCCGCCTGGAAGGCGGACGCCGTCGCCGAATCGCCGGCCGAGATCTGGCCTATTATCCGAACGCTCTGGCCGCGGTAAAGCGAAAACAAAAGGCCCCGCGGTTAATGCCGCGAAGCCTTTTGGAATCTGTGTGAATCTCGTGTGAAACGGTGGACAGTTCGAGACAGTTTTGGATGGTTTCCCGATATGCTTACTAGCTGTCTGTCACTGTCCACCGCCGTCTAAGCTGGTGGAGTCGGGGGGAATTGAACCCCCGTCCGCAAGCCCTCTGCAGGCAGTTCTACATGTGTAGTCGGTTAATTTTAAGTTTTAACCTTGGAGCGTGCCAACCAACAGGCCCTTCCTTGGCGATTCACTTTAAGTTTAGGAACTTGCCCAGTGACCTGGCAAGAACCGATTCTTTGTAGATGACGCTGCTGTAGGTTTTACCCTACCTGACCCAAAGACAAATCAGTGCAGCGGCTCACCGCTTAAGCGGCCAGAGCGAAACGCTCGTCGTTGGCGTTTGTAGTGTTCCAGTGGATTTACGAGCTTACTGGTGCTCGACATGCCCTGCTCTGTTTCGTGACCCACGTCGAAGCCGGATCGACCCCAGTGGACTGATCATTGTATCTCACAATGCAAACTATTGGATGGGGCGTACGCCATTTAGTTCCCCAAGCCCGGATGGCTTGTACCGGAAACTTTCGCCACTATAGCGGATGGCGGCCGTGGCGGTCAGCGCGAACCGGGCCGCTACCTCCACATCGGATATAGCGAGGCCACCAGAAGCAGGGCCATGAGGCGATTGAAGCGGCGCTGGCGGACCGGGTCGTCCAGAACTCTTCGGATCAGGCTGCCGCATCCGGTCCACAGGGCGACACAGGGCAGGACGATGAGCGTCCAGACCGAAGAAAGAACAACGACATGGGCCAGATGGTTTTCCGTCGGCGTATAGGCGCTCAGCGCAGCCACGGCCATGGTCCATGATTTGGGGTTGACCCACTGGAAGGCAAGCGCATCGAGAAAACCCAACGGCCCCGCGCCGATCCGGCCTTGCCGGTTTTTATGAGAAGGAGCAGGCCTGGCCATTTTCCAGGCAAGGTAAAGCAGATAGGCCGTCCCCAGGTAGCGCAGCCAGGCATAGACTTCGGGGAACGAGCGGAACACGGCGCCCAGCCCCAGGCCTATCGACAACACGGTCAGGAAAAACCCGCTTGCCACGCCCAGCATGTGCGGCAATGTACGCCGGAATCCGAAGGCGGCGCCGGATGCCAGCAGCATGGTGTTGTTCGGCCCGGGCGTGATGGACGCCGCCAAGGCGAATAGGGAAAAGGTAAGTAGAAGATCGGCGGAATGCATCGTGCCCTTGCCAGGTGCTGTAAGGCCCCATGGCCCCGGAAGAAAATCTTCACCGATCCCGCCTCTGTATTGAATATACAGAAGAACTCGTTTTTTAAGATACAAACCCGTTCATACAGGCTTAAAAGACCCGAAAATTGTCCGATCTGTATCTATCCACAATACAGATTCGGCCCTACAGTAATGTTCACATGTATCCCTCAATGTGGGCCGCGCCATTCATGAGCCGTTACCTCGACCTAGCCAATACTCTGGGCAGCCGCATCGAACGGGGGCTGTACGGGGCGGGAGTGCGCCTGCCTTCTGTACGCACCCTCAGCCTCGAGTACGGTGTCAGTCTCACGACCGTCCAGCAGGCCTATCGCTGGCTGGAAATGGCCGGCCTGGTAGAGGCCCGCCCCCGATCGGGGTGGTACGTGCCGGCGGCACGGCCGGCCCCCGAGCTGCCCAAGATGGGCAAGCCCGACCTGCGTCCGACCGACGTGTCGGAGTGGGGGCAGGTGCAGGAGCTCCTGGATCTCGAGAGCGAAAGCGGGACGATCCAGCTGGGCCGCGGCATGCCCGACGTCGAAAGCCCTACGCTAAGGCCCTTGCAGGCGGCGCTCGCCCGCGAGGGCCGCCGCGCGGGCATAGCCAGCTTGCATTACAACGACATGCAAGGGGTTGCCGCCCTGAGGCAACAGCTTTCCCGGCTGGCGGTCGAGGCCGGCTACCATGTCGCGCCCGACTCCCTGATTGTCACGACCGGCTGCCAGGAAGCCCTGTCTTGCGCGGTGAGGATATTGTGCGCCCCGGGCGATATCGTGGCGATCGCGTCCCCTAGCTACCATGGCATGATGCAGATACTCAAGGAATCGGGCGTCCAGGTGTTCGAGATCCCCTCCGATCCACTGCAGGGCATCAGCCTCGAGGCACTTGAACTCGCGCTCGATCGCTGGCCCGTCAAGGCGATCCAGGTAACGCCCAACGCCAGCAATCCCCTGGGCTATACCATGCCCGAACATCGCAGGCTGGGCCTGATCCGCCTGGCCCAGCGATTCGACGTGCCCATCATCGAAGACGATATCAACGGCGACCTGGCCTACGGCTGGCCCAGGCCCCATGCGCTGAAGGCCCTCGATGAAGACGGGCGCGTCCTGCTGTGCAGTTCCTTTTCAAAGACGCTGGCGCCGGGACTGCGGGTGGGTTGGATGGCTCCCGGACGCTATTTCGACAAAGCGCTGCGCATGAAATACACGGGGTCGGGGCCCACGGCGGCCTTGCCGCAGATCGCGGTGGCCGAATTCCTGCAAAAGGGACACTACCCGGCGCATCTGCGCCGGATGCGGCGACAGTATCAGCGCCAGCGCGACATCATGACCGAATGGGTAAGGCGATATTTTCCGGAAGGCACACGGATCGGCCATCCACAAGGGGGCTTCACACTGTGGATCGAGCTGCCCGAATCCTTCGACACGCACGCGCTCGATCCCATGCTTAAAGAGAACGGCATCGCCATCGCGCATGGCAACATCTTTTCCGCAACGGGAAAGTACAGAAACTGCATGCGCCTGAGCCATGCCTCAGTCTTTACGCCGCGCACCGAATGGGCCGTTCGCCGAATCGGCGAAGCCGTCGGCGAAATACTTCACTCCACCTGTTGAGGCGCCGAATGGCTCGTCCCATGCAGATTCTTGCAGCAGATGGCTACCCGCTAGGCGGGTTCGAGTGGCGCCATGCCGTACAGCACGCCGGCTCGCGTCCTCTGGCCATCATCAATCCGGCCACCTCCGTGCGTTGCCGCTACTACTCGCGCTTCGCCGAGTATCTGCACCAGCATGGCTGGGACGTCATCACCTACGACTATCGCGGCATCGGCGAGTCGCGCCATAGTTCGCTAAGGAGGTTTCGTGCCGACTGGGTCGACTGGGGGCAGCACGATTTCGAAGGCGTGCTGCAGTATGTCCACCGCAACTTCCCGGAGCAGCCGATAGACGTAGCGGGCCATTCGGCGGGCGGATTTATCATCGGCCTGGCGCCATCGGCATATCGGATACACCGGATTTTCACCATGGGGGCGCAATACGCCTACTGGCAGGACTATCTGCCGGCTCAGCGCCGGAGCATGTTCCTGAAATGGCACGTCGTGATGCCCGTCGTGGCCATGGCGCTGGGCTATTTTCCGGCAAAGCGGCTGGGCTGGATGGAGGACACGCCGAAAGGCGTGGCGCTAGACTGGGCGCGCATGGGGGCACGCTTCGAAGATTCCGTGCGCCGAGGCGTCGAAACCGAGGCAGGCCTGCCCGAGGCTGTCGCCCTGGCCCGGAACTTCCGCAATGTCAGTGCTCCGATCCTTGCGCTGGGCACCGACGACGATCCATACGGAACCGAGGCGGCGCTGGACCGTCTGCTAAGGTACTACAGCGCCAGCGAGCGCCGCCACCTCAGGCTCAGCCCCCGCGACGTTGGGCAAGAAGAGATCGGCCATTTCGCATTTTTCCATGAGCGCTTTCGAGACGTCCTGTGGCCTTATGCGCTGGAGTGGCTGCGCGACGCCGGCCTTCCTGCGGGCTTTCAGGGACGCCTGAAAGTCGTGCCGCCCAACGGCTGAACAAATTTCATGCAACGCAAAGAGAGGCTTTTATGACTGAACTTGCCATGCTCCAGACGATGGCCGGCTATAACCGCTGGATGAACGAAAAGCTTTACGATGCATGCGCCGGAATGAGCGATGACGAGCGCAAGCGGGACCTGGGCGCCTTTTTCGGCAGTATTCATAAAACGTTCAACCATATCCTGCTGGCCGACCGCGTCTGGCTGGGGCGGCTGGCCGGACAACCGTTCAAGGTCGATTCCCTCGACCAGGAGCTATATGCCGATTTCCAGGCGCTGGCACGCGAGCGGGCCATAGCGGATTCCGAACTTCAAGACACCGTATCGAAGCTGAACCCGCAGCTTTTGCAAGAGTCCATCACCTATCTTTCCATTTCCCAACGCCAGGAAGCGACGCTTCCGCGCGGGCTCATCCTGCTTCACATGTTCAACCATCAGACCCACCATCGCGGCCAGATCACGGCCATCATGTCGCGGCTGGGCCATGACTTCGGAGTCACGGACCTGATCGCCTTCCCCGCGGCAAACGACATGATGCGTTCCGGCATGGGCCCTGGCCATGATTGACGATCAGCGACGCGGCGCCAGACCGGGCGCCATGCTCATCACCGGGGCCGGCCGTGGCATCGGCGCGGCAACGGCGCTGGCAGCGGCCCGCTCGGGGCACGATCTTGTACTGAACTACTCACGCGACGGGCAAGCGGTGCGAGGCGTTGCCGAATCGATACGCGCCATGGGGCGCAAGGCGCATATCATCCAGGCGGACGTTGGCCAGGCCGGTGATGTGCAGCGCATGTTCAATGAAATCGAAAATGAGGTCGGAGCACTGTACGCCCTGGTCAATAACGCGGGAATCACAGGGCCCATCGGCCCGTTCATGGACACGGCCGACGCCACCATCGAGCAAGTGTTCCGGGTCAATGTGCTGGGGGCCATGCAGTGCGCGCGCGAGGCGCTCGCCAATTTCGGCCGCCACGGAACGCGCGGCGTGATCGTCAATATTTCCTCAATCGCCGCGCGGACAGGCAGCCCGGGCGAATACGTGCATTACGCGGCCAGCAAGGCGGCGCTCGAGGCCTTTACCCTTGGCCTGGCGAAGGAAGTCGCCGCCGAAGGCATTCGAGTCTGCGGCCTGGCGCCCGGCAGCACCTTAACGGGCATTCATGCCGCTGCCGGCGAACCCGACCGCCCGGCACGCATAGCGCCGAAAATCCCCTTGGGGCGCTTGGCAGAGCCCGCCGAGATCGCGGAAGCCATTGTCTGGCTGACGTCTCCAAGCGCTTCGTATATTACCGGCACCACGCTTGCCTGTGCCGGGGGGCTCTAGGGAACCCCCCGGCTACTCTGCCGGAATCTCCGGCTCGACCAGCCGGGCGAGCAGTTCAAGCGACTGCTGCCAGCCCATCCGGCAGGCGTCGGCCGGAATGACGTCGGGCAGGCCCATCTGCTCTACCGCAAGCTCGGTGCCCGTGGACACCTCGCGCAGCAGGTAGGTGGTAACGATTTCGCCGGGCAGATTGGGATCGTCGAAGCGGTCGGTGGCTACGATTTTTTCGTTGGGCACGAGCTCACGGTATTCGCCGCCGAAACTGTGCGTCTGGCCGTTGGTGAAGTTGATGAACGAGATGCGGAAACTTCCGCCAACCCGCGCATCGAGCTCGTGCACGACGGCGGTGAAACCATCGGGTGGATTCCATTTGGCCAAGGCGGCGGGATCGATCAACGCGCGATACACGCGTTCGGCCGGCGCGCCGAACACCCGGATTTGTGTCAAGGAATAAGGCATGGTGGCTCCTTCAGGCTTGGGGAGGAGATTCGGCCGCAAGCATTACCATCCATTGCACGCCAAAGCGGTCGAAAAGCATGCCGTAGCACGGCGAGAAGAATGTGGGGCCCAGCGGCATGATGATGCGGCCTTCGGCGGACAAGTGTTCGAATGCCGCGCGCGCCTGCTCCTCTGTATCGTATTGCAGCGCCAGGCTGAAGCCGCGAAAACCGCCGCTTTCCAGCGGCACGCCATCGCTGAGCATCAGGCGCTGTCCCTGGATGAGCAGGCTGCCATGCAGGATTTTTTGCGGCCCGCCCGGCGGCATGTATTCCGCGGGTATGGGTTCCGGGCAGTCGGCATAGCGCATGGCCGCCTCGCGTTGGGCGCCCAGCGCCTTTTCATAGAAAGCCATGGCCTCTTCGGCCTGGCCGTCAAAGAATAAATAAGGTTCTATCTTCATGGATGTCTCCGTGGGGTGGATGGCGGGAGCAAGAGCTCCAGGTAGTGACGAAGGTGGGCGATGGCGTCGAGCACCGCACCCGGATCGTTGCCCGCCTTGGCAAGAACAAACGCGCCTTGCAGCACGGCCTGGGTGTGGCGGGCCAGGCTTTCGGCGCTGCAGCCGGCGCCGGTGGCATGGCGTTCGAGCGCGGCCCGGATGGTCGGCACCAGCGTTTGCGCGTGGGCTTCTATTCCCGCCGCGCATGCGGCCCGGAGCGCCGGGTGGCTGGCGAAGGTTTCCTGCGCCAGGGTGCCCAGCAGGCAGGTGAATTCGGGCAGTTCGCCCTTGGCCAGCTGCGCGCGGAAATCGAGATAGGACAGCAAGCGCTCGCGCGCATCCTTGACGCGCCAGTACGGCGCATCGGCAAACAGGGCCGCGGTTACCTCGTTCCAATGCTCGATGGCAGCCAGTGCGGCCGCCTCCTTGCTTTCGAAGTGATGGAAGAAACTGCCTTTGGTAACCCCTGCGCCGCGGCACAGGTCGTCGACGGTGGTGGCGGCATAGCCCTGGGCGCGGAAGACGTTCAGGGCGGCGTCGAGGATGCGGCTGCGCGAGAGGGCCCCGCGGGACAGCGTGCCTGCCGCGGACTGCATGGCCGGAGGGTGTGTATTTTTCTGTTTCATGAGCCTTGCCTTGGGAGGACGCAGGCGTGAAGCGCCCTCTCCATCAAACCATACCGACTAGTTGGTTTTATTTTAAACCAACTAGTCGGTATGCACAACAGGCTATCAAGGGCAACGCCGCTCGCCTCATTGCCGCCCTGGCCGTGCGGCAACCGCCGCATGCGGCTTTCCGCCGGATGTGCCAGTGCTTCAGCCATGGAAAGCCGGCGTGGAGACTAGATTCTGCGAGAGTTTTTCCGGTGCCGAAACCCCAGCGTAACGACTGGTTTCTTTAGCACTCATCCTGAAAAAATATTGCGCCATGAGGCCTACCTACCTTATGCTGGCACTACATTTAGACACATATGATTTGGCTGCGCGCAAGCTGATTCGGGGGAGATCGAACATGAAAAAAACTCAACGCCGCAAGCTGTCCACCCTGCTCCTGGCAACCACGTCGGCCCTGGCGCTGGCGGGGTGCTCCGGCGGAAGCGATCCAAAGCCCCAGCCGCCCACGGCGCAAAAGTCCAACATTCTGTTCATCGTGCTCGACGACCTCGGCCTCGACCAGCTGGCCTTCTATGGCTACGGCGGCGCCGTGCCGCCCAAGACGCCCAACCTGGCGGCCATCGCCCAGGCCGGCCTGCAATTCCGCCAGGCCTGGGCCATGCCCACCTGCACCCCCACACGCGCCACCTTCTTTACGGGCCGGTATCCGTCCAGCACCAACGTCCTGAACGCGGTAGTGTCCACCGACCTGGCCAATTCCGAGATCTCGCCTTACGAAATGACGCTGCCCAAGCTCTTGGACACACAAGGCTACACCAGCGCGCTGATCGGCAAAATGCACCTGACCGGCACCGACCTGGACACTGCCGCCAACCTGCCCTACGGCCACCAGACCATGTGGAAACTGGGCTGGGACTACTTCGACGGCTATCTCGACGGCGCCCCCTTTCCGATCGACACGCGCGCCGGGCTCAGCAACGTGGCCGAAGGCACGTACAAATGCGGCTTTGTCTCGAACACCACGATGGACCCTGCCAATGGCGCCGACGTCGGCGCCTGCTACGTGGCAACGGGCGGCTGCGAATCCATTTCGCGCGGCGAAGACATTGCCACGCCGGGCCGCAGCTGCATGGAGCGCGGCGGCATTTTCGACCCCGGCCAATCGTGCCAGGCCACCCGCCCCAGCTACATCGATTTCGACACGCAGAATGGCTATTACACCGGCGAGTTCGTCCAAAGCTGGCCCGACGGCCGCACGAACAAGGTCACGGCGGCCGATCCTTCGGCGCGTGGCTACCGCAGCACCATGGAAACCGACCGCGCCGTGGCCTGGGCCAAGCAGCAAAGCGGCGACACCCCCTGGATGATGTCGGTGGGGTACTCGGCCATCCATGCCCCGTTGCAGTTGCCGCCCCTGTCGCTCATCTCGGATACCACCCGGGGCCGCAACGACAACCTGGTGTGCTCGCCGGCCAGCGACATCGAGGGCGTTCCCGGCCAGATCACGGCCTTGATCGACGACCACCTCATCACCAACCTGATGCTCGAGGCCATGGACAAGGAAATCGGCCGGCTGCTGGTCGAACTGGACCTGGCCACCTGGAACGATGACGGCACGCTGAACTACCAGCCCGAAAAGACCAACACCATCGTGGTGGTCATGGGCGACAACGGCACCTACGTCAACAGCGTGAAGTTCACCGAGCCGGGCCGCTTCGACCCCACACGCGCCAAGGGCTTCGCCTACCAGACCGGCGTGTCGGTGCCCCTGCTGGTGGCCGGCCCCATGGTCAAGGACCCGGGCCGCGAAATCACGCACCAGGTCAGTTCGCCCGACCTGTACCGCCTGTTCGCGGAAATCGCCGGTGCCGACGTAGACGCCATTGTGCCCGCCAACCGGCCCGTGGACGCACAGCCCATGCTGGCCTACCTGACCGACCCCGGCCAGGGCCCCATCCGCACGCTGAATTTCGCCGAGATGGGCACCAACTTCACCAACCCGGCCACCTCCATCACCCCGCAGCCCTGCGTGATCGAAGCCGCCAATGTGTGCTTCACCATCTTCCCCAACAAGGCCTTGTGCGACGACCAGAGCGGCATCTGGTACGGCGTCAACTCCGGGCTGGCGGACGTGCCTGCCGAAGGCTTCAGCCAGTGCGGCCAGGTCATGTCCTACCGCCAGGGGCTGGACGCCGGCGACAAGGTCGACGTCCTGCCCGATTCGCAAAAGGCGGTCAGCGACGGCCAGTACAAGCTGGTGCGCCTGAACCGCAAGATCTACTCCATCGACACCGCCGACCCGGTCAATTCGACCTACGTGGAAAACCAGAACACCGACGAGCTCTACAAGGTGGACATGGCCGTGCCCAACCCCACGCTCGACCGCGAGGGCAGCGCCATCGCGATAGGCTCTCCCACCATCACCGCCCCCCTTCCCACCGAGGCGCAGCAGGCCTATGCCCTGCTCAAGGCCGAAATGGACGAACGCGACCAGGTGGCCAGCTACAACTACCAGTACGACAAGCTCAACTGCCCGGGCGACGGTAACCGCGACGGCGTGGTCGACCAGAGAGACCTCGATAACTGGACCGAGCTCAGCCAATTGAACCTGTACAAGGGCGTGGCCCAATCCAGCTGGTACGACTTCAACCACGACGGCAAGACCGACGACGCCGACCGCGCCATCATCGAGGCCGGCATGGGCATGGACTGCCCTTCGAGTCCGGCTTGATCAGCGTGGCCGAGCCGGGGCCTGCGAACGCTCGCCCCGGTGCCGGCCACCCGCTTCCCCTGCGATGCTCATGTCGCGGCGGCGCCCGCATGGCGCCGCCGGCGATAGGGTAGAGCTTCCGGCATTACATTTTCACAAGCGGGTTTGCGTGCCGCTGAAGTACAATGTCGCCCTCCGGCAGCGCGGCATTACGGGCCGTGCTCCCATCCCTTGCGAGCTCGCACTTCTCTAGCCTTTTTCCATGCCCACCACCGCTTCGACCGTCTCGGCGCCGGCGCAACCCGCCAATTCACGATCCCGCGTCATCCTCGCCAGCCTCATCGGCACCACCATCGAGTTCTACGATTTCTACGTCTATGCGACGGCCGCGGTGCTGGTCTTTCCCCATTTGTTTTTCCCGCCGGGAAACGAGACCACCGCCCTGCTCGCCTCGTTTGCCATCTTTGGCGCGGCCATGGTTGCGCGGCCGCTGGGCGCCGTGTTCTTCGGGCACCTGGGCGACAAGGTCGGCCGCAAGACGACGCTGGTGGCCGCCCTGCTTACCATGGGCATTGCGACCTTCCTGATCGGCCTGCTGCCCACGTACCATACCATCGGCTGGTTTGCGCCCATGCTGCTGGTGCTGCTGCGCCTGGGCCAGGGCTTCGCCATCGGCGGCGAATGGTCGGGCGCCGCGCTGGTGGCGACCGAAAACGCCCCCAAAGGCAAACGCGCGCTGTACGGCACTTTCCCGCAGCTGGGGGCGCCGCTGGGGTTCATCATCGCCAACGGCCTGTTCCTTATCGTGGCGGCGCTGATGCCTTCGGACGACCCTTCGCGTCCTTCGGAAGCCTTCCTGAACTGGGGCTGGCGCATTCCCTTCCTTTTTTCCGCCGTCATGGTGATCGTCGGCCTGTGGGTGCGCCTGCACCTGGTCGAAAGCACCGCCTTCTCCAAGGCGGTGAACACCGGCAAGGTGGTCAAGCTGCCCTTGCGTGAAGTGGCAAGCACGCACTGGCGCGAGCTGATCCTGGGCACGTTCTACATGCTGGCCACCTACGTGCTGTTCTACCTGATGACCACCTTCTCGCTAAGCTACGGCCGCGCTCCCGTGGTGCCGGCAAGCGGCCAGCTTTCGGGCCTGGGATACAGCTACAACAATTTCGTCATGATGCTGATCGCCGGCGTGCTGTTCTTCGGTGTGTTCACCCTGGTGTCGGGGCCCTGGGCCGACCGCTTTGGCCGACGCAAGACACTGATCGCGGTCACCCTGGGCATTATCGTGTTCGGCTTGTTCTGGACGCCCCTGCTGAATGCCGGCTTCGTCGGCGCCATGGCCTGGCTGATCATCGGCTTCAGCCTCATGGGCCTTACATTCGGCCCCATGGGCGCGCTCCTGCCCGAGCTGTTCCCGACCCATATCCGCTACACGGGCTCGGGTATTTCATACAACGTTTCGTCCATCCTGGGGGCCGCGCTGGCGCCTTTTGTCGCCGTATGGCTGTGGGGGCTGGGCCAAGGCAGCCCGACCCTGGTCGGCCTGTACCTCTCGGCCATGAGCGCCCTGACCCTGATAGCCCTTTTGCTGGGCAAGGAAACCAAGGAAATCGACATCACCGAATAACTCGGCCATTCGGCCGATACGCCGGCTTCGCGGCGGCGCATAAAATGAGCGGATGCAGGGTCCGTTCCGCCCGGCTCCTCCCTGCGGGCACGCTAATTGCTGGTGTTGCGGCCACTGCCAACACGCTTCACCACCCTCAGGGAGACCGTCATGTCGCATGAAAGCATTCCGCTGATTCTTTATGGCTTGGGCGTTGCACTACTGCTTGCCGTCGCCTGGGTCGACTGGGCGGACCGTAGCAGGGAGCTTTCCTCGGTTTCCCGAAGACCCTGAGGACATATGACCAAAACCGGCAATCAGGGCCGCAAGGATGCGGCCCCTTCTCTCGGCCCGCGCACGGGCCGCGCCTAGGCTCCGTCCGGCGCAAACCGCCGGTACAGCGACCCGGCTCACGGAACTCGAGTCCATGGGCCGGGTCTAGCCTATTTCTTCAATAACGCAGGTTGGCGCTGAGTATGATCTGGCGGCCCGGCCCGAAATCGGCGTGATGAACGCCGTTCGTGCGTGAGAAATACTTCTTGTCTGCGATGTTCAGCGCATTGAGCTGCAGGGCCAGGTTCTTGTTGACCTGGTAGGCCGCCATGGCGTCGAAACGCCAGTAGGCGGGCATGTAGACCTCGTTGGCTCCGCCGCCCGCGCCGCCCTGGTTGCCGCCGTACCGCTTGCCCACGTAGTAGGCGCCCCCGCCCACGGTCAGTTCGGGCATGACCTGGTAGGTCGTCCACAGGCTTAGGCTGTGCTTGGGCGTATTGGCGAGAGGGTCGCCCTCGTTCACGCCGTCATAGGCGCCGCGCACCAGTTCGCTGTCCATATAGGTGTAGCCGCCGAACACGTTCCACTTGGGCGTAAGCTGGCCCGCTATGCCCAGTTCCAGGCCACGCACCCGCGTCTTGCCCGCCTGCTCGAACACATCGGGCTCGATCTCGATCTGGGCGTCCCTGCGTTCGGTCTGGAACAAAGCTGCCGTCAGGCCCAGGCGCTCGTTCAGCACATTCCACTTGGTTCCCAGTTCGATGGTGCTGCTTTTCTCGGGCTTGAGGTCGTCCATGTTCTGGGAGATTCCCTCCTGGTCGCCGCCGCTGACCGTGGGAGGCGTGGATGCCGTGGCGTAGGAAATATAAATGCTGCCGTTGGGTGCCGGCTTGTACACCAGGCCCAATTGATAGTTGAAGGTGTTCCAGCGGCTGCTTCCTTCGACGGAGCCGCCGCGCCCGCTCTGCATGCCCGAGATCCGATAGCGGTCGTATCGCAAGCCGGCATTGACCTGGAATGCGTCCGAGAGATCGATGGTGTCGAACAGGTAGACGGCCTGAGTCGTGGAGTCGGCATCCAGGCTCAGCGGCGCGCGCTCGATCGTGCCCGACCACGGGTCGTTCGGATTGGGCGACAGATAAGGCGTGCAATCCAGCTCGCCCGCCCCGAACACCGCCGGGCAGGACCGTCCGGTGATCGTGGATACGTTGTAGCTGGCGTTGCGTATGGTTTCGCGCGCCAGTTCGATGCCGAAGTTGAAGCGATGCTTCAGCGAGCCGGTGTTTGCCTCGCCGCTAAGCTCAGTGACGTTGGTCAGTATGGTGCTTTTCTGCCAGCGCGATTTAAGCCCGCGCTGCAGCCAGTACTGCCCATCTGCCGGATTCATCTCGACGGTTCCGTCCCCGGGATTGGTAACCACATAGTCGTTGATAGTTTCGCCGTAACGGGTGGCGTTGCGCAGGGTAAGGCGGTCGGTCAGGTCGTGTTCGATCTCGATGGTGCCGATGTCGGCACTGGTTTTGCGAAAATCGCGGTCGTGCAGCCCATAGAAGGTGTCCCGGCCAACGTCCAGTATGCCCGTGCCATTGCTCAGTTCGGGCGCCTTGCGAGCGGTCGGCACGCCATAATCGGGCATGTCGTCGGTGTTCAGGTGGTAGAAGCTGAAGGTCACGCGCGTCGGCGTGCCCAGGCCCAGTGCCAGAGAGGGCGCAATACCCAGCCTTTGGTAATCGACGTGGTTGCGGCCCGGGATGTTGCCCTTGGCGCCCAGCGCATTCAGGCGGAAGGCCGAGTTGTCGTTGAATTGCCAGTTGCCGTCGACGGTGGCGCGCAGATAGCTGTCGTTGCCGAACCCCAGCGAGCCGTGTGCAAAGTTGCCCAGCTTCGCCCGCTTGCTGACGAGGTTGATGCTGCCGCCTCCCGATCCGCGGCCGCCAAAGGCGGAATCCGCCCCTCGAACGATTTCCACTCTTTCCAGGTTGAAGATTTCGCGTGTCTGGCCCCCCGGGTCGCGTATGCCGTCAACATAAATGTTGCCGCCCGACGAACTGCCCCGGATGAAAGGCCGGTCGGCCAAGGGCTGCCCGCCCTCGCCCGCGCCAAAAGTAATGCCGGGGGTATTGCGCAGCACGTCTTCCAGCGAAGTGGCAGCGCTGTCCCGGATGACTGCTTGCGGGATGACCTGCACCGACTTGGGCGTGTCGACCAGGGGAGCGGTGAATTTGCTTTGAGACGCCTCGGGCGCCACGTAAGACCTGTCGTCCACGCCCAGCACCGTAACCGGGGCAAGCAGGGCCGGCCGTTGCCCGCCGTCGCCGGCAGGCGACGCAGGGGCTTGCGCCTGGGCAAAGACAAGATTCGGGGTGGCCAGCGCAAGGGCAAGGGAAGACCCGAGCAGGGTCTGAGTGGGTCGCATGTTTACTTCTCCTCGTTATTCTTACAACTACCTGAATGAGACTAATTCTCATTTAGAATATTACAACGATTTAACAAGAAACTGGAAATAATCCATGCCACCGAAAGGGATAAGTGCGGCTATTTCGGCACAGCGCCGCGCCTGCCCCGGGACTTCGACGGCATGGTTATTGCTGTCCGGCCAGCAGGGACGCCGCGCGGGGAGCACATCCTCTGGCGTCGAAACCGAGAAGAAGGAGGATGCAACATGGCACTGATCGTAGCCGCCCGTTTTGATACATTCGAGGACGCCGAAAAAGCCGCCACCGCATTGATGAGCGAAGGCGTGACGGCGGATGAACTGCATACCTTCTTCGTCAACCCCGCCGGCTGGCACGATCGCTATCCGCTGGGGGGGGACCGCGCCGCCGACCCCAATTCCAAGGGGGCTCCGGCAACGGCCGTGGCGGGGGCCGCCCTCGTGGGCCTGGCGGGAGCATTCCTGGGCGGCATCGTGGCCTGGCTGTTCACCACCTCTCCCCTGCCCGTTGTAGGAGGCGTGGCCGTCGGCGCCTATGTGGGCTCATTGGCGGGCGCCATGTACTCTCTTGGCCGGCCACGCCGGCAAGGCCGCTTTGAAGCGGCCCGCGCCAAGGCGACCGAAGGCCGCCGGGCCGGCGTGCTGCTTGCCGTGCACACTCCCCCTGAACGCCAGGGCGAAATCGCCGCCCTGCTGCGCAATGCCGGAGGCATGGAGGTCGAGCGCGCCCACGGACGCTGGAATCAAGGCCGCTGGGAGGATTTCGACCCGCTGCGCAGTCCCCATCCCCAACAATAGCCGCCGCCCGAAGGGGACCGTTCGTCGTCCCCGGCTCAGGCCTTTCCGCCTGAAGCCGCATGCGAGCTGGCCAAGGATTCAAAGGACGTGCATTTTCTCGAAATACCGCTGTATGCCCTGCAGGGCATACAAGGCGCTGGCCTCGCGGATCTCGCTGCGGTCTCCCCGAAAACGCCGTGTTTCGGAGTACAGCTTTGGAGCGCCGCCGGCGGCGTCCCGGAATGCCCAGGCGAAACATTGCGTCCCGGCGGGAATCTCGTCATCGCTGTCATCGGCCAGCCCTGTGTTGGCAATGGCCACATTGGCGCGCAAGCTGTTGGCCAGGGCGCCCCGCGCCATTTCACGAGCAACGGGCTCGCTGGTCAGATTGTGTTCCCTCAGGGTCTGTTCACCGACATGCAGACATTGCTTCTTGGCGTCGGGCGAATACACCACGAAAGCGCAGTCCAGCAACTGCCCGGCGCCGGGGACATCCGCCAGCCGGGCCGCGATCAGGCCGGCCGTGCACGACTCGCCCGTGACAAGGAGCAGGCCGTGGCGCTGCATGAAGTGCGCCACGGCTTCGAGCTCGTTCATTGAGGAGGGTTGGCCGTATTGTTGGGATGGGTCCTGATGGGGCCCGACACCATGCAGTTGTTGGCAATGATGTTGCTGACCGTGGTCTGCTGGCCGTTGACGGTCTGGACGACGTCCTGGGTAAGCATATTGCCCTGGGTCTCGCCCACGGTGTCAAAGTTGAACTTGTCCGTCGTCCAGGTGTAGCCGTTGCCCCGGAAGGTGTTGCCCACCATGTCGGCATTGCTTGCCGTGGCGCGCGTCAGGTCCACCGCCTGTGCGTTGTAGATGACCTTGGCGGCCAATGCCTCGGTACCCTGGAAGGTGTACTGGACCGTCAGGGGCTGCTGGGCGCCCTGCGGGCCGCAGACATAATGCACCGTCTTTTGCGAAAGCTGGGTCGCGTCCCTCGGGGTCGTGCAGGCGGCCAGTCCGGCGCACAGAAGGATGCCGGTGGTGGCGATGAGCGTTTTATTCATGACTTTTTCCTCGAAGTTGTCGCAATGCTGTTCCAGCAAGTAGCGCGCCCGGCCAGATGTGTAGAATGCGGGTTGAGTCATTCAACACTCCGGAGACCGAAACATGTCGCTCAAGCTTCAAGTCATTATCTGCAGCACCCGCCCCGGCCGCGTAGGCCCCTCGGTAGGCACGTGGTTCAAGGATTTCGCCGCCCGCCACGGCAAGTTCGACGCCTCGCTGGTCGATCTGGCCGACTTCAACCTGCCGCTTTACGATGAAGCGAACCATCCGGTGCAGCGCAAGTACGAAAAAGAGCACACCAAGGCCTGGAGCGCCAGCGTGTCGCAGGCCGACGCCTATGCTTTCGTCACGCCCGAATACAACTATGGCCCCCCGCCCTCTTTCGTCAACGCGTTGAACTATGTCTATAAAGAGTGGAACTACAAGCCTTGCGGCTTCGTAAGCTATGGCGGGGTATCGGGCGGCATGCGCGCCGTCCAGCTGGAAAAGCAACTGGTCACCACCCTGAAGATGATGCCCATGGTCGAAGGCGTGGCCATCCCCATGGTCGCCACGCTGCTCGACGAAAACCGCAAGTTCAAGTCCAACGAACTCATCGAAAACGCCGCCAACACCATGCTGGACGAACTGCATCGCTGGGCCGAGGCGCTCAAGACGCTGCGCGCCTGAGCGTTTCACCGCTAGAACAGGCCCTGTCCCACCCCGGCCAGGGTCAGTACACCCAAAATGGCGAAGATCAGCGCGGCCAATGCATGGACCAGCTTCATCGGCACGCGTTCGACCACCTTGCGGGCAATCAGCACGGCGGGCACGTTGGCGATCAGCATGCCCAGCGTCGTGCCCAGCACCACCGCGGTCACCGACGCATAGTTGGCCGCCAGCGCGACCGTCGCCACCTGGGTCTTGTCCCCCATCTCGGCCAGAAAGAACGCAACTACCGTAGCACCGAAAATGCCCAGCCTGCCGGCCGACGGCGCCTCGTCCTCGTCGATCTTGTCGGGCACCAGCACCCACGCGGCCATGGCAATAAAGGAAAGCCCCAGCAGCCAGCGCAGGGTCGCAGGCTGGACCACCGACGTGATCCACGCCCCCAGCATGCCGGCCAGGCCGTGGTTCACCAGGGTCGCACAGAAAATGCCCGCGATAATGGGCCAGGGACGCCGGAAACGCGCGGCAAGAATAAAAGCCAGCAGTTGCGTCTTGTCGCCGATTTCGGCCAAAGCGACCACACCGGTGGATACGAGGAAAGCTTGCATGTAGTTGGATATCCGTGGCCGGCGTTGGACGATCGACCACCAGCCCCGGCCGGTTGACGGAGACAGGTGGTCAAAAGTCTTGCCAGGCTGATGCGGACGAAAGGCCCGAGCTGTTTGCGCCATGACCCTGTAAGGCCAAGTGTGTTGACGCAGACCACCCCTTTGCGGGGTGCGGCTACTCCCTGATGACGGGGCGATTGTACACGATCGCCCGCGGCTTCGACGGAAGAAGGGCCGCCTCGCGCGGCCAGGCCGCGCGAGGCGGTACCTTCGGTAGTGGCGCGGGATGTAGGAACAGCCCACTGGTGCAACAATGCGTTCCCGAAAAGCCCTTATTTCCCGCGCATTCGCTCCATATAATGAAATCAAGAGTGAAACCGTGCCGCGCCGATGCCCTGAATGCCCATTTGCAGCATCGCAGGGCCCGCCGGCCTATTCCAACGGAGCATACGCCATGAACACAGCCACTATCCAGACCGAACGCGTCGACCACCCGCGCAGCATCGAGCGGCTGGTCGACGGCATGCCCACCTCCGACGGCGCGGGCGTGAAGCTGACCCGGGTCCTGACGCAAGACCTTCAACGCCGGCTCGACCCCTTCCTGATGCTCGACGCCTTCGGCAGCGACGAGGCCGACGACTACATCCGCGGCTTTCCGAACCATCCGCACCGGGGCTTCGAGACAGTTACCTACATGATTGCCGGCCAGATGCGCCACCGCGACAGCTACGGCCACGAGGGCCTGCTGCAGAACGGCGGCGTTCAATGGATGACGGCGGGACGCGGCGTGATCCACTCCGAACTGCCCGAACAAGAGGCCGGCCGGATGGAGGGCTTCCAGCTTTGGCTCAACCTGGCTTCCAGGGACAAGATGACCGACCCCTGGTATCGCGACATCCAAAGCGCCGAGATTCCCGAGGTGCGGATAGACAACGTGCTTGTCCGGGTCATCGCGGGCTCGAGCCATGGGGTCGAAGGCGCAATGCAGCGGGCGGTGACAGAGCCTCTTTACCTCGACCTTCACTTCGAGGGGCCGGGCGATTTTCGCCAGTCGCTGCCGGCGGCGGCCAACGCTTTCGTCTATGTCTATCGCGGCAATGTGCGGGTGGGCGATGCGGCAGTCGGCGAGCAAAGAATGGCGATCCTGCGCAACGAGCCGGGCTCCGACGGCGTAGTGCTTGAAAGCGATGGTCCGGCGCGTGTCCTGTTGATAGCCGGAATACCGCTGGGCGAGCCGATTGCGCAGCACGGCCCCTTCGTGATGAACACCCGCCAGGAATTGATCCAGGCATTCGAGGATTTCCAGGCGGGCATGTTCGGGAACGCCCAGGACGCTTGAAAGGCCTTGGGGCCCACAAGAACTCCAGGAAGTTCTTGCGGGCTTTTCCCTTGCAGACAACCTCTCGACACTGAGTGGATTCCAGACCCGTGCCGGCGCATCCGGCACGGGTCTTTCTGTTTCGCTTTTCCGTTTCCCTCCCGCCTCAAAAAAAAGCCCAAAAATGGGCCTGAAAAACCAAAATCACTGCATTCATTCCAAAACCGGAACAATAAATTCCGGGAAGACCGGCTAATCAAGCTGGCCTCCGCTGGCTACCATGTTCCTACATGCCCAGGCCTTTGCGCCACGCTTCGCCCTCACAAGCGGGCAGCCACCGCAGTTGCGGGCGCAAAGGCCTTCGGCCAAACGAACATCAACGGAGAACCATCCATGACTACCAAGCTTCTGCACATCGACTCCGCCATCACCGGCGAAGCCTCCATCTCGCGCGAACTGACCCAGCGCATCGTGGACCACTATGCCCAAGCCGAACCCGGCATCGAGATTCAATACCTGGACCTGGCCGCCCAGACGCCCT
Source organism: Pusillimonas noertemannii (assembly GCF_003096595.1). Lineage (GTDB taxonomy): Bacteria > Pseudomonadota > Gammaproteobacteria > Burkholderiales > Burkholderiaceae_B > Pusillimonas > Pusillimonas noertemannii. Next base: position 1,372,223 of record NZ_QEKO01000001.1, on the reverse strand, counting down.
CGCACCTTTCGGCCGACTCCCTAGGCTTTCGCCTGGCTCCCGACGCCCCCGAACTTTCCGATATGCAGCGCCGCGAGAACGAACTGACGGAAACACTGCTGCAGCAGTTCCTAAATGCCGACATCGTCGTGGTGGGCGCCCCCATGTACAACTTCACGATTCCCAGCCAGCTCAAGGCCTGGATAGACCGCCTTGCACAGGCCGGTCGCACTTTCAAGTACACCGAGAACGGCGCCGTGGGCCTGGCCGGCGGCAAGCGGGTGATAGTGGCTTCGTCGCGCGGCGGCGCCTATTCGACCTCCGAGCAGGGCCGCGCGCTCGAGCACCAGGAAAGCTACCTGCAAACCATCTTCGGTTTCTTCGGCATCACCGGCGTCCAGTTCGTGCGGGCCGAAGGCGTCAACCTGGGCGAAGAAGCCAAGCGTGGCGCCATGAACAAGGCGCTCGGAACCATCACCGAATTGACCGCCCTGGCCGCCTGAGCGACTGATCGCAAGACCCGCCTGCTAAAATCAGCCTTCTTCAGCTATTGGCAGGCGCACGGTGAGCACCTCTCTTTTGTTCAGCAGCACCGCGCTTTCGCGCCCCGTGCTCGACAACCTCGACCAGCTCGGCTACACGCAGATGACGCCCATCCAGGCGCAAAGCCTGCCGGCCATCCTGCAGGGGCGCGACGTCATCGCCCAGGCCATGACCGGTAGCGGCAAAACCGCCGCCTTCGGCCTGGGCATCATGCACACGCTCAAGCCCGCCTGGTTCGGCACACAGGCGCTGGTGCTCTGCCCCACCCGCGAACTGGCCGCCCAAGTGGCACAGGAGCTGCGGCGCCTGGCGCGTCATGCCGGCAACGTCAAGGTACTGGTCCTGGCGGGCGGCGCTTCACTCGAGCGCCAGATCGACTCCCTGCGCCACGGCGCGCACATCATCGTCGCCACTCCCGGCCGCTTCTGCGACCACCTGCGGCGCAACACCGTCGATCTGTCCGGCCTGCGCACCCTAGTCCTGGACGAGGCTGACCGCATGCTCGACATGGGCTTCCATGACGACATGGCCGAAATCGCCAAAGCCTGTCCCCGCAAGCGGCAAACCCTGCTGTTTTCAGCCACCTATCCCGACAACGTGCAAAGAATCGCCGCGCGCTTCCTGCACGATCCCGTCGAGGTGCGCGTCGAGGCCCTGGTGCCGGAAAGCCGGATCGAAGAACATTTCTACGAGATCGAGGAAGACCAGCGCCTGGCCGCCGTGGCCAGGCTGCTCGTCCATTTCGGGCCGGTGTCGACCCTGGCCTTCTGCAACACCAAGGCCCAGGTACACGAACTGGCCGAATTCCTGGAGCAAAGGGGCTTTTCAGTGCTGGCCCTTCACGGCGACCTGGAGCAGCGCGACCGCGAAGACATCCTGGTGCAGTTCGCAAACCAGAGCTGCTCGGTGCTCGTGGCTACGGACGTCGCAGCGCGTGGGCTGGACATGCATTCGGTGGATGCCGTGCTGAACGCCGAACTCGCGGCCCAGCCCCAGGTACACGTGCACCGCATCGGACGCACGGGGCGCGGCGGAGCCAAAGGCCTGGCTTTCAGCCTGGTTGCCCCGCATGAACGGCATCGCGCGCAGCGCATCGAAGACTACCGCGGCACGCCCTTGCCATGGCAGCGTCTCGAGTCCCTGCCCCGGTCGCCCGGCCGTCCGCAGGAAGCCCCCATGATCACCCTGTGCATACAGGGCGGCAAGAAGAACAAGCTCAGGGCCGGAGACCTGGTCGGCGCGCTGACCAAGGACGCCGGCCTGCCCTTCGACAGCCTGGGCAAGATAGACGTATTCGACTTCGTGACCTTTGTCGCCCTGAAGCGGTCGATCGCCGATGAAGCCTACGACAAGCTGGCCAACGGCACCATCAAGGGACGCCGCTTCAAGATGCGCTTCATGTAAGGAAGCCGGCCGGCCACCGGCCGCCCAATTCGAAACCAGAAGACGCAAAGACGGGCCTGGCGCACCGAGAAACCGAAGCGGATCAGCCCAGGTTCTCTTTGACCCATTCCTCGCACTCGACCGCCAGGCTCATGACGCGCCGGGCGATCTGGGCTTCGGAGCAGCCCGCAGCCCTCTGCCCTTCCATATAGGCCAGCAGGCTTTCATTGGTGGGAAACCAGTCGAGCTCGGGCTGTATCTCCAGCCCGTCCACATGGCGGATGTTGCCGTTGGGCAGAATGTACCAGCCGCTCATTGATCGGGCTCGGTCAGGGTGGTCTTGAGCCAATGCCCCAGCTTGGCGGCCTTGGTCTGCAGATACCCTTCATTGTGCGGGTTGCGATTGACCTGCAGGGGAATGCGCTCGACGATCTCGATGCCGGTGGCGCGAATCTGGTCGACCTTGCGCGGGTTGTTGGTCATGAGCCGCAGGCTGGCCACGCCAAAGTGATCGAGCATGGGTTTGCACAGGTCGTAGCGGCGCATGTCGGCCGGAAAGCCCAGCCGTTCGTTGGCCTCGACCGTGTCTGCGCCCTGGTCCTGCAGGTTGTAGGCGCGTATCTTGTTGAGCAGGCCGATGCCGCGCCCCTCTTGGCGCAAATACAGCAAGGCGCCCCGGCCTTCGGCGGCAATGGCCTTCAGGGCGGTCTCGAGCTGGGCGCCGCAGTCGCAACGCTGGCTGAACAGGCCGTCGCCCGTCAGGCATTCGGAGTGGATGCGCGCCAGTACCGGCCGGCCGTCTCCGACGTCTCCCAGGGTAAGAACGACATGCTCCTTGCCCGTATCAGGCTTGACGAAACCATGTAGCTGAAATACCGCCCAGGGGGTGGGCAGGTTGCAAGATGCGACGTAATCCAATTTTTCTTCCGGTATCTGGCCCCGCGCGGGGATGCGCGGGCGGCGGCCTGGCGCCGGATCTGCACCCGCAGGTAGAAGATTAACACTCTTGCAATGATTTATATCAGCTTGCTCTCGGCATAGCCCTCGCTGGGCTCGACATTCCAGGCATTGGCCGCCAGGAAAGCCCGTATGCGGACCACCGCCTGTGAACGCAACTGGGAAACCCGGCCTTCGGTCACCCCCAGGGCCAGGCTGATCTCCTTCTGATTGAGGTCGTGCTCGAACTGCAGCGAAAGCAGCAATTGCTCACGCTCCGGCAACGACTGGATGGCCTCGACCAGGGCCGAGCGCAGCCCCTGGGACACCAGGCGCTCCAGTGGATTGTCCCAGGCGGAAAGCTCCGGATCCGCGGCGGCATCGGCGCCCTCCCTCCTGTCTTCCGGACTGCGCGTCAGGTCTTCGTAATGTATGACCTGGATGCCGCGCGCCTCTTCCAGCATCTCCTGATAGGCCTCGAGCGGCATGCCCAGTTCGTCGGCCACCTCGGCCTCGGAAGGCGCCCGCAACAGGCGATGGTTCAGTTCATGGATCGCGGACTCGATCTGCCTGGACTTGCTGCGCACGCTGCGCGGCAACCAGTCCTGGCTGCGCAATTCATCCAGCATGGCGCCACGTATGCGGGTCGTCGCGTAGGTCTCGAACTGGGCGTCGGCCATTTCGCGGTAGCGCCGCGCCGCATCCAGCAAACCCATCATGCCCGCCTGCATCAGGTCGTCAAGCTCGACATTGGCGGGCAGGCGTGCGACCAGCTGCAAGGCGACTCGGCGCACCAGCGGGGTGTACTGCCTGACCAGCAGGTCTTCAGAGTTGAACATGCAAGGTTGAAAGACGGGCAAAGACGACATGCTGTATTTTCGCCCGCCGCACGCCGCCATACGGCTGGATCAAATGGGACTTTAGCGGCCTGTTCCGGCTATTGAGCCAAGCCGGCCGCAGGGCGGACACGAAGCCGCGCCATAAAGTATCGGGGCCCGGCGTCGTTATTCCCGTTGTCAATACTGCTCGGGAGCATCTACCGATGGTCAATCCGCTTACCTCGAACTCTACGGCATCACTTCCCATGAACCCGGTGGCGCTGGACATTGAGCGTCCGGCTCTTCCCGAGCCCGCGCGCGAAGTGACGCCGTCCGCGGAGACCATTGCGGCGGGCGATCCGAATCAGCGCCAGGCCGATCGCGAAGGCAGTGCGGGCCAGTCCCTGGGCCGGGCGCTGGAGGACGTGAACAGCAGCCTGAAGGCCTGGTCCACGGGCATGCGCTTCGACATCGATCCGGAGGCCCAAAGAGTGGTGGTCTCCCTCATCGACAACGAAACCGGCGAAGTATTGCGCACCGTGCCAAGCGACGCCGTCATCCGCATTGCGAAGATGATCGTGCAGCTTCAGGGCCAGGTGGTCAGCACCAGTGCCTGAGCCGGCCCGGCTGCTGCGCAATCACCCAAACTAGGCATACATATCGCGCTTGTCGCAGGATTTGAAACCCCGCAAGCTGCACGACAATACCCTCATCAGGAGAAGTTCAATCATGGCTGTATCTTCTATCGGAGTGGGCTCCGGTCTTCCCCTGGACGAGTTGCTGACGGACCTGCGCAACAGCGAAAACCAGGCCCTGTCGCTCATCCAGACCAAGCAGGTCAGTGCGCAGAATCGCCTGTCGGCATACGGCAAGATCCAGAGCTCCATCGAAGCTCTCAAGACCGCTGCCGAGAAGCTTGGCAAGGATGAAACCTACGGCGCGCTGAAAACCTCGGCCTCGTCCGACGCATTTACCGCATCGGCCACGAACAAGGCCATCGCCGGCCAATACGACATCCAGGTGCAGACCCTGGCCAGCGCCCAGACCCTGGTCGCTGGGGGCGTTGCCGACCGCAGCCAGGCCATCGGCCAGGGCGGTGTCCTGACCATCAAGCTCGCGGACGGCACCGAGCACACCCTGGATCTCGAGGGTGTGGACACCTCGATCGACGGCCTGCTTGCCGCCATCAACAATGCCGATCCCAGCCTGGGGGTGCGCGCGACCGTCCTCAACGACGGCAGTGAAAATCCCCACCGCCTCATGCTGACCAGCACGTCCACCGGGACGGACGCCGCCGTCACGAGCATAGAGGTCACAGGCAACAGCGACCCCGAAAATGCCCTGCAAGCCCTGCTCGGCTTTGAAGCCGGCGTGGCCGGCAACATGCAGGAGCAAGCGGCCTCCAATGCCTCGCTGACCATCAACGGCATCGCCGTCACCAGCCAGACCAACCAGGTCGAAGGCGCCATCGAGGGCGTGACGCTCAATCTTGCCAAGGCCGGCGGCGAGTCGGGCACGCTCAAGGTCCAGCGTGACGATTCCGCGACCACACAGACGATCAAGGATTTCGTCACCGCCTATAACAACCTGCAGAACACGATCAAGTCGCTGACCTCGTACGATGTCGACGCGCAGCAAGGCAGCGCACTGACCGGCGACACCCTGGCGCGGCGGGCCCAGGCGCAGTCGCGCGATGCCCTCAATGGCTACCTCTCGGAAGGGACCTTGCGCACGCTCTCGCAGATGGGCATTACCACCAATCCGTCCAGTGGACTGCTTGAAACAGACAACGACAAGCTGGCCGCCGCCGTCAAGGACCATCTCGGCGACGTGCGCCAGCTGCTGGCGGGCGAAAACGGGCTTGCCAAGCGCTTTACGCAGATGACGGGCAACTTCCTGGGCAGCACCGGCTATATCCAGACCGCCAAGGACGGCACCGACCGCAACATCAAGGACCTGCAGAAGCAGTATGACGACACGTCCACCCGCATCGACGCCAAGATGGAAAACTACCGCCGCCAGTTCACCGCCCTGGATTCCATGATGGCTCAGATGAGCTCCGTCAGCAGTTACCTGACCCAGCAACTTTCCATGCTGGGCAACCTCAACGAGAAATGACGATGACCTACCCCTCGCCGCGCGGCGCGCGCGGCCAGACCTCCGCCAGGGCCTACGCCAGCATCGGCCTCGAAACCAAGGTGCTCAGCGCAACACCGGAACAGCTGATCACCATGCTGTTCGACGGGGCGCTGGCGGCCGTGGCCAAGGCGCAGCTATACATGCAGAATGGCGACATACAGGGACGCGGCACCGCCATCTCCAAGGCCATCGACATCGTCGACTCGGGCCTGAAAGCCAGCATCGACATGGAAGCCGGAGGCGAACTCGCCCGCAACCTGGCCGCCACCTACGATCTCATCATCCGCAATCTGCTCCAGGCCAACCTGGGCGCCGATGCGGAAAAATTGCAGCTGGCGCAACGGCTTCTGAGCGACATCGGAGACGCCTGGCGCACGGCTGCCGAGTCCTCCAAAGCATCATCCCCCGCCTGAACCCATCCAGCCAGGCGGCCAAACCTGAATCCACCAGGCCTCTTCAAGGCGAATCCATCATGCTCGACACACCTCCCATCGTGCACCGCTATCAGCTCATCGCCGAACTGTCCGGCCAGATGCTCAAGCTGGCGCAGGCCAATGACTGGGATTCCGTCATTTCCCTCAGCCGGCAATATTGCGACGCCGTCGAAATGCTGAAACCGCTCACACACCTGGACAGCGGCGACCGGGCCGCGCGCAAGACGCTGCTGACCCAGATACTGGATGACGACGCGCGCATCCGCAATCTGGCCGCCCCCGAGATGGCCAGGCTCGGAGCCATGCTGGGAGCCATGAAGCGCCATCAGAGCGTGCTCGAAGCCTACTGCAACACCCAACCCGCCAGCCGCTAGGCCGGCGCGCAGGAATCCATCCATGAGCGTGGGCGGGCCTTCGAATCTGGGGACGCTGCTGATACGCCGGCTCGACACCGCGCTAAGCGTCGCGGCGTCCCAGCAAAGCCAGATCGTCAATGCCGGCAAGTCCGACGCCATCCTGCAACTGGCCGACGCCACGCGCATTGCGCCGTTGCACAATGAGGGCGGCCGCCCGCTGCCCGAGACCATCGACAAGGCCCTGGCCCAGACAGAGCGTGGAGGCCGCCAGGTCGAGGATGCCAGGCTGCAATCCCGGCCCCTGCCTCAGGGAACGGAACGGCCCAGCACCGAGACGTCCAGCACTCCGTCAGCGCCCACAACGCTGGGGCATGCCGCAAAAACCATACTGGCCCTGCTGTCCCGCTTTCCCGGACAGGCGCCGCCCGTCGCCGGACGCGCGCCTCTGGTCCAGGCAGGACCAGCCGCATCGGGCACCGCCGCGGCGGCCGGCGCGGCGCCCCCGGCACAGACATCCGCCTCGGGTTCCGGCGCCTCAGGCGCCGGCCCGTCAGGCCCGGCGGCAGCGACGCCGATGGCGGGCCATGCGGCTTCAGGCGATGTCGGGCCCGCCTTGATTGCGCGCGCCCTGGGCCTGGCCGTGGGGCAAAGCGGCCTGTTCTACGAATCGCATCTTCGGGAGCTGGCCTCTGGAGCCAGAACCGCCGCCCAGCTCAAGCTCGAACCCCAAGGCCAGCTGCGCGGGTCCGCAGCGCCCGCACAAACAGGCTCGACTCCTGCTGCCGCGACACATGCGGGCCCGTCGTCCGCTGTACCTCACGGCGCTCCGCAGGCCGGCAGCTCCGCTTCTGACAATATGCCCGCCGAAGCACGCAGTGCATCCGCTGCAACGGGGCAGGCGGGCCAAAGCCATGCCCCCGCCCTGCTCGGCCTGCATCCCGATACGCATCTGGTCGTGCGCCAGCAGCTGGAGACGCTGGCGGCCCAGGCCTTCAACTGGCATGGCGAAGCCTGGCCGGATGCGCCGCTGGATTGGGAGGTCAGCCGCCGCGACGAGCACGGGGCAAGCGACGAGGCCGGCACGCATTGGGCCACCCGGCTGCGTCTTTCACTGCCCGCGCTCGGAGAGATCGAGGCCCGGCTGTCGCTGCATGGCAGCCAGGTCGTGATGCGGCTCGTGGCGCCGCAAAGCGCCCAGACCCTGAAGCAGCATGACCAGGCGCTAAGAACGGAGTTCCAGGAAGGGGGGCTGACGCTCAGCCAGTTGTCGATTCAGGACAGGGACGAGGTATGACGGACCAAACGCGCGACGCCGGAGGGACGAACACGCCTGCGCGCAGCAGCGCGGTCGCCCTGGCCTACGATACGGCCGACTCCGCGCCTCGCGTGGTGGCCAAGGGCTATGGCACGGCGGCCGAGAACATCATGCGTACCGCGCAGGACCACGGCCTGTACGTGCACCAGTCGCCCGAACTGGTGGGCCTGCTGATGCAGGTGGATCTGGACCGGCACATTCCGCCCGAGCTCTACGAGGCCGTAGCCCGTCTGCTCGCCTGGCTGTATCGGCTGGAAGCAGAGCCCGCGGACAACTGAACTCAGACCGGCATGCTGGCGATTTCCTGGTATGCCGCCACCAGGCGATTGCGCACCTGGACGGTGGCCTGGAAGGCAATGCCCGCCTTCTGCATGTCTATCATCACGTTGTTCAGGGAAATGCCCGGATCGCCCAGGGCAAAGCCCTTGGCCTGCTGGGTGGCGCCGTTCTGCATGGCCGAAACCTGCCGCAAGGAGCGCTGCAGTTCCGCCGCAAAGCCGCCGGGCACGGGCTCCCGTTCATTGACGCGCGCACCCGAGCCCGATGCCGCGCGAGCGACTTCCCGCATCTGGGCAAGAATGGATTCGATGTTGTTCAAGTTGGAGATAGCCATGGCGCACACTGTAGCGCAGCGCATCGCTTGGCAAGCGCGCCATTAGCCGCCAAAACACCCGGCTGTTTCACTCATAAGGCTTTCAGCCCCGTATTTACCATCTGTTCCGCCTGTCCGGCCAACGGCATCCAGCCTGCGGCGTAAAGCCGAACTGCGCTTGAAAACCCGTGCTTTTCGGCGCTTGGTCCTGCTTCAAGACACGCAATAATGACGTCTCCCCTTCACGTATTCCGTCGCATGCATATCGTATACACGCAACCTTCGGCAATGGTGCGATCCTGCGCAAGGCCCGCCGGAGGCTCGCGATGAGCCAGGCGCAAGCGCTGGTGGCTCGCTTTCCCGTCCTGAGCAAGCTGCAAGGCATACCACGCCCGATTCTCCTGGGCGCCGCCCCGGCGTTGATCGCCCTTGTCGTCGTCGTGCTGCTGTGGAGCCGCGGGCCTGAATATCGCGTGCTGTTCTCGAACATCGAAGACCGCGACGGCGGCGCCATTGTGTCGGCCCTGGGGCAGATGAACGTGCCATACCGGTTCTCGGACAATGGCGGCGCCATACTCGTGCCCGCCGATCGTGTGCACGAGACCCGGCTGCAGCTGGCCACCCAGGGCCTGCCTCGCAGCGGCGGCGTGGGTTTCGAGCTGCTGGACAACACACGCTTCGGCGCCAGCCAGTTCACAGAGCAGGTCACCTATCAACGCGCCCTGGAAGGCGAGCTGGGCAACTCCATCGCATCGCTGCATGCCGTGCAGCAGGCCCGCGTGCACCTGGCCATTCCGCGCGAATCGCTGTTCGTGCGCGAGCGGCAGGAACCCACGGCCTCGGTGCTGCTGACGCTTTATCCCGGACGCACGCTCAGCGAAGCCCAGGTGTCGGCCATTGCCTGGCTGGTGTCGTCGAGCGTACCCCGCCTTTCGGCGGAACATGTGTCGGTCGTCGACCAGAACGGCCGCCTGCTCAGTGCGCCCGCTGGAGACGCCGGCACGGACGGCACCCAGCGCAACTTCGTCAACGACATCGAGCAGCGTACGGTGCAGCGCATACTGACCCTGGTCGCCCCCCTGGTCGGCCCGGGCAATGTGCGCGCCCAGGCCAGCGCGGACGTCGATTTCTCGCAGCGCGAGCAGACCTCTGAAGTCTATCGCCCCAACCAGGAGCCCGGCCAAGGCGCCGTGCGCAGCAAGCAGACCAGCGGCTCGCAGCAGTACAACGTGCTGCCGCCCGAAGGCGTGCCCGGCGCGCTGACCAATCAGCCCCCGCCCAACGCCACGGCGCCCATCACCACCCCGCCGCAGCCCGGCGGCCAGGGAACGCCGGGCCAAGCCGCAACCGGGGCGGCGCAAGGCAGCCAGCTCGGCACGGGCGGTGGCGGCGGCGAGGAAGACGTTCCCGCCAATACCCGCCACGATGCCACCATCAACTACGAGGTGGACCGCACCATCAGCCACGTCAAGGAGCCCCTGGGCAAGCTGCGCCGCCTGTCGGTTGCGGTCGTGGTCAACTACCTGCCTGGGGAAGACGGCCAGGCACAGCCGCTGCCGCCCGAAGAGATCGACAACCTCAACCGCCTCGTCAAAGATGCGATGGGCTTTTCGGAAGAGCGCGGCGACACGCTCAGCATCGTCAACAGCCGGTTCACCGCCGACACTTCGGCCCAGGTCGCCATCTGGCAGAATCCCGACTATCAGGCACTGGCCATGCAGATCCTCCGCTATCTGATGCTGGCGCTGGCCGCCTGGCTGGTGTGGCGCAAAATCGTCAAGCCCTATCTGGCCCACCTTTCAAGCCGCCAGGAGGCCGAACAGATTGCGGCCCAGGAAGATGCCGCCACCCGCAACGCCGCGGCCAGCGCGGCGGCTGCCGCGGCACGCCGTGCATCGGAAATCAGCCGCTACGAAGACAATCTGAATGTCGCGCAGGACCTCGCCTCGAAGGACCCGCGCGCCGTGGCCATGGTGCTGCGCTCCTGGATGGAACAAAATGGCAAGCACTAGCACGGACGACCAACTGCAACGCTGCGCCATCCTCATGATGTCGCTGGGCGAGGATGCGGCGGCGGAAGTCTTCCGCCATCTCTCGGCCCGCGAGGTCCAGATGGTGGGGGGCGCCATGGCCTCGCTTTCCCATGTCACGCGCAGCGACGTGGACAAGGTGCTCGAAGAGTTCCGTCAGGAGGCCGACCAGTTCATGGCCGTTACGGTGGGCTCGGACGACTACATACGCAGCGTGCTCACCAAGGCGCTGGGCAACGACCGGGCGGCCGGCCTCATCGAAGACATCCTGGAAGCCAGCGACAACGCCAACGGCATCGACGCCCTGAACTGGATCGACGCCAACAGCGTCGCCGAGCTGATCAGCGACGAGCATCCGCAGATCATCGCCACCATACTCGTCCACCTCGAACGCGACCGCGCTTCGGCCGTGCTGGCCCTGCTCGACGAGCGCCTGCGCAACGACGTGGTGCTGCGCATCGCCACCTTCGGCGGAGTCCAGCCTTCGGCCCTGCACGAACTGACCGACGTGCTCAATGACATGCTTTCCGGCCAGGGCGCCAAGCGCAGCAAGATGGGCGGCGTACGCGCCGCCGCCGAGCTGATCAACTACATGAGCTCGGCCGACGAGGACGCGGTGGTGGCCAATCTGCGCGATCTGGATCCGGACCTGGCCCAGCGCATCGTCGACGAAATGTTCGTCTTCGACAACCTGGTGGACATCGAGCCCTCGGCCATCCAGCTCATCCTGAAAGAGATCGACACCGCCACGCTGACGATCGCGCTCAAGGGCGCGCCCGAGGAACTGCGCGACACATTCATGAAGAATATGTCCAATCGCGCCGCCGACATGCTGCGCGAAGACCTGGAGGCGCAGGGACCCATCCGCATGTCCCGCGTCGAAGAGGCCCAGAAGACCATACTGCAGGTGGCAAGGCGGCTTGCCGAAGCCGGCCAGTTCAGCCTGAGCCGCCGCGGAGACGACGAATATGTCTGAACCTGCGCGCCGGGCGCTGCGGGCCTATGGAGACCAGGCCTGGCGCCGCTGGGAGATGGAATCGGTCGACTTCGCGGACAGCGATGAAGACCAGCCTGACGACGCGCCCCTGGCATTGCCGGCGCATCTGCGCGAAGAGATAGCCAGGCTGGAACAGCAGGCCCGGGAAGAAGGCCGTGCACAGGGCCATGCCGAGGGCCGCGAGCAGGGTTTCCGGCAGGGTCTCGAGGAAGGCCGCAATCAAGGAATGGCCGAGGGCCACGCCGAAGGCTTCGACGCCGGCATGCGGGACGCGCAGGAAGAGGGCCGGATGCAGAACGATGCGCAGGCCCGCCGGCTGGCCGAGCTGCTGGACGCCTGCTCGGCGGCGTTGCACGACGTCGAGGCCGAGACGGGCCAGGCCCTTGTCCGCCTTGCCATCAGCATTGCCCAGCAGGTCGTGCGATCGACGCTGGCGGCCGAACCGGAAAAGATCCTGGACACGCTGCGCGACATTCTCTATATGGACGCCGGCCAGGAAGGCCTGCTTCGCCTGCGCCTTCATCCCGACGACCTCGCCCTGGTCCAGCCGCATCTGGACGACGATCCGGCCGCGCGACGCTGGCGCCTGCAGGCCGATCCGGGCATGGAGCGCGGCGGCTGCGTGGCCGAGACAGCCCTGGGCAACATCGATGCAAGCCTGCAGACCCGATGGCAAAGGGTGGTGGGTTCGCTGGGCCACAATCTGCCCTGGAACGCCACGCCATGAATGCCACCTCGCGCCTGGAAAGCGCCGCAGACCGCTGGCGCATGCAGCTGGCCATCGGCACACGGCGCGTGGCACATGTCGAATCGTGGCATGCCACCGGCCGCATCACGCGCGCCACGGGGCTGGTGCTGGAGGCCACCGGGCTGCGGCTGGCCGTGGGGGCGGCCTGCAAGATCGAGATCACGCCGCGCCAGAACCACTGGGCCGATGCCGAAGTCGTCGGCTTCAACGGCCATACGCTTTATCTCATGCCGCAAAGCGACATCTCGGGACTGCCGCCCGGCGCGCGGGTGGTGCCCGTCGAAGCCGGCCTGCGCACGCCCATTCCCCTGCCCTCGCACGATGCCGTGGAGAATCCGGTGACGGGCCAGACCCGCCACCTGCCGGTCGGCGACGCCCTGCTCGGCCGGGTGCTGGACGGAGCCGGCCGCCCGCTGGACGACCTTGGCCCGCTCAGGCTGGTGCACCCCGCTCCGCTCGCCGCCCAGACCATCAACCCCCTCGAACGCGCGCCCATCGATACCGCGCTGGACGTGGGGGTGCGCGCCATCAACGGCCTGCTGACCGTAGGACGCGGACAGCGCATGGGCCTTTTTGCCGGATCGGGCGTGGGCAAGAGCGTGCTGCTGGGCATGATGGCCCGCTATACCCGCGCCGACGTAGTGGTGGTGGGCCTTATCGGCGAACGCGGACGCGAGGTCAAGGAGTTCATCGAGCACAACCTGGGCGAAGAAGGCCTGCGCCGGTCGGTGGTGGTGGCCGCGCCCGCCGACGTCTCGCCCCTGCTGAGGATGCAAGGGGCGGTATACGCCACGCGGCTGGCCGAGCACTTTCGCGACCAAGGCAAGCACGTGCTGCTGATCATGGATTCGCTGACGCGCTATGCGATGGCGCAGCGGGAAATCGCCCTGGCGATTGGGGAACCCCCCGCCACAAAGGGCTATCCGCCCTCGGTGTTCGCCAAGCTGCCCGCCCTGGTGGAGCGCGCGGGCAACGGCGCGCCGGTGGAAGGCCGCCCGGCCGGATCGATCACCGCCTTCTACACCGTGCTGACCGAAGGCGACGACCAGCAGGACCCGATCGCCGATTCGGCCCGGGCCATCCTGGACGGACACATTGTGCTGTCGCGCAGCCTGGCCGAGTCGGGCCATTATCCGGCCATCGACATCGAGGCATCGATTTCGCGCGTGATGTCGGCCGTGGTGCCGCCTTCGCAATTTGCCATGGTGCACGCCTTCAAGCAGATGCTTTCGCGCTACCAGCGCAACCGCGACCTGATCGCCGTGGGCGCCTACAGCCGCGGCAACGACCCGCGCATAGACGAAGCCATCGACAAATACCCTTGGCTGGAAGCCTTTTTGCAACAGGGCATAGAACAGCGCGTCGATTATGAGCGCGCAACGAGGGAACTGGCGGCGGTGCTGGGCCAGGAGACGATGGAGGCCGCGCATGGCTAAGGCTTCGACGCTGGATATGCTGATCGACCTGGCGCGCAACGATACCGACGAAGCCGCCAGGCAACTGGCGCAGCTGCACAAGGCAAGGCAAGACGCCGAGCAGCAGCTTCAGGCCCTGCACGACTACAGGAAGGACTACGCCGAACGATTGCAGCAAGTGTCCAAAATGGGACTGACCGCTTCGAACTATCACAATTTTAGGCAGTTTATCGCCACTTTGGATGAGGCGATCTCGCAGCAAAATAAGATCCTGGAGCAAATGGATGCCCGGCTGCAGAAAGGCCGCGACTCCTGGCAGGCGGAAAAGCGGCGTCTCAGTTCGTTCGAGACCCTGCAGACACGCCAGATGCGCCAGCAGGCCCTGCACGACGCACGCCGCGAGCAACGCATGAACGATGAAATCTCCGCCCGCGGCTATCGCGGGATGGGCCATTAGCAATCACCCGGTCACCGCCATGAATTCACCGACAATCGCCGCCGTGGTCTCCAGCCTGAAGCCGCAGGCCGCTCGCGCTTCCGGCGCCCCGGCCGACGATGCCGGACAGCCTCGCTTTGCCGACGTGCTGGCGAACCAGGCGCCCGCCGGCAAAGACAGGGGCCCGGTCGACGCAAGGACGGAGCCGGGAGCCTCCGGCGCCCCCTCGTCGCCCCCGTCTTCCAGCGAGAATGCGAAAGCAGCCGAAACCGGCGAGCAGCCGGCGGAAGGCGCCGAAGCAGCCGAGCGGGAAACGGCGGACGAGGACACCCTGGCGGTACTGCCGCAGATCGCGCTCGAAATCGCCTTGCATGCTCGCGGCCACGCGGCCGAGGCCGGCGAGACCCGTGCCAAAGAGGGCTTGCCCGCCTCGGACACAAGGTTTGCCGACACCCGGCTCGATCCCTCGCACAGCAACGTTGCCCGCGACCGCAAGGCCGTGCCCGCCGCTCTGAATGCCGAAGCCCCCGGCCGCGCCCGCGCTTCCGCCACCAGCGCAGGCAATGCAGCCGCCGTCGCCGACGCGGCAAGCGCCGTCAGGCAAGCGGGTGAAGATCACAATGCGCTGCGCGAGGGCCGCAGCACGGGCCTCGAGTTGCCCGCGGTCCGCCGACATGGCGCAGCGCGTCCATCGCACACCGCCTCCGGCGACGCGATAAGCGCGACGGCAGGCAAACCGGCCGCTCCGGCAGCCGCTGCCGATGTTGCGGCCGCTTCCCGTACCGGCGACGGCGCGTTCGGCATGGTCCAGACGACCGTTGCAATGAACGAAACGGCCGCTCGGGGCGCGCAGGCCTCGACCGCTACCGACCCGCTTGCATCGATCTCTGGCGCTGCGGGGGGGCTGAATCCTTTTGCCCAGGCAAGTTCCCCGGCTCCGGCCGCGGGCCAGGCCATCGCCACCCCATTGCATCTGTCGGGCTGGGATGCCGACTTTGGCCGGCAGATGGTCATGCTGGCGCGCGACGCCCACAGCGGTGCGCAGACCGCCGAACTTCGGCTGGACCCGCCTGAACTCGGGCCATTGCGCATTTCGATCAGCCTGAGCGACGGGACGGCCAACGCCGTATTCGTCTCGGCGCACGCCTCGGTGCGCCAGGCCGTCGAATCTGCCCTGCCCCAATTGAGCCAGCAACTGGCGCAGGCGGGCATCTCGCTGGGCCAGACCCATGTGGGCGACCAGGGCCAGGGCGGCTTCGCCCAGCACGACGGCGGCAGCCAGGCCGGCGCGCGTTCGTCGGGCGGGGGCGCCGATACGGCCCTCGCTTCCGCCGACGTTGCGGCCCTGCCGCGCGGCGCCGCCGTCTCGAATGGCCTCGTGGACACCTTCGCCTGAAGAGGCGCCGCCATGAAACCGAATCCAATTGCCCACCGCTGACACAAGCCCCATGCGCATTCTCAACACCATACTGCTCGTTCTGATACTGATAGTCGCCGGCAGCGCCGCCGCGTTCTACTACTTCAACACCTCTGGGCGGCAGGCTTCTTCTGCACAGGCGCTCGAGCCCGTCAAGCCGGCCGTGGCCGCGCCCATCTTCCTGGCGCTCGATCCCTTCACCGTCACCATACCGGGCGATCGCGGCAGCCAGATCCTGTACACCGAAATCACGCTGCGCCTGAACGAACTCGACTCGCATACAACGCTCGTGCAGTACATGCCCGAAGTGCGCAACCGCGTGCTGGCCGAGCTGGCACAGCACACGGCGTCCGAACTGCAGACGACCGAAGGCCGCAACCTCTTGGCCGCCCGCCTGAAAAAGGTTCTTTCGGCGTCCTTCCATCCGCATCTGAACAACCCCGGAATCTCCAGCGTGCTGTTCACCGCTTTCGTGATCCAGTAAATGGCTTACTCGAATTTCCTGTCGCAGGACGAAGTCGATGCGCTGATCGCCGGAGTTACCGGGGAAAGCAGCTCGGCATCGCAAACCGAAGAGCGCGGCGGCGTCCGGCCCTATGACCTGAGTTCGCCGGATCGCGTCGTCCGGCACCGCATGCAGACGCTCGAACTAATCAACGAGCGATTCGCCCGGCGCCTGCGTTCGACGTTGCTGAGCTTCATGCGCCGCAATGCCGACATCACGGTATCGACCATCAAGGTGCAGAAGTATTCAGAGTTCGAACGCAACCTGCCCGTGCCCAGCAACCTGAACATGGTAACCATGAAGCCCCTGCGCGGCGCGGCCCTGTTCACCTTCGACCCCAACCTGGTTTTCCTCGTCATCGACAGCCTGTTCGGCGGCCATGGACGCTACACCACCCGGGTCGAGGGGCGCGACTTCACCACCACCGAACAGCGCATCATCCGGCGCCTGCTCAATCTCACCTTGGAAAGTTACGGCGAGTCATGGCAGAACGTCCATCCGATCACCTTCGAGTACGTCCGGTCGGAGATGCACACCAAGTTCGCGAGCATTACCAGCGGCAACGAGATCGTCGTCGTCACTTCCTTCAATATCGAACTGGGCGCATCGGGCGGCAATCTCAACATCTGCCTGCCCTACTCGATGATAGAGCCCGTGCGCGACCTGCTGACCCGGCCCCTGCAAGAAGCCTCGATGGACGAGGTGGACCAGCGCTGGACCCAGCAGCTGTCGCGCCAGGTACGCAGCGCCGAGGTCGAGCTGGTGGCTGAATTCGCGTCCATCCGCAGCACCGTCGGCGAGCTGATGAAGCTGAAGGTCAATGACGTCCTGCCGGTCGACATACCCGCGACCATCACCGCCCATGCCGGCAACGTGCCCGTCATGGAATGCACCTATGGCACTTTCAACGGCCAGTATGCCTTGAGGGTGCTGAACGTTCTGGCCCATTCCGAGTCCGAATTCAAGAAAACCACCACATCTCATGACTGATCCAAACCAAGACTCCGACAAAGACAAGGCCGCCCCCGACGCGGCGGACGCGGACTGGGCCTCGGCTTTCGCCGAGCAGTCAGCGGGCAGCGCAGGCCAGCCCAACCAGGCCGAAGGCCTGCAAGGCGACGACTGGGCCAATGCCCTGGCCGAGCAGACGGCGGCCGAGAACGCGGCCAAGCCGCCCTCCACCTCCAGCGTGGCCGATCTTTTCCAGCCCCTGGACGGCATGGCCGCCGAGGGCGAGAGCGACATCGACCTGATCATGGACATACCCGTCCAGCTCTCGGTCGAACTGGGCCGCACCCGCCTGACGATCAAGAACATTCTGCAATTGGGCCAGGGCTCGGTGGTCGAGCTCGACGGCCTGGCCGGCGAACCCATGGACATCTTCGTGAACGGCTACCTGATCGCCCAGGGCGAGGTGGTGGTGGTTGACGACAGATACGGCATACGCCTGACCGACATCATCACGCCTTCGGACCGGCTCAGCCGGCTCAACGGCAAGCGCTGAGCCATGAACGAGGGAGACGTGCTGCGCATGGTGGGCAGCCTTGCGCTCATTGTGCTGCTCATCCTGGCGGGCGCCTGGCTGATGCGCCGCGCCGGGTGGCTGCGCGCCGGAGCCGGCCAGGCCATCAGGGTGGTGGGCGCGCAAAGCCTGGGGGCGCGCTCCAGCGTGGCCATCGTACAGATCGAGGACCAGCGGCTGGTGCTCGGCGTAACGCCGCAGCAGATTACCCTGCTTCACACCCTGCCCTCAAAGGAAGGCGCGGCGCAGGCCGACGGCCGCGCGTCCGGCGCGCCGCTTCAGCCCGGCTTTGCGCAAGCCCTGCGCGCCGCGCTGACGCGCGGCCGGACAGGCCCGGATACTGCCCAGCCATGAGGCGCGTGTCGCTGTCCTGCCGCGCCGGCTCGCGCCGCCTGCCCCTGGCCGCGGCATGGCTGGGCCTGGCGCTGCTGCTCTATCCGGAAAGCGGAATCACTCAGGCCCTGCCCGCCCTGACGGCCACCGCGGGGACCGATGGCTCGCAAACCTACTCCCTCAGCATCCAGACGCTGCTGCTGCTGACGATGCTGTCCTTCTTGCCGGCCATGCTGCTGCTGATGACGGGGTTCACGCGCATCATCATCGTGCTGGGCCTGCTGCGCAACGCCATGGGAACCGGGGCCTCTCCCCCCAACACGGTGCTGATCGGCATCGCGCTGTTCCTGACCTTCTTCATCATGTCGCCCGTGTTCGACGAAGTCTATTCCCAGGCCTATCAGCCACTGAGCGAAGGCAGCATCGGCTTCGAAGCCGCCATGGAGCGCGCTGCCGCGCCCATGCGCAGCTTCATGCTGAACCAGACGCGCGAATCCGATCTGGCCCTGTTCTCCAACATGGCGCAGGCGCCCGAATTCGACACCCCCGCCGACGTGCCGCTGCGCGTGCTGGTGCCGGCCTTCGTCACGAGCGAACTCAAGACCGCGTTCCAGATCGGCTTCACGGTGTTCATTCCCTTTCTCATCATCGATCTGGTCGTGGCCAGCGTGCTCATGGCGCTGGGCATGATGATGGTGCCGCCGGTCACCATATCCCTGCCGTTCAAGCTGATGCTCTTTGTCCTGGCAGACGGCTGGCACTTGCTGCTGGGCTCGCTGGCCCGCAGTTTCTATCAGTAGCAGCGAAGGAAAGCACATGACCTCGGATACCGTGATGTCCATGACCTATATGGCGATGAAGGTGGCGCTGGCCATGGCCGGCCCGCTGCTTCTCGTCACCCTGGTCGTGGGCCTGGTGATCAGCATCTTCCAGGCGGCCACCCAGATCAACGAAATGACGCTGTCCTTCATTCCCAAGCTGCTTGCGGTGGGCGCCGCCCTGGTCCTGCTGGGCCCATGGCTGATCAGCACCATGGTCGACTACATGCGCCAGCTGTTCACGAGCCTGCCCGGGCTGGTGTCGTAGCGAACGGCATCTACAGGCCAAGGCTACCAGCGTCCGCGACATGGTCTCCTTCGAACTCGAGCAGCTATATGGCTGGATGAACGGCTTTCTGTGGCCATTCCTGCGCATACTCGCCCTGGTGGGCACTGCGCCCCTGCTGAGCGAATCATCCATACCCACCCGCGTGAAGGTAGGCTTTTCCGCCCTGCTCGCCCTGGCCGTGGCGCCCGCGCTGCCGCCTCCGCCGGAGTTCTCGCCCGCGTCGTGGCAGGGCCTGTGGATCGCGGCGCAGCAGGTGCTGATCGGCATTGCGCTGGGCCTGACCATGCGCATCGTGTTCGCCGCCGTGCAAACCGCGGGAGAGTTCATCGGCCTGCAGATGGGACTTTCCTTCGCATCGTTCTTCGATCCCGCCACCGGCGCGAACACCGCCGTGCTGGCCCGCCTGATGAACGTCATCGCCATGCTGCTGTTCCTGGCGCTGAACGGCCATTTGCTGATGATAGGCGGGCTGGTGCGTACATTCGACGTGCTGCCCGCAGCCGCGGGCCTGCATCTGGACGGCCTGGGCGTATTGTTCGACTGGAGCGCCCAGGTCATGGTTTCGGGCATGCTGCTGGCGCTGCCGCTGATCATCGTGCTGCTGACGATCAGCCTGGCCCTGGGCATTCTCAATCGCACTGCTCAGCAGCTATCGGTCTTTGCCGTGGGCTTTCCAATCAGCCTGCTGGTGGGACTCATTCTGCTGGCGATCGTACTGCCCCAGACCGCGCCCTTCATCAGCCGCCTGTTCGCCGCCGGCCATGAAGCCATGGCCCGCCTGATACAGGCGCTGGCCGGGTTATGAGCAGCCTGGGCCGGCCAGGCATCCGTCAGCGCACCGGATAGACTGCGACGGGTCCGTCTCCGAAATCGGGGCCATAAGGAAAATCGGCCGGCACGGCCTTGGGCAAACTTGCCGCCACGGGCTCGGTCAATGAAACAGGCTCAGCCGCCTGCCCGGTCTCGCCATGGACATTGACGCGATCGACGACATGCTGAAAGCGCCCGGTATTGTCGAAACGCAGCCACAGCTCGCGGCGAAAATACACAGCGTCGGTCACCAGGCTGGCCTTGTGCGTCCAACCCGCCAGCGCCGAGCCGTCACGCTGGCGATAGACATGCTCGGGCTCGGCCGCAAGGATCCGCGATGCCTGTTCCAGCGTCGTCTGGCCCGGCACGATGCGGTTCATCGTGGATGTGTCGAACGAGCGGCCCGTCGTGCTGCATGCGGCCAAGGTCCATGCCAGGCCGGCAAGCGCAAGTGCGCGCGCAACCCGGCTCGATACCCGCGCCGCACGCGAGCCGATGGACATCAGAACTCTTCCCAGTCGTCGTCGGCCGGCTTGCCGGCAGGCGCCGCGGCCAGGGCCGGCGCGGCAGGCGTCCGGGTGCGCGGGGGGCGGCCAGCCGGCGTCGGCTGCGCGGGCGCCTCACTGCCGACGCCAGCACCGGGCGAGGCCAGCGAGGCCCGGGCGGGGGCGGCGACCTTGGCAGGCGCCGGCGCCGCTTCGCCCGGACTGCTCCCGGCTGCCTTGCCCGTGGGCGACACATCGATGACGCGATGGCTCGCGGCAAGGCGGAAGGACGACACGGCCTGTCCGACACCGCCCAGATGGCGCCGCAGCTCTTCGGCGACACGGCTGGCTTCTTCGACCAGGACGGCGTTCTGCTGAGTGACCCCGTCCATCTGCGTCACCGCCAGGTTGATCTGGTCGATGCCGCTGGACTGCTCCACCGTCGCCGCCGATATCTCGCCCATGATGTCGGTAACCCTGGCGACCGAAGAGACGATCTCTTCCATCGTCGAGCCGGCGCGCTCCACCTGGTCGGAACCTTCGGCCACCTTCTTCACCGAATCCTCGATCAGGTCCTTGATTTCCTTGGCCGCGTGGGCGCTGCGCTGGGCCAGGGCCCGCACTTCGGAGGCCACCACTGCAAAGCCCTTGCCCTGCTCTCCGGCACGCGCCGCTTCCACCGCTGCGTTCAATGCCAGGATGTTGGTCTGGAACGCAATGCTGTCGATCACTCCGACGATGTCGGAGATCTTGCGCGAGCTGGCCGAGATGCCTTGCATGGTGGAGACGACTTCGCCGACGGCAGCGCCGCCCCGCTGGGCAACTTCGGAGGCGGTGACCGCTAGCTGGTTGGCCTGGCGGGCGTTGTCCGCGTTCTGCTTTACCGTGCTGGCCAGCTCTTCCATGCTGGCGGCGGTCTGCTGAAGCGCGGCCGCCTGCTGTTCGGTGCGGCTGCTCAGGTCGGCATGGCCCGAGACGATGCGCTGCGCGCTGTCCCCGATCAGTTCCAGGCCCGCACGCACATTGCCCACGCTTCGGGCCAGGCTGTCCTGCAGGCGCCTTACGCCCTGGGCCAGCGGCCCCAGCTCCGCCGGACGCGCTTCGACGCGATAGGTCAGGTCTCCCGCCGCCAGGGCGTCGAGCTGGCGCCCGACCAATACGAGGGGGCGCGTGGCGTTCCGGGCGACGAGCCGCAGCGCGAGCCCCGCAAGAACAACGGCCAGAAGGGCTATGGTGATGAACGCCCAGGCCGCCTGGCCAAGCCGCTGATTGGCCGCTTCAAGCGCGGCCCCCTGCAACGCGGCGGCGTTTTCCTGCAGCATGTACCAGCCCGCCCCCGCCGAGACCATGACCAGCAGGCACAGGCACGCCACCAATACCGAAACGCCGATCCGGATTTGCCATTGTGTGGATTTCATCAGCTAGACCCCATGTTGAACAGGCTTGTACCTTGAATCTTCTTGAACGCCAGCGCGGCCGCCTCGAGCGCCGAACGGCGCAGCTCGAGCTGGGTGGTGACGGTGTAGTAGTCGACGTCCTCGAGCTTCGAAAGCTGGTTGGCGTAGCTCAGGCCGCGCGCACTTCCGTTTGCGTCGATGGCGTCGATCTCGCTCAGCCTCGAACCCACCGAAGCCCTGACCGTCAGCACCTGGTCGTAGTTGACGTCGATGCGCTGCATGGCCGAGGCCAGCGCGTTGGCCAGCTGGGCCTGGCCAAGGGGATTACCGTCGGCCGGAGCATCGAGCGCCGCGATGATGGCATCCAGGGTGTCGAATACGTTCAATTCGGTATCGGCATGCGTGGCGGGTTCGACCGAAAAGCTGTCCCCCGCCTTGGGCAAACCTGAAAAGGCCACTTGCACGCCGCCGGGCAGTTGCAGGGTCGTCGTGCCTTCGTCATAGTTCAGCGGGCCATAGGTCTCGGCGTCGCCATCCGCGTCGAAGGTGTGCACGGTATATTGCAGCACCGGATCGGGGCCCGCCGTTTCGCTGAACTCGATCGTGAAGGGCAGGCCCACGTGGTCGCCCTGGGGATCGGTGATCGACGGCCCGCCGATCACCCCTGTGCCCTGGTTGCCCGTATCCGCATGGGTAAGATAGGCGCGCGAGCCCGAGGCCGCGCTGGCAAAGACACTGGTACCCAGGTCGGTGGCTGCGATGCGGCGCGTCTGGTCGGCCTGTATCTCGCGCTGGCCGCCGTCGCCGGCGTAGCTTACCGTTCCATCCGCGTTCTTTACGAATGCCGGCTGGGTGGCCGCGAAACCAGAAAAAAGGTATTGCCCGTTGCCATCGGTGGAATTGGCCAGCCCGAACAGCGTCTCTTTCGAATTGCGCAGCACGTCGGCCAGGGTGGCGCGGTCGGCGTCCGACATGGTGCCGTTGCCGGCCTCGACCAGGCGGGTCTTGATGTCCTGCAACAGGGTCGTCACCGAACTGAGCGCGTTCTCTTCGTTGCCCAAATTCATCTTGAGCACGTCGCGATTGGCCGCATAGCGCTCGTTGAGCGATTGCGACTGACTCAGGTTGACCGCCTGGGCTGCGCCCAGCGGGTCGTCGGCCGGCGTGACCATGCGCTGGCCGCTGGCCGCCTGCTGGTACAGGTGCAGCAGGTCGGACTGCTGTGCATTGATGGAATTGAGTCCGGTCTGGAAGAAATAAGAGGAACTGATACGCATGGTGGCGGTCCCGGTATGAAAGACGCTGGATGAAGCAATCAGGCGCGCAGGCCCAGCAAGGTGTCGAACAGGGTCGAACTGACGTCGATCAAGCGCGATGCGGCGCGAAACTGCTCCTGGTAGCGCTCGAGATTGACATACTCTTCGTTCAGGTTGACGCCCGAGACTGCCTGCTGCGCGGCATAGTTCTGCTGGATGAGGGTGGCCTGCGCCTTGGATGCCGTGCCGTTCTGCTGCGTCAGCACGCCCACCTTGTTGACGATCTGGGAATAGGCTTCGTTGAGGCTCATCGAGCCATTGCCCAGTGCCTTGCCTGTCTGCAGCTCGGCAAGGCGCAGCGCGTTGTCGCCATCGGCCTCGCCCGCGGGGCTGCCCGCGGCCGCAATCTGCGAGGCGTTGTCGATGGCCAGCTTCAGGCTCCCGGCCGCATTGCGGGTGGGCTGCACCAACCATGAGTCTCCCGCCACCGGCGTACCGCCCGAGATATCGAACTCCACGCCGTCGAACGACGCCGGCAGCGTGTCGCCCTCGTACACCACCGAGCCGCCCGGAACACTGGTGACCTGGTAGCTGGAGCCGTCGAACATGACCCGGTAGTCTTGGGCGGTGAGCTGATTGGCGTCCGTCAGCACGGCGCCCGCAACCGCGCTGCCCTTGTTGCCCGAAGACTCTATCACTTTGGGAGCGCCCAAAGAGAAGAAGTCCACGCCCCCGGCGCCATTGACGTCATAGCCCTCGCGGTGGATCTCGTTTACCGCCATGGCCAGGCCCGCCGCCAGGCGCCCCAGGTCGTTCTGCACCGTATCCAGCGCCTCGCTGCGATACTGCAGCAGGCCGCCCAGGCTGCCTCCGCCCACCGAGGCATCGGCCATTTCGACCAGGGTGCTGCGGCCCGAGCCGGTGGGTGCGCTATAGGCTACGACCGTGCGCGTGGGGTCGTCCGCCGAAGGCACCGCCTGCAGGGGAAAGACCGAGTCGCCGCCCAGCAGCACCTGGCCGTTGCCGATGGTGATATTGAAGCTGCCGTCCTGCTCGATGACCCGCACGCCGGCCAATTGGCTCAGTTCGGACAGCACTTGCTCACGCTGGTCCAGCAGGTCGTTGGGAGGCTGGCCCGAGCTCGAGGCCTTGGCCACCACGATCTGCTGGTTGAGGTCGCGGATGCGCTCGACGTAGCTGTTTATCTGGGTCACCACCGTCGAGATCTGCGTATTGATGTTCTCGCGCTGCGAATCGAGGAAGGCATTCGCATCGTTGATCTGTCCCACCAGGCTGGACGCGCGGCCCAGCAGTTCCTGGCGGGCGGCCGGGTCGGCCGGCGCCGAGGCCACGGCCTGGATGCCGTCGAAGAAATTTTGCAATGCGGGGCTGACGCCCACCGTGCGATCGCCGAACAGATTGTTGATCTGCGTGATCTCGTTGCCGTATGAGACGAGGGATGCGCCCGTCGTCTGCGCATTGACCAGCTGGCGGTACAGGAAGTTGTTGTACGAGCGCTCGATGCTGTCGGTGCGCACGCCCTGCCCCACGAAGCCATAGCCCATGTTGCGCCCACCCGCGCTGGACACCACGACGCTCTGGCGGTTATAGCCCTCGGTGGCGGCGTTGTTGATGTTGTGCCCCGCGGTCTGCAGGCGCGCCGTGGCGGCTGCCAGACCCGATAGACCAAGATTCGCTAGATTCATTGTGATTCCGCTGTTGGTTGGTGGTGCCCGGCGGCGCAAGGGCCACAGGCACGGCTTCTGCTTGTTTTACGGCACGGAAGGAAGAATATTTAATGCCGTGGGGCCGCTGCTACACCCTCCGGCTGTCGAAATAGCCCATGATGGAAATCAGCTTGTCGGCGTAGGCGGGGTCGGTGGCGTAGCCGGCGCGCTGGATGCTGCGCGCGGCCTCTTCGGCACTGTCCGCCTTCACGACCTCGCTGTAGCGCTCGTTGCGGCTGATCAGGCGCGCGTAGTCGGCGAACGACTCGGCATAGGAGTCATAGGCGCGAAACGGCTGCATCACCTTGCGCGCAACGCCATCCTCATACTCGGTCGTCATGATGTTGACCACCTTGCCCTTCCAGTTGGGCGAGGCCTTGATGCCGAACAGGTTGTAGCTCTGGCTGCCGTCCTCGCCGCGGATCTCGCGCCGGCCCCAACCCGACTCCAGCGCCGCCTGGCTCAGGATCAGCTCGGCGGGCACGCCGCTTTCCTTCGAAGCCACATGGGCGGCGCCGGTCATTCTGGAAACAAATTCTTCGATGTGCCGGGGCGCCCCGCGTATGGCCGAAACCGCCGCGCCGGCGGCACGCCCCACCGCGCTGTTGGACAGCATGTCGATCAGCGCGGAAATGGATGAAGCGTCGTCGGGGCGTTCAGCGCCTATGCGCGAGCGCAAGGCCGGCAGTCTCGAGGAAGACAGTTCTGGCGGGCTGCCCGCCGAACCGGTGTCCGACGGCTTGCCGTTTCCGGCCGCCGCCTGCATCTGGTCGAACAGCGCCTGGGCCAGGCCCACGCCCGGATCCGCCAGCTGCAGGGCCGTCTGCTCGTCGGCCAGGCTTTGCGCCAACCGTGTCTGGTCGCTTTGGAACAGGCCCTGTACGCCCGTCGAGGCTTGCCGGGCCTGCTTGATCAACTGCTGCAGGAACAGCGCCTCGAACTGGCGCGCGACCTGCATCTTCTCTTCGTCGCTGCCGCCGCTGCGCGAGACCTCGCCCTGCAGGCGGGACAGGGCGCTGGTGTCGAAGGCCGCTCCGGAACTGTCGGCCGGCCGAGGAATGTATCGTACGAAACTCATGATTGGCGGCTCATTCGCATCGCATGGGGTCCCTAGATGATCTCCAGGTCGGCGCGCAAGGCGCCGGCGCTCTTGAGCGTCTGCAGGATGGACAGCAGGTCTTGCGGCGTCGCGCCCAGGGCATTCAGCGCCTGCACCACGTCGGCAAGGTTGGCGCTGGTGGCGACGCGATGGATGGTGCCCGCATCGGAGCGCATCTCGATCTGCGTGCTGTCGGCCACGACCGTCTGGCCGCCGCCGAAAGGCGTGTCCGGCTGGCTGACTTCCTGCTGCCTGCTTATCACCACCGACAGATTGCCGTAGGCGATGGCGGCCTCTTCGATGGTGACCGTGCGGTTCATGACCACGGACCCCGTGCGCGCATTGATGATGACCTTGGCGCGGGCGGGCGGCAGGTTCACCCGCACATTCTCGACCCGCGACAGGAAGCGGGTCTGCCCCGTCGGATCGAGCGGACCGCGCAGCTGCACCAGCCGGGCGTCAAGCGCCGTGGCGGTGCCCGCGCCCAGCTCACTGTTCAGCGCGGCCACGATGCGGTCGGTCACGCTGAAGTCGGAGGTGTTCAATTCGAGGTTGATCAGGCCGTCCTGGGCGAAGGTGGTCGGCACCGCGCGCTCGATGATGGCGCCGTTGGAGATGATGCCGCCGTTGAGCTGGTTGACCTGCACGCTGGAGCCGCCTGCCTGTGCGCCCGCGCCGCCTACAAGCAGATTTCCCTGGGCCAGCGCATACACCTGGCCGTCGGCCCCTTTCAAGGGCGTCATCAGCAGGGTTCCACCCCTGAGGCTCTTGGCGTTGCCCATGGACGAAACCACCACGTCCACGGTCTGGCCGGGCCGCGCGAAGGCCGGCAGGCGCGCGGTGACCATCACGGCCGCCACGTTCTTGACCTGCATGTTGGTGCCCTGCGGCACCGTGACGCCAAGCTGCGACAGCATATTGGTCAGGCTCTGCTGCGTGAAGGGCGACTGGCGCACCTGGTCGCCACTGCCGTCCAGCCCCACCACCAGGCCATAGCCGATCAGCTGGTTGGCGCGCACGCCCTGTATGGAAGCCAGGTCCTTGATGCGATCCGCCCGCGCGGGCGCGGCCAGCAAACCGGCCAGCAATATCAGGCAGGCCGCGACGCTGGCAGTCCGGGCCAGCAATGCGACGATGTGGGAAAAGCGTTGCGGCACAACCGTCCTCAGAAGGGTGAAATGTTCAGGAAAAAGCGCTGCAGCCAGCCCATGGTCTGCACCTCGTCCATGCGGCCCTTGCTGCGGAATTCGATGCGGGCATCAGCCACCTGCGTCGACGAAACCGTGTTCGACCCGGTGATCGAGCGCGGGTCGACCACACCCGAGAAGCGTATGTGCTCGCTGCCGCGATTGATGGCGATCTGCTTTTCGCCGGCGATCTGCAGGTTGCCGTTGGGCAGGACGCCGATGACCGTGGTGGTCAGGGTGCCGTTGAAGGTATTGTCGGCGCGGCTCGAGCCCGTACCCTCGGCGGCATTGCCTCCGTTCATGTCGAAGCTCTGCTGCGGTCCCAAGCCCGGCGGGAAGAAATCGGGTACCAATTCCAGGCCCAGGCTGGCGCTGCCGCTCCGGTTGCTGGCGGTGGCGACGTTCTTGGCCGCATTGGTGCGCTCCTGGATGATGACGGTGACGATGTCGCCGACATTGCGGGGACGCCTGTCCTCGAACAAGGGGTAATTGCCATAGGCCGTGGGCTGGTAGATGGCGCCGTTGGCAACGGGCTGCGGCATCTGCATCGAGGGCGGCGGCGCGGTCAAGGGGCCGGTCACCACCGGCTCGGGCGGCACCAATGCGCAACCCGACACCGCGGCAATCAGAAGGCACAGGCAGAAGCGTACGAGACTAGGCATATTGAATCCGGAAACCGCGCATCAGATCTGGGTCAGTCGCGCCAGCATCTGGTCGGAGGTCTGGATGGCCTTGCTGTTCATTTCGTAGGCGCGCTGGGTGGTGATCATGTTGACGAGCTCCTCGGCCACATTTACGTTCGAGGTCTCGACATAGTTCTGCAGGACCAGGCCCGCGCCGTCCAGGCCCGGAGAGGCAAAGTTGGCCGGCCCCGACGCGTCGGTTTCCACGTACAGGTTCTCGCCGGCGCTTTGCAGGCCGGTGGGATTGATGAAGGTGCTGAGCTGCAGCTGGCCCACCTGCACATTGGTGCCGATCGCGCCCGGCTGGGTCACCGACACGGTACCGTCGCGCGCAATGGTGATGCTCAGCGCATTGTCCGGGATGTTGATGGGCGGCTGGATGGGATAGCCGCCGGCCGTCACCAGTTGGCCGTTCTGGTCGACCTGCAGGCTGCCGTCGCGCGTGTAGGCAAAGGTGCCGTCGGGCATCTCGACCTGAAGAAAGCCGCGCCCCTGGATGGCGATGTCCAGCGAATTGCCGGTGTCCTTGAGATTGCCCTGCGTATGCACGCGCTCGGTCGCCACGATGCGCGTGCCGGTGCCCACCTGCAGGCCCGAGGGCAGCTGGTTGGCCGCGCCCACCTGGGCGCCCGGCTGGCGTATGGTCTGGTACATCAAGTCTTCGAACACCGCGCGGCTGCGCTTGAAGCCCGCCGTATTGACGTTGGCCAGGTTGTTCGAAATGACGTCCATCTGGGTCTGCTGTGATTCCAGGCCCGTCTTGGCCGTCCATAGTGAGCGTATCATTTTCGTTTCCTCGTCGATGCGGCCGGGCGCATCCCAGTTAGATTCAGTTGCCGATTGACAATATGGAGTTCGCGTTCTGCGCGATGCTGCCCGCGTCCTGCACGACCTTCATCTGCATTTCAAAGCGGCGTGCGTTCTCGATCAGCGCCACCATGGTTTCCGCCGCGCTGACATTGCTTTTTTCGACGAAGCCGGACACCATCCGCACGGCGGGATCGGTGGGGACGAAAGGCTGGATGTCGGGGTCGGCCCGAAAGTAGCCGTCGTCGCCCCGCCGCAAGGCGGCCGCCTGGGGATTGGCCAGCTTGATCTGGCCCAGCACCTGGATATCGGCGGGGTTGTCGCCCGCGCCCAGGGCGGTGATGGTTCCGTCGCCCGAGAAGGTGACCGTGCCGCGATCGGGTATTTCGATGGGCGCGTTGTCCGCCGACAGCACCGGATAGCCATCGCGATTGACCAGCAGGCCCTGGGGGCTGACCTGGAACTCGCCCCCGCGGGTAAAGGCCTCGCCATTGGGCGTCTGGACGCTGAACCAGCCGTCCCCGGTCACCGCAAGGTCCAGCGCCCGGCCGGTTTCGGTCATGATGCCCGGCTCCAGGTTGCTGCCCGGCGTGGTCGCCACGGTCGAGACCCGTGTCGACAGATCGTCTCCGGCCACGACCGGAACGGAGCGATAGCTGCTCAATTGCTCGCGAAAACCCGCCGTGTTGATGTTGGCCAGGTTGTTGGTCAGCACCGCCTGCTGGTCCAGCACGCGGTTGGAGCCATTGGCAACGGTGTAGATTAGGCGGTCCATGGCAGGCCTTAACGCATGGTGATCAGGGTCTGCAACACCTGATCCTGGGTCTTGATGGTCTGCGCATTGGCCTGGTAGGTGCGCTGCGCGATGATCATGTTGACCAGTTCCTGGCTCATGTCGACGTTCGACTCCTCCACCGACTGCCCCTGCAGCGTGGCCAGGCCGTTGCTGCCGGGACGGCCCACCACCGGACCGCCCGAAGCACCGGTTTCCACCCAGGCGTTGCCGCCCACGGGCTGCAGCCCCTGCAGGTTGTTGAAGTCGGCCAGCGCGATATAGCCCATGGCCTGCGTTTCGCCATTGGTGTAGTTGGCCACGATGGCGCCGTCCTCGGCGATGGACATGCCGGCGTATTCGCCCGTGGGGTAGCCCGTCTGGGTGAAGTTGGGCGAGAAATCACCGCCGAACTGGGTCGAGCCGGCATAGCTCAGGTTGATGCCGAGGTCGTCCGCCGGCGAGTTCGCGCCGCCGGGGTTGGTGACGCTGAGGGTTTGCGTGCCGCCGCTGAGCAGCAGGCCGCTGCTGGTGAAGCGCAGTTCGGCGGGCGCTGTGTCGGGGTGCGAGGCAATCGGCGCGCCGTCCATGCGGTAGTACACCTGCCAGGCGCTCTCGCCCGGCGTTGCGCTTTCGCGCTTGACGAAGTACTGGGTCAATTGGTGCGCGTTGCCCAGCGAGTCGTAGACCGAGATCGGCAGCGAATGGGTGAAGCTTTGCGCATCGTTCGGGTCGAAGGGATGGCCGACGATTGCGGCCACGAAGGCGGTCTCGCCCGCCCCCTGGGCAGGCAGGTCATCGGCGGACAGCGGGGTGGCTGCGGCGATATTTACCGTAGAGCCGTCGGCCGACGTGTACGCCCCGTCAGCCGGCGCCGCGCCGCTCCAGACCACGTCGCCGGCGTCATTGATCGTGTACGAGTACGACGCGACCGGGTTGACGCCGTCATCCAGCACTATCGTACCCAGAGTCTGGGGTACCGACGCCGGATGAATCACCGCCGCGTTCGCATCCAGGTTCGTCTTGGTCGTCAGGCCGTCGGTCGCGCGCGGCGCGATATTGCCGACCGGCACCATGATGGGCACCAGGTCGGTGCCGTTCACGCCATAGCCCGTCAGGCGCTGCCCCTGGGCGTTGACGATGTAGTTGTCTTTATTGGCATAGAACTGGCCGTTGCGGGTGTACAGGATGTTGCCGCTGGCGTCCTGCACCCGGAACATGCCCTTGGCGCCGTCGATCGCCATGTCGAACTGATTGCCCGTGGCGCTGATGGTGCCCACCGTGAACCGCTGGTTGATGCTGGCCACCTGGGTGCCCAGGCCCACCTTGCTGTTGGCGTACACGTCGGCAAAGGCCGCCGAGCTCGACTTGAACCCCACGGTGCCCGAGTTGGCGATGTTGTTGCCGATGACGTCCAGTTCCTGCGCGGCGGCGTTCAATCCGCTCAAGCCTTGTCCGAAACCCATGATCTACCTCGTTGAATGTTTGTTCAAGTGAAGCCGCGCGACGAGACCGGGCCCGCCGCATCGGCGCTGTGCTACATGATCTTGCGTATGTCGAAAAGCGAATACGTGCCCGCCAGCCCAAGCTCCAGCTGCAGGCCCGTGGAGGCGTAGGCCACGCTGGACACCCTGCCCGAGGTCAGGGCCTCTGAGGCCACCAGCTGGCCCTCGGCGTCGGTGGCCGCCACCTGCACGGTGTAGGCGCCGTCGCCGACGGGCAAGCCGGCATCGTCCTTGCCGTCCCATTGCAGGGTCAGCACCCCGGCGGATTGCGGGTCTTCCAGTTCCATTTGACGGACAGCCTTTCCGCTGGCGTCCAGAATCGTCACCGTCACCTTGGCCGCGTCGGAAATCAGGTCCACCCCGAAAGGCGTCGCCACCTGGGTCGTCACGCCGTCGACCACGCTGCTGCCCAGCGATATCTTCTCGCCCGGCACCAGCACTTCCTTGCCGATGAGATTGGCGGCCTGCATCGACTGCGACAAGTCCATCTGGCCCGACAGCGCCAGCAACGTGTTGTTCAGTTGGTTGATGCCGTTTACCGTGGACAACTGCGCAATCTGCGACGTGACCTCGGCATTGTCCATGGGGTTGAGCGGGTCCTGGTTCTGCAGCTGGGTTACCAGCAGGGTCAGGAACTGCTCCTGGGTGGCCGCGGTACTGTCGCCGGACTGGCTCAGCAGCGAGGCGCCGCCGGCGCCCGACAGGGGATTGACTGTGCTCATGCCCTGCTCCTTATTGGCCGATGGAAAGCGTGCGCATCATCAGGCTCTTGGCGGTATTGATGACCTCGACGTTGGCCTGGTACGAACGCGAAGCCGAGATCATATTGACCGTCTCGGCCACCACGTCGACGTTGGGCATGGTCACATACCCTTCCGCATCGGCAAGCGGGTTCTTGGGGTCATAGCGCAGGCGCGGCGGCGCGTCGTTTTCAACCACGCCCGTCACGCGCACGCCGCCCACCGCCTGGGTATAGGGCTGGCCGGGGGCCGGCTGCATCTTGAACACCACTTCGCGCGCCTTGTAGGGCAGGCCGTCCGGTCCCGCCACGCTGTCGGCGTTGGCCATATTGCTGGCCGACACGTTCATGCGCTGCGACTGGGCCGTAAGCGCCGAGCCGGCGATTTCAAATATGCTCATGGAAGACATCGCTTGCCGTCCTTTCCGTTTATTGCTGCAACGCGGCCATCAGGCCCTTGATGCGCTGCGAAATGATGGTCAGATCGGTCTGATACTTGACCGTGTTGTCGGCGAACTGCACGCGTTCCACGTCCATCTCGACCGTGTTGCCGTCCAGGCTGGGCTGAACCGGCACGCGGTACAGCAGCTCGGCCGGATCGGGCGTGACCGCCTTGGCGGGTATGTGCCGGCTGGACGTCAGGGTCAACCGGGTGTCGGCCAGGCGCATGCTCTCGCCCATTGCGTTGCGCAGCGCCGACCCGAAATCGAAGTCGCGCGCCTTGTAGTTCGGCGTGTCGGCATTGGCGATGTTCGACGCCAGCACCTCCTGCCTTTGCTGGCGCAGGTTGATGGCATTCTGGAAGAATCTCAGGTCTTCGCCGATTCGATCAGTCATCTGCCGCTTCGTCCATGTAAGTAAACAGGTAGGTGCGCCGCCGGCCGGCAGCCACGGCGCGTGGCCGCGCGCCGATCGGCGGCGCAAGGCCTTTTCACATGCCAGCATGTTAAAGGCGCACCCGGCAAGACAAACTACGAAACAAGGCGCTATTTCTCGGCCAATTCCTCCGATGCCCGCACGGGCGGCCCTATACAATTCCAGCCATGCTCAAGCATTGTGTTCACGCCCTGCTCGCCGCCGCTTCATGCCTGGCGCCGGCCCTGGCCCAAGCCGGCCCCGCCCTCACCAGCGACGATTTTTCCCGCCAGGTCGAGGAGTTCCTGCGCGGCGAGGCGGCGGCCTACCCGGGCGAGCCGCGTATTGCCGTTACCCCCCCACAGACGGGCCGCATGCCCGCCTGCGAGCAAAGCGAGGTCTTCCTGCCCTCGCACGGCCGCCTGCGCTCACGCATGACCGTCGGCATCAGATGCCTGGCTCCCAAGCCCTGGACCAGCTATACCCAGGTTGAACTGAGCATAGAAGGCAGTTATTACGTGGCCGGCCGCAGCCTGGATGCCGGCACGGTGGTCGGCCGGGACGATGTCGCCCAGCGCGAGGGCGACCTGCTGCGCCTGGCGCCCGGCACCATTTACGAAGCCGAGCGCCTGTTCGGCAGCATTACCACCCAGCGCATAGGCACAGGCTCGCCCATGCGCGACCGGGCATTGCGCAGCGCCGACTCGATTGCGCGTGGCCAGGCGGTCAGGCTCGAGGCGCGCGGGGTAGGCTTCGTGGCCAGCAGCGACGGCACCGCCCTGCAGGGCGGAGAGCCGGGCGCCCAGATACAGGTACGCGCCGCATCGGGGCAAACGGTAAGCGGCACGGTGCTCAATGGGCAGACCGTATTGGTGCTGATGTGATGCGCCCGCGGTATTCCCCTTGCGGCCGGATGCCTGCCCCGGGTAAATTTTTTTTCCTTCGGGCCGTTACTCTCTTTATACTGAAACTGTCAGTCACGCCTGACCGGAGCCATTCTTGAAGATCACGCCCACCCCCCACAATTCAACTCTCAACGCAATTTCCAGCGTGCGCTCGCCAGCGGGCGCGCAAGCGGGTTCGAGCGCATCGAGCAAAAGCACTGTCGAGCTAAGCCCGGCGGCGCGCCAATTGGCCAGCCTGCAAAATGGCGACAACGACGTCGACCTCGAGCGCGTTCAGCAGATCCGCGACGCCATCGCCTCGGGCCAGCTCAAGGTCGATGCCGGCCGTGTGGCCGACTCCCTGCTGGCCAGCGTGCGCGAGCTGCTCAAGTAACGCATCGGCATCCGCATCATTTTTCGCTTCCATCATGTCCGCATCGCTTCAAGCACTGCAAAGCTCCCTCGACACCGAACTGGCTCTCGTCCAGCGCTTCATCGATATTCTCAAGGCCGAGGCAGAGGCGCTGGAGCAGCCCGACCACAGCGAGGCGCTCAACTCGTCGACACGCGACAAGAACGCCTGTATTGAACAATTGCTTGAAGCCGGCCGAAGCCGGGACGATGCGCTGCGTGACCTGGACCTGGACACCGGCCGCGCCGGCCTGGACGAAGCGGCGGCGGCCTATCCCTTCCTGCAGGACAGCTGCGTCCGGCTGTTTGAACTGAGCCAGCAAGCAAGCCAGCTCAACGCCGCCAATGGCGCAATGATCAGCACCTACCTCAAGCACACGCAGCAAGCGCTGCACGCCCTGCAGCCCCTGGTGGGCAACCCCGGCCTGTACGACGCCAGCGGCCGGCCCGGTCAGGCGAAGGGACAGCGCAAGGCCATCACCGCCGGCTAAAGGCCCGCGACGCTGAAACCAGAGGCAGCAGCCAGGCAGGCCGAGCCTGTTAACCCTGGCTACGCGACTCCATCAGGTCTTTCGCGGCAAAGAGGCGTATCAGGGCCGCCGAGGCCGTGGCGGCCGTCAGGGCCGCGCCGTTGCGCCGGCCCGGACTGTCCGCCAGCCCGGCCATGACATCGAGCAGCGGCCCGCCCTCATGCAGCGCCTGCCAGGCCGCCAATGCCACCTGCACCGCAACCGCCGCACATTCGCCCGTACCCCGGCGCCCCGTCGGCGGCTCCAGGACGTTCCACGCGCCGTGCAGATGCCTGGCGGCTTCCCTGGCCTCCATCCGTACCAGCAGCCATGCCGCAAGGTCTTCCAGGCCCGCTTGCTCATAAGACATATTGCTCAGGCCGTGCCGGGATTTGATCACCCTGCCGTCACGCCGGTCGATCAGGCGCACGGCCACGTGGCGCAGGGTCAGGGGCGGCAAGCCGCGCCGGGCCAGCTCGACGGGGCCCTCGGCCAGCCAAAGCGCCACGCTGCCCAGGGGAACGCCTTGCAGGGTGGCCAGGTCCAGCCTCGAAAGCACGGAATCCATGCAACGGTAATCCAGCGTCTTGGCATGGGCGGCCGCGGTGGTGGCGCAGGACTGAGCCTGAAGGCCGACGCTGCCCGCACAATGAGCCAGCCACTGGATGGACCGTTCGCCCAGCTCGCGCAGCAAGCCCTGCGCCGGAAAATCAAAGGCATGGACGACGGTCCCGGCGCCGGGCTGCCGCTGCAGGGCATATATCTGGCGGCGCAGCCGTTCGGTTTCCGGCGCCGCTTGCGGACCGGACGTTCCATCGGATGCCTGCCAGCCCGAGCCTACGGGCCATTGCTGCCAGGTCGAGGCCAGCGCCCTGCCGTTCCCGCCCATCAGCACCGTCGCGTGCAGCTTGTCGCGGGAAGGTCCGGGCAAGACCCCGAAGCTGTCGTGCACGGCAAGCATGCGCTGTTGTCCGAACGCCGCCAGCTCATTGCACGCCGCCGCCCAGGGGCGCCAGGACGCATCATGATTCTTGCCACCGACAGCTTTTCGCCATAAACGGCAGGCGCCCGAATACACTTCGGAGGAATCGAGCTGGGCGCAAGCGGCGCGCCACGACTCCTCATCGAGCCTTGCCGCCCCCGGGCCCGCCAGGGCCAGCAGGCCCGGCGGCAAAGAGCCATGCGGGGCGGGCTCGTTCCGGCGCGTCCAGGGCATTTCCGAGGGCGTCGCCATCAGGGCGGCCAGGTCTGCCGCTGTAGGTGAAAACAGTGTAGAGGCGGGCTGGACGGGCGACAGGGCCTGATCCACCCAGGCCTCGGCATCCAGGCGAACCAGGTCTTCAGGCACTTTCTGCCCGGTCGACGCGTAGTGAATCGGAAGCTGGTAGCGTATGGCAATGTCCAGCGCGGGACCGGGCCTGGGGCTTTCGTCCAGCTTCGTCACGATGCAGCCCACGGGCCTCTGGGCGCCGTCGCTGGTGTAGGCGCGGGCCACCTCGTCCAGGGTGTCGCCCTGGCTGGCCGAATTGAGCACCAGCAGGCGCGAGACCGGACGGGACAGGCCGGCCAGCATGGCCGCCTGCTCGCCCACATGGCGATCGCGCTGGCTTACGCCGACGTTGTCGATCAGTATGCGCGCACCGGGGTCGGCGGCGTCCACCAGCCGGGCCAGCTCGGCGCGGTCCTGGGCGACGTGCACCGCCACCCCCATCATGCGGCCGTAAGTCCTTAATTGCTCGTGGGCGCCGATACGATAGGTATCCGTGGTGATCAGCACCAGGCCGCCGTTCCTGAAGTTCCGCAGGCAGCGCGCGGCCAGCTTGGCGATGGTCGTGGTCTTGCCCACGCCGGTCGGCCCCACCAGGGCCAGTACGGCGCCCGGCGCCCACAAGTCGTCTTCGTCCTGCAAGACCGGCAGATGCGACACCAGTTCGTCGCGACACCATTGCAGCGCGGCGCGGGGCGGCAATGCCTCGGGCAGGCGCTTGAGCATGGCGCGCAGCAGCGCGGTGCTGAAACCCATGGCAAGCAGCTTCTGGAACAGGGACACGGCCTGCGGGGCCTTGCGCAACTGGGCGCCCCACAACAGCTCGTCAAAGCCGTGCTCCAGCATGCCCTGCATCGAGCCGATGGCCTGCATGAGGTCGGCGGGGCTGACGCTCGCCGGCGGCCGCGCCATGGCGGGCTGCGCCGGCGCGGGCCGAAGCATCGCGGCGGGCCGTCCGGCGCTCGCGGCGGCTGGCTCCGTGCCGGCGTCGATGGCCCGGGCGGCGGCCGGCGGCGCGGCCGTCTGGTCCGTTGCCATGATCTCCACCCCGCCGTTAACGCGTCGATTCGACACGATAAGAGCGTCCGGCCCCAACGCCATTCTTACCTGGCGCATGGCTTCCCGGTTGGTGGACCCGAAAAAGCGGCTTACATTCATGACGCGCCCCCGCCTATGACGGACGTTATGCGCAAGACCCGCTCATCGGGAATTTCCTGGTGGGAAAGCACGCCCAGCTGCGGCAGATGGTGGCGCAGGAAGCGCGACAGCGAAGCGCGCAACGGCCCCGGAACCACCAGCACGGCCGCATCGCCGTTGGCGTCCTGGGCCTGCACGGCGGCCACTGCGTCGGCCAGCAGGCTTTCCGCCAGGCCGGGCTCGAGCGCTCCGCTGGTGGCCAGGGCCTGGCCCAGCACCCGCTCCAGCTTGGGGTCCAGGCCGATGACGCGCAGTTCGCCCTCTCCGGGGAACCAGTGCTGGGTAATCGCCCGGCCCAGCGCGGTACGGGTTGCCGCAAGCAGCTCGCCCGCATCGGGACCGGTGCCGTTCGGATTGGCCGCCGCCAGGCGGGGAGCGTGTTCGGCCAGCGTCTCGATGATGGTGCGCATGTCGCGGATCGGCACGTCCTCGCGCAGCAGGCCGCGCAGCAGCTTCTGCAGTTGCGAAAGGGTGATGGTCTTGGGCACCAGGTCCTCGACGAGCTTGGGCGCTTCCTTGCCGACGTGGTCGAGCAGCTGCTGGACCTCCTGGCGGCCCAGCAGGCTGTCGCCGTAGCGGTGCATGAGGTGGTTAAGATGGGTGGCCACCACGGTGCCGGCATCCACCACCGTATAGCCGGCGATCTGCGCCTGCTCGCGCAGCGAGACGTCGATCCAGACGGCGGGCAGGCCGAAGGCCGGATCGGTGGTCTGCGCGCCCGGCAGCTTCATCGCCACTTCGCCCGGATCGATGGCCAGCCACTGGTCCGGCATGGCCTGGCCGCGGCCCACCTCCACCCCCGAAAGCAAGATGCGATATTCATTGGGCTTCAGTTCCAGGTTGTCCCGTATGTGCACCACCGGAGGAAGAAAACCGACGTCCTGGGCGTACTTCTTGCGCAGGCTGCGAATGCGATGCAGCAGCTCGCCGTTCTGCGCGTGGTCGACCAGCGAGATCAGGCGGTAGCCCACTTCCAGTCCCAAGGGGTCCACCAATGAAACGTCGTCCCAGCTTGCCTCGGCTGCCGCCGCGTCCGCGGCCGCCTGGTTCTTCATGGGTTCCTGGGCCTTTTCGGCGGCCGCCTCGCGCTGCCGCTTGCGCAGCATCCATCCGGTACCGGCCAGGGCCGCCGCCAGCGCCAGGAAGGCGAAGTGCGGCATGTTGGGAATCAGCCCCATGGCCGCCAGGATGCCGGCGGTAATGAACATGACGGCCGGATTGGCGAACAGTTGGTTCACCATCTGCTGGCCCACGTCCTCGTCGGTGGCCACGCGCGACACCACCACGCCCGCCGCCGTGGAAATGATGAGCGCGGGAATCTGCGCCACCAGGCCGTCGCCTATGGTCAGCAGGGTGTACACCCTGCCGGCGTCCGAAAAACTCAGGCCGTGCTGGGCGACGCCCACCACCAGGCCGCCGACGACGTTGATGACCATGATCAGCAGGCCGGCCACCGCATCGCCGCGCACGAACTTGCTGGCGCCGTCCATGGAGCCGTAGAACTCCGCCTCCTGGGACACCTCGTTGCGCCGGCGGCGCGCCTCGTCCTCGCCGATCAGCCCCGCGTTCAGGTCGGCATCGATGGCCATCTGCTTGCCCGGCATGGCGTCCAGGGTAAAGCGCGCGCCCACCTCGGCAATGCGGCCGGCGCCCTTGGTGATGACGACGAAGTTGATGATGACGAGGATGATGAAGACGATGATGCCGACCGCGAAATTGCCGCCCACGAGAAAGTGGCCGAAGGCCTCGATGACCTGTCCGGCCGCGTCGGGGCCCTTGTGGCCGTTCATCAGCACGACGCGCGTGGACGCCACGTTCAGCGCCAGCCGCAACAGGGTGGCGAACAGCAGCACGGCGGGAAAAGCCGCGAAATCCAGCGGCTTCTTGGTGAACATGGCCACCAACAGAATCATGACCGCCAGCGAGATGTTGAACGTGAAGAGCAGGTCGAGCACCACCGGCGCCAGGGGCAGAATCATCATGGCCATGACCATGAGGATCAGTATCGGGCCGGCCAGCAGCCGTGCATGCTGCATGCCGTCGTTCTTCAACAGCGAAAATATCTGGTTCATGAGGCTTGCGGCACGT
This sequence comes from Pusillimonas noertemannii, assembly GCF_003096595.1. Classification (GTDB taxonomy): domain Bacteria; phylum Pseudomonadota; class Gammaproteobacteria; order Burkholderiales; family Burkholderiaceae_B; genus Pusillimonas; species Pusillimonas noertemannii. The sequence goes on along the minus strand of NZ_QEKO01000001.1, from coordinate 1,333,540 downwards.
CGCCGCGCTTGTTGGCCGGATCCATGTCCACCGGGACGGGAAGGTCGCCGGGGCGAATCGGCGCGGCGCCCCGGCCAGGCTGCCAGGTGCGCAATTGATAGACCCAGGCAAGCACCTGCGCCACGGCGCCATACAGGGCTGCGGGGATTTCCTGGCCGATTTCAACGTGGTGATGCAGCGCTCGCGCCAGGGGCGGCGCGCTGAGCAGCGGCACTTTATGTTCCTGGGCGATCTCGCGGATGCGCGCGGCGATCAGGCCCGACCCCTTGGCCACCACGCGGGGCGCACCCGCCTGCTGTTCGCTATAGCTCAGGGCGACGGCATAGTGGGTGGGATTGGTAACCACCACATCGGCCTTGGGCACCTCGGACATCATGCGCCGGCGCGCCATGGCCCGCTGCTGCTGCCGGATACGGCCCTTGACATGGGGGTCGCCCTCGCTTTCCTTGTGTTCCTGCTTGACGTCCTGGCGCGACATGCGCATCTTCTTGTGATGGCTCCACAATTGCCAGGGCGCATCGATGGCCACCACCAGGATCAGCGCCGCCACGATCAGCGCGCAGCACAACGCAACCAGGCGCATGCCCGCCGTCAGCGCCTCGGTGGGCGTGGCCTGCATCAGGGCGATCATGTCCTCGCGATAGTTCCATATGACCATGGCGCCGATGCCTCCGATCACCGCCGCCTTGGCCAGCGTCTTGAGCAATTCCACCAGGGTCTGGGCCGAAAACATGCGCGCCACGCCCTTGAAGGGGTTGAGCCGCTCGAACTTGGGTTCCAGCGCCTTGGCCGTGAACACCAGCCCGCCCAAGGCCACTGACGACAGCACAGCCACGGCGACCAACGCTCCGAAGAGGGGAAGCAGGCCGGCCACCGCCTGGAAGGCCGACTCGGCCGCGGCGGCCGTCATCACCCCCGTATCGCGGGCAATGCGGGGGTCGAACCACAGGCCCGACCTGACCACGCCGTTGAGCGAACGGTACAGGTAGGCGCCCGTCAGCCACAGCATGGCCACGCCGCAGGCCAGCAGCAGGAAAGTGTTGAGCTCGCGCGAACGCGCCACCTGCCCTTCTTCGCGCGCCTTTTCCAGGCGCCGGGGGGTGGCGGCTTCGGTTTTCTCGAGGTCGCTGTCCTCAGCCATTCAGTGTCACGCGCGCAATATACCCATAATCACCATGAATTCTAGTGATTGGGAGCGCAGCGCGATCGCCGAAGCAAGGCGGGGAAACCCGCCTAATTCGATCGACCCGCACGGGTCGGCAACCGCCGGACCAGGCGACTTTTACCGGGCCGCGGCGCGGAACTGCTCGTCGAAGCTGTTGTAGTCCACCCCAAGCCTGACCCCGCCCCATCGGCGCCCGGCGATGTCCAGCGGCAGCGACAGGTCGGTCACGATGTCGCCGGTATCGCGCATATGGGTCTGGCACAGCACGCCCCGCGGGTTCTTGACCGCGGCGAGGCTGAACTCGTCGTTGAAGATGCGCTTGTGCCGCACATGGATCTTGTCGTGCTCCGGATCGCCGGTGGGTTCCTGGCAATAGCGCGAGTTGTGGGTGGGGCAATAGCCGTTGTCGTCGAACACCACCGCATAGTAGCCCGCCGGTATCTGGGCCAGGATGTTGTCCAGCAAGGGCTGCAGGCGCGGCTCGAGCGCCGAATCGTATAGGGTGTGATAGCGCGGCGGGTTGCTGCCCGCGATGGGCCGGTACTGCCGGTCGAAAATATCCAGGCCCTGCTCATGCGCCTGCTGCAGCAGCTTCACGCACGAGGACCGCAGCTGCTGCAGCACCTGGGCCAGCCAGTCGAAGGGCGTGTCGCCGGTGCGCAGCGCCGTCAGCTGTTTCTGCAGGCTCTCGGTCTTGTTGCGCACACCCTGGACCTGATCGCTCATTGTGACCATGCGGTTCTGCACCTGGGCGCTCAGGGCCGCGATGCGGGCGATGGCTTCGTTCATGTCGCGATTGGTCGCGTCGACCTGGCCAACGGTCTGGGCCATTTCACCCATGCGGGTGTCCATGCGCTGGAAGTCGGCGACAAACTGGTCGAAATCCTTCCTGAAGCCCGACACCACCTGTTCCGAGGTGCTCATGTCCGCGTGGATCTCGCTGGTGCGGCCGCGCGTGTCGGACACCAGTTCAAGAATCTCGCCCGCCTGCAGCACGATGTCGCCGGTCGCGGCGTTGACCCGTTCGGCCAGCTTGCCCACCTCGGTCGCCACCACGGCAAAGCCGCGGCCGGCCTCTCCTGCGCGCGCGGCCTCGACGCCCGCGTTGAGCGCCAGCAGATGGGTCTGCAGGGCAATGTCCTTGATCAGGCGGCTGGTGTCGCCGACCGACTGGGCACGCTGGCTGAGCTGCGCGACCACACCCGAGAAGACTTCCATCTGGCCGGCGACCCGGCCGACCCGCTCGTGGAGCTCATTGAGCTGCGCCAGCGCCTGATTGGCCACCGCAAGCTGCGCGGTGCAGGCTTGCGCGACTTCGGCAACGCCTTCAGCCGTTTCTCGGGACAGGGTTTCGATCTGATTGCCGCTGGCCGCCAGCGCCTGCGTGTCGGCGCTCTGTTCGGACACCAGCCTGCGGCAGACCTGCGCCTGGCCATGCAGCCTGGCGGTATTGAGCGCTATGTCGATGGTGGCTTCGCGCATCGAGACGAGGCCTTGCCGCACGGCGCCCAGCAGTCGTCCCAGCGGCAGGGAGAGCGGGCTCAGCGACCATGCCCGGTCGGCGAACGTGGCCTTGCCGCGCGCGATGCGGCTGATCAACCGATAGACGCCCAGGGTGCGTCGTTTGCTTTTTTTGTGCTTCATTCAGTCTCCCCCTCGTTCTTGTCGTCGGCGTGGACCCGGTTCAGAAGCCCAGGCTGGCCAGCAGGTCGTCGACCTGATCCTGATTGGCCACGACGTCGGGCTTGCCCGCGGGATTCGTCTGGGGGCCGTTCAGCAGCGAGCCGCCCTCATCTCGCTTTTCCCTGGGCGCGTTGTCGATCAGCACCTGGACGAGTTCCTGCTCGATGGTGCCGATGACGCCCAGCATGCGGGTGATCACCTGTCCGGTCAGGTCCTGGAAGTCCTGGGCCATGATGATCTCCATCAGGTGGTCGAGCGAAGTCTGGGTTTCGGCGGGAATGTCGCGCAGCAGGCCGCGCGTATCGTCCACGAGCTCGCGCGCCTGGTCCAGCTCGACCGGATGGTCGAACCATGCCTGCCAGCGCTCGTCCAGCGCGCGGGCCCGCCGCTGCATGCCCTCTTGCAGGGGCTGCACCGCTTCCGCCGCGTTAAGGACCCGGTTGGCGGCCTGCTCGGTCATGCGTGCCACGTAGCCCAGGCGGTCACGCGCATCGGGTATGGCTTCGGCCGCCTCCTTGATGGCGTGGTCCAGGCCCAGTTCGCGCATGCTGTCGCGCAACATGCGGGTAAGCTGTGCAATCTTGGCGATCAGGTCCTCGGCGTCGCCGCCATTACCCTGGGTCATCGCGTTTGCCGGCGTAGTCATCGTCATCTCCCGGTATTCAAGCGTTCAACTTTTCGAAGATCTTGTTCAGCTTCTCTTCGAGGACGGCGGCGGTGAAGGGCTTGACGACATAGCCGCTGGCCCCCGCCTGGGCGGCGGCAATGATGTTCTCTTTCTTGGCCTCGGCCGTGACCATCAGCACCGGAAGCTTGGCCAGGCCGGGCTCCGAGCGGATGATCTTGAGCATGGCCAGCCCATCCATATTGGGCATGTTCCAGTCAGAGACCACAAGATCGAAGTTGTTGTTGCGCAGCTTCTCCAGCCCCATCACGCCGTCTTCGGCCTCGTCCACATTCTCGAAGCCAAGATCCTTGAGCAGGTTCTTGATGATGCGGCGCATGGTCGGAAAGTCGTCGACCACGAGGATTTTTATGGATTTCTGTACCACTTGGATTCTCCGGTTAAACAGTTTCTCTGGCCCGCCGGGCGTCGGACCCTGGTCCTACACCCGGTGGCCATACGAGCCGGCGCTTCGAAGCAGCCGCTCGCTGATTTCTGACAGGGGCACCGCCTGTTCGGCGGCGCCGATAAGCAAGGCTTCGCGGGGCATGCCGAACACCACGCAGCTGGCCTCGTCCTGCGCATAGGTCTGGGCCCCCGCCTGCTTCATGGCCAGCAGGCCCTGCGCGCCGTCCTTGCCCATGCCGGTCAGAAGGACTCCGACCGCGTTCTTGCCCGCCACCTGCGCGACCGAATGAAACAGCACGTCGACCGAAGGGCGATGGCGATTGACAGGATCGCTGGGATCCAGCCTGACCACATAATTGGCCCCCGAGCGCGCCAGCTTCATGTGCGCCACCCCGCCCGGCGCCAGGTAGACATGGCCGGGCAGCACGCGCTGGCCATCCTCGGCCTCGTGGACCTGCACGTCGCACAGCGCATCGAGCCGCTGCACGAAGGAACGCGTGAAGCCGGCCGGCATGTGCTGGGTGATGAGGATGGCCGGCGCATTGGCCGGCATGGGCTCGAGCACCTGGCGGATGGCCTCGGTGCCGCCGGTGGACGCGCCGATGACGATCAGTTTCTCGGTTGTCGAGAACGGCGACTTGAGACGACGCGGCGCCGTTGCCGCACCGGTCGGGACGGGCCGCGGCCTGGGCCGCGACAGCGCCGCCGCGCGGATCTTGTCGGCGATCAGATCGCTGTACTCCATCAAGCCGTCGCGCAGCCCCAGCTTCGGCTTGGTGACGAAGTCGACGGCGCCAAGCTCGAGCGCGCGCAGGGTGACTTCGGAGTTTCTTTCCGTGAGCGACGAAACCATGACCACCGGCATGGGGCGCAGCCGCATCAGGCGCTCGAGGAAATCAAGCCCGTCCATGCGCGGCATTTCCACGTCCAGCGTCAGCACGTCGGGGTTGTGCTGCTTGATCAGTTCGCGCGCGACGAGGGGATCGGGGGCGACGGCGACCACCTCCATGTCCTCATGGCTGTCGATGATCTCGGTCATCAGGCTGCGCACCAGCGCGGAATCATCCACGCACAGGACGCGTATCTTCTTCATGGCCTGCGCCTCCTATGCATGCTGCCGGCCATTGCTATGCGTCCGCCCGCGTATAGACGGTCTGGCCCCGCAGGCGGAAGGCCTTCGTCAGATACGTGAAGTTCTCGGAGTGGCCCGCAAACAGCAGGCCGCCGGGCTTGAGCATGGGCGCGAAGCGTTCCAGTATGCGCGTTTGCGTCGGCTTGTCGAAATAGATCATGGTATTGCGGCAAAAAATGGCGTCGAACTTCTCGGTAGAGGGCCACGAAGGCGCGACCAGGTTCAGCGGCTCGAACTGCACGACTTCCTGCAAGATGGGCTTGACGCGCACCATTCCGGCCTTGGCCCCCGTGCCCCGGTAGAAGTATTTCTTCAGCAGGTTCTCGGCGACGGGCTTGACGCGCTCGAGCGTGTAGACGCCCTTGCGCGCCTTGTCGATGGCCTGAGTGTCAATGTCGGTCGCCCATACAAAAGGCCGGGCCTGGGGGCCCGGACTGTTCTCGAGCAAGGTCATGGCGATCGAGTAGGCTTCTTCGCCCGTTGACGCCGCACAGCACCAGACCGATACCGGCGCCGTGCGCCCGCGCATGAAGTCGGCCAGCAGGCCGAAATGGTGCTGCTCGCGAAAGAAGGCCGTATGGTTGATGGTAAAGGCGTTGACAAAGGCGTTCCATTCCGTCGAATGGGGGTCCTGCTGCAGATGGGCAAGATACTCTGCCGCGTCACGCAGCCCTTTCTTGCGCGCGCGCATGCCCAGCATCCGGGCGGCCAGTTCGCGCTTGTGCTCGCCCAGGATGATGCCCGAACGGGCGTGCAGCAGCCTGCCGGTCCGGGAAAACTCTTCGTCCGTAAGCAAGAATTGCTCGGGCGCGAGATGGTGGTACGTGGGCAGGCCCGTCATGAAGTTCCTAGCCTTGCGGCGCAAGTAATGGGTGTGCGGGCAGCTCGGGCTCGTCCTCGTCGAAGCCGGCGATCCGGGCGGCCTCGGCCTCTTCGGGCAGCGGTATGTCGATGACCTCGGCGCCGCCCACCTTGAACACCGAAACCGCCTCGGTCAGATGGCCGGCCTGGTCCTGCAGGCTGCCGGCCGCGGCCGCGGCTTCTTCGACCAGGGCGGCATTCTGCTGCACGACGATGTCCATCTGCGCCACGGCCTGGTTGACCTGCTCGATGCCGTCGAGCTGCTCGTTGGACGCCGAGGCGATCTCGCCCATGATGGTGGTGACGCCCTCGATCGAGGCCACCACCTCGCGCATGACTGTGCCGGCCTGCGTCGCCTGCCTGCTTCCCGACTGGATGGTTTCCAGGGAATCTTCGATGAGGGTCTTGATTTCCTTGGCCGCCTGGGCGCTGCGCTGGGCCAGCGAACGCACTTCCCCGGCCACCACGGCAAAGCCCTTGCCCTGCTCGCCCGCGCGCGCGGCCTCGACCGAGGCATTCAGCGCCAGGATATTGGTCTGGAAGGCGATGCCGTCGATGACGCCCACGATTTCAGAGATCTTGCCCGAGCTGGTGGTGATCTCGTCCATGGTGCCCACCACCTGCGCGACAGCCTGTCCGCCACGCTGCGCGACCTGGGTGGCCTCCTTGGCAAGGCGGTCGGCCTGCAGGGCATTGTCGGTGTTCTGCTTCACCGTTCCGGCCAGCTCTTCCATGCTGGCGGCCGTCTGTTGCAGCGAGGCGGCCTGCTGTTCGGTGCGGCTGCTCAGGTCGGTGTTGCCCACGAATATCTCGCGTGAGCCCAGGTTGATCTCCTCGACCCCCTGGCGCACCGTGGTTACGGTGCGGGTCAGGCTTTCCTGCATGCGGCGCAGGGCCTCGAACAGCACGCCGATTTCATTGCGCGAGCGCACGTCCACGCGCTGGGTCAGGTCGCCCGAGGCGATTCGATCGAAATGCGCCCCCGCCTGGCGCAGGGGCCGCAGCACGACCCGGCCCAGGAACACATAGGCAAGCAGCGAGATCAGCAGCGAAACGACCAGGCCCGCACCCACCAGCTTGATCACCAGCAGGTATTGCGCACGCTCTTCCGCCTCGATGCGATCGATCTCTTGCTGCTGGTATTTATTGAAGTCGGCCACGGCGCTGTAAAGATCGTCCTGCATGTACTCGCCCGTGCCATCTTTGAACGCGTTATAGCCGTCGACGTCGCCCCTTTCGAGAAAGTCGAACAAGGGTTCCACCCCGCCGTTCATCAACGATGAATAGGCATTGCTGACGCTGGTATAGGTACGATGCGTGCGCCCCTCGGACAATGCCAGGAAACGCTCGTAGGCCTGGCGCGAGGCGGCGAACTCTTCTTTGGCGCGTGCTACGAAACGATGCGCCGGTTCACCCGTTACCGTAAGCGGCACGGGGTAGCCGCCGGCGTCCAGCGCCTCGGCCTGCTGGCCGACGGTGTGGTTCAGCAGCGCCTCTACCCCGAGGCCCATCGACACCTGGACCGACTTGAAGCGGTCGATCGATTCACTCAATGCCGCACGGATGTTCTGGCTGCGCACGACGTGGTCGAATGTCTGGCTGTTGAGGCGCAATGAATAAAGCCCCAGCGCCGCGCCGACAACGAGCGAGAGCACAAAAAACACAAGCACCAGCACCAGGCTGGTGCTGACCTTCAGATTTCTGAACATGGCGAAACGAAACATCTGAACTCCTCCAGTGCCGGCCCTTCCGTCTGTGCCGACGGCGCTTGACGCTTCCATCGGGCTGTATTGAAAGACGGCGGACAGCCTCTTTTGCATGCCGGCAGCGCTAGATCAGGGCCGCCTGTTCGACCAGCGCCATTTCGGTGCTGGTCATGAGCTTCTCGATGTCGACCAGGATGAGCATGCGCTCGCCCACCGTGCCGATGCCCGTCAGGTACTCGGTCGAGAAAGCCGTCCCGAACTGCGGCGCGGCGCTGATCTGGGCGGGCTGCAGCATCAGCACGTCGGATACGCCGTCCACCACCACGCCCACCACGCGCGAGGCGAGGTTCAGGATGACCACCACGGTCTGGTGGTTGTACTCGACGTTTTCCAGGTTGAACTTGATGCGCATGTCCACGATGGGCACGATGACGCCGCGCAGGTTGGTGACGCCCTTGATGAACGACGGCACGTTGGCGATGCGGGTGACGCTCTGGCTGTCATAGCCCCGTATCTCCTGCACCTTGAGGATGTCGATGCCGTATTCCTGGTTGGCCAGGGTGAACACCAGGAACTCTTTGCCCGTGTCATCCGCCTGCTCGGAACTTCGGTCCACTTTATTAAGCATGTTGTCTATCTCCGGTAAGACTGGCGGCCCTCAGGCCGTTTTGTTGCGCGTCATTCGCAACAGGGCGAATACGTCGACGATGAGCGCGACACTGCCGTCGCCCAGAATGGTGGCGGCCGAAATGCCGGGTATCTTGCGGTAGTTGGCCTCTAGATTCTTCACGACCACCTGCTGCTGTCCCACCAGGTGGTCGACCAGCAGCGCAAAGCGCGATTCCTCGGCCTGCAGGATCACGGCGATCGAGCGCGTGATCTCGGTCTGGGCGCCCTGCACGTCGAACACCTCGTGCAGCGCGATCAGGGGCAGGTACTCGCCTCGCACGTGCAGCACCCTGTCGCCCTCGGAAATGCTGTGCAGCTGCTCGGCCGTGGGCTGGATGGACTCGGACACGTTGCTCAGCGGCAGGATGAAGACTTCCTCGCCCGCCTGCACCGTCATGCCGTCCAGTATGGCCAGCGTCAGCGGCAGCACGATGCGGGTGGTGGTTCCCTGTCCCGCGCGCGAGCTGAGCTGGATGTGCCCGCCCATGCCCTGTATGTTGCGCCGGACCACGTCCATGCCCACGCCGCGTCCCGATATGTCGGTCACCTTCTCGGCGGTCGAGAAGCCCGGGGCGAAGATAAGCTGCCACAGCTCGTCGTCCGGGGTGTTTTCATTGACGGGAAAGCCTTGCTGCATCGCCTTGTTCAGGATGCGCTCGCGGCTCAGGCCGGCGCCGTCGTCACTGACCTCGATGATGATCTGGCCGCCGCTGTGCTGGGCCGAGAGCGTCAGATGGCCTTCGGGATCCTTGCCCGCGGCAATGCGTTTCTCGGGTGTTTCGATGCCGTGGTCCAGGCTGTTGCGCACCAGATGGGTCAGCGGGTCGATGATGCGTTCGATCAGGCTCTTGTCCAGCTCGGTGGCCTGGCCGCGCGTCGTCAGCCGTATCTGCTTGCCCAGCTTCGAGGCGCTTTCACGCACCACGCGCGGAAAGCGGCTGAACACATAATCCATGGGCATCATGCGGATCGACATCACCGATTCCTGCAGATCGCGCGCATTGCGCTCGAGCTGCTCGATGCCGTTGAGCAGGCGGTCGTGCTCGACCGGATCGAGCGTCGAGGCCGTCTGCACCAACATGGCCTGCGTAATGACGAGCTCGCCGACCAGATTGATGATCTGATCCACCTTCTCGACCCCCACCCGCAAGGTGCCGCCTTCCTTGGCGGGCTTGCGCGCGGCATCGGCCGCCGGCCTGGCGGGTGCATCGTTCTTCGAAGCGGGCGCCGCCTGGGGCGGGTGTTCGGCGGGCGGCGCGCCAGCCACGGCGGCAGCCGCGGCATCGGCCGCGTCGGCCTTGACGGGGTCGGCTTCGGGTTCAGGCGGCATGCGGCGGGACGGCACGCCTTCACGGACGGCATCGACCGGCACCGCTTCAGGCGCCACATGAACCTGGTCCGCGTTGACGATGAAGCAGCAGACGGCTTCAAGGTCATCCGCACTGCAGGTCGTGCGCAACCAGACCGAGAGCGTGCCCACGCCCTCTTCGTGATGCAGCACCTCGCCCAGCAGCCCCATTTCCGTCAGCAGGGCCTTTGCGTCATTGGGCTGGATTCTTTCAATGTGCACCAGCAGGGGCAGGTCCGCCCCCGCAGCCGCCACATTGGCCACACCCGCCACATCGGCAAGCACGCCCGCTTCGGCTTCGACCGCCACCGCCGGAACGGAAGAAGCGGCCTCCGGGGCCGCCGCGGGCACGCCCGGCTGGGCCGCTTCACCCTTGTGCTCCAGCGCCAGTTCTCGCAATTGGGCGCAAATGCGCTCGTAAGCCTGCTGGCCGGGCTCCTGCGAATTTCGGTATGCGGCGACTTGTTCTGTTAGCACGTCCTTGGTTTCCAGGAAGAGGTCTATCATATCCTTGCGCAGGCTGAGTTCGCCCTGCCGGAGGGCGTCCAGCAGGTTCTCGAGAAGGTGAGTGGTGTCGGCGAGCAGGCCGAAGCAGCCGAAAGTGCCGGCGCCGCCCTTGATGGAATGGGCCGCGCGAAAAATGGCGTTCAGCTGATCCGGATCGGGATGGTCGATATCGACATTGAGCAGAATCTGCTCCATGTCGGCCAACAGCTCGTCGGCTTCGTCGAAAAATGTCTCGTAGAACTGGCTTAAATCGACACCCGCACTCATGTTCGTTCCTATGACGACACTCAGCCGCAGCGCGGCCCCTTGGTTCAGCGTTGTTGGCCGGCCGCCTGGGCTTCCGCGTCGGGCAGCGATGAAAGATGCTCGTCCACCGGGGCGGGCTGAAGCGCCTCGTAGAAACGGGGGTCGGAAGAGCCCGCCGCATTCTGGGCGTCGATACGCTCTTCCGCAAGCCGATTCAGCACAACAATGCTTATACGGCGGTTAACGGCAGCGTTCGGATCGTCTTTAACGAGGCTGACCGAGGACGACAGGCCCAGTACGCGCTTGATCTTGTTTTCTTCCATCCCGCCGGCCACCAGTTCCTGGCGCGCCGCATTGGCCCGGTCGGCGGAAAGCTCCCAGTTGCTGTAAAGGCGCTCGCCGGACGCATACTGCACGGCATCGGTATGGCCCGAAATGGTGATGGAATTGGGCAGGCGGTTGAAGACGGGGCCCAGTTCGCGCAATATGTCGCGCATATAGGGCTGCACCTGGGCGCGGCCCGTCGCGAACATGGGGCGGTTCTGCCGGTCGACGATCTGTATGCGCAGGCCGTCCGGCGTCATGTCCAGCAGCAGCTGCGGCCGGAACTCCTGCAGCACCGGGCTGGTGTCGATCAGGGCTTCGAGATCCGCCTTGAGGTTCTCCAGCCTCTCGGTGTCGCGCCGCAGCTCCATCCCGCGGCTGTTCTGGACCGGCGGCTGGGTGATCGGATGCTTGCTGGGAATGGGGCTGGGCGAAGCCCCCGGTATGACGCTGCTGCTGGTGTCGATATTGGGCCCGCCCCGGATGGCCGTCATGAGCGGCATGCGGAAGTACTCGGCAATGCCCGTCAGGTCGTCGCGGGGAATCAGCGACAGTATCCACATGATGAGAAAGAAGGACATCATCGCCGTCATGTAGTCGGCGTAGGCGATCTTCCAGGCGCCGCCGTGATGCGGCGGCGCGGGCGCGCGCTTGCGCCGGATGACGATGCGGTCCGTGGCGGTGGGTTTCATGGCGCTGGGGACCTAGGCGGCTTTCTTGAGCGGCAACTTGGCCTGCCGGACGTGATCTTCGAGCTCGGCGAACGAGGGCCGGATCATGGCATACAGCACCTTGCGGCCGAACTCCACCGCAAGCTGCGGCGGATAGCCGTTCATGCTGGCCAGCAGGGTGACCTTGATGCATTCCAGCACCTTGACGGACGCCACCGTGCGCCGCTCGACGGACTGCGCCAGCGGCGACACGAAGCCGTAGGCCAGCAATATGCCCAGGAAGGTTCCCACCATGGCCTTGGATATGAGGTCGGCCAGAACGGCCGGCGGCTGGTCGACGGACGCCAGCGCCTTGATCACACCCAGCACTGCGGCCACGATGCCGAAGGCGGGCAGGGCATCGGCCACCGAGGCCAGGGCACGGGCCGGAATATTGCGCTCGGTTTCGTGCGCCTCGATCTCCTGGTCCATCAGGGTTTCGATCTCGTAGGGGCTCATGTTGCCGCTGATCATCAGGCGCAGGTAGTCGGTGATGAATTCCAGCAGATGAGGGTCGCGCACAATGCGTGGATATTGCGAGAAGATGGGGCTTTTTGCCGGATCTTCGATGTCGGATTCGATCGCCATCAGGCCGTCGCGGCGCGCCTTGTTAAGCAGCACGTACAGCAGCGCCATCAGCTCCATATAAAGGTCTTTGTGATAAGGCGTGCTCTTGAACACCGCGGGCAGCGCCCGCATCAGCAGGCCCACGGATTTCCCGCTATTGGACGAAATATAGGCCCCCAGCGCCGCGCCGCCGATCAGGATGAACTCGAAGGGCTGGTATAGCGCACCCATATGCCCGCCCAGGGCCACAAAGCTGCCGAACACGGACAATATGACGATGACGAAGCCCAGAAGAATCAACACGAGCGTATCCTCGATAAATGCATGGGGCTCTATGATCACCCCGATCGGGCGCGGCAAAAGCGTCCGTCAATGGGGTTTTTAGAAGCTAGATCAGCGTTCTGGGCAAACCGCGGAATGCAGGCTTTGCGCCCAAGACACACTTTGCAAGTGGCGCGCCCTTTGCGCGCCGCCCGGGCCGTGGGTTCGCCTGCAGGCCTTAAAGCGCGCGAGCGCGACTGCGAGTCTTGCCCGCGCGCGGAGGTGGCCGGCAGATGGCGCAGACGAAGTTCTGCTGCGGATCGTGCGCATGCGCCACGAAGCCGCCGGTACAGCGTACGCAATGAGAAAGCTGGATCATGCCGCTTTCGACGAAGCGGATCAGCATCCAGGCGCGGGTGAAGCTGAGCACCGGCTCGTCGGCGGCCGGGGCGGCCCGCCCCACCGATGCTTGCTCGAGATAGAGCCGATAGGCCTCGATCAGCGCGCGTGTTTTCTTGGCCGGCGTGTAGGTGTCGAGATAACGGTATATGCCGTAGAAAACACTGGAGTGGATGTTGGGCAGCCAGGTCATGAACCAGTCGACCGAAAACGGCAGCATGCCCTTGGGGGGCGAGCACCCCCTGATTTCGCGATACAGCCGCGAAAGACGGTCATAGCTGAGCGAGGTTTCGGCCTGCAGCACCTGCAGCCGGGCACCCAGCCTGATCATGTCGCTGGCCAGCAGGATTTCGTCTGCTTCCTTGCTGACGCTTTTGCCTACACTTTTGCCAGTGCCGGAGATTACGCTTTTGGCGGTCATGGGACTTCCGGAAGATGCCTAGACGGCTGGTTCGCTGATGATTTCCGGAGCGCGCTGGGAAAGCAGAATGGTGGAGTGCGCCTGCTGAAGGGCCCCGCCAAGCACATCCTGGCTGAGGGCGGAAAGCAGGCCGTAGTCGTCGAGCCGGAAGCCGCAAATGAGCAGGCCCGAACTGGCCAGCTTGACGATTTGTGCGGGCGACAACTGCAAAATGGTGGTGGCCACATCTTCGCAAAAACCAAGACGGAACATCCCTGCCGCGAAGTTTTCCCGCAAGAGACGCTGGGCGAGCATCAGATACGTAAGATTGACTTCTTGGATATCTTTCAATGCCGAGCTGCTCTCGCATGTGGGCAGGTTGTCGCTGCTGGACACGATGTACTCCTTGGTAAATGCGGAAAAATCAATGATATGTAACTACTTATACCTAAACTGAAACAGTACGTTTGCATACAAAGGTTGTAAATCTAACCCGAAATTATGAAAATGTCGCGTCAGAATTGTATCGTTACTGAATAGAAACCAGGAGTTACACTGGATAAGCGCCAAACAATCAGGAAATAATGCCGGATTTCAGCTATTTAACTGAAAATACAGGCAAAATGCCGATGAAATGATACCTTTCGCCACGCGTTGGCGTTTTGACAATTATCAATTTTGTGCTTCCCCTCTTGCTGCCCCTGATGCCCTAAACAAAACTTCTTTGTAATTAGATATATTTATAAAGTAACTTTGTACGAAAATTACAGCATTTTTGTGTCAATATAACGTAATTAACCGTTTATACAATAAAAATAAGTATAGCGTTTACCCCTATTTTTACTTCAAATTGTATACAAACGTATCTTTAATTAGACAGTTTTTGAAACCATGCGGCCCTCCGCCTTGATTGACGTGAGCCTTCTGCACGTTTAATGTTGTATTTTCACCTCGCCGGCTTGCCATGCGAATCACATCACTTTTATCGCTGGCCGTCCTCGCGGCCCTGGTGCTGGCAGGATGTGCCGGCCCGGGCTCCCCACCCCCCGCTTCCACCGGCGTCGCCGCGCGCCACTCCGCCATTTCCATCGATCCGGCCAAGCGCGGCGAAGTCGCCATGGTGGCATTGTCCCAGCTGGATGCACCCTATCGCTATGGCGGCGGGCATCCCCAGCAAGGCTTTGATTGCAGTGGCCTGGTCGCCTATGTAATGAATGCGGCCGCCGACCTGCGGCTGCCCCATAACAGCGCCCAGATCGCGCAGCTGGCGCGGCCCGTCTCCAAACGCACGCTCAACCCCGGCGACCTGGTGTTCTTCAATACCCTGAACCGGCCCTATTCGCATGTAGGCGTCTATATCGGCGAAGGACGTTTCGTCAACGCGCCCTCCAGCGGCGGCCGGGTCCGCATAGACAGCCTGGCCAATCCCTACTTTGCGCAGCGTTTCGAAGGCGCGCGCACGCTATTTGCCGAATAGCGGCCCGCTCGAGCCCGCCCCTGACCAGCGCCCTTCCGCTTTCCCGCTGCTCTACTGCCGCTCAACGGCGGCGCTCTCTGTCTTTGTCGTTCACTCGGCCAGCGCATAGCGCCGGGCAAGGCCAAGAAAGTCATCCAGTGCCGGATCCAGTCCGGTTTCCGACTGCAGGATGCGCGCCGCGGCGGGCGCCACCCGGGCCGCCAGCGCCGCATCGAGAAAGAGCAGGCGCGAGCGCCGGGCCAGTACGTCTTCGACCCGGCGCGCATACTCGCATCGGGCCGCGTGGCGCACCAAGGCCGGAGTCAGCCCCGCCGAACGCAGCACTTCGTCATCGCCGGGCAGGCCCTCGTCCTTGCCGCTTGCGCTGTTGCCTTCGCCACGTCCATCGCTTCCCCAGGAGCTGGCCCATATCTCTTCGCGCATGCCCGCTCCCCGCTCCCCTACCGCCGCATCAAGAATGAAGTTTTGTGTGCGGCAGGGAGGCAGCGTGGCCAGCAGGCCGGCCCGGCCGCAGGCCTGCAATGTGTCCTGGGCCATGGCGCGATAAGTCGTCCATTTTCCGCCCGCCACGGTGACCAGCCCCGTGGGGCTGACCTCGACGCTGTGTTCGCGGCTTATCCTGCGCGTGGCCACCGGCCCGTGTCCGCCGTGGCCCGCGGCCGTGTCCACCAGCGGCCTTAGCCCGGCCCAGGCGCTGCGGATGTCTTTTCGCGCGGGCGGTACGCTCAAGTAGCGGCCCGCCTCGCGCAGAATGTAGTCGATCTCGGCGGGGTCCGGGCGTGGCTCATGCGCCAGTTCTTCGGTAGCCACATCGGTGGTGCCCAGCAGCACTTTGCCCAGCCAGGGCACGGCGAACAGCACGCGCTTGTCGGCCGTGCGCGGCACCAGCAGGGCGCGGTCGGATGGCAGGAAGGCCCGGTCGACCGCCAGATGCGTGCCGCGGCTCGCCCTGATAAGTTTGCGCACGGGCCGCTTCGAACTGCGGGCATCCACATGCCGAAGTTCGTCGGACCATACTCCCGTGGCATTGATCACGCAGCGCGATCGCAGCAGAAAGCCGCGCCCCGTTTCTGTGTCTTCAGCCCGCAGCCCCGTCACCTTGCCCAGCTCATGCACAAGGCCCGTCACGCGCACATAATTGAGCATCACGGCTCCGGCCGCCTCGGCCGAGCGCGCCAGAGCCACGGCCAGCCTCGCGTCGTCAAACTGCGCGTCCCAATACTCGACGCCTCCGACCAGGCCCTGCGGCCTAATTCCGGGCAATCGGCTTTCGGTCTGCCGGCGGCTCAGCACACGGGTCGCGCCCAGGCCATCATGGCCGGCCAGCATGTCGTAAAGCCCCAGGCCCGCCGTATAAAAGGGAATGTCCCGCAAGCGGTAGGCCGGCACGACGAAAGGCAAGGGCCGGACCAGCGCTGGGGCATTATGCAGCAAGGCCGTGCGTTCGCGCAGCGATTCGCGCACCAGACCGATACGGCCCTGGGCCAGGTAGCGCACGCCGCCATGCACGAGCTTGGTGGCCCGGGACGAGGTGCCCTTGGCGAAATCATGGGATTCGAGCAGCGCAACCTTCAGCCCGCGCAAGGCCGCATCGAGCGCCACACCCAGGCCCGTGGCCCCGCCACCGACCACCACCAGGTCGAAGGGCCCGGCCTCCAGGCGGTCCAGCATGGACGCCCTGCTCGCGCCCGCATCGGATGGCGTGCGATCGGATGGCCCGCTATGAGACGCTCCGGAAGCCGTAATGGAGGATGCCGCCATATCTGAGTCCGCCCGTTGAATGCCGCCCTTGCCATGCGGCCCGTCGCAACGCGGCGCCGGCAGGCCCGATGCCCGCCGGCCGCATGCGCCGTCCTAGCGTAACATCCCAAAGCCGGGTTACGCTGGAGCCGTCACGACGCCCACAACAATATTGCCAGCGTAACGCCATGCCCTACATTCTTGCCCTGGACCAGGGTACTTCCAGCTCCCGCAGCATCGTCTTCGACCACCAGGGCCGCATCGTGGCCAGCGCCCAGAAGGAGATTCGCCAGATCTTCCCGCGCTCGGGCTGGGTCGAGCACGATCCGGCCGATCTCTGGCAGACCCAGTTGCAGACCGCGCGCGAAGCAATCGAAGAATCCGGCGCCGGCGCCGAAGGCATCCACGCCCTGGGCATTACCAACCAGCGCGAAACCACGGTGCTGTGGCATCGCGACACCGGCGAACCCCTTTGCAACGCCATCGTCTGGCAAGACCGCCGCACCGAACCCCTGTGCGCACGTCTGCGCGAACAAGGGCTCGAAGCGCTCATACTCGAGAAAACAGGCTTGCGCATCGACGCCTATTTTTCGGCCACCAAGCTGCAATGGATGCTGGATGAAACACCCGATGCCCGCGCCCTGGCGCAGGCGGGCAAGCTGGCCTTCGGCACTGTAGACAGCTGGCTGATCTGGCGGCTGACGGGCGGCAAGGTGCATGCCACCGACATCACCAACGCCTCGCGCACCATGCTCTTCAATGTGCGCGAGGGCCAATGGGACGGCGAACTGCTCGACGCCCTGAACATTCCCCCCAGCCTGCTGCCCGAAGTACTGCCTTCCTGCGGGCACTTCGGAGCCACCGACGCCTCGCTGCTGGGCCGGTCCATTCCCATATGCGGCGTGGCCGGAGACCAGCAGGCCGCCCTGTTCGGCCAGGCCTGCTTCGACGACGGCATGGCCAAGAACACCTACGGCACGGGCTGCTTCGCCCTCATGCATACGGGCCGGCGCTTTCAGGTTTCGCAGAACGGCCTCATCACCACGCCGACCGCCCAGGCCGGCGACGCGCGCCACTATGCACTGGAAGGCAGCGTATTCGTCGGAGGAGCCGTGGTGCAATGGCTGCGCGACGGGCTGCACGCCTTCGAGAAAAGCCCGCAAATCGAAGCCCTGGCCCACAGCGTGCCCGACTCGGGCGGCGTCGTGCTGGTGCCCGCCTTCACCGGCCTGGGGGCCCCCTACTGGCAACCCGATGCGCGCGGCACCATCACGGGCCTGACGCGCGGCACCACCATGGCGCACATCGCGCGCGCCGCGCTCGAAAGCATTGCCTTCCAAAGCACTGCGCTTCTGCGCGCCATGGACCGCGACGCGGCCGCCGCGGGTTCGGCGCCGCTGTCCGAAGTGCGCGTCGACGGCGGCGCCAGCGCCAACGATCTGCTCATGCAATTCCAGGCCGACCTGCTGGGTCTTCCGGTAGTGCGTCCCGAAGTCATTGAAACCACGGCCCTGGGCGCCGCTTCGCTGGCCGGCCTGGCCAGCGGGGTGCATGCCGATCTCGGCGCGCTGAAGCGCCTGTGGCGCGCCGATAAAACCTTTACGCCCCGGCTCGACCGCAAAGAGGCCGCCGAGCACATGCAACGCTGGGAACACGCCGTGCGCCAGACATGCGTGCCGTAGGCAAGGCCATCTCGCCGAACCGCGCACAAACCCCGGCCTTCCCATACAATCACGCTTGTTTCGTCACGGCCCCTTGTTCCATGCAGACCCAGCCTTGCCCAGCCCCTCGTCTTCACGTGCCCTGGACGGAGAACGGCGAACCGCGCACCGCCTTGTGGCTGGGCGAACATGCGGGCAATGCACCCCGGCGCATCGTCGTGGTGGACGACACCCTTACCGCCGACCAGGCCTTCCAGCTGGCCAACCAGGGCAGCCACATGCTGTGGCGGGGCGATTTCCACAACGCCCGCCAACTGCTCGACGCCCTGGCACGCCGCGTCGACAAGAAAAAGCGCAGCAAGGCCTCCGTGACGCCCCAGCAGGCCTTCAACCAGCATCGCCTGGCGCAGTCGCGCCGCGCCCGGCTGCTGGGCTCGCTATTGCTACCCCTGGATCCCGGCCTGCAGATTCCGCTTCGCCGCGCGCCCGACGTGCAGGCCGCGTGCCATGCAGTGCTGGGCGAAATCGACGAAGCGGCCCTGCTGCCGCTGCGCGTGCTGCAAGGCATACTGGGCGCGGCCGAATGGCGGCGCAAGGGCGTCATCATTCCCGCACTCGAGCAAAGCATCCATGTCCATTACGGCGTGTTCTCTCCTATACGCGGCGAATACATCGACCTGGTCGCCAACGCCCCCTTGCCCGATACACGGCTGGCCTTCGACATCGGCACGGGCAGCGGCGTGCTGGCCGCCGTGCTTGCGCAGCGGGGAATCCAGCACGTCGTCGCCACCGACGTGGACGAACGGGCGCTGGCCTGCGCGCGTGAAAACATCGAGCGCCTGGGCCTGGCCGACCGCGTCGCGCTGGAGCGGACCGACCTGTTCCCCGAAGGCCGATGCGGTCTTATCGTATGCAACCCGCCCTGGCTGCCTGCCCGCCCCACCTCGTCCATCGAGACAGCCATCTACGATCCCGACAACCGCATGCTCGCCGGCTTTCTGAGCGGGCTGGGCCAGCACCTGTTGCCCGGAGGCGAGGGTTGGCTGATTCTGTCAGACCTGGCCGAACACCTGGGGCTGCGCGATCCCGGCTTCCTGCCCCAGGCCATCGAGGCGGGCGGCCTCAAGGTGCTGGGCAGGCTCGATGCGCGGCCCAAGCATCCCAAGGCCCTGGACCTGTCCGACCCCCTGCATGACGCGCGCAGCGCCGAAGTGACGACGCTCTGGCGGCTTGGGCGGCGCGACGCATAGCTGGCCCCATGTGCCGCCGGGGCCGTTGGCCACCACGGCTGCCCCAGCGGCCACAGCAACGGCGGTTGATGCACGTATACTTGAAGCGTCGCCCGCAATTACCCAGATGCCATGCTGAATAGAATCGCCCTGATCATAGCCGTATTCCTGATTGTCCTGGTCGCCCTGACCTTTGGCGAAGCCATCGTCCACCAGGCCCTGGCCTGGTTCAGCTACCTCACGGGCATCGTGTTCCACAATTTCGCCGACCTGTACTACGCGGCCCACGACTACGTACTGCGCCACAGCGGCAAGATCCTCATCGCCCTGGCGCTTACCGTGCCCATCAGCTATTGGCTCATCAAGAACAGGGACAGCGAGCTGGGCCGCCGCTACAGCCCCCGCAAGATCGCCATCGTGCTGGCCATCTTTCTGGGCTGGTTGGGCGCGCACCGCTTCTACCTGGGCCAGATAGGCTGGGGCATTGTGTACCTGATCATCCTGTACGTGTTCCCGCCGCTGGTGGTGGCCTTGGCCCTGATCGACGCCGCGCGCTACCTGTTCATGACGGACGAGGACTTCATCGTACCCGTCGTCCGCCGATAGGCAATATGCACATCATTGCTCCTGCACTGCCATGGAAAACAAGACCGCACGCCTTACCGTCCTGATCGATCCGCGCAAGAAAAAAGCGTTCGAACAGCTCTGTGCAAGCCAGGACCTGACCACTTCGCAAGTGGTCCGCCAGCTGATACGCGACTACCTGGGGCAGCACGGCGTCAGCTACGGCGCCCAGGGCGCCCTGGACAACCCGAAACTCAAGCGCCCCGCTCCTCGATAAGCAGGCCCACGGCCCGCTCCAGCGAGGCGCTGGGGTCCGCGCCTTGGGTCTTCTCGGTCAGGCCCATGCGCTGCAGCTTGCGCCTGACTCTCTCGTTGGCCTCGGCCAGCACCACCCTTCCTTCCTTGGCGCGCTGGGCATCGACCAGGTTTTCCAGCGTGCGCAGGCCGGTGGCGTCGATGAAGGGCACCCGCCCCAGCCTGATCACCAACACGGCCGGGACGCCGCCCGTATCCGACAAGGCCTGCTCGAAGGCTTCGACGGCGCCATAGAACAGCGGGCCGTCGATCTGGTAGATCATGATGTCGTCGGGCAGCCGCGCAAGGCCATGCGCCTGCAGCAAGCCGGCAAGCTCCTGCTCCAGCGACGAGCCGTTTTGCCGCGATACCGCCACGCTGCCCGCCATGCGCCGCAGGAAGTGCAGCATGGCCAGCACCACGCCGATATTGACCGCCACGACCAGGTCGGCAAACACGGTCAGCCCAAAGGTAACCAGCAGGATCACCACGTCGGCGCGCGGGGCGCGCCGCAGCAGGCGCAGGAAATGCCTGGCCTCGCTCATGTTCCAGGCCACCACGAAAAGAATCGCCGCCAGCGCCGCCAGGGGCACGTTGGCCGCATAGGGCGCCAGCGCCAGAATGATGAGCACGAGCGTGATGCAATGCGCCACCCCCGCGATGGGGCTGTTGCCGCCGTTGCGGATATTGGTGGCGGTGCGCGCAATGGCGCCCGTGGCGGCGATGCCGCCGAAAAGCGGCGCGGCCATATTGGCAATGCCCTGGCCGACCAGCTCTTGGTTGGAATTGTGCCGCGTGCCGGCCATGCCGTCGGCCACCACCGCCGACAATAGGGATTCAATCGCCCCCAGCATGGCGATGGCAAAGGCCGGCCCGATGAGCTCTACCACGCGGTCGGGCGTAACGGGCAGCCACTGCATGCGCGGCAGCTCGCGGGGAATTTCGCCGAAGGTCGAGCCGATGGTGGCCACGCCCTCGAACTGGAACAGGGCTTGCAGGATGGTGGCAAGCACCAGTGCAACCAGCGGCCCCGGCACGCGGCGCATGCCGGGCAGGCGCGACGAGAACAGCACCAGCAGCAGCGACAGCACGGCCATGGCCGTCGTGGCCAGGTGCAGCGAGGGAAGCGCCTGGATGAGAGTCCAGAGCTTCTGGTGGAAATGGCCGACGGGCGTCGCCGCCAGCCCGAAGAAATCCTTCCATTGCCCCACCCAGATGATGACGCCGATGCCGCTGGTAAAGCCGATGATCACCGGACGCGGGATGAACTTGATGACCCCGCCCAGCCTGGCCAGGCCGAACAGAAGCAGGATGACGCCCGCCATGAAAGTGGCGATCTGCAGGCCCTGCACGCCATGCTGGGCCACGATGCCAGAAAGGATGACGATGAAGGCGCCCGTGGGTCCGGCGATCTGCACTCGGCTGCCGCCCAGCAGTGAAACCGCCAGGCCGGCGACGATGGCCGTATAAAGGCCCTGTTCGGGCTTGACCCCCGAGGCGATGGCAAAGGCCATGGCCAGGGGCAGCGCCACCACGCCCACAATGACCCCGGCCACGATGTTGGCCGTCCAGTGCCTTGCGCCCAGCAAGCCCGCGCGATGCGCTTCCAGAAGAGCAATCATGATGTCCGTCGAGTTCCATACGATGTGCTGATGATTATAATATGGCGCACATGTCTGGCCTTCCCCTAAAAATAACTACAATAACGGCTGCATTCATTTTCTGAGATCATCGTGAGAAAAGTCGTACGGGGCAAGCTCCACGGCATCCGGGTCACCGGCGCCGACCTCAACTACCATGGTTCCATCACGCTGGACCCCGACCACTGCGAAGCCGCGGGCATCCTGCCCATGGAGTTCGTCGACATCTGGAACAAGGCCTCGGGCGCCCGCATCAGCACCTACGTCATCTACGGCGAGCGCGGCTCGCGCTGCTGCATCCTGAACGGCGCGGCGGCCCGCACCTGCCAGCGCGGCGACGAAGTCATCATCTGCAATTCGGTCTATGTCACCGAAGCCGAACTCGAGCAGGTCAAGCCCGTCATCCTGACCTTCCACGACGACAACCGCATCCACGAGCACCTGGGCTACGAAGTCTCGCGCGACGACCAGGGCCGCCTGGCCTTCAACATCGTCAAGTTCGACTAGGCTCTTCCATACCGCCCCCTGCACCGACCCATGGCCTTCCAACGGCAAACTCGGTACAATCGGCGCTGATTCATCCAAGCATTCGCTAGGGGTGCCGCGTTTCACCGCGGCTGAGACAGTCCCTTTGAACCTGTGAGATCATCCTCGCGCAGGAAAGCGACCATGCACGCCGAAGCACCGCGCCTGCGCGCACCCGCTTCTTGCCATGCCTGCCGCTCCTGCCTTTACCGACGGCAACGACATGACAACAAGCTCTTCCTCCACATCCGGCAATCACGCCCTTACCCCCATTTCGGCACACGAGCGCGTGTTCGGCTGGCACGAGCATGCTTCGCTGTGGTTCAGCCTGGGCGTCGGCCTGCTGGTCATGCAGGTGGGCGCCTACCTGGTGCCGGCCACCGGCCTGCGCGAAGCGGTGTTCGCCATCGTGCTGGGCTCCATGCTCGGCGCGGCGCTGCTGGCCTGGGTAGCCAAGCTGGGCTGCGACAGCGGCCTGTCCAGCGCCGGGCTCATGCATCGCAGCTACGGCAGCCTGTTCGCCCGGCTGCCCGTCTTCCTGAACATCATCCAGCTGCTGGGCTGGACGACCTTCGAGCTGGTGATCATGCGCGAAAGCACGGCCGCCATCGCACGCGAGGCATTCGGCCTTGACCTGGGCCGCAGCGCCGCCATCGTACTGCCCACACTGCTGTGGGGCGGGGTGCTGATCGCCCTGCTTTCGGGTTCGATGGTGGGCCTGGTGCGGCGCTTTGTCGCCCGCTTCGGCCTGCCCCTGGTCGTGCTGTCGCTGATCTGGCTCACCTGGCAGTTTGCCGGGCAGCTTCGGGCAAGCGGCCTGGCCGAACTCTGGAACCGGCCCGGCGACGGAAGCATGGGCATGTTCTCGGCGCTGGACCTGGTCATCGCCATGCCGGTTTCCTGGCTGCCCCTGGTGGCCGACTACGCCCGCCACGGCCGCAGCAGCCGCGGTGCGCTGGGCGGTGTCTGGCTGGGCTATGCCGTGGCCAATATCTGGTGCTATGGCCTTGGGGTAATGATCGTAAGCGCGGTGGAACCCGAGACCGGGCTGGTCAGCGCCCTGCTGCTGGCGCAAGGCGGCCTGATCGCGCTGGGCCTGATCATGATCGACGAACTGGACAACGCCTATGGCGACATCTATTCGGGATCGGTCTCGGCCCACAGCCTGAAACCAAAATGGAGCATCAAGCGCTGGGGTATTGCGCTGGCGGCGCTGAGCATCTGCCTGGCCATGGTACTGCCCATGCATAGCCTCGAGCCCTTCCTGCTGACGCTCAGCTCGGTATTCGTGCCGCTGTATGGCGTGATTCTGGGCCGTCTGTCGCTGGGCGGCAATATCGATGCCCCGCAACGCCGCGTCGACGCCGCAAGCGCCGCGCTGTGGCTGCTGGGCATTGCCTTCTATCACGGCCTGGCGCAGTGGGCGCCCGGCTTCGGCTCGGCCCTGCCCACCCTTGCGCTGACCTTCGTACTGGCCCTGGCGACCCGCCGCACGGGAAGCCTGCGCTCGGCCTCAGCGTAAAGCGCCCACGTCGCCAGGCTGTACGTCGCCCTTCTGCCCGCCCCAGCGGGTGCGCAGATGATTGGCCAGCCGGGCGATCTGCTCGTCGGTCAGTTCGTCTGCGAAGCCCGGCATGGACTGGCGGTCGCCCTCGGGAAACGAGCGCGCCTCGAGGCCGTGCAATATGACATGGACGAGATTGTGCGCATCGGCATTGCGCACCGTGCTATTGCCCTTGAGCGCCACGGTGGCGCCCGGCTTGCCCTCGCCGTTCACCGCATGGCAGCCGGCGCATACGGCCAGATAGACCGACCTGCCGGTTGTCAGCCCCGCCTGGGCTTCCTCTTGCTCTTGGGGCGGCTCGGGCAAGGCCTGCGGCGGCTGCGGCTGATCGCCCGTAAGGTAGGCCACCATCGCCTGATTGTCTTCCTGGCTGAGATGGCGCGTGCTGAAATGGAAGGCCTCGTACATGTCGCCATAGGCCGAGCCCAGCGGCGAAAGACCCAATGCCAGAAAGCGCTGCAGATGTTCGGGTGTCCAGCCCCGGCGCGCCAGGCCTTCGGGAGTGATGTCGGGCGAATTCAGCTCTCCCAACTCCCCGCCCTCGAAAGTGGAGCCCAGCTTCAGTTGGCCGAACACGCCGCGCGGGGTGTGGCATTCGGTGCAATGCCCCAGGGAATTGGTCAGGTAGCGCCCGCGCAGCCACTGCTGCGACTCGCCCTGTGAAACATCG
The DNA here is from genome assembly GCF_003096595.1 of Pusillimonas noertemannii. Classification (GTDB taxonomy): domain Bacteria; phylum Pseudomonadota; class Gammaproteobacteria; order Burkholderiales; family Burkholderiaceae_B; genus Pusillimonas; species Pusillimonas noertemannii. The sequence goes on along the minus strand of NZ_QEKO01000001.1, from coordinate 1,309,126 downwards.
GGCAGTTCGTCCTTCAGGAAGAGCGGGTTCCAGCCCCGCATGAGAAAGCGCATGTTGAACGGAAAGGGAACTTCAGTGGGCTTGTCGGGCACGGCGATGGGCGGCACGGTGCGCAGGTAGGCGTAAAGGGCGTCGCTGTCTTCGCGCGAGATGCCGCGATAGGTGGTGTAGGGCATGGCGGGATAAAGCGGGTGCTCGGGCGCCAGCCCGTCGTGCAGGGCGCGGTAGAAGTCGGCCGATGTCCACTCGCCTATGCCGTGCTGTTTGTCGGGGGTGATGTTGGTGCCGTAGATGGTGCCGAAGGGTGTTTCTATCGGCACGCCCCCCGCATATAGCGGGCCGTCCTTGGTGGTATGGCAGGCCATGCAGTCGCCCGCCTGGGCCAGGTACTTGCCGCGGGCCAACAGCTGCGCGTCGTTGCCCTCGGGGCCGTCGACGTCACTGGTTTCGTAATGCGGGTCGAGCAGGCCCGACAGCAGCACCACGGCCCCTGCGCCCAGCACGATGACGACAGCCAGCAAGATGCCCCAGCCGCGTTTGCGCGTTCTAGCTCGCATCGGCGTTCTCCCAGGTCAGGCCCGGCGTCGCAAGAATAAGGTCGCGGACCGCCATGTGGTAGCGCACATAGCCGGTACATCGGCAGATATGCTCGTTCAGCGATTCAGTGACAACTTGCTCGACCCGGTTGCGTTCGATCGGTTCGCGCTTCAAGCGCTCGACCAGTACGGTGGCCGCATTGACGAAACCCGGCGTGCAATAGCCGCACTGGAAACTGTAGTGCTCGAGAAAGGCCTGCTGTACGGGCGATGGCGTCGCGGCGCCCGCTCCGCCGGCTTCTTCGGCATGCCCCTCTACTGTGCGGATGCTGCGGTCGGCGAAAAACCCCACGCCGGTAATGCAGCTGCGCACCGTGGTGCTGCTGCCGTCTTCTTTGTCGAGAATGACCGCGCAGGCATGGCACACGCCCTGCCCGCAGCCCAGCTTGGTGCCGGTAAGGTTGGCGTACTCGTGCAGGAAGTCGATCATCATCAGGCCTTCGGGCACCTCGATCGGACCGACCTTGCTGCCGTTGATGGTAAGGCTGATAGGTATGGTGCGCAGGGTCATTCCATGGCCTCCTGTATCTGCTCCGCCGTGACAGGCAGCGAATAGAAACGCAATCCCGAGGCGTGGGCGATTCCGTTCACAATGGCGCCCACAATGGGAATCATCACCACTTCGGCCATGCCTTTGGGCGGATCGGTGTCGGAAAGCGGCGGTAGGACCTCGGCCGTCTGCGTCCACAAGGCCACTTCAGTGGCGCGCGGCAGATGATAGCGATTGAAGTTCCAGCTGCCGTTGCCCGGGCCGTCTTCATACAGCGGCAGGTGCTCGTACAGGGCATGGCCGATGCCCATGGCGATGCCGCCTTCGATCTGGCCCGACACAAGCTGCGGCGAAAGCAGGTTGCCGCACTCGATGATCGAATGATGGTTGAGCAGTTCGACCTTGCCGCTGCCCCGATCGACCGAGACTTCGGCCAGGGTGGCCATGGCCGTGTAATAGGTGACAGAGGCGTTGTTGCGCTGGACGGGCGGGTAATACACCTTGCTGCGTGGAATCACCTGGTACGAAAGCCCGGTGCGCGAACTGGTCGCGATCAGGGGATCTACCCCGGTGTTGCTTACGTAGGGCAGGCCCAGCTGGCCGGGCGGGTTCGGCGACGTGGGGGTTTCATCGCCCTCTTTGGCCATGGAGCCGCTGTCATTTCCGCCAGCCGCGTCCGCACCGCCTTGTCCCGTCATCTGGCGCGTGTTGGGGCTTTGCTCGCCTGCTCCGGCGCCTGCGCCGCCCCCCTGGGCGCCAGGCCTGGCCGCCGAAGCCCCCGCGCCCGGCTCTGGCGCTTGCCCATACGCCAGGGCCAGCGCGTCGAGCGGCAGCCGCTCGGCGGCGTCGCCGATGGGAAAATCGGCCTCGGCCCACTGCCAGCGGTTGAAGGCGTGGACCACGGCGCCGACCACCAGCCCCATTTCGTGGGCCCGGGCGGCAAGCTGCGCCAAAGCAAGGGGCTGCATGCCGGCCGCGGTAAGGCGCCCCGCCGTCCAGCGGGCGTCTTCCCGCCGCAGCACATAGGGCGCCGCCTGGCCCGAGCCGATGCCTTCGCTCCAGATCGACACGGCGGCGGGCCACAGCCCATGCGTGAATATCAGGCGACAGGCCTCGCGCGTGGTGTGGGTGTAGTAGTAGGCCGAATTCGAAGCGCTGGCCGGGGAAGCATAAGCGGGCGTCCAGGCCGGGTCGGCGGCCAGGCGGTCCTGGTCTTCCTGGCTCATGGTGTAGGGATCGCCGCTGGAATGGATGGGCAGGTCGGGCCAGTCGGTCAGCGCAAAGCCCACGTCGGTAGCCGGCGAACCCAGCCACTGCGCACAGGCCAGGGCCTGCGAAGTGACGGTGCCGGTGCCTATCTCGGTGCCCGTATGGCGCAGCAGCACCTTGCCTTCCGGCGTGATTTCGACCTTGGCAATGGAAGACTCGGCTCCGGTGCCGAAGTCTTTCTGCACACAGGCAAAGCCCACCCCATACAGGCGCCCCGGATGTTGCGCCTCGTAGTCCTGCTTGCGCCGCTGCCGCTCTTGCCAGATGGGATGCTGCCTGGCCTTTTCCATGACCTCGTCCGCCCGGAGCGCCCCGGCGGGAATGGCGCCCTGCGTATTCTTCATGCCGGTCTTGAACGCATTGCGCAGGCGAAACTCGATGGGATCGAAACCCAGCTTGACCGCCGCCTCGTCGACCAGCATTTCCGTGGCGGCCATGGACTGCAGCGTGCCATAGCCCCGCGCCGAACCGGCATCGATGGCGCGCGACGCGTCGGCGCGCGCGGTAAGGTCGGACTGGGGAATGTAATAGACCGACTGCGCCGCCGTGGCGCCCACCATGACGACCGAAGGCGAGAAATTGCAGCGGCCGCCACCGTCGGCCGTCATGTCGGCGACAAACGACTGGATCTTGCCGGTGCTTCGATCAATGCCTATGCGATAGTCGATATGAAAGGCGTGGCGCTTGAGCGAAGTCTGGAACTGTTCGTAGCGGTCGTTGGCGATGCGCACGGGACGGCCCTGGCCATACAGCGCACAGACCAGGCCATAGAAAGGCATGTTGAAATGATCTTTAGAGCCGTAGCCCACGGTGTAGCAGGGATGCAGTATCAGCGTGTCGGCCTGGAACACAGACTTGGCCAGCATGGATGCGGCCGTGGCGGCCACTTCGCTGGGCGACTGCGTGGGCACGACCATGTGCATTACGCGCGATTTTTCATCGAACCAGCAATTGGCGCTGTCCAATTCCATCGCGGCCGTATCGATCGATTGGGTCTGGTAGCTGCGGTTCAGCACCAGCCAGTCTTCGGGCGGATCTTCCAGCCTGGCCCTTATCTGTTTTGCATGGAACATGCCTTCTTCGCCCAGCTCGCCATGCGCCTTGCCGTCGGGCCATACCGGAAGCCGCTTGCGCATCTGGCTGGGAAACACCGGCGCGTCCTTGAGGCTTGAGAACACGTCTTCGTCGAAGGGCGTTTCGCCACCCACCCGGACGAAGCGAAACGTGCCCCAGGGGTCGCGCTGCAGGGGTCCCGTATGTTCCCCATAACGCAGCACGTCGTTCTGGAACTTCAGGGCGTCCTTGGCCATGCGAAAGCGCGCGAAGTCGTGGAATATCAGTATGGCCACCGCGTGCCCCAGGTAGGCGGGCGTCTTTCCCTCGGGCAGCAGCATGTCTTCGCCGTAGTATTCGGTGAAGGCCACGCCGTCGCGCTCAAGATCGGCGGCGGTGACGATGCGGTCGGGCTTCAGGTCGGGCTCGAGGCGCGAAAGATCAAAGCCCTGGTACAGGGCGTCGGCCCGGGTGGCGCGCAGTATGAGGGCGTGGCTTTGATGCTGCGGCCAGTGCGGCAGGTCGCGGGCGCGCACATCGAGCGCGAATATCTTGCCGCCCCGCACCTTGGCCGGCCCATCGACACGAAACGAAGCCAGGCCCGTGTGTTCGTCCCAGGGCACTGGCCTCAAGAGCTCTTGTTCAAACAGGGCCGCATAGGCGCTGCTGCCGAACGGCGCAATATAGGCCGTAAGACCAGCGATACTGCTTGCCTTCAGAAAGCGGCGGCGGGACGGATCAGGTTTGGCCATGCAGTCTTCCCGGTGTCGATATGAATGCGGCGGCGCCATGCCTGCCGCCGCACTCATCAGCAAGGAGCAGGCCCGCCGGCACTGACGGAAAACTTAAACCCGGCATTGGCCGGAGAGCCCGTTTCGTAGGAACGTCTGGCCAGCATACACCCGCGGTAGGGGCGCGTGCTGACATGGAACTTAAGCGGCCGCCCAAAAACGCGGCATGCTTCGCCTATGCTACCAGCCGACAGTTGTGATGCACAGCGCCGGCAGAAATTACCTGCGTGCCTCTACGTCATGCGTGCATCGTTACGAGCCTCGATGCAGCAACACAGCTCAGCCGGCGAAACCGCCGCCGTCCAGGTACGCCTGTTCCTCCGGCGTCGTCTCGCGCGCCAGGCTCGCATTGCGATGCGGGAAGCGGCCGAAGCGCTTGACGATGTCCAGGTGTTCGATTCCCCAAGACAATGAATCAGCGGCATGTTCGCGATACATCCGCAGCGACAGTTCCTGGTCGGCCAGGTTCTCGGAGTGGGTGAAGGGCAGGAAGGCAAACACCCGCAAGGGCGGGTCGAGCTTCATGATGAAGCCCGCATCGAGCAGCCTTTGCGCATAGAGTTTGGCCAGCGGGTCAGTGGCAAACATGTGCCCGGTGCCGCGAAAGGCATTGCGCGGCAGCTGGTCCAGCAAGATCACCAGTGCCAGCGCGGATTCGGGCTGTTGGCACCACGCTTCGAGTTCGCGCCGCGCCGCCGCAAAATGCAGTTCGCCGAAGCGCTTGAGAAATTCCTTGTCGAACTCGGTGTCTTTGGCAAACCACTTGGCCGGCCCCGCTTGCCGCCAGAACTCAATGACCTCTTGCGCTTGAGGGAAACGGGTTTCAGAACGGGCGGCATCCATGGCGGGCTCCTGAAGTCAGTAAAAAGAACATCGCCAGCATAGCAGTGCCGCCGCGGCCGCGCACTCCCTGGGAATAGTTGCCGGCTTGCCTCCGGTCGGCGAGGCCCTGGCAAGCCTAGTCGGCCCGGCCCGGTCCGGGCCGGCGGCATCTTCAAATGACAATGGCCTGCAAGCATTTGCTTGCAGGCCATTGTCATTGCTCTTTTGAAACAGCCTTGCGATGGTCTTCTTGCATGGCCCGCAACGCAGGCCGGTCCATCACCCTGGCTGCCGGACCGGGGCGTGCACCCCGGCCCTTGCACCATCAGAAGCGGGCGCGCAGATACAGCTGACCGCTGTGGTCGGTGTTGTCGTTGCCGTACTGGCCGCTGTAGCCCAGGCCCATGGCCGTGTTGCGGCCCACCGACATCTCCACGCCCAGGTCGAACACCGCCGCGTTCTTGGCAATGGGCGCACCGGCCACATTGAACGCCGCACCACCGCCCTGCACGAACGACATACTACGGCCCGGGTCGACATCACCCGAGGCATGGCGCCAGCCCAGCCCGGCAAACAGGTGCGCCGGGTTCGAACCCACGTTCAGCGCCGTCTTGCCCCGCAGGCCCAGCGTGAAGGTCGTGACGTCGTCCTTCTGGCTGTCGGCGCTCAGCGCCGCCGCACCGCCCTCTTCGGTAAAGCCGCGTGCCTTCTGGCTCAGCCAGGCCAGGCCCACATAGGGCTCGACCACACTGCGCTCGCCCACCGGCATCGCATAGCCCAACTCGGTAAAGAGCTGCGTGGTATGCGCGCTGTAGTCGGCCTTGAGCGTCTGGTTGCCGCCCACGTTCACGCTGCGGCGCGTGTCGATGCTGTGGTGGCTGTAGGCTGCGCCGGCCAGGAAGTTCACCTTGCCGTTGCCCTGATCCCAGCTGTTGCCGCCGTACAGCGCGGCCGTGAACGTGCCCACGTCCGAGCGCGAGTCGCGGTCATCGACCTTGACCCGGCCGTCGGTGTAGCCCAGGGCGCCGCCCACGCGCCAGCCCGAGCCCACACCGACGTCGCCGCCGATGAACAGGCCTGCCGTGTTGGTCTTGACCTTGGCCGCGTTGCCGTCGCTATCGAGCGTGTTCCAGTTGCCCACCACCTGGGCCCACAGCGGGTAGGCCGTCGAGGTCGGCATGGAGCCGGCCACCGCGCCACCGGCCTGGGCCGTGGGTGCGCCCGGCTGCATGCCCGCGCCCAGGTTGCCGCGCATGCGGGCGCTGAGCGTGCGCGAGACCAGGTTGCTGGTTTGCAGCAAGGCCGCCTGCGTGCTGCCGTGCAGTTCGCCCGACAGCTGGTTCAGCGCGTCCTTGCGGGCGTCGGGCTGCATCAGCAACGTGGCATCGGCCGAGGCGTTATCACCCGCCACCGACAATACGCCGTCCAGCGTGGCGATCTGGTTAGCCGAATAGCCAGTGCGGTCGATGGCCGCGGTGTTCACCGACAGGCTTACCTTGACGTCTTGCGCACCGTACTTCACCGGGTCGAGCTTGACCAGCGTGCCGGCAAAGGTGTCACCCAGTTGCTCGCTGTCGAAGGTGTTCACCACATTGCCGGCTTCGGTCCGGATAATGGTGTAGTCGTGGTCAAGGCGATAGCCTTCGTACTGGTCGACCTTGAGCGACGAACCGGCAAGGTCGGCATCGCCGTTGCGCACCACCAGCAAGTCGGCCTGGCCGTTGCCGTCGACTTCGAACTCGAACACCGAGCCCGAGACCGAGCCCAGCGTATCGACCGAGATCGTGCCGATGGAGTTACCCGGAGCGATGAAGGAATTACTGCTGCTCAACTGGCCCGCAATATTCAGGTTGCCGCCCAGCGTCGAGCCGCCAGCCACCCCGGTGTTGCCCTGCACGTTGATGGGGTTGCTGCCGGTGCCGCCGGAAATGCTCGAACCGTTCTGCAGGTTCAGCGCACCGACGATATTGGTGCTGGCGCCGATGAAGCTGAAGCTGCTGCCGTCGCCTTGAACCGGGCCGTCGATGGTGGTGTTGCCGTTGAAGGCAAAGCTGCTGCCCACGCCGTTCAGCGCAAAGCCGCCCTGCTGTTCCGTGCCCTGGCCCTGGATGTGGACGTCGTTGTTGAAGGTGGTGGTCGACTGCGGCATGCCGAACACGCCGCCCGCGATGGTGGTGGGCGAGCCCGAGAACGTAAAGCTGGAGCCCAGCGTCGAGGACACGCTGCCCGCAATGCTGGGCACGTTCTGGAACGACACGTTGGATTCGTCGGGCGCCGTCACGTTGCCGGCCTGGCTGCCCGTAACGGTGTCGCCCGACTGAGCCACCTTGGTCTTGTCGTCCATCATCACGCCGACCCAGGACGAAGTGCTGTCCACCTCGATATGGGTGTTCGCCGAGGAGCTCAGCTTGCCTGCGCCGTCATAGTTCTCCACGTTGCCGATGGCGACCGTGCCGTCGCGCAGGTAGACGGTGATCTCACCGTTCTCGCCGCCTTCGGCGCGTGTCACGTGCAGGAACTGGCTGTTGTTCAGCGTAAAGTCGGAGCCCTTGAGGTCGACCGTCTGCTCGAAGTCGCTCTCCAGCCCAGCGGCACCTTCGTCCGTTCCGAAGTACGAACGGATGGAGGGGCCGTTTGCCTGGACTGTAACGCCATCGAGGTCGATGTCGGCATCGTTCACCAGTTGCAGGCCGGCGCTGTTTTCACCGGTGGCGGTGATGGAGCCGTCCTTCATGGCAATGGTGCTGTCGCCGTTGTAGGCGACAAGGCCGGCGGCATCGTTGCCGGAGACGTTGATGTGGACGTTGGTGAGCTCGACGCCTGCGGGCGCGTAGCCTACTGGTCCCATAGCCATAGGCATGATTTTGAGCAGAACAGGATCCGACACCAACACAGCGGCCCCCACGCCATCCGCCCCGTCGCCGGTGGTGGTAATGGTAGTGTCGGTGAGCGTGATCAGCCCTCCGTTGACCGCCAAGGCGCCCCGAGCCTCTTCGCCGTTGGTCGTGATGGAGCCGCCGGTGAAGCTAAGCGTGCTGCCGCTTTGCCACTCAAGTCCTTCCGCATTCGCTCCATAAGCAGTAACGCCATGCGCTTCCTCACCGGAGGTCTGCACGGTGACGTCGTTCGCTGTGATGGTCGACGCGGTGTTAAGTCTGTTTCCTTCAGCGCCATCGTTCTCCGCACGCAGGCCTTCGGCATACTGCCCCTTGGTGGTGACAGTGGTGCCCGTGATGGTGGCGGAGCTCTTGTTCTTGGCCAATACACCATAGTTGCCCACATCAACCTGGTGGCCGTTGATCTCATTTTCTTCGGCACCCAGACCATTGGTCGTGATAGAACCACCCTTGATGTCGAGCACACCTTCCTTATAGGCAAAAGCGCCGAAGCCCCAAGTGCCTTCGGTTGTGATGTGGGCGTTCTCCGTGGCAATTTCACCCGAGTTTTGGGCCGAAAGGCCATACGACTCAAAACCCTGAGTAGTAATGTCGCCATCTTTGATGGTTACTTTGGGCTTCGTCGACAAATCTGAGTCGCCCCATGCGTGCACGGCATGCGAATGATCACCTTGGGTGCCAATATTAGTCTTGTCGGTAGTAACCTTAGCATCCGACATGGCGAGAATGCCGCGCGTGTAGGCATCGCCTTCGGCGGTCGCCTTGATGGAGCCGTCCTTGACGGTAACCACAGCGGAATTCGAGGCGCGCAAGGCGGCAATAGGCCCACCCGAAACACCCGTTCCGTCAGTGACAATATGGGTATCAGTGAAGTCGGCAGAAGAACCGTCGACGACTACACCATGATGCTGCTGAGACTTCAAGGAGGAACTCTTCACCACCAGATCACTGCCATGCATGACGCGGGCGGCGGCATTATGTGCCAGAACCTCGCCATTGGTGAAGATGATGTCGCCGGGGGTTAAATCGCCCCCTACCCCATCCTGGTCGCCTGCCATCAGGCCCACGCCTTGTTGGGATTCGACGCTATAACGATCCAGCGTAATAGACCCGCGAACCGTATTTCCACCATTGCCGCTGATGGCCCGTGCGCCCGCTGCGCCGACACCCTTCGCCACTATGGTACTCAGGTCTTCTGCACCCTGCAGATTGACCTGGCCGCCGCGATCAACTTCTACCCCTGAGCCGTAATCCCCATTGGTCATTACGTCTACATTGCGTCCCGAGATGGAGGTTCCCTTCTGGGCCAGGATGCCCACGGCATAAGCAGCAGACTTGGTGGTGACTGTGGAGTCGTTAATCTTGATATGGCTGAGGGGCAGCGAACCATTGGATTGGTGGCTTTGCACACCGTGCCCCGAACCGCCATCCGTTGTGATCGTGACTTCTTCAAGCGTAATGTTGGCGCCGTTGTCTGCCAGTACGCCCCTTGCCTTGCCCTCTCCATCGATCTTCGAACCTTCTACGGTGAAAACCGCTTCATTCGACCCATGTACCGCGGCCCGGACGCCACTGGAGCTTTCTAGGAAATAGCGCTCATCAGCGTACGGACCGTCTGTACATTCACTCGCGTTACCGCAATCTAGCGGCTGATCAACCGGTGTCGAGTCCGCATTAGCAACCCCATAAACCCCCATCAAAGCCGCTGTCAGCGTGGTGACCCTGAGCAGCGAAACCTGCTTGTTCCAACTCTTCATCAAAAACTCCTGTCCAACTGTCGGTATTTTTCAAAAACAGCCGGGAAGAACAAGCTACGAATCCGCTCTTCCCAATCAAAAGCCAATGTATCGGGCCGTAACATTTAACCATGAAAGATGTAGGAAGAAACAAAGAAATGACAATTTAATTCAAGGGAAAACCCTAGTTCACCTCAAGGCAAGCACAACAAAAGGGCTCTCAAAAATCAAAAGCCTTGAGTGCAGCGCTAAAGCGGCGGGCCAATGCGCCGGAAAAAAAGCCGAGGCGGCTGAACTGCTTCCAATTCAGCCGCCTCGGCTTTGAAAAACAAGCTGCGACAGGCGCGCTATCGGCCCGCCTGCTTGGCGGTCAGGCCTCGCGCCACGCCCACGTTCTCTTTGGAAAAATCGGAAAGCCGGGTGCGCACCTCGTCTTCGGACACGCCGGTGGTTTCATGCGCAATCTTGCTCAGGCCAAGGATGAGATTGGCCTTGGCCTCTTCGCTGCGCCCTTCGATCATGTCGATGTCGAACAGAATGGCTGCCACGTCGAACTTGCCGCCGCAAAAATAGTGCCCCTGGGGCAGTTCGTACAGCTGGATGCGCACGGACGGCAACGTGGTGGACAGCGACTCGACGATGGTGTCGCTGGCGCGTTGCATCAGCTGCTTCTTTTGTTCGGCGGAAAGAGGCTGGGTAATGGTGATGTTTACGAATGGCATGAAGCACCTACATGAATAGTGAACGGAATTCGGCTCGAGGCGAAGGCCTACGCACCGGTAAGGCGGCGGGTCCAGTCTTCGACCGTCATGGACGACAGCCGCCTGGCCGCCAGCTCGCGCAGGCGGGGAGCCAGTTCGGCCAGCTCTGCCAACGCCGACAGCTCGTCTCCCTCGAGCCGTTCATGATACAGCGCGCGCAGCACGCGAGCCACAGTCCAGTCCGGCTGCGAACGCGTAATGCGCCGCAAGGGGTCGTCGGGCTGCACCCAGCCGGGCTGCAGCACGCGGTAATACCAGCCGGTGCGCCCGCTGGTCTGCACGCGCAGCGCCATGTCGGGCACATTGAAGCGATGGTTCAGCTTCCAGCACGGCTGGCGCGGCTGCGAAACCTGGATCACCGCATCGCCCAGCTCGAAGGTGTCGCCGATGGACACGGTTTCTTCGGTAAGGCCCAGGGTGGAAAGGTTCTCGCCGAATCCGCCTTCCTGAAGATTCTGCACCGGCATGTCCACCAGCTCTTCGGCCCATTTCGGGTAATGCTCGGCCGCGTAATGGTGAACGGCTTTTTCGGGCCCGCCATGATGCACGGCGTCACCCTGCTGGTCCTTGCGGAAGCGATGCTCTTCAAGATATTGCGCGCGGGAAACCGGCTGCTTGTCGATGGCCGTGGGCTGATCGCGTGGCCCGGCTACCGCAGAACCTACTCGCAACGACAATAATGACCAGGAGGGATTCATGATTTTTTATTAGGGAAAGCCGTACAAAGACGAGGCATGATAAAAGAAAATCAGGAAAAATGAAGTATTTTTATCTTCTAAAGCCTTATTTCGTCCTGAAGCCTCTCGGGGATTTGGTACGCTAATGGCCCATTCACCCGCCGCGACGCGGCCGCCCACTTCTTGAATGCACCCATGACCTATCTCTATCTCAAGCACCTTCACGTTACCGCGGCCGCCCTCAGCATCGTGTTCTTCATCATACGCGCCTGTTGGTCGGTGCAGGGTTCGCCGCGGCTGCAATCACGCTTTGTCCGCATCGCCCCCCACATCATCGACACCGTCTTGCTGCTTGCCGGCATTTACCTGGCCAGCGTGCTGGGCTGGCACCAGCCCTGGATAGCCGCCAAGATCGTGGGCCTGGTGCTGTACATAGTGGTCGGCACCATGGCCATCAAGCGCGGCAAGACCCCCGCCGGCCGCGCAGTGGCCGCCATTGTGGCGGTCATTATCTTCCTGTATATCGTGGGCGTGGCCATTACCAAGCAGCCCATGTCGTGGCTGGCCTAAACGGCCGTTACTCGTTGCCGCGCCCGCCGTGCAATGGCCGCGCGCGGCAACGGCAGCCGTTTCCCTTCTATCCTGCCTTCCTGAAAGTCAGGTTGATGCGGCAAGGGCCGAGCAGTGGATGCTCGGCCGGCTTCAAGGGCAGGACGCCATGGAATCGCATGCGGTCGTCGCCGCCCCATACAACGACATCGCCGTGAAACAGTGGCACGCGTTGCGCCTTGTCGCCGCGGCGAAAGCCGCCAAACAAAAATACGGCGGGAATGCCCAGCGAAACCGAGACGATAGGCGCGCCGCGGTCTTTTTCGTTTGAATCCTGATGCAGGCCCATTCTTGAACCGGGCGCATAGCGATTGACCAGACAGGCATCGGGCTCGAACGGCCCCAGGCCGGCCTTGTCCGCAGCGTGCCGCGCCAGGCGGCGGAACGCGTCGGGCATGACGGGCCAGGGCCTGCCGGTGTCTGGATCGATGGATGCATAGCGATAGCCGCGCCGATCGCTGACCCACCCCAGCTCGCCGCAGCTTGTCAGGGCAACCGACATGGTGTGTCCGCCCCGCGTCGTCATGTTCCGGAACGGAGACTCGCGCTCGAGGGCTTGCAAGGCAGGCATGAGGTCTTCGACCCAGGGCAGGGCCAGGCCGCGCAGCACCAAGGCATGCCGGCCCAATGCCACGGTGCCTTCAAGAGCCGGGGGATCGAAAAGTTCAAGATTCATGCTGCAAATTCATGCTGCACAGGCAAGGTGCGCATGCCAGAGCGGAGCGGAGGCCAGAGCGGGGCAACTGCGTGGCGAGCGGCGCGGCGCACAGGGGCCGAGTCTTGGCGCCCGAGCGTCCCGCCCATACCCCCTCTATGCGTCGCCCCAAACCTCTTGCGCGGTTTCAATGACCAGGCGCAGCTTGTTGCGCTGGTCTTCAAAGGCGATGTCGTTGCCATGCACAGTGCTTGAAAAGCCGCATTGCGGCGACAGCGCCAATTGCTCGAGCGGTACGTACTTTGCCGCTTCGTCGATGCGGCGCTTGAGGTCGTCTTTCGATTCCATGGCGCCGAACTTGGTCGTGACCAGGCCAAGCACCACCAGCTTGCCCTTGGGCAAGAAGCGCAACGGACGGAAATCGCCGCTGCGCTCATCGTCGTATTCAAGGAAGTAGGTATCGACATGCATTTCGGAAAGCAATGCTTCGGCCACCGGCTCGTAATTGCCCGAGGCCGCATGGGTGCTTTTGAAGTTGCCGCGGCACAGGTGTATGCCCAGCGTCATGCCCTCGGGCCGCTGCGCAACCACGCGATTGATGAAGCTGGCATAGCGGTGCGGCAGCTCGTTGGGGTCGTCGCCCCGGTTGCGCGCCGCTTCGCGCATGTTTTCATCGCACAGATACGCCAGGTTGGTGTCGTCCATCTGAACATAGGTGCAGCCGGCCGCCGCCAGCGAGCGCAGCTCGTCGCCATAGGCGTCGGCCACGTCCTGGTAGAAAACCGGATCGAGCTCGGGGTAGTGTTCTTTGCTGATGCCGCCGCGTCCGCCGCGGAAATGCAGCATGGTGGGCGAAGGAATGCACACCTTGGGCGTGTGGCCCTTTGAAACCTGCGACTTCAGGTATTCAAAATCGGCTTTTTGAATATCCTTTACGTGCCGCACCTTGTCGACCACGCGTATGGTGGGCGGCGCCAGTTCCATCGTGCCGTCGGGCTTCTGGAAGGCGAAGGGCTCGTCGCTTTGCACGCCCCCGATCTGCTTCAGGAAGTCGACATGGAAGAAAGTGCGGCGAAACTCGCCGTCGGTAATGGTTTTAAGGCCCACGTCTTCCTGGAACTTGACGATCTCGGCAATGGCCTTGTCTTCGACTTCGCGCAACTGCGCGGCGTTGATCTCGCCCTTGGCGAACTGGGCTCGCGCATCCAGCAAATACTTTGGGCGCAGAAAGCTGCCGACCTGGTCGGCGCGATATATTTGAGGTGTGGTCATGGCGGTAGTGACAAGAAAAGGTGGGAAAGGCCGGCGCCTGCCCGCAGCCGCCGGGGGAACCAACCCATTCTAATAGAGAAGCCATCGGAAGCGAAACGTGGCTGCCCGCCGCGAACTGTTTCTATGTACTGATATGTACTGAACAGCATGCGCACAAAAAAATGCGCGGGGGAAGCCAAAGGCTTCCCCCGCGCACCGGCAGAGCGTCAGGCTGCTAGCTAGAAACGCAGCTTCAAGAACAAGGAACCCGTGCTGTCAGAGTAGCCGGAACCGTATTCCCCGGTGTAGCTCAGCCCCATGGCGGCATGCTCGTCCAGGCTTACCTCGGCACTTACGCCCACCAGGAGGCTGTCCTTGGCGATGGGCACACCGGCAATCGAGAATGCGCCGCCCGCACCCTCGATGAACGACATCGAGCGGCTCGGCGTGCGGTCGCCGGCGGCATGGCGCCATGCAAGATTGGTGCGAAGGGTGAATGCGTTGGTCGTGCCGGGGAACACCAGCGCCGACCGAAGGCCCAGGGTGTAGCTCGACAGGCTGTTGGAACCAGAGCCCGAACGAAGCGCGGCGTCTCCACCCGCTTCATTGAAGCTGTCCATGCGCTGGTTGAACCAACTGACGTTGACATACGGCTCGACGTTATGGGTTCCGCCCCAAGGAATGGCATACCCCAGGTCACCGAACATTTGCCAGGTCGAGCCGTGATAGTCGGCGCGTAGTGTCTGGGCACTGGCCACATTCACATTGCGCTTCGTGTCCACATCGTGCTTGGTATAACCGCCGCCAAGCAGAAGGTTCAGCTTGCCCGCCCCAAGGTTCCAGCTATTGCCGCCATACAGCATCATTGTGTAGCTGCTGAGCCTGCCATCGGAGCCTCGGCCGTCGACGGTGAAGTCTCCTGAGCTGACGGCGCCCGCCGCGCCCAGGCGCCATCCGGCGCCGACGGCGCTGTCGCCGCCGAACATGAGACGGGTGCTCGAACGATGCGCATCCGCCGCGTTTCCGTCGCCGTCGGCATGCAGGCTTCCCGCATTCAACTGTACCCAGAGCGGACGGTCAACCGTGGCGGCCGCCCCTGCGGAAGCCTGCTGCTGGCCAGGCTGCGCGACGGCGCCCAGGTTCGACCGCATTTGCGACTGCATGAGACCGCTGGTGGACAACAGGTCGGAGAAGAGCAAAGAGCGAGCCGTCGCATGCACTTCGCCGGACAATTGATCAAATGCCTGCGCGGGATTCGACGAGAAGAAAGCGGCATCGGCCGAGGCGTTCTTGCCCACCACCGATGCGGCGCCAAAACCCGCGGAGCGCTGATTGGGCGTGAAGTCCATGGTGTTCAAGGCTTGCTTGTCGACGTCCATGCGAACCGCCACCGCGTTCTGCGAGTAAAGCGTGTCCATCGCAATGAGCGGATACTTCGTCCCGGTCCACTCGGTGCTTGCGAATTCTCCCTGCACGCCGCCATTGGCCGTCAGAATCGTATAGTCGTGGGCCAAGCGGAAGCCACCCACGCCGTTCTCGGGGCTGACCACCAAACTGGCGTTGCTGATATCGGCGGCGCTGGAGCCTGTGACTTGCATCAGATCGGCTTGGCCGGCCTGGTTGATTTCGGCCCGATAAATCGTGCCGGGGCCCCAGTTGATGCTGTTCGCACTGATCACACCCACGGAATTACCCGGACTGACGACGCCGCCGTTCGTGCTGATCAATACACCCTGGATGGTCCAGTTTCCGCCCAGCGTGGCATTATCCACCGAGACATTGCCATAAACGACAATGGGGTTGTCTATGGTTCCGCCGCTGGTGCTGGCATGGTTGTCGATCGAAAGCTCATCCATCGTACTGCCGGCGTCGAACTTCAGCTTTTGATTCCCGCCCTTCGTGGTGATCTGCCGCACCCCGGAGACATAACCATTGAAAGTGGCCAGCGCGCCCAGCGTCACATACGTGCCACCCTGGCCGGTCAAGGCAGTCTGCAGGCCATCGATGATGTTTCCGGCGGTTACCGAGTGGTTTTGCAAATCGAGCAGAACCTTGCTGCTGCCGCCTTCGCCGCTGCGATTGACCTGCAGCAGGGTGCCGTTGTTTTCCACCATCGTGGCGCCGCTGCCCACGACGATGTCTTGTGTCTGCCCGCCCTGGCTAAGCGTGGACACCATGCTTGCGCCCGTTGCACGGACCGTGCTGTCGGTCAGTGTGACACGGGCGCTGTTCTCGAGCTCGATGCCGGTGGCATTGGCGCCCGCGGCGACCAGCGTGCTTCCTTTGACCACCAATCGGGAAGCGGCATTTTGATCCGCAACCACCGATTGAACACGCGCGGCGGCGGTATTGGCGCCGGCCACGTTTACCTTGCTGTCTTGCAAGGTGATCAAGCCTCCCTGCTCGGACAACAAGCCATAGCTTCCTTGCCCCTGGGTGCTTATGGAAGAAGCCTTTTCGACCAGGATGGCGCTGTGGCCTCCCGTTGCCTTGACGGCCACGGCACCGTTCCCGCCGGTCGAGACGGCCGCGCCGGCCACATTGATTTTCGACTGCCCTTGGCCGGCCGGGCTCTCTGCCCAAACAGCCGTAGAGCCGGCGCCCGTGGCACTGATCGTGCCCCCTTTGATGGACAATGTTCCGCCCTTTGCCTTGGCGGCCACGCCTTCGTTTCCATGAGCAAGCACATTGCTGGCGGAAAGATTGACCTGGGCTCCATTGGTAGCCGAGACAGCCACCGCCGCAGCCGGCGGGGTCGGCGGGGCCACGAGCAGGGTGTTTTGCCCCGGGGCTGTTCCGGCCGTGATGGAGCTTTTATCGCCAGACACCTTGGTGCCTGCGCCATCGGCACGCAGGCCGGTTCCCTGGGCGTTCAGCTTGGTATTTTCGAAATGAGCCTCGGCGCCCGAATGAACATCCAGCGCAGTGCCGCCGGCGAAGTTCGCCGCCAGTTCGGATCCCGACAGGGTGGCCTTGCTGCCTGCGCCCTGGATGGACAATGCGGTGTTGGCCGCTGAAACAGCGCTGCCTGTTACGGTAACGCTTGAGCCGCCTTGAACCGCAACACCGGTGCTGCCGCCCTGTATTTCGCTGAGCTTCAACAGAGCCTGAGATTTGCCGGAAACGCCCACGCCGACACCATGAGCCGCTTCGACCTTGCTGTCCTCCAGAACAAGACTGCCCTGTCCGCCAACATTGATGCCGTCCGAGGCGTTCCCCGCCGTTTGGATGCTGGACGACTTGATCTCAGCCGTACCCGCTTCAATATCGACGCCATCGGCACGCTCTCCTTCCGTGCGGATGCGGGAATCGGTGATGATGACTTTGCCGCCATCGCGGGCGTCGACACCATCGGAGCCATAGCCTTCCGTCCTGATCCGGGACGACTTGACGTAAGCCACAGAGTCGGCGCCCGAGACGCGCAGGCCGTCGGCGTTGCTTCCATCAGTGTCAATAAGGGAACGCGTAACAATGGCTTTGCCGCCCCCACTTACGTCGACACCCTGGGCGCGATCGCCGTCCGTGGCGATGACAGAGCGTTTGATGACGGCCTTGCCGCCGGCGCTGACGTCGACGCCGTCGGCGTTTCTGCCATCGGTATGGATGCGGGAATCGGTAATGAAGGCCTTGCCGTCATCGCTAACCCTTACACCGTCGGCGTTTCTTCCATCTGTGTAGATACGAGAATCGGCAATGATGGCCATGCCATCATCGCTGACCTTGACACCGTCGGCGTTGCGTCCATCGGTGCGGATACGGGAATCGGCAAGCACCGCCAAGGCGCCATCGTCAACCACGACTGCGGTCGAGCCATTGCCCATTGTAGAGATGCGAACATTGTCGCCCACCAGCACCGAGCCCTCATCCGAGGCGACCAGGCTGTGCGAACCATGCTCCTTCGTTTTTACGCTTGTGTCGATGAGCACGGCAAGGCCGCCATCGCCAACATTGACACCGACAGAATCTTCGCCAAGCGCAACGATGAGGGATTCGTTGACCAGAGCCTGACCACCCTTGCTTACATCGATACCGGCGGAGTCTTCACCAAGCGTGGCGATGGCGGACTTGTTGATCAGCACCTCACCGCCCTTGCTCACATCGACGCCGACAGAACGCTTGCCAAGCGTGGCGACGACGGATTCGTTGACCAGCGCTTCGCCGCCCTCGCTTACATCGACACCGACAGAATCCCTGCCAAGCGTGGCGATGAGGGATTTGTTGACCAACGCCTCACCGCCCCGGCTCACATCGACACCGACGGAGTCTTTGCCCAACGTGGCGACGGCGGACTTGTTGACCAACACCTCGCCGCCCCGGTTCACATCGACGCCGACAGAATCTTCGCCAAGCGTGGCGATGAGGGATTTATTGATCAATGCCTCGCCGCCTTCGCTCACATCGACGCCGACGGAGTTCTTGCCAAGTGTGGTGATGAGGGATTTGTTGACCAGTGCTTCACCGTCCTTGCTTACATCCACGCCGACAGAGTTCTTGCCCAGCGTGGTGATGGCAGACTTGTTGACCAGCACCTCGCCACCCTCGCTTACATCCACGCCGACAGAGTTCCTGCCCAGCGTGGCGATGGCGGACTTGTTGACCAGCGCCTCGCCGCCCTCGCTTGCATCGACACCGACAGAGTCTTTGCCAAGCGTGGTGATGAGGGATTTGTTGACCAACGCCTCGCCACCCTTGCTGACGTCGACGCCGACAGAGTCTTCGCCAAGCGTGGCGATGAGGGACTCGTTGACCAGCGCTTCACCGCCCCGATTCACATTGACGCCGGCCGAATCGTCATCAAGAGTAGTGATGAAACTCTCATGAACCAGCGCCTCGCCGCCCCTGCTGACACTGACGCCATCAGAATGTCTCCCATCCGTGTAGATACGGGAACGGACAATGACGGCCTTGCCGTCATCGCTGACGTTGACGCCATCGGAACCATGGCCATCGGTTTTGATCGTGGACGATTTGATGAAAGCCAAGGAGTCGTCACCCGATACATTCACGCCGTCAGCGTTATTTCCGTCCGTGTCTATAAGGGAACGCGTAACTGTGGCCGCGCCGCCCCGGTTGACGTTGACGCCATGGGCGTTTTGCCCGTCTGTGCGGATGCGGGAACGGGCAATGTCGGCCCGGCCGTCATGGCTGACACTGACACCGTCGGAACCATAGCCGTCCGTGCTGATCTCGGACGATGTAATGGAAGCAATAGACCTGCGGCCAGAAACATTGACGCCGTCGGAGCCATGGCCTTCCGTTTCAATGTCTGAGCGCACAATGTTGGCTTTTCCGCCGTCCCTGACGCTTACGCCGTTGGAGCCATTGCCACGCGTTTCAATATCGGAGCCCGTGACGGATACCTTTGAATTCCGGCCCGCCACATAGACGCCGTCGGCTTCTCTTCCAGTGCTCAGAATATCGGCGTCGCGCAGAGTGACTTGCCCGCCGCTAACGGCCTGGACCACATCGCTCTGCTTGCCGGAAGTGCGAAGCTTTGTGCCGTCCACATGTATGGTGCCGCCATCGCTGGCCTGCAATGCCGGTGACTTCTGATTATGTGTTCTTACTGAGCCGTCTTCCAGGCGTATTTGGCTGGACTGATGGAAGCTGCTGCCGCTTGCCTTGACTGCGGGCCCCTGCTTGGAGGACCTGGAATCATTGCGGCTGTTTTCGGCTTCGATGTCCGCGTTTTTCAAACTGATGTAACCGCCCCTCTTGGCATAGACGAGCGTGCCGGGACGGTCGTCGACATCCACATTCCAGCCGACGATCTTGCCTCCGCGATCCGCCTCAAGATAGGTGTAGTCCCTTCCTGATTTATGCACCTTGGTATCGCCCGTCTTTATTACATGGCCATGCCCATAGCTGGGGCCTGCTGCATGCGCAGCTGGAAAAGCGGCAACCAGGGCCGCCGCAAGCGACGAGACGGCAAACTTGGGGACAGATCTAAACACGTTGAAGCCGGACATATGGCACTCCTTGAGCAGACAACTGCTCTGATGCATTGAAATATTTCAATACAGTCGCTGAATAAAGGTGCACTGTATTGATTTGTCTTTTAAAACATCAACTTATAAAGTTAACAATGTTCTAATTATGTTACGTTTCAACACATTATATGGATTACCAAACCGAAATGAAACAAAAATTTTCTTCCAGCGCTAGCCTTTAATTTCTTTAATGTATTTATGTTGCGCAGACGCCATATAAACGGGCGCAGCTAGGCGTTATGCTGCCCGACCTGGCAATAGCCAAGGTGTATCTGGCAAACGAGGCGGTTTCGCAATGCGTTCGCTATTTAGCGGCAGCCCGAGTATGACGCCGGTAGCCGCCCATACCGGCCTGGCGCATCGCCAAGGCGGACGAGCAGCTCATGGCCTGTGTTTCTATATGAGAATTATTCGCATTGTTGCGATATAATGATCAATCACCCGCTCGTTCGCTACCTATCCGCGCTACAGATTCAGCCGCAAAACATCGCCGCATACGCACGCCGGGTAACGTCGTTTGTGCATGACTTTGACTGAACCGTGTTAGCCCGCCATTACAGAGATCTGCTGAACTTCTGCATGCGCAAGGTGCGAGACCGCGACATGGCGGCCGACATGGCTCAGGAAAGTTATGTGCGCGTGCTGGCCATGCAGCAGGCCGGGCAAGTCATTCGGGAACCTGCAGCCTTGCTCAGGCAGGTGGCCCTGAATGCCAAGATCGACATGGACCGCCGCGCCGCCATTGGCCAGCACGACACCATTGAGGCATTACCCCCGCGAAGCGTAAGAATTTAGTTTGATGTTCGCTTGTAAAGGCGTAGAAAGGGAGGAACGCACTCACGGGAGCGACAATGCCACACTTCATCCTAGACAACGGCCGTTTACCCAACGGAGATTATGACGTTCACAACCGGACGGCAGGGTGCGCATTCATGCCGCACTCCGCGAACCAAATCAGCTTGGACCTGCATTCGTCCTGTGAGAGCGCTATGGCGAAAGCCCGGCAGCTTCGCCCTTCCTGGCATCGGATCAATGGATGTCAATGGTGCTGTTTGGCCTGCCATGCTCCCTGAGCCCTCGCAGGCTCGGTTACTGAACTGGCCGGCCCACCGGCTTGGATTTGGCGGGATAGCAAGAGGCGGGATCGGGTACTGAATTTCGCTATTGGCGGCAAGCAATGCTGATGTCACAAGCAGGACTTGGCAAGGCGACAGGGCGTTCAGATCAATCTATTGCGGGTGGGAAAGGTCCAGCAATGTCCCGAAATTCGCCGATCAAATGCTACGCGTTCTCTACGCAGCGCATGCCGACGGCAACGAAAAGGTCAAAAACATCATTCACGCAATGAACGATGTAGAGCGCGCCATCAATTTCGTAATGAAAGATACAGGGAAAGGCTGGACGTCTAAAATCTCCACCAAAAAGATTGAGCACTATGGCGAAGAAGAGAACGGCGTAGAAATGGCATAAACGCTAACGCGTCAACCTCAACCCCTCAACCCGGCCTCGCGCCGGGTTTTCTTTTGCCGGTAACAAGAGATACAAAGTAACGCTATCTTTAATTCGCTGCGGGCCCCACACTGAATTTATCAGCTAAGGAAGCGGCGACACACCACGACACACCCAGCCGACCTTCCTTCCCCTCTTAAAGCGTGCACCCCACATGCGCCCTTTGCGCACCGGCTTCATCGAGGCCGCAATGATCCGCCAAGGGAAATAGTCCTAGCCCAGCCATTATGCGGACCCGCTAGGATGCTCTTGGAGTTCTTATGACGAATAACCTCAATGTCCTGCGGTTCCCGACGCCCGGATTGAAGGCAGTCAACATGGACTGGCCGCCTCCCCCGCCATCGCCATTCGATGAAATCGGCCACAGCAAAAGGCGGGCGCAAGTTCGCCGCCGAGTACTTCGCTTGATGAAAGAAAAATATCCCGGCCTGCCTTATTAAAGCAGCAGTACGGCCCGGCAGACCTGCTGCCCTACTCTAACCGAACAAAGTCGTAGCTAATCATTCTGAGAGGCGCGGACACCCCCTGGAGCACCACCATGACACAAAACCAATCGAACCAGCCTGGAAAACAGCAAGCCTCCGGCCAGCAAGATCAGAACAAATCCAATCAGCAACAAGGCGGGCACAAGCCCGATCAAGGCCAATCCGGGCAAAAGCCCGGACCGCAGCACGAAGATAAGAAGTAATCGCAGTAATCGCGCGCACCCCTTCCTATAAGGGGATATTAGAAACCCGCTCAGGCGGGTTTTCTTTTGTCTCTCTTTTCAACACCGGGCACGCTTCTTGCCAAGCTATCTGCGCTGGCCACTAGGCCAATAAACCGGAGATACACATGGATAAAGACCAAGTTAAAGGCGCAGCCAAGGAAGTGAAAGGCGGCATCAAGGAGGCATTCGGAAAAGCCACCGACAACCCCAAAACAGAGGTTGAAGGAAAGGTAGAGAAGAACGTAGGCACCGCCCAACGTAAAGTTGGAGACGCTAAAGAAGCGGTTCGTGACGCAGTCAAAACAAACAAATAAGGATCGATGCTATGCAAAACACAAAAAGCCTGAAGCGTCTCATCGCTATTGCCTCTGCTCCCCTGTTCATCGCGTTGGCCACATCAGCCGGCGCAGCACAGGTGCAAACCGATGATCAGATCGACGCCCAATATGACGCCGCAATGAAGCACTGCGATGGAATGAGCGGCAACGACAAAGACGTCTGCGAGAAAGAGGCAAAGGCACAGCGTGATGCCGCGCAGGCAGACGCAAAGGCAGGCAAGAAGTCTGCTGAAGCTCGCCATGACGCCACGGAAGAAAAGCGCGACGCGAACTATAAGGTTGCTAAAGAAAAATGCGATGCCATGTCGGGCGACGCCAAGGACCAGTGCATCGCGGACGCCAAGACGAAGTATGGTAAATAAGCCAGCATAGGCCGAGACTCTACATAGCCCTCTTCGGAGGGCTTTTCTTTTACTCTCTCGTTCTAGGCAGCGTTCCCGCGAGGAGGCTTTTGATAGGGCGCATCCAAAAGCAAGTCTGCATGCTCTAGCATGGTGCCTTTCACGCCGTGGCCCATGGTGACCAAGTACAGTCTTGCACCCTCGCGTCTGGCAAACTTCATGGCCGGCGAAAAATCACTGTTGCCTTTGACCTCTAAGAGGCTTCTGTACCTTATGTGGCTGGCCGGCGTCCGCATCGAGCGTATTCAGGCCCTGTGCGGACACAAGGACAAGGCCACCCCTGAAATCTACGTCAAGAGCCGCTGGCGGGAAACGGTCGCTTCAAACAACCTGAAGATCGGGGCCTGAAAGTACTGGATATGCGACGGTGTCTCATAAACCGTCTCATACCAAGAAAAAAGCCCTTGGCGCATAACACGCTAAGGGCTTGATTTCTTTGGTATTCGGTGGCTCCCCGAACTGGGTTCGAACCAGTGACCTGCGGATTAACAGTCCGTCGCTCTACCGACTGAGCTATCGGGGATCAAAGAAGAAAAACTATAGCATATTTTTTTCTTGTTACGCAAGTTCAGGCAGCTTAACCGCAGCTCACCCGCTCGATCTTTCCATTGTCATCTACCAGCACGTTCAAGCGATCGGGCCTGTAGTCCATGGTGGCCGGGGTATTGGGGTGCAGCACCCTGTTGAATTCGGGCAGCGTGGATCGATCAAGATCGGACTCGGGCGTTCCAACCAGGTGCTGGCGGCTCTGGGCGCCGCATTCATCGTCGGCCTGGGACGAGGTTGGTGTGGTGGGGCTCTGGCATGCTGCGAGCAAAAGCACGGAAGCGGCAATGGCGATGTTTTTCACGGTCACTCCTTGGGTTGGACGGCTCCATTATGCAAGCAAACCCAATGCAAGCTTGTATCCATTTATGGCGCAGTCCGGGCATGTTTCTTGCTATGCCAGATTCGGCGGCCGGATGAGTGCCTGGCTGCCCTAACCCCGTTGCTTTGTCTGTTTAAGCCCCCTTCCCGGGGGCTCTTTTTTGCTGCCGGCCGCCCCAAAGCAAAAACGGCCTCCTCGGGGGTGAGCTGCACCCCAAAAAAGTTGGACACTGTCCTAACTTTTGGGTGTTTTCAATGAGCAAGCAGGTGCCAACCTGCGCAGCGTGGGGTCTCTTTCCTGGGCAAACGCCTCATCGGGCCCGGCGCACCGCTTCATTCTGGAAACAGCCGCCTGGGCACCACCCACAAATACGCCACCATGCCGAACAACTCGACCAGCGACTGGGCGACGATGACGAGCGCGGCGGTTTCCCAGCCGGCGGGAAGGGAAAGCGCCAGGGGCAGGACGACAAAGGAATTGCGGGTGCCGAAACTGAAGGCCAGGGTACGGCCCTGGTCCGCGGGCAGGCCGAACAATCGAGCCAGGAACTTGGCCAGCAGCGCGGCCAGCACCAGGAAAAGCACGAAGGCGGGCACGACGCCGGCCAGTTGCACGGCCGCTTGCGCCACGGCGCCCGCATGGGCTGCAGCGATGAAAAATACGGTAAGGCCCAACAGCGGCACCGGGCCCCAAGCGGCCACGCTCCTTGCCCGTTCCAGCTTGGGATGCCTGTTGATCGCGATCTCGGTGGCTACCGCCGCCGCAAGGGGCGCAAGCACGACGAACACCGCAGGCAGCAGATTGCTCACTTCCCAACGGGCAAGGCTGGCGGAATCGGCCATGAGCCAAAGATACACAGGCAGAAGAAGCAGTTGCAGGGCAAGGTTGAGCGGCGTGGCGGCCACGGCCCTGGGCGTATCGCCCTTGCCCAACTGGCTGAAGGTAATGAACCAGTCGGTGCATGGCACAAGCAGCACCAGCAACACGCCCAGCCGGGTAATCGAATCAAAACCGAATAGCTCGACCATGCCCCACACCAGGGCAGGCAGCACAATAAAATTGCCCAGCAGCATGGCAGCGGTGAAACGCCTGTCGCGCAAGGCCAGTTTCAGGCGCACCAGGGGCATCTGCAGGAAGGTCGCGTACAGCAGCACGACCAGCGTGGGCCAGAGCAGTTGTTCGAATAGGGGCCCGGCCTGCGGAAAGCTCGATCCCGCCATCAGGCCGATCAGGATGGCGGCCAGGTAGACCCAGGCCTGATGCCGCTCCAGGGCATCGCGGTTCATTGGGGTCACGTCCCCTGCCCGCCGAAGTGATTGGTCTTGTTCATGCGCGCTCGCGCTCGCCCTTTTTAATGAATACCCAACGATGCGCTCGAGTTTATCCAAAATATCGGCGGTTTAGCGATGCGGAACGAGTCTCGAGACCAGGTTGCCGGGCAGCGGGCCGCGGAAAGCGGCCGACGGAACGCAGCCACGTCGCCGGCCGGCGTGCCGCGACACGCCGGGGCCCATGCGTCATTCCTTTACCAGGCCAATGCCTAATGCGCCCCCGCGGCAGCGTCGCTGGCCTTGCCTATCTTGGGCTTGGTCACCCATATCAGCGCGATCATTACCAGGAACAGCACGCCCGAGGCATAGAAAATATCGGTCGCCGAAAGCGTGAAGGCCTGCTTGTTGATCAACTGGTCTACCAGGGCCGCGCCCTGCTGCGGGTCCAGCCCCTTTTGCGCCAGGCCCGCCATGGCGGCGTCGAAGGCGGGCTCTCCCGGGCGCGCTATCTCGGTCAGCTGCGCGTGATGCAGGCTGGCCCGGTTCTCCCACAAAGTGGTGGTGATAGAGGTGCCGAAGGCCCCGAACACCAGGCGCACGAAGTTCGACAGCCCGGCCGCGGCCGGTATGCGGTGGGGATCGAGCCCCGACAGCGACACGGTGGTCAGCGGAATGAAGAAGGTGGCCATGGCCGCCCCCTGTACGAAGGTGGGCAGCATGATGGTGCCAATATCCACGTCGGTGCTGAAATCGGCGCGCATGAAGCTGATCCATGAAAAGATCAGGAAGGCGACGGTGGCGATGATGCGCGGATCGTGCCTGGCCAGCATCTTGCCCACGATGGGCGAAATGATGATGGCCAGTATGCCCACCGGCGCCGAGGCGATGCCGGCATCGGTGGCCGTATAGCCCAGGGTGCTCTGCATCCATAGCGGCAGCAGCACCACGGTGCCGAAGAACACGCCATAGCCGACCGAAATGGTAATGACGCCCGCCGTGAAGTTGCGGAACTTGAACAGGCTGAGGTCCACCACGGGATGCTCGGCGGTCAGTTCCCAGATGATGAAGAAGGTGCAGGCCACCACGGCCGTTACCGCAAGCACGACAATCTGTGTGCTGGCGAACCAGTCGAGTTCCTTGCCCTTGTCCAGCATCAGCTGCAAGGCGCCCACCCAGACCAGCAGCAACACCAGGCCCATGGTGTCGATGGGCAGCTTGGTCCGCACCGAATCTCTTTCCTTGTAGATCTGCCAGGCGGCCCAGCCCGACACAAGGCCCACCGGCACGTTGATGTAGAAAATCCACGGCCAGGAGTAATTGTCCGAAATCCAGCCCCCCAGCAAGGGCCCCACCACCGGCCCCACCAATATGGTCATGGACCACAATGCCAGCGCCATGCCCGCCTTGTGCCGGGGATACGAGCTCAGCATCAATGATTGCGACAGCGGAATCAAAGGGCCGGCAACCGCCCCCTGCAGAATGCGCGCGAACACCAGCGATTCGAGCGACCACGAGAAACCGCACAGCCAGGAAGAAAGCACGAACAGCAGCACCGACAGCACGAACAGCCTGACCTGGCCGAAACGCTGCGTCAGCCAGCCGGTCAGCGGCACCGTCACGGCATTGGCCACTGCAAACGAGGTAATGACCCAGGTGCCCTGCGTCGCGCTCACGCCCAGGTCGCCCGCAATCGTCGGAATGGACACGTTGGCGATGGATGAGTCCAGCACGTTCATGAACACCGCGGCCGAGAGCGCGATCGTTCCCATGGTGCGCGCCCTGCCCTCCAACGGCGGATGGGCGGCGTGCGCGGGACGGGACGATTCCGGTGCGGCGTCTTCTTTTTCCGGCATGATCAGGAACCGCTATTGTCTTGGATAATCTTGGAAATCATCGCGTCGGCCCCTTCGACCGGTTCATCGAAGACAGATGTGCGCAAGCTGCTCGCGTCGGCAATGGCCTGCGCTTTTTGCGTGTCTTCTTCAGCCGGATCGCGCAGATCGACTTCGGCCTGCATGGAAAGCCCCACCCGCAGGGGATGCTTGGCGACTTCCTCGGGGTCAAGCACGATGCGCACGGGTAGGCGCTGAACCACCTTGATCCAGTTGCCGCTGGCGTTCTGGGCGGGAAGCAGCGAGAAGACGGCGCCCGTGCCGGCAGCCAGCCCCTGCACATAGCCGTGATATACCACGTCGTCGCCGTACAGGTCGGCCGTAAGCGTCACCTTCTGGCCCGGCTTCATGCGCCGCAGCTGGACCTCCTTGAAATTGGCTTCGACCCACAACTGGTCGAGCGGCACGATGGTCATCAGGGCGGAGCCCGGCGCAACGTGCTGGCCCACTTGCACCGAGCGCGCCGCAATCATGCCGTCCACCGGGGCGCGAATGCGCGTGCGGGAACTGGCCAGCAAGGCCTCGCGAAGCTGGTCGGCCGCAAGTTCGACATCGGGATGATGCTCCACCGACGTGCCGGCGGTGCGGGCCAGGTTGGTTTCCAGCTGGGCCTTTGAAACCGCCAGGGCCGCACGCGCCTGCGACAGACCCGACTGCGCGGCCTTCACGGCTGTCTGCGCATGCAGGATTTCTTCGCCGCTTACGCCGCCCGATTTGGCCAGCGCCTGGCGCCGCTTCAGGTCGCTCTGCGCCTTGGACAGATCGGCTTGTGCCCGCTCCACGTCCGCGTCGCGCGCCTCGATGTCGGCGCGCAATGCGTCGTTCTGTGCGAACAGCCCGCGCGTCTGGCGCAGGGCCTGGGCAAGGCCCGCCTGCGCCTTGCGCAAGGCCAGGCCGGTGTCGCCCCCGTCCAGCGTGATCAATTCGGCGCCGCGCTGGACGAGTTCGGTCTCATCGGCCCCGATGGCCACCACCGTGCCCGGTATCTGGGCGGTGACCTGAACCAGGTTGCCCTGCACATAGGCGTTGTCGGTGTCCTCGAAATGCGAGGCGTACAGCCACCACCACAGGGCATAGACGATGCCCAGGGCCACAAAGACCAGGGTGGCGATGATCAATAGCGATTGGCGTCTGGACGCCGGGTTTCCCTTGACTCTCATGAATGTTTCTCGTGACTCAATGTGTGGCCGTGTTGACATAGCCGCCGCCCAGGGCGGTGGCAAGTTGCGCGTCCAGTTCGTAGGCGCGGGCGCGCAGGTCCGCGGCCAGGATGGACTGCTTCTGCACTTCGTTCTGCGCCAGCAATACCTGTATGAAATTGCCCAGCCCCGAGCGATAGCGGTTGATGGCAAGCTGGTAGGCCGAGGCAATGGCGTCCAGGCTTCTGGCCTGGTCGACGGCCTGGCCTTGCAGCGCCTGGATGGACGCCACCGCATCGGCCGCTTCGCGCACGGCCGTCAGCAGGGCCTGGTTGTAGTCGGCGATGGCCAGGTCGCGCTCGGCCCGGCGCCGGTCCAACTGTGCGTTCAGCGAGCCGCCATGGAAAATGGGCAGCGAAATGGCCGGCCCCACGCCATAAGTCTTGCTGCCGCCCTGCAACAGGCTGTCCAGCCCCAATGACATGA
Organism: Pusillimonas noertemannii; assembly: GCF_003096595.1. Classification (GTDB taxonomy): domain Bacteria; phylum Pseudomonadota; class Gammaproteobacteria; order Burkholderiales; family Burkholderiaceae_B; genus Pusillimonas; species Pusillimonas noertemannii. Next base: position 1,280,916 of record NZ_QEKO01000001.1, on the reverse strand, counting down.
AACCCGCAAAAGCCGCAAGGTTCACATTCGGATAGAACTCGGCCTTGGCGGCCGACACCTCGCTGGTGGCGGCCAGCACGCGCTCACGCGCGGCGATCAGGTCGGGGCGGCGCGAAAGCAATTCCAGGGGCAGTTCGGAGGGCACCTGGGCAGGCATGGCGTCCAGCGCCACCCGTTCGATGCCGCCGCCGCGCCCGGGGCCTTCGCCCAGCAGTGCCGCAAGCTGGTTGCGAAGCAATTGGGCGTTGGCGGCGGCCTGGCTCCATTGCACACGCGCCGACGCCACGGCCGATTCGGCCTGCTTGGCCTCGATCTCGGTATCCAAGCCCGCGCCGACGCGTTCGCGGGTAATGTCCAGCACCTTCTGCTGCTGCCCGGCGATTTCCTCGAGCACGGCTTGCTGCGACAGCGCATTCTGCAGCTTGTAGTAGCTTTGCACCACCGCGCTGATCAAAGTGTTGCGCGCCATCTCCAGGTCGGCCCTGGCGGCTTCGCTGCTGGATACGGCCGCCGCGAACCGGGATCGGTTGCGGCCCCACAGGTCAAGGTCCAGGCCCACGTCGACACGCAGATTGGCATCGGTCAGCATCGAGCCGCCATAGGGCGGCGGGTAGATGTAGTTCTCGGAGAAACGCTGCCGCGTCACATTCAGGCCTGCGTCGGCCTGGGGCAGGCGCACGGCGCGCGCCCCGCGCACTGCCGCGTTCGCGGCATCCAGCCTGGCCCGGGCCGCATCCATAGAAGGGCTGCCGGCCAGGGCTTCTTCGACCAGGCCGCTCAATTGCTCGTCGCCGTAGCGTGCCCACCAATGATCCGAGGGCCAGTCGATTGCGTGATCTTGCAGACCCAGGCGGGCAGCATCCAGCTGGACCGTGCCGGGCTCGCCTGCGTCCATGGCCGCACAACCCGCCAGGGCGGTGGCCAGCAACAAAGATAAAAGGGCTTTCATGATTGCCTTGCAAAGGCAGGTGATTCGCGCTGCATGCTGACAACAAGCTGAATATAGCTGCCTAGTTAGTAACTGCCTAGGCAGCTATTATATAGAAATTCGGCCCCGTCGGACAAGCGCCCGGCCGCCGTATCGAACATTCCTACGTTCCCAGCAAGGTCAATGCCTCTGGTATCCTCGAGAAGACTTAGACTCTAGACTGAGAGGCGCCTGTCAGGGTCACCCGATATCAAGTAATTGAGGTGAAATTGTGAAAGTCTATGAAGCCATTGCCCGAGGGTTGTCGGATCTGGGTTGTACGGAGCTATTCGGGGTACTCGGAGACGGTTGCGTATACGTCATCGACAGTTTCCGCCGTGACTGCAACGGGCGCTACGTGCCGGCCGTTCATGAAGGCAGTGCTGTGCTTATGGCACAAGGCTGGGCGCGCGTGGCCGGAAAGGTGGGTGTGGCGGCCGTTACCCACGGTCCCGGCTTGACGAACACCATCACCGCCCTGGTCGAGGGAGCCAAGGCGGGCACTTCCATGGTGCTGCTTGTGGGTGACACCCCGGTAACCGACCGCGAGCACGCGCAGAACGTAGACCAGCGGGCGCTGGTTGCCGCCACCGGCGCAGGTTTCGAGCCGCTGCGCAGCCCCGAAACCGTCGCCGAAGACTTGGCGCGAGCGTTCTATCGCGCCCACGTTGAGCATCGCCCCATCGTGTTCAATATGCCGGTGGAGTTCCAGTGGAAAGAGGTCGAATACCAGAAACCTTACCTGCGTCTGCCCGAGACGCGTAGCGCCATTGCAAGCAGCACCGATATGGACGACGCCATCGGCATCATCGCCTCGTCGCGCCTGCCGGTCGTTATCGCGGGGCGTGGGGTAGATAGCCCGGAAGCCGAAGCGGCGGTATTGCGCTTCGCGCAGCGCATCGAGGCGCCCGTGGCCACCTCGGTGCGTGGCAAAGGGCTTTTCAACGATGACCCATTCCACCTTGGCCTTTCGGGAACGGTAAGCCACGACGTCGCCACCGACGTGATCGGCCGCGCCGACTGCCTGATCGTGTTCGGCGCCAGCTTGAACAAATACACGTCGGCCGAGCGGGGCTTGACCCGCAACAAACGAATCATCCAGATCAACCCCTTGGCCAGTGAACTGGGGCGCTGCACGCCAGTCACCGTCGGCTTGGTGGGTGATCCGGGTTTAACCGCCGATGCCATGGTGAAATGGCTGGACGAAGCCGAAATCCCGGGCTCTGGCGCGCGCAACGACGACCTCCTCCAGCAACTCAATACTTATCATCAGAACGCGCAGAAGAAACTCGTGCGTTCCACACCGGCAGGAACGGTCGACCTTTACGAGCTGGCCTTTGCCGTGGACCAGGCGCTGCCCAAGGATCGCGTGTTCGTCACCGGCTCCGGGCGCTTCATGTTCGCGTTCTGGAGCGTGATTTCGGTGCCGAATCCGCGCTCTTATGTCGACGGCAACGGCTTTTCCTCCATCGGCATCGGCGAGGCCACCGCCATGGGTGCGGCCGTAGCGGCCGCAGATCGGCCGACCTTGCTTGTTACCGGCGACGGCGGTTTCATGCTCAGCGGCCTGAGCGAATTGGCTACTGCCGTGGCCGAAGAACTGGACCTGGTGGTGGTGGTCGCCAACGATGGCAGCTACGGCGCAGAGCACATTGCCCTGACCATGCACGACATGGATCCCGAGATCTCGCTGCTGCCGTCGCGTGATTTCGCGCGCATTGCCGAAGCGTTTGGCTGCAAGGGGTTAACGGTGACCAGCAGTGCCGAGCTGCAGGCCGCGATGGCCGCCGTGGCCGCGCACGACCGCAAGCGCCCCTTGGTGATCGACGTAAAGATCGACCCCGCGTCCGTGTATGGCGGGACCGCCATCGCACGTCCGTAGAAGGAAGGGCGAAAAAGAGCCGAAACAGGCCCTAGGGCTGCACCTGCTCTCCGTTGCTCAGCATCCGCAGTGCCATGCTGATGAAGAGCTCGACCTCGTCTTTGGTGAAGCCGCGCAAATGCGTGTTGAGAACAGCCGCAATGGCCGGAAGAATCTGCTCGGCCACCGCATTGCCGGCTTCGGTGAGCTCGATGCGAACGCTGCGCCGGTCATCTGCACTGCGCTGCCGGGTTATGAATTTCTTGGCTTCGAGCCGATCGAGTGCGCGAGTCATGGCGCCGGTATCGATGTCCGCGCGGCGCGAGAGTTCGGCCGGCGTATTGACCTGGTGATAGCGGATAAGGGCCAGCGGACGCCACTGGGTGGCGGTCAGGCCCATGGGCGCCATGCGCTGGTCCATCATCCGTGTCAGCGAGGCCTGGAGCTGCTTGACCACGCTGCCGATGCTGACCTCGGGATCAAGCGATTCAGCCGTGCCGCGGTAATAGCCGGCCGCCTGCGACCGCCTGGCAGCCGGTTTACCGGACGCGGCGGGTCGCTGCCTGTTTGAGGATGGGGCGGATTTGCTCATGCGGGCATTCTAACGCCAAAGCCCCCGGCGGGTTGCCGAAGCGCCGATGGGCGACCCGCGGCGCGAGCCTATTCGCGGCAAGCCTCCGAGGGCGGGATGATGCCCCACTGAATCTCGATCATGGGGCTTTTCTCGGACGACCAGCGCAGGCTTTCCACTCCTGTCCAGCGGGCCTGCTCATGCAGGCGCAACAGCGCTTCGGCCAGATGGCCGCGCGTGTCGTCGCTGTAGGCAACCAGTGCGCCGCAATCCAGCGCCGTGTCCGGCGAAAGCCAGGGCGACTCGGCGAAGCTTCCGTTGATGAACACCCGCGCCGCAGGGTCTAGATTGACTGCGATATTACCGCCCAGCCATGTGTCGGAAGCGACCACGCGCAGGGGCTGGCCGGGAACATGTCGGCTCCATACCTGCTGCATCCGCTGCGCGATCTCGGGACCCGGAAAGGTGGAGCGCGCCGTGCGCCCCGAGTAATGGGCCAGCGGGCCGCGCGCCACGGCATAGCCCACCGCCATCAGCACGTGCACGGCGATGACGATCATGGCCGTGCGGCGTAGCGTGGCGCGCGTAGAGCCCGACAGCCACCAGAAGGCGAAATAGCCGTACAGGACGAAGAAGGTGGTGCCCCAGGATGCCACCAGGCGGGTGCCCAGGACGGCCGACATCAACACCGTGGCCACGAACGGCCCCAGCCCGACCCACAGCAGGAAGGACCGGTCCCAGCTCGAGAGTTCGCCGGCGTAGGTCTCGCCGCGCTGGGCCATGGGCCGCCGCCGGTTCCAGACATACAGGGCCAGCCACACCAGCAGCATGGGGCTGATGCGGGCCAGCTGGTCGATCGAGAAATCCCATATGCCCTTCAGCACCTCGGCGTAGGAACTGGACTCGATGGAATTATCCAGGTAGCGAAAAGGTGCGAAATGGTTGTCGACCAGCCAGAAGACATGCGGCGAGACCACCACTGCAAACACCGCTAGCGCGTGCAACACGCCGTGCCGCACGCCCGCGTCGCGCCAATGGCCCTGCACCACGATGAAAATGAAGAACACGCCGAACTGTATGACGGCGCTGTATTTGGTCAGCATGGACAGCCCCGCCACCGCCCCCAGCCACAACCACGAGCTGCTGCGCCCGTACCGCAAGGCGCGATAGAACAGCCAGGTGCAGGCGGCGATGGACCAGAGCTGCGCGGTGTTGTGGTTGTAGATGGTGCCTCGCAGCGAAAAATAAAGCGTGGTAGACACCATCAGCGTTGCGATCAGGGCGCGGCGCGGCGAGGTGAACTCGCAGCCCAGCCTCCAGACGAACCACAAGCCCAGAGCCGACACCAACTGACCCGCGAAAAACGCCAGCCAGACGGGCGTGCCGAACAAACCGCTCAGCGCATACATGAACCACGACGGCAGGGGCGGATGCTTGGTATAGCCGAACTCGAAGCTCGAGGCCCACACCAGCTCTTCCATGCCGTCCAGGTCGGGTGCCCGGTGGCTGATCGTGCACAGAAGGGTCCACAAGGCCACCATGCCCGCCAGGAAAGCCAGCACGGCCCAGCCCTGGGCCGGCGACGGCGCCGCCGCCCTGGCGCCATTCATCTTGTCGGTATTGTCGTGCTGCATGTCTCGCCACCCTGAAATGGATTCAATTCGCACAGGGCCCGTAAGGTTCTTCGGGCGGCCGCGCAGCGTGATTGTAGCCCCGGTATACTAGGCGCTCGCGCTACGCGGGCATGACGCCGCCGCGGTCATTCAAACAGCGCCCGGAGCCCCCATGAACGATGGCAAACTGCACTATCGCACCTTCATCATCCTGCTGGTCATTGTCACGCTCGCCTTCGGCCGGCTGCTGCTGCCGTACTATGCCGCATTGTTCTGGGGCGCCATACTGGCCATCAGCTTCATGCCACTGCACCGCCGGCTTGTGTCCTGCCTGCCCGGCCGGCCCAATCTTTGCGCCCTGCTGACGGTGCTGCTGGTCCTGCTGCTGGTCATCTTGCCGGTAACCTTGCTGGCCGGCTCCCTGCTGCAAGAAGGCACCAATCTGTACCGCCGAATCGAAAGCGGAGACCTCAACCTGGGCTCGTATTTCGAGCAGATCGTCGGCGCCCTGCCCCCCTCCATCCACAGCATGCTCGAACAATTCGGCCTGACTGACCTGTTCAGCATCCAGGAAAAGCTTTCCGCCGGGGCGCTGCAAGGCAGTAAGTTCCTGGCTTCCCAGGCCGTCAATATCGGGCAGAACACCTTCCAGTTCCTCATCGGCCTGGCCATCATGCTGTACCTGCTGTTCTTCCTGCTGCGCGACGGCGCCAAGCTCGCCCGCAAGATCATGACGGTCATCCCGCTCAGCAACGATCACAAGCAGATGCTCATCCAGAAATTCGTCACCGTGGTCCGGGCCACCCTCAAGGGCAACATCGTGGTGGCCGCCACCCAGGGCGCCCTGGGCGGGCTCATCTTCTGGATACTGGGCATCGAGGGCGCCCTGCTGTGGGGTGTCATCATGGCGCTGCTGTCGCTGCTGCCGGCAGTGGGCGCCGCCATCATCTGGCTGCCGGTGGCCATCTATTTCCTGGTCACGGGCGACTACTGGCTGGGCGGCATTCTCATTCTTTACGGGGTTCTGGTCATCGGCCTGGTCGACAACATACTGCGCCCGCTGCTGGTGGGCAAAGACACCAAAATGCCCGATTACGTCGTGCTCATTTCCACGGTGGGCGGCCTGACCACCTTCGGGCTCAACGGCTTTGTCATCGGCCCCCTCATCGCCGCGCTGTTCATGGCCGTGTGGGATCTCTTCCCCTCCGCGGCGCAGCAGCATGAAAACTCCTGACATCAACGCCATCGCATCGTTATCGTGATTTCCAACGCGTTATCCGACCCGAGCGCATACATCCTGACAACCGAATTCGAGGTTCGGGGGGCCTTGCGCTCGCTGGCGACGGAACAACGCCTGATCCAGCTGCGCGTTCCGGCCGGCCACACATCCGTTCTGACCACCCTTTTGCACATCGATCCCGAGCAATCCGCGCTGACATTCGATGGCACGTCCGACCCCGGCTTGCTCAGGCACATCCTGGCCGCTGAAAAACTGCATTTCGAAGCCTCGCAAAACGGCATCCACATCAGCTTCCGGACGGGGCCGGCCGAATCCTGCCTTTTCGAAGAGCGCCCCGCCCTGCGCCTGCCGCTTCCGGCAGAACTGGTCCGGGTGCAGCGCCGCGACGCCTTCCGCATCGCCACCCCTGTCGGCAAGCCGGCGCTATGCACAATACCCCTGCCCCAGGGCGCAGTAACACTGCCGCTCGAAGACCTCAGCACTGGCGGGCTTGGCGCCTCGGATGCCGCCCACGAAGTGCCCACCGACATCGGGCAGGTCTTTTCAGACTGCCTGCTTACGCTGCCCGGCACGGATCCCATCCCGGTCACCCTCAGGCTCGTGCATGTGCGCGAGTTCGAACGCGCGGGCAAGCAACTACGCAACCTGGGCCTGGCCTTCGAAGGCCTGCGCGGCGCCGCCCTGGCGCGCGTACAGCGCTACATCACCGCCCAGGAACGCGAAGCCCTGGCCCGCAACCGCGGTTTTGGCTAAAGCCCCGCCGGCGGCGCACCACGGCCGCCCATCCCCCGCAAGGTCTGCAAACCATCCCAAGACCCCGCCGTGTAGAAGCACAAAAAAGTGGTACAATTTTGGGCTTAGCCGATGTAGCTCAGTTGGTAGAGCAGCTCATTCGTAATGAGAAGGTCGAGGGTTCGACTCCTTTCATCGGCACCAGTATTCATGCGGCTTTGCAAGGTTTTTGCAAAGCCGCATTTTGTTTTTCTGGGGTTTTACTGGGGTTTTACTTGGGTTTTGCCGTGCTGTCCTATTTTCATCACGACAAGGGGTCTGCCCTTGGGCGTGATGTGGGGACGTGCCCCGGACGTTGAAAGCGCGGTGGGCGATCAGCCCCGCCGCTGCTTCAAAGCCAAGCCCAGCAGCAGCGCCGACCAGCCCTGGAACAGCAGGTCGATGGACAGCAGCAGGCCAAGCAGCCACATGCTGTTGCCCGGCCACAAGGCGGCGATGAGTATGCCGGTGGCCAGTGTGATAAGCCCCGAAAGCGCCAGCCACGGCCAGCCGCGCTGCCCCCTGTTGTTGAACCACAGCCACAGGCGAAGGGCTCCCACGGCGATCAGGGTGGCGCCCAGCAGCAGGGTAAGGATCGATGCGCCCACCACGGGGTTGACCAGCGCCACGACGCCGGCCCCCGCATAGAGCAGGCCGCTGGCCGACCAGAAGAGGAAGCCGGCCAGCTGCTTGACGCGCCAGGCGTGGATCAGCTCGCCCACTCCGCCGATGAGCATCAGGGTGCCTATGAAGATCACGCTGACCAGTGTGGCCGCAAAAACATGGACGAAGCCGATGGCCCCCAGGATGAGCAGCACTATTCCCAGGGCGATGAACCAGCCCCAGTGGGCGCCGAGTTCGGTCAGTGCCTTGGCGAGCCGGTCGGAGCCCGGGCTGGTGTTGAAATCGCTGTCCGTCATGATTAGCCTCTTTTGGATAATGGAAGGAAGACTACGGGCCCGTGCTGCGCATGCGGGCAGGTTTCAAACTATCAGCCGGCGCGTGCATCGCCTTTGATATTGATCATGCCTGGGCCAGGCAGGCCTTGATGCGCTCGGCCATGGCTTTCAGGTCGTCTTCGGCGGCCCGCTGGGCGGCGTGCATGCGCAGCACCGTTCCGGTCGCATGCGGAATCACATGGAAGTGGATGTGGGGCACCGTCTGCCCCGCCGCCGCGCCGTTCAGCTGCGCCACGTGCAGGCCTTCGACACCCAGCGCCTTCTTGACGGCGATGGCGATGCGTCGGGTGGTGCGGATGGCCGCCATGGCGCCTTCCTCGGACAGCTCCAGCAAGGTTTCGGCCGGCTCTTTGGGCACGATCAGCACGTGGCCGTCGGCCTGCGGCATCAGGTCCATGAAGGCCAGCGTATCGCCGTCTTCGTAGACCTTGATGCAGGGCGCTTCGCCGCGCAGGATCTTGGCGAAAATATTGTTGCTGTCGTAAGCCATGAAAACCTCCTGGAATCAGTTTGTCGCCGGCGCCCGACTGCGGCCGCCAATCCCGGCAATAGTAAAGCATCCGCGGCGCCAATGGCGCACCGCGCCCCGGGCAACGCTTCCCCGGATCCCGGGTATGTGGATTGCTGCGCCCCGGCAATCCGGGTGATACGCAACCCGGCCCACTTCATGACCGACGAGAGGCTTATGGACACTGCTTCGCCCCAGCCGAAGCGCAGGCTGCGCATCCTGACCTGGCACGTTCACGGCAATTACCTGTATGCGCTGACCCAGGTGCCGCACGAGTTCTTCATTCCGGTGCGGGCCGACGGACGCGCAGGCTATGCTCCGCTGGGCAGCAAGATACCCTGGGGCGCCAACGTGCATGAAATAGGCGCACAGGACGTCGCCCGCCTCGAGTTCGATTGCGTCATCTATCAATCGCAGGCGGCCTACGAACAAGACGCGCCCATGCTGCTGACGGCGGCCCAGCGCGCCCTGCCCAGTATCTACATCGAGCACGACCCTCCCCGCCCTTATCCGGTGGACACCCCCCATCCCTTCAAGCACGACCGCGGCATCCTCGTCCACGTCACCCACTACAACGCCCTCAACTGGGACTGCGGCGAACAAGCGGCCCAGGTGATAGAACACGGCGTGCCCTTTCATCGCCCACTGCGGCACACGGGCGAGAAGGCTGCCGGAATCACGGCCATCAACGGCCTGAAAAAGCGCGGCCGCCGCATGGGCGCCGACCTGTTCGAATGGAGCCGCGAACGGGTGCCGCTCGATCTGATCGGCATGGAAAGCGAACAGATGGGCGGCCTGGGCGAAGTGCCGAACCTTGACGTGGCGGCGGCCATGGCCCCTTACCGCTTCTTCTATACGCCCATTCGCTATACCAGTCTGGGCCTGGCCCTGATCGAAGCCATGCTGCTGGGCATGCCCGTGGTGGGCGTTGCCGCCACCGAGCTGCCCACCGTCATAGACAATGGCAGGAACGGATTCGTCCACACCGACAAGCGCAGAATCGTCGACGTCATGCGCCAGCTGATCGCCGAGCCCGCACTGGCCCGCCAGTGGGGCGACGAGGCGCGCCGCACGGCGATGGCCCGCTTCAATATGGACCGCTTCGTGCGCGACTGGCTGGAAGTGCTGCAGCGGGTTGCGGGCGCCACGGGCACATCCGCAAGCCCCCGGGCCGGGGCCGAAGGCCTACTTCGCTGAGGCCGAGCGCAAGGGCGGTTCGTCGTTGCTCAGCCAGTCGATGCCCCCGGCCCCCTCGGCCTCGAGCCAGCGGTTGGCCATGGCAAAATGCCCGCATCCGATGAAGGGCCGGGGCGGCCGCAGCGCCGACAAGGGCGAGGGATGGTTGGCCCGTAAAACGTGCACGGGCCCGCGGGGGGTATGCTCGTTCAGTAGTGCTTCGCGCGCTTGCGCATGCGAACCCCACAGCATGAAGACCTTGGGCTGGTCCTCTTGCAGGACGCGTGCCAGGATGGCGTCGGTCACGATTGTCCAGCCGCAGCGGGAATGCGAACCCGCCTGATGCGCCTCGACCGTAAGCGCGGTGTTGAGCAGCAGCACGCCCTGCGTCGCCCAGCGCACCAGGCTGTTGCGTTGGGGCTGGAACTGGTCGTCGTATTCGCGCTTGAGTTCGGTGAACATGTTTCGCAGGCTGGGCGGCGTGCGGCAGTCGTCGGGCACCGAAAACGCCAGGCCCTGCGCCTGTCCGGGCCCATGATAGGGGTCCTGGCCCAGAAGAACGACTTTCACGTCCTGCGGCTCTACTTCATGCAGGGCCCGAAACGGGCTGGCCGGAAAAATCTGGACATCCGCGTCGAGCCTGTCTTGCAGAAAGCGGTCGAGGTCATGCAATGTTCGCTGCACGTGTTCGGCCTTGAAGGCCGACCTCCAGGCCGGCGACAAGGCCTCGACATGAGCCATGAGCCCACCCTGAAAAAGATTGCCGGCCATCAACGCGCCCCCCCGCCAGCCTGGGCCTGCGCGCGGGTCCATTCAAGCAATTGCACGGTCAACTGATCGACGGCGGAACCAAAGGCCTGCACGACTTCGGGCACTTCCTTGCCCTGCACCGCCTGCTCGGCGTAAAAGCGGCGTGCGGCCAGAATGCGCGAAGAAGCCGGTCCGACCAAGGTCGCCTCGAGCGAGACCACCGCCACGGGCGACCCCGATCGATAGATGACGTGGAACTGGGACAAATCGCTGGAGAGCTCAAGATCGGCGCCCAGGTTTCCGCTGTCGGTCACGACCGCGCGAAAGAGGCCGGCATCGCGAAACGATTCAATCAGGCGGTCGCGAAGCAACACGGGAACCCTGTCGCTCCATCTGGCTCCTTTGTAGGCGCTGACCCGATCGGCCTCGGGCACGACCAGGATGCGCGTGCTGTCGACCGCACGGTTGCCGGCAGGCGTGGCCACCCGCAGCACGGCAGCCATCGGGGCCGACCGCTGCCCGTCGGCCGGCAGAGCAAGCCCGGAAGGGGGCAGGCGATAGAAGGTCAGGGTCTCGGAGGCGGGCAGCAAGGCGCAGCCGGACAGCAGCAGCAAGGCGGCGGTCAGGCAAGCCCCGATCGTCTTTACAAATTGGCCCGCTGGCGCGGTGGAATGCCTCATGGTACGAACTCCTCGATCGTCGTGCGTCCAAACAGGAAATTGGTGGGATTGTCGCCGAGCTTGCGCACGACTTCCTGCAGGCTGGCCAGGGTGCCGCGCAGCTCGTGCAATGCCGGCCCCAGTTGCCGCAGGCCGTCGACTCCGGAGTTCAGGCCCGGGCGATTCTCGTTGATCAGCAGGTCAAGGCTCTTGCCCGTGCTTTCGAGCGAAGCCATGGCGCGCTGCACGCCTTGCAGGGTGGCCGTGCCCTGCTTGTCCAGCAAAGTGTCGGCGCGCCGCATCAGCACGGTGGCTTGCGCAAGGGCTTCATTTGCCTCGCGGCTCGCCTGGGTCACCGCCTCGGTCAGCTCGGACATATTGCCGGATTGCCCCGACAGCGCGGCGGTGAGCTGCTCGAGATTGGCCAGCGACTGGCTGATTCGCTCGGCGTTCTCGGGCGACAAGACCTGCTGGGCGCTCATTACCAGCGCCGTGAGATTGGTCATGAGGTTGTCGCTGTTGGCCAGCAACTGCGTAATCGGCGAAGGCGTGGCGATGATGACCGGGTCGCCCGATTCGGGCTGCGGCAGCTCTGGGCTGTCGGGCGACCCGCCGCTCAGGCCGATGACCGAGGCGCCGGTGATGCCGGTAAGAACCAGCCGGGCGCGGGTGTCCTGCTTGATGGGGATATTGTCCTGCACCTTGATGCGCGCCCTGACCACGGCCGGGTTGGTCGGGTCGAGCGAAAGCTCGAGCACCTCGCCCACCTGGATTCCGTTGTACTGCACCGCGCTGCCCACCATCAGCCCGCGCACGGCCTCGTTGAAGATCACGACAAAATGCCTTTCACCGGCGTTCTGCCCTGCCTTTCCCAGCCACAGTGCGGCCAGCACCGCCAGGATGGCGACAGCGACGGTGAAGGCGCCGATCAGTACATGATGTGCCCTGGGTTCCATTATTTCGCACTCCGCGATTCTGCCGCACGGTTTGCCGCACGGCCTCTGGGTCCATGAAAGTATTCGCGTATCCAGGGGTCGTCGATGTCTTGCACACGCTCGAGCGCATCGACCGCCAACACCCTTTTTTGAGACAGCACCGCCACCCTGTCGCATGTGGCGTACAAGGTGTCCAGATCATGCGTGACCAGGAACACCGTCAGGCCCAGCGCATCGCGCAAGGTGACCAGCAGGCGGTCGAAGGCCCCCGCTCCGATCGGGTCCAGCCCGGCGGTGGGCTCGTCCAGGAACAGGATGTCCGGGTCCAGGGCCAGCGCCCGCGCCAGCGCTGCCCGCTTGACCATGCCGCCCGAAAGCTCGCTGGGGTATTTGCCGCCGGCATCAGGAGGCAGGCCGGCCAGGCCGATCTTGCTGCGGGCCAGTTCTTCGGCCTGGGATCTTGAAAGCCTCAATTGCTCGATCAGCGGCACCGCCACGTTCTCGATGACGGTCAGCGACGAGAACAGGGCCCCGTTCTGGAACATGACCCCGAAGCGGCGCTCGATATGGGTGCGCCGCTCGGGAGACAGCGAAAGCAGGTCTTCGCCGAACAACAGTATGCGGCCCGCCGCGGGCGGCTGCAGCCCGACGATGGAGCGCAGCAGCACCGACTTGCCCGAGCCCGAGCCGCCCACCACGCCCAGAATCTCGCCCTTGCGGATGTCCAGGTCGAGGTCGTCGTGCACGACATGGCTGCCAAAGCGGTTGACCAGGCCACGCACCTGCACGATATCTGACTGTGCGCCGGCTACCATCCCATCTCCATGTAGAACAGGGCCGCCAGCGCATCGACAAGAATCACCACGAAGATGGACTGCACGACGGCCGATGTGGTGTGTTCTCCGACGGATTGCGCGCTGCCCTGCACCTTGAAGCCCTCAAGGCAGCCGATGACGGCGATGAGGTAGGCGAAGATCGGCGCCTTGGCCATGCCAAGGAAAAAATGCTGCAGGGCGATGTCGCGCTGGAAGATGGTAAGGAACATGCTGGGCGAAATATCGAGCGCCAGCGCACACACCACCATGCCCCCGAGTATGCCCGACACCATGCCGATGAATGTCAGGGCCGGCAAGGCGACGAGCAACGCCAGAATTCTGGGCACCACCAGCAGGTCGATCGGGCTCAGCGCCATCATGCGGATCGCGTCGATTTCCTGGCTGGCCTTCATGGACCCGAGCTGGGCCGTATAGGCGCTGGCGGTGCGGCCGGCAATGAGTATGGCCGTAAGCAGCACCGCGAACTCACGCAGGAAAGAGAAGCCCACCAGCGTGACGGTGAAGATGGTGGCGCCGAAGTCGGCCAGCACCGTAGCGCCCAGAAAGGCGACGACGGCTCCGACCATGAAAGTGAGCAGGGCCACGATGGGCACCGCGTTGAGCCCCGACTGCTGGACCTGCGCGACGATTGCCGTCATGCGCCAGCGACCGGGCCGCAACACATTGCGAGCCATGGACTCGAGGGTCAGCCCCATGAAGCCCAGCAGATCGACCATGAGCTTCCAGATGTTCTCGACCGAGACGCCAACGTTGCCCAGAAATTCGCGCCAGGCGGGAACAGGCGCCCTTTCGGGGGCGGCTTCGGGCTCGGCCGCGGCCACCGCCTCGAGCAAGGCCAGCCGCTCTGGGGAAAGGCCATCTTGCAGCGCAAGCAGCTCGCGCAGGCGCGCAGGACCGACGAGCCTGGCCAATTGGGCCGCACCGGCGGTATCCACGGCCTCCAGGCCGGTGAAATCGACGCCCCCGATCTGCAGGGCGGCCGGCAAGCGGCGCTGCCTGGCGCTCGATGCATGGCCCGCCTGCGCCAGGAAGACGCGGATGTCGTGCTCGACCGCCTGATAATTGGCCAGCACCCACTCGCCCCTCACGACCAGGCGCGCCGAGCCGTCGAGGGAATCCAGCTTCAGGTATCGCGCCTGATTAGTCACGCCAGACCGTAAAGTCTTCCGGCGGAACCCGGGGGGTGCGGAAGGTGTTGACCAGGGCGTCGGGGTCGGCGTAACCCAGGGACATGCCGCATACCAGCATCTCGTCGTCGCCCGCGCCGATGAAGGGCAGGATGATGCTGGCGTATGAATTCCAGGCGGCTTGCGGGCAGGTGTCGAGCCCGCGCGCCCGGGCCGCGATCATGATGTTCTGCATGAAGGCGCCGCAGTCGAGCAGCGCGCCCTGCCCCATGATGGTGTTCACCGTGAAGAACAGGCCCACCGGCGCGTCGAAGAAACGGAAATTGCGCTGGTGCTGGGCGTGCATGCGGTCTTTCTCGCCTTTGGCGATGCCCAGCAGCCCGTACAGCCCCCAGCCGTTCTCGCGCCGCCGCGCAAGATAGGGATCGATCCACCTTTGCGGGTAGTAGGCGTAGGCCTCTTTATAGAGGGCGGCCTGTTCGGGATCGGCATAGATTGCGTCATGGGCGGCGCATACCTTGTCGGCCAGGCCGTCGCGCGCCCGCCCCTGCAGCACATAGGTCTTCCAGGGCTGCGCGTTGGCGCCCGAGGGCGCGCGGCTTGCCACGGCAAGAATTTGGCGAATGTCATCGCGCTCGACGGGCTGGCTGGTGAAGGCACGGATCGACTGGCGCGAATCGATGGCCGCATCGACGCATTCGATGCTTTCGATTGAAGGGCGTTGATCCAGAACGGGGGTGGGCATGCGCGGCAAAGCTCCTGCGTGTAAATGAAACTACTGGCAAGTTTAATGGCGGTGAGGCCAAACGGCCAGACCCGCGGCCATGAGGCGATTCGATTCTACCGCCCCCCATCACCACGCCCGCAAAGTTTCATCCAGTTGCATTTAAAAACAGCTGGCCATATTATGCGCATCAGCAGTACAACAGACACCACAGGCTCTTGCGCGCTCTTTTGCGCAAGCCCATGCATAGCAGCAGACCGGGAAACAGTGCCTTGGCACACTACTAACATGAACATGAACATGCCGGACGAGCCTCCGCCCCCCAGCGACCCTCCGCCCAAAGCCGGCCTTACGCTGGCCAATAGCAAGGACAAGGGACGCGCCCGAGGCCGCGATCTCGAAGCGGGCGCCACTGCGCTGCGCCGCAGGCGCCTGCAAATAGTCCGCTACCTGCAAATCATTGCCTGCCTGCGTGAAGAAGCCAGCGAATTGCGCGCCGAGATCTCCAGCCTGGAATCGATCATTGGCGCCCAGGCCGATGCCATCAGCGCGATGCGCCGGAATCAGGACGACCCGGAAGACTGACCTTAAAAACGCTGCCCTTGCCCCGCGCGCTCTCGACCTCGATCCGGCCGCCATGGCGCAGCACCACGGTTCGCACCAGTGCCAGCCCCAATCCGCTGCCATCCGGATTGCCCGGGGCATCGACGTCAAAACGGCGAAAGGGCTCGAAAAGGCGCATCTGCTGTTCCGCCGTCATGCCTCGGCCCTGGTCCTTCACCGCCACTACCCAGCCGCCCGCGCGCGCGTAAAGGCGGCACAGCACCTGCGCGCCATCGGGGCTGTATTGAATGGCATTGTCCACCAGGTTGCCCAACGCGCGTCCCAGCATTTCGCCATCGGCCATCATATGCGCCGCGCCGGAAGCGGCATCAACGGCGACGACGATCCGGCGGCGGCGGGCCATGGGCCAGCGCTCGTCGCATATTGAATGCAGCAATTCGCCCAGGTCGATGTCCTGGAAATCGAGCACCGTCGATTCTGCGCGGGCCAATTGCACGAAGCCGTCCACCAGGCCCAAGGTGCGCGAAGCGCACCGATCGATCCGCTCGAGCAGCTCGGGCTGCGCCAGCGGCGCCTTGCCATAGCGCTGCAGCTGGGTCAGGGCCAGTATGGCGTTCTGCGGCGAGCGCATGTCATGCGACAGAAAACGCAAGGCTTCTTCCCTTTGGCCGATCGCCTGGCGCAGCATGCCCATGGCCCCATGCAGCTTGACCATGCGCTCGGGCAGCGAAGCCCCGCCCGCCGCAACGCCTGATTCGGGCGGCAGTTGGGCCTGCATCAGGTTCTGCTCATACAGCTGGTCGAGTTCGGCGTCCACCTGCCTGAGCGTCGCCTCTTGCATGCGCCAGTTCCATACGGGGTAGGCCAGCACAATGCCGATCAGTGCGGCGGAAGAGTCCACCCATACGCCGGCGTGGCGCATCGAAAGCCAATTGGCGATGAAGATCAGAGCCACGATGATCAGCATGAAGAAAAACGACTTTCTGGGCGACAGGCGGCGCAATGCCAGGCAGACCAGCAGCACGGGCAACATGCTCCACAGAGCCGACTGCAGCCGGTCCGGAGTACGGATCCAACGATTTTCCAGCGCATTCTGCAAGCCGTTGGCCAGGATCTCGACGCCGGCCATGGGCTCTCCCGACTTCGACAGCGGCACGGACAGAGTGTCTCCGAGCGCGGCGGCCCACGCCCCCACCAGCACGTACTTGCCTTCGAATGCAGAGGGCAGAACCGAACCGTCAAGCACACGGGCATAAGGATACATCGTGAAGCTGCCCGGGTAGCCTGCATAGGAAATCAGCCTGGGGCGGTCATCGAGTTCGCGCAGGCGGGCCGGGCGGCCGGCTTCGCTTCCCGAATCCAGCATGGCCAACACGAAATGTTCAACGGGAACACCGGACGCCTGCTGGCGCAGCCGCATCGACCTGACGACGCTGTCTGCGTCCATATGGGCATTGATGTAGCCCATGCTGGACGCCGCTTCCGCGAGCACGGGCAGCGGTTTCTGTGCATTGTCCTGGTCCAGGACCAGCGGCAGCACCACGCGGCCATGCTCGCGCATGGCGCGGGCCAGGGCCGCGTCGTCGTCGGGATAGGCAGGGTTGGGATCGCTCAGGACAATGTCCATGCCCACCGCCCTTGCCCCTTCCAGACGCTCGAGCAAGCGGGCGTGGACCGATCGGCGCCAGGGCCAGTAGCCCAGTTCACGGATGCTGGCGTCATCCAGCGCCACGATGACGATGTCTTCCGAGGGCTGGTGCGTGGCCATCGCCATGGTGCGGTCATACAGCAGATGATCCAGCCTTTTCATGCCGAAGTGCTGGCCGAAATAACTGAGGAAGAAAGTGAGCGACATCAGGACCGGCACGGTAACGAGCCACTCGATGCGCAGGCGCCGCTGCAGCCCGTTTTTCTCGCCTTGCGCCGATGCGGCTGATGTAGGCATGGCCGGGGCCTGTTCAATAATCGGCGACGATGATCAGGGTGCCGTCACTTGTCAGAATGGGGCTTCCCGACTGGTCGGACAGCACGAAGGCGCCCTCGAATTCCTCGTGGGCGTCCAGGCCGCCCAGGCCTGTCTCGTCGAGGGCACGCACGAATACGTAGTGGGTGCCGGGCCCCGACGCGGCAAAACGGGCCGGCGGCGCATCGATGGTCTGGCGCGACACCAATTGCCCGCCCTGGGGGTCGCGGGCCACGCTTACCAGGTACGAAGCCGCGCCCTGCACAGGCTCGAATTGCGCCGACCAGCCACCCGGTCCGCGAACCGGCTGAGAAAGCCGGGGCGCCGGCAGCAGTTTGCGGACCCCCTGGCTTTTTCCGGAAGGATCGACCGCGACACCCTGCTCGCGGCGCAGCATCACCTCGGGCGCCGCCGAACCGTCGACGCCCGCCACCCCGCTGACCACTTCGCTGCGCGAGCCTTCGGCCGTGGCATGAACCCGCAGGCGCGTGCCGCGCACCCCCGTGACACTGACGGGCGTACGCACCTCGAAGCGGCCGACCCCTGTCTCGTGGGGTGCGACCTGAGTCTCGATGGTGCCCGCCTTCATGTCGAAGACCGAATCCGTCAGCCCGGCCCCCACGAACTCGCGCAAGCGCCTTACGACCAGCGAGGTGGACGGTGGAATGCTGACGATGCTGTCGTCGGACAACTGCAGGGCGACGAAGCCGTTTGCTCCGGTCTCGACGGTTTGCCCCTCTTGCACGGTAGCGCCGGACGACAAGGCACGGCCGTCCACCGAGGCCTGGCCGGCCAGGTGAAGCACCCGTGCGCCGGAATCGCGCAAGGGAATCATGGAGAAAGGTATGCGAAGCAGTTTGGCAACGGGCAGGCGAAATGGATCTTCGACATCGTTGAGCCGCTGCAGCGCCGACCAGTTGGAGAAGTCCATCGTATAGCGCTGCGCCAGTCCGCCCAGCGTGTCGCCCTGCATGACACGATAGAGGAAATCATCTCCTTTGGCCCCGGCCGGTTGGGCGGCCGCCGGCAATGAAAGCAACAGGCTGCCGGCGAATGTCAGGGCGCAAAGAACACGAAACGGAAACATAAGGACTCTTTTGATTTTATGGTTGTGGAAGCACTGGGGGAGCGGGTAAAAACACGCCCTTATTGGGGGCCGCCTTCTGCCTCGCTGATGATTTCCAGCCTGTAGCCCAGCGCATACGACGAGGCCAGGCGCACACCGTTTTCGGGACGCAGGCGCAGCTTCTGGCGTATGTTCGACAAATGGGTGTCAAGGGTGCGTGACGTCGCGGGAATCTCGCGGTTCCAGACAGCGGCGCTGAGCACGTCGCGCGAGAACAGGCGGCCGGGATTGCGAAAGAACAGCACCGCCAGCTCGAACTCTTTGGGCGCCAGCACGATGTTTTCGCCGTCGAGGCAAGCCGTATAGTTTGTCTCGTCTAATACGTAGCGGCCCAGTTGCAGCATCGGCTGCTCTTTGATGGCTTCGACCGCGCGCCGCCGCAACAGGGCGTCGACGCGCGCAATCAGCTCGCCGAAACGCACCGGCTTGGTAATGTAGTCGTCGGCCCCGGCCTGCAGTCCCGCGACCAGGTCCTTTTCGAGCGTGCGGCTGGTAACGAACATGAGAGGCAGATCGTAGCCCACGTGCGTCCTGACCCATCTTACGACTTCAATGCCGGTGATGTCCGGGATCTCCCAGTCGATCAGCATCAGGTCGAACGGCTGGTGCTTGCGCAACACGTCGAGCAACGCCTTGCCTGTATGGAACGACGCACATTCGTGTCCTGCCTCGGTCAGTATGTGGCGGATCAGCTCGGCTTGATCCACGTCATCTTCTAGGGACGCGATATTCATGGAAGTGGCTGGGAATGGATGAGGTTTGCGCGGCGCGGCCGCAGGGTGGCCATGATGCGAGGCACACCGAATGCGCCTATGGTACCTGATTCAGGCACGAAACTTGCACATCCCGGCGTCATCGACGCATGTCCGCCGGGCCTGGCCGGCCAACACAGGAGACCTCACAATGCTTCTTCATGATCCGCGCCTGCTGCGATTCGCTCACGTGCCCGAAGTCCCGCCCGACCAGCCCCCCCGCACACCGCCCCAGCGCCCGCCCGAGACCGACCCGCCCGGCCCCGATGAAATCCCGCCGGACGATCCGAACGACATTCCGCCGCTCGACGAGCCCGAACCGGGCATCGACCTGCCGCCCCGCGAAGCGCCGCCCGACGTGCGCGAGCCGCCCCAGGTACCCCCGGGAACCCCGCCCGAGCGCGTATGATTCCCGGATCCCGCCGCCCCATGCGGCCAAGGGACTATTTCGACCTGACCCGCAACTCCATCCGCGCATGGCAGGAAGATTATGCCTCCAGCCTGGGGGCGGCCATCGCCTTCTATACCGCGTTCTCCATCGCCCCGCTGATGATCATCATCATCGCGGTGGCGGGTTTCGTCTGGGGTGAGGACGCCGTGCGCGGCGAGCTCATCCATCAGCTCGGCGACATCGTCGGCAGGGATGCGGCTGCCGGCATACAGGCGCTCATACGCAACGCCGACCAGCCCAGCCAGGGCCTGACCGCCACCCTGGTCAGCGCCGGCGTGCTGATCTGGGGCTCGACCCGCGTCTTCGCCGAATTGCAAAGCGCCCTGGACCGTATCTGGGAGGTGCCCCGGGCCCAAAGCTCGCAAGGCATTTGGCGCACCATACGGGCACGCCTGCTGTCCTTCGGGCTGGTGCTGGGCCTGGCCTTCCTGCTGCTTGTCTCGCTCGTGGTCAGCACCGGCCTGGCCGCGCTGGGCCAATGGGCGGGCAGCTTCTTTCCAGGCATGGAAGCCGTGCTGCAGCTGGCCAATACCCTGATCACTTTCGGCATCACCACCGTGCTGTTCGCCATGATCTTCAAGTTCATGCCGCAGGCCGCCATCGCCTGGAGGGATGTCTGGATCGGTGCGCTGGTCACCGCCGCGCTTTTCGAGATCGGCAAGCTGCTGATCGGGATGTATGTCGGGAAGAGCGCCTCGGTGTCGGTGCTGGCCGCCGCCGGCTCCCTCATCATCCTGCTGATCTGGGTCTATTATGCCGCCCAGGTCTTCCTGCTGGGGGCTGAATTTACCTGGATCTACGCGCGCCACTATGGCTCCCACCGCGAGCGTGACCCGGACTCCAATAGCGCAGATTCGCGCGGCGGCTCCACCGTCGCATCGCTCGGGAGGAACAGGCGCAAGGCAAGACAGAGCTTATGAAAATGCTTCAGCCCGGTAACAATCCTGTCCAGTTCCACCCCGGGCGGGCGTCCCGCAAGGGGACCGTAACCTAAGGTTTCCCCTCGACAATGCCCCTCACAGCGAAAACCTTGTGCTGACGTCCAGAGTTGGCACCATAGAAGATGTACTCACCCGCAACAGAAAGGAGTTTGCATGAAACCATGGATCACTACCGCATGCTCGGCCGCGCTGCTCGCCCTGGGCGCCGCCGCTGCCCCCTCGATGGCGCAACAGGCGCAGGCGCCCGCCGCGCAGCAGGCACCCGCCGCCAACTATTCCGATGCGCAGCTCGAGAAGTTCGTCAGTGCATCCAAGAAGGTCGCCGTCATTTCGCAGGAATACACACCCAAGCTGCAATCGTCCACCGACGAGGCCACCCGTCAGGAGGTATATCGCGAGGCCGACCAGAAGATGGTCGACGTCGTTCGCAAGGAAGGCATGAGCGTCGAGGAATTCAACGGCATCAACCAGGCCATCCAGCAAGACCCGGCCCTGATGGAGCGCGTACAGAATATCGCCAGATAAGGGCCGCTCCGCAACCGGCCTATTGGCGAAAGGCGCAAATTCCTGCCCACAGGGATTTGCGCCTTTTTTTACATCAGCAGCACCAGCAGCGCACGCTGCATGAACTCGGACACAGGCATCTTCTTGCCATTGGCATCGACCTGCCCGTCGCGGTAGACGATCTTTGCCGTCGCCGCGCCATCGGCCAACGTGGCCAGGCCCGCCGCCTGCAGACGCTGGGCATAGTTGTCGTAAAGCTCGCCGGCAAAGGCGGCGATCTGCGGGTCGTCCGCCCCGTCCTGCAGCTGAACCAGCGCGCGCACGAACATGGGCCTTTCGATGCGCATGCCGAGATCAAGGCCGCGCAGCGCCTGCTGAAGCAGCGCATCGAGCGACGCGGCCGACTCCGGCTGCGCCGGGCGGGTCAGTTCCAGCGAAAGGCTGGCGCTGCTTTCACCCTGGTCGTTTTTCCATACCAAGGGCTCGAAAGTCACTACGGGATTGCTGGCCAGCAGTGCAAAAAGCCTGTCTTGCAGCAGCGCGGCCTCTTCGGGCGACAAGCGCCAGTTTTCTTGCTGCGGACCGTGCCGCGCACTGAGCTCGTCGTAGACCCGTGCCAGTTCAGACACGGCCGGCATGCTGATGTCCTTGCCCCGGACACCCAACGACAGGCTGCCCAGGTCGGCATCCCCGGATCGGACCTGCCCCAGGTCGTAGCGCACGAAACCGGTGGCCAGATCGCCGTTTTGCTCGCTCGAAACCTTCATCACCGCGTCGGCCAGCGAAACCGTGCTTTCGTCGGGCAGCTGCAGGCTGAGGCGAGACGCCTGCGTCGTGGCGTTCATGCGTGTCGCCTCGGCTTCGGTGGCGGTCTCGTACTCGAAGCGCACGGCATCGATGACCATGCGCTCGCCCTCGCCGTTCGAATAATCGAGCAGGTCGAACCCGCCCGTGACCCGGCTGTCGGCGTAATCATTGTCGAAGGTCGCACGCATGGTTGCGCCCGAGAACTTCAGGACCTCGCCGTCCTGTGCGAGGTTCAGGGGCTTGAAGGTCCAGTCGGAGACCGCCGAACCACCGAAATGCACTTCGGTGCGGCCGGTTACCGGCGTTTTTCCGTCGAGCTTGTCGAACCATGCCTGGGTTGCGGCCGAGGGCAGCAGTTGCGCCTGGCTCAGCGCCAGCATGGGGACGAAACGCCCGCCGCGCACCGCATCCCACGGAAAGGGTCCGTGCTGGAGATGGTCGCCCAGCAGGAACTCTTGCAGCTGGCCGGACTCGTTGCGCAAACGCAGCGAATAGACGACGTCGGACGAAAAGATCCGGCGGCGGTATTCGACCACGGCCACCGTGGCCCTGTCTGCCCCGGGTTGGGCAACCATGGCCTGCGCCATGCGTTCATTGGCCTGTGCAACGGCCTGTTCGATGGCAGCGCGGGCCTGCTTGCCCACATACCATGTGGCCGCCACATAGGCGATCACCACCACCGCCAGGGCGGTCAGGATACCAGCGCTTTTTCTCATTGTTCATCCAGTCTCTAAACAGCACGCTTGCGGGAAAGCTCGCGCGGCAGCGGAAAGGCGATGTTTTCTTCGGTTCCGGGCAAGGTGCGCACCGATACGGCCCCCAACTGCTTGAGGCGCGCGATGACCTGCTCGACCAGCACCTCTGGGGCCGATGCACCCGCCGTGACCCCCACCCGGCGCGTTTGCTCGAGCCACTTGGGATCGATCATTTCAGGGTCGTCGATGAGGTGTGCGCGGGCGCCTCGGCGCTCGGCCACCTCGCGCAGGCGATTGGAGTTCGAACTGTTGACGCTGCCCACCACCAGCACCAGGTCGCAATCGGGCGCCATGATCTTGACGGCGTCCTGGCGATTCTGCGTGGCATAGCAGATATCGCTTTTCTTGGGTTCGACGATGTTGGGAAACCGCGCGCGCAACGCACTGGCCACCTGCGCCGCATCGTCGACCGACAGCGTGGTCTGGGTAACGAAAGCCAGGTTGTCGGGCGAGGAAACCTGCAGCTCGGCGACGTCTTGCGGTGTTTCGACCAGGTACATGCCCTCGCCGGATTGGCCAAGCGTACCCTCGACCTCGGGATGGCCGCGGTGGCCGATCATGACGATTTCCTTGCCCGCGGCACGCATCCGGGCCACCTCGACGTGTACCTTGGTAACCAGCGGGCAGGTGGCGTCGAATACGCGCAAGCCCATGCGCTCGGCCTGCGCCCGCACATCCTTGGAGACGCCGTGGGCCGAAAAGACCACGATGGCCCCGCTGGGGGCTTCGTCGAGTTCGTCGATGAACACGGCGCCCTTCGCCCGAAGATCTTGCACCACGTAGCGGTTGTGGACGATTTCGTGGCGCACATAGATGGGCGCGCCGTGCAGTTCGATTGCGCGTTCGACGATATCGATGGCGCGGTCGACCCCCGCACAGAAGCCGCGCGGCTGGGCCAGCACGACTTCAGGGCCCGTGCCGCCGCCGGCGGCCGTGTTGTCAGTCATTACAGTACTCCAAGCAGCGAGACCTCGATAAGCAGGTCTGCGCCCGCCAACGGATGATTGAAGTCGAACAGGGCCCAGCCCTCGCCCCGTTCTTTGAATACGCCAGAATACCGGCCGCCATTGGGAGCGGCGAATTCGACGATGTCGCCCGGCTGGAACACCGTGCCGGGCTCTGTGTTGGCGTCGAGCATGGCCTGCGTGACGCGCAGCAGAAGCTCGGGATTGCGGTCGCCATATGCCTGCGAGGCGGGCAACTGGAACGAAAAGCGGCTGCCTTCTTCGCGGCCGACCAGGGCCTCTTCCATGCCGGGGGCCCATTGGCCGACCCCAAGCTGCAATGTGGCCGGCCGATCGCCGAAGGTATCGGCAAACGCCGATCCGGCGGCCGGGCCGCTGACGATCTCGATGCGGTAATGCAGGGTCAGGTAGGAGTCGGGGCGGACAAAAGCGTTCACCGGATGGGCTTGCGAGGTCAAAATCTGTCACCGTACAAAAGTCTGATATTTCTCTATTTTAGAGCCTTTATGCCTTTCGATCCCCCACCCGTGCAGGCCGAGCGCCCGCGCGAACGCCTGCTCGCCCATGGCGCCCAGGTGCTTACCACGGCCGAGCTGCTGGCCATTGTCCTGCGCACCGGCCCACGCGGCAGCGACGCCGTCGACCTCGGCCGCAGCCTCATCAACCGCTTCAAGGGGCTGCGCGGCCTGTTATCGGCCGACGCGCAGGCGCTGCTCAAGGTGCCGGGCCTGGGGCCGGCCAAGACCTGCGAACTGCTTGCCATCAACGAGCTGAACCGCCGCGCGCTGGCCGAGTCGCTGCAGGCCGGCATAGACCTGGCCCAGCCCCAGAGGGTCAAGCACTATTGCACGGCCATGCTGGGCCACCTGCGGGTAGAGCACTGCATGGCGCTCTACCTCGACAGCCAGTACCGTCTCGTCGCCACCGAAGAACTGGCCCGGGGCACGCTCAGCCAGGCATCGGTATATCCGCGCGAAGTGGTGCGCGCGGGGCTGCGCCACCATGCGGCGGCGCTCATTCTGGCCCACAACCACCCTTCGGGGGTGGCCGAGCCCAGCCAGGCCGACCTGGCCCTTACCCGCCACCTCAAGCACGCGCTGGCCCTGGTCGACATCCGGCTGCTCGACCATCTCATCGTCACCGGCCAAGGCGCCGTGTCGCTGGCCGAGCGGGGGCAGGTCTGATTCCTTCTTATCAAAACTGCTTGAAAGAAACAAACACTGCATGCTAAACTTACGAGTTACTTTGGATACGTGGCTGAAATACGTGGCGAAATATAGGTGGCCTTAGACGCCACCTTGGCATGCCGCCTTGCTTTCAGACCGGCGACCCCCACAGCAAAGGCGCAAGCCACAGGAAATTACCATGAAAGAAGGCATCCACCCCGAATACCGCGAAGTCGTATTCCTTGACCAGCAAACCGGCAACACGTTCGTTTCGCGTTCCACGCTGAACAGCCGCGAAACCATCGACGTCGATGGCAAGACCTACCCGCTGTTCAAGTGTGAAGTCACCTCGGAGTCGCACCCCTTCTACACCGGCGCGCAAACGCGCATCGTCGAAACGGGCCGTGTCGAGAAATTCCGCGCCCGCTTCGCCCGCACCGCCGGCACCGTCAAGAAAGCCTCCTAAGTTTCCGGCGCGCCGGCTTGCGGCGCAGCGCCTTCACGGAAGCCTGCCGCGCAACGGCATCCCCGTGCGGCAACCCAGGCCTCTTGACCGGTCTCGAAAAGGCAGCCTCAGGGCTGCCTTTTTACTTTAAGATGGCCCTGTCCCGTCACTTACCAAACTGCCCTGTGGCTCTGCAAGACTCTCTTTCAACGCCTGCGCGGTTGACCGCAACAGCGACCACCAAGCTTCCCCGGCTGCTTCTGCTGGCCCTGGGGCTGGTCTACATTCTGGCGGGGCTGTTTTTCCGCGACCCCTGGAAAACCGATGACGTGGCGGGTCTGGCCACCATGCTGACCGCGCTCGAGGGTTCGTGGCAAACCTGGCTGCTGCCGCAGATAGGCAATATGGCCTACGCCCAGAACGGCCCCCTCATTACCTGGGTGGGCGCGTTCAGCATATGGCTCTTCGGGCCATTGTTCGAAATTTTCACCTCGCCGCTCGAAGCAGCGCTCATCGCGTCCCGCCTGCCGAACCTGCTGTGGTTCGGCCTGATCACCGGCTCGGTCTGGTACGGCACGTATCTGCTGGGCCGCCGGCCCGAGCCCCAGCCGCTGGCGCTGCCGTTCGGCGGCGAGCCCACGGTGCGCGACTACGGCCGCATGATCGCCGACGCCGCCCTGCTGCTCATTCTTGCCACGGTCGGCATTATCTGGCGCCTGCACGAAACCTCCGAGGTACCCGCGCTTATCGCCTTCCAGGCCCTGGCCTTCTACGCGGTCGCGCGCATGCTCGACCATCCACTGTCCGGCGCCGTCACGCTGGGCGTGGCCCTGGCCGCCGCCTTCCTGACGCGCGGATGGATCGGGTCGTTGCCCATCCTCCTGGCCGTGCCCTGCATCTTCATTCCGCGCAGCGCCCTGTGGCCCATGAAGCACTGGCTGATCATCAGCGCCGTGCTGGCCGTCTTCCTGGGCCTGCTCTGGTGGATACCCGCCAATCATTTCAGCACGTACTGGATACACAACTGGTGGCTCTGGAACGCCACGTCCTTCGGCCTGCCGCGCTACCAGGAAGTCCTCAGCGTGCTGCGCGACCTGCCCTGGTTCCTGTGGCCCACCTGGCCCTTCGCCCTGCTGGCCCTCTGGCGCTGGCGGGCCTGGCTGTTCGCTCCGCACATCTGGATTCCCCTGATGTTCATGCTGTGGCCCTTCGTCGTCATGCTGTTCCTGGCCGACGCATTCGAACCCGAATACAGCCTCATGGCCGTGCCGGCGGCGGTGCTGGCCGCCTTCGCCCTGCCCACGCTGCGCCGCGGCGTGGTCAACTCGCTCGACTGGTTCGCGGTGATGTGCTTTTCGCTCACCTGCGCCACCGTCTGGCTGGGCTGGATCGCCCTGCAGGCCGGCTGGCCGGAACAGATTTCGCACAACATCGCCCGGCAGACGCGCGGCTACGAAGCCTTCGTGTCCTGGCCGGCCGTGGCCATCGCCCTGCTTGGCACGCTCTCGTGGATCGCCATCGTTTATTGGCGCCTGCACACCAAGCCGGCCGCCCTGTGGCGCGGCACCGTGCTGTCGGCCTGCGGCATCGTGCTCACCTGGCTCCTGCTGGTCACGCTCTGGCTGCCCGCCCTCGACTATGTGCGCAGCTATCGCGAAGTGTCCGGACACCTGGCCGAAGCATTGCAAACCCATCAGCGGCCCGGTGAATGCGTGCGCGGCCTGGCGCTCGGTACGGGCCAGCGCGCTTCTTTCCTTGTATTCAATGACCTCAGGTTCAGCTACAGCGCCGACTGCTCGCTGGTGCTGCAGCAGACTTCGCCCGAGGCCGTGCAATCGGGCGCCGCCGACTACACGCCGCATGCCCGCGTGCTGTGGGAAGGCAAGCGCGGCGCCGACCGGCGCGAGATATTCCGCCTGCTTCGCATAGAACCCTGATGAACCCTCCTGTGGCGCGGTCCTTCCGGCACCATGTCGGCGAAACGCTGCGGCAGGCCTGGCCCGTACTGGTCAGCGCCTGGGCCAGCATGGCCTTCGGCGTGATGGACACCGCCATGGCCGGCCACGCCAGCGCCGCCGACCTGCAGGCCATGTCGCTGGCCGTCTCCATCTACATCACCATCTTTGTCGGACTGATGGGCGTGATCCACGCCCTCATTCCCATCATCGGCCAGCACTACGGCGCCAAGCGGCTGATCGAGGTCGGCCGCGCCTGGGGCCAGGGTGTATGGCTTGCCCTGGGCCTGTCCGCGATCGGGGCGGCGGCCATGCTGTTCCCCGACGCCTGGCTGATGCTGTCGGGCGACGTCGACCCGGTCGTTCGCAGCGGCGTCACCTGGTATTTACGCGCCCTGATTCTTGCCCTGCCTGCTGCCCTGGTGTTCCGCTCGATCTATGCATTGGGCACGGCCGTGTCCCGCCCCAAGGTCGTCATGGGTATCAATCTGGCCTGCATCGTGGTCAAGGGCCTGTTCAACTGGGTGCTTATCTTCGGCAAGTTCGGGGCCCCTGCCATGGGCGCGGCGGGCGCCGGCCTGTCCACCGCCATCACCAGCTGGTTCAGCCTGGCGGCGGGCCTGTGGATCATTCACCATGACAAGTTCTTCAGGCAATTTCAGCCGCGCCTGGACCGGCCCCGCTGGGCCGATCTCAAAGAACTGCTGCGCCTGGGCGTTCCCATGGGAGGCTCATACCTGGTAGAAGTGTGCGCCTTCAGCTTCATGGCCCTGTTGATCGCGCGCGAGGGCATGTACGCCGCAGGCGGCCACCAGATTACGGCCAACCTCGTGGCCCTGTGCTACATGCTTCCCATGTCGGTGGGCATCGCCTCGGCTTCGCTTACGGCCCAGGCCATCGGCGCGCGCGACATGGCCCGGGCGCGCCAGACCGGCCTGGCCGGGCTGACCATTACCCTGGCGGGTGCGATTATTACCATTTCGCTGGTGATGGGCGGGCGTCCTGCCATTCTCGCCGCCTATACCGACGACCTGAAGGTGGCGGCCATGGCTGCCGCCCTGCTGCAGATCGTTCCTTATTTTCACCTGTGCGACGCCATGCAGTGCATCAATTCATACCTGCTGCGCGCCTACAAGGTGGCCGTGGTGCCGCTGCTGATGCAGGTAATCGCACTGACGGGCATAGGCCTGATAGGCGGCTGGTGGCTGGGCTTCGGCCCCCTGGCCGGCAGCCTGAAGCCCGTACTGGACATCATCATGCCGGGCGCCCCGCAGGGCGCCTCGACGATGTGGCTGATGGCGGCCATCGGCCTGGGACTGTCGGCCCTGCTTCAGCACCTTTGGTACTGGCGCGTGGTGCGGCGCCACGCCCGGCAAGGGTGATCAGCGGTAAATGTAGTCGCGCCGCCAGGGGTAGGCCAGGTCGGCGGGATGGTCGAGCTCGTCGCGGCGTCCGACTGCGGGCTTGTGCTGCAGCAACACCTGGTGCAGCGCTATCCATGCGTGCTCGAACCCCATGGCGCAGCCGGCCAGGTAGATGCGGTAGGCGCGCAGCGAACGCTCTGCGTTCTCGCCCTTGAGCGTCTTGCGGGCTTCGTCGAGCCGGGCCTCGAGCGCGTCGCTCCAGGCCCAAAGCGTGCGGGCGTAGTGCGGGCGCAGGTTTTCGACATCGACGTCTTCAAGGCCGGCATCGGCAATCTGGGCCAATTCGTTGCTGATGTGGGTCAGTTCGCCGCCGGGAAAAATGTATTTTTCGATGAACTCGCCCATGCCGGCGCCCACTTCGGCGTTATAGACGCCGCCCGCCGTGATGCCGTGGTTCATGATCAGGCCGCCGGGCCTGAGCAGGCGCCGCAGCTTGGAAAAATATTCGAACAGCTGGGCGCGGCCGACGTGCTCGAACATGCCGACCGAAGCGATCTTGTCATAGGGCCAGGCTTCGTCCAGCTCGCGGTAATCGAGCAAGGTCATGCGAACCCGGCCCGACAGGCCTTTTTCTTCGATGAGCCGGTTGACGTAGGCGTGCTGGTTCTTGGACAGCGTGATGCCGGTGGCGTCGACGCCGTAGTTCTCGGCCGCCCACAGCAGCAGGCCGCCCCAGCCGGCGCCGATGTCCAGAAAGCGCTCGCCCTCATGCAGGCGCAGCTTGCGGCAGATGTGGTCGAGCTTGGCTTCCTGGGCCTGGGCCACTGTCATGTCGGGCTCGCGGAAATAGGCGCAGGAATAGACCCGGCGCGGGTCGAGCCAAAGCTGGTAGAACTCGTCGGACAAGTCGTAGTGGAACTGGATCTGGCGCGCATCGCGCGCCTGTGAATGCCGCTGGATGGAGACCCAGTGTCGCTTCATGCTGGTGAACCAGTTGCCCTTGGCCGTTTCAATGGGCGAATCGGGCAAGATCGACGAGGCCAGCAGCATCAGGTCGCGCATCGAGCCATCGAAATCGAACTTTCCCTCGACATAGTCTTCGCCCAGCGTGCCCGCCTCGCCCGAGGCCAGGTGGCGCAAGGTGGAATTATCCTTGACCTTCAGCCGGATGCGCGCATCGGCCGGCCCGGCGGTTTCTCCGCTGGGCAGCACCACCTGCACGGGCAACGGCAATGAAGCAAGCTTTTTTTCTACCAAAGACAAGACAGCACTCACGTTCTCAACTCCCTTTTTACTTAGCTGAAATCGAATCCTCAATCGGACAGCGAAGTCCTCGTTCTATATTTATATTCTGGTCACTGCCGATGCTGGCGGCAAGTCGGCCCGGGTTCTCGTTCTTGTCCGGACGGGCTGCTTGCCCGTCAATTTATCACCAAATGCGACCGTCGGCATGCCTGGCGCCCACGGCCCGCCCGTTCGGCCCGTATCGCCAATCACTGTTAGACTACTCGCTTCTTTTCTCCGGGGCCCGTGGGCCACGCCTCTTTCATGTCTTCCAGACAACTGACTCGCACCATACCCGGCTGGCTGCTGCTCATGGGCGCCCTGACCGCCCTGGGCCCCCTGGCCATCGACATGTACCTGCCCTCGTTCCCGGCCATTGTCGAGGGCCTGGGCGCCACCCAGGGCGAGGTCGAGCGCACGCTGGCCAGCTACCTGCTGGGCATGGGGGTGGCGCAGATCATATACGGGCCGCTGGCCGACCGCTACGGCCGCAAGAAGCCGCTGATGGCGGGGCTTACCATCTTTACCATCGCATCGGTCGCCTGCGCCTTCAGCAACGACATCGAACACCTGACGCTCTGGCGCATCGTGCAGGCGCTGGGGGGCGCCGCGGGCATCGTGGTGCCCCGGGCGGTGGTGCGCGACAACCTCGACACGCGCGATGCCGCCAAAGCGTTGTCGCTGCTCCTGCTGATCATGGGCGTCATGCCCATCCTGGGTCCCATTCTGGGCGGCCAGATGCTGTTCATAGCGGGCTGGCGCGGCATCTTCGGCATCATGGCCGCGGTCGGCGTGCTGCTGCTGGTGATGACCCTGCGCAACATGCAGGAAAGCCTGCCCCCCGAAAAAGTCGTGCCGCTGCGCATCGGCACCATCGCGCGCAACTACTGGGGCCTGCTGCGCGACCGCGAGTTCATCTGCTATGCCCTGGCGGGCGGCATAGGCGGGGCGGGCATCTTCACCTATATATCGGGCTCTCCCCGCGTGCTCATCAATATCTACGGGGTAGAGCCCCAGTACTTCGGCTTCCTGTTCGGCCTGTGCGCCGCCGCGCTGATCTTTTCCTCGCAGCTCAGCGCCCGCCTGCTCGACCGCCATCCGCCCGACCGCTTGCTCAAGGTGGCGCAGGTCAGCGTGGTCGTGGTCACCTTGATCGGCCTGGCCCTGACCCTAGCCGGCTGGCTGACGCTGCCCTTGCTGATACTGTGCCTGATGGGTTTCATGGCCAGCCAGGGCTTCGTCAACCCCAACGCGGCGGCCCTGGCCCTGTCGCGCCAAGGCCACAGATTGGGCGTGGCCTCGGCCTTGATGGGCGCGGTGCAATTGCTCAGCGGCACACTGGCCGGGGTCAGCATCAGCCACTGGCAATCGGATACCGCCCTGCCCCTCACCGGCATCCTGGCCGCCTGCATGGTGCTCTCGTGGCTGTTCGGCCATCTGGCCCGCCGCGCCGCCGCGGCAGGCAAATAGCGCGCCGGACCCAGGCTTTCCAAACACCTGCTTGATAAAGACCTGTTTTTCGTTATAGAATACATGGCTTTACAGATAGCCCGATTCTTTAATAGCGTGGCTTTGCCTTGTCGCTTTGGGTGCCTTTGGCGCCTTTAAGCCTGGGCACCCGCGCCTTCTATAGAGCAGGCACCCGCGCCTTATAGCCCGGCGCCCATATACGGGCAGCACATAGCGGCAGGGCACCAATTTTTTTAGGGGTATGATCATGGCACGCGTATGCCAAGTTACCGGCAAGGGCCCGCGCACGGGCAACAATGTTTCGCACGCTAACAACAAGACCAAGCGTCGTTTTTTACCCAACCTGCAATCGCGCCGGTTCTGGGTCGAAAGCGAAAACCGCTGGGTTCGCCTGCGTGTTTCGGCCAGCGCCATCCGCACCATCGACAAGAACGGCATCGAATCCGTTCTGGCCGACCTGCGTGCCCGCGGCCAAGCGGTTTAATTTCCGCACCGGTAAACCCATCTAGGAGCACATCATGGCTAAAGGCATCCGCGAGAAAATCAAACTCGAATCCACGGCTGGCACCGGTCACTTCTACACGACCACCAAGAACAAGCGCAACATGCCCGAGAAAATGCTGATCAAAAAATTTGATCCCGTTGCTCGCAAGCACGTCGACTACAAAGAGACCAAGCTCAAGTAATCGACCCGGCGCCGTACCCCACGAATGCCCCGCCCCAACAGGCGGGGCATTTTGGTTTCAAGCAGCGTCCTATAATGTGACGTTTGCCTAACCCAAAACAAAGAATCCGAACCCATGCAGGAACGCTACAATCCCGCCGAAGTCGAAGCGGCCGCCCGGCAAGACTGGCAGGCGCGCGACGCTTATCGCGTCATCGAACACGCTGTCGATGCCAACGGCCAGCCCAAGCCCAAATTCTACGCTTGCTCGATGCTGCCCTACCCCAGCGGCAAGCTGCACATGGGCCACGTACGCAACTACACCATCAACGACATGATGGCGCGCCAGTTGCGCATGCGCGGATACAACGTTCTGATGCCCATGGGTTGGGACGCCTTCGGCATGCCGGCCGAGAACGCAGCCATCAAGTCCAAGGTTCCGCCCGCAAAATGGACCTACGACAACATCGCCTACATGAAGAAGCAGATGCAGGCGATGGGGCTGGCCATAGACTGGTCGCGCGAAATGTGCGCCTGCGACCCCGACTACTACAAGTGGAACCAGTGGCTGTTCCTCAAGATGCTCGAAAAAGGCATCGCCTACCGCAAGACCCAGGTCGTCAACTGGGATCCGGTCGACCAGACCGTACTGGCCAACGAGCAGGTCATCGACGGCCGCGGCTGGCGTTCGGGCGCGCCCATCGAGAAGCGCGAGATTCCCGGCTACTACCTGCGCATTACCGACTACGCCGAAGAGCTGCTTGACCAAGTGCAGAACGGCCTGCCCGGCTGGCCCGAGCGCGTGCGCCTGATGCAGGAAAACTGGATAGGCAAGAGCCAGGGCGTGCGCTTCGCGTTCACCCACACTATTCACGACCATGACGGCCAGCTCATCCAGGACGGCCGCATGTACGTCTTCACCACCCGTGCAGACACCATCATGGGCGTCACCTTCTGCGCCGTCGCGCCCGAGCACCCCCTGGCAACGCACGCGGCTCGCAACAACCCCGAACTGGCGGCCTTCATCGAGGCCTGCAAGCTGGGCGGCACCACCGAAGCCGAGATGGCCACGCGCGAAAAAGAAGGCATGCGCACCGGCCTTGTGGTCACCCACCCCCTTACCGGCGACGACGTCGAGGTCTGGGTGGGCAACTACGTGCTCATGAGCTACGGCGACGGCGCCGTCATGGGCGTGCCGGCCCACGACGAACGCGACTTCGCCTTCGCCAAGAAGTACGGCCTGCCCATCCAGGACGTCATCGCCGTCCAGGGCAAGACGTTTTCGACGGACGCATGGCAGGAATGGTACGGCGACAAGCAGCAGGCCCGCACCGTCAATTCGGGCAAGTACGACGGCCTCGATCACCAGGCCACGGTCGACGCGGTGGCCGCCGACCTGGCGGCCAAGGGCCTGGGCGAAAAGCAGACCACCTGGCGCCTGCGCGACTGGGGCATCTCGCGCCAGCGCTACTGGGGCACCCCCATTCCCATCATCCACTGCGAGCATTGCGGGCCGGTGCCGGTACCCGAAAAAGACCTTCCGGTGGTGCTGCCCGACGACCTCATCCCCGACGGCAGCGGCAATCCGCTTGCCAAGCATGAGGCCTTTCTTTCCTGCACCTGCCCCAGTTGCGGCAAGCCCGCCCGGCGTGAAACCGACACCATGGACACCTTCGTCGATTCGTCCTGGTATTTCATGCGCTATACCTCACCGGGCAACGACCAGGCCATGGTCGACAGCCGCAATGATTACTGGATGCCCATGGACCAGTACATCGGCGGCATCGAACACGCCGTTCTGCACCTGCTGTACGCGCGCTTCTGGACGCGCGTCATGCGCGACCTGGGCCTGGTGAATTTCGACGAACCCTTCACCCGCCTGCTTTGCCAGGGCATGGTTCTCAACCACATCTATTCACGCAAGAACGAACAGGGCGGCATCGAATACTTCTGGCCCGACGAGGTCGAAGACATCCATGACGCCAAGGGCGTCATCGTGGGCGCGCGCCTGCGCTCCGACGGATCCGCCGTGCAGTACGGCGGCATCGGCACGATGTCCAAGTCCAAGAACAATGGCGTCGACCCGCAATCGCTGATCGACTCCATGGGCGCCGACACGGCCCGTCTCTTCGTCATGTTCGCAAGTCCGCCCGAGCAGACCCTTGAATGGTCCGACTCCGGCGTCGAGGGCGCGCATCGCTTCCTGCGCCGGCTATGGGGCTTGTGCCATGCCCAGCAGGCGGCCCTTCGCGACCTCGGCCCCGAACAGGCCGACTGGTCCCAAGCCGACTCCACCACCAAGACCCTGCGCCGCGAAGTGTACGGCCAGCTCAAGCAGGCCGACTACGACTACCAGCGCATCCAGTACAACACCGTGGTGTCGGCCTGCATGAAAATGCTCAATACCCTCGAGTCGGCCGCCTTGCCCGACACGCCCATCGCCCGCCAGGGCATGGCCGACGCGCTGGGCGTGCTGCTTCGCGTGCTTTACCCAGTGGTGCCGCACGTTACGTGGCTGCTCTGGCGCGAACTGGGCTACCAGCAGCGCCACGGCGACATCCTCGACGCCCCCTGGCCGCAAGTCGACGAAGCGGCCCTCGTCGCCGACGAAGTCGAGCTCATGCTGCAGGTCAACGGCAAGCTGCGCGGCTCCATCCTGGTGGCAAACGGTACGCCCAAGCCCCAGATCGAGCAGCAGGCCGCCGGGCACGAAGCCGTGGTCCGCTTCCTCGAAGGCCGCCCGGTCAAGCGGGTTATCGTGGTCCCCGGTAAACTCGTCAATGTCGTCGGATAACGTCGGATAAACCATGCACCTCTTCGCGCACCGCCCTACCTCGACTCCGTCCCGCCTGGGGCTGCGCGGGCTCGCCTGCGTGCTGCTGCTGGCTGTGCTGGCCGCCTGCGGGTTCCGGCTGAAGGGCACTTCGCCCCTGCCCTTCGACACGCTTTACACCAACATCAACGAAAACTCGGCGTTTGGCGCCGACCTGCGCCGCCTCATCGTGGCTACGTCGCCCAACACCCGTTTCGTCGACGACGTTACCGAGGCCCAGGTGCGCCTCACCCAGATCTCGATGCAGCGCTCGATGCGTGAAATCTCCATCAGCCCCGAAGGCCGCGTCGAAGAATACGAGCTCAATCTCGTCTTCGTCTTCAAACTAAGCGATGCCCAGGGGCGCGAGCTGCTGCCCCCCACGACCCTGAGCTCCACGCGCGAGGTTCCCTACGACCCGGACGCACTGCAAGCCAAACAGGGCGAGATCGGCTCGCTGTTCCAAGAGATGCAGCGCAGTCTGATAGACCGCATCGTACGCCGCATCACCTCTCCCGAGGTCAATGAGGCCTACCGCAACCTCCCGGCCGTCGAGCCCGCAACCCAAGGCATCGCCCCTGCCACGCCCGCCGTCCCCGACGATTCGATGCCTCCGCTCGACTACACCCCCTTGCCAGGGCCCGACATGATCCCCTCGTCCTCGTACTAGGCAGCCATGGCGCGCGGGCTCGGCATCGAAGGCCTCTTGCGGCAACTCGACCAGGCAAGCCAGTCGGGCCGCAGCCTGGACGGCCTGTACGTGATCTCGGGCGACGAGCCGCTGCTGCTTACCGAGGCGCTTGACGGCCTGCGCGCGCTGGCCACCAAGGCGGGCTACCTCGAACGTACCAGCCTGGTCATGGATGCGCGCAGCGACTGGTCGGCTGTGCTGGGCGCAACACAGAACGTCTCGCTTTTCGGCGACCGCCGCCTCATCGAACTCAAGATACCCGGCGGCAAGCCGGGCAAGGTCGGCGGCGACACGCTGGTCAACCTGGCTGGGCTTTCAGGCGGCTCGGCGCTGCCCGACACCGTCGTGCTCATCAGCCTGCCCCGGCTCGACCGCTCCACCCGCGCCGCCAAGTGGGCCACGGCGCTGCAGCAGGCAAACGCCTTCATCGAAGTGCCCACCATCGAGCGCCAGCATCTGCCCGACTGGATCCGCCAGCGCCTGCAGCGGCAGGGCCAGAGCCTTCAGCCCGAAAGCCTGGAATGGATGGCCGACAAGGTCGAAGGCAATCTGCTGGCGGCCCACCAGGAAATCCAGAAACTCGGCCTGCTGCACCCCGAAGGCCCCATCAGCCCCAAGGACGTCGAGCAAGCCGTACTCGATGTGGCGCGCTACGACGTCTTCGGGCTGCGCGACGCCATGCTGTCCGGGCAGGCGAACCGGGCGCTGCGCATCCTGGCCGGCCTGAAAGCCGAAGGCGAAGGCCTGCCGCTGGTCCTCTGGGCGGTGGGCGATGAAATCCGCCTGTTGGCCAGGCTGGCCGCGGCGCAGGCGGCGGGCCAGGACATCGGCGGCGCCATGCGACAGCAACGGGTCTTCGGCCCGCGCGAACAGATGCTGCGCCAGACGCTGCGCCGCCTGCCCGCCGCGCTGTGGCCCGTGGCGGTCCAGCATGCCCATGACATCGACCGGCTGATCAAGGGGCTGAAGGCATCGGGCCGGCTCGACGACCCCTGGGAAGAACTCGCCAGGCTCGTGCTGCGGGTAGCGGCGCCGCGCGCGGCACGGGCCGGCTGACACCATTACAATAGAGGTTTCTTCTGCGCCCGCGGCGCAGCACCTTTTCTTTGCAGAGCCCAGCATGAACAGCCCCGGTTCCAACGACACCCACGCCGTCGAACAGTCCACCCGCGCAGCGGCGCTCGAGCTCGGCCAGCGCGCACGCGCCGCGGCCCGCCTCATGCTCAGCGCCCCCGACTCTGCCAAATCGGCAGCCCTGCGCGCCATGGCCGAACGCCTGCAGCAAGGCAAACAGGCCCTGCAGGAAGCCAACGCCAAAGATCTCGAAGCGGCCCGCCGCAACAACTTGCCCGCGGCGCTGGTCGACCGCCTTACCCTCTCGGACAAGGCGCTGGCCACCATGACAGCCGGCCTTCAGCAAATTGCCGCCATGCCCGACCCGGTCGGCATCCAGTCCACCTCGGTCGTCCGCCCCAATGGCATGCGCGTCGGCCAGATGCGGGTTCCCCTGGGGGTCATCGGCATCATCTACGAATCGCGGCCCAACGTCACGATCGACGCCGCGGCCCTGTGCCTGAAATCCGGCAACGCCACCATTTTGCGCGGCGGCAGCGAGGCCTTTCATTCGAACCAGGCCCTGGGCGAGGTCATCCGCGCCGGCCTCAAAGACGCGGGCCTGCCGCAAGACGCCGTGCAGGTCGCCGGCACCACCGATCGCGGCCTGGTGGGCGAACTCGTCACCCTTACCGAACACATCGACGTCATCATCCCGCGCGGGGGCAAGGGGCTTATCGCCCGCCTGGCCGCGGAAGCCAAGGTGCCGCTGCTCAAGCACCTTGACGGCAACTGCCATGTCTACATCGACGCGGCGGCCGACCTCGACAAGGCGCACGACATCGCCGTCAATGCCAAGACCTACCGCTACGGCATCTGCGGCACCATGGAAACCCTGCTGGTCCATCGCGACGTAGCCGGCGCCATCCTGCCCAGGCTGGCTGCCACCCTGCGCGACAAGGGCGTCGAGCTGCGCGGCTGCGAACAGACCCAGGCGCTGGTGTCCGGCGTCGGCCCCGCCACCGACGAAGACTGGGCCACCGAATACCTCGAGCCCATCCTGGCCATCAGGGTGGTCGACGACCTGCAGCAGGCCATCGAGCACATCGCGCGCTGGAGCTCCGGCCACACCGAATCCATCGTCACCGAAAACCTCCCGGCCGCCACGCGCTTCCAGCGCGAAGTCGACTCCAGCTCCGTCTACATCAACCTGCCCACCTGTTTTGCCGATGGCTTCGAGTACGGCCTGGGCGCCGAGATCGGCATTTCCACCAACAGGCTGCATGCGCGCGGCCCGGTCGGCCTCGAAGGCCTTACCACCTACAAGTGGGTACTGACCGGCGATGGCCAGCTGCGCGGCTGACCCCATGCTCTGGATCAAGACCTTTCACCTGCTTTTCGTCATTTCGTGGTTTGCAGCGCTGTTCTACCTGCCGCGCATCTACGTCAACCTGGCGCAAAGCACCGAGCCTGCCGTGCAGCGTCATTTGCTGGGCATGGCCCAGCGGCTGTACCGCTTCATGACCATACTGGCCATTCCGGCGCTGCTGCTGGGCTTGTGGCTGTTCCTGGGCTATGGCCTGGGCATGGGCCAGGGCTGGATGCACGCCAAGCTGCTGTGCGTGCTGCTGCTGCTGGGCTACCATCACGCCTGCGGCCGCCTGCTCAAGAAATTTGCGGCCGGACGCAACACGCGCGGCCATCGCTTCTACCGCTGGTTCAACGAGATTCCGGTGCTTTTGCTGCTGGCCGTGCTCATCCTGGTCATTGTGCGGCCTTTCTAGCGCCGCCCCGCCCAACCCAAGCAGCCCCCTACTTCCATGACCGATTCCAACAAGCCCGGCAAGACGCTCTCCCTGAAGAAAAAGCCTGCCGCTCCGTCCGGCACAGAGGACGACAAGCGCAAGCGATCGGGCGCCCGCGCCCGCCAGGTTGCCCTGCGCGAGCGCCAGCAGCACGATACGCCACGGGCCGGCAATCCAGTCGAAGCCAGGCGACCAACGGCGCAAGCCGAATCCGCCGGCCGAACCGAAAGCGACGAGGCGCCCCGAGTGACGACACGCCGCCGCGCGGCGCGCCCGGCACAGGGTTCTTCCAGGCGACTGGCCGAAATATTCGCGGTGTTCACGCCCTGCCCCCATGGCCTGGAAGAGGCACTGGCGCTCGAACTGCAGGCCCTGGGCTTCGAAGACGCCTCGGCCGATCGCGCCGGCTGCCGCCTGCGGACCGACTGGACCGGCATCCTGCGCATCAATCTTTACTCGCGCCTGGCCACCCGTGTACTGGTACAGGTGTCGCAAGGGCCCGTCCGGCACGAAGACGACATCCTAGAGCTTGCCCGCAACACCGAATGGGAGCGCTGGTTCGGCGCGGAGCAGACCCTGCGGGTAGACACCTCGGCCATCCGCAGCCCCATGAAAAGCCTGCAGTACTGCAATCTGCGCGCCAAGGACGGCATTTGCGACCGGCTGCGCGACCGGGAAGGCAGCAGGCCCGACATCGACACCGTGCGCCCCGACGCCCGGGTGCATCTGTTTCTTGCCGAAGATACGGCCACGCTGTACCTCGACACCACTGGCGAATCGCTGTTCAAGCGCGGCTGGCGCCTCGACAAGGGCGAGGCGCCCATACGCGAGAATCTGGCGGCAGGCCTGCTGGCGCTGGCCGACTGGGATCCGGCCCAGGCGCTGCTCGACCCTTTCTGCGGCAGCGGCACCATACTCATCGAGGCCGCCTGGATCGCCTTGGG
Source organism: Pusillimonas noertemannii (assembly GCF_003096595.1). Lineage (GTDB taxonomy): Bacteria > Pseudomonadota > Gammaproteobacteria > Burkholderiales > Burkholderiaceae_B > Pusillimonas > Pusillimonas noertemannii. The sequence goes on along the minus strand of NZ_QEKO01000001.1, from coordinate 1,241,738 downwards.
CGTGCCCGCCGGCATCTGGCGGCCGTTCGGCTTCGAACGGCTGCGCAACCACGACGCCCGCCACTGGCGCGATCTGAAGGAAGATGCGCGCAGCCGCATTGCGACACGCCTGGACGCGCCGCTGGTCGGCGTCGACCTCGACCCGGCCGTCATCGATGCCGCCAGGCAGAACGTCGAGCGCGCCTGGCTTACCCCCGACACCATACGATTCGAAGTGGGTGATGCGCGCACCGTGCAGCCGCCTGCCGAACAGGGCTGGATTGTCACCAATCCGCCCTACGGCGAACGCCTGCCCGGCGACGAGCCCGAACTCTGGCGCGAATGGTCACAGAATCTCAAGAAGAACTACAGCGGCTGGCAGGTACATGTGATTTCCAGCGACCTGGACCTTCCCCAGCGCATGCGGCTGAAACCCCTGCGGCGCCGACCGCTGCACAATGGCCCCCTCGATTGCCGGCTTTTCAGCTTCGAGATGGTCGAATCGGGCTATCGGCGTCCCGCCCGCGGCGACGGATCAGACTAAAAAGCAACACTCTGTCGCAGCGCAACATTCTGGCTTGCTATTGGCTAGGGTTAACCCTATAATAGGGTTAACCCTGAACGAAACGTTCATTTCATGTAGAGAGGCCAATCATGATCCACCTGAATAGCGAAATCCGTCTGACCGATGAACTCGAACGCCAGCTGATGCAAGAAGCGATCGAAGAGCAGGCTCGCTTCAAGCCCGGCAAGGCCCTCAAGAACCTGTTCGTTAAGCTGAATGGTTCTTCCAAGCAAGCCGCCGGCGTGAAAGTTGCACCCCGCAACGCCGAATCGGCCGCCTGATCGGTCCATCGCGACGGGCCGCCCTTTCGGCGGCCATGCCGGATGAACCCGGCCACTGAAAAAAGCCGCAATCGCGGCTTTTTTGCCGTCGGGCCCCGGGCGGCAAAGCGCCGCATTTATGCAGGATAATAGAGGGATTCGCCCAAGTTGGGCGCCCAACCTCCACCGTCCGGTCTTTTTGCCATGCAACATCCCATCACCTTCGACTCGGGTCTTACCGCCACCGTACCCAGCCGATGGCGCCGCTTCGCCAGCATGATGTACGAAGGCGTATTGCTTTTCGCGGTGGTCTTCCTGGCCGGCTATCTGTTCGACACCCTTACCCAGAGCCGCAGCGGCCTGACCCTGCGCAGTCTGCGGCAGGTCGTGCTTTTCGTGGCCATAGGGGTCTATTTCGTCATGTGCTGGCGCTACAGCGGCCAGACCTTGCCCATGAAGACCTGGAACATCCGTCTGGTCGACCGTGACGGCCGCACGCCCGTGCTCAGCCGCCTGGTTCTGCGCTACATACTGATGTGGCCCATCCCGCTGGTCGCCGCCCTGCTGATCCAGGGGGCTTCACACCTTACCGGCTACCGTTCCACCGATATGCTGATCGTATTCGCCCCCTTCACCGTCTTCCTGTGGACCTGGCTCGACCCGCAGGGCCAGTTCCTTCATGATCGCCTGCTGGGCACCCGGCTGGTCCACACCGATACCAAGGCGGCAAAGGCGGTATAAACCCTAGTACGGACACTTTCTGAAACGCGGGGGATTGCACAGAACCCGCTTGTCGTTCATGCTTGCGGGGTACCAGAAGCCCACGCCATCATCTGCCAAGCTGATTCTCCACAGAAATGAACGATCAATACGCGGAGCTGTACTCTTCTTACCAATGGCTTGTCCCTTCACAATTCAATATGGCTCAGGCGTGCCTGCACCGCTGGGCCGAAAACTCCCATGAAGGCCGGCGCACCGCCATCTACACAGAAGATGAACTCGGCCACGTAGACAGCTGGTCTTATACTCGCCTGTCCGAAACCAGCAACCAGCTGGCCAATGGCCTGCTGCGCATGGGTGTGCAGCCCGGAGACCGGGTGGGCATCGCCATGGGGCAGCGCCCTGAAGCCGTTGCCAGCTATATGGCCATATTCAGCGTAGGCGCCATGGCCGTCCCGCTTCCGGGCTCGCTCGAATCAGGCGCCATCGAAGCCTGCCTGCGGCATGCCCAGGCGCGGGTGGCGCTGGTCGATACCCTTTCGGGCCCCGACCTGCTGCAGGCCCACATGAACTACCCCGAGCTTTCACAAATCGTGGGCCTGGGCTTTCAGCATGACAACATCATCCCGTGGCGCACGCTGCTGGCCCGCCAGCCCGCCACCTTCAAGCCCACCCTGCTCAACGCTTCGCGGCCCGCCCTGCTGGTGTACAAGAACCCCGCCGACAAGCCGCTCAAGGGCGTGCTCATCTCCCATGGGGCGCTCATCGGCAGCCTGCCGGGTTTTGTCGCCTCGCAAAATTGGTTTCCCAGCATGGCCGGGCCTTTCTGGAGCCCCGCCGACTGGATGTCGGCCGAAGGCCTGATGTCGGCGCTGCTGCCCGCCCTGTATTTCGGACGGCCGGTCGTGGCCGCCCTGGGGCGGTTCTCGGGCGCCCGCGCACTCGAGATCCTTGACCGCTACGGCGTCACCCACGCGTACTTTCCCGCGCATCAGCTCGAACAGATGGCCTCCGAGGCAGAGCCGGCAACCGCCCCTGACATGCAGCTGTCCCTGCGCGCCATCGCCTTCAATGGCGCGGGCGATCGCAACGAAGCCATGTACCAGTGGTGCGAGCGACATCTGGGCATCGCCCCCAACATCGTGCTGGGCACCCCCGAGGCGCCGCTGTTCATAGGCAACAGCCAGCACAAATGGCCCGCCGCGCCGGGCAGCATAGGCCGCCCCTATCCCGGCCACCTGGTCACGGTGCTCGACCCCCAGGGCCTGCCCTGCCCCGCCGACGTCGCCGGCGAACTCGCGGTCAATCGCTACGACGTCAATGGCCATCCCGATCCGGCCCTGTTCCAGAACTACTGGAACGACCCCGACGCAACGCATGCCCGCTTCATCGGCGACTGGTGGCTCAGCGGCGTACAGGCCCGGGTCGACCGGCACGGCAACTTCTGGTACATGGGCTCCTGCACGTCCGCTATACAATCCCCTTGAGCTACTCTCAACACTACACGGGATTTCCATGGCCATTTACGAGTTCGACGGGCTCGCTCCCATCATAGACAAAGACACTTTCATCTTCGACAGCGCCGACATCATCGGGCATGTCGTGCTCGAAGCCGGCGTCAGCGTCTGGTCCAACGCCAGCATTCGCGGCGACAACGCAGTCATCAAGATAGGCCGCAACAGCAACGTCCAGGAAAACAGCGTCCTGCACGTCGACACCGGCGTGCCTCTTACCGTCGGGGCCAACGTTACCATCGGCCACCAGGCCATGCTGCACGGCTGCACCATCGAAGACGGCGCCCTCATAGGCATCCAGGCCATCGTGCTCAACAATGCCCATATCGGCCGCAACTGTCTTATCGGCGCCGGCGCCCTCATTCCCGAGGGCCGGCAGATTCCCGACAACTCGCTGGTGGTGGGCGTGGGCAAGATCGTGCGCCAGCTGTCCGAGAACGAAATCCGGTTCATGCACGAAAACACCGAAAGCTATGTGCTGCGCGCCCGCGAGTACCGCCAGAGCCTGAAACGGGTTTCCTGATCATGGCCGATCTACTCAAGAAGTACCTGTTTCAAGACCACAGCGTGCGCGTGCAAGCGCTCAAGCTCGACGAGGCGTGGCGCACCGGCCTGGCCCATCAAAGCTACCCGCCCTGCGTGCAAAGGCTGCTGGGCGAACTTGCCGCGGCAGCCGTGCTGCTGGCCGCCAACATCAAGTTCGACGGCTCGCTGGTGCTGCAACTGCAGGGCGACGGGCCTGTTTCGCTGATTGTCGTCGAATGCACTTCCGACCTTTCCATACGCGCCACGGCCAGCCTGCGCGAAGGCCTTGCCGTGCCTCGCAACGGCAGCCTGCAAAGCCTGCTCAACAGCCAGGGGCAGGGCCGTTTCATCGTGGTGCTCGACCCCCGGCAAAGAAACGCCACCATGCAGCCCTACCAGGGGGTCGTGCCGCTTGAGGGCGACAGCGTCGCCCAAGTGCTCGAACACTACATGCGCACCTCTGAACAACTCGACACCCGGCTCTGGCTTGCCGCCGACGCAGGCCATGCCTCAGGCCTGCTGCTGCAGCGCATGCCCGACCAGGGCGGCGTACAAGGGCCCGAGCCCGGGCACGATACCTGGGAAAGAGCCGTGGCCCTGGCCTCTACGCTCGAGCCCGGCGAATTGCTGGAACTCGATACCGACACGCTGATACACCGGCTGTTCTGGGAAGAAAGCCTGCTGGCCTTCGACCCCCAGGCAGTGCGCTGGCACTGCCCCTGCACTCGCGAACGAGTGGCCAACATGCTGCGCATGCTGGGCCAGGAAGAAGTCGAAGACATCCTCTCGCAGCGCAACCAGATCGACGTGTCGTGCAATTTTTGCGGCAAGCCTTATCAATTCGACGCCATCGATTGCACCCGGCTGTTCACCAACCCCCAAGATACCCCGCCCTCGGGCGCCGGCTCGATCCACTGAGTAAATTCGCACAGGGCATTTTCCACAATCGACGCCCGACCCCGCCCCGGGGCACACTCCACGAATGCCCATCCATTCGTGCCGCTTCGCTTCGGGCCGCCAGCGGGGTTCGAGCGCGGTCGAGTTCACCCTGGCCGCCATACCCATCCTGCTGGCCGGGCTGGGCGCAATCGAGCTTGGCCGCTGGTTCTTCGTCAAGCAAGCCATCAGCCTGGCCCTGCTTGAGGCCGCAAGAGCAGGCATTGTCGACCATGCCCGACCCGCATCCATCGAGGCGGCCTTCGAGCACGCCCTGCTCCCGTTGTTCCCGTCCCCTTCCGCGCACGGCGCGCGGCAGCACATGCAACAGGCATTTGAACGGCGGCAGGCCGCCACCGGGGCGCCCCCATGGCAGATCAAGGTCATTGCGCCGCAGGCCACGGCCTTCCTGGATTTCGCCTCTCCCGGCCTGAAGGTCGCCGGCGCGGACGGGCTGGCGGCCATCGACAACAACTACCAGGCCGAACAACACCTGCGCCACCAGCAGCAAGGGTGGGCAAGCGGGCTCGGCCCGCTATCGGGCGCCACCATCTTCGAAGCCAACGAACTGGCCCTGCACCTTAGCTACATGCACGAGCCGCTGGTGCCGGGCATGGGCGCGCTGCTGCGCCTGCTGTCGCCGGGATCCACCGGCCACGCCCGGCAGGCGCTGGCGGGCGGCTACCTGCCTCTGCGCCAGACATTGCGCCTGGCCATGCAATCCCACCCGGTGGCCTGGCCGCATTCGGGCGCCAAGGTTCTGGGGGCGTCGGAACCTGCGTTCGAGGCCGGCCCGCCCCCAGGAACGACCCTGGCTTGCAGAGGCATATGGTGCGAACGCGCACGCCCGGTCTCGTCGGGCCCACACATGCCGGCGATGCCTGGCTCGGGCACCCTTCCGCCGGCATCGGGCCCTCCCTCCACCACGCCGCCTGCCGCCGAGCACCCCGTCGACATGCCGCCCGGCGCGCAGCCGCCGCCACCCGATAGCCCGGGCCTGCCCCCTGCGGACGACGTCGCCTGCGGAACAGTGCTGTGTTGCGTAACGGGTTAGCTAAAGCGAGGCGCATTTGCAAGATGCATGCGCCCGATGCTGAAGAAGGCGGGCGAAAGCCGGTTAGCGGCTGTGTTGGCGCGAAGGCGTCTTGGGCTTGGACACCACGGGCTGTTTCTCGTTGGGCGCCAGCAGCTGGACAAAGACCTCGCCCTCTTTGACCATGCCCATCTCGCCGCGCGCGCGCTCTTCTACCGCCTGGGTGCCCGACTTGAGGTCTTGCACTTCGGCGGCCAGCGCATTGTTGCGGGCCACCAGGGCTTCGTTGGTTTCGTTTTGCGCCGCGATCTGCTGCTCAAGCTCGTGGACGCGCATCCATCCGCCCTTTCCCAGCCACAAAGGGTATTGGATGAATGCCGTCAGCAGGACCAGAACAATGAGTAACAGTCGCATGGTCGTCAGCCGCCCGTGGGCCAGGCACCGGGCTCTGGCTGTTAACGCAGATTATAGAAAGCGTCGCGGCCGGGATAGGTGGCGACGTCGGCGAGTTCTTCTTCGATGCGCAGGAGCTGGTTGTACTTGGCCATGCGGTCGGAACGCGACAGCGAGCCGGTCTTGATCTGCATGGCATTGGTGGCCACGGCGATATCGGCGATGGTGGAGTCTTCGGTTTCGCCCGAGCGATGCGAGATGACGGCCGTATAGCCCGCGCGCTTTGCCATCTCAATGGCCGCGAAGGTTTCGGTAAGCGTGCCGATCTGGTTGATCTTGATGAGGATGGAGTTGGCGATGCCTTGTTCGATGCCCTGCTTGAGGATGCGCGTATTGGTGACGAAGAGGTCGTCGCCCACCAGCTGCACCTTCTTGCCCAGTTGGTCGGAAAGAACCTTCCAGCCTTCCCAGTCGTTTTCGGCCATGCCGTCTTCGATGGTGATGATGGGGTATTTGTCGCACCACGTGGCCAGCAGGTTGGAGAAATCTTGCGAGCTGAGCGCCACGCCGCCTTCGCCGGCCAGGTGGTAGCGGCCGTCGCGATAGAATTCGGAACTGGCGCAATCAAGGCCCAGCGCGATTTGCGAACCCGCTTCGTAGCCGGCCTCGGAGATGGCCTGCAGGATCAACTGGATGGCCGCCTCGTGGTTGGCGACGTTGGGCGCGAAACCGCCCTCGTCGCCCACAGCGGTGGACATGCCCTGGTCGTGGATGAGCTTTTTGAGCGCATGAAAGACTTCGGCGCCCATGCGAAGCGATTCGCGAAAGCTGCTGGCGCCCACGGGCAGGATCATGAACTCTTGCATGTCGAGCGTGTTGTTGGCATGCGCCCCGCCGTTGATGACGTTCATCATGGGTACGGGCATCTGCATAGGACCGCTGCCGCCGAAATAACGGTACAGCGACAGGCCCGAGTCGTCGGCCGCCGCCCGGGCCACGGCCATGCTGGCCGCCAGCATGGCGTTGGCGCCAAGGCGCTCTTTGTTCTCGGTGCCGTCGAGATCGATCAGGGTGCGATCAACGAAGGTCTGCTCTTGCGCGTCGAGGCCCATCAATGCTTCGGAGATCTCGGTGTTGACGTTCTCGACCGCGCGCAGCACACCCTTGCCCAGGTAGCGGGCCTTGTCGCCATCACGCAGCTCGATCGCCTCGCGAGAGCCGGTGGATGCACCCGAAGGCACTGCGGCGCGGCCCATGGCGCCCGATTCGAGCAAGACGTCGCACTCGACAGTGGGGTTGCCGCGTGAGTCAAGAATTTCGCGTCCGATGATGTCTACGATTGCACTCATAGTATTGATTATCCTGCCTGATGGATTGGGAATCGACGTTTACCGCGGCGCTGCGCGCCGGATGACCGTAAAAAATTGATTGTACTGTGCAAAAGCGCGGGCTTGACCACCCTGTTGCAGGCCCTTGCACAAATTCATAGGCCCTGTGCCAGCGCGCCGCCCTGCTTGACGATGCGGTCGATGGCCACGAGGGACTCGAGCAGCGCCGCCATGCGGTCCAGCGGCACCGCATTGGGGCCGTCCGACAAGGCCTTGGCCGGATCGGGATGTGTTTCCATGAACAGGCCCGAGATGCCGACCGCCACCGCGGCGCGCGCCAGAACAGGAACGAATTCGCTTTGCCCGCCCGAACTGCTGCCCTGTCCGCCGGGCAGCTGCACCGAATGCGTGGCGTCGAACACCACCGGGCAACCGGTTTCACGCATGATGGCCAGCGACCGCATGTCGGAGACCAGGTTGTTGTAGCCGAACGATGCGCCGCGTTCGCACACCATGATATTGCTGCCGTCGCCGCCTGCCTCGATGGCTGCCGCGCGAGCCTTGTTCACCACCTGAACCATGTCGTGCGGCGCCAGGAACTGGCCCTTCTTGATGTTGACGGGCTTGAGCGATGCCGCGCAGGCGCGGATGAAGTCGGTCTGGCGACACAGGAAGGCCGGCGTCTGAAGGATGTCGACCACGGCAGCCACCTCGGCCACCTGCTCGGTGGTGTGCACGTCGGTAAGCACGGGCACGCCGAAATGCTCGCGCACGTCGGCCAGGATCTGCAGGCCCTCTTGCATGCCGGGACCGCGGAAAGATTCGCCCGAACTGCGGTTGGCCTTGTCGAACGAACTTTTATAGATAAAGGGAATGCCCAGCTTGCGCGTGATCTCTTGCAGGCGGCCCGCCGTATCGAAAGCGAGCTGCCGCGACTCGATGACGCAGGGGCCCGCAATCAGAAAAAAGGGGTGGTCCAGACCTACCTGATACGCGCCGAGCTTCATGGGGCGACCTTTTCCTTTGGGGCCTGCTGCGCTTGGTGCTGCAATGCCGCATTGATGAAGCTGGTGAAAAGCGGGTGGCCGTCGCGCGGCGTGGAGGTGAACTCAGGGTGGAACTGGACGCCCATGAACCAGGCATGCTGCGGAAGCTCCATGATTTCGGGCAACTGTTCGGTGGGCGTGCGGGCGCTGATCACCATGCCGGCCTCTTCGAGGCGCGGGACGTAGGCGTTGTTGACCTCGTAGCGATGGCGGTGCCGCTCGTAGACTTCGTTGCCATAGATGGACTGGGCGCGGCTGCCCGCCTTGACCGGACAGCGCTGCGCACCCTTGCGCATGGTGCCCCCCAGGTCGGATGCGGCGTCGCGCCGCTCGATCTGGCCCTCGCGGTCTTGCCATTCGGTAATCAGGGCCACCACGGGATGCGGGGTGGAAGGATTGAACTCGGTGCTGTTGGCGTCTTGCAGGCCGGCCACGTTGCGTGCGAATTCAATGACGGCCAGCTGCATGCCCAGGCAGATGCCCAGATAGGGCACGCCGTTTTCGCGCGCGTAGCGGATCGCGGCGATCTTGCCTTCGGTGCCCCGCTTGCCGAACCCCCCCGGTACCAGGATGGCATCGAGATGGGCCAGGCACTCGGTGCCGTCGGACTCGATGCTTTCAGAGTCGATGTACTCGATGCTGACGTGGGAATGCGTATGAATGCCCGCATGCACCAGCGCCTCGGTAAGCGACTTGTACGACTCGGTAAGATCGACGTACTTGCCGACCATGCCGATGCGCACCTGGTTGCGGGGATGCTCGATGACATCGACCAGGCGGTCCCAGACGGTAAGGTCGGCGGGCGGAGGCGACAGGGCCAGCGCATCGCACACCAGGTTGTCGAGGCCCTGCTTGTGCAGCATGGAAGGAATCTGATAGATGGAGTCGGCGTCCCACACGGAGATGACGGCATCCAGCGGCACGTTCGAGAACAGCGAGATCTTGGCGCGCTCGTCGTCGGGCACCGGGCGATCTGCCCGGCACAGCAATGCATTGGGATAGATGCCGATCTCGCGCAGCTTTTGCACCGAGTGCTGCGTGGGCTTGGTCTTGAGCTCGCCGGCCGAGGCAATGAAGGGCACCAGGGTAAGGTGCACGAAGGCCGCGTTGTTGCGTCCCAGGCGCAGGCTCATCTGGCGTGCCGCCTCGAGGAAAGGCAGGGACTCGATGTCGCCAACCGTGCCGCCTATCTCGACGATGGCGACGTCGGTTTCACCGTTCCAGGCGGCCTTGGCGCCGCGCGCGATGAACTCCTGGATTTCATTGGTGATGTGCGGAATGACCTGGACCGTCTTGCCCAGATAATCGCCGCGGCGCTCTTTGCGCAGTACGGACTCGTAGATCTGGCCGGTGGTGAAATTGTTGAACTTGCGCATCCGGGCCGAGATGAAGCGCTCGTAATGGCCCAGATCGAGGTCGGTTTCGGCGCCGTCTTCAGTGACGAAGACTTCGCCATGCTGAAAGGGGCTCATGGTGCCCGGATCGACGTTGATATACGGATCGAGCTTCAACATGGTGACGCGCAGGCCGCGAGACTCGAGGATCGCGGCGAGAGAAGCAGCAGCAATGCCCTTTCCTAGGGAGGACACTACCCCACCCGTGACAAATACATATTTGGTCATCGTAATTGGCGCCCGGGGTGGCCGGGCATGAGCGGGAAATTGGAATTATAGCCGAGAGCAGACGCTGTCTCGCCGCCCTTGCGGGCAAATATGCCAATTCTTCTTCCGGGCGCCTTACAGCGATGCGCCATGGCAGGCCGCATCCGCCGCGACGCCGGCACGGCATCGCGCACGGCCCACGCCCGCCCGGCCGCGGCAGCGCCGTTTCAGAGCGCCTGGGTACGCTCTTCGAGCCAGGCCAGCGCGGCGCCCTCGACCAGGGGCTCGAGCCGCTCACGCACATGGGCGTGATAGGCGTTGAGCCAGTTGCGTTCGCCCTCGGTCAGCAATTCGGGCAGCACGCAGCGCGTGTCGATTGGGCACAGGGTAAGGGTCTCGAACTGCAGGAAGCGGCCGAACTCGGAAGTGCCCGCCGGCCGGTTGGCCACCAGGTTCTCGATGCGTATGCCCCACTTGCCGGGCCGGTACAGGCCAGGTTCGTTCGAGGTGATCATGCCCTCTTGCATGCCCGAGGAGGGCCGGGACGGCGCCCTGAAGGAAATCGACTGCGGGCCTTCGTGCACGTTCAGAAAATAGCCCACGCCATGTCCCGTGCCGTGCCCGAAATCAGCCAGGGCCTGCCAGATGGGCTGGCGTGCGAAGGCATCCAGCACCGAGCCGGCGACGCCCACCGGAAACACCGCCTGCGAGAGGGAGATCATGCCCTTGAGCACCAGGGTGTAGTCGCGCTTTTGCTCGGCATCGACGTTGCCCACGGGCACTACCCGGGTGATGTCGGTGGTGCCGCCCAGGTACTGCCCGCCCGAATCGATGAGCAGCAGGCCATCGCCCTCGATGACCGCATGCGATTGGGGCGTGGCGTGGTAATGCGGCATGGCGCCGTTGGCACGGTACGCCGCGATGGTTGAAAAACTGGGAGACACGAAATGTTCGCGCCGGGCACGCGCCTGGGTGATTTTTTCGTCGATGGTCAGTTCGGTGATGCGTTCGGTGCCCAATGCGGATTCGAACCATGCGAAGAACTCGCACAAAGCCGCGCCGTCCTGCTCCATGGCGCGGCGCACGTGGTCGATCTCGGCATCGTTCTTGCGCGACTTGAGCAGTTGCGACGGGTTCAGCGCGTGGATCAGCTCGGCCCCGGCCTGCCCGGTGATGCCCACCGTGGTGCGCGCCGGATCGATCAGCACTTTTTCCCCGGCCGGCAATCCGGCCAGCGCCTGGCCCGCGTCTTCGTAGGAAAGCAGGCGGACGCCGTCGTGCTGAAGCCTCTGGCGCAAGGCGGCATCGACGCGCGACTCGTCGACGAACAGCCGGACTTCGTCCTGGCCCAACAGCGCATGAGCCAGGAAAACGGGGTTGTAAGAGACATCGCTGCCGCGCAGGTTGAGCAGCCATGCGATGTCGTCCAGCGACGATATCCAGTGCCAGCGCGCGCCTTCGCGCTGCATGGCCTGGCGCACGGCGGCCAGGTTCTCGGCGCGGCTGCGGCAGGCGAAGGGGGGCTGGTGCTCGTACAGGGGCGCTGCGGGCAAGGCGGGCCTGTCGGGCCAGATGTCGCCGGGCAGGTCAAGCTCCGTCAGTAGCTCGATGCGCCTGGCCTGCAGGGTGCCCAGCCATTCCTGATGCATTTGCACGCTGAGCGTCAGGCCGTGCACGGCCACCCGCGAACCCTCGTCCAGATGCTGGCACAGCCAGTCAAGCATGCCGGGTACGCCGTCGGCGCCGGCCCTCATGGTTTCGATTCCCGTGCCCGCCAGGTCACCGGCCGCCTGCTCCCAGTAGCGGGAGTCGGTCCATATGCCGGCGAATGCGGCGGTTACCAGCAAAGTGCCGGCCGACCCTTCGAAGCCGCTCAGCCATGCGCGCGCCTGCCAATGATCGGGAAGATATTCCGACAGGTGCGGATCGGACGACAGCACGATGCAGGCGTCGACCTTGCGCCCGGCCATTGCCCGGCGCAATAAATCGATGCGATCGGCGTGAACGGAGGAAACCATGATGAACAATGCCTCGATGCAAATGAAAACAGCGCCCGCCATCGGCGACAGGCGCTGCGGAAAGGCCGCGCCGCGTACCCGGCGCGGGCAAGCCCTTTAGCCGACCGCCGAGACGTCCAGCCTAGCCTTCGTCTTGGACTGGATCTCTTCGACTGTAACGCCCGGCGCAAGCTCGATCAGCTTCAGCCCATCGTCGCCGACCTCCATCACGCCCAGGTCGGTGATGATGAGGTCGACCACGCCCACGCCGGTAAGCGGCAGGGTGCACTCGGGCAGAAGCTTGAAGTCTTCGGTGCCGTCTTTCTTGCGGGCCACGTGGTCCATCAGGATGACGACGCGGCCCACGCCGGCGACGAGGTCCATGGCGCCGCCCATGCCCTTGATCATCTTGCCCGGGATCATCCAGTTGGCCAAGTCGCCTTTTTCGGACACCTGCATTGCCCCCAGGATGGCAAGGTTGATCTTGCCGCCGCGTATCATCGCGAACGAATCCGCCGACGAAAAGAAGGAAGAGCCGGGCAGCGTGGTCACCGTCTGCTTGCCCGCATTGATGAGGTCGGCGTCGATTTCCTGTTCAGCGGGGAACGGGCCGATGCCCAGCAGGCCGTTTTCGGACTGCAGCCATACTTCGACGCCCGGCGGCACATGGTTGGCCACCAGGGTGGGCATGCCTATGCCCAGGTTCACGTAGAAACCGTCTTGCAGCTCGCGCGCCGCGCGCGCCGCCATTTCGTCTCGATTCCAAGCCATTTTCGTCGTCTCCTTAAGCGTTGCGCACAGTGCGGTGCTCGATGTGTTTCTCGGGGTTCTCGTTCAGCACTATGCGGTGCGCGTAGATGCCGGGCAGATGCACTGAATCGGGTTCGAGCTGGCCGACGTCGACCAGCTTCTCGACCTCGACCACGGTGATCTTGCCCGCCATGGCGACGTTGGGATTGAAGTTGCGGGCTGTCTTGCGAAAGATCAGGTTGCCGCTGCGGTCGGCGATATAGGCCTTGACCAGGGACACATCGGGTACCAGTGAGCGCTCCAGCACGAACTGTTCGCCGTCGAACTCGCGCACTTCTTTGCCGTCGGCCACGATGGTGCCCACCCCGGTGCGCGTAAAGAATGCGGGAATGCCCGCCCCGCCCGCACGCAGCTTCTCGGCCAGCGTGCCCTGGGGCGTGAATTCGAGCTCGAGCTCTCCGGCCAGGTACTGGCGCTCGAACTCTTTGTTCTCACCCACGTAGGAAGAGATCATTTTCTTGATCTGCCGCGTGACAAGAAGCTGTCCCAGCCCCAGGCCATCGACGCCCGCATTGTTGCTGATGCAGGTCAGGCCCTGAACGCCGGAATCGCGCAGCGCCGCGATCAGCGCCTCGGGAATACCGCACAAGCCAAAGCCTCCTACGGCAATGGTCTGCCCGTCGGCTACAATGCCTTTCAACGCTTCTGCGGCGCTTGCATAGACTTTATCCATTACTCCATCCCAAAAAATTCGCCCGGTTCGCACAAGTGAACTTGCACGGGTACTGGGCAGTTCAAAAAATCATGGTTCCCGAAGCTGGCCCCCGGGAGCAACGAAACAACGCGCGTATCCCGCGAGTTCTGGTTCAGACCAGGCGCACGACTTGCCGGTGCGGGCATCGGTGTTGACGGTGATGTTCTTGCCGCGCGCATAGACGACGCCGGGTTCGTCCTGGCGCTCGATGATGAAGTCGTATTCCATGCTGGAGCGCCCCAGCCTCTTGAACTCGAGCCTGACCACCACAGTGGCCGGATACATGAGCGGCTTGAGGAAATCGCAGGACGCGTGGGCCAGCACGGCCTCGCGCTCGCCCGGCACGGGAAAGCCCGCCTGCATGTACAGCAGCGCGCGGGCTTCTTCGCTGTAGCGAAAGTAAACGGTATTGTTGACGTGGTGCAGGGCATCTTGGTCGCCCCAGCGGACCGGGATCACGCATTCGAATACATGGCCTATGCGGGGTATGGCGGAGGCGGCGTCTTGCAACATGGCGGCGTCGGTCAGGCGGCAAAAATATAAGAAAGTTAAGTATAACGGCAAGCATGCCGCTTCAAAGCCGGCGCCCGCCGGCCCAACGCGCGCCCGGTCTGCAATACAATCGGCTTGAACCATTTCTATACAATCATAAAAACCGCGGCACGAGGCGCGCCGGACGTTGCCGCCGCAGACAATACATCGATACGGGAGATCCATACTCATGGCCGAGCGCGAATCAATGGAATACGACGTCGTCATCGTCGGAGCCGGGCCCGCGGGGCTGGCAAGCGCCATCCGCCTCAAGCAGCTGGCCGCCCAGCGGCAAAGCGAGATCAGCGTCTGTGTGCTCGAAAAAGGGGCCGAAGTCGGCGCCCACATCCTGTCGGGCGCGGTCATGGACCCCCGGGCCCTTACCGAGCTCATTCCCGACTGGAAGGAAAAAGGCGCGCCGCTGAACGTGCCCGTTACTGAAGACAAGTTCCTGTTCCTGACCGACAAGGGCGCGCGCCAGACGCCCAACTGGCTGCTGCCCGAATGCTTCCAGAACCACGGCAACTACGTGGTGCGCCTGGGCGATGTCACGCGCTGGCTGGGCGAACAGGCCGAAGCCCTGGGCGTCGAAATCTTTCCCGGCTTTGCCGCCGCCGAGGTCCTGTACACCGACAGCGGCGCCGTCAAGGGCGTGGCCACCGGCGACATGGGCGTGGCCCGCGACGGTTCGCACACGCCCAATTACCAGCCCGGCATGGAGCTGCACGCCCGCTACACGCTTTTTGCCGAAGGCTCGCGCGGCCAACTCGGACGCCAGCTGATCTCGCGCTACAAGCTCGACGAAGGCCGCGACCCGCAAAGCTATGCCATAGGCATCAAAGAAATGTGGGAGGTCGACCCGGCCCAGTCGCAACCCGGCCTGGTGCTGCATACTTCGGGCTGGCCGCTCGATTCCGACACCTATGGCGGTTCCTTCCTGTACCACCTGGCCGACAACCTGGTGGTGGTGGGCCTTGTAGTCGGCCTCGACTATGCCAACCCCTGGCTGTCGCCGTTCGAAGAATTCCAGCGCTACAAAACCCACCCGGCCATCCGCTCCACCTTCGAGGGCGGCAAGCGCATCGCCTATGGCGCGCGCTCGCTCACGGCCGGAGGCCTTCTTTCGCTGCCCAAGCTGGTGTTCCCGGGCGGCGCCATGATCGGCTGCGAAGCCGGCTTCCTCAATGCCTCGCGCATCAAGGGCAGCCACGCGGCCATCAAGAGCGGTTCGCTGGCCGCCGAGGCAGCCTTCGAGGCCCTAACCGCCGAGCGCAGCCATGATGAACTCACCGCCTTCCCCCAGGCCTTCGAGAAATCGTGGCTGCATGCCGAGCTGAACAAATCGCGCAACTTCAAGCAATGGTTCAAGAAGGGCCGCACGATAGGCACCCTGATGACCGGCATCGAGCAGTGGCTGTTCAAGGGCAAGATGCCCTGGACCATCCGCCACAGCAAGCCCGACCACGCCTGTCTGCAGCCGGCCTCTGAATGCGCGCGCATCGAATACCCCAAGCCCGACGGCAAGCTGACCTTCGATCGCCTTAGCTCGGTATTCATTTCCAACACCAACCACGACGAGAACGAGCCCGTCCACCTGACGCTCAAAGACGCCTCGGTGCCGGTGGCCGTGAACCTGGCCAAGTATGGCGGTCCCGAAGCGCGCTACTGCCCCGCGGGCGTCTATGAATTCGTCAAGGACGACGGCGGCGATGACCGCCTGCAGATCAACGCGCAGAACTGCGTGCACTGCAAGACCTGCGACATCAAGGATCCCACCCAGAACATCGTGTGGGTGGCGCCGCAGGGTGGCGAAGGCCCCGTCTATAGCGGAATGTAAGGCCACGGTCGCACAGGAGGCCGCCATGGCGGTACGGCGCATCGTATCCAACATCGGCACATCGTCGATAGCCGAAGTACGGCGTTTCTACGAAACGCTGTTCGACCTGCATCCTGTCATGGACCATGGCTGGCTCGTCACCCTGGCCTCGGGTGAACAGGCCCTGACACAGATCGGCATCGCCGCCGAAGGCGGTTCCGGCACGCCCGTGCCGGACCTTTCCATCGAGGTCGATGATGTCGACGATGTGTATCAGCGCGCCAAGCGCCTGGGTCTTGAGATCGTATACGAGCTGACCGACGAGCCCTGGGGGGTGCGGCGCTTCTACCTGACCGACCCTACAGGAAAACTGCTGAACGTCCTGTCTCACCGTCCCGCCGCAAGACAGGCCCTCTCGGGCTGAAGACCCGGTTTTTCGCGCCGGGCGGCGCGTCGCCCCAGCGAGCCGATAAGATCGAACTCCAGGCGGGGGCCATGCGGCCCGGCCTGGAGCCCTATCCGCGCATTATACCGATTGCGACAACTGGTTCAGAATCGCGGGATTCTCGAGCGTGGACACGTCCTGGGTAACCTCTTCGCCCTTGGCGACCACGCGCAGCAGGCGGCGCATGATCTTGCCCGAGCGCGTCTTGGGCAGGTTCTCGCCAAAGCGGATGTCGCGGGGCTTGGCGATGGGACCGATCTCTTGCGCCACCCAGTCGCGCAGCTGCTTGGCGATGGCCGCCGCCTCGTCGCCCTGCGGCAGGTCGCGATTGAGCACCACGAAGGCCACCACGGCCTCGCCGGTGGTGCTGTCGGGACGGCCCACCACGGCAGCCTCGGCCACCATGGGATGCGACACCAGCGCCGACTCGACCTCCATGGTGCCCAGGCGGTGCCCCGACACATTCAACACGTCGTCTACGCGGCCCATGATCCAGAAGTAGCCGTCGGTATCACGCTGGGCCCCGTCGCCGGCCAGATAATAGCCCTTGAGCTCGGGTGGGAAATAGCTGCTCTTGAAACGCTCGGGGTCGCCCCACACGGCGCGGATCATGCCGGGCCAGGGCCGCTTGACCGCCAGGAAGCCGCCCGTGCCCGGGGGAACGTCGTTGCCCGCCTCGTCGACGATGGCCGCCGCAATGCCGGGCAGCGGCAGCGTGCACGAACCGGGCTTGAGCGGCGTGACGCCCGGCAGGGGCGTGATCATGTGGGCGCCGGTTTCGGTTTGCCACCAGGTGTCGAGCACCGGGCAGCGCTCACCGCCCACATTGGTGTAGTACCACATCCAGGCCTCGGGGTTGATCGGCTCGCCGACCGACCCGATGATGCGCAGGCTGCTCAGGTCGTAGCGGCGCGGGTGAATGTCGGCGTTGCTTTCGGCCGCCTTGGTCAGTGAACGGATGGCCGTAGGCGCCGTGTAGAACACAGTGACCTTGTGGCGCTGGATCATGTCCCAGAAGCGGCCCGCGTCCGGATAGGTGGGCACGCCCTCGAACACGATCTGGGTCAGGCCCGCGGCCAGCGGGCCATAGGTGATGTAGGTATGACCGGTAACCCAGCCGACGTCGGCCGTGCACCAATAAACGTCGCTGTCCTTGGCGTCGAAAGTCCATTGAGTGGTAAGCAGCGCCCACAGCAGGAAGCCGCCCGAAGCGTGCTGGACACCCTTGGGCTTGCCCGTGGACCCCGATGTGTACAGAATGAAGAGCGGATGTTCGGCGTTGACGGGCGCCGGTTCGCAGGTGTCGGGCTGATCGGCGCACACGTCGTGCATCCAGAGGTCTCGGCCTTCAGTCCAGTCGATGGCGCCGCCAGTGCGGCGATACACGATGACGTTGCGCACAGCCTCGCACCCGCCCATGCCCAGGCCCTCGTCCACGGCGGGCTTGAGCGGTATGCTGCGCCCGCCCCGCATCTGCTCGTCGGCCGTGATCACCAGCGAGGCTCCGACGTCGACGATGCGCTCGTTCAGGCTCTTGGCCGAAAAGCCGCCGAACACCACTGAATGAATAATGCCCAGACGCGCGCAGGCCTGCATGGCCACGACAGCCTCGATGGACATGGGCAGGTAGATGATGGCCCGTTCGCCGGCTTTATAGCCCAGCGACTTGATGCCGTTGGCAAACCGGCATACGCGCGCGTGCAGCTCGCGGTAGCTTACCTTGGCGACCTTGCCGTCGTCGGACTCGAAAATAATGGCGGTTTTGTCGGCCCTGGGCGTGTTCAGGTGCTTGTCCAGGCAGTTGGCCGACACGTTCAGTTCGCCGTCCGGAAACCACTTGTAGAAAGGCGCATTCGAGCTGTCGAGCACCTGCGAGAAGGGTTTGTTCCAGACCAGGTTCTCACGCGCAAGCCGCCCCCAGAACTCGTCGGGAGATTTCTCGGCCTCTGCGCACAAGGCCAGGTATGCGTCCATGCCCGATATATTGGCCTGCTCGACAAGCGCCTTCGAAGGCGGAAACACCCGTTTCTCGACCAGGACGGATTCGATCGCACTAGACATGATTCTTGACTCCTGTATTGGTTGTTGTCCCCATATACTTAATAACCGCCTACTCTGACTGGACGCTTACATCAGCACAGTATCGCGCACACGGGCACCGCGCGCAAAATCAAGGCGGGTAAGCACCACAAGGCCCGCTACAAAGAACAAGCCGGTAATAAGCAGGGCAAGCCGGTGGTTGCCGTCGGTAAGCCACGTGACAAGGCCATAGCACAGCGGCCCCACCACGGCGGCCAGCTGGGTGGCGAAAGTCCAGAGGGAATAGAACTCGGCCAGCCTGCGGCTGGGAGCCAGGCCGCCCACCATGGCGCGGCCGGCGCTTTGGCTGGTGCCCATGCAAAGGCCGGCCAGTGTCGCGGCGATCCAGAACACCCAGACCTGCACGGCCGAATAGGCCACCAGCACCATGACGATCCAGCCCCACAAGGTGATTGTCAAGGCCCGCTTGTGCCCCACTTTGTCCTGGAAATGCCCGAAGCTCAGCGCTCCGGCGGCGGCGGCAATGTTTACCGTAAAGACCAGCACCATGGTCTGGGCCATGGTGAAGCCCATGGCCTGGTTGGCGTACACGGCGGCAAGCGTCACCACCACGGAGATGCCCGCATGATAGAAGGCCCCGCATATCAGCAGCAGGCGAAAATCGCGGAAGTGCTCGCCGGTTTCGTGCCACGCCGTCGCCAGCCGCTTCAGCCATCCAAGCGCCGGCCGGTTGCTGGGGGCGCTGCGTTCACGCAGAAACACGAAGGAAGGTATCGCCGATATCGAAAACACGAACGCTGTCAGCAGCATGACATAAGGCACGTACTGATGGGCTTCCGCGCCCCGGCTCGAAGCCCAGCCCACCAGCGCGAGAGACAGCCCCAGGGTGAGCATGCCGCCAAAATAACCAAAGCCCCAGCCCCAGCCCGATACGCGTCCCAGCGCATTGGGGCGGGCCATTTCAGGCAGGAAGGCAGCCACCACGGATTCGCCCACGCAGTAGCAGTAATTGGACAGGGCCAGCAGCACCAGGGCCAGCGCGATGTCGTTGGGCCCGACCAGCGCCAGCAGCGCCGTCGCGGCCACGCAGCCCACCGTGCTGGTGAACAGCAGCCGCCGCTTGCCGGCGCGCGCATCCGCGCGCGCACCCAGGGCCGGCATGCTGAGCATGATGGCCAGATAAGAGAGGGACAGGGCCAATGTGAAGGCCAGGGTCGCCCATGACCTGCCGGCCGCCACCACGCTGACGAAGTAGGTGCTGAAGACAGTCGTGATGACGACCGTCGTATAGCCCGAGTTGGCGAAGTCGTACATGGCCCATGCCCAGACTTCGCGCCGGCGTACGCCCGGTTTCAGGGCGCTGCGGAACAGCCCGGCACGGCCTTCTGAATCACCGGGCTCGTCGGCCTGGGCCGGCTCGGGCCGGGCCGGGCCGCTCATGATGCGACGGCGGCGGCTCCGGCACGCGCAATGGCGGCGTCGTCCGGGGACTTGACACCCGATACGCCCACTGCGCCCACCACCTGGCCGTCGGCGATGACGGGTACGCCGCCCTCCATCAGCCCTTCAATGCCCGGCGCCGACAGGAAAGCGTTGCGCCCTTGATTGATCATGTCTTCGAACGCCTTGGTTTCGCGCCTGCTGACCGCGGCCGTGTGGGCCTTGGCCTGGGCGATCTTGGCCGACATGGGCGCCGCACCATCTAGGCGGATTAGCCCAAGGGCATGGCCGCCGTCGTCGACGACGGCAATGGTGACGGCCCAGGAGTTGTCCCGCGCATGCCGCTCGGCGGCGTCGAGAATGGCCTGTACATCAGCACGTGCGAGCGTTTTCTTGGTGTTCATGGAGTCTCCTCATGGGTGAATGCATACGACATACTTGCGCTCGACATGATGCCATACTTGCCCTGGCCGCCCGCCCTGAAAGCGGGCGCGATTTTTGTAACCTTGCTTTACCCCTTGAGTGGATTTGGTTAAACTCGGGGCAGTTTTTTCCAGGCGCTTGATTTCTGCGCGTTCCCCGTTCTTTTGCCCACTGCGTGCCACAGCAGGCAAGGCCGGCTTTTAGCCGCGCCAGACGTGTACGTATTTTTTTCAGCCGAATAGCCCAAACGCCCATGCCGCCACATTACACTCCATCGATTCCGACGCTCATCCCTCGAAGTCTATGGCGTGCCGGAAAGATCCTGCTGTTGGCCTCCGCCCTTGCCCTGACCGGATGCGCCGCCAACCAGAATGCGCAGCAGCAAGCCGAAAACAGCGCCCATCTCTTCATCCGCGACAGCTATCTTTCCAAGACCAAGTCCGACCCGCTGGGTGCCTACCTGGCAAGCCGAGACTTCAATCGCGCCCTGGCCGGCGGCGCCTATTCAGAACCCCGTACCCCAACACTGGTCGGCACCGCGCTGGGGTTCCTGGGCGTCAAGTACAAGTACGGCGGCGAATCCCCCAACACTGGTTTCGACTGCAGCGGCCTGGTCAGCTATGCGGCGGAAAAATCCCTGGGCCTGAAGCTTCCGCGCCGATCGGCCGACATCGCCCGCCAGGGCATTTCGGTCAAGCGTTCCGAACTCAAGCGGGGCGACCTGGTGTTCTTCAACACCCGGGGCTCTCGCTTCTCGCATGTAGGCATCTACCTGGGCGACCACAAGTTCGTGCACGCCCCCCGCACCGGCGCGGTGGTACGCATCGAAGACATGAACATTGCCTACTGGAAAAAGCGCTACAACGGCGCACGCCGCCTGGTGGCAACGAACACCGCCAGCAAATAAAAAGGGTGGCCCAAGCCACCCTCTCGAAGTCTCTTCGGCCTTTTCGGCCGCTCACCCAAGCATTCCTCGCTGCCCCTCAGGCCGCAAATCTTAAGGCTTTTTTATTGCTTGAACGGCCTTCCACTTCGGCCGGACACGCCTCGCAATAGCCGCCCTGGGTCAGCGCCCGCTTCATGCAGCACACCGAGCGCCTGCATACCAGCACCTTTACCCCCGAGCGCTGGGCCGCGGCGCGGAAAGTCTTCATCACATTGTGACCCAGGAAGTCGGTAAGCAGGATCAATAGATCGGTGCCCGAGGGAAGCTGCAGGGTTTTCTTCTGATGGGCAGGATCGCGCCCGCTGATGTGGTGCCTGATAGCAATGTTGTGCCCCTTGAGCAATTCGGGAATATTGCCCAAGCGATCTGCTCCCACCACTACTGCCTTGACGAGTTCTGTCATGAAGATCTCCGTTGGTCGATGTTGTGGTAACGATAATCATTCCTATCTCATTAGTCAATAAGAATCATTCTTATTTTGAATCAGGGTTTACCCAGGGGCCTCCTACCGCCCTCTTACATTCTCCTCGAAGGCTGCTCTCGGTCCCCTGCCCTGCGCCTACCAGGTCCAGGTCCAGGTCCAGGTCCAGGTCCAGGTCCAGGTCCAGGTCCGGTAAGCCAGACACGGCAAGCTGGCAGAACGCAGGACGGACCGGGGGATGAACGATATGGAATAAAGGAGAGACTACATACGGGGAAGCGGAGGACGGCTCCCCTTCATGCCGCGCCGCCAGGCCAAGCGCGACGGGAAACGGCCAAACAGAGAGGAATCAGCCGTTGACGACCTGGCGCAGCGGCTCGGAATCGAGCGCCTCTTGCACGACGTCGCGGTTCAATTCAGGCGAGAGCATTTCAAGCAGCACGTAGACGTAGTCGCGCAGGAAAACCCCCGACTTGATCGCGACCCGCGTGGTATGGGTGCCGAACAGATGGCCCGCGGGAATGCCCACCATGCCCTTGTCGCGGCGCGGATCGAAAGCCATGCCGGCAATGATGCCCACGCCCAGCCCCACGTCCACATAGGTTTTTATGATGTCGGCGTCGATGGCCTCGAGCACGATGTCGGGCGTGATGCCGCTGGAAGCAAAGACCTCGTCGATGGTGCAGCGGCCCGAGAACTGCCTGTCGTAGGTAATGATGGGATACTCGGCCAGCTTGGCGAGCGACAGCTCTCTGGCTTCGCTGGAGGTCAGTTCGGCCAGAGGATGGTCGGGCCGTATCACGATCACGTGTTCCCACGAATAAACCGGCAGCGTCGCCAGCCCGGGCGTGCGGGAAAGAGATTCGGTGGCAATGGCAAGATCTGCCTGCTCGTGCAGCACCATCTGCGCAAGCGTGGGCGGATTGCCTTCGGCCAGCGACACCCTTACCTTGGGAAAGCGCTCGCGAAACGCGGGTATGACGCGCGGCAATATATAGCGTGCCTGGGCATGCGTGCAGCCGATGACCACGCCGCCCTCGTCCCGATGGGCGAACTCGTCGCTGACCTTCTTGAGATTGTCCACCTCGCGCATGATGCGCTCGATGACCTGCGCCACGACGGCGCCCGGCTTGGTCAGCCCCTTTATGCGCTTGCCGTGGCGTTCGAATATCTTGACGCCCAGTTCGTCCTCGAATTCGATAATGGACTTGGAGACGCCGGGCTGCGACGTGAACAACGCCCGCGCCGCTTCGGTAAGATTGAAATTGCGGCGTATGGTTTCGCGCACAAAACGGAATTGTTGCAGGTTCATAATGGTTAGGCCGATTGGGACCAACCCATTATAAGTAATATAGAAACAATTCCAAATTATTTTTTTATATATACATATATGCGGGAACGCCGGGACCAGCCCCTGTGAGCGCGGCGCAAGCGGCCGCGCTCATGCCGTCCGGGCAGGTCGCCTGCGCGCCTCGCGCGGCGCCTTGATGCGAAGCTTGCGCCACAACATGAAGACCATCAGGCCGGCGAACACCCCGTGAACCAGCCACACGCCCAGCCCAAAATCAAGCTGGCCGCTGCCTATCCATCCCCGCGAGAGGTTGATGAGGTTCATGTACAGCAAGCCGATCAGGCCGGCCATTAGAAGGTCTCCGGAGCGTCCCAGGCGCGGGTTCACCGCCCCCAGCGGAATGGCCAGCAAGGCCAGATTCAGGGCGGCCAGGGGCAGGGCCAGCCGCCACATGACCTGCGACCAGGCCGTGTTGTTGCCGTCGCGAAACAGCTGCTCGGTGGGCCTGGCCTTGATCTGGCGCTCGGCCAGTTCGCGCATCGCCTGCGGCGAGGTGACCTCGGCGCGGCTTTCAAGGCGGAAGCCGTACTTGTCGAAATCGAACAGGCGAAACTCGGACGTCTTTTCCTTCAGGTCGTAGCGGTGCCCTTCGCTCAGGACGAGGAAGCGGTCGCCGTTCTCTTGGGTCTCGATGCGGGCGCTCTCGGCGGTGACCACGCTGAGCCACTCGGGATCGATGACTCGCGCCACCACGCGCCCCAGCTCGTCGCCGGGCGTGGCGGGCTCTTCGGCAAAGAAGACGCGCGCACCGTCCTGGGTTTCGATGAACTGCCCTACGGTTACCTTGGATATGTCGGAGCGCTGTTCATAGCGCTGGCGGTACTCTTCGATCTGGCGGTAGGCCCAGGGCGAAGCGAAGAGAGTCAGAAAGGCGATCAGCAGCGCGATGGGCACCGTGCAACGCAGCACCGGCCGAATCCAGTCCTTGAGCGAAAGGCCGCTGGCAAACCACACGACCATTTCGGATTCGCGAAAGTTGCGGGTTACCGTGGTAAGCACCGCGATGAACAGGGAAACGGAAAGAATCACCGGCAAGGCGGTGATGCTTGAAAAAGTGGCCAGTCCCAGCACGACGTCCCCGCCGATCGAGCCGTTGGCGGCCTCGCCCAGCAGGCGCACCAGCAGCACGCTAAGCCATACGACCAGCAGAGTGGAAAACACCACGCCGGCATGGCTCATGATTTCGGATACGACGGAACGCTTGAATAGTGACATGAGACAATATGCAGGATAATCGGCAGTTCACTCAATAGCATCCTGTAGACACCTTGGGGAAACTCGTATGGAATTTAGCACACAGACTTCGGCTTCTTTGCATCAGATCAAGACTGCGGCGCTGGCGGTCGGCGTCTTTGCCGACGGCGTGCTAAGCAGCGCGGCCGACATCATCGACAACGCGAGCAACGGCGCCATTCGCGAAGTGCTCAAATCCGAATTTCCGGCCAAGCCCAATACGCATCTGGTGCTGCGCAAGCTGCCCGGGGTTGCCGCCGCACGCGTCATTTTAATCGGCTTGGGCAAACAGCAGGCCTACAGCGCCAAGACCCATTCGGGCGCCGAGCAAACCTTCGCCAATTACTGCGTCCAGGCGCGGCTTGCCGAGGGCGTCTCCGCCCTGGCCTCCATCGAGTGCACCGGCACCACGCTACGCGGGCGCGCCCAGGCATGCGCCATTGCGGCGGGCCAGGCCCTTT
This sequence comes from Pusillimonas noertemannii, assembly GCF_003096595.1. GTDB lineage: Bacteria > Pseudomonadota > Gammaproteobacteria > Burkholderiales > Burkholderiaceae_B > Pusillimonas > Pusillimonas noertemannii. The sequence continues at coordinate 1,217,230 of NZ_QEKO01000001.1, read as the reverse complement.
ATCGCTACGACGAAACGCTGGGCAAGCGTGACCGCGACAGCCAGCCCAAGCTCAAGAAAATCGCCGTCCATGTAGAGCGCAGCCAGGCTTCGCAGGCCCAGCAGGGTCTGGCGGCGGGCCGCGCCATCGCCAACGGCATGCAACTTAGCCGCAAGCTGGGCGACCTGCCGGGCAATGTATGCACGCCCACCTATCTGGGCAGCACTGCCAAGCAACTTGCCCGCGAATTCAAGAACCTATCGGCACGCGTGCTCAACACCAAGCAGATCGAGGCCCTGAAAATGGGTTCCTTCCTGTCGGTCGCCAAGGGCTCTTCGCAACCCCCGGCCTTCATCGAGATCAAGTACACGCCGGCCGGCGCACGCGCCGCCAAGGGCGCTCCCATTGTGCTGGTGGGCAAGGGCATCACCTTCGATGCCGGCGGCATCTCCATCAAGCCGGCCGCCAACATGGACGAAATGAAGTACGACATGTGCGGCGCCGCCAGCGTGCTGGGCACCCTGCGCGCCGTCGCCGAGCTGGGCATCAGCCAGCCCGTCATAGGCCTCATCCCCGCCTGCGAGAACCTGCCCAGCGGCCAGGCCAACAAGCCCGGCGACGTGGTGACCAGCATGTCGGGGCAGACCATCGAAATCCTCAATACCGACGCCGAGGGGCGCCTGGTGCTGTGCGACGCCCTTACCTACGCCGAACGCTTCAAGCCCGCGGCCGTCATCGACATTGCCACGCTTACCGGCGCTTGCGTCGTGGCGCTGGGACATGTCAACACAGGCCTGTTCTCGCCGGACGACGAACTGGCCGAAGGCCTGCTCAAGGCGGGCCGCGCAGCGAACGACACGGCCTGGCGCATGCCGCTCGACGATGCCTACCAGGAACAATTGCGCTCCAACTTCGCCGACATGGCCAATATCGGCGGGCCTCCGGCCGGTTCGGTAACGGCGGCCTGCTTCCTGTCGCGCTTCACCGGCAAATACCGCTGGGCCCACCTCGACATCGCCGGTACGGCATGGCGCAGCGGCAAAGACAAAGGCGCTTCAGGACGCCCGGTGCCGCTGCTGGTGCAGTTCCTGATGGACCAGGCCTGAACCATGCCCGGCCAGCCCGCCAGGCCAGCAGCCATGCCTGCCGAGCACCGGGGGCGCTGATGGCGCGCGTGGACTTCGCCTTCGGCGCGCCCGACCGCCTGCGCATGGCCTGCGAGGTCGTGGCCAAGCACCATGACAAGGGCCGGCGCCTGGTCGTATATTGCAGCGATGCGGTACTGCTCGAACGCTTCGACCTCATGCTGTGGGGGTTCGAGCCTACGGCTTTCATTCCCCACGTCGACGCCGGCGACCCGCTGGCGGCACAAACACCCATACTGCTCTCGGGCAAGGCCGTTACACCGCCCGAAGGGTCATCGCCCTCGCCGTGGCTGGTCAACCTTGACGCCCGCTGCCCGCCCGGGGCGGAACAGTACGAACGCGTGCTCGAGATCGTTTCGCAGGACGAAGAGTCGGTATTGGCAGCGCGGCGGCGCTGGCGCGAATACAAGGACGCGGGCCACGAGCTGCACGCCCATGATGTGTCAAACAGAGCTTGATTATTCAGTATTTTGTAAGTTAACCTCTTTAGGTACTTTAAATAATCGTCGTCAAGGGCGCCCGTGCGGTCAAGCACGCCCGGCCGATGGCATTTCATACAGAAACAGGAAACCAATATGAACGATCAAACCACCTTGTCGCGCAGCGGCCATGCCGCCCAGAGCGAGGTCGTGCGCAACCGCGTGCTGCGCAATACCTATTGGCTGCTTGCGCTATCGCTCATTCCTACCGTTTTGGGCGCTTTCGTGGGCCTCAATACGGGCCTGAACGCGGTCATGGCCACCAGCCCCGGGCTGAGCGTGGTGGTCTTCCTGGTGGGGGCCTTCGGCCTCATGTTCCTGATCGAGCGCAACAAGAACAGCTCGCTGGGCGTGGCCCTGCTGCTGGCCTTCACTTTCTTCATGGGCATCATGCTGTCGCGGCTCATCGGCCACGTGCTGGGCTTTTCAAACGGCTCGCAGCTGATCATGCTGGCCTTTGGCGGCACGGCCCTGGTGCTGGGCGCAATGGCAAGCGTGGCGTCGACCACCAAGCGCGATTTCTCGCACTGGCAGAAGTTCCTGTTCATCGGCGTGGTAATTCTTATCGTCGCGGCGGTGGCCAATATCTTCCTGCAACTGCCTGCGCTGGTGCTTACCGTTTCTGTGCTGGCCATCGGAATTTTCTCGGCCTTTCTGCTGGTCGACCTGCAGCGGGTGATCCGCGGCGGCGAAACCAACTACATTTCGGCCACCCTGGCGATCTATCTCGACCTGTACAACATCTTCGCCAATCTGCTGATGCTGCTGGGCATTTTCGGGGGCGACCGCGAGTAGGCTGAAATGCCGCTGTCGACGACTCATTGAAAAAGTCGCCGACGAAGTTTCATTAAAATGGGCCGGTGACGCAACGCCGGTCCATTTTTTTTGACCGATCAAAGAGCAACACGTAGACAATGGCGCACATCGCATCAATAAGAATTCAGCTCATAGAAAAAAAGTTCGCCAGACCGATTGGCGGTTCTGGCGTAACTGGCGTCGATATCATCACAGCGACCCTGCGTGACGCCGACGGCGCCGAGGGCTTGGGTTTTTCCTACGTGATCGGAGGAGGTGGCGGGCCTGTCGCACAGCTCGCCCAGGCGCAGGCGGCCCGATTCCTGGAAGGGACGGCATTACGGAAGCCGCCGGATCACTGGACCGAGATCCAGAAAAGCTTCAACAGGACAGGAGACGGTCCAAACATTCTGGCGCTCGCCGCACTGGACGTCGCACTGTGGGACTTGACCGCAAAGCTTAAAGACGAGCCCCTGGCGCGCACCATGGGCGGAGACATCCTTCCCGTCCCCCTTTACGCAAGCGGCGGCTTCAGTGCCACGGACGAGCCCGAAAAAACTGCGGATCTGGCCACTTCTTATATTGAAGCCGGCTATGCGGGAGTGAAACCCCGGATCAACGCCGGCAACGGCGACGAAGCCGTTCTGAACGCAGTACGCAACGCTATCGGAACCAATGCCCGCTTGATGGCCGATGCCAACGAAAAAGGCAATTTCGAGGCGGCTTCGAGACTGCTGGCTCTGGGCGCGGAATATGGGCTGAGCTTTATCGAAGAGCCACTGCCTTCTGCCGACATCCTGGGCTATCGCCGGCTTGCCGCACAAAAAAGCGGGACTCCTATCGCCCTCGGCGAGCACCTTCAGGGCCTCGATCGTTTTTCGGTCTACCTGGACGACGGCATCACCGCCTTCATCCAGCCCGATCTCGCGATGGCTGGCGGGCTGACCCCTTGCCTGGAGGTGGCGCGCATGGCGGCCCTCAAGGGCGTGACGGTGGCTCCGCACTTCTTGCCGGGATTGTTCGTACAGCTCTCGGGCACCTTCGAGGGCCGGCTTCTGCTGGAAGAATTCCCGATCATGGAAGACGCCTTCGAAGGATGGCCGGAACGCGCCCCTGACGGAACCCTTCAGCCACGAGCTTGTCCGGGGCACGGCCTCTTACTGAAGGCGCGTTCCGCATAGCCCATCGGGCCCTCCATCACATGTAGGCCCATCGACGGACCGGTCCGCACGCCATAGACAGGCATGGCGGGCCGCCGGGCAATCGAGGCGCGTGCCGCCGACAAGAGCTCAATGCTTTGCCGTGCGCAGCTTGTTCATCCGGAACAGGCGCTCGCGCTTCAGGATGACGTCCAGGGTTTCAAGGGGCCGGCCCGAGGCGGCCAAGTCCAGTGGCATATGCTCGAAGGCAGATCGCAGCGGCTCGCGATGGTGCTCCCAGCATCGCACCAGCAATTGATCCGGGTCCATCAGTTCTATGCCCAGGCGACGCAGTTCAGCGCGGCGGAAGTCGCGCAGATTGCGTGTCACGACGGCCACCGAGGCGGCTGGCCGCTTGGCCAGCACCGCGCGAGCGGCAGCGATGACATGCCAGTCTTTGGGGTCGCTGTACACCAGGCCCTGCTTGAAAGGCGCGACGTCGCCCTGATCGGCCCCGGGGTAGAGGGCCTGAAGCTGCTCCCATTCCTGCGCGATGATGTCCGGCTCGACTTCCCAGACCCGTGCGGCGTTGCGCCTCCATTCGTCGCCGATGATCTCGCTCCAGGCCGGTTGGAAGCAGGCTTGGTCGGCCAGCCGCAGCAGCAGGCGGCGCAGCACGTTGGAGATGAGCACGCAGGTGTCCAGCACGACGATGTCCGGAACCACGTCCCGGGCCGCACTCATGACGAAGACCTTGCTCATGAAGCTGTGCCCAGGCGGAAAGTCGCAGCCGGCAGGGGAACCATGCACATATCGGGCGCCCTGCTCAAAATCGCTGCAGCGCCATCAGGACGCGGCGGGTCTGCAAAGGACGCGTCAACAGCTCGTCCAGCCGCTGGCGCAGCGATACCCGCAGCGCGGGCTCGATGCCAGGCTCGTCAAAATCGGGGGGGGCCTCGTCCAGGCCGTAGCCCGCCTCGTTCAGCAGGGTCCATTCGAAGCGGCGCAAGGCCCCCGCGGCGCGGGAGCCGCCCGCCAACTGCTCGAGGGCAGCGTCGTAGGCGTCGTACAGCAAGGGATGGGCGTCTTCGCGCGGCAGCAGGCGCAGCAGCAGTTCGTTCATGTACCAGGCGGACATCAGCGACTTGCCGCCCAGGGGACGCACGCCGGCGCACTCGGCGCGCACCAGGGTCTTGACTTCGCCGCCGCCGCTCCATGACAGCGCCAGGGGCTGGAAAGCGGCCAGCACGGGGCGCAGCACGGAGTACGGGCGCTTGGCCCCTTTGGCCACCAGCGCGACATTGCCGTGGTCCCGCGTGAAAGCCTGAACGATAAGAGAGGTTTCCTTCCAGTCGGTGGCATGCAGCATGTAGCCGGCCGCGTCCTGGATACGATGGGCTCGCCGGCTAGTCATATCCCAGTTCGCGCAGGCTGCCCTCGCGGTCGGACCAGCCCTTGCGCACCTTGATGTACACCTCGAGGTGCACGGGCTTGCCCAGCAATTCCTGCATGTCCTGGCGGGCCTCGGAGGCGATGCGCTTCATGTGGCCGCCGCCGGCGCCCAGCAGGATGGGCCGATGGCCTTCGCGCTCGATGAGAATGCAGGCGGCCACCCGCGCGCCGGCCTCGGTCTCTTCCCATTGCTCGATGACGACGGTGCATCCATAGGGCAATTCGTCGCCCACGAGGCGGAAGATTTTTTCACGCAGCAGCTCGGCGGCAATGAAGCGCACGGGCCTGTCGGTAAGGGAGTCGGCCTCGAACATGGGTTCGCCCTCGGGCAGGCGCGAGGCGATCTCGGCCAGCAGATTGTCGAGCTGTATGTCGCGCGCGGCGCTGACGGGCACGACGGCCGAATAGGGATGCAGCGCCATGATCTTGCTGACAAAGGGAAACATGGCGTTTTTATCCTTGATGGCGTCGACCTTGTTGACGACGAGGATGGTATTGCCCGTTTTGGGCAGCAGGGGCAGCAGTTGCTCGTCGCCCGCCGACCACTTGCCCGCCTCGACCACGTGCAGCACCACGTCGACGTCGGCCAGCGCCTGGGTGACCACGCGGTTCATCATGCGGTTCATGGCACCGCCGTGGCGGGTCTGGAAGCCGGGGGTGTCGACAAAGACGAACTGCTCGTGTTCGCGGGTGAGAATGCCGTGTATGCGGTGGCGGGTGGTCTGCGCCTTGCGCGAGACGATGGAGATCTTGCTGCCGATCAGGGCATTGGCCAGGGTGGACTTGCCCACGTTGGGGCGGCCGACGATGGCAACGAAGCCGCAGCGAAAAGGCGTGCTCATTTGTTTTCCTGGGAAACGGCCACGGGCAGCGACAACTGCGCCGACTTGCGCGCCCTGCCGCGCCGCGCCGCGCCCTTGCCCAGGCCCAGCGCCTGCACCGCGGCGATGGCCTGGGTTGCGGCAAGCTGTTCGGCGGCGCGCCGGCTGGACCCTGGCGCCGACACCTTGATGTCGAGCGCCGGTATGGAACACTCTACGTCGAACATCTGATTGTGCGCCGCACCATGGGTAGCGACCACCGTATAGGTGGGAAGATCGAGCTTGCGGCCTTGCAGCAGCTCTTGCAGCAGGGTCTTGGGGTCTTTGCCCAAAGTCTTGGGGTCAACGCCCTGGATGATGGGCATATACAGGCGGGCGATGGCCTTTTGCGCGGCATCGAAACCCGAATCCAGGAATATGGCGCCAAAGATCGCTTCAAGAGTGTCGGCAAGAATGGAAGGCCGGCGAAACCCCCCGCTTTTGAGTTCGCCTTCGCCCAGCCGCAGATATTGCGACAAGGACAGCTTCTGGGCGATTTCAGCCAGGGAAGACTGCTTGACCAGATTGGCCCGAAGGCGCGACAGGTCGCCCTCGTCTATTTTGGCGAAGCGCTTGAACAGCATGGCGGCGACCACGAAGTTCAGCACCGAATCGCCCAGGAACTCGAGGCGCTCGTTGTGGCGCGCACTGTGGCTGCGGTGCGTCAGTGCCTGCTCGAGCAGGGAAGCATCCTGGAATCGATAATCGAGTGCGGTTTCTAGGGTTGCCGGGCTCACCATTATTGGAATCCGCCAATACGACTGGGTTCGCTGAAGTTCATCCAGATGAGAAAGGCCCGGCCGACAATGTTCTGCTCGGGCACAAAGCCCCAATAGCGGCTGTCGAGGCTGTTGTCGCGGTTGTCGCCCATCATGAAGAAATGGCCCTCGGGCACCTTGCAGCGAACCCCGTTCTGAAGGTACTCGCAGTGGTCGCGGAAGGGAAAGTCGGCAATCGGCATGTAGTCCTGGGGAGCATGCTTGTTGAGCAGCAGGCTGTGTTCGGTCTCGCCCAGCTGCTCAGTATAACGCCCCACGTACACCGAACGGTCGGGCTCGAAGTAGTCGCCGGCGCGCGTCTGGGCCACGGGCTGGCCGTTGATGGACAGCGTCTTGTTCTGGTACAGGATTTCGTCGCCGGGCAGGCCCACGACCCGCTTCACGTAGTCCACATCCGGGTCGACCGGGTAGCGGAACACCAGCACGTCTCCCCGGCGGGGTTCGCCGATGTCGATGATTTTCTTATCGATCACAGGCAGGCGGATGCCGTACTGGAATTTGTTGACCAGGATGAGGTCGCCGCTTTGCAGGGTGGGCAACATGGATCCGGACGGAATGCGGAAGGGTTCGACCACGAAGGAGCGCAGGACGAACACGAACAGGATCACCGGAAAGAAGCTGACGCAGTATTCGATCCACCAGGGCACGCGATGGGCGTCGTCGTAGGCCTCTTGGCGCAGGCGCGCCGCCTCGACCGTGCCAACCCCGGTGGGATTGGCGTCGAACACCGCCATCTGCGCCTGGGCGCGCTCAAGGCGGCGCGACCTCAGGTAGAAGAAATCCAGGGCCCAGACCGCGCCCGTGATCACCAACAGCACAAAAAGTATCAGTGCGAAATCCCAGCTCATGCCCAGCTAATCCTTTTGTTTTTACCTATTTGTCTTCGACCTGCAGGATGGCCAGGAAAGCCTCCTGGGGTATCTCCACGTTGCCGACCTGCTTCATGCGCTTCTTGCCGGCCTTTTGCTTTTCGAGCAGCTTCTTCTTGCGCGAGATGTCGCCCCCGTAGCACTTGGCCAGAACGTTCTTGCGCAGCGCCTTGACGCTTTCACGCGCGATGATGTCGGCGCCGATCGCCGCCTGGATGGCGATGTCGAACATCTGGCGCGGAATCAGTCCGCGCATCTTGCCCACCACTTCGCGCCCGCGGTAGCGGGCGTTGCTGCGGTGCACCATCATGGACAGGGCATCGACCCGGTCGCCGTTGATGAGAACGTCGACCTTGACCACGTCGGAAGGCTGGTACTCTTTGAACTCGTAGTCCATGGAAGCATAGCCGCGGGAAACAGACTTGAGCCTGTCGAAGAAGTCGAGCACGATCTCGGCGAGCGGCACTTCGTAGACCAGGTGCACCTGCCTGCCGTGATAGCTCATGTTCTTTTGCACGCCGCGCTTGGCCAGGCACAGCGTCATTACCGCCCCGACATACTCTTGCGGCATGAACAGGGTAAGAATCACCATGGGTTCGCGGATCTCGGCGATATTGCCTATTTCGGGCATGCGCGAAGGGCTTTCTATCATGACCACCGAACCGTCGCGCTGCTCGACCTCGTACACCACCGAGGGCGCCGTGGTGATGATGTCCATGTCGAACTCGCGCTCGAGCCGCTCTTGCACGATTTCCATGTGCAGCAGCCCCAGGAAGCCGCAGCGGAAGCCGAAGCCCAGCGCCTGCGACACCTCGGGCTCGAACATCAGCGAAGAGTCGTTGAGCTTGAGTTTCTCGAGCGAATCGCGCAGCTGGTCGTACTCGCTGCTTTCAACGGGATAGAGCCCCGCGAACACCTGCGGCTTGACCTCTTTGAACCCGGGCAGCGGCTTGTCGGCCGGCCTGCCCGCCAGGGTAAGGGTGTCGCCTACCTTGGCGTGTTCGAGTTCTTTGATGCCTGTGATGACGAAGCCGACCTCGCCGGCCGACAGCCGCGTGCGCGGCTGCGACTTGGGCGTGAATACGCCCAGCTGGTCGCAGGGATGGGTGGCGCCGCTGGCCATGAGCTGCACTTTGTCCTTGACGTTGAGCACGCCGTTGACAATGCGCACCAGCATGATGACGCCCACGTAGTTGTCGAACCAGGAATCGATGATCAGGGCCTGCAGCGGCTTGGCCGGGTCGCCTTGGGGAGGAGGCACCTTGGCCACGATGGCCTCGAGGATGTCGTCGACACCCATGCCCGTCTTGGCGCTGGCCAGGATGGCGTCGGCTGCGTCGATGCCGATCACGTCCTCGATTTCCTGTCGGGCCGCGTCGGGGTCGGCCGAGGCCAGGTCCATTTTGTTGAGCACGGGCAGCACCTCGACACCCAGCTCGATGGCGGTGTAGCAATTGGCGACCGTCTGCGCCTCGACGCCCTGCGAGGCGTCCACCACCAGCAAAGCCCCCTCGCAGGCCGACAACGAGCGGCTGACCTCGTAGGAGAAGTCGACGTGGCCCGGAGTGTCGATGAGGTTCATGGCGTACGCCTTGCCGTCGCGGGCCTTGTATTCCAGCGAGGCCGTCTGGGCCTTGATGGTAATACCCCTTTCGCGTTCGATGTCCATGGAATCGAGCACCTGCGTCGACATCTCGCGGTCGGCCAGGCCCCCACAGCGCTGTATCAGCCTGTCGGCGAGGGTCGACTTGCCATGATCGATGTGGGCAATGATGGAAAAATTGCGGATGTGATCCATAAACCTGCGAAAGCGAGCCCGGAAAGGGCAATTGTGAAAAGGCCGAAAGCGCGGCAACACGTAAAAAAGAGGAGCGCATCGGGCGCCCCTCTTGCTGTCGCTACATTTTAGCCGTTTATTTTGCGGGCGTAACGGGAACCCACTGCGTCTGCCCATCGCGCCAGATAAGCACCGCGGCAGCGCGCTTTTTGTCAAGGCCCTTTACGACCTTGGCGAATTGAGCGGCATTTTCGATGTCTTCGTTGTTGATGGTAAGAATGATGTCGCCCGGTGCGATGCCGGCGACCGCGGAAGGCCCTTGAACCTGCGACACCTGGACACCGCCCTTGATGCCGGCCCGCTCGCGCAGCGTCGCGGGCACGTCGGCCACCGTCAGGCCCAGGGAGTCTGCAGCGGTGCCTTTCGATTCAGGCGCCGTGGCGGCCACGGTATCGGTCGAGGACGGCATTTCGCCAACCTTGACCTTGAGGGAGTGCGACTTGCCCTTGCGCCAGACTTCGATTTCGCTGCGGTTGCCGGGCTTGGTGGCGCCGACGATGCGGGGCAGGTCGGTCCAGTGCTTGATTTCCTTGTCGTCGAACTTGGTGATGACGTCGCCGGAACGCACACCGGCATCGGCCGCGGGCCCGCCGGGTTCGACGCTGCTGACCATGGCGCCGCGCGCATCGCCCAGGCCGATCGCCTTGGCCACATCGGAGGAAACCTGCCCGATCTGCACGCCTATGCGGCCGCGGGTAACCTTGCCGTGATCTTTGAGCTGCTCGACCACGCGCATGACCTCGTCAATGGGAATGGCCAGCGAAATGCCCATGAAGCCGCCGCTTTGGGAGATGATCTGCGAATTGATGCCCACCACTTCTCCGGCCAGGTTGATGAGCGGACCACCCGAGTTGCCCGGGTTGACCGCCACGTCGGTCTGGATGAAGGGCAGATAGTCGCCCGTTTCACGGTTGATGGCGCTGACGATGCCCGAGGTTACGGTCGAATCAAGGCCGAATGGCGAGCCGATGGCCAGCACCCACTGGCCCTTCTTGAGCTGCTTGGAATCGCCGATGGGCAACGGCGACAGGCCCTTGGCATCGATCTTGATGAGGGCAATGTCGGTACGCGGATCGGTGCCGATGATTTCGGCCGTGTACTCTTTGCCGTCGGTCATGGTCACGAAAATGCCGTTGGCGCCTTCGACCACGTGGTTGTTGGTAAGAATGTAGCCGTCTTCAGAGATGATGAAGCCCGACCCCACCCCGCGCGGCACGGTGCGCTCTTGCTCTTCCTGGGAAGGAGCCGGCGCATTGCGCCGCGGCGAAGGCTGCATGCCCGGGGGCGCGAAATCGGGCCCGAAGAACCAGCGGAACATTTCATAGGGATCGCTTCCGCCGCCGGGCCCAAAGGGCGAGGGGCGCACGGGAACGGTCTCGGTGGTGCGGATATTGACCACCGAGCCCTCGGTCTTGGCGACCACCTCGGTGAAATCGGGCACGCTCAGAACCGGCACCGACGCCTGGGCCATAGAGGCCATGGAAGCGCAGGCCATTACGATGCCAAGGGTGACCAGAAACAAGAACTGCCTGAATTTATACACGGACATGCATGCTGAACGCATCTGTTGACTCCTAGTACTGATAGCTTTGATTACTGCGGCGCGCCGCCGGGCGGCACATACTCGATGTGCTCTACAAGCTGACGCAGAGTGTCGGCGGGAACCTCGCCAATGGCGGTAAGCCAATGGTCGCCGATGCGGGTGCCGTAGATGCTCATGGCACCATTGCGGGCCGCCCCCTTGGGCATCAGCCGCGACTCTTGTGCAGGATGGAATTGCTCGATGAAGACCGATATGGCGGCAAGCCCGTCGGTTAGCACCATCTGCATGACCGGCTTGCCCGACTTCATGGGGCGGGAAATCTGTGTACTGTGGACAAAACCCGGCGGCAAGGCCACACGCCAGCCCAGCCCGGCCACGTCGACGGCCTTGGTGGGAAGCTCGACGGTACGCCAGCCGCGCATGTCCCAGGACGATTGAAGCTCGCGCGCCTGCACCTCGGACCCTTGCTGCAGCGACGTAAAGGCGATTTGATTCACGACTTCGCCCCGGTCATCGATGGTCTGCGCCTTGATCAGCAGCTTGCTTTCCGGGTCGACGCAAAAACGATAGCCGTAGCGCAGGTTGTCCTGAGGCAGAATTTCGGCGGGTACGCATTCGTGGCCGGCCACGCGCTGCGGGTGCTTGCCCAGGCGCAGCGTGTAATGGTCGTCGAGATGATGGCCCTCGCCCAGCAAGACGCCTGGGAAGCGGTCCATGCGGTGTTTTTCAATGAGCACCAGCTCTTTTGCCGGCACCAGGCACTGTACGGTGTCGTTATGGCGGATGAATTCGCGCGGTTCGCCGTCAAGGATGACCAGCCGCTCGCGCTCGCCGGTGCCGTCGACCACGTGCACGATGCGCGAAGATTGCATGCTGGCGCCCTGCTGATAGGTAAACACGCCTGAGTAATCGGAGTTTCGGGCCGCCTGCTGCGTTTGCTGCAGGAAACGGGTAACTTCGCCCGCCAGCGGATCGTCGGCCTGGGCGCCCTGTGCGGCGGCGGCCATGGTGCACGCCAGCAGCATGAACACCACTCCCAGCCGCGACAGCGTGCCCTCGCGCACCGCATGCCTGTGCGCCCGGAATGCCAGCACCTGCTTCGCCATTAGCGCGAGGCTCCCATGTCGAATGACACCTGGCGAATGGGATTCGCACCGGCGAACTGGCGGTGGGCCTCGATGTAGTCATCGACCTGGCCCTGATCGGCCACGGCCAGCACCGGCGTCTGGGAGTTTTCGGGGGCCTGCCCGGAAAGCTCGGGCAGGGCTACCCAGATGACCGTGGCGATTGCCGCGGCCACCGCCGCCCCCGACAAGCCCAGGCGGGCAACCGAGAAGGCCCGGCGCTGGGGCGCCACGATGGCCGGTTCGGCGTCTATGGCCTTGGACAGCCGGGCGTAGAACAGGTCGGACGGCTTGACGGCGAGTTCGTCGCTGCGCAGGACGTCGCCGATCAGGTGATAGGTGTCCCACACCTGCCTGCCATAAGGCGAGTCGAGGTCTTCGGGACGGATTTCCCCGTCGCCGTCCATCCATGCGGATACGGTGCTTTCCCAGGAATCGGCCTGGGCGTCGGATTTGACACCTTGCATTTAATACTCCTTACCACCGACGTTCTGGGTCGGTGTCCAAAACAGGACGCAACTGCGTCGCGATGGCCTCGCGTGCGCGGAATATGCGCGACCGGACCGTGCCTATGGGACAACCCATGGTCTGCGCGATGTCTTCGTAGCTCATGCCCTCGATCTCGCGCAGGACGATCGCGGTGCGCAGCTCTTCGGGCAGCGCATTGATGGCGGCATTGACCGTCTCGACGATCTGCCTGCTGGCCACCAGCGACTCTGGCGTACTGATATCGGTTAGGTTGTCGATCTGACTAAAAGTTTCACCGTCTTCGGTTTCTATTACATTTGGAGCACTGGGGCGCCGCGCGCTGGCCGCCTGCCAGTTGCGCGCCGTATTGATGGCGATGCGGTACAGCCACGTGTAAAAGGCGCTTTCGCCGCGAAACTGCGGCAAGGCGCGATAGGCCTTGATGAAGGCCTCTTGGGCGACGTCCTCGACGTCGCCCGGGTCGCGTATCATGCGCGACAGCAGGCGCATGATCTTGCGCTGGTACTTGAGCACCAGCATATCGAAGGCCCTTTTATCCCCCCGTTGTACCCGGGCGACCAGCTCGGCATCGACGTCGCGTTCGCTCATTGACCCTCCGTGATGCGCAGGCGGGGTTCTTTGCAGCCCCGCGCCGCGAGCTGACGCAAGCGCCGCCAACCAGTCGATGATACATCGCTGCGCCAGACGGTCAATTGCAGGGCTTCGCCGACAGAGGGTTCATGAAAGCCCAGGGTGGTCCAGGCGGGGCCGTGCCAGACATGTCGCAAGGCCAGGACACGGCGCCCGCCCGCGTGTTCGAAGGCCCAGCCGCCGTCCCAGCCGTCAGCCGACAATAGGCCTTGGACCGGCGGGTACAGGCCCAGGCCGGGCCCTGCGGCAAGCCTCGCCAGCAATAGCGCCAACACGGCCGCCCACCACGAAACGGCGATGCAAAGACTGGCAAGCGCCGCCACGCCCAGGAAGAACGCGGCCGCCTGGGCCCATGCGGCCCGCCGGGCCGGCCATTCGAAACCTTGCGGCGTCGGGGTAGCCAGACTTAGACCCGCTTGACGACCATGGATCCGTTGGTTCCGCCAAACCCGAACGAGTTGGACAAAGCCACGTCGATCTTGAGATCGCGCGCCTGGTTGGCGCAGTAATCAAGATCGCACTCAGGATCCTGGTTGAAGATATTGATGGTGGGCGGGGAAATCTGGTTGTACACGGCCAGGGTGGTGAACACGGCCTCGATTCCGCCCGCGGCGCCCAGCAAATGGCCCGTCATGGACTTGGTGGAGTTGACGACCAGCTTGCGCGCATGATCGCCGAAGGCCAGCTTGAGCGCCTCGGTTTCGTTCTTGTCGCCCAGAGGCGTGGAGGTGCCGTGCGCGTTGACGTAGCTGACGTCCTGCAGATCGATCTGGCCGTCGCGCAGGGCATTGACCATGCCCCGGCAAGGACCCTCGCGGTCAGGCGAGGTGATGTGATGGGCATCGGAGCTCATGCCATAGCCCACGAACTCGCCGTAGATTCTGGCGCCGCGCTTGCGTGCGTGTTCGTATTCTTCGAGGACCAGCACGCCGGCGCCCTCGCCCAGCACGAAACCGTCGCGGTCGGCGTCCCAGGGCCGCGAGGCCGTGGTGGGATCATCGTTGCGCGTGGACAGTGCCCGCATGGCTGCGAAGCCGCCTATTCCGAGCGGAGAAACGGTTGATTCGGCGCCGCCCGCCACCATGACGTCGGCATCGCCGTACTTGATGAGCCGTGCCGCATCGCCAATGGAATGCAGCCCGGTCGTGCAGGCAGAGACGACCGCATAGCTGGGCCCCTTCAGGCCCAGCATGATGGAAAGCTGGCCCGAGACCAGGTTGATGAGCGAAGCCGGCACGAAGAAGGGCGAGATGCGCCGCGGCCCGCGCTCGAGGTAGTCGACCTGGGTTTCTTCGATGCGTGGCAGGCCCCCGATGCCCGAGCCGACGATGACGCCGATGCGTTCGGCGTTGGCCTCGGTGATTTCAAGGCCCGAGTCCTTCCAGGCCTGCGCGCCCGCCGCAACACCGTAATGGATGAAGGTATCCATCTGCTTGGCTTCTTTGGCGGCCATGTATTGGGTTACGTCGAAATCTTTGACTTCACCCGCTATCTGCGCGTTGAAGGCCGATGGATCGAAACGCGTAATGCGCCCGATGCCCGAACGCCCATTGACGATATTGTCCCAAGCGCTTTCGATACTGTTGCCCACGGGCGAAACAATACCAAGGCCGGTAATGACGACACGTCGCTTCACGGATGACTCCCCTAAATTGAAAGAGCGGTTCGAGGCAAACATGCCCGCTGGTACGCCGGACCCGGAGATCGGACGCCGCAGGCCTGTTTTCTAGGAACCGCCCCTCTGGCGCGGCATGTGACGCCGCCGCACCCCATCTAATGATTGAAATTACTGCTTGCTGTGCGAGTTGATGTAGTCCATGGCTTGCTGAACCGTCGTGATCTTCTCGGCTTCCTCGTCGGGGATTTCGGTTTCGAATTCGTCTTCGAGTGCCATCACGAGCTCGACCATATCGAGCGAATCGGCACCGAGGTCGTCAAGGAAGGAAGATTCGTTTTTGATCTCGGCTTCGTTGACGCCAAGTTGCTCAGCGACGATCTTCTTGACGCGCTGTTCGATGCTTTCCATGCAGATCTCCAATTGGGAAAAAATCCCGCGAATTATAGCCAAACGTCTCGGGTATGGGCGCTGGCCATGACAAAAAAATGGCATTTCCAAAGACGGGTTGTTTTACACCGCCCGGCGAATCGCCTGTTGGGAACACCTCTAAAATGAACAGATTTTACCCTGTTCGCCTGTTTACATGTACATCCCGCCGTTGACGTGCAGGGTGGTTCCGGTAATGTAACCCGCCTGCGGCCCGGCCAGGAAGGCGACCGCATTGGCCACGTCGGCAGCCGAACCCAGGCGCCCCAGCGGAATCTGGGTAAGCAGCGCCGCAGCCTGCGCCTCGCTCAGGGCGCGGGTCATGTCGGTTTCGATGAAACCGGGCGACACGCAGTTGACCGTAATATTGCGGCTGCCCAGTTCGCGCGCCAGCGCACGGGTCATGCCGGCCACACCGGCCTTGGCCGCCGCGTAGTTGGCCTGCCCCGGATTGCCGCTGGAACCCACGATGGACGTGATGTTGATGATGCGTCCGGAACGAGCCTTCATCATGGTCTTGAGCACGGCACGCGACAGGCGGAACACCGCCGTCAGGTTGGTGTCGAGCACTGCCGCCCAGTCGTCGTCCTTCATGCGCATGGCCAGCGTATCACGTGTGATGCCGGCATTGTTCACAAGGATGTGCGGCCCGCCGTCATCGCTGGCGAGCTCGGCCACCAGGGCCTCACAGGCCGGTGCGTCATTCACGTTCAGCACCACGCCGCGTCCGCCGGAGGCGGCCAGCATCTCGGCGATGGAGTCAGCCCCCGCCTGCGTGGTGGCGGTGCCGACCACCTTCGCGCCGCGCTCGGCCAATTCGAGCGCGATCGCCTTGCCTATGCCTCGCGTCGCGCCTGTGACCAATGCGATCTTGCCGCTGAGTTCTTGCTGTTGCACGAGCCTACCCCTTCAAAGTTTCCAAAGTTGACTGCAGCGACGCAGGATCACTGATGGACAGGCCCACCAGATCGCGGTCGATGCGCTTGACCAGGCCGGAAAGCACCTTGCCGGGCCCGCACTCGACCACGTGGGTGACGCCCTGCGACTTCATGAACTGGATGGTCTCGACCCAACGCACCGGATGCCAGGCCTGGCGCACCAGCGCGTCTTTGATGGCCGCGGGATCGCTGACATTGGCCACGTCGACATTATTGACCACGGGAATCTGCGGCGCACTAATCTGAATGTCCGACAGGGCCTGGGCCAGCTGGTCGGCGGCCGGCTTGAGCAGGCTGGAATGGAAGGGCGCGGAAACCGGCAGTACCAGGGCCCGCTTTGCGCCGGCCGCCTTGGCCAGCTCGCAGGCGCGCTCGACGGCGCCCTTGTGCCCGGCGATGACGACCTGGGCGGGCGCATTGAAATTGACAGCCTCGACAACCTCGCCTTGGGCGGCCTGCTGGCACACTGAACGCACCGTGTCGTCATCAAGGCCCAGCACGGCGGCCATGCCGCCCTGCCCCACGGGCACGGCCTGCTGCATGGCGTCGGCGCGGATTCGCACCAGCTTGACGGCGTCGCGCAGCTCGATCGAGCCTGCGGCCGCCAGCGCCGAGTATTCGCCCAGGCTGTGTCCCGCAACCCATGACGGAGCCTGGCCGCCCGCCTGCAGCCAGGCGCGGTACATGGCCACGGCCGAGGCCAGCATGACCGGCTGGGTGTTGGTGGTAAGGTTGAGCTCTTCGGCCGGACCGGCGCTGATGAGCGAGGCAAGATCCTGGCCCAGGGCCTCGCTGGCTTGCGCCAGGGTGTCGGACACCGTGGCGTCTTGCGCCCAGGCATCGAGCATGCCGACCGCCTGGGACCCCTGCCCCGGGAAAACAAAAGCAATTTTCATGGTTTTTATCTACGGCTGGTGTTGTTACATTCTGGCCAGTACGGAACCCCAGGTAAAACCGCCGCCCACGCCCTGCATGAGCACCAGATCCCCCTCTTTGATCCGGCCGTCGCGGCGCGCCGCATCGAGGGCCAGCGGCACGCTGGCAGCCGAGGTATTGGCGTGCTTGTCCAGGGTAATAATAACTTTTTCCGGCGCGATGCCCAGCTTGCGGCTCAGGAAATTGAGAATGCGCACATTGGCCTGGTGCGGCACCATCCAGTCGATCTCGTCGAGTGAAATGCCGGCCTGCTCGCAGACCTGATGCGCCGACTGGGAAAGCGAATTGACGGCAAGCTTGAACACCGCCTGCCCGTCCATGCGCAGGAACGGGTCGCCCACCACCTGGCCGCTGGCGACATTGCCCGCAGCGTACAGTATGCCCATATGGCTGCCGTCGGCGTTAAGCTGCGCACCGATGATGCCCGGCTGTTCGGATGCCTTCAGCACCACGGCGCCGGCGCCGTCGCCGAACAGCACGCAGGTGCGCCTGTCGTTCCAGTCGAGTATGGTGGAAAACACTTCGGCGCCGATGACCAGGGCATTGCGGGCCTGGCCCGACCGAATGAACGCATTGGCCGTGGTCAGGGCGTAGACGAAGCCGCTGCAAACGGCCTGCACGTCGAAGGCCGGGCAGCCCTTGATGCCCAGATTGGCCTGCACCAGGCAAGCAGTGCTGGGGAAAATGTAGTCGGGCGTAGAGGTGGCAACGATGATGAGATCGACCTCTTGCGGCGCCAGGCCGGCATCTTCGAGTGCGATGCGGGCGGCTTCGGTGGCCAGCTTGCTCGACGTGGTTCCCGCCTCGGCAATATGGCGCTGGCGGATTCCGGTGCGCTCGACGATCCACTCGTCGGAGGTTTCGACATCGCGCTTGGCCAGGTCGGCGGCCAGTTCGTCATTGGAAACGGCCCTGGGCGGCAGACAAGAACCCGACCCGATTATCCTTGCATAAGACATATTCGCTTCCGTCAAGCGCCCGGCTTGTAAGGGCTTGAAAGTTCGTGGGAAATCTTCGCCTGGCTGGCGGCGGCGGCCTGAAGGCTCTGGCGAAGATGGTCTACCGTGGCGGTGGTTCCCGCCAGCAGTCCGTTGTGCACGGCCTCGCGCGCCCGGACAAGGGCGTTGCCAAACGCATAGACATCGGCCGAGCCGTGGCTTTTGATGACGATACCACGCAGGCCCAGCAGCGCGGCGCCGTTGTAGCGCCGATTGTCGACCTTGTCGCGGAACCTGTTGAGAACCGGCCGGGCCACGGCGCCCGCGGCCATTGAAAGCACATCGCGCTTGAACTCGGCATGCATCATCTGGCTGACCATGCGGGCCAGGCCTTCGATGGACTTGAGCACCACATTGCCGACAAAGCCGTCGCAGACGATGACGTCGACAGTGCCCTTGCAGATGTCGTCGCCCTCGACGTTGCCGTAGAAGTTCAGGCCGCTGCCGCGCAGCAGCTCGGCGGCCTGCTTGACGACTTCGTTGCCCTTGATGACTTCTTCGCCGATGTTCAGCAGGCCGACCGTAGGCCGTGGACGGCCATACAGGGCGGTGACCAGGGCCGTGCCCATAATGGCGAACTGCAGCAGGTGCTCGGCGGTGCAATCGACGTTGGCGCCCAGGTCGAGCATGGTGGTGGCGCCGCCCTTCTGGTTGGGAATGGACGTGGCGATGGCCGGGCGGTCAATGCCGTCGAGCGTCTTGAGCACGTAGCGCGAAATCGCCATCCAGGCGCCGGTATTGCCGGCCGAGACGCAGGCATGCGCGTGGCCGTCCTTGACGGCCTGCACCGCCACCCGCATGGACGAGTCTTTTTTTCGCCGCAGCGCCACCTCGACCGGATCGTCCATGGTGACGACCTCGGACGCCGGCAATAGTTCATACCAGTCGGTGCGCGTGCAGCCCAGCCCATCTAGCTGGGCTTGAATGGCCGCCGTGTCGCCCGTGAGCAGGAAACAGGTATCAGGATGGCGCTGAGCCACCTGATACGCGGCGGCCACCGTTACCGGCAAGCCGACGTCCCCACCCATGCAGTCGATGGCGATTCGTATCGGAGCTGACGACATCAAGCGTGCAAGCCGGCGAAAGATCGCACAGAGACCGTTTGATTATTCGTCGTTCTTGGTTTTCAGCACTTTGCGGCCACGATAGAAGCCGTTGGGGCTGATGTGGTGGCGCAGGTGGAGTTCACCAGTGGTGGGCTCGATGGCCGTGGGCGGCGTGCCCAGGAAATCGTGCGAACGATGCATGCCGCGCTTGGACGGACTTTTCTTGTTTTGCTGAACAGCCATGATGACTCCTGAAAACGGGGCGCCGCTACTGGCGTGTTTCCCGCAAAAATAAAATTAATTCAACTGTCTTTCTTTAGCCGCTTCAACGCCGCGAACGGCGATGGGCGCCTGGCCTCGTCCTCGGGTTCGTCCGAAGATTCGGACACGCCGGGCACGGACGGACAAACATCATGCTTGGGCACCGAGGGCAGGCTCAGGATGAGCTCGTCTTCGATGAGATCCAGCACGTCGAAACGCGCCGAGCCGACAATGCGTTCGATTTCATCGTCGTCGCCTTCGAGGTCGGACTGCCTGCGCACTACTTCAAGGCGGTTGTCGACCTGCAGCGGCAATACAAAGGGCTGCAGGCAGCGCTGGCATTCGAGCGTAACCTGGGCCTGGGCCTGCACATTAATAAAGCGCCTGCCCGCTACGGTACCCTCGCCGCGCAAAAACCACTGCACCTGCGTATCGGCCTGCGCCGGCAAGCCGGCCACAAGGCGCTTAAAGCCCGCCAGGGCATGCCGGCCCGAAAGCTCGGCGTCCTTAATGCCTTTTTCCCCGCTGCCTTTCCCGGCGTCTGGGACCGTAAGCGCAAAAAGGTCAACCACATCACGCATGCCTGCCCCCAACTTTTTCGCCCATCAAAGCCGGTTTCCACCCGCCTAGCCCTCTCTTCCTTCCTTACGCTTACGCACTACTAACTACCTAAAGAAAGCGCTCACTCACAAAGCAACACGTAAAATGAAAAGCGGGCTAGACCAAAAACGAAAGCTAAGAAAACATTAGATAATAACGCTTTCCGGCTTAGTCAGTCAAACCCAATAGTCCGACCCGATACCAGTCCAGCACCATGCGTCTCATTCTTGCATCCAGCTCGCGCTACCGGCGCGAAATGCTGTCCCGGCTAAACATTCCCTTCACGGCCGTGTCGCCCGACGTGGACGAGACCCCCCTGCCCGGCGAAACGCCCGCGGCCCTGTCATTGCGCCTTTCGTTGGCCAAGGCCCAGGCCGTCTGTGCGCGGCACCCCGGCGCCGTAGTCATTGGTTCGGACCAGGTGGCGACCGTGGACGGCACCCCCATAGGCAAGCCGGGCAGCTTCGAGCGGGCCCGCGAGCAACTGCAGATGCTCAGCGGACGCACCGTGGAATTCCACAGTGCCCTGTGCGTACACGACGGCCACCGCCACGAGACGGAAGATGTCATCACGCGCTGCGTATTCCGCCGCCTGGCGGCCGGTGAAATCGACGCCTACCTGCATCACGAACAACCGTTCGACACAGCAGGCAGCGCCAAGGCCGAGGGCCTGGGCATCGCGCTGATACAGGCCATGCACAGCGACGACCCCACGGCCATCATCGGGCTGCCGCTGATCGCCCTCTGCCGCATGTTACGCTCTTTTGGTATCGATCCCATTACACACGGCGCACCTGCATGAAACCCAGCGGAACCCTGCATCTGATTCCCGTAGGCCTGGGGGACGCCCCCGTATCGGCCTGGCTGCCCTCGTCCGTCCAGGAACTGGCCGGCCGGCTCACCACCTATATTGCCGAGAACGCCAAGACGGCGCGCGCCTTCCTCAAGCTGGTTGGCACAGCCGCGCCCCTGCAGGAAATCACCATTCATACCCTGGGGCCCAAGACCGACGCCCGCGAGATCCGGCAATGGCTGGAACTGGCCGCCAAGGGCGGCGAGATCGGGCTGGTTTCCGAGGCAGGATGCCCCGCCGTGGCCGATCCGGGCGCCAAGGTGGCCGCCATGGCCCACGAAATGGGCATACGGGTGGCCCCCTGGGTGGGGCCTTCGTCCATCCTGCTGGCGCTGATGGCCAGCGGCCTGGACGGCCAGCGCTTCGCCTTCCATGGCTATGCGCCGGTCGAGCCCGGCGAACGGGCCAAGCGCCTCAGGCACTGGGAGGCCGAATCGCGCAAACAGCATCAAAGCCAGATACTGATCGAAACGCCCTATCGCAACGACGCCATGTTCGAAACCCTGAAACAGGCGCTGCATGGGCGCACCCGGCTATGCATCGCCCGTTCGCTGACCACGGGCGACGAATGGATACGCACCCATACCGTCGAGCACTGGAAAACACTGCCGCCGCCCGACCTTAGCAAGAAGCCGACCATCTTCCTGTTCCTGGCCGGCTGACCATCGCCAAGCGGCCGTCAATGCACTTTCAGTCCAGCACCCTCTTACCCCCGAAACATGCCGCACTCGGCCTTGTGGCGGCCTGCGCGCTGCTTGCGGGTTGCGCGGGGGCTCCCAAGGGCCCGCCCGGGCTTGAGATCGACCGCAGCATTCAGGCCCAAAGCCATAACAGCCGGGTCGAATTCATCGTGCTGCACTACACCTCGGCGTCAAACGAGCGGTCGCTTGAACTGCTGTCCCGCCGCAATGTCAGCAGCCACTATCTCATCACCGACGAACCCCGGCCCCATGTGTACCAGTTGGTGGACGAATCCCGCCGGGCCTGGCATGCCGGCGTCAGCCAGTGGTACCAGCGCACCGACATGAACTCCGCCTCGATAGGCATAGAAATCGTCAATGCCGGCGGCGCCGGCCTGAACTGGGCGCCCTATTCCGAAGCCCAGATCGAAACCCTGCTCGTGCTGCTGCAGGACATCGTACAGCGCCACCAGATCAAGACGCGCAACATCGTCGGGCACAGCGACATCGCTCCCCAGCGCAAAGTGGATCCGGGGCCACTGTTCCCTTGGAAGAGACTGGCGGACGCCGGCCTGGGGCGCTGGTACGACGAAACCCTGGCGGCGCAGTACCGGGGCGAATTCGAACGCAAGGGCCTGCCCGACGCGCGCTGGATACAGGGCCAGCTGAAAAGGCTGGGCTACGACGCGCCCCAAAGCGGAAAACTGGACAAAGCCACGAAGAACGTGCTCAAGGCCTTCCAGATGCACTACCGCCCCAGCCTGTACGACGGAAAGCCCGACGCCGAGACACTGGGCATACTCAAGAGCCTGCCCTGAACCGCCCGGCAAGGCCCGGGACAGTCTGCCTGCCCCGGCGCAATCGGTCCGGTCAGGGACGATTGCCCCTGCGTCCTTCAAGCGGCACCAGCCGCGCCAGCAACAACAGGCCCAGCACGGCGCCATAGGCATACACCTCGGCAAAATCGTTCTTGCCGGCCCTGATCAGCCAGAAATGCCAGACGGACAAAATGGCGACAGGGTAGATGGCGCGATGCAAGGTGTGCCAACGCGCCCCCAGCCGGCTCATCCAGCCGCGCGTCGAGGTCACGGCCTGGGCCAGCATGGGCACCATGGCCAGCACTCCGATCGCAATGAAGGGACGCTGCACGATGTCGTCCCACATGGCGGACAGCGACAGGCCTCGTTCCCAATAGGCCCAGCCCAGCACGTGCAAGGCGGAATAAAAAAAGGTGAACAGGCCCAGCATGCGCCGGCAGCGCAGCAGCGCAGGCTGGCCCAGGCAGCGGCGCAGGGGCGTGACCGCCAGCGTAAGGCACAGGGCGACCAGGGCCCAGATGCCCGATGAGCGAATCAGGAACTCCGGCGGATTGGCGGTAAGCGCGCCCTGAAAGCCCAGCCAGAGCCAGCGCATGACGGGATAAAGACACACGATGAACAGCAGCGGCTTGAAAAACCCGATCTGCCTCGCCGTCCAGGGGCGCGCTTGCGACGCGGCCATTAAAAGTCGCGCCTCAGGTCCATGCCCTGGTAAAGCGCAGCTACCTGCTCGGCATAGCCATTGAACGGCAGGGTTTTTTCACGCGGCGCGAACACCCCCGCGCCTATGCGCCTTTCGGTCGCCTGGCTCCAGCGGGGGTGCGGCACGTCGGGATTCACATTGGCGTAGAAACCGTATTCTTGCGGCGCCACCTTCATCCAGCTGGTCAGGGGCTGTTCACGCGTGAACCGGATCTTGACGATGGACTTGCCTGACTTGAATCCGTATTTCCAGGGTATGGCCACCCGCAGCGGCGCCCCGTTCGCCGAAGGCAGCGGCTTACCATACACGCCGAATACCAGCAATGAAAGAGGATGCATGGCTTCGTCCATGCGCAGGGCCTCGACATAGGGCCAGTCGATGATGCGGCTGCGCAGGCCCGGCATGGCCTCCGGCTGCATTACGGTGGTGAACTCGACGAACTTCGCGTCGCCCGTGGGTTCGACCTTGCGTATGAGGCTGGCCAACGGATAGCCCAGCCATGGGATGACCATGGACCAGGCTTCGACGCAGCGCAGGCGATAGACCCGCTCTTCAAGAGGCGCCAGGCGCCGCAGGTCGTCAAGGTCGAAGGTGCCGGGGCGGGCCACCTCGCCCTCGACGGAAACAGTCCAGGGCTCGGTCTTGAGCTCACCCCCGTGCCGGGCAGGGTCGGCCTTGCCGGTGCCGAACTCGTAATAATTATTGTAGGTGGTGACGTCTCGCTCGGAAGTCAGCGCATCGGACAAATCAAAATCGGGATTGCGCGCCGCCTTCCAAAGCTTGTCGGCTTCGGCCGGTTCGGCACCGCCGGGCGCCGGCGCCGCAACCGCCCTGCCCGCCCCCAGGCCCATCAGGCCCAGGCCGGCCGCGGCCAGGCCAGAGCGCTTCAACCATGAACGCCTTTCGCGCCAGACTTCCTCGGGCGTGATCTGCGAAGCGGGAACTGCCGGAATACGTACTTTGGCCATGACATCGTCCTGAAAAATACAGCGCTTGCAGGCGGGCTATGCCGGACCTCGTGCCAACAGGCCCCGCGCACCCTACTGCTCATTGGAGCGCGCCGGCGCGCGATAGTTCGCCGGCATCGGCTTGCACTTAGCCGCAACAGTTGGTTCAACAGCACCGTCGGGCGGACGAACTGCCCGATGCCCCAATCTACTTAAATCACAATGCGGCCGCTGAGCCAATCGTTCATCTGAGCCACGCTGTCGACGACGGCAAGGGGCTCGCCGGCCTTCAGGGCCTCGAGGTCGTGGGCGCCGTAGGTGACGGCCAGGCCGTCGACGCCGGCGTTGCGCGCCATCTGCATGTCGTGGCTGGTGTCGCCCACCATCAGCACTTCGTCGGGCGAAAGGCACAGCGCATCCATGATCTCGAGCAGCATGGCGGGATGCGGCTTGCTGAACGACTCGTCGGCACATCGGGTAACGTCGAAACGGCCATGCATATTGCGCTGCGTCAGCACGCGGTCCAGGCCCAGCCTGCTCTTGCCGGTGGCCACCCCAAGCAGAATGCCCTGGCCTCCCAAGGTGTTCAGCAGTTCGGCCATGCCGTCGAACAGCGGCAACTGGCCGTCCTGGCGCAGGTAATGGTTGCGATAGCAGTCCTGGAAGTCCTGAAACAGGTCGGCGGTAAGCGTGGGCACCGCATGGTACAGGGCGCTTTCGAGCGACAGCCCGATGACCCAGCTGGCCTGGCGGGCATCGGGAACCGGCAGGCCCAGGTCGGCGCAGGCGCCCTGTATCGACGCGACAATTGCATGGGTAGAGTCCATGACCGTGCCGTCCCAGTCGAACACAACGGCTTTGTAGCGGTTCATGCTTGCTCCAGGCAGGCGAGTATGCCCCGGCAGGCGTCGGGTAGGTCGGCCTGCAGTTTCAGCATGTCGCCGGTAAGCGGGTGCGGAATCTCCAGGCGATGGGCGTGCAGGAACATGCGGTTCAGGCCCATGCGCGCGAAGCGGGCGCGCACTTCATCCGAACCGTATTTGTCGTCGCCCACGATGGGATACCCCGCAGCCGCCAGGTGCACGCGTATCTGGTGCGTCCGTCCCGTGCGAAGCTCGGCGTCGAGCAGGGAATACTCCCCGTAGCGCTTTTGCAGGGTGATGATGGTGTGGGCGGGCTTGCCGCCGGGGTCGACCTTGACCCGCCGCTCTCCAGAGGCCGTCAGCCATTTCAGCAGGGGCGCGCGCAGATGCTGGCGGTCGTTGACCCAATCGCCCTTGACCAGGGCCAGGTAGTGCTTGCGCCCTTTTCCCTCGCGCAGCATCTGGTGCAGCGCCACCAGCGATGACCTTTTCTTGGCGATCATCAGCAGCCCTGAAGTCTCGCGGTCGAGGCGATGGGCCAGTTCGAGAAGGGCCTGGGGCCGCGCCGCGCGCAACTGCTCGATGACCCCGAACGAGACTCCGCTGCCGCCGTGGACGGCGACGCCGGCCGGCTTGTTCACCACCAGCAAGGCGTCGTCTTCGTAGACGACGGGAAAGGCGGCCGGGGGAACCGGGCGCGGCGTGTCGGGCGCGGGCAGCCGCAAGGGGGGCACCCGCAGCACATCGCCCGGGCGCAGCCGGTAGTCGGCCGAGGTGCGGCCCTTGTTCACACGCACCTGGCCGCTTCGTATGGCCTTGTATAAATGGCTTTTGGGCACGCCCTTGCACATGCGCACCAGAAAGTTGTCAAGGCGCTGGCCCGCCTGCTCGGTATCAATTTGAAACATCCGTACGCTGGGCGCCGGCGCTTTGCTGTCTTCGGTTTTGCGCATATGTGAAAAAGCGGCATATAATCGGAACCAGCCTATAGAGGCTGAAACCACCCCTGACGTAGAGATGCAATGGATGCGTCTCCGTCGGTAGCAAGATCCCATTGTACTGCCTGTGTTTTCAGCCCCTGGGCCATAAGGTCGCCGGGGTGATGCCTGTTGCAACAATGGCGCGGCAAGATGCCAGCCAGAAGTTCCAGGTTCCGCCTGCCGCGTGCGGCGCTGTAGTCTTGCAAGCTTAGCTCTCGTTTTATGCACCAGCCGCACCCACAAACCGTGCGTCTGCCGTTCCCAGCAAATATTTTTCGTCAACCACTATCGTGACCCTGACCTTCCTGCTGACCGAACAGCGTGCCCGCTGGCACGCCGTGCCTGCCTAACGACAACGGCAGGTGTTGCCGTTTCGGCCAGCCCTGCCCCCAAACGCAAGATTTTGCGCTGCACACCGAGTGGCCCGCGGTCGTGCGCCGATTACCGGCGCGCCATGACTACGGAGAATCACACTCATGAAACGCATGTTGTTCAATGCAACGCACCAAGAAGAATTACGCGTTGCAATTGTCGACGGTCAGAAACTCATCGACCTCGACATCGAAACCGCCGGGCGCGAACAGCGCAAAGGCAATATCTATAAAGGTGTCATCACCCGCATCGAGCCCGGCCTCGAAGCCTGCTTCGTCAGCTACGGTGAAGAGCGCCACGGCTTCCTGCCCTTCAAGGAAATCGCCCGCAGCTACTTCAAAGAGGGCGTCGATGTACGCACTGCGCGTATCCAGGACGCCCTGGCCGAAGGCCAGGAACTCATCGTCCAGGTCGAGAAAGAAGAGCGCGGCAACAAGGGCGCGGCCCTGACCACCTTCATTTCGCTGGCTGGCCGCTATCTGGTCCTGATGCCCAACAATCCTCGCGGCGGCGGCGTTTCGCGCCGGGTCGAAGGCGAAGACCGCCAAGAGCTTCGCGAAGCCATGGAACAGCTCGACACGCCCCAGGGCATGAGCATCATCGCCCGCACGGCCGGCATCGGCCGCAGCGTCGAAGAGCTTCAATGGGACCTTTCCTATCTGCTGCAACTGTGGAACGCCATCGACGCGGCAGCCCGCGACAACTCCGCGCCCATTCTCATCTATCTCGAGTCCAGCCTGGTCATCCGGGCCATTCGCGACTACTTCTCGCCTGAAATCGGCGAGATCCTGATCGATACCGACGAGATCGCCGAACAGGCCACCGCCTTCATGAGCGTGGTCATGCCCGACAACGTCCAGCGCGTCAAGGTATACCGCGACGACGTCCCGCTGTTCTCGCGCTTCCAGATCGAACACCAGATCGAAACCGCCTATTCGCGCACCATCCAGTTGCCCTCGGGCGGCTCGGTCGTCATCGACCACACCGAAGCCCTGGTGGCCATCGATGTCAACTCGGCCCGCTCCACCCGCGGCGCCGATATCGAAGAGACCGCCCTGCGCACCAACCTCGAGGCCGCCGACGAAGTCGCCCGCCAATTGCGCCTGCGCGACCTGGGCGGCCTGATCGTGATCGACTTCATCGACATGGAGGACAGCAAGAACCAGCGCGCCGTCGAACAGCGCCTGCGCGATGCCCTGCATTTCGACCGCGCCCGCGTGCAAATGGGCAAGATTTCGCGCTTCGGCCTGATGGAACTCTCGCGCCAGCGCCTGCGCCCCGCCCTGAATGAAGGCTCGCACGTCACCTGCCCCCGCTGCACCGGCACCGGCGTCATCCGCGACGCCGAGTCCAGCGCCCTGCACGTCCTGCGCCTGCTGCAGGAAGAAGCCATGAAAGAAAACACCGCGGCCCTGCACGCCCAGGTGCCGGTCGACGTGGCCACTTTCCTGCTCAACGAAAAGCGCAACGACATCACCAAGATCGAGTCCCGGCTCAAGGTCAACCTGGTCCTCATACCCAACAAGAACCTCGAGACCCCCCACCACCACATCGAGCGCCTGCGCTACGACGACCCCCGCCTCGAGGCCAGCGAAACCAGCTTCGAGCTGGTGCAAAGCCCGCCCGAAGAATCGCTGACCTGGTCCGCCCAGAAAGGCGAAGACGCCAAGGCGCGCCCCGAAGCGCTGGTCAAGGGCATCACGCCCGCCCAGCCTGCTCCCGGCGCCTCGGCTCCCGTAGCCCCGACGCCTGCGGCAACGGCCGCGCGTCCGGGCCTTTTCTCGCGGATCATCGCATGGCTGACCGGCTCGTCCTCCCCTGAACAGGCCCAGCCCGAAACCCAAGCCAAGACCCCCGAGAAATCCGCCCAGCCCGGCCGCCGCAAGAACGCGCGCTCGGGCGATCGACGCGAGCGCGGTGCCTCCGATGAGCGGCAGCGCTCCCGCCGCACAGATCGCCGTGGCGAATCGACACGCGGCGCCGAAGCCTCCGCCGAGCAGGAACAAGCACGTGGCCAGCGCCGCAATGCAGGCAGCCGCGGCGGCAAGGCCGCAACCGAGCAGGCAACGCTCGATACGCCGATAAGCGAAACGGCCGACAATACCGAAGGCGGCACCTCGCGCAGCGGACGCGGGCGCCGCGGACGCGGACGCAACCGCCGCGAAGAGTCTGCCGACACCGCTGTCGAAACGACGTCGGCAGCCTCGGTGGCCGCCGTCGCCGCGAGCGATGAAGCTCCCGCGCCCGTCGCACAGACTCCGGCGGAAACCCTGCAGGCCGAAGACACCGGCATGGTCGAAGCCGACGGCGCTCCCGAGTCCAACGGCGAGCAGGCCGATCCCGAACGCAAGCGCCGCCGCCGCAGCCGCCGCGGCCGTCGCTCGGGCGAGGGCCAGGCCGACGCGGCCGATGCCCAGCAGAACGCCGATGCGGACCAGGACGAAGCCACTCCCGTCTCCGCCCATGCGGCAAGCGAGCCCGCTCAACCTGTCGCCGAACAGCCCGTCGGCCAGGCCGGCGCTACCCAAGACGGACAGGCCGATGACGAGGCCGGCATCGCAGCGCCGGTGCACGCCTCGCCCGAAGCCGTAGCGATTGCTGACGAGCAGGCCGATTCCGTCACCCCTGACGAAGCGGTCGAGCCGATCGAGTCGACCACCGGCACCTCTGTCGCCGTTGCCGCCGCCAGCGCGGTCGTTGCGGTTTCCGAACCGCTACACCAGCAGGCTCAGGCGCAAGAGGCCTCCGAAGCCCCTGCCCCGGCCTCCGAGCCCGCCGACGACCAGATCGATCCTCAAGACGCTGAAGCAGAGGCCCCCGCTCTGATCAACGGGTCGGCCCCCGCCGTCGGCCTTGCCAATGGCGTCGCGGCGGCGCACTCGAGCTCACTCGACGAAATCGTTCGTGCCGCGGGCATGCAACTGATCGAAACCCGTTCCGATGCGCCCGCCAGCGCCCCCGAACCGGTCGAGCGCCTGGGTCGTGCCCGCAAGGCCGCAGCGGTCGCGGCCAGCGAGCCCCTGCAACAGGTCGAGACGCGCTCCTGATCCCTGCTTCCGGCCCGGGTTCCCCCGGGCCGTAACAGCGGATGAAGGCCGGCTCGGCTCCATGCCGTCGGCCTGTCCGGGGCGGTCCAGCCGGGGCCGCAGGCCTGGACAGACAGCCAAATAAAAACCCCGCCGGAAATTTCCTGGCGGGGTTTTTATTTGCGGGCCGAAAGCCGGGCCGGCGTGGGCAAGCCCGGCCGGCGCCTGCCTGACCTTTATTCGACCCCGGCGATGACGTCCACCGACTGGCGTGTGAGCAAAGCCAGCAGATGCGCCAGTTCGCTGCGCATTTCACGGCGGTCGATCACCATGTCGATGGCACCCTTGTCGAGCAGGAACTCTGCCCGCTGGAAACCCTCGGGCAGTTTCTCGCGCACCGTCTGCTCGATGACACGCGGCCCGGCAAAACCGATCAGCGCCTTGGGTTCGGCAATGACCACGTCGCCCATGAAGGCGAAGCTTGCCGAGACCCCGCCCATGGTGGGGTCGGTAAGGACGCTGATGAAAGGCAGGCCGGCATCGGCAAGGCGAGTCAGCATGGCGTTGGTCTTGGCCATCTGCATCAGGGAGAACAGGCTTTCCTGCATGCGCGCACCGCCGGAGGCAGCGACACAGATGAAGGGGATACGGTTCTTGATGGCCTCTTGCACGCCGCGCACGAAGCGCTCTCCCACCACCGAACCCATGGACCCGCCCATGAACTCGAACTCGAAGCAGGACAGCACGACCGGAATGGCGTGGATGCTGCCGCTCATGGTGACCATGGCCTCGGATTCACCGGTTTGCTTGGTGGCCTCGGCGACACGCTCGGGGTACTTGCGCGAATCTTTGAATTTAAGGGGGTCGACCGGCCGGGTATGCTGGCCGATCTCGACCCTGCCCTCGGGGTCGAGCAAGGCGTCGATGCGGGCCCTTGACCCGATGCGCATATGATGGCTGCAATTGGGGCAGACGTTAAAGGTGGCCTGCAGGTCTTCTTTGTAGAGCACCGTTTCGCAGCCCGGGCACTTGACCCACAAGCCTTCCGGCACCCGCCGCGTGCTGCTGTCGTTGCGGTTGATCCGGGGGGGTAGAATTTTCTCGATCCAACTCATTGAGTATCCCTGATATTGATTTTTGTCGCGATACCGGGCCGAGGCCTAGCCAAGCGCCTTGCGTATGCCGGCCAGCCAGCCGGACGCGGCATCGATGACCTTCGCGTCGATCTGGCCGCTGTCGGAAATTCCCTGCCCGACCGCATCGTGGGCGGCTTTTTCCATGGTTTCGATAAGCTTGGTACCTATGATCACGGCGTCGGAAAACCGGCCAATGCGCTGGGCGCTTTCAGCATCGCGTATGCCGAAGCCTACGCCCACGGGTACACGCACGTGGCGGCGGATGTCGGCCAGCCGCTGCTCGACGGCACCCGTATCAAGGTGGCCCGCCCCGGTAATACCCTTCAATGACACATAGTACACATAGCCGCGCGCGATCTGGGCAACTTTTGCGATGCGCTCTTCGGTAGAGGTTGGGGCAAGCAGGAAGATGGGCGCCAGGCCCGCGCGCTCGAGCATGGCGGCGAATTCGCCCGTTTCCTCAGGAGGATAGTCGACCACCAGCACGCCGTCGACGCCCGCCTTGGCCGCCGCGTCGACGAAATGCTGCTGGCCCATGCGCTCGATGGGATTCGCATAGCCCATCAGCACCACCGGCGTCATGTCGTCTTGCTGGCGAAACTGCGCCACCATTTCAAGCACCTGGGCCAGGCCGACGCCCCGTTCGATGGCGCGCTGGCCCGCTCGCTGGATGACCGGCCCGTCGGCCATGGGGTCGGAAAAAGGCACGCCCAGCTCGACGACGTCGGCACCCGCCTGCACAAGAGCGTGCATGAGCTTGGGCGTGGCCTGGGCGGAAGGTTCGCCCGCCGTGACGTAGGGAATCAGTGCCGCGCGCGGAGCCGCCTTGGCAAACGCCGCGGCCAGCCGGTTATTGGGGGAATTCATGGCTTGTGCTACCTTGATCTACAGCGTGATGCCGCTGCGCTCGGCAACGGTATGCATGTCTTTGTCGCCCCGGCCCGAAAGATTGACCAGAATGATTTTGTCTTTGGGCAGGGTGGGTGCAAGGCGAACCGCGTGCGCAATGGCATGCGACGACTCCAGCGCCGGCATGATGCCTTCGGTTCGGCAGCAATCATGAAAGGCCTGCAGGGCCTCTTCATCGGTAATGCCGACATATTCGGCCCGGCCGCTGTCTTTCAGCCAGGCATGCTCGGGACCCACGCCGGGGTAGTCCAGCCCCGCCGAAACCGAGTGGGTTTCGATGATCTGGCCGTTTTCGTCTTGCATGATATAAGTGCGGTTGCCGTGCAGCACCCCTACCGCTCCCGCGTTCAGCGAAGCGGCGTGCCGGCCGGTTTCCAGGCCCTCGCCCGCCGCCTCGACCCCGATGAGCCGGACGTTTTCGTGGTTGATGTACGGATGGAAGATGCCCATGGCGTTCGACCCCCCGCCCACGGCTGCCACGACGTAGTCGGGCTGGCGGCCGGCATTGACCGGCATCTGCTCGAGGCACTCGTTGCCGATCACGGCCTGGAAGTCGCGCACCATGGCGGGATACGGATGCGGGCCCGCCACCGTGCCGATGATGTAGAACGTGTCTTCGACGTTGGTCACCCAATCGCGCATGGCCTCGTTGAGGGCGTCTTTGAGCGTGCGGGAACCCGAATCAACCGGCACCACGGTGGCGCCGAGCAGCTTCATGCGATACACATTGGAAGCCTGGCGGCGCGTGTCTTCGCTGCCCATGTACACCACGCATTCGAGCCCGTAGCGGGCAGCCACCGTGGCGGTGGCCACGCCGTGCTGGCCGGCGCCGGTCTCGGCGATGATGCGCGGCTTGCCCATGCGCCGGGCCAGCAGTATCTGGCCTATGCAGTTGTTGATCTTGTGCGCGCCCGTATGGTTGAGGTCTTCGCGCTTGAACCAGATTTGCGCGCCCCCCAGGCGCTCGGACCAGCGACGTGCGTAATACACCGGGCTGGGGCGGCCCACGAAATGCTTGAGTTCATAGGCGAACTCGTTCTGGAAATCGGGGTCGTTGCGGTATTTTTCGTAAGCCTGCTTGAGCTCGTCCAGCGCATGGACAAGGGTTTCGGATACGAACGAACCGCCATACTGACCAAAATGCCCCTGGTCATCAGGCAAGCTATAAGGTTTCAATGAATGACTCTTTGTGTTGTGTGCGGGTAGCAAGGCACGCAGGTTCAAGGCCTAATCCCTGATTTTACCAGTGCCGCGCCGCTTGCGCCGACCCGCGCCTGCCTACTGGCGAACCGCCGTCACGCCGGACAGCTCATTGAGCGCGGTCAGGGCCCGGCTGATCTGCTCGCCGTTGCGCACCTCGACGGTAAAGACCATGTGGGCCAACGAACGCCGGCTGTGGGTATTGACCCCGATGACGTTCAGGCGAAGGCGGCCGAACACGTCGGACAGGTCGCGCAGCAGGTTGGCGCTTTGCTGGGCGTGTATGACGATGTCGACCGGATAGACCTCGTCGCCCGTATCGCCCCAGTCGACGTCGATGACGCGCTCGGGCTGGCGCGCGGCCAGGGTGGCGAACGAGGGGCAATCGCGCCGATGAACGGAAACGCCCCGGCCTCGCGTGACGAAGCCGGCGATGCTGTCGGGCGGCGCCGGCCGGCAGCACCGGGCAAGCTGGGTCAGCAAAGAATCGACCCCCATGACCAGAACGCCGCTGCCCTCGGCCCGCGCCACATTGGCCTGTACGGGCACAAATACCTGTTCGCCCCCGGCGGCGCCTTCGGGCGTGGAGGCAGGCGACTTCAGGACCTGGTCGATCTGCCGAAGGCTGAACTCGTCTTTGGCCACGGCAACGTACAAGTCATCGGCGCGCGCAAAACCCAGTTGCTGGGCCAGTTGCTCGAGATTGATGGCCGTGCGGCCCAGGCGCTGCAGCTCTTTCTCGACCATGGCCTGGCCATTGGAGATGCGCTCTTGAAGCTCGATGGCATTGAACCAGGCCCGCACCTTGGCCCGTGAGCGAGGGCTGGCCAGGTAGCCCAGTTGCGGGTTGAGCCAGTCGCGCGAAGGCCCGCCCGACTTGGCCGCAACGATCTCGACTGTCTGGCCTGTTTGAAGCCGCGTGAGCAAGGGCACCATCAGGCCGTCGACACGCGCGCCGCGGCAGCGATGCCCCAGGTCGGTGTGCAGGTAGTAGGCGAAATCGACCGGCGTGGCCCCCTGGGGCAACTCGATGACCCGCGCCTGCGGCGTCATGACGTAGATGCGATCGGCCGGCGCCTCGCGCGCGGGTTCGGGCGCGAGCGCGGGCTGCGGCGCCGTCTCGCCGCCCCAGGAAAGCAGTTGGCGCATCCAGGCGATCTTGCGGTCGTAGTCGCCCGCCGCCCTCTGGGTGCCGCCTTGCGCCCCGGCCTCTTTGTAGCGCCAGTGCGCCGCCATGCCGTACTCGGCGAAGACGTGCATCTCGTGCGTGCGTATCTGGATTTCGAAAGTACGCCCGCGCTCGTCGGCGACGACCGTATGCAAGGACCGATAGCCGTTGGGCTTGGGGCGGGAGATGTAGTCGTCGAACTCGTCGGACACGGGCGTCCAGCGCGCATGCACCAGAGCCAGGGCGGCAAAGCAGTCTCGCTCGTCTTCGACGATGACCCGCAGTGCGCGCAAGTCGTACAGCTTGTCGAACGGCAGGTTCTTGATGCGCATCTTGTTCCAGATGCTGTAGATGTGCTTGGGCCTGCCCGACACCGCCGCGGCGATGTGCGCGTCGGCCAGCATGGTCTCGAGCTCGGCCACCACGTCGGCAATGAAGGTTTCGCGCTCGACGCGGCGCTCTTCGAGCTGTCGCGCGATGGCCTTGTAGGTATCGGGCTGCAAGAACCGGAAAGCCAGGTCTTCCATCTCCCATTTGATCTGCCAGATACCCAGCCGGTTGGCCAGGGGCGCATAGAGTTCCATGGTTTCGCGCGCGAACTCGGCGGGGCAAGGCGTGCGCGATTCAGCGTGCCAGCGCAGCGATTGCAGGCGCGATGCCAGCCGCAGCAGCACGATGCGCAGGTCGGCCGCCATGGCAAGCAGCATCTTGCGCTGCATTTCCTTCTGGTCCTGCCGGTCGGCGGAGTCGTCGCGCGACTGGCCGGCTATGCGGCCCAGCCGCAGCAGCGAGCGGGTACCCTGCACCAGGGCGGCCACCTCGGGCCCGAAGGTCTTGAGCAAGGGATTCTTGCGCTTGTCGGTCTGGGCCTCGTCGGGCAGCACGGCCAGCAGGGCGCTGGCCCGGGTTGCGGCGTCGGTGTGCATCTGCGCCAGAATGCGGGCGACCGAAGCGCAATGCGCGTCGAGGGGTTCACCAGTACTGGCCCTGGTTTCGCGCAGGGGCTGCCGCACCCACTGGACAGCGGATCGAAGCAGCGCCTTGCCGTCATCGTCCACGCCGGCGCCCACCTGTTCGAACCACGACGCATCGAAGGGGGGCGCGTCGGCATCGGAAGGAAGCGTACTGGACATAAAAGGACAAGAGGCAAAAAGGTTTACAGCCTGATTCGGGGCGCGGCGGCACGCCGGCTGCACGCGCAGGGTATTGCCCGTGGCGCGGCTTCTATACTACCGTTTCTTGAAACCACCCGCCACAGAAGCCGCCAACCCCGCCCGCCCATGGACAACACACACCGCAAGCTACTTATCGTCTGGCATTCGCGCACCGGCGCCGCCCGCCAGATGGCCGAGGCCGCCCAGCGGGGCGCCCAGGACATCGCGCGCGAGCTGGATGCCATGGGCCGTTTCGAGGCCAGGCTCGTGCGGGCCGCGCAAACAGGCGCCGAAGACCTGCTGCAAGCCGACGGATACATTTTTTGCGCGCCCGAGAACCTGGGCTCGCTCAGCGGTGAAATGAAAGAGTTCTTCGATCGCTGCTACTACGGCGTGCTGGACAGGCTGAACGGACGCCCCTATGGCCTGCTGGTGGCCGCCGGCTCGGACGGCCAGGGCGCCGTGCGCCAGACACAAAAAATTTGCACCGGCTGGCGGCTGGAGCAGGTTGCGCCGCCACGCATCGTGCTGACCCATGCCCAGACCCCGCAGGCGATCGCCGCCCCAAAAGAAATCGGGCCCGAAGACCGGGCCCACTGCCATGAACTGGGCGGCACGCTGGCCGCCCTGCTGCTGTAGGGTCTGTTAACACTAAAAGGACAGTCGCATGAGCACGCAAATAGCTGACCATCAAGGCGTCAAGGCTGCGGCGTCGGTCGCCTCAGACAGCGGCGGTAACGACGATCTCGACCTTGTAGTCAGGATTCGCGAGCAGCGCTTGCACAGTGGCCCGCGGCGGCGCGTTGCCTGCCGGCACCCAGGCCTCCCAGGCGGCATTCATGCCGGCGAAATCCTGGATGTCGGCAAGAAATATCTGGGCCATCAGGATGCGGGTCTTGTCCGACCCCACCTCTTCCAGCAAGCGGTCTATCGTCGCCAGGACCTGTCGGGTCTGTTCGCCGATATCGGCCTTGCCGTCATCGGGAACCTGTCCCGCCAGATACGCCACGCCGTTGTAGACCGCCATATCGGAAAGGCGCTTGCCGACGTTGACGCGTTGAATATTGCTCATTGTTTTTCCTTGGATGGCCCCGCCCTGGCTCAGGGGCTGGGGGGCAGTTGAAATACCTGGCGCAAGTATGCCAGGTAGGCGGGATCATCGCACATGGTTTTCTCGGGCGCGTCGGACACCTTGGCCACCGGCTGTCCATTGCAGCGGACCATCTTCATGACGATCTGCAGGGGCTCGTGCCCCAGGTCGTTGGTAAGATTGGTGCCGATGCCGAAAGAGACCTTGCAGCGGCCGGCAAAGCGACGCGCAAGCTCGATGGCGCGCGGAAATGTCAGCGCGTCGGAAAACACCAGGGTTTTGGTGCGCGGGTCGGTGCGGTTCGCCGCATAGTGCGCCAGCAACCGCTCGCCCCACAGGAAAGGGTCGCCGGAGTCGTGGCGCGCGCCGTCGAAGAGCTTGCAGAAATACATGTCGAAGTCGCGCAGGAATGCATCCATTCCGTAGACGTCGGACAAGGCGATGCCAAGGTCACCGCGGTACTCTTTGGCCCAGACCTCGAGCGCGAACACCTGGGAATCACGCAGCCGGGGGCCCAGCGCCTGGCAGGCCTGCAGGTACTCGTGGCCCATGGTGCCCAGGGGCGTGACGTTGTGCTTCATGGCCAGCTTTACATTACTGGTGCCGGCAAAATGCTCGCCCATCTGCCTTTTCATGGTGGTGACGACTTCTTCGTGCCACACCTTGGAGAAACGGCGCCGCGTGCCGTACTCGGCCACCCGGAAATCGGCCAGCTCGGGGTCGTCGGTAACCAGCTGCATCTTGGACTGCAGACGCTGGCGGCCTTCATCCCAGCCCGGATCCTTGCATTCGTTGCGGAAATACACTTCGTTGACGATGGCCAGCACCGGGATCTCGAACAATATGGTGTGCAGCCAGGGCCCCTTCACCGTGATGTCGATCTCGCCCGTACGCTCGCCCAGCGACAGCTGGATGCATTTTTCGGGCAAATGGAACAGCCCCAGGAAATCGACGAAATCGCTCTTGATGAAACGCAGGCTGCGCAGGTAGTCGAGCTCTTGTTCGGTGAACTTGAGCTGGCACAGCGAGTGCACTTCGGCGCGGATTTCGTCGAGATAGGCGCTTAGATTGATGTTGGGCGTTCGGCACTTGTAGCGATACTCGACCTGCGCGGCGGGGAAATGATGCAGCACCACCTGCATCATGGTGAACTTGTACAGATCGGTATCGAGAAGCGAAGTAATGATCATGAAACGACGGATTCGTAAGGGCGCAATGCCGGGGAAGCGGGCCAAAGACCCGACGCTGGGGCAGGTCTATCGGGGAGTCTCTGTTTTTATTGGGTAAAATCTCTATCGCGTACTATCGCCCTATTGTAATGTTTAATGCCTTTCCTTTTCGACGCAGCAAAGCCCAGCAAGCCAGGTCGCCAGGGTATTGACCATTGCGATACTTACTGGAGCTTCATTTCATGACCCACGTCGTCACCGAAAACTGTATCAAGTGCAAATTCACCGACTGCGTCGATGTCTGCCCTGTCGACTGCTTCCGCGAAGGCCCCAACTTCCTGGTCATCGACCCCGATGAATGCATAGACTGTGCGGTCTGCGTGCCCGAATGCCCGGCCAATGCCATTTTCGCCGAAGAAGACGTGCCGGCCGACCAGGTCGACTTCATCGCGCTGAACGCCGAGCTGTCGCCCGAGTTCGGCATGATCAACCGGTCCAAGAAACCCCAGCCCGACGCCGACGAATGGAACGGCGTCGAAGGCAAGCTGCAGCATCTCGAGCGCTAAGGCTTTTCGGCATAGCAAGACATATCCATGCCTGATTCGAAGTACACGCGCGAAACCGTCCTGCAGGTCGACTCCTGGGTGCCGGGTAAGCTCCTGTCCGTCAAAACCACCCGCAGCCCCGAATTCGAGTTCACGGCGGGCCAGTTCGCCCGTCTGGGGCTGCCCGCCGCCGGGCTGCCCGACGAACCGCCGTCCATCTGGCGCGCGTATTCCATGGTGACGCCGCCCTCGCAGCGCGACTTGCTCGAGTTCTACTCCATCGTCGTACCCGAGGGCGAGTTCAGCCCCCGTCTTGCGGCCTTGCAGCCGGGCGACCCGCTGTATGTGGACAAGACCGCCTTCGGCTTTCTAACTCTAGATCGGTTCATTCCGGGCGGCGCCGCCCCGTCCAGCCCGGACGGCACGGCGATTGATGCAGTTTCCCCGGCCGGCAATCGACCGGACGATGCCACGGGATACGGCGATCTCTGGCTTCTGGCCACGGGCACGGGGCTGTCGGCCTATCTTTCGCTGCTGCAAGACCCCGCCACCTGGTCCGCCTTCGACCATATCGTCCTGGTCCACGGCGTGCGGTCCGTCGAAGAACTGGCGTATCGCGAACGCATATTGCAATGGAGCCGCGAAGGCCTGCCCGAGGCCGCCGCCCTGCCTCGGCGCGCCCGGCTTACCTATCTGCCCGTTCCTACTCGCGAACCCTATCAGGACATGCCCCAGGCCAGGCTCACCCGCCTGATCGAGGACGGCCGGCTCGAAGCCCTGGCGGGCCGCGAACTGAACGCCGATGTCTCAAAGGTGATGCTTTGCGGCAACCCCGACATGCTGAGCGAGGCCCGCCAACTTCTGAAGACGCGCGGCTTTGCCGTGGGCCGTCGAGGCAACCCGGGCAACCTGGCCCTGGAAAACTACTGGTAGGCAGGCCGCCACCGTGGCCTCTGGACAACACGCGCCTGGCTATTTGGCACGCTTTTAATATATAAAATATATAAAAAGACCCAGTACTGGCGCGCCGGCCGCCCCAGGCATGCCGAATGCAACCATGCAAGGGCAAAACGGCGCCACACCGGTGGGCCTGATGTATGCGTCCAATACATTCAGTAAAAGAATATTTTTATTATTATTGGGCATAACCTTATAATTTAACCTTCAACCACTTCGCCACGGGTTTTCATGCTTTACGACCTGCACGAACTCCAGCGCTCGTTCCTGACCCCGCTTCTGGCCTTTTCAGATACCGGGTCACAGCTGTTCTCGCATCCGTACAGCCCCTTGGCCTATACCCCCATGTCGCGCCATATTGCGGCCGGCTACGAACTGATCCACCGGCTGGGCAAAGACTACGAGAAACCCGCGTGGGGGCTCGATTCCACCCAGGTCGATGGCAAGGCTGTCGCCGTGCGCGACAAGACAGTGCTGCACAAGCCCTTTTGCGACCTGGTGCATTTCCAGCGCAAGCTGCCGGCCAACCGGCCCGCCGACCCCAAGGTGCTCCTGGTCGCCCCGCTTTCGGGCCATCACGCCACTCTACTGCGCGACACGGTCAGGGCCTTGTTGCCCGCGCACGACATCTATGTCACCGACTGGATCGATGCACGCATGGTGCCGGCCGATCTGGGCATTCTGCGCCTTGACGACTACGTGCGCTACGTGCGCGAATTCATCCAGTTCCTAGGGCCCGACACCCATGTCATCTCGGTGTGCCAGCCCACGGTGCCCGTTCTGGCCGCCATTTCCCTCATGGCAGCCGACAAAGACCCCTGTACGCCGGCCAGCATGGTCATGATGGGCGGCCCCATCGATACCCGCGAATCGCCCACCGAAGTCAACCTGCTCGCCACCACCAAGCCCTATTCCTGGTTCGAAGACAACCTCATCCACCGCGTGCCGCCCCGCTATCCCGGCGCGGGTCGCCTGGTGTACCCGGGCTTCCTGCAGCATGCGGGCTTCGTCGCCATGAACCCGCAGCGGCATGTGCGTTCGCACTACGACTTCTATCTCGACCTCATCAAGGGCGACGACGGCGACGCCGAGGCGCATCGGCGCTTCTACGACGAATACAATGCCGTGCTCGACATGCCGGCCAAGTTCTATCTGGACACCATCCGCGTCGTTTTCCAGGAACACCTGCTGCCGCGCGGCAAATGGGAGATCGACGGCCAACGGGTCGACCCGGCGGCCATTACGCGCACCTCCCTCATGACCATCGAAGGCGAGCTGGACGATATTTCGGGCCTGGGCCAGACTCGCGCAGCGCATAAGCTGTGCAAGAACATTCCGTCGGGACGCAAGAGCCACTACACCGCGCCCGGTGCGGGCCATTACGGCATTTTCTCGGGCCGCCGGTGGCGTGAAACGATTTGTCCTAAAATCACAGAGTTCATTCGTCAATCGCAAGCGGCCTGACCAGGGCCCGGCCCTGCACCGCATCGGGGCGCCACGCCCCTTTTTTTCGTCATGACCCTGCCTTCCCTCGTCGACCGGATCGATGCCCTGCTGCCGCAAACGCAATGCACGCAATGCGGCTACGAGGGCTGCCGGCCCTACGCCCAGGCCATCGCCCACGAGAACGAGGCCATCAATCGCTGCCCTCCGGGCGGCCAGCAGGGCGTCCAGGCATTGGCCCGGCTGCTTGCCAGGCCCGAGCAGCAGCTGGACCCTTCCTGCGGCGAGCACTTGCCCCTGACTGTCGCCCTAATCGACGAATCCCATTGCATCGGCTGTACCCTGTGCATCCAGGCCTGTCCGGTCGACGCCATAGTGGGGGCCAACAAGCTCAT
Organism: Pusillimonas noertemannii; assembly: GCF_003096595.1. Lineage (GTDB taxonomy): Bacteria > Pseudomonadota > Gammaproteobacteria > Burkholderiales > Burkholderiaceae_B > Pusillimonas > Pusillimonas noertemannii. The sequence goes on along the minus strand of NZ_QEKO01000001.1, from coordinate 1,176,879 downwards.
GCACACGGTCCTGGCAAGCCAGTGCACCGGCTGCGGCCTGTGCCTGCCGCCCTGCCCCGTCGATTGCATCGAGATGCGGCCGGCCGGCCACGAATGGACGCCCGCCCATGCCGAACAGGCCCGCGAACACCACCAGGCGCGCCAACGCCGGCTGCAGGCGCAGCATCCAGAATCTTCGTCGCTGGCGGCGCGCACCCTGGCCAACAAGGCTTCGCTCAGTTCCGCCGCCCTGCTCAACGAAGACGCCAAACAAAAAATCATCGCAGATGCGCTTGCCCGGGCACGCGCGCGCCGAGCTTCCGCCACTCCATGAATCAGCAGAAACGCCGCCAGATATTCGAACGCCTGCAGGCCGCCGACCCTTCTCCGACCACCGAACTGCACTACGAGACGACGTTCCAGTTGCTGATCGCGGTCATTCTGTCGGCCCAGGCCACCGACAAGTCGGTGAACCTGGCCACCGCGAAGTTCTTTCCCGCCCACGGGACACCTCAAGGGCTCGTCGACCTGGGCCTCGAGCGCTTGACCGACTATATCAAGACCATCGGGCTGTACAAGACCAAGGCCCAGAACGTCCTGAAAACATGCCACATTCTGCTTGAGCAGTACGGCGGCGAGGTGCCGGAAGACCGCGAAGCCCTCGAGGCGCTGCCGGGAGTGGGCCGGAAAACGGCCAATGTGGTGCTCAATACCGCCTTCGGCCACCCCACGATCGCGGTGGACACGCATATTTTCCGCGTCGCGAACCGCACCGGCCTGGCCCCCGGCAAGAATGTGCTCGAGGTGGAGCGCAAGCTCGAAAAGTACATCCCCAAGGAGTTCCTACAGGACGCCCACCACTGGCTGATCCTGCACGGGCGCTATATATGCGTGGCGCGCACTCCCAAATGCCCCCAGTGCGGCATTGCCGACCTGTGCGACTACAAGCACAAGACGCCACCCCGCTGACCCGCTCTCTTCTGTTTGGTTGAATGGGGGTTTTCCATAGCCTATGAAAAACCCCCATGGCGCTTATTACAGGAAAATTTCATACTAATCGGCATTGGCTGGCCGCCCATGCCGGTTCCCTGTAAGCGTCGTTTCGACAATCAATAATATGCCTGAACGTTTTCTGGCCGCCTTATCGAGTATTCCTGCTCTCGAAACATCCGACCTGCATGCCTGGCATGAGGGCGCCCATGTGCTCAGGGGCGTCGACTTCATGGTGCCTGCAGGCCAGGTCACGGCGCTTCTCGGCCGCCCCGGCTCGGGCCACGACACGCTGCTGCCGGCCATCATGGGCCTTACTTCCTTTCGCACAGGCTCGGTGCGCATCCACGGCACTGAATCCATCCACCACACACACGACAAAATCCAGCATCTCGGGGTGGGCTACTGCGGGGCGGATACGGGCATCTTCACGGGCTTGTCGTGTGAAGAGAACCTGCTTCTGCCCTCCAATACCGAAGACACGCTGGGCGGGGGCATGTCGCTGGCCGAAATCTACGAGCTGCTACCCAATCTCTACCCGCGCCGGCACATGCCCTGCACGCGCCTTTCGGGCGGTGAGCAGCAAATGCTGGCGGTGGCGCGCATACTGCGCACGGGCGCGAACCTACTCTTGCTGAACAATATCGCGGACGGCCTGGCTCCTGTGATGGTGCAGGGCCTGGCCCACCTCATCGATCAGTTGCGCGACAAGGGGTATACGGCGGTTCTCATCGAGCAAAACCTTGATTTCGCCGGCTCTCTGGCCGATTGCTTCTATGTCATGCACGAGGGCCAGGTCATCGACCAGGCCGAGCCTGATGCATTGGCGTCCAAGCAGGATACCTTCGGGGCGCTTCTGGGCATTTAGCCGCGGCTGTATTTTGAGTTCTTGATCCGGCGTGCTACGGATTGGAAGGCTGTCTTTTTAGGTCTTTGAGCCAGCGTACTGCAGACCGGAAGGTTGGTTCTGAGTTTTAAACCGGCGCGCTGCGGATCGAAAGGCAGTTTCTGAGTCTTAAACCGGCGCGCTGCGGGGAAATATTTTGGGCGCCGGAGAGCTTCGGCCGGCTTCGCCGGCTGCCCTCGCACCCTATCATTTTGGGGCGCCCGCAAAACTCGCGCGGTGTACAGCCCCCCGGGCTGTACACACCCGTCGCGCTCGAACAGTTGCGGGCTTGCATCCCCAAAAATGACAGGCCGCTCGGCTCGCTCAACGTCGCCCAAAATATTTCCCCGCATCACGCCTCTCGGTGTCTAGGATTGATGCGCTTCAGAACTTCTTGGTTTGAAGGGTTGGATTTCTTCTCTCAAGAGGCAACACTCAAACACGTGCCTCGCAAGCGGGCCATAATTTCGTCCCTGCGCCTCGAAAACAGGCCGTTTATTCACCCCAATGCAGTTCCTGTGATGTGGGGTGTGTCTGGGCCGGGCGTTGGCGGTCGAGCCAGGCGCCGCAGAACGGAGGGCGAAGGCCCGGAGGATGCGGGCAGGCGGGCCCGAAGGGCCGACCGGCTCCGACCGGAACAGACATACCCCGCAGCGCAGGAACGGGTTAAAGACGAACACCATCACAATCATGAGATAGCGCAGAAATAGGAGCTAGAGCAAACGCCCTCACTGTCAGACGCAGGAACGGGTTTAGAACCAACGCCTCCGCAACCAAGACAGAGCGAAGCGAGAGCAAATGCCGTCGCAGCGCATACATAACGCGGGAATGGGCAAGAACAAACATCTTCACGCCCAGAGAAAGCGGACGAACGGAGCAAGAACCAACGCCCTGACGCTTGAAGAAACACCACAACAAAGCGCAAATAGCCAGACGAAGAAAGGGAGCAAAAATGCTCCCTTTCACAAAAACAAGAACACAGCAAAAAGATCAGGCCGGCTCGGCCTCGCCCTTCTTGCCCAGCCCCAGATAACTCTCGATCACCCTCGGATTGTGCGCCAGCTCTTTTGCCGGGCCTTCAAGTACCACCTCGCCCGTTTCAAGCACATACCCATAGTCGGCCACCTGCAGCGCGGCGCGCGCATTTTGTTCGACCAGCAAGATGGACACACCCGTGCTGCGCAAGCGCGCAATGATCTGGAAGATCTCGCGCACGATGCGGGGTGCAAGGCCCAGGCTGGGCTCATCGAGCATAAGCAGCTTGGGCTGGGCCATTAGCGCCCTCCCCACGGCCAGCATCTGCCGCTCGCCGCCCGAAAGCGTGCCGGCGTGCTGCTGGCGGCGCTCTCGAAGCCTGGGGAAGATGTCGAAGACTTCGTCCATTTTTTCTTTCCAGCCCGCCTGGCGCGCCCGGTACAGCCGGAAACCGCCCAGCAGCAGGTTGTCTTCGACCGTCATGCTGCCGAACAGCTCGCGCAGTTCGGGCACCAGCGACATGCCGCCCGCCACACGGCGCTCGACATTCCAGCCGCTTACCTGCTGGCCCAGGTACTGTACCGCGCCTACGCTGCTGCCCGTGGTGGGCAAGGAGCCCATGATGGAGTTGAGCAGCGTGGACTTGCCCGCGCCGTTGCCGCCGATGACGGTAACGATGCTGCCGGGCGCGACAGTGATGTTGGCATTGAGCAGGGCATGGACCTTGCCGTATTGGGTGCAGAGGTTGTCGACCTTCAGCACCGGTTGTTGCGCGGCGGTGCTCATGCTGTGCCTCCTGCGGTTGCCGTGTCTTCGGATGTCTCGAATTCGAGATCGTCGTCGATGCCGCCCAGATAGGCTTCAAGCACGACCGGGTTTTGCTGGACGTCGGCGGGCGTGCCTTCGGCCAGCTTGGTGCCGAAGTCCATGACGACGAGGTGATCGGTAAGATTCATGACGAAATCCATGTCGTGCTCGACCAGCAGGATGCTCATGCCTTCTTTGCGAAGCTGGTCAAGCACCTTGGCGAGCTCTTGCTTTTCTTTGTAGCGCAGGCCCGCGGCGGGCTCGTCGAGCAGCAGCAGGATGGGATCGGCCGCCAAGGCGCGCGCGATCTCGAGAATGCGCTGCTGGCCCAGGGCCAGGTTGCCCGCCTGTTCGTACAGGTAGTCGCCCAGGCCGACGCGCTGCAGCTGCTTGGCCGCTTCGTGCAACAAGGCCGCCTCGGTGCGGCGCTCGATATGCAGCGCGGCGGGCAGCACGCCGACCTTGCTGCGCAGGTGCGCACCCAGCGCCACGTTTTCGAGCACTGTCATGGTGGGCAGCAACTGCACGTGCTGGAAGGTGCGCCCCACGCCCAGCTTCGCGATTTCGCGCGAAGGCAGCTTGTCGAGGCGGTTGCCCAGGAAGGTGATCTTGCCGCTTGTGGCCGGCAGCACGCCTGTAATAAGGTTGAAGGTGGTGCTTTTGCCCGCGCCGTTGGGGCCGATGAGGCCCATGATTTCACCGGCCTTGAGCGAGAAGCTGATGTCGTTCACGGCGACCAGGCCGCCGAACTCTTTGCGCGCGGCGTCGACGTCGAGCACCAGCGTGCCCAGCTCGGGGCGCTGGCGCTGCGGCAATGCGGGCGCTTCGGGAGGCGCGACCGCGCTGCGGCGGCTCTTGGCCTGGCCGGTGATGTTGTTCCACCACGATGCGATGATGGGCCAGACGCCGTCGCGCGCATACTGCAGCACCAGCACCATCAGGATACCGAAGACCACGAGTTCGAAGTTGGCCGTGGTGTCGATGATTTTGGGCAGCACGTTCTGGATCTGGTCCTTGAGCGTAAGAATCAGGCCCGAGCCCACGATGGCGCCCCAGACGCTGGTGCCGCCGCCCACGACCGCCATGAAGAGGTATTCAATGCCGTAGTTCAGGCCGAACGGGCTGGGGCTGACGGCGCGCTGCATGTGGGCGTACAGCCACCCCGACAGGCAGGCCAGCAGGGCCGAGTAGACGAAGATGATGACCTTGTACGAAGCCATGTTGATGCCGAAGGACTCGGCCATGCCACCGCCGCTTCGCAGGGCCCGGATGGCCCGGCCCGGGCGCGAATCGAGCAGGTTGCGGGTGGCCCACATGGACAGCAGCACGACGAGCCAGATCAGGTAGTAGATGTCGCGGCCGTCGCGCAGCGAAAGGCCCAGGAAGTTGATGGCCTGGATGCCGGCGATGCCGTCGTACTGGCCCAGGAACTCGAGGTTGCCGAACAGGTAGTACAGCGACAGGCACCAGGCGATGGTGCCCAGGGGCAGATAGTGCCCGGACAGCCGAAGGGTGATGGCGCCCAGAACATAGGCCACCGCGAAGGTGATGACCAGGCCCGCCACCAGGGCAAGCCAGGGCGACCAGCCCGAGGCGGTGGTGAGGTAGGCGGTGGCATAAGCGCCGATGCCCACGAAGGCCGCCTGGCCGAACGAGGTCAGGCCGCCCACGCCGGTAAGCAATATGAGCCCCAGCACGACCAGGGAGGCAAGCCCGATGTAATTGAGCTGGGTGATCCAGAATTCGGGCGTGCCCGACCAGGCCGGCAGCAACGCCATGATGACGAGGAAAACAATCAGGATGATGCGGTTCATGATTACTCCTCGTCGTCAACGTGAGTTGTGCCGAACGAGCGCCACAGCAATACCGGAATGATCAGGGTGAACACTATTACCTCTTTATAGGCGCTGGCCCAGAACGACGAGAATGCCTCGAGAATGCCGACGAACAGTGCGCCGATGGCGGCCAGGGGGTAGCTGCCCAGGCCGCCGATGATGGCGGCCACGAAGCCCTTGAGGCCGATCAGGAAGCCTGTGTCGTAGTAGATGGTGGTAACGGGTGCGATGAGCATGCCCGACAGCGCGCCGATGGCGGCCGCAAGGGTAAAGGTAAGGCTGCCGGACATATTGGTGCTGATGCCCACCAGCCGGGCGCCGCGCCGGTTGACGGCCGTGGCGCGCAAGGCGCGGCCGTACAGGGTTTTACCGAAGAAGATCCACAGTGCGATGATCAGCAGCGCGCAGGTGGCCAGCACGAAGAAAGTCTGCGCCGACCACGAGATGGCGCCCATCTGGATTTCACCTTCCATGAAGGGCGGCGTGCGCCAGCCCTCGGCGCCGAAGAACACCAGGCCCAGGCCTGTCATGGCAAAGTGCACCGCCACCGAAATGATGAGCAGGACGAGGACGCTGGCCTCGGCCACCGGCTGGAACACCAGGCGATAGACCATGGGGCCCAGGGGAATGACCAGCGCCAAGGCATACAGGACATTGACCCAGAGGGGCGTGGTCGTGCTGACGATGTAGGGCGCCGCGAAGAACAGTATCAGGGGCACCACCAGCGACCAGAACGCCTTTCTGGGCAGGGTGGCCCATTCGCGGCTGCGCAGCGCCGCGATAAGATCGGCGATGAACACCACGATGCCCACGATGAGCAGCAGATTGACCGTGCCCGGAATCTTGCCGTTGACCAGGAAGGCCAAAGTAAGGGCCCCATAGGCGACGTACTCGCCCTGGGGAATGAAAATTACCCGCGTGACCAGGAACACCAGTACCAGGGCAAGCCCCAGCAGTGCATATACGGCGCCATTCAGGATGCCGTCCTGGAGCAATATCAGTATTATTGTCGAATCCATCCCTACCACACTGTGTGAGTCGATTAAGCAGCACAACTGTTAGCCTGAAATACATTTCAGGTTTGTGCTAACTAGGCATTATGGAGAGAAATGAGGGCAAAGTCTTTTAGGGGATTCCCTGCATAGCGCCCGACAACCGCACCAGCCACCGTGCTGATTTCACCTTGGCGGGGAACCGACGCGGCTTTTCAAAGTCGATTAACATAGTGAATGCTTCAATACACGACACGGCAGGGTGTTTTCATGCAAAAGGTTCGTAAATCCGACGCCGAATGGCGGGCGCAGCTTTCGCCCGAAGAATACTACGTCGCAAGGCAAAAAGGCACAGAGCGCCCTTTCTCGGGCCGCTACTGGGACACTACCCAGCACGGCATCTATCGTTGCGTGGGCTGCGGCACCGCGCTGTTCGCCTCCGACACCAAGTTCGATGCCGGCTGCGGCTGGCCCAGTTATTTCAAGGCGCTCGACCCCGATCTCGTCCGCGAAGAGCAAGACACCAGCCACGGCATGGTGCGCACTGAAGTCCTGTGCAATGTGTGCGATTCCCACCTGGGGCACGTCTTCCCCGACGGCCCGCCCCCCACCGGCCTGCGCTACTGCATCAACTCCCTGTCGCTCGACTTCGAACCCTCTGAATGAAAAAATTCCTCTTCGACCTGTTCCCGCTGATTCTCTTCTTTCTGGCGTTCAGGTTCTACGATATCTACACGGCCACCGCCGTAGCCATGGCGGCCGGCGTGGGCCAGATCATCTGGCTCAAGCTGCGGGGCAAGGCGATCGAAGCCATGCACTGGATCAACCTGGGGGTCATCGTCGTCTTCGGCGGCGCCACCCTGCTCTTGCACAACGACGCCTTCATCAAATGGAAGCCCACTGTTCTTTACTGGCTTTTCGCCGGCATTCTGCTGGTCGGCCGCTGGGTCTTCGGGCGCAATCTGCTGCAGAAGGTCATGGGCGGGCAGATCTCGCTTGACGAGGCCGTCTGGAACAAGCTCAACGCCAGCTGGGCGGGTTTTTTCATTCTTTCGGGCGCCCTCAATCTTTATGTGGCGTTCTCGGGCCACTTCACCGATGCCCAGTGGGTCAACTTCAAGGTGTTCGGCCTGATGGCGCTGATGCTGGTCTTCGTCATTGCCCAGTCCATCTGGCTGGGGCGCCACATCAAAGAAGACACCGGCGCTTCGCTGCCAAAAAAGGAAAACCCCTGATGTCCGCATCCGACACCGTTGCCGGCCAACGTGCCGCGCTGCTTCGTGAGCGGCTGGCCGGGCTCGATCCGTCCAGCATTGAAATCATCGACGAATCCCACCTGCATGCGGGGCACGCCGGTGCGCGCGACGGCGCCAGCCATTTCCGCGTCGTCATCGCCTCGCCGCATTTCGCGGGCCTTGGCAGTCTGGCGCGCCACCGCCTCGTGTATGATCGCGTGCACGATCTCATCCCCCATCCCATCCACGCCCTGGCCATCGTGACCAGTAAATCTTGAACAAAAAGGTATCCATGAAACGACTCGCCCTGTTTGCCGCAAGCTGCATCATCGCCATTCCGGCATACGCTCAAAACGTCGCCACGGTCAACGGCAAGGCCATCACACAAAAGCAGCTCGACGACTTCGTCAGCCTGCTGATCTCGCAAGGGGCGCCTGATTCTCCCCAGCTGCGCGAGCAGGTCAAGCAAGAAATGATCGGCAGGCAGGTTGCCGTGCAAGCGGCCGAAAAGGCAGGCATCGACAAGCAGGCCGCCGTCAAGCAAGAAATCGAACTGGCCCGCCAAAGCATCCTGGTGCGCGCCCTCATGGCCGACCACCTCAAGAAGCACCCGGTCACCGACGCGGATATCCAGGCCGAGTACGACGAAATCAAGAAGGCCCAGGAAGGCCGCCAGGAATACAAGCTGCGCCACATCCTGGTCAAGGACGAGCAGGCCGCCAAAGACATCATTGCCGCCATCAAGAGCAAGAAGACCACCTTCGAGGCAGCCGCCAAGAAAGACTCCATCGATCCGGGCAGCGGCGCCAAGGGCGGCGATCTGGGCTGGGGCCCCAGCAGCAACTATGTGCCCGAGTTCGCCCAGGCCGTCGAAAAGCTCAAGAAAGGCCAGATGACCGATGCGCCCGTCCAGACCCAGTTCGGCTGGCACGTCATCCAGGTCGAGGACGCCCGCCCCGTCTCGCTGCCCGAACTCAAGGACGTCAAGACGCAGATCGAAGAAATGCTGCGCCAGGACAAGCTCGGACAGTTCCAGCAAGAACTCATGAAGTCGGCCGACGTCAAGTAAAAACCGTGCCCGGCTGGCTGCAGCAACTTGCCAGCCAATCACAACAACGGCCGCCGCGCCCACAAAGGCACGGCGGCCGTTTTGCATACCACGATTCGCACCAGAAAATGTCCTGAACGCGGGAAGTCCAGCCGCCAGGCTGGACCGTGAGCTCCGCCCGCCGATTCAGCCCCGGCGCCGACGGCGGTTCAAGGACTCAAAAAAAACTCAAGCAACCCCATCCAGCAACGCAATCAGGCCGGCCTCGTCCAGAATGGCAACGCCCAGGTCCTGGGCCTTCACCAGCTTGCTGCCGGCCTCTTCGCCCGCCACGACATAGCTCGTTTTTTTGGAAACCGAACCGCTAACCTTGCCGCCGGCTGCCAATATGCGCCGCGTGGCTTCGTCGCGCGTGAGCGACGGCAGGGTGCCGGTCAGCACAAGCGTCTTTCCGCTCAGGACCAGCCTGCCGGAGGGCGCCGCATCGACGCTGGGATGCACGCCAGCGTCCATCAGTGCCTGGACAATCTCGCGATTGTGCGGCTCGGCGAAGAACTGCAGGATGGAACTGGCCACCACGGGGCCCACGTCGTTGACGACGAGCAGCGCCTCTTCGTCGGCGTTCATGACCGCCTCGATGGAGCCGAAATGCAGGGCCAGATCGCGCGCCGTGGTCTCGCCCACCTGCCTGATGCCCATGGCGAACAACAGAGCCCCCAACGACGGGCTGCGCGCCTTGTCGATGGCCGCCACCAGGTTCTCGGCCGACTTCCTGCCCATTCGGTCATACAGGACCAGCTCTTCGACCCGCAGGGTGAACAGATCGGCCAATGAACGGATGCGGCCGCTGTCGACCAGTTGATCGATGAGTTTCTCGCCCAGGCCCTCGATGTCCAGCGCCTTGCGGCCGGCGGCATGCAGCAAGGACTGCTTGCGCTGCGCGGCGCAGAACAGGCCGCCCGTGCAACGCGATACCGCCTCGCCTTCCAGCCGCTGTATGGCCGAGCCGCACACCGGACAGGCCGTGGGCATGACGAACAGCTCGGTCCCCTCGGGCCGTAGCTCGACGACGGGGCCGACCACCTCGGGGATGACGTCACCGGCACGCCGCACGATGACGGTATCGCCCACGCGAACGTCCTTGCGGCGGATTTCATCTTCATTGTGCAGGGTGGCGTTGGTGACCGTGACGCCCCCGACGAACACCGGCTTGAGCCGGGCCACCGGCGTAATGGCGCCGGTACGGCCGACCTGGACCTCGATGCCCATGAGCAGCGTGGTTTCTTCCTGGGCGGGAAACTTGTGCGCAACGGCATAGCGAGGGGCCCGGGCCACATAACCCAAGACCTCCTGGGCATCGAGCGCATTGACCTTGTACACCACGCCATCGATATCGAAAGGCAGGGCTACCCGGCGCTGGCTCATGCGCTGGTAGTAGTCCAGCAACTGCTCGGCGCCCCTTAACAAGGCGCGATCGCGATTGACGGGCAGGCCCAGGCTCTCGAACCACTCGAGTGCGCCGGCCTGGCTCTGCAGGCTGGTGCCCTGGACCTGTCCCCATCCATAGGCGAAAAACCGCAAGGGCCGGCGGGCCGTGATGCGGGGATCGAGCTGGCGCAGGCTGCCCGCCGCGGCGTTGCGCGGATTGACGAAGATTTTTTCGCCGCGCGCCTGCTGCGCCTCATTGAGCGCGTCGAAGTCGCTGCGATACATCAGCACTTCGCCGCGCACCTCCAGTATCTCGGGCACGTCGCCCCGCAGCTTCAGAGGCACGGAACGCAAGGTGCGGATATTGCTGGTGACGTCTTCGCCCACCCGTCCGTCGCCACGCGTGGCGGCCTGCACCAGCCGGCCATTTTCATACCGGAGGCTGATGGCCAGGCCGTCGAACTTGCACTCGGCCATGTATTCCACGGCCTCGTCCTGCCCCACCATGCCCGCAGCGCGCAAGGTGTCGGTCACGCGCTTGTCGAAAGCCACGATGTCGTCGGGCTCGAAGGCATTGCCCAGCGAGCGCATGGGCACGGCGTGGCGCACGCTGTCGAAGGCGGACAGCGGCGCTCCGCCCACACGCTGGGTGGGCGACTCGGGCACGATCAGGTCGGGATATTGCTGCTCGAGCGCCTGCAGCTGCGTCATGAGCTCGTCGTACTTGGCGTCGGATATGACCGGCGCATCGAGCACATAGTAGCGATGGTTGTGCGCGGCGATTTCTTCGCGCAGGCGCTGCAGGGTCTCCTGGACGTCGAGGGCGGATTCGTGGTTGCGGCTCACGAGAACAGCCTTGCCGTGCGCCCTTCGGCGGCCGGAAAGCCTGCCTTCTCAAGGTTCTTGTAAAGTTCGTGCAGCTTTTCGTCGATGGCGTGATCGGCGTTTTCAAGCACGGGCTGCGCCTGGTCGTCGACCAGGGTGCCCCCGAGCCGGGCCGCCAGGTCGCGGCCCACGCTGGCCATGCGGCTGAATGCCTGTTCATCGGGCTGGCTGCGCGGTACATCAAGCAGCAGGTCGAGGCGGTCCACCCCCTCGGACTGGAAATCGGCCGCCGGCTCACCATCGAACAACAGTATGAACCTGGGCACTCCGGCCTCGGACATCCAGGCAAGCTGGCTGCCGTACGAAACAAAACCGGCGTCCTTGACCGCCTGCAGGACCTCGCCCAGGGCACGCGTGCCGCCCAGCCGCAACGCCAGGCCCACTTGGGCGTCGAGGCTGGCGCAGAGTTCGTCGAGCGCCTGGGCGCGCTGCAGCACCTGCGGCTGCTCGGGCCCCTCGACTGAGCCTTCGAAGCGCTCGGCCAGGTCTTGCGCGATGGTCCACAAATGCGACCACTCGATGTCGGTGAGCGCGCCGCTTCGGTTGGCCAGCAACACCGCCAATTGCACCGACAAATAGGCATTGCCTTCACGCAGGCGAAGCGTGTGGCCGCCCTCGTGCTCGACCAGCACCCGCACGGGCTTCTCGCCGGCCTTCTGGATGGCGCGCACCGCCTGCTGCAGCTCCGCACCCGAAACGGGGTGCGAGAACACCACGTCGATGACCGCCTCGCAGACCGGATCGGCTTCGGTGACTTCGTCGACGGCAGGGTCTGCGCCGGCGGCGGGGCCTATGCCCGGCTCGCGCCGCCCCGCCGCGACGGGCAGGCCGCCCATGAGCGGGTCTTCGTCCGCCTCTGGAAAATGTTCTTGCATGCGCTGCCTGACACGGCGGTCCTGCCACCAGTTGAAGCACACCAGCACCAGAATCAGGATCACGCCCAGTGAAATCAGGCCTATCTGCAAATCACTCATTGTCCGCCCCGTAGCGTCCGTAAACTGTTAAGCACTTTAAGCATCAGGCTTCGGCCAGTTGCAGCGCCGATTCGATATCGACGGCGACAATGCGCGAAACGCCTTGTTCCTGCATGGTGACGCCGACAAGCTGGCGAGCCATCTGCATGGCAATTTTATTGTGAGATATGAATAAAAACTGGGTTTGTTCGCTCATGCTGGAAACCAGGCTGGCATAGCGCTCGGTATTGGCGTCGTCCAGCGGCGCGTCGACTTCGTCCAGCAGGCAGAAAGGTGCGGGGTTGAGCTTGAACAGCGCAAAGACCAAGGCGGTTGCGGTCAGGGCCTTTTCGCCGCCCGACAGCAGGTGGATGGTGCTGTTGCGCTTGCCCGGTGGCTGCGCCATGACCTGGACTCCGGCATCGAGGATCTCTTCGCCGGTGATCATCAGCCTGGCTTCACCGCCGCCGAACAGGCGCGGGAACAGTTCGCCGAAATGCCCGTTGACCGTATCGAAGGTCTCTTGTAGCAGTTCGCGCGTTTCTTTGTCGATCTTGCGTATGGCGTCTTCCAGCGTTTCGATGGCGCTGCAAAGATCCTGATGCTGCGCGTCGAGAAAGGCGCGCCGCTCGCGCGCCGTGGAAAGCTCGTCGAGCGCGGCAAGGTTGACCGGACCCAGTGCATCGACCTGGCGGGAAATGCGCTGCACCTCGGACTGCAGCCAGCCCGTGCGGCGCCAGTCGTCGGGGCGCTGTTCCAACAGCTTGCTCAAGACTTCGCGGTCGACCTCGTGCGCATCGAGCTGTTCGGAGAACTGCTCTACCGCCAGGCGCGCCGCCTGCTCTTGCAGTTGCAGCTGCATGATGCGTTCGCGGCGCGGCTCGAGAGAGCGCTCTTGCGCCATGCGTTCTTCGTCGGCGGTGCGCAATTGGGCGGCCAGGTTGTCGAGCTCGATGCGCGCCAGATTGAGGGTTTCTTCACGGCTGGCTCTTTCTTCGAGCGCGTCTTGCAGCCCAGCCTGAGCCGCCGATGCATCGAGCTCGAACAGCTCGCCTTGCAGGCCCTCGAGTTCGTCGTTGGCACGTCCCACCTGGTCGCGCGCCAACTGAAGGTTGCGTTCGAGATCGGCCATGCGGGTTCGCAAGGAGCGCTCGGCGAATTCGGCCTCTTGCACTGCACGTTCGAGGTCGCGCAGTTGCTGGCGGGCCTGTTCGGCCTCGCGGGCCAGGTCTTCGCCCGACATTTCCGCGTCGGAGAAGCGTGTCTGGTGGTCGGCCAGCTCGATGTCCAAGGCCTCGAAGCGGGCTTCGGCTTCTTCGCGGCTGGCGAGCAGCTCTTCGGACTGCGCTTCGATCTCGGCCAGTTCTTCGCGGATGCGGGCCGCCCTTTCGCTGGACTGCCTTGCCCTTTGGTCCAGCCTTGAATGCTCGAGCTGCACGTCGTGCAGCCGCCGGGTCAGTTCGCCCACCCGGGTGCGGGCGGGCGCCACGGATTGCGAAACCTGCTGCCAGGCGGCCTCGGCCCGGGCGACCTTGGCCACCGCTTCGTCGGCCAGCAGTTGCCGCGCCTTGACCTGGCGCTGCAGGTTCTCGATCTCTTGCTGCCGCGCCAGCAAGCCGGCCTGCTCGGAATCGGGGGCATAGAAACGCACGCTGTGCCGATCGACCATATGGCCGGCCTTGACGACGTACAAACCGTTGTTCGGAAGCTGGTTTCTTTGCGCCAGCGCCGTATCGACGCCGTCGGCCAGGTAGACGTCTTGCAGCCAGTCGTTCAGAAGGGTGCGCAAATCGGCATCGCTGATGCGCAGAAGCGATATCAGCGGCGTAAGGCCCTCGGGCGCCTGACCCGCCGGTGCGGCGGGCGGAAGCTGATAGAAGGCCAGTCTGGCGGGCGGCGGCTCGGCGTCAAAGGCGCGGGCATGTTCAAGCTGGCGTATCTCGAGCGCCGCCATGCGCTCGCGCAGTACTGCCTCGAGGGCCGGCTCCCAGCCGGGCTCGATTTGCAGCTTTTGCCACAAGCGGCCCAGGGAGGTCAGTTCGTGCCGCTCGAGCCAGGGCTGCAGCGCACCCTGCTTTTGCACGTCTTCCTGCAGCTTGGCCAAGGCCGAGAGGCGGGCCTCGAGCCGGGCAAGCTCTTGCGATTCTTCGCGCGCGGCGGTGTGTGCGTGGTCGCGTCCGGTGTCCAGGTCGGGCAACTGGTCTTCCAGCTCGGCCAGGCGGCCCTGGGATTCGTCGAGTTGCTCGCCCAGCACGGCCAGTTCGCCGGCCAGCCGCTGCACGGTTTCGGGGTCGGGGGCGTCCAACTCGCGCATCTCTTGCTGGAGGCGCTCGCGACGTTGCTCGAGGGCGCCAAGCTGGCGATCGGCATCGCGCTGCGCCTGCGCCACCAGCGCCAGGTTCTGCTCGACCCGGGCAAGGACGCCGCGCAGTTCGTCGCGCGAGGAGCCGGCGGCCCTGACCCGGGCGTCGATCTCGGGCAAGGCGGCGGCCGCTTCTTCGGCCCGCAGCCGGGTTTCTTCGATGCGCGCCGCGGCGGCCTGAAGCTCTTCTTCGCTTTGGGCCAGCTGCTCGGTGCAATGCCGCTCCTGGTCGGTCCATTCCTGGATCTGCTGCTGCAATTGCCCGCGCCTGGCCTGCAGGCGATTGCGCGAATCGACCACATGACGGATCTCGGCCTCGAGCCGGCTGACCAGGGCGCCGGCCTCGAACAACTGGCCCTGCGCCGCGTGCACGGCATCGGCAGCCGCGTAATGCGCCTGCCGGCGCGATTCCAGTGCGGATTCACCCGCGCGCAGGCCGGCGATCGCTCCTTCGAGTTCGGTCTGGGCCTGTTCGATGGCCAGGAACTTTGCCTGCTGCTCTTGGCGAGCATTGGATTCTTTCAGCAACCACAGGGCGTGCTGCTTTTGCTCTCCTTCTTCCTGCAAAGAGCGATAGCGGGCCGCGACCTCGGCCTGTGACTCCAGCTTGGCAAGCTGCCCGCCCAGTTCTTGCAAAATATCTTCGACACGGGAAAGGTTTTCGCGCGTGTCGCTGAGGCGGTTCTCGGTTTCGCGCCGGCGTTCTTTGTACCGGGACACCCCGGCGGCCTCTTCGAGAAAGACCCTGAGCTCTTCGGGCCTGGCCTCGATCAGGCGGTTGATCATGCCCTGGCCGATAATGGCGTAGCCGCGGCTGCCCAGGCCCGTGCCCAGGAAGATGTCATGGATGTCGCGCCGGCGCACCTGCTGGTTGTTGACGAAATAGCTGCTGGTGCCGTCGCGCGTAAGTACCCGGCGCACCGCGATTTCGGAGTAGGTGCTCCATTGGCCCGCCGCGCGGCCCTCGGAATTGTCGAATACCAGTTCGACCGAGGCGCGCGCCGCCGGCTTGCGGTTGCCCGAGCCATTGAAAATGACGTCCTGCATCGATTCGCCGCGCAGCTCGGAGGCCCGGGTTTCGCCCAGTACCCAGCGCACGGCGTCGATGATGTTGGATTTTCCGCAACCATTCGGGCCGACCACGCCCACCATCTGACTGGGCGTGGGTATGACCGTCGGCTCGACGAAGGACTTGAAGCCGGCAAGTTTTATTTGGGTCAGGCGCACAATGAACGGATGAGCTGAAATGTAGGAGCGGCAAGATAATGAACGGAAAATGCTTCCGACGGCAATTGGTTTGTATGATACCGCACCGCAAAGCAGTTCCAGCAAGGGAGTTTTGCCGGACAACCGCGAGTTTTCACGCCCCTGCGCCATGCCGGGGTGCCGCTGACGCTATACTCTTTAACTCTTTTCGCGAATTGTTTCGATGATTGCCTGAAACGCGACCCATGCCATATACCCTGAACAAGCCTCCGCCCGCCTCTTGCTGATGGTCCCGAACGCCAGTCCCACCACTGCCCTTCCCTTCATCAACCGGGAACACCATTGAATAAAGGCTTTTATCTCGTCATGGCCGCCCAGGCGTTGTCGTCTCTGGCCGACAACGCGCTGCTGATCGCGGCCATTGCGCTCATCGTCGACCTGCACGGACCCGACTGGATGGCGCCGATGATGAAATGGTGGTTCGCCCTGGCCTATGTCGTGCTGGCCGCCTTCGTCGGCGCCTTCGCCGATTCCTACCCCAAGGGCCGGGTCATGTTCGCCACCAACGCGGTCAAGGTCGTGGGCTGCATGCTTATGTTCAGCTACCAGATGACGGGGCTGGACGTGACCGGCCAGTTGGTGCTGGTGTTTGCCGCCTATACACTGGTGGGCATCGGCGCGGCGGCCTATTCGCCGGCCAAATACGGCATCGTCACCGAAATGCTGCCGCCCGAGCAACTGGTCAAGGGCAACAGCTGGATAGAAGGCCTGACCGTGCTCTCCATTATTTTGGGCACGGTGCTGGGGGGTGTGCTCGTCAGCCCCCGGGTGTCGGAGCACCTGCTGGAACTGTCCTGGATGCCAGACGTGGTGCAGACCCGGGCCGAGGCGGCCATTTTGTTCATAGGCTGCGTCTACTGCCTGGCAGCCCTGTGCAACCTGCTGATTCCAAAAACCGGCATCAGCTACCCCAAGCAGCAGACCAATCCCTGCAAGCTGGTGATGGAGTTCGCCGGCTATGTGCGCATACTCTGGACGGACAAACTGGGCCAGATCTCGCTGGCGGTCACCACCCTTTTCTGGGGCGCCGGAGCCACGCTGCAGTTCATCGTCATCGAATGGGGCGCCCAGCATCTGGGCTATCGCCTGGACCAGGCCTCCATCCTGATGGGGGTGGCGGCCCTGGGCACGGTGTTCGGATCCATCTGCGCGGGACGCGTGCCGTTGCGCAAGGCGCTGTCGGTGCTGCCCCTGGGCGTGCTGATGGGGCTAGCCGTACTGCTGATGCCCCTGGTAAGCCGAACCTGGGAGGTATACGGCCTGCTTTTGCTCGTGGGCGCCCTGTCGGGCTTTTTCGTGGTGCCCATGAATGCGCTGCTGCAGCACCGGGGCCATGTGCTGTTGTCGGCGGGGCACTCGATTGCCGTGCAGAACTTCAACGAGCAGCTCAATATCCTGCTGATGCTGGCCGTCTACAGCCTGATGCTGTGGCTGAACCTGCGCATCGGGGTCATTATCGTGATCTTCGGCCTGCTGGTTGCCATTCTGATGCTGCTGTTCATGCGCTGGAGCCACCTCAATCACAAGCGGGACCCCGATCTGCACAAGCAGATCGGCCAGCATGGCCACGGCCAGGCGCTTCGTTGAATTCTTGATGCATTGGGGCGAAGCGGCGGGCAAAACAGCGCGCCGCTTCGCAATTCAGCACACCGTTCGCGCCAGGTTCAGGTCACGCCAGCCCGCGGCCTTGTGGCGCGGCCGCGACAGCAGGGACGCGGGATGGTAGGTAACCACCACCGGAATGTCGCGCCCCCCGGACTGAAAGGTGTGGACACGCCCCCTGTAATGCTCGAAAGAAGCGGCTTCGCCCAATAAGGCCTGAGCCGCCAGACGGCCCAGGGCGAGTATGCCGTGCGGCTGCAGCAGCTCGGCCTGTCTGCGCAGATGCGGCAGGCAGGCGGCGATTTCCTCAGGGGTGGGTGGCCGGTTGCTGCGCGGGCGGCATTTGACCAGATTCGTGTAGAAAACCCTCTGCGCGGGCTCGATGCCCGCCGCCGCCAGCATGGCGTGCAGAAGGTCGCCCGCCTTGCCCTGAAACGGCTGTCCAAGGCCGTCATCGCGCCCGCCCGGGGCTTCGCCCACCACCAGCCAGTCGACGGATTCGGTCGCACCCGCCCCCGGCACCGCAGCCTGGCGGCCGGCATGCAGGCCGCAGGCTTCGCAAGTTAGTATGGCGGCCTCCAGGGCGTGCCAGTCGGATGATCCGCCCGCCGCCATTGGATCTTGGGAAGCAAGAGCGGGAGTGGCGCTTGGGCTTGGGCTTGGGCTTGGGCCGGGGGTGTCGGGACCAGGACCTGGAGCGGAAGCAGCCCTGCCGCCCTGTCTGAGAGCTGCCAGAGCGGCCAGGGCGCGGCTTCGTTCGTCGCGCCGGGCGCCGGAATGCGTCTGCGCACCTGCCGCGGAGTCGGGCGCAGCCGCGCCTGCCTCTGTCTGCGCAGGGCCGCCCTGCATGGAACCCGCCTGGACATCGGAAGCGGCTTCAGCGCCGGCCGCGGCCGGCCCGGCCCCGCCTTCAAGGGGCGGATTACGGCGCACAAGGCGGGCCAGCATGGGGCGGTCGAGGCCCAGCTCAAGCAACCACAACCTCTGGGCCTCGGTCAGGCTCGGCGGATCGGGAACAAGTTCAGCCATGGCCGTCCTGGGTGCCGAGTTTTTTTTCCATCACCAGAGCATCTTCGCGTTCGTTGCGGCCCTTGGGATAGTAGTCTTTGCGCATGCCCACCTGCGTGAATCCGCGGTTGCGATAAAAAGCCAGGGCCTGGGCGTTGGACGGACGCACTTCGAGGATGATCGCAGGCAGGCCACGGGCCAGGGCCTGCCCCTCGCAATGGCGCAACAAGCCATGGCCCACGCCGCCGCGCTGGGCGTCCGGGCGCACGGCGATCAGCAGCAAATGCGCCACGTCGGGAGCAAACATCGTCAGGGCGAAACCCTGGATCCGCCCCTCTGCGCAGGCCACCCAGGCGCCATAGCCGGCCTGGAGCGCGTCGCGAAAATTGCCGCTGGTCCATGGAAAGGCCTGGACGGCGCCTTCAATTGATGCCGCCTCGTCGACATCGGCGTCGGTCATGCCGCGAATGAGCAAGGCCGGCCTCGCCTTGGGATTGCCCCCCCGGCCTTGCTCGCGCTCGGCCGTGGTATAGGCGACCTTGTCGCGCACATAAAGGGGCGCCGCCTGATGCGGCTGCACGACGCACCCGCGCTGGAACGCATGCCAAGCCAGCTGGGCCACCGTCTCGGCGCTGGCGCGCAGCGGGGCGCCCCGACGCAACACCACGTCGTCGGCCGAATCCCGCGCCACGGCGGCCAGGGCTTCTTCGCCCAGTATCTGCGGATAGGCATCGAGTGCGTCGCCCAGCAGCTTGACCGCCGGCGTGCTTTGGCGCGCCCACTGGCGCGCCTGCCGCCTGACCCAGGGCAGGACGTCGGAAACGTCGAGCAGGACAGGCTCGTGCAGGGTGTGCCAGCCCGAAGGGTGATCGGCAGCCTTGCCATAGACAGCCGCATAGACTTCGGACATGCGCGCGTCTTGCACTACGGCCCGGATGGGCTCGTCGCCGGTGTCGCGCAGGGCCGCCGCATGCAGCGATACCACGGGAATGACCGGCACCCCCAAGGCAAACGCCATGCCCTGGGCCACGCCGCAAGCCACCCGCAGGCCGGTGAAGCCGCCCGGCCCCTGGCCGAAGGCGATGGCGTCGAGATCGCCGCGGCCAAGCCCGGCCTGTTCGAGAAGCTCGTCCACCATGGGCAGCAAGCGTTCGGCGTGTTCGCCGGTTGCGTCATGAGACAGGGAGCGCAGCCTGTATGCCTGCCCTTCGGAAGACAGCAGCGCCACACCGCACACGCTGGAAGAAGTTTCCAGTGCAAGAAGATGATGTCCGGTAATGCCCATGTCCCTCCAGAAAATGCCTGTGCCCACCCGCGCCGACGTCCATTTTAAGACCAATGATGCTAAGCTATATGGCCTGCCTGAGATGGTAAACGGTTTGATTCGAGCATCGCAGAACGAAACGGTCCCTGCGTGGGCCCCTATAAAAATCGCCCTCGCCTCTTTCCTTGACATGCGCCGATGCAAGGGCCGATTCTACCAAACGCTTAATATGTAATATCTTGCTACCAGCCCCTTTCCGGGTTTCCCCGAGCCTGTTACATTTTCGACCATGAATACTCAAAACCAATCCCTCATTCGAAAAATCCTCGTCGTCGACGACGATCCGCGACTGCGCGACCTGCTGCGTCGCTACCTGTCCGAACAAGGTTTCAACGTTTTCGTGGCCGAAGACGGCAAAGAAATGAGCAAGCTCTGGCAGCGCGAGCACTTCGACCTGCTGGTGCTCGACCTGATGCTGCCGGGCGAAGACGGCCTGTCCATCTGCCGCCGCCTGCGCGGGGGGCACGACAACACCCCCATCATCATGCTTACGGCCAAGGCCGAAGAAATCGACCGCATCGTCGGGCTCGAAATGGGGGCCGACGACTACCTCTCCAAGCCCTTCAACCCGCGCGAGCTTCTTGCCCGGGTCAATGCCATTCTGCGCCGGCGCGGCACCGAAGAGCATCCCGGGGCGCCCAGCCAAGAGAACGAATCCATCGAGTTCGGGCCCTATGTGCTCAATCTCTCCACCCGCACCCTTACCCGCAACAACGAGCAAGTGCCCATCACCACGGGCGAATTCTCGGTGCTCAAGGTGTTCGCCCGCCATCCCAAGATCCCGCTTTCGCGCGACAAGCTCATGGAGCTCGCCCGAGGCCGCGAATACGAGGCCTTCGACCGCAGCCTCGATGTCCAGATCTCGCGCCTGCGCAAGCTGATCGAACCCAATCCGTCCAAACCGGTCTTCATCCAGACGGTCTGGGGTCTGGGTTATGTATTCGTGCCCGACGGCGGACGCTGACGTCCCCCGGCGGGGCGTCGGGTAGTTTTTTGCAGTCGCCTGCATGTCGCGCCTTTCCAGACAACTCAAAAAAATCACGTCCAGGCTGCGCCTGGGCCTGTTCAGCCGTTCCTTCCTGCTGCTGGCCGCCCTCATGCTGGTCAGCCTGGGGGCATGGCTGCAGGTGTTCTTCAGCATGGAAGAAGGCCCCCGCGCCACGCAGATGGCGCAGCGGGCCGCCACGTCGGTCAGCATCACGCGCTCGGCGCTGGTCTATGCGCCCACCCATGTCAGGCCCGCCCTGCTGCTCGACCTGGCCACCAAAGAAAGCCTGCGCATCCAGCCCCGCGAAGAAACCGACCGGCTCGAACCCCTGCCCGACTCCAACTACTGGAACCACGTCGCCTCCGAGATCAAAAAACGGCTTGGGGCCGGCACGCAGGTCATGTGGTCGGTCAATGAAGCCCCCGGCATATGGGTAAGCTTCGAAATCAACCGCGACCAGTACTGGCTGGTCTTCGATCGCGAACAGCTGGGCCTGACCGCCGGCATAGAATGGTTCGGCTGGGGCGTCACGGCCTTGCTGCTGGCGCTCATCGGTTCGGCCATCAGCGTGCGTTTCGTCAACCGGCCCCTGGCCCAGCTCGCCAAAGTGGCCCAGCAGCTGGCCCGAGGCGAAACCCCTTCGCCCCTGCCCGAGAAAGGCCCGCTCGAAATCCGC
This sequence comes from Pusillimonas noertemannii, assembly GCF_003096595.1. GTDB lineage: Bacteria > Pseudomonadota > Gammaproteobacteria > Burkholderiales > Burkholderiaceae_B > Pusillimonas > Pusillimonas noertemannii. The sequence goes on along the minus strand of NZ_QEKO01000001.1, from coordinate 1,155,640 downwards.
GAAATGAACATTGCCTTCAACCGCATGGCGCGCGACCTGCGCCAGGCGGAGGCAGACCGCGAAATCATGCTGGCGGGCATTTCGCACGATTTGCGCACGCCGCTGGCGCGCATGCGGCTCGAGATCGAAATGAGCTCGGTCAGCGACGAGGCGCGCCAGGCCATCGACGAAGATCTTGCCCAAATCGACCACAGCATCGGCCAATTGATGGAATACGCCCGGCCTGCGGGCATCGTACCCAGCAAGGGCATCGACATTTCGCGGGTGCTGAACGACCTGTTCGACCGCGAGCGCACCCATACCGAGTCGCTGGGCGGGCATCTGTCCGCATCCATACAGCCCGGGTTGTATGCCAAGATCGCCGCGCACGACCTCAAGCGGGTGGTCAGCAACCTGATCGAGAACGCCCGGCGCTACGGCCGCTCGCCCGCCGACGACCGCGCCTATATCCAGCTGCTGGCCCGCCAGGAAGGCAGCACTTTGGCAATCGAGGTCACCGACCAGGGCGCGGGCATCGCCGAAGCCGACATCGAACGCCTGCTCAGGCCGTTTTCCCGGGGCGAATCGGCCCGCACCGGCGTCAGCGGCGCCGGCCTGGGCCTGTCCATCGTCGAGCGCCTGCTTGGCCAGGTGGGTGGGCAGCTTAAATTGCTTCAGCGCCCGTCGGGCGGCCTGATCGCCCGCATCGAGCTGCCCCGGGCCCGGGGCTGAGCCGGCGCATGCCGGGGCAGGCGCTTCAAGCTGAGGCATAATTTGCTTATTGCAGGCATCAAGGAGAGCAAATGAAAACCGTAGGCGACAAACTCGAGCCCTTCAAAGTCATCGGCGTCAAGCCCGGCTTCAACCTGCCCGACGAAAACGGCGTGTCGGCCTTCGAAGACATTACCGAAAGCTCGTTTCCGGGCAAGTGGAAGGTCATCTACTTTTATCCCAAAGACTTCACCTACGTGTGCCCCACCGAAATCGTGGGTTTCGACCAACTGGGCCCGCAGTTCGAGCAGCGCGACACCATACTGATGGGCGGCTCGGTAGACAACGAGTACGTCAAGCTCGCCTGGCGGCGCTCCGACCCTGAACTCGACAAACTCGGCCACTACCAGTTTGCCGACACCACCGGCTCGCTTATCGACCAGCTGGGCATACGCCGCAAATCAGAGGGCGTGGCCCTGCGGGCCACCTTTATCGTCGATCCCGACAACATCATCCAGCACGTGTCGGTCAACAATATGGAAGTGGGACGCAGCCCTGAAGAAGTGCTGCGCGTGCTTGACGGCCTGCAGGCCGACGGCCTGTGCGCCTGCAACCGCCAGATAGGCGGCGCGACGCTTTAGGGCCTGTTAACACTAAAAGGGCTATCGGCCGATGCTCTTGCGCAAGCTGTCGATCAGCTCTTGCGCAAGCTGGGGGTCTTCAAAATTGGACAGCGGCTGTGCACTCGAAGAGGCCGCCCTGGCCATGAAGGTTTCGTCCTGCGGCAGCGCCTCGTCAAAGGGCAGCGGCTTGCCCTGGCATTCTGTCAGGCGCTGGGCAGGCGCGTTGCCAAGCAGGTGGTTCATTACTGTAAGGTCGACACATTCGGTCTGATACACCATCAGGCCGTGCGCACCTTCGTTCTCGACACGCACCATGCTGACGGCCGGCAACTGGTCGAAGGTTTCCAGGGCGCCGCTAAGCGGCGTCGGGACATCGAACTGGCTTTGCACCATCAGCAACGGCGCTTCTTTCAGGCTGTCCATCGAGGGCTTGTCTATGTTTGCCTTGCGGTCCCAGTAAAGGCAGGGCTGCTTCGCCACCCTGTTGGCGGCAATGGGCAGCCCGCGGGAAAGCTCGAAGCCCTTGTCGACCCAGAACACCTGGTCTTTGTTTGCCAGGGGCTCGTCGTTGCACACTACGGTGTCCCACACGGCGCCTTCACTGTCGAGCGAAAAGTATTCCGGCTCGGTGTAAAAGAGGGGGTTGCGCAGGACCGCGATGCGCGTGACCAGCGATGCCGCCCGCTTGATGAAAAGCTCGTTCAGCTCGGGATCGGCGAAGTAAGGATCGCCGTTGGTAAGAGTGGTTCCAATTTCGTCAAGCGTCTTGCCCTGGTCGAGAAGCTTCTGCGTTTCGATGGCGGCCTTGACCGACGATAGATACCCCGGAATGTTGCCGGGCTCGGCCCTGAAGCTTCCGCCGGTGTCGAGCAGGGCCTGCGTGACCTCGTGACCGATGGTATTCAGCTCGTTGACAATGGCTTGCGCGCTGGTGCCCATGTTGAAGATGTCGTCGTGCCGGGCTGCATACGGCGCGATGTACTCTTTGAAAGTGTGCATCACACCCTCGAGGTAGCTGATGGACGCAACATGTATGGGCTTGCTGAAGTTCATGTTGCTGTCCAGCACCATGGGGCCGACCCTGTCGGGGAAGACGCCCGCATACCAGAAGCCAAGCCAGGTGCCGTACGAGACGCCATAGTAATGAAGCTTTTCATCGCCCAGCAGGTGTCGCATGAGATCCATGTCGCGCGCGGTGGCATCGGTATTGATGTAGTCGGAGACCGGGTTCTTCTGGCAATTGCTGGCGGTGTAGCGCGCAATGTCAGTCAGCCGGCGAATGTTCTCGACGGTATCGCCCCACTTGGTGTCGTCGGTTGGATAGACGAGTTCATTGCCCGTGCACTGGATGGTGGTGCTGGCACCCACTCCGCGCGGAGAGAAGCCCACGAAGTTATTGGCTTCGCCAACTTCTTTGTATTTTTTCCCCAGGGTCGAATCATCGTTTCCCTCGGACAGCAGCAATGCAAAACGCAGGGACAGCATCAGGCCGTCGCCGCCGGGGCCACCGGGGTTGAAAAACAGATTGGGCTTCTGCTCGGGCGACTCGGCCGCCCGCACACGCAACATCGACAATGAAACCTGCAGGCCGTCGGGGTTCTGGTAATCGAGGGGCGCCTTGATGTCCGCGCATTGCACCCGGTCGCCCAGCTTGGCCAGATACTTGCTGCCTTCCGACTCATTGCCGGCGACGAAATACCGGCTGCAATCGCCCCAGCTGACTGCCTGGTTCTTATAGAAGGCCAGAGGGTCGGGCTCGGGGGTGGGCGACGAGCTACCGCTTCCCCCTCCGCAAGCGGCCAGGCCAAGCGCCGCGGCGCAGGAAATCAGAATGGTCGAAATCTTCATGAAGGCAGGGAGCATGGGGCTATTTTAGAAGGGTTGGTAACCAAAGCGAACTTTTGGTGCCAAAGTATACCCTTCCATAAAAGCCCCCGGAAGCCCCTGCTTCCTTGCCCGGAGGGCAGCGCCGGAAAACGCGCGAGAAACCCGTTACAAGGTGGCCAGCAGTGCCACCACGGTGGCCGCTATCCCTTCCTTGCGCCCCAGGTGGCCCAGGCCTTCGTTCGTCTTGGCCTTGATGTTGATGGCGCTTTGTTCCAGGCCCAGGTCGGCGGCGATGTTCGACGCCATGGCCGCGGCATGCGGGCCGATCTTGGGCGCCTGGGCATGCACCGTGGCATCGATGTTCACCGCCTTCCAGCCGGCCTGCGCAACCTTAGCGTAAGCTTCACGCAGCAGGCGGCGGCTGTCGGCCCCCTTGAAGGCGGGATCGGTATCGGGAAAATGCCGGCCGATATCGCCCAGCCCCGCCGCGCCCAGCAAGGCGTCGGTAACCGCATGCAGCAGCACGTCGGCATCGGAATGACCGGCCAGCCCGTGCGTATGCGGAATATTCACACCGCCGATGATGAGCGGCCGCCCCTCGACCAGCGCATGCACGTCGAAACCCTGCCCCACCCGAAAGGGAATGCTCATAGCCATTTTTCCATCAGTTCGAAATCTTCCGGCCAGGTTACCTTGAAGTTGCGCACCGAGCCGGGCACGAGCCGGGGCCTGCAGCCCGCCAGCTCCATCGCCGAAGCCTCGTCGGTGATTGGCCGATTGGCCGCATGCGCCTTCTCGAGCGCCTGCAGCAGTTGAAGCGCTGGAAACATCTGGGGGGTCTGGGCGGCCCACAAGGCCTCGCGATCGAGCGTAGCCTGCACGACGAACCCTGCCGCCTGGGCCACGCCGCCGCCTCCGGTCAGCAGACAAGAGTCTCGATCGGCCTCGACCGCCCGCTTCACCGTATCGGCCACAGGCAGCGCCAGCAAGCCGCCCGACTCGTGGGCAAGACAGGTGTCGATCAGCCGTGCCAGGGCCTGGGCCGACAGGCCCGGACGGGCCGCGTCGTGCACCAGGGCCCAGTCGTGGGGGCCCGGCGCAGCCTCGCGCAGGGCGGCCATGACTGTTTGCGCCCGGGTGGGCCCGCCGCAGGGGCGCACTTCCACGCGAGGCAGACCAGCCAGGGCCGGCTCCGCCATGTCGTCGCCCGGGGAGACGGCCACCAGCACGCGCGCAACGCGCGCATCGGCCAGCAGGGCCCGCACCGCGTGCCGCAGCATGGGCTCGCCCCGCAAAAGGCGGTATTGCTTGGGCCGGGGCGGCTGATCGGAGCCCGGCCGTTGCGCGCGCTGGCCGGTTCCCGCAGCCGGAACAATGGCGATCAATTTATCTGACATGCAAAGATTTTATAATGAGAGGTTGAAATGGCTACAGATACCACCCTTCCCCTCTTGCTTCCCTCTACTTCCGCCCTCATCAAGGCCCTGAAGCCCGGCCAGCGCCACACCGTGCCCATGCCGCCCGGCTCGGGCGACGCCTGGCTGCTGGCCGACGTGGCGCGCCAGGCTTCGCGCCCTATCGTCGTATTGTGCGCCGACCCCCTGGCGGCGCAGCGCCTGGCCGACGAGATCCGGCTGTTCGCGCCGCAGCTGCGCATACGCCAGCTGCCCGACTGGGAAACCCTGCCCTACGATAATTTTTCGCCGCATCAGGACCTGATTTCAGAGCGGCTGCAAACGCTTCACGCCCTGCTGCGGGAAACGGTCGACATCCTGACCGTGCCTGTAACTACTGCGCTGTATCGCCTGGCTCCGCCTTCTTTCCTGGCCGCCTACACCTTTTCTTTCCGGCAAGGCGACCAGCTCGACGAGGAAGCCCTGCGCCGCCAACTGACCCTGGCCAATTACTCTCACGTCACGCAGGTTACCGCGCCCGGCGAGTTCTGCATACGGGGCGGGCTCATCGACCTGTTTCCCATGGGTTCGGTGCTGCCCTATCGCCTGGACCTGTTCGACGACGAAATCGAATCCATACGAGCCTTCGACGTCGACAGCCAGCGCAGCCTGTACCCGGTGAAAGAAGTGCAGTTGCTGCCCGGCCGCGAGTTTCCCATGGACGAGGCGGCCCGCAACCGCTTCCGGGCCGGTTTTCGCGAGTTCATCGAAGGCGACCCTTCACGCGCCCTGCCCTACAAGGACATGGGCAACGGCATCGCGTTTGCCGGCGTAGAGTATTACCTGCCCTTGTTCTTCGAACAAACGGCCACCCTCTTCGATTACCTGCCCGCCGATACATTGACCGTTTCGGTGGGCGACATCGACGAAGCCATGCGCAGCTTCGCCCAGGATACCCATAGCCGCTATCAGTTCCTGAAGAGCGACAGAGAGCGCCCCGTATTGCCTCCGGACCTGCTGTTCCTGGACGCCGAGGCGCTGTTCCTGCGGCTCAAGGCCTTTGCACGCCTTGCCCTGGCCGCAGGCGGATCGCACCCCGACTTTTCAATCGTGCCCGACGTTTCCGTGGCACGACGGGCCGAGAACCCGCTTGCCCGGCTGCAGGCCACCTTGCACCAGACCGATTCGCGCCTGGTGCTGTGCGCCGACTCGGCCGGACGCCGGGAGACCCTGCTGCAGATGCTGGCCGAATACAGCATACAGCCCGATGCAAGCGCCGACACACTGCAGGAGTTCCTGGACCGGGACAACCATTTCAGCGTCGTCGTAGCGCCGTTGGCCGCAGGTTTCTTCCTGCCCGGCAACCAGTTGATGCTGCTGACCGAGAACGACCTCTATCCCAACCAGGCCCACGCCCTGCGCCGGCGGCGCAGGGCCCAGGAGCGCAGCAGCGACGTCGAAGCCATGGTGCGCGACCTGTCGGAGCTGCGAGAAGGCGACCCCGTCGTCCACGCCCAGCACGGCATAGGCCGCTACCAGGGCCTGGTCGACATGGACCTGGGCGAAGGCACCATGGAGTTCCTGCACCTGGAATACGCCAGCGGCAGCACGCTGTATGTGCCGGTTTCCCAGCTGCACGTCATCGCCCGCTACAGCGGCGCCGACCCGGACACCGCCCCCCTGCATCAACTGGGCTCGGGCCAGTGGGACAAGGCCCGGCGCAAGGCCGCGCGCCAGGTGCGCGATGCCGCCGCCGAACTGCTGGCGCTCTACGCGCTGCGCGCCGCGCGCGAAGGCTACGCCTTCAAGCTTCCGCTGAACGACTACGAGGCGTTTGCCGAGGGCTTCGGCTTCGAGGAAACCCCCGACCAGGCCGGCGCGATCGAGGCGGTCATCGGCGACATGACTTCGGGCAAGCCCATGGACCGCCTGGTGTGCGGCGACGTGGGCTTCGGCAAGACCGAAGTCGCCCTGCGAGCAGCTTTCCTGGCCGTGGCCAACAACAAGCAGGTGGCCCTGCTGTGTCCCACCACGCTGCTGGCAGAGCAGCATGCCCAGACTTTTTCCGACCGCTTTGCCGACTGGCCCGTAAAGGTCGTCGAATTGTCGCGCTTTCGCTCCAGCAAGGAAGTGGCCGCCGCAATGCAGGGCCTGAAGGACGGAACCGTGGACATCGTCATCGGCACACACAAAATCCTTTCCAAGGATGTGTCGTTCAAGCGCCTGGGCCTCGTCATCATCGACGAAGAACACCGCTTCGGGGTGCGCCAGAAAGAAGCGCTCAAGGCGCTGCGTGCCGAGGTCGACGTGCTGACCCTCACCGCCACCCCCATTCCGCGCACACTGGGCATGTCGCTGGAAGGCATACGCGATTTTTCCGTCATCGCTACCGCGCCGCAGAAGCGCCTTGCCATCAAGACCTTCGTGCGGCGTGAAGACAACGGCACCATACGCGAAGCCCTGCTGCGCGAACTCAAGCGCGGCGGCCAGGTCTATTTCCTGCACAACGAAGTCGAGACCATACACAACCGCCGCGCGCGGCTCGAAGAACTTGTGCCCGAGGCGCGCATCGCGGTGGCCCACGGCCAGATGCCCGAGCGCGAACTCGAAGAAGTGATGAAGGGTTTCTACCAGCAGCGCCACAACGTGCTGTTGTGCACCACCATCATCGAAACCGGCATCGACGTACCCTCGGCCAACACCATCGTCATCCATCGCGCCGACCGCCTTGGCCTGGCTCAGCTGCATCAATTGCGCGGCCGCGTCGGCCGCTCGCACCACCAGGCCTATGCCTATCTGCTGACCCCGGGCGACGACGCAATTACCAGCAACGCCAAGAAGCGCCTGGAGGCCATCCAGGCCATGGAAGAGCTGGGCGCGGGATTCTACCTGGCCATGCACGACCTCGAAATACGGGGCACTGGCGAAGTGCTGGGCGAATCGCAGTCGGGCAACATCCACGAGATCGGCTTCTCGATGTATTCGGAAATGCTGAACACGGCCGTGCGTGCGCTGAAGGCCGGCGAAGAACCCGATCTCGAGACGCCCTTTGCATCGAGCTGCGAAGTCAACCTGCATGCATCGGCGCTGCTGCCTCCGGACTACTGTCCGGACGTGCACGCTCGGCTGGGGCTGTACAAGAAGCTGTCGCACGCGCGCACTGAGGACGATCTCATCGTGATCCAGGAAGAGCTGATCGACCGCTACGGCAAACTGCCCGAAGCGGCGCAGACATTGCTGGCCACGCACAGGCTGCGCCTTATCGCCGAACCGCTGGGCATCGTCAAGATAGACGCCAGCGAAAGCCAGGCCATGATACAGTTTTGCGCCAAGCCCAATATCGATCCCATGCGCATCATCCAGCTGGTGCAGACCCAGCGCCACGTGAAGCTCGCGGGGCAAGACCGCATCAAGGTCGAGATAAAGGCCGCGGCGGCGGCCGGCAAGGACGAACCGCGCCCGGCGCCCGCAGGCAAGGTCTCCAACCGCATCGACGCCGTGCGTTCGGTACTGCGCGCGCTGGTGTAAGTGGTACCTTCCCCACTCAGCCCCCAAAACCGTTCGCGCCGCGCCGCAGCACCACGCAAGGCGGCGCCTCAACATGAAACCTCCGATCCACCCGCCCAACCATTTCTCGAAGAACGCCAAGCCATGAGCCACCTCATACTCCAGTCCCCCGCCCTGCGCGCCGAGAACGTCGAGCAGATCGCCGCCCTGGCCAATGCCCAGGGCGTGCACAGCCTGGGCAACACGGCCGCCCACCTGCTGGGTGTCGACCAGAACGAGCGCGCCGAGATCGGCCGGCTCTGCGACACCCTGGGCATAGACCACGCATTTCTGGACAACATACGCAGCCTGTCCGACTGCAAGATACTGGCCATGGACATGGACTCGACACTGATCAACATCGAGTGCATCGACGAAATCGCCGACATGGTCGGCCGCAAGGCCCAGGTGGCGGCCATTACCGAGGCCGCCATGCGGGGGGAGATCGCCGATTTCGCCGAAAGCCTGCGCCGCCGCGTCGCCCTGCTCGAGGGCGTGCCGGCCTCGGAGCTCGAGCGCGTCTACACGGAACGCCTGCGCCTGAATGCGGGCGGCGAGCGCCTGATCGAAACCGCACACGCGGCGGGCCTGAAGACCCTGCTGGTGTCGGGCGGCTTCACCCTGTTCACACAAAGGCTGAAAGAGCGTCTGAACCTGCACGAAACGCACGCCAATGTGCTGGAAGTGGAAAACGGCATGCTCACCGGCAAGGTGCTGGGACCCATCGTCGACGGCCAGGCCAAGGCGGACCACGTCGCAGCCCTGGCCCAACGCCTGGACGCCACGGCGGACCAGATCATCGCCCTGGGCGACGGCGCCAACGACCTGAAGATGCTCGCGCTGGCGGGCTATTCGGTAGCCTACCGGGCCAAGCCCGTGGTGCGCGAGCAGACGCGCTTTGCCCTCAATTTCAGCGGGCTGGATGCGGTGTTGAATTGGTTCAAGGCTTAGCCGGTGCCTGTTGCCCGGCTGCTTGCCTAGCCCTCCAGTACTGCTGGTTGTTCGCGATGCGGCTTTGTTGAGTTCTTCAGCGCCGTTGATTGTTCACGATGCGGCTTTGTTGAGTTCTTTAGCGCCGCCGGAGGCGGGGTGTCATCAGGCGGGCGGTCGGGCGGTCCGGCTTCGCCGGACTACCCGCGTCTGCCTCGTACGCGTGGGCGGCGAAAGAACTCGCCCTCGCCGCTACGCGGCTCGGAACTCGGACAAGCTTTCGCCGACTGCCCCCACGCTCCCTTCGTCAGCCCGCGGCGCCCTCCGACGCCCGCCTGAAGACACCCCGCCTCCGACGGCTTGCGGTTTCGGCTCGCGACGAATATAAAAGGCCGGCGTGCCGGCTTGTATGGTCTGCCTCGACATAAGCCGCTGGAGGAGAGCCTATTTGTGCCGGGCGTTGGAGGGCGCTGCCACAAACCGCCCGACCGCCCGGCACAAATAGGCTCTTCTTCAGCGGCGCTCAAGAACCCAAATAAAAACCTGCACAGCGCAGGTTCCAGAAAAACATCAGGTAAAACGTAGGCTCGGATAGAATCCGCTCCCGGACTCGACATAACAATCGAGAACCAGCTTCAGCCTCCTTCCGCAGAAGAGCTACCTCTTCCGCCCCGCATGATGCCGCCGCAGCAGATAGCGCAGCACAAACCCCGGATAAGCCAGCACAAGATACAGGCTGAGCGTAATCGCGTAGAACTCCCAGGTCTGCTGGAAGGGATTGCCGATGTTCGCTTCGAAGGCAAAACCCACTGTGCCTACCATTACATACAGCACCAGCACCTCGAGCAAGCGGGCGAACACAGGCTTGCCGACAACCGCCCCGCGATTGCGCCAGCCCGGATACGACAGCAGCAGCACCGCGGCAATCGCCACCGCCAGCAGCTTGCCCAGGAACAACAGCGCCGAAGCCGCGTCGGCCCCGATGATCAGCGCACCGCCGATCAGATCGAGCGTCAGCAAGCACCACCCCGCCAGCAACGCAAAGAACACCACCGACTCAAGCAGCCGCAACCATGCAGGGCGGCCCGGCTCGCCGGGCTGGGCCCAGGGCAGCGCCAGCAAGTGGCGCTGCAGCAGGAACGGCAGGCTTGCCGTGCCAAACGCCAGCAGGATCACCACCCAGACCGCCAGAGACTGATCCATATACGGCCGCTAGAAGCTTAGCGAAGACTCGATGACGCGCACACATAGCGCCATCAGGCCGCCCGGCAGTATGCCCAGGACCAGGAGAGCCAGGCCGTTGAGCGACATCAGGCCACCAGGCAGCACCCCGTTGGGCGTCGACAGCGTCTCGCCCTCGGGCTCGTCGAAATAAGCCATCTTGACGATGCGCAGGTAATAGAAAGCGCCAACCAGAGAGAACAGCACCGCCACGACCGCGATAGACACATAGCCTGCGCCCACCAGCGCCTGCAGCACCGCCAGCTTGGCATAGAAACCCACCATCGGCGGAATGCCGGTAAGCGAGAACATCGAGACCAGCAGCACGCCCGCCAGCACCGGACTGCGTTGATTCAGGCCCTTGAGGTCGGAGATACGCTCGCAGTCGAAGCCCTTGCGGCTAAGAAGCAGGATCAGGCCGAAGGTGGACAGCGTAGTCAGCACATACGTCAGCATGTAGAACAAGGCCGCGCCATAGGCCTGGCCGGTTGCGGCGGCCTGGTCCTGGACCACGCCCGAAAGCAGCCCGAGCAGCACGAAACCCATGTGCGAAATGGTCGAATACGCCAGCATGCGCTTGAAGTTGGTCTGTACGATGGCGGTCAGGTTGCCGATGGCCAGCGACAGCACCGCCATGATCAGCAGCATGGGCTGCCAGTCGAGCGCCACGCCGTGCAGCGCCTCGGTCAGCAGGCGCAGCACAATGGCGAAAGAAGCGAGCTTGGGCGCGGCACCCAGAATAAGCGTCACCGAGGTGGGCGCGCCGTGATAGACGTCGGGCACCCACATGTGGAAAGGCACGGCGCCCAGCTTGAACGCCAGGCCGGCAACCACGAACACCACGCCGAACACCAGCGCCAGGCGGCTTGCCTCGCCGGCTGCGATGGTTTGTGCAATAAGCGCCAGGTCAAGATGGCCCGTCGCGCCGTAGATCATGGAAAGACCGTACAGCAGCACGCCCGACGCCAGCGAGCCCAGCACGAAATACTTCATGGCCGATTCGACCGCGGGCATATGGTCGCGGCGCAGGGCGATCAGGGCATACAGCGCGAACGACATCAGCTCGACGCCCAGATACACCGTAAGCATGCTGCCGGCGGAAATCATCACCATCTGGCCCAGCAGGGCAAAGAGGGTCAGCGTGTACAGCTCTCCGCCGTTGCCCAGCATGTCCCGCTCTTCGGCATACGAGCGGCCGTAGATCAGCGTGACCGCCACAGCGATGTAGGACGCGATCTTCAGCAGATGGGACAGCGGGTCGACCACATACAGGCCGTGGAAGGTGGACCCGGCCACGCCGTTGGACCACTGCAGGGCACTGACCACGGTGACCGCCAGCAAGGCGCCCAGGCTAAGCACGAAAGTCAGGTGGCGTTGCGCGGTCTTGGAGAAGGCGTCGATCAGCAGGATCGCCGCGGTAAGGACCAGAAGCAGAATCTCGGGCAGCGCCAATGCGAAGTGAAAATGATTTTGCATAGTGATCCAGGCCTACAGTTTCGAAATGGAGACGTGCTGCAACAAGGCCTGTACCGACACATGCATGACGTCCGTGAACGGTTTGGGGTGTATGCCCATATAAAGCACCATGACCGCCATGATTCCCAGGATGAAGAACTCGCGGGCGCTGAGGTCGGGCATGGCCCGGACATTGTCGTTGCCGATCTCGCCGAACGCCACGCGCTTGAGCATCCACAGCGAATAGACCGCGCCCCAGATCAGGGCCGTGGCGGTAAGCAGGCCGATCCAGAAGTTGTACTCGACCGCGCCCATGATGACCGTGAACTCGCCCACGAAACCGCTGGTGGCCGGCAGGCCGCTGTTGGCCAGAGAAAACAGCACGAAGAAAGTGACGAAGCGCGGCATGACGTTGATCACCCCGCCATAGTCGGCGATGCGGCGCGTATGCATGCGGTCGTACAGCACGCCGATGCACAGGAACATGGCCCCCGACACAAAGCCGTGCGACACCATCTGCACGATGGCGCCTTCCATGCCGGCGGTGTTGAACAGGAAGAAGCCCAGGGTGACGAAGCCCATGTGGGCGACCGACGAATAGGCCACCAGCTTCTTCATGTCGTCCTGCACGATGGCCACCAGGCCGATGTAGATGACGGCGATCAGCGACAGCGCGATCATCAGGCCCGCCAGGCTATGCGAGGCGTCGGGCGCGATGGGCAGTGAAAACCGCAGGAAGCCGTATGCGCCCAGCTTGAGCATGATGGCCGCCAGCACCACCGAGCCGCCCGTGGGGGCCTCGACGTGGGCGTCGGGCAGCCAGGTGTGCACCGGCCACATCGGCACCTTGACCGCGAAAGCGGCCAGCAAGGCGATGAACACCAGCACCTGCGCGGTCTGGCCCAGCGGCAGCTGGTGCCAGGTAAGAATGTCGAACGAACCGTCGGCCGCATGCCACAGGTAGATGAAGGCGACCAGGGTCAGCAGCGAACCCAGCAGCGTGTACAGGAAGAACTTGAACGCCGCATAGACGCGGTTGGGGCCGCCCCACACGCCGATGATGAGGTACATCGGGATGAGCGTGGCCTCGAAGAACACGTAGAACAGCATGCCGTCGAGCGACGAGAACACGCCCACCATCAGGCCCGACAGAATCAGGAAGGCGCCCATGTATTGGGCGACGCGCTTGGTGATGACCTCCCAGCCGGCCAGCACCACGATCACCGTGATGAAGGCGGTAAGCAACACGAACCACAGCGAGATGCCGTCGATGCCAAGGTGATAGTTGACGGCGAAGGTCTCGATCCACGGCGTGTTCTCGACAAACTGCATGTCGGCCGTGGCCGGATTGAAGCCCGTGTACAAGGGCAGCGTGACCAGGAAGCCCAGCACGGATCCCGCCAGCGCCAGCCAGCGCGTGAACCCCGGCCGATCGTCGCGGCCCAGAAGCAGAACCAGCAGGCCGGCGACGATCGGCACGAAGATCGATAGAGTCAGCCAGGGAAAAGTTGAAGACGCCATATCGCTAGCCATCAGTGAACCGTCAGCACGAAAAAGGTTAAGAACGCCATGATGCCGATGATCATGGCAAAGGCGTAGTGATAGATGAAGCCCGACTGCAAGTGCCGGCTGACGGCCGCCACCCAGCCGACGACCTTCGCGCTGCCGTTCACGACGATGCCGTCGATGATGCCGCGATCGCCGCCCTGCCACAGGCCGCGGCCCAGGCACAGCGCCATGCGCGACACCACCCGTTCGTTGAACCAGTCGGCGTAGTATTTGTTCTCGAGCAGGCCGTAGACGCCCGACAGGCTGCGGCGCAGGGCCGCGGGCACCGCCGGATTGATCATGTAGCAATACCAGGCCACGACCAGGCCGGCGACCACCAGCCAGAACGGCACGGTAACGAAGCCGTGCAGTGCAAAGGCCAGCCAGTCGTGCCAATGAGCGGCCAGCTCGGCCATGGCCGGATGCTGGGCCAGCACCGTGATGGAGCCGTCGAAGAAGCCGCCAAACAGCATGGGGTCGATCAGCAGCGCGCCCGCGATCACCGAAGGAATCGCCAGCAGGATCAGGGGCAGGGTCACCACCCAGGGCGACTCGTGCGGCACGCCGCCATGGTGGCCGTGCTCGTCGGCGTGGTCATCGGCGTGGCCGTGGCCCGTGGTGTCGAACCTTTCCTTGCCATGGAAGACCAGGAAGTACACCCGGAACGAATACAGCGAAGTGACGAACACGCCGATCAGGGTGGCGTAGTAGGCAAAGCCCGCGCCCCACACATTGGCCGCGCCCGCCGCCTCGATGATGTGCTCTTTGGAATAGAAGCCCGCGAAGAAAGGCGTGCCGACCAGGGCCAGCGTGCCCAACAGGAAGGTGATCCAGGTAATGGGCATGTACTTGCGCAGGCCGCCCATGTTGCGGATGTCTTGGTCGTGGTGCATGCCGATAATGACCGAGCCGGCCGCCAGGAACAGCAAGGCCTTGAAGAAGGCGTGGGTCATCAGGTGGAAGACCGAGACCGAGTAGGCTGAAGCCCCCAGCGCCACGGTCATGTAGCCCAGCTGCGACAAGGTGGAATAAGCCACCACCCGCTTGATGTCGTTCTGGATGACGCCCAGTATGCCCAGGAACAGCGCACCGATGGCGCCGATCACGATAATGAAGGACAAGGCCGTGGAAGACAGCTCGAATACCGGCGAAAAGCGCGCCACCATGAAGATGCCCGCCGTCACCATGGTGGCCGCGTGGATCAGCGCCGAGATGGGCGTGGGGCCTTCCATGGAATCAGGCAGCCAGCTGTGCAGCGGAACCTGCGCCGATTTGCCCATGGCGCCCACGAACAGCGAGATGCAGGCCACGGTAACCAGCTGCCAGTCGGTACCGGGGAAAGGCAGCGTGGCCAGCTTGTCGGTCTGCTCGAACACCTGGCCGTAGTGCATGCTGCCGGTATAGGCGAACAGCAGGCCTATGCCCAGGATGAAGCCGAAGTCGCCCACCCGGTTGATGACGAAGGCCTTCATGTTGGCGAAGATGGCCGTGGGGCGCTTGAACCAGAAGCCGATCAGCAGGTACGAGACCAGGCCCACGGCTTCCCACCCGAAGAACAGCTGCAGCATGTTGTTCGACATGACCAGCATCAGCATCGAAAACGTGAACAGCGAAATATACGAGAAGAAGCGCTGGTAGCCGGGGTCGTCGGCCATGTAGCCGATGGTGTAGATGTGCACCATCAGCGACACCGACGTCACCACCACCATCATCATGGCGCTGAGCGAATCGATCAGAAAGCCGATTTCGATCTGGATGTCGCCGATGGCGTTCCACAGATACACGGTGCCGTCGAAGGTCTGCCCGTTCAGCACCTGGAAGAGCACGACGATCGAGCCGATGAAGGAAACGAGTACACCGAGAATGGTGATGCAGTGCGCGGCGCTTCGGCCCACGAAGCGGCCCATGAAGCCGGTGCCGAACAGGCCCGTGATCAGGGCCCCGACCAGCGGCGCCAGCGCAATAACGAGATAGAGACTGATTGAACTCATAGTATCGGTAATCCCATCAACCCTTAAGCTGGTCTAGTTCTTCGACGTTGATCGTATTCAGGTTGCGGAACAGCAGCACCAGGATGGCCAGGCCGATGGCCGCCTCGGCCGCCGCGACCGTCAGGATGAAGAAAACGAACACCTGGCCCGACATGTCGCCGAACCACGTGGAGAACGACACGAAATTGAAGTTGGCGGCGAGCAGGATGAGCTCGATCGACATCAACAGAATGATGAGATTGCGACGATTCAGGAAAAATCCGAATACACCCACGGCGAACAGAATGGCGCCCAGTATCAGGTAGTGAGCCAGCGTGATTGTCATTTCGTGTCCTTGCTGCTTGGTTCGGTCTGCGACGGAATGCTGACCAGGCGCAGGCGGTCGGAAGCGCGCACGCGCACCTGCCTGGAGGGATCGGTGCGCTTGACGTCGCGGCGCTTGCGCAGGGTCAGGGCAATGGCCGAGACCATGCCCACCAGAAGGATGACGGCGCCCACCTGTACGGCAAAGACATACTCGCCGTACATGAGGCTGCCCAGCGCGTGCGTGTTGTTGAAGTCGGCGCCCATGTCGGCCGGGGGCCCGAAGCCATACCACAGCGACACCAGCACGAAGGCCAGCTCGAGCACCATGATGAGCCCGATGATCGAGCCCATGACCATATAGGTCTTGAAGCCGCGCCGCAGGCTTTCCATGCGTACGTCGAGCATCATGACGACGAACAGGAAAAGCACCATGACGGCGCCCACGTAGACCAGGACCAGCAACAGGCCCAGGAACTCGGCGCCGGCCATCACCCACAGCATGGACGATGTGAAGAAGGCCAGGATCAGGTGAAGCACGCCGGTGATCGGGCTGGCCGCGGCGATGACGCGAATAGCGGCATACACCAGCACGAACGAAAGAAGGTAGAACAGGACGGAATAAAAGGTCATGGGTTCGGTCCCGATGTCAGCGGTAAGGCGCGTCGGCTTCGCGCCGGCGGGCGATTTCTGCTTCGTAGCGGTCGCCGACCGCCAGGAGCATGTCCTTGGTGTAGTAAAGATCGCCGCGCTTCTCGCCGTGGTATTCGTGCATGTGCGTCTCGACGATGGAATCGACGGGACAGCTTTCTTCACAGAAACCGCAGAAAATGCACTTGGCCAGGTCGATGTCGTAGCGCGTGGTGCGGCGCGAGCCGTCTTCGCGCTCGTGCGATTCGATGGTAATGGCCAAGGCCGGGCAAACCGCTTCGCATAGCTTGCAGGCGATGCAGCGCTCTTCGCCGTTGGGATAGCGGCGCAGCGCGTGCAGCCCCCGAAAACGCGGCGACGCAGGCGTTTTTTCCTGTGGGTAGCGCAAGGTGACCTTGCGCCGGAAAAAATACTTGCCGGTCAGGCGCATACCCTTGAGCATCTCGGACAGCATCAGGCTGCCGAAGAAATCTTTGATAGCTTCCATATCTAGCCCCAGTCAGTCTATTGCCATATGTTCCAAGGCGTCTGCATCCAGATCGCCACCACCAGCAGCCAGACGCCGGTCACGGGGATGAACACCTTCCAGCCCAATCGCATGATCTGGTCATAGCGATAGCGCGGGAAGGTCGCGCGGAACCATATGAAAAGCGAGACGACGCAAAAAGTCTTGATTCCCAGCCACAGCCAGCCCGGCACCCAGGTAAAGGGCGCAAAGTCGAACGGAGCCATCCAGCCACCCAGGAACATGATGGAGGCCACCGCGGACAGCAGGATCATGTTGGCGTACTCGCCCAGGAAGAACAGCGCAAAGGCCGTTCCCGAGTACTCGACCATATGGCCGGCCACGATCTCGGACTCGCCTTCGACCACGTCGAAGGGATGGCGGTTGGTCTCGGCCACGGCCGAAATCACGTAGATGACGAACAGCGGCAACAGCGGCAGCCAGTTCCAGGAAAGAAAGGTCAGGCCGCGGTCGGCGAACCAGCCGCTGCCCTGCCCCAGCACGATCTGGCTCATGTTGAGCGAGCCGGACACCAGCAGCACGGTCAGCAGCACAAAGCCGATCGCCAGTTCGTAGGAGATCATCTGGGCCGAGGCGCGCATGGCGCCCAGCAAGGCGTACTTGGAGTTGGAGGCCCAACCCGCCACGATGACGCCGTACACACCCAGCGAGGTGACCGCCATGATATACAGCAGGCCGGCATTGACGTTGGACAGCACCAGCTCGGGACCAAAAGGTATCACGGCCCAGGCCGCCAGCGCCGGCATCAGGGTGACCACGGGAGCCAGCAGGAACAACACCTTGTTGGACTTGCTGGGCAGCACCAGTTCTTTGGTAAGCAGCTTGAACACGTCGGCGAACGGCTGCAGCAGGCCCCGGTAGCCGACCCGGGTCGGCCCCAGGCGCACGTGCATGGCGCCGATCATCTTGCGTTCCCAATAAGTAAGATAGGCCACCATGAGGATGACCGGCACTGCGACGACCAGCACCTTGACCAGCGTCCACACCACATACCAGGCGGTCGGACCGATCAGGCCGCTGCCGAAGGCTTCCAGTTGATTCAACCAATCCATTTAGGCACGCTCCACCGTAATTTCGCCAAAGGAGGACCCCAGCGGCAGGGTCTCGGCAAACGCCGTGGAAATCCGCAGGGCGCCATCCGCCACCGCGGGATCGAGTTCGGCCTTGAGCGCGGCCTCGCCATGAGCCGAACGCACCCGCACCGCATCGCCATCGTGCAGCCCAAGGCCTTGCAGCGTGGCTGCGTTCATGCGGGCGGTGGGCGCCCGTGAAGCGGCCGTTTGCTGAAGCGGCTCGGCGCGCCGCACCAGGGCGTCGCTGCGATAGATGGGCACGTCGGCGACGCGCTGCAGGCCCTGCGCGCCCTGCCCAAGGCCGATCGGCCCAGTAACCTGGTTGGACAGGCGCTCTTGGATGCCATCGACCAGCACGGTGTCGCGCACCGTCTCGGAGGTTTCGTCATCGAAGCCCGCAAGCTGGAACAGATTGCCCAGAACACGCAGCACCTTCCAGGCGGGACGGGTATCGCCATAAGGCGCCGCGGTGCCCTTGAAGCTTTGCGTGCGCCCTTCGGCGTTGACGAAGGTGCCCGAGGTTTCGGTGAACGGCGCAATGGGCAGCATGACGTCGGCCCATTCGGCCGCAGCTGAATGGAAGGAGGTAAGCGCCACCGCGAACTGAGCGTTCTTGAGCGACTGAACGGCTTGCGCGCCATGGTCGGAATCGAATGCCGGCTCGGCGTGCAGCACCACATAGCCCTTCAGGCCTTGTCGCAGCATCTGCTCGGCGGTCAGGCCGCCGGCCTGGGGCACGGCGCCCGCAAGATAGCCGCCCACCGTGTTGCCGCCGGGGGTAAGGAAGCCGAGGCGGCCGCCAACGGCTTGCGCCAGCGCCTGGGCGTTGGCGGCGATAAGAGCCGCCTCGGGCGACGACACCGCCATATTGCCCAGCATGACGGCCACCCTTTCGCCACCCGCCAGGCTTGCGGCGATCTGGCCGGCCTGCTCGGAAGGCTGGACCGAGGCGAACGCTTCGGGCACTTCTTGCTGGTTGGCCTTGGCCCAGGCGACCAGCACCTGCGCCAGGGCGTTGGGGATGCCGGCCGGCGCCACGGTCTGGCGTGCGGCGACCGGGAACAGCGGATCGTCGGCCGCACTGTCGATGAAGGCGATGCGCGTGCCGTGCTTGGCGGCCTGGCGCAAGCGCTGGGCCAGCAGGGGCTGGTCTTTGCGCAGGAAGGAGCCGATCACCAGCACGCGGTCGAGCCTGGAGAATTCTTCGATGGACATGCCCAGCCAGGGCACGCCGGGCAAGGCCGAATCAAGAGCCGGATCGTTGCAGCGCAGGCGGAAGTCGACATTGTCGGAGCCCAGGCTGCGCGTGAGCCGGGCCAGCAAGGTCAGCTCTTCGACCGTGGCCGTATGCGCGCCGATGGCACCCAGCTGCTCGGCGCCATGCTCTTCGCGCACCTGGTTCAGGCCGCGCACGACGGCCTGCAGCGCGTCGCTCCAGGAGGTCTCGTGCCATTGCCCCGATGCGTCGCGCACCATGGGATGGGCCAGGCGGTCTTCGGTGTACAGGCCGGTATAAGAGAAGCGGTCGCGATCGCTGATCCAGCACTCGTTGACTTCTTCGTTCTCGAACGGCACAACGCGCAGCACGCGGTCGCCCTTGACCTGGACCACCAGGTTGGCCCCCAGGCTGTCATGCGGGCTGACCGAGCGGCGGCGGGCGAGTTCCCAGGTGCGCGCCTCGAAGCGGAAGGGCTTGGAGGTAAGCGCGCCCACCGGGCACAGGTCGATCATGTTGCCGGAAAGCTCGGATTCGACCGCCCGCCCCACGAACGAAGTGATCTCGGAATGCTCGCCACGGTGCAGCATGCCCAGTTCCATGATGCCGCCGATTTCCTGGCCGAAACGCACACAGCGCGTGCAGTGGATGCAGCGGGGCATTTCTTCGGCCGAGATGAGCGGGCCCATGGGCTTGTGGAACACCACGCGCTTTTCTTCCTTGTAGCGCGAAGCCGATTCGCCGTAGCCCACGGCCAGATCCTGAAGCTGGCACTCGCCGCCCTGGTCGCACACGGGGCAATCGAGGGGGTGATTGATCAGCAGGAACTCCATGACGCTTTTCTGGGCGGCCACGGCTTTTTCAGAGCAGGTGTGCACGACCATGCCGTTGGTGGCGGGCGTGGCGCAGGCCGGCATGGCCTTGGGCGCCTTCTCGACCTCGACCAGGCACATCCGGCAGTTCGCGGCAATGGAGAGCTTCTTGTGATAGCAGAAATGCGGCACGTACAAGCCCAGCTTGTGGGCCGCATGCATGACCATGCTGCCCTCGGGGACTTCAACCTTGTTGCCGTCTATGGTGAGTTCAACCATTAGCTTGTCCTGACCCTACAGATATTTGGGCACCACGCAGCTCTTGTGCTCGATGTGGTGTGCGAACTCGTCGCGGAAATGCTTGATGAAGCTGCGCACCGGCATGGCGGCCGCATCGCCCAGGGCGCAGATGGTGCGCCCCATGATGTTGGAAGCCACGGAGTCGAGCACGTCGAGGTCTTCAGGGCGGCCCTGGCCGTTCTCGATGCGTTCGATCATGCGATACAGCCAGCCCGTGCCCTCGCGGCACGGCGTGCACTGGCCGCAGCTTTCTTCGAAATAGAAATACGACAGGCGCATCAGCGACTTGACCATGCAGCGGGTCTCGTCCATGACGATGACCGCCCCCGATCCGAGCATGGAGCCGGCCTTGGCGATGCCGTCGTAGTCCATGGTGGTCTGCATCATGATGTCGCCCGGCAGCACCGGAGCGCTGGAGCCTCCGGGGATCACCGCCTTGAGCCTGCGCCCGCCGCGCACCCCGCCCGCCAGTTCCAGCAGCTCGGAGAACGGCGTGCCCAGGGGCACCTCGTAGTTGCCGGGAAGCTCGACGTCGCCGGACACCGAGAACAGCTTGGTGCCGCCGTTGTTGGGCAGGCCCGTCTCGAGATAAGCCTGGCCGCTGTTGCGGAAGATCCAGGGGACGGCGGCAAAGGTCTCGGTGTTGTTGATGGTGGTGGGCTTGCCGTACAGGCCGAAGCTGGCCGGGAACGGCGGCTTGAAGCGCGGCTGGCCCTTCTTGCCCTCGAGCGATTCGAGCAGCGCGGTTTCTTCGCCGCAGATGTAGGCGCCATAGCCATGGAAGGCATGCAACTGGAAGCTGAAGTCGGAGCCCAGGATGCGATCGCCCAGGAAGCCCGCTTCGCGCGCCTCTTCGAGGGCTTCTTCGAAACGGTCGTAGATTTCGAAGATCTCGCCGTGTATGTAGTTGTAGCCCACGCTGATGCCCATGGCGTATGCCGCGATGGCCATGCCTTCGATCACGATGTGCGGATTGAAGCGCAGGATGTCGCGGTCTTTGAAAGTACCGGGCTCGCCTTCGTCGGAGTTGCACACCAGGTACTTCTGGCCGGGCAGATTGCGCGGCATGAAGCTCCATTTGAGGCCGGTCGGAAAGCCCGCGCCGCCACGCCCGCGCAAGCCGGAAGCCTTGACCTCGGCAATGACGTCCTCGGGCTTCATGCCGGTGGTGAGGATCTTGCGCAGGCCCTCGTAGCCGCCGCGTTTCACGTAGTCTTGCAGGCGCCAGTTGCTGCCGTCGAGATCAGCAACGATCTGGGGCTTGATGTGCCGGCCATGGAAGATCATGCTGCGCGGCAGATCGCCGCTGGGGGCCGCTTCGAGCCCTTGCGAAAACTGGCTGAGTATTTCCGGAGCGTTCATGCCGATTCTCCGTGCCGTTTGAGTTCGTCGATCATGGCGTCGATTTTTTCAGGGGCCATGCGCACGCACATATGCTTGTTGTTGACCAGCAGCACGGGCGAATCGCCGCAAGAGCCCATGCACTCGCCTTCCATCAGGGTAAACAGGCCGTCTTCGGTGGTTTCATGGAAGCCGACGCCCAGCTTCTGGCTGAGGTATTCGGCGGTTTTCACGCCGTCGCGCAAGGCACAGGGCAGATTGGTGCACACCGTGATCTTGTAGCGCCCCACCGGCTTGGTGTTGAACATGTTGTAGAAGGTCGCGACCTCTTGTACCGCGATGGGCGGCACCTGGAGGTAGTTGGCGATGTCTTCGATGATGCCGGTCGAAACCCAGCCTTGCTCGTCCTGGGCGATGGCAAGCGCCGCCATGATGGCCGATTGCTTCTGATCGCCGGGGAACTTGGTCAATTCCCTATCGATTTTTCGGTAGGCTTGTTCGGAAAGCAGCATAATTTGAATCCGGTTTATACCTGGTTTGGGCCTGTTGGCACTAAAAGGCCCTAACGGTCGATTTCGCCGAACACGATGTCCAGCGTGCCAATGATGGTGACGGCATCGGCAATCATGTGTCCGCGCGACATCTCGTCGAGCGCCTCGAGGTGCACGAAGCCCGGCGCCCGGATTTTCAGGCGATACGGCTTGTTGGCGCCGTCGGACACGATATAGGTGCCGAACTCGCCCTTGGGGTGCTCGACCGCCGCATAGGCTTCGCCCCGGGGCACGTGCATGCCTTCGGTAAACAGCTTGAAGTGGTGGATGAGGTCTTCCATGCCCAGCTTCATGCGCTCGCGCGAAGGCGGCGCCACCTTGTGGTTGTCGATAATCACGGGCCCCGGGTTGTTGCGCAGCCATTCGACGCACTGTCGGATGATGCGGTTGCTTTCACGCATCTCGGCCACACGCACCAGATAGCGGTCGTAGCAGTCGCCATTGGTGCCCACGGGGATATCGAAGTCGAGGCGATCGTAGACCTCGTAGGGCTCCATCTTGCGCAGGTCCCATTCGATGCCCGAGCCGCGCAGCATGGGGCCGGTAAAGCCCAGCGCCTTGGCCCGCTCGGGGTCGACCACGCCGACATCGACCAGGCGCTGCTTCCAGATGCGGTTATCGGTCAGCAGTGTTTCGTATTCGTCGACGCAGGCGGGAAAGCGATTGGTGAAGTCTTCGATGAAATCGAGCAGCGAGCCCGAACGCGCCTCGTTCATGGCCTTGAGCTCTTTGTCGCCGCGGTACTTGCTGCTTTCGCCAAACTGCGGCATGGCGTCGGGCAGGTCGCGGTACACCCCGCCAGGCCGATAGTAGGCGGCATGCATGCGGGCCCCCGAGACAGCCTCGTAGCAGTCCATCAGGTCTTCGCGTTCGCGGAAGGCGTACAGGAACACCGCCATGGCGCCCACGTCGAGCCCGTGCGAGCCGATGGACATGAGGTGATTGAGGATGCGGGTGATCTCGTCGAACATGACGCGGATGTACTGCGCTCGCAGCGGCACCTCGATGCCAAGCAGCTTCTCGATGGTCATGACGTAGGCGTGCTCGTTGCACATCATCGAGACGTAATCGAGGCGATCCATGTAAGGCAAGGCCTGCAGATAGGTCTTGTGCTCGGCCAGCTTCTCGGTGGCGCGGTGCAGCAGGCCGATGTGCGGATCGGCGCGCTGGATGACTTCGCCGTCGAGCTCGAGCACCAGGCGCAGCACGCCGTGCGCCGCCGGATGCTGGGGCCCGAAGTTCAGGGTGTAGTTCTTGATTTCTGCCATGTTTAACGCTCTATTCCGTAGCCTTCTTCGCGCACGACGCGGGGAGTGATCTCGCGCGGCTCGATGGTGACCGGCTGGTAGATCACCCGCTTCTGCTCGGTGTCGTAACGCATTTCCACATGTCCGGACAGAGGGAAGTCTTTACGGAAGGGATGGCCGATGAAGCCGTAGTCGGTGAGGATGCGGCGCAGGTCGGGATGCCCTTCGAAGACCACGCCGAACAGATCGAAGGCTTCGCGCTCGAACCAGTTGACGCTGGGCCAGACGTCGACCAGCGAGGGCAGGATGGGGAATTCGTCGTTGGGCACCCAGGTGCGCACGCGCAAGCGCCAGTTGTGCGTGACCGACAGCAGGTGCAGCACCACGGCGTAGCGCTGCGGAAACTGCGGCGCGGGCTGGTCGAATGCCGGCTGGCCCCACATGGAGTAGTCGACGGCGCACAGGTCGATACAGGTTGCGAAATTGAGCGCAGGCTGGTCACGCAAGGTGGAGCAGACATCGACCCATTGGTCGGCCGCCACCTCGAGCGTAAGTTCGTTCAGGGCCTCGACAAGGGCCGCGCCCTCGCCGAACTGCGCCAGCAGATTGGATTTCAGTGTTTCAAGCCGGGTCATAGCAAGCCATCAACCGTTGAAGAAGGAGACTGTTCGCGGGGCATGCCTAGCGCGCAATCGTGTTCGTGAGACGGATCTTGTTCTGCATTTGCAGCAGCCCATAGACCAGGGCTTCGGCCGTGGGCGGACAGCCGGGCACGTAGACGTCGACCGGCACGATGCGATCGCAGCCCCGGACGACGGAATAGGAATAGTGGTAGTACCCGCCGCCGTTTGCACAGGAGCCCATCGAGACCACCCAGCGGGGCTCGGGCATTTGGTCGTATACCTTGCGCAGGGCCGGGGCCATCTTGTTGCACAGCGTGCCCGCCACGATCATGAGGTCGGATTGCCGCGGGCTAGGACGAAAGATGATTCCGAACTGGTCCAGGTCGTACCTGGCCGCGCCGGCATGCATCATTTCGACCGCACAGCAGGCCAGGCCGAAAGTCATGGGCCACAGGGAACCTGTTTTCGCCCAGTTCAGGAACTTGTCCGCACTGGTGGTGATGAAACCTTCTTTGAGAATGCCGTCAATAGCCATGTGTTTGCCTTAACGCTTGTACAGCGAGGGGCACGGCGACCGGTATGAGCCGTGCCAGATAATTGCGATGCGGACCATGCCGCGATGAGCGCCGGCGCTACTCCCAGTCGAGCGCGCCCTTTTTCCATTCGTAGACGAAGCCGACGGTGAGCACCGCCAGAAACACGACAACCGTCCAGAACCCGACGAGACCTACTGCGTCGTTGGCAATTGCCCACGGAAACAGGAAGGCGATTTCAAGATCGAAGAGGATGAACAGGATGGCGACCAGGTAGTAGCGCACGTCGAACTTCATGCGCGAGTCGTCGAACGCCTCGAAACCGCACTCGTAGGGAGACAGCTTTTCTTCATCGGGGCGATGGGGCCCAAGCACCCTTCCGACCGTAAGAAGCGCAAAACCTATCAAGATCGCAACAATAATAAACAACAAGACGGGGAAGTACTGTTGCAGGTTCATGCCCAACATCCAATCACTATAAGTAAACTGTTCGATTGTAGCATTTTGAGCGGCCGCGCCACCGCCTGGCGCCACCCGCCCCGCCATCTGCCCAGGCCCTCCCAGGGGGCGCTCCATGACGCACATCAAGAGCTGTGGCAATCGCCCCACACACGGGGGCCCGGCGCTTGAATCGCCATCCCGGCGCCGCGCATGCCGGGCCCGACCGCCGACCGCCCCAAGGCAAAAAAAAACCACCCTGTGAAGGGTGGCCGGAATGCCGTCCAGATTGCCAGGTAGACTCGACCATGTCCGGACGGAAACCGAAAGGCCGCGGGCCGAGGCTCGGGCCGACTCGGAGCGGTTTTCTTAGAACTGGTGACGCATGCCGACGCCGATCAGGGTGGACTTCAGGTCGTCCTGGAAGGCCACGTTCTTGGCGTACGAACCGATGGCGTACACGTTGGTGCGCTTGGACAGCGGATAGGTGTAGCCCAGGCTGTAGATGTTTTGCTTCTCATCGTCGCCTGCGGTGCCACGCGGGTCAGCCATGCCCCAGGAGGCCATGATTTCGCCGGGGCCCACGGGGGCGCTGACGCCGACCGTGTACGAGTTGACGCGCATGCCGTCATTGACCATCAGAGCGCCGGCGGTGTCCAGATCACCGAAGGTGATGCCCTGGAACCAGCCATTGCGCGTCTGGCCGAAACCAGCGTGCAGGCGAGCCACCGAGAAGTCATAGCTGGCGCCCACGTTCCACGACTTGACCTTCACGCCGCCGTCGACGGGAAGAGTTTCAGGCGCTTCGAACTGATCGTAGGTGGCAGCCAGGCCGATCGGGCCGTTTGCATAGCGAAGACCGGTGGTCCAGGCATGGGTGTTGGGATCGTCGCCGCCGCTGTCGCGGAATTGCTGCGAACCATTGGCGTTGAACGAATAGCCGACGCCGAACTGGAAGCCCGAGAAGTTGGGCGTCTGGTACATGACCATGTTGTCATAGCGCAGGCTGGCCGCCGAGTTGAAGGTAGCGCCGGCTGCCGCTTGGCCGAAATCGACGCCGAAGGGGCTGGCGATGTCAGCAAAGTACTTGCTGGCGATGTTGGTCTGGCGACCGAGGTCGAAACGGCCCCAGGCGTCGGACTGCAGACCGATGGTGGCCTGGCGGCCGAACATGCGGTTGGTGTTGCCCAGCGATTGACCCGAAACACCGGTGCCCAGATCAAAGCCGCTTTCCAGCACGAAGACAGCTTGCAGGCCGTCGCCCAGATCTTCAGTACCCTTCAGGCCCCAGCGGTTGGCGGAGTTGATGCCGTTGATCATGCCGGTGCGCTTGCCGTTGTAGTCGACCGCGTTACCGGCGTCGTCATAAACGGTACCCTTGAGTTGCTGATAGCCGATACCCCCATCGACGATACCGTACAGCGTCACCGACGTTTCTGCATGCGCGGCACCGGCAATAGCGAAGCCGGTGGCGAGGGCAGCAGCGAGCAGAGTCTTTTTCATTTGAGAAATCTCCGTAGATTTGATTTGATCTGATTTGGTTTAGCGACAGCGCAGATGTGTCTCTGCTTTTAAGTTTGTCCGCCGCTGGGGACATGACGACCGTTGCAATAAATCCGAAACATGCCGTACACAAGGCCATACTAAACCTGCCCACGGAGCTTTTAAAAGAAAAACCACTCCGAGGAGTGGTTTTAAGTCCACGAATCGTAAGTTCGTGTTTCAGGCGAGGTTTGGGCGTAAACCCGAAAACCCTGCCTGGTCATGGCGTTACCGCCATTTTGCGTCAGATTAGAACTGGTGACGCAGGCCGACACCAACCTGGGTAGCCTTCAGGTCTTCGGCAAATGCGAAGTTCTTGACGTACGAACCGATGGCGTACACGTTGGTGCGCTTGGACAGTGCGTAGGTGTAGCCCAGGCTGTAGACCTGTTGCTTTTCAAGACCTTCCGCATCGCGGGGGTCAGCCATTCCCCAAGCGGCCAGTACCTTGCCGTTGGCGCCAACTGGAGCGCTCAGGCCCAGGGTGTACGAGTTGACCTTCAGGCCGTCTTCAACGATGTAACCGCCGTCGTCCGACTCGAAATCGCCAAATTCGATGGCGCTGAGCCAGCCGTTGCGGGTCTGACCGAAGCCGGCGTGAACCTTGGCCACTTCGAAATCGTAGCTGGCACCGAGGTTCCAGGCCTTGATGCTCACGTCGCGCTCGTCGGCGGGCAGCGTGCCGGGGGTCTTCAACTGGTCATACGTTACGCCAGCGGCGATCGGGCCGTTTGCATAGCGAAGACCGGTGGTCCAGGCGCGGGTGTTGGGCTGTTCGCCACCGCTTTGCTTGAACTGCTGGCTGCCGTCGTTGTTGAACGAATAGCCGACGCCAAACTGGAAGCCCGAGAAGTTCGGGGTTTGGTACATGACCATGTTGTCGTAGCGCACGCTGTTGGTGGCCGAGAAAGTCGTACCGGCTTTAGCCAGACCGAAGTCGGTGCCGAAGGGGCTGACAACACCAGCCAGATACTTCGAAGCGATGTTGGTTTGGCGACCGAAGTCCAGTCGACCCCAGGCGTCGGACTGCAGGCCGACCGTGGCTTGACGGCCGAACAGACGGCCCTGGCTGGTGGAGCCGGTGCCCAGGTTGAAGCCGTTTTCGAGCACGAAAACAGCCTTCAGGCCCTGGCCCAGATCTTCCGAGCCCTTCAGGCCCCAGCGGCTGGACGACTGGCCACCGCTCAGCAGGCCGGTGCGAGTGGCTTTGAAGGACTCTTCGCCATCGGAACCCTTCAGGCGCTCGTAGCCAATACCGGCATCAGCGATACCGTACAGCGTGACCGAAGTTTCGGCCTGGGCAACACCGGCAAAGCCAGTGATCAGAGCGGCAACAAGCAGACTCTTTTTCATGTTCTAAATCTCCGTAGATTTGAGTAGCTCGACAGCAAGGCCCTGGGCCCCACCGTCTGTAAAACTCCGCAAGCGGAAGTTGAGGGGTATTCCAACAAAAAACCCGATGACTGGCTACGAACATGCTTGGAAAAATTTGCTTCAGTCTTGTTTCTGTCACTTTAACGCAACAAAAATGTAGTTTTATTGCAACTTTAGGGTTGGAAAGAGGAGGCTTGTTTCGTTTACCGCAAAGCAAAAAACCCTGGGAAAAACGCCCCGATAAGGCAATGTACTTTATTTAACTTAAATCTAAGTAAATTTCTTAAACGTTTGTTTTTATGACAAGTTTTCGTTTTCAGGCGAAGGGATGGAGCTTGCGCGATCAAAGCGCCGCATCGCAGCAGTTCTTGTTATTTTTCAAATACCTAGGGGATATCACCCATAGCAAGAGGAATGTATCCAAACCAAACTAGCAGGCTACGCATTGAGGCGCTTCCGGCTGCGCGACCAAGCCTTTGCGGCTTTGCGGCGAAACGCTTCCAAACAGTACCCATTCCATGCAAACGGGCCTCTCGATTATCGAGAGGCCCGTTTGTCTCACTGCGCCGCTACCGCAATCGCGGCGTTTGGCTTAGAACTGATGGCGCAGGCCCACGGCGAACTGGGTGGCCTTCAGGTCGTCGTAGAAATGAACGCCGGTACCGTAGGAACCCAGGGCATACACGTTGGTGCGCTTCGACAGCTTGTAGGTGTAGCCCAGGCTGTAGAAGTGCTGCTTGTCCTGGCGGTCAGCGCCGAAACCGTCCTTGGGATCGGCCATCACCCACGAGGCCAGGATCTTGCCGTTGGCGCCCACCGGAGCGCTCAGGCCCAGAGTGTACGAGTTGACCTTGGCGTCATTGATGGCGCCCCAGCTCTGGCGGCCGGTCATGTCGTCGGTGCCGCCGATGTCCCGATAATCGATCGCCGACACATGCTTGAACCAGCCGTTGCGGGTCTGGCCGATGGCGGCGTGGACTTCGACCACGTCGAAATCGTAGCTGCCGGCCAGGTTCCAGGACTTGATCGCGGTGTCGCGATCGCCACCGATGCCGTCCACACGCACTTCAGAAGTCTTGTACTCGTCGTACGACAGGCCGACTGCCAGAGGGCCGTTTGCATAGCGCACAGCGGCGCCCCACGCCTTGTCGTTCGGCTCGTCGCCGCCGCTGGTCTTGAAACCCTGGCTGCCGGCGTTGCCGGTGAACGAGTAGTTCAGGCCCAGTTGGAAGCCCGAGAACTTGGGCGTCTGGTACATGATCATGTTGTTGTAGCGGACGCTGTTGATGGCGCTGAAGGCCGACCCGACAGAAGCCTGGCCCCAGTCGGCGCCGAAGGGGCTGGCAACGCCCGACAGGTACTTGCTGGCGACAGTCGTCTGGCGGCCGAAATCAAGCTGGCCCCAGGAAGAGGACTTCAGGCCGACGGTTGCCTGGCGACCGAACATGCCGTCGCTTTGCGTGCCATCGCTCAGGTTGAAGCCGTTTTCAAGAACGAACACAGCCTGAAGGCCTTCGCCCAGATCTTCGGCGCCCTTCAGGCCCCAGCGGTTGCCGCCCATGATGCCATTGGCCATGCCGGTATTGCTGCCCTTGAAGCTTTCGCCGGTTGTGGGGTTGGTGCCCTTGAACTGCTGGTAGCCAATACCGCCGTCGACGCGACCGTACAGGGTTACCGAGGTTTCGGCTTGAGCGGCGCCGACAAAGCCGGTGATCAGAGCAGCAACGAGCAGACTCTTTTTCATGTTTGAAAATCTCCGTAGATTTAAGTAGCGGGGCAGCGAAGTTTGGCCTGCCGCCTTTCCAACTTCGCGAGCGGAAGTTGGAGGTATTCCAGCAAAAAACGGCTTGGCGAACCATGAGCACTTTGAGGAAGCCGCACTTTTCTTCTGTTTTTGCAGCTTAAATACAACGAAATTGTTGTTTTATCGCTCTTTTCTGTAACCCAATTGTCTTATTGTGCAGTGCAATAAAACCCTTTAAATGGTCGTTCTCAAGAACATATTTTTTGTTTATTTTTCCCAACCTCTTTCTTTACACTTTTATTCCACTACATTTATATTTCATTTTTATTTCTTGTCATTTTTGACGCGTCGCAATATATAACTGCATTTAATTTTTTTGAACAATAATCAGATCACATACTTCTGCATTTATGTAAACTAAAATATTGCGCCAAAATTTACCCCTGTCATACTTCTTAGCTGAATGAACAGAGGCACCCCTGCCGTTAAGCGAAACGCCTCGCCCTCCCGCTTATCCCCCCTTTTGCATAGCCCCGCTAATCCGCGGCGCAGTGCGGCGACCACACGCGACGACACGCGATAAAATCACGTATTGTTCACAGACAGGAATCCGTATGATCAAGGTAGGCATCATTGCCCTGTGGCTGGGTTCACTGACCTATATCTACTTCCGGGGCAAGGTCCGTCTCAGTTTCTTTCGCACGGTGTTCAACCACACCGCCCTGCTGGCGCCGGTCAATGCCTTCATGTATTTGTTTTCGGCTGTCCCGGCACGGCCCTATATTTCCGACACCGGCATAAAAGGGCTTGTGGCGCTCGACGAAAACTGGGAAGTGATACGCGCCGAAGCCGCCAACCTGGCGCAGGCTGAACGCATACGCGCGGCGGCCAACAACGACGACGCGGGTTTCAATTCGTTTTTCAAGACCGGCTGGAAGCGCTTTTACCTGAAGTGGTACGACGCCGAGCATCCGTCGGCCGCCGAGCTATGTCCACGCACCGTGGCCCTTCTGCGCCAGATTCCCGAGGTCAAGGCGGCCCTTTTTGCCGTGCTGCCCCCCGGCGCCAAGCTGAACCCTCATCGCGATCCCTACGCGGGTTCGCTGCGCTACCACCTGGGGCTGGACACACCCAATGCCGACGGCTGCTTCATCGAAGTGGACGGCCAGCGCTACAGCTGGCGCAACGGCGAAAGCGTCGTCTTCGATGAAACCTACATCCACTGGGCCGAGAACACCACCGACCAGACACGCACCATACTGTTCTGCGACCTGGAAAGGCCCTTGAAGTATGGCTGGGCCGCCCGATTCAATCGCTGGTTCTCCAGGGTCGTCATGACTGCGGCCGCCTCGCCCAACCAGGAAGGCGACCAAGTGGGCCTGGTCAGCCGCCTTTTTCGCTTCTCGGCGGTGGTGGGCCAATACCGTCGGCGCTTCAAGCGCTGGAACAAAACGGTTTATCAACTGGTGCGGGCCGCCCTCGTCCTGGGCGTCATCGCACTGATCATCTTCCTTTGACCGGGCGCAGGCGGCGGCGCAAGGCTAGTGTCCTGTTTGGTTAAAAATTAGCCAAACAGGACACTAGGGCTGTCGGCCCAGCACCCTGTCCAGGGCCAGCGCGTTCGTCAGCGCCTGGTTGCGAAACGACGATGGTGACGCGCCCACCCAGCTGTTGAACGCTGTGGAAAAATTGGCAGCACTCGAAAAACCCACCGTCGCGGCAATGGCGCGTATGCTCAGGGTCGTGTGGGTCAGCAGATATTTGGCCTTGCGCATGCGCTCCTGGCGCATGTATTCGGCCACCGACATGTTCAGGCAGCCCTGGAAAGCATGGCCCAGGCGCCGCTCCGATACGGCCAGGGCCTCGGCGATATCCGCCAGGCGCCGTATCTCGGGCAGCCGTTCTTCCATGTGCTTTTTGGCCCGGCGAACCAGATCCCAATCTCCCCGGTTTCCGGAACGGGCGCCCTCGCGGCGCGCGCCGCGAGTCTCACGCAACATCAAAGACAAGCGCAATTGCGCCTGCACCCGCTCGACAAGCTGCCCCACCGTAAACGGCTTGATCAGGTAATCGAGGATTTCACTGCGATCGGCAAGTTCGATGCCGCTCAGGTGCTTGACGGTGGCGTAGAACAGCACCGACACGTCTTCGGTAAGCGGGTTCTCGCGCAACATGCGCTCCATCGCGAACGCATCCAGGCCCGGTGTCTGAAGATTCATCAATATCATGTCCGGCCGGCTCTGCAGCGCCTGATCGTAGGCTTCGCGGCCCTCTGCGGCCACACTCAGATGAAAGTCGTTCCCCCGCAGCATCTCCTTGAGAAGATGCTGCTCTTCGGCGCTGCCGTCGACAATCAGCACATGGGCCGCGGGTAGGGGTAGAGAAGGAAAGGACTTCACAAAATGACAAAATTCATTTGGACAATAACAGGCCCTATATATAAAAAACGGCCTGTTTCCTGTCCAAGAATTTCGTCCTGGCTTGACGTTTGTTGACAGTGGATGCCCGGAGGCGGGCTCAGGAAGGCTTCTTGGCGCTGCGCTCATGGAACAGCGCGACGTAGATGCCGCTGCCTGTAATCAGCAAGGCGCCAATGTAGAACCAGTTGGAGGGTATTTCGTGCCAGACCAGCCAGCCGAACAGCGCGGCCCAGATCAGGCCGCTGTAGTCAAACGGTGCGACGATAGAGGCGGGGGCCACGCGAAAGGCCTGGGAAATCAGACCCAGTCCCAAGGTGCTGAACAACGCAATGCCGGCAAAGCCCAGCAGATGTCCAGACTGTATGGGCTGCCATACCGGAACAGATAAAGGTCCGGCAAAGATGGCCTGGCCCAGCGCAAGATAGAGCATCATGGTCAGCATGCTTTCCTGAGCCTTGATGTAGCGCGCCGTAGTCATCATGACCGCGTAGGCCAGCGCCGTGGCCAGCGGCAGCAACGCGGCCCATTGCATGTGGCTCGGGCTGGGACGCACGACCAGCATCACGCCGGCGAACCCGATACACAGCGCAAGCCAGCCTCCCAACGCCACCTTTTCCTTCAGGAACAGTACGGAAATAATCGTGACGAAGAACGGCGCGCTGAAAGCGATGGCCGTGGCCTCGGCCTGGGGGAGCATGGTCAGGCTCAGGTAAAAGCAATATGCCGCCGCCACATTGAGGGCCCCGCGCAGCAAATGTATGCCCGGGTGCAGGGTGTGCAGGGCCTGGCGTCCGCCCGCCGCCGCGGCCAGGCCCAGCAGCACGATTGCGGCCAAGCCGCCGCGCAGAAACAGAATCTGCATGGGCGAATACATATGCCCCAGCCATTTGGCCAGCGTATCGCTGATCGTCAGGCAGAAGATGCCGCTCGTGATGCAAGCGATGCCCAACGGGACGCGTGAAGAGAAAACACTCATAGGCGCCCATGATACCCAAAAGCAGCGGCGAATCAGCTGCGTTGAGCCAACTCGCGGATTGCGTCGAAATTCAATTCGTCGAGCGCCGCTTTTACCGCGGTTCTGAAGCCATCATGGCATGACGAAGAAAATACCGCCGATTCGAGCAGCTCGTCGATGTCGCTATAACTGCCCTGAAGGGCGTACGCTGCCAACTTTTCCAGCACTACGCCAGGGGGCTTGCCGCCCGATGGAGGCCCATGAGCAACGGCCGTCCCACCCGTCTCTAATTTTGATTCGAGCGGCTGCCATTCGGCCGGCAACGGGGTCTGCGAGCATGCCGGTACCCGAAGCACGAGCGAAAAACAGCTACCTTTGCCGGATTCGCTGGCCACCTCGAGCACGCCGCCCATATTCTTTGCAATTCTCTGTGCAATATACAGGCCCAGGCCTGTGCCGGGCCATTCCTGATCGGGACGCTGATTTTCCTGAAAGAGCATGGCTAGAAAACCGGCCTCGATGCCCGGCCCCGTATCCTGGACCTTGAACTCGAGCTTTGCCGACCCGAATTCGCCGGGCGACGCCGCCACATGAAGTTCAATCGTGCCCCGGCGGGTTGCCAGCGCCGCGTTGGAAATCAGATTGAGCAGAACCTGCTTCAATCGGCGTTCGTCCGTCTGTATCTGGCCGGGCAGTTCCGTCAGGACGCGCAGGGAGAAGTCGTTGTTCCCCGCAATACACCATGTTCGGCCGTGGACACACAACTCGGTCAGGAAGGCCTCTACCTGGACGGGCCCAGGGTCGACGTTCAACAAGCGAAAATCGTCGTGCCCGCCCGCAAGAATGTCTTCGATCAACGAGGCTTGATACTGCGTGCTGCGCTCGATCGCCCGCATATGCGCAACCTGTTCCGGACTCGCAGTTTTTTCCAACAGGCGCAGATTGCCGACGATGGTCGCCAGAGGGGCACGCAAGTCGTGGCTGATGAGGCTGAGGTTCTTGTCGCTGATGGATTTCGCTCGGGCGTTTCGCTGGACGATGGTGACGATCAAGGCGAGCGCAAACGCCAGGGCGAAGGCGTAGATCGAAAGCTGGGTGAATATCCAGTAGGCGCTGAAGTCGAAACCATAGTCGCCCGCCGGCCTGGACTTCACAAGCAGCGCCCGCGGCAAGGTGCTAAGTGTGAACAACAGGAAGGCGTAATACGCCACCCGTTCGGCCCACAGCCCCTTGCGCAGATTGCGAGCCGCCACCGCACCATGCAAAAACACCAGGAAAACGGCGCCGTTCAGACAGTACGACCGCAAAACGCCATTTTCTTCGATGAACAGGAAATACGCCCGGCATGCCATGGCGGCAATCAGAATTGCCATCGGGACCGCATAGCGAGGCCTCGCCCCGGACAGAGCGATCAGCCCCTGCGCGAAAACAATGACGGCCAGCAAGTACATCAAGCCGCTGAACAGTACGTTGTGCGCATGAGCTGAAGGAACGAGAACGACCTGTGACGCGGCTCCGGCGGCATAGAGCAGATAGCTCAAGCCGAAGTAAAGCAAATACCGCGGCCGCCGTGGATCGGCGCGCCACAACGCAAGCACGCCAAGGGCAATGAGAACCACCACCAGAGGATGGGCGAGCGCAAGTTGCGTACCAGCGTCATTCAACATAAATTGGCCCAACCATGTCGACCCGGATAGCACCACCGAGATTTTCAGAGTTGCTTCTGCAATTATGTATCAGTTTTTGATGTTGAGCTTTCTGCCAGGCGGCGACCCTTCGCGATATCTGCTTACTGCAGTAAAAAACCCGCATGTACTTCGTACATACGGGTTTCTGGTGTTCTGTCGGTCGTTGACATGAAACAGACCGATCTTAAATTTTGGTGCCGACGGCGAGACTCGAGGTTCCGCATGAATAAAGGTATTGCGGTAAATTTGGGTAGGAAATGGGGAGATTGGAGTAAAACAGCCCGCCACCGTGCGGGCTTTTTTGTGCTAAAAATACTGTACATATATACAGTTTATCGGCACCATGAAAGTCACTGTCGTTCGCACTCATCGCCTTGGCCAGCTACTCCCGGAACGTGAATGGGGCCCTCCTGTTCCCGGCCCAGTTCAAATGTACTGGATGCGGCATCCAGAACTGAACAGGGGCCCTGGCCGGCTGACGGTCGTTCGCCGTGGATATTTCGGGAAGGACGAGGACTCGCCGATTCCAGAGCTTCAAGATCCGGAAATGCTGGCGTTCATGAGCGACCGCGTTTTATCGGTCAAGGGTTTTGAGGAAATTGAAGGCCGCCGTTACTATCAAACCTGGAGAATCTATTTCGAGGATTGATCATGTGCGGCCGGATCAAACAGGCACGCGATGAAGCCGACTACATGGAGACGATTCGTACCAATGTGGGTACGATTCTGGACGCGGGATCAGGCCTGAAGTACAACGTGCCGCCAGGTACCCGGCCATTGGTCATCCATCGCCTCAATGACGGCGCTGAGCATATTGACCGGCTCTTTTGGGGCTACAAACCACCCTGGTACAAGCGGGGCCCAGCATCGAATGCCCGTCTGGATACTGTGCTCAAGGGCTCGCCGTTTTGGCGGCCCCTCCTTGCTCGCAGAATCATCGTGCCCGCGGATGGGTGGTACGAGTGGACCGGCGAAAAGGGGGACAAGCAGCCCTGGTACATCAATCCCAAGGATGGCGAACCGATATTGATGGCTGGCTTGACTGCGTGGCTGCCGGGCCGCGAGGTGCTGGCCGAAACGGGATTTGTCATCGTCACGGACGACGCGGCGGGAGGAATGATCGATATCCACGACCGACGCCCGATATGCCTGACGCCCGACGATGCGCGGGCCTGGATCGATCCCGAATTGCCCGTCGATACGGCGCTCGAGCTGCTGTCAACGCCGCGGCCCGAATCGGCTTTTCAGTGGTGGGAAGTCACGCGGAAGGTGGGAAATAGCAAGTATCAGATGCCAGATGCGGCGGAGCCTGTAAGATCAATACCCAGTTCAAGATAAATGGCGCAGTGGGGGAAAATATGTGGGTTAGCTCAATACTCTCAGGCTTGGCCGGCGGCGTGCTGGCTTCCGGGCTCACGATCCTTTACTCGTACCGACTGGACAAACGAAAGGAGCATCAAGCCAAAACCGCACACTCGTTTTCACTGATAAGCGCATTGGAAGCCTATGCAATTAACTGTGCCGGGTACATCGAGAGCGCCGGCGAAGACATCGCTGAGGCATATCACACCCAAGACACCAACACGCTCTCTAAGGTCAGGACGCCCAAATTCGAAATCCCGGCTAATGCCGACTTTCGGACAATTAACGCGGCTCTGGCATCACGAGTTCTGACTCTGCCTCACTTGATTCGCCGCAGTGAAGAAATTTCGTTTTCGATATTTGTCTACAACGACGCCATTGAAGCCACGTACTCATCAATTAAACAGTGCGGTATCCGTGGGCTATCTGCATGGCAATTGGCCACTGAGTTGCGATGCGACGCTCGGTTACCTGCGCCAGAGTTCGATACGGACTGGACCTTCCTCGCGGTATTGGAAAAGGCTGCCAACCCGTAGCGAGCCCCCCTATTCTGAACTAGCTGTCAACGCGGCCACGCCTCTACCACCGCCCGATGCCTAGCCCGGCACTGGGCATATTGGAATGCCAAGTCAATGTAAGCTTCAGCGAGCGCGTCCCAGTCCTGCGAATCAAACACCGGTATTTCAGGGCACGCGGCGGCCAGGTTGGCCGGCAGTTCTGGCGCGTTCGATGCCGTCCTGTATTGTGCGCAACCGCCCATCGTCAATACGACAATCAGCAGGCAAAGGCACTTCCACAGTACGGGTGCGGTATTCGGTAATAGTCCTTGGCTTCGCATTCTCTAGCTCCTCGATATAGGCCTGCAGCACGCCGATACTGTTGTTGATGCGCTTGACGTCGGCCACGTACTGTTCAGCGGCGGCCAGCTGGGCGGCTGTCTCGGTGTCCGTCACCCCCTGACCATATTGGTAGCGACCGTAGCCCCAGACGAAAGCCACGAGCACCGCCAGGCCCAAAGCGCCCAATACGTACTTATTGGCAAGCAGCTTGATCATTCCAGCCTCATATTCTTTACCGGCTTAACCTCGGTAATCTTGATGTTGGCCTGCGCGGCGTTCTTGGCGGCGCCCCGGGCGGTGGCGGCCGCCGATTTGGCCGTAGTGGCTGCAGTCTTAGCAGTCTGCGACGCCGCCTCGGCCACGGTCAGTAGCCGCCCCACGGCATCCGAAATTTCGTCCATTTCTTGCGCAAGTACCTCAAGTCGGTTTCGGTTGATCCCCCGCTCTCGGCTGACGTCGTCTTCCAGGCGCGCGACCTGGCGCTCATAGGCCTTTTGCTGGCGGGTCAGTGCGGCATCGTAGTGCCAGGAGCCATATCCCATTCCCAGCAGCGCGCCGGACAGGAAAATGCCCGCTACGGCGAAAATGAACTTGTACCGCCCGGCCAGATGCCGGAGCCTGCAAATAGTTTCACGCATTGCGCTCTCCTGCCATGGCGTTTATCTGGTTGGTCAGCGCTTCGATCTTGGCGTTGGCTACCTCCAACTGGTAGGCCATGACCGTCAGTTGCGCCTTTACATCGGCCAGCTCTTTGAATAGTGCGTCGGCCCGGTCTTCGGCATCGTCGGCGCGCTTCAAGGCCCGGTCCCGCTCGACCATCACCTGGGCCAGCAGCCCAGATTCGGTGCGGCCCTGCACCACCTGCGTATCCACCGACTGCTTCATCAGCGGCCACAGAAGCCTGAAGGCGAAGAAGCCCACGGGCGCCCCGATCACGTACACCCATGTTGGTATTCCGTCCAATTCCGGCATCTTCACCCCAGTACCTTGATTGCTAGTTCGTATCGGCGCTGGCGGTCTGCCATGCCGTTGTAGCCGCCGTTCACCCGTCGTGTGACCGCTCGGAAGTCGCCGGTATCGGCTAATTCGTTTAATCCGTTGCTAGCCCACCACCAGGCCGCCGATCGCGCTGCGTGCTCCGTTTCTTCCAGTCGGCTGGGCTGACTCAAGAAGTCCACCCCGAGACCCCTGGAAACTTCGGCGTAGTTGGCGCGTCCAGTGATCTGGATCAAGCCCCTGCCTCGATATCTCGAGCCATCCCCCGGCTGGGTGTTGCCTAGGTCTGCCCGGCCCTCGTAGCGCTGCTGCGCTAGCGTAGGGCCCCAAATCTCCCGCGTGTGCACGAAATCGCCTGACTCATGGCCAATGGTGGCCAGGAACATCGCGGCTCGATACGGCGAGACGATAGCGAACTCGAACATGGCGCGCTCGACGGGCTCATACCAGAGGTCAGCCATAGCTGCGCTCAGCCTAGTGGCGGCTCGGAATTGGTCTTTAGTCATGGGTATGGGCATAAAAAAGCCCTCCGTAGAGGGCGATCTAGGCGGCCAGTCCCGGCGCCTATCGATTGCTGTAGGAGCAAGAAACGCCGATCCAGTCAGCGCCGGCCGGCGGGCGAAAAAAGCGAACGTTGCCGTCCGGAGCGATCTGTAGGATCGACATCGCAGTCGAGTTTGGCTGCGAAAACTGGACTGTCGAACCAGGCCGCAGGGCTTCTGGCAACGTATAGACAATGGTGCCGGTGGTGTAGCCAGCCGGAATATCGATACGGCCCGCCAGATGCACCGTGCCAGACATATGATCGACCACATATGACGGCCGTTCTGTCGTGAACGTTGCCCCGTTCTGGAGGCCCGCGTCGGTCAGTGATTGCCTGGACTGAATCACCTGCCGCTCGCCGGCAAAAATTCCCAGCAGGGCATTGCCAAATAACTGGGCGAGCGTGAGTCGGCCGAAGTATGTCGGATGAATATTGTCAAATACCATCCCGTCCTGCGAGACAGAACTCAGATAGAGCGGCGCAACGTTCCCCAGGCCGCCCATCGAATCGACACACCGAACGCCTTTCACCGCGCACAGTCGCGCGAGCGCCTGGCGCGTAGGCCCCCCTATGGAGTACCCGTGCGTGTTCTGGCCTGTTCCAGTGAACGTGTTTGGGTAGAACATGGGAGGCAGCCCTACGATAACGGGTTTGCCGGCGTTCAGGCAGGTGTCGATCATGTCCGCGACATTAGAGGTCGTCGTCGTCGCGGGTACGGCGCCCTGTATATCGTTCGTTCCCACGAGGACCATGACGATGTCAGAGCCGACTAGATTCGCACTTGTGCACAAAGCCTTCTGGCCCGCCGAAGAGTCCCCCGAGATGGCAAAGTTGTTGATCGTCTTGATGCGCATGCCTGCGGCGCCATCGTACATTTTGCGCAGTTGCTCCGGCCAGCTTCCATAAACGTGCTGAACGCCGCCGCCAGCCGTGATCGAGTCGCCAAAAACGGCTATGTTCAGACCGCGCACTCCATGGACGGCAGTCGCGTAACGGGTCTTAACCACGTCCTGCACTTTAAGGGACGTGCCGGTCGACCCTTGGTCGTAACATCCAAACCCAGCCTCGATAATGTCACTGTCGGTGTCGAACTCAGCGACACTCACTCCGTTAATCGTTACGCAGAATCTGCGAACATTCTGCACGCGAATGCCTACGACTGAGAGAAGCGCAGCATAGCTGGTCAACCCCGCTGTCTCGGGGGACACGGCGGTAGTCTTCAGCGCCCCCCCAACTGTCTTGCTAAATCGAGTGAAGTTAGCCGACGCATACCCGCCATAGATTCCGTACCGTCCAGAGGCGCATCGAACAACTGCGAACAGAGCCGTGGCACTGGTGTTGTAACCGGTGAACCCGGCGCGTATCTCTTCATCCGGACGCGCTCTCCACAGGCCACAGTAGACGTAACCATCGTGGGGGACGCTGTTGGAGAACGAAGAGAAATCGGCGTTACCCGGCGTGTAGACATCGTAGGAGTCGCCGCCACCATCGTGATTAAATTTCACGAACCGGGTCTCTGCGAAGACATCGATGGCCTCGAGGGATGATCGGTCTGCATCACTCGGGCCAGGCCAGATGAGCTTGTCCTGCACGTGTGCCGATGTTTGTGGAGACGCGTAGAAGACGGAGTCATCAGCCCCATTTAGAAATTTTGTGGTGCGGGTCACGCGCATGTTGCTTTGCATATACGCAATGCTCAGCGGCGTGTGGATGACGACTCCCGGATCGATGTCGAACAACACATTATTCAGAGTCTCTGCAGTCCCGGTAGGGATTGTCAGGAGCGAATATGTATCGCCGGGCTTTCCGGGAACCTTCACCACCCCATTTGCTCCGGCAGCCGAGATTGCGGCCGAGAACGCTGGCCACGCATCAGTACCGTCTGTAGTGGCGCCAAAGTCCAATAACGATATTGTGCGAGCATTAACCTCATGCTGGGTCGTTGCCACTGAGCCGGTAAAGGGCTGCTTGACGCCGATCATGCCGTCGCCCTCGGGGCTAGAAAGCTCCTGCCGGAGTGCAGCATCACCCACAGGCACAAACAGCCCCTCTTCGACCAGCCAGTCACCCGTCGTCGTATAGGGCAACTCCAGCGCAGCACCGGCACGATACAGCTCTCCGTCTTTCCAGAAAACCTGATTGCGCGCGGAGACCTCCAAGTCGGCCGCATAGTCGCCGATATTCTGATAACCAGAATCAACAAGGAAGTCCTGGAAATCTTGCTCCATGCCCCACCAAGTCTTGCGCGACACGCCGAGGCGGTCTTCATGCTCGCGCTTGGTGCGGTCGTTGACCAGCAGATCAAGATTCTCCGCGTTGTCGTACAGATCCTGTACAGCGGTCGAGCCGATGGGGTTGCCAGTGTTGTAAGTCGTCATTGTGTCGCCTCAAAAGAAAAAGCCCGCTTGGTGGCAGGCCTTAATGGGAGTGGTTCGATTTAGTTGGGTGGGCTGTTGTCGTCGTCGGCGTATATGGCGTCTGTGTAGTTCGCAGCCGATACGCTGGCCCGCTCAGTGCCGCGCGGGCTTATATCGGTGATCAGGGCCGGGAAGCACCAGTTTTCGACCGTTCCCACGTAGACGTGGGGCAATTCCAGCTTGAGCGAGACGGTGGGCCGCTCGGCGGCAGGAATCGGCGCCACAATGCTGTAGTCATCCGGCCCAGGCGTTGCCACCCAAGGACCAGCCAACGTGCCGTCCGCCCTGCGATAGGCCACGACATGGCTCTGCCCTTCTTCCCATCGAACCGGCTCGGTGACGCGCAGAATGACGTTGCTGCCAGCTGACGTCACATGCTCAAGCAGCGCTGACTGCCCGTATCCCGGGATATCGTCCAGCAAGGGAACGTAGGACAGGTACTCGCTGTTGAGCGCGTCCATTTCCGTTTCGAAGCTGTAGTCCCAGTTCCGGTACCGCTGCTCTCTTGCTCGACGCATGCCAATGCGCCAGGCCCGCGTGCGGCTCGTCACGCCCTGCAGCTTGACCTTTTCAAGTTTGAGGCGCTGGCTTCCGGGTAGCGCGCAAATGACGGTCTGTTGCGTCCACGTTTCGCTGTCTGTGAACTCGACCTCGACTCCATCTGGATCATCATGGCGGCGGGCCCGAAATGTCCTGCGCAGCGGGCCCGTCATGTTCTGTGGGCTATACCCAGCCTCAAACTGGGTGCGCGGCTCGTCCCGTACTGGCTTGATCAGCCCGTGGGCGATGGTCAATTCGGCCATGCCCGCCCCAAGCGTGGTATTCATCGCCTCTTTCACGGTCGTGAGGTCGAAAACATGGTCCATTGTCTCGCCACGGCTAGTCCAGATGGCATGCAGGCGCTGCAGTTCTTCCATGTCGAGATCGCCGTCGGCGTAGCCGATAGACTGGGCGATATATCGCAGGAAGGCGGATATGTCTCGGGTCGGTTGCTCTGCCGCCCAAGAGCCGTCCGGCTGCAGCGTGGGCAGAATCCGCGTGGCCACCACGTTGATCTGGTTCTCAGACTGAGCTGCAAGCCTTCCTCCGCTGCGAAGCTTCACAGACATTGTGGTCCAGTTTGGGTAGCTGGTGCGTGTGCGCAATCGAGATTTCAGTCCGTACCAGTGGATTGTGTCGCGCACACTGGTTTCGGTCCCTTCTGCACTCACCCTGCGCACCCGGAATGCTGCCCGCATCGTTGGGGTCGTCAGGCGCTCGGTCACGCCGATCTGGTCCAGCGTGTTGTCTGAGTACGACTTGAAGATCGTGGTCGATGCGCCTCCGGCCACGTCCCGGTACTGAATCTCAACCTCGACGGCTCGGCCCGAAAGCGAGCCGTCATCGTTGATGAACGCAAGGCCGCCCGGGAAGAACACGTCGATTTCATAGGTGTTCGACGTTTCATTGCCGGGGCACGCTACAAACTCGCTCGTCCACTCTCCATAGACACGACCACCCGCATGCGCCACCGTGGCACCGCTCACCGTTGCAGTTTCGAAGCCCGGGCCGGCCAGCGTCAACGACGTTTCGGTCATCGACGCGATTGAGCGGGCCACGCTCGAGCCGAACATCAGCGTTTCGCTCGGAGAAGCCGGGACCACCACGGGCGTCAGGGAAGGCGGACTTCCGGTCAGTTCCATGAATCGGACCTTGTACACGCCGCTACCTAAAGCGGTGGCCGAATGTACGATGTACTCAGTTTCGCTCCCGCGAGGCCCGATCATCACCGAGGCATTGAGCGTGACGTCTACATGTCCGAAATATCCCTCGAATTCGGAAATGCTGGCAGGAAACCCGCCAATCGTTTCGGTTTGGGTTGTGATTGCGTAGGGCCTGGGGTACTCAACCGACACAGTAGTTAGCGCTCCCCAAGCAGGCGGGAACTGACCACTTGAGCGGACTACGCTCAGGCCGTCAAAGTCATAGGCGGCGGGGTCCGAGTTCACCCGGTTGCCGATCTCGGTGCTTAGTTCCAGGCCTGCTGTACCCGAGGACGTTCCGCCCACCTCGTCGACCGTATGCCAGTGCTCATGTGTGGAGATTGCAGACAGGTTCGCGCCAGGCCCGAACAGCTGATAGGAGCCGTCGGCCCCCAGCGAGGAAAACGGCGTGTCGCCCACCTTTACGTCGGCGGCGTTGATCTGATAGCTCCCAGGCCCAATACACGCATGGAACTCCAGCCATTGCTCCCGTCGATTGACGAAATGCCGGCGCGGCGGGGTTAGGTAATCTGGGTATCGGATGAACCTGCCAGCCAACTCAGGTACCACATCACCCAACTTAGCGCGGTTGGCCTTGCCCTCAGAGGCCTCCAGCTGCCTGCCCTGGGCGGGACTTTGGTAATCATCACCACCATTCCGAGGAAATAGCCAGCCAAAGACGGCATTGAACAGCTTGCCGATGATGTTGGCGATGCCCTTGAACACGCCGCCGTGAGGCAGCGGGCGGACTTCGACATCATCCTCCTTGGCAATCTCTACCTCAGTCCACTGCTCGACAGGAAGTTCTTCGCCGTTTAGCGTAACGCCTATAGGCTGGACCTCATGAGCCTGGTAGTCAATGCCCTTGGACTCAAGCCAGCCGGCGAAGGTGCCGGACCAGGCGTGCGTTTCCATGGGCTCGCCGGGCATCAAGCTCGGATAGACCTTAATTG
This sequence comes from Pusillimonas noertemannii, assembly GCF_003096595.1. Lineage (GTDB taxonomy): Bacteria > Pseudomonadota > Gammaproteobacteria > Burkholderiales > Burkholderiaceae_B > Pusillimonas > Pusillimonas noertemannii. The sequence continues at coordinate 1,112,225 of NZ_QEKO01000001.1, read as the reverse complement.
TCATAGTAGATAACCTTGGAGTACCGGCGCTCAAAACTAGCCGGTCGAATCAGGCCTGGGCCTGTGCCCTCGTCCGTCTCCAGCACCCAGAGCCGCCCGTCGGCCTCGACCACAATGCCCACATGGACGCACAGTCGGGCGCGCCAGGCCGTTGCAATGGCACTTGGCCGAATATCGACCTCGACAAAACCGCCCTGCGCCCGGACTTCCGCCGCCGCCTTTGTCAGGCCCTGTTTATCCTGCGGGTCGATCTGCACGTAACTGGGCAGCCAATCGCGCCCGAACAACCCCGCCCGGGCGATCCTGACGAGCCCCCAGCAGTCGAGTTCACCCGGCCCACGCCCGTATTTCCGGTAGCGGGTCGTCAATAGATCATCCAGGGTCATGACAGGTACTGCACGCCGGGCGCTGTCTCGACGGTGTAGCGCTCACGAGGCCAGGCGCTGTTCAGGAGGTCGTAGTAGCTGCCCTCGAACGTTGCGTCGCCGCCCTCAAACGCACCACCTACCACCGTCATGACGCGCGGGCGCTCTGCCGGGGCGGTCTTGTCGCTGATCAGGTACATCCGGTAGATCATCGTCACGACCTCGCCGGCAGCCAGGGCGTCGTCCACGTGCCGCTGCGCCACACCATTCACGCCCGAGATGCCAAAGCGCAGCGTCTGCTGGCCGGTCGTGTTCTTGGCAGGCAGGGCAACGGACAGCGAGCCGGCTTCGAAGAAGCGCATCACGCCATCGATGCCTAACCACTGATCCTCAAACCCATTGCAGACCCGGATGGGGTCTTTCCCGGGCACCTGAATTTCAATGGTGGCGATCGCCAATTCATCGGTCGGGGCACTTGCGTACCACACAGCTACTTGAGTCATGATTCAGGCCACGCTCTGTTTATGGCAAAGTCAAGAATTCCATCGTCTGGATGGCCCTGGATGTGGAAGACCTTCCAGGCACCGCCTACATTGATGTGGCCGGAGAACACGCGACGCGGCGCGTCGTCGACCGGCACGTATATCTCCTGGGCGTCTTTCCAGGCGCCACCCACGTTGAGGCTTTGCGGCATATCATCATTCCACCCGGTACCAAATATCGCCGTCCTGGCCACCAGAAGGCGGATCGGTGCTTATCGTTCGATTGCCCAGGGCGTTGGTGGGCACGTCCGACAGGTCGTCGAAGCTGCCCGACTTCGCAACATCGGCCAGGTCGGAATCGTTCGCCTTGCCGGTCGTCAGGGCCTTAATGTCCGCGCCTATCGCGGCGACCAAGGCGGATATCTTTGCAACGAGCATGGCTAAGCCTTCGCCGCAGCGTACTCGGCCTCAAAGTCGGTCGTCGGATCGCCAATACCGATGTTTTCGCAGGCCTGGATCTGTTGGAGCTCGGTCAGAGTTTGCGGCTCGTTGAATTTCACTCGATTGCTCAGCGCGGTTGTGATCGTGCCCATGGCCGTTTCGTCGCTGGCGATGTAGTCAGCGATTTCCTTGAGCGTATCGAACGTAGTGGGCGCGCCGTCCACCAGAGCGGCAATTGCAGCCGTAATGGCAGCGTTGATCTTGGTCGACGAGTATGTGGTCGAAGATGACGGCGTGTCGTCGTCAATCTGCGCGCCGGCCTGCCCGATCAGGGTCTTGAGTTCGTTCAAGGCTGCTACGAGATTGCCCTTCTGCGTGGTCGTGAGCGAGGCCAGATTGCCCTGGTTCGCGTAGAGCGCCTTCACATCCAAGCCAATGGCCTGGAACACCGCAATCAGATTTGCCTCTTGAGTTGCCATGTCAATCCTTTGAAATGCCGTAGTAGAGGGCGTAGTTGGTTGTGTCTGACTTAGAGATGTCCGACGCCTTGCTCTTCTTGGTAACGCCCGACTGCACGACCGGGATGTATTCGTTGCCGGTCAACGGCTGGGCCAGGGGAAGCTGCGAGATCTTCACCGCCTCGGTGCCGGAGCTTTCCAGCAGCAGAAAGAGGTCGTCTTCGGACAGAAGCTCGATCTCCGGAGCGCCGGCGGCGTGCGCCGGCCATTCCCGGTTCATGGCCATGTCGAAAATGCTGGCTCCAGTGACGAACCAAGGGAAATCGCCCCAGCCCTCGGGCATCAGGGGCCGCTCCCATATCTCCAGCTTGGCAGAAACGCGCCAATAATTGACGCCAACAAGGATTGGCCCGCGATACATCTCGGCAAACTGGCACACATATTTCCCAACGCCCACGGGCGTCCTGAGCGTACAGTTGAACCAGTCAACGCCATCGTGAATCTCATCGCGGAACCACGCTTCAAAGGCAGCCGCTTGGTTCTCAGTGAAGAACCAGGCCACATCGGCGCGCGTTGGAACGCTGGTAAAAGTACGCCTCGAGCGCGACCGACCTGACTGCATTGACGTGCGCTCAAAAGGCGACACATGCTCAAGACCATACCCATCGCGCAATGCATCCGGCAGCCCGGCCGGGAAATCTATATCGGACGCGATCATCGCCCCACCCTTCGAAGTCCATATGTCCGTTCAAGCGCCCGCGATCTTGGGCCATCACCATGGATGTCGGCAACAAAGAGGTTGAGCTCCCGGTCGCCGTCTTCCGAAACCTTCTGCTCAACTTGACCGGCCTTTTCCTGGCTCTCGATGAGGTTCACGACGATGCTGCTTTCCGAACCCTCATTGCGTTGGCTGGCCTGAATATTGGCAAGAGTTGCATCGAGCCGTGCGCTCGTGTCGCGAGTCGTGACGCGCTCGCCTTTCTCGAGTAGCCATGTCCCAGTCTTAGGCACCGAATCGATGCCATCATGCGCCATGCCCATGAGTGCCAAGCCCTGAGCCAGCCCGACTGTCGAGGCGATACCCGCCATAGCGGGCGCGGAGTTGCCCCCGAACGAAGCAAGCGATGCGAATGCTGCGGCTGGGGCCCAGGCCGCTGCCGTCGCGGTGCCCATAGCCGCAGATGCGGCGGCAGTTGCAGCGCCTAGCGTGTTGCCCAGAACCGCGTTTGCTGCCATCTGGATACCCATTCTGACAAGCATCCGCAAGACATCTTCCGTGATAGAGGCCAGCAAGGAGCGTAAATCCAACTCGCCAGTCTTGACGAAATCAATGACCGTGTTCTCAATGCCCGCGAATGCATTGTTGAAAGCTGCTTCGACTTGACCGGCAATGTCGCGGCTTACGTCTATATAGTTGGTGAGCGCCTCGCGCGCGCCAGTCACCCAGTTTTGCTCCTCGATCATCCGCCGCTGCGCAGAATCACGAATAATGCCGATCTTTACCTCTTCAATCTCCCGCAGGTACTCTACTTGTCGGTCATAGGCCTCTGTGGATAGGCGGGTCGACTCGACACGCTGAGCCTCATCCAGCTCACGGCGTCGACGGGCGAACTCTTCCTGAATTGCGTATTCCTGCTCCAACTGCGCCCGGCGCCGATCCCCCATACCCATCCCAGTGATACTCAGATCCTGTTGCGCTTGAAACACCGCAATCTCGGCGGCCAAGTTACGCTGTTCGCGCATGGCCTCGGTTTCAAGTTTCAGAGCCTGTTCGGCATCCTTATGCGCCTGCGCCTTGTCGAACAGCGCCAAGGCTTCCTGACGCTGGGCCTCGGTGCCCTTGGCCATTTCGATTCGGTACCGGGCCGCCTGCTCTTCGGTCATGCCTAAAACGGCGGCCTGCTCGCGCAAGGTGGGCAGCAGGCTCTCCAAACTATCTTTCGATGCCTTGCTCGAGGAGCGGCTAAGCTTCTGCTGCTCGGTCAAGTAGTCAGCCGCTGCAGCTGCCGACAGTAGGGCAGTTCGGTATTGATCCGAGACGTCAGTCAGCCCACTCAGGTAGCGCTCGGCCTTCTTGGTTTCGCTATTGCCGTCCTGCAGCTTAGCAACGCGCTCTTGCAGCGTCGTCAGGTACTTGCCCGATTCGCCATCAAAGCCCCGAAGCGCCGCATTCAGCGATTCCTGCGCCCCTGCGGCGCCGGATGCGGCCGAAGCAAGATCATCATTAGCCTTGCGCAGTTCGTCGGCGCGCGTGCGGGCGCTCTCCATCTCCCGGGCGGTCGTGGCGACCTGGGACGCAAGCTCCGTCTGATGGCGCACCCATTCTTGGGAAGCCCCATCGGCCTGGGCGAAGCTCTGGATCAGGGTGACAATCCGCGAATCCAGTTCATCGTAGGAAATGGCCCCGCTCTTGGCCGACTCGGTCAGTTCCCGGATCGCCGTGGTGCTGGCGCCCTGCCAGCGCGCCATCGCGGCCGCCCCGTCCACAACCGAGCCCTGGGCCAGTTCCTTCATGGCTGCATCAAGCTGCTTGACGCCCTGGCTCAGTTCCTGATTTGCGGCATTAAGCGCGACCTGCCGCTGCGATTCAGCAAGCTCCCGGAACTGCTGGGTCACCTGCTCGAGCGGCTGCTTCAGGTCCAGTACGCTGCGCTGTGCCGCGTCCGCATTGCTGCTGAACGTCAGGAATGATGCGGCGGCCAGGGCGGCCGTTACGCCAAGCCCGACTGGTCCGCCCAAAACGCCCAGAAGCGCCGTGCCTGCGCGCGTGTAGCCGGCTTGTGCGACAGCAAGCTGCTTGAGCGCGGCTTCGTGGGCCTTGGTTGCGGCCGCAACTTGCGCATGAGACGCGGTGAGGCCAGCCATTGCCCGAGTTTGCGCTAGGGTCGCAGCGGTTTGTGCGGCTTGCGCCTGCGCTTCGTCGAGAATCGCTTTGGCTGCGTGAGTGCGGGCCGCGAACGATGCAATGGTTGCCCGGGTGCTTTCGATGGTGCGGGCGGTATAAACAAAGAGCGCGCCGGCAGCCGTCACGCCAATGACATTAGCAATGGTCTCGAAGTTGTCGCCCAGGATGCCGAGCCCAGCAGCAAGTGCCGCCGTCGCTCCAGCCGCCTCGTTATTCCAGCCCACGTACTCCGTGAATGCGGTATTGATATTGCGCAGCGCATCCCGAACCGTCGTGGGCATTTCCTCCACCGCCTTCAGAATCTGCTCATTGCCCTCAATGAGGGCCTTGGACAGCATATCGGCCGATATCTTGCCCTCGATGCCCATCTTGCGGATTTCGGTCGTCGTCTTGCCCGAGCTTTGCGCCAGCAGGTTCACGATGTTGTCCACCGTGCTGTAGATGGTCATCCAGGCGTCAGCCTCTACCCTGCCGCGCTGGAACGACTTGGCAAGGGCCTCCATGGCTGCAGTGCTGCGCATGGCGCTGGCGCCATTGACCACCAAAAGGCCCGAGAATGTATCGACCGCGTCAATGCTCTGGTCAAGCGTCAGACCCATGTCCCGAAGCACCGGGGAAAGCTGGATGAAGCTTTCACGAGTCTCGTTGATGCCGCGATAGGTCAGTTGCGCCGATTCGGCCATGCGCTTTTGCACATGCTCGTACTCTTGGGCATTCTCGGTCGCCATCCGAATGCGGCTGGCGTACTGGCCCCATTCGTCAGCCGTGTCGATGACATGCATGACCGAAAAGCCGGCAATAGCTGCTTTCAGGGTGCGGCTGATCGTGGCGGCAGCGGTTGCGGCGCGTTCGTCCGTCTCGCGCAACGACTGGTTCATGTCGTCGATGCCGCGGGCGCCCTGGTGCGCTTCCTTGCCGGTCGCGCTGAATGAGCGCCCAGCGGTTGTGCTGGACTTGCCCGCCTTGGTTGTCGTGCTGACAACGCGAATGCCAGCATCATCGAGCGCAGTCAGGGCCTTCTCAAGGTCCTGAGCCTTCTGCTCAGCCGACCGCGAATCGATGACGATAGATAATCTGCTTTCGCTCATTGCGGCACCAAGAGTAAAGACCCGCAAATGCAAGTCCGACAGGTAATTTCCAATAAAAAAGGGCGACCCATTAAAGAGTCGCCCTTAGTGCCTTTTCGGCCCATGCCATACCGCGCCAAGCCGAAACAGGCCCGGCCCTACCTCGCCATGCCACGCCATAGCGAACCATATGATGCTATTCGCATCGACCAGCACCCTTTGCAAGATGCTGGCCGCTGTTAATAGCCCATGCCATGCCCGGCCCCGGCCAAACGCGCCAAGTCGTATCGAGCCATGCCGTGGCAAAATAAAGGCGGCTATCGCCACCCGGAACCGCACTCAGAAGAATGCGGAACCGGCTGCTTACAGCCCATGCCCCAGCTCACCACGCCTTGGCTCACCAGAGTGAGCCACACCAAGCCGCAGCTTGACTAGTTAACTTAACGCTTTGCGAGTCATGCCCGCCAGCGCCGAGAGTTTCACCGTGGCGTCCATATTGGCCCGCCGCTGCTCGTCCGTCAGCTCAGTGTGCCGCAAATTGCGCAGCTTGTTTCCAGTCTGCCGAAACACTCTCCGAGCATCACGCTCAAACTCGCGAACAGCCAAGGCAGTCTGCTCATGCGGCGGCACCCAGCGGTAACCCTTGCCGCGCACTGACTGTAAGCACACCTGATGCTCCTTCAGCAAATGGTCTTTGAACGCCTCAACGTTCGCCAACCATTCGAACTGTCGCTCCTTGAACTGCTCGGCGGTCAGGCGCTGAGATTCCGACAAGCTGGGTATGCCGAACCGGGCTTCCAGCCAGCCAAGAGGAATCAGGTCGCCGTACCCGAACTCTTGCAAGAGGTCTTGGGCGGCCTGCCGCCAACTTGGAAGGGTCGTCACATCAGTCATAACGCACCCCGAACCGTCCGAAACGCGGGCGATACTCGCAAACACCGATTAGGGCGCCCGCGTCGTCGATTGCCTTCTTGACCTCCGCAACGTCAATCACGTCAGTATTGACAGCTACCTCGAGCGAAGCCTCCCATTCCGGAAAAATCGGCCGGTACCGCATGACCTTGGACTGTCCGACCTTGACGCCCCGGCAGTCCACGAACCTCAGGTCTTCCCAGAGCTTTTCTGGCGTCTTTGGGCCATCAAACAGCAACTTGGCCTTATCTGTCATCACCAGGCATCCGCGCTTCCAATGAACGCCCAGCTTTTGCAACTTCGCGCCCGTCCAGAACGTGGCATCGAAGTTTTGGCCGGGCACATAGAAGCCAGTCACATCATCCCAATACGCCCCCGCGATGAACTCGGATCGCGCAATCGCCAGGTGATCGTCGTCGGTCTTCTTGCGCTTTCCGGTCAACTCCTTGTGCGCCTTCGTTGCCGGGTTGAGGGGATTCGCCAGCTTGTCGCTGTGCATCATGAGCGGGCTCGTTCCAGTGATTCTTAGCGTAAGCAGTTCCATCACGCCACCTCCAAAGCCTTGGTGTCGGGATGGGCGCATCGCCATGCCGCAGCAAAGGCGTGCAACTTACGCTTTCGCGTCTCGTAATCCAGGCCCTGAGCGATCAGGACGGTATTGCGGACCTCCAGCTTTCCAAGCAGGTCAAGATCGGCCTTTGCCATCGCATCGCGATCTAGCCCGACGAACTGTCCGGACAGCGCCCAATTGACCAGCCGGGCCTCGTTCGAGAAGTGGTATGGCGCCACATTCTTACCCGCCTCGTTACGCGTGTACAGGATGGCATCCGTCATCACTTTAAAAGACGACGCTGCTTCGTGACGCAAGCGCCGCCAGTCCATACCCTCCCCACGCAACAAGCGGTCGATCTGTTCGTCGCACCAGATGGCAAAATCCACATCCAGCCAGCGGGCAAATGCCACCCCCAGGCGAGGGTGCATCCAAGTGCCGCCCCCACGCCCGCGCCGGGTTTTGAAATGCGGGATTTTCCCGTATTTACGCTCGAGCGCCTTCAAATACTCCGTGGCCTCCGGCAAGCGCAACCATTCATTAGGCAACTTTCCAAACCGGCTAGCCACAGCCGTCGCGTTGAACCAGGCATCAGTCGTGAAATCGACCTGCATGCCTTCGTAGTCCATGGTGATGATATCGCTCATGCCTCGGCCCTCCTCGATTCTGCCTCAACCACCTCCAACGCAACATCGATAACCTGCTCGATGCCGCAGATCGCTCGGGAGAAATAATCGTCGCGTTTGCCGTAGAAACGACTGGCAACACGCATCAATGCGCCTATTGGAAGGATTTCACCTTCGAAGTCATCATAATTGGCCGGCTTTCCCGCCATTAGGGAGCCAAGCATCGATTCGCTGATCTCGATCAAATGCAGCACGTCGCTGAGCAGTTCAGGCTCTTTTGACGTTCCCATTTCATCAATCATTTCGCGATGCAAGGTCTTTAGATTTCCAGCAACCACTCCCATCATTATTTCGATGGCAAGCCGGGGCCGGTTAACGGCCTGGGCTTGGGCCTGAGCGTCCCTCATCGCCTTGGCTTTCTTGACGCTCGAATTGTCAGCCTTCTTTTGGCTAATTGGCTGCACGTCTTCCAGCATGTCGGGCGGGATGGCTGGCCCTTTCGTGACCGTATGGGTTGCTGTATTCATGCCCGCACCTCCTGCATCACGATGCGAAGCCCAGGACCCGAGGGCTTGCGGCGGAAGTCTCCTGCTATCACGCCCTCCGGCAAGCGACGCGGACGGCGCGGATTTACAACGGGCTCCTGCCCGAATGCGGGGTGATAAAGAACCTTTCCTTGCGGTTCTGCGAAAGCGCGGCTAAAATTAGTCATTGCATTTTCCTTAATTTCGTAGTTGGGGATTACTGCATCGACGCATCAGAGGTTGCCGCCTCTGGTGCGTTTTCTTTTGCCTGGTCGGATTCCCGAGCGTGCGACACAACCCGATCCAGCACATAGGTCATTGACCTATCCTCTTCCCTCGCCCTCCCCTCAAGCCATTTGTGGTTTTCGGGTGTCAGGCGAGTCATAAAGCCTATTCGCTTCATCCTGCTACTCTCCTTTCAAATATGCTTTCAACCAAGCACGGTGCTATTTAAGCACATTGCTTGGTTGTGTGCAAGCACGATGCTAGGTTAAATTGCAACAATGGCAAGAACAGACCCCCAAGTAAATTTCCGCATGCCTCAGGAGCTACGTGACAAGCTCGACGACGCTGCGAGAACTAGTGGCCGCACTTTGACAGCGGAGATCGTGGCTCGCCTGGAGCTCACGCTATCGGACATATCTTCTACCTATGGAGGTGCTGAGCTCCGGTTTGCGATGATGAAAGTGCTGCGGCATGAGGAGTTTTCTCTATTGCTGGACCGAATACATCGGCTCGGCGGCGTAGATCAAGTGCTGAAAGAAAGCGCCTCGTCGCTCATCAAGAGGGTAGAAGGACCGGCCCTCACCGGAACACCGGCAGAAGTAGAAAGCCATTATTCAAAGATCGTTGGCAGCACCCCGCTGAGCGCGTTGCTCACCGCGGCCGAGATACAGAAGATCGCAGAGCGGTTAGATCAAATTCAAGCAGCCAATGTGGCCCGCACTAAGGCCGCGAAACCAGTCCAAACGCCAACTGACTCGGATACCGGCCCTATTGTGGATCGCCTGGTACTGGTCAACAAAATCAGGCCTGATGCCGATCGGTCTGCTCTAGGGGAGAAACTAGAGAAAGCCGTCGAATCCGTCGGCAAATCGCGCACCCCCACTATCCCCGGCAAGAATGCGCCTAAACGCGGACTGGGCTCTGCCGGCAAATCTCCAAAAAAATAGCCGCACTAGGCGGCGTTGGTCTCCTGTTTACTTCAGGCGATCCCATCGCCCCTCAAGAATCACCCCTCGCGTCCCGGTGGCACGCGCTTCGCACCGGAAAAACAGCTTATCGCGCACCGTTCTGCCAGAGACGTCCCCGGGCTTATCTGTTGCAACTTTCAGTGAGTCGTTCGTGTCTTTTCCGATGAATTCCAGACACTCTTTCATGGAGTTAAACTCACGACCCACTCTTTGGGTGTCAGGCTTCCCGCAGGCGGCCAGCATCAAAAGCAGCGCCAAACAACCGAATAAATTTCGCACTCCATCCCCCGTAAGTAAATACTACGGAAACTATACCCCATCAAGATAATCGCGATCGATGGCCAGAACGCAGGAGTCCAGTTCAACTCGGGACAACGGCGAGCCGTAAGCGCCGACTGCCTGGCCAATCTCAACTGAGGAGAGCGGTAGCGCCGCGGCGCCACCCATGCCGGCCAAGTAACGTCTGGCTCGATTAGCCGCCCAGAACACGCCTATGACGTGGTCGGTAATCGGGTCCGTTTCCGCTTCCTGCGGCACGGCCATACCCAGTTTGGAATAGATCAGGCCCTGCTTTTGGCTTTTGCCCTGCCATTCCCGTTCCCAGCGGAACCGCTCGAGCGCTTTCCCACTGTCTCGGCAACCTCCTGCTTCGCGTCGAGCGCCACCTTAGTTGCCTCGGTGATGACCCAAGCAAAAACCGCGACGTTCGCGCGCAGCAGCTTGGCGGCCAGCTCAGGCGAATAGGCCACGACCTTGCCATCGTCGTCTTCAATGGGCCCCTTCCAGTCCAGCACGATGTACCGGCCCAGCAGGTCGCATTGAATGTCATGCTCGCGCCGATCGCTCTTGCCTGCTGTCAGGTTGGCCAGTGTCTGGCCGGCATCTTCCCGGGCAATTAGCCGGCGGGCCCGCTCCAGCGCGATCTGGTACGCCTCGGTGTCGATGCCGGCGATCTTGAAGGAAATCTCCTTATCAAAATCTACCCATCGCTCTCCGATGGCCGCCGGGTCAGCTTGTGAAATACGCAACGCCATAGATTAAGGCTCCTCAGCAGGGACGCGTGTAATGGTGGGGGCCGATTGAACCGCCGTCCAGTTCAGGGTCGCTTGAATGATGTCACGCTTGCCGCCAGAAGGCAGTTCGCCGTCGATTTCGACCTTGGGGAAGTTGAAGGTGTACGCATTGCCCAGGCTGTCTGTGATCGGGAATTCGACCTCGAACTGGGTGCGCGAGATCTGCTCCTTCCAAATCTGGTAAGCCTTCGCAGACCAGGCCAGGGTCATGGTGCCGGTGATCGCGGCCTCGGTCTCGATGATTGCGCCTGGGCCCAATTTCCCCGAACCCAAGCAGCGCTGCAGCTGCACGGTGTTGTCGATGTTCACCGTCATCGCTGAAATGCAGGCCGTGCCCGCCAGCGACACCTCGTCGACCTTGATATCGCCAACCGACAGCGAAGACATGAAGGGAGTAGTAGTCGGATCATCTGGCGTGCCCACAACAAACGAGGTCGATGCATCGGTGTAATCCAGGCACTGAGCGCCGATGGTCAGGGTGATCTTGCCTTCTTCGGGGATCTCAATCGAGCCCGTTGCGGCATGAACGCCCTTAAACAGGTGATAGGTCGAAACGTCCGTGAAGCCCTTTTGCACGCTGAACGTTTGGCGCGTCGATCCGATGGTGAGCACATCCGTCGCCCACGTGCCGTAAAACAGCGCCGCGAGCCAGTCATCGAAGGTGCCGAAGGACATTTCACCTACAAGATCGCCCGCGATGGTCAGGCCAGTGGTTACCGAGCCCTGATTCAAGCGGCTATTGGTGATTTCGTCCGATACTTCGGTCGTGGGCGTGGGGGAAAGCGTATTGCTCGTGAGCCGAGCAGTTTTCCAGGTGCCGACGGCGGGTGTGGTGCCGGGGGTAACTTCGGCAATGTAGTGGGTAACGACTTTGGCTCCACTCGACATGAGGGCCTCCATTTGGTTGATGTGACGCCATGCGTCGGGTGATAAAATCAGTGGGTGCGGCTAGCTTTAGCGGGCGAAAAGACTGGCTCATCACCGGTTCTGCCGCGCCTTCCTTCAGTGATGACTACTCTTTGATGGAGAGTTTTATGCAAGAAATATGGAAGCCTGTTTCGGGCTTTGAATCCCTTTACGAAGTTTCGAACCTTGGTCGAGTACGATCTTTAGACCGCGTATGTGTCGGCCCATCCGGTCGAGAGCGCCGAAGGAAAGGTCAGTTGATGCGCCAAACGCTGACAGACGGCTATTTCGTTATTCGGATGTTCTCAGCCGAAGGGTCAAAGATTCATCGGATCCACAGGCTGGTTGCCACTGAGTTCTGTCGCAAAACCGAAGGCTGCGACGTTATCAATCACAAGGATGGCGTTAAAACAAACAATCACGCCGACAACCTCGAATGGACAACCGTTCGAGGTAACACCATTCATTCTTATGAAAATGGGCTGCAATCGGGACGAAAGGGGTCTCGCCATCACAAAGCAATACTTACCGAAGATGACGTTCGATCAATCATTAAAAGCCTAAAGGCTGGGACGCCCCAAAAGCACATCGCTAAAATTTACGGCGTCACCAATGGGTCGATCACGAATATTAATACCGGCAAGCAATGGGGACACGTTCATGTTCCTGAATGCGGCAAACCGCCATACTTTCCCCGAAGCGAGTGGATAACCATGCCGAATAAGGTGCCGAACACCCGGCCTCCGAAGCAGGCGTAGAAAAAGCCCGGTATCGGGCGCAGAAATGGGTTTGAATAGGGCTATCCGGCCCGGTATGGAATGCTGACGTTGATCTGGTAAAAGCCCGTGCCCTCCGGGCGCCCCGCTGTGTCGCCAGCCCCCACATTGACCTGACTGGCCTCCAGGCACTCGAGATCACCAAACGTCCAGTACGCAAAATGCGCCTCCAGCGCGTCGGCGAGTACAGCCAGCGCCTTAACGCCGGTGCGCGCCCGAGCAAAGCACTGGACCACGATCAGGCCTGGCTTGCGTGTATAAGGCTGATCGGCCATGCCTGCCATGAACGATGTGCCCGGCAGGATACTCAAGCGGCACCACAGCCCAGTGTCCGGCGGCGTGAAGATGCCTGGCTGGTTTGGGTATTCAATGCGGGCCTGCTCGATGCCGGCGAAAGTCGTCATTCGCGTCGTGATCGCGATTCGGATTTGATCGAAAGTCATCGGTGCTTCTCCGTTACCGCGGCGAATGTGACGCCGTACACTCCCGCTGGCGCCTGGCCAGAGTGGCCGTTTTCAAGCTCCTCCGCGTATGGAAGGTTCGTCTGCACGGTCGACTCACCAAAGGGCTTGTCGATCGACGCGATGGCCGTCATGCCATCGCTGATCGTGGTGCCACCACCCTTATCCTGTTTCTCTAGATCGTAGGTCAGCGAAACGCTGTCGACGGTCACTTGGTGACTCGCACGGAACGTGCCCTTGTCCACCGGGGAGGCCATAACGACGCCCTGCAGTACCTCCATCGTGATGATGCGGCGCTGCTGGGTCAGGTCGCCTTTGACCTGCACCATGAATTCGGAGGGTTTGCGGTCCCAGCCGGCCATGTCAGACTTTCCTTAGCTGAAGCGACCAGGAAGCGCCGGCCGGATCCTGCCCTACAGCCAGCACTGTCCTACCGTTGATCTTGTCGTCGACCTTCGGGGCTTCGGTGACTTCTGCCTGCAATGCAGTCAGCTTCTCATCAGTGGCCAGAATCTGGATGCCGTCGACCAGCGCCGCCTCGAAACTTCCGAAAACGCCGCGGCCCGTGTAGGTCAGCGTGCCGGGCGTCCATTCTTCGGTGATCGGGTCGTAGGTACCTTCGCCGGTAATGCGCGTGCCGGTGAACTGCGTCACGGCGTCCGCAAGATCGGAATCGAATGCTTCCACAATGTCCGCGGTGATTTCGTCACGAAGGCCCATGTCAATCCTCAATCACGCGCAGCTCTTCCGCGCCTTTTAGCCCGTGAAAATCCAGCCATTCCGCAACGATCAGGCTCATAAGCTCGTCGCGGTCATCCAGGCAATCGACGGTCAATTCGCCCTTGGCAATGCCGACGAACACTGATGCCGGAATGACATGCACCCGGTCGCGCTGGGTGTGCATGGTCATGTGCGGGCGATGATCGTCCAGGCTGGTGATGGTGCCCATCAAATCCTCTTCAGCATAAAAACACCGCCGCCCAGGCCACCTAGCCACGGCTTGAGCAAGGCTAGCGCCAGCGATTCGCCCGCCGAAACAATCTTGTGATTGCTCGCGAACGTCTTGGAACTGGATACGTCACCGGCCTGAACCGACTTGCTCATGAGCCCGTATTCGGCCTGGCCGTATATGCCGCCCTTAGCCGCCTCGCGGGCCACGTAAGCCGCCGCACGTTTCCATTCTTCGGGCATGGGGTCGGTGTCGGGCAACTGCTGGTTCGTCATCCAGACGTTGGCAATCAAAACGGCCTCGTCCTTCTTGTCGGCAGCGGACCAGGACGAACCCAGCAGCGCATCGACCTCTTCGACTGTGATGTACTCGATCATGCCGCTACCTTTGGCTTGCGCCCGCGGCGCTTCGGAGCCGCTACGGCCGGCGCCACGCCTGAGTCCACTGTAGGGCTAGACTCGGCATCATCTGAACTTGGAGATCCGATAGCCGGCCCCACGCCAGTCAGCAGATGCTCAAAAATGAACCTCTGGCATGCTCCGGAACGCATTTCGGCCAGCGTCCATTGGCCATAGGCAACGCGGCTGAAATAGTCGCGGCGGGCCTGGATGCTGGGCAGCACCTCGCCGGCCAATTCGTCGTAGGCCGCGCCGGGGCCACATAGGACAGGAACGCCCGCAATCAGCGCATCGTGGCCTACGTTGCTGTTGAAGGTCACAACCAGACGCGCACCGGCCAATGCTTCGGCCAATGAGCCGCGCTGCGTTTTCACGCCCGGCAGATCGATGCCACCTCGAGGGTGCGGGCGGTACACGACGTTGCCGTGTTTGGCGACAGCCTCCAGCAGCCACGCCTTGAGCGCGGCCGCATCCATACCATGGGCAGCATCGCCAGGAACTTGGCCGCAAATCAGCGCATAGCCGTCAGGGTCGCCGCCGCGCTCGACCAGATCGAGCCCGAGGACATCGAACCGATCGGGCGGGCAGGCGAAGGTCGGAATCTTGTTCAGGCCGCCCAGGCTGACCTGCCAGTGGCCGGTGGCACTCTCACCAGGGTGACTGACCCTGGCGAGATAGCCCCAATCAGCAACCAGCACGGGGCAGGCCCCGCTGTACTGCTCGAGCACAGCGCGGCCTTCACGCAAGGCAAGCGTCACGACAAGATCGAAACGCTCACGCTCGCCCCGGTAGTACTGGACGTTGCGGTGGCTGACCTCGGCGCCGACGAGGGAGAATCCCTCGCCAAGCGCTAGGGCCGCCACATTGCGCACGCCTGAATAGATTCCGACGCGCATGCGCTTAGACCCCGCTACCCGAGCCGGATGCCGAACCGGAGGCGGACGCGGAGCCAGACCCCGAGCTAGGCAGGTTGATGATCACGCCTGCGGTGGCCTTGTCGCTGGTTGCATACTTCTCCCAGTTCGCGCTGGCGCCTACGGTGGCCATGTTCGGGTTGACGCCCGCCGTGTCTTTCCACGAGTAGCCCAACAGGTCGACGTTGAACGTGCCCTCAGCCCGAAAGCCAATGGCAAGGTTTTCCTCGCTGTTGATGTCGTAGGATCGAACCCCGGGAACCTGAGACTCGGTGATCGTCACGGCCCCCGCCTGCAGACCAAAAATCTTGTCTGCGGGGATCTTGTCGGATACCAGGACAGGCTTGCCCATGGTGCCGGGGCCGCCGCCATAGACCACAACACCCGCTTCTTCGAAGATTTTCTGATCGATCGAATCGTCGACCAGGTCGAAGTAGGTATTGGAGTCCATGCCGAAGACCGCAATGCGGTTGAAGCGGTCGCCGAACTTGCGCATGCCCTTAGTCAGGACCTTCTTGTGGTCGACCGCGAACGAGCCGGAGGCCACCATGTTGGCGTTGCCGCCAATCGCGGCGCCAAGGCCCGCGAAAGCAGCCTGAATGTAGTAGTCCAACACGGCATCAGCCATGTCCTGGCCCACCAGCATGGAGAACTCCTCGACGCTGCGAGCGCGGCGCTTGAAAGCTTCCTCGGTGGTTTGGTAGGGGCCGTACTTCCAGGGGGTCTTCACGCCGACCATTTCGCCTGCGCCGATAGGCTTGCCGGACACGGGCGTCTCCGAGTTCACGTCTCGATGCTCGAGCGACCCGCCGATTTTATAGAAGGCACGCTTACGCAGGTCGCCCTCAATGTTCTCGTTTCGCAGCACAATGGCGCCGCCAGACGATTGGTTAAAGACCGCCAGAATGTCCTGCAGACGCTCCAGGTAGGCCGTTTGAGCCAGATCGTTATAGATGATCAGGTTCGAGTTGGTGGTAGTGTTGGTACCCATAGTTCACCTCATTTCGGTAGTTTCAAGTAGGCTTCGCGCCCGTGTTTCTGGACGAAAGCGGCCGCCTCTTCAGCGGACATGTCGCTTCGCTTTTTGCCGGTAGCCTTACCACCGTCATCGCCGGTCTTTCCGGCGCCCTGGACCCTTGGCCACAGGTGAGGAGCGTTTTCACGCAGGGATTCCGCCCATTCGAGCGGAGATAAAGGGGTTTTGCCGTCTTTGCCGTAGATGGTCTCGCCATCCTTGTCGACAGCCACGGGCTCACCATGCTCGTTCAGCTGGAACGTGCCACGTGCCCGAAGAATGATGTCTTCAGCCGCCTCAGGCAGTGCCCCGGCCTTGCTTGCTGCCTCGCGGATCGAGTCAGACAGGACCTTGTCCTTGAACTGATTGGCAAATGCCTCGGCTTTGTCGGCCCGGCTCTTTTCGGCGTTCAGCTGTTTGTCGTAGTCGTTGCGTAGGCGCTCGGTGCGTTTGCTGATGACTTCATCGATCTTGCCTTCTGCCAGAAGCCGCGTTTCCTCATCTGTCGAGGCCTTGCTTAGCAGCGCCTTGACCGATTCGATATCCAGCCCATCAAACTGAGTTTTGAACTGTTCAAGTTCTGTTTTCGTAGTCTTGATGGTTCCCAGAAGCTCTTGGTTCTTGGATTTCAAGCCTGTTACAGCTTGATCCAATGCTTCCTTGCCTTTGGCCGCCAGCGCCTCTTTGAGGGCCGCGGCTTTGTCTTCCGGGATGTCGAGGCCAAGCTCGGCCAGATCAAGGTCTTCAAACATGGTGTTGTTCCCCTTGGGATTGTTTGCGCCGGCCTGGCCAGCAAATGAAAAGGCCCCGTCTTAGACGGGGCCCAGAAATACAAAAACCCGCGCTTGGCGGGTCAGAATGGGTTAGCTTTCTCTTGCGTTTTGATCGATATCTGCATCATCAGCCACGCCTGCGGCACCTCGTGCGCCGGGTATTGCTCGACGATCCGAAGTGTCCACCACTGTAAAAAATAAACGTCGCAGGGTTCGGGCTTAGTTTCCAAAGATAGCCTTGAATGTTTCCGCATCACGCTGACGCAGATCATTCAGAGTGTAAATCTTTCCGCGCGGGTCGGAGAATCTTTCCAGCGGCAGCTTGCCCTCGGTGTACAACTTGTATCGGGCCGGGCCCAACCACTCGCGCTTAAAGGCCGCATCCTGCCCGCCAAACCACTTGCCGAACGTCGTGCTGGCCTTGACCTGCCCCACGTCTAGGCCGGCCTGCTCGCGCTGCTTCTTGGTCATGTCGCCAATGGAGCGGAACTCGTTGCTGCCGTCACGCTTTCGCACCTTCAAGGCGCGCACATAGGGCCGATTGCCAATCAGGTCGCCATCAAATGATGGGGCATAGCGGCACCGGCAGTTCGGGTGCAGGGTAGCCGGGGGTCGAGGCTCGGAACGCTTGTAGGTCTTCCCATCCAGCGCCGCGCAGGCCGCGCAAGTCCGGCCCTCAAGGGTGGCTACGCGGACAACCTGCTCAACACCCAGCGCATCGAAGATTTCCTCGCCTGCGACGTCGGCCACATGGTTTCGTGCCGTCCTAACCAGCCGCTCCACATCACGCTTAGCTGCCTGCATCAAGCCGTCTTGGTGCTTGAGCGAGGGCGTTCCTCGTAGCGCCCGGATGATCTGGCTGTTACTTTCCCCTGCCGCAATGCCCTGGCGAAGGCTGGCAAATATCCGATCCTTTTGCGCCGGGCCGATGTCTGAAAGCATGTCGTCGACGAACCGGCCAAACAGCGGAGCGCGGTTTGCCTTGGTCAAGATCTGCTCGGGCTTGACCTTCGCCTTGGGCAGGCCATCCACAGTCTTATGCATCACTTCGCCGATGTAGGCCGCCTCGTAGCCGGCCAGGGCCAGGGCGGTCTTGTCCCACTCGGCCTTAATAGCTTGATCCAGCGCCACGCCCCAGCCGTCGATTTCGGCGCGCATGGCCTTCAATCGCGGGGTGGTGTACCGGCCTTGCACAAAGGCCTGCAGCTCGGCTTGCGTCAGATCATCCAGTCGTTCAGCCAAACTTGCGGTCAATTCTCTGGCAAGTCGGTCAATTTCCACGTTAATCGCATTGACGACCGCCGATGATGCCCGGTAGTTGTGGGCGGCGTGTTGCGCCAGGGCGGCGACAATGGCGCGTTGAGCCGCCCGTAGTTCCTCACGCGTCGCCATCGCCAATCGCCCCGCCGATCATCGCGCCTTCAACCAGCGCCGCTTCCACATCGTACTCACGATCCGGCAGCTTGGCGGTCGTTAAATAAGTCCAGTACGTATCCCAACTAACGCCATTGGCAAGCACAGCTTGATGTAGCTGGGCCAGCACCTGCGGGTTGACGTCTGGGTGAGAAAAGTCCGGCTCAACGGAAAACGTCACCTGATCGGGCGGATACCCAAGCCATTCAGCCGCGTACCGTAGCCCCTGCTCGATAGCCTCAGCCACCGTAATCACTATGCTATGCAGTGTGGCGTGCTGATCATCCTGGCGGGCCTTCCTTGCCTCGCCTGACTCTGTGCCGCCCACATCCATGACCTTTGCGCCCGCTTCCAGTGCTGCGCCTTTTTGGTCGCTCATGGCCTGGCGAACCGCCTCGATGCCGGCGCCCGTAAATTCCAAATATCCGCACTGCCCATTCGGCCCCAAGTCCCAGGCCGCCGACGGGCCGGTTACGCGAAGATCGGTATTCTGATCCAGGCCCGACACCCATGGTTGCGGGTGGCTGGTCTGGTGTAGTGCCGTGAAGTAATCGGCGCTCAGTTGGTAGGACTTGATCGCTGCCCTGGCCATCGTCAATAGCGGGATTTCGTCCACGCCCGGGCTGTTATCCGTGGATCCGCAATAGATCACCGGCAGCCACGGCAGGCCGCGCACAAGTTCGCCGCCCGTATTGGTCGTGCCAAGTGGCCGGAACTCTTCAACGACAGCGCCACGCTCATCAAACACGCCCGTGTGGCAGACGCCCTCGATCAGCGTGTACACCCGGTAAACCTGCGTCACCTCGTGCGAATATTCGTCTTTCGGGTTCTTTTCGCGGAACTCGATGAAAACGGCCAACACCAAATCCTGGCGCCCGCCGATGTTTTCCTCTTTCCAGTTGATGCCGTTGACCGTCTTGTAGGTGGAAAAGTACGGCTGGCCTTTATCGTCCACGTTGATGACAGTCGGCACACGGCCATGGGAAACAGCCTGGCGCACCATGCGAAAGAACAATTGCTTCAGGCTGAAGCCGTCGGAGGTGGCATTTTCGACGATGCCAGCCATGCCGGGTGGCAGCTTGATTTCAGGCTGCAGGCGCGACACCATGCCCATCATTGAGCGAATACTGTCGCGCACCCACTGTTCGTACTGCGCCCGCTCGCGGTAGCCCTTGTACAGATAGCCATTGTCGGCATTCAGCTTTTCCGCCTCGACCATACCCGATGGCTTTGGCAGGTATTCGTCATTGCCCTTGATGGCCGATTCGCCGGCCAGGGCGTCGTCCATCATCCGCCACTCTGCCATGTGCACCATGTAGTCGGGATTCTTGTCTTGCACGGGCATTATCGAATTCCTGTTATTTGGCGGATGCCGCCTGTGCGCTGAATAACTGGCCACTCACGGTCAACACAATATCCAATTGCGGTCGTGATGTGCTGGTATTGGTTCTTCTGATCCTCTTGGAAGGTCGAGCCTTCCTTGAGCTGTACGGTTGCTAGGCCCTTGTCACACCATTTGGCGGTCACCGGGTTCACGAACAGGCTGATATGCCCGTCTGCGGTTCGAATCTTGGCTCGCATCGCGTTTTGCCTATCCTTGATCGCCGGGTGCGCGGGCCTGACCTTCCTCGTATACGTCCAGCCATTGGCCTTTAGCACGCCCTCGATATCGGTGTAGTCAGAGGCATGGCCGTGCTTCTCGCCTGCCTGGCCCGCCGGATCTCCGTAGATCAGGACATGCTTGTTTCTGTGGCCTTTAAACTTCTCGACAAACTCAAGCGCGGACTGCTTCGATACGGCGCTCGTCAACACGATTTCGTCCAGCAGATACAGATCATTTCCGTCCTGGCCGCGCCGCACGCCAATGGCAGATGACAGAGGCGTAAAGTTCTGGTCATGCATCCACATCAGTTGCTCGTGCGGCTGGATAACCTCTTTCGTGTGATTGGCCTTGCTGTAATCCTCGTAGATTCGTCCCGAGGCGGTTTCAAAGCTGGCCTCAAACTCCTGCCGAAACTGCTTGGCCGACATGGCTCGCTTCATCGCAGCGATCACGTCGGGGGGCAGGATCTCCGCAGATTTCCAGTGAAACACCGCGAAGTCGGGGTTTTGCCCGGTCTCCGCAGCGCTACACAAATCGTAGTAGTGGTTCAGGCCGTCCGGCACGCCCAGCAGCCAGCACCACGCCCGGTATTCCGGATCCAGCGGATTGACCGTGTTCAGCGCCGGGAGAATGTTCGCCTCCCAAGCGGTGGACTTCACATCGGCGAATTCGTCGATGCCGCCGCCCTTCCAGGGAATCCCCTCGATGCGCTGGGGCTTATCCAGCCCAATCACATGGATCTCGCTACCGTTGGGCAGAAAGATGATCCTGTCCGATTCGCTCGGGCGCTTGGCGTGCGCTGCCGACAGCGTGAATGCCTTCAGATCATCCCAGAATATCTTCTTGGCCTGATCGTGCGTTGGCGCCGCGGCAAAGTATGGGCCGGGCACTCGATTGGCCTGCTTGACCAGGAATCGCTTGAATCGCTCCGTCTTGCCGCTACGACGCCCGGCCGGCACCAAAGGGAACCGGATGCCGTTTGGCACCGCGTCCACCAGCGCCAGCTGGACGGAATGATCAATGAGCGGATACCAGCGGGCGATCTGACGATCCAGTAACAGGTTGCCGGTACTCATGAAGGCAGCTTGTCGATCAAGTCGGTTAGCGCCTGTGCGACCTCACTGCCACCCGACCCGCTTGTTTTGTGGTTCACATACGCATCGCCCGTTTCCTTGGCGGCCTGCTCGAGTATCTGCAGTACCAGCGGCAGGTTGCGCATCTGCTCGGCTCTGGCGGCTATCTGGCCCATTTTCCGCAGGCGGTAGGCGCGCTGGGCTATCGGAATCTCGGCAGTTTCCTCACGGAATCTCTTGCGCGTGTCCTCGAACAGCGTTCGCCACTTCTTTGGCAGATCATGGCCCGATGCCTTGGTTGGGTCGTATCGGCCGACCTGGTTCCGCGGCACATCAATGCCGAATTCCTCTTTGACGGCTTCGGCGACCTGCGTCGGTGTGTCGTAGCAGGCAAGCGCTTGGACAATGAAGCGCTTAGCCGCCTCACTGAGCGTTGCCATAATGTGAAATCCGTCTAAGCAAGGTCTACGTCACGCCGCCCTCAGCAGACAGGTTCCGCAAGCCCTCGCAATGTTGATGTTTCCCACCTCGGGTGAATGCTTGGCAGCCTCGACCATACGTGACACTTCCTTGCTGGCGCCATAGCGCTTCACTACCCCGATGAACTCCTCGACGTCGTGGCCGCGGAGCATCAACCTGGGGTTGCCTTCCTTGTCGAACTTCGGTGCGCCGAATTCATCCAGGGCGTGGGCTATGTGATAAAGCTCGTGCTCGACCAGGGCGCAGAACTCGGCGTCGCTGCACTGGGCGCAGTAGTCGGCAGCCAGCGTAATGATGAAGCTCGGGACATAGCCGAACCATTCGCGCATCTGCTGCTCCTGACGGGCCTTCTGCCAGCCGCCAGCGCGGAACATGACCTGTTCGGCTTGGCCTACTACCGTGCGGGCTTGTTTGGCGAAGGCGCTGGAGGCCCAAAGGAAACACAGATCAGCGTCCAATAGGTGCGCATGGTCAGGATTATGCAGCGGGCCATCCGTAGAAAGTATGGTGTCCTGTACCCATGCGCCCACCTCCGGTGCGGGGACAAGATGCGTGTAAATCAGCAAATCTTCGGAGCCGGGCAATAGGCTCGCCGGCGGGACCGGGCGGGAAATCTCTGGCTCGGATTGTCGCTTTGACATGTTCGTCCAATAAAAATCCACCTCGAGCCGTTGTACCGTTCACCGGTGGAAGCTACGCCAGAATGATGTCCTCGCTGCTATCCAACCGCCGAAGTTCGAGACCGATTTGATCGTGTAAAGTCCTTGCTAAATCCGATAAAGACTGGAGGATGGAATCCGCCTCAGCTTCACCCCTAGCTAACGAAATTGCGGCCACACAATTGCGAAACTCGGCAACATCCAACCGTACCATCGGCGTTCATACGCCGTCGTTCGGTGAGGTGATCGAGGATTCCCTTGCATACAAATCCAAGCACGACCGACACCACCGGAAACCATACGTTCGGTTCGATTCCTGCCGCCACGGGCCCTCCTTTTTGTAACACAAGGCTACAGCATGCCAGATTCCACCCTCTTCATCCAGCCCCAGCCGTCCCGATAGAAATACGGGTCCATTTCCTTGAGCGCCAGCGCCTGGCGTCGGGCCGCCTGCCAGTTCTTTTCCTCGATCACCGCCAATACGTCACCGTGCGGCTCATCGTCGAGAATGACGCGGCATTGCTCGGGGCAGACAGAGAGGCAAAAGATCATGTCAGCCGTCATTCTTGGGCCAGTACGTCCAGCTCTCACGAATGCGGCCATACCAGCCTTCGATCGTTGCGTCTCCGTCCATTACTATGCCTTGTTAGGCCCCAGGCCCTTGCTGCGCTTGGGAGTGAAGATGCAATGTCCTTTTTCCTGTGGACCAAACATAACAAGCTCCAAAAGAATCGCCCGCCGAATCACAAGGACTCAGGCGGGCGCGAAAGAGGGTGAGAACAACCTCGGGAGGAGACAAGTGTTATCCGATCACCGCATCGCGGCCCAGCACCGTGAGAGCCAGGGCCCGTAGCTTGGACTTGGCAAAAACAAGATTCATTGCCATGCGCAGGTCGGTTGAAAGCCAGCGGCTGCGAGGAGTGAAGAGTCTAGCAAGGATGAATACGGATTTGTCGATCCCATTCCGGGCCGGCAAGTCTAGCGCCAATTGTTTCAAATAATGTCTTATATTCATGTTTTGCCATCCAACGCTCTAAAGCTATGAATCCAGCCAGCAGAATTCTGAACATCACAACTGCTATTTCAAAAAGAAAAGCCAACGAGAACGAAACTGCCATGAAGTGGTGGGCGGACGTATTGGCCCAGCCTGCGGACAAAGGCGAGCAATTGAAGGAGACTGAAATCTCGCGTCGGCTCGTCGCCATAATCGACCAAGTGGATCAACTATCAATACTTCTGCGAGAGCGAGGCGTTCCAGAAGTTCTGTACCACAATGCCCATTTGAAAATAAAGAATGGGCTTTCTCCCGCCAAGATGTCTCAGCGATGGATCGAAATAAAGCCGCATTTTGGCCCGGAAATTATCACTGCCCTACGATGGGCGGAGTGGGCGGTAGGCTCGCTAGAAGACACAATCTCCAACGAAGATAGACAAGATATTCAAGCAAAAATCACAGAGCTGGAGGCGCTGCTGGGTGACGACTCGCTGCCAGCAGCACTTCGGCAGATCCTGCGCAGACAAGTAACCGAGCTGCGGAGCGCGCTGGAGGATTACGTAATTTACGGTATTGGTCCGTTAGAGAAAGCCATCAAAACCATCACCGCCGATATCGTTTCAGAACAAGAGGCCCTCACCTCATCTGCCAACGAGAATCCGGAAGAAACTCGTAAAGCGCTGGATAAGCTCAAATCGGCTATGGCAACTACCGTCACCGTTATAGACAAAGTCGCCAAAACAGCCGGCAACATTGGAAAGCTATGGGTGATAAGCAAAGAAGTACTCGACAAAATACCTTTTTAATAAAAAAACCCGCTCGCGGCGGGGTTCGTTTTTTCAGGGCGCAAAAGCCCTGCCGATATTGTCGCGGTTTCTGTCCCGGTTCGCAACGACTTGATGTCTCACTTTCCACGAGTACCGGGCAAAACCGCCTGCCTCGGCTGCGGGCTGGATCTCAACCTGCCCATGCTCTTCTAGCGACTTCAGTACCCGAAGCACGCCCTTGTGCACTCGCTGACGGGCTACCCCGTTAGCCTGGGGCTCAACATACCGGACAATCTCGGCCATCCGAAACTGCCGGCCCGGGTATGGCGCCAGCAAGTCGATCACCTCATGCGCATACTTCACAGCAGCTTCCTCCCGACCGCATCTTTGAAAAATCCCAGGTAAAGCTTGTATTCGTGCTCCGTGAGCCACACGCCAGTAACCCGCCCTATCCAGCGCCGGGCTGATTCTTGACGCGCCCGAGCGTGCAACTCCCCGAACATTGCGTTTTTCTGCGGATACTCGGCCGTGATGACCATTCCTTCATGGTGCGGCAGCCCGCGGTGCATCTCGTCCACGATTTGGGCTTGCTCATGATTGATCGGCCTGTGATCGTCTTCCCAGGACACGTAAGGCGTCATGTTGCCCACAGTCTCTCCCGACCAGCACCAGCGGGCCCAGTTCCAGAGAAGATCGTCGGCGGTGATTGCTTCGCTCATCGGCGCCACACTTTGACAGCGGCATATACGAACAGCGCCGGGACTCCCACGGAGACCACGATGGCCCACGGCATCCAGATAGGCGAAAGAACGACCCACCAGGACCAGTCGGCGACCATGCCCAGGCCCGCAAGCTTCAGGCCTATGAGGATCAGGGCCAACAGGCCGAGGAAAGTTGTGGGCTTCATTAGCGACTCCGTCCGTTATCAAGCATGTACTGCGAATACTGGTTCCAGTTCCCTGTCCCTGTCGGCGTCATCATCGGCGGCTGCGCTCGCTGGATATCGGCCATCCGAGGGTGCGGGCGTGACTCCATCTCTCGAAAGGTCGGTCTGTATGGCGCGGCCACCGCGTTTGTGGGTGCCTCGTTCTTGATCCCCACGTAGTCGCGCAGAATTTGAGCCGGGGTCAGCCCGCCCTTTGGGTGCCGACCTATGGCCCTGCAGATATCGAGCATGACTGCGGTTGAGGGCAGCTTCTTGCCTGTCGTTGCGCGCAGCTTGTCGATGGCTGCTTTCTTGAGTTCGTAGCTGTTCATTTGTCGATTTCCTCGATCTCAGTAAAGGCGTCGATGTAAACGCGGGCCTTGCCGCCCTTGACGATGGGGCCGCGCTCGATAACGAGGCGATCTATCAAGCTGTCGTCTGCGATGACCCCGGCATTCGTCAGCGAGTCGAGCAGCGCTTTAGGAAGGTTGTCCAGGTCGCGCGCGCGGCGGTCCGGCATGTATGCCTTGATTCCCACCTCGAGGCGTCCCGCGGCTACACGACGCTGGCTTGGTGCCGCCATGAGCACGGCTTCGTACACAGCCTTTCTGTACTTACGGCCGGCCTCGCTGATCAGGACTCGCTGCTGCCCTTTGATCGTGGCGTGACGCCAGTAGGTATTCACCGAAGGCGGGTATGGAAGATCAAGGATGATCATTAGCCCATCACCTCCCTCGCAAACTTCATGCGCTCTCCTTCCAGCCAGCCGCGCCGGCTGATAGAGGTTTCTCTGTCGACGTGGCTATGCTCGCGGCACTGGCGCTCGAAGTCGGCGCTCTCGAACGAGCTCTTGCTTTTCTGCAGGTCGCAGTGCCCGTAACCCTGGCGGGCCATCTTGCCGGCGTCGCGCAGGCTGAAGTGCTGGCAGTCGATGCATTGAACTTTCAATCCTTCAGCCCTCCGCGCGTCTTGCGCTCTGGAGGCCGCGCCTGTCCAAAGACAGTACCCAGCGCCAAGCTTTGAAATTTGGTCTGCTTGCCGACATATTTGAGCCCGACAGTTCCGGGCTCGCCTTGGCGGATTAGGCCGATGTTGGCCTCACAAATGCCCCTGTCCGGAGAGTCGGGGTTATAGACCTCGTCTCGGTACAGGAAGATGGCGCCGTCGCAATCCTGTTCGATGGCCCCGGAGTCGCGCAGATCGGAGGGCATCGGGCGTTTGTTGGGGCGCTGCTCAAGGCTGCGATTTAGCTGGGAGAGCAGGACAATGGCGATCTTGAGTTCTTTGGCAAGCGCCTTCAGGCCCCGAGTAATGCCCTCGATCTGCGCATTGCGGTTATCGCCCTCGCCATCCATAAGCTGCAGATAGTCGATTACGATCAAATCGAGCCCATGCCGGCGCTTGACTTGGCGAGCCTTCATCCGCACGTCCATGAGCCGCAGTGCGCCCTGGTCGTCCAGATACAGGCTCAACGTCTCCAGTCGCTGCGCGGCGTGGGTGAGCTTTGCCCAGTCGTTGCCCTGCATGCGACGCGGGTCGATGACGTGTGGCAGGTCTATTTCGCCCAGAACGGCAATGTTCCGATCGTGGATCTGGTCTTTTGGCATCTCCATCGAGAGAACCAGCACCGAATGCGCTTCGGCAGCATTCAGTGCAACGTTGAACGCAAAGGCACTCTTGCCCATCTTGGGCCTTGCCGCCACAATCCAGAGCTCACCGCGTCGAAAGCCGCCCATCATCTTGGCGTCGAGGTCGCTGAAACCCGTTGGGATCGCCTTGGGCCCCGTTCCCTCGGCTCGACGTTCCAACTCCTCGATATACCGGACCATGTCATCGCCCGCCTTAATCGGCTCGGACTTTATCCGCTGTTCGGCGATGGACTCCAGCGCTGCCTGTGCCTTATCGATGATCCCTGCGGGATCGACGTTGATCTTTGCCTGCTCGGTCACCTCGCCGGCCAGGATTGCGAGGGCACGGCGCTGAGCGCAAGCACGCACCATTTCGGCGTAGCGCCCGATGTTCGCAGAGCTAGGCGTGTTGGTCGCCAGTTCGTGCAGGTAGGCCAGTGAAATGCTCTCCGGCAGCTTATCGCTGAGCGTCACGACATCGACCGGCCCGCCGCTCTCAATCGACTTAGCCGCCATCGAGAAGATTTGCTGATGATCGGCGCGGTAGAAGTGCTCGGCTCGCAGGTCGCCAAGACGATCATAGGCGTCATTGTCCAGCAGCAAGGCGCCCAGAACGGACTGTTCGGCATCTTGGTTGTAGATCATGCCACCGCCTCCCGGTTCGACTGCAGCGCCTGGGCCTGCAAGCCTTGAGTCGACAGGAAGTACTCGTTGCCACCATCAGCCACCCTGGCATACCAAAGGCGCATGTAGTTTTTTTCGATGTAGTTGAGGAAATGTCTACGCCAATCGGCCTGCTTACGAGCTTCGTCCTTGCCTCCGGGGCCGAACTGGCGCTTGAATTCATCCCAGGCGAGCTGAACGAACTCCATGGGCAGCCCTGTGGCCTCTACGTACTCCAGCAAGGGCTTGTATCCACTGATTGCGTTTTCACCGGCTGCTCGGCAGTTATCGATGAAGGTCTTCAGCTGGATGCGTGGCTTGCGTTCCCGTTTTGGCGTGGTCGGGCTTTCACCCCCGGCAGGGGGGTTAGGGGGGTTATTGGTATCAAGGAATCCGGAATCAGGAATCAGCCCGACTTGTTCCGGTTCAGGATGTGCCTTGCCCTGTTCTTGCACCGGTCTTGCATGGTGCTCGTCTGGTGCCGGAATAGAGCTGGCCGATTCCTTGACGTGCGGATTCTGGTGCTTGGCAAAGTTCACCACCTGAATGAACCTTTCCCCGCCCACTTCGTATCTATGGATGAACCCGTGTTTCTGCAGGTCTCCCAGCAGGGTATCAATGTCGCAATCGTCATACGGCAGCACTTCTGCCTTTATGCGGCGCGGTCGATCTTCCAATCGCCCGTCACGATCCGCTACCGTCCATAGCCCGATAAACAGCAGACGGCCAAGCGGATCAATATCTGCAAGATCGTCATTGGCGAAGAAGCTTGGTTTGATATTTCTCGCTCTCGCCATGCCTACGCCCTCGCCCTAATGCTTTGCTTGAGCGATTCGCACAGCAGGTGCGCCTGACGCTTCTGCGCAGTCTTCGTAGTCAGCTTGCTAATATTCCTAGCCATTGCCATTTGTTGGGCCTTGACCCTGTCCCTGGCATCAAATAGAATTTGTTCATTCATTGCACGTACTCCTTACGCATGTGCACTTGAAGGGCCCGGAACCGTTGGCGCGGTTGCCGGGTTTTGTTTTTGGGCTGCGGTATATGTGGGCACGGGATGCCCATGTGTTCCTGGGCTGCGGGCTGATCGGTATTCGCGCGTGGGCTTCAGGATGCCGCGGCTAACACCAAGACGGCCTATGACACCCCAGGCATTCGGGCTGGGTGGAATCAGCTCTTCGAAGTGCCGCTCGATGTGAAAGCGGAAGTCTTCCAAAGCGAACGGCTCACGCTGGCGCGGCGCCCATGCTTCCAGACGAGCCATAACGAGCTCCGTCCAGCTGGTTGTCACTGCCTCGGCGTGCTGCCGAGCCGTCTCGATGCCGATGTCGGCGAGTTGTTGGCCGTTCATGAGGCCTCCACGCGCCCGCTAATGACAGCGAGAACCGCCGACGTAGGCAGTACTCGCTGCTCGCAAGCAATTAGGTATGCTTGAACCTGAGCCATTCCTGGGTCAGTCTCACGAATAAAGACTCGGACGAGCCCGTT
Organism: Pusillimonas noertemannii; assembly: GCF_003096595.1. GTDB lineage: Bacteria > Pseudomonadota > Gammaproteobacteria > Burkholderiales > Burkholderiaceae_B > Pusillimonas > Pusillimonas noertemannii. The sequence goes on along the minus strand of NZ_QEKO01000001.1, from coordinate 1,083,747 downwards.
ATCGGTTCTGAAATAGACGTTCATGCGACCTCCAATCCGGCGGCTTCCAGGGCCTCGGAGGGCAACTGAAAGCCGCGGTCAATGAGAATCTGGACGCTCTCGGCCAGCAAGTCGGCCTGTCGGCCGTATGCGGTCTCGAAGCGCGTCTTCCAAGGGTGGACGGCGACGACGCCGGGAATTCCCGCGTCCTGATGGTGGGGCCCACATAGCGGCAGCACTTTAAAGTGGGCCAGAGGCTTTGTGCGGCCGTCGATGTGGTGAATGCTTACGTAGTTCGTGAAGATGCCCAGCTTGGCGCAAGCGACGCAGCCTATTTCTTGGGCAAGCAGGTCGTGGAAGCGCTTCTGCGCGGCTGTGGTAGAACGGCCCTTCATGGCATCGCCCTCTCGCGCACGCCGCTTTTCTCGGACCACCTGACGCTATGTTCGGTGCCGAAGGCGTACAGGTATTCAATAAACTCTGACGCTTCACCAACCAGAAACCGACGCGACTGGACGCCGAGCTGAACGAATCCGGAGCCGTCCAGTGAAGGAACGATGCGACTTCTCTGACGCAGCGGCGTTCCTGCGGCGGTCATAACGCGGGAAAAGGCATCTATCAGAAGGCGCTTGGCGTCTTCCACGTCGCGGCGCTCGCCCAGCAGATCAACCTGCCGAGCGATGTCGCCGATCATCGCGTGGTATTTTTCTTCCTGATCGCGGGATTTCTTCGGCGCATCAAAGCGTGCGAACCAGCCCTCAGGGGCCGTCATGCAGAATTGAGCAGCATTGCGCCTGGCCGCTTCATGGCGGAATTGGAATACTTGCTTCTCCATCACGCCACCGCCCGCAATTTACGCTTAGCCTGGAGGGCGGCCCGGCCCTTTCGCAGTTCTTCGATGGCCTCGGCGAACTCGAGGTCCGCTGCGTCAAGCTGTGCCGTCGTGGGGTCTTCAGGCAATGAGGCCAGGGCAAGGGTGGCTTCGGAGCTTTCCTTGATCAGACCAGGAAGCAATTGGCTGGGCGTGGCGCTCTCGGATGAATCGTGCAATCCCTTGGCAGCCATGCCAAACAGGCGCAGCCATTCATTCAGGTAGCCCAGCCGCAAATCCTCGGGCATAGCCAGAAGAATCGAATCCTCGAAGTTTGGCGGCATGAAGTTGCCGTCCTTCGTCTTGTCGTCCAGCCAGCGGAAAATACGGTCCGCTGCGTTCTTCGCCAGCGTGAATGCATCGCCCTGGGTGTCGAAATGGAGCTTGGCGCGGGTATTGAAGCCAGCGGCAACATGGGTTTCGACGATGGCTACAGCGACCGTCTCGCGGCTCCCTGCCCGCTCCCGCCACTGGTCAACGTAGTGCGCCATGAGAGCCAGCTTGGTTTTTTGCGATTTGACTTGCATGACTTACTCCTGCCCTGCCGCCACAATGGCGCCATGGACAAAAACAACACTCGGAAAGTACGAATTCCCCCGCCCTTGCCGCCCGGGCACACTGCGGGGATGGACGAGTACATCTGCGACAGCCTTTTTGAACAGGCCGTAGGCCTGGCCTATCGATCCTTTGCGGACCCGACCGACGACCATATAGAGGCGGTCTACCACCGGCTGGTGCTTAATCACCAATGGGGAGCGGGCGAAGATGGGGCGGTGACGATGCATTGAGCTAGGCATGGGTGGCCCCGTCCTCGTCAGGCCCGCATGTCAGGCAGAAGGCGGCGTGAACATGAAGCGGGACGCGGTACTCCGTGACGGTCAAGAGGAATCGACCAGAGTTCTGTTTCACTTCGACCGCCTCCATCAGGCCGCGCTCGATCAGCTTCCTGACTGTGGGTTTGCTCGGCTGCGGCCAGGGCGATCCATCGGGGTACTTTTGTCCGGGCCGCCAGCCCATATAAAGAATCAGCCACTCTTGTTTGGCCCTCAGGCCCGAAAAGTCGAAAGGCTCACGCATGCTCGGCCTCTTTGAGTTCAGAACGACGAACCACGGCCCAGCGAACCGATGGGCACAGGCTCTCGCACGGCACGCCGGTGAGCTTCTCGATTTCAGGGGCATGCTCCGCCGGAACTTCGCGCCCTTTCTTCTTCCATTGGTTAAGAGCGCCTCGACTGACCCCAAGAGCGCGAGCGAGCGCCGCCTCGGAGCCGAATTTTTGGGCCGCTTCTACCAGTGGATGGATCTGAGGTTTGGTATTCATGCGCATAGTCTAGTTTTTCTAGACGTTAAAGTCAAGATTATATAGACCCGATCTGTACAGATTTTCTTTACACTCGATATATGGACATGAAGGGATGGATTAAGGCCGCACGCCTACACGCAAAGCTCACCCAGCAACAACTGGGGGATCGTATGGGCATGTCCAAAGGGAATGTCTGGGCGTGGGAGAAAGGCAACCATGAAGCAAGCCTTGACCAGTTGATAAAGATCGCTGAGATCACTGAGTTCAGGGAACCATTTCCAGGCACTGCGGCCCAGGCTAATGTAAAGTCGTCCAGCGGAACCGGCGCCGCATGGCCGTTCACTTCGATTGACGAAAATAAGGTTCGATCACTGGACGATCAGCAGCGGGCCAAACTCGAACGAGCGATCCTGCATTCCGCAGATGCGGTAAGCCTAGACATCAAAAAAGATTAGCCATTTTTATAGTGAGTGGTGACTTTGTGCCCGCCAAGTAACAAGAATTTAGTTTGATGTGGGGATGTGTAGATGGTTGGTGGAATGGAAATGGATGGATCAAAAATAAGAATTGGCAACGTTGGCGAGGCCCTGTCTCTTCTGGAAAAATTAAAGCAAGACGACTTCAGTTTTTCCGAGAAAGATTATGAAAGCCTGGAATTGTTTGGGGAGATAGCTGAGCTAGCCATAGAAATCAGCGGGCCGAACTTTCATGGAACGATTACTGGCGGACTGGCTCGAGGCCTATGGTACTACCAAAGAGAAATTTATAAGGCAGTCGCGTTCGCCATTTATAATAGTGATAACTACGGCAGAATACCAAAACCAGAACTTAAGAATTACACGCTGGTATTCGATGTTGATGACGGATGTACTGAGCTTCTTGCCAAGACGCTCGACATTGGCAAGAGCCTGGTTGAAAAGGCGATGGATGGAATGACACCAAAAGAGAAGGCGGCCCTATTGCTTTCAATCCTGCTGGGATTGGGTGGGTTTGCCGCCGCCGGATGGGTGGCAACAGCGTTCAGCGAGGACTACTTTTCACACAAGACAGCCGTTCAAACTGAACAATACAAGGCCGCCCAAGCGGAAGCTGCATCAGAGACGGAAGTCGAGCGTATTCGCGCTGAAGTTGAGCGGGATAAGATTCAAGCTGATCTGGTAGCTTCTGCCATTGGAAGCAGCCCTATTGCCAGTCGATTCAACGCAGCCACAGCGGAAGGCGTAAAGTCGATAGCCAAATATAGCCCCGAAGCAACCAGCTTAAAAGTTGGATCTGTCGAACTCGACAGAGCGCAGATCGAGGAATTGAATCAACGATCATCAAGAGAAATACCGGACGTGTTCAATATTGTCGGGTACTATCGCGTTACATCTACCACCGAGCCAACGCCAGAGGGAGTAGTAAGGGTGGGCCTGGCGGGCAATGGGGACGAGTTTACCGCGCACATGAACCTGAAGGATGAAGATCATCCGATTGCAGACGAACAATCAAACGCTGTGTTCCTCGCGCCAAAAACAGGCGAAAAGCTTTATATCAATGTCAGAATGAAGAAGGCAAGTGACGGCATACGAGAAGCGTATATCGAGAGCTTCCCGCCAGCTCCGAAGCAGGCGGAGATTGCATTGGCAGCGCCGCCGCCACGGCCCTAGCCACCGCCCCAACCCGGCCCCGCGCCGGGTTTTCTTTTGCCAGTAACAAGAGATACAAAGTAACGGTATCTTTAATTCGCTGCGGGCCCCACACTGAATTCATCAGCTAAGGAAGCGGCGACATACCACGACACACCCAGCCGAGCTTCTTCCCCACTTAAAGCGTGCACCCCGCATGCGCCCTTTGCGCACCGGCTTCATCGAAGTCGCAATGATCCGCCAAGGGAAATAGTCCTAGCTCAGCCATTATGCGGACCCGCTAGGATGCTCTTGGAGCTCTTATGACGAATCACCTCAATGTCCTGCGGTTCCCGACGCCCGAATTGAAGGCAGTCAACATGGACTGGCCACCTCCCCCGCCATCGCCATTCGATGAAATCGGCCACAGCAAAAGGCGGGCGCAAGTTCGCCGCCGAGTCCTTCGCTTGATGAAAGAGAAACATTCCGGCCTGCCTTATTAAAGCAGCAGTACGGCCCGGCAGACAGCATGCCCTACCTCTAACCATTTAAGCCGTAGTCGAATCATTCTGATAGGCGCGGATCGAACACTTCTGGAGTACAACCATGACACAAAATCAATCGAACCAACCGAACCAACCCGGAAAGCAACAGGCTCCAGGCGAACAGGACCAGAATAAATCCGCACAGCAAGGTGGGCAAAAGCCCGGCCAAGAGCAGCCTGGTCAAAAGTCTGGGCAACACCAAAGCAATAAGTAGTTAATTGCGCGCCCCGCCTCTCATGTCGAGGGGCGGTCAACAACCCGCCACGGCGGGTTTTCTTTTGCCTACTCGTTCTGGGCGCTTACCCGCTACCAGTCCGCCGGTTTCCTGATAGGGTTGCCCAGATTCGGGATGACGATATCAGGCATTTGTGAGTTGGCCAGAGCGCTCGTGGAAATATACCTCGTGAAGTCAGCGCACTTAACCATTTCTTTGGAAGTGCCGCGCTTTGATGTAAGCAGGCCGATGATCTTCTTGGGGTGGTGTGTTTTAACTAATCGCATCGACTCAGCCAGGTCGCTGTCACCTGAAATGACAATTGCGCAGTCAAACCTATCTAGCCAAGCGTCGTTGATTAGGTGAACAGCAAGATTCACATCCGACCCCTTCTCTTTCGTTTCCAAGACGGTGGCGTGCCGCTGGCCATTAATGGGCGGATGCAGCTTCTTGGTCACCACGTGACTGGAAAACTGGCCTTTAATGATCTCAAGCTCTCGAATCTGCGCACGTAGAGCTCGAAAAAATATCTGCTGCCGGATGTGCATATCCGGATCAGAGGGCTTGGGGCTAACGTCTGCTGTGAAGTATTTAATGCAGACGATGTCATTCTCTGGGCGCAGAACCCTCTGGCACAGTTCTTTCAGATCGAGCCACTTATATTTCGTTCCCTTCAGGGTCGAGTAATAGAGGTTGAATCCGTCGACGTAAACAGCAGTTCTTCTCATTATTTGCTGCCTAAAAAAGCAAGGGCCTCCGAAGAGGCCCCGCGGCCCATGTCTAAGACATGGGGGATATCAACCACAGTGTAGCAAACTAAATATTCCATAGCAATATTCTGCCCCACCCTTCCCTGATCCGCCCTGCTCGTTCTGAGTAGGGTTTTCCCCGATCAATTCCCCTTCGCCCCGCCCTGCTTGAGCTTGCTGAATCTATTCACAGGTTATCCACTTGTTACGCCTTGTACTGGTTATTTATACAGTGTAATTTGGAGGTGCCAAAGGAAACGCCCCGCGAACTCTGACCTTCGCGGGGCGCTGGAACTGCTTTTGCTATATGAGGATAGCGAGATGGATGATAACAAGAAAGACCACGAACAACCACCGAATGACCGTACCGCCGCGCTCATAGACGGCATTGAGCAACTATCCCTGACCGTCTCTACACTCCGGTCCTGGGCGGCCTGCCCTTCCCTGTTTGACCACATCGGCCTCGACGATAGACAGAATCTGCTGCTAGTGGCGCTCGAGCACGCTGAGGCGGCACAAGAAAAGCTCTTGCAAGTCGCGTAATTTTCCAATCCTGTCCGTTTCAGTCTATTTTTTCTATTCCTAGTCAATATTTTCTTGACATCTAGGTCTAGTTTTTCTATACTTCATTTAACGCATCACCACCCGCAAGGAACGGCCTAGCGAGCGATCGCAGCCAAGTAGGGCGAATGAAGATGCAGCAGTACCCCCGCTAAGGCGGATTGCAGTGAAACGTAGGCGGACAACCAGCCGCTGAGCATCAAGTCACTGGCGCGGACTGAAAAGCGCAATGCACCCACCCGGGGTGGATAAACGTAGCGGGGAGCCGAGGAGGCCCGGAAGTTTCGGACAAGACGGCAGGCGGGATATCTAACCAGACCGCTGCAGGCATGGGCAAGTCCATGCCAAAAGCCACGACAACCAGCGTGGCGTTATCCGAAATCAGCCTGGATGCAGGCTGGTTTCGCATGACAAGGAGATAGATATGCAAACACTCAACCAAGGCAACAACGAGCGGATCAGCCGCGGCTTAATCGAAACCGCCGATGGCTACCTCGCGCTGACGCTCGCCCAATCCAAGACCTTCAAAACCCGCCCTGCCGCCATTCGCTGGCTGTCCAAGCGCGGCGTGATCGTGAAATGAAAATCGTCGAGGCCTGGCGCGTGGATTACGTCCGGTACCGAAACCCGGAATTTTCAGGCCGGTATTACGCAAAAGACAAAGCGGACGCCGAGCGCGCCGCGGAAAAGCTACGCCAGATGAAGCACATTTCGGACGTGCGAATAACCCAGCCAACCCAACCCCATCGCCGCTGACCGTCAGCGCTGCGATTTTCATGTGAGGACATATGAACGAACAACTACAAACGGCGCTGGCCGAAATACTGGCCAGGGCGACGCAGGGAATCGACGCCGGTACCCAGTTCTTGTCGGCACAATTGCCGGATGTCATTCAGCAGTTGTTGGTGTGGAAGGCGGTTATGTCCGGACTGCTGTTCTCGCTGTCCATCGCGGGGTTTATTGGCGTCACCATTGCAATAGTCCGCGTTTGGCGCAACACCGATTTTTGGGATGGCGAAAATATGCCTCCGGCAGCATTAGTGGCCTTTTTTCTGTGCTTTCTCTACGGCCTTCCGAGCTTGGCATGGAGTCTCGACTGGCTCCAAATCTGGATCGCCCCAAAGATTTACCTAATCGAATACGCCGCATCGCTGGCTAAGTGACTGCGCCGGATAACAAGGAGAACAAGATGGAACACAAACAAGACCCAAAGCCAACCTGCGCCGTCCGCGGCTCGATCCGACCCGGATTCATGTGCGGGTATGTGATCGTCGGCGGCAAGTATTGCGGCTACTTAGGCGAATGTCCTCACAAACAAGAGCCTGCCGCCAAGACTGAGGGAGCCAGCCATGACCACTGAAGCATTGCTTAACGTGGATGATCTAGCCCAAGAGATACGCCGCGTTGATGGTAAGCATGATCTTGGAGCTGGCGCACTGGCAGAGGCGCTATTGCCATTCATCGAGCAAGCCGTCCTGCAATCTCCTGAGGTGCAGAGGCTACGGGAAGGCTGGGCGACGGTGCCAGTCTATCCTACTAATGAAATGGTGCGAGCCATGTTTGGACAGCCCGACGAGACAGGCTGCTACCATTTTTCCGGGGGCTTCGGCAACATCGCCTATCAATTTGGAAGGCTGATCGACGCCGCAATGGAGAAACAGCCATGAAGGTAACGATGCCCACCCCCTGCGCCTACCTCTACACCGCCCCAAGCGGAGCTCGAGTCGTAGACCTAAAGCGCGTCGACCTCGATACGCCAGGCCTGACGATATCGGGCCTTATCACTGTGGACCAGGCCGAAGCCTACAAAGACGCTTGTGTGAGGGAGGCGGTGGAATCGGTATTGAACCTATTGCACGATTCCAGAGTGCATGTCGAGGGGTTCGTGTTCGATTCCATTCAGGCCCTACTCCCACCCCTCCCCGGCCCGGCCAGCCATAACCCATAGGCCACCCCTGCCCGCGTCGGTTGCGGCGCAGGGCCATGAAGTATCCATATTGGTCGCCCGCCTAGCCGTTCCGGGAGGTAAGAGCAAAGGCTGAAGCCGAAAGGTGGCAAATTTTCGCCGCCAATATGGATAACGGGTTGCGACTGTGCGGCCGGGCGGTGCAGCTTCGCGTCATGGGCTCCACGATACGGGCCCACCCTTAAATCAACTTCCACCGCGAACCTGACATAACCCAAATTCTTATATCAGCATCCTCCCGAAAGCCCATGTCGCCGTGAGTTTTCGCGAGGGTGCGCAGTACGCCGGACTTTAGCCCCCGGCGCTTCTCCTGAAATCCGATACGTGTAAAGCCAACAAGCCTGCTTCAAGGCGGTTGCGCACCCTCCACCCATTCTGACTCCCCAAAGGAGATCCCCATGCTGACTATCACGCGAGACCCCGACTCGGGCGTCGTCGATCAGGATTGCGTCGACCTTTGTCCGCAGCTTGTCTGGCACGCCCTGGCTCACGCAATGCGCAACGAACAGGACTTTCTCGGCAAGCCCCCGAAGTACTGGCAAGAAATCATCACCCAACAAGCCCAGGCATTGGCCGATGAGGCTGATCCAGATCAATACGAGTGGTGGGAAATTCGATATATGGAGGCCAAATGAAACAGCTGCTGAGCCGCATAACCCTCGAATGCTACCGCCAGCCGGGCGACACCGATAAGGCGCCTTGGTATGCGTACCCGCTAACCGTTTTATTCGTGACTGGATGGCTGGCGGCAGATCACCTGCTCACGGCGGTCTTATGAAAGCCGAAGAGTATTTCCTGCCTGGCTTACCTGAGCCAGTCATCCGGGGCGGCGCCGGTCGAATCGTCGCAAAACTCAAGCAGCCCGAATCGCACGAATTGGAGAACAACTATGAGCATCGTCACTATGGTTCTCGGGGAATCCGGAACCGGCAAAACAACCAGCCTGCGCAACATGGAGGCAGCAGAAACACTACTTATCCAAGCCGTGAAGAAACCCCTGCCCTTTAAGTCAAAGGCATGGAAGCGCTTCGATAAGGAGGTTTGCAAGGAAGGAAACATCTTTCAGACGGACAGCGCGGCGCAGATTATCAACATCATGCAAAAGACCAAGCGCAAGGTCATCGTGCTTGATGACTTCCAGTACGTGATGGCGAACGAGTTCATGCGCCGCACGAACGAAACGGGCTTCAACAAGTTTACGGAAATTGGGAAGAACGCCTGGGACATCATCAACGCCGCAGCCGCTCTACCCGAAGATGTGCGCGTCTATATATTGAGCCACATCGAAACCAGCGAGTCAGGCCACACCAAAATCAAGACGATTGGCCGGATGCTGGACGAAAAAATTGCCCTTGAAGGCATGGTGACGATAGTACTTCGCACCCAACTTCGAGACGGTCAATACCTGTTCGCCACCCGCAATAACGGCAGCGATACCACGAAGACCCCAATGGGCCTATTCGACGCCGAGACGATTGATAACGATCTTCGCGCCGTCGACCAAGCCATCCAAGAGTATTACGAACTAACCGAGCAGCCCGCTTAAAGGAGCTTTCCATGCAACGCAGCTATACCGCAGACCCTGCCGCCGCCCGTCAGGCGAATGCCAACAACTACATCGACCAGTCCGGCAAGTACATCGGCGAGTTCTCGCTCGCCGAGGCTGTAACCAGCAAGAAGGGCACGGAGGGTATCGAGTTTTCGTTTAAGAGCCGCGAGGGCCAGCAGGCAAACTACCTGACCCTATGGACCTACAACGAGCGTGGTGAAGCTTTGTACGGATACAAGGTACTCAACGCCATCATGACGGTGATGGGCGTCTCCGAGCTTCAGCCAAAACAGGCCACGATCAAAGACGCCAACGGTAACCCCCGGCAAGTCGTGGGCTTTCCTGCCCTGCATAACAAGGCGGTCGGGCTCGTACTTCAAAAGGTGCTGTACACCAAGAATGACGGCAAAGACGGCTACAAGTTCAACATCTTTGCGCCATTCCAGGCAAGCACCGAGTTGACCGCAAAAGAGGTGTTGGACGGCGCCACACAGCCCAAAGCTCTTAGCGGCATGATCGCCTCCCTGAAAGACAAGGACGAGCGCACAGGCGGCGACTACGGCAGCCAGCCCGCCAGCGCTGGAGGCAGTGAGCCCGACGACCCATTTGGCGACGAATTCTAAGAATAGCCAACAACAGGACCGGGCGGCCCAATAAGCTGCCCGGATAGAACATGAGTGCACCCGCTCTATACAACCTCGCATCCGAGTACCGCGCCCTGGCAATGTTTCTAGCTGATGGTGACTTTGATCTGGATACGATCAGCGACACCATAGAAGCGTCCGGCCTGCCTGATGCAATCTCCGAGAAGGCGCAGGGTTGCGAAATGGTAGCCCGCACGATGGAAGCAGATATCCCGACCATCGACGCGGAGATTAAGCGCCTGCAAGACCTGAAAAAGGCCCGCCAAGCTCGAGCAGACGCCCTACGCAAGTACGTGCTGGACAACATGCTGGCGTGCAATATCGAGCGAATCGACGCCCCGCTATTCAGTATCAAAGTAGCCAAGAACCCGCCGAAGGTCGAGATATTCGACGAACGCCAACTGCCCGCCGACTACCTGACGGACCCGCCGCCACCCGCCCCTGTGCCTGACAAGCGACTCATGTTGCAGGCACTAAAGGACGGGGCAGAAATACCCGGCGCGAAGCTGACTCAGGGCTTCCGACTCGCAGTCAAGTAACCCAATTCCCACCACCATGGAGCCCGGCCCCTAATAAGGGCTGGGGTTGAATTTGTGCGCTTTCTCAGCGTCTGCTCTGGAATCGAAGCCGCTAGCGTGGCCTGGAATCCCCTCGGATGGTCCGCCGTCGCTTTCAGTGAAATCGAACCATTCCCTTGCGCTGTGCTGGCGCATCACTATCCCAATGTCCCGAACTGGGGCGACATGACCAAATACAAGGAGTGGCCAGATGCAGATGTCGATCTTTTGTGTGGAGGAACTCCCTGTCAATCATTCAGTGTCGCCGGACTCAGAAAAGGACTGGATGACCCACGTGGCAACCTCATGCTTACCTTTGGCGCCATTGCTGCAAAGTATCGCCCCAAATGGGTGGTATGGGAGAACGTCCCCGGCGTCTTGTCGAGTAATCGAGGACGGGATTTTGGAACCTTCCTCGGGATGCTGGGCCAACTCGGGTATGGGTTCGCCTACAGAATTCTGGACGCTCAGTACTTTGGAGTGGCCCAGCGACGCCGACGTGTGTTCGTTGTCGGATGTCTTGGAGACTGGAGAAGTGCCGCGGCGGTTCTTTTTGAGCGCCACAGCATGTCGGGGCATCCTGCGCCGAGCAGAGGCACGGGGGAAGAAACTGCCGGCACCCTTGCAAGCCGCACTGGCGCAGGTGGATTTCCAGGAACAGACGAAGCATGCAGCGGATACGTGCAGCCCGACCATCTGAAACCAGACCCGCACACCAGTGCACCGCTGAAGTGTTCGCAGAATTCGGCGGTGTGCATCACCGGCGACATCACGCACACGCTGAAAGCCGAAGGCTTCGACGCCAGTGAGGATGGCACTGGGCGAGGCACGCCTTTGGTGCCAGTCGCGTTCGACACCACCCAGATCACCAGCAGAGAGAACGGGAGCAACCCGAAACCCGGAGACCCGTGCCATCCGTTGGCTGCCGGAGCCCATGCGCCCGCCATCGCTTTCGATTGCAAAAGCAGCGGCCAGAACGGGTTCGGGGTCGGCGTCGAGGCGGCTGGCACTCAGCGAGCGATGGCCCATGCAGGCAGTCACTCTAATGGCGGAGGGCATCAGGCCGTGGCATTCCAAACGAGCCAGAGCGGCGTGCGCATCGATGACGTGCATGCCACGCTGGACAGCAACAACGGGTCGCGGCGCCACAACGGGGCTCTGCTGGGCATGCAGGTTCGCCGCCTTACCCCCGAGGAATGCGAAGCCTTGCAATCCTTTCCGCGCAACTACACACGCATCCAATGGCGCAACAAGCCAGCAGACCAATGCCCTGACGGCCCCCGATACAAGGCGCTGGGCAATAGCTGGTGCGTCAATAACGTTCGCTGGATCGGTAAGCGCATTCAGCAAGTAGACCAATTTGAATCGTCATGACCAAACCCACCTACACCGACGACGAAGGCGAATGGCACGTTCCTACCCGGGAAGACTGGATCGAAATCGGCCGGGCTATCTCGCCCATCGTGCTGATCTGGATCGCCATCATCCTATGGATTTCCCTATGAAACGACATACGAAGATTGTTCTGCTAGTCGCCGCCGCTTGCTTTGTGGCTGCGCTGGTATTGGAGTGGATATGAGCACGTCACTTACCGATCGGCTACGCGCCTCACCTACGAGCGCCATCATGCTAGAGGCGGCGGACTATATCGACGGCCTGATTTCGCAGCATCACCGTGACAGCAAGGAATTACGTCGGTTGTGCGCGGAACGAGACGAAGCCAGACAAAGCGCCCTTGATCGCGGTTTTGCCTTACTGAAAGCGCAGAAGGAGGCGCGCGCCTTGCTGGCTGAGAGGGATGCGTTGCGGGAGTCTCAGCAGTGGCAGCCGATAGAGACAGCGCCAAAGGATGGGACGGAGGTAATTGTCTACCACCCGGAGGCTGGCGTATGTGCAGCATTCTGCCCCGCTGATGGGTTTGCATGGCACTGCATGGACGGCCAGAACACCGTTGTGGGAACAAAAAGCGGTCGATCTATCCCTCGCATGACGAGCTTCATAAGCCCGCCGACGCACTGGATGCCGATGCCAGAAGCACCACGCGCCGCACTCGCACAGGAACAATCATGAACGCCGGCAATGTTTGGAACTGCTGGCCGTGCTGGCCAAAGCTTTGCCATTGCGGCAACCCACGATCATACGAGGAATGCCATGTACAAGGATCTGCTGACCCAGATGTGGGCGGGTTGCGCGGTGTGCGGGAAAGCGCCCCCGAGCTTGGACCCGCTCACCGACGGCTGGGTGTGGGATACGGACGAACCGGACAACCCATGGCTGTGGTGCCCACATTGGCATCTAAAAAACGGCTGTGCGGATGCGGCACAGGGAGAGGTCAATCATGACAACCAAGTCTGACGAACAAGAGCGCGTCGAGTTTGAGGCGTGGTATCGAGAAAAATACAACAGCACGCTGTATTGCGAAGCTAGGTATGAAGGGTGGGTAGAAGGCCGCGCAGCGCTGCAATCGCAAGATCGGGAGGATGCCATACCAGCCAATATTCGACTGATGGCTGAGCGCATCGCTGCTGACACCTTCGAACACTGTACTGCCGACCCGATATTTACCGTTCAGAAGAAGCGGATAGTGACCGGCCTCGATACCGACTGCACCGACAACATTGGCTGGTTTGATACAGACAGCGGGGACCTCGTGGAAGGCGACGAAGCTGCCGATCTTGAGGCCCGGTACGACGATACGGGAGACGAGCCAGAGGGCTACGTTCGGACAGGATACTTTGAGGAATGGGAACACTACGCGACGTATATCACGATGGAGAGCGCGCAAGAGTTCGCCAAAGCCAAAGGTGAGAATTGCCGCGTGTATGTGGACAGCGGATACCGCAATCACGAATGGAAGGCGCTTAGGGCATTTCTGCTTTCTATCGACCACGCCCGCCGCATTGAGGGGGATGGGGAATGATTGAGCCGATTCTTCAGTGCAAAGAGTGCAAAGTGGTCAAGCTTGCGCAGGATTTTCACATCGACAAGAAGAGCCGTACAGGATTCCGAAGTGTGTGCAAAGAATGTGCGGCGGCCTATCACCGCGCCAACAGAGGGCGAATATTAGCGAGGAAAAGGGAGTTGTGGCCTGAGTATAGAGCCGCTAACGCCGAAGCGCGAAAGGAAAGCAGCAGGCGATATAGGCGAGAAAACGCCGCAAAGATCGCAGCCCGAGAAGAAGAATATAAGCAGCGATACCCGCTCAAATACAGAGCCAGGACGGAGGCGCATAACGCCATAAAGCTAGGGAGACTGACACCCGAGCCGTGCGAGGAATGTGGTAATCCGACTGTTGACGCACATCATGATGACTACTTGATGCCGCTCGAAGTCAGGTGGCTATGTAGAGAGCATCACGCCCAATGGCACGCTCGAAACGGGCCAGGGGAAAACGGCGACTTAATTATGGAAGAGGTCAAATATGGAACCTAAAAATACCGCCATCGAAGCCGACCGCAAGCACGATTCTCGCCCCAGGCCTAACGGCCAATACTTCGAAGGGGTGAATATCGAAAGGCTGCGCAAAGCTCTGACTGCTCAAGGGATCGCAGCGCCCGAATCACTGGAAGAGCTTGCTGCCACTTTGGCCCGGCACATAAACGCGTTGACCATGCAAGTGGCCGACCGACAGCGCAGGGAGTTGCCCGACACATCATTTACCAACTGGCTCGACCGCCACGGTTACGACACAACCATCGGCCTAGACGGTGACTACGCTGATACGGATGTAGCCATGCTGCACGAAGCATACCGGCTTGGGAGCCAGCGCAGGGGTGAGCCGGTGGGCTATGTGCGCAAGGACCAGTTAAATAAAGTGCAGCGGGGATGGTCGTATATGTGTCAGATACAGCCTAAGCCGCAGGAAGGAACCGTCGCTATATACACGACACCACAACCCGCCGAGCCGGTGAAGGTGCCAAGTTTTGCCGTCGTGCCCCACGCCCTAACAGAGGAAATGATTAACGCTGGCGCTGGGTCTGGGGGTCTAGGTATGGATTACCACGAGTGGCTGGGCCGAATTGCCTGCGCCTGGCCGAAAATGCTCGCCGCCGCCCCACCAGCAACCAATCATAGGGTTAACCCCACTGTCGAGCCTATGCTCGACACCCCACCCGTCACGCCCGAAGAAGAGGAAGCATGGCGGCAAATGGAGAGGCGCAATGAATGAACGAATGATCCGGAGGAAATGACATGCTGACAATCGAACGGCACGAATTAGAGTCTATGCTGATCGAAGCGGCCCGCATTGGGGCAAACCACGCTATCGAGGGCATGGTGTGCTACCACTTGAAGGATGCCGCCGCACGTCTTGGCGTGAGCTACAACACGCTGCAAAAGCGGATCGCCGAAGGTAAGCTGCGTGTGATCGACGGCAGGATTACAGGCGAAGAATTACGCCGGTATCTAACCCAGCATCGCGGCAATGCTTGACGCCTTCGGGTTAAAGTAAACGAGTGCAAAGCGCGTATCCGCCCAGCCCATCACCTTACACAGCGTCAGCACATCAAGCTTCTTAGCCATCATTGTGGCTGCTGTGTGGCGCGAATCGTGCCATGTAAAGCCAGATAGACCCGCCCTAGACCGATACTTACGAAATAAAGCATCTAGGCTGGCTGTCTTTAGGCCGAATACCAAGACATCATCCCACCCGCGAATCTGAGCCAACAATCGTTGCGCCTTGGATGAAAGCGGAACATCCCGAGACTTGCCGCTTTTCGTGATTGGAAGGTGGCAATAGTCATCATGAACATGCGCCCACGTTAGGCCGCATAGCTCCCCTGCCCGCATACCTGTACGTAACGCCACGAGAAAGCACACGGCCACCGCATGGCCTGTGCTGGCGACTCGCTTATGCTTGGCGTACCCCATTTCCCGCAACATTCTTTTTATTTCCCACCAAGCAATAGTTCGCTCTCTGTGCTTGACGCTAGGCGGCTTTCGTATGTCGCGGCAGGGATTGCCCTGTATCCAGCCCCATTCGCGCCGTGCGGCCTCGAATACGCTAGACAGTACCGTTAGCTCTCGTAGGACAGAAGACGCGCCTACGGCCTTAGAGCGCGAATCACGAAACAGGGCAATGTCAGCCGCCGTCACATCGGCCATCACCTTATCGAGCGGAAGTAAATAGCCCTCGAAGGCGGCAAGCCGGATTTGTTCCCAACGCTCTCCCCGTTTGTGGGGAGATACCTCATTGGCATACTTGCGAAGCGCATCACGTAGACTGTGCTTGTCGCCCGCAGGTCTGTCGTCGCGTAGCTCTAGCTCGCGCCGGTTCGCCCAGTCTACGGCTTCGCGTTTGGTAGGGAACACCTTGCTGTCGCGCACACCCTTTATACTGAGTTGCGCCCTATAGCCTTTGGCTGTTTTCTGAATGCTCGCCATGTGTGGGGAGTTTCGCGGGGAGTTTTTGGGGAGCGTTGCGTAGAAAAGTTGATTCTAGGCAGTCAACCGCTTTTACCCTTCCCTGCTAATCCATTGAATTTGAATGATTTTGATTATATACACTCAATGGATTTCAATACTATGGTGCCGACGGCGAGACTCGAACTCGCACAGCTCTCGCCACTACCCCCTCAAGATAGCGTGTCTACCAATTCCACCACGTCGGCAAATGCAAAGAACGCAATTTTAGCACGTTTTTTGATGTGCATAGGGGCAAGTTGGGCGGTACTGCAAAAATGCCGCTTACCCGCCCTCGGCATCAAGGCGCGGATTGCGCGGGCGCCTCGGGAACCTGGGCCGGCTGTTCGGGCACCTGGGAATTCTGGGCCGGTGCAGGAGCGCTGTCGGCAGCCGGAGGCGTGGACGCGCCCTCGGCCGGAGCGGACGGAACCGCCTGGCCCTGGGGCGCCTGCTCGCCCGGAGCGGCTTCGCCTCCGGGCACGGACGGCACCGCGCTACCCGCGGCGGGCGGCGGGGGGGCCTGGTAGTCTTGCATCAGGCCGCCGTCGAGAATGGAATCGCCCGTGCGGTGGGCCGTATAGGCCAGCCCGATGGTGGACAGGAAAAAAATGATGGCGGCCCATTTGGTCATGCGCGACAGGAAGTTGGCGGCGCCCGACGCGCCAAAAAGACTGCCCGCCGAACCGCTGCCAAAGGCGGAGCCCATTTCGGAGCCCTTGCCCTGCTGCAACAGAACGAGCACGATGATGCTGAGCGAGGTGATGACCTGAATCGCCAGAAGTAAAGGTGACAACCAATTCATTTGAAAAAACTCCGAAGCCTATGCGGCTGCAATGCGTAAAAATTCGTCCGCCACCAGCGACGCCCCGCCCACCAGGGCCCCGTCGATGTCGGGCATGGCGAAGAGGCTGGAGGCATTGTCGGGCTTGACGCTACCGCCGTACAGCACTCGCACCTGCGCAGCGTCGATCGAGGCCAGGCTGGCGCGAATGGCGGCGTGTACGTCTTGGGCCTGGGCAGGTGTGGCGCTTCGACCGGTGCCAATGGCCCACACGGGCTCGTAGGCCACCACAAGCCGGGAAACAGCCTGGGTACCCAGGGCCAGCACGGGAGCCAGCTGGCGCTGGATGACGGCAAGCGTCTGGCCGGCGTCCTGCTGTTCAAGTGTTTCGCCCACGCAGACCACCGGAACCAGGCCGGCCGCCAGCGCCGCCTTGGCCTTGGCCGCGACCAGATCGTCGGTCTCGGCGTGCATGGCGCGGCGTTCGGAATGCCCCACCAGCACCCAGGTGCAGGCGAAGTCGTTCAGCATGGCGGCGGAAACCTCGCCGGTGTAGGCGCCCTTGTCGTGCGCGGAGACGTCTTGCGCCCCCCACGAGACAGCGCTGTTTTCAAGCTGCGAGCGCGCCTGCGCCAGATACGGAAAAGGCACGCACACGGCAAGCGTGCAATAGTCGGCCAGAATGCCCGCGCCGGCGCGCAGGTCGGCCAGCAGCCCGGCGTTGGCTTCCAGCCCGCCATGCATCTTCCAGTTGCCCATGACAAGGCGCTTGCGAAAAGAAGCTGTGTTCATTGATTTCCAAAAAACCGCATGCCCCAAGGGCCGCGCGCCAAGAGCCTCGCAAGAGCGTCGTCCCAAAGCACACTTGCGCTGTTCCTAAAGCATGCTTGCGCCGTGCACAAGCATGCCTTCCAGGGCAAAATACAAATATCGAGTTAACCGGGCATTGTAGCCCGATACCGGGCATGCAGCCAAGCGTGCCTAACCCACGGTAAGAACAAGCTTGCCGATCTGTTCGCCCGCTTCCATCATGGCGTGGGCGTCGCAGGCCCGCTCCAGCGGAAAGGTCTTGTGCACGATGGGCTTGATGCGGCCCGATTCAAGCAGCGGCCACACGTGGCGCTGCAACGATTGGGCGATGTCGGCCTTGAACTCCACCGGGCGCGGGCGCAGGGTGGAACCGGTGACCGTAAGGCGCCGACGCAGTATCTGGCCGCAATCTATGGTTGCCTTGGCGCCCCCCAGCACCGCGATGATGACGATGCGTCCGTCGTCGGCCAGGCATTTGAGGTCGCGGTCGATGTAGTCGCCGGCCACCATGTCCAGGATGACGTTCACGCCCTTCTTATCGGTTGCCCGGCGGATTTCCTCGACAAAATCCTGATTGCGGTAATTGATGCCCAGCACCGCACCCAGCTCTTCGGCCGCCCGCGCGCGTTCGTCGCTGCCGGCCGTGGCGTAGACCTTGTTGCCCATGGCCGTGGCCAGTTGAATCGCCGTGGTGCCGATGCCACTGGCGCCGCCATGCACCAGCAATGTTTCGCCCTGGGCCAAGCGGCCGCGATCGAACACATTGCTCCAGACGGTGAAATAGGTTTCAGGCAGGCCCGCCGCCTCGATCTCGGACAAGCCTTTGGGGATGGTCAGGCATTGTGCCGCCGGCGCCACGACGTATTCGGCGTACCCGCCGCCCGACACCAGTGCGCATACCTTGTCACCCACCGAGAAACCGCCCGCGGCCGCATCGCCGGAGACGATTTCGCCCGCCACTTCAAGGCCCGGCAGATCGGAGGCGCCCGGAGGCGGGGGATACGCGCCCATGCGTTGCAATACGTCGGGCCGATTGACCCCCGCGGCGGAAACCTTGATCAGCACCTCGCCCGGCCCGGCCTCGGGCATGGGCCGCTGGCCCGGCACCAGCACCTCGGGACCGCCCGCCTTTGTAATTTCCACCACTTTCATATCGGCTCCTGTATTCGTTGACATCATGGGGCCGCCTCGTCTTGAGGCGAAGCCCGCTGCGCAAGATGCCATTATCGCCTATGCGGCGACGGCAATGCGCCAACGAAGACGTGCGGATGCGGTGGCGCCCGTGAGGCGGCGGGGTGGCCGGCGCGGGAAACCGGCGCTTCAGGAGCCGCCGCGCATCGCCCTGACAATGGCCCGGCTATGCTGCAGGCTTTGCGTGGGAACCAGCAGGCGGCCGTCGCGGATGCTTTCGCCTATTCGGGCGACACTGACCAGCTGCCCCTGCACGCTAAGCAGCAGGTAGTGGCCCCGAGCCTGTTGCGTAATGCTGTGCAGCTTCGGTATGCCCCGCTCATTCATCTCCAGCAAGACAAAGCTGCCTTGCGGCGTATCGACGGGCGATACCCGTCCGATGTCCGACTGGATCAGCACCGGCCGGGGCAAGGCATACAAAGGCGTTTTCCCTCCCGCATCGACTTCGATCAGCGAAGGTTCTTGCTGCTGTTGCGCCAGGTGCAAGGTAATGACAGTGGCCGGTCGTGGCTGCGGCGCCACTCGGGGGACAGCCGCCGGCGCGGCTGATGCGCCTTGGCTTCCGACCACGGGCGGCACCGGATCGACGGGCTCGGGAATCTGGCTGGGTGCAGTGTGCTGGCATGCGGCCAGGCTTGCCGCAAACGACACGGCCGCCAACTTCAATAGAGTATTCATCGCTTTCAAGAAAGAAAAAGGCGCGCCAGGAGCACCCTGGCGGCCTGAAGGACTGAAGGAGGCTAGCGCTGGCCCTGAACGTCGATGTCGACACGGCGGTTGGGCGCGAGGCAGGCGATGAGGTCAGTGCGATTTTGCTGGTCGCACTGCACCACCGGCCTGTCCTTGCCGAAACCTTGCGCTTGTATCGAGCTCGCCGGAATGCCTTCGGCGGCAAGGGCGCGCCGCACCGCCTCGGCCCGCTGCTGCGACAGGCGCTGATTGGACGCCGCGTCGCCGATTCGGTCCGTATGGCCCGAAACGGTGATCCCCCGCACTTCGGGCATCTGTTTCAATTGTCCGGCAATGTCGCGCACCGTAGCCTGGCCCGCCGCCGTCAGCACCGCGCTGCCAAAGGCAAAGCCCACGTCCCCCGAAAGCGAGAACGGCTTCATGGGCTTTTTGGTTTTCAGAATATCGGCGCATTCGGCAGGCGCCCAATGGAAGCTGCGTCCGATCAGGTCCTTGTCGAACAGCACCTTGAACTGGCAGGTTTTAAGGCCCTGGGGTGTATTGAAGTGGAACAGGTAGTCCCATTCACGCACCCGGAAGCCTTCGGAGAAATGGGGGCGGCCCAGCAGGTCGTAGAGCTGGTCGCGCGTGACGCCCTCCTGCACCTGGCGCAGATTGTCGACGTTCGGATACGAGCCGGTATGGAACGTCGTCTTGTCCACCTCGGGGAACACCGGGCTGTCGCTATGCCCATTCGCGTCCACCTTGCTCAACGTTCCGCAGCCGGCGACAGCCAGGCTGAGCAGAGCCACGGCCCCAATCAATTTTGTACTCATGATCTAGATTCCTTCAAGATAAGTGCGGCGCATCAGCATCGTTCCGGCCGATGCGCCCTTGGCTTCCGGCCTTCCTACCACTGGTACCCGACGCCCACGGCGCCGCCGTAGTCGCCGCGCGACGTGGCGTTGCCCGACAACTTGTAGATCCATTTGCCGTTGTCGGTAATGCCCGAGAAACCAATCGCCATGCCCGACTCGCCGTTCCAGGTACCGCCCGCCATGGCCATCATGTTCTTGCCGGGCAGATAAGCCTGGGGCAGCGCCGCGGTGGCCATCGCCGCCGCCACGCCGGCGCTGAGCTTGTTGTCCAGGCGGCGCACATCGTTGCGCAGGCTGTTGACCTGGCCTTGCAGATTGCCCGTGGCCTGCTGCAGCTGGCCCACATTCACCGCGTCGGTTTCATTCACACCCGCCGCCACATTGGTGATGGGCTTGCCCGACATGTCGATGCCGTTCTCGTTGATGATCGGGCCGCCGTTGCTGATCTGGATCTCGTCGGCCTGGATCTGGCCCGCGTTGACCTGAACCGCAGTGATGGAGTTGAGGCTGATGTCCTGGGCCACGGACACCTTGATGTCCGCGCCCGCGCCGTTGGGCCGCTCCGTCTTCGAGATGACGATGTTGTCGCCTTCGACGAAGCCCACGGTGTTGCCGTTGTTGATGGGCGTGCTGTTGCCGCCGCCGTTGCCGCCGGCATTGTTCGAGCCACCGCCCGAGCCACCGCCGGAACCGCCACCCGCGCCGCCGGAGTTGTCGGGAGCCGGCGCCTCGACATTCCAGTGCATGCTATCGAGCGCGTCCGCCAGCGAGGCATGGTCCTGACCGTTGTAGTTGAACACGGGGCTGCCGTCCGCGCCTTCCTCCAGGCCCAGGAAGTTGGTGATCGAGCCCAACTGCTCTTCCGTCGCCGCGCGGCCGGAACCGTCGGCAAAACCGCCGTAGAAGATGCTCTGGTTCTGCAGGCCGGCGATGACGCCGGTGTTGCCGTTGATGGTGACCGGGAAAGCCCCGCCGACCGTCACGTTGGTCGGATCAATGGTGGTGACATTGCCATCACTGTCGGCAAGCGCAATCGCGCCGGAGCCGATGCTGGTCAATGTGCCCGCCGTCGTATCATTGACCGTCAGCCCGGTATTGTCCATGACGGTATTGCCGGTGGTGACGCTGCCGTCTGGGCCCAGGTCGATGTCTTTGTTGAGCTTGATCTCGAGGGTATCGGCGCCGTCCGCCACCACACCGATGTTGCCGTCGGTCAGTGCTGCTTCATCGGCAGCGCCTCCCACCAGGTTCACCGTCTCGCCCAGCTTGCGCTCGACATTGCTGCCGGCATCGCCAGCGAAGGTCAGCGGGGTGTCGGCGAGATCGCCTACCGCGTCGTTGACGATGCCCAACTGCTCTTCGGTCGCTGCGCGGCCCGAACCGTCCGCGAACTCCGGATAGTCGATGTCCCGGTTCTGCAGGCCGCTGATGATGCCGGCATTGCCATCGATCGTGACCGGATTGCCCCCGCCGACTACGACCTGGGTGCCGCCAACAGTCGTTTCATTGCCGGCCGCATCGGCTACCGAGACAGAACCAGCCTCCACTGTGGTCATGGCGCCCGCGGCGTTGGTCACCGTCGTACCGGTGGCCTCCACTGTGGTCGTGTCGCTACCGTTGGTCACCGTCGTTCCAGCGGCCGTAGTTGTCGTCACGTTGGTACCATCTTCTACCGTCAAGCCGGCATTGTTGACCAGCGTGTTACCGATCGTCAGACTGCCGTCCGGAGTCAGGTCAAGATTTGGGTTCAGATCGAACGTCAGATCGGTGCCGTTTTGGGAAATGCGGATGTTCTCATCAGTATTGCTGAAGTTCACCTCATCGCCTGGAGCCACATTCTCTGCATCGCCGTCGTTAACGCTGAGATCCCAGCCGCGGTTGGCGATCGTCTCGACGGCCTCCAACTGATCGACGTTCACCGCATCAGTGCCATCCTCGCCAGGAGCGAGATTGGTGATGCGGTTGTCGTTCATGTTGATGCCGCCTTCATTAATCACCGGGCCGCCGTTGTTGATGGTGATGCTGTTCAGGTCGGTCAGGTCTTGCGCCATCACCAGGTTCAGCTGGCCGTTTTCACTGTCCACACGCAGGTTGGCGCCGGTAGCATCCTCACCCTCAGCCAGCCCGCCCGAGACGGTCAGCGTCTCACCCAGCTTCTTGGCGATGGTATCGCCCGTGTTGCCGGCAAAGTTCAGGCCGTCGTCCATGGTCGCGACTTCATGCACAGTGCCGTCGGCATCTTCATAGACGATGCGGGTAATGCCGTCTGCGCCGTCCAAGCCCGGAGCACCCTGGGCGCCACGCATGGTCAGGCCATCCGTTCCGTCCGTACCGTTAAGCGCCACGCTGTCCACGGTGATGTCGTCGGCCAGTCCGACATCGACCGTATGGTTGCCGTCTGCGTCCACGCTATTGCTGACCACCACGTTGCCGTCATCGGCGAAGTTGACCGAATCGCCGGGGGCCACGGTCTGGGTATTGCCGCCATTGGCGCTGATGTCCCAGCCGCGACTGGCGGCCGTCTCCACGTCCTCCAATTGATTGACGTTCACCGCATCGGTGCCATCCACGCCGGGAGCAAGGTTGGTGATGCGGTTGTCGTTCATGTTGATGCCGCCTTCATGAATCACCGGACCGCCGTTGTTGATGGTGATGCTGCTCAGGTCGGTCAGGTTTTGCGCCATCACCAGGTTCAACTGGCCGCTTGCGCTGTCCACACGCAGATTGGCGCCGGTGGCCTCCTCGCCTGCTGCCAGTTCGCCCGATATGGTCAGCGGCGTGCCGTCGCCCAAGGTCTTGTCTATGACGCTGCCCGTGTTGCCCGCGAAGCTCAAGCCATCGTTCTCGGTGGCGATTTCATAGCCGTTGTAGGTCACATCGCCGACATTGTTCACCACAAAGTTGTCGCCCAGGCGGGTCTCGCCTCCGACCGTCAGGTTGTTGGTCGTGATGCTGTCGCCATCGATCACGGTGTCGCCAACGGTGATGCTGTTGCCGATCTCGATATCATCGGCTAGGTCGAACGATAGGCCTGTGCCGGTGCGCGTGATCTCGATGTTTTCATCGGTATTGCCGAAGTCCACCGAACCGCCGGGGGCGACGTTGGTTGCAGTGTCGCCATCAGCACTGACATTCCAACCCTGCGCAGCGTACTTGATAGCGTCGTGTACGGTATTTTCACCAGTGTCGCCGATGTCGCTCATGCTCAGGCTGCCGTTCGGGGCCAGTTGCGCATCGCCCCCTAGAATATTTACCGTTGTGTTGGCCAAATTCCCCAGCACCGCATTAGTTGCGTATAGCTGGCTGCCATTGATGGCGTCGGTGCTTGTACTGCTGATCCGGCCAGCAGCAACGTTCGTGACAGTACGTTTCTCCAGCGCCGTTCCCACGCTTACCGTCGCGACGGGCGTGTTGCCCGCGAAGTTGCCATAGGTAATACCGTTGAGGCTTGCGTTTGTAGTGCCTACTGCACCATCGGTTACCGAACCGTCACCCAGAGCGACTGAACGCGCGTTTGCGGCGGTTGCGCCCCGGCCAACTGCAACCGCACTGGCAGCCGCGCCCTGTGCTCCTGCCCCCAGTGCAAGCGCATCAGCAGCAGTGCTTCGCGCTCCGGCACCCAATGCAACCGCGCGCTCGGCAGTGCTCCGCGCTCCGGCACCCAGCGCAATAGCCTGTTGCTCGAGTGCAATGGCGCCACGGCCCTGTGCAATGGATTCCTCGCCGCTGGCTTGAGCGTCGTACCCAAGGGCCTGCGCATAATTGGCTGTCGCCTCGGCTTCTCTTCCCATGGCGATGCTGCTGCTCATTTCGGCGATCGAGTCCGAACCGATGGCAATGGAATCGCGATTGTTGGCGAGATCCTCGACGTTGGGATCGGCGTCGCCCGATCGGGCACGGGTTCCCATGGCGATGCCACGGGCCGCGTATGCCTGGGCTTGTGTTCCACTCGCCTGCGAATCGACCGCGGCGGCGCGGGACGTAGTGCCAAATGCCATCGCGTTCTCTGCTGTCGCATGTGCCTCGCTGCCTTGGGCAATGCCCTTGGGCGCATTGACAAGCGAATTGCGCCCAATGACGATGCCTTCGGCCGCGGTCGAGCGGGACGAAGTACCGATCACAATCGAATTTTCAACAGAAGGGCCACTGGCCTGGCGGTCTGTATAGGAGTCTCTGCCAATGACAATAGAGTTCTGATCACGGCTCACCACGTGCGTGCCAATGGCCACACCGCTTTCATCACGCGCCTCTGTTTGGGAGTTGCCGATAGTGGTGGAATTCCTGCCCAGGCCTTTAATATTATGGCCAAGCACCACGGCCGAATCGCCCTCAGCGCCGGCCAGATGGCCGATGGCGACGGCGTCTCTATTCTTGGTTGTGGCGTCAGGGCCTATCGCAATCGAATCGATGGCGGCTGCGTCGGCGCCGTTATTGCTGTTGTTGCCCTTGGGGATGCCGTTGTCATTGATGCTGACATAGTGCAGCATGTTTTGGTCGATTTGAGTCTGAAGATTGCTGATCACACCGTCCGCAAAATCAATATCGCTCAGGTCAATGCCAGACACTGCTTGCTGCAATTGGCGCACGTTTACCGCATCGGTATCGTTTGCACCATCTTCTACGTTGACGATACGGCGCGTAAACTCACTGCCGGCCTGGCTACTGCCCACGGAAACGGCACTGCCCTCGAACGACCTGTTGGTAAACCGGCTGCTGCCCGATACGTCGCCCTCCACCGCCCAGGAGTTCAAACCCAAAGCAACGAAACCGCTGTCCGCGTGAGCGTTGGGGCCGATGGCGGTTCCGGTTCCCAGGGCGGTTGTCTGACGCCCCAAGGCCACGCCCGTATTGCCGGCCAATGCGTTATAGCCGATCGCTACGCCCTCGGTCTCGGCATCGGCCTCTTGTCCGATGCCGACAGCGCGGTTCGCAGAGCGGCCACTGTTCGCATTCCAGCCGATAGTAACGTTCCCGTCACCCACCAGGCTGGTACCCGCCCCACGCCCCAAGGCAACATTGTCGTTGCCCGCAACGTTGCTGCCCGCCTGGTCGCCCATCGCAACGTTGAACTGACCACGTACGTTTTGACCCGTCTGCGCGCCAATGGCAATATTGTGCGATTGGTCGCCGGCAAGGTCAGGATTCGCGTTGTAGCCGGCAGCGCTGCCGATCGAAATATTATTCTCGGCATTCGCCTCTGCGCCGGTGCCCAAGGCAATTCCGCTGGCTCCGAGCCCTTTTGCACCGCTGCCCAGCGCTATCGCGCCGCCGCCGGAAGCAGTGGCTTCCTGGCCGATTGCCGTACTGCCCACGCCGCTGCTTTCACTGTCTTTCCCGATCGCGATCGCAGCGGTCGAGTTGGTGCCATTGCTCGCATTCAATACTTTAGCGCCATCGCCGGCTGCAAAACTGCTGTCGCCTTCGGCCACGGAGTTGGGGCCGATTGCGATGGACTCTTCGCCTAACGCTTCCGAATCGGGCGCTGCCGATTTAGCGCGGAAATACCTTACCCCACCAGCGGTACCAGACTCAAAAAAGAGATCATAGACTTGCCGGCCGTTGACCGCATCCGTGCTGTTCTCGTCGATGATGCCGTCACCAAGATTAGTAATCTTATTGGTGCCCATATTGAGATTGGAACCAATGGCGACGCCAGCACTTGACGCAGTGAGAGCACCGCTCGCGACATTGAGGCTGTTAGTTACGACCGACGTGCCAAGATTGCTAACCTGGTTCTGCAGCGTTGTGATATTTGATTGTGCAGTGCCCAGTTGTTGATTGGTCGTGTACAACTGCTGCCCCCTTACGGCGTCCGTACTGGTAGCGTTGAGAGCCGCATTGCTGCCTACCGTGATCTGAGTGGCGCTCAGTGAGCCGCCCACCATCAAACCGGTCAGGCCCGTGATGCTGGTCACGCCAGTAATGCTGCCACCACCACCTTGGAAATTGATTTCGCCACCAGAAGCGGTGAAATTAATGGTGTTATCGGGCTCATTGACAACAACCTCGGCCAGCGCGCTTCCCATCAACAATGCGCCCGAAGCCAGCACTGCGGCTACTCCACCTGCGGTGCGAACACGGCTGGAAGACCGCTTGCCTCGCGCCTTTACATTCTCTGCTACGGCAACGAAAGTACCAGTCCTTTCGTTGTAAATACTCTTGTACGCTTTGTTCATCTTGCTCTCCGAGTGGGGCTGTACCTAATCGGGGGCAAGTATGGGTGGGGCTATGGCAACCGACTTTTGGAAAACAACTGAAAATCTTTGAAATAAGTACAGAGGCGTCCGAATCTTACAAAGTTGATGATGTTTGACACTTGAAACAATGAAATTTGCGCACGCATGGTGGAAATATCGAGGCGGCAGGACAAATGCCCGTCTATATGACAAGCACCCTCGCCATGCGTTAAACTTGCGTGCTTTGCTGGAAGCGTGCCAGAGTGGTTGAATGGACCGGTCTTGAAAACCGGCGACGGGGCAACCCGTCCGTGAGTTCGAATCTCACCGCTTCCGCCATCAAGCAAAAAAGCCGTGCGCAAGGCAACGGCTTCTCAAGGGTTTGCGTCCATGGCGGAATTGGTAGACGCAAGAGACTTAAAATCTCTCGATCATTGATCGTGCCGGTTCGATTCCGGCTGGACGCACCAATAAAATCAAGCGGTTAGCCAAGGGCATTGGGCAAAATCCAACCACTCAGCCTGTGGAGAATTGCGCCTGCAAAATACTGCTGCGGGCAATCGGCATAAGGTACAGTTCTGACGAACTGCACCAGAACAGCAGCAGCTGGTACGACGTTGCACCACACCTATGGCGGTCGTAGATCTTCCCTCAACGCCCGTAGGTGATAGGCTTGGCCTGGTCGGCGTGAACCTCTTGCGGTTGCCTCGAAAGGCTTGACCCATTCTTTGGCGGTTTCAGTTTCGCCATCTCCAGATCGACCCAAAAACAACATTTATGTTGCGTAAGCACTAGATAAATACAACATTTATGTTGTATTTTTCGCTTATGTTCATTAAAAAGGGGGGCGATGAAATACAGCGAATTCAGGAAGTGGCTCAGACAACAAGGTGCAACGTTTGAAAAACACAGGTCCGGAAGTAGCCACTACCGAGTAACGCTCAATGGCAAAACGACACAATCTTTCCTGATCACGGTTCGAAAGAGATGGGTAAGGGACTTATCGAAACCATCAAGAAGCAGCTCGGTATCAAATAAATGAAGTACGGCAGGCCCTTCGGGGTCTGCAATCGCGCATCGCCCAAAAGAGGATTACCAAATGTTGACCTACCCAATCACTCTTACTCCTGACACGAACGGCACGTTCCTTGTTCAATTCCCCGACATCCCTGAGGCTATCTCTGTCGCAGAAGACGAAACTGAAGCGCTGATCAACGGCCTTGACGCCCTGGAAGCGGCTATCGAAATCTATTTCGACGAAAAGAGGATCGTCCCAGCGCCATCGAAAGTAAAGCGCGGACAGCCAAGCGTTACCTTGCCTGCCTTGGTCACCGCTAAGGTATTGCTTGCAAACGAAATGGTTTCCCAGGGCGTTCGCAAATCCGAGTTGGCGCGCCGCTTGAATGTCCATATGCCTCAAGTAGACCGATTAATTGATCTTCGCCACTCGTCCAAGCTTGAGAACATCGAAGCGGCCTTTCATTCGCTTGGTAAAAGCCTAGAGGTCAGAGTCGCATGACGCGAGAAGTTGAGGCCGGGAAAGACGGGGGTAGACCCGTGCTGAGCGCATGCAAAAAGGGCTGCCTGATATCGGCAGCCCCCAAACTGTAAACCTGTAAATCGGCTCTATAGGTCTCTGGCCCTGCCCCCCATGGTGGCGGCCAGGCTGGCCACAAAGGCCCCCACCAGAAGCGATGCGAATATCCAAAGGGCCAGCGCGGCCGCGGCTTTGCGTGCGGCGTCCGCGGCCTCTCGGGCTTTGGCCTCGAACTCGTCGGCGGCCTGCTTGGCCTGGGCGGTTACCTGATCCAGGCGTTCTTGCGCCTGGGCTTCGCTGACACCGGCCCGCTGGGCAATGATCCTGGTCAAATACGTTTTGTCTTCTCCCGAGATTTCGCCCTGGGCGACGCTCCTGCCCAGTATTACGGATACTTCGCGCTTCACGTCGCCCTGGGCCCTCGAGGGGTCGACGTCGTTCGGCCGCAGCAATGCATCGGCGAAATAGTCCAGCGACCATCCGCCTTCTTCGCTGTCGCCGCCGGCTGCGCTTGCGGCAAGCGCGGTGGTGCCGGTCTGGGCCATCGAGGCGCCTGCTCGCGCGGTACCCGAAACAATGGAAGCCGCGGTGGAGCCCAGCAGCGCGAGGGCCACGACGAAGCTCAGCGCCCAGACCAGGAAGCCGTGGGCCGTATCCCTGAAGTAGATTTCGTCTCCGCGGGCATCCGCCCATTTGGTCCGCAGCCTTCCCGCCACGTATCCGGCCACGGCATAAGAAATGATCTGGCTGACGAAGAGCCATATTATGGTTCCGACGGCCAGGGTGGTTCCGGAGGCGCCGTCATTCTCCCAAGGCGACACGGCCAGAAATCCCAGTCCGGTGCCGCCGGTGATAAGCATGGCGCTCAAGGCGGCCGCTATCACGGCGCCGGCAATGACGGCTCCCCATGACACGGCCGAGCGGGTGGATTCCGTAGGGATATAGGGGTTCGAGGCGTAGCCCGGGGTGGGTTCGGTTCTTTGCATGACGTGTCCTTTAATGATTGACGCAGCTTTCAAGCCTCAAGAATTCAGTGCCAGAACAAAGCCAGCAGAATGATGATCGGAATGGGGACACCCAATAGCCACAAAAGTATCGATCGCATAATTCGCTCCTTGCAGGTTCACCGGATCAACTGCTCGTTCCAGAACTATTCCCGTAGCGTCGCGCTCGCAGAAGGTTCACGCCATGGGTTGGTGAGCGCATAGCAAAAACCTTGCCCGCCCATGTCGGCGGGCGCATTTTCGGGGGGTATTCGTGCTGGGCACAATAACTGCTGCCCGGGGGGCTGCTGCCTTGAGCCGCCATCCGGCGCTGCGTGGCACAGCTTTCCAGGAGAGCACCATGAAGCATTTCATCGCCCTTTCGCTGTGTACGCTGGCATTGGCCTGGGCGCTGCCGGGCCAGGCGCAGACCAGTCCGGCTCCAGAGGCTGGCCAAGCCGAACGAGGAAGCGCCGCCGATAACGGCGCCACCGGCAATGACGGCAGCGCCCCCCAGTCCCAGGGCGCAGACAGCCGGTCCGACCGGACCAAGACATCTGAAAGCGGGGAAACCAAGCCCAAGAGCGGGCAGGTCGGGGACAAGACCGACTTCAGCGGGAACGAAGGCACCGACACAGAAAGCACGGGCACAGGAAGCGGCCACGGTACGGCCACCAAAGACGCGGATTCGGCCAAGCAGACGGAGGACTCGGGCAGTTCGGGCTCTTCGGGCGGCTGATTAACGCATGAAAAAACACCCGCAATTGGAGCAATTCCAAATGCGGGTGCTTGAATGCGGCTTGTGGGTTTCCACGCCGCGTCGCCTGGCTCGGACCGCAGGGCTTATGAAGCCCTGGATGCAAGCCGAGCCAAGAGGGCTTAGTCGGCCGCTGTCTCGGAGGCAGCCACGGGACCCGTGGGGCCGCCTTGTGCCTCGATGCCGCCGATGGCCTTCATGGACAGGCGCAGACGGCCTTTGTCGTCGGCCTCGATGACCTTGATGCGCACGACCTGGCCTACCTTCAATACATCGTTGATGTTGTTGATGCGGTAGTTGGCGATCTCGGAAATGTGCAGCAGGCCGTCGCGGCCGGGCAGCACCTGGACGATGGCGCCGAAATCCAGCAGGCGCAGCACGGGGCCTTCGTACTCTTGGCCCACTTCGACGTCGGCCGTAAGTTCCTTGATGCGGCGCTCGGCTTCGCGGGCCTTGTCGAGGTCGGCGCTGGCGATGGTGATGGTGCCGTCGTCGCCGATGTCGATCTGGGTGCCGGTTTCTTCGGTCAGGGCACGGATGGTGGCGCCGCCCTTGCCGATGACGTCGCGGATCTTCTCGGGGTTGATTTTGACGGTGAGCATGCGGGGCGCGAATTCGGACAGCTCGGTGCGCGAGCCTTCGAGGGCTTCGCGCATCTTGCCCAGGATGTGCAGGCGGCCTTCACGGGCCTGTGCCAGCGCGACCTGCATGATTTCCTTGGTGATGCCCTGGATCTTGATGTCCATCTGCAGGGCGGTAACGCCCTGCTCGGTGCCGGCCACCTTGAAATCCATGTCGCCCAGGTGGTCTTCGTCGCCCAGGATGTCGGTCAGCACGGCGAATTTGCCGCCGTCTTTGATGAGGCCCATGGCCACGCCCGCGACGTGGTTCTTGATGGGCACGCCGGCGTCCATCATGGCCAGCGAACCGCCGCATACGGAAGCCATCGACGAAGAGCCGTTGGATTCGGTAATTTCAGACACCACGCGGATGGTGTACTGGAAGTCTTGCGGCTCGGGCAGCAGGGCGACCAGCGCGCGCTTGGCCAGGCGGCCATGGCCGATTTCGCGGCGCTTGGGCACGCCGAAGCGGCCGGTTTCGCCGGTGGAGAACGGAGGAAAGTTGTAGTGCAGCATGAAACGGTCGCGCGACTCGCCCATGATGGAATCGATGATCTGCTCGTCTTGCTTGGTGCCCAGCGTGGCGACCACCAAGGCCTGGGTTTCGCCGCGGGTGAACAGCACGCTGCCGTGCGCACGAGGCAGCACGCCCAGGCGGATGCTGATGGGACGCACCGTGCGGGTGTCGCGGCCGTCGATGCGGGGCTCGCCGCTAAGGATCTGGCTGCGCACGATTTGCGATTCGATGTCGAACAGAATGTTTTCGATCTCGACGTTGTCGGGAGCCGCTTCGTCGCGCGCCGTGGCGTGCTCGAGCATCTTGGCCTTGACGTCGGCGTACACCTGGCGCAGCTGCGCGGTGCGCTGCTGCTTCTGGCGGATGCTGTAGGCCGACTGCAGGCCTTCAAGCGCGGCGGCCTTGATGGCGGTGATCAGAATCTCGTTCCGGGGTGCGGGCTGCCAGTCCCATTCGGGCTTGCCGGCTTCGGCGACCAGTTCGTGGATGGCATTGATGGCGGCCTGCATCTGCTCGTGGCCAAACACCACGCCGCCCAGCATTACTTCTTCGGAAAGCTCTTGCGCTTCGGATTCGACCATCAGCACGGCGGCCTCGGTACCGGCCACCACCAGGTTGAGCTTGGATTCGGCAAGCTGGCTGGCGGTGGGGTTGAGCACGTAGTCGCCGTTCAGGTAGCCGACCCGCGCCGCGCCGATGGGGCCGTTGAAGGGAATGCCCGAAATGGCCAGGGCGGCCGAGGCGCCGACCATGGCGGCGATGTCGGGATCGATTTCAGGGTCGACCGAGACAGTGTGGATGATGACCTGCACTTCGTTGTAGAAGCCCTCGGGAAACAAGGGACGCAGCGGACGGTCGATCAGGCGCGAGGTAAGGATTTCTTTTTCGGAGGGGCGGCCTTCACGCTTGAAGAAGCCGCCGGGAATACGGCCGGCTGCGTAGGTTTTTTCAACGTAGTCGACGGTAAGAGGGAAAAAGTCTTGGCCCGGCTTGGCCTGCTTCGCCGCAACCACAGTCGCCAGTACAACAGTGTCTCCGATCGAAGCCAGCACGGCGCCGGATGCCTGGCGCGCGATTTCACCGGTTTCGAGAACCACCGTATGCTGACCATACTGGAAGGTTTTGGTCACTTTATTAAACATTACGGAATATCCTTACAATAAAAAAACCGTGCACACGGCGACGATGGTCGCAGTGTGCACGGTCGTACATAGTGGGGAGCTCGCCCCGGGTATCACTTACGCAGACCGAGCTTTTCGATCAGAGCGCGATATGCGTCGGGGTTGCGGCCCTTGAGGTAGTCGAGCAGTTTGCGGCGACGGCTGACCATGCGCAGCAAGCCGCGGCGTGAATGGTGATCCTTCATGTGAGCCTTGAAGTGACCGGTCAGTTCGTTGATGCGTGCCGTAAGCAGAGCTACTTGCACTTCGGGGGAACCTGTGTCGCCTTGCGCGCGCTGAAATTGCGCGACGATGTCGGATTTTTTGATGTCAGCAACAGACATTTTTAGCCTCGTTAACATGCGTCAGGGCCGAGGTGCCCGGACGTGAATGGATGAACAATAACAATTGAATCGAAAGAGTCACACCATGCCCTTGTGGCATGAGGTAATCTTAAGACTTTGGCATTATAACGGATTTGGTGCACGTCATGATTCCCCCCTGCTTGCGCCGCTTCGCACTGGCCGCCCTGTTGCCCCTTGCCCTGCTTTACGGCTGCACCACCTTCAAAAGCGTGCCGCCCGGCACGCCTCTTGCGCAGGTCCAGTCCGAGTTCGGCCGCCCCAATTACTCGTGCCCCCTGCCCAATGGCGGCCAGCGCGTCATCTGGAGCGGCCAGCCCTTCGGCCAGTTTGCCTGGGGCACCGACGTAGACGCCCAGGGGCGGGTCGGCGAAATCTCGCAGCTGCTTACCGACCAGCATTTCAAGAAACTGGGCGAAGGCAGCTGGACGCCCGAGCAGGTGCTTTGCGAGTTCGGCCCCCCGGCCGAGCAAGGCGGCGTGGGCCTGCCCTCTTCCATACAGATCGTCTGGAGCTACCGATACCAGCAGAGCGGTGTCTGGAACTCGCTGATGCATGTGTATTTCGGCACGGACGGCGAGCGCGTCACGCGTTTTCATCCCGGCCCCGACCCCATGTACGAGCGGGACGATTTCCTGCCCTTTTTCTAAGCCGAAAGCGCCGGCAAGGCCTTGCCGGCGCTTTTTCATGCCCGGCCCCGTCTAGCGCATGGCCAGGCCTTTCACGTGCAGCAGGGCCTTGCGCAGCGATCAAAGGCGCGGGCCGTGCTCGTCGTCGCGCGGAGGGGCAATGGTATGCGGCGCCGGCGGCTCGGGAAAAGGCGCCGCCTCGGCAACGCCTTCATGGCGCATGCGGCTTAGCTGGCGGGCCCTGCGCCAACGCCACAGCATAATGCCCCAGCCCGACAGGCCATAGATCACGAACAGCCCGAACAGCATCAGGGGCGGGTCGCTGGACACAAAGACAAACACCGCCACCAGCACCAGCATCACCCAGAACGGCACGCTGTGCCCCAGGGCGAACGACTTTCCGCTGTAGAAGGGTGTATTGGTAACCATGGCAATGCCGGCATACACCGTGATGACGAAGGCGCACCAGGAAATCGTGGCCGTGCCCAATTGAAGGCGGTTGTCGATGGCCACCCAGATGAAGCCTGCCAGCAGCGCGGCCGCCGCGGGGCTGGGCAGGCCCTGGAAGAAACGCTTGTCGACCACCGCGATGTTGGTATTGAAGCGGGCCAGCCGCAGCGCGGCGCCCACCACGTAGATGAAGGCCGCCAGCCAGCCCCAGCGCCCCAGGTCCTGCAGGGTCCATTGGTACATGACCAGTGCCGGGGCTATGCCGAACGAGGTCATGTCGGACAGCGAATCGTATTGTTCGCCGAAGGCCGACTGGGTGTTGGTAAGCCGGGCCACCCGGCCGTCCATGCCGTCGAAGATCATGGCCACGAAAATGGCGATGGCCGCGACCTCGAAGCGCCCGTTTATGGCCTGGACCACGGCGTAGAAGCCCGCAAAGAGATTGGCCGTGGTAAAGACATTGGGCAGCAGGTAGATGCTGCGCCGACGCCTGTTTTCATCAGAAAAATGGGGCATGGTGTCTTTCCTTCGGGCCATGTGCGAAGAACCCGCATCCTTCGCCTATGGCCAGTTTAATATGCCGCCGATCGCAGCCCGGGCTCACGGGAATCAGCCGGGCGTGTTTTCGGCCGCCGCCGGCAGCTCAGCAAGAACCGTGCTGGTGGCGCTTACCTTGTCGCCAATGGCCACGCGGGGCCGCGAACCGGGGGGCAGGTAGACGTCGACTCGCGAACCGAAGCGGATGAAGCCGTAGCGCTGCCCATGATGCAGGGAATCTCCGGTCTTGGCATAGCAAAGTATGCGCTTGGCCACCAGGCCAGCAACCTGAACGGCGGTGACGATATGGCCTTGCCTGGTGCGCAGCACCATGGCGTTGCGCTCGTTTTCGAGCGAAGCCTTGTCAAGCGCCGCATTGAAAAACTTGCCTGCGAAATATTCGGTGGACAGCACCTCGGCATCGACCGGCGAGCGGTTCGAATGCACGTTGAAGACGTTCATGAAGACGCTGATTTTCAGTGCATCGCGATTGCCGTGGTAGGGATCCTGGGTTTCCTGGACGACCACGACGCGGCCGTCGGCCGGGCTGAGCACATTGAGTTCCCCATCGGGCGCGACGCGCGCCGGGTCGCGAAAGAACTGCAGCACGAACACCGACAGCAGCCAGAACGGCAGGCTGGCCCATCCGGACCAGACCGTGACGATGATCGATATGACGACGATGCCCGCCAGGAAAGGCCAGCCCTCGCGGGCGATGATGGGATGAGGATAGGAAGGTTTGTTCATCGTGTTAAAGAATAGCAAAAAAACACCCCGCTGGAGCCGGAAGCGCTGCTCCGGCCTGCGGGGTGTGAGGGAACGACTGGAAAAACCAATCAGTTCTTGGTCTGGTCAACCAGCTTGTTGGCCGCGATCCAGGGCATCATGGCGCGCAGCTTGCCGCCGACCTGCTCGATTTGCGATTCGGCATTGAGGCGGCGGCGGGAAGTGATGCTGGGCGCGCCGGCGGCGTTTTCCAGGATGAAGCTCTTGGCGTACTCGCCGGTCTGGATGTCGGTCAGGACCTGGCGCATGGCCTTCTTGGTTTCGTCGGTGACGATGCGGGGGCCCGTGACATACTCGCCATACTCGGCATTGTTCGAGATGGAGTAGTTCATGTTGGCGATGCCGCCTTCGTAGATCAGGTCGACGATGAGCTTGAGCTCGTGCAGGCACTCGAAGTAGGCCATCTCGGGCGCGTATCCGGCCTCGACCAGCGTTTCGAAGCCGGCCTTGATGAGTTCGACGGTGCCGCCGCACAGCACGGCCTGCTCGCCGAACAGGTCGGTTTCGGTTTCTTCGCGGAAGTTGGTCTCGATGATGCCGGCGCGGCCGCCGCCGTTGGCCATGGCGTACGACAGGGCCAGGTCGCGGGCCTTGCCGTTGACGTCTTGATGGACGGCGATCAGGTGGGGCACGCCGCCACCCTGGCTGTAGGTGCCGCGAACCGTATGGCCGGGAGCCTTGGGCGCGATCATGATGACGTCGACGTCGTTGCGCGGCTGCACCTGGCCGTAGTGCACGTTGAAGCCATGGGCGAACGCCAGCGCGCTGCCGGCCTTCAGGTTGTCATGAACGTGCTTGCGGTAGACGTCGGCGATGTTTTCGTCGGGCAGAAGCATCATGACCAGGTCGGCGGCCTTGACGGCCTCGGCCACTTCCAGCACTTTCAGGCCGGCGTTCTCGGCCTTGCTCCATGAAGCGCCGCCCTTGCGCAGGCCGACCACCACGTTCACGCCCGACTCGTGCAGGTTGAGCGCGTGCGCATGACCCTGCGAACCGTAGCCGATGATGGCAACCGTCTTGCCCTTGATCAGGGACAGGTCGCAGTCTTTGTCATAGAAAACTTTCATTGAAATGCTCCAAACTAAGCGTATTTTTGGCGGGCCGCGCAAGGCGGCCCCGATTGGTTGAGTTCGGGCTGTATACCGCTGCCAGACCCGTGATTTTAATTACAATTTCAAAACTCGTTCGCCGCGGCCGATGCCCGAGACCCCGGTGCGCACGGTTTCCAGGATGGCGCTGCGGTCGAGGGCGCCGATAAACGCCTCGATCTTGTCCTGGTCGCCGGTAAGCTCGATGGTGTAGGCCTTGTCGCTTACGTCGATGATGCGGCCGCGGAAAATATCGGCCATGCGCTTCATTTCGTCGCGCTCTTTGCCCACCGCCCTGACCTTGATCATCATCAGCTCGCGCTCGATGTGCGGGCCTTCAGAAAGGTCGACCACCTTGACCACATCGATAAGGCGGTTCAGGTGCTTGGTAATCTGCTCGATGACGTCCTCGGACCCTTCGGTGACAATGGTCATGCGGGACAAGGTCGCGTCTTCGGTGGGCGCGACGGTAAGGGTTTCGATGTTGTAGGCGCGCGCCGAGAACAGCCCCACCACGCGCGACAGGGCGCCTGGCTCGTTCTCCAGAAGGATGGAAATCACGTGTTTCATTGTTCTGTCCTTATAGATCTTCGGCGCCAAGCAGCATTTCGGTCAGGCCGCGGCCGGCCTTGACCATGGGCCACACGTTCTCGGTCTGGTCGGTGATGAAGTCGAGGAAGACCAGGCGATCTTTGTACTTGCCGAAGGCCTCGCGCAGGGCTGGCTCGACGTCGCCGGGGCTTTCGATGCGAACACCCACGTGGCCGTAGCTTTCGGCCAGCTTGACGAAGTCGGGCAGCGCGTCGACGTACGATTCGGAATAGCGCGAACCATAATCGATCTGCTGCCACTGCCGCACCATGCCAAGGTAGCGGTTGTTAAGGCACAGAACCTTGGGCGACAGATGGTACTGCTTGCAGGTAGAGAGCTCCTGGATGTTCATCTGTATGGAACCCTCGCCCGTAATGACGGCGACGTCGGCATCGGGGTTGGCCATCTGCACGCCCATGGCGTAGGGCAGGCCCACGCCCATGGTGCCCAGGCCGCCCGAGTTGATCCAGCGGCGCGGCTGGTTGAAGCGGTAGTACTGGGCCGCCCACATCTGGTGCTGGCCCACGTCGGACGTAACGAAGGCATTGCCGCCCGTTACTTCGCAAAGCGTCTCGACCACATACTGCGGCTTGATCAGGGTGTCGGAGCCGGCGTAGTTCAGGCACTGCTTGCCGCGCCAGGTTTCCACCTGCTGCCACCACTTGGCCAGCGCGGCCTTGTTGGGCTCGGTCTCGACGGCGCTCTGCATGTACAGGGCATTGAGATCTTGCAGCACGTCCTTGACGTTGCCCACGATGGGCACGTCGACACGCACGCGCTTCGAGATGGACGAAGGGTCGATGTCGATGTGGATGATCTTGCGCTGGTTCTGCGCAAAATGGCGCGGATTGCCGATGACGCGATCATCGAAGCGCGCGCCCACAGCCACCAGCACGTCGCAGTTCTGCATGGCCATGTTGGCTTCGTACGTGCCATGCATGCCGGGCATGCCCACGAAGCGCTTGTCGTCGGCGGGGAAGGCGCCCAGGCCCATCAGGGTGTTGGTGCAGGGCGCGCCGACCAGCTCCACGAGCTGGCGCAGCTCTTCGGCCGCATCGGACAGCACCACGCCGCCGCCCGAATAGATCATGGGGCGCTCGGCCGCCAGCAGCATCTGCACCGCTTTCTTGATCTGGCCGTGGTGCCCCTTGACGACGGGCATGTACGAGCGCATGGACACCTCGCCCTTCTTGGCGGTGAACTTGCACTTGGCGACGGTGATGTCCTTGGGGATGTCGACCAGCACGGGGCCGGGCCGGCCTGTTTGCGCGATATAGAAGGCCCGGCGCATGGTCTCGGCCAGGTCCTTGACGTCGCGCACGAGGAAATTGTGCTTTACGCAGGGACGGGTAATGCCCACTGTGTCGCATTCCTGGAAGGCGTCGGAGCCGATGGCCGCAGTGGGCACCTGGCCGCTAAGGATGACCATCGGGATGGAATCCATGTAGGCCGTTGCGATGCCGGTAACGGCGTTGGTCAGCCCCGGTCCGCTGGTGACCAGCGCAACTCCGACCTTGTTCGACGAGCGCGAATAGGCGTCGGCCGCATGCACGGCGGCCTGCTCGTGGCGAACCAGAATATGCTTGAAGGAATCTTGTTGATAGATGGCATCGTAGATGTACAGCACTGCGCCGCCAGGGTAGCCAAAAACGTGCTCAACACCCTGTTCGGCCAGGCATCGTACGACGATGTCGGCGCCATTGAGTTCCATGTTGTAGTCCTTTCGTAACCGGCACGGACATCTCGATTGGCCCCAAGGGCCTGAGCTGCACCGAAGCGCGGCATGATGTGCTGAGGCTTGATGGCTCACGGAGCCACTCCACCCAGACACCGTGCCGTACCGATGCCCACTCGTCGAAATACCGTACGAGCGTTCATGTGAACGCGGGAGGTAGAAACGGATGCCACGGCAACACACGCTTGTGACGCGGCCCTTGGCTAAGTGATACAGGCGCAAAAAACGGGCGGATGGCCCGAACGATAGTGCCCACAAGGCCGGGGTAAGGATGTTGCACCCGGCCAAGTACACTACTTTACTGCATTGCACAAGACATGGCAATCCAGAACGAGGCCGTAGTAGGAAAAGTGTCGCGGACAGCGGACGGTGGTCCCCCACGGGCCATGCGGGACCACGGGCTCAGGGCGGGCACAAGCGATCGAAGAGTGAACGTATGGAGCCGGCGGGCTGCCCGGCATGTGCGGCGGAGGGCTTGGCCGGAGCAATCGGCTCGCTGAGGCGCTCAAGCCTCTTGAACAGGGACTTCAGGCTGTCCGAAGCGAGGTCGACCGGTTCGGGTGAAGGTTCGGCCACCGCGGGGCGCACCGGCTTGAACAAGGGCCTGCGCCCGAGCGTCTCGCGCTGCTGATCCGCCTTATGCACATGCACGGCGTGGTACCGTTTGGCCGTGGCGCCCTCGAAAAGCGCAAAAAGCTTGCTGACGTCATCCGGTTCTGTCATCACCATCACTGCTCTTCAGAGCAAGTCGCCGCCACGGCGCCGGCAGCCATCACTGGCTTCTCTGCCGCCAGCCGATACAAAAGCGTCTTGCGGTCCGGGTTTTCGCATGGCTTGACCTGCAGCCGCTCTCCGGCGCCAAGCGACACGAACCATTGCTGATACAAGCCGGCGAGAAAATCCGCCAGGCCGCTCTCGGATGCGCGCTCGTCGGAGGGTATGCCTTCATGCACGATCTCGAGGCAATCGCTGCGCTCGATGAAACTGACGACCCCCAGGCTCAGGCGCCGCCAGCAGCGATTGGCTGCGGCCTCCATCTGTGCAAGCGAGTCGCATTCTGGCAGCGCGATTTCCTGGCCCGCCCTCATGCCCGCCTTGACCAACAGGCCGCGCGCCTGCTCGGGCCCCAGGGCCACCGACGCTTCGAGGACCAGCGACCGAAGAAGGAAATCCCACTGCGCGCCACGGCGCTGGCTTTCCAGAAAGGCGGCCAATTTGCTTTGCATGCTATGCATCCGGGTCGAGGGTGAAGGAACGCAGCCTAGCCGCACACGGAAGTTTCAATTTGCGGGGGATGCGTAATGAAAAACGGCCCGCGTAAGCGGACCGATGGCCAGGCATCGCGGAGGGCGCGAACGTACTCGCCCCCACCGCAAGCAGCAGTGAAAGGCGGAAGAACCTGCCAATATGGAACAGCCGGGAATAGGAAACGCGATAAGCGAACGTTGCCGGCAAATTCGGACCAAGGCCACTACAAGTCATAGCCGAGACAAGCTTTCAAACCCTTGGCGCAACGAAGATGTAATTTTCTTGCCGCGCAATCCGCATGGAAACGACAGCGCCTGGGCCGCAGGCGCGTTCTATTATTCCAGGCCCGTCTCTTTTCCCGCGCCTGTTTGCCGCAAGGTAAGATAGGGCAAATAGCGACTCTTACCTCTCATACGGCCCTCATGGCATCGCGCATCCCGCAACTGCAACGCTTTTTCCACAGCCATTATTTCTTCGGAGGGCTGCGACAGGCAATAGGCGTCATGCTGCCGGCCCTGTTCACCGGCGCTCTGTGGCAAACATACGACATCGGCATGATCGCCTCCATCGGCGCAGCCTGCGTTGCGGTCATCGACCAGCCGGGCAGCCCCCGTCGATACAGTGTTAACACAATGCTGGGCGCGGTGCTGCTGGGTACTCTCACCGTGGCGCTTACGGGCCTGGTTTCCAGCCACCCCCTGGCGTTGTGGGTGGCCATACCGCTGATGAGCTTCGCCTTCTCGATGCTTACAGTCTATGGGCCGCAGGGGGGGTTGATGGCCTTCGCCTGCCTGCTGATCATGACGCTGACCATGCGCGCGCCGCTAAGCGGACAGCAGTTGCTGCTGCATGTCCTGTATTCGCTTGCCGGGGGCCTCTTTTACTTTGCCTACAGTACCTTGGTGCGCCGCGTCTTCTGGCTGCGCGAAGAGCAGCAGGCCCTGTCGGCGGCCCTGTTCGCAACCGCCGACTACATCGATGCGCGTTCGCGCTTCTACGATGTCCATACCGACCTGGATACTTCGTATCGCGATCTCATCCGCGCCCAATCCGAGATGATCGACAAGCAGCAGGCGGCCCGCAACACCGTACTGCGCGAACTGCCCAAGGGCGGCCGGCGGGGCGACGGTCAGCGCATGAGAGCCCTGAACCTGTTCATAGACATGGTCTCGCTGCTGGACAGCCTGATCGCCACCCATACCGACTACGCCACCCTGCGGCGCGAGTTGGGCGACAGCGACGTGCTGGTCTTCGCGCGCGACACCCTGGTCAAGCTTTCAGACAACCTGCAGCAAATCGCCTTGTGCACGGCGCGCAACCAGGCCGTGCTAAGCCGCCACAGCGCCAAGGCCGAGTTGCGCGCAATTGAATTCGAACTCGATCAATACCGGCAAAGCGGCTTCGCCGAAGCCAACCCCGAGGTCTACGCACTGCTGGTACAGGTGCTAAGGCGCCTGCGCAACGGTTCGCGTATCGTCGACCGCATGGCCGCCCACACGCACCCCGGCGCGGATACCCAGCTTGTCGACCAGCGGCTGGACAAGGCGCTGGGCCGCTTTCTTTCGCGCAGCAGCGAACTGCGCTTCGGCATGATCACCTCGAACCTGCGCCTGGATTCTCCGCACTTTCGCTATGCCTTGCGGGTGGCCATCGCCGTGCTGCTGGTGTTGTGCGTGGTGGCGCTGCTTAACTATGGGCTGGCACGCCAGCCATGGGGCCCGCCGATCGAGCTGCACGGCTACTGGGTCATCCTGACCGTCATTGTCATCATGAAGCCCGGCTTCGCCCTGACGCGGCAGCGCAACGGCCTGCGCCTGGTGGGCACCGTCGTAGGCTGCCTGCTTACGTTGGGCCTTTTCATGCTTACCAACAATACGGATATTCTGCTGGCAGCCCTGATAGCCTGCTGCATCCTGGGCTACAGCTTGATCCAGGTCAGCTTCATGGGCACGGCCATCTTCAAGACCATCATGGTGCTGCTGGCCTTTCACCTGCTTGCCCCGGCCTCTAACGCCCTGATCGGCGAGCGCCTGCTCGACACCGTGATAGGCTGCGCCATCGCCCTGCTGGGCAGCTACATACTGCCCTGGTGGGAGCACAACTACATGGGCTCGCTGGCCAGCGCGCTGCGAACCGCCAACCACCGCTACTACAAGGCGGGCCTGCATTATGCCGACCTGCTGCGGGCGCTGCGCGGCAGGGGCCCGGACACCCAGGAGTCGCTGGATGCCGACCAGCTCGAGGCCGACATGGCCTGGCGCCTGGCGCGCAAGAATGTGTACATTGCCTTCAGCAACTACGCCGCGGCCTTCTATCGCATGGCGGCCGAACCCGCGCGGCGTCAGAAGAACGTGCCTGAACTGAACAACCTGCTGATCCAGAACCATGTGCTCACATCCCAGATCGGCGCGGCCGTTCCTCAACTGGCCACATTGGCGCAAGTGCCCGCGGGTATCCGGCAGGCGCTGGAAACGGTCGATGCACTGCTGCAAGATCACGACGCCGAGCCGCCCGCCTCGCTTGAAACCGAGGGCGAGCTGGCCACGCTGGCCTACCCCTTAAGGCAGATGATGGCGGCGGCGCAGCTTATACGCCAAGAAATGCGGGCCCTGGAATCACCCTCGGCCGGCGACTCCAGCCCCCCTTCCGGCCATCAACTGCCCAGGTCCGTGGCGGCCGCGAGCCAAGCCGGCGGCTCCTGAGCGGGGCCGGCCCGGGCCTCAGCCTCTGCCCTCAGCCCCCTGAAGCGCCGCCGGACGAACGGCGGCTCGCCTCGGTGTCGGCCAGAAGTACCATATGCCGCAGGCAATCTGGACGGCCAGCAGGCAAGACCAGGCGGTCAAGTGGGCCTG
Organism: Pusillimonas noertemannii; assembly: GCF_003096595.1. Lineage (GTDB taxonomy): Bacteria > Pseudomonadota > Gammaproteobacteria > Burkholderiales > Burkholderiaceae_B > Pusillimonas > Pusillimonas noertemannii. Next base: position 1,041,442 of record NZ_QEKO01000001.1, on the reverse strand, counting down.
GGCCGGATAGACCCCCGGCTCGATGGGCTCCCACCTCTCCACGATCAGGCCGATGACGTTCTGCACCGCAAATATCATGAAGAACACCAGCATATTGAATGTGGTGTTGGCCCGGCCCCACATGGCGGGGGGATAACGCGTTACGAAAATCGCAAAAATCAGCACGCAACAGGCGCCGAAAAGCCCGAAACAGGTCCATAGGATGGTCTTTGGAATGGGCGCATCGAGCAGGATCAACGCCTGGACGCCCACGAATGCGCCCAGGCAAACGCCGTTGAAGACGGTCAGGCTCATGCCCAGGCGTTCAAAGCGGCGCGCCAGCCCGCCCGAGACCAGGCTTCCGCACACGGCGGCCAGGCCCAGCAGCGAGACCAGGGCGTCGGTCTGCGCCTGGCCCGCCTGATTGACGTCGAGCAGATAGGGCTTCATCCACAGGGATTGCACCGCGTAGAACATGCCGCCGCATACCGACGGAAACAGGGACAGCTTCCAGAAACCCGCGCTGCAAAGCAGCTCCCATGTGCCCCGAAACTGCGCCCACACCGAGGGACGTTCTTTCTTCCTGGGCACGGCCCCCGCATCGGAAGCCCAGAACCAGATCATCGCGGCCACGACCATTGTAAAAGCGGCCAGCCCGACACTGATGGTTCGCCAGGAGGCCGCCTGCAACAGCAAGGCGAGCGGCGTGCCCACGACAGCGCCCCCCAGGCCGCCGATGGCGATCAAGGCGCCATTGAGCACCGGGATGCGGTGAACCGGGAAATGCTGTGCCAGGGCCTGCAGACCTGCCCCCATGCACACCGCCACCCCGACACCTATCAGGACGCGGCCCGCCATCATGGAGACCAGGCCGTCAGCCAGGCCGAACAACAGCGAGCCGAGCGCCGCGATCAGCATCAGCACGGCGGTGACCCTGCGCGGCCCCCAGGTGTCCAGCGCGGCGCCGGCCGGAATCTGAGTCACGGCGAAGCCCAGGAAGTAAAGGCTGGTGAGCCCGCCCAGGTCGGCCGCCGTCAAGCCCATTTCCTGCGTCAGGAATGGGGCGAAACCGATATTCAGCCCACGGAATATATAGGAAACAAAATAACCGGCCGAAAACAGCAGAAATACGCGTGTTGCTACGTTCATGCATCCACTTCCGAAAGGGCGGGCTCCCGCCCGCCTGTCCTAGCCCGTCTAAGAAACCTGCTTGCGTCGAAACACCAGGCGCGAATCGGTCGACGACTTGGCGTCGTGAGCGTAGCCTTCGGAATTGAAGCCCGCCAGGGCGGCGGGATCGTCGATCTCGTTTTCGATGACGTAGCGCGCCATCAGGCCGCGCGCACGCTTGGCGTGGAAGCTGATGACCTTCCATTGATCGTTTTTATAGTCCTGGAACACGCACTGGATGACCTTGGCCTTGAGCACGCCCAGGTCGACCGCCTTGAAGTATTCTTCGGAGGCAAGATTGAGCACCAGCGGCTCGGCCTGCCCTTCCAGGCGCTTGTTGAGGTACTGGGCGATCTGCGAGCCCCAGTAGTCGTACAGCGTCTTGCCCTTGCTTGTAGCCAGCCGCGTGCCCATTTCAAGGCGATAAGGCTGCATCAGGTCAAGGGGCCGCAGCACGCCGTACAGGCCGCTGAGTATGGCCACGTGCTCTTGCGCCCACTGCAGCTGCTCGTCGGAAAGCGAAGGCGCTTCGAGCCCTTCGTAAACGTCGCCATTGAACGCCAGCGCAGCCTGGCGCGAGTTGGTCTGCGTGAACTTGGGCTTCCAGGCGGCGTAGCGTTCTGTATTGAGCCTGGCCAGCGCATCGCTCAGCTTCATCAGGCCGGCGATTTCGCTGGCCGATTTTTCCTTGAGCACGTCGATGAGGGCCGCCGCCTGCTTCACGAACAGCGGCTGCGTATGCAGCGTGGTTCTGACCGGAGAGTCGTAGTCGAGCTTTTTGGCGGGGGACAATAGCAGCAGCATTTTCAATACCTTGATCGATAAGTCGTCAAAAGGCGCGTGCCCCGAGCAAGGGGCCGCGCACACTCGGCAATGGGCAACCTTATACGGAAAGCGGTGGGTGCGTCAAAAGCGCGCTCAGCGTGCCGTCCAGCCCCCGTCCATCGACATCGAGGCGCCGGTAATCTGCTCGGCCGCCTCTGAAGCCAGGAACACCGCCATGCCGCCGATCTGCTTGGGCGTGACGAACTGCAGCGAAGGCTGTTTTTCGCCCAGCAGGCTCTTGGCCGCCTCGTCGACGCCCATGTTCTGCGCCTGCGCGATCGCCTCTATCTGCTTTTCAACCAGCGGCGTGCGCACCCATCCGGGGCATATTGCATTGGCCGTAACGCCATTGCCGGCGTTTTCAAGGGCCGTGACCTTGGTCAGGCCCACCACCCCATGCTTGGCGGCCACATAGGCCGACTTGGCCGCCGAGGCAACCAGCCCGTGGGCCGAGGCGATATTGATGATGCGCCCCCAGCCCTGCTTCTTCATGTAGGGCAGCGCCGCGGCCGTGCCGTGAAAGACCGCCGACAGGTTCAGCGCGATGATGGCGTCCCAGCGCTCGACGGGGAAGTCTTCTATCAGATCGGTGTGTTGCACGCCCGCATTGTTGACCAGGATGTCGATGCCGCCCAGAAGCCGGGCCGCCTCGTCGATGAAGGCGCGCGTGGCGTCGGCGCGGCTGAGGTCGGCATTGATATAGTGCGCCTTGACGGCGAATTCGAGCTCGATGTTGACCCGCTCTTTTTCGATGGCCTGGGGGTCGCCAAAACCGTTGATCACCACGTCGGCCCCGTTTGAAGCCAGTTCGCGGGCTATTCCCAAGCCGATTCCGCTGGTCGACCCAGTAATTACAGCGCGTTTGCCATCGAGCATTTTGTATCCCCAATTAGTCTATATCGGCCGGCGCGTTCCGTGCATGCATGGCTAGGCCGGCCACATGCGTTAGTGTAAACGCAGAGCGTCCCGCCCATGATGTTGCCAAGACGCTACAACTTCCGCCTGGTTTCATAAGCGGGCAATTCCTCTCTTCAGGAAAATGTAAGCCATCTAAAAACAATAGCTTACGAGAAAAACATCGCTTAAAAAGCGTGTATCTCGAAGCAAGTAAATACAATCGTCGAGGAACTTCCCTTCAACCTCCTCGCAGAGGCTATGATTTAATAATCATTCTCATTTTGATTCATTGGCAATAAGAAGGAAGTTTTGATGTCGCTGGATACTTCTGGCTCGTCCCGCGAGCCGGCATTCAAGGGCCACCCGATCTGGGTGGCACTTTATGTGCCCTGACCCTCGGAACCGCAGTCTCCCCCGCACTGGCCCAGACCGCCGCGGACAACTCGGTAACCACGCTGAATACCGTTGTCGTAACCGCTTCGGGCTTTGAACAGGATATCATCGACGCACCGGCCTCGATATCCGTCATTCCCCGCGAGAAGCTGGAGCAAGGCGCCTATCGCGACCTGACCGATGCGCTGCGGGACGTGCCCGGCGTCATCATGACCCGCTCGGACAACAATACTTCGGACATCACGCTGCGCGGCATGTCGGCCAACTACACCCTGATCCTAGTCGACGGCAAGCGGGTAAGCACCCGTGAAACACAGACCAACGGCAGCACGGGCACCGACCAGAGCTGGGTTCCCCCGCTGGAGGCCATCGAACGCATCGAAGTTGTGCGCGGCCCCATGTCCTCGCTGTACGGCTCGGACGCCATGGGCGGGGTCATCAACATCATCACGCGCAAAGTACCCAACACATGGGGCGGCGCTGTCAGGCTCGACTCGACCCTGCAGGCCCATTCACGGTCCGGGAATATCTACCAGGGCAACTTCTACGTGGCCGGCCCCATCAAGGAAGATCTCCTGGGCCTTAGCGTATATGGCGTGTATTCATACCGCGGCGAAGACGACGTCGAGCAAGGCTACAACCGCCACACCAACCGCGGCGTAACCGCCAAGCTGGCACTTACGCCCAATCGCGACCATGACATCATTCTGGAAGGAGGCGCCTCGAGGCAACTGTACCGCTCGACGCCCGGCCGCACCCTGGCCCCGGACGACGATCCCAGCCATCGCACCTTCGATCGCGAGCACTATTCGCTGACCCACAACGGCCGCTGGTCGTTCGGTACCTCGAATTCCTATGCCCAGCGGGAAGAAACCAAGAACGTCTCCCGCGACATGACGATTACCAACACCACGCTCAACACGAGCTGGAGCATGCCGGTGCTGGAGTCGCACATACTGACGGTGGGCGCCTTCTACAGCGAGGAAAAGCTCAAGGACACGACCACCAACCGGATTTCCGACCGCTCCACGGCCGACCGCTGGCAATACGCCTTCTACGCCGAAAATGAATGGCAGGTTACCGAGTCGTTCGCGCTGACAGCCGGCCTGCGCCTGGACAAGGACAAGACCGCGGGCCAGCACTGGAGCCCTCGCCTGTATGGCGTCTGGCACATGGACGACAACTGGACGCTCAAGGGCGGCGTATCGACGGGCTTCCGCGCCCCCTCTATGCGCCAGACCCTGCCCGACTGGGGCGCCACCAGCCGCGGCGGCAATATGTACGGCAACCCCGACCTGCAACCTGAAAAAACGCTGACCAAGGAAATCGGCCTGATGTACAACGGCGGCAATGGCATGCTGGCCGGCATCACCCTGTTCGACAACGAGTTCACCGACAAGATAACCCGGGTGCCCTGCCCCGAATGCGGACCGGCCAATCAATGGGGCCGCCTGCCCACCACCTATACCAACGTGGACGATGCCGTCACGCGAGGCGTCGAAGCGATGATTTCCACGCCGCTGACCGACACGCTGTCGCTCAACAGCAGCTACACCTATTCCAAGCAGAAGACCGGCGAATACGCGGGCAACCCGCTGAATCAGATGCCCAGGCACATGTTCAACCTGGGCCTGGACTGGAAACCTGTGGAGAAGGTCAACGGGTGGCTGCGTGTTACCTACCGCGGCAGAGAAAGCGACCCCACTCAGGGCATCTCGGCAAGCTCCACCACCGCGCCTTCATCGACCTTCGTCGACCTTGGCGGTTCATACGACTTGAACAAGCGCGTGACACTTTACGCCGGCATCTACAACATATTCGACAAGGAAGTGTTCTATGAAGACTTCGGCTATGTCGAAGACGGCCGCCGCTACTGGCTGGGCATGAACCTCAAGTTCTGACCGCAGCCGCAAGGCCGCGGCGCAAGCCGCGGCCCGTCGGGCGCGTCACGGTAAGGCGCGAACCGGCGACGGGCGCGGGGCACCAGAAAGGGCGGCGCCCCCGCCCACTACCACCTCATTCGAAAGCCCACTCTTCCTATCACCGAATAGCTGTCGCCGAATCGCTGCAGGCTGGTGTTGACCAGGCCTTCGCCGTAGAGCGAGTATTTGTCGCCATTCCAGTTGTAGGAACCGCCCACGCCCACGCTGGCCCATAAGCGCTCGTTGCGGCTGGCGAAATTCTGGCCGGCGACATGCACATTTGTCCCGTCCAGAAATTCGTAATGAAGGTTGGCCACGCCGTATACATGGGTACGGACCGGCGCGCTATTGGCCCGGGCATGCGCGCTTTCGTAATCCAGGCTTACGCCCAGGCGGCCTTGAAGGCTTTCCCCCCGGCCATTGCTGATACGGGCGCCGAACGGGTCCGTGAAGGTGTCGAAATCCACATTTGAATACACCAGTTGAGCCTGGGGCGTAATGGACCACGCCGGATCCAGCGCAATGCGCTGGCCGCCCTCGATGGACGAAGCGTAGCCGAAGCCCTTGTTGCCTTGAACCAGATTCCTGCGGGCAAGCTTGGAGTACAGATCGCTGTCGTACCAGCTGAGGCGTGCCTGTCCGTCAAGATAAAAGCCCTTTGTGTCGTACCAGGTGAGGGTTGCGCCAACGCCGTAGCCATCGGTGGCGATGTCGCCATTGCCATGGGGAGACCGAGTATGGGTCTTGCCGTGGGCGTAATGAACAGCCAGGCCGCCGATCAGCTTGCCGTTGTCGGAAGCCTTCAGTTCCCGGTCCACGCCGACCTGCATTCTGAAGACGTTCTGGTCGTAGGACGTGTCCGAGGTTGACGAACGCGGCTTGACGTCGTGATAGGCACCTTCCATGCGGCCCCAGACGCCATTGCCTTCGATCATGGCGGCACCGTTGGTCGAAGCCTGCGAAAAGCCGGTCGCATCAATGCCGCCAGCCAGGCGATGGCCCGCGCCGGTCCAGAAACGATTGCCGACACGCTGCTGCAGGGTGGGCACGCTGTTCAGGGCCAGCAACGCTTGCGGATAGGCTTCGTATGAGGGCACCCCAGCCTGATACAAGGGTGCTGGGGGGGTGGTCGGCCCGGCCGGTTCCTGCTCGTCAGTCTCGGGCGAGACCAATTGCGAACGCAGGTACCAGTCGCCGTCGCCGGGGGTCGACACACCGCCCTGGTGGAGCTGGTACGCATAGGCACCGGCAACGATGGCAGGCTTGTCATTGACCATGTAGTCGCCCCCGACAAGAGAAAAACTGCCATCTGAGCGGCCGTCGACACCAATGACCCGGATGCCTTCGGCGGTGGCTGCCCCGGTTCCGCCCACATTGTTCACCTGCAAGCGCGTGGTGCCGGCCGTGTCGCCGCCAATATGCAGCCGGTCGGTCTTGGAGCCGTCGTCGCCCAGGACGGTGTCTATCTGCAGGCTGCCATCCGCGCCGGCATAGTTTCCGCCAATCGTCATGACATCGCCCGCCGCGGCGTCTTGCAGGGTGATCATGCCCGCATTGTCCACGCGGCCGCTGACCGAGTAGCTGCCTGCGCCGCCGCCCTGCGCGATGAAGGCCGAGGTGGCATCGATATTGAGCCTGCCGTCCAAGGCAAGCGCGGCCATGCCATCAAGCCCCGAACCGTTGCGCAGGAAGACGCCGGTACCGTCTTCATGGGCCATGCCGACCTTCCAGGCGCCGTCGTTGATGGCCAGCGTGCCGCCATCCAGCCTGACGATTTCCCAGTTGGCGAGGCGGTTTCCCGCCGTGCTTGCATTGATGCCCTGCAGGATCAGCGTATCGATCATGCCATCGGCGACCGAGTTGTCATCGCCGCCGTCCAGGAACTGGCTGCCGTCATAGGCGACGGCGCTTACCGTGGCAGTGTCGGAACCGTCCTGGCCATGGAACCCGCCGGACAGCGCGCCGCCGGTCCAGGTGAAGGTGTCGTTGCCTTCGTAATTGACCAGGCCGTCATTGCTCTGGGCGGCGTCTCGATCGTCGCCGAAGATACTGCCGGTGTAGGTTCCGCCCGATAAATCGAAGACGTCGTCGCCAAGCCCAAGGCTGGTGTCGCCCGTGACTTTCCCCGCGCTCGTCACGTGCGCATTTCCGGATCCGGCATCATTGATCGCCAGCCCCGACACTGTGCTTACCGTCGCGGAAGGCGCGATGTCGATCGTGACGTCATTTGCACTTACGGTCATAATGCCCGCGCCCGCGTCCCCATGCACCTCGCCATTGACGGCAATGGACGTGACGCCTGTCCCCCAATGCAATGCAAGAATGCCCACGCTTTCGCTGCTGACAATGCCGGACGAGGCGATATGGATGGCTCCGGTGCCGCTGTTGTCTGCAAGTATGCCGGTCTCGGGGCTGGTGATGGTACCGGCCGCCTGGTTGATGCGTATGTCTTTTGCCGCGCTGCCGTTATAGCCGGCAACGCCGACCCGGCCAGTGGCCGTCACGTCCCCGGCGACGCTGATGGTGGTGGAGCCAGTGCCTTGGTTGTTTCCGTAGATGCCAAAATAATGGCCCGTCACCGCACCGCTTGTTTGGGTAAGCGTGATGTCAGTAGCCGATGGCGCGTTGTAGGCATACACCCCATAGGTATCCCACCCGGTGCTGCCGCTTTGGACGACCGTTCCCGCAGTGGTGACCGCGACCGAGCCGCTTCCGTAATTGTCTATGCGTATGCCATGCGACACGCCCGAAATGGTTCCGGCGGTCTGCTCTACGGCCACATCGGTAGCGTCGCCGTCGTTGTAGGCAAAAATGGCGTAGTCGTCAGTGCCTGTGACGTCGCCCGCGACGGTCAGCCTGTTCGAACCGGCGCCATATTTATTTGAATGGATGCCCGTTGTACCCGTGATGGCGCTTCCGCCTTCTTGCGAGAAGGCTATGTCGCCGCCCGAGCCGTCTATGTCGAAGCCGGCAGCGCTGCTGTTTATCTTCAGCGTGCTGTCGCCGATGATGACCAATGGGCCCGCCGAGCCTGCGACATATTCCCCGGTGGAAGCGCCAGAGCATAGATAACTGCCGTCGGGCTGCCCTGTACATGCTGCCCAGGCCGTATCGACCGAGCCTGTCCAGGAAGCAGGCAGCAACACCGGTACGAAGGCGATGCCCGCGGCGCGAACCGCGATGGAGCCCAGCGACAGCGATGCTCGAAGATCCCAGAAATATCTGCCGGCCATATGAACCATCCTGATAAAACATTGAGTTTTAAGTCGAATTATTTTGTTTCGTCTACCCCATTCTAGGCACTGGAGGCAGTTTTCGGAACAAATCCGGGGCCGACTTTATGAAATTTCACAATGTTTTTCCGGCTGGAGGCGCAAGGCTAGCGCACCCTAGGGGCGCGAGCGAAGGCAGGCAGCCAGCGGAGGCAGCCGCATGTATCTTCAAGGAAGGCTTGTGAACCGCAAAGCTAAAAGGCCCGGGTACGGCATCGAACCCAGGCCTTGAACCTCCAGTTTTGTGAGCCGTCCAACGTCTTGGCGTCAGCTCATTTGTGTGCGACGCCGCCAAGCAGGCCGCTCACCGGGCTCAGCAAGCCCCCGCCTGCGCCGCCCCGGGTCAGTGAATCGACCGCTCCGGTGGTGTGATCCAACACTTGGCCAATGGGATTCTGCGAGTCAGGGCCGGCATGTACCAATCCACCTGAGGCCGCGACAGCGGATCCTACGTTCGACACCGCGCCTCCCAAGCCGGAAGAACCGGCATGGCCGCCCGCCGTCTCAAGTGCCCCTCCCGCCTTGGCCAGCACGCCGTTGGCGGTCGGTCCTATGCCAATGCCGTCGCCGACGGCCTGGCCCGCGTGGCCGACAGAGTCGGTTACAGGCGCAACCACGGTATCCAGGGACCTGCCCGTATTCCCCAGCGACCCGGCCAGATTCGTACTGGCTATGTTGTCTACCGCCTGCCCCGTATTGCCCAGGGCAGGCTGCAGCACAGGATTGGGGTCGCCCGAGGCCACGCCCAACTCTGCCGCCGTCGTTCCTATGGGCTTCAATAGCCCTCCGTCGGATCCCAAGGCCTCGGTCAGCGCCGTAACAGAGCCTGTGGCATGGTCAAGCGTGGTATTGAGGGGCTGGGGATTGTCGGGGTTCTCGTTGAGCAGATCACCGGCACTGCTTACCGTATCGCCTGCCCCCTCAAGCAAGGCACCCGCACCAGTCCCGACGTTTCCACCAATCCCCGTGTCGCCGACATCGGTGCCCGCGCTGGAAACTGCAGTGCCCACGCGCGTCAGCAGGCCGTCGGCCGGTTGGCCTGTACCCGTGCCCTCCCCGACGGCCTGCGTAACGACTGTAATGGCTGAAGTCGCAGGGTCTGTCACCCCGTCGAGAACACCGCCTGTTCCGGCCAGGGCAGTGGAAGCCTCGGTGTCAACGACGTTGTCCGCCGCCTGCCCCACATTACCCAACGACGTTTCCAAGGCGCCGCTTTGCGTGGCGCCGTTGCCGCCGTCCTGGCCCGAACCGTTGCCGCCGCCCGTGCCGTTGCCCCCGGTTTCCCCCGAGCCGCCACCCGTGCCGCTCGAACCATCGCCGCCGGTGCCGCTTCCTCCGTCACCCTGGGAACCGCCCCCCGCAGGAGGGCTCGCCTGCGCCATGTCGCCCCGGGTGCTTCCGCTGGAACAGGCGCTTAGAACCGCGGCCCCAGCCAGCATTCCGGCCAGGAGCGTAAGCCGAAAGGCCCCTGTCATATCGAATTTCGTCGCTTTATCATTGAGTCGCATAAGGTTCTCCTTGAATGCGTGCCGTGGATCGAAATAAAGACTCCAGTCGCCGGCAATTAATGTGCCGCCGGTCGGCTGGCGTCCGCGATATGCTGGCCGTTAAAAGGCGTCGTAAGCCAGCGAGAAATTAAAATTCACCCGGACGTTGTCGCGTGTACTCCCGTAGGGGCCGTCCCGCAAAGGACGAGCGACGTGCACATCGGCCACGAAATACCGCTCGTCGCTCAGGCGAACGCCCACAGCCACTGAGGCAAGAGACGCCCGCCTCCAGCCGCGCAGCCCGTCCTCGTTGTACCAAGCCCTGGCATGGTCGGCGACCACATAAGGCTGAACCGTCTTCAGCCGGCTCCACCCCGTGGCGAAACGCCGATTGATCTCGAGTGAAACGCCATACCCTTTATCGCCCGCCAGCTCGCCCGGCGGATAGCCGCGTCCATAGCGCCAGCCGCCGAACGATATCTGCTCGCTTGAAGGCAGCACATCGGGGCTGTACTGCCCGAGGGCGGAAAAGACGACACCGACTTCACCACCGAGCTTGACCGTCTGCTTCAGGGTCAGGACATAGCGCGAGAAATCGAGTTCGTAGGACGGGGGTTCGAAGACGGCGTAGTTGCTTCGAAGGCTTTTCTTGGCGCCCAGGGCGTCGAATCCCTTGTGGATGTCCAGCGAGATTTCCCTGCTTTGCGACTGACTTGCCTGCCGATAACTCAGCGATGCCCAAGCCGCCCTCAAGTGTGCTCTCTGCTGCAGCCAGGCGTTGTCTGCATCGCGCTGATATTCATCGATGCTCTGGGCCGCGTAGATGCCCAAACCGCCCGTAAGGCTCTGCCGATTCTCGAGCACGAAGGGATATTTCAACGACAGGCGCACTTGCTCGTTCACTACGCGCCGGCCCCATCCCGCCGCCTCCAGCAGATCGTCCTTGGGTCGGGAATGATAATGATAGCCGTCCAACTCTACGCTCAACCCGTCGACGCCGACAGGCACCGCCACGGCGCCGGACACATACCTTACGCTACGTCCGAATCGCGGAACCGCAGCGGTGAGCCTGACCTGCTCGCCCAAAGGACTGAGACTGTTTGCCGTCACGTCCACCAACATCTGATAGCCCAGGCCCAGGTCAGCCACGCTGGCGGCCAGACCAAGACGCTTGTGGGCCAGCGACAGGAAAAGTGTCGTGGCGCCGTCCGCGCGCCGCGGCATATCGAGCTTCGGGTCCAGCCGTATGCCGGGCACCTGGCGCATCAGATTCAAACTGCGCTCAAGCGTTGCCCGAGTCAGCGGCTTTTCGTCGAGAAGGGGCTGGGCCAGCGCCTGGAGCCTCAGGCGCACGCTGCGGGAAGCGTCATCGGGCAGGTCGACATTGGCAATGTGGCCCTCGACCACTGTCACCACGACGAGCCCATCACGAAAGTCCTGCTCCTGCAATAGCGCGAAAGAAAGCACATAGCCGCGCTTTCGATATAACGCGGTAATTTTGTCCATCTCATGGACCAACTCACGCACGGTCATTTTTCTACCGACGAGCGGCGCCAGCATGGGCCGCAGTTCGCTCAGCGGTATGGCACGATTTCCAGCGACGCTGAAATGCCGCGGAACGATCGTTTCGTCGAGCTGGGACCGAATCGCGCCGGCGGGTTCGGCTTCGGGCAGCTCCGCTTCCGTGGGCCGTTCCGCATCATGTTGGGGCGGCGCAGGCAGGCTGTCGACCGGATTGCCTCGCAAGGGGCCGGCGCCCCATGCGTTTCCCCACATAATCCCCCATGCAAGGGCCGACGCCGTCAGTAATCGGGCGGCAAGACACATGTCCTTTTCCTTTATTGTTTATCTTTTTGGCGGTAGCCGGACAGCCCATCAGCGAAAAACGTGCCTGACAAAAGAAAAGCCCCTGCAATCAGTGAATTGCAAGGGCTTTCAAATACTGGCGGAGAGGGTGGGATTCGAACCCACGGTACGGGGTTACCGTACGCCTGATTTCGAGTCAGGTACATTCGACCACTCTGCCACCTCTCCGGGTCTATTGCTAGACATGCCTGCCAAGGCATTGACTGCGGTCAAGCCCAGCATTCTAGCACAGAAGATAAACATCGAGAAAACGGCGGTATCGAACTGATGGCGGCAGCGGCATTGAACTGATGCCGGCCGCGGCGTCAGAGGCGAGAAGGGATTGCTGCGGACCCCTTCCGTCTTGGCGAAGACCTTTCCGTTGACATTCAAATATCCCATTGGTAGACTTTTTCAAAAATTCAGAACGGCGTTCCATATAAAGAAATTACAACAAGCTTCCTTTTTGGGGCCTTGGAGGAGAACACGACAACCATGCATCCCTATGCCGTTCCCAAGTCTGTCCAAGAACGCGTCCTGCGCCGCAAGGGGCGGCTGATTTGCCTCGACGCCATCGAGCCTCAGCGGTCGGCCCTGGTCGTCATCGACATGCAAAACCATTTCGTGGCCGAAGGCTCTCCGTCCGAAGCCGCACCGGCACGCGGCATCGTCGACAACATCAATCGCATGAGCCATGCCCTGCGTGCAGCGGGCGGCACGGTCGCATGGATACAGACCACCGCCGAAGGCGCACTGGATCACTGGGGCAACCACCATCGCCATGGCCTGCTGCCGGCCGTGCGTGACCGCCGCCTGGCCAGCCTGGCGGAAGACTCGCCCGGCTTTCAGTTGTATTCCAAGCTGCAGACCCAGCCAAACGATCTGTATATCAAGAAAATCATGTTCAGCGCCCTGGTGCCCGGTTCGTCCAGGCTGCACGAAACCCTGTCCAGCCGCGGCATCGACACTTTGCTGATCGCGGGCACCACCACCAATGTATGCTGCGATTCCACCGCGCGCGACGCCATGATGCTGGATTATCGGGTAGCCATGCTTTCCGATGCCACGGCCACCCGGCACGACGAGGAACACGCCTTCACGCTGAACAACTTCCAGCTTTTCTTCGGCGACGTCATGACGATCGACGAAGCCATCGCACGGCTTGGCCCCGACGCTGGCTAGACGCCGTACGCAAGACCGCAAAACTACAAATCCATCCGCAAGGGGACAAACATGAATCGCTCATTAGGCAAATGGCTGCTGGGGCTCGGCGCAACCCTATGTCTTGGGCTGCCCGCCGTATCCCAAGCTCAAGAGCCCTCAAACACCGACAGGCAGGCCCTGGTCACGGCCGCCCAGAACGAGGGTTCACTGGTCTGGTACACCAGCCTCACCCAGAACGATTCGGCAAAGCTGATCAAGGACTTCGAGCAGAAATATGGCGTCAAGGTCACTTCTTGGCGCTCGGGCGACGACAACGTCCTGCAACGCGTAATGGCCGAATCCAAAGGAGGAGCCCACAAGGCGGACCTGGTCCAGATCCAGATACAGAACATGGAGGCGCTCTCGCGCGAGAAGCTGCTCCAACGCATGGACCTTCCCGTATTGAACGACTTGATACCCGGCGCCTATCCCAAGCACAAGGAATGGGCCGTGGCGCAGATCACCATGTTCGTGCTGGCCTACAACACCCGCCTGCTCGACAAGCAAGACCTGCCCAAAACCTATAACGATCTGCTCGACCCAAAATGGAAGGGCAAGCTCGGCGTCGAAAGCACCGACTATGATTGGTTCCAGGTAGTGGTGCAGTCGCTGGGCGGCGAAGCGGGCCTGGATCTGTTCCGCCAGATCAAGCAGCACAACGATGCTTCCGTCCGCACCGGACACTCTCTGCTGGCCAACCTGGTGGTAGCCGGCGAAGTGCCTTTGGCGCTGAATGTGTACCAATACAAGGCGGTACAACTGAAGCGCTCGGGCGCCCCCCTGGATTGGGTCATTCTGCCGCCGGCGCTAGCCTATGCAACGGCGGCCGGCGTAATGCGTGACGCGCCTCATCCGAATGCCGCACGGTTGTTCTATGAATATCTGCTTGGCGAGGGCCAGGAGATCATGGCCAGCCTGGACAATATTCCCAGCAACATCAAGGTGGCCTCTCCGCTGCAACGCGACGACATCCGTTTCATCGACGTCGACGAAGCGCTCGACGAGCGCGACAGACTGGAAAAGCAGTTTGACGACATATTCGTGCGCGGTTGAACCGACAGGGCTGCGCACCGTCGAACGCCGCCTTGCAGATGAACAAGCCGCATCCGGTCGCGCCATCGGCAAGGCACCCGCCTGGCCTATGAACCGCCCATATTCTCTTGAGGCCGCCGGGGAACCAGCAGCACCAATAATATGGTCAGGGCCGCCGCCCAGGCCATGCCCAAATAGACATGATGCGTGGCGGCGTCAAACGCCGACTGCAGGAAGCGCGTACCGTCGGACCCCAGGCTGCCTGATTGCAGGGCGCCTACCACTGCATTGACCTCGGGCAGCGTGCCGGCCAGCGACGCTGGGGCGTCCTGCAATTGGCTGCGCATGGCGCCATTGAAGATGGCGCCGGCAATGGCGGCCCCCAGGCTTTGACCCAGGTAGCGCGACCACATATTGGTGCTGGTGGCCACGCCGCGCTGATTCCACGGCACGATCGATTGCACGCCCACCAGCAATGGCGTGGACAGCATCCCGAAGCCGGCGCCCAGAAGAACCTGGTCGGCCACCACCAGCCAGTACGAAGGGCTGTCGGGCAGCAAGATGAAGCCCACAACCCCGGCGAACATCAATGCGGCGCCCAGCAAGGCGGTGTCGCGAAAACCAATGCGCAGATACAGGTGCCCCGACCATGACGCCGCCGTCACCCAGCCGGCGCTCATGCTGGCCAGCACCAGCCCCGCGGCAATGGGCCCCAGGCCCAGCACCGCCTGGGCAAAGACGGGCAGATAGGCGCCGGGCGCCATCATGACCAGTCCCATGCCCACCATGGCTAGGTTGGAGCCCAGCATTACGCGGTGGCGCCATACCCAGCCCGGCATAATGGGCTCGGCGGCAGTGCGTTCACGCACGACCGTGGCGACGACCAATATCAACACCACGGCAAAGGTGATCAGGCTGGGCGCTGAGAGCCAGCCCCAGGCGTTGCCGCCTTGCAGCAGGCCGAAGACGCCGGCCGAGCCGGCCATCATCATCAGGATGGCGCCTGGATAGTCGATGATGTGATGGCGCACTGGCGCCTGTTCGTTCAGGAAACGCGCAATAAGACCCATGGCCGCCAGGCCGATGGGCAGGTTGATGAGAAAGACCCAGCGCCAGGTGGCGTACTCGGCAAAGGCCCCGCCCAACGTGGGCCCCAGGATGGCGGCGATGCCCCACACGCTGGACAGCCAGCCCTGGATTCGGGCTCGTTCGCGGGTGGAGTACAGGTCGCCGGCCAAAGTATTGACCGTGGCCATGATGGAACCCGCGCCCAGGCCCTGGATGCCGCGGAACACGATCAGCGGAATCATGCCCCAGGCTGCGGCGCAGGCCGCGGAGCCGGCCAGGAACAAGGCCGTGCCTGCCAGCAGCACCGGCTTGCGCCCGTAAAGATCGGCAAGCTTTCCGTAGATGGGGATGGTAACGGTCTGCGCCAGCAGGTAGATGGAAAAAAGCCAGCTGAACCGTTCGAAGCCGCCCAGGTCGCCCACGATCTGGGGAACGGCAGTGGCCACGATGGTGATGTCCATGGCGGCCAGGGCGATGGTCAGCATCAGGGCGGCCAATATCCATCGGCGATGGGCCACAGTGGACGCCTGGACCGGCGCATCGGGCTGGGTTTCGGGAGCAGCGTTCTCGTTCATGGTGTCATCGTGCAAGAATTGCCACATGTTAACGCGGCGCAGCCGGCCCAAGCGATGCGCTGAATCGTCGCGGGACCGCCTGGATTCGCGGCCAAGCCTGGAGCGCTTGTTCCGCCCGCCAGAGTCAGCCCTTGAATGCTCTCGCCCGAAGGCCTATAGTGGTTACTGAAACAAGTTTGTGACACACGGCGGCACAGAGGGGAACAACGCCTTGCGCGTCTCCCCGTGTGTTCCGGCCCCGTGCCGGGCAACTCTTCAACGGAGGTTGTCATGTGGATCGAATCTTTCAACCTGGTGCTCGACACCAATCACGACGGCGCCATCACGCTGGCCGAAGCCTGGCACATATTCGCGTGGCTGTACCTGCTGCCCGGCAACCTGGTCATCGAACTGCTGGGGGGCATTCCTCCGGTGGCCAATCTGCTGCACATCCAGGCCTCCGCCGCAACCGGCTATGGCAGCCTGAATGGGGGGCTGGCCACGGTGGTCTCGCTGCTGATCTGGCTTCTGCTGCTCATACAGCTGGCCGGCCTGCGAGAAAAATGGGCGTCCCGCCACCAAGGCAAGCACGCCCACCGCTCAAGCCATTTCAGGCATTCTTAGCCGGTTCCAGCCGCTGCGCGCCGCCCATATAGGGCCGTAGCGCCTCGGGCACGCTCACGCTGCCGTCTTCCTGCTGGTAGTTCTCGAGCACGGCAACCAAAGCCCTGCCCACGGCCAGGCCCGAGCCGTTCAAGGTATGCAGGTACTCGGGCTTGCCTTTCTCGGGGCGATAGCGCGCCTGCATGCGGCGAGCCTGGAAGGCCTCGCAATTGGATACCGACGAAATCTCGCGCCAGGTATTTTGCGCCGGCAGCCATACCTCGAGATCGTAGGTCTTGGCGGCACCGAAGCCCATGTCGCCGCCGCACAGCAGCACCACGCGATACGGCAGGCCAAGGCGCTGCAGCACGGTTTCGGCGTGCGCCACCATTTCTTCATGCGCACGATAAGAATCGTCGGGGTGGACGATCTGCACCATCTCGACCTTGTCGAACTGGTGCTGGCGGATCATGCCGCGCATGTCGCGCCCGCCGCTGCCGGCCTCGGAGCGAAAGCACGGCGTATGAGCGGTAAGGCGCAGGGGCAGGTCGGCCAGCGGCACGATCGAATCGCGCACTGAAGCCGTCAGTGTGATTTCCGAGGTGGAGATCAGGTAAAGGTCTTCGCGCGCGATGGGCTTGCCCTGTTCATCGAGCTGCTCTTCGTCGTCACCGCCCTTGGTCACCCAGAACATGTCGTCCTTGAACTTGGGCAGTTGGCCCGTTCCGAACAGGGTCGAGCTGTTGACGATATAGGGCGTGTAGCACTCTTGATAGCCGTGCTCGCCCGTCTGCAGGTCGAGCATGAATTGCGCCAGCGCGCGGTGCAGGCGGGCGATGGGGCCGCGCAGCATCATGAAGCGGGCGCCCGACAGCTTGCGAGCAGCCTCGAAATCAAGGCCCAGCGGCTCGCCCAGGCTGACGTGGTCGCGGGGTTCGAACCCCAACGCGGGCGGGTTGCCGTCGCTGCCCGCCTGGCCCGGCAGCCAGCGCCTGACCTCGACATTGTCGACCTCGGATTCGCCCGCCGGCACGCTTTCGTGCGGCAGATTGGGCAGGGTCATCAGCCAGCCGTTGAGTTCTTCCTGCACCTGGGCCAGGTCGCTCTCGAGCTGCTTGAGACGGGCCGGTATGGCCTGCGACTCGGCCATCTCGGCCGTGGCGTCCTCGCCCTTGGACTTGAGCTGGCCTATCAGCTTGGACACCGCATTGCGGCGCGCCTGCAAGGTCTCGGTCTCGACCTGGACCGCCTTGCGCCGGGCCTCGAGCGCGTTGAACCGCTCTACGTCAAAGGAAAGGCCGCGGCGTTGAAGCGCGCTGACCACGGTGGGAAGATCTTTGCGTAGCTGATTGGGGTCTAGCATGTTGAAATTGTGTGAGGAATAAATAAAAAGCGGCACCCGCCCGTAAAACGCTTATATGAAACGGGGAGCCAATATCAGCCGCCAGGCGTTTCGATCTGATCACAGCGCACAGCCCGATTGCAGTGCGATCAGGTCGGGCTGCCGGGCTCAAATGTACCCAGTATGAGTTGTAATAAGTGCATTTTGGATTTTACCCGCTCAGGCCCCCTTCCCGCCCGCCTCGTCGTCGAGGCTCTTGAGAAAAGCCAGCTTGTCGGCGATTTTCGATTCAAGGCCGCGCGCCACCGGCCGATACCAGCCCGGCGCGGGCATGCCCTCGGGCAGGTAGGTTTCACCGGCCGCATAGCCATGCGGCTCGTCGTGCGCGTAGCGGTATTCATGCCCGTATCCCAGCTCCTTCATGAGCTTTGTCGGAGCATTGCGCAAATGCACGGGCACTTCGCGGCTTTTGTCCTTCTTGATGAAGGCCCGCGCCTGGTTGTAGGCCATGTAGCCGGCATTGCTCTTGGCCGCCACTGCAAGATAGATCACGGCCTGCGCGAGGGCCAACTCGCCTTCGGGGCTTCCCAGCCGCTCATAGGTCAGGGCGGCATCGTTGGCTATCTGCATGGCTCTTGGATCGGCAAGGCCGATGTCTTCCCAGGCCATGCGGACAATGCGCCGCGACAAATACCGGGGATCGGCGCCGCCATCCAGCATTCTTGTCAGCCAATAAAGCGCTGCATCAGGATGCGAGCCGCGCACCGACTTGTGCAGGGCTGAAATCTGGTCGTAGAAATTGTCGCCGCCCTTGTCGAAGCGCCGGGCATTGAGCGTCAGGGCGTTCTCGATGAAGGCCGCGTCGATGCGGCTTGTGCCGCTGGCATGCGCCGCCGTGCCGCATTGTTCGAGCAGGTTCAGGAAGCGCCGGGCGTCGCCGTCGGCATAGCCGATCAGCGTATCGATGGCCAGCTCGTCGAAATCGAGATCAGCCAGCGCGGTTTGCGCAGCCTTGTCGAAGAGCTGGCGCAATTCTTCGTCGCTGAGCGGCTTGAGCACATACACCTGCGCGCGCGACAGCAAGGCCGAGTTCACTTCGAAGGACGGGTTCTCGGTGGTTGCGCCGATGAAAGTGACCAGGCCCGACTCGGCATAGGGCAACAGGGCGTCTTGCTGAGACTTGTTGAAACGGTGGATTTCATCGACGAAGAGTATGGTGTGCTTGCCCAGCGCAAGGTTGTGCTGGGCCTGCTCCATGGCCATGCGGATGTCCTTGACACCGGAAAACACCGCCGACAGGGCAATGAACTCGCAATCAAAGGCCTTGGCCGTGAGCCGCGCGAGCGTGGTCTTGCCCACGCCCGGCGGGCCCCACAATATCATCGAATGCGGCTTGCCCGACTGGAAGGCCAGCCTGAGAGGCTTGCCCTGCCCCAGCAAATGCGACTGCCCGATGACTTCGTCGAGAGCCTGGGGCCGCAATGCCTCGGCAAGCGGCGCCACGGGTTCTTGTGAAAAAAGATCAGCCATGCGCCCTACTGCATCTTGACGACGTCTACATCGGCCGGGGGCGTGAACTGGAAGAGGGACGCCGGCAGCTCGGGATTGGCCTTGATGCCGGAAAGATCGATGCGGGTGGTCTGGCCGAAGGCATCGAGCAGCAGCAGGCGCGCCGGCAGGTCGTTGCGGAAACCGATGTCGACATGGCTGAAGCCCGCGTCGGCCCCGCGCGGCGTGGCGCGCAGCCATTGCAGGCCGTCGTCGCCGGGCAGGGACTGGACCACGAAGGCTTCTTCGAGCGAGCCCGAGCCGAACAAAATGGCTGCGGGCGAAGTGCCTATGGACTGGTCAACCGAACGCTGCGTGACTTGCGCCAGGTCGGGGTCGTACTGCAGCACTTTCTCGCCGTCGGAAACGATAAGCTGTTCGTACGGCTTTTTGACGTGCCAGCGGAACTTGCCGGGCCGCTGGAAGGAAAACTCGCCCGACTGCTCGGGCCGCCCCTGGGCCTGCCCGCTGGTCTGCTGGCTGAAACTGCCGGTAGCCGAGGCCACGTTGGCGATGAACTGATTGAGTTGGGTCGGCGCGTCGGCGGCCAGGGCGGCCAGCGGGGCCAGCACCAGGGCGGCCGCCGCCACAAGCTGTTTAATCTGCATTGGAGGATTCTCCGGCGGGTACGAGAATGTCACGATTGCCGTTGGCCTGCATGGCCGACACCAGGCCCGCCTGCTCCATCTGCTCGAGCAGACGCGCTGCCCGGTTGTACCCGATGCGCAAATGCCGTTGCACCGAGGAAATGGATGCGCGGCGGTTCTTCAAAATGACTTCGACGGCCTGGTCGTACAGAGGATCGGACTCGGCGTCGGCGAAGCCAGTGACGCTGCTTACCCCGTCGCCGGTCTCGCCTTCGAGCGCGCCTTCGAGCAGGCCCTCGACATAGTTGGGCTCGCCCTGCTGCTTCAGGTATTCGACCACGCGATGGACTTCGTCGTCGTGCACGAAGGCGCCATGGACGCGGGTGGGAAGCCCAGTGCCGGGCGGCATGTACAGCATGTCGCCCTGGCCAAGCAGGGCTTCAGCGCCCATCTGGTCGAGAATAGTGCGCGAATCGACCTTGGACGACACCTGGAAGGCGATGCGGGTGGGAATGTTGGCCTTGATCAGGCCGGTGATGACGTCGACGCTGGGCCGCTGCGTGGCCAGGATAAGGTGGATGCCCGCGGCACGCGCCTTTTGCGCCAGCCTGGCGATGAGCTCTTCGATTTTCTTGCCGACCACCATCATGAGATCGGCCAGCTCGTCGATGACCACGACGATGGTGGGCAGGGTTTCAAGCGGCTCGGGCGCGTCGGGGGTAAGCGAGAAAGGGTTGGGAATGGGCTCTTCGCGCTTGATGGCTTCGCGAATTTTTGTGTTGTAGCCGGCCAGGTTGCGCACCCCCATCTTGCTCATGAGGCGATAGCGCTTTTCCATTTCGCCCACGCACCAGTTCAGGGCGTTGGCGGCATGGCGCATGTCGGTGACCACGGGCGCCAGCAGATGCGGGATGCCTTCGTAGATGCTCATTTCGAGCATCTTGGGGTCGATGAGGATGAGGCGGGTCTGGGTGGCGTCGGCCTTGTACAGCAGCGAAAGAATCATGGCGTTGATGCCCACCGACTTGCCCGAACCCGTGGTTCCGGCAACCAGCAGGTGGGGCATCTTGGCCAGGTCGGCCACCACCGGGTTGCCGGCGATGTCTTTGCCCAGCGCCATGGTAAGCAGCGATGGCGCGGCGTAATAGGTTTGCGACCCCACGATTTCAGAGAGCTTGACCATCTGGCGGCGCGGGTTGGGCAGCTCGAGTCCCATGAGGTTCTTGCCGGGTATGGTCTCGACCACGCGGATGCTGACCAGGCTAAGGGCCCGGGCCAGGTCTTTGGCCAGGTTGACCACCTGGCTGCCCTTGACCCCGGTGGCCGGCTCGATTTCGTAGCGGGTAATGACGGGGCCGGCCTGGGCCGAAACCACCACCACCTTGACGCCGAAGTCGGACAGCTTTTTTTCAATGAGCCGCGAGGTGAACTCGATGGTTTCGGGAGAAACGGTTTCGACCTGTTCGGTGACCGGATCAAGCAGGCTGATGGCCGGCAGGTCGCCCCCGCCGCCACCGGTCATGGCCGGAGCGGTGAACAGAGTCTTTTGCTTTTCTTTCTCGACCCGCACCGACTTGGGCACCGAGACGATGGCAGGTTCGATGCGCACAGGCTGCTCGTGCACCAGCTGCTCTTGCTTGGCCACCACGCTTTCGTCGCGCTCGGCCTTTTTGGCTACGCCGACGCGGCGGTCTTCGCGCGCGGCCTTGAACGCCAGCAGGCCACGCACGCTTTTTTCGATGGCGCCGCCAAGGCGCTCGGCCACGTGCAGCCACGAAAAACCGAAAAACAGGCTGGCCCCTACGGCCATGAACACCAGCAGCATCAAAGTGCAGCCGGTGGAACCGAAGACCTGCACCATGCCGGCGGCCAGCAGTTTGCCCAGCTCGCCCCCTGCCCCGCCGGGCAGGTGGGCGCCTATTTGGGTAAGCTGCATGGCCTCGACGCCCATGGCGCCGATGAACAGCAGGGCAAAGCCGAGGGCGACTTCCCAGCGCACGCGCGGCAGGGTTTCAGCCTTGGAATCGGGCAGCAATACGCTGGTAAGCCGGTAAAAGCCCACCGCCACCCGCTGGGCAAGCAGCACCACCCATAGCCAGGCCGAATAGCCGAACAGGAACAGCAGCAGGTCGGACACGTAGGCGCCCAGCATGCCTCCGCCGTTGGCAATGGACGAAGCATGGACGGAATGGGACCAGGCAGGATCGCCTGGCGACCAGGTTGCCAGCACCAGGCCCAGCCATGCCGCCAGGGCGGCGAAGAGGATCCAGCGGGCTTCGCGCGCAAGCCCGGAAAGGCGGGTTTGCAGCGGCGACGGGCCGTTGCGCACGTTACGCGAAGAGCGGGAAGAAGCAGCGGGTAATCTAGCCATGGACTCATTATAATTGGCTGGATGTCTTTTTACGGATTTTCTGCAATGACCACACCGAAGCACGTCAAAGTACTCATTCTCGGCTCGGGGCCGGCAGGTTACAGCGCCGCCGTATACGCGGCGCGCGCCAACCTGAAACCCGCCCTGATCACCGGCCTGGAGCAGGGTGGCCAGCTCATGACCACCACCGACGTGGACAACTGGCCCGCCGACGCCGAAGGCGTGCAGGGCCCCGACCTGATGCAGCGCTTCCAGGCCCATGCCCAGCGCTTCGACACCGAATTCATCCACGACCACATCACCAGCGTCGATCTCTCCAAGCGCCCCTTCACCCTTACCGGCGACACGGGCGCCGTCTATACCTGCGACGCCCTCATCATCTCCACGGGCGCCTCGGCCCAATATCTGGGCCTGCCCTCGGAACAGGCCTTCATGGGGCGCGGGGTATCGGGCTGCGCCACCTGCGACGGCTTCTTCTATAAGAAACAAGACGTCATCGTCGTGGGCGGCGGCAACACGGCCGTCGAAGAAGCCCTTTATCTTTCCAATATCTGCTCCACCGTCACCCTGGTGCACCGCCGCGACAAATTCCGCGCCGAGCCCATCCTGGTCGACAAGCTCATGGACAAAGTCGCCAACGGCAACATGAAGCTCAAGCTGTTCTACGAGCTCGAAGAAGTCCTGGGTGACGATTCGGGGGTTACGGGCGCCAGGCTGCGCAACAACCAGAATGGCGAAACCCTCGACATAGCCGTCAGCGGCGTGTTCATCGCCATCGGCCACAAGCCCAATACCGACATCTTCCAGGGCCAGCTCGACATGGAGAACGGCTACATCGTTACCCGCAGCGGGCTGCAGGGCCTGGCCACCATGACATCGGTGCCCGGCGTGTTCGCGGCCGGCGACGTGCAAGACCACGTCTACCGCCAGGCCATCACCAGCGCCGGCACCGGTTGCATGGCGGCGCTCGACGCACAGCGCTGGCTGGAGAATGCAGACCAGTAGCAAGCCCGGCCTGGCCGACCTGAAGCGGCTGCGCCAGCAGGCCCAGGCCGCGCCGGTTTCCGCCCCGCCGGAACCCCGGCGCCGGGATGCAGCCAGCGCCGGCGGAAGCACCGGCAAGGCGGGCCGCAAGAACGCGCTGCGCGAATCCGGCGGCACGCGCCCCAAAATGGTGCAAGACGCTCCCGACGCCGCTTCTGCCCCGCTGGCCGACGAAGACAAGGCCTTGTTCCGCCAAGCGGTCAAATCCGTCCAGCCCCTGGCGCCCTCCAACCGTGCGGTGCTGCCGCCCGTTCCCGCTGCCCCCGATCGCATCCTGAAGGAAAGGCGGCAGGCTGCCTCAGGCACCGAAGCCCCCGCCCCGGCCCCGGTCTCAGACCATTACGCCTCGCCGCTTCTGGCGCCCGACGCCTCGCATTTCGTGCAAGCCGGGCACGGACCCGACCTGCTGAAGGGTCTGGCGCGTGGAAAATGGCCCGCGAGCGCCACCCTTGACCTGCACGGGGCCAATCTGGACGAGGCGCGCCTGCGCCTGGACGGTTTCTTGCGTTCTTGCCTGCAGCATGGCGTGCGGTGCGTGCGCATCGTGCATGGCAAGGGCTACGGATCGAAAAACAATGCGCCGGTGCTGAAAGACACCGCAAGGCGCTGGCTGACCCAGCTTGACGATGTAATGGCCTACACCGAATGCGACGAGCGCGACGGCGGCAGCGGCGCCGTACTGGTACTGTTGCGGGCCGGCAAGGACCACGGCGTTTAGGGCGTTGCACTATAAGGGCAGCCGCACTGGCCGCCCAAGGCAGAAGAAAGGACGCCGTAAAAACATCAAGGCCGGCGAAGAATCGCCGGCCTTGATGAGGTTTCTATTTTTTATGGGTGCTGCCTAGGTGCATTATTGTGTGCCGTAAACCCGGCGTGCCCATGCAGGGCTTTGTCTCCTCACCTGCATGGACAGCATTTTGCACCATTCTCTTACATGACACACTTAGGGAATGCACCTATATTGGGCAAAAACCTTCGATTGAAAAAATCTATTACGGTATGGCCCAGGCAAAGCACTTATAGTCGCATAAAACGCGCTCACAACACAGGAGGAGACCACAATGCCGTTTTCTTTCGACCCCTCTGTAGACCAGGGACGCCGTCACCTGATCGGCACCGGCCTGGCCACCACCGCCCTTGCGGTAGCCGGCTCGGTGTCGGCCGCCGACAACAAGGTTTGGCTCGATTACGACCAGGCGACGCTGGACAAGGTTTACGACCAGGTCAATTACGCCCCCAATATCAAGGTCGTGCTGGGCCGCTACGCCACCAACAGCGACATTACCCGTGCGCGCCTGGGGGAACCGAAGCGGCTGGCCTATGGCGAGTCGAAGGTCGAGGCGCTTGATCTCTACCCCACCGAAAGCCAGAACGCGCCCATTCACATCTTCATCCATGGCGGCGCCTGGCGCGCCGGATCGGCGCAAAGCTACGGCTTCCTGGCCGACCCCTTTGTGGCGCGCGGCGCCCATATGGTAATTCCCGACTTTACCAATGTGCTCGAGAACGACGGCAACCTCATGCCCATGACCGAGCAGGTGCGCCGCTGCATTGCCTGGGTGTACCAGAACGCAGAATCGTTCGGCGGCGACAAGAACCGCATCTACCTGTCGGGGCATTCTTCAGGCGGCCATCTGGGCGGCGTGGCGGTGACCACCGACTGGGACAAAGACTATGGCGTGCCGGCCGACGTCATCAAGGGCGCCGTGCTGATCAGCGGCATGTTCGACCTGAAGCCCGTGCGCTTGTCCTCGCGCGGCAACTACGTGGCCTTTACCGATGAAATCGAGCAGGCGCTCAGCTCACAGCGCCATCTCGACAAGCTCAATACGCCGGTGGTGCTGGTGTATGGCGACCAGGAAACCCCCGAATTCATGCGCCAGTCAAAAGACTTTGCCGCAGCGGCCCAAAAGGCCGGCAAATCGGTGCAATTGATCGAAGGCAAGGGCTACAACCACTTCGAGATCGCCGAAACCCTGGCCAACCCCTTCGGCATAGCGGGCTTCGCCGCGCTGAAGCAAATGAAGCTGTAAGCCGGCCCTGGCCCATCGGGCCGTTGGCCGATCAGTTCGCGGTCCAGCCATGGCCCGGGCCGTGGGCCCGGGGCTTCAGGTTCCCGCTTGCGGATTGCGGATTGCGGGCGGACTATATCTGCTGGAAATTGTCGAAGTGGCGCTCGGTGTGGTTTTCACTGTGAGTGACTTCGGCCACCCGGGCCGAAGCCGGCCCCCTATGCAACCATGACAGCATGCGGTCGACTTGTTCGGGACTGCCCTGGATCAGGGCCTCGACCGAGCCGTCGGCTGCATTGCGCACCCAGCCGGTAACCTTCAACAGGTGCGCCTGGCGCACTGTGGCGGCGCGAAAGCCCACGCCCTGCACGCGGCCGGTCACGCGTACGTCAAGAGTTTCGATGCCGAGATTCGAGTCCAAGATCTTCATACCGGCAGTTTAACGAATCCCCATTACTGGTTGACCCACGGTCTGGAGGGAAAAATTGCCTTTTTTCTTGACGGAACGCAAGAAAATGGTTTTTTCATGCCGCTATAGTGGATGTGCCTGGTCGGCAAAACGGCGGCCAGGCAAGCCCTTTCATATGCTCTGGTAGTACCTTCGCGGGCCGCAAGGCCCGTTTTTTTTGCCCTTCGCCGCCACTCGGCAATAAAAAATACCTGCCTGCCCCTTCCTGGGGCACAAGAACGCCAGGTTCCAGCGCCTCGCCCGCCCGCCGGCCCTCCCCACTGGGCCGAGTAGGATAAAATCGCTCTACCTTCCGGCCAGCATCAGCCGGAGCGCCCGCGCCAGGAGCCTCGCCCATGAAAAACCTGTCCAAGTACTTCATACGCGGGCTGATCGCAATTCTGCCCGTCGCCCTTACCCTGTACCTGCTGTATGTCTTCCTGGCCTGGAGCGAAACCCTGGCCTACACGCTGCTGGGCGCCATCATCGGCGACATCTACATACCGGGCATGGGGCTGGCTATTGCAGTGCTTCTCATCATCACGGTGGGCTATCTGCTGTCGCTGCGGCGCATACGCCGCATGGTCAGCATCTTCGAGCTGCCCTTCAACAATATTCCGGTCGTAAAAAGCATTTACTCGTCGGTCAAGAGCTTCGCCGACTATTTTTCGCCCGGGGGCGGCTCCCAGGGCACGCAGCAAGTCGTCCTGCTGCGCCTGCCCGGCCAGCCCGTCGAACTCGTTGGGCTCGTTACCCGCCACGGGGTAGACGACCTGCCTGAGGGCTTCACCAAGGGAAACCGGGTGGCCGTCTATCTGCCCATGGGCTACATGATCGGCGGCTACACGCTTTTTGTTCCCGGCGAATGGGTCCAGCCCATAGAGATGTCGGTAGAGGAAGCCATGCGCTCCTCACTGATTGCATGGATGTCGCGCGCCACGCCGCCCAGCAAGCCGTAACACCCTCTTTCAAGCCCTCATGCACGCGGCGGGCGGAAGGCACTACCATGAAGAGTCTGCCAACTGCCACGCAAGGAGGCTGCAATGGGTGAATTCGCCAAAATGACCGGCGCCAAGTACCAGGACGGCTATGTCCGGTTCTCTTGGGGTGAAGGCGGCAACAAGCGCGAGTACGAGATCTCGGGAGACGCGCTGCTGCAGGCGTTCGACGCCGAAGACGGTAGCGGCAACAAGTTGCTGGACGCATTCGAGCGCGGCCGGGAACACATCATCAGCGCGGCGGAAGAGGCTCGCAACACACCCACCGATGGCGTCATCGAGCTGGGCAGCGGCGACTTCGAACCCAGAAACGACCGCGGCGGCATCTCGCCGGGCGAATCATCCGGGACGGGCTGAACCCTTTCCCCGGCAGAAGCGCGAAAGCGCCCGCTGCCGCGCCGCAGGCGGCCGGCTTGCCGCCCTGACCGGCCCTTGAAAACCAGGGCATAATTGCCTCGTCGCAAGTTTCCCTGGATACCCATGAAACCCATCATTGCCGCGTATGGCGCGCTGGGCGTGGCCATCGTGCTCGAGGTGATAGGCACGACCATGCTGCAGAAGTCGGAACAGTTCACGCGCCTGTTTCCCACCCTGGCCATGGCCGTGTGCTACCTGAGCGCCTTTTATTTTCTGTCGATCGTGCTCAGAACCATGCCCGTGGGCCTGGCCTATGCCATCTGGAGCGGCCTGGGCATCGTGCTGATCTCCATCATCGGCTACGTGATGTTCGGCCAGAAGCTGGACCTGGCCGCCATGATAGGGCTGGGCTTCATCATCGCCGGCGTGGTGATCGTGAACCTGTTTTCGAAGTCGGTCGGCCACTGACGGCCTCGCACCGGGTCCGGAGCAGACCGCGGCCGCGGAGGTATTATTCGAAGTTTACGTGGGAGGCGGCGGCTTCTCTGCGCCAGTAGCTCGAGGCACGGATGCGCCCCTTGTCGAGGCCGCGCTCTTTGACGAGGTGCTCTCGCACCCTCTGGATGGACGTGTATTCGCCCGCGGCCCAGACGTAGCCCTCGCCCTCGGGCAAGGCCAGTTCGCGCACCGCCTGCTCCAGGGCGCCGTCGCCCGCCCCGGCATCGCTGTCGGTCAGCCACTGGATGCGCACATTGCAACGGGCCTGGAAATCCATGCGCGACGCCGCGTCACGCGTCTTGGCGATGACGATGGCCTGGGCGCCCTGCGGCAGTTCCTCGAGGCGCCGCCCCATGGCGGGCAAGGCGGTTTCATCGCCAACCAGCAAGTGCCAGTCAAACCCCGTGGGTATGACGAACGAACCTCGCGGGCCGCCCACGCCCAGCGCATCGCCCACGCTGGCCCCCATGGCCCAATCGGTGGCGGGGCCGCTGTGATGCAGGACGAAATCGATATCGAGCTCTTGCGCCGCGGGATCGTAGCGGCGCGGGGTGTAGTCGCGCGCGATGGGACGCGGCGCGTCTTCGGGAAACTGCAGGCCATTGGGGCCCATGGTGGGCATTGCCAGCTCGGCGCCGGGTTCGGCCGGAAAGAAGAGCTTGACGTGATCGTCGAACGAGGCCGAATGAAAGCCCTCGAGATCGGCGCCCACCAATGTGATGCGGCGCATCGAGGGTGTCAGTTCGGTGATTCGGCCTACCTTCAGCATGCGCAGCTTGGTGGTGTGCCTTAGTTTTTGTACGGTCAGATCTGCTTGTGTCATAGAGTATTTGCTTGTGTATGTTGAAAGATTGGGAGTCAACAGGCATCGCGGCGTTTTGCCGCCGCGGGCACGGCAGGGCCGGGGGCGGGCGCACCCTGCTCGATTTCGGCCACGGCCCTGTTAAGAATGTCGACCAGGCGGCGCTGCTCGTGCTGGTCGGCTTCGCTGCGCACGAACAAGGCCGAACGCATGGCCCGCCGCGCCTCGACGAACTCGGGCAGCCAGCCTGTGGCCTGGGTGGCCGCTTCAGGGTCCATGTTCTGGGAGATCCACAGCATTTTCTTGGCCGCATGGCGCAACCGCGTGAAAATCAGCTGCACGGCCTGGGCCTGACTTTCCAGATACCGGCGGCCTGAATCTGAAAGCCGGTAGCACTTGCGCTTGCCCTCGGCCTCGACCAGGGCATGCCCCTGCTGCACCATTTGCCCCAGTACCGGATACAAGGCGCCGGGGCTGGGGCTGTAGAAGCCCAACGACGCAGACTTGAGCTCTTTGATGATTTCGTAGCCATGGCGCGGCCCTTGCTGCAGCAGCGCCAGCACCATCAAAGCCAGCTCTTGCGCAGTGAACTTGCGTCCACGCATCAGGGAGGCGTGCCCTTCTGCGGGCATATCGTCGGGCCGGTCATTTTTCATATTCAATGTATCTTACGATATATCTTACGATTTAATCAAGCAGTTTTTCAGCCCGCAGCGCGCCTTGATCGAATCAAGGCAAACGTCCGACCGCAAGCCGTTAATAGCTACCGAAGAATCGACGGAAGCGAAAAAGCCGATGGGCTGTAGGCCGGCTACCCCGCCACGTGAGCAGGTCGAAGCTATGAATGCACAGGCCGGGCAGTCAGTTGCACGCCCAGCGCGGCGCACACACGAGCAATGGTATCGAAGCGCGGATGCGAACCAGGGCGCAATGCTTTATAAAGCGCCTCGCGCGTCAGGCCGCTGGCTCGCGCCACCTCAGTCATGCCGCGCGCACGCGCAATGACACCCAACGCATGGGCAAGCTCGGCGGGATCGTTTTCTTCCAGGACGGCCGTCAGATAATTGGCAATGTCCTCGTCCGTCTTGAGGATTTCAGCCATGTCGAACTCTGGCAGTTCGGAAATCTTGTTTGTCTTGGTCATGTGCGTTACTCCTGCAGTGTCTTCGCCAGCACGATAGCCTGCTTGATATCGGCTCTCTGGGTGGACTTGTCGCCGCCACCCAGCATGACAATCAACACGCCGCCCCGTTGAGCGTAGTACATTCGCCAACCAGGGCCAAAGTGTTCACGCATTTCGCTAACCCCCTCGCCTACCGATTCCACATCGCCTAGGTTGCCACGCTGCGCCTTATCCAACCGCTTTGCCAGACGGATGCGAGTCATGCCGTCCTTCAGGCCGCTGATCCACTGCTCAAACTCGGGCGTTTGCTTGATTGTGAACATGGAATGAATGTAATCACTTATTCACACCACGTCAACTTTCATCGGCCAACTGCAGCGCCCCAGCTACAAAAGAAAAACCCGCATTCCAATGTGGAATGCGGGTTTCGTGTACTACCTGATACGAAGGTAGACAGGCTTACATATTGTCGATCATGACCTGGCCAAAGCCCGAGCACGACACTTGCGTGGCGCCTTCCATCAAGCGGGCGAAGTCGTAGGTGACCTTCTTGGACAGGATGGATTTTTCCATGCTGCTGATGATGAGGTCGGCGGCTTCGGTCCAGCCCATGTGACGCAGCATCATTTCGGCCGACAGGATCTCGGAACCGGGATTGACGTAGTCTTTGCCGGCGTACTTGGGCGCGGTGCCGTGGGTGGCCTCGAACATGGCGACCGAATCGGACAGGTTGGCGCCCGGAGCGATGCCGATGCCGCCGACCTGCGCGGCCAGTGCGTCAGAGATGTAGTCGCCGTTGAGGTTGAGCGTTGCAATGACGTCGTACTCGGCCGGGCGCAGCAGGATCTGCTGCAGGAAGGCGTCGGCGATGGAGTCTTTGACGGTGATCTCGCGACCCGTCTTGGGGTTCTTGAACTTGCACCACGGGCCGCCGTCGATAAGCTGGGCGCCGAATTCTTTCTGGGCCAGTTCGTAGCCCCAGTCGCGGAAGCCACCTTCGGTGAACTTCATGATGTTGCCCTTGTGCACCAGGGTGACCGACGGCTTGTCGTTGTCGATGGCGTACTGGATGGCCTTGCGCACCAGGCGCTGCGTGCCTTCGCGCGACACGGGCTTGACACCGATGCCCGAGGTTTCGGGGAAGCGGATTTTATCGACGCCCATTTCGTTCTGCAGGAAGCTGATGAGCTTCTTGGCATCGGCGCTTTCAGCCGAGAATTCGATGCCGGCGTAGATGTCTTCCGAGTTTTCGCGGAAGATGACCATATTGGTTTTTTCGGGCTCTTTGACCGGCGAGGGCACGCCCTTGAAATACTGCACGGGGCGCAGGCAGACGTACAGGTCGAGCTGCTGGCGCAGCGCCACATTGAGCGAGCGGATGCCGCCGCCCACGGGCGTGGTCAGGGGGCCCTTGATGGACACGACGTAGTCTTTGACGGCTTCGAGGGTTTCTTCGGGCAGCCAGACGTCGGGACCGTAGATCTTGGTGGATTTTTCGCCGGCGTAGACTTCCATCCAGTGGATCTTGCGCTTGCCGCCGTAGGCCTTTTCGACTGCGGCGTCGACGACCTTGAGCATGACCGGAGTGATATCGGCACCAGTACCATCGCCTTCAATATAGGGAATGACGGGCTCGTCCGGAACGGTGAGCGAGAAATCGGCGTTTACGGTGATTTTTTGGCCCGAAGCCGGGACCTTGATGTGCTGATAAGACATGGACGCTCCAGTTGCTCCATAAAATGGAAGATTCAGTGAAACCGCAACATTATAAACCAAGTCTTATATAAGACTAGAGCAAAGGAAATGGCGCCGGTTTCGTCAGGAATGGCTCATTTTAACGACTATCTTACATTCTGCCGAATGAACTTCGCCCGACGATCGGCCGTCCAGACGTGCTCAAACGGCGCGACCACCCTGGCATCAAGCGAGCCAGATTGCGCAAGGCGGCCTGCGAAGGCTATGCAGGCAAAGGATAAAAAGCCAGCCCCGGGCCGCATGGGCAGGAGCGTATGGGAAGCGGCGGTTAAAATGGGCGTATTCAATTTTTGGTGCGCAGCGTCTTCCATGTTCAACCCTTCCCGCGAGCAAGTTCGCCTTTTTTTCACCCAGGCCTGGGCCAAGCACCGGCAATCGGGTGTGCTGACGCCGCTGGAAAGCATGGCGGTCGACTGGATGCTGCGGCATCCTGAATACCACGCGGCGCTGGAAGACCCCGATGCGGTCGAGGCCGACTTTCCGGTCGAGGCCGGCCAGACCAACCCCTTTTTGCATCTGTCCATGCACCTTGCCATCAGCGAGCAGCTTTCCATCGACCAGCCGCCCGGCATCAAGGCCGCTCACGAGCAGTTGCTGGCAAGCCGCGACCCGCACGCCGCGGCGCACGAAATCATGGAATGCCTGGGCGAAGTGGTGTGGGAGGCGCAGCGCCTGGGCACGCCCTTCAGCAACGAGGGCTATCTCGATCTCATCCGGCGCCGCATTACACGCAACTAGCACTGCTCCGCGCCGCCAAGCTGCCCTCTCCTGGCGGCCCGCCCGCCGCCCCGCCGAACAAGAAAATTCGGGGCGCCCGAGGCACCGCATGGTGAAAACTGCAAGCCGCACATTCATTCTCGCCCGGCGCAGGAACTCGGGAGCGAGTGCTTTACACAGAGTATGTCGCCGCCTTCTTTTCCACCCATGAAAAAACCGCCTGCGAGAGGCGGTTTTTTCATTAAAGCGGCTCGAGGGCCATTGGCGGCCCGAGCCGCGACAGCCCCCTACTTGCTGATGGACAGCGGCGAAGGCAGCGAGGCGAGCCAGGCAGCGATGTTCTCGATGTCGGCGTTGCTGAGCTGCTGCACCATGGCGCCCATGACGGCGTTCTTGCGCACGTTGGCGGTTGCGGGCGCGCCGGCCTGGCCGCGCTTGTAGGTCTTGAGCGCGTGGACGAGATAGTCGGCGTGCTGGCCGGCCAGTATGGGATAGGTGGGCAAGGTGGACGTTTTGCCATCGGCACCGTGACAGGTGGCGCAGGTGTACTTCTGGAACGCTTCCTGGCCGGCGGCCAGGTCGGCGGCGTGCGCGGACGCGCCAGCAATGGCGAACAGGGAAGCCGCTACGGCGAGAGTCAGTTTATTCATGTCGGCTCCCGGTTTACTTGAGGCTGGAATAATAGGCGGCGATATCGGCCATGTCCTGCGGGCTGAGGGTCTGGGCGATGGCTTCCATGGTGGGGAACGTGCGGTCGCCGCTGGCATACTCTTGCAGGGCGGTCACGATGTATTCGGCGTGTTGGCCGGCGATCATGGGAACGTGGTAAACCTCGGGGAAGCTGGCCTTGTATCCTTCGATGCCGTGGCAGCCGATGCACATCGACACTTTACCGACTGCGGCCTTTGCATCGCCCACGAGCGCATCGGCAGCCAGCGCCGGGCCCGCGATTCCACAGAAAGCCGTCACGGCCAGCGCAAATACTGTGCGCTTCAGATTTGTTCGCAACTTCATATTAGCTCTTTTAGCAGTAGATAAAAGCCGGCCCTTACCTGCTCGCGACCGACGAACCCGTAGGATTGTACGATAATTGAAGCCAAGCCCGCCACGTACCCTACCCAACCTCACGCCGCGGCCGTGTGCGCCGCGCCGGAAAAACGGAAGCAACATGACATCCAAACCCTCAGCCACCGAACGTTTCGAAGGAACCGAGCGCTATGTCGCCACCGACGACCTGAAGCTGGCCGTAAACGCCGCCCTGTCGCTGCAACGGCCTCTGCTGGTCAAGGGCGAGCCCGGCACGGGCAAGACCATGCTGGCCGAAGAAGTGGCCGCGGCGCTGGGCCGCCCGCTGCTGCAATGGCATATAAAGTCGACCACCAAGGCCAACCAGGGCCTGTACGAATACGATGCGGTGTCGCGTCTGCGCGATTCGCAGCTGGGCGACGAAAAAGTGCGCGACATCGGCAACTACATTGTGAAGGGCGTGCTGTGGCATGCCTTTGAATCGCCCGATCCGGTCGTGGTGCTGATCGATGAAATCGACAAGGCCGACATCGAGTTTCCGAACGATCTGCTGCGCGAACTGGACCGCATGGAGTTCCATGTGTATGAAACCCGCCAGACCATACAGGCCCGGCACCGGCCGCTGATCATCATTACCTCGAACAACGAGAAAGACCTGCCCGACGCCTTCCTGCGCCGCTGCTTCTTTCACTATATCAGCTTCCCCGACCCCGACACCATGCGCGACATCGTGTCGGTGCACTTCCCCGACATCAAGCAAGAGGTCCTTTCGGCGGCGCTAGACACCTTCTTTGCCTTGCGCGACGCGCCCGGCCTGAAGAAAAAGCCCTCTACCTCCGAGTTCCTCGACTGGCTTCGCCTGCTGATGAACGAGTCGATACCCGCGGCGCAAATAGCCAGCCCGCAAGACCTGCCTGTCATGGCCGGCGCCCTGCTCAAGAACGAGCAAGACCTGACCCTGCTGCAGCGCCTTGCCGCCATCAGCCGCGCCAGCCGCCGCTAAGCGGGCGTCATCCATGCCTGCCAAGGTACATCAAAGGTAGCGGCGCCATGCTGACCGACTTCTTCTATCATCTGCGGGCCCACAAGCTGCCCGTCTCGGTGCAGGAATACCTGACCCTGCTCGAGACCCTGCGGTCGGGCGTCATGCCCCCCACCCTCGACGATTTCTATCACGTCGCCCGCATGACGCTGGTCAAGGACGAAACCCTGTTCGACCGCTACGACCAGGCTTTCGGCGCCTTCTATCGCCAGCTCGAGGCGGCCCTGCCCGCCGACAAAGAGATTCCCCTCGACTGGCTGCTCAAAGACTTCCAGCGCCATCTCACGCCCGAAGAAAAGGCCGCCATCCAGAAGCACGGCTGGGACAAGCTAATGGAACTCTTCAAGCAAAGGCTCGAAGAGCAGCAAGAGCGCCATTCGGGCGGCAACAAATGGATAGGCACCGGAGGCACATCGGCCTTCGGCCATGGCGGCTATCATCCCGAGGGCATACGCGTCGGCGGGCCTTCGGCCGGCCACCGCACCGCGGTCAAGGTGTGGGAAAAACGCGAGTTCCGCGACTACGACGACCAGCAGGAACTGGGCACGCGCAACTTCAAGATGGCGTTGCGGCGCCTGCGCCGCTTTGCCCGCGAAGGCGCCGAGCTGGAACTCGACCTGGACGACACCATACGCAGCACCGCGCGCAATGCGGGGTTTCTCGACCTGCAGATGGTTCCCGAGCGCCACAACACCGTCAAGGTGCTGATGCTGCTCGATGTGGGAGGCAGCATGGACGACCATATCGCACGCATCGAAGAGCTGTTCTCGGCGGCGCGCAGCGAATTCCGCCACCTCGAGGTGTATTACTTTCACAACTGCCCTTATGAATCGCTTTGGCGCAACAACCAACGGCGCCAGGCCGAACGCTTCGACACCTGGGACGTATTGCGCACCTACAACGACGACTGGCGCCTGATCATCGTGGGCGACGCCACCATGAGCCCCTACGAAATCCTGCATCCGGGGGGTTCGGTCGAGCACCACAATGCCGAAACCGGCGCGGCCTGGCTGCAGCGCCTGCTTGAAAACTGGCCGCGCGCGGCCTGGCTCAACCCCGAACCCGAAGGCTACTGGCCCTACCGGCAATCCATCGCCATCATCAAGAACATCATGCAAGATCGCATGTACAGTGTCACCGTCAGCGGCCTGGAACAGGCCATGCGGCAACTGTCCAAATGAACTTGCTGGCCCGAATGGGCTCAAAGACTCAATCCGGGGCTGCTTCGGCGCCACGGCGATAACCGACAATACTTCGTTTCACCAAGCGAGAAAAAAACAATGGGCCATTATTTTTCCCGGTTCTTCATCTTTTGCCTGCTGCTGGTGGGCGGTTTCGTGCCGGCCATGGCGGCCCAGGCCCCCGACACGCTGCCGGCTGGCGTCACGCGGGGGCCTTCCGTCGAAGGCACCACTGAATATGTTCTGCCGAACGGGCTGCGCGTGGTGCTTACACCCGACCCGTCCAAGCCCAACGTCACGGTCAATATGACCTATCTGGTAGGCTCGCGCCACGAGAACTACGGCCAGACGGGCATGGCACACCTGCTGGAGCACATGCTGTTCCGCGGCACGCCCTCGCTGCCCAACGCCCTGGCCGAGTTCTCGCGCCGCGGCCTGCGCGCCAACGGCTCGACCAGCACCGACCGCACCAACTATTACGCAAGCTTCGCGGCCGACCCGGAAACCCTCGAGTGGTTCATCCGCTGGCAGGCCGACGCCATGGTCAACGCCACCATCTCGCAAGAAGACCTCGACGCCGAGATGACGGTGGTGCGCAACGAGATGGAAAGCGGCGAAAACAACCCCTTCCAGATATTGATGCAAAAGATGCAGGCGGCCGCCTTCCAATGGCACAGCTATGGCAAAAGCACCATCGGTGCGCGCTCCGACATCGAGCAGGTCGACATCGAGCAACTGCGCCAGTTCTACAGGCTGCACTATCAGCCCGACAATGCGGTGCTCATCATTTCGGGGCAATTTGAAACCAACGCGGTACTGAATGTTATCGTCGATGCATTCAAGGACATTCCCCGCCCCAAGCGCACGCTGCCGCGCGAATACACGGTTGAACCCGTGCAAGACGGCGAGCGCCTCGTCACGCTGCGCCGCCAGGGCGGCAGCCCCTTCGTGGCCTCCATGTTCCACATTCCCGCTGTAGGAGACCCCAGCTTCACCCTGCTCGACCTGGGCGCCGACATGCTCAGCGACACACCCTCCGGCCGCCTTTACCAGGCCCTGGTTCCCCAGAAGCTCGGCGCCAGCGTCTTCGGCTTTGCCCGCCCCATGGCCCAGCCCGGCTATGCGCTGTTCGGCGTCCAGCTCGAACCCGGCATGGACACCCGCAAGGCGCTCGACGCCCTGACCGACTCGCTTGGCACCGTGGGCAAAAAGCCTTTCGAAGAAGAACAGCTCAAGCGCATCAAGAACAAATGGATGACCGGCTGGAACCAGATCTACGCCGACCCCGTCAGCCTCACCGACGCCTTGTCCGACGCCGCCGGCGCCGGCGATTGGCGCCTGTTCTTCCTGCGGCGCGACCAGGTCGAAGAGGCCACACTCGACGCCGTGCAGGCCGCCACAGAAAAATATCTGGTCCCCAGCAACCGCACCGACGGCATGTTCCTGCCCACGGCAAAGCCCGTCAGGGCGCCGCTGCCCCCGCCCGTCGATCTCGATGCGCTGCTGCATGATTACACCGGCAACGGCGCCGCCGGCTCATCGATCGAAGCCTTCGACCCGTCTCCCGCTTCAATAGACGCCGCCACGCTGCGCGAACCGCTGGACCTGCCCAATGGCACCGTTCAGCTGGCGCTGCTGCCCAAGGCGACCCGCGGCGACCGCGTCCAGGCCACCCTGCTGGTGCAGTTTGCCAATGCCGAACAGCTCAAGGGCAAGCGCACCATCGCGCAGGTTACCGCCGACATGCTCCAGCGCGGCACCGACGAACTGTCGCGCCAGCAGATCGAAGACCGCTTCGACGCTCTGCAGGCCGACGTGTCCTTCGACGGCAGCGCCGGCAACCTGTCCGTGCAGATGTCCACCGTCGGTGAAAACCTGCCCGCGCTGGTCCAGGCGGTGCTCGACGTCGTGCGCCACGCGAGCTTCCCAGCCGACCAGTTGGCCGAATACCAGCGCCAGGCTTCGGCGTCGATACAAAGCAGCATGGACGACCCCATGTCGCTGGCATCGCAGGCCATCTCCCGGCACAGCAACCCCTGGCCACGCGACGACGTGCGCTATGCGCCCACGTTCGAAGAAAGCCTGGAAGACATCGCCGCCATCAGCCGCCCCGACCTGCTGCGTTTTCATGAGCAGTTCTACGGGGCCGGCACGATCCGCTTCTCGGCGGTGGGCGCGTTCGAGCCCGACGCGGTACGCGACGCGCTGGCCAAGGGCCTGAGCGGCTGGCGCAAGGCGCCCCCCTATACGCGCGTCGACGATCCCTTCCATGCCGTCCCCCCCGAAGATTTCAACATCGACACGCCGGACAAGGCCAACGCCTTCTATCTTGCGTTCCAGCCCCTCAAGCTGCAAGATACCGACGACCGCTTCCCCGCGCTGTACCTGGCCAACTACCTGCTGGGCTCGTCCGAGACCTCGCGCCTGTGGAATCGCGTGCGCGTACAAGACGGCCTCTCGTACAACGTACGCAGCCAGTTCGATGCCTCGTCGTTCGAACCCTCGGGCAGCTGGCAGATCTACGCGATCTTCGCGCCCGAAAACAGCGCCCGCCTGCGCTCGGCCATTCAGGACGAACTGGGCAAAGCGATTGAACAGGGCTTTACCGAGCAAGAGGTCAAGGACGGCGTCGACGCCCTGCTCAAGCTGCGCCGGCTGGCCCGCACCCGCGACAGTGTCCTGGCCTCGGCCTGGATCAACTATCTGCAGCTCGACCGTACTTTCGCATGGTCCCAGCAGATGGATGACGCGCTGGCGGCGCTCACGGCCGACCAGGTCAACCAGGCGCTCAAGTCTGTGCTGAAGCCCGACGGCTTCAGCACCGCGCTGGCGGCCGACGCCGACAAGCAGAAACAGGAGAAGGCCGGCGGCAAGTAAACGGTCGCAGGGCGGGCCCCACCCGCCCTGCGACCCGCCCCATCAGACCTCTTCGCCTCTTCGTCTTCCTGCCTTCCTGCCTTCCTGCCTTCCTGCCTTCCTGCCTTCCTGCCTTCCTGCCTAGTTACCTGCCTGCTTCCCTGCCCCCTATCCCCTGCTCTCCGCCTGGCCTCTTCCGGCTCCGTGCCGTTGCTCTGGCTATATACAAATAAATACAGCGTAACGATTTTCTGTTACGATGTTGCGCACCGGCCCACCGGGAAACCTGCGTCATACGGGGACACACCCAAAGCGGCATGCGGGACGAACCTCATCGGCCCCATTTTTTTATCCAACGCTATATTTCAATAAACATAACGGTTGAGAAAAAACCATGAACCAGAAGAACAAGCTGGCCTGTCCGGCATCGATGCTTGCGGCCGCGCTGATGGCCCTGCCTTCGTCCGTGCTGGCCGCCGCGCCGGCGCTGGCGGCCGACAACGTGTTCCAGTTGGGCAGCGTCGTCGTCAAGGGACAGCAGTCGGGCACGCTGAATAATGAGCAGGTCATGGCCAGCGCCGAGATCGAGCGCTACGATCTGAACACGGTGGGCGAAGCCGTGAAAGTGCTGCCCGGCGTCAGCGTGTCGCGCAACAGCCGCAACGAGGAAATGGTCTACCTGCGCGGTTTCGATGCACGCCAGGTCCCGGTTTTTCTGGACGGCATTCCCCTGTACGTTCCTTATGACGGCTATGTGGATTTCGGCCGCTTCACCACCTTCGACCTGTCGCAGATCAGGGTGGCCAAGGGCGCGGCCTCGCTGCTGTACGGCCCCAACATCATGGGCGGCTCCATCAACCTGGTCACGCGCAAGCCGACGAGGGAGTTCGAGGGCGACGTGCGCATCGGCTACGCCACGGGCAATGAGCGCAAGGCGGCAGTCAATGTCGGCACCAATCAAGGCTTGTGGTATTTGCAGGCGGGCGCCTCGTGGCTGGACGCCGACAGCTTTCCGCTGGGACGCGGCTTTCATGATTTCCGCCAGCCTGTTCCCACCGATACGGGCAAGTACCGCGAAAATGCCTACCGCACGGACAAGAAGTTTTCGGTGAAGATAGGCCTGACGCCCAACGCCACCGACGAATACGCCATCGGCTATGTCAATCAACAAGGCGAGAAAGGCAACCCTGCCTACACCGGCCGGCTGAACAACAGCCGCTTCTGGCAGTGGCCCTACTGGGACAAGGAAAGCCTGTATTTCATAAGCAGCACCGACATCGGCCAGGACCACACGCTCAAGTTCCGCATCTATCACGACAAGTACAAGAACCGCCTGGAGTTCTTCAGCGACAGCACCTACATCACGCCCCACGCGCGCAACCTGCCCAGCATCTACAACGATGAGACCTATGGCGCCTCGATGGAGCTGATCAGCAGGGCCTTCAAGAATCATGAACTGCACCTGGCCCTGCACTACAAGGACGATCGCCACCATGAAAGCGAAGAAGGCAGCAACAACCCCACCC
This sequence comes from Pusillimonas noertemannii, assembly GCF_003096595.1. Taxonomy (GTDB): domain Bacteria; phylum Pseudomonadota; class Gammaproteobacteria; order Burkholderiales; family Burkholderiaceae_B; genus Pusillimonas; species Pusillimonas noertemannii. The sequence goes on along the minus strand of NZ_QEKO01000001.1, from coordinate 1,001,959 downwards.
AAAAGTATCGCGACATCACCAAATCGATCGCCTTCGAAGACCTGATCGACCTTCCGGGCGCCTGGCACATGCGCCTGGGCGCCAGCTACGAGCAGCGCGAGGCGCGCGAAGTGTATTTCTGGCCCACCGGCAAAACCGACGCCACCAACTGCCTGGCCGAGGTCATGTATGACCTGTCGCCCGTCTCGCAGGTGTATGCAAGCCTGGCGTACAAGACCCGCTTTCCCACGATCAAGGACCGCTATTCGGCCCGCTTCGGCAGCGCCCAGCCCAACCCCGACCTGCAGCCCGAAAGGGCCCAGCACATGGAAGTGGGCTATCGGGGCGTGCCCTGGTCGGGCGGAAACTTCGAGGTGGCCCTGTTCCAGAGCAATATCCGCAACCTGATCCAGAATGCGGTGCTGCCGCTTTCGGAAGCCCAATGCGGCGACAACAACGACGAGCTGTGCAACCAGGCCCAGAACATCGGCAAGGCCCGGCATCGCGGCCTGGAAATCAGCCTGCAGCAGGAGATTACCCGCCAGTGGAGCGCCGGCCTGGCCTACAGCTACCTCGACCGCAAGAACCGCAGCGACCCCTCGGTGCGCCTGACCGACACGCCCCGGCACAGGCTCTTCGCCCACGTCAGCTGGAAGCCCAGCGCCCAATGGGAGGTGCTTGGCACGCTGGAAGCCGAATCGGGCCGCTATGTAAGCTACAGTAGCAGCGAGCCCTACACACGCCTGGCGGGATTCGGCATTCTGGGGCTGAAGGGCATCTGGACACCCCGCAAAGACATATCCCTGGAAGCCGGCGTGCGCAACCTGACCGATCGCAATTATGAACTGGCCGACGGCTATCCCATGCCCGGACGCGTCTGGTTCGCCAACGCCATGTATCGTTTCTGATCTCGACCCGAAGGCGGCCGCGCCGCCTTTCCCAAACCTGGAGGGCATCATGAATCCCACCGAAGAAACCATCGCCGTTGCAGCCATTGTGCACGAGGGCAAAGGCAGCGCCGACGGCCCCTTGCTCGAGTTCGTGCAGCGCCTGCAATCGCGCGGCCGTGTGGTGCGCGGGCTGGTGCCGGGCCCGCAAAGCGACCCGCACGATTGCGCCACGCGCACGGTTCAAGATCTGGAAGACGGCACCGTCTATCCCATCGGCCAGAGCCTGGGCAAAGAGTCGAAGGCCTGCTGCCTCGATCCCGGCGCACTGCTCAAGGCGGGTGTCGTGTTGCGCCGAGCCATCGAGACTGGAGCCGATCTGATCATCGTGAACCGTTTCGGCATACTCGAGGCCGACGGCGAGGGCTTCAGCGCCGAGATGCTCGAGCTGATGACCCGGGGCTACCCGGTACTTACGGTGGTGTCGCCTCCATACCTGGATGCGTGGCGCGAGTTCACCGGGGGCCTGGCTATAGAGCTGCCTCCCGATGTCGACGAAATCCTGAGGTGGTTCGACAAGCACAGCGCCGTTGCGGCCGGTCGCCGATGAACCGCAGGCGGCTGCTGCAATCGCTGGCACTGCCCCCCTTGCCTGGTCGGCCAGGGCGCTGGCCTCCGGCGGCCAGCTGTGGAGGGCTTTCGGCCCTGGCCCCGCCCATGGCGCGATTCAAAGAGTCTATGCGGCCGGCCCTCCCGCGTCGGTGCTGGTCTATTGCCTGGCGCCTGACAAAATGCTGGGCTGGCCATACGAGTTGAGTTCCGCCGCCCTGGCCATGCTGCCCCCCGCCCAAGGCGGCCTTCCCATGGTGGGCCGGTTGTCGGGACGCGGCAGCACCCTTAGCCAGGAGCGCTTGCTGGCCCTGCGCCCCGACCTCATCCTGGACGTAGGCACGGTCAACGACAACTATACAAGCGCCGCCGTACAGGTCGCCGCGCAAACCGGCATACGCTACATTCTCATGGCGGGCGACCTGAACGACTCGCCGGAACAGCTGCGGGCGGCCGGCGAAATGCTGGACGCCCAGCCCCGGGCCGAACTGCTGGCCTCATATGCGCGGTCCATCCTGGACGAAGCCGCCCAGGCACGCAGCCGATTTGCGCGCGCGTCGTCGCCCAGCGTGTACCTGGCGCGCTCGTCCGACGGGCTTGAAACCGGCCTGGCGGGGTCCATACACGGACAGGCCTTCAGCATGGCGGGTGCGCGAAACGTGGCCCATACGCCGGCATCGTCGGGCGTGGGCCGGGTATCGATGGAACAGCTTCTGGCCTGGGACCCCGACTATGTCTTTACGCAAAACCCCGCTTTCGTCCAGCATACGCGGCAGTCGCCGCTATGGATGCAGTTGCGCGCCGTCAAGGAAAAGCGCCTCGTCCTGACCCCGATGCTGCCATTCGGCTGGGTCGACGCCCCGCCGGGCATCAACCGCCTACTGGGGTTACACTGGCTGATCGACATTTTCAACACCGGCCGGCCTTCGGCGCAAACCGACGACTTCATCGTGGATTTCTTTCGCGTGTTCTACCGTATCGACGCCCCCGCCGAGCTGCTGGCCAGCGCCCGCAACGCACAACACAGCCCATGATGCTGCATTCGCTGCGTCTGCGCATCGTGTGGACGCCCCTGCTCGTCCTGCTGCTTGCCGCGGCGGCCACCGGCGTCATGGCCGGACAATACCCCATGGCCTTGTCCGACGTCATGTGGACGCTGCTGCGCGGCCTGGGCCTGTCGGACAAGGCGGTGGACAATGCCGCAACGCTGGATGCCGTCATCTGGAACCTGCGCGTCCCGCGCACGGTGGCCGGCGCCCTGGTGGGCGCCTCTTTGGCGGCAGCGGGCGCCACCTACCAGGGCATGTTCCGCAACCCGCTTGTTTCCCCCGACATCCTGGGCGTCTCGGCGGGCGCCGGGCTTGGCGCCGCCGCGGCCATATTCATGGGCCTTTCCATGATTCTTGTGCAGGCCCTAGCCTTTGCCGGCGGCCTGGCGGCCGTGGCCTGCGTCTATTTCATTTCGCTTTCGGTACGGCGCCATGACGCCACCCTGGTCCTGGTGCTGGCGGGCGTGGCCGTGGGCACCCTGCTGGGAGCCGGCATATCGCTGCTGAAGATACTGGCCGACCCCTATACGCAGCTGCCGTCCATCACCTTCTGGCTGCTGGGCGGACTGAACACCATCACGGGGTCGGACATTCCGCTCATCCTTCCCTGCCTGGCCATCGGCCTGGTTCCCATGGTGCTGATGCGCTGGCGGGTGAACCTGCTGAGCCTCAGCGACGACGAGTCGCAGTCCTTGGGCGTGAACACCCTGCGCACGCGCATCGTGTTCATCGCGGCGGCCACGCTGATGACATCGGGGTCGGTCGCCTTTACCGGCATCATCGGCTGGGTGGGCCTCGTCATTCCCCACGTGGCGCGCATACTGGTGGGGCCCGATTTCTCGCGCCTGCTGCCGGCCTCGGCCCTGCTGGGCGCGGCCTTCCTGGTCTTTACCGACACCCTGGCGCGCACCCTGGTCAGCATCGAGCTGCCCCTGGGCGTACTGACCGCGCTGGTCGGCGCGCCCTTCTTCCTGATGCTGCTGGCGCGCGGAAGCCGCGAGTAGAGCCGGCAGGCGCGTGGCCCTGACGCACGCGACCAGCTAGGAAACTGCCCTGGACCATCAATTAAAAAGGGGCAGCACCGCTGCCCCTTTTTACATCAGCTGAAGAAGTTTTTGACCCTGTCGGTCCAGGATTCGCTCTTGGGCGAATGCTTCTCGCCGCCCTGGGACAGCGACGCCTCGAACTGGCGCAGCAGCTTCTTCTGGTCTTCGGTAAGGCGAACGGGCGTTTCGACCGCGATGTGGCAATACAGGTCGCCCGGATAGCTGGAGCGTACGCCGCGCACTCCCTTGCCGCGCAGGCGGAAGGTCTTGCCCGTTTGCGTGCCTTCGGGAATGGTGATCTCACCCTTGCCGTTCAGCGTGGGGACCTCGATGTCGCCGCCCAGGGCCGCCTTGGTAAACGGAATGGTGAGCTCGCAATGCAGGTCTTCGCCGTCGCGCTGGAAGATGGCATGCTGCTTGATGTGGATCTCGACATACAGGTCGCCCGGCGGCCCGCCGTTGACACCAGGCTCGCCATTGCCCGACGAGCGGATGCGCATGCCGTCGTCGATGCCCGCGGGAATCTTCACCTGCAGGGTCTTGTTCTTGCGAATGCGGCCCACGCCGTCGCATGCCACGCAGGGGTCGGTGATTTCCTTGCCCGAGCCATGGCAGGTGGGGCAGGTCTGCTGCACGCTGAAGAAACCCTGCTGCATGCGCACCGCGCCACTGCCGCCGCAGGTGTGGCAGGTCTGGGGCTGGGTGCCCGGCTTGGCGCCCGAGCCATGGCAGGTTTCACAGTTTTCCCAGCTGGGCACGCGGATCTCGGTGTCGAAGCCCGCCGCAGCCTGCTCGAGGGTGATGTCGAGCGCATATTTCAGGTCGGCGCCGCGATACACCTGCGGCCCGCCTCCGCGGCGGCCGCCGCCGAAGATCTCGCCAAAGATGTCGCCGAAGGCATCGGCAAAGCCCGCCCCGCCCATGCCGCCCGCGGCGTTGGGGTCGACGCCCGCGTGGCCGAAACGGTCGTAGGCGGCGCGCTTCTCCTGGTCGCCGAGAATCTCGTAGGCCTCTTTGGCTTCCTTGAAATGCTCTTCCGCCTCTTTATTGCCCGGGTTCCGGTCGGGATGATATTTCATCGCGAGCTTGCGGTAGGCTTTCTTGAGCTCGTCGTCGGAGGCATTTTTTCCAACGCCCAGCACTTCGTAATAATCGCGTTTTGACATATTCCGTGGCGTTCGCGACGCCCTTCATCGAACAACAACAATGCCCGGTCTCCGGCCGGAACCGCCGACGCCAATGAGAAAACCCTTTGGCATCGACAGGCTCCGGCACCGGAGGACCGGGCCTTGAACCGCTAGGACAGCCGATTACTGATCGCGCTTGACTTCTTTGAAGTCGGCATCGACCACGTCCTCTTCGGCAGGCTTGGCTTCGGCGCCCTCGGCGCCAGGCTGCGCCTGGGCCTGGGACTGCATGTCGGCGTACATCTTCTCGCCCAGCTTCTGGGACGCCGCGGCAAGCGCCTCGACCTTGGCGTCGATGGCCGCCTTGTCGCCCTCTTTGAGCGTCTCTTCGAGCTCTTTGACGGCGTTCTCGATGGCCTCTTTCTCGGCCGCCTCGAGCTTGTCGCCGTACTCTTCAAGCGACTTGCGCGTGGAGTGCACCAGTGCGTCGCCCTGGTTGCGGGCCTGGGCCAGCTCGGCGACACGGTGGTCGTCCTCGGCATTGGCCTCGGCGTCCTTGACCATGCGCTCGATCTCTTCATCGGTCAGGCCGGAGTTCGCCTTGATGGTGATCTTGTTTTCCTTGCCCGTGCCCTTGTCTTTGGCGGACACGTGCAGGATGCCGTTGGCGTCGATGTCGAAGGTGACTTCGATCTGCGGCAGGCCGCGCGCGGCGGGCGGGATGCCCTCGAGGTTGAACTCGCCAAGCGCCTTGTTGCCGGCGGCGATTTCACGCTCGCCCTGGAACACCTTGATGGTGACCGCGGGCTGGTTGTCGTCGGCCGTGGAGAACACCTGCGAGAAGCGGGTGGGAATGGTGGTGTTCTTCTGGATCATCTTGGTCATGACGCCGCCCAGGGTTTCAATGCCCAGCGACAGGGGCGTGACGTCGAGCAGCAGCACGTCCTTGCGATCGCCGGACAGCACGGAACCCTGGATGGCGGCGCCGGCAGCCACGGCTTCGTCGGGGTTGACGTCTTTGCGCGGCTCTTTGCCGAAGAACTCTTTGACCTTTTCCTGCACCTTGGGCATGCGTGTCATGCCGCCCACCAGGATGACGTCATCGATCTCGCCCGCTTTGATGCCGGCGTCTTTGATGGCCGTGCGGCAGGGCTCGATGGTGCGTTCGATGAGCTCTTCGACCAGGGCCTCGAGCTTGGCGCGGGTGATCTTCAGGTTGAGGTGCTTGGGGCCCGAGGCGTCCGCCGTGATGTAGGGCAGGTTGATCTCGGTCTGTTGGGCCGACGACAGTTCGATCTTGGCCTTTTCGGCGGATTCTTTCAGGCGCTGCAGGGCCAGCACGTCTTTGGACAGGTCGACGCCGCTTTCCTTCTGGAACTCGCTGATGATGTAGTCGATGATGCGCTGGTCGAAGTCTTCGCCGCCCAGGAAGGTGTCGCCGTTGGTGGACAGCACTTCGAACTGCTTCTCGCCGTCGACGTCGGCGATTTCGATGATGGAGATGTCGAACGTGCCGCCGCCCAGGTCATAGACGGCGATCTTGCGGTCGCCCTTCTCGGCCTTGTCCATGCCGAAGGCCAGCGCAGCAGCGGTGGGCTCGTTGATGATGCGCTTGACGTCCAGGCCCGCGATGCGGCCGGCATCTTTGGTGGCCTGGCGCTGGCTGTCGTTGAAGTAGGCGGGCACGGTAATGACGGCCTCGGTCACTTCTTCGCCCAGGTAGTCTTCGGCGGTCTTTTTCATCTTGCGCAGCACGTCGGCCGACACCTGGGGGGGGGCCAGCTTCTTGCCCTGGGCCTCGACCCAGGCGTCGCCGTTCTCGGCCTTGATGATTTTGTAGGGCATCAGGTCGATGTCTTTCTGCACGGCCTTTTCGTCGAATTTGCGTCCGATCAGGCGCTTGACGGCGTACAGCGTATTGGCCGGGTTGGTGACGGCCTGGCGCTTGGCCGCCGCGCCGACGAGGACTTCGCCGTCTTGCAGGTAGGCCACGATGGAGGGCGTGGTGCGCGTGCCCTCGGCGTTCTCGATGATGCGGACCTTGCCGCCGTCGAGCACGGCGACACAACTATTGGTTGTGCCAAGGTCGATGCCAATGATTTTGCTCATAATCTATAACCCTGAAAATTGAATTTGGATGTTGAAACTTGGGATGCTTTCAATATTGGGGCGGCCTGCCCGGTTTTCAAGCCGCAGGCACGACACCGCCCGGCGCCATGCCCTCGATCAGGCCGCCTGGCCCGAAGACACGGTAACCAGCGCGGGGCGCAGCACCCGGTCGGCGATGGTGTAGCCCTTTTGCAGCCGCTGGACCACGCAGCCCTCGGAGAACTCGGAGGGCACCGTGGAGATGGCCTGGTGGACATTGGGATCGAACTTTTCGCCGGGCTCGGGCGAGACTTCTTTGAGCAGGTTGCGCTCGAACGCCGCCGTAAGCTGGCGCAGCGTCACTTCGACGCCTTCCTTCCACGATTCGGGCGTCTGGTCGGTGGCCGACAGGGCCGCCTCGAGGCTGTCGCGCACGGGCACCAGGCTTTCGGCGAACGATTCAGTGCCGAACTTGCGCGCCTTGGCCACGTCTTCCTGGGCGCGGCGGCGCACATTCTCGACCTCGGCCTTGGCCCTCAACAGCTCGTCGTAGTATTGCGCGACCTGAGCCTGGGCCTGCTCGAGCATCGCGGCCAGGTCTTCTTCGGGGACGGGTTGTTGCTGGCCCGTGCTGTCTTCGGGCTGACCGGACGCATCAACGGATTGATTTTCTTCATTGGGATCAAGGGGTTGATTCGGTGCCGACATATACGGTTCTCCAGTTGCTGTGTGGCGATCACATGAAAGTGGGGGCCAATGCCCCCATTTCAAGACCCCGGGGCCTGTTAACAGGCTCTAGGCTGTCTTGACCCAGCCCTGCAGGTGCCGCCCCACGATGGCGGCGAAGCCCCGAGCCCACTGCGGGTCGTCGTTCAGGCAGGGGATGAAGCCGAATCGCTGGCCTCCTTCGGACAAAAACGCGTCGCGGCACTGCATCTGGATCTCTTCCAGGGTCTCGATGCAGTCGGCCAGGAAGCCGGGGCACATGACATCCACTTGCGTAACACCCTGGCGCGCCCAAGCGCGCAAGGTGGGTTCTGTATAGGGTTCCAGCCACTTTTGCGCCCCGAAGCGGCTCTGGAAGGCCACGCTGACCAGCTTGCCCCGGTCTCCCAGCCGCGCAGCCAGCAGATCGGCGGTTTCCATGCAGTCGCGACGATACGGATCGCCCTTCTCGACCACGGCGCGCGGAAGGCCGTGGAAGCTGAGCAGCAGCTTCTGGGGTTCGCCGTTCTGGGCCCAGTGCCGCTCGACCTGCCCGGCCAGGGCGTCGATGTACTCGGGCTCGGTATGAAAACGCTTGATGAAGCGCAATTCGGGCTGGTTGCGCAGGCGGGCGGCGTAGCGGGCGACGGCATCGACGGCGGTCGCCGTGGTGGACGCCGCATATTGCGGATACATGGGCACGACCAGGATGCGCTCGCAGCCCTGGCGACGCAGATTTTCCAGCGCGCCGTCAAGCGCCGGGCGGCCATAGCGCATGCCCACCTCGACATGTGCCTGAATGCCCAGGGACTTCAGGGCCTGGTCGACGCCTTTGCCCTGCGCCAGGCTCCAGACCAGCAAGGGCGAGCCGCCCTCGTGCCAGATCTCGCGATAGCGCGGGGCCAGCTTGCGCGGGCGCAGCGGCAGAATCGCCCCTCGAAGTATGGGCTGCCACAGCAGCTGCGGCAGCTCGATGACGCGCTGATCAGAGAGAAATTCGGCCAGGTACCGCCTGATGGCGCCCGCCTCGGGCGCATCGGGCGTGCCCAGGTTGATCAGCAGGACGCCTACGGGCCCCGGCGCACGCGGCTCGGGATGATCGGAGAATGCCTGGCCATCGGCGGGCTCGGGCAAATAGCGGGGCGGCAGGAGGACGGACATAGACAGCCATGAAAAAAAGGAAACGAAAGCGCCGGGATCGGGCGGCACCCGAAGCATAGCCTCTTTGCGGCGGCCCGCGCCGGGGCCGGCCGGCACTGGAAGGCCCTGGGGCCTGTCGACAGGCCCTAGGACTGATTGTGGCTGAGCGCGTTGGACAACAGGCGGGAGGTGATGTCGACGATGGGAATGACACGTTCGTAAGCCATGCGGGTGGGCCCGATGACCCCCAGCGTGCCCACGATCTTGCCGTCGACCCCGTAGGGCGCCGTGATGACCGAGACGTCTTCCATGGGCACCAGCTGCGAATCGCCGCCGATGTAGATCTGGACGCCCTGCGCGCGGCTGGAGACGTCAAGCAGCTGAAGCAGATCGGTTTTTTTCTCGAACAGGGCGAACATGCGGCGCAGGCGGTCCATGTCGGAGGCCAGCTCGGAGACCTCGAGCAGCTTGCTCTCGCCCGAAATGACCACGGAGTCGTCGGAGTCTTCTTTGGCGGTGCCGGCCTCGACCGCCGCCTGCATGAGGCGGGAGATGTCGGCCTGCAGGGAGGAGAGCTCGTCGGCGATGGCCACGCGCACCTCGCCGAAGGACATGCCGGCAAAGTGCTGGTTGAAGAAATTGCTGGCCTCGAGAAGCTCTTGCTCGAGATAGTCGCGCTGGACGAACAGGATGCGGTTCTGCACGTCGCCGTCGGGGGTGACGATAATGAGCAACACCCTTTTCTCGGACAGCCGGATGAATTCGATCTGGCGAAACACCTGCGCCCGTTTGGGCGCCAGCACCACGCCGGCAAACTGGCTAAGGTTGGACAGCAGGGCCGCCGCCGCGTTGACGGCGCGGCTGGGCTCGGCGGCCGGCAGCATTTCGAGTATCTGACTGGGCTGCAGCACTTCAAAGCGCCGCACCGCCAGCAGCCGGTCGACGAACATGCGATAGCCGCGGGGCGTGGGCACCCGCCCCGCCGACGTGTGCGGGCTGTGTATGAGGCCAAGCTCTTCGAGGTCGGCCATGACGTTTCGAATGGTGGCCGGCGACAGGTCGAACATTTTCGACAGGGTGCGCGAACCCACCGGCTGCCCGTCGGCTATATAACGTTCAATCAGTGCCTTCAACAGCGCTTTGGCTCGATCATCCATAGACATAAATAGTATGCGCTTCAGTGCTTACGTGTTTTCCACACGCTGCCGACGCCACATCGGGAACTTATAATCGATCTATCTCGGGGGTTCAATAGAAAGGCTCTATCTTAATCCTAACAGTTGCCACCCACTTTCGGCATAATTCCAATATCAATGCCAAAACCCACACAACAAGACTTCGCCCATGCATTTTAAAACCGTTGCACTCATAGGCAGGTACCAGGACAGCGGGCTGGACGGGCCTTTGCGCGAACTCAGCAGCACTTTGCGCGCCTCGGGCTGTAATGTGCTGATCGAAGCCGAAACCGCGCACAATACCGGTGTTACCGACCAGCCCATCGCCAACTACGATCAAATCGGCGCAACGGCCGACCTCGCCGTCGTCATGGGCGGCGACGGCACCATGCTGGGCGCGGGCCGCCTGCTGGCCCCCTACAACGTGCCGCTCATAGGCATCAACCACGGCCGGCTGGGCTTCATTACCGACATCCCCCTGCAAGATGCCACCAGCGCGCTCACCAGCGTCATCCAGGGCAACTTCGACATCGAAGAGCGCATTCTCCTCGAAGGCCGCGTCGTGCGGGGCGAAGAAATCATGTTCTCGGGCCTGGCCCTGAACGACGTGGTCATCAACCGCGCCGGCCGCGGCGGCATGATCGAGCTGCGCATCGAGCTCGACGGCGGCTTCATGTACAGCCAGCGGGCCGACGGCCTCATTATTTCCACCCCCACCGGCTCCACGGCCTATGCCCTGTCGGCCAACGGTCCGATCCTGCATCCCCAGCTCAAGTCGATCGTGCTGGTCCCCGTGGCGCCCCAGACCCTGTCCAACCGCCCCATCGTCATACCCGACAGCGGGCTGCTCAGCATGACCATCACCGCCCTGGGCAGGGTCGAATCCGGCGCCAGCGTGCACTTCGACATGCAAAGCTGGTCCGACTGCCAGCCCGGCGACCGCATCGACGTGCGCCGCGCCAGCGACACGCTGCGGTTCGTCCACCCCGCGGGCTATAACTTCTTCTCCACGTTGCGCCGCAAGCTGCACTGGAACCGCATGCCCCAGCTCACCGACGAAATCGAGTAAACCATGCTGCGCAGCCTTCACATCCACGACTTCGTCATCGTCGACAAGGCCGAAATCCAGTTCGAATCGGGTTTCACGGTTTTTTCCGGTGAAACCGGGGCGGGCAAATCCATACTCATCGATGCCCTTTCCCTTGCCCTGGGCGCGCGCGGCGACGCCGCCGCCATCCGCGAAGGCGCAAGCCGCACCGACATCAGCGCCGTCTTCGACGCCCCTACAGAATTGCGCCAGGCACTGGCCGAGCAGTCCTTCGACCCCGACGACGCCCTGGTGCTGCGCCGCGTCATCGATGGCCAGGGCCGCAGCCGCGCCTATATCAACGGGGTTCCCGCCACCCTGGCGCAACTGAAGCAGCTGGGCGAGGCCCTGGTCGACATCCATGGCCAGCACGCCCACCAAAGCCTGGCCAGGCCGGCCAGCCAGCGCGACATGCTCGACGCCCAGGGCGGGCATCAACAGCTCGCCCGCGACACCCAGCAAGCCTGGCAGCAATGGCAGCAGTCAGAAAAACTCCTGCACAAGGCCCGCGACAACCACGAGGCCCTGCAGCAAGAACGCGAGCGGCTCGAGTGGCAGATCGGCGAACTCCAGCGCCTCGATCCGGGCAAAGACGAATGGGAAGCCCTAAGCGCCAGCCACAACCGGCTGGCCCATGCGCAGGCGCTGCTGCAGGGCGCCACCCAGGCGCTGGCCGCACTCGACAACGACGAGGCCTCGGTACAGCATTTTCTGGGCGCCGCCCTGCATCAGCTTCAACCCCTGCTGCGCCATGACACCCATTTGCAGGGCATCTGCGAAGCGCTCGAATCGGCGCGCATCGCCGCCGGCGAAGCCGCTTCCGATCTCAACAGCTATCTCGACCGCCTCGAGCTCGACCCCGACGCCCTCGCCCAGGCCGAACGCAGGCTCTCTGCGCTGTTCGAGGCCGCGCGCCAGTTCAAGGTCGAGCCCGAAGCCCTGCCCGAACTGCTGCAAACGCTCCAGGCCCAGCTGGCCGAAACCGACGTGGCCGGCGATCTCGACGCCCTGGCCGAGCAGGTGCGGCAGGCCCAGGCCCGCTACAACGAACTTGCCAGGCAGTTGGGCGCAGCCCGGAAAAAAGCCGCAAAAAAACTTTCGGTCCAGGTCAGCGAAGCCATGCAGACCCTGGCCATGCAAGGCGGCCGCTTCGAGGTCGCGCTCCAGGCCGCGCCGCCATCGGCCCATGGCCTCGAAACCATTGAATTCCTGGTGGCGGGCCATGGCGGGGTGACGCCCCGCCCCCTGGCCAAAGTGGCGTCCGGTGGCGAGCTGGCACGGCTTTCATTGGCGCTATCGGTCATTGCCAGCCAGGCGGCCCGCGTGCCCACCCTCATTTTCGACGAGGTCGACACCGGCGTGGGCGGCGCTGTGGCTGAAGTGGTGGGGCGCCTGCTGCGCCAGCTAGGCGCGCGCCATCAAGTGCTGTGCGTCACCCACCTGCCCCAGGTGGCCGCCTGCGGCGACCACCACTACGAGGTCAGCAAGACCACCCAGCAAGGGGCCACCCTGTCGCAAATACAGCTTCTGGGCGCCAATGGCCGCGTCGACGAAATCGCCCGCATGCTGGGCGGGCTCAAAATCACCGACACCACCCGCAAGCACGCCCGCGAAATGCTTGCCCCATAGGCCAGCCTGCGTCACGGCCACTGCCGCGGGGCCGGGTAACCCGGAAAAACACGACCGAGGCACCTGCTTCAGATATCCCCAAGACACAAAAGCCGCCCGGTTGGGCGGCTTTTGTGTCTTGGGCAGGTGAAGGCCGCTGTTGCGGCCCAGCCTTTTTAAAACTACCGGCTTCTTAAGCGGCCTTGCCCTTGGGACTGCAATCGGGGCAGATGCCGTAAAGCAGCATGGTGTGGCTTTCAAGTACAAAACCCTGGTCTTTGGCGATTTTGTGCTGGCGCTTTTCGATGTCGTGATCAGAGAATTCAACCACCTTGCCGCAATTGGTGCATATGAGGTGGTCGTGGTGGTCGCCGTCGTTCAGTTCGAATACGGCCTTGCCCCCGTCGAACTGGCTGCGCACCAGGATTCCGGCCTGTTCGAACTGGGTAAGTACGCGATACACGGTGGCCAGCCCGATATCGACGTCTTCGTTGATGAGGGCGCGGTAAACGTCTTCCGCGCTTTGGTGCCGGTGATCGGCTTTACGAAAAATATCAAGGATCTTCAGGCGTGGGAAGGTCGCCTTCAAGCCCATATTCTTCAATTCATTCTGGTCGTTCATAGATAAAATAGCTCTGGCAGGAAATGAAGGTTGACCAGGCCTTGGCCCGCGAGGGCGCCTGGCGTGGACGGACGCGATGACGCGTTTGTTGTTATGCCTTTATGATAACGGTTTTATCCGACTTGGAATAACAGGGGCGCTTCGTGCTGACGACTGCAAAACCATTGGCTTCAAACTTGCGCAACAGCTTGGCTGTTTGCATTCTTGCGGTAGCCCTGTCTGCCTGCGGCGGTACCAAATGGGGTTTTCCGTATCGCGCGGATATCCAGCAGGGCAACTGGGTTACGGCTGAACAGGTGGCTCGCCTTGAGCAAGGCATGACGCGCGAACAAGTGCGCTACGTGCTGGGTACGCCCACCCTGAAAGACATCTTCCACGCCAACCGCTGGGACTATCCCTACTATAACAAACCTGGCTACGGCAACGCCGAAGAGCGCCGCTTCACGGTCTGGTTCGAAAACGACCAGCTCGTGCGCTGGGAAGGCGACGACCAGCCCGACTACCAGCCCTTCCAGGTTCCCGACCCCGATGCACCCGCCAGGCAGGGGGTCGAAGCCCAGCCGCTGGCCGCCCCGGGCGCCGAAGGCACTCAAGGCACCGAAGGACAAGACGCCCAGATGCCGCAGCAAGACCAGGCCGTGCCCATAGGGCTCGACACGCCGTCCGTGCTGCAGCCGGGCGCCACGCCCAACGAACCTGGCCCCCAACCGTTACGCTAAGGATCCACCATGCGCATAGCAATAGCAGGCGCCGATGGCCGCATGGGCCGCATGCTGATCGAAGCCGTGCTCGGCACCGATGACCTGACCCTTACCGTGGCGCTGGATCGCGCCGGTTCGCCCAGCCTCGGCCAGGACGCCGGCACTTTCCTGGGCCGTGAAACCGGGGTTCTCATCACCGACAACCTCGAAGCGCTCAAAGACGCCGACTGCCTCATCGACTTCACCCGCCCCGAGGGCACGCTGAACCACCTGCAGGTCTGCGTGGGCCTGGGCGTCAAGTGCGTCATCGGCACCACCGGCTTCGACGAAGCCGGCAAGCAGGCCATTCATGCCGCCAGCCAGAAAATCGCCATCGTCTTCGCACCCAACATGAGCGTCGGCGTCAATGCGGCCCTCAAGTTGCTCGACGTGGCGGCCAAGCTGCTCAACAGCGGCTACGATGTCGAAGTGTTCGAGGCCCATCATCGCAACAAGGTCGACGCCCCGTCGGGCACCGCTCTGGCCATGGGCGAGACCGTGGCCAACGCATGGGGACACAAGCTCGACGACATCGCCGACTGGGCGCGCCACGGCCATACCGGCGCCCGCCAGAACGGGCGCATCGGCTTCTCGGTGGTGCGCGGCGGCGACATCGTGGGCGACCACACCGTGTATTTCTGTGGCGAAGGCGAGCGCATCGAGATCACCCACCGCTCGGGCAGCCGGGCCACCTACGCGCAAGGCAGCCTGCGCGCCGCGCGCTACCTGGCCCGCAAAGAGTTCGGCCTGTTCGACATGCAAGACGTGCTGTCCACCTGAACACCGTTCCCACATCGCGCACCGCCTCTATGCATGCGGCGTCAGGCCACCGAAACTGGCTCCTGCTCCAGCGTCACCCCGAAACGCCTCTGCACATCTTCGCGCACCGCATCGGCCAGGCGCCGGATGTCTTGTGCCGTGGCGCCGCCATGGTTGACTAGCACCAGCGCCTGCCTGTCGTGCACCCCAGCCGGGCCCAGGCGCCGGCCCTTCCATCCGGCGCGGTCTATCAGCCACCCCGCCGCCAGCTTGTAGGCCCCGTTTCCTTGCGCATAGGCAACCACATCGGGATGGGCCGAGCGAATGCACTCATAGGCCAAAGCATCGACAATGGGGTTCTTGAAGAAACTGCCCGCATTGCCCAGCACCGCGGGGTCGGGCAGCTTGCTCCGGCGTATGTCGCATACGGCTTCGAACACCTGCCGGGCTGTGGGCGCGGGCGACTGCTTGAACGATGCATGCCCCGCCAACGCCGGATAATCCAGCACCGGCAGCCACCGCCGCGACAATTTCAGGCGCAAGGCCACGATCAGCCAGGTTCCGGCCGGGGCGCGCTTGAACACGCTGTCGCGATAGGCAAAGCCGCAGTCGGCCGCCCCCATCTCCACCAGGCGCCCTTGCCGCAGGTTCCAGGCCAGCAGGCTATGGAAACGCTGGTCCAGCTCCACCCCGTAGGCGCCGATGTTTTGCACCGGCGCCGCCCCCACCGTGCCCGGAATCAGGGCCAGGTTTTCCAGCCCATGCCAGCCCTGGTCGACGCATTGCGAGACAAAACCGTGCCAGTTTTCTCCGCCCTGCGCCTCGACCACGAGCTCTTCGTCGCTTTCCGACAGCAAGCGCACACCCTGGGCCTGTACCTTGACCACCAGGCCCGACAGATGCGGCTCGAGAATGACATTGCTGCCCCCGCCCAGGACAAACACCTTGCCGTAGCGTTGCGCAAGCTCGGACAGCTCCGGCAACTGCGCGGCATCGCCATACCGGGCAAGCACCGTCGCCCGGCTGGGCAGGCCCATGGTGTTGAAAGAGGAAAGATCCTCGTCGGTGGTCAGGGAAAGCACGATTGGATTCGATTGCGCAAAGTGAAAGCACGATGATAAACGACGGACGCGGGCGACGAGCGCGCGCAAAAACATCCTCTTTAATGCTTTCAGAAAAAATGTGATATGATCTCGATCTTTCTCGGGAACGAGAAAAAACGGCAGCAGATTCAACAGCGTTGATTTGCAGCAGTTAAAAAAGCAGGATATAATCTCTTGCTTACCAAATGCGGGAATAGCTCAGTTGGTAGAGCGCAACCTTGCCAAGGTTGAGGTCGCGAGTTCGAGACTCGTTTCCCGCTCCAAGAATTTAAAAAAAGCTCAAACTTCGGTTTGGGCTTTTTTTTCGGCTCTATCCCATAAGCAATGGAATGGGCACTCACTAGACACGGTTGATCACACCGTTCCAACCACGCGATTTCGGTCTATTTTCAAGTCCATTTTTTGAGTTGCGCTCGCGGCAAGATGGACTTGTGTTTCAGTCAGCTTGTCCGCATATATGTTTCAAGCCAGGCCTTTTTCTGGAGACATCATGAGCCTTACGAATTCTGCGACACGGCAGGCAAAAGCCACTGGACACCCCTATACACTTGGCGATTCGGACGGCCTAACCTTGGCGGTTTCTGCATTAGAGCACAGCAAGGGCTCCTGCACCCAGAGCGACTGATGCGCTAGAAGCGTTGCTTCATCCATAAGCACAGACCGGATTTGTGGAACGGTCTTGCGCGCGCGGTCTAGAATTGCAGAACCGTGAGTATCAATATCGCCCCAGTACAGAACCTCTGCCGTCCGCAACCATGGCAGTGCCTTCAGGGCACTCACCGCATACCTCGCAGGCCATTTTTGACAACAATCGGCCAATCTGCACCAATTGAACGAATCGAACGATTCAATTAAGATGGGATCTAGATATGTACGAGGAGTCCGAAATGCAAACATTTACCGCCAATGAGGCAAAAACTCGATTCGGTGAACTGATCGACCGGGTACAGCGTGAACCGATCCAGGTCACGCGACGCAACCGCGTCGTCGGCGTCATGGTGTCAGCGGAGGACTATCAAGCGATGCGTGAGTTCTATGCAGACCGTTTGCGGCACACCCTGAAGCAAAGTGCCCAAGAAGCCGCCGCCAAGGGCTTGACCGACGAGAAGCTGGAACAGCTCCTGGCCGATGAGAATTGAACGTGCCGTCGTCGACACCAACGTCCTGATCAGTGCCGCGCTATCGCCACGATCTGCCCCGGCGCAGATCGTGGATTGCCTTCTGCAACACGCTACGTTGGTATTCTCACGAGAAACCTTCGAAGAACTCGAAACCAGGCTCTGGCTTCCCAAATTTGATCGCTATCTGGACATGGAGCGCCGGCGCCTGCTGTTGCATGACTTCGCTGCCGCGGCTCAATGGACCGATTTGCCTGCGCCGCCCAGACCAGCGTACAGTCGCGATCCTGATGACGATGTGTTTCTCTACACTGCCCTACAAAGCAAGGCCGAATGGCTGATCAGCGGCGACAAGGATTTGCTGGAGCTTTCACCCGCTGATTGGGGATTTGAAATCCTGTCGCCAGCACAGGCTCTAGAGAAATGGCATCAAAAATGAATTCCTTGAAAAAATCACCAATCGAACAACTATTGAACAAATGCACCAGATCGACCGCCTTAAAGACGATTTTGGTCTATGACAAGGTGCCGCCACTACTTGGGTGGCTGCTTACGGGCGGTAGCGAGAGTTCTATTTGGGTTCCCGACGCGGTCAAGCAAGGCGGCTGCCCTCTTCGAGGTAGACGAAAGGATCGCCAGGGACCTGGCGAAAAGGCGGGGTTTAATTTTCCGATGGTATCGGGCAGATCACACTGGCTACGCGCCATCTCCAGTGCTTCATTGAAACGATAGTAGCAATAAGAAAGTGAAATAAGCAGTTGATCTGCGACAGGCCGCATCTTGTTGCGGTGATGTTGCAAAAGAGCCAGGTATGCACCGGCTCTTGATTCATGCGGCTCGGGCTCCCGCGGTTGATCAGAGACAGACTCCAGCATCAACAATCGTTGCAGCGGCTGAAAGGTTTCCGATGCCGCCAGCTTGTTCATCAACGGGTGGGCTTCACTTTCAGAGCCATCACCGTACGAGTAATGATCCAGACGCACAGCGTGGCGTACGTTCTTCTCTACATGCTTTACCAGCTTGTTGTAAAGAAACGAGAAAAGCCTGTCGATGTCTTCCGGGTTGTCAAAATCTATCGGAGACCCGGCCTGTTCCCAGCACTCGGCCAATATCCAGGCTTCGCTTTGCACATCATCGTGATCACACTCGTTGCGGGTCGCTTTGGCAATCCGCCTGAATTTATGCCGATACTTTCTTGAAAACTGCATAAACTCGGCAAGCCGATCGTCATTCATGCGGAGCCATCCTGTCAGGGAAGGAAGGCTCCAAGTATCTTATGAGGTGATGGCAATTTGATGAAACAAGACGACACGCAACAAGCCTTGGATCACCGTCCTGGGCGACACATCGCTGTCCTAAGGCGCGCGCGCATAACTTTCCTGAGCCAGGTCGGCCGCCATATCGCGGTCTCGCACCTTGCGCATGCGGAAGTTCAGCAGGTCTCGGTAATAGCGGGCTAACACAGCTCAGTCGAAGTCATGCACAAATAGGAAGCCGAGGCCGCGGTGCTGCGTTATTGCCCGCCCATAGAAAGGCTGAAGCCGCGCGCCGCCCAGGCGGCCACGCGCGGCCCCCACGCATCAGCTAATGTCCGGTATCCTGCCGTGCAGGCCAGCTATTGTGGCCTACGATTCCTGCCGCCATACTCCGCAAAACCGATTCCAGACAGAATCATCGCCAGGGCGATGGCGTGGTAAAGATGGAACTCTTCCCCTATCAGGGTGACCGCCAGCAGCGCGCCCCAGACAGGCAGCAGGTTGATGAACAGGCCGGCCCGGTTGCCGCCGATAAGCTCCACGGCCCGTATATAGAAAACCTGGCCGATAAGCGACGGAAAAATGACGATATAGGTGATGACCGCCCATCCCTGCATGTCGGGAAAGATGAACTTTCCCTGGGCCGCCTCGAAGGCCAGCAAAGGCAGGGACGACAAGGTGGCCCCCAGGCACAGGATGAACATCAGGCTGGTCCAGTGCATCTTTGGCTTGTTGCGCAAAGCGGCGGTGTATATGCCATAACCCAGCACGGCAACGAACATCAGGGCATCGCCGAAGTTGATGTTGAGCGAGATCAGGTTGCCCAACTCGCCGCGCACCGCGATGACGATCACACCTATGAAGGAACAGGCAAAACCCAGCGCCTGCGCTTGGCTGATGCGACTGGAAAAGAGCACGAAGCTTGCCGCGAACACGAATAGAGGCATGCTTCCCTGCAGGATGCTTGAGTTGATGGCGGTGGTGAAGACCAGCGCGTAGTACAGCGCCGCGCTGAACACGGTAAACCCGAGCACCCCCAGCATAAGCAGGTAGGCCAGGCGGGGCCGAATCACGACCCAGTCGGCCGCGATCTGATCGCGCTTGAACACGTACAGCAGCACCAGCAGGGTCATCCAGCGGACGCTTACCAGGACCATGGGCGAGGCATGGCCCACCGCCCATTTGCCGGCGATGGAGTTGCCGGCCCAGAAAAGTGTGGTCAGCGCCAGAAGAAGGTAGGCTTTATAGATGGCGTTTCCTTGCGAGGTTTGGTTTGGGCGAACGACCGCTAATGTAGCATTCCGGTACGATGCATGCCGCTACTCTTCGGCCTTGGGGGCCGAAAGACTCTTGCTGTAGTAGCCCGACGAATCAAAGCAGCACACGCGCCTCTCGCCCGCGGCGAGCATGTCGCAGGCGTTCTCGACCCGGCGCTGCCGGGTCTTGGCCTGCTTTGCGGATTCGACCCAATGGATCCAGTCAAGGCGTGCGATGGTCGTCGTGTCTTCCCAGGTGGCCTTGGCTGCCGGCGAAGAGGCAAGTGCTTTTCGCAGGTCATCGGGCAACGGCGGCTCGGGTTCCGTGGCGGCCGGAACAAGCTGGATCTCAACCATGTTTCCAGGCGACACGCCGGCGGCGTCTTGAAGCTCTTTGCTCACCTTGAGCCAATGGCTGAGTCGACCATCGGGCTCGAGCGTAGCCTGAAAAGCATGCCCTTCGAGCGCACCTTCTACCGACGTCCTGCCGCGCCTGGGCAGTTTTTCGCTGACGGCCCTGGGCAAGACCAGGAATCCCCATTCGCTGCCTTCGCCGGGCTTCGCCGGACGAAGCAGTTTTGCCGTGAATGCGAGCGCTTCAGTTTTTGCCATGTCAGTATTCCTTCAAGCAGCTGGATTCGGACGACAACTCAGTCGCCCCTCAACACAGGCTCGCCGCTGCGGGGGTTTGTCAAGGTGACGTTCTCGAGCGCCTTGATCCGCCATTCTTCGGCCTGGCGCGCCAATACGGCGAGGATCAGCGTATCGACAGCGTGCGGACCCGCCGGATGGGCTGCTCCCGCCGAAAGACGGCTCCAGAAATGGATTACGGCCACGTCGTCGCCGACCGGGACCGCGTCGATCAACTCGTTATCCAGCGTGGAGTCGCTATAGATGGTTGCGTGGATGGGCGCGTGCAGCTCGATGATTTCATCAATGCCGCGCACATAGTGGCCGAACCGGTTCACGAATGTCGCGTCCTCATGGAACAGCGCCCCGAGTGACCGCATGTCATGGCTGTTCCAGGCCTCTTGAAACGCCAGCGGCGCATCTTGTGGCTGCTTCATTTAAGCTGCTCCTCTTCCATCGCCGCACTTTAACATCCTGGAACTGCCGGCTTGCCGCCTGCTTTTCGCGACCTGCACCATTCCCCGGCACCGCACCGGGCGAAACCCCGCCCGGGCAGCTTCTCTGGTTTACTGCGTGGTCTCCGGCTCCATCTCGCCCTCTTGCCCCAGGAAACCGCCGCTCTGATGGCTCCACAAGCGCGCGTACACGCCGTTCAGCTTAAGCAGTTCGGCATGGCTGCCCTCTTCGATGACGCGTCCCTGGTCCAATACGATAAGCCGGTCCATGGCCGCAATAGTGGACAGTCGGTGGGCGATGGCGATCACCGTCTTGCCCTGCATCATTTCGTCGAGGCTTTCCTGTATGGCCACTTCGACCTCGGAATCGAGGGCGCTGGTGGCCTCGTCAAGCAGGAGAATGGGGGCGTTCTTGAGCATGACGCGCGCAATGGCGATGCGCTGGCGCTGGCCGCCCGAGAGCTTGACGCCGCGCTCGCCGACCTGGGTGTCGTAGCCGCTGCGGCCCTGTGGATCGCTTAGTTCGCGGATGAAGTCGTCGGCCTGCGCATGGACGGCGGCGGCGCGGATCTCGGCCTCGCCGGCGTCGGGGCGGCCATATGCGATATTGTCGCGGATGGACCGATGCAGCAGCGAGGTGTCCTGGGTAACCATGCCGATGGCGCCCCGCAGGCTGTCCTGCGTGACCAGGGCAATGTCCTGGCCGTCTATGCGTATCTGTCCGCTGTCCAGGTCGTAGAAGCGCAGCAGCAGGTTGATCAGCGTCGACTTGCCGGCGCCCGAACGGCCCACCAGACCGATCTTCTCGCCCGGGCGCACCGTAAGGCTCAGGCCATCGAAAACCTGGCGTTCGCCGTTGTAATTGAAGGAAACTCCGTCGAACTCGACCTTGCCATGGGTTACCTGCAGCACAGACGCTTCCGGCGCGTCTTGCACCTTGGCGACACGCGAAAGCGTGGCGATGCCGTCCTGCACCGTACCTATGTTCTCGAACAGAGTCGCCATTTGCCACATAATCCAGTGCGACATGCCATTGACACGCAGCGACATGGCCGTAACCGCCGCCACGGCGCCAACGCCTATCTGGTCTGCGTGCCATAGCCACAGGGCATAGCCGCCCGAGGCGATGATCAGCCCCACGACCAGCGCCTGGTTGACGACCTCAAACTGGCTGACCAGGCGCATCTGGCGAAAGCCGGTTTCTTTGAAGTCTTCCATGGCCGCGCGGGCGAACTGGGCCTCGCGCCGGGTGTGCGAGAAAAGCTTCACCGTGGTGATGTTGGAATAGGCATCGGTAATGCGGCCGGTCATGGACGAGCGGGCGTGGGCCTGCTCTTGTCCGACCTTGCCCAGGCGAGGCACGAAATACCTCATGGCCAGTCCGTACAACACGATCCAGCCCAGGAAAGGCAGCATCAACCGCGCATCGAACCCGCCTGCCAGGGCGATGATGGTCACGAAGTAAACGCCGATTCCCAGCACGATTTCCACGAAGGTGAGCAGCACCTCGCGCACGGCCAGCGCCGTCTGCATGACCTTGGTGGTGACGCGCCCGGCGAATTCATCGGAGAAGAAGGCCAGGCTTTGCCGCAGCATCAGGCGGTGGAAATCCCAGCGCAGCCGTAAAGGCAGGTTGATGGCCAGCACCTGGTGCTGGATCATGGTGCGCACCGCCACCAGCACGACGCTGGCCACCAGCACCAGGCCTATCGTCCATAGCGCGCGCTGCTCCTGCACGGCGGCCTGCTGACCTGTCTGCCATGCCGAAAGCAGGTCGACCACCTGGCCAAGAAACGCAAACAGCCAGGCCTCGTAGATCGACACGCTGGCGCTGAACACGGCCAGCAGCGCCAGGTAGCGCCGCGAACCGTGCGTACACGCCCACAGGAAGGGAAGCAGCCCCTTGGGCGGATGCGGCGCCTCGTCGGGCGGAAAGGGATTGAGAAAGCTTTCAAACCAGCGGAGCAAGGTCGCCTCCGGAAACAATGGATCGCGATATTTTCGCATCAAGCGGGGCACCTTGTTTGCGGCGGGCCGGGCTTGCCCTGGCTCGCCGATGCGAGCCCTGAATCAAGCCGCAAGCGATGCGTTGTCGATGACGGCCAGCGTACGTGAAATGTATTTCAGACCTGGCACAGATAGACGGAAAGGTCGGTCTCGGGCGGCTTCATGCCGAAATCGAAAAACATCTGGCTGACCCAGCCCCGGTGGTACGTCTTGTGATTGACGACATGCAGCAGCATGCCGCCGCGGGTCATTTCACCCGGCTCGCCCGATACGAAGTTGAACTTCAGGCGCTGGCCCAGGCTCTCGGCATCTTGCGCCCGCGCCCAATCGACATACCACTGGTTGACCCTGGACTGCTCCGCGATCAGGTCGCGAAGATCGGGGTGCAACACGTCGCGCCGGGAAGAAAACCCATGCTGCTCGCCCAGCAAATGAGCGCGCCAGATCAAGTCTACCTGGTAGTTGTGGTTCAGGGTGCCCAGCATCGAGCCGAACAGCGTGGGACCCTGCCGGTACGCAGCGCCTTCGGGCAGACCCTCCAGGGCCTTGAACAGTATCTGGTCGGCCCAGTCGCTGTAGCAGGCCAGCATAACGGCCGTGTCGTTCGTCATCATGACGGATACCTCCTGGGTATTGCTTGGCGCCCGTGGCGGCAGGCGCCGTGTTGCCCGCCGCGCGTCGGGCGCATGTCCGGCAGCATCAGAGCGTTTGCTCGGGGTCGGCCCCGCTCCCGGCTTTCCAGAGGATGGCAACGCCGACCACCGAAGCAATGATGGAGCCAATGAAGATCGCCACCTTGGCGGCGGCGAAATCGCTCTCGCCGGGAAACGCCTGGCCGGCGATGAACAGCGACATCGTGAAGCCTATGCCGGCAAGCGCCGCCGCACCGACCAGCTGGGTCCATGAGTAGTCCGACGGCTTCTTCGCCATGCCCAGCCTTACCGCTACCCACGAGGCCGCAACCAGCCCCAGCGGCTTGCCCACGACCAGCCCCGCCATGATGGCCAGAACCAGCGGCCCGTGCCCGTGCAGAATGCCCGGACCGATGGCAATGCCCGCATTGGCCAGTGCGAACAAGGGCAGCACCACATAGCTGGAGCGGGCGCCCATGGTACGCAGCACCCGGGCGGCGGGAGACTCCAGCCTGTCGTGCAGGGCATCGAAAGCCCTTAAGGCCGGTTGCGACGGGCCGCTACGCAGCACCTCGCCACTGCGGCGCGCCTCGGCGGCAAGCAGGGCATCGGCCTGGGCGGTAAGCGCCATCATGTTGGCGGGAGGCCGGGTGGGAATGAACAGGGCCAGCAACACGCCGGCCAGCGTGGCATGCACGCCGCTGGCGTGGATGCAAGCCCACAGCAGGATGCCCACCGCGGCATAGGGAGCCACCCGATAGATGTGGGCATGATTGAGCAAAGCCAGCACGCCGACAAGCACCAGGGCTCCCGCCATGTATTGCAGGCTGAGTGCATCGGAATAGAAAGCGGCCACGACCACGATGGAGCCGATGTCGTCCACGATGGCGGCCGCGGTGAGGAACACCCGCAGCGAAGTCGGAACCTTGTTCCCCATCATGGCGATCAGGGCGACGGCAAACGCGGTGTCGGTGGCGATGGGCACGCCCCAGCCATGCGCCCAGGGCCCGGCCGGCACGATCAGCGAGTAAACCAGGGCAGGAGCCGCCATGCCGCCGAGCGCCGCGGCAACAGGCAGGGCCGCGGCGCGCAGGTCGGCCAGATGCCCCACCGTGAATTCCCGTTTGATCTCCAGGCCGACGACGAGAAAGAAGAAGGTCAACAAGCCATCGTTGATCCAATGCAGCAGCGACATGCTGAACGCCGACTCGCCGAACGAGAGCCCCAGCGGAAGCTCCCACCATTGCGCAACGGCGGGCCCCAGGCTGGAGTTGCTGAGCAGCACCGCCAGTATCGCGCCCAGCAGCAACAGCAGCCCGGCCGCGGGCGCCCAGCCGGCGAAATCCTCGGCCGCGCTGCGGATGCGATGCCCGGGCGTGCGCAGCATGGCGTCGGTGAACGAGCTTTCATCCCAGGGGCCGTCGTAGCGCCGTCCGTTGATGAAGAAAGTGGGCGTAACCACCACTCCGCTGGCGCGGGCGCTGCGAATGTCTTCCTCGACCCGGGGGTTGCTGCGGGCGTCGTCCGCCGGAACGGACGGCTGGGTGGAAGCCGGCAGGCCCAGGTCGCGCTGCGCCTGGACAAGGTCGTCCTCGCTGAGCGTGTGCGAACGCGTCATCAAGGTGATATGGGCCCGCCAGAATCCTTCCTCGCTGGGGGCCCGCTCGGCCAGGCAGGCCGCGCGCAATGCGATATCGCTGCCCGGCAAGGGGAAATGACGAAACACATAGCGCAGGCGGTCGCCGAACTCGTGCCTAAGCTGGACGATATGTTCGTTCACCGCCCGGCAGTATGGACAGTCGTAGCTGCCGTATTCGACTACCGTGATCGGTGCATCGGCCGGGCCGAGCATGTGGTCGCGGGTTTGGTCCACGGGGCGATCGAGCCTGGAGCTTGCTGCTTGGTGCGACACATGTAGTCTCCGGTTGCCATGACGGTGGGCTGCAGCAAGGTACTCGCGAAAGGCTGTGGCCGGGCTTCCGCCTTGCTCCAAGTCGATTTGAGTATACTAGCCAGCACGCAGGGGTACTTGCCGGCTTGCGCCGGCGGGTTGAGAGAGTCCCTTCGTACCAGTACGGATAACGCCGATGCTGGGAGCGTGCTCGTTTCTTCAATCGACTTCGCGTCGTTCAATCGCTACGAGATAAATCCCTATCGGCTCCATTAGTTTCTTTTTTGGAGCACATCTTGAAACCCCACTTCGACCTTCCCCACCGTGACCCGGCCATGGACACCGCCGCCGTCACGCAACTGCCCCGTTCCCGCAAGGTTTACCAGACCGGCTCGCGGCCCGACCTGCGCGTTCCCTTTCGGGAAATCGAACAGGACGATACGCCCGCCGCGCTGGGCGGCGGCGCCAATCCTCCCCTTACCATCTACGACACCAGCGGCCCCTATACCGACCCGGACGCGGCCATGGACTTGCACAAGGGCCTGCCCGCCCTGCGCGAGGCGTGGATAGCCGAACGCGGCGACACCGAGGCATTGACGGGCATCAGCAGCGCCTATGGGCGTGCCCGAGAAACCGACGCGCGCCTGGACGCCATACGCTTCAGCCGGACGCGCCCGCCGCGCAAGGCATTGCCCGGCCAAAGCGTGACACAGATGCACTATGCGCGCCGCGGCATCGTCACGCCCGAGATGGAGTTCGTGGCCCTGCGCGAGAACCTGCGGCGCGAGCAGTACATCGAGGCGCTGGCCGGCAGCGGCCCCAACGGAGAACGCGCCGCGCGGCAACTGCTGCGTCAGCATGCCGGCCAGGCCCTCGGCGCCGCCATCCCGCCCAGCGTAACGCCTGAATTCGTGCGCGAGGAAGTGGCCCGCGGCCGCGCCATCATTCCGGCCAACGTAAACCACCCGGAATCCGAGCCGATGATCATCGGCCGCAACTTCCTCGTCAAGGTCAATGCCAACATCGGCAATTCGGCCCTGGGCTCCAGCATCCGCGACGAAGTCGAGAAAATGACCTGGGCCACGCGCTGGGGCGCCGACACGGTCATGGACCTGTCGACCGGCAAAAACATCCACGAGACACGCGAGTGGATACTGCGCAATTCGCCCGTGCCCATCGGCACAGTCCCCATCTACCAGGCGCTGGAGAAAGTCGATGGCCGCGCCGAGGCGCTAACCTGGGAACTGTTCCGGGACACACTGGTGGAGCAGGCCGAGCAAGGCGTCGACTACTTCACCATCCACGCGGGCGTGCGGCGCGACTTCATCCCGCTGACGGCCGGACGCCTGACAGGCATCGTCTCGCGCGGCGGCTCCATCATGGCCAAATGGTGCCATGCCCACCGGCGCGAAAGCTTTCTGTACGAGCGCTTCGAAGAAATCTGCGAGATCATGAAGGCTTACGACGTAAGCTTTTCGCTGGGCGACGGCCTGCGCCCCGGCTCGGGCCACGACGCCAATGACGAGGCCCAGTTCGCCGAGCTGCGCACCCTGGGCGAGCTGACCCAAATCGCTTGGCGGCATGAGGTCCAGACGATGATCGAAGGGCCGGGACACGTGCCCATGCACCTCATTAAAGAGAACATGGACTTGCAATTGCAGCACTGCCACGAGGCGCCCTTCTACACCCTGGGCCCGCTCACCACCGACATTGCGCCGGGATACGACCACATCACCTCGGGCATAGGCGCGGCGCTGATCGCCTGGCACGGCACCGCCATGCTGTGCTATGTAACGCCCAAAGAACACCTGGGCCTGCCCGACAAGCAGGATGTGAAGGACGGCATCATCACCTACAAGATCGCCGCCCATGCCGCCGACCTGGCCAAGGGTACGCCCGGCGCCGCGATACGGGACAACGCCTTGTCCAAGGCGCGATTCGAGTTCCGCTGGGAGGACCAGTTCAACCTGGGGCTGGACCCTGAAACCGCCCGCGAGTTCCATGACCAGACCCTGCCCAAGGACGCCATGAAATCCGCCCAGTTCTGCTCCATGTGCGGGCCGCAGTTCTGCAGCATGAAGCTGTCGCAGGACCTGTATCAGCCGGATGAACAGGCGCCCGAGGGCGGCCGCCCCGAGCCGGCAGCGAGCGAAGGCGCCGGCTCGCCGGGCGAGCGCACCGAGACGGCGGTCTCGGTGGTCAGCTTGAAGAAGGCATCAGACCGGGCGGACCTTCCCATCTGACAGCAGTTCGTCGCGCATCTCGTTGAGTATGCGGCAGAACACCGTGGCGGGAAGCGAGGTCGTGGGCGACTCGGGCTCGCTTCCCGTGCTGTGGACGAGGGTGGCGCCGGCGGTCGACGCCAGCACCTGCGCCAGGCCCGAGTTTTGCGCAATGCGGGCTCGAATGGCCCGCTCGATGAGGCGATGGTGTTCGGCCGAACCATAAGGCAGGCGCTGCCCTTTCCAGTAGGCGCCGCTGCGGTCGGCCGTATCGCCCAGGTGCTTGGCGTCCCAGCCGCTGGAGACGAAGGCCTGTTCGCGCCGCGCATCGCCTTCGGGAAACTTGATGCCCTGGATGAAGCCCTCGATGGAAGCGAACAGCGCTCCGTCGAGGCTGAAGGGGGAAAGCATGAAATTGGACAGGGCCACGCCCCTCCAGTCGGATGAGGTGCTGGATACGTTGAGTGTGGTTTCGGCCTGGCTCATCGCCCGCCCTCCTTGCGCCTGGGACAAAGCCCCGATTGTACCGTTCGTTCCGGTATCGCCCGTTGTGTATAATGGCGGACTTGGCTTAACGGGTTGACGCGCAGTCGTTGACAATGCAAGCGGCAAAAAGCCGCTCGACATCAAGGGTTGGGCCACAGGGCGCCATGGCAGAGTGGTTATGCAGCGGATTGCAAATCCGTGTACCCCGGTTCGATTCCGAGTGGCGCCTCCAGTTTATTTCACGACCCGTATCGAATCCACCTCGATCTCGGGCGGCCGGCGAAGGCCGGTGTCCACTTCCCCGTGTATTTCCACCTTGGTTTTCTCGTCGACAGGCTCGCGCGGGAAGTCGTCGTCGTCGATCTCGGCCACGATCTCGGCGGTGCCGTCGGTGAAAATGTATTTTTCTTTGCCGATCTTGCGCAGAAGCTGCCCTTGCAGCGTCACCAACTGATCGTCGGTGGGGTTGGCCAGAATGGCTTCCACCGTATTTTGCGCGCGCCCGGCTTCGGAAGGGCCGGTATATTGGGCGTAGGCGGGCGCGGCCAGAGCCGCCGCCACGATGGCGCCACCAATGAACAGACGGGATTTCAATGATGCGTGCATGGAGTCTCCTGGTATCGATGAAAGGCGGCGAATCATGAGCTGCCGGAGCCGGCTGCCAAGTATTCTACCCCCGTGTCCAGACCACCATCGGGATGCAAAAGCAACCATCGGTAAGCCGGGCCGGCGGCGTCCAGCTGATACTCGCGCGTGCGAGGCATGAACTGGAAGGCGGTCGAAGGCGATGCCAGCACGCGTATCGTCGCGTCCGGCGCCCACGGGCCCACACTCGTGCTGCGATACCATCCGTCCTGCTCCTGGTGCACGTGTCCGCAAAGCAGCGCCCGCACCTGATCGCGGTTGGCGATGCATTCGAACAGGGCTTCGGCGTCTTGCAGCATGTACTCGTCCAGCCATTGGCTATGCACCGGCACCGGGTGGTGATGCAAGACCACCAGAGCATGGTCCGGCGCGCCATCCAGCGCCCGGTGCAAGCCCGCAAGCCGCTGCGGGCCCAGGCGTCCACCGTCTTCGCCGGGCAAGGTCGTGTCGAGCAAGACAATGCGCCAGGCCGGCGTGTCTATCCATTCGGGCACATGGCCGCGCCATTCATCGAACAGTACGGCGGGCAGGTCGTGATTGCCCGGCAGGCCGAACGCCGGCGCCTCGATCGCGCTTATGGATTGCCGGAAGCGCCTGTAGGCGGATGCGGCACCCGTGTCGGCGATATCGCCGGTGGCCAGGATGAAGTCGGGTTTTCTGGGAAGGTCGTCGGCTACAGAGCGCAGGACCTTGTGCAGGCTGTGGTCGGTATCGACGCCCGCAACCAAAGCACCGGCCTCTTCGGGAAGGTGCAGGTCGGTAAGCTGTACGAACAATACGCTGCCGTCCGGGCCGGCAGGCAAGCGCACGCCGCTTTCCATTTTCTTGGTCTCTTGTGATACATATTGCCCTGCCTGAAGGCAGGCCGGGGGCGGACGCGGCATGCTGCGTCCGCCCCCGGCAGCGAAAGCGCTGCAGGCAGGACGGGCGTATGCGCCGCCGCTAGGGCGCGCGGCCGCTGATCAGACGGATCAGCACCATCACGATGGCGACCACGATCAGAATGTGAATGAAGCCGCCTATGGTGTACGAGGTTACCAACCCCAGTAGCCAGAGAATCAAGAGAATGACTGCAATGGTGTAAAGCATGGCATCTTCCTTTATTTGCGTTATGGAAATGAGCGGGGATCATTCGCCCCGGGAAATCGGTAATTTTTACCCGGTTTGTACTGTGTTCAAGGCTCGAAAGCCCTTCCCCCCATAGTCAAGTACTGCCCCGCGGGTGCTGCGTAAGGTCAAAACGCGGGGAAATTAGCGTTGCGGACCTGTGTGCTGCTTTCCTCCCTGTTGCCTAAAAATCACCGGGTTTTGCGCAAGTTTCGTGCCTGCGCAATGCTTCTTTTTCTCTCTTGCGGCCATTCGTCGGACGGCATGGTATTTGCTGTAGCTTTACCGACCTTCTTCGGTCTGTCAAACAGGAGAATGCTATGACTATGAAGAAAAAGCTGGCGATCGTCCTTTGCAGCATGCCTTTTGCCATTGCGCCCGTTGCCTATGCGCAAACAGGCGGCGCCACTGAAGGGACCACCTCTCCCCAGTCGGGTAGCCAAACCGACATGGGCACGGACGGCGCCCCGAATACCGGCACGAGCGGCAGTGGCTCTTCAGACACCGGCGCTTCGGGCTCTACCACCGCCCCCTCGAGCAATGGCGCGTCGACAGGCAGCAGCGCTTCGGATAGCTCGGCCGCGGAATCGACACCGGACGCCTCCGCGGGCGACAGCTTCAAGGCCAAGCTGCAAGGCAAGTCGGTCTATAACGAGAACGACGAAAAAGTAGGCGACATCAAAGACCTGGTCATGTCTTCCGACAACAAGGTCACGCACGTCATTCTCGGCGTAGGCGGCTTCGTCGGCGTGGGTGAGCACCCGGTGGCCATTCCCATCAATGAAATCAAGGAAAGCGGCGACAAGCTGACCCTGCAGGGCTACACCAAGGATCAGTTGAAGGAAATGCCCGCTTATGAGTATCCGAAGGAAGCGCCGGCGCCCGCGCCCGCTTCTTCACCGACCGCGCCCATGGGCGCTACGCGCTAAAGGGGTTTACGGCCATGAACGACTCAGACAACAAGCCGGACAAAGACACGCCCTTTCCAACCAAGGACGACCATCCGGCCTCGCCCAGCGTTGCCACGCCTTCCGAGGGCAAGGATAAAAAGAAGTCTGAGGAAGAACTGCTGGACCAGGGGCTGGATGAAACGTTTCCCGCCAGCGATCCAGTGTCGATCGGCACGGAAAAACCCAAGAAGAAGTCCAGCTAAAGAAAACCCCTCGAACCCTCCGCCCCGGCGGGGTGGGAATTCGAGGGGTTTTTTGCGCCTGGCCGCTTGCGGCCGGGATGACGGCCCGCTTGCACTTGCCTTGCCACTGGCGGGCGGCAAGCGGATTTGCTGGCTTAGTCTTTGTCGTCGCGCTTGGCGGGGGTTTGCCGCTCGTCGTCGCGGCTGCTTTCATTCTTGGCGCGCTTGGCATCCGGAGCGACCCAGTTAAGGGGCTCGATCACAAAAGGGGTTTTTTTCTGCGTCGGCTTTTTCGACATAAATTGAACTCTCCTTGCATGCACCGGCCGGTCGCACATGCGACGGGCAACGTTTGGCAGTATAGCATATTATGTCAACTAATGCCAGTATTCTCATCCATCTTGACGGCTTTTTACGTTATTGTGCAGTAATATTTGAATAAGATTTGAATGATTTCGGCTGGAAAAAGCATGGACGACAGCGTAGTTGCGTCAATGGCGCGGTGGCCCGACGTGCCGGATATCTACGGCTGGCTGTCGCTTTCGGAACAGGGCCAATGGCGCCTGCACCCCGGCGGCGACGCCTGGCGGCCCGGCCAGCCGTGCCTGCAGCCCTTGCCTTCCGGCGAACCCATTGAAAGCGCGCAAATCCGGCAGTTCATCAACCGCAACTATGGCTGCGACGCGTCGGGGCGCTGGTATTTTCAGAACGGCCCCCAGCGCGTCTTCATACGCCTTGACGCCGCGCCCTATATCCTGCTCACGGGCAGCGACGCGTCCACGCTGCACACACACAATGGCCTCAAGGCCGAACACATCAACGGCTGGTGGCTCGATGACCAGGGCCGGCTGTATGCCGAAACCGAGCATGGTGCCGGTCTGATATCGGGGCGCGATGCCCCGGCGGTGTTCGACGCCCTGCATACCTCGGCGGGCGAGCCCCTGCTGACGTTGCTGGAATCGCTCGAACCAGCAGATTTGCCCGCCCGGCCAGACCTGCTGCTGTGCCTGGCAACGTCCCCAACAATGCCGGGCGGCGCTAGGGCAACGGCCCCGCTGCGCTTCTGTCCCGCGTCCGGGCTGCCCCGGCAACTGGGTTTCGTTCCCTGCCCCGCGCCCTGAATCGGGCACCCGCCTCCGCGCACCCGGCAATGCGGCAGACCGTATGCAGCCGCCGCCGCACACGCAAGCGATCAGACGCCGCGGCGCCTGTCCGCAGCGCCACGCAGCGCGAGCAAATAAATATAGAATAGGGCCATGACGACCCCCGCCCCTTCGTTCTATTTTCCCGCGCCCCGCACACAGAGGTTCTGCAGCCAATGCAGCGCCGCCATCACCCTGCGCGTGCCGCCCGACGACAATCGCATGCGCGCCGTCTGCGAAAACTGCGGGGCCATCCACTACCAGAACCCGCGCAATGTCGTGGGCGTACTGGCTGTCTGGCAAGACAAAGTCTTGCTGTGCAGGCGGGCCATCGAGCCCCGCTACGACAAATGGACGCTGCCGGCGGGCTTCATGGAGCTTGGCGAAACCACCGCCCAGGGCGCCATGCGCGAAACCCAGGAAGAAGCCGGCGCCCAGATCGAGCTGGGCCCACTGTATACCGTCATCGACGTGCCCCATGCC
Organism: Pusillimonas noertemannii; assembly: GCF_003096595.1. Taxonomy (GTDB): domain Bacteria; phylum Pseudomonadota; class Gammaproteobacteria; order Burkholderiales; family Burkholderiaceae_B; genus Pusillimonas; species Pusillimonas noertemannii. The sequence continues at coordinate 969,773 of NZ_QEKO01000001.1, read as the reverse complement.
GAGCAGGTACATTTCTTCTACCTTGCCCGCGCCTTGTCCGAAGACCTTTTCCCCGGCCCCGAAAGCCTCGAAGCGCGCTTCTTCCCGCTGGACCAGATACCTTGGTCCGAACTGGCCTTCCGCACCGTCATCACCACGCTGGAACACTATGTCGAAGACCGCAAGGGCGCGCAGTTTCCCATGCACCACTACGACATTCCCCTGCCGGTGCCTGATTAGGTTGACACTAAGGCGCATCTGCCGTGAACCCCCTGGCCTGGATCGACGACGACACTCCTTTTCCGCACCCCAGCAAGGCGCTGCCGGAAGGCCTGCTGGCCGTGGGGGGCGACCTCTCTATCGAACGGCTTACCGATGCCTACTCCCAGGGAATATTCCCCTGGTTCAACGAGGGCGATCCCATACTGTGGTGGAGCCCCGACCCGCGCATGGTGCTTGCCTGCAACGACTTTCGCGTGTCGCATTCGCTGGACAAGAAGCTGCGGCAGATCGCCCGCGGCGACCATGACGCGCAGGCTTCCGTCCAGATCCGCATCAACACGGCGTTCGTGCGCGTCATCCGGGCCTGCGCCGAGCCGCGCGGCAGCCTGGCCGGCACCTGGATCTCTCCGCAGATCCAGGCCGCTTATCATGCCTGGCACCGGGCAGGCCATGTCCATAGCATCGAAACCTGGATCAATGGCGAACTTGCGGGAGGCCTGTATGGGGTAAGCCTGGGACGCTTTTTCTTCGGAGAGTCGATGTTCGCGCGCGTCAGCGACGCATCCAAGCTGGCATTGGCGTACCTGGTGCGCTTCCTGCAACGGCAGGGCATCAGGCATATCGATTGCCAGCAACAGACTTCGCACTTGGCCAGCCTGGGGGCCCGGCCCATGGACCGCGAAGACTTTCTGCTTCTGCTGGCTGAAGCCCGAACGCATGCGACACCGCAATGGCCGAAGGGCCGCCTGATGGCCGACGGGCATCTTGCCCCGCTGCCGGCCTTGACGCCATAATGAAATCTGCCCCGCCCTGCAAAGCGCTGCCATGAGCCATCCCACCGAGCTGACCCTCAAGACCCTGCAGTTCTATTCGACGGCATCGTACCCATGCAGCTATATCGAAGGGCGCGAGGCACGCTCGCAGGTGGCCGCCCCCACCCACCTCATCGACGCCGCCACCTATTCGCACCTTGTTGAAAAGGGCTTCCGGCGCAGCGGGCTGTTCACCTATCGTCCGCACTGCGACGCCTGCCAGGCATGCCAGCCCATCCGTGTAGACGTCGAACGCTTCCAGCCCAGCCGCACCCAGAAAAAGCTATGGCGCCGGCACCAGCACCTGCGGGCGCGCAACGCCCCACTGGAATTCGAGCCGGAACACTTCGAGCTTTATCGGCGCTATGTCTCCACCCGGCATGCCGGCGCGGGCATGGACGACAACGACCAATCGCAATACACGCAGTTTCTGCTGACCACCCGGGTCGACACCACCCTGATAGAGTTTCGCGACGAAAGCGGCGTACTGCAGATGGTGTCCATCATCGACATCCTGGACACGGGCCTTTCGGCCGTATATACATTTTTCGATCCGCATGCGCCGGGCAGCCTGGGCACCTACGGCGTGCTGTGGCAGATCGACCGGTGCCGCGCCATGGGCCTGCCCTGGCTGTATCTTGGGTACTGGATCCGCGAAAGCCGTAAAATGGCGTACAAAACACAATACAGGCCCTGCGAAATCCTGCGCGGCGGCCACTGGTCTCCCCTGTAAATCGATGTCCCTGCTATTCAATTCCTATCCGCTGGCGCGTCCGGCGCTCTTCTCCCTGGACGCAGAAACCGCCCATGAGCTCACCCTCTCTTCGTTGCAGAAGGCTTATGACTGCCGCCTGACCAGGCATCTGCTGGCCAGCCGGCCGCAATTGCCCGCCCGGCTGATGGGCCTTTCCTTGCGCAACCCCGTTGGGCTGGCGGCCGGCCTGGACAAGAACGGGGCCCACATCGACGCGCTGGGGCAACTGGGCTTCGGCTTCATCGAAGTGGGCACCGTCACGCCCCGCCCCCAGCCTGGCAACCCCAAGCCCCGCATGTACCGGCTTCCCGAAGCGCATTGCCTAATCAACCGAATGGGGTTCAACAATGACGGTCTGAAGAAGTTCATCGACAACGTGCGCCAAAGCGAGTGGCGCAACGGCGGCGGCATCCTGGGCCTTAACATCGGCAAGAACGCCGACACGCCCATCGAGCGCGCCGTGGACGACTACCTCATCGGCCTGGAAGGCGTCTACCCCCATGCCGACTACGTGACCGTGAATATTTCCTCGCCCAACACCCAGAACCTGCGCAGCCTGCAAGAAGGCAGCGAACTGCCCGAGCTTCTGAAGGCCCTGCGGGAAAAACGCAAGGAACTGGCCGACAAGCATCAGCGCCAAGTGCCGCTGGCGGTAAAGATCGCCCCCGATCTGGCCGCGGAACAGATCGACGTCATCGCCGACACGCTGCCGCAATACGGTGTGGACGGCATCATCGCCACCAACACCACCATCACGCGCAACGCCGTAGAGGGCCACCCGCACGCCGGCCAAGCGGGCGGGCTGTCGGGCCCGCCCGTGCACGCATTGTCGCTGGCCGTCATCCAGCGGCTACGCCAGCGCCTGGGGCCTGAAATGGCCATTATCGGCGTGGGCGGCATACACGATGGCAAGCATGCCCAGGAAAAAATGGCGGCGGGCGCCGATGCCGTACAGCTGTACACAGGCCTGATCTATCGCGGCCCTGCGCTCGTCAAGGATTGCGTCAACGCGCTTGCGCGCGCCGCCGCGCCGGCACCGGCCCGATAAGCCTAAAGGGGCGCCCCGCCCCTTTCCGTCCCCACTTCCTTCGCCGAAACGCACAAAAAATCCCGGCAAAGTCAAAAACTTTACCGGGATTCTTACGCATGCCGCTGGCCTGGAGCGGAAGCTGAGCTTCTTCAGGCCATGGCCCTGTTCGGTCGCGCCTTCACGATGCGAAGGCCAACAGCCTGGCTTATGGCCGGTGCTTAGCGCCGGGTCGGCTCTTGTGGAGCCCCCCGGACGAATGGAATCAGGCTGCGGTACGACGGGCGCGCGCGGGCTTGGTGGCGGCTTCGGCGGCCGAATTGGCAGCCTGCAGCGTGGCGTTGGCGGCGGCGGTCAGGTTGGACTCGGCCGTTTGCGAAGCCTGCTTGGCGGCCTTGCTGACCGACTCATAGGCGTTGTTGACCGAAGCCAGCGAGGACTTCAACAGGGCAACGGCGCTTTCCGAGCCGGTGGGAGCGGTCTTGGCGAACTGCTCGACGGCGTCGGCGATCTGCTGCTGCGCCTGGGCGACTTGTTCTTCGGTCAGGCGGCTGAGGCTGCCCTGCACCGACGATACGATGTCGTACACATGCTTGCCGTAAGCCAGGGTCTTCTCGGCGCTGGGCTGCACCAGCGCGGAAGTGAACGCGACGGCTTCCTGGGCATCCTTGACTTCGATGGCTTCCTGGGACTTTTGCGCGGCTTCGTCCAGGGTGGCCTTCATGACTTTCAGGTTAAGGTCGACGAGTTTTTCGAAACCATCGAAAAACGCGCCTTGAACGGCCAGCAGATTGTCCAGCGAGGCCTTCTGCGTGGCGAAAACTTGTTGGGGGATAGCACTCATGACGGTTCCTCGTAGTGGGCTAAAGACGGTTGGGCATTTGCTGCACTGCACAAGTGTCATTTTACGGATTTAGACGCGGCCGTCAAGCTTTTTTGTTGCGATGCAACAAATAATTCACGATACAGGAGAGGGGGGCGGGAAATTCAGGCGCCCGTGACCTTGCGCTCATAGCCCAGCGCTTCGGAAATTCGGCCCGCGGTGTCTTGCAGCAGACCGATCCATTCGTCGCGCATGCGGTCGGCCGGCGCCGAGATCGAGAGCCCGGCCTGCAGCTTGCCCGTGTCGTCGTACACCCCCGCGGCAATGCACCGCACGCCCAGTTCCAGCTCTTCGTTGTCGCGCGAATAGCCATGGCGGCGCACCAGCGCCAGATCCCGCTCGAGCTGATCGGCCTTGGTCAGGCTGTTGCGCGTGGTGCCGGCCAGGCCGGTGCGCATGATGTAGGCCTTGACCTGGCGCGGTTCACTGACGGACAGGAACAGTTTGCCGGTAGAGGTGAGGTGCAAGGGGGCCCGCCCGCCTATGGCGCGCACCACCTGCATGCCCGAACGTTCGCTCCAGGCGCGCTCTATGTAGACGATTTCGTCGCCCTGCTGCACCGACAAATTGATGGTCTGGCCCGTAATGGTGTGCAATTCGCGCATGTACTCGATGGCGACCTCGCGCACGTTCAGGCGGCCCTTGACGAGCGATCCCAGCTCAAGAAGACGCATGCCCAGCTGGTACAGGCCGCTGTCCACGCGCTCGACATAGCGCCCTACGACCAGGTCGTTGAGAATGCGGTGAGCGGTGGAGGCATGAAGGCCTGTTGCCGCGGCCAGGTTCTTGAGTGCCACCGGTTCTGACTGGCGAGCCAGCACGTCGAGCAGCAACATGGCTCGCTCGAGCACCTGGATGGCGATCTGCGAACCCCCGGCGCCCCGCTCGGGAGCGCCCGCTGTAGGGATGTCGGAAGCAAAGGTGGATTGGGGCATAGCCGAAGAATTTTGACGCGACGCAACAATCCCATATTATGAAAAAACCGACGCACTTGGCAAGCACTTTTTCTGGGCCGAAGCTTGCGCCCGCTATTCGGGCGGGGTCAGACTGCCACCCACGCGCTCGACCTCGGCTCGAAGATAGGCCAGGGCCTGGGCGGCGGCCTCGGGCTCGCCCTTGACGCCCAGGTCGATATGGGGCCGGCCGCTGCCCATGCTGGGCAGGCTGAAGGCCTTGACCCCCGGCCATTGCTGTTCCAGGTGCTCGAGCGCCGGCGTAATGCGCGATTCGGGCACATTGAAGGCCAGGAATGAGTGTTCGACCCGGGTCGTAAGATGATGCAGGTGCTTGTAGCGGGTGTCGAGCGTCCATTCCATCATGGGCCAGGCAATGACGGGAAAGCCCGGCATAAAAGTATGGTTGCTGATATAGAACCCGGGAATCTTGTTGTAGGGGTTCGGTACGATCTCGGCGCCCTCTGGAAACACCCCCATCTGCAGCCGCTGCTGGTTCTCGGGCGTCGACATGTCGGCGCTGCCGCCGGACCGGCGCGCCGTATCGGCGGTGCGCTCGGCAATAAGGCGCTCTGCCTCGGGATGAAGGCGCAGGGGCACGCCCAGGGCCTGCGCCGCCGCCTGACGCGTCTGGTCGTCGGGCGTCGCGCCGATGCCGCCACAGCAGAACACCGCGTCCGGCCCCGCAAAACTGCGCGCCAGCGTGGACGCGATGACGTCGCGATCGTCCGAGATGAACTCCGCGCCCGCCAGTTGCATGCCTCGTTGGGACAGCAGCTCGATGAGCTTGGGCATGTGCTTGTCTTGACGGCGCCCCGACAGAATCTCGTCTCCGACGATGATGAGGCGAACTTGCTGCATAGGCCCGGAAACAGGGGAAGTCATGGCGATTGCACCTTTCGGTCGTGGGCAGCGGCCGCCTGCAACGCCGCCTGCTGCCGCTGCTGGCGCAGGGCCTCGAGGCTGAAGTGGGCGAACACCAGCGAGGAAAACACCGGCAGCACGAGCCAGGCCGGAGGAAAAAGGTTGATCAGCGCAAGCAGGAAGCCCATCAGCCAGTACTGGCGGTTGTGGCGTCGCCAGATCAGCTTGCGTTCGTGCGCATTGGCGTGCTCGATGATGGAATCGACCCGCAGCATGCGCGTGAAGGCAAAGGCCCACCACACTATGGGCAGCACGACCGGCAGCGGCGGAATCAGCCACAGCGGCATGGTCAGCAGCCATCCGAGCGAAAACAGCACGCCCACCCATATGGCATTCCATATGCCGTATGAGGTGGAAAACTGGCCGTGGCGCACCACGCCGAAGTATTCGCGCCTTTCGAGATGGCGCAGCACGATGGGCATGACGAAAATGGCGGCGATGACCAGGCCCAGGATGCCCGACAAGGGCAGCAGAATGGCCACGGCCAGCAAGGGAACCAGGTACAGCTTGATCGAGAACAGGCCGATGGCCAGCATCCACTGGTCGAATTCGTTCAGGTAGGACCAATTGAGCGCATAGGCGTCCAGCCAGTTGGTAAGCGGCGTCCAGAAGGCCCAGACCAGCACCACGGCGCCCACCAGCGCGATGAAAAACGGCAGAAGCAGCGTCAGCAGCATCTTGGGATGGCACTGCGTGACGAGCGCCCGCTTGAACGCCACCCCTACCGCCGCAAGCCCCGTTGCCGAGGAAGACCGTACCGCAATGTCATAATCCATTATGGGCGATGCTTTGAAATGAACACCCGGCTATCATAAACAAACACCCTTCGCTTTGTCTTTATGCCAATTTACGATCCGCAACACGACCTTGCAGCCCTGAACGACCGCCTGGCGGGCAACGACGACCTGCTCGTCGTGTGCTATTGCGCCGCCTGGTGCGATACCTGCACCCAATACCGCAGCGACTTCAGCGCACTTGCCGAGCGGCATCCGGCCCATGTGTTCGTTTGGATCGACATCGAAGAACAGCCCGAACTGCTGGGCGACGAAGACGTCGAGAACTTTCCCACCATTCTGCTTCAGGCTTCCGACCGCAATCTGTTCTTCGGCACGCAACTGCCTTATATCAGCCATCTCGAGCGCCTGCTGGAAAAGGCCGGCGAACTGGCGTCCATCGGCTTCGATCACTGTCCCCCGCTGCTGCGCCCCCTTTTGCGCCCGGCCTGACCGGCCGGCGCATTCGATATTGCCGGAGCTTTTTGCCGCGGCAAGGGCGCGCCAAGGCCACGCATCAGCATTCGCGTCACGAATGAAATGTAGTCTTCGGTAAGCTTCCGGTCGCTGGACTTCTCGCCGAACATGCGGTGCAGCAGCGGCCCCGAGTTGGCGAAGAACACACAGGCCCCGAGCATCATGAGGTGCAAGAACCTGGGGTCGGTTTCCCGGCCGGTGGCATCGACCTCTGCCGAGTCGATCAGCACGCGTGTCAGGGCCAGCCCCCTGTCCACCACGCCTTGGGCGATGCCCTCGGCACCGTTCGAACCAGGCTCCCCGCCGTCTTCGGCGACGTATATCTCTTTGAATACCAGCTCGGAAAACTGGGGCATTTCATGCATGACGTCTATCAGCAGCTCGAGACGCATGCGGATTTTTTCTTCCAGGCTGCCTTGTTGACAATACATGTCCTGGCTTCTGCCCTGCAGCTCGTTCAGCACCTGGGCCGCAACCGCCTTCAAAAGACCGGCCTTGTCTCGAAAATAGTAGCGGATCAGGGCCCGATCCACCTTTGCGGCGGCAGCCACGTCGCTTAATGTGAGCTGCGCCGCCGACTTCTGCCGCAGCAAGACAATCGCCGATTGCAGGATGGCGTCGCGGCCCACCGAATCATTTTCGGAGGGCCGTCCCGCCTGCCGCCGCGGGCGGGAAACGCCCTGTGTTTGTGCGCGTGAACGGGTCATAAGCGTAGGGACACCTGCTGAATAAATTTTGTTGACATCAGAAATTCGACCTTATTATACTTGCTTAATTCCCGGATGTGGGAATTGAAAAAACAGCAGCCCCCGCCCGTCCGCAACTACCGTTCACAGCTCATGGAGTCATGCATGGAACCCGAATTCAATCCCTATCTGCGGTCCTCGCCGCCCCCTTCGGTCCACGTCGGTGGCAAGGGCTATATCGAGGTTCCCGGCAAAGCTGAAAACCTGCGCTGGCAGACCCGCAGCGCAGCGCCCACCGAGTACGAGAACGCATTGGCCAACGCCCTTGAGCAAGCGTACGCATCCGGCGACACTACCGCCGACGAAATTGTCGAAACCCTGAACCGCCGGAACTTCAAAAGTGCATCCGGAGAGCGTTGGACCGTAGCCAATCTGGCATCGGAAATGTCCGCGCTGGGCCGATGAACACTTTTCCTCTCATAAAACAAACAAGGAGACATCTCATGAACCGAACCCAAGGCATGGCGCTGGCGATAGCAGGCCTGTCACTAAGCGTGCTGGCAGCCGCATCCAATGCACAAGACCTGCGCAGCGTCACCTATCTTCTGCCGGCTCCGCCCGCTTTGCCGGCCTTCGCGCCCTGGATGGTCGCGCAGCAGCGCGGCTACTATGCGCAAGAAGGCCTGGACGTGAACTTCATCACCGCCAAGGGCGGGGCCGACGTGGCAAAGCAGGTGGGCGCGGGCAACGCCCCCTTGGGCGGCGGGGTAGGCGACACCCCCATCATCGTGCGCGCCAACGGTATCCCGATCAAGGCGGTGGCCGTGCTGGGGGGCTCGTCGTTCATGCACCTGGCCATCGATAAAGAGGCGGGCATAAATTCGGTGGAACAACTGAAAGGCAAGACAGTAGGCGCGATGTCCTATTCGGACACGACCTACTTTGCCCTGCTGGGCATGCTCAAGGCGAACGGCCTGAACAAAGACGACGTCGACATACAGGCATCGGGACCGGCGGTGTGGAAGCTGTTCGCCGACAGAAAAATCCCCGCCCTCGCCTCTATTCCAGAATGGAGCGTCAACGCCGAACTGGCCGGCGTCAAAGTGGACATCATTCCCGCCGACAAATATTTCAAGAGCATGGCGCAGGCCATTCTGGCGTCCGACGAAATCATCCAGAAAGATCCCGAGCTGGTTCGCGGCTTCGTGCGGGCCACGGTCAAGGGCCTGACGGACATCATCAACGACCCTGCCTCGGCGGCAAAAGACTACATCAAGGCCGTGCCTGCCTACCAGGGCAAAGAAGACTACGTCGGGCGCGTGTTCAAGCTGTACAACGAACTGGTGTACGCGGGGCAGAAGCACCCCGGTGAAATCGACCCCGACCGCCTGGGCGCCCTGCAAGACTTCTATGTCAAGGAAGGCATCGTCGGCAAGGCGATTCCGCTCGACGAGCTGTACACCAACGCATTCATTCCCAGGCAATGAGCCGCGGCTTCCACCCGCAAACCATCACGACAAGGCACGAACTCATGAACAACGACATCTCCCGCCGATCGGCCGAGCTGGTCGAAACGGGGCTGAGGAACTTCTGGTACCCCGTGGTACCCAGCTATATGCTGGGCGCCACGCCCATCGGCATTACCCGGCTTTCAGAAGAAATCGTGCTTTGGCGCGCCCGGGACGGCAAAGTGCATGCCATCGAAGACCGATGTCCGCATCGCGGCGCGCGGCTTTCGCTCGGCTGGAACCTGAACGATCGCGTGGCGTGCTGGTACCACGGCGTAGAAGTCGACGGCCACGGCGTGGTCGCCGATGTGCCCGCGGTGAACTCCTGCGCCCTCAAAGGAAGAGCCTGCCTCAAGTCTTTCCCCGCGGTCGAGGCGAATGGCGCCATCTTCCTGTGGTTCGGCGATGGCGACGGAACGCCCGCGGTTCCGCTCGACCTTCCCGAAGAAATGATCAGCGACGAATACTCCGGCTTCCTGTGCATGCAGAACTGGAAGTGCAATCACCGCTATGCCATCGACAACGTCATGGACCTGATGCACGGCCGCTACCTGCATGCCTCGTCGCATTCCATGGCCGAAGGCGACAAACGCGCCGAAATGGAAATCAGGCTGACGGAAACCGGGCTGATGTTCGAGAAGAAGAATCAACGCGGCGTAAACTTCGACTGGGTAGAGTTCGGCATGACCTCGGCCATCTGGCTGCGCCTGGCCGTGCCCTATCAAAAAAAGCATGGCGGCGGCGAGTTCATTATCGTGGGCTTCGTAACACCCGTGGACGAGCATCACTGCCAGGTCTACTTCTGGCGAATCAAAAAGGCCTCGGGCCTTGACCGCGACATATGGCGGTTCCTGTATCGCAATCGCCTTGAAGGACTGCATTGGGACGTCCTGGAGCAAGACCGGCTTGTGCTCGAAACCATGACAGCCGATGCGCGCTCAAAAGAGAACCTTTACCAGCACGATGTCGGACTGGTCCGCGTCAGGCGCATCATGGAACGAATCGCGTCCGAGCAGGCCGGCAGGTCAGCCGCCCCACCCAAAACGCAGCCCGCCGTAACCTTGCAGTAAACGCAGTTTAGAGAAGGGCGCGGTCAGCGGCCGCCGCCCAGCAGCACGCCGACCGACCTCTTGCCCGTTGCCGAAGAGGCAGCCTTGCCCGAGGGCTCGCCGCCCTTCTGGCTGGCGCTTGCCGAGGGCACATAGGGGCGATAGAAGAAATCGTCGACCGGCTTGCGCGAAGACGGCATGGAACCGCGCGTACGGTCGCTGAAGCGCGAGCGCGGCGGCAGGCTCAGGCTGCCGCGTGGAATCTTGGCCTTGATGAGCTTTTCGATGTCGAGCAGGAAACGCTCTTCGTCGGGCGCAAACAGGGCAATGGCCTCGCCCTTGGCGCCGGCCCGGCCCGTGCGCCCGATGCGGTGCACGTAATCTTCGGCGTTGTACGGAAGATCGTAATTGATGACGCACGGCACCCCGGCCACGTCCAGGCCGCGTGCCGCCACGTCGGTGGCGACCAATACCTCGAGTTCGCCCGCCTTGAAGGCCTCGAGCGCCTTCATGCGGTCGAGCTGGCTTTTGTCGCCATGGATCGACTCTGCCTTGACGCCGTCGCGCTCGAGCTGGCGCGCAAGCCGGCTGGTGCCGATTTTGGTGTTCGAGAACACGATGACCTGGTTCAGGCCGCGCGACTTGACCAGATGCACGACTGCCGCGCGCTTGTCGTCGCCCGACAGCGGATAGGCGATCTGGCTGACGGTATCGGCCGTGGCATTGCGCGCCGCCACTTCGATCTCGACCGGCGTGTTCAGGCTGGCGCGCGCCAGCTTGCGGATTTCACTGCTGAAGGTAGCCGAAAAAAGCAGCGTCTGCCGCTTGGCCGGAAGCAGGCGCACGATGCGCTCGAGGTCGGGCAAAAAGCCCATGTCGAGCATGCGGTCGGCCTCGTCCAGCACCAGTATGCCTACTTGTCCCAGGTTGACGTTGCGCTGCTCGACGTGATCGAGCAGACGGCCCGGCGTGGCGATAAGCACTTCGCAGCCGCGCCGCAGGGCGTCGCGCTGCGGACCGATGTCGACGCCGCCGAAGACCACAGCGGAGCGCAGGGGCGTTCCCTGGCGATACTTGGCGACGTTGTCGGCGACCTGGTCGGCCAGTTCGCGGGTGGGCGTAAGAATAAGGGCCCGCACAGGGTGGCGGGCCGGCGAGGCGCTGGTGTTGGCAGACGCCATCAGGCGGTGCAGTATGGGCAGCGTGAAGGCCGCGGTTTTGCCGGTGCCCGTCTGGGCGGCGCCCATGACGTCACGCCCGTCTATGACAACGGGAATGGCCTGGCTCTGGATCGGAGTCGGGGTGGTGTACCCGGTTGCCGCAACTGCCTGCAAGATGCTTGGATGCAGGCCAAAGTCGGAGAATGTGGGTGTATCGGTAGAAGTGGTATCTGTCATTGAAATGGTAAATGCCGGTCCGGGCGAATGCCCAGTCCGGCTTTGGTAACCCGGCTATTTTAGCGCAGCGCCCGCCCCGGCGCGCCCAAACTTGCCGTCAGTCGCCATAAGTGTCGTGAAATGTCAACGGTTTACGCCGGCATGGGCCGCTAAAGCAGCCAGGCTATGGCCCAATAGGCGCACATTCCGCCCACCATCAGGCCTATGGTGCTGCGCGTGCGCCAGTAGATCAGCACGGCCACTGCGGCGGCCAGCATCTTTACGTCGAAAATGGCCGAGGCGCCGGCCTCCCAGGGCAGCAGGTCAGGCACGATGATGGCTGTCAGGGCGGCCACCGGCGCATAGCGCAGGGCGCGCCGCACCGGATCCGTCAGGGGCAGGTGGTCGCCAAACAGAAAATACCCGGCCCGCGTCAGCAAGCTGCAGAGGGTCAGCAAGGCGATGGCCCCCAACACATAGCTGTCTGCTTCGCCGCTCATGGCGCCCTCCTTGACTTGTGCATTTCGGCCAGCACGCCCGCGGCCACCCCTGCGACAATGGCCACGGCCAGTCCCAGCCGCAGCGGCAGGGGCTGGCCCAGCCATGCGACGACGGCCGTTACCAGCACGGAGACTGCCATGGGCATGGCCTTGACCAGCGGAATCGCCACCCCCATCAGCGCCAGGGTGGCCGCGAACTCGAGCGACCACTCGGGCGGCACGAAGGCCCCGGTGTAGATGCCCAGCAAAGAGAAAAACTGCCACGCGAACCAGCCCGGCACGATCACGCCCAGGTAGTACCACAGCTGGCCCCGCGTGCCCTTGCGCCGCGCATCGCCATAGCGTGTCATGAAGAAGACGAACACCAGGTCGCTGGACCAATAGCCCAGGCCCAGCCTCTTGAGCCAGGAGTACTTGCGGAAATAGGGCTGCAGGGCCGCGCCGAAGATGATGAAGCGGATGTTCACCACGAAGCCGGCGGCGAAGATCAGCCACAACGGGGCGCCCGCCATCATGAGCGGCAAGGCGGTAAGCTGGGCCGAGCCCGCATAGACCAGGACGGACATCAAGACGGCCATGCCCTCGGACAGGCCGTAGCTGACCATGGCAAAGCCTGTTACGAAGGCCCAGATGCATAACGCGACTATGGCGGAAGCCGCATGGCCCAAGCCGGCCGCAAAACTGCGGCGCGCTCGCGCATCCGGCCACGATATGCTGCTTCTGGAATGCGCCACCGGAAAACCTTTTATTCAGAAAACCCAATGCCCCGCCTGCAACCATGCGCGGGCCAATCGGCGATCATATACGAAAACGGGGCCGCCGCTTGGTACAATGACGCCTCTTTTAATGGAGAGCATTATGTCGATGTCCGATCGTGACGGCTTCATCTGGTATGACGGGAAAATTGTGCCATGGCGCGATGCCACCACGCACGTCCTGACTCATTCTCTGCATTATGGCCTGGCCGTCTTCGAAGGCGAGCGCGCCTACAACACCGACATCGGCACCGCCGTGTTTCGCCTGCGCGAGCACACCGAACGGCTGTTCAACTCGGCCCACATCTACCAGATGCAGGTTCCGTACGATCGCGAAACCATCATGGAAGCCACGCTTGAAGTCGTGCGCCGCAACCAGCTCGAATCCTGCTACATACGTCCCCTGCTTTTCTACGGCTCCGAGAAAATGGGCGTGTCGCCCAAGGGCGCCACGGTCCACGTGGCCATCGCCGCCTGGCCCTGGGGCGCCTATCTGGGCGAAGAAGCATTGGCACAAGGCATCCGCGTCAAGATCTCTTCGTACGCGCGCCAGCACGTCAATGTCACCATGCCGCGCGCGAAAGTGGCCAGCACCTATGCCAACTCCATTCTGGCCAACACCGAAGCCATCGAACACGGCTACGACGAGGCCATCCTGCTCGACACCGACGGCTTCGTGGCCGAAGGCTCGGGCGAGAACATCTTCATCGTCAAGAACGGCGTGCTCTACGAACCCGAGATCGCTTCGGCGCTTACCGGCATCACGCGCGACTCGGTGCATGCCATCGCCGCCGACCTGGGCCTGCAGGTGCATACCCGCCGCCTCACCCGCGACGACCTCTACATCGCAGACGAAGCCTTCTTTACCGGCACCGCGGCCGAGGTCACGCCCATACGCGAAATCGACAACCGCCGCATCGGCCAGGGCAGCCGCGGCCCCGTCACCGAGAAGCTGCAAAAAGCCTTTTTCGACGTCGTCAATGGCCGCAATCCCAAATACCTGCACTGGCTGGCCAAAGTCTGAGGCCTTCGCCCGCCATGTCCAGCACCACCCCTAGCCTTTGCATCCCCCTCCAGGAAACGCCATGAGCGCAGAACCGACCGCCTCCACGCAACCCGTACTCGTCAAGGCCGAAGACCTGCCGGTCTACTGCCCCGGCCCCAAGGCCCCGCTGTGGTCCATGCATCCCCGCGTCTACATCGAGCTGGCCAAGTCGGGCACGGCGTCCTGCCCCTACTGCGGCGCCACTTACCAGCTTCAAGACGAACAACACTCGCATTAAGGCCTGTTAACACTAAAAGGCCCCAGCACCCTGTGACCGCACGGATCGACTCCTCTCCCTGCCCGCAACCCTTCTGGCTGCCCGGCGGCCACCTGCAGACCATCCATGGCGCGCTGGCGGCGCGCTATCACCGCATCGCCTTCGTGCGCGACCGCGTCGATACGCCCGACGGCGATTTCGTCGACTTCGACTGGGTGGGCCCGGGGCTGTTTCCCAATAAATCGGCCGACAACCAGCGGGTCAAGGCCGATCCGCGGCTGGCCGCCACCGCGGCACGCCGCTGGATGCAGGAAGACGACTGGTCCTCGCTGCCCTCCACGCCCGGCACCCCCGCGCTGGTGCTGTTCCACGGCCTCGAAGGCAGCAGCACCAGCCACTACGCCCAGGCAATTTCGCAGCACTTTCGCGCAAGGGGCTGGGTCGTGGTCATCGCTCACCTGCGCGGCTGCTCGGGCTTCGCCAACCGCATGGCACGCGCCTATTATTCGGGCGACTCCGACGACGTGCAGTTCATGTTCGATACCGTCCTTGCCCGCCTGCCCCATGCCAGCTGGCATGCCGTGGGTGTCTCGCTGGGCGGCAACGCCATGCTCAAGTGCCTGGGCGAACGTCCCGAAACCGCCGAGCGCCTCGCAGCGGCCGCGGCCGTGTCGGTGCCGCTCGACCTGGTCGCCTGCGGCGCCGCGCTGTCCGACAGCTTCGCGGGGCGACGGCTGTATGGCCGGTATTTCTTGCGCACCATGAAGCGCAAGGTACTCGACAAGGCCAAGAAGTTTCCGGGCAACATCGACGTGCTGCGCTTTGCACAATCGCGCACGCTGCGCGAGTTCGACGACATGTACACGGCGCCCATGCACGGTTTCAAGAATGCCCTCGACTACTGGACCCGCGCTTCAAGCAAGCCGTGGCTGAGCCGGCTTACCCTGCCCACCCTGGTGCTGAATGCCCGCAACGACCCTTTCGTTCCGGCGCCTTCGCTGCCCGATTCGCACGAATGCTCGGACACGGTGCTGCTGCACCAGCCCGCCGAGGGAGGGCATATGGGTTTTGTCACCGGAACATTTCCGGGGCACCTTAACTGGCTGCCCCAACGCATCGCCAGGTATTTCGAAACCCGGCTTTAAGGCGATTTCGGGGCGCCGGCCTCGGGCCTCGCGGCCCCCGGCCTGCCGCGCAAAGACGCCGGCTTATTTCCTGAAGCGCTCGAGCAGGGCGCGGTCAGAGCGTACTTTTTCCCGAAGCCTGCGTATTTCGACGTCCATCTGCGACTGTACGTAGAAATCGCTGGACATGGCCCGGGCCTGCTGCAGCTGTTCTACCGCCGTGGGCAGGGCGCCCACTTTCTCGTAATAGACCGCCATCGAACGCCGGGCCTCGACGCCGTTGCCCAGGCGCTCGTAGCTTTGGGCGCGCAACTGGTACAGGCCGGCCTCATCGGGCCATTGCCGGATGCGCTCGTCCAGGAACTGGACCGCGCGCTGATCCTGGCCGGATTTTTGCAAGGCGTCGACCAAGGCCAACGCCACGCCCAGGCTTTGGGGCCAGCGCGACCAGGCGGCTTCGGCCTGCGCAAGGGCCTCGTCATGCCGCTTTTGCTTAATGGCCAGGGCAATGGACAAGCCCGCGATCTCGGGCGAATTCATGCCGCCCTCTCTGGCCTTGTCGAGCGCCTGCCGGGTGGCGACGAGATCACCCTGGCGCCAGGCGGAATAGGCCAGGCCATACCAGGCGGCCGACCGGGGCACCCCCTGGAAGGCCTCGGTTTCGCGCCGCAAGGCGGCCTCGGCGCTGCGCTGGCCGGTGCTGCGCTCTTGCAGGGTTCGCAGCTTGGCCCGCACATACCAGTAGGTATCGCTGTCGTGATGCTGGGCGGCGGGCGCTTCGCGGATGCGATTCTGTATGTCGGACATGCGCTGGATGGAAAGCGGGTGGGTGCTGGCGTATGTACCGCCCCCGGTGCCCTCGTTCAGGCGAGAGGCATTGGTAAGCTGGCCGAACATCTGCGCCATGCCGTTGGGGTCGTAGCCGCCCTTGCGCAGCATGTCGAGGCCGATACGGTCGGCCTCTTGCTCGGCCTGGCGCGAAAAGCCCAGTTGCTGGTCGACGGCCGCCGCCTGGCCGAACGCGGCCACGCCCATGGCCAGGTCGCCGCTGCCGGCCAAGGCTGCCAGCAGCGCCGCCGCCACCGAAGCCATCATCAGATGGCTGGACTGCGCCTGCTGAGTCATGCCGCGCGCCACGTGGCGCTGCAGCACGTGGCCGATTTCGTGCGCCACCACCGAAGCCAGCTGCGACTCGTTCTCGGACGACACCACCAGGCCGCTGTGTATGCCCACGTAGCCGCCCGGCAATGCAAAGGCGTTGATCTGAGGGTCACGTATCGCGAACACGTGTATGGGCTGACTGGGGTTGGACGAGCCCGCGACGAGCTGCTTGCCCAGGCGGGACAGATACTGGCTGACATCGGGATCGTGGATGTAGGTGGGATCGCGGCGGCCCTGCTCCATAATGGCATCGCCCAGCGTCTGCTCGAGCATGGGCGAAAGCTCGGCTGCCGAGGCCGAGCCCATGCTGGGCAGGCCGGACGGCTGGGCCTGCGCCCCGGCGCCAATGGCGGCGGCGACCAGCACCGCGCCCAGGCGCCATGCGGCGCGCGGCCTGAAGCGCGAGGCCGGGCGAGCCCCCGCCATCATGCCCCGAGCGCGGCCGGCCGCTGCCGGCCCCCCGCATCGCGCTTGCGCTTGTCGGGCAGGCGGTGCTTGCCCGACAAGCGCATGAGTGTCGCCAGGGCGAACAGCAGGCCGAACACCTCGATGAAGCCGGCCAGCACCCACATCGTAAGGCCGCCTATGGCCTGGTCCGTAACCGCGGACATGCCCGGAATGGCGCGTCCGCACAGGTCGAAGACGGGGTACAGGTCGTATTCGGTGAAGGTAATGACCGCGCCGACGACCATCTGCGGCACCATGGTGATGACGGGAGACAGGATACGCATGCCCGGCGACATGATGGCCGGCGGGCTGGGCCGGCGATCAAGAATGAGGTTCCAGTACATGAAGCCGCTGATCACCACCGACCAGTTCATGAACCGGTACAGGCGCCAGTCGAGCATGGAATAGAACTGCACGATGGGTATCAGCCACACCACCACCAGGAACACGAATACGAAAGGCACCCAGTACTTGTTGGTAAGAACGGCCTTGACGGCGCGGCCGGCCGGCGTGCGCCGGAAATCGCGCAGCCAGAAGCGCGCGCGCATGGGCAGCCCCGCCCGCATTACCTGCCCGGCGTAGGCCCCCATGATAAGCAGGGGCCCAAGGTGGTGCAGGATCAGGTGCTGCAGGCGGTGCGCGAAGAAAAGACGCTCGGCGTAGTAGTCGACGCGGGTATGCAGCGACAGGTACAGCAGGACGAAGCCGCACCAGAAAAGAAGCTGGCGCGCGGCGCCTACCCGGTGGACCCGGGTGCCGCGTATGAACAGCGCGCCAGAGGCAATGAAAGCAATAATGAGGGCTGGGGAGAATTCCCAGGGCACAAGCCAGCCGAGATCCATGGACGATCCAGATTCAAACCAGTGGGCGGGCCTGCGCGAGACGCCGGTTGGCACGACCGGCCGGCAAGCCCCTGCCCTTCAGGGCAACAGGCCCTAGTTTAAAGCAATATGCCGATGGTCACCCCATTGCAGGCCCCGCACCGAGGGATTGGAACGCAGATGCCGGGCGCGGTCCATCAGCACGGTGCGCAGTTCGGGAGGGCAATTGACCGTGACACAGGCCGTGGCGATGTCGGGGTGGCTGCCGTGGTCGATCTGCATGCCCGCCACTGTAAGGCCGGCCGCCCCGAAGTCGGCATAGATTTGCTTGCGCAAACGGCCAAGGTCGGCCCGGGGACACATGATGGTAAGGCGCGAAAGCGATTTCGGCGCGGGTACGGACGCCTGACGCACACCGGCGCGACGCAGGAAGAGGTTGAAAAGCCGCATGGAGACCTCCCGTTGAAACAGGGCCGCCGCGCCTGAAGCGCAGCAGCACGAACAGGCCGCGCCGCTTGGCAAGCCTGTTATTCGAAATATGTGGGAGACCGGCAGAAGAACCCTGCCAAATGTATGCCGCCCACGCCCATTGGTATCGTTGAACTGAACACCAGGACGTGGACAAAAGCCAGAACGGGGTTTACCCAGCCCGCTTAAGCCTTGATTCGGGTTTTGAAATCCGAAGATCGGCTTGATCCGCGCCCGGTTTCAGTCAGTGGCCTGGTCGATGCAAGATCGACAATTGCCATCGCCTGAATCGGAATTCACCGCTTCTAGCTCCATAAAATGCAAGAGACTTATATTCTAGCTTTTTCCACCCATGTATAACAAGTCCGCAAGGGTGTGCATGCCTCCATCAAAGAGGCGGCGTGTGTCTGCCGCAACAATGCCAGCGGCTTGCCCCTGCGCCACTTTTACAAGACGTATCCGTCCAGCCACCCCAGAGCCTTGTATACGTGCATGACGATCAGGGCGATGCCGAACAGCATGACCGAACTGCCCAGAAGCGTGGTGAAGATGGCGATCAATACCGGACCCCAGCCTGTGCGGGTGGTCTTGCCCGAACCGGCGTTGTAGCGGGCATCGAACCATGCGTCGGGCTTGAGCGAGAAGACCAGCGCCTCGATGAAGCCCGCCGTGACAGGCACGATCAGCAACAGAAAGGGCGGGTTGTCCCACCACACCGGATAGAACTGCGCCAGCACGATCAAGACGCAGGAAGCGAGCGTGACCATCCAGGCCCGGGGACGCCCGAGGTACCACCAGTGGGCGCCAAAGACCCCCAGCATCGCGGCCAGCAGCGCTACAATGACCTTGCTGCGATGCCAGGCCGGTTCCGTACGGCCGGCCGCCGCAGAGCGATTCTGCTCCATGTCCATATTCCTACTCTATCCCGTCAAAGGCCCGCGGCCCGAAAACGTACAATGGCCTGCATTGTAGTAAACCCAGGCCCGGCATCATGGAAACGCCCGAATTCGATATTGTCATCTCCGGCGCGGGCCCTGTGGGGTCCGCCCTGGCGCTGCTGCTGGCGCGAGCCGCCCCCGACCCGCGGCGCATCGCCCTACTGGGACGCGGCCTTTCCTCCGGCGCTCTCTCCGACCCGCATGCCGCCGACGTCGATCCGCGCATGCTGGCCATGAACCACGGCAGCCGCGCCCTGCTCGAGCCCTTGGGGGCCTGGCCGGCCCGGTCGGCCAGCATCACCACCGTCCACGTCTCGCAGCGCGGCCGGCTGGGCCGCACCTTGATCACCCACGAAGAACTGGGCGTACCCAGGCTGGGCAGCGTCGTTGCCTACCCCGACCTGCAGCAATCCCTGCTCGAAGCGCTTCGCCAAAGCGGCGTATCGATGTTCGAGGCCGCAACGCAAGACGATAAGCTGGGCGCCCGCCCCACGCAGTGGCTGGCCGCCGACGGCCACGCCCTGGCCGGTCGGCTGCGCGTGCGCTCAGACGGCTCGCCTCCGGGCGGCCTGCGGCGCAGCTATGACCAGCATGCAGTGTTGGCCACCATCCATGCGCAGCGGCCCAAGCCTGGCTGGGCCTACGAGCGCTTCACCAACCAGGGTCCACTGGCCATGCTGCCGCACCCGGCGGGCCAGGGCCGCTACTCGCTGGTGTGGTGCAACGCGCCCGAGCGCGCGCAACAGCTTGGGCAAATGGACGAAACCCGCTTTGCGCAAGCATTGCAACAAGCGTTCGGCGACCGCCTGGGCGAGCTTGGCCTGGCCGGCTCCCGCCATGTGTTTCCGCTGGCGCTCAATGCCGGGCCCTTGCTGATCGACGCCCGCACGCTGGCAATAGGCAATGCCGCCCAGACCCTGCACCCGGTGGCCGGCCAGGGCCTGAACCTGGGCCTGCGCGACGCGGCCCAACTGGTGCAGTCGCTGGGTGGCTGGCTGCACCGGCCCGCCCAAGACCCCGCGGCCTTGCTGCAGGCATTTGCCCGAAAGCGCCGGCCCGATCGCTGGGTCACCTCGGCCGTCACCGATTTTCTGCCCCGCGTTTTCGCCACCCGCATCCCCCTGGTCGAACATGCCTGCGGTCTCAGCCTGATGGCCATGGACGCCAGCCGCGTGTTGCGCACCCCCCTGGCCCGGCATCTGCTCGAAGGCCTGCGCACCTAGCCGAGCCACGCAAACCGGTAGGGTAAAATCGCTTCATGCGCATCGGCCCATGGCAACTTCCCAATCCCGTGTTCGTCGCCCCCATGGCGGGGGTGACCGATCGTCCCTACCGCCAGCTTTGCAAGCGATTGGGAGCGGGTTATGCCGTATCCGAAATGGCGGCCAGCAATCCTCGGCTATGGAACAGCGTCAAGTCGTCCAGGCGCCTGGACCATCAGGGCGAGACCGAGCCCGTCGCCGTGCAGATCGCCGGCTCCGACCCCGACATGATGGCCGAGGCGGCCCTGTTCAATATCGGCAAGGGCGCGCGCATCATCGACATCAACATGGGCTGCCCCGTGAAAAAAGTGTGCAATGTGGCGTCGGGCTCGGCTCTGCTGCGCGACGAGGCCCTGGTGGCGCGCATACTTGAAAGCGTGGTGCGGGCCTGCAAGCCCCATGGCGTGCCTGTTACCCTGAAGACCCGCACCGGCTGGGACGCCGCCTCGCGCAATGCGCTGCGCATCGCGCTGCTGGCGCAAGACCTTGGCATTGCCGCACTGACCCTGCATGGGCGCACACGCGCCGACATGTACCAGGGCCAGGCCGAATACGACACCATCAGGCGGGTAAAGCAGGCGCTGGAGATACCCGTGGTGGCCAACGGCGATATCGACACTCCCGAAAAAGCCCGATACGTATTACAGTATACGGGGGCCGACGCGGTAATGGTCGGCCGGGCCGCACAGGGCCGCCCCTGGATCTTCCGCGAAATCGCACATTTTCTGGCAACGGGAACCCATCTTCCCCCGCCCGTCTTCGGCGAATTGCGTGCATGCCTGCTCGAGCACCTCGAAGACCACTATCGATTTTACGGCGAGTTCACCGGCGTACGTTCGGCCCGCAAGCATATCGGCTGGTACCTCGCCGATATGCCGGGCGTCCAAAGTCTGATAACCTGCATCAACCAGGCGGAACATACCGCCGACCAGGTCCGCGCGCTCGAACAATGGTTTGACCAGTACCCACCCAACGAGCCGATTTGCACCACGCCGGCGGCCCTGGCCGCCTGAGCCAAATACAAAAAACCTTCACTATCCACTATGAGCATCATCAACCCCATAGAGCAATGCGTGCGCGACAGCCTCGAGCGCTATTTCTCCGACCTGGGCGATTCCGAACCCCATGACATGCTGGCCATGGTCATGCGCTGCGTCGAACGCCCCGTGCTGCAGGTAGCCCTCGAAAAAGCCCACGGCAACCAGTCGCGCGCGGCCGAAATGCTGGGCATCACCCGAAGCACCCTGCGCAAGAAGCTCCAGGCCCACGATCTCCAACCCTGAATCCCTTTTCTCATTCTTCAGCTTTTTCATGAACATCCAGACCGCCCTGCTTTCGGTTTCAGATAAAACCGGTATCGTCGAATTCGCCCAGGCGCTCGCCCAACGCGGCGTGCGCCTGCTCTCCACCGGAGGCACGGCCAAGCTGCTGCTGCAGTCGGGGCTGGCTGTTACCGAGGTGGCCGAGCACACCGGCTCTCCCGAAATCCTCGACGGGCGCGTCAAGACCCTGCATCCCAAGATCCACGGCGGCCTGCTGGGCCGGCGCGACAGCGCCGAGCACTTGAAGACCATGGAAGAACACGACATTGACCGCATCGACCTGCTGGTGGTCAATCTGTACCCCTTCCGCGAAACCATCGCCAAGCCTGATTGCAGCTTTGCCGATGCGGTCGAGAACATCGACATCGGCGGGCCCGCCATGCTGCGTGCGGCCGCAAAAAACCACGGCACGGCCGAAGGCGGCGTAACGGTGGTCATCGACCCCGCCGATTACCAGCGGGTGCTGGCCGACATCGACGACCCGGGCGTGCCCTCTTACGGCCTGCGCCTTGAACTGGCCGCCAAGGTCTATGCCCACACGGCCGCCTACGACGGAGCCATCGCCGCCTACCTCAGCAGCCTGGCCGAGGCCGAGCCTACGCAGCAGGCCGCGCCGGCGCGCAACGAATGGCCGGGCACGCTTACCCTGCAACTGCGGCAAGAGCAGGCGCTGCGCTACGGAGAAAACCCGCACCAGTCCGCCGCCTTCTATGTCGACCAGCCCGTGCAGGCCGGCCTGCTGGGCAGCATGCGCCAGCTGCAGGGCAAAGAGCTTTCCTACAACAACATCGCCGACGCCGACGCCGCCTGGGAGTGCGTGCGCACGCTGCAGGAATGCGGCTGCGTCATCGTCAAGCATGCCAACCCCTGCGGCGTGGCAGTGGCCGAAACGCCCGAGCAAGCCTATCAAAAGGCGTATAAAACCGACCCCACCTCGGCCTTCGGCGGCATCATCGCCTTCAACCGCGCGGTCGACGTCGCCACGGCCCAGGCCATTACCTCGCAACAGTTCGTCGAGGTGCTGCTGGCGCCGGCCTACGACGCCGAGGCGCTCGAAGTCTTTGCCGCCAAGAAGAACGTGCGCGTGCTGCAGATTCCGACGGGCCAGGGCGGCAACGCCTTCGACGTCAAACGCGTGGGCGGCGGCTGGCTGGTGCAAACGCCCGACGATCACCAGCTCACGCCGGCCGGCCTGAAGGTCGTTACCGCCAAGGCGCCCACCGAGCAGCAGATGCAAGACCTGATGTTCGCCTGGCATGTGGCCAAGTACGTCAAGTCCAACGCCATCGTGTTCACGTCGCAAGGCATGACGGTGGGCGTCGGCGCGGGCCAGATGAGCCGCATCGACTCCGCCCGCATCGCCTCCATCAAGGCCGCCAACGCCGGCCTCAGCCTGGCCGGATCCGCCGTGGCTTCAGACGCCTTCTTCCCCTTCCGCGACGGCCTGGACGTTGTGGCCGAGGCCGGGGCCACCTGCGTCATCCAGCCGGGCGGCAGCGTGCGCGACGACGAGGTCATCGCCGCCGCGAACGAGCGCGGCATAGCCATGGTGCTGACCGGCGTTCGGCACTTCCGCCACTGATGCGCATCCTGGGCATCGACCCCGGCCTGCGGCGCACGGGCTTCGGCGTCATCGATGCCCAAGGGTCGCACCTGCAATACGTTACCAGCGGCACCATCGTCGTCCCCGCCGATGAGCCGCTGGCCCAGCGCCTGAAGGTCATACTGGACAATGTCCGCGAGATCGTGCGCGAAACCTCGCCCACCGTTTCCGCGCTCGAGAAAGTGTTCGTCAACACCAATCCCACGTCTACCCTGCTGCTGGGCCAGGCCCGCGGCGCCGCCATGTGCGCGCTGGCCGACCATGGGCTGCTGGTGCACGAATACACGGCGCTTCAGATCAAGAAATCAGTGGTCGGCAACGGCCATGCGGCCAAAGAGCAGGTGCAGGCCATGGTCCAGCACCTTCTGCAGCTTAACGGCCTGCCCGCCGCCGATTCGGCCGACGCGCTGGCCTGCGCCATCTGCCACGCGCATATCGGCCCCATGGCCGACAGGCTGACGCAAGCCGCGGGGCTGCCCTCCAGGCGCGGCCTCAGGCTGCGCGCCGGTCGCCTCACCGGCTGATTTCACACTTTCGAGTACCCGCCGGGATGCCCGGCCTTGCAAGGATGTATCGATGATAGGACGCATCACCGGCACATTGCTGGAAAAGACCCCCCCCACTGTCTGTGTGGACGTCGGCGGCGTGGGCTACGAAATCGACGTGCCCATGAGCACGCTGTACGACCTGCCCGAGAACGGCGCGCGGGTGTCGCTGTACACCCACCTGGCCGTGCGCGAGGACGCCCACGTGCTGTTCGGCTTCCTTACCGCGCAAGAGCGCTCCGCCTTCCGCTCGCTGATCAAGGTAACGGGCATCGGCGCGCGCACGGCGCTGGCGGTGTTGTCGGGCATGTCGGTGCAGGACCTGGCCAGCGCCATTACCCGGCAAGAGACCGGCCTGCTCACCCGCGTGCCGGGCATTGGCAAGAAGACCGCCGAGCGCCTGCTGCTGGAACTGCGCGGCAAGATGGGCGCCGATCTGGACGTGGATACCGCCCGGCCCTCATCCGGCCACGACGACATCCTGAACGCCCTGCTTTCGCTGGGCTATTCCAGCAGCGAATCGCAAAAGGCACTCAAGGCGCTGCCCGAGGGTGTCGAGGTGGCCGAAGGTATACGGCAGGCATTGAAGTCCCTGTCACGTTGACGATCGCCGGCGGGCCACCGCACTGGTGTACGATTGCCTTTGATCCCGCACTTCTTCTGTTACGTACCAAGCCATGGCCATTCATTCCGATTCGCTATCCAGCGCGGCTCCTTCCGAACGTATCGTCGCGCCACGTAGCGCCTCGCCCAACGAAGAGTCGATAGAGCGCGCACTGCGTCCGCGCCTGCTGGACGAATACGTGGGCCAGCAGCGGGTGCGCGAGCAGCTCGAGATATTCATCGCCGCATCCAAGAAGCGTAATGAATCGCTGGACCACGTGCTGCTGTTCGGCCCGCCCGGCCTGGGCAAGACCACGCTGGCGCACATCGTCGCCCACGAAATGGGCGTGCAGCTGCGCCAGACCTCGGGGCCGGTGCTCGAGCGGCCTGGCGACCTGGCCGCCTTGCTGACCAATCTCGAACGCAACGACGTTCTGTTCATCGACGAGATCCACCGTCTTTCACCGGTGGTGGAAGAGATCCTCTACCCGGCGCTCGAAGATTTCCAGATCGACATCCTGATCGGCGAAGGCCCGGCGGCCCGCAGCGTGAAGATCGACCTTCAGCCCTTCACGCTGGTGGGCGCCACCACCCGCGCCGGCATGCTGACCAATCCCCTGCGCGACCGCTTCGGCATTGTGTCTCGGCTGGAGTTCTACACCTCGGACGATCTGGCCCGCATCGTGTCGCGCAGCGCGCACCTGCTCAACGTCGCCATTACCCCCGACGGCGCCATGGAGATCGCGCGCCGTTCGCGAGGCACGCCCCGCATCGCCAACCGGCTGCTGCGCCGGGTGCGCGACTACGCAGAAGTAAAGTCGGACGGGCGCATCGACACGGCGACCGCCGGCGCGGCGCTTGCCATGCTGGAAGTCGACCCGCAAGGCCTGGATGTGATGGACCGCAAGCTGCTCGAGGCCATCGTGCACAAGTTCGACGGAGGCCCCGTGGGCGTGGACAGCCTGGCCGCCGCCATCGGAGAAGAACGCGACACGATCGAGGATGTGATCGAGCCCTATCTGATCCAGCACGGCTATCTGCAGCGCACACCGCGGGGACGCATGGCGACGCAGACCACGTGGCGGCACCTGGGTCTGAACGCCCCAGCCACGGGCTCCGGCACGCCCGACTTATTCGACTGAACCACAAAGGTTCGGTCTCGGGCAAGCCGCGGCCCGCGGCACGGCTAAGCGGGTCAATCCATTTTGCACTCGGTGTGGTAGGGATCGGTAAGATCTTCGGCTATCTTCCGCACCGGCGCATAGTCCAGCTTGCCGGCGGCATTGCGCTGGACCTTGACCAGATACCAGTCCTGGATCGGATACTGGTTGGTGTTGAACTTGAACTTGCCCCGCACGCTTTCGAAGTCGGCCTTGCGCAAGGCCTCGCGGAAGGCGTCGGCCTGCCCCTTGATGTCACCGTTCACGGCCTTGAGCGCGGATGCGATCAGGCGCGCCGTGTCATACGAGGTTGCTGCGTATACCGTCGGGCGCCGGCCGTACTCTTCCTCAAACGCCTTGACGAAGGCGCGGCTGGCGTCGTTGTCCTGCTCGGCGGTCCACTGGGTGCTAAGGTAGAATCCTTCGCCGGCATCGCCGGTAGCCGCCAGCATGCGGTCGTCCATGGAGTACAGGGTCGTTACCATCTCGATGCTCTTGTTCAGCCCCGAGTTGGCGAACTGCTTGGCGAAATTGATGCCCGCACCGCCCGGCATGAACTCGAAGATCGCGTCCGGCTGCAAAGACCTGATGCGCGCCAGCTCCACCGAAAAGTCCGACTGATCGAGCTTGGTGTAGATCTCGGCCAGAATCTCGCCCTTGTAAGAGCGCTTGAAAGCCGTCAAGGCATCGCGGCCCGCCTGATAGCCCGGGGCCAGGATCACCACCTTTTTGACCCCCATGTCGTTGGCGGCCAGAGCGGCGGCGTCGCCGAAGGCATCGTTCTGCATTGCGACCGAGAAGAAATTGCGATGGCAGGCCTTGCCCGCGAAATTGGACGGCCCGGCGTTCAGGCTGACGTAGAAGGCGTCTTCTTTCAGAACCGAGGGCACCACGGCGATCAGCACATTGGAAAAATTGACCCCGGTAAACAGGCGCACGCCATCCTGCAGCATTTTCTCGGCCGATTGCTTGCCCGTTGCCGGCTTCAGGCCGTCGTCCTCTATTAGCATGCGCACCGGCACGCCCCCCAGCTTGCCGCCCTCCTGCTTGACTGCAAGGCCGAATCCGTCGCGCTCGTCTTCGCCGATATAGCCGGCGGGCGTGGACAAGGTGGTGATGAAGCCGATGTCGACTGGCTGTTGTTGCGCGTGCGCCAGCGCCGCGGCGGCCGCCAAGGTCATCCCGACGCCCAGTTTCTTCAGGTGTTGCATATAAGTCTCCTATGTTTTATACGGCATGCATGGCGGCCTGGCTCCCGATATGGGACTGTCACCGCATGATGCCGGCTTCACCAACGTCTTACATACAACGCCCTGTAATCAAGCCAGGTTGATGTTCACATTCTTCAGGCGGGTATGTTCCAACAACTCCTCCAGTGACTCTTCCTTGATCATAGCTAGCTCGAGCGCGTTTTCACGCAGGATGCGGGCCGCTTCGCGCAGCGTCCGCCCACGCTCGAAGGGCGGCACGTTTTTCCAAACCGAAAAACCTGCGTGGGCCGCCTCGCCCTGCTCTCCCTCGTGCCATCCGCCGCCGTAATAGAGCTGGCGGCGGCTCGGCAACGTATCGTCCAGCGACATGGCGGCGTAACGTTCACGCAAATCGGCCTTGGTCATGGCTTTACTCCTAGATCTTGAATTGCTGCATCGACCCTGGATGAAAGACTTCTTCCAGAGCAAGCCTGCGTGGCGATAAACCCTGTTCATGGTGATAGGACAACATGGCCTCCAGCGTCCTGGCGTTCTTCTCCACGCCGTACGGCCACGGCTCTTCGCCCATTACCGAACGCGTGAACTCGGCCTCCTGGTTCAGCCAGGGCAGGCTGGTTGCCAGGGCGGTCGTATCATCCAGGCTGGGCAGCGCCGCCGCACGCGCCTGGAGGAATGCTTTCATGGTGCTGGCCGCAAGCCAGGGATGCTTCCGGACCAGGGATTTTCGAATGCCTACCACGTGCATGATGGGGAAAATACCCGTTCGCTTGAAGTAGTCGGCCTCGACCACCCGAGAATCGGGGAACAGCCGGCCCACATGCTCGCTCCCGTCCCGGAAGCAGGACGGCATGCGCGGCGCCAGGATCGCATCGATCTCGCCCAGAGCCAGCTGGCGCGACAGGGGCATGTCGCCCGCCGACACGATCTCCACGCCCGGCGGAGGGTCCATATGCACTTTTTCCCGCCGCCCCACGTCCTCGACCCCACCCGCCACCCAGCTTATCTCGGAAGGCAGGACGCCATACTCGTGCTGCAGGATCCCCCTTCCCCACACCGCCGCCGTGACCTGGTATTCGGGCACCCCCACGCGCTTTCCGCGCAGGCCTCCGGGGCAGCTAACGCGATCCGTGCGCACATAGAAGCCCGAATGGCGAAACGCGCGCGACACGAATGCCGGGATAGCGATATATTCGCATTCACCGCGCGCGGTCTGGATCAGATAGGTGGAGAATGACAGTTCCGCCACGTCGAATTCATGCTGGGTGAAGACCCGGAAGAAGGTTTCCTCGGGGGTAAGCGACACGGCGGTGACCTGGCATCCCTCGATTCCCACCCGCCCATCCAGCAGTGCGCCGGTCCGATCATAGCGGCCGCATGCCAGAGACAAATCGATCGTCATCGTTCCCTCATGAATGGGTCGCGCCGCCGTCCACCGTAATGGACTGGCCGGTAATGAAGGCGGATGAGTCGGAGGCAAGGAACAGCATCACGCCCACCAGATCCTGCGGCACCTGCCCGCGCGGTATGCACTGCATGGCCACGATCCGCGACTTGGCCTCGGGCGTGACGGTTTCGCGTTGGATGCCGGTATCTACCGAACCCGGCAATACCGCATTGACCGTCACGCCGTAAGGCCCCAGCTCGCGCGCCATGGAACGGCTCATGCCGACCAGGCCCGATTTGGAGGCGATGTAATGCAGGTAGTTGGGGCGGCCGAGCGTCACCGCGCCCGACGCCACATTGATGACTCTTCCGCCGCCCTTCTCGCGCATGACCGGCGTAAAGTGCTTGGCGCACAGGAACGGGCCGGTCAGGTTGACCTTGAGGACTCTTTCCCAGACATCCAGCTCGATCTCATCGAAGGGCTGCATGGTGAGGGTCGAGAACAGCGCGGCATTATTGACCAGCACATCGACCCCGCCGTGGCTGTCCCGAAGACTTCGGGACAGCGCCCGGATCTGCCCTTCGTCGGTCACATCAAGGGCGGCTGCATTCACGCGCAAGCCCTGCTCGCGCAAACTGTCCGCCAGGGTGCTCACCGCGGCTTCCTGTATGTCGGCGGCCACGACACGCGCGCCGGCCTGGGCGAACGCCTCTACCAGGGTGCTGCCTATGCCCTGGCCGCCGCCGGTGATCAGCACCGCCTTGTCCCGCAGGCTCATCGGTCCATGATCCATGCTCAGCCTCCCAGCGACGCCAGACGCGACCGCAGATCGTCGGTTCTCCACCATTTCTTGATTCCCAGTTCGTCCGCGACCAGGCCGGCGACGATATAGCCCGCCCCTCCGGAGATCGCGCCGCCCGGATGGGTGGCCGAGCCCGCCATGTAAAGGCCCTGGATGGGAGTCCTGTAGCCGAAATGCCGGTCCATGACCTGGTCTCCCGACAAAGCCCCCATGAAGATGTCGCCATCACGCATATTGGGCAGTTCCTGCACGTACTCGTGAGAGGTATAAATGTACTGACCAAGGATATTGTCGCGCGTCATGTTGGGACAGTACTCGGCCCACCGGTCGACGATCTTCTCGGCGAACTCGCGCTTGAAGTCCTCGAAATTCTGGCCGCCCAGGTCAGGATGGTGCGGCATGACGTGCCAGGCGTAGGTAACGTGCTTGCCCTTGGGGGCCAGCGCGGGGTCCAGCACGCTGAGCGGCCCAGCGCCGAACTGGATGATTTCGGGCACCTTGTTGAGCTTCACGTCCTCATGCGCGGCGTTCAGCTCTTCCATGGTGTCCGCACCAATGCTCCATTTCTGGGTCAGCCGGATGTTGGGATCGAAGCTTTCCGCCGCAAAGCGCGGCATGTCCTTCAATGCCAGATGCAGGCCGAACAGCGTCCAAGTCGTGTACTTGAAGTCCTCCACCTTCCGCCGCATGGCTTCGGGCAACTGGTCACGGCCGATGAAGTTCTCGAAAGTCTGGTGAACATCCACCGTCGACGCGACGAAGCTCGACGCCTTGGCCTTGCGTCCGTCGGCGCACTCGATGCCCGTGGCGCGTCCGTTCTCGACCACGATGCGCTCTATCTCGCACTGGTTCCAATAGGTGCCGCCGGCTTCGATGTATCGCTCCATGAGTCCGCGGGCCAGGTTGAAGCTGCCTCCCTTGCACAATTGATAGCCCGTCTTCAGGTCGAAGGCGCGGATCACGGATCCCATGGGCGAAGTCTTGTTCAAGGTGTCCGTCAGCCAGGTGCCGAACAGCGAGACCTTGAACAGGAACAGCAGGCGCACATGTTCATTCTCGAACAGCTCTTCGACCACCTCCAGCGGCTGGCGGCCGCATACATCAAGGAACTCGCGACCCAGCGCATGCTGTCCGAGCAGCGCCTCGCGTTCGGCGGCGGGCAAGGGCTCGGCATAGCGCTCGGGAAGGAATACTTCCGTCGTGATTCTTTCCGCCTTGGCATTCCATTCGCGGAACGTGGCGGCGTCTTTCTTGGAAAAGCGAGCGATGTTGGCTACCGTTTCCTCGAGGTCGCGCCCGAACACCAGGGCGGAGCCGTCCCGGTGCGCCTGGCCCAGCTCGTACCGAGGAGTGATGTAGGGTACTTTTTCGCTCAGTTGCAGATCGCGATACCAGGGCGTGTGCTCTATATGGAAATGATTGATCGAATGAAGGTTATGGTAGAACCCCGGCAGGGTGGCCTCCACCGTGTTCAATCCGCCGCCATAGGTCAGGCGCCGCTCGGTCAACAGGGTCTTCAGCCCGGCCTTTGCCATATAGGTCGCGAGTATGAGGCCGTGATGTCCGGCCCCGATCACGATTGCATCGTAAGTCATGCAGTCTCCCCTTATGAATGATGGTCTGCTTCTGTCCATCATAGGAATGGGGTTTGGGGGGAGCAATGCCCTTTTACCTTTAAAAGGTATAGCGTTTGCCTATAGCTTCATGGGGGCAAGACCCAGTTGGTGGCACCCATTTCGATTCTACTGGCGACGATCCGCCTGATGATACGCGCCACTTCGAGCTCCGCCTTGGTAAGGGTGCGCCGCGACGAGTAGATCAGGCACATCTGGCGGGCGAGTTCGGGATCGGAGATGGGCCTGGCGACCATGCGCCGCGCCTCCACCGCCCCGGCCACGGCGGAATACGGCAGGATGGACACGCCCAGCCCCGCTTCCACTAAGCTGCTGATGACACTGACCGACTCCACCACATGCTGCCAGACAGGCTTGAGGCCGATGCGCAGGCCGCAACTCACCAGTCGATCTGAAAGTTCGTGGTTGACGGGCGGTAGCAGTAAAGGTAGGTGCAAAAAGCTTTCGGCCCCGATGGCTCCCTCTCCTGCCAAAGGATGGCCGGGCGCCGTGCATAGGTAAAAACGCTCTGTTGCCAGTGTCTCGCCCCGCACCCCCTCTGTGAAGGCCGGGCTGAACGACAGCGCAAGATCGAGCTCTTCGCGCCGAACCAGGTCCATGAGCTTGCTGCTCAGCGCTTCCACGATCACGAACCGGATCCGCGGATACGCTTTCGCGGCTTCCCCCAATATGGGTGCCGCCAGGGGGTAGGCCGCCGAAACCGTCAGTCCCAGCCGCACGGTGCCGAACACTTCTTCGGCCATTGATCGGGTGGAACGGGCGAGATCCTCGGCTTCGGCCATGAGCGCACGGGCCCTCTGAAGGAAGCGGGCACCCGCCGAAGTGGGGCGCACGCCTCGGGCATTGCGCTCGAGCAGCTTGACGCCCAAATCGGCCTCCAGCGATTTTATCTGCGCACTCAGGGAGGGCTGGGCGATTAGCAGACGCTGGGCAGCCGCGCTAAAGCTTCCCGAGTCCGCAATGGCAATGAAGTATCTGATTTGACGCAGTTCCATCGAGCCCATCCGATTGAATGACAGCGCCATGCGTGAAACCAGCGCGGCGAACTCCATCAGCTTAGCAAAAATAGGGCATGCGCCAGAGGGCCGGGCCCTAGGTCATCCGCACGCAGCGCAGCAATTCCTCGCCGTACGCCTCGCGTTTGCGTACCCCCACGCCGCTTATCTGCCCGAGTTCGTCCAGGCTTTGGGGACAGTTCAGGGCCACCTCGCGCAAGGTCGAGTCGTGAAAAATCACATAGGCCGGCACCCCGTGGCTGCGCGCCACTTCCGCCCGCCAGGTGCGCAGCGCCTCGAAGCGCTCTTGTGCCTCGGGCGGCAGCACGACTTCCGCAGCGCCGCTGCGCGACGCACCCGACTTGGAGCCGGAACGGGAAGAACGCGATTTCTTCTCGGGCTCGCGGCGGAACATCAGCGTCGCCTCGCCCTTCAGGACCGCCCTGCTGCCGTCCGTAAGCGCAAGAGTGCCATAGCCTTCGTGGTCGACCGCCAGCAGGCTTTGCGCCAGCAATTGCCGCAACACGCCGCGCCAGGCCTGCTCTGACAGATCAGCCCCCACGCCAAAGACCGACAGGCTCTGGTGATCGTATTGCTGGACGCGGTCGGTCTGCTTGCCGCGCAGGATATCGATCAGGTGGCCGGCGCCGAATCGCTGGCCGCGTTCGCGCCACAGGCGGTATACCGCGGAAAGAATCTTCTGTGCCGCCACCGTGCCGTCCCAGGCTTCGGGGGGCTCGAGGCAGGTGTCGCAGTTGCCGCAAGGCTGTATCGACTGGTCGAAGTAGGCCAGCAGGCGCTGGCGGCGGCACGACACGGTTTCGCACAGGCCCAGCATGGCGTCCAGCTGCGCGCTCAGGCGGCGCCGGAAAGCGTCTTCGCCCGGGGACTCGTCGATCATGCGGCGCTGCTGCACAACGTCTTGCAGGCCGTAGGCCAGCCACGCGGTTGCCGGCTGGCCGTCGCGACCGGCGCGGCCTGTTTCCTGGTAGTAGCCCTCGACCGACTTCGGCAGGTCGATGTGGGCCACGAAGCGCACGTCGGGCTTGTCGATGCCCATGCCGAAGGCGATGGTGGCAACCATGACCAGGCCCTCTTCGCGCAGGAAACGCGACTGGTTCTGGGCTCGCACCGCGGCGCTGAGGCCCGCGTGGTAAGGCAGGGCCTCGATGCCGTTCTTGCACAGGAACTCGGCGGTTTCCTCGACCCGCGCGCGCGACAGGCCATAGACGATGCCGCAATCACCCATGTGCTCGGCCTGGATGAAGGCCAGCAACTGGCGCCGCACCTCGTTTTTTTCAACGATGCGATACCGTATGTTGGGCCTGTCGAAGCTGGAAACGAAGTGGCGGGCGTCGGTCAGGCGCAGGCGTTGCGCGATTTCCCGGCGGGTTTCAGTGGTGGCCGTGGCGGTAAGGGCGATGCGCGGCACGTCGGGCCAGCGCTCGGCCAGGATGGAAAGCTGCAGATACTCGGGCCGGAAGTCGTGCCCCCATTGCGAAACGCAATGGGCCTCGTCGATGGCGAACAGGCCTACACGGCCCCGCGACAACAGCTCCAGGCAACGATCGGTCAGCAGGCGCTCGGGCGCCACATACAGCAGGTCGAGGTCGCCCGCCATAAAGGCCTGCTCGACGTCGCGCGCCTCGCGCCAGTCTTGCGTAGAGTTGAGGAAGGCCGCCTTGACACCCAGTTCGAGCAAAGCGTCCACCTGATTCTGCATCAGGGCAATGAGGGGCGAAATGACAACCCCCACCCCGCCTCGCATCAGGGCGGGAATCTGGTAGCACAGCGATTTTCCGCCCCCGGTGGGCATCAGGACCAGGGCGTCGCCACCCTGATGGACGTGTTCGATGATGTCCTGCTGGTCTCCACGGAACGAGTCATAGCCAAAAACCTGCTGGAGAACGTCGAGGGAGCCGGAAGGAAAGGAAGACATGCGGTGACAAGCGGCGCTGCAAGGCCAAAGAAAGACGACACCGGCTGCGCAAGACGGGCTTGCACGCCGGACGGACAAGGCATTTTAGCCCCTTGCGCTGGCAGCGCCCCGCGCCGCTACTGGATGGGCAGCGAAAACTCGAGGCCCAGGCCGTAGTTGCCGCTGATCTGCTCGCGCTGGGCACTGAGCGATACACGCAAATTGGGGCTGTACCAAAACTGCTGGCTGACCATGAACTGCTGCTTGAGAGGCGCCGCCTGGGAATCCACCTGCTCGTAACTGCCTCGAACCGTGCCCCAACGCCCCAGGGCGATGCTGGTGGAGACCACGTTGCGCGTCTGGCCGGAATCGACCGCGAAGCCGTTGTAGTTGCCAAGGTCGGAAAAGCCGCCGCTGCGCTGCTCGGTAAGCCAAGAAAGCTTGATGTCCTCGATCAGGCTTACGTCGTATCCTACCCGATACCGCCACCCCTCGTGCAGGTCGCGGGTCGCTTTTGCCACACCCACCCTCCACGCGCCCCACGAAGTCGAATACAGGCCGCCCAGGCCGGCGGTAACCATGTCCGGCGCCCATTGCACCTGAGTTTCCAGGGTAAGGTCGGGGCTGACGCCGTAACGCACCACGGCATCGCTGGCGCCCGCGCCATAAGCAAGGGCACCCGAACTTGCCGCCGCGTCGGTGTAATTGAGCGCGCCCAGCACCAGGCCGTACTGCCAGCGGTCTTCGGCCACGACGCCGTCGGAAAGAGAGCGCGTCAGGGCAACCCCGCCCAGGCGCGCGCCGCCGCCCCATACGAAACTGCGCGGCGAATAGCTTCCCAGAGTCAGGTCGGTGCCGTCGCTGCCCGTATAGCGCCAGTTCTCGGCCCCAAGCTTCCAGGCGTCGGGCGAAGTCAGCGAGGACACCGTCAAGGGCGCGTGGGCGGCGTGCGAGCCGGCGATGCCGTAGCCGGCATAGGGCTTGAGACCGCGTTGGTAAGTCCAGTCAGCCCCGAATTCGCCGGGCTCGTCGGGGCCCGGGGCAAACAGCGATGCGCGCAGGCCCTCGCCCGCATCGACGCCCTGCTCGACGTCGGGCGGCAGCAAGGGCAGCGGCTGGGGCGCACCGACCGTCTCGATCTCGACAGGGAAAAGGCGCACCGGCGCCAGGTCGCGCAGATCGGCCGCCGGCGCGGCCCCCAATCCCGGGCCGCAGGCCAGCAGCACAAAGCATGCACCACGTACGAACCATCCACCACTCGACATCACGACAAGCCGTTTCATTCCTTTTTTGGCGCTGAAGGGCCCAGCGCCCCGACCGGGCACAGGCAGGGGCCTAGTGTCCCGTTTGCCTAATTCGAATATAAGTGCACAAACTAATCAAACGGGACACTAGCGGCGCCTGTGCGTGGCCTCGGCCAGCACCTCGGCGCTGGCATCCAACGAGCGCTTCAGCGCCGAATACTTCTCGAGCAGGGCCGACTTATAGACGACCCCCAGCAGCTTGGGCTGCTCATCGCGGCTGACCACCGGCAGCCGCTCGCCCTGGAACTGCACGAACACCGCCTGGGCCTCGTCGAGCCCCATGTCGGGATGCAAGGGCTTGAGGAAGTCGAATCGTACGACGTCCCCGGCCACGCGGCTCTGTACATCGGTTTGCGTCATCAGCAAACTGGTCAGGTCGCGCTGCGCCACCACACCCTGGTAGACGTTGTCTTCGTCGACCACATAAAGGTACTTGACGGGGTATTCCATGAACATCTGCAGGGCTTCCTTGACCGGCGTGCCTGTGGACACCACCGTTTCGGCGGGCCGGACGAGTTCGCTCAGGCGCAGATGGCGCAAGCCCCGCCGCAGGACGAGGTCGCGCTCACGTGTCAGCGTAACATCGTACATGGCGACCTGGGCCACCGCCCTGGAAACAAAATATGCCAGGACGCAAGCCACCATCAGGGGCAGGACGAGCTGGTAGCTGACCGTCATCTCGAAGATCATGACGATGGCCATCAAAGGAGCCCCGGTGGCGGCGCCCAGAACGGCCCCCATGCCCACTAGCGTGAACAGGTACAGCGACACGCCCACATCGGGCCAGACAAACAGCGCGAGCTTGCCGAACAAGGCGCCGAATGCCGCCCCCACCAGCAAGGCGGGGGTGAATACGCCGCCGACCGCCCCCGAGCCCACCGTGAAGGCGGTGGCCAGCACCTTGAGCAGCAGGATGGTCAGCAGCGCCTGCCAGGTCCATGAATGATGGAGCATCGAGGTGACGACGCTGAAGCCGTTGCCCGCCACGTAGGGAAAAGAGATGAGGAGCAGGCCCACGAGCAGGCCGCCGACGCCCAAGCGCACCGGCAGGGAAAAGCCGGTGTCCTGGAACATGCCGCGCGCCAGGCCCAGAAAACGCAGGAACTGCGGGGCCAATAGCCCCGACAACAGGCCCAGCACCACGAAAGGCAGTATCTGTACCCCGTCGGCCTGCGCCAGGCCCTCGATGGGATAGACGATATGGTAGTGGCCGGTGGCCCTCATGGTGAGATTGGCGAACGCGGCCGAAATCAGCAATGGGCCGACGCTTTGAATGGCCATGGCGCCCAGCACGATTTCAGCCACGAACAGGGCGCCGGCAATGGGCGCCCCATAGGCGGCCGAAACCCCCGCCGCCGCACCGCAGGCAACCAGTAGGCGCAGGCGAGTGGTGTCCAGGCGGGCGACCCGCCCCACGATGGACGCGCCCATGGCCCCAAGATGCACCATGGCCCCCTCGCGGCCGATAGAGCCTCCCGACACCACCGTAAACAGCGACGAAACCGAACGCAGCAGCCCCTGGCCGATGGAAAGGCGCCCGTTGCCGATGGCCACCGCCTCCATGTAGTCGGAGCTTGTGTGGGAACCGCGCTTTTCGGCCCAGTGCAGCAGGCAGCCGGCCACCACCCCGCCGGCGGCGGGCAGAAGCAGGCGCCCGTACCACGGCAGCCCCTGCATGGTCTGCACCACCGAACCGCTGTCGCCGCCCACCAGCGAGAGAATGAAGTGCATGCACTGGTAGAAACCCAGCGTGGACAGGGCCGCCAGCACGCCCACCAGCGCCGCCCAGAACAGCATGGCCGGCAGGTCGGAGAGCCAGGCGTAGTCCTTCAGGCGCTTGCCAAGCGAATCGATGTAGGGCGGCTTCATGCGAAAGGCCCGCCTGTAGAAGCGCAGGCGGCCAACCCCGGGGACGGGCGCGCAAATGGCCGCCACGCGGCATGGAAAAGAGGCGTTGCGGTCGCTGGATGCGGTTGAAAGAAGTGACTGGGGCGCATCGGTTATTTCAATCGATTTCGGAAACTTGCCAGTGGACTGTTCTGTGGGCACACTGGCGTCATCATGGAAAAAAACCACACCAAAGTGCTGGTGGTCGACGACGACCCCGCCTTGCGTCAACTGCTGGCCGACTACCTGAACCGGCATGGCTATGATACCTTGCTTGCGCCCGACGGCAGCGATCTCGAAACCCGTATCGAGCGCTACTGCCCCGACCTCATCGTGCTCGACCGCATGATGCCCGATGGCGACGGCGCCGAAGCGTGCCGCCGCCTGCGCCAGCAAGGCGAAGACATCCCCGTCATCCTGCTTACGGGCCGCGACGAAACCGTCGACCGCGTCATAGGCCTCGAAGCCGGCGCCGACGACTACCTGGGCAAGCCCTTCGACCCGCGCGAACTGCTCGCCCGCATCGAGGCCGTGCTAAGGCGCAAGAAAGGCGCGTCGGCCTTCATCAAGGGCAAGCCGGTCGAGTTCGGCCCCTTTGTGTTCGACCCGGCCACACGCCAGTTGTCGCGCGGTTCAACCCCAATCAAGCTTACGGGCGGCGAGGTCAACCTGCTCGAGGCCCTGGTGGCCAATCCGGGCAAGCCCCTGTCGCGCGATCGCCTGCTGGCGCTGGCGCGCGACGACGAAGAGGGCGAGCGCAACGACCGGGCCATCGACATCGCCATCCTGCGCCTGCGCCGCGCCATCGAAGACGACCCCAAGCAGCCGCGCTGGATCCAGACCGTCTGGGGCGTGGGCTACCGCTTTTCCCCCTAAGGCCGCATGATGCCGCTGCGCCTCTTTCCGCGGTCGCTTCGCGCCCGCCTTATATTGCTGACCCTGGGCACCATACTGCTGGTGCAGGCGGGCACCATGGCCTCGGTTAGCTACTTCCGCAACCAGTTCACCGAAACCGTCACGGTCGAAATCGTCTCGACCACGATACGGACGCTGCGCGCCGCGCTGGCCGAGATCCCCGCGGACGAACGGGCCGGCTTCGTGCGCGAGGCCTCACGCAATGAATGGCGGTTGTGGTCCCGCAGCCTGCCTTCCGAAGCAGAGCTCGAGCGGCGGCCACGCCGCCCTCCTCCATCCGGCCACCAGCGTTCCGAAGACCATGGCCATCCGCCCGACCGGCCGCCTCCTCCCAGGCATGACGACCTCAGGCACGACCTGCGCAAGCTCGTCGACGCGCTCAACGTGCGCCTGGACGACGGCACGCACGTCGCCCTGTCGCGCGGCCCCACGCCACGCATCTACATCTCGCTTCAACCCGACGAAGGCGACGCCACCGCCATGGCCACCCGTGAATGGCTGGTCATCCCGCTGGACAGGCTGGCGCCGCCGGTGGCGACGCCCCTGGTCGCGATATGGCTGGCCGGCATGGGCATCATCCTGCTGATCTCGGCCGCCTTCTCCTGGCACATTACCCGCCCCCTTACCCGCCTGGCCAAGGCGGCCGACCAGCTTGCCGCGGGCCAGCCCCAAAGGGTGGTGCCGGCGGGCCCGAGCGAAACGCGCGCCCTGGGCGAACGCTTTAATGCAATGCTCGACGCCCTGAACGAATCGGATGCGGTGCGCCGCACCCTGCTGGCGGGCCTGCCCCACGATCTCAAGGGCCCGCTCTCGCGCATGTGGCTGCGCATCGAAATGATGGACGAGGCGGCGCTCAAAGAGGGCCTGCGCCACGACCTGCAGGACATGCAGCGCATGGTCGACCAGTTCATCGGCTTCGTGCGCGGCACCGATCCCGCCAATTACCGCTTCACCCGGCTTGACCTGGGCGACTGGCTGCAAGAGCACGTCGGCACCTGGAAAAGCGCAGGCAGCGACGTGAAGCTGCTCGAGCCTCTGCCGCGCGGCGTCATGCTCCGCGCCGACGGGTTCGCCCTGGGCAGGCTGCTGGACAACCTGATCACCAACGCGCTGAACTATGCGTCTCCGCCCATCGACATCGGCCTGTCGGCCACCGCGACGCATGCCGTCATGACGATTTCCGATCATGGCCCGGGCATTTCAAAAGAGCGGCGCGTCGAGGCGCTGCGTCCCTTTTCGCGCCTGGACGACGCCCGCACCCTGACCGGGTCGGTGGGCCTGGGCCTGGCGCTGTGCAACTCAATCGCACGGGCCCACGGCGGCAGCCTGTCGCTGGACGAGGCCAAGTCGGGCGGCCTGAAGGTAACGGTGCGGCTGCCTTTGTCGTCGCCAGCCGGTGAGCCAGCCACAGGGCTGCACGACACGTAAGGGCAATGTCAGCGGCCGGTTCTGTTCAAGCCCGGCGGCACCGGGGCGCGCGACAGGCCGAACATGCGCCAGTACACCCAGATGTTGAAGATGAGCGCCACGGGCAGGGCCACGATGGAGGCGGCCAGCACCAGCCCCAGCGAGCTTACCGAGGCCGAGGCGTCCCAGATGGTGATATTGTCGAGCACCAGATAGGGGAAGAAGCTGTAGAACAGGCCACCGAGAATCACCAGGAAGGCCAGCAGCGTGGCCAGGAACGGCAGCATGGTCGTGCCGTCGCTGTGGGTGACCATGCGCTGCAGGGTGATCTCGATGACCACGAAGCAGACCAGCAGCACGATCCACAGGCAGGCCACCAGCGACCATTGCGGCCCGTCGCTCCATTTGAGGAACACGCCTGTGTTGGCGAAGGCCAGCACCACCGACACGGCGACCGCACCCGCTGCCGCCCACCTGACCGCACGGCGGCCCCAGAATACCGCGCGCAACCTCAGCGGCCCCTGCTCGCGCATGATCAGCCACGCGGCGCCCAGCAGGCAGTAGGCCGCCACGCAGCACAGCGCCACGAACAGGCCGAAGGCCAGGTAGCCGCCGCCGCTTCGATAGCCGACGACCAGCCGCGCAAGCAACAAGCCATGGGCCGCGGCGGTGGCCAGCGAGCCCAGGCCGAAGCCCAGTATCCAGCGCTGCTGCAGATTGAGCGGCGCGCGCAGACGGAATTCGAATGAAACCGACCGAAGCAGCACGCCCAGCGCCAGCAGGCAAAGCGGCAGGTAAAGCTGGCCCATGATGCTGCCCCATGCATTGGGAAAGGCCGCGACGAATACGCCCAGCCCCAGGAACAGCCAGAACTCGTTGGCGTCGCGCCATGGACTCAACAGGGACAGCATGCGTGGACGAAGCTCGCGGGGCGCCACCAGGGCGAGGCAGCCCACGCCGATGTCGAAGCCGTCGAGAAGCGTGGCCGCCACCACGATGGCGAACAGCAGGCCCATGAAAACCAGGGGCATCCAGAACGCCGGATCTTCAGCGCTGAACCCCAGCAGTTCGACCAGCGTATCGACTATCACGCCCTACCCCTTCTGCGGGCCACCGGCACCACGCCGTACTGCACGCCGTGCCGCAGCAAATGGATGAAGCCCAGAAGCAACGCACTGTACACAGCCAGGTGGGCTGCAATGCCCATGACCAGGTGGGAGGGCCGGGTGGAGCCGGCGACTTCCATGAAAGTGACGGTCTGGCTGATGATGAAGGGTGCCTGCCCCGCCAGCACGTGGCACAGCAGGGCGGGCCCGGCCAGCCAGCCGAGAAAGGTCATGCAGGAGAAGAAGCGCCTCCAGCCGGCCGGCAGGTCGCCGTGTTCAATATATTTGCGCCGCATGCACCACAATGCTCCGCAGGCGGCGACGAGCATGGCCAGCGCCACCGCCAGCGCCACCCGGAATGACCAGAAGGTAAGCGCCACGGGCGGCTGCATGCCCGAAAAATGGTCGAGCCCGATCAGGCTCCCGTCTTCGTCGAAACCCAGCCATTTTCCACCGGCATGAGGCCAGGCCAGCACGGCACGCGTGGACTCGCGCTGCTCGTCAGGCCACCCGAACAGCACCAGATCGGGCTGCTGCCCGCTTTGCCAGTAGGCCGCCGTGGCCGCCGCCTTGGCCGGCTGGTAGGTGGCAACCATGCGGCCGTAGCCCGTGATGGCCACGCCATACAAGAGCACGGCCGCCAGCCCGATGACTGCGCCGGCACGGAAGACCTGGCGGCCGCTGTCGTCGGCCGGCAGCGACGACGCCCGGCCCGCGATCACGCCCAACAGCATGAAGGCCACGGCCATGCCCGACGCCGCCGCCAGCAGCAGGAACAGCCAGCCCACAGAGGGATTGAAGACCACCTGATACCAGTCGGTGACGAAATACTCTCCGTTCAAGAAGCCCGTGCCCGCCGGAGTCTGCATCCAGCCCACCAGCGCCAGGACCCACAGGACGGAAAGCGTGGTGCCGGCCGCCACCATGAACACCACGGCCGTGTATGCGGTGTCGGACAGGCTGCGCTGGCCGAACAGCATGGCGCTCATGAAGCACGACTTGACGATGAAGGTGGTCAGGATGGCGGCCGCCAGCAAGGGGCCGGCCACGTCGCCGATGCGATCGAGCAGGCCTGGCCAGAGGCTGCCCAGCTCGATGAGCACCGGGATGCCGGCCGCCAGGGCCAGAATCGCCGCCAGCGCATAGACGCGCACCCAGAACCGATAGGCAAGCATCCAGGCATTGCCGGGCGAGTACCGGTCGGCCAGCCTGAAGAACAGCAGCACCCAGGCCAGGCCCAGCTCGATGAGCAGAAACAGCGACATGAACCCCAGGCTGACGAGAGACTGGATCTGAGAAAGCCAGACGGTCGTATTCATAATGCCCGCTAGTTTAGAGCCTGAACACGGATTTTGGGCGCACGCGCGGGCAAATATATGTGAACGTGGCAAAATGCTTACTTCGCATGTTTTTCCATTCCGCTTTCCGCAATGACCGCTGCTTCCACCCCATCCACCTCCAATTTTCTTCGCACGATCATCGAGCGCGACCTTGCCGAGGGCCGCTACGACAACAAGCTCTGGGCCGGGCGCCCCGGGCCCGCCGACGTGCAACAGGGCGGCGAGGTCGACAGGGCGCGCATCCGCACGCGGTTCCCGCCCGAACCCAACGGCTACCTGCACATAGGCCACGCCAAAAGCATCTGCCTGAACTTCGGCCTGGCCCGCGACTACCAGGGCGCCTGTCACCTGCGGTTCGACGACACCAACCCCGAAAAGGAAGAAGACGAATACGTCAAGGCCATCATCGAGGCGGTCAAGTGGCTGGGCTTCGACTGGAAGCACCAAGGCGAAGAAAACCTGTATTACGCCAGCGACTATTTCGGCTTCATGTACGAATTTGCGCGCGCCCTGATCGAATCGGGCGACGCCTATGTCGACGAGCAATCGCCAGAGCAGATGCGTGAAACCCGGGGTACGCTTACCGAAAAAGGCAGCGATTCGCCCTGGCGCAACCGCCCGGCGGCCGAATCGCTGGCCCTGCTCGAAGCCATGCGCGCCGGCAAGCACCCCGACGGCAGCATGGCGCTGCGCGCCAAAATCGACATGGCCTCGCCCAATATGAACATGCGCGATCCCGTGCTGTATCGCATACGCCATGTGCCGCACCATCGCACGGGCAGCGAATGGTGCATCTACCCCATGTACACCTGGGCCCACCCCGTCGAAGACGCGCTCGAGGGCATCACGCACAGCTTCTGCACCCTCGAATTCGAAGACCAGCGCCCCTTCTACGAGTGGATACTTGAAAAACTGGCCGGCCTGGGCCGCCTGCGGCGTCCGCTGCCGCAGCAGATCGAATTCGCCCGCCTGAACCTCAGCTACGTCGTCACCAGCAAGCGCA
Source organism: Pusillimonas noertemannii (assembly GCF_003096595.1). Classification (GTDB taxonomy): domain Bacteria; phylum Pseudomonadota; class Gammaproteobacteria; order Burkholderiales; family Burkholderiaceae_B; genus Pusillimonas; species Pusillimonas noertemannii. The sequence goes on along the minus strand of NZ_QEKO01000001.1, from coordinate 927,473 downwards.
AGCTGCTCGAACTGGTGCGCGGCGGCCATGTGGCCGGCTGGGACGACCCCCGCATGCCCACATTGGCCGGCCTGCGCCGGCGCGGCTATACGCCCGAATCCATCCGCCTGTTCTGTGAGCGCCTGGGCGTTTCCAAGGCCGATTCGCGCATCGGCTACAGCCTGCTCGAGCAGGCCCTGCGCGACGACCTCGACCCGCGTGCCGAACGACGCGTGGCCGTGCTCGACCCGCTCAAGCTGGTCATCACCAACTACCCCGAGGGCCAAAGCGAGCTGTGCCACGCGCCGCGCAACCCGCACGAACCCGAACTCGGCATGCGCGAATTCCCCTTCTCGCGCGAGCTCTGGATCGAGCGCGACGATTTCCGCGAAGAACCGCCCAAGAAATACTTCAGGCTTTTTCCAGGCAATACAGTGCGGCTCAAGTACGGCTACATCGTGCGCTGCACCGGCTGCGTCAAGGACGACTCCGGGCGCGTGGTGGAAGTGCACGCCGAATACCTGCCCGAAACCAAAAGCGGCACGCCGGGCGCCGACTCGGTCAAGGTCAAGGGCAACATCACCTGGGTCAGCGCGGCACACGCCGTCGCCGCCGAGGTCAGGCTGTACGACCGCCTGTTCGCCGACCCGCACCCCGACAGCGGCGACAAGAACTACCTCGACGCCCTCAACCCCCACTCTTTCCAGACCGTCCAGGCCTGGCTCGAGCCCGGCACCCAGGCGCACCCCGAACACTTCTGGCAGTTCGAAAGGCTGGGCTATTTCGTGGCCGACCGTTTCGATTCCACGGCCGAGCGCCCGGTGCTCAACCGCAGCACCACGCTGCGCGACGCGTGGATATGAAGGGGCCAACACAATGGCCGCGGGCACGCGCAAGCAGCCCCCGTTCACAAAAACACTCGGTTTTAGGCCCGACTTCTGGTATTTTGTCGGGCATGGTTTCTTTGGGTAAGCAAGGGCAGTGAGTAAATCCACCACCAAACACAAGGGGGCCGCCGCGCTCGATTTCAAAAGCGCGGCGCTCTATGCCGTACGGGTCGTGCTGCACAGCAGCGACGCAAGCCAGCTACAGGCCGCGCTCGACCAGCGCATGCATGACGCGGGCTCTTTCTTCGAGAACGAGCCGGTCGTCATCGACGCGTCTGGCCTCGAAACCCCGGTCGACTGGCCTGTGTTGCTGCAATCGCTGCGCGAGCACCGGCTGTATCCCATCGGGGTCGTCGCGCAAGGTGCGCTGCTCGAGGCGGCCCGCGCCTGCGGGCTGACCGAGGTCGACCTGTCCAGCCCGCCCGCGCGCCCTGCCAGCAAGCCCGCCCCCGAAGCGGAAGTGCCCGTGGTGGCGCCCGCAGCCGCGGCGCCGCAGGCCGAGCCCGGCGCACCCGCCGCCCCAGAGCCCGCCACGCCGGCAGTGGCCCCCGCAGCCATGGTGATCAACCGCCAGCTGCGGTCGGGCCAGCGCATTTATGCGCGCGACACCGACCTGATCGTCATCGGCGTCGTAAGCCAGGGCGCCGAGGTTATCGCCGACGGCAATATCCATGTCTACGGCCCCTTGCGCGGCAAGGCCATGGCCGGTGCGCGCGGCGACACCAGCGCCCGCATCTTCGCCACCCAGCTCGACCCCGAGCTGGTCGCCATCGCCGGCGTGTACCGGGTCATTGAAACCAAGCTCGAAACCGAGCTGCACAACCAGGCCGCCATCGTGCAGCTCGACGGCGAAACATTGCAGATCACGGCGTTGAACACAAAAACGCAATGACAACATTTGTTGCCAAGCCTTTATTCAATTAACGTCAAGTCGCGGCAATCGAGCAAAGTTTTGCTTTACGATTACGTGATTTATATCTAGAGGAACTCAATCGTCATGACACGCATCGTTGTGGTGACTTCCGGCAAAGGCGGCGTGGGCAAAACCACCACCAGCGCCAGTTTTTCATCCGGTCTGGCCATGCGTGGCCACAAGACCGTCGTCATCGATTTCGACGTGGGCCTGCGTAACCTCGACCTGATCATGGGTTGCGAGCGCCGGGTCGTTTACGATTTCGTCAACGTCATCCAGGGTGAAGCCACGCTGAACCAGGCCCTGATCCGCGACAAACAACTCGAGAACCTCTATATTCTGCCCGCCTCGCAAACGCGCGACAAAGAGGCCCTGACCAAGGAAGGCGTCGAGAAAACCCTCAACGACCTCAAGGAAATGGGCTTCGAGTACATTGTGTGCGACTCGCCGGCCGGCATCGAGACCGGCGCCCTCATGGCCTCGTACTTTGCCGACGACGCCATCGTCGTCACCAACCCGGAAGTCTCGTCGGTACGCGACTCTGACCGCATTCTGGGCATACTGGCGGCCAAATCTCACCGCGCGGTCAACAGCGAAGAGCCCATCAAGGAATACCTCTTGCTTACCCGCTACCATCCCAAGCGCGTGGCCGACGGCGAGATGCTATCTCTGCAAGATATCGAAGACATCCTGCGCATCAAGCTCATCGGCGTCATTCCCGAATCCGAATCGGTGCTGCAGGCGTCCAACCAGGGCGTTCCCGCCATCCACATCCGAGACAGCGACGTCGCCGCAGCTTACCAAGACGTGGTCGCGCGCTACCTTGGCGAAGAAAAAGCCCTGCGCTTCGTCGATTACGAAAAACCCGGCCTGTTCAAGCGCCTTTTCGGAGGCAAGTGATATGTCGTTCCTGTCATTTCTACTCGGACAAAAAAAGACTTCCGCCAGCGTCGCCAAAGACCGCCTGCAGCTCATCCTGATCAATGAGCGCGGCACCGGCTCAGGCCCCGACTACCTGCCGCAGCTGCAAAAAGAGCTGGTCGAGGTCATTTCGCGCTACGTCAAGATCAATCCCGAAGACATCAAGGTCAATCTCGACCGGCAAGAGTCGCTCGAGGTGCTCGAAGTCAAGATCGAGATGCCGCAGCCCGGCGCCGAAGCCACCGCACCTTAAGCCTCATCCGGCTGCAGGGCAAGGCCAGCCATGACGGCTGGCTTTTTATTGTGGCGGCGGCACCAGCGGTCTCGAAGAGCCTTGCCGCCCCATGGGACATAAAAACAATCAGGCCTGCGTGGCGGCCCGTAAGGACCGGCACGCAGGCCATGCATGAGCCCGGCGGCTCGGTGCGAGCCACCGGGAAAGACCCGCGACGCGATCAGCGGTTCTTGCCGACCTGGTCGCCAATGACGCCGCCGATGGCTGCGCCGCCGACCGTACCCAGCACACCGCCGCTTGAAATGACCGCGCCGGCCACTCCACCCAAGCCAGCGCCCGTAACCGCGCTTTTTTGACGGCCGCTCATGTTGTCCCAAGAAGAACAGCCCGCCGTGGCGGCGGCAAGCATGGCGATGGCAAAGCACTTGGCAAGACGTTGCGTTTTCATTGTGTACTCCCGACTTTTGACAGTATTGAATTCACGATAACCGGTTTGCCTGGCCCTGAAAAGGGCAATTGTTAACGTGAGAAAAAGCTGTATCAGAGGCCGCTTGTGGCACCCCACGATTCTATAAGCAAGTAATCGGCCCAACACCGCGGCCAGGCCCGCTCTTGGCCTGGAGATCGAAAATAGGCCGCATCGGTAAAAAATAGCCCCGCCAATGACGGCGGGGCTATTTTTACAACTTGCTGAATGAATGTAACAAAGTGGCCGAAAAAACCAACAGACCCCCTTGATTACTTTTATTTCAGCGGCTTGTAGCGCAGCCGGCGCGGCTTGGCGGCTTCTTCACCCAGGCGCTGCCGCTTGTCGGCCTCGTATTCCTGGTAGTTGCCATCGAAGAACACCACCTGGGAATCGCCTTCGAAAGCCATGATGTGGGTGGCGATGCGATCGAGGAACCACCGGTCGTGGCTGATGACGAGGACAGTGCCGGCGAACTCGAGCAGGGCGTCTTCAAGCGCGCGCAAGGTTTCGACGTCGAGATCGTTGGACGGTTCGTCGAGCAGCAGCACGTTGCCGCCCGAGATCAGGGTCTTGGCCAGGTGGAAGCGGCCGCGCTCACCGCCCGAAAGATTGCCCACCCGCTTGTTCTGGTCGCTTCCCTTGAAGTTGAAGCGCCCCAGGTAGGCGCGCGAGGACATCTCGAACTTGCCGATGGTGATGAGGTCGGCGCCGTCGGACAGGGCCTCGAATACGGTTTTTTCATCGGGCAGGGCTTCACGCGACTGGTCCACATAGGCCAGCTGTACTGTCTGGCCTATTTTTACCTGGCCGGAATCGGGCTGGTCCTTGCCCGCGATCATGCGGAATAGCGTGGATTTCCCGGCGCCGTTGGCCCCGATGATGCCCACGATAGCACCCGCCGGCACCTTGAAGCTGAGATCGTCGATCAGCAGCCGATCGCCAAAGCCCTTGGACACGCCCTCGAACTCGATCACCTCGTTGCCCAGGCGCTCGGCCACGGGGATGAAGATCTCTTGGGTTTCGTTGCGCTTCTGGTAGTCGTGCGAGGACAGCTCTTCGAAACGGGCCAGCCTGGCCTTGGCCTTGGCCTGCCGGCCCTTGGGGTTCTGCCTGACCCACTCGAGCTCTTTCTTGATGGTGCGCTGGCGCGCGGACTCGGCCGCCTCTTCCTGCTTGAGGCGCTCGTCCTTCTGCTCGAGCCAGGAGCTGTAGTTGCCCTTCCAGGGGATGCCGTGGCCGCGATCCAGCTCCAGTATCCAGTCGGCGGCGTTGTCGAGGAAATAGCGATCGTGGGTAACAGCAACGACCGTACCGGGGAACTTGCGCAGGAAAAGCTCCAGCCACTCGACGCTTTCCGCGTCCAGGTGGTTGGTGGGCTCGTCAAGCAGCAGCATGTCGGGCTTGGACAGCAGCAGGCGACATAGCGCCACCCGGCGCTTCTCGCCGCCGGAAAGCTTGCCGACCACGGCGTCCCAGGGAGACAGGCGCAGCGCATCGGCGGCGATTTCCATCTGATGCTCGATGTCGTCGGAGCCGCTCGAGGCGGCCGCCGCGATGACGGCTTCGAGTTCGGCCTGTTCGGCGGCCAGGGCATCGAAATCGGCATCCGGCTCGGCGTAGGCGGCATAGACTTCATCCAGCCGCTTGCGGGCCGAGAAAAGCTCGCCCAGGCCTTCTTCGACCGATTCGCGCACGGTGTGCTCGGGGTTGAGCACGGGTTCTTGCTGCAGGTAGCCGATCTTGAGCCCGGGCATGGGGATGGCCTCGCCCTCGATCTCGCGGTCGACGCCGGCCATGATGCGCAGCAGGGTCGACTTGCCGGCGCCGTTCAGGCCCAGCACGCCGATCTTGGCGCCGGGAAAAAAGGACAAGGAGATGTCGCGCAGGATCTGCCGCTTGGGGGGCACGATCTTGCCGACCCGATTCATTGTGTAGACGTATTGGGCCATGACTTCCGTTTCAGTGGAGATGCTTGGAAAAATCCGATTGTAGGCCGAGCGCGGAAAATAAGTGGGGCCGCCCAGGTGGGGCCGCCGAGGTGGGGCCGTGCAAACCGGTCCCGGCACGTAGCCGCTCTGTCGATGCCGCGGGTGGTACACCACCGCGCCGGGCCGGCATGGACTAAAATGGTTCGTGCGTCCGCGATGGTTCGTGCGTCCGCGTGCGACGCCGCCATTCCCCTTTGCCCCGCCCAGCCCTTCGGGCTTTTTATATTCGCCATGCCGACATCCGATCAAGACACGCCGCTCGTATTCACCGCCGAAGAGATCGATATGCTTGGCCGCACGGCCGACGCCCTTACCGCCTACATGGGCAAGCCCGTGCTGGCCGAAATCGTCGACGCGGCCGAGACCGGGTTCGAATGGGCCCTTTTTGCGGTTCCCCTCGAATCCGGCGAAGATGCCAGCGACCTGGTCACCGTGCAGGTTGGCGGCACCGGCGCGCGCATCGTCGGGCATCAGGGCGGCCTGCAGATCGCCGAGGGCGAAGTCTACGAATGCGAATACCTGTGGGCGGTGCAACTGTCTGATCTCGAAGGCGTGCGCTTCATCAAGGTCGACGAAGAAGGCGACGAAGTGGCCTGGAGCGACGACCTGGGCAGCCTGCTTCCGTTCGCCCTGGGCAGCGAACCGCCGCCCCCCGACGACGATGAGCCGGACGACGGCCCGGACGACGAAAACGGGGCCCCTCCGTCAGCGACTTTGCATTAGGGCCTGTCAACACTAAACGGGCAGCCGCACCGGCCCTGAGCCTTAGCCGTGCGCACCCAACGGACGGGGGCGCGACGCGCGGATGTCTCGCAGGAAAAGGACCGCCCCCACGGGCCACATCAACGCCACCAGCAGCTTGCTGCGCAAGCCATTCAGCTTGCGGCCGCGCGGCGCTGCCTGGCCATTGCGCCTCATGTGCAATGCAAAACGCGTGTAGCGGGCGGCGGCGGCGAAGAATTCTTGCGGCCGGTAACGGAACCACGGCAGGCATTCGACCACGGTGTCGCGTGCCAGCAGCCAGAGCCCCTGGGCATGGGGCGCCCCGCCTGTTTCACGGCTGTGACGCGTGAGCGTGTCGCCGCTGGCGCCGCCGCTTTCGTAATAAACGCGAAACACCTGGTTGACGAAGCGGGTCAGGTAGCCGGCACGCGCCATGGCGCGCCAGACCAGGCTTTCCGGCACAAAGCCGGGAACATCTTCGGGAAAGGGAAAGCGCCGCAGCACGTCGGTGCGCATACAGCCGAATTTTTCGCCCTTGACATGGTGCTTGAACGACATGTCGATGGCCGTGGTGTCAAAGACGTCGGCAGGGAACATGTCGCCCACGATGTGACCGTCGGGGCGCGCGCACAGCCCCGTTATGGCCACGAAGGCCGACCGTTCGGAAGGGTCCATGGCGCTCCATGCCTGGGCCATGACATAAAGCGCATTCATGTCGAGGCGGTCGTCGCTGTCGAGCGCCACGATGAGTTCGCCGCGCGCTTCACGCACGCCGCGGTTGAAAGCGGTTTTTTTATGGGCGTTGTGCTGCCATTCGTAGCGAATGGGAAAACTGGCCTGCTGCTGCCAGCCCAGGACGAGCTCGCGGGTATTGTCGGTGGAGCCATCGTCGACCACCAGCCACTCGAAATCCTGGAAGGTCTGCTCGGCCAGCGACTCGTATACGCGCGCCAGCGTGTGGGCACGGTTGTAGGTAGGGGTCAGGACGGTGAAAAGATGGCGCCGATAAGACATAGTTGTTTTCGTTATTTGTCGTTCATGCGTTCGTGCCCGCTCAGTTTCAGGCACTCGACTCCATCATAGGCCAAAAAAAAACCATGAGTGAAAAACTCATGGTTTTTTGCCTTTGCAACATGAAGACACAGGCGAGGCCGCCCGAAGGCAGCCACGCTGGTCGGCAAAAGGCCTGCTGGGCTTATTGCTGGGTCTATTGTTGTTTAGGCGCGCTTGACCTTTTCCAGCATCTTGAAGACGCCCTTGGGCGAATTCACGAAAAGGCGCTTGAAAGCCTTGCCAAGGCACCGGCGCTCGAGCGTGTTGCGGCGGTTCCGCTTGATTTCTGCCATGATGGCTCCACGTAAAATAAAGACTGAAAACCCCCCATTCTACCGTGAATCCAGGCTTTCCTCAAAACGCTCCGCACACCGCAAGCGCGTTGCCCCGACAGCAGCGCGCGGGCAGAAGGCTTACCATATTGTCATGAGCTCACAGATCCGCATATTCGGCGCACGCCAGAACAACCTCAAGAACCTCGATGTTTCCATCAATACAGGCGAACTCACTGTTCTTACAGGGGTCTCGGGCTCGGGCAAAAGCTCGCTGGCCTTCGACACCCTGTACGCCGAAGGCCAGCGGCGCTACGTAGAAACCTTCTCGCCCTATGCGCGCCAGTTTCTCGACCGCATGGACAAGCCGCAGGTCGAGCGCATCGAAGGCATCTTGCCCGCCATCGCCATCGACCAGGTCAACCCGGTGCGCAATTCGCGCAGCACCGTCGGCACCATGACCGAGCTGAACGACCATCTGAAGCTGCTGTATGCACGCATGGGCCGGCTGTACTGCCAGTGCTGCGGCGGCCGGGTCGAGCGCGACAGCGCGCAGTCCATCCACGCCCGGCTGGCCGACCTTACCCGCAAAGCCGATCCCCGCCTGGCCATCACCTTTCCGGTCACCATACCCGCCAACTTCACCGAAGACGAGGTGGTGGGCTATCTGAACCAGCAGGGTTACACCCGCATCCACCACGAAGAAAGCGTGCGCGCTCCGCTTGCGGCCCCCGCCCGCGCCAAGCGCGGCAAGGCGGCGGCCAAAAGCGCCCAGCCCGAGAGCCTGCGCGTGCTGCACGTAATACAGGACCGCTTCCGCTTCGGCAAGGCCGAGACCGAACGCATCATGGAAGCGCTGGACGCGGCGCTGAAGCAAGGCGGCGGGCACGTCGCCATTCATGCATCGCAGGCCGAAGGCGAAGAGGAAACCGTCTGGCGCTTCAGCAGCCGGCTGCACTGCGCGCGCTGCGACATCGAGTATGCCCAGGCCTTGCCCAGCACATTCTCCTTCAATTCGCCGCTGGGGGCATGCGAAGCCTGCCGCGGCTTCGGCCGGGTGATGGGCATCGACTACGGCCTGGTGGTGCCCGACGAGAAGAAAACGCTGCGCGGGGGCGCCATCAAGCCCTGGCAGACCAACAGCTACAAAGAGTGCCAGGCCGAGATGGAGCAATATGCTCCCGCCGCCGGGGTGCGGCTGGACGTGCCCTGGCATGAACTGACCGAAGACGAACGGCAATGGGTCATAGGCGGCGCCGCCGACTGGAAGGGCGGCCCGCGCGCCTGGAAAACGCAGTGGTATGGCGCCCAGCGGTTCTTCGATTGGCTGGAATCGCGCGCCTATAAGATGCACGTGCGTGTGCTGCTTTCGAAATACCGCAGCTACACGCCCTGCCCGGCCTGCGGCGGTTCCAGGCTGAAGCCCGACGCCACACTTTGGCGGCTGGGCGATGCGCCGGTCGAACTGGATGAGCGCTATCCGCGCTTCATGCCCGTTCATGCCCAATGGACGCCCGAACAGCTGAACCAGCTGCCCGGCCTGGGCGTACACGACCTGATGCGGCTTCCCATAGAAAGGGTGCGCCGCTTCTTCGACACGCTGAGCTTCGGCGAGAAAATGGACGCGGCCATCGGCCTGCTGATGGACGAAGTGCGTTCCCGCCTGAAGTTCCTGTGCGACGTGGGCCTGGGCTATCTGTCGCTCGACCGGCAAAGCCGCACGCTGTCGGGCGGCGAAGTGCAGCGCATCAACCTGACCACCGCCCTGGGCACCTCGCTGGTCAACACGCTGTTCGTGCTGGACGAGCCCTCGATCGGCCTGCATCCGCGCGATATCCACCGCATCGTCGAAGTCATGCACCGGCTGCGCAGCAATGGCAATACCCTGGTCGTGGTCGAGCACGATCCGCAAGTCATGGTGGCGGCCGATCGCGTCATGGACGTCGGGCCCGGCCCGGGCGAACGCGGCGGCCAGATCGTGTACGACGGCACGCCCGAAGGCCTGCGCACCAGCCATACCCTGACCGGCGACTATCTTTCCGGGCGGCGCTCTGTGGACGCTCCCCGGCCCATGCCGGTGGCCGACAACACGCCGCGCCTGCTGCTCGAGGGCGTCACCGCCAACAATCTGCAGGACATCTCGGTGTCCATCCCCCTGGGCCGGCTAGTCTGCCTGACCGGCGTCTCGGGCTCGGGCAAGTCCACGCTGGTTCAAGACGTGCTCTACCCCGCCCTGCTCAAGCTGCAGGGCAAGCCTGTCGAGGCGCCGGGCGCGCACCGCCATCTGCTGGGCGCGGAACAGATCGCCGACGTGGTCATGGTGGACCAGACCCCCATCGGCAAGACCGCCCGCTCGAACCCCGCCAGCTTTGTCGGCGCCTTCGACCCCATACGCAAGCTGTTCTCGCAGGCGCCGCTCGCCAAAGAGCGCGGCTACACGCCTGGCACCTTCAGCTTCAACAGCGGCGACGGCCGCTGTCCCACCTGCGGCGGCACGGGCTTCGAGCACGTCGAGATGCAATTCCTTTCCGACGTCTACCTGCGCTGCCCCGACTGCGACGGCAAGCGCTTCCGGCCCGAAGTGCTCGAGGTGCGCGTCGAGCACCTGGGGCGCAGCGCCTCCATCGACCAGGTGCTTGAAATGACGGTCAGCGAGGCGCTGGAATTCTTCAGCGGCCTGCGCGACGTGCAATACGGCCTGGCGCCGCTGGCGGACGTAGGGCTGGAGTACCTGCGTCTGGGCCAGCCCGTGCCCACCCTTTCGGGCGGCGAGGCGCAGCGCCTCAAGCTGGCCGGGCACCTGGCCGCGGCCGCCCGCGGCGGCATCTCGACCGCAAAGGTGGCCAAGAAAGGCAGTCTGTTCCTGTTCGACGAGCCCACCACCGGCCTGCACTTTGACGACATCGCGCGCCTGATGCGCGCCTTCCGCAAGCTGCTGGCCGCGGGCCATTCGCTGCTGGTTATCGAGCACAACCTGGACGTGATCCGGGCGGCCGACTGGCTGATCGACCTGGGCCCCGAGGGCGGAGACCAGGGCGGCCAAATCGTGGGCGTGGGAACGCCCGCCCAATTGATGGACAACCCCGCCTCGCACACGGGCAGGGCCCTGCGCGACTATGCCGAAGATGTGCTGTCGCCGGGAAGCAGCCTGCCGGGCACGCATGCCGCCGCCATCGGCGCGCCAAGCGCGGCAAGCCGCGTGGAAGCAGCCGATGCGGCATTCGATGCCGCCCCCGCGGCCCTCGTGGCCGAGCCCGGCCCCGTCTATTCGAACGACGCCGGCACGCCCCTGCAGTCCGTGCTGCGCCGGGGTCGTGGCAAGGCGCCGGCCATCGACATCGTCAACGCGCGCGAGCACAACCTGAAGGGCATAGACGTTTCCATACCGCGCGACACCTTCACCGTCATCACCGGGGTCTCGGGCTCGGGCAAGTCGACCCTGGCCTTCGACATTCTGTTCAACGAAGGCCAGCGGCGCTATCTGGAGTCGCTCAACGCCTATGCGCGCGCCATCGTCCAGCCGGCGGGCAAGCCCGACGTGGACGCCATCTACGGCATTCCGCCCACCGTCGCGATCGAACAGCGCACCAGCCGCGGGGGGCGTAAATCCACGGTCGCCACCATGACCGAGATTCATCATTTCCTGCGCCTGCTCTACGTGAAGCTGGGCACGCAGATGTGCCCGGACTGCAATGTGCCGGTACAGCCGCAGACGGCCGAACAGATCGCCGCCCAGCTGCTGCGCGACTATAGGGGCCAGCACATCGGCATCCTGGCGCCCCTGGTCACGGCGCGCAAGGGCTATTACACCGACCTGGCGAAATGGGCGGCCTCCAAAGGCCATACACACCTGCGCGTCGACGGCGAGTTCATTCCCGTTTCGCCCTGGCCGCGCCTGGATCGCTACAAAGAACACACCATCGAGCTGCCGGTGGCCGATCTGGTGGTCGACCCGCGCGACGAGCTGACACTGCGCCAGGCCCTACGGCAAGCGCTCGAGCACGGCCACGGTACGCTGGGCGTGCTGCCCGCCCTTACCCCCGACAACGGCGCGCCGCTCGACGCCCGGCGCGCCTCGGGCATTGCAAGCCCCGCCCAGGCCCTGAGCTTTTCGGTCAAGCGCGCCTGCCCATGCTGCGGAACCAGCTTCCCCGAACCCGACCCGCGGCTGTTCTCGTACAACTCCAAGCACGGCTGGTGCCCCGGCTGCTTCGGCACCGGCCTGCAGCTCAAGGGCTTCGATGCGGAACAGACGGGCGAGGAATCCAGCTGGAACGCGGGGTACGACGGCCCCGCCGCCACCTGCCCCAGCTGCGACGGCGAGCGCCTGAACCGGGTGGCCCGTGCCTTCCTGTGGCGCGACCGCTCCATCGCCCAGCTTGCAGCGCTGTCGGTGTCCGAGGCGCACACTTTCTTCAGGGCCCTGGTGGCGCGCGGCCGCGAAGAAGAAATCGCCCGCGACATCCTTACCGAAATACGCGGCCGGCTCGACTTCATGCAAGAGGTCGGCCTGGGCTATCTGGCGCTGGATCGCGCCGCCCCCACCTTGTCGGGCGGCGAGGCCCAGCGCATCCGCCTGGCCGCCCAGCTGGGCTCGAACCTGCAGGGCGTCTGCTATGTGCTGGACGAGCCCACCATCGGCCTGCATCCGCGCGACAACCGCATCTTGCTCAACGCGCTGGCCCAATTGGAGCAGAACGGCAACACCCTGGTCGTGGTCGAACACGATGAAGACACCATACGCCGCGCCTCGCACGTCATCGACATCGGCCCCGGCGCAGGCATACGCGGCGGCCGCGTAGTGGCGCAGGGAACGGTGGACGACATCATGGATTCAAGCGACTCGCTTACCGGCAAGTACCTGCGCCACCCGCTGTCGCACCCGCTGCAGCCGCGCCGCGCCGTCGACGGCGAAACGCCCATGCTGACGGTGTGCGGCGCCCACCTGCACAATCTGCACAACGTCGACGTGCAGATTCCGGTCGGCCGCCTCAGCGTCGTCACCGGCGTCTCGGGCTCGGGCAAATCCACCCTGGCCCGCGAAGTGCTGCTCGACAACCTGGCCCGCGCCGTCTCGGCGCGTGCAGCGCCTGCGTGGCAGGGCTGCATCGGCATCGACGGCTGGGAACAGATAGACCGGGTGCTCGAGGTCGACCAGACCCCCATAGGCAAGACGCCCCGCTCCTGCCCCGCCACCTACGTCGGCTTCTGGGACGACGTGCGCAAGCTCTTCGCCGAAACCCGTGATGCGCGTGTGCGCGGCTGGAATGCAGCGCGCTTCTCCTTCAATACCGGCGACGGCCGCTGCCCCATCTGCGAAGGCCAGGGCATGCGCACCATAGAAATGAGCTTCCTGCCCGACGTCAAGGTACCCTGCGACGCCTGCAACGGCGAGCGCTTCAACCGCGACACGCTGAGCGTAACGTGGGCGGACAAGAACGCGGGCGAGGTGCTCAAGCTCGAGGTGGATGATGCGGTCGAATACTTTGCGGCGCACTCCCGCATCTTGCGGCCCTTGCGGCTGATGCAGGACGTAGGCCTGGGCTATCTCACGCTGGGCCAACCTTCTCCCACGCTTTCGGGCGGCGAGGCCCAACGCATCAAGCTGGTGACCGAGTTGACAAAGGCAAGGCTGACCGACGGCGTGCTAACCACAGGCCGCGCCTCCCGAGTGCCGCATACTTTGTATGTGCTGGACGAGCCTACGGTGGGCTTGTCGATGGCGGACGTGGAAAAGTTGACGCACGTGCTGCACCGGCTGGTCGAGGCAGGCAATACGGTGGTGGTGATCGAGCACAATCTGGACGTGATCGCCGAGGCGGACTGGATCGTGGACATGGGCCCCGAAGGGGGCACCGGCGGTGGCCGCCTGGTAGCTGCGGGTACGCCGGAAGAGGTGATGGAACTGAAGGACCGTTCGCATACAGGAGAGGTACTGGCCGAGTTCATGCAAGCCGGTAGCGAGGCCGTGTCTGACGGCTAAATTTCTTGCTCTTGCGGCGGTTGCTGTACGTGGCGGCAAGAGCACTTGTTCTTCGCCCCGCTCCTGCGTTGCATATGGGCTGCGACGGTGTTTGCTCTTGCACCTTTCTGCACTGTCTCTTGGTTGCGGGGGCGTTTGTTCTTGATCCGTTCCTGCGCTGTCTCTTGGTTGTAGCGATGTTTGTTCTAAACCCGTTCCTGCGCTGCGGGGTATGTCTGTTCCGGTCGGAGCCGGTCGGCCCTTCGGGCCCGCCTGTCCGCATCCTCCGGGCCTTCGCCCTCCGTTCTGCGGCGCCTGGCTCGACCGCCAACGCCCGGCCCAGCCACACCCCACATCACAGGAACTGCATTGGGGTAGATAAACGCCCCTCTTGCGAGGCTCGGGCTGGGGAAAACCTTGAGTCCGGGGGAATGTGATGGCTTGGCTGCTAAAAATACTGCCCGGTCGTAATGCCGCATGCCTGTGGCAGAACACCCAGTATTCGTAGAAATGCCACCTATCTGTCGCGCAAGCAGGATGCCGCCCACCTACCGCAGAAAAAATACGGTGCATCAAGCCAACAAACCCAGGGTGCCCCAAACCAAGACTCTATGAGGCGTGATGCGGGGTAAGTATTTTGGGCGACGTTGAGCAAGCCGAGCGGCGCCTTGTTTTTGGGGAGGCAAGCGAGCGCATGTTTGAGCGGGCAAGCTTGGCGGACCACTGGTCCGCCGCCCGCGAGTTCGCGAGCGCCCCAAAAACAAGGTGACGGGAGGGCAGCCCGGCAAAGCCGGGCCGAAGCTCTCCGGCGCCCAAAATACTTACCCCGCAGCGCGCCGGCTTAAAGACCCAAAGACCGCCGCTTGGCTCAAAGAAAGGCTTGATCCAAAGAAAGCCAACTCAAGCAGCAAACTTCCCCTTCCCTATCCAGTGAATCGCATCAGCCGCCGCCGCCATCCCCATCGACGCCGTCACCGCCACCGCCGAACCATAGCCCGCGCAGGAAAGCCCCTGCAGCCCCACCCCGCCCAGCTCCCGAGGCTGAGGATCGAGCCACTGCTCCGGCAGGATCGCCGGCTGGTCGAACCATAGCGCCCGCACCCCCATGCGGGGAACCCGCTTCAGCGCCTTGCCGTTGGCATCAGAACCCTTCGGATAGCCATGATGCCGCCGCAACGTATTGCGCAGCTTCGCCAGCAGCGCATCGTTCAGCGCCGCCGAAAGATCGCCCGCGCGCAGCGCCAGCACATTCGTCTTGCCACCCGCACCGCCGCAGACGACAATCGCCAGCTTGCGCCGCCGGGCCTCCAGCATCATCGCAATCTTGGCAGTCGCCTGGTCCGTGCAGTCCACCAGAACATCGACATCCCCCGCCAGCACCTCCGCCACATTCTCCGGCGTCACGAAGTCGTCGACAAGATGCAGCCGGCAGTGCGGGTTGATGCCCCGCACGCGCGCCGCCATCGCATTGACCTTCGATTGCCCCAGCGTCTCGCTGAGCGCATGCAGTTGCCGGTTCACGTTCGACTCGGCCACATGGTCCATGTCGATGAGCGTAAGCTGGCCCACGCCCGAGCGCGCCAGCGCCTCGGCACACCACGACCCCACCCCGCCTATGCCGGCAACCGCCACATGGGCGCCCACCAGCCGCTTCAGCGTTTCAGGGCCGTACAGGCGTTCCAGGCCGCCGAAGCGGCGTTCAACGTCGACCATCTCGTCCGTATCCGCCCAGCCTTCAGCCAAGGATACGGCTGCCCCATTGTCTTCAGGTGTATCCATATATCAATGTGTGAGTTCTTGCCACCGCGCCTCGTCGGCCGCACCTAGCGAGCCGCACCTCGCTGGCCGGCCACACCTAGCCGGCCGCACCTAGCCGGCCACATCCAAAGCCGTTACAAGCGCCGGCGAGGAAGAAAGCGCCGCGCCGAAAGTATAAAATTGCGGCATGGCATTGAATCAGCCTATGCCGAGCCAGCTTGCCTCGTTGAACCAGCACGGGCTGCCAAATCAGCATGCCCCGTTGAATCAACGGATATTAGACCATGCCGCAAAGCCTCTCTTTGCCGCGCGGCCACTACCCATCCGCCACAGGACCCTGTTTTCGCCGTGACCGCTTCCGATTCCCTCGAGTCCCTGTTTGCCGCATCCGGCGCCAGCTTCCGCCTGCTGACCGAAGAACAGCGCCAAGCCTCGCTGGACACGGCGCTGGCGCACTGGAATCAACGCGACGACCTGTGGGTGTACGGCTACGGCTCGCTGATATGGCGCCCCGAATTCGACTTCGTCGAGCGCCGGCATGCCCTGCTGCGCGGCTACCATCGGTCCCTATGCCTGTGGTCGCGCGTCAACCGGGGCACCCCCGAGCGGCCGGGCCTCGTCTTCGGCCTGGATGCCGGTGGCTCCTGCCGCGGCATGGTGTACCGCATCGCGGCCGCCGACGTGCCCGCCATCTTCAACGAGCTTTGGAAACGCGAAATGCCCAGCGGCGCCTACCTGCCCAAATGGCTGGCCTGCGCCACCGACGCCGGCAGGATCCAGGCGCTGGCCTTCGTCATGGATCGCAGCAAGGACGCCTATGTCCGCGACCTTACGCGCGAACAGCTCATTGCCATCGTGCGCGATGCCCACGGCTCTTACGGCCCGTGCTCGGAATACGTTCTGGAAACCGCCCAGGCCCTCGAAACGGCCGGCATCCACGACCACAAGCTGAAAATCATCGTGCGTGAACTCAAGACACTCTCCGGCCCGCAGCACTAGCAGGGCAAGCCGAGCGGGCCTGGCAGGTTGAAACCCGCCGCAAGCGTTAGAATGGTTGTTTCATCGCCCAAGCCATTTGCCCTGCAAGCCATCCATGTCCATTGCCGATTTGCGCCAGGTATACGAAAAAAGCGTGCTGCTGGAGTCTTCGCTGGCAGCCTCCCCGCTGCAGCAGTTTTCCAACTGGTTCGACGAGGCCGTCAAGGCCGGCGCGGTCGAACCCAATGCCATGACGTTGGCCACCGCCGATGCCCAGGGCCGGCCCTCGGCCCGCATCGTGCTGCTCAAGGGCATCGATGAAAGAGGCCTGGTCTTCTTTACCAACTATCAATCGCGCAAGGGCGGCGAGCTGGCCGCACAGCCCTATGCCAGTCTGCTCTTCTTCTGGCCCGTGCTCGAGCGCCAGGTCCGCATCGAGGGCCGCGTCGAGAAGGTCGACCCGCAAGAATCCGACCGCTACTACGAAAGCCGGCCGCTGGGCTCGCGCATCGGCGCCTGGGTCTCGCCGCAAAGCCAGCCCATCACCCGCGAAGAGCTCGAGGCACGCACGCGCCAGCTGACCGAGACGCTGGGCGAACAGCCCGCCCGGCCTCCGCATTGGGGCGGCTATCGCCTGCTTCCCGAGCGCGTCGAGTTCTGGCAGGGCCGGCCCTCGCGCCTGCACGACAGGCTCGTCTACGAACGCGACGGGCAAGGCCACTGGCAGGTGTCGCGCCTGGCTCCCTGACCCCATCGCCGAATCGTTTACATGACCGCCAACGCACCCGACTTCGACGCCGCTTTTTTTCGATCAGCCCTAGGCCGCTTCGCCACGGGCGTCACCCTGATCACCACGCAAAGCCACGACGGGCCGCAGCCCATAGGGCTGACCATCAGCTCGTTCAATTCCGTCTCGCTCGAGCCGCCGCTGGTGTCGTGGACGCTGTCGAAAAAAGCCGCGTCGCTGCCGCATTTCGAGAAAGCCGAGCGCTATGTGATACACGTGCTGTCGGCCCAGCAGCTGCACCTGGCCAGGCGGTTCGCCACCGGCTCGCAAGAACAGCGCTTCGAAGGCATAGAGGTGGGCCGTTCGCCCAACGGCGCAGTGATGCTGAGCGACCCCGACTGCGCCGCCTGGTTCGAGTGCTACAACCTGTGCCGGCATGAAGCCGGTGACCATATTATCTTCATCGGGCAGGTCGAGCGCTGCGAGCGCTCCTTTCACCAGCCGCTGGTGTACCACGCCGGCGACTTCGACCTGACTCCCTCGCATGAACCGCTGTCCGGCGACTGAGCTGGAACGCTCACCCAGATCATGACCGCGGACGTCGACTGCGTGGTGCTGGGCGCCGGCGTGATCGGCCTGGCCTGCGCGCGCGAACTGGCCATGAACGGGCTGGACATCTTGCTTGCCGAGGCCGAGGCCATGCCGGGCACCGGCATCAGCTCGCGCAATTCGGAAGTGATCCACGCCGGCCTCTACTATCCCGAAGGCAGTCTGAAGGCGCGCCTGTGCGTGCAGGGCAAGAACCTGCTGTACGACTATTGCGCCGAGCGCGGCGTCGCCCATCGTCGCATCGGCAAATGGATAGTCGCCACCCAAGGGGAACAGCTTCCCGCCCTACGGGCCATTGAACGACAGGGACAATGCAACGGCGTGCACGACTTGCACTGGCTGACGCAAGAGCAAGCCCGGGCGCAGGAACCCGAGTTGCGCTGCGTGGCGGTGCTGGCGTCGCCCTCGACCGGCATCGTGGACAGCCACGGCCTGATGCAGGCGCTTCAGGCCGACGCGTCGAATCACGGCGCACAGTTCGTTTTCAACACGCCCTTCATCGAAGGTCATGTTTCCGACGCGGGCCATTTCGTGCTGCAGTTCGGCGGCAAGGACCCCGCCCGCATCACTTCGCGCAGCGTCGTCAACGCCACCGGCCTGTCGGCCCCCGATGTGGCGCGCCGGCTGGCCGGCCAGCCGGCTGGGGCGATTCCCCGGGCCTACTATTGCAAGGGCAGCTATTTCACGCTTGCCGGCCGGGCGCCCTTCTCGCGCCTGATCTACCCGCTGCCCGATGCCGCGGGCCTGGGCGTGCACCTGACGCTCGACCTTGGCGGCCAGGCGCGCTTCGGACCGGATGTGCAATGGGTGGAGCGGTCCGACCACTCGTTCGACCCGGGCCGCGCGCCGCTTTTCGAGCAAGCCATACGCCAATATTGGCCCCGCCTGCCTGACAAGGCCCTGCAGCCGGGCTACACTGGCATACGCCCGAAAATCACCTGTGCCGGCCAGCCGGCCGCCGACTTCATCATTGCCGGCCCAGCCACGCACGGTGTCGCCCGCCTCGTCAACCTCTTCGGTATAGAATCCCCTGGTCTGACCGCCAGCCTGGCCATCGCCCGGGCCGCAAGGCAGGCCCTTGCTTCGGGCGCCTGACGCCCCATACCCTGCTGAACCATGAACGACTTCATTCTTACCCTTTCCTGTCCCGACCGCATCGGCATCGTGCATAGCGTTACCGGCTGGCTGCTGAGCCTGCATGGCAACATCGTCGACGCCCAGCAGTTCGGCGACATCGAGGAAGAACGCTTTTTTCTTCGCGTCCACTTCAAGCTGCCCCTGCCCGCCAACGTCGAATCGCTGCAAGAAAGCTTTGCCCCCGTGGCCGAGCGCTTCAGCATGGACGCCCGCATCCATGACGCCAACCGCAAGGCCAGACTGCTCATTCTGGTAAGCCGCCAGGGACACTGCCTGAACGACCTGCTGTTCCGCACGCACAGCGGCCAGCTGCCGGTCGAGATCGCCGCCATCGCCTCGAATCACAACGACTATTCGGGCATGGCGGCTTCGTATGGAATTCCCTTCCACCACCTGCCCGTTACGCCCCAGACCCGGCCCCAGCAAGAGCAGCAGATACTCGACCTGGTCGAGCATAACCAGGTCGACCTAGTGGTGCTGGCGCGCTACATGCAGATTCTTTCGGCCGAAATGTGCGCCGCGCTGTCGGGCCGGGCCATCAACATCCACCACAGCTTCCTGCCCAGCTTCAAGGGCGCCCGGCCCTATCACCAGGCTCACGCCCGCGGGGTCAAGATTATCGGCGCCACGGCCCACTACGTAACGTCCGACCTGGACGAAGGCCCCATCATCGAACAGGACATCGAGCGCGTGGACCACTCGATGAGCGCCCATCAGCTTACCCAGGTGGGCAGCGACGTGGAATCCCTTGTGCTGGCCCGCGCCGTACGCAACCACGTCGAGCACCGCATCCTGCTCAACGGCAGCCGCACCGTCGTCTTCAAATAGGCGGCCAGCCATCCCGCATCGGCCTCAGCGTAGAATTCGATTGAGCAGCGGACTTTTAATCCGTTGATCCCGAGCTCGAGCTCTGGCCCAATCTACCGGCGTTTCAAATACTTAGTTGGTGTTTTCAGCGTCCGGACTACTGCTCCGTCCCGCTCGCCTCGGCGCGCAGCCAGGCCTCGAAAGCCTGCAGCGCCTCGGAAGGATGGTCCTGCGCGGGGTAGCTGAAATAGTAAGCCTCGGCCACCGGCAGCACGCCCTCGCCGGCGGTCGTCAGCTCGCCGGCGGCCAGCGCCTGCCTGGCCAGGAAGCCCGGCACCAGCGCCACGCCCATGCCCGCCTGGGCGGCAGCCAGCAGCATGGTGAACAGTTCATAGCGGGGCCCCGTCCCCACCGAAGGCGGGCAATCGCGCCCCTGCTCGCGGTACCATTGGCGCCACACATCCGGACGCGACATCATGTGCAGATGCGAGACGCCCCCCATGCCCTCGGGGTGGTCGGCAATGGCCTGCCGCACGGCCGGCGTGCATACCGGCACCAGTTCCTTTTCGTCGAACAGCTTGAAGCCTATGGTGCCCGGCCAAATCTGCAAGGCGTGGTACACCGCGGCATCGAAGGGATGGTCGTTGAATTGAAAGGGCCGGGTGCGCACCGAAAGGCTGACCGACACGTCTTCGTGGCCGCGCCGGAAGCCGGGCAGGCGCGGCACCAGCCAGGTGGTGGCCAGGGTGGGCAGCACCGCTATGTGCAGGCTGCGCCCCAGGCCGGCGCGCGAGATCAGGCCGAAGGTGTCTTTCTCGAGCTGATCGAGATGATGCCGCACGCGCGCCGCGTACTCGGCGCCCGCATCGGTCAGGGCGATGCGCCGCCGCACCCGGGTGAACAATTGCACGCCAAGGCGCTCTTCAAGGCTGGCCACCTGCCTGAAGACCGCGCTGTGCGTCAGGGAAAGCTCTTCGGCCGCGCGCGAGAACGAGCCCAGCCGGGCCGTAGCCTCGAATGCCTGCAAGGCGCCAAGATTGGGGATTCCATGCCTCATTTTCCAGTGCTCCGCGTGCCAGGTCAGGCAATCCCCGCAGTTGTGAGGATTGCCGGCAAGCGCCTGGGCTGCAACAATTGCCCCATCGGCTGCCCGCATGACTGTTTACGTTCATAAATTGCACTATATTGTGCTTTTTTATCAATTGCACTGTGCGGTTAAATCACATTATGATAGTTTAAACCTAAACTTATTGAACACCGGAGCAAACTATGTCGGCCTCCTTCAACTGGGAAGACCCCCTTCTACTCGACTCGCAACTGACCGAAGACGAGCGCATGGTGCGCGAGGCCGCCCGCGCCTACGCCCAAGACAAACTGGCGCCCCGCGTGCTCGAGGCGTTCCGCAACGAAAAAACCGACGCCGCCATCTTTTCCGAGATGGGCGAGCTTGGCCTGCTGGGCCCCACCATTCCTGAACAGTACGGCGGCGCGGGCCTGAACTACGTCTGCTACGGCCTGATCGCCCGCGAGGTCGAGCGCATCGACTCCGGCTACCGCTCGATGATGAGCGTGCAGTCCTCGCTGGTAATGGTGCCCATCAACGAATTCGGCACCGAAGAGCAAAAGCAGAAATACCTGCCCAAGCTGGCCAGCGGCGAATGGATAGGCTGCTTCGGCCTGACCGAGCCCAACCACGGCTCCGACCCGGGCAGCATGGAAACCCGCGCCGTCAAGACCGACAGCGGCTACAAGCTCACCGGCAACAAAATGTGGATCACCAACTCTCCCATCGCCGACGTCTTCGTGGTGTGGGCCAAGGTGGTCGGCGGCGACGACAACGGCAAGATCCGCGGCTTCATCCTTGAAAAAGGCCTGAAGGGCCTCAGCGCCCCCGCCATTCACGGCAAGGTCGGCCTGCGCGCCTCCATCACCGGCGAAATCGTCATGGACGAGGTCGAAGTGCCCGCCGACGCCATGATGCCCGGCGTAAGCGGCCTGCGCGGCCCCTTCACCTGCCTGAACTCGGCCCGCTACGGCATCGCCTGGGGCGCCCTGGGCGCCGCCGAAGACTGCTGGCACACCGCCCGCCAGTACACCCTCGATCGCAAGCAGTTCGGCCGCCCCCTGGCCGCCAACCAGCTCATCCAGAAGAAGCTGGCCGACATGCAGACCGAAATCACCCTGGGCCTGCAGGGCTGCCTGCGCCTGGGCCGCATGAAGGACGAAGGCACGGCCGCGGTCGAAATCACCTCCATCATGAAGCGCAATTCTTGCGGCAAGTCGCTCGACATCGCCCGCATGGCGCGCGACATGCTGGGCGGCAACGGTATCTCCGACGAGTTCGGCGTGGCCCGCCACCTGGTCAACCTCGAGGTGGTCAACACCTACGAAGGCACCCACGACGTGCACGCCCTTATTCTGGGCCGCGCGCAAACGGGTATTCAGGCGTTCTGCTGAGTTTCTACTGCGCTACCAGGACGAGCCCGGGCTTTTTTGCCCGGGCTTTTTTGTTCGCCAATGGCCCCGAAGCCAATGTGAACCCTCGTCAATTGCCTACGCAGAGGTGCTGGCCGCCACCCGTCCAGAGGCCGCCGCCGGGTTCTCAGGTGAAACAGCCACTCGCAGGCGGCGTGGGCACTTTGACTCTTACACTTACCAACCGAGGAACCACGCAATTTAAAGGCGATGCTGGATTCACCGCCAGGAAGCGTATCTGGCCGGCTCAACTCCGATTCTTCACCTGAGCTTTTCCAGTTTGGCTCTTGGGCGGGAAATGATTGTTTGTTTCACCCATCATTTTGCTAAGCAGATAAAGAACCTGCTTTCGCTCATCGGGCGAGAGAGCCTTAAGCACATTCTTTTGAACCGTGGCAACGTGCGGTTCGATGTGTGTGTAAAACTCTTTGCCAGCCTCTGTCAAAAAGATCTCTTTCCCCCTACGGGAGCGGGGGCTTCTACGCCCCTCGAGCAAGCCTCGCGCTTCAAGCCGTCTGATCATCCCCCCGACGGTAGCCGCATCCCAATTGAGCGAGTCAGCAAGCTCGTGTTGTTGCATACCCGGCTTGATATACGCGGCAAGAACGACCGCCAATTGTCCTGAAGTAATGCCCATGCCCCCCAGTTCCGCATTGAACGTTGCCGTGACGAATTGACCCGCGCGCCTCATCAGGTAACCGGGAAAGCTGTGCAAGTCGGCAAAGGAGTTTAGTTTCATTTCTTTGGGGTCCCTCTATTCGGCATTTTCAACCGTATGGATGCAGCTATTGAATTGCATCGCGTCAAAACGTGACTCGTCATTAGGCAATCTCACTCGTACGAAGCTATGAAAGTGCCGATTCCATGCATCCCCTAGACGAACCACTATTGGAGCGATTATGCACAGTACTACGTTTGTGCGTTCGTAATTGTAGGCTTACATTCCGGCGGCCGCGACATCCCCCGTACGTGTATTCCTACATCTTTGCAACAGCAGGCAATCACGCGCATCTATGATCTGTGTGAGCGTATGAATGACCCGCTCCCGTAGCGGCGTGAAACCAAGTCCTAACGCAACAAGTTGAAGCCGCCAATCGCTCTATACGAGCAGAAAGCACGATCCTGGGTGGGTTGTCAGGCCTTGGGCGCACTTAGGTGCACACCCAAAATATGAATGCTTATTTTTGCACGATGATAACAGGCCAAACCTGTTGACAGGAAAAATAAGCATAGATATTATTCAAAACAATGCATGCATATTTTTAAAGTCGAAAAACCCGGATCGGGAGATTCTGGGGCTTACAGCACCACCTCCCATCACGTTTTCAGTCATGCACACGTTAAGAAATTAGATTCAGAGACAACCTTAGTTCGTTCTCCTCAACAAGAGGAGCCAGTACTTCGTATCACTTAAAACTTGCGGCCGCATTGGCCAAAGAACATACACCAGACGCAGTTCTTTTCTTACGAGAGTTGCGTCAGCTTTGCATGAAAAAAAGGATTTGGTCATGGACAAAGAAGCGCCGCTTATCGTAGGAATTGGCGGAACCATGCGCCCCGGCTCGACCTCCGAGATGGCGCTTGCCGCGGCACTGAAAATGGCTCGCGAAATGGGCGCCAGAACCCAAATACTTTCGGGCGCTGCGTTGCTGATGGATGCGTATGAACCTGGAGCAACTGCACGCTCCGAGAAAGCCGGCCAGTTGGTAGCGGCGCTACGTCAGGCCGACGGGGTGCTTATCTCTTCGCCCAGCTATCACGGGTCGATTTCGGGCATGTTGAAGAATGCCATCGACTACACCGAGGACATGCGTGCCGACGAGCGCCCCTATCTCGACGGCCGAGCGGTGGGTTGTATTGTCTGCGCGGATGGCGCTCAGGCGATGGGTTCCACACTCTTCACCCTACGTTCCATTATTCATGCGCTGCGGGGCTGGCCCACGCCTTACGCCGCAGCACTCAATTCCGCCGCCAAGCCGTTCGGGCCGGCAGGTGAAATCAAAGACGAGAACGTTGAAAAACAGTTGCAAATGATGGTTAGCCAGGTCGTCGGCTTTGCTCAGCGCGAACACACGGCGGGCGGGCTGAGCCTGCAACATTAAATCAGGGGGGTTATGTGATGGGATTTGAAGAGTCGTACATACAGCTCAACGGATGCCGCATCCGCATGCGTCGCGGGGGCAAGGGGCAAGCCGTACTTTATCTACACGGTGCCAATGGCGCAATGCAAGTGCAGCCATTCATGAATGAACTGGCAAAAG
Organism: Pusillimonas noertemannii; assembly: GCF_003096595.1. GTDB lineage: Bacteria > Pseudomonadota > Gammaproteobacteria > Burkholderiales > Burkholderiaceae_B > Pusillimonas > Pusillimonas noertemannii. The sequence goes on along the minus strand of NZ_QEKO01000001.1, from coordinate 903,319 downwards.
ATTTCGATCTGCTGGTGCCCGAGCATCCGGGGTTTGGTTACTCCGATGAGCCCGACTGGCTCGAAAACATCCAGGACTTGGCCTACTTCTACCTTGACTTCCTGAAAGAGCAAAAGCTTGACACTGTCCATGTGATCGGTAGTTCACTGGGCGGCTGGCTGGCCATGGAGATGGCCATACGCGAGCCGTCCCGGTTCAAATCCCTTGTGCTGGTCGGCACTGCGGGGGTCAGGGTGCCTAATATTTTGCCCGGAGACATTTTTTTATGGAGCCCAGAGCAAATGGTACGCAACACCTTTTTCGATCAAGCCATAGCCGAGAAAATGCTCGCGACGCCGCCCACCACGGCTGAAGAGCAGGACGCCCAGCTGAAAAACCGTCACACCGTGGCCAAATTGGCCTGGCAGCCTCGCTTGTTTGACCCCTTCCTGGCCAAGTGGCTGCATCGCATCGACATGCCGGTCAAGCTGATATGGGGTGAAAACGACAAGATCATGCCCCCCGCCGTGGGACGGATGCTGGCAGAGCTGCTGCCACAGGCAAGTTTGCAAACCTATGAAAACTGCGGACATTTACCCCAGGTTGAGCGCGCGTCGGAATTCAGTGCGGTGGTCAAGAAATTCATTGAAGAGGCCTAATAGTCATGAATGTCATTCTGTTCCATCTAATGGGGTACGCCGACCTGGACTTCGAGGCGACAAAACAATACGAGACGGTATGGGTCAACCTGCCGAACAGCTTCTACGACCCGGTAAAAGGACACAAACTGTACAACCGCTATCTCGACGAGCTCGAGTACGCGGAAGAACTGGGTTTTGACGGTGTGGCTGTAAACGAACACCATCAGACGGCATATGGCCTTATGCCCTCGCCCATCGTCATGGCGTCGGCGCTTGCTCGGCGCACGAAACGGGTGAAGATAGCCATTCTGGGCAGTGCCTTGCCGCTGCGCGAGCACCCTATGACCGTGGCTGAGGAACACGCCATGGTCGATGTGATCTCAGGCGGACGCTTGATCAGCGGATTCGTACGCGGCATTGGCGCCGAATATCATACCTTCGGCATAAACCCAACCATCTCGCACGACCGCTTCCATGAAGCACACGACTTGATTGTTCAAGCTTGGACCAAGCCGGGGCCTTTTTCCTTCAGCGGACGCCATTACAACGTAGATTACGTCAACCTGTGGCCCCGTCCTTATCAAACACCCCACCCTCCCATCTGGGTTCCATCGCAGGGCAGCAAGGAAACTATCGACTGGGCGTCGCATCCTGATCGTCGCTACACGTATTTACAGACATTCAGCCCCGCAAAAACGGTAGAAAAATACTTGCAGTCCTATCGGGACACGGCGGCTGACTATGGCTACGAGGCGGCAGACAGTCAATTGGGCTGGGCGGTCCCGATTTATGTATCCGACACTGATCGGCAAGCCATCCGCGAGGCCAAGCACCACTTCGAGCTGTTCCGCAACCGCTTGCTGAAGATGCCCTTTGAAATGCTGCTACCTCCCGGATATACGTCGCGCGACTCCTTGAAGAGAGTGATGGCCGCCAAGGCAATGCTCTCACAGGATCTCACCATCGAAACGGCTATTGAGATGGGCATGATCATCTGCGGCAGCCCCGAATCGGTTCGCCAGCGCCTCGAAGAATATTGGAAGAGCATGCGTTTCGATAATCTGCTGACCATGCTGCATTTCGGATCGTTGCCCGAAGATCTCACACGACGCAATATGAAGCTGTTCGCCGAGAATGTGCTGCCGGCTTTGCAGTCAATGAAGGCGGGCTCGGGCGCAACGGCGACCTAAGGAGACAACAGTATGTTGGCAGGCCAAATACTGAACGGGCTCGTAAGCGGGGCTATGTACGCTCTGGTGGCTATCGGCTTTACATTGGTTGTGGGTGTGCTGGACAAGCTTAATTTCACCCATCCGGAAGTCTTCATGCTGGGGGGATTTATCGGGCTGATTTCGCTGACATATCTGCCATTGCCCTGGGCGTTTGTGCTGGCCTTGGTTGTAGGCGGGTTGCTCGGCCTATTCACAGAACTGGTGGCCTTCCGGCGGTTTCAAAGCTCCGATGCGCGCAGTGGCCATTGCCGTCGGCTGTGTTGCGGTTTTACTCGTTCTGATCACAATCAGTCCCTTGCAGAGAATTTTCGATGCGGTGCGGGAAGACGAGCGGGTTGCGGCATCGCTTGGAATCAACGTGACTGGCATCCGGATCCTGGGGTTTGCCCTCGGAGCGGCCGTTGCTGCCGTGGCGGGTTCGCTGTATGGCCATTACATGAGCTTCGTCAGGCCCGAAAGCTTCGACGTCTTGCTGTCAATCTACGTCGTGCTCTATGTGGTTCTTGGCGGCGTCAACAATATGCTTGGGCCGGTCGTAGGTGCCGTTGTCATGACCTTGCTACCCGAATACATCCGAGAACTGGCAGATTGGCGCCCAACGGTGTTTGGGCTGGCGGTTTTGATCATGCTGTTGTTCAAGCCTAATGGCTTGCTGTCCTTCCGGGCTGTTACAGAGCGCTACCGCCGCCCAACGAAGTCCGCAACCTCCGGCTCTCTCGAACAACAATCCACGCCTGGAACCGCGCCATGACTACCAGCCAACCTATATTGACCATTACTGGCCTGCGTAAGGTATTTGGCGGGGTGACCGCCCTGGACGGCATAGATCTCGAAGTTCGAGAAGGAGAAATACTGGGTTTGATCGGCCCTAACGGTGCCGGAAAGACAGCTCTGCTCAATACTATTACCGGTTTCTATCGGGCAACAACCGGTTCGATACGGTTCATGGGTCAAGAGATTTCCAATATGCCTTTGCACGGTATCGGCCGCCTGGGCATTGGTCGTACCTTTCAGAATATCCGCCTTTTCAAGCGCATGACGGTACTTGAAAACGTCATGGCGGCAAACAAGCGCTATGTCCGGTCCTCCTTTAGCGCCTTCCTGGGGGTCATCGGTGGTCGCACGGCACTGGACGAAGCCAGGCACTGGATAGAGCTCATGCAGCTGGGCGACAAGGCTGACATGCTTGCATCGGCCTTGTCGTACGGCGATGCCCGGCGCCTGGAAATTGCACGCGCCTTGGCAGGAAATCCCTCTTTGCTTCTGCTTGATGAGCCCGCTGCAGGGATGAACGAAACAGAAACGGATCAACTGGTGGCCGATATCCATAAGGTTCAGACAAGCGTCAAAGCCATTGTGCTGATCGAACACGACATGAGCTTGATCCGAAGTCTATCTGATCGGATCGTGGCGATGGACTACGGGAAAAAACTTGCCGAGGGTGATCCGGACACCGTTCTCGAGCACCCCGATGTTCGGCGAGCCTACCTTGGGAGCGATACATGAGCATCGTATTGGAAACCACTGAGCTTCACGTTTCTTACGGACCGATTCGGGCGTTGCGTGGTATTAGCTTAAGCGTCGAGCAAGGCGAGACGGTTGCAATCGTCGGTGCTAACGGGGCAGGAAAAACCACGCTGATGCATGCTTTGTCGGGCGTCTTGCCTATTGCTTCGGGTGCCGCCCGGTTCCTGGGCCACGACATTCGGACAGCGGCGGCGCATACACTGGCGAGGTCAGGCATGCTTCACATCCCCGAAGGCCGGGGCACCTTGCAAAATATGCGAGTCGAAGAAAATTTGCGGCTTGCCTGGGAGATCCGGCCGACACAGACAGGGTTTGAAGACGCCATCCAGGTTGTGTTCGAGCGTTTTCCACGTCTGGCCGAACGCCGTGAGCAACTGGCCGGGAACCTGTCGGGCGGCGAGCAACAAATGTTGGCGATCGGACGTGCGCTGATCAATCGCCCTACTTTGCTTCTGGTCGATGAGCCGTCCATGGGCCTATCGCCTCTGTTCGCCCAAGAGGTCTTCCAGGTACTGGCCGAACTGCGCGATTCGGGTATGACGATCCTGTTGGTCGAGCAGAACGTTCGTAGCGCGCTAAGCCTGGCCCACCGAGCCTATGTATTGAGTCATGGCGCGTTTACGGCCTCCGGAGAGGCCGCGGCCATGGCGGAAGACCCTGCCGTGGTTGCTGGTTATCTGGGGCACAGAAAAGCAACGAGTGTTGGAATGACACCCTAAGTAGTATAGCTGCCGTATACCTTAATGCCAATAAATCGGCGGCGTTGTCATGGCCGCTAAATAACGGAGACAAGTTCAATGAAAAAACTTATATATGCCCTCTCACTGGCCGCCGCAGTCACGCTGCCGGGCGCAGCAACGGCACAAGCCAAACCCCCAGTAAAGCTGGGATACATCACCGCCACAACCGGCCCTTTGGGCGCCTATGGCAAGGCTCAAAGCCTGATGGTCAAGCTCGCGGTCGAGGACGTCAACGCGGCCGGCGGTGTCAATGGCAGCCTGATCGAAGTAGAAGAGGCCGACGCGCAAATGGATCCCGGACAAGCTGTTCTATTGTTCCGGAAATTTGCGGGGGAAGATATATTGGGCGTCGTTGGACCCATGACCGGAACCCAGTGGGAGACGGTCAGCTCACTGGCTAACCGCCTGGGCTTGCCTGCCATCACAGCAACAGCCAGCAAGCCCGGAATCACAGTGCGCCCCTGGACAATACGGTTGCAGCCACCCGACGACTTATTCATCGCCGACGGCTTTAAGGATTTCCACCGCATCTATCCCGACATTCGGCGAGTCGTGATTGTGGCTGATGTGCGTGAAGCCTCGGGTAAAGCTGGCGCGGAAGCCTACGAGCAACTGGCTAAAGAAGCGGGTATCGAAGTCGTGGAAATCGTAGAGTTTTCCACACGAGCCACTGACTTGTCGCCAGTGGCAATCAAGGTCAAGGGCTTGAATCCCGACGCCATCCTGGTTTCTGCCTTGGGTCCCAATGCCCTGATGCTCGCCAAAGAGTTCAAGGTACAGAAAGTAGACGTGCCGGTCTTGGGCAACTCACTGATCTGGCCGGGGCCGTTCGTGTACACCGTCGGCGACAACGGTAAGAATTGGCACACGATTGGCTTCACGACCATGGATAGCTCAACTGGAGATAATGCGTTGAACGCGTCGGTCGTCAAGCGTTTCCTGGAACAGGCGGACAGCACCATGGGCCAGCCGGCCAATTCGGCGAACTGGTCCATGAGTTATGACGCAGTCTTGCTGTATGCCGATATCATGCGTCGCAATCACATTGACGGCAATACGCCTGCTAAAGAGGCGCGCGAGATCATCAAGGATGCGTTCATGAAGCTGGACACGTTCAGCGGAATTCAAACCTACACGTTCCGTGACACTGGGGACGCGCACATTCCTGGCCGAGTATTAATCGTCGACACCGACAAGCACGTGTGGAAGTTCGCTTCGGATAAGTAAGAGACGGCCTCAACTTAGTCGATGAGCCCTCTCATGCGGCGTTCCAGATGTGCCGGCACGCTACTCCATCGGCCCGGCCACTACCGGCTTGTCGACTCCTTCACCGCACCACGCGCACGGCGATCGCTCAGCGCCATGCCCAGCAATAGCACCAGCGCCACCGCGGCGGGTATCACGGCGGTCAGCACAATTTCGCGGGCGTTCCAGCCCAGCGAAAGCAAGGCGCCGCCCACGGCCGGCCCCACGATAGACCCGATGCGGCCCAGCGCTGCGGCCCAGCCCACGCCTGCCGTGCGCAGGGCGGGCGGGTAGAAGGACACGGCCAGCACGCTCTGGCCAACGCAGCATGCGATGGAACCCGCCCCAAGGCCGGCAATCAGGGGCAACACCCATGACTGCTGGATATCCGCCCGGCTGATCAACCACACGCATGCGGCCGCCAGCAGCGTCATGAGCGCCAGCAGTGGCTTGACCCCTGTTCTGGAGATGAACACCATCATGAACAGGCTCCCGGCAAGCCCGCCCACGCCCAGGGCGGCCGTGCCCAATGGGGTCTGTCCGGCTTCGAAGCCAAAGCTCATCAGCAGCGAGGGAATCCAGAACATCAATGCGTAAGAATTGATGAAGACGACGAAGGCAAACAACCACAGCAAAATGGTGTGCGGGGCCAGGCCGCCGTCGAACAGCGCCCGGACGACGCCGGGCTTGCGCCCGCCGGGGGCGGGAGCGGCTTGCTCGCCATTGCGCGACATGGAAAGCGCCCAGGCCAGCGGCACCAGCAGCACCAGCGGCACAATGCCGCCGACCCAGAATATGAACTGCCAGCCATGCCGATTGAGACATTGACCACCACCACGCCGAAACGGCGCGCCAGCAACGCCGCATCGTAGCAGGGCAAGGCTCCGCCGCCGGTCATGAAACCGCCGCCATGCACAAAGACCATGACCGCCCTGGGTTCCGAAGGCCCCTCGGGCGCCCAGATTTCAAGGCGCAAGCAGTCTTCGTCCTGCCGTGCGGGATAGATACCCATGACCTTGTCGAGCCGGGAGGGCAGTTGCGGCGCAACCGGCCCCGCATGCGTGGCATCGAGTACGCCTTGCCAGGGCTCGACAGGCCGAGGCAGGGCAAAGCGCAGGTCGCCCACCGGGGGCCTGGCGTAAGGCACCGCCCCGTAGTGTGCAACCCCATCCGCCACGGCGCCTTCCAGCGGTCCGCAAGGCGTATCGATAACTCTGGTCTCCATCCTGCCTCCGTGCCAAATTCTGATTCTTCGATGACTGAAAAAATCTTAGCCCCACCCCGGGGCCTGATCTGCTCTAATATTGAAACGCCAACGTTTTATTTTCAGGCTGGAAAATGCAGAATCTGGACGACATCCATCTCTTCAGGCTGGTGAATGAACACGGCAGTTTCTCGGCCGCGGGCCGCAAGCTGAACATCGCCAAATCAACGCTTGCGCGACGCGTCCGGGCGTTGGAAGAACGCCTGGGCGGCCCCTTGTTCCACAGAACGGGGCGGCGCTTCGTGCTAACGAACTTCGGGGCCGACTGTCTGGCGCAATGCGAGCGCATCATCCAGGAAACCGAACAATTGTTCCTGCTGGCCGACCGCGCGCGCAACGCGCCCAGCGGCTTCCTGCATATCGTTTGCCCACCCATGCTGGGCGAAGAGGTACTCGATCAACTGGCATCGCAGTTCGCCGCCCAGTCGCCCGAGGTGGTGCTGCACATCGACACCAGCACCGAAACGCTCGACCCCAGGCACGTTACGGCCGACCTCATCATCTACCCCACTTTTGATGTGTTGCCCGACACCGACATCGTCGCCAGAAAACTCGTCGAGGTGCCCTACCTGCTGGTCGCCAGCCCCTCGCTCTTCAAGGCGGGCCGCATGCCCGCCACGCCCGACGAACTGGCCCGGCTTCCCTGCCTTGGCCTGGGAAACAAGACGGCCCGCTGGAGCTGGAAGCTGAAACGCGGCGGGCAGATCCGCCGCATCCCGTTCAAGCCTCGGCTATCGTCCAGCCAACTGGCCACCCTGCGTCATGCGGCGCTGTCGGGCCTGGGCGTCGCAGCGCTGCCGCTGCCCGCTTGCCGCGCCGACCTGGAATCGGGCAGGCTCGTAAGAGTGCTCGAGGGCTGGCAACCGCCGCCTGTCCAGCTATATGCGCTGTATCCCAGCAGCCGGGCCCTGACCAAGGCGGCGCGCCTCTTCCTGAAGATGATCGAGGCGAAGTTCATGCACTTGAATCTTCATGTGATGCCGCCCGCGGGCTTGCCCGCAAACCCCTCATGCGATAAATAGCGCGGCCGCCGGGCCTCCACCCTTAGGCGAGGCAGCCCCCGCTACGGGAGCCCTGCATCAGCAACGCCGGACAGTGAAGAAAGAATCGTGCAGGGCATCCATGACCCGCCCGGTCGCGTCTTCGGCCACGATCCGGCTGCCATCGCAGCCGGCGCTATTGTGCACGATGCCGATCAGCAGCATGCAGAATGCGATGGAACGCGACATGGACAAAAAAAGCGCCAAAGCGCTTTTTCAAGAAGATCAACATGACTCTGCGGTCAGGATCAGGAAGCCTGCCCCTGTGCCAGATCGAACAAGCTCGTGGCCTCGACCTCGAGCACCTGCTCGTCGCGCTGGTTGTACATGCGCCAGGTCCAGCGGACGATGCCCAGGTCTTCGCGCGAGGACGAGACCCGCACCGAATCGACCGTGATTTCAAGCCGAAGGGCGTCGCCGGGCCGCACCGGCAGCATCCAGCGGATGCGTTCAACACCGGGCGAGCCGAAGGATTCGGAATCGTGCAGGGCGGCCTGCACTGCCATGCGCATGGCCAGGCTGCAGGTGAGCCAGCCGCTGCCGATCAGGCCGCCCCAGCGGCCCGCCTCGGCCTTGTCGACGTCGGTATGGAACCACTGGGGGTCGTACTGCTTTGCATAGGCGATCATTTCTTCCTGGCCCAATACGACGGGCTCGTGGTGAATGATCATGCCGTTTCGAAACTCACTAAATTTCATGTTCGCAATCCGGAAGATTGGTCAGTAAGTCTCGAAATGCAGTCTCCCTTGCGACTTAAGCTGTGCATGGACTTCGGGCCAGTTGCGCCCCGCGCCCTCGACGGCGTCCTTCAGGGCTTCGATCACGCCGGTTTCCATCCCCTTGAGGCCGCAAACGTAGATGCATGTGTTCGCATCGTCCAGCAGATCGAGGACTTCGGCTGCCCTTTCGCGGATCAGGTCCTGCACGTAGCGCTTGGGTTTGTCCGATGCTCGAGACAACGCCAAATTGATGTCGATAAAATCTTTGGGCAGGTTCATGAGCGGGCCGAAGTAAGGCAGCTCGCGCTCGGTACGTGCGCCAAAAAAGAGCATAAGCTTACCATTAAAGGCCTTGTTCTTGGTAAGGCGGCGGCAGCGTTCGGTCATGGCGCGCATCGGCGCGGAGCCCGTGCCGGTGCAGATCATGATCAGGTTCGAATGCGCCAGGTTGGGCATCAGGAAAGTATTGCCGAACGGGCCTATTACCTTGACCTTGTCGCCCTTTTGCAGGTCGCACAGATAGTTCGAGCAGACACCGCGCACCGGCTTGCCGTCGTAGTCGGAGGTAACCCGCTTTACCGTCAGCGACAGGTTGTTGTAGTTGGGACGCTCGCCGTCGCGCGGGCTGGCGATGGAGTACTGGCGTGCATGATACGCGCGGCCCTGCTCATCGGTACCCGGCGGGAAGATGGCGATCGACTGGCCCTCCAGCACCGGGAACGGCAGCTCGCCGAAGTCGAGCACGATGTGGTGGATGGCGTTGTCGGTATCTTCGTCGGTAAGGCGATAGTTGCCGGCGACGGTGGCGGTAGCCACGTTCTTGTGCGTGTACAGGTTGATGTACGGGTGCGCGGCCGACCAGGGCGGAATGCTGGCCCCGGCCGCTGTGGACGGCAGGCCTTCAAGTTCGGCGTTCACATCGTCTTCGGCTGCGGCAACGCCTTGGGGCGCCTCGGCGGCTTCGCCGGCGGGGGCTTCCACGGCGTCGGCCGGAAGCTCTTGCTCGGTGGGCAGCTCTGACCAGCTGAACTGGTCTTCAAGCGAATAGGCGTCGGTCGCCACCACGCGAAGCCAGTTGTCGATGGCGCCAGTTGGACAGGGCGGCACGCAAGCCATGCAGCTGTTGCAGATGTCGACGTCCACGACGTAGTTGTTGGAGTCGTGGGTAATGGCATCGATCGGGCAGGTTTCTTCACACGTGTTGCAACGGATGCAGATCTCTGGATCGATAAGATGTTGTTTGATTACGCGATTGGGGGTTTCGACTGTCATTCTAGGTCTCCGTATCGCCAGAGTCGCCACTTCAGGCAGGCCCGACCAATGGATTGCCCGCCGGCCGCCGCGCAAGGCGTGGGCCGGCGGACGCCCTGATTCAACAGGGCAATGCTGGGTTAGTTGAAGCGCACATATTCAAAGTTGATAGGCTGGCGGTTGATGCCCATGACCGGAGGCGCGATCCAGTTGGCGAACTTGCCCGGCTCGACCACACGGCCCATCAGCGACGCGACGAAGGCGCGGTCTTCAGGGGTGGGCAGCCAATCGTTTACGTGGTTCTTCCATTGATCTTCAGTCAGCACCTGGCCATCAGGTGACACGCGGATGCCGGCCAGCGTACCGATCTGGCGGTTGAACGCCTTGTGGGGCACTGTAAGGCGGAAGTCGATACCGGCCTTTTCGAGTACCTTGTTCCAACGGCCCACACCAGCCACCGTGTCCTTGATGAAGTCGTCGCGCAGCACTTCGTTCAGTGCGTTGAGCATGGGCACTTCGATTTCACGCAGTTCGCCGTTTTGAACGTCGAGAATGCGGTAGGTGTCGTTCTTGAGCTGGTGGTCGTCGTTGCGCTTGCTTTCTTCGTAGCGACCCTTAAGGCCCGAGCTGTAGAAGATGGCGGCGTTGGACGACTGGTCGGCGCCGAACAGGTCGATCGTGACGCTGTAATGGAAGTTGATGTAGCGCTGGATGGTGGGCAGGTCGATGACACCCGCTTTGCGCAGTGCTTCGGGGTCGTCGGTCTTGAGTTCGTTCATGACCTGGGCCGTACGCTGCAGCACACGCGACACGCCCGACTCGCCCACGAACATGTGGTGCGCTTCTTCGGTCAGCATGAACTTGGTCGTGCGGGCCAGCGGGTCGAAGTTCGACTCGGACAGCGCGCTGAGCTGGAACTTGCCGTCGCGGTCGGTAAAGTACGTAAACATGTAGAAGGCCAGCCAATCGGGGGTCTTCTCGTTGAAGGCGCCCAGGATGCGGGGGCTGTCTTCGCTGCCAGAATTACGCTGCAACAGCGCATCGGCTTCTTCGCGGCCGTCGCGGCCAAAGTAGCGGTGCAGCAGGTAGACCATGGCCCACAGGTGGCGGCCTTCTTCGACGTTGACCTGGAACAGGTTGCGCAGGTCGTACATCGAAGGAGCGGTAAGGCCCAGGTGGCGCTGCTGCTCGACCGAAGCCGGCTCGGTGTCGCCCTGGGTGACGATGATGCGGCGCAGGTTGGCGCGATGCTCGCCAGGCGCCTCTTGCCATACGTCTTGGCCGATGTGCTCGCCAAAGTGCACCTTGCGCTGGCCGTCTTGGGGGGTAAGGAAGATGCCCCAGCGGTAGTCGGGCATCTTGACGTGGTCGAAGTGCGCCCAGCCGTCGGGCTGCACGCTGACCGCGGTGCGCAGGTAGACGTCCATGTTCTGCGAAGCCTCGGGGCCCATGTCTTGCCACCATTGCAGGTAGTTGGGCTGCCAGTGCTCGAGCGCGCGCTGCAGGGTGCGGTCGCTGGAAAGATTGACGTTGTTGGGAATCTTCTCGGAATAGTTGATGCCAGACATGTCTATGCTCCTTAATGGATCTGATTATCTTGCGTTTAAACGCGGTTCCAGTCGAAGTTGGCCTTCTCGCCCTTGCCGTACAGCTTGAGCGCCCCCTTTTCGCCAGAGGCGTTGGGGCGGTAGAAGATCCAGTTCTGCCATGCGCTCAGGCGGCCGAAAATGCGGGTTTCCATGGTTTCGGCCACGCCGAAACGCAAGTTGGCTTCGAGGCCGGTAAGCGAATCGGGCGACAGCGCGCTGCGCTCTTCGAGGGCCAGGCGGATTTCATCGTCCCAGTCGAGGCTGTCGAGCGCATAGGTGACCAGGCCGAGCTCTTCGGCTTCGGCCGGGCTGATGCGCTTGCCGACGGTGGCCGCGACAGCACTGATGGCGGGCTCTTCTTCGTAGAAACGGCGCTGGATGCGGGTCTGGGCGCTGACCATGGGATAGGGCCCCAGGTTGAGCGGGCTGACGGCGATCTCGGTGGCCTGGTCGGCATCGGGGTCGTCGAGCATGTAGCTGCGGTCGCAAGCCAGGGCCAGCTCGAGCAAGGTGCCTGCAAAGCAGGAGCCGGGCTCGATCAGGGCGAACAGCGAACGCGAAGTGACGTCGAGGCGGGCCAGCGTGCGGCGCAGCATGCCGCGGGTTTCGCGCACGAACCAGTGGTCGGCGAATTTTTCAAGCGTGGCGTCGGCTTCGAGCACCTTGGCGATGTCGCCCTGCGTGCGGAACACCCAGGTGCCCACATCGAGTTCGTTGGTGCGCAGCTGCAGGATGGCGTCGTCGAGTTCGCGGGCCATTTGCAGGGGCCACCACGAAACGCCCTCGGCCACGATGGCGTCGATGTCGGCGGGCACGGACTCGGGTCCGCGCACCACCAGGTTGGCGATGCGTTTCTGGCGGTCGATCTGGACTTCGACGTATTTGTAAGCCAGGCCGTCTTCGGAATCGGTGCGCTGCAGCGGAGTCAGTTCAACACCCTTGCCGTCGGCGGGACGGTCGCTGCCGGACGCCAGTTCCTGGGCGCGCTTTTGCACACCCTCGGCGAACTGGGCGGGCTTGATGACGTCGTCGACCAGGCGCCATTGCTTGGCACGCTCGCCGCGCACGCCCTCGACCAGGGTGCAGAAGATGTCGGCGCGGTCGTGGCGCACTTTGCGCTTGTCGGTGACACGGGTAAGACCGCCGGTGCCGGGCAGCACGCCCAGCAGGGGCACTTCGGGCAGCGAGACCGACGACGAGCGGTCGTCGACCAGCAGGATTTCATCACACGCCAGGGCCAGCTCGTAACCGCCGCCGGCACATGCGCCGTTCAGGGCCGCCACGAACTTCAGGCCGCTGTGGCGGCTGGAATCTTCGATGCCGTTGCGGGTTTCGTTGGTGAACTTGCAGAAGTTGACCTTCCAGGCGTGAGTGGAAAGGCCCAGCATGAAAATGTTGGCGCCCGAGCAGAAGATGCGGTCTTTGCCGCTGGTGACCACCACCGTGCGCACTTCGGGATGTTCGAAGCGGATGCGCTGCAGCGCGTCGTGCAGTTCGATGTCGACACCCAGGTCGTAGGAGTTCAGCTTGAGCTTGTAGCCGGGGCGCAGGCCGCCTTCCTCGGAAACGTCCATGGTCAGGGTGGCGACCTGGCCATCGAAGGCCAGTTTCCAGTGCTTGTACTGGCTGGGGTCGGTACGGAAGTCGACGCGGTTGGCAGCGGCTTGCTCGACCGCGGGGGTGGCGACTTGATTCATCGATATCTCCTAATATTTTCGAAGCCCGAACAATAATGCATCTTTCAAACGTGGATGCATAATAATGCAAGTCAGACTACGCGTCAATCAAAACATGCAAGAAAATGCATAGTGACTTCAGGCGGCCTGCAGGGGCAGGCCGGCCGCCTCCCGAATGTGCGTGCGCAGCACGTTGAACGAGTCGGAAAGCGAATGGTTGCTGGTCGAGCAGATGAAGTCGGCCTTGGAGTAAAAAGCCTCGCGGCTGGCAAGAATACGTTTGAGATCGGCCATGGCTTCGTTGTTGCCGGCCATGGGACGGAAATCGCCTTGCGCCATGACCCGTGCCATATGGTCTTCGGGCGTGGCCTTGACCCACACGCTGTAGCAGTGGGCCAGCATGAGATTCATGGTGGAAGGTTCGGACACCAGGCCACCCGGGGTGGCCAGCACCATGTCGGGATACAGTTGCAGTGCTTCTTCAAGGGCGCGGCGCTCGTAGCGCCGATAGGCGGTGGCGCCGTACAGGCTGTGGATTTCAAGTATGCCGCAGCCCGCCACGCGCTCGATCTCGCTGCTTAGCTCAATGAAAGGATAGCCGATGTCGGCCGCCAGCATGCGCCCCAGCGTGGATTTGCCCGCGCCGCGCAGCCCTATGAGGGCAATCTGGCGCAGGCGGTTGCGGGGCGCACTTTCGGGCTGGCCGGCAAAAAGCTCGGACAGCGTCTGGCGCGCCAGCTGCAGCTCTGGCTCGCCACGGCCCTCGAGCAGTTCGCGGATAAGCAGCCATTCGGGCGTAGAGGTGGTGACGTCGCCGACCAGCTCGGCCAGCGGGCAGTTGAAGGCGCCGGCAATGCTTTGCAGCACCAGTATCGACACATTGCCTACGCCGCGCTCGAGATTGGCCAGATGCCTTTCCGATACCGCCGCGGCCCGGGCGAGCTCTTTGCGCGTCATGCCGCGCCTGGCGCGCAGCCGGCGCACGCGTTCGCCCAACGCGACCAGATAGGCATCGCGCACTGTCTCCGTATTGGCCGCCGTGGTAGCGACCTTATCTTCTAGTGCTTTATTCTTCACCCAGAAAAACCCTAAGAAAGCCGTAGATATGCATTATAGTGCTTGACACGGTAGAAGAAAAGGCATAATTTTCAGCCTGACAAGCACATCGGGGATCGGTGTTTGGGGGGCCCCTGTGGCCATGCGCCCCGCCGATCCAGGAAGGACGTATTATGAGCAACATCGAGACATTTCAGGGGCTTATCCGCCAGGTAACAGATTTTATCGGCAGCCAGTCCCTCGACAAAGCCCTTCAGGAAAAACTGAATCAGCAATTTCCCTATAACGGCGAGGCCTGTCAGCGCATTGTAGAAACCTGTAGAAGCGGGGTGGAAGAAGGCTGGATGTGCCAATACGAAGGGGGCGGCGTGCGCTATGGGCGCGTCATCAAGCCGTCGGCCGAGCTGCACGGCTACTCGGTCGACGTCGTCGACATGAACGACCTCGCAGGCCCCCACCATCGGCACCCCAATGGCGAGATCGACCTCATCATGCCCATCTCGCCCGAGGCGCGTTTCGACGGACAACCCGGCGGCTGGCTGGTGTACGGACCCGATTCCGCCCACAGCCCCACCGTGACGCAGGGACGCGCGCTGGTGCTCTATCTGCTGCCCGAAGGCAAGATCGAGTTCACCCGCCAGTAAGGGCTTCCGCCCAAAGCGTTGGCGACACACGCCACGACCGGCCGTATTTTTCGGCGGACTCTGTTCGCCTCGCTTCAAACAGCACAGGACACTTATGAAGAAACTCGCTAACTATGTTCAAGGCCGCTGGCAGGAAGGCACCGGCGAAGGCGCCGTTCTGTTCGACCCCGTGCTGGGCACTGCGCTGGCCTCTGTTTCCGCCCAAGGCATCGACATGGCCGCAGCCTATGATTTCGCACGCGAACAGGGCGGCGCCGCGCTGCGCAAGCTCAGCTACGCCGAGCGCGCAGACTTGCTGGCCCAGGTGGCGCAGGTGCTGCAGGCCAACCGCGACAAATACTACGATATCTCGCTGCAGAACTCGGGTACGGTCAAGAACGACACGGCCGTCGATGTCGACGGCAGCGTCTATACCCTCTCTTATTACGCAAAGCTGGGCTCGAAGCTGTCCGACGGCCAATTACATCTCGACGGCGAGGCCGATTCGCTGGCCAAGGACAAAGCCTTCGCCAGCCAGCACGTGCAGGTTCCCGTCCGCGGCGTCGCCCTGCTGATCAACGCCTTCAACTTCCCGGCCTGGGGGCTGTGGGAAAAGGCCGCCCCCGCCTTGCTGTCGGGTGTGCCGGTGGTGGCCAAGCCCGCCACGGCCACGGCGTGGCTGACCCACGAAATGGTCAAGGACGTGGTCGAGGCGGGCATTCTGCCCGAAGGCAGCCTCAATATCGTGTGCGGCCGCCCCGACGGCCTGATGGACGCCCTGAACGGCCTCGACCTGGTCTCGTTCACCGGCTCGGCCGACACCGCCGCCACCCTGCGCCAGCACCCCCGCATACAGCATGACGGCGTGCGCTTCAACGCCGAAACCGACAGCGTCAACTGCGCCCTGCTCGACCCCGAAGGCAGCGGCGCCGACCTCTTGGTGCGCGAAGTGGTGCGCGAGCTCACCATCAAATCGGGCCAGAAATGCACCGCCATCCGGCGCATCCTGGTGCCTCAGGCCAGCTACGACGCCGTGTCCAAGGCCATTGCCGACAAACTGCAGACCATTTCGGTGGGCGACCCGCGCAACGAATCGGTGCGCATGGGCAGCCTGGTCAGCGCGCAACAGAAAAAAGCCGTCCTCGAGGGCATCGAGCTTCTGGCCGGCCACTGCGACGTCATCTTCGACGGCCGCAACACGCCGATCCAGGCCGAATCGGCCGACCACGCCTGCGTGGCGCCCATGCTTTTCGGCACGCGCGACCCCGACGGCCAGGCGCTGGTCCATGAAACCGAGGTGTTCGGCCCCGTGGCCACCATCATGCCCTATCGCGACCCCGAGCACGCCTACGCACTGGCCCGGCGCGGCATGGGCTCGCTGGTGGCTTCGGTTTACGGAGAAGACCCCGTCTTTCTCGCCCAGGCCGCGCTGAACCTGGCTGAAAGCCATGGCCGCGTCCATGTCATCAACAGCGAAGTCGCCAAGGTGCAGACCGGCCACGGCAATGCCATGCCCCAATCGAACCACGGTGGGCCCGGCCGCGCCGGCGGCGGACAAGAACTTGGCGGCTTGCGGGCCCTGGCCTTCTATCACCGCCTGGCGGCGATACAGGCCTCGCCCGAGGTGCTGGCCCAACTGACGGCGGGTTCCTGAATAAGCCTCTTTATATATAGATAGTGGCTCACGCCGCACCCGATACACCCAAACCGAGAAGACGCCTGGCGCCGCCCCGCAGTACCTACGCAAGATCTGGAGACACTGATGCAAGCCTGCCCCGCAGAATTCAACTTCGCCCAACACCTCGCCGAAATCAACGCGGGCCGAGCCGACAAAACGGCCTATGTCGACAGCCAGGGCACGCTGTCCTACGGTGAGCTGGCCCAGCGCGTCGCCAAGTTCGCGGGCCTGCTGCAAGAACTGGGCATCCGCCGCGAAGAACGCATCTTGCTGTCGATGCTCGACATCAACGACTGGCCGGTCGTCTTCCTGGGTGCCCTGCACGCCGGCGTGGTGCCGGTGGCCGTCAACACGCTGCTGCCCGCGGCCGACTATGCCTACATGATGGAGCACAGCCGCTGCCAGGCCGTGTTCGTGTCCGAGCCTCTGCTCGGCACCGTCCAAGAGGCCATGGGCATCGCCCGCCATGAAGTCAGGCATGTGGTGGTCGCCCGACCCGAGGGCAAGCTGGCGGCCGGCCTCATCGAGCTCGAAAGCCGCCTGCAGCAGGCGGCCGAGGTTCCGCCCGCGGCCACCAAGGCCGATGAAATCGCCTTCTGGCTTTATTCGTCGGGCTCCACCGGCCAGCCCAAGGGCGTGGTGCACAGCCACGCCAACCTGTGGCACACGGCCGAGCTCTACGGCAAGCCGGTGCTGGGCGTGCGCGAAGACGACATCGTGTTCTCGGCCGCCAAGCTTTTCTTTGCCTATGGCCTGGGCAATGGCCTGACCTTCCCGCTTTCGGTCGGCGCCACCGTGGTGCTGATGGACGAGCGCCCCACCCCGGCCGCCGTGTACAAGCGCCTGGTCGAGCACAAGCCCACCGTGTTCTGTGGCGTGCCCACCCTGTACGCCAGCATGCTGGCCTTCGACGCCATGCCCTCGAAGGCCGATGTGGCCATGCGTGTCTGCGCCTCGGCCGGCGAGGCCCTTCCGCGCGACCTGGGCGACCGTTTCACCCAGCAATTCGGCTGCCGCATCCTCGACGGCATCGGTTCGACCGAGATGCTGCACATCTTTCTTTCCAACCGCGAAGACGACCTGCGCTACGGCACCACCGGCAAGCCGGTTCCCGGCTATGAAGTCGAACTTCGCGACGACGAAGGCCGTCCCGTGCCTTGCGGCACCATCGGAGACCTATACATAAAGGGCCCCAGCGCCGCCCTCATGTATTGGAACAACCGCGACAAGACCCGCTCTACCTTCCTGGGCGACTGGGTCAAAAGCGGCGACAAATACGTATGCGACGAAGAAGGCTATTACACCTATTCGGGCCGCAGCGACGACATGATCAAGGTCAGCGGCCAGTATGTGTCGCCCATCGAGGTCGAGAACATCCTCATCCAGCATACGGCGGTGCTCGAGGCGGCCGTCATCGGCGCCGCCGACGGCCAGGGCCTGGTCAAGACCATCGCCTATGTGGTGCTGCGTTCGGGCAATTCGGCCTGCGACGCCATCCAGCAAGAGCTGCAGGCTTTCGTCAAGGGCCAGCTGGCTCCCTTCAAGTATCCGCGCACCATACATTTCGTCGACGAACTGCCCAAGACGGCAACCGGCAAGATCCAGCGCTTCCGCCTGCGCGAACAGGAAAAGCACTGATATGGCAGACAGCACGCCCCTTGCCGCCGCCACGACCCATGCGCGCATACGCGCGCTGGGCCGCGAAACCGACATCGAGTACTACCTGATCGCGCCCGAAAAACGGGACGCCGACCTGATCATCTTCCTGCACGAAGGCCTGGGCTCGGCCTCGATGTGGAAAGACTGGCCCGCCCAGCTGTGCGAGGCCGCCGGCTGCCGCGGCCTGGTCTTTTCGCGCTATGCCTATGGCGCCAGCACGCCCCGGCCGCCGGATGAAAAATGGCCCGTCGAGTATATGCACGACCAGGCCCGCGAGGCCTTGCCGGCATTGCTCGAGGCCCTGGACCTGCAAGACGAAAGGCCCATACTGTTCGGCCATAGCGACGGCGCCTCGATCGCGCTGCTGTATGCCGCCATGTATCCCGATGCCGTGAAGGCCATCGCGGTGGCCGCTCCGCACATCTTCGTCGAGGACATCTCCGTCAAGAGCATCGAGGCCGCCCGCGAAGCCTATCTGCACACCGATCTGCCCCAACGCCTGGGGCGCTATCACAGCGACACGGATTCGGTGTTCTGGGGCTGGAACGACATCTGGCTGAACCCCGAGTTCCGCAAGTGGAATATCGAGGCCTATCTGGACCAGATCCGCTGCCCCATCCTGGCGCTGCAGGGCGTCGACGACGAGTACGGCACCCTCGATCAAATCCAAGGGATTAAACGGATTGCAACACATGCAAAGCTCTGTATCATTGAGCGCTGCCGCCATTCCCCTCACAAAGACCAACCAGAAACAGTCATTCGCGAAGTCGTGGATTTCCTCCACGGCCTCACTTGAACCGCGCCCATTTGCGCATCCCCTGAAGTCACCCCTTTTCATAAAAAACAGGAGTAGGCAATGAAAAAAACCCTTACCCGCACGGCCCTCGCAACGGTGCTGGCATTCAGCGCCGGCAGCGCATTCGCCGCCGTCAAGGTCGGCTTCATGCTGCCCTATAGCGGCACGTATGCGAAGCTGGGCGAAGCCATCGAGAACGGCTTCAAGCTGTATGTGCAAGAGCAAGGCGGCAAGCTGGCCGGCCAAGAAATCGAATACTACAAGGTCGACGACGAGTCCAACCCCTCGAAGGGCCCTGAAAACGCCAACCGCCTGATCAAGCGCGACGGCGTCGACATCCTGGTCGGCACCGTGCACTCGGGCGTGGCCATGGCCCTGGCCAAGGCAGCCAACGACTCCGACACCACGCTCATCATTCCCAATGCCGGCGCCGACGCCATCACCGGCCCCCTGTGCAGCAAGAACGTGTTCCGCTCTTCGTTCTCGAACTGGCAGCCCGGCTATGCCATGGGCGTGGTCGCTGCCGACGAAGGCTTCAAAACGGCCGTTACCATCTCGTGGAACTACGCCGCGGGCAAAGAGTCCACCGACGGCTTCAAAGAGTCGTTCGAGAAAGGCGGCGGCAAGGTCGTCAAGCACCTGACCCTGCCCTTCCCCAACGTCGAGTTCCAGCCCCTGCTGACCGAAATCGCCTCGATCAAGCCCGACGCGGTCTACACCTTCTTCGCAGGCGGCGGCGCCGTGAAGTTCGTGCAAGACTATGCCGCGGCCGGCCTGAAAGATTCCATCCCCCTGCTGGGCGCCGGCTTCCTCACCGACGGCACGCTCGAAGCACAGGGCGAATCGGCCCAGGGCCTGCAAACCACCCTGCACTATGCCGACGGCCTTGATACGCCTCGCGACAACCAGTTCCGCGAAGACTACATCAAGAACTTCCCGCAGCTTCCCCCCGACGTCTACGCCGTGCAGGGCTATGATGCGGCGCAAATGCTCGACGCCGGCCTGAAGGCCGTCAACGGCGACGTCAGCAAGAAAGACGAAATGCGCACCGCCATCCGCAGCGCCAAGATCGACAGCCCGCGCGGCGAGTTCACCCTGTCCAAGGCCGGCAACCCCGTGCAAGACATGTACCTGCGCAAGGTCGAAGGCGACAAGAACCAGTTCGTGAAGATCGCCGTCGAAAAACTGGCCGACCCCGCACGCGGCTGCAAGCTGTAAATCCGTACCCGCATGGGGCGGGCGCGCCGCGCCTGCCCCGTGCACCCGTTGAACCAAAGGAATATTCGTGGACCCGGCCATCCTCCTGATCCAGTGCCTCAATGCCGTCCAGTACGGCCTTTTGCTTTTTCTCGTCGCCAGCGGCCTGACCCTCATCTTCGGCATCATGGGCATCATCAACCTGGCCCATGGCAGCTTCTACATGATCGGGGCCTACATGGCCTTCGCGCTGCAGCCGCTCGTGGCCCAGTACCTGGGCGGGGGCTTCGTCATTACCGTGCTGGTGTGCGTGGTGCTGGCCACCGTGCTGGGGTACTTCCTCGAATGGGCCTTCTACAGCTACCTGTACACACGCGAGCACCTTCAGCAGGTGCTCATGACCTACGGCCTCATCCTCGTCTTTGAAGAGCTGCGCAGCATCATCGTGGGCAACGACGTGCACGGTGTGCCGGTGCCTTCGTGGCTGAACGGCTCGGTCGCCCTGGGCGACGTCATGACCTATCCCGTGTATCGCCTGTTCATCTCGGCGGTATGCATCCTGATCGCGCTGCTCATGTTCTGGGTGCTCAATCGCACCCGCCTGGGCATGATGATCCGCGCCGGCGCCAGCAACCGCGAAATGATCAACTCGTTGGGCATCGACATCAACCGCCTGTTCCGCATTGTGTTCGCCATCGGCGTGGCGCTGGCGGCGCTGGCCGGAGCCATCGCCGCTCCGGTGTCCTCGGTGTACCCGGGCATGGGCAACGCCGTGCTCATCATCTGCTTCGTGGTGGTGGTCATCGGCGGCATCGGCTCCATCAAGGGGGCGTTTCTGGCCGCCATGCTGGTGGGCTTCGTCGATACCTTCGGGCAAGTGTTCTTCCCCGCGGCCGCGGGCGTCATGGTCTACCTGCTCATGGCCGCCATTCTTCTGTTCAAGCCCGAAGGGCTCTTTAAACACTAATCAAGGCCGATCATGCGTTTCATTCTTCGTGCCGTTTTGCTGCTCGTGCTGCTGGCGCTGGTGCTGTCCTTGCCGTCGTTCGCCTCCAGCTATTACCTGGGCCTGGTCATCAAGATCATGATCTACGCCCTGTTTGCGCTCAGCCTCCAGCTGCTGGTGGGCTGTACCGGCCTGGTCAGCCTGGGGCACTCGGCGTTCTTCGGCATTGCCGCCTATTTCGTCACCCTGCTGTCGCCCGAATCGGGCGCGGGCAACATGCTGTGGCTGCTGCCCGGCGCCATGCTGGCCGCCATGGGCTATGCGGTGGTCACCGGCGCGTTGGCGCTGCGTACCAAGGGCATCTACTTCATCATGGTCACCCTGGCCTTTGCCCAGATGGCCTATTACGTATTCCACGACACCGCCCTGGGCGGCGGCACCGACGGCATCTATCTGTACTTCCGGCCCGAAATCCGCCTGGGCGACTGGGTGGTGCTCAATATCGACAACCAGTTCGTGTTCTATGTGTTCACGCTGGCCTGCCTGCTGCTTACCTGGGCCTTCCTGGCCCTGCTGATGCGCTCGCGCTTTGGCGCGGCACTGACCGGCATACGGGTCAACGAGCAGCGCATGCGCGCGGCCGGGTTCTCCACCTTCAAGTACAAGCTCATCGCCTATGTCATCGGCTGCGGCCTGGCCGGCGTCGCGGGCTTCTTGTATGCCGCCAAAGACGGCTACGTGAACCCCGAGCTGCTGGCCTGGGAGCAATCGGGCCTGGTGCTGCTCATGGTCATCCTGGGCGGCATGGGCCGCCTGTGGGGCGCCGTGCTGGGCGCCGTGGCGCTGACCCTGCTGCAAGAGCTCTTCCAATCGCACGCCCTGTTCGGCGAATTTGCCAGCCGGTGGCACCTGACCTTCGGCCTGGCCATCATCGCCCTGGTCGCCGTCCTGCCCCAGGGCCTGGCGGGCCTGCCCGAACAATTGCGCAACCGCCGTCGCTCCAAGTCCATCTCGCCGGCTTCGGCCCAGTAAAGGCAGCACCATGACGCAAACTTTATTATCGGCCCAGCACATCACCCGCCGTTTCGGCGGCCTGACGGCCATCGACAACGTCTCGCTCGAGCTCAAGCGCGGCGCCGTGCATGCCGTCATCGGCACCAATGGCGCGGGCAAATCCACCCTGGTCAGCGTCCTGTCGGGCGAACTGGCGCCCAACGAGGGCACCATCCACATGAACCAGCAGAACATCACCGACTGGCCCCAGCCCCGCCGCGCGCGGGCGGGCCTCGGACGCAGCTACCAGCGCACCACCATTTTCCCGTCCCTCACCGTGCACGAAAACTGCCGCCTTACCGCGCAGGCCAACCATCAGCACTTCTGGAGCTGGACGCCCACCAGCCGCTGCCTTAAAAGCAACGAGGCCGCCGACCGGGCGCTCGAGCTGGCCGGGCTGTCGGGCTTTGGCGACCAGATCGCCGGGCTGCTGTCGCACGGCGGCAAGCGCCAGCTTGAAATCGCCATGAGCCTGTCCACCCACCCCAGCGTGCTGCTGCTCGACGAACCGCTGGCCGGCATGGGCTCTGAAGAAACCGATCGCATGCTCAACCTGCTGGCCTCGCTCAAAAGCGAGCACGCCATCCTGCTGGTCGAGCACGACATGGATGCTGTCTTTCGCATTTCCGACGAGATCACGGTCATGGTCAACGGCGCGGTCATCGCCCATGGCGATCCGGCCAGCATCAAGGCCAATCCGCTGGTGCAAACGGCCTATCTCGGAGACGACGAATGACAACGCTTATCGAAGCCTCGGGGCTGCATACTTATTACGGCGCCAGCCACGTGCTGCACGGAATCGACCTGCGCATCGAGGCAGGCGAATCCATCGGGCTGCTGGGCCGCAACGGCATGGGCAAGACCACGCTCATTCGCACGGTCATGGGGCACCTGGCCCCGGCGCAGGGCAAGATCGTGATTCGCGGGCGCGACAATACGCGCGCCCAGCCGCACCAGATCGCCCGCCAGGGGGTGGCCTATGTGCCCGAAGGCCGGGGCATCTTCCCCAATCTCGACGTGCGCGAGAACCTGCTGGTGGCCGCGCGCCCGGGCTACAAGGGCCGCAAAGACTGGACCTACCAACGGGTGCTCGATACCTTCCCGCGCCTGACAGAACGCCTGGGCCACGGCGGGCAACAGCTTTCGGGCGGCGAGCAGCAGATGCTGGCGATCGGCCGTGCGCTCATGACCAACCCCGACATTCTCATTCTTGACGAGGCCACCGAAGGGCTGGCGCCGCTCATCATCAACGAGATCTGGCGCATTATCGAGGCCATCCGCGATACGGGCGTGGCCACGCTTATCGTCGACCGCAACTATCGCAAGGTGCTTACACATACCGACCGCTGCGTGGTGCTTGAAAAAGGCAAGGTGGTCGAACAGCGCGACAGCCCCACGCTGGCCAGCCAGACCGAGCTGCTGACACGGTATCTGGGGGTTTAGCGGCTCTACTTCCGCGACATGTCTCGGTGACAACGCCTCGTTTTTGAACCTGGCCTCAAAGGTTGGAATCTGTATCCAACTTTTGAGGCCAGTTCATTTAGATAGGCTGACGTCGAAGGCCGCTGCGGCGCGGCCCAGCCTGTCGTTGACGGCGCGCCAGGGCGCCGAGCGGGGGGGCTGCTCGAAGACCAGGCGGGCATAGCCGTCCTGATCGAGGCGGCGCAGCAAAGCGTAGAGCTCGCGGGCGTAGGCGTGAGGCTCTGCCTTCACCACGAACCAATCGATTCCGGGCACGGAGGAAGGCTTGCCCTCGGGTCGCTCGAACACGATGCACGCCAGGCGTTGCCCGGGGAGAAGGCCGGCATCGGCCAGCTTCTGGATTCCGTCCCACGACGATACCTGCAACGGCGTGCGAGGCGCGTAATGGGCCTTGAGCGAACCCGAAACGCGGGGCGCCTGGCTCTGCGCCCGGTCTTGAACTTGATCCTGTCGCGGCTCCTGTCTTTGGCTCCCCGCTCGAGCCTGGCTCAACGGCTCTTGAACGAGGCCGCCCCCGCCTCGCTGATGTGCTACCTCGACTCTGCTCGAGTCATGCATGCCCTCGCCTGCTTCGCCTGGAATAAGGCTCTCGGGCGCCAGGCCCAGCACCTCGCCCATCTGAACTGCAGTGATGTGACCGGGGCGCAAGATGACGGGGCCCACGCCCTGCTCCAGGCGTGAAAGGTCGAGTATGGTCGATTCAATACCCACTTCCGAGGCGCCGCCTTCGAGGATGAGCAATTCGTCTTCAGGCATGCCGGGGAATTCGGCCCGCACGTGCTCGGCCAGGGTGGGAGACACCTGCCCGAACTGGTTGGCGGAAGGCGCCGCGACCCCGCCGTGCCCGCCCTTGAGTTCGGCGAAGCGGCGCAGCAGGGCCTGGGCGACAGGATGAGAGGGGCAACGCAGGCCGATGCTGTCCTGTCCGCCCGCCACGGCGGCGGGAATGCGTTCGGCCCTGGGCAGAATGAGGGTCAAAGGGCCGGGCCAGAAGGCGTCGATCAATTTCTGCGCCTGGGGCGGCACCCGGGCAGCCCAATACTCCAGGCTGGCGCCCGGCGCCAGATGGACGATGACGGGATGATTCGCGGGCCGGCCCTTGGCGGCATAGATGCGCGCAATGGCCTGCACGTTCTCGGCGTCGGCACCCAGGCCATATACGGTTTCGGTCGGAAAGGCGACGAGGCGGCCTTCCAGCAGGCGCTGCGCGGCCCGCCGGATTTCGGCTTCCATCGCGTCGTCGAAAAAAAAGTTCATGCTCTCGTCTTTATCTACTTATTCACTCGCCCGTAAGCGGCGGATAAACGACCATCCCACAAATGGCTTTGGCCCCCGACGCCATATCGTCACCTCCACGACCCTGCCCCCGATCAAGGCGGCCTTTCCGGCCACCGTATCGAAGGATCAGGCCTGAAACCGCTTGAACCAGGAACCCCTTAAACGTCGAAGGGGATGCGCAGCGCGGCGGCCGCTTCACGCGCGCCTTCGCGGGCCGCCCCGAGCGTGGCGCCCAGCACGGTGACATGGCCCATCTTGCGTCCGCGGCGGGCCTCGGCCTTGCCGTACAGATGCAGCTTGGCGCCGGGCACGCCCAGTACACGGGTCCAGTCGGGCTCACGCAGCTCGCCCTGCGCGTCGAACCAGACGTCGCCCAGAACATTGAGCATGACCGAGGCGCACAGGCAGGAAGGGTCGCCCAGCGGCTGGCCGGCCATGACGCGGGCCTGCTGCTCGAATTGGCTGCTGATGCAGGCATCTATAGTGTAGTGCCCGCTGTTGTGCGGCCGCGGGGCCATTTCATTGGCCACCAGCCGCCCGTCGTTCAGCACGAAGAACTCGACGCACAGCACGCCGACATAATCCAGTGCATGGGCGACGTCTTGCGCGATGCGCGCCGCGGCTTGGTGAAAAGCCTGCGCCGACTTGGGAGCCTGGGGCTCTACCGTGGAAACGGCAAGAATGCCGTCGCGGTGCTCGTTGAGCGAGGGCGCATAGGCCACGGACTGGCCCTGCGCATTGCGCGCCACCACCACGGAGATCTCACTGGCAAGCGGCACCAGGGCCTCGAGCACGCAGGGCACGCGGCCCATGGCTTCCCATGCTTCGATGGCCTCGGCGCGGCTGGCGACACGCACCTGTCCCTTGCCGTCGTAGCCCAGGCGGGCTGATTTCAAGATGCCGGGGAACAGCTCGTTGCCGGCCTGCTCCAGCTCGCCAGGCTGAACAATGGCGGCATGCGGGGCCACGGGCACGCCGGCCCGGGCCAGAAACGACTTTTCGGCGATGCGGTCCTGCGCAATGGCCACCGAACGCGAATCGGGGCTGACGCGCACGCTTTGCGCCAGCCTTTCCAGGCTTTGCGCGGGCACGTTCTCGAACTCGGTGGTTACGGCGGCGCACAGGCCGGCCAGGCGGTCCAGCGCCTGTGCATCGTCGTAGGCGGCCTGTATGTGCAGGTCGGCCACCACACCGGCCGGACACTCTGCCGCCGGATCGAGCACGGCCACCTTGTAGCCCATGCTTTGCGCCGCATGGCAGAACATGCGTCCCAATTGCCCGCCGCCCAGCATGCCAAGCCAGTTGCCGGGTGCAATTACGGAAACATCGGAGGGTGTATTCATGTCGGATGTGTTGTGCGCGGTGCTAATGAATGCGGCTGGAAAATGCATCGTAAGGCCTGGAGCCTGTTGCCGCCCAACGCAATAATGTTCAAGTGCAAGGCAGGCCCTAAGCGGTTTGATCATTGCCTGGCGGCGGCACGACCATATTGCGCGCGGCCTCGGTCTGCCTGGCGCGGAAGGCATCGAGCTTGTCGCGCAGCGCGGGCTCGGTAACCGCCATGCAGGCAATGGCGTGCAGCGCGGCGTTGGCCGCACCCGCCTCGCCGATGGCGAAAGTGGCAACCGGTACGCCCTTGGGCATCTGCACGATGGACAGCAGGGAATCCTCGCCCCGCAGATAGCGCGAGGGCACGGGTACGCCATAGACGGGCACCGGCGTAAGCGCCGCCATCATGCCCGGCAGATGGGCGGCGCCCCCCGCTCCGGCGATGATGCCGCGCAGCCCGCGCCGGACAGCCTGCGCGCCGTACTGCGCCATGTCTGCGGGCATGCGGTGCGCCGAGATGACCAGGGTTTCGTGCGGCACGCCGAAATCGCTCAGCATGTCGGCCGCGTGCTTCATGATGTCCCAGTCGCTGGACGAACCCATGATAATGCCGATCAGCGGTTGCTTATCGGTGGACGTATCGGCAATAGAGCTCATAAGCCTGTCGGAAAAAAGCCCGGCTGGCGGGCGTGCTGCGGTGGGTTTCAGGAAGTGAGGCGGGTAACCGCCTCGCGATACTTGGCGGCGGTTTTTTCAATGACCTCGGCCGGCAGGCGCGGCGCCGGCGGGGTCTTGCCCCAGGGCTGGGTTTCGAGCCAGTCGCGCACGAACTGCTTGTCGAACGACGGCGGGCTGATGCCCTCGGCGTATTCGCTGGCGGGCCAGAAGCGCGATGAATCGGGCGTAAGCACCTCGTCCATGAGATGCAACGTGCCTTCGGCATCGAGCCCGAACTCGAACTTGGTGTCGGCGATGATAATGCCTTTTTGCGCAGCGAAGGCGGACGCTTCGGAATAGAGCCGCAGCGTGACGTTGCGGATCTGCTCGGCCATGTCCTGGCCGACCTCGGCCACCACGTGGGCGAAATCGACGTTCTCGTCGTGGGCGCCGACCTCGGCCTTGGCCGCCGGCGTAAAGATGGGCTCGGGCAGGCGGCTGGCCTGCTTGAGGCCGGCCGGCAGCGAAATGCCGCAGACCGAGCCGGTAGCCTGATAGTCTTTCCAGCCTGAACCGATCAGGTAGCCGCGCGCCACGGCCTCGACCATGACTGGCTTGAGACGCTTGACCACCATGGCGCGACCCGCCACCTGGTCGCGCTCGTCGGCCGCCACCACGTCTTCGGGGGCAATGCCGGTGGAATGGTTGGGCACGACATGGGCCAGCTTGCCAAGCCAGAACTGGGTAAGCTCGGTAAGCACCTGGCCCTTGCCGGGAATGGGGTCGTCAAGAATGACGTCGAAGGCGGAAATGCGGTCGGAGGCGACGATGAGCAGCTTGTCGTCGCCCACGGCATACATATCGCGCACCTTGCCGCGTGCCAGCAGGGGCAGCGACTTGATCTGCGATTGATGCAGTGCTGTCATTTACTGCACCACCTGGGCCAGTTCGCCGGCCGCATAGCGGCGTGCCATTTCGTCAAGCGCGACGGGCTTGATCTTGCTGGCGTTGCCGGCGGTGCCGAACTGCTGGTAGCGCTGCAGGCAGATCTGCTTGGCGGCCAGACGCGCGGGCTTGAGGTATTCGCGCGGGTCGAACTTGGAGGGGTTCTCGGCCATGAAGCGGCGGATGGCGCCTGTCATAGCAAGCCGGATGTCGGTGTCGATGTTGACCTTGCGCACGCCGAACTTGATGGCCTCTTGGATTTCTTCGACCGGCACGCCGTAGGTTTCTTTCATGTCGCCGCCGAACTGGCGGATTTCGGCCAGCAGCTCTTGCGGCACGCTGGAGCTGCCGTGCATGACCAGGTGGGTGTTGGGCAGGCGGGCGTGGATCTCTTTGATGCGCGAGATGGAAAGGATGTCGCCCGTGGGCTTGCGCGAGAACTTGTAGGCGCCGTGGCTGGTGCCGATGGCGATGGCCAGGGCGTCGAGCTGGGTCTGGCGGACGAAGTCGGCGGCCTGCTCGGGATCGGTAAGCAGCTGCTCCATGGTAAGCGTGCCCTCGGCGCCGTGGCCGTCTTCTTTGTCGCCCTTCATGGTTTCAAGCGAACCCAGACAGCCCAGCTCGCCCTCGACCGTGATGCCCAGCTTGTGGGCCATGTCGACCACGCGCTTGGTCACGTCGACGTTGTATTCGTAGTCGGCAATCGACTTGCCGTCTTCTTCAAGCGAGCCGTCCATCATGACACTGGTAAAGCCCAGGTCGATCGCGCCCTGGCATATGGCCGGAGACTGGCCATGGTCTTGGTGCATGACCACGGGCAGGTGCGGGTAGCTTTCGACCGCGGCCTGGATGAGCTGTTTCAGGAAGCCTTCGCCGGCGTATTTGCGCGCACCCGCCGAGGCCTGCATGATGACCGGGCTGTCGGTTTCGTGCGCGGCCTCCATGATGGCCTGTACCTGCTCGAGATTGTTGACGTTGAATGCCGGGATGCCGTAGCCGTTCTCGGCGGCATGATCGAGCAACTGGCGCATGGAAACTAGGGCCATGACAAGACCTCCAAATCAAGAATAAAGGGGATTGCAGCAATTTTACCCGAATGGGCGGCGGGCATCGGCCCGCGCGGCGCCTCGAAAACGTTTGGAGACAAAGGCTTGAAGCCTGTAAACACATCGGAGCCCGTAGGCTGGCCCCGCCTTTGCCGGCCTGCGCACCGACCGTCCGGCGCCCAGGGGCTTAAGAGCGCGGCGCGCGCACGGCCGACTTGGGCCGAAAGGCCTTCACGATCCGCTCGTGCGTCTCGATATAAGGGCCGCCGATAAGGTCGATGCAATACGGCACGGCCGCAAAGATGCCCGGCACAAGCTGCGCGCCATCGGCGTCCTTGAGGCCTTCGAGCGTTTCCTTGATGGCCTTGGGCTGGCCCGGCAGGTTGATGATCAGGGCGGCATGGCCGGCCGTCTCGCGAACAACCGCCACCTGGCGCGAAAGTATGGCCGTGGGCACGAAGCGCAGGCTGATCTGGCGCATCTGCTCGCCAAAACCCGGCATCTCTTTGGTGGCGACCTCGAGCGTGGCCTCGGGCGTGACGTCGCGCCGCGCGGGGCCCGTGCCGCCGGTGGTCAGCACAAGGTCGCAGCCCGCCTCGTCCACCAGCTCGATGAGCGTGCGGGCGATGAGGGGCTTTTCGTCGGCGATGAGGCGGGTGGCGTACTGCGCCGTACCCAGCAGGGCCTCGTCCAGCCACGACTGCAGCGAAGGAATGCCCTGGTCCTGGTAGGCTCCGCTGGATGCGCGGTCGGACACCGATACCAGGCCAACCAGAAGCTCGTCGGGATTACGGCGCGTCAGGCGCGGGTTCGTAGGCATGGAGACCTCCTGCATAGTGTCGGCTCGGGCGGCCGGCATGCCTGCCGCCAGCGCGCCCGATCAAGGCGGATATTTCAGGCGGGCGGCTTCAGGCGGCGCGCTGCTGAAGGATGTCGACGGCGGGCAGCACCTTGCCTTCGAGGAACTCGAGGAAGGCGCCGCCCCCGGTTGAAATATAGCCGACCTTGCCGGCGATGCCGTACTTGGCGATGGCCGCCAGGGTATCGCCGCCGCCGGCGATGGAAAACGCCTCCGATTCGGCGATGGCGCGGGCGATGGCCTCGGTGCCGCCGGCAAAGGCGTCGAACTCAAATACGCCCACCGGGCCGTTCCACACGATGGTGCCCGCC
This sequence comes from Pusillimonas noertemannii, assembly GCF_003096595.1. Lineage (GTDB taxonomy): Bacteria > Pseudomonadota > Gammaproteobacteria > Burkholderiales > Burkholderiaceae_B > Pusillimonas > Pusillimonas noertemannii. Next base: position 873,501 of record NZ_QEKO01000001.1, on the reverse strand, counting down.
TTGCGCAACATCTCGGCCAGCGCGGCGGCGGTATCGGGGCCGATGTCCAGGATGAGGTCGTCGTCGGCCACTTCATTGGCCGGCTTGACCACGGCAGGCGCGTCGGCCGCGAAAGACTTGGCGCATACCACGTCGACCGGAATGGGCACATCGGCGCCGCGTTGCTTCATCAGCTCGATGACCGCGCGCGCCTGGTCGACCTGCTCGGCCTCGGCCAGCGACTTGCCGATGGACAGCCCCTGGGCCAGCATGAAGGTATTGGCAATGCCGCCGCCCACGATCAGCTGGTCGACCTTGTCGGCCAGCGATTGCAGTATGGACAGCTTGGTCGACACCTTGGAGCCGGCCACGATCGCCACCATGGGGCGCTTGGGGTCTTGCAGGGCGCGGCCCAGGGCGTCGAGCTCGGCCTCGAGCAAGGGGCCGGCGCAGGCGATGGGCGCATAGCGCGCGATGCCGTGCGTGGTGGCTTCGGCGCGGTGCGCAGTGCCAAAGGCGTCGTTCACGTATACATCGCACAACGCCGCCATCTTGCGCGAAAGCGACTCGTCGTTCTTCTTCTCGCCCACGTTGCAGCGGCAGTTTTCCAACAACACGACCTGGCCCGGATCCACCGAAACGCCGTCGATCCAGTCTTGCACGAGCCGCACCGGCTGCCCCAGCAGTTCGCTCAGGCGCGCCGCCACCGGCGCCAGGGTGTCGGCCGCCTGGACCTTGCCTTCGGTGGGACGGCCAAGGTGCGAGGTAACCATGACCGAGGCGCCTGCGTCGAGGGCCATGCGGATGGCGGGAATCGAAGCACGGATGCGCGTGTCTTCAGAGATTTCGCCCGCATCGTTGAACGGCACGTTGAGGTCGGAGCGGATGAACACGCGCTTGCCCGACAGTGCGTCGGTCTTGGCCAGGGCAGAAAGAGTTTGGATCGAAGACATGGAAACGGATCATAGTTGAGGCGAATAACGCCGGTGTGCAAGCCGGCACTCTGCGCCGCTGTTTCAAGGAAGCCTCGGGCTCCGCAAAGTTACATTCAAAGGGCGGGAATGATTCCCGCCCTTCAAGTGCCGCAGCGTCGGATTACTTGGCCGACATCAGGGCCACGGTGGTGTCGAGCATGCGGTTGGAGAAGCCCCACTCGTTGTCGTACCACGAACCGACCTTGACCAGATTGCCCGAGACTTTGGTCAGGCCTTCGTCTACCGTGCTGGACGCGGTGGAGTGGTTGAAGTCGACCGACACCAGCGGTTCGTCGGTGTAGGCCAGAATACCCTCGAGGGGGCCTTCGGATGCCGCCGCCTTGAGAATGGCGTTGACCTCGTCGACCGAGGTTTCACGCGCGGCCACGAACGACAGGTCGACCAGCGACACGTTGATGGTGGGAACGCGAATGGCGTAGCCGTCGAGCTTGCCGTTGAGCTCGGGCAGCACCAGGCCGACCGCGGAAGCCGCACCGGTCTTGGTGGGGATCATGCTGGAAGTGGCCGAACGCGCGCGACGCAGGTCGCTGTGATAGACGTCGGTCAGGACCTGGTCGTTGGTGTAGGCGTGGATGGTGGTCATCAGGCCGGTGACGACGCCGATTTTCTGATGCAGGGGCTGCACCAGCGGGGCCAGGCAGTTGGTGGTGCACGAGGCGTTCGAGATAACGGTGTCGCTGGCCTTGAGCACGTCGTGGTTCACGCCGTACACGATGGTGGCATCCACATCTTTGCCGCCGGGAGCCGAGATGATGACCTTCTTGGCGCCACCCTGGATGTGGGCGCCGGCCTTTTCCTTGGTGGTGAAGAAGCCCGTGCACTCGAGCACGACGTCTACCTTGAGCTCGCCCCAGGGCAATTCGGCGGGGTTGCGGTTGGCCAGCACGCGAATGCGGTCGCCATTGACGACCATGTAGTCGCCGTCGACTTCGACCGTGCCGGGGAAACGGCCGTGCGCCGTGTCGTAACGGGTGAGGTGGGCGTTGGTCTTGGGGTCGCCCAGGTCGTTGATGGCGACGATTTCGATGTCGTGCTTCTTGCCGTCTTCATAGTGGGCACGCAGAACATTGCGCCCGATACGTCCGTATCCGTTGATCGCTACGCGAATTGCCATGGTGATTCTCCTGTTTTACAAAATTTGCTCGACGGCCGCCGCGACGTGCTCGACGGTAAGGCCGAAATGCTTGAATAGGACGCCGGCCGGCGCAGATTCGCCATAGGTGTCGAGGCCGACCACCGCGCCTTCGAGACCCACGTACTTGTACCAAGCGGTGGTAACGCCGGCCTCGACGGCAACGCGCGGCAGGCCCTTGGGCAGCACGGCGTCGCGCCATTGCGCGTCTTGCTCGTCGAAGATCTGTGTGCAGGGCATGGACACCACACGCACCGCGATGCCGCGCGCGGCAAGCTGCTCTTGTGCGCCCAGGGCCAGGGCCACCTCGGAGCCTGTGGCGATGATGACCGCCTTGGCGTTCGGGGCATCGCGCAACACGTAGCCGCCGCGGGCAATGGCCTGGATGCCGTCGTCGTCGCGCTGCACGAAGGGCAGGTTCTGGCGCGACAGCAGCAAGGCGCTGGGGCCGCCCTGGCGGACCGCCATGCCCAGGCTGGCCGGGCGCTGCAGCGCCAGCTGCCATGCCACCGCGGTTTCTGTGGTGTCGCAAGGACGCCAGACGTGCAGATTGGGAATGAGGCGCAGGCTGGTGGCGTGCTCGACCGACTGGTGGGTGGGGCCGTCTTCGCCCAGGCCGATGGAATCGTGCGTGAACACGTGCACCACGCGCTGCTTCATGAGGGCGGCCATGCGCACCGCATTGCGCGAGTAATCGGAGAACGTAAGGAAGGTGCCGCCGAAAGGAAGGTAACCGCCGTGCAGGGCCATGCCGTTCATGATGGCCGCCATGCCGAACTCGCGCACGCCGTAGTTGATGTGGCGGCCGAACTGCAGGCCATCGCCGGTGGCGCGCACGGGTGCCACGCCCTTCCAGTCGGTGAAGTTCGAGCCGGTAAGGTCGGCCGAGCCGCCCACCATCTCGGGCAGTATTTCGGCAAACGCGGCAATGGCAAACTGCGAGGCCTTGCGGCTGGCGACGGTTTCGGCCTTTTCAGCGGTGGCCTGCACAAAAGCGCGTGCCTTCTCGGCAAAGTCGGCGGGAAGTTCGCCGGCCATGCGGCGCTTGAGCTCGGCGGCTTCGGTCGGATAGGCCTGGGCGTAGGCGTCGAAGGCGCCCTGCCATTCGTTCTGCCACAACAGGCCCTTGTTGCGGGCGCTCCAGCGCTGATAGACGTGGTCGGGAACCGTGAAAGGTTCGTGGGGCCAGTTCAGCGCTTCGCGCGTGGCGGCGATTTCGTCGGCGCCCAGCGGCGCGCCGTGCACTTTCTCGGTGCCTGCCATGGTGGGCGCGCCCTTGCCGATGACGGTGCGGCAGCAAATAAGCGTGGGGCCCTTGCCCTGCGCGGACCAGGCCTTGGCCTGCTCGATGGCCTGGTCGACGTCGGCCACGTTGTGGCCGTCGACGTTGCGCACCACGTTCCAGCCATAGCTTTCAAAGCGCGCGGGGGTGTCGTCGCGGAACCAGTTTTCGACCTTGCCGTCGATGGAGATGCCGTTGTCGTCGTAAAAGACAACGAGCTTGGACAGGCGCAGCGTGCCCGCCAGCGAGCAGGCTTCGTGAGAGATGCCCTCCATCAGGCAGCCGTCGCCCACGAAGGCATAGGTGAAGTGATCGACCACCTTGTGGCCGTCGCGGTTGAATTCCTGGGCCAGCAGGGCCTCGGCCAGCGCCATGCCGACCGCGTTGGCCAGGCCCTGGCCCAGCGGGCCGGTGGTGGTCTCGACGCCGGCGGTGATGCCCACTTCGGGGTGGCCGGGTGTGCGCGAATGCAACTGCCGGAAATTCTTGAGTTCGCCGATGGGCAGGTCGTAGCCGGTAAGATGCAGCAAGGCGTAGATCAGCATCGAGCCATGGCCGTTCGACAGCACGAAGCGGTCGCGGTCGAACCAGGCCGGATCGGCCGGATTATGGCGCAGGTGGCGGGTCCAGAGGGCCTCGGCAATGTCGGCCATGCCCATGGGCGCGCCCGGGTGGCCGGAATTGGCTTGTTGGACCGCATCCATGGAAAGCGCACGGATGGCATTGGCCAAAGTGGAGTCTTGGGCTGGCGAAGGGCTCATGGGGTATTCTCTAAGACCTGGCGGCCGCGTATGGGCCGCTTTCCGGCGAAGCGTTGCAAAGCCACTGATTTTACCATCTTGCATTTTTCCCAGCCCATGGCCCGACCCAGGTTCTTCTGCCCTCTTCCCCTGCAGCCGCATCAGGCCCTCGAGCTGCCCCCCGAGCTTGCGCACTACGCCTTGCGTGTGCTGCGCCTGAAGGACGGCGCAGCGGTCATTCTGTTCGACGGGCGCGGGGGGCAGTACGAGGCCGTGTTAAGCATCCAGGGCAAGTCGGCCCAGGCTCAAGTGGGCGCCCACCACGCCGTGGAAGCCGAGCTGGCGGGCACGATCACCCTGGTGCAGGGCCTACCCTCGGGCGACAAGATGGACTGGATCGTGGAAAAAGCCGTGGAACTGGGTGCGCATCGGCTGATTCCGGTCGCGGCCCAGCGCAGCGTGGTTCAGTTGAACCCGCAGCGCCAGGCCAAGCGCCTGCAGCACTGGCAGCGCATTGCCCAGTCGGCCAGCGAGCAATGCGGCCGCAACCGCATCATGCGCATCGAGGCCCCCCTCGCCCTGGAAGCCTGCCTGGCTTCGCTGGAAACGGCCGGCCCCGTGCTGCTTTGCCATCCGGAAGCCACTCAGGCGCTGGACCAGGCCGTGGGCGCGGCAAACGACATTACCCTTCTGGTGGGGCCCGAAGGCGGCTGGTCGCCCGAAGAACAGCAGGCGGCGCTGCGGCAAGGCGCGGCGCCCGTGCGGTTCGGGACGCGGGTGTTGCGCACCGAGACGGCGGGGCTGGCACTGATCGCCGCCGTAAGCGCATTGAAAGGCTGGAACTGAAACAGCCAAGCCGCTGCGCACGCAGCGGCTTGGGCACCTGGCAAAGCCGGTGTTCTTACCCTTGCCGGCTATTCTTCTTCGCGGGCGCCCGAATAAGGCGTAGGCGCAACCCCCGGTTCAGGGTCGGGATGCTTGCCGGCATGCACCACGGCGTACGAAAAGCTGCGCTCGTTATTGCGGGCGAACTCGACCACGTCGTCGCACACCGCCAGAATGGCCTCGGCGTCTTCGGTCAGGGCCGGATCGCCCGAATGCAGCTTGTCGAACCACAGGAACAGGCCTGTTTTCTGGTCGAGCACCGTGTCACAGATGCAATCGTACAGGGCGTCGAGGTTGCCCCCGAAGAACTCGGGAAAATCGACCGCCTTGACCACCGCCCGCAACACAGCCGAACGGCTGCGCGCCCGATCGCAATCGATCACATAGGCGGTAAGCCCCGCAGCCTGGGCCCGCTCGACGGCTTCTTCCCGCGAGACGGCTGCGGAATCGATCAGACCGCCTTTCTGTAATTTTTTCTGCCATGTCTGCGCTTGGGTCATTGTGGCGTCTCCTTGAAAAACGCTTTGACTTCCTCAATACGTTCCATGCTGTCGGCTCGTCCGAGACGGATGAGCTCGCGGGTGTATCCGGCCTCGAACAGCAAGTAGGATACCAACGCTCCGCCTGTCGTGGCCCCGGAACCCGACGATACACCGAGTACCCGAAAAAGTGTACGAACCGAAGGTGGCATTTGATGCAAAAACTCCATGGCAATGTTGTCCAGCGGCTTGCTGGGGGTGATGGTCAGTGCGCTGACCGTCCTGAGGGACTGCGTTTCGACTTTCTCGGCCGGCGCCAGGGCGAGCAGGTCGTTGATGCGTTCGAGCCTTTCGACGTCCATCGACAGGCCGTCCATGAATATGCTGGACAGCACATGCCCACCTACCTGGGCCAGCGGCGGATAGTGGGAGTCGACCTGGCGCTCTTCGGCATGGGTGTCGTCCCGATGGCCGGTACCCACCACCAGGACCCGCTCGGCGCCCAGGTGGATGGCCGGGCTCAGGGGCGCCAGCTGCCGCATGGAGCCATCGCCACACCATTCCGTCTTGCCGTTCACCAGGATGGCCTGGGCGGGAAAGATGAAGGGAATGGCGCTGGATGCCATGAGATGCTCTACCCCTACCCGCCCGGGCACGGCGCGGCGCAGGCTTCGTGTCCATGGGTCGATGAGGTGGCGCGCATTATAGAAGGTAAGATGCTCGCCCGTGACGAAGGCCGTGGCCGTGATGGCAAGCGCCTGCAATTCGCCCTGGTCGAGATTGTCGTTGAGACGGTCGAAATCCAGCGTGGCCGCCAGCAGATCGGCCAGGGGGCTGTTGTCGAGCAGCGAGCTGGGACGCCTGCCGCGCAGTCCGGGCCATAGCCAGCCCAGCGCCAGCATGCTCAGCCAGCGCCATCCCGTGCCCAGCAGCGAAAGCGCATCGCTGCGATAGATGTGCTCGGTGTGTAGCTCATCCCAGAGCGTGACCAGGCGGTCGACCGCCAGGTGGATGTCGTTGGCCCGGCAGGCCAGGGCCGCCGCGTTGATGGCGCCGGCCGAGGTGCCGCACAAGATGGGAAAAGGGTTGCAGAACTGCGGTGAGCGGTCGGGGTCGAGTATTTGCAGAATGCCCGACAGGACGCCAACCTGGTAGGCGGCGCGCGCGCCGCCCCCCATCAGAACAAGGCCTACCGGCGAGCTACCGAAGCCCTTGCGCATGGCATCACGTCGAGCGTGGCGTGTTGGCGTCCACGACAGTCAGCGCCGCCATGTTGACGATGCGCCGCACCGTTGAACTGGACGTCAGGATGTGCACGGGCGCGTTGGCGCCGAGCAGGAAGGGCCCGACGGCAACGTTGCCCCCCGCGGCCGTCTTGAGCAGGTTGTAGGCGATGTTGCCGGCATCGACGTTGGGGCATATGAGCAGGTTGGCCGACCCCTTCAGCGTGGTCGAGGGCAGGATGCGCTGGCGCAGGGCTTCGTCGAGCGCGCAGTCGCCGTGCATCTCGCCGTCGACCTCCAGTGTGGGGTCCTGTTCGCGCACGATGGCCAATGCATCACGCATCTTGGCTCCCGAGGCCGAACTGCCGGTGCCGAAGTTGGATCGCGACAGCAAGGCCGCCTTCGGCTCGATGTTGAGGCGCCGCATTTCGCCCGCCGCCGCCAGCGTGATCTCGGCGATCTGCTCGGTGGTGGGATTGTCGTTGACGTGGGTGTCGGCCAGCGCCACCGTGCGCTCGGACAGCAGCAGGATGTTCATGGCCGCATAGGTGCGGGCCCCCGGCGCCTTGCCGATGACCTCGTCGATGAAACGCAGGTGATCGGCGTAGGAGCCGACCGTGCCGCACACCATGCCGTCGGCATCGCCCATGTGGATCATCATGGCGCCGATGAGCGTAAGCCTGCGGCGCATCTCGACCCGGGCCATTTCTTTGGTAATGCCCCGCCGGCACATCATTTCCCAGTAGGTGGTCCAGTAGCTGTGGAAACGTTCGTCGTACTCGGTGTTGGTGACCTCGACGTCTTCACCCAGCTTCAGGCGCAAGCCGAACTTCTTGATGCGGGCCTGCAGGACCTCGGGCCGGCCGATGAGGATGGGCTTGGCCAGCTTCTCGTCGACCACGATCTGCACCGCTCGCAGCACGCGCTCTTCTTCGCCCTCGCTGAATACGATGCGCGCCTTGCCGCCCTCGCGCACCATGCTCTTGGCGGTGGAGAACAGCGGCTTCATGAACGAGCCCGAGCGGTACATGAACTGCTGCAGTTCTTCGACGTAGCTGTCGAAGTCGGCAATGGGTCGCGTGGCCACGCCGTCTTCCATGGCGGCGCGCGCCACGGCCGGCGCCACGCGCACGATGAGGCGGTTGTCGAAGGGCTTGGGAATGAGGTATTCGGGGCCGAAAGACACGTTGTAGGTGCCGTAGGCGGCGGCCACCGCGTCGTTCTGTTCTTCTTGGGCCAGTTGCGAAATGGCCTCGACGGCGGCTTTTTCCATGCCGCGCGTAATGGTGGTGGCCCCCACGTCGAGCGCTCCCCGGAAAATGTAGGGGAAGCACAACACATTGTTGACCTGGTTGGGGTAGTCGGAGCGCCCGGTGGCCATGACGACGTCGTCGCGCACCGCGTGGGCGTCTTCGGGCAGGATTTCGGGGTTGGGGTTGGCCAGGGCCAGGATGACGGGCCTGGGCGCCATGGCGGCCACCATCTCGGGCTTGAGCACGCCGCCGGCCGACAGGCCCAGGAACACGTCGGCGCCGCCGATGATGTCGCCCAGCTTGCGGGCCTCGGTTTCTTGCGCGAACCGTTCTTTGGCCGGGTCCATGAGGACGGTGCGGCCCTTGTAGACCACGCCTTCGATGTCCGAGACCCAGATGTTCTCGACCGGCAGGCCCAGGTCGACGAGCAGGTCGAGGCAGGCCAGCGCGGCGGCGCCGGCGCCCGACACCGCCAGCTTGACCTGCTTGATGTCTTTTTCCACCACCTTGAGCGCGCTGATGAAGGCCGAGGCGACACAGATGGCCGTGCCGTGCTGGTCGTCGTGGAAGACGGGAATCTTCATGCGTTCGCGCAGCTTGCGCTCGACCACGAAGCACTCGGGCGCCTTGATGTCTTCAAGGTTGATGCCGCCGAAGGTGGGCTCGAGCCCGGCGATGATGTCGACCAGCTTGTCGGGGTCGTTTTCGTTGATCTCGATGTCGAAGACGTCGATGCCGGCGAACTTCTTGAAAAGCACCGCCTTGCCTTCCATGACCGGCTTGGAAGCCAGCGGGCCAATATTGCCCAGGCCCAGCACCGCGGTGCCGTTGGTGATGACGCCCACCAGGTTGCCGCGCCCCGTGAAGCGGAAGGCATTGACAGGATCGTTGACGATCTCTTCGCAAGCGGCGGCCACGCCGGGCGAGTATGCCAGCGCCAGGTCCCGTTGGTTGGACAGCTGCTTGGTGGGCGTGACGGCGATTTTCCCCGGACGGCCTTGCTCGTGGTATTCGAGGGCCGCTTTGCGAAAGTTTTCTTCCATGATGATCGATTCAGACAGGACGAGGTGAACAAGAGACGATCATTCTAGCCCCTCGCGCGCCTTCGGTCATGGTGTGATGCCTACGCGCAAGCCGCGCCTTGCGCGGCACGGGGCGCAAAGCCGGGCGCAAGGCGTCAAAGATCCTGCCCCGGGTCGGGAAAAACGCCGTCGGGATCAAACAGCTTCTTCACGCCGCGATCGAGCGTAGACGCTTGTTGCCACAGCGCATCGTCGCCCGCCGGCGGACGACTGGTATAGGCTGTGGTCCAGTCCATCGAAGGCAGGGCCGGCCGGGCCTCGAACACCATCCACTCGATCCAGCCCAGATCGCCCCCATGGCCCAGCAAAAGATGAGAAAGATTGACATCATGCCCCGGCCGGGGCGCAAGCGCATCGAGACGATAGCGCGCGGGCCAGCGTTCGTGAGTGGCGAAACGGGCGGCGGGTTCAGACGAAGCCAGAGCAAACAGCTGTGGCACGAGCTTTTGCAAGGTCAGCGTGCCCAGGGGCATACGGTTGCCCGCGCCGAAAGGCCCCAGCACGGCGCTGCTGCCATCGGCCATCAGCACCGAAGCATGCAGCAGGCCGCAACGAAAAGACTCGCCCGGCGCCCAGCCGCACAGGCTGCGGTCGGCTGCCCAGGCGGCAACGGTAAGGTAGCCGGGCTGGTCGGCAAACTGGGGCAGGCCGGCGCTTGCCAGTTCCGACAGATGCGTGCCGGGCTGGACGAACCACTTGCCCTCATCGTCGGGCAAGGGCTGGCAGCCGGCCATGGAGCCGTCGAGCTCGATCCACAAGACCGACTGCCCGGTCAGGCTGTCGCCCTGGTTGATGCCGCTCAGGGCCAGGACCACCCCGAATTCGCGGCACAGGGCCAGGGCCAGGCGCACGTCGCCGCCCTGGCTGGGGGTAAGCCGGGCGCTGCCCTTGCCTTCGTACAGGCCGAAGTCAAGAAAGTCGCCGGCAATGCCATGCTGCATGCGGCGGCAGAATTGTTCCCAGGGGCTGCGCGCGGCACGCCGACCGGTCAGAAAAGCCCGTCTGGATGAGGACTCCATGGTGTTCCTGTTGCGAAGAATCTTTGGTGGAAAGTATAGCTACGACTGCCGTGTTTTGAGTGAGCGGGCGGGTGATTCGTTCCTGTTCCATCTTATCTCTTGATCGTGAGATTGCTGGTTCTTAGTCCGCTCCTGCGTCTGACGGTGAGGACGTTGGTTCTTGAACCGTTCCTGAGTTGTCTCTTGGCTGTGGGGGTGTTTGTCCCTGGGTTGCCTCTTGAATGTGATGCTGTTTGCTTTAAACCCGTTCCTGCGCTGCGGGGTATGTCTGTTCCAGTCGACGCCGGTCGGCCCTCCGGGCCCGCCTGTCCGCATCCTCCGGGCCTTCGCCCTCCGTTCTGCGGCGCCTGGCTCGACCGCCAACGCCCGGCCCAGCCACACCCCACATCACAGGAACTGCATTGGGGTAGATAAACGCCCCTCTTGCGAGGCTCGGGCTGGGGAAAACCTTGAGTCCGGGGGGATGTGATGGCTTGGCAGCTAAAAATACTGCCCGGTCGTAATGCCGCATGCCTGTGGCAGAACACCCTGTATTCGTAGAAATGCCACCTATCTGTCGCAAAAGCAGAATGCCGCCACCTGTCGCAGAAAAAATACGGTGCATCAAGCCAAGAAACCCAGGGTGCCCCAACCCAAGACACTCTGAGGCGCGATGCGGGGCAGTATTTAGGGCGACGTTGAGCAAGCCGAGCGGCCTGTTGTTTTTGGGGAGGCAAGCGAGCGCATGTTTGAGCGGGCAAGCTTGGCGGAGCACTGCTCCGCCGCCCGCGAGTTCGCGAGCGCCCCAAAAACAATAGGACGCGAGGGCAGCCGGCAAAGCCGGCCGCAGCTCTCCGGCGCCCTAAATACTGCCCCGCAGCGCGCCGCTAAAGAACTCAAAGAACGGACCACACCAGCGCGCCAGCTTAAGAACTTGTATTGTTGAAGTGTCGGGATGGAGGGACATTAGGGACTTTCAACCGCCCAGCGCTCCAGTTCAAGAACCCAAAGAACCGCCTACAATCAGATTTTTCTTCAGAGCAGCAATTTATGTCCCGCCTAGCCAAGCGCACCGACCAGGTCATGCCCTTCTACGCAGTCGAAATCTTCAAGCAGGCCAGCGCCCTGAATGCGCAAGGCCGGGACATCATCAGCCTGGGCATAGGCGAGCCCGACTTCACCGCCCCCGCCCAGGTCGTCGAGACTTTAAATCGCGCCGCGGCAGCCGGCCTAAGCGGCTATACATCGCCGGCCGGCCTGCCCGCCCTGCGCGAGGCCATTGCCCACTACTACCAGCAGCAATTCGGCGCAACCGTCGACCCGAGCCGCGTCATCGTCACATCCGGCGCTTCCGGCGCCCTGCTGCTGGCCGCCATGGCACTGATCAACCCGGGCGACGAAGTACTGATGTCCGACCCCTCTTACCCCGCCAACCAGAACTTCATCATGGGCGCGGGCGGCGTGCCTCGGCTGGTTCCCTCGTCGGCGGAACAGCGCTTCCAGCTTTCGGCCCAAGACGTCCGGCGGCACTGGGGGCCCGCCACAGCCGGAGTGCTCGTGGCCTCGCCCAGCAACCCCACGGGCACCACCATCGAGCACGACGAACTGCGCGAGCTGGTCAGCGAAGTGCGCCAGCGGGGCGGCTTCGTCATCATGGACGAAATCTACCTGGGCCTGTATTACGGCGATACACCACGCAGCGCGCTGGCCATCGACGACGACATCATCATCATCAACAGTTTCTCCAAATACTTCCACATGACAGGCTGGCGCCTGGGCTGGATGATCGCCCCGCAAGACATGGTGCCCGCCATCGAAAAGCTTGCGGCCAGCCTGGCGATCTGCGCTCCCTCGCTGGCGCAGCATGCCGCCCTTACCTGCTTCGAGCCCGAAGTGATGCGTGTGTACGACCAGCGGCGGCTGTCGTTCAAACAGCGGCGCGACTACCTGCTGCCGCAGCTCGAGCGCATCGGCCTGCACGTGCCGGTCGTGCCCGACGGCGCCTTCTACATTTACGCCGACATCAGCCGCTACAGCCAGGACAGCGACGACTTCGTGCACCGGCTGCTGCATGAAGCGGGCGTGGCCACGGTGCCGGGGCGCGATTTCGGGCCGGCCCATGCGGCACACTCGATCCGCCTGTCGTACTCGACCGGCCTGGACCGCCTGAAAGAAGCCGTGGAACGCATGGAAGGCTTTCTCGCCCGGGCATAGGCAAACACCCGAGCCCCCGCCGGAAGCGCGGTGCCGCTACAGCCGCGGCGGAATGCCCGAGGCCAGGGAAAGCCGCCGGCGCTCTGCCAGCACCTTGGCCCCGTAGCCGCCGTCGCTGGGGCCGGTGGCCCCCACATAACAGGCCAGGCCCCCGGTGACCGAGCCACGGCGCTGGATGCAGTCGTGCAAGATCTGGCTGCCCACCCGTATGTTGGCGATCGGATTCAGCGCCGCTTCGGCGCCGCCGTCAAAACGCTCGAACTTGTCCTGGTGCACCTTGGTCATGACCTGCATCAGCCCCTGCGCGCCCACATGGCTTTCGGCAAAAGGGTTATAGCGCGACTCGATGGCAATGACGGCCAGCACCAGCAGCGGGTCCAGGTCCTTTTCAGGCGCCACCGCGAACACCGTGTGGATCAACACCCCCGCCACGTCATGGGCGATGCGGTACTTGCGCGCAATGTAGCTGCGCAGCGCCTGGCTCTGCACCTTGGTGACACCCGGGATGGAGAAGGAATCGAGCGCGCTGAGCGCGTCGGCAAAGGTTTGCGGCTCTTCTTCGTCCGCCGCCGCTCCGTCGTCCGCGGCACCGCGTCCCGAGGACAGGTCCACCTGCCCGCCCGACAGGCGTTCCGCCAGCGACAGGCCCGAACCATCGTCCGTCACCGAGCCGGGCTTCAGGCTAATCAGCAGGGCGGCGTGTATCTGCTGTGATTGATCGCGCAGCGACGGCACCACAAAGCTCAGCGATACCGTGACCAGCACCGCAATCCCCAGGTAGACCGCCGCGGCATGCGTAAGCTCGGCCGCGCGCCTGCCCGTCAGGCGCAGCGAGCGTCCCAGCCAAGTGTAAGTGCCCGAAACCGTCATGTCCTTGTTGCCTTCCTTCAGGGGCCCTTGGTGCCCGGCCCCTTCCAATAAAATGCCGAGCTCGATGTTAACCTTAGACGTCCGTCAAAACCAATCAGTGAGAATTTCTTGAAATACCGTGACCTGCGGGACTTCGTCGCGCAATTGGAAGGAGCGGGCCAGCTCAAGCGCATCACGCACCCCGTCTCGACGGCGCTTGAAATGACCGAAATCAGCGACCGCGTCCTGCGTGCCGAAGGGCCCGCCCTGTTGTTCGAGCACCCCATGCACGACGGCCGCCGCGCCTCGATGCCCGTGCTGGCCAACCTGTTCGGCACACCCGGGCGGGTGGCGCTGGGCATGGGCGCCGACGACGTGGCCGCCCTGCGCGACATCGGCGAACTGCTGGCCTCGCTGCGCGAGCCCGAGGCCCCGCGTGGTCTGCGCGATGCCTTTGCCAAGGTCTCGTTGCTGAAGTCGGCCCTGTGGGACATGAGCCCGAAACGCATTCGCAATCCGGCCTGCCAGGAAATCGTGCTCGAAGGCGACGACGTCGACCTGGGCGCCATCCCGCTGCAGACCTGCTGGCCCGAGGACGCCGCCCCCCTGCTCACCTGGGGCCTGGTCATTACGCGCGGCCCCAATGCCCGCCGCCAGAACCTGGGCATCTACCGCCAGCAGCTCATCGGCCGCAACAAGCTCATCATGCGCTGGCTGTCGCATCGCGGCGGGGCGCTCGACTTCCGCGACCACGCCCTGGCCAACCCCGGCAAGCCATTTCCCATAGCGGTGGCCCTGGGCGCCGACCCGGCCACCACCCTGGGCGCCGTCACGCCCGTGCCCGACAGCCTGTCCGAATACCAGTTTGCCGGGCTGCTGCGCGGCTCGCGCACCGAGGTGGCCGACGCCCTGGGCAGCGACCTTACCGTTCCCGCCTTCGCCGAAATCGTGCTCGAGGGGCATATATTGCCCTCGGACCACCCCGCCGCCCTGGAGCCCACGGTTCCAGAGGGTGTCAAGCCCCCCTCCGACGGGCGCTATGAAATGGCGCTCGAGGGCCCCTACGGCGACCACACAGGCTATTACAACGAGCAGGACTGGTTCCCGGTCTTCACGGTCGAGCGCATTACCATGCGCCGCAATCCCATTTATCACAGCACCTACACCGGCAAGCCGCCCGACGAGCCGGCCGTGCTGGGGGTGGCCCTGAACGAGGTGTTCGTGCCGCTTCTGCGGCGCCAGCTTCCCGAGATCGTGGACTTCCACCTGCCGCCCGAAGGCTGCAGCTACCGCCTGGCGGTCGTGTCGATACGCAAGCAGTACGCCGGCCACGCCAAGCGGGTCATGTTCGGCCTGTGGAGCATTCTGCGCCAGTTCATGTACACCAAGTTCATCATCGTCGTGGACGACGACGTCGACGTGCGCGACTGGAAAGAGGTGGTCTGGGCCATGACCACCCGCATGGACCCGGCACGCGACACCCTGCTGGTGGAGAACACGCCGATCGACTACCTGGACTTTGCCTCGCCCGTGTCGGGCCTGGGCGGAAAGATGGGCATGGACGCCACCAACAAATGGCCGGGCGAAACCCAGCGCGAGTGGGGCCGCCCCATTCAGATGGACAAAGACGTAAAGGCCCGCGTCGACGCCATGTGGGGCCAGTTGGGCCTGTAAACGCCGAGCCGGCAGAAGCCAAGGCCGGCCCCGCGCGGGCCAGGGAGCGCGGTTGATCCGGCAATAAGCTCGAAACAGCGCCTGCTCGGCCTTTGCCCGCCAGCGCGGCCACCGTTTCCCCAAGGGCTAGCCCCCGCGGATTCCCGGCAAAAATCGGGGCACTCTCGCAGCTTTTTATGCAAAAAGGCCCTAGCGGCTTGCCCCCGTGCCGCCCCGGTCGTCGCGTCCGCCCATATTGCGGGCCACCTGCCAGCTAAGCAGCAGCCCCGCGCCCAGGCGCAGCAGGCGGTTGCGCTTGCGTACGCCCGAAAGCAGGGTCGAGGCCGTGGACACGATGAAGGGATAGCGCCTGAGCAGGCCCAGCCCCTGGAACAGCCAATCAGTGGGACGCTTGCGGCTGACGGAGGCCGGCAGGAAGCTGCGCAGCAGCGCCCCCGGCTGCAGGTCCTGGCCCACGTGGCGCAGGCTGTTCTGCAGCGTCTGGCGCTCGATGGCGGCCCGGGCCCGCAACAACTCGATCTTGACTTCGCGCAGGCGACTGGCGGACGGTTTACTAGCCATGCCTTCCTCCTGTGAAATCGTCAGGCTCGTCGGGTTCGCGCAAGCGTTCGGCCAGCGATATGTCGCGCTTGAGCTCGGCAAGCGTGGCCGAGAAAGGCATGGGACCGTTGCTGAGGCAGTGCCAGACGCCCCAGAAAAGACCCAGGCCCACCACCGCGTAAATAAGGGCCAGCACGCCTATCGCCAGGTAGCGCGCTTCGGTGGGCCAGAAGTACAGCGCCACCGCGATGGAAAAGACCAGCAGCGCAAGCGAAGAAAACAGCAGCGCACCGAAGGCCATGCAAAGCAGGCGGAGGACGCGCGACTTTTCGCCCGCCGCTTCGAGCGAAAAAAGCTCGAGCCGGGTGCGGACCATGGAAAGGACAGTGCTGGCGAGGTCTCCGATAGAGTGTCTTAGCGCCATAAATCCCCTTGCGTAAGGCAGCATGCCGCCGGCCTTGCGGCCGGCCGGCACGAGGCGAGGTTTTGCGTACGGCCCCTTAGCGGCGGCAGATCAACATGCCCACGAGCAGGCCCGTGAGACCGGCCACCCCCACCGCCTGCCAGGGGTTGTCGTGGACGTAGTCGTCGGTGGCGCGGGCCGCCTGCCGGCCCTTGGCAAGCACTGCATCCTGGGCGTCATACAGGGCGACCCGGGTGCGGCGCAGCGATTCCATGGCCTTCTCGCGCAGTTCGTTGGCCTTGTCGCCGGTGGTGTCGGCCGCCTCGCGCAAGAGCTTTTCGGCGTCGTCGAGGCTTTCTTTTACGCTGTTGATGAACTGGTCTTCTCTGGACTCGAGATCTTTGCTTCGTGCCATGATGGGCTCCTTGTGAAGAATGGAAGAAACTGCGGTCTTCAATAACGATATTAGCGGAAGCTGCGAAGCATTTATTGATTCATGTCATGCTCCGTGCCGGAATTGTTGCCGCGCCCCCGCCCGCCGCTCGAACAATCGCGCTGCACACAATGCGGCGGTCATGCCTGAATATGGGCGGGCTCTTGGAAAGGCCCGTTGGCAAGAAGCATGCCCAAGAGTTCAAGCAACAACCCATATCGATTATTTCAGTTCGGACACCTCGACGGTGGACGACACGCCCTGCTGCCGGCTTTCCTGGCGCATGACCATGTTCAGCTCGGGGCAGAACCAGTCGGTGACGGTGGAACGGATCTCGGGTATGGGCAGGACCAGGCCGCTGAACGACGCCTGGGTGGCTTCGATGACCCGCGAGTAATTGATGGGCCAGCACGACTGCGTGCCGGCCGCGGTTTGTATGGAAGCCTTTTCACCCACGGTCTTGGCGCCGGTATGGACGACGACGGGCTTGGCATCGACGCCCTTGTGATCGACATTGACCTGGAACTTGCGGGCCGGGAAGGTTTGGCCGGCCTTTGTAATGGGCTCGCCGTAGGAAAACAGGCCCAGCATGCGCAGGTCGAACTTGCCCTGCACCGGCTCGCGCCCGCCCTGCTCGGTCTGGCGCTCGAAGCTGGCCTGCCCGTTGCGCAGGGTCATCCAGTAGTCGAGGTCGGACTTGCCCGCCGGCAGGCCCGCCAGCCCGAAAGTGGCGGTGCCCTGCACCCGCGCCTGGCATTCGCCCTGCGAGTTCTTCTTGACTTCGGAAAAGGACAGGTCGGCGCCCAGCCGCAGGGCGCCCGAACCATCGAGGCGGACCTTGCCCTGGTCGTGCATGAAAGGCGCGTCGCACAAGCCGGCCGCAGCGGGCCCGGCGTGCAGCCCGATAAACAGAAACGCCAAGGTACAACCCGTTCTTGCGGCCATGTGCATTCAATCACCCCTGTACGAAGCGCAATGGTTACATCCTACCCGTTTTGCGCTGCGCATGCGGTATGCGCGCAATGAAAAAGTTATCAATATCTTACCGGCGCCCGAAGCGGCATGCGGCGACCCGTGGCCGGCGGGCGCCAGGCCGGGCGTCGAGAAGCGGCCTTTGGCGGCGCTTGAGTAGTTGCGCGATCGAACGGCGTCGGGCGGCGGCCGAAGTTCAGTCGTCTTTCTGCTTGGTGCCGAAGATGCGGTCGCCCGCGTCGCCCAGGCCGGGGATGATGTAGCCGCTGGCGTTCAGATGGCTGTCGATGGAAGCGGTAAAGACCTGCACGTCGGGGTGGGCGGCCTCGACCGCGCTGATGCCCTCGGGCGCCGCGACCAGCACCAGGGCCCGGATATTGCGGCAGCCGGCCTTCTTGAGCATGTCGATGGTGGCGACCATGGAGCCGCCTGTGGCAAGCATGGGGTCGACGATGAGGGCCAGGCGCTGGTCCAGCGCGCCGACCAGGCGCTCGAGATAGGGCTGGGCCTGAAGGGTTTCTTCATCGCGCGCGATGCCCACGGCGCTGACCTTGGCGCCTGGAATCAGGGTAAGCACGCCGTCGAGCATGCCGATTCCGGCCCGCAAGATGGGCACCACGGTTACCTTCTTGCCGGCGAGTTTTTCGACCTCGATCTGGCCGCACCAGCCCTGTACCGCCGCCGATTCGAGGGGCAGGTCTTTGGTGGCCTCGTAGGTGAGCAGGGCCGCGACCTCTTGGGACATCTCGCGGAAGTTCTTGGTGCTGAGGTCGGCGCGGCGCATGAGGCCGAGCTTGTGGCGTATCAGCGGATGGCGGATTTCGTGTATGGGCATGGTGGTTCGGTGTGCAGAGAAGAAGTCAGCGTGCGGCCAGCCACGAGATCAGCGCGTCATCGAAAGACCGGATCGCCGTGGCCCGCTCGCCATTGGCCAGGCTGACGACAATATAACGCTTGCCGCTTGCCCCAAGCACGTAGCCGGCCAGGGCGCGGGCATCGCGCAGCGTGCCTGTTTTAAGGTGGGCCATGCCCCGGACTTCGTCCTGGCGAAGGCGCCGCCGCATCGTACCATCAACGCCGGAAATGGCCAGCGAGGAGACATACTCGGGCATGAGCGGCGAGCGCCAGGCCGCCTCGAGCATGCCGGCCAGGCCCCCGGCGGTAAGGCGGCCGTTGCGCGACAGGCCCGAACCATTATCTATTTGCCAGCCCCGCGTGTCTACGCCCTGCTCGGCCAGGACGGCCAGGACGGCCTGCCCCCCGCCGGCCGGGGTTGCCGGGCGGCCGGCTTTTTCGGCGCCCAGGGTCAGCAGCAGGGTACGCGCCATGACGTTGTTGCTTTGCTTGTTGATCTGGCGAATGGTGTCGGCCAGGGTCTCGGACTCGGTCCAGGCCAGGACCTGCGCATTGCCGGGCGCCCGGCCTTCACGGACCCCTCTTGCCAGGGTACCGCCCAGGTCGCGCCACAACTGGCGGAACAGGGCCGAGAAATAGGCCGGCTGCGACTGCACCAGCCGGTAAACGGTGAACTCGCCGCAGGAACCCGCGGCGGTGCCCGCCACGTCGACCAGGGTTTCGGCGCCTACCTGGCGCGCCTGGACAGACACGGCGGGCGAGCCGGGACACACGGCGTCGCT
Source organism: Pusillimonas noertemannii (assembly GCF_003096595.1). GTDB lineage: Bacteria > Pseudomonadota > Gammaproteobacteria > Burkholderiales > Burkholderiaceae_B > Pusillimonas > Pusillimonas noertemannii. Next base: position 854,731 of record NZ_QEKO01000001.1, on the reverse strand, counting down.
GTATTTCACTTCGCCCTGGATGCGCACCCCCGGCAATGGAGGGTCGAGAACGGGTATCCACTTGCGACCCACGGTATCGGGCACGAACAGCAGGCGCGCAGCACCCAGCCCCACCATCATGGCATCGGGGCTGGCGTTGTAGGGCCGGTCTCCGGCGTCGTCAAACGCGTTGGGGTCGATGCCCACCTGGCCGAAGACGGAGCGGTCGACCACGACCTCGCTCAGGTTCTTGACCCCCCGCAGGCGCAGCTCGCGCAACAGGAACCAGAGCTCTTCCTGGGTAAGGTGGGGGTCGCCCCCAGCCTTGATGTACAAGGGGCCGCGCAGGCTGCCCTGGCCATCGATGCGGGCGCCGCGCTCGGCCAGCAGTTCGGTGCGCCAGCGATACTCGGGCCCCAGGCCCGACAACGCCGCCCAGGTAGTGACCATTTTCATTACAGATGCGGGATTGCGCGGCGTGGCCGGATTGAGCTCGACCAGACGGGGCCCGCCGATTTCCTGCACGACCAGCGACACATCGCCCTGCTGCAGCCGGGCGGCCCGCCAAGCCTGATCGAGTTCGGGCGGCAAGGCCTGGGCGCTTGCCGCCGCCCCGTACGAGGCCAGGCATACGAACAGGAAACCTGCAAGGGCGGAAGCCGGGCGACCAGACACCCGGGCCAGGGACTTCAGGCCTGCATGCTGCGCGAGGCGACGGAACAGGCCTGCCCGCCGACGCGGCGCAGACGAATGCTCGGAAAATGCGGACAGAGTCATCATGCTTTGGAACAGGTTCGCCGGGTACCGCAAAAAAAACACCAGCATACCGGAACGATGGGTGGACAGGGAGGGCGCGAGCGGAAAAATCGCAGCGCGGCTTAAAATGGCACGTTGACCATTGCAAATCTTTACGCGTGAACCCCTCGCTTCAACTGTCGCAGTTCGACTATCACCTTCCCTCCGAACTCATTGCCCAGACTCCGGCCGCCACCCGCAGCGGCAGCAGGCTGCTGCATCTCGATGCGCGCTCGGCCCTGCATGACCGCCTCTTTACCGATCTGCCCTCGCTGCTGCGGCCCCACGACCTGCTCGTACTGAACAACACCCAGGTCATCAAGGCGCGCCTGCGCGGGCACAAGGACAGCGGCGGCAAGGTCGAGATTCTGGTCGAGCGCATCACCGGCCCCACCACCGCCCTGGCGCACGTCAAGGCCAGCAAATCGCCCAAGGCGGGCACCCGGCTGCGCATCGACGACGCCTTCACGATCGAAGTGGCTGGCCGCCAGGATGAGCTGTTCGAGCTGGAGTTTCCGGCCCGGGTGCTCGATCTCCTCGAGCGCCATGGCGCCACGCCCCTCCCGCCGTACATTACGCATGAGGCCCAGGCCCAGGACGAGGAACGCTACCAGACCGTCTACGCCCAGGCTCCCGGCGCCGTAGCGGCGCCCACGGCGGGCCTGCATTTCGACCAGCCCATGCTGGATGCACTGGTCGCCCAGGGCATCCAGCATGCTTTCGTCACCCTGCATGTGGGCGCGGGCACCTTCCAGCCCGTAAGGGTCGAAGACCTGTCCCAACATCAGATGCATGCCGAGCGCTATGTCGTTCCCCAGGCGGTCGTTCGGCAGATCGAGGAAGCCCGGCGCCAGGGCGGCCGGGTGATCGCCGTGGGCACCACCAGCGTGCGTGCCCTGGAATCGGCCGCGGCACAAGCCGGCTGCGCCGACGACCCGCTCGAAGGCGATACCCGCCTGTTCATTACGCCCGGCTATCGTTTTTCGTATGTCGATGCGCTGATCACCAATTTTCACCTGCCGCGCTCCACCCTGATGATGCTGGTGTCGGCTCTGGCCGGCATGGAGCCCATACGCAGGGCCTACGCCCATGCGGTGCAATCCCGCTATCGTTTCTTCAGCTATGGCGACGCCATGTTCATTGAATCTCCCAAACCATGACCGGCCTGCAATTCGAGCTTCTGGCCACCGACGGCGCCGCGCGCCGCGGGCGCCTCACCCTGAATCACGGCGTCGTCCAGACGCCGATCTTCATGCCCGTGGGCACCTATGGCAGCGTCAAGGCCATGCTGCCCCACGAGCTGGACGAAATCGGCGCCCAGATCGTGCTGGGCAATACCTTCCACCTGTGGCTGCGCCCGGGAACCGGCGTTCTCGAGAAGCATGGCGGGCTGCACGGCTTCATGCAGTGGCAAAAGCCCATACTGACCGATTCGGGCGGCTTCCAGGTGTTCAGCCTGGACGGCCTGCGCAAGATCACCGAAGAAGGCGTAAAGTTCGCCTCGCCCATAGACGGCTCTCGGCTGTTTCTTACGCCCGAAGAATCCATGCGCATCCAGCGCTCGCTCAACTCGGACATTGTCATGGTGTTCGACGAATGCACGCCCTACGCCATCGACGGCCGCCCGGCCACCTCGGAAGAGGCGGCGCGTTCCATGCGCATGTCGCTGCGCTGGGCCAGGCGCTCGCGCGAGGCCTTCGACAAGCTTGAAAACCCCAACGCCCTGTTCGGCATCGTGCAGGGCGGCATGTACGAAAACCTGCGCGACGAATCGCTGGCCGGGCTGGTGGACATCGGCTTTCACGGCTACGCCATAGGCGGCCTGTCGGTGGGCGAGCCCAAGGAAGACATGCAAAGGGTGCTGGCCCACGTCGCGCCGCGCCTGCCCGCCAATGCGCCGCGCTACCTGATGGGGGTGGGAACGCCCGAAGACCTGGTCGAGGGCGTGAGCCGCGGCGTGGACATGTTCGACTGCGTCATGCCCACCCGCAATGCCCGCAACGGCTGGCTGTTCACGCGCTACGGCGACATCAAGATACGCAACGCCCGCTATCGCGACGATACGCGCCCGCTCGACCCCTCGTGCTCGTGCCACACCTGCTCGCATTTTTCGCGCGCCTACCTGCATCACCTGCAGCGGGCCAACGAGATCACCGGCTCGCGCCTGAACACCCTGCACAATCTGCACTTCTACCTGACCATCATGGACGAGATGCGCCAGGCCATCGCAGAAGGCAGCTTCGAGGCATGGAAAAAGCAGTTTGCCGAAAACCGCGCCCGGGGCATCGAATAGCGCCGGATGTCGCTACAATAGAAAATTCGCTTTTTTGCACCCCCGCACTTACAAATACTTTCATCGAGACCAGGAGCCATACACATGCAGGCAGTCGACCTACTCAACATCATTACCGCCCAGGCCGCGGGCGACGCCACCAGCGGGCTGATGGGCATGCTGCCCATCATCCTGATGTTCGTCATCTTGTACTTCCTGATGATCCGTCCCCAAATGAAGCGCCAGAAAGAGCACCGCAATCTCGTGGCCGGCCTCAGCAAGGGCGACGAAGTCATCACCTCGGGCGGCCTGCTGGGCAAGGTCACCAAGGTGGGCGACGCCTACATCACCATCGAAGTCGCCGAACTGGCCGACAAGCCGGTCGAGGTCGTCATGCAGCGCACCGCCGTGTCCAACGTGCTGCCCAAGGGAACGATCAAGTCGCTGTAATCCCGACGCGCAGGCCTTGCGTGCGCCGAAGCGCTGCTTCGGCCGCATGCCGGCCACCCCGGGGCCCGTTCCCGCTTATTTAGTTGATCGACGATGAACCGTTATCCCCTCTGGAAATACCTTACCGTTCTGGTGGCCCTGATCGTCGGGCTGCTGTATACGCTTCCCAACTTCTTCGGCGAGTCGCCGGCGGTCCAGATCGCAGGGGCCAAGACTTCCGTCAAGATCGACAACAGCGTGCTGGTCCGGGCACAGCAGGTTCTGGCCGAGAAAGGCATCGAATCCACCGGGGCCTTCTTCGAGCAGAACGGGCCGGTGGGCGCCGTGCGCGTGCGCTTTGCCACTCCCGACATCCAGCTGGCGGCCAAGGACGCCCTTGAAAAAGCCTTCAATCCCAATCCCGAAGACCCCGACTACACCATTGCCCTGAACCTGCTCTCGGCCTCGCCCAACTGGCTTACCGCCATCGGCGCGCGTCCCATGTACCTGGGTCTCGACCTTCGCGGCGGCGTGCACTTCCTGCTTGAAGTCGACATGCAGGGGGCACTGACGGGGCGCTACGATTCGCTGGCCAACGACGTGCGCAGCAGCCTGCGCGACGCGCGCATCGCAGTCTCGGGGGTCGAGCGCAGCGACCATTCCGTAGTGGCCCGCTTCGACACCGAACAAAGCCGCGACGATGCCGCCTCAGAGCTGCGCCGGCGCATGCCCGACATGGCGTTTACCAACGGCACCGCGGGCAACAGCTTCCTGCTTACCGGCGTGCTGACCGAAACCGCGATCGCCCAGGTGCAAAGCCACGCCCTGCGCCAGAACATCGTCACGCTGCACAACCGCATCAACGAGCTGGGCGTGGCCGAGCCGGTCATCCAGCAACAGGGCGCCGACCGCATCATCGTGCAGCTGCCCGGCGTGCAAGACGTAGCCAAGGCCAAGGAAATCCTGGGCCGCACCGCCACCCTCGAAATCCGCATGGTCGACGATTCGCCCTCGGCCATGGCGGCGCTTTCCAGCGGCAACGTGCCCTTCGGGCTCGAGCGCTATACCGATACCGACGGACGCCCGCTGCTGCTGCGCCGCCAGGTGGTGCTTACCGGCGAAAACCTGCAAGACGCCCAGCCCGGGCGCGACCAGCAAACACAGCAGCCCTCGGTCAACCTCACACTTGACGCCAAGGGCGCCCGCATCTTCCGCGACGTCACGCGCGACAATATCGGCAAGCGCATGGCCATATTGCTGTTCGAGAACAACAAGGGCCAGGTGGTTACCGCGCCCGTGATCCGCAGCGAGATTCCCGGCGGCCAGGTGCAGATCAGCGGCAGCATGAACGCCCAGGAAGCCTCCGACATCGCCCTGCTGCTGCGCGCCGGTTCGCTGGCCGCGCCCATGAGCATCATCGAAGAGCGCACCATCGGGCCCAGCCTGGGCGCCGACAACATCAAGATGGGCTTCAATTCCACACTGTATGGCTTCCTGGCCATCGCGGTGTTCATCATCTTCTATTACCACCTGTTCGGCCTGTTCTCGACCCTTGGCCTGGCCTTCAACGTACTACTGCTGCTGGCCGTGCTTTCCATGCTGCAGGCCACGCTTACCCTGCCCGGCATTGCGGCCATCGCCCTGACGCTGGGCATGGCCATCGATGCCAACGTGCTGATCAACGAGCGCATACGCGAAGAACTTCGGGCGGGGCTGCCGCCCCAGCAGGCCATTTTCCACGGCTTCGAGCGAGCGTGGGGCACCATTCTCGACTCCAACCTTACTACGCTCATCGTGGGTGTTGCCCTGCTGGCCTTCGGCACCGGGCCCATCCGCGGCTTCGCCGTGGTGCATTGCATAGGCATCCTCACCTCGATGTTCTCGTCGGTGGTCGGGGTACGTGCCCTGGCCAACCTCTGGTATGGCCGGCAGCGCAAGCTGCAAAGCATTTCCATCGGCCAGATCTGGAAACCCAAGGACTGACATCGCGCCGGGGCACCCTGCCCCGGCATCCGATAACACAGGTACGACACCAACATGGAATTTTTCCGCATACACCGCACCATCCCGTTCATGCGCCACGCGCTGGTGCTGAACCTGATCAGCCTGATCACCTTCGTGCTGGCCGTCTTCTTCATCGCAACCCGGGGCTTCCATCTTTCGATCGAGTTCACGGGCGGCACGGTGATGGAAGTGCACTACTCCCAGGCGGCCCAGATAGACGAGGTGCGCAACGCAGTCAGCTCGCTGGGCTACTCCGACTTCCAGGTGCAGAATTTCGGCACCTCGCAAGACGTGATGATCCGCCTGCCGGTGCGCGAAGACCTTGGCTCGGCCGCCCAAAGCGAAACCGTGCTTGCCGCGCTCAAGGCCCAATCGCCCGATGTCGAGCTGCGCCGCGTCGAGTTCGTCGGCCCGCAGGTGGGGCAAGAACTCGTCACCAATGGCCTGCTGGCGCTGCTGTTCGTGGTTATAGGCATTATGGTCTACCTGGCGCTGCGCTTCGAATGGAAGTTCGCCCTGGCCGGCGTGGTGGCCAACCTGCACGACGTGATCATCATCCTGGGCTTCTTCGCCTTCTTCCAGTGGGAGTTCTCGCTGGCCGTGCTGGCGGGGGTGCTGGCGGTGCTGGGCTATTCGGTGAACGAGTCCGTGGTCATCATGGACCGTATCCGCGAAAACTTCCGCAAGCAGCGCACGTCATCGGTCCAGGAAGTCATCAACAGCGCCATTACCCAGACCATCTCGCGTACCATCATCACCCACGGTTCGACGCAGATGATGGTGCTTTCCATGTTCTTCTTCGGCGGTCCCACCCTGCACAACTTCTCGCTGGCGCTTACCATCGGCATCTGGTTCGGCATCTACTCTTCGGTGTTCGTGGCCGCCGCCATCGCCATGTGGCTGGGCGTCAAGCGCGAAGACCTGGTCAAGCCCATCAAGAAAGACGACCCGGCATCCGAGATGGAGATGCCGTAAGGCCGTCCTGTGGCCTGGTCCGCCCGCCGTAGCGGGCAGACCTTCAACAGCCCTGACCCAAAAAGAGGCCCCTTCATTTTGAAGCGGCCTCTTTTTTTAGGGCTATATAGCCGGCGCTCATAACCAAATTTCCTTATATTCGTTCGGAATCTTAGGGGCGGCCAATAGAATAAATGGAAATAAAGAACCGCAGCCCCTTCAGCGCCGCGGCTTGTTTCTTTCACTACTTCTACACGACATGAGCCGACTCACCATACAAACCATCGACACCGCCGCCGACGAAGCCAAAGAACGCCTCAGCAACGCGAAAAAAGCCAACGGCTTCCTGCCCAATCTGCTGGGCGTGCTGGCCAATGCACCCACCGCGCTCGAAACCTACCAGACGGTCGGCGCCATCAATGCACGCACCTCGCTCAGCGGCGAAGAACGCGAAGTCATCCAGATTACCGCCGCAAAACGCAACGGCTGCGGCTTCTGCGTGGCAGGCCACACGGCCCTGGCCCGCAAGAAGCTGGCCATGCCCGAAGAAATCATCGAGGCACTACGTGAAACGAGGGCGCTCAGCGACCCCAAGCTCAATGCGCTGGCCGTGTTCACCCTGGCCGTCATGGAAAACCGCGGCCAGGTCGCCGACGACGACCTGAAGGCCTTCTTCGCCGCCGGCTACTCGCAACAGGCCGCGCTTGAAGTCGTGCTGGGCGTCAGCCTGGCCACCCTGTGCAACTACGCCAACAACCTGGCCCAGACGCCCATCAACCCCGAGTTGCAGCCCTTTGCCTGATTCGCCCAAGGAATAGCAGTGTCCCAAGCCCAACACGCCTTCATGGCGCCCATCGTCCAGCTGATTGAAACCGAACTCGCCCCCCAGGTGCAGGCCATCGACCGCGAAGGCCTGTATCCGGCGCAGTTCATGCACAAGCTGGGTGCCCTGGGCGGCTTCGCTGCGGCCTTGCCCGCCGACAGCGGCGGAAACGGCCTGGGCCTGGCCACGCAGATCGAAGTCACGGCCAAGGTGGCCCAGCATTGCGGCTCCACGGCCTTCCTGGTGTGGTGCCAATCCAGTTGCGCCTGGTACCTGCAAAATTCCGACAATGCAGCGGTGCGCGAGCGCTATCTGCACGATGTGGCCCAGGGCAGGCTGCTGGCCGGCACGGGCATGTCCAATGCCGTCAAGCACCTGGCGGGCATCGAGAAAATCCATCTGCGCGCGCGCCGCGAAGGCGACGGCTATGTTGTGACCGGGTCGCTGCCCTGGGTTTCCAACGTGGGCGACGGCCACCTGGCCATCGTCGCCGCCGCGGTCGAGGACGAGGGCTACATCATGTTTGCCACGCCCAGTACGGCGGCAGGCTTTGAATCGCGTCCTTGCCTTGAATTCTCGGGGCTCGAAGGCACCCAGACGCTGAACCTGCGCTTCCAGAACGTCAAGGTGCCGGCCGAAGACGTGCTGGCCCACCCCGATCAATTCAAGCAGTACATCAGCCGCATCAAGCCCGGCTTCGTGCTGGGCCAGATCGGCATGGGAACCGGCATCGTGCGCGCCTGCATCGCCATCGCGCACGACAGCAACGCCAGCGTGGGACACGTCAACGCCTTCCTCGACGACCAGGAGGTCGACCTGGCCGCCCAACTGGCCGATATCGAGGCCCGTGTGGCCAGCCTGGCACCCCTGGCCCAGGCCGGCGCAACCGACATGCTTCCGGTGCTGAAGGCACGCGCCGCCATCAGCGAGCTTACCCTCAAGGCGGCCAACTCGGCCGTGCTTCACGCCGGCGCCAAGGGCTACCTCATCATCCATCCGGCCCAGCGCCGCCTGCGCGAAGCGGTTTTCGTCGCAATCGTCACGCCGGCACTCAAGCATTTGCGCAAAGAAATCCACGCGCTCGAGAGCCGCGCCCAAGCCGGCTCCGCCGAATCGTCCCCGCCGCTGCATACCGCAGCCGCCTAGGGCCTGTTTCGAGGCATATACATCATGGCAGTTTCAAACATCGAAGCGCCCATCGTACTGGAGGCGCAGTCCATCGAATTACGTTACAAGCGCGCCAACGCCCAGCCCAACACCGTACTGCGCGACTTCTCGCTGCGGCTTGCCCAGGGCGAGATCGTGGCCGTGCTGGGCCCGAGCGGAGTCGGCAAGTCGTCGCTGCTGCGCGTGCTGGCGGGGCTGCAGGAAGCCCAGCAGGGCACGGTACACGTCCATGGCGAACGCCTGCGCGGCCCCCACCCCAGGCTCAGCTTCGTGTTCCAGGACGCCAGCCTGCTGCCCTGGCTGAACCTTGAAGAGAACGTCGGCTTCGGCCTCGACTTCAAGCATCAGCCGCAAATAAGCAAGGCCGAGAAAAAGGCCCGGGTCGCCGCCGCCATCGCCGACGTCGACCTGACCGAGGCGGCCGAGCGCTATCCCTCCGAGCTTTCCGGCGGCATGGCCCAGCGCACCGCCCTGGCGCGCAGCCTGGCACGCCAGCCAGAAATACTGCTGCTCGACGAACCCTTCAGCGCGCTCGACGAAATCACCCGCGGCGACATGCAAGGCCTGCTGCTGCGCATCACCAAGAAGTACGGCACGTCGGCGGTGCTGGTCACCCACGACATCGACGAGGCCCTGACCGTGGCCGACCGCATCGTCCTCATTGGCGGCAAGCCGGGCGAACTCATCGGCCAGTGGCGGCTTACGGGCGCCCATCCGCGCGACACCGTCAGCTCCGAAAGCACCGCCGTGCGGCTGCAGATCATGCAGCTGCTGCGCGACGCCCGCGGCCGGGCCGAAGATCCGCAACGACTTGCAGCCTGAGCACAACCACAAGGAAAAAACCGTGTCCTCATACAACGACAGCACCCGGGCGCGCCGGCGCCAGTTCCTCAAGCTTTCCTCCATGTTCACCGCCATGGGCGCATTGCCCCTGCTGCAGATGAGCCAGGCCGCGCGAGCCGCCGAGCCCGACGCTCCGCTGCGCATCGGCTACCTGCCCATCACCGACGCCACGCCCCTGCTGGTGGCGCATCACAACAAGCTGTTCCAGGACCAGGGCCTTGAAGTCGAAAAGCCCCGCATGTTCCGCAGCTGGGCCCAGATCGTCGAAGCCTTCCTGGCCGGTCAGGTCAACGCGGTGCACCTGCTTTCGCCCATGACCGTCTGGGCCCGCTACGGCAGCAAATCGCCCGCCAAAATCGTGGCCTGGAACCACATGTCCGGCTCGGGCCTGACCGTGCAGCCCGACGTCAACAGCCTCGAAGACCTGGGCGGCACCACCGTGGCCATTCCCTTCTGGTATTCGCTGCACAACGTGGTGCTGCAGCACCTGCTGCGCAGCAAGGGGCTCGAGTCCATCAGCGACGGCACGCCCACCAAGAAGCAGGTCAAGCTGGTGGTGATGGCGCCTTCCGACATGGTGCCCGCCCTGGCCAACAAGCAGATCTCGGGCTACATCGTGGCCGAACCTTTCAACGCCTCGGCCGAAGTCCTGAAAATCGGCAAGATCCTGCGCTTTACCGGCGACGTCTGGAAAGACCACGCCTGTTGCGTTGTGCTGATGCACGAACAAGACCTGCAACAGCGTCCCGAATGGACCCAGAAGGTCGTGAACGGCGTCGTCCAGGCCCAGGCCTGGATCCAGGAAAACCGCGAAGAAACCGCCCACATCCTGTCGAAGGAAAACCCGCAGCGCTACACGCCGCACTCGTACGAGGCGCTGGCCCAGGTGCTGCAGCCCGAACTGCTGGACACGCAGCTGTACGAATCCAGCGGCGCCATCGTCAACACCGGCTGGAAGGAAAAGCGCATCGACTTCCAGCCCTACCCCTTCCCCAGCTATACCGAAGAGCTCATCGTCAAGCTCAAGGACACGCTGGTGCTGGGACGCAACGAGTTCCTGGCCGACCTCGACCCCTCCTTCGTGGCCGGCGACCTGGTCGACGACAGCTTCGTGCGCGAGGCCATCGAACAGGTTGGTGGCCCCGAGAAGTTCGGCCTGAGCTCGTTCACCCGCAAAGAGTCCATTACAGTCTGAGCCCTCGGCGGCGCCTGGCGCCGCCCAATCAACGCAGAAACATGATCAGAAGCTTGAAAAACCCCGCCTCCGCAGCCTGGGCCTACGGCATCGCCGGCCTGGCCGCCCTGGTGGCCTTGTGGTGGCTGGGCGCCTACCTGCTGCAAAGCGGCATTCCCCTGGCATCGGCGCTACGGCCGGGGCCGGCCTTCAGCAGCCTGTACGAACTGATCGTTCAAAACCAGCTGACCACCCACACCTTCATGAGCATGAAGCGCGTGGCGGTGGGGCTGGCCCTGGCGTTGTTGCTGGGCGTGCCCATCGGGCTGGCCATCGGCTCGTCGCGCATGCTCGAGAAAAGCACCAGCAGCGCCTTCCAGTTCCTGCGCATGATCTCGCCGCTGTCGTGGATGCCCATCGCCGTGATGGTGTTCGGCATCGGCGACGCGCCGATCTATTTCCTGCTGACTTTCGCGGCCGTGTGGCCCATCATTCTCAACACGGCGGCCGGGGTCAAGCAGCTTAATCCGAAATGGCTGCTGCTGGCCAAGAGCCTTAGCGCCACCCGTACCGAAGTGCTGTTCCGCATCGTCATCCCCGGCATCCTGGGCCATATTCTTACCGGGGTACGGCTGGCCATCGGCATCATCTGGATCGTGCTGGTACCCTGCGAAATGCTGGGCGTCAGTTCGGGACTGGGCTACTTCATTCTAGACACCCGCGACCGCCTGGCCTATTCGGAACTGATGGCCGTCATCGTACTGATCGGCGCCCTGGGGTTCGCGCTCGACATTCTTGCCCAGAAGCTGTACCAATACTGGACGCACAGCACCTCGAACGATTGATGCTGATGCTGCTCACGAGCGGTTTGGGTTCTTAAACGCCGCCGGGATCGGGGGTATATATGCCGGGCGGTCGGGCGGTTTGTGGCAGCGCCCTCCAACGCCCGTCATATATACCCCCGCCCCCGGCGGCTTGGATTTGGGCAAGCCATGTGGATAAATCGAGCTGCGGTGTTCCCATTGTCGACGCTGCGACACCCACATCTGCGACGGCGTCTAAAAACTCAAACACGCATGGCACTGTCCACGACAGCGCCCAACTGAATGACCAAACCTATTGAGTGCCACCCGTGGCATGCACGACATAGGCGGCCACGGCGTCCATCTCGGCCTCACTGAGCGAAGCCGCAAACGACGGCATGACGCCCACGCCCTCGTGCAAGGCCTTCTTGACAGCCGCCATATCGGGCTTGAGCTCGTCCAGATCAGGACCGATGGCCCCTTCAGAGCCCGCATCGGCCAAAGTGTGGCACACGGCACAGGCCGGTACCGCCTTGGTCAGGAAGAGCTCTTTGCCCTGCTCCAGCACCGCGGGGTCGGGTGCCTCGGCGGAATGGGCCGAAAAAGCCGCGCCCGTGATGGACGCGGCTGCCACGAAGAGAAACACTGCTCGCTGCATTGAAAAGAATCCTGCAAAAACGTTTTAAGAAATAAGTGGGCCGGGCCCGCGCAAGCCCTCTTGGCCTGGCCGGGCCCGGCCAGGATCAAGCTGGCTCGGTCCCAAGAAGCACGTACGCCGGATCAAGCCACCTTGACGGTGATCATGTGGTCGCGCCAGCTGTTGTTGATGTAGCCGCGGTTGTTCTCGACGCGCTCTTCGGGCTGGGTTTCGCCGTCGTCATTGGTAACGCGTGAAGCCAATTGATGCTCGCCCGCCGGAAGGTCGACCGTTAACGCGAACACGCGCCATGCATACTTGCCCAGGTCGGGGCCGATGAACTCGGCCTTTTGCCAATCTTTGCCGCCGTTGACCGACACCTCGATCTTTTCGGCTTCGCTCATGCCACCCATGGCCACGCCATTGATGGTGACCTTGCCCGCCTTGACGGGCTGCGCGGGATCATAGGGATTGTTGATCCACGACTTGGGCGGCATTTCCCAGACCGAATCGTGCTCGGGCGTACCCTTGACCCCCACCGGGGACATGCGATAGCTGTTCTGCTGGATGCTGGCCGGCGACTGATCTTTGGTAAATGCCAGCTTCTTCACGTACTTGACGTTGTTCACACCCGTATAGCCCGGCACGATCATGCGCAGGGGGCCGCCGTGCGCCAAGGGAATGGGTTCGCCGTTGATCTCCCAGGCAAGCAATGCGTCTTCGATGCCCGACAGCGGCACCGAACGCTCGACCATGACGGTGTTGGGGTCGAGGCCGGCCGGAATCTCTTCGCCGCCCGTGCCCGTCATGTATTCCATGCCGTCGGCCATGCCGCCCGTAGCTTCGAGCACCGCCTTCACCGGCACGCCGGTGAACACCACGCAGCCCGCCGCGCCCACCGTCCATTGCGTACCGCTGGGCTTGTGCGGAAAATAGCTGCGGCCGTTGCCGGAGCACTGCAGCACCATGGCCACCGATTGCAGGCCAAGAGTCTTGAGCTCGGCAACGGTGAAACTGCGCGGTTTGGCGACGCCATCGACCTGCACCTGCCAGGCGTCGGGGTCTTTCACGATGGCGGCCGCGGGCGGCGTGACGTTGTTGCGCACGAAAAGCCTGTCGAGCGGCGTGATGCCGCCGGAGCCGAAGGCCGTGCGGCGCGTCTCGATGGTATTGGCGCTGTGCACGATCATGCTGTCGGCGTCCTTCCACTCGGCATAGCCGGGCAGGGGCTTGGAGGCGGAAACCGGACCCGGATTCGACTGGGAAGCGGGTTCTGTGGAATCGGCCAGCGCCGGCGCCCCCAGGCCCGCCCAGGCCACAGCGCCCCCGGCGCTCGCCAGCAGGCGGCGGCGAATAATATTCGTTTTATGTTCCATGGTGATCTCCTTGTCAAAACCCGATGTTGCGTGCTTGCGATGCGTGCCCCCTCGGGGGCTGAACTGTCTGGATCGCTCTATATATCGCCATATATAGCCAGAAGAAATTAGCTTATTCCATTGAATAATATACCAACAGCGGACAGGCGTGCCCAAGGGAATTCGGGCGACGCGACCCTGAAGACCAAGGCTGGGCCTTGCACGCCAGGCGCCACGGCGGCCGGACATGCCCGGATCGCAGTACAATGCTTGGTTTCATTTGCCCCCGGGATCGACACCCGTCACGGCCACCCATCATGCAAGAAACCACCATCAAGCGCGCCTCCGGCGCGCCCGCCGACACTAACGTCCGGCATACTGCGCCCGCATCCGGTTCGCCGCGCAAGCTCTTCATCAAGACCTTCGGCTGCCAGATGAATGAGTACGACTCCGACAAAATGGTCGACGTACTGCGCAACGACCAGGGCCTGGAACTTACCCAGAACCCCGACGAAGCCGACGTCATCCTCTTCAATACGTGCTCGGTGCGCGAAAAAGCGCAAGAAAAAGTCTTTTCCGACCTGGGCCGGGTGCAGCATCTCAAGCAGACCAATCCCAACCTGATCATCGGCGTGGGGGGCTGCGTGGCCAGCCAGGAAGGCGAGGCCATCGTCCGGCGCGCGCCCTACGTCGACGTGGTCTTCGGGCCGCAGACGCTGCATCGCCTGCCCGCGCTCATTTCGCAACGCAAGCAGTCGGGGCGGTCGCAGGTGGACATCAGCTTTCCCGAGATCGAAAAGTTCGACGCCCTGCCGCCGGCCAGCATCAACGGCCCCAGCGCCTTCGTTTCCATCATGGAAGGCTGCAGCAAATATTGCAGCTTCTGTGTCGTGCCCTACACCCGCGGCGAAGAAGTTTCGCGTCCCTTCGACGACGTGCTGGTCGAGGTGGCCGACCTGGCCGACCAGGGCATCAAGGAAATCACCCTGCTGGGCCAGAACGTAAACGCCTATCGCGGTCCCATGGGCGACAGCGCCGAGATCGCCGACTTCGCCATGCTGCTCGAATACATCCACGAAATCCCCGGCATCGAGCGCATCCGCTACACCACCTCGCACCCCAAGGAAATGACGACCCGCCTCATCGAGGCCCACGGCGCACTGCCCAAGCTGGTTCCCTTCCTGCACCTGCCTGTGCAGGCCGGCAGCGACCGCGTGCTGGCGGCCATGAAACGCGGCTATACCTCGCTGGAGTTCAAGTCCATCGTGCGCCGCCTGCGCGCCGCACGGCCGGGCATGACCCTCTCTTCCGACTTCATCGTCGGCTTCCCCGGCGAAACCGACGACGACTTCGAAAAAACGCTCAACCTCATCCGGCATGTGGGCTTCGACCAGTCCTTCTCCTTCATCTATTCGCGCCGCCCGGGCACGCCCGCGGCCGACCTCGACGACAACACCAGCAAAGAGCAGAAGCTTGCCCGGCTGCACCGGCTGCAGGCGCTGGTCAACGAACACGCGGCCGCCATCAGCCAGGCCATGGTGGGCGGCGTCGAACGCGTGCTGGCCGAAAAGCCCTCCAAGCGCGACCCGAACGAACTCATGGGCCGCACTGAAAACAACCGCATCGTCAACTTCGCCGCGCCGGCCAGCCTGATCGGGCAAATGGTGCAGGTGCGCATCACGTCCACCAACACCAATACGCTCAAGGGCGAACTCGTTTCCGCCGAGGCGGGCCAGGGCCTATGAGCAACGCCGCCCGCCACAAGCCCGTCGCCGTCGTCCTCGAGGGCGACAACACCCATCTGGCCAACCTGTGCGGCCCGCTCGATGAAAACCTGCGGCAGATCGCCGACGGATGGAACGTCAAGCTGAACCGGCGAGGCAACCGCGTAACCATCGAAGGCGACCAGGCGCGCGCAGCGGCCGACGCCCTGCGCCTGTTCCACCGCCGCTCGGTGCACAAGCCGCTGTCCATCGACGACATCCAGCTGGGCATGGTCGAATTGGGCGCGGGCCGCAGCCGCGACAAAGACGAGCCCGCCGACGAGCCGGCCCTGCCCGAACTGCCGCCCGTGGACGACCACAGCACCGACATCTCGCTGCGCACGCGGCGCAGCGACCTGCGCCCCCGCACGCCGCGCCAGCGCGACTACCTCAACAACATCCTCAAGCACGACATCACCTTCGGCGTGGGGCCGGCCGGCACCGGCAAGACATGGCTGGCCGTGGCCTGCGCCATCGACGCGCTAGAGCGCGAGTCGGTGCAGCGCCTGGTGCTCACCCGCCCCGCCGTCGAGGCGGGCGAACGCCTGGGCTTCCTGCCCGGCGACCTGGCGCAGAAGGTCGACCCTTACCTGCGGCCCTTGTACGATGCCCTGTACGACCTCATGGGCTTCGAGCGCGTGCAGCGCCTCTTCGAGAAACAGACCATCGAGATCGCGCCCCTGGCCTATATGCGCGGCCGCACCCTCAACCACGCTTTCGTCATTCTCGACGAGGCGCAGAACACGACGCCCGAGCAGATGAAGATGTTCCTGACCCGCATCGGCTTCGGCAGCAAGGCGGTGGTCAATGGCGACCCGTCGCAGGTCGACCTGCCGCGCGGCCAGCCCAGCGGCCTGACCCATGCGCTCGAGGTGCTCGATTCGGTACAGGGCATCGCCACCACGCGTTTCACAAGCCGCGACGTGGTGCGCCACCCGCTGGTGGCGCGCATCGTCGACGCCTACGACAAGGCGGGCAACGGTGGAGCTTGAGCTTTCCTTGGCGGTGCAGTATGCCGAGCCCGCGCCGCAGCTGCCGCGTTGGCGCCTGCGCCGCTGGGTGCGGCGCAGCCTGGACGTGGCCGGCGGCACGCTTCCCGGCCTTCGGGCAGCCGCCCTCACGCTGCGCCTGGTCGGGCAGGAAGAAGGGCGCGAGCTGAACCTGCAGTACCGCGAGCGCGACTATGCCACCAATGTACTCACTTTCGAATACGGCATGGACCCTGAGGGCACGGTGGCGGGCGACATCGTTCTTTGCCTGCCTGTGCTCGAGCGCGAGGCCCGGGAGCAAGGCAAGACGCTGCTGAATCACGCCGCCCACCTGACCGTGCATGGCGTCCTGCACGCCCTGGGCCACGACCACCTGGACGCCGCCGAGGCGCGCGAGATGGAGGCCCTGGAAACACGCATCCTGGAAACCCTGGGCATTGCCGATCCCTACGCCTGATTCCCGCCCAGCGAGCCTCCGCGCGCTCGCGCCGCCGGGACTTTTCTTCGCCTGGCGCCCTGCTTGCAAGCGCGCCGCCGCACATGCGCAACAGCCGAAAAGTTTTGCAATTTCGGTTATGCTAAATGCTTCATAACCAGTCCTGTGGACAATGTCAGAATCCCACCCCGACCCCGAACCCCGATCTAGCAAGGCGTCCTCGAAATCCCTGCTCGCCAGAATCGTTTCCATCATTCGGCCCGAACCCGAAGACGAGGAAGACATCAAGGCGGTACTCGAGGCCGCACACGACAGGCAGGTGCTCGACGCCGATGCCTTCACCATGATCTCGGGCGCGCTCAATGTCGCCAACCAAACCGCCGCCGACATCATGGTGCCCCGCTCCAAGATCGACATGCTCGACATTTCCAAGCCTCTGTCCGAGCTTCTGCCCGAAATCATCGAAACAGGCCATTCCCGTTTTCCGGTCTATGAAGACGACCGCGACAACATCGTCGGCATCCTGCTGGCCAAAGACCTGCTTCTTACCATCACCAAGCCCTCTATCGACCTTCGCCCCCTGGTGCGGCCGGCGGTGTTCATTCCCGAAACCAAGCGCCTGAACGTGCTGCTGCACGATTTCCGCAGCAGCCGCAACCACCTGGCCGTCGTCATCAACGAACACGGCGGCACGGCGGGCCTGGTCACCATGGAAGACGTGCTCGAGCAGATCGTCGGCGACATCGAAGACGAATACGACGAGGACGCCGAAAAAACCATCTTCCAGACCGGCAGCAACAGCTGGCGGGCCATGGGCGCCACCGAAATCGAAATCTTCAATCGTGCCTTCAACACCAATGTGCCCGACGACGACTACGATACCCTGGGCGGCTGGTTCACCGCCGAGCTCGGGCGCATTCCCAAGCGCGGCGACACGCTTGATTTCGAAGGCCTCAACATGACGGTCGTGGGCGCCGACAACAAGCGGGTGCTCTGGCTGCACATCCAGCACGACGCGCAAAGCCCGCTGGCCCTGTCCGAAGCGGCCGAGCCTTGAAGCCGGCACTGCGGCAATGGCGCTATGGCGCCAGCCTGCTCCTGCTGGGCGCCGCCCATGCCCAGGCTTTCGCACCCGACCCGCTGCCGGCGGTATTGCTGCCCTATATCCAGCTGGTCTGCCTGGCCTTCCTGGCCCGGTCGGTCTGGCGGGCGCCCAATGCCCGCAGCTCGGCTGCGGCAGGCTTCCTGTTCGGCCTGGGCAGCTTCGCCGTCGGCCTGTACTGGATCTTCATCAGCCTGCACCGCTACGGCGGCATGGCGGTGCCCCTCGCCTCGGCCGCGGTGCTGCTGCTGGCCGCCGGCGAAGCCCTGTTCTACGGCGCAGCGGCTGCATCGGCCAAGTGGCTGGCTTCCCGCGGCCTCAGGGCCGATGACGGCTATGCCCGCCATTTCCTGGCGATCGCAGCCTGGGCGTCGTGCTGGACCCTGGCCGAATGGCTCAGGGGCACTCTTTTTACCGGGTTTCCCTGGCTGGCCATCGGCTATGCGCACGTCGAAGGCCCCCTTGCAGGCTGGGCTCCGCTTATCGGCATGTACGGCGTCACCTGGCTGGCCGCCTTCATCTGCGGCGCGGTGGGCCTGCTGATCCATCTTCAACGCTCCGGCCGCGAAGCGCCGGCAGCCGCCACCGTGGCCGGCGCCATCGTCCTTGCCCTGGCCGGCTGGGCACTGTCGGGCCTTTCCTGGGGCCATCCCGAAGGCAAGCCGGTCCTGATGCGGCTGGCGCAGGGCAATGTCCCGCAGTCCGAGAAATTCGACCCCGCCCTGATGCAGCGCGGCATCCAGACCTATATGGAGCTTGCCTCGCTGCCCCCCCGGCAGCCCGGGGCCGATCCCGCGGTCATCGTGCTGCCCGAAACCATCATGCCCCTGTTCCAGGACAATTACTCGCCTGAACTGTGGGACCAGTGGCGACAGATTGCGCAGCAGCGCAACGCCGCCATCATCATGGGGGCGCCCCTGCACTCGCGCGGCCCCGAAGGCCAGCGCTACACCAACAGCGCCATCGCTTTCGACGGCTCCACTCCCGTGGAACAGCTCGCCTCGGCGTCGATGGCGATGCGCTACGACAAGCACCACCTGGTTCCCTTCGGAGAATTCGTGCCTCCGGGTTTTCGCTGGTTCGTCGACGCCATGCACATTCCACTGGGCGACTTCGACCGGGGCGCTATCCGCCAGCAGCACTTTCATCTGGCGGACCAGCGCTTTGCCCCCAACATCTGCTACGAAGACGTGTTCGGCGAAGAAATCATCCGAGGCGTCCGGCCCAGCGCACAACACGGCGCCGGCGCCACCATACTCGTCAACATGAGCAATCTGGGCTGGTTCGGCGACTCGTGGGCATTGCGCCAGCACCTGCAGATTTCACGCATGCGCGCCCTGGAAACGGCCCGGCCCATGGTGCGCGCCACCAATACCGGCATGACGGCCGCCATCGACCCCAACGGCCACGTGCGCGCGGTGCTGGACGCCCATGTAAAAGGCGTGCTCGACGTCGAGGTACAAGGCATGGGCGGCCTTACCCCCTATGCCAGGGCCGGCAACTGGCCGATATTGGGATTGAGCCTGCTGCTGGCGGCGGCCGCCCTGCCGCGCCGCCGGGCAGGCGCCGCGCTTGCCGGCTAGCCCTTCGCTGCAGGGCGGGCCGCGCCTGGAATGCATTGCGCGGCGATCTAGTCGTGAAACGTGTGGTCGATCAAGGACTCGAAAGCCTGCGCATTGACGGGCGCCGAGTACAGAAAACCCTGGGCAAAGTCGCAACCCGCCTCGACCAGGGCCTTGCGCTGCCCCGGCGTGGTCACGCCCTCGGCGATCACCGCCAGGCCCAGCTTGCGCGCCATGACGATAATGGCCTCGCACAGGCTGCGGTCTTGCGGGCTGCGCTCGATATTGCGCACGAAGGACATATCGATTTTCAGATAGCCGATGTGATAAACAAGCAGATAGGGCAGCGATGAATAGCCCGTGCCGAAGTCATCGAGCGCAATCTTCATGCCGGCGTCGCTGAACGCCAGCAGCTTGTGGCCGATGTCGGGGCTGATGTCCATGAGCAGCCTTTCTGTGATCTCGACCACCATGGCATTGCTGGGCACGCCAAAACGGTGCAGGCTGGCCAGCAGGTCGGCCACATGCAGCTTGCGGCTGGCGAACTGAGCCGGCGACATGTTGACTGTCATTTGAAACTGCGGCTGCCTCTGACGCCATTGCGCCAATTGGCGGGCAGCCTCATGGAAGACCCAGTTGCCGATTTCGACGATAAGACCGGTCTCCTCGGCCTCGTGCATGAAATGCATGGGGCTGAGCAGGCCGTTGCGCGGATGCTGCCAGCGCAGCAACGCCTCGGCCTGGACGCAGCGCCCGCTGCGCAGATCGACAATGGGCTGGTAATACAGAATGAGCTGGCCCGCATCCAGCGCCCCCGAAAGATCACGCGCCAGCTGGCGGCGCAGGCCGACGTCGCGGCGCATGCCCGGCGCATAT
This sequence comes from Pusillimonas noertemannii, assembly GCF_003096595.1. Lineage (GTDB taxonomy): Bacteria > Pseudomonadota > Gammaproteobacteria > Burkholderiales > Burkholderiaceae_B > Pusillimonas > Pusillimonas noertemannii. Next base: position 834,768 of record NZ_QEKO01000001.1, on the reverse strand, counting down.
ACGCTGTAGCAATTGCGCCCCAGGTCCTTGGCCGCGTACATGGCCAGGTCGGCATTGTGGATGAGCTCATCGACGCTGTCGCCGTCGCGTGGATACGATGCAGCGCCGATGCTGACCGATATGAGACCGCGGTCTTCGCCCAGCATATAAGGCTCGGCCACCGCACGCACGATTTTCTCGCAGAGGGAACGGATCTCGTCTTCGTCGCGGATGCCGTCGGCGACGATGCAGAATTCGTCCCCGCCCAAGCGGGCGACCAGGTCGGAACGGCGCACGCAGCCCAGCAGGCGCGAGGCCACCTGACGCAGCATGTCGTCGCCCTTGGCGTGGCCCAGCGAGTCGTTGATCTCTTTGAACAGATCGAGGTCGAGATACAGCAGGACGAAGGTCGAGCCCGTGTGCCGGGCGTACAGCATCTTGGCCTCCAGGCCCTGTTGCAGCATCAGCCTGTTGGGCAAGCCCGTAAGATAGTCGTAATGCGCCTGGTACCAGATGCGCTCATCGCGGCGCTTTTTCTCGGTGACGTCCGAAAAAAGCCCCACCCGGCAGCGCACGCTGCCGTCGTCGTTATATGAAGTGCTGACCGACAGCCGCTCTGCGTATTCTTCGCCATTCTTGCGGCGGTTCCAGATCTCTCCCTCCCAGCATCCCGTACGGCGAATGGCCTTCCACATTGCCTTATAAAAGGCCGTGTCATGGCGGCCCGAGCTCAGCATGCTGATGCGCCGTCCCACCACTTCGTCGAGGCTGTAGCCGGTAATGTCCGTGAACGCGGGATTGACGGTGACCACGATGCCGTTGGCATCCGTCACCACCATGGCCTCGCTGCTGTGCTGGTACACCAGCGACGTGAGCTGCGCCATGGCCTCTTCCTGCTTGCGCCGGGTAACGTCAAGCATCACCCCGCAATCAATTGCTTTCCGTCGGACTCGATGCGCGAGCCAAGGATCTCGACATCGATGAGCGAGCCGTCTTGGCAGCGTGCCTTGCGCTCGTAGCGGATGTCTTGTTCCCGCACGAGCGCCTGGCGCAGCTTGACCGCGACCCGCTGGCGTTCGTCGTGCGGCACGACGTCGAAAAGTGAAAGCCCCAACAACTGGTCGCGCTGATAGCCCAGCATGCGGGCCAGGCAGTTATTGACATAAATGAAACGATCGTCTTGCACCAGATACATGCCCACGGCGGCTTGCTCGGCCAGACTTTCGTACATGGCCGGCGTCCAGGCGGAAATGCGATCAAGGTGCGGGAGCTTATCTCGATGACGCTGCCACTCTTCAACCATAGGCCGTCCATCCAAAGTAGGGACTGCTGCTGTGAAGCCGCCCTGCTGCATGGCGGCTGCCGATCGAGTGCGGCCCCGAAGATCTGGCCTGAGAGATCGGCTCAACTTTCTATTATACTCGCCTGGAAAACATATGTTACAAAAACATGAGAGAGCCGGCTGGGTATTATCATTTAAGTGGGCCGAAGGTTTCCAAACGGTCGCGCCGCCCGAAAGCCCGCCTTCAAGATGTTATCTGCATCATTGAACCCGACCTCAGCATAGACCGGGCATTCTCACGTTGCACCAACACACTTTTTTGCTTTCGACTTGCACAAAAAAAAATTTTGGTGCATAATTTCGCTTCTTTGCTAGGCACCGCAACACGGGGGTATAGCTCAGCTGGGAGAGCGCTTGCATGGCATGCAAGAGGTCAGCGGTTCGATCCCGCTTACCTCCACCAGTTCCTACAAAGAAGGCAGTAAACATCAAGCAGTAGTTTGGGCCAAAACGCCCGGCGCTTTAGCCAAAAGCAACAGCAGTAGCCGCCAAAAGCAGCATACGCTTCGTGCTAAAATTTGCAGCTTGTTTGTCCTTGTGTCCCCTTCGTCTAGAGGCCTAGGACACCACCCTTTCACGGTGGGTACAGGGGTTCGAATCCCCTAGGGGACGCCAGTACTTTCTGGCAAGCAGTACACCGCTGCGGAGCGGTAGTTCAGTTGGTTAGAATACCGGCCTGTCACGCCGGGGGTCGCGGGTTCGAGTCCCGTCCGCTCCGCCAAAGAATTCAAAGGGTTAGCGCAGAAATGCTCTAGCCCTTTTTCACGTCTGTACCCTTCAGGGGTAAACAGAGGGGTAAACGGGAATACGCTCACTTTTGAGCCTATCTGGAAAGACTTCCAGATGCACCTCGATACTACGAAAGTTTCGCAGTAAAGAAGATGGCCGGGCATCCCAAAGGAGGTAGGGACCCCGGCCGTGGCCGATTGTTTTTACCGCAACATCAGGCAAGTCGCGTCTGCTCCTTGTGCTTGTCTGGACACCCGAACAGACCAGCACACCCTAGCAGCCGGGGTGAAACTATTCGTGTGGCACGCCCGCGAAATTCATCGCCGCCGCCACCTGTTCATCAGTAAGCCCTGATTCCTTGGCCATGCCCAGCGCGGCAATAACGCCGGTCATTGCCCTGGCCCGCCCGCCTGCATCAAAGGCATGAAGCGGTGCCGACACATCAATGGCCGTGTCTTGTAGCTTGGCCGTACACTCGGCAGCCATGGCCACCGCAATCGGCGTGAGCGTCCACTGTGCCAGATGGCGCTGTGCCTCACGCACCAGCGGCCCGGTAGCCTGGCTGTTTACCAGGGCAGGCAGTACACCGAATGCATTTAGGATCGCGCTCCTGGCCTCTTTGAGCGTGTCGATCAGCATGGAGTCGCGCAGGTTCGGGGTTAGGTCAGACGGCTTCCAATCAGTTGCCGGAGCCGGACCACCAGCCGCCTGTACGTTTGTCGACTCACGCAGCAGCACCCGGCCGCGCTTGCCCCGGAAACTTGCCGCCAGCTTGTCGTTATCGCCTGGCGAAGTCTCAGGCATGGAGACAATCTGAGAGCCGATAGGCGCATTGGCGAAAACCTCAGATAGCGTGTCCTCGATCGCATGGAGAATGCCAGCGGTCACAGCAGCCCGTCGCAATGGCGGCGTGCCACGCCATGGGCTTGACGGGTTGCAGCCGATACGAAAGTGCAGGACCTCATCAGCCAGTACCGTCGTGCTGGTACCGCCGCCCACATCGGGAATTGTCACCCGGTAGGCTCGGGGCACAGACCCGCGTGTCGTGATATCAAATAGATCGACGGGGACCAGGCGGTCATCGTCAATCACCCAGACCGACTCACCGCGAAGCCCCAGAGACCGGGCCGTCAGTGCCAGCATGGACGGGGTTAAGAGCGGGTTATTGGACTGAGCAATCGACAGCCCTTGCTCCCATAGTGACAGGCAGCCTTGCACCGTTGCCGACAGCTCGGACACGTCGCCCCTGGCCAGCATATCGGCTCGCGCATCCATCAGCATCGTGGTATAGGACTGTGAGCGCTTTTCCTCGCGGTCGCGCCGGAACCAGTCAAATAGTTTCATGGTGCCGTCCTCCAGGGTCGCAGCAGATCAGCCGCGCCCGACATTTGCAGGGCTTGCGCCTTGGACGTGGCCGCCCTGCTCATTGAGCTACTGAGCTGCCCCACGGTTTCAGTAACCCGCGTGACACCGGCTGGCATACAATCCACCTCGGCCATGTACTCAGCCAGACGGCGGTATGCCTCAGCCACAGCGGCAGGTAAATCATCATCAGAACCAACTTGCGCCCTCACCCGGTACGTTGCGCCTTCCAGCCAGATACCTGTCACGCTGTAGCCCAGATCGGCCTCTTCCCATGTCTTACCCGCTTTCTCGATGGTGTCGATACTCCAGTCGGCCAGCGGGGGAACGAATAGGCCGCTACCCTCGACCATCCAGACCACAGTACGCATCGGCCAGCGGTAGGCTATCCAATTTTCAATGCGCTGCCAGACCACACCAGCATCGAGCGCAGCCGCCGCCGTAGACAGCCCTGTGACAGCCTTGTAAGCCGCTGGCGGGGTTTCTATTTGCTTGAGTAGGATCATTCGACAGGCCTCCCCTTATCCAACACCAGCTGAGTCCATTTGTTCAATGCGCCCAGGTTCAGCACGCCCACGATGAGATAGCGCAGATCGCCATGCCGCAGCATGTGAGTGCGGTTTGGGTAATCTTGCGGAATATCGGAGTACGGAATATAGGCAACATGCAAATGGTCCGTGTACTCCAGCCCATTCTCACCAAGCAGCCCAGGAATCCGCTCAACCTTTTCCATCGTGCTGTCTTTCGCAAATGCCGCCTTGGTCGTCAGCAGGGGAACGTAGGTAATGATTTCCGTACCGCCCCACTCATCGACCTCCATGTCCCTTCGCTCGATGACCACCTCAAGCTTCATCAGGCGTTCAATCATGCGGGCCATCAATACAACAGCCTCCGGGGCAGCATCACCCCCATTGGAATCCGATTCCAGGACCGGGCCTCGACCTCACTGTCCTGATAGGCTGGACGGGTCACAATGGACAGCTCATAAAGCAAGGCGGCATTGATCGTGCGAATAATCGCATCGCCCAAGCTCGGGTCTTCATCCTCGACCGTTTCCGCATCCGGCACGGTACGCTGAGGCGGTATCCGAAAGCCTGGCGACAGGCCCACAGCCAGACCGGCCGCAATGAGCGCCAGCGCGTCCCGGACATAGCTCGTTTCCGCTACCTCGGGGGTTATCCGCGCCTCAAAGCTCAGTGCCGCCGCCGAATCGGTCAGGCTCAGTGTCTTGGAAAGCTTGGAGGCCATCGGCTTGTCGAAGTCGTGGCCAAACAGCAAATGGATTTCCTCGTCGGGCTTGTCGACCCGGTAGGCGAATGCGCGGGACTTGAATCGTTCCTTGCGCGGTCGCCCACCGTTTCGCCCGCCATCCGAAAGTGTGGCCAGCGAGTTGTACGGGAATGATCCCGATATCACCCGCGAACCATCACCCTCGGCCCGAAGCGTCAGCGCAGCAGGGATAGGCGCGAACAGCATCTTATTCGCCGTCCGCGCTGCCTACCGCCGTGAGCACTCGCAATTGCGTAGAGCGCCCCGCCGTCACATCCATGGTCACCAGGCCGGTCAAGCGCAAGCCACCGGACTGAGCATCGGAGTACGGATCGCGGATCAGATCCACGCCACCCCAGATCCCGATAAAGAACGGATCACCGCCGACCGTGGTAGTCAGCAGCGCTTTAGATACATCAGTCGCCGGGGCTGCCAGCGCATTGCTGGTCATGATGGCCGATTGCACGCGGGCTGCGAAGCGGTCCCATTCCGTGATACCGGACCCTGCATCGAAGATCGCGCCGTCCATGTAATCCCACACTTCGGGCCGGATCATCACCCGCACATCGCCGGGGCCGTTGGCAGTATTGTTTTTCAGGAACTCGACAATCTCGGCCCGGAACTTCGCCCAGGTCGCCACCCCAGCAGTGGAGTTTTCGACAATGCCGTAACCCGAAGCGCCGGTAATGATGCCGCTGGGTTGACCCGTTGCACCTGTACCCAGGAATACAGCACGATCCATCTCAGTTTGAATGGCCGCTTGCATGTCGCGCCTGATGGCTGCCTCGATACCCCCAGCCTGTTTCATGGACTTGCGCGTGATCTTCATTTGCACGCCCAGGGTTTGCTCAGGGGAAAGCGTGCGCTGTGCGGTTGCGTAGGCGCTCGTATCACCGACATTGCCGGTCTCGCTTGCAGCCCAGGCAGCGGTCGCGCCATCGGTCGTAATCGGATACTCGACAGACCCGGCCGGGATATTCACCAGACGCCCGCCCATCGCACCGGCCACGCTGGCAGGAAACAGGCGGTCAATGATGGGCTGGGTACTCACCGGGTCAGGGATACCCGAAGCAATCGTTTCGCCCGCTCGTACCTCCAGAGCCTCAAGAGGGATCGGTACGCCGCGATAGCCGCCGGTCGAGCGCATCTCTTGCACCACCTCAGCCGTGCGCCCGTCCAGCGCTTTGCCTTCGTCCAGATAAAGCGCTACCTGGCGCAGCTCAAAGCCAGACACCAGATCGGACCACTGCTTGTCCTGGCGCGTTTCCAGGTCCTTGCCCGCATCGCGTCGTTCGGTATCCTCGGCCACCAGGGCAGCGCGGTAGCGGGTTTCGTTGGATCGGTACTCGGTAGACAGATCATCCATTTGCCGGATTTCGTCAGCAGACGGATCAGCCTTGCCCGAGAGTGTGGCGATGGACTCGCGTATTTCGGACTGGCGGGATTGAATTTTGGCGGATTGCAACATGTCGGGTTCCTATTGTAGATATCTATGGAAGCTATTCTAACAATAGTTAAAAACTATTACTAGCTCTTTGTCAATAGCGCCAACCATTTGTCGCGTTTTGGGTTCGGTTCGCCCATGCCGACCTCGATACGGGTTTTCTTGCCATGGCAGGGACCGCACAGGGTTTGCAGATTCTCAAGCGTGAAAGCAAGGTCCGGCCGGTCGCGCACTGGCTTGATATGATCGACCTCCAGCCGGTAGCGTGATTCGCATTGAACACACTTCCAGCCGTCGCGCCGCTTGGCCTCCAGGCGCACCACGGCCCACCGTGCATCACGATAGATTGCCGCGCCAGCCCGGTCGTACCGTCTCAGGCCCATTGCGGCACCTTCGACTGAGCAATGGGCCTTGCCTTGCGCCTGGCCCCTTCCGCCACCGCCAAAATGGCAGCCGCCGCCGCATCAATGCGCCCAGCACTTCGAGCCTTGGCCAACTTGGAATTGCCCGACACGTCCTGAATCGTCACGGCATCGGAAAACGCAGAGCGCAGCAGCAGCGACGGCAATGACTGGACCTCACCGTCAAAGATGGATTTACGGAACCGCTCGACATCCTCGGCCCCATCGCGCCAGCCCATCCCCCGCCACACCACCGGCACCCGCACGCTGGCCGCATTCATGGCGTCGATAAATTCCGCCTGGCGGTATCGGTCAGCGGTAAAGCAAGCCGCCGCCGCGCCATCCAGATGAGTCATGATCGCTTGCAGGAACTGCCCGGCCGGAACCACCTTGTCACCCATCGTCAGCAATTCGCCCCGGTCTTGCATTTCGACGTAGCGGTCTCGCACGCCGTCACGCACGCCCCGATCAGCCAGACCCGGATTGCAGGGAAACGCGCCGATAGCTTCCAGCCTGTGCGTATTGGGCCAGTAGAAAACGGCGGCCGACATGGAGGCAGAGCCGCCCAGGTCAATGCCGACAATACAAGCACCCTCACGCGGGGGCAGCTCGGAGACTTCGCAGTCCAGCCATTCATCGACTGACAGCAGCATGTCGCGCCGCTCACCAGAAACCCGCTCATTGCGGTTGTACAGCCGGAATGTAGACAGCGCAGAGCCGCCCCTGGCAATCGAGCGTTGAGCCTGTGCCACCAACCAGGCAATGCTTGACCCAATGCCATGCTTGGCCCCAGGGTTCGCCTCGATGATGGATGCCACATCGTCGGCAGGTATTCCAGGCGCTGGCCTGTGTTCCTGTACGTAGCACCCGGCAGGCGGGTTATCCAGCCACTGAGAAAATGAATGTGAGTCATTCGCGGCCGACGTGGATATCATCAGGCACTTGCCGCCACGCTTACCCAGACCGGACAACAGCGCCGCTTCCAGTGCATCGCCCTTGTCGTCAGGCCAATGGCCGCGCTCATCCATGACGGCCAATGTCGGAGACGTGCCAAGCGCGTTTTTCGGGTCAGCAGAAATACAGCGCAAGATGTGGCCGTCGCCGTACTCGATTTCCAGACGCTGGCCACGCCGGAACGTGAGTTGTTCCTGTTGTTCCTCAGGCAGGCCGGTAGTCAAACCCGCCACGTACTGGAAAACAATCTGTGCCTGATCGCGTGTCCTGGCAGCCACCAGGATTTCACGCCGGGGCTGGTCATCCCAAACACCCAGCAAGGACCCCAGGGCAATGCCAGCGGTCAAAGTTGATTTGCCATTACCCCGGCCAACAGACAAGACGCCCATCAACACCTTTGGAGCCATGGCCCCGCGAATGAACTGCTTTTGAAAAGGAGCCAGCTTCACCTGCTTGCCGGCACGCGGACCCTCGGGGACTTTCAGCGACTCAATGAAGTCGATTACCTGCTTACCACTCATGACTCACCTTGAAAACGAAAATTGCACAGTAACCCCCGCGCTGCTTCCCCTTTGGCCGAATCGGGGGCATTGGGACCATTCCTGAGCGGTCGAGCCAGCATCCGATAACTTTGGTGTGGTCGCCACCCAGGACAGCACCTCATCAGCAGACGAACACGCGCAACACCACGCACCACCATGCCCATACCCTGTATACCCATGCCCCCATACCTGCCTCCAATGTTCAGATGCCGCCGCACCGCTTGCACTGCTTTACTGATGACTGCCTTAACCCCATAGATTCCCTGTATAGATGGCATATCTAGATAGGTGTCCATATTCTGGACAAGGAAAAGGGGTAAAAAGGGTGCAGATAGGTCCAGTTTCTGGACAAGACAGCGTGTTTCCTTGTCCATTTTCTGGACCTATGCGGCTCTTGCTTGTCCAGTTTCTGGACTAAGCGGGTTAATTTTCACTGGCTGCCTATCCCGATACTGTCCACGCGGAAACGACTGTTCCTTGATGTCCATGTCGGGGGTCCAGTCCAGTGCCCACCAAGTCGCCGCACACCATGACGACTTATTGGGCCTGGCGCCCTTGCGTGTCTCGAACAGCAGACCAGAGTCGAGCAATTCGGTTTTGGCTTTGAACAATGTTGTCCTCGATGTCCACCCCCGATCCTCACTCATGATCCGCCAGCCGGTCAGTAGCTTGCCGTTGTTGTCGCCCTTGTATTGCGAGACCACATCAATCAGCAGCACCTTTGCCGACGCTGACAGGCGCAGATAGGCAGCCGAATTAAGCACGGCAAGCGGTAGCTGGATAAAGCTTCCAGCGTCCCGCCTATCGACCTTATATCGACCCCTGCCCGCCATTACGCACGCGCCTCCGGTCCACGCAGCAGCCGATACCGCTTGACCCGCACTGTCCGGCCAAACCGTGTTTCCACGTCCTCCCAGCGGTCGGTAATGACGTAGCCCAGGCCGCGCAGGGTTGCGACAGTCGAATGTAGGCAGGTATCGCCCTCTTGAATCGCCTCGAATGTGTTCAGGCTGCGTTCCCGTAGGATCGACGCGATGACGTCCTGTTTCCTCATCATTGCAAGCCCTCCGGTGCATCGTGCGTAGATAGTGCGCTGCACCGAATCGCCGCCAGCAAAGTATCAGCGCTCACGCCCTGTTCTTGCAGAATCGTTCCCAGCGCCATGAACACGGCCAAAGCGGTTTCAACCGACCCACATTCCACCTTGGCAGAGTGCGCAAAGATGGACGGCAGCACGTCATCAAGAATGAACTTTTCGTGTTTCTCCATTGCATTGCTCATTGCGCCATCCCCTTCTCTTTCATGCGCTGATCGGCCCAGTCGGCAATGTCAGATACTCGGAATGTCATAGTCCTGGATACAGACCGAATCAGTTCCAACAAAGCACCTTTCTGGCGGGCTGATAAGCGCCTATGCTCCTCTTCCTCGTAACCCTCCCGCAATGTGTCTATTTGCAGTAGCTCTACTATCGTTTCGACACCTGAAAAAACCATTGATGCTTGATTGGTAAAGTCTACGAACGGTGCGCCGGAAACACGCCCATCCATGACGGCGCGCTCAATAGGCTTGGCAATGTGCTCCAGGCACTCTTGCAAATGCTTATCCATGACGCACCCCCGCGATAAAGTCAGCCAGCCCGGCAGCAAAGCCATCATCAAACGACTGGCGGGTCTCGGGGGCTGTGTCTTGTGATTGCAGCGCAAATTCAGCGCGGCGCAGATCGCGGAACACGCACAGGCTGTAGCCGTTTTGTGCGAACCAGTCAGCCGCACGTTTGCGGCCGACCTGAAAGGCTGTATCATTCATGGTGTAGTTTCCTTTTGATGGGGACACTGCGATTTCGGCCCCGTGAGTGTTAGCGCACTCGACGGGGCTTTCCTTTTGGGCGCTCATTACGCGGCCTCTTTCTGACGTGCTTTGTCGGCCGCTGTCAGGCGTGTGCCACGCGGCCGGTTTTCGAGCCACTCCTTTACCTCGGAGCGCTTCCAGCGAACGAGGCGTGCCCCAAGTTGATAAGGCTCGGGAAAGCCTAAGTTCTTGATTGCCGCATAGGTTGCCGTGCGGCCCATGTTTGTGTAGCTACTCAGGGTCGGCAGATCGTCATAGATCATGTCGTCCGGGATGGGTTGCTGAGTCGTTTCTTGCTGTGCCATTAAGGCCTCCATACTGGTTATCTATGTTTCGTATGTTTATGAACACTAAACGTACAGATGCAATGCTACACAGAAAAGCATCCGTGTGCAACAATCACGATAAATCTGGAGGAACGCCGCAATGGCCACGAAAAACAAAGGGGGACGCCCACCCCGCGCACCGGGCGAAAAGATGACGCGATTGTCTGTAATGCTGCGCCCGATGTACCGCGAAGCACTGGATTTGCTGGCGCGTGAGCAGCGCACCTCGATCAGTCAGGCGCTTGAAAACGTCCTGGCACAGGCGCTACGCCCAGTCTTGGTTGAAGGGAAGAACGTCCTTCAGCTTGGCGGCATTATGGCTATGTATGACGATGGCACACTAGGAGGAAAAATTTCCCGTCTTGACCACCAGCCATACAAAACGCCCGAAGAACAGCACGCACACGACGCATGGTGGAAATCCAGGCACCTGATAGACCCGGATGAAATGAGGGCGGAGCCAAAGTATCAGCCACGCCTACGTATGCTGTTCGATATGATTGCTGAGACTTACAAGATGGGAAGCTCAGCCGATTTTTGCGCCACAATGTTCGCTGAGGCTATCAGGCAACAAGAGGCAGGCATAGGGTTAGATCACTTATTCCGGTATGAAGACGACGCCGGATTTGAGTATCTTTTCAATCTGTCCGATTATTTCCATCCAGACGCTATACGGCCGGAATAGCCTCATCATGGGAATTTCCCAAGATAGTCTCTAGCTCCGCCCCCAGCCTCCCCCACGCTTCCCGCTTTTCGTCCGCATAGTCATGGTGTAGGTAGTGCCGCCGCACCTTGCTGCCCGCCAATACATGATTCTGGCAGCGGTCGATAATATCCAAACTTACCCCCAGCGCTTGCATCATCGTGGCCCCGGTGCGTCTCAGGTCGTGCGGCGTCCATTCCCCGTTTTCGCCGTTGGCCAACACTAGGCTATTGTCGTGCCGTCGATTCTTGAGCGGCTTGCGTTCCTTGAATTGCATTTGCCGGTCGCCTATCTGCTTTGACGCCGATTTCACGCACACATGGTTGTCAACGTCACGCGCAGGAAAGCACCACGGCTTATCCCCCGTCAGTTCTTGCAGCGCCTCGAACTGGCTCACAGCGAACGGCGATAGGTACACCATCCAATCCGTTTTCGTCTTGGTGTTCGGACCTGGCACGAACCAGCGGCCCGCCGTCAGGTCGACATGCTCCCACCTGGCCATCAGCAGCTCACCGATACGGCAGCAGGTCGACAAGCAAATCCACATAGCAAGCTGGGTTGTTTTCTGTAGTGGCCTGTCAGCCGTGCGACGGTCAGCAGCAGCGTCATAGGCGGCCTGTGTCTGGTTGAATATGTCGCGCAGCTCCCGCAGCTCATCAGGCGACAAGGTACGGTCGCGCACACCAGGCGCATAGTCGGCCGCTACTACCTGCTTGCGCTCGACCAGCTCGGCCGGGTTGCCCTCGATCAGCAGGCCGCGCCACGGCTGGCGCTTGTCAGCCCAGCGGAACATTTGTCGCAGCTCGGATAACATGCGCTCGGCAGTGCGGCCGCGCCCGCGCTCACGGCCCACACGGCGCAAGGCATCCCGCAGGTCGGCATCAGTAATGTTTCTGATCGGAGTTGCCCCCAGGACAGGCAGAATGTCCCGGCCAAAGGTACGCTTCAATTCCGCGTTGCCGTCATCCCTGGCCACACCGTCAGTAATCCAGGCATCGAACAGATCGGCAAATGTCTTGTTCTCCGATTCCTGGCGCTTGGCCTCGGCAATGGTAGCCTCGACAGCGGCCTGTGCCTCGATCCTGGCGGCTTTCTTCTGGTCGTTGGGGTTGATACCCTCGGCCACCAGATCGCGGGCCTTGTCGCGTCTACTGCGAATCTCGGCCATATCAACAGTGGGATACGTTCCACACTGATACCATGACACCTTGCCATCCCAGCGAAAGGCGTACTTGAACCGGATCGTTACCGCGCCGTCAGCAGTCAGCCGGACCTCACCAGACAAGCCGCCGCCATCGCTTAATGTATCGCCCTTCCAAGCAGGCGCGACCGCCGCCAATTCGCGTACAGTCCACTTATGGCCTTTGCCAGCTTTCGGGTATCTCGTCATCGCCACAAATTCCCAAGGGGTAAACACAGGGGTAAACAGAATTGTGGCAATCATAGCATCCGCCAGAATCCTAAAACCTCAAGATTCCGCGCAATAGATTGATTTAAAAGGTTTTTATGGCGTTTTGCTGTTCGCCTAAATTCGCTCTTTAGAGCCTGTCACGCCGGGGGTCGCGGGTTCGAGTCCCGTCCGCTCCGCCAAAGAATTCAGTAAAAAGCGCCTAACTCAAGTTAGGCGCTTTTTTCGTTGGCGTACTCTGAGCGACACTTGGGCGATCAAACGAGGGATGCCGATCACGGACCCTCTGCCGAAGTCGCACGCCGAACATATCCGGCATCCAGCAGCGCGGTGTCGGGGCAGCCCAGCTGTACAAGCGTGTTCCGATATTCTTCCTGCAACAGACTCAAGGCGTGGGATACACCCGCTTCGCCGCCGCAAGCCAAGCCGTATAGCGCGGCGCGGCCCAGCATGACGGCGCGCGCGCCCAGCGCTACGGCCTTGGCGATGTCGCTGCCGCGGCGTATGCCGCCATCGACCAGAATGTCGAAGCCGGGCATGGGCGACAGCTGGGCCAGCACGTCCAGCGGCATGCATGTATCGTCCAATTGCCGGCCGCCATGATTGGACAGCACCACGCCGTCCATGCCCATCTTGCGGCAGCGCTCGATGTCGTCGGGATGCAGAACGCCCTTGACCAGCATTTTCCCGGGCCAGTTCTGGCGAATGGCGTCGAGGGCGGCCCAATCGAAGCTCTCGTCCATGGACCGGCGGAGCAAAGCCGCCCGCGCTTCGGGCGACGGTACCCGGGAGGCATTGAAGTTTCCCAGCACCGGAAGGCCATGGCGCAGATAGCGCCATGACCAGGCGGGATGGCAAAGGCCGTCCCAAAGCGTGCGGAGGCTGTAGCGCACGGGCAGTCCGAATCCGTTGCGCAGGTCGCGCTCGCGCTTGCCGTTGGCCACGACGTCGACGGTGACCACCAGGCATTCGTAACCGGCGGCCTTCGCTCTTTCGACCAGCGACAGGGCCAGCCCCGGCTCGATGACATACAGCTGAAACCAGAGCCGCCCAGAGCTCAGTTCCGCCACCTGCTCCAGCGACATGCTGGAGGCCGTCGACAGGGTGAAGGGAATGCCGCAGCGCTGAGCCGCGCGCGCCAGGGCGAGGTCGGCCCGGGGCCAGAACAGGGAGTTCAGGCCGGTGGGCGCCACGACGGCAGGAAATGCAATATCCTGCCCGAACATCGAGGTTTCCGGCCTGACGGCGCTCAGGTCGATCAAGCGCCGTGGCATGAAGCGCCAATTCTGGTATGACGCCAGGTTGCCCCGCAGAGTTCGCTCATCCAGGGCTCCTCCCTCGAGATAGTCATAGACCATCTTCGGCAAAGTGCGACGCGCCTGCCGGCGCATTTCATATACGCTTACCCACTTCATATATCAACTACCGCCTTCATTTCGCTTCGCACAAAGAGCCCAGCCACATCAGAAATGGTGGGTCAGCCCCACCGCCACGCTGGTTTGGCTCTCACCCGCCTCGGCCTGGAAACCCGCGCCCGAGGTGCCGCTCGAAGCCGAGTTGGCTGCATAGCCCTTGTTGTCCATGTAGGCGGCCGATATGAAGACATGAGTGCGCTTGGAGAACAGATAACGGGCGCGAGCCACGTAGAACCATGACTTGGAGGCAACGTCCGCGTCCTTGTAGCGCAGATAGTTCACCGAGCCGTCCACGATTACTGAAGGACTCGCCTGATATGCCGCGTTCAGGGACCACATGTCGCTGCGATCGCCCAGAGACCCCGCATAGCTGGCCATTCCCGCATCGTTCTTGCGGTTCAGGTAGATCAGGCTGATCTTCAGGTCGTCAAACTTGACGTAGCCGTTGAGCGTCCAGTGCCTGTCCTTTTCGTCCTTGAGCAAGGGCGCGCCGGCACCATACCATTCGTTCCAGGCCCCGCCGCCGGCGTCCGTGCCTTGCAGGACATCGTAGGCCGCCGCAACGCCCCAGTTCGCCGCGTCGTAGCCCAGCATCACCGACCAGGCCTGGCATGCGGTCTGATCGGTATAGTCGACCCCGCAGCCCTTGAGCGTCTCGCGGCCGCGCGCATACGCTGCGCCGAAGCGCAAGCCGTCGAACTTGCCGAGATAGGTGATGGAGTTGTCCATTCTCGTATTGGGTATATAGCTGTTCAGCGACGCCAGGCCGTGCGTATTGGACCCAAGCAGATCGGCCTCGGCCAGGCCCCGCTTGAGCATGTTGTATTGCCGGCCGAAGGCCAGCTGGCCGAAATCGCCCTTGAGGCCCACCCATGCCTGGCGGCCGAACAAGCGCCCTCCTTGGCGCGAAATGCCCGTGGCGGTGTTGAACCCCGATTCCAGCACGAAGGCCGCGCTCAGGCCATTGCCCAGGTCCTCTTTGCCGCGCAGGCCCCAGCGGGACGAGATGGACGACGTGACGTTGTTGAAATGGACCGAACTGTGCTTTTCGCCGGTCTCGACGTTGTACACGTTGTTGACGTACTCGATTCCCGTCCCGACGATGCCGTACAAGGTCACGTTCGTCGAGCCCTGCGCACCGGCCATCATGGGAAGCACCGATGCAATACCCATTGCAATAAGTCTTGGTTTCAATGTCATCTCCTCCACCGTCGGTCAAAACGGTTCAGTTTCGTTGTCGCGGGCAACACTCCGCCAAGCGGGGCGTCCGTCGGACGCCCGCTGCGGCCCCGAGCCGCCGCTTGACTCAGGGAAATTTATGGATGAAAGCGGAAGGGATCAGGACGGCCGCACGGCAAACTCGTTCAGCGCTTCACGGTTCAGGGTGAAGCCCAGGCCGGGCGTGTTCGGCAGCTCGAGCCAGCCGGCGTGGGGAACGGGAAGATCGTTGAATATCTTGCTCAGGCATTCGACCGAAAAGATGTGGTATTCGATCATTCCTCCGTTTCGCAGGCCGGCGTGCAGATGCATGTTGTGGAAGGGCCATGCCCCGCCGTTGTCGATATTGACGCCGAATCCTTCCGCCATGGCCGCTATCTTGCGGCACAAGGTGATGCCTCCGGTAATGGCTACGTTGGGCTGCAGCACATCGAGCGAACCATGAAGAAGGAAGTCCCTGAACTTCTGGATCTGCCCTTCGTTCTGTCCACCCGCCAGCGGGATTCTCGTTTTGCCGCGCAGTTCGCGCAGGCCGTGCACGTCGTTCGCAACCAGCGGTTCTTCGAAGAACGAGATGTCGAAAGCCTCGATGCGACGGGCCAGCCATGTCGCGTGATAAAGATCCAGATTGCAGTTCGCATCGACGAACAGTTCGGCGTCCTCGCCGGCCGCCTCGCGCAGGATCGCGACCCGCTTGATGTCCTCGCGCATGACATCCATCAAAGGACGCGGCTCGTCCCGCCGCTTCAGGCCGTTGTGCCCCACCACCATCTTGAACTTGCTGAACCCCCTCGCCTTCCAGGCGGTGGCCACTTCAGCCAGTTGCTCGCGATCGAAGAAGTCGAATCCGATGGTGGCGTAGGTTTGCACTTTGGGGCGCGCCCCGCCCAGCAGCCTCCAGACGGGCAGGCCCAGCGCCTGGCCCTTGATGTCCCATAGCGCCAGGTCCACGGCGGCGATGGCATGCATGGCATAGCCCGACTGCCCGCGAGGCGTCATCAACCAGTAGAGCTTGTCCCAGATCCTTTCGATATTCAGCGCATCCTGGCCCACTAGCGCCGGCGCCGCAATCTCGTTGATCGCGCAGGCGACGACGCTTTCCTCTGTGATCGCCGTCATGCCGACGCCGACATGGCCCGCCTCGGTCGTAATTTCAACGATACAGATGCCCAGCTCGTGCTCATTCCTACGGCCGCAATAGTCGAAGGAAGCGGGGACCGAAAGGGCCGTCGCCCTGACCTCAGTGATTTTTGTCGACTTGCTCATGACTGCAATAACTCCTGATGAGTGATGCGCCGCCGGCTTGGAACCGGGCCAGGCGCATCCATTCCGAAAAACAGATCAACCTGGTGTCGCAGCACTTCATGACGCTGCCGTCCATCATCCGCGCAACCAACCTGTGCGCCATCGTGCCGGACACCACTGTGAGCGAATTCAATCGTCATGGTGAATTCGCCTACATCGAACCCCTTGACCTTCCCCTGCGCAATTTCACGGTGTCGCTGTATTGGAGCCGAAGGTTCGAACAAGACGCCGGCATCATCTGGTTCCGCAATCTGGCAAGCCAGCTGTTCGCGCGTTCGCCTTATGGCGGCAAAGGCGGAAAATGAAAGCAGATGCCTTATTCAACCATGCCCCCTGAACTTCCAGAGTCGATTGCAAACCAGCTATTCGATGCGCTTTCAGTTTTAGAGAACCATCTTGATGAAGCCATTCTGGCGACTCATTTGTTTGGTTCCGCGATCGATGGCGGCTTGAAGCCGTATAGCGATATCGACCTGTTGATCACCGTCAACGCCCCCTTGGATGAATCAACGAGAGCCGCATTGTTGACCGGTCTGCTGTCGGTATCGGCCTTTCCCG
Source organism: Pusillimonas noertemannii (assembly GCF_003096595.1). GTDB lineage: Bacteria > Pseudomonadota > Gammaproteobacteria > Burkholderiales > Burkholderiaceae_B > Pusillimonas > Pusillimonas noertemannii. The sequence goes on along the minus strand of NZ_QEKO01000001.1, from coordinate 817,965 downwards.
GCACCCACGCCGAACACCGTGCGCTCGAAGTGACGGTCCTGGCTCATGAAGACGTAGTGCCATGGCGACATCCGGCCAGACGGCAAATGCAATTCGGTGAATGGCTGCGTGACGATATCAATGCCGGGGTTTTCGAGCCGGCCATGGCGGACCACGATCTGGCCATCCTGCTGGCAAAGGTGCGGCGGCATAGCGTTGCTTTATACGGCCCGCCAGCCCACGAGTTTTTCGACGAAGTTCCCGCCATTGACCTTCAGCGCTCGCTGTTGGAAACGCTGTCGCAGTGGAATACGGAAGCAGACTGGGAAGGAGACGAAAGAAACATCGTCCTTGCCTTGGTGCGCATCTGGTACACCGCGATGATGGGAGACATTGCGTCCAAGGACGCCGCTGCGGGGTGGGCCCTGCAGCGCCTGCCCCTGGAACATAAACATGTTGTCATGGCTGCCCGAGACGCATATCTTGGACTAGAAGCCGTAGATCTAGCCGCCTATCCGAAAGAACGGGCGGCACTGCTGGACTACATTCGGTTTAGCGTGAGGGCCAAGCTCGAGGCATAGCCCGCATGTCCGGCTCTTACTCGCTCAAGTCAAGCACTTCCAGCGCCGGATCCGCATCAATCTGAGAGTCGGTGAAAGGCGGCTCGTACAGTTGCTGGGCGTGCCCATGCATGCCCTTACCAACGCGGGCACATGCTCGACCCGCTCAAGCCACGCCCAGCATGGAATCCAGCAGCGCCTCATCGGCAGCCAGCTCTTCGCTGCGCGCCCTGTGGCAGATGCGGCCGCGCTCGAGGACAATGGCCTGGGTGGTCATCTTTAACGCAACGATGGGGTGCTGCTCGACCACCAGGGCGGTAAGCGTCCCCTGGGCAGCCATTTTCTGCACCGCCGCGGCCACCTCTTCGGCCACCAACGGCGCAAGGCCTTCAAGAGGTTCGTCAAGCAGCAACAGCGCCGGGTTGGTCATGAGCGCGCGCCCGATGGCCAGCATCTGCTGCTCGCCGCCGGAAAGCTGGTCGCCGTAATGATACTTGCGCTCGTTCAGGCGCGGGAACAGCTTCCAGACGGCGTCGAGGTTCCAGTGCCCGGGCCGGGCGACCACAGACAGGTTCTCTTCGACCGTAAGAGACCTGAACACGCCTCGCTGCTGGGGCACCCAGCCCATGCCCATGCGGGCGCGCCGCACGGGGTCGGCCCCCTCGAGCGAATCGCCGCGCCAGTGGATGGCGCCGCCTGTCTGACGGGTAGCGCCCAGCAGTGTGCGCAACAAGGTGGTTTTCCCCACGCCGTTGCGGCCCAGCACCGCCAGGCTCGCGCCCTCTTGAATCGAGAGTGAGATGTCTTCGATGATGGTGGCATCGCCGTAGCCGGCGGTGACGTCTTGCAGGGTAAGCAGTTCAGGCATGGCTGTGTCCGAGATAGCTTTGGCGTACGCGTTCGTCGTTGGCGATTTCGTTTGGCGTGCCCTGCGCCAGCAGGGCGCCTTCAGCCAGCACCGAAATGCGCGACGCGAACTGGAACACCAGCTTCATGTCGTGCTCGATAAGCAGGATGGTAAGGTCGCCAGGTAGTTCGGCCAGGGTCTGGAGCAGGCGGCGGCTTTCGCCCATGGGCACGCCGGCGGCCGGCTCGTCGAGCAGCAGCACACGCGGCTTGCAGGCTAGGGCCAGCGCGATTTCAAGCAGGCGCTGATGGCCATAGGCCATGAAGCGCGTTTCATCGCGGGCGTGCTCGAGCAGGCCCACGGTACGCAGTATCTCGGCCGCCTCGTCGACCGCGCGGGCATGGGCCGGCGAGGCGCCCACGAACGAAAGGCCGGCGCCGTTGGCCTGGCACACCGCCAGCGCAACCGAATCGAGCGGAGTCATTTCGCCGAACAGCGCCGTGATCTGGAAGGTTCTGACCAGGCCGCGCCTGACCCGCTGAAACGGCGCCAGCTTGTTGATGCGTTCGCCATCGAGCAGGATATCGCCCGAATGGGGCTGCAGCACCCCGGCCAGCAAATTGACCAGCGTGCTTTTGCCCGCGCCGTTCGACCCGATGAGTGCATGGCGTTCGCCCGCCCTCAGCTGGAAGTCGACGTCGCGCGTAACCTTGAGCGCGCCGAAACTCAGGCACAGCTTGCGCGTTTCAAGCACCACGGCGGCCTGGGCGCCAGCCGCCGGCGCCGCGCCGGCGACCCCGGTTTGCGGTAGGGGCGAGGGAGTGCTCATGGCTGCCTCCGTTGCAGGCGGTGTTTCAGGCGCTGTGCCATGCGGCGCACCAGGGCCACGATGCCGCCCCGTACGAACAGCACCACCAGTATCAGCACCAGGCCCAGCCAGAACTGCCAATAGACCGGATTGATGGCCGCAAGGGAATCTTGCGCCACCAGGAAGCCCGTGGCGCCGACGAGCCCGCCATAGAGCTGGCCCAGGCCGCCGATGATGAGCATGGTGGCCACGTCGGCGCTGCGCTGGAAGGACAGCACGTCGATGGCGACGAATTGATTGGTTTGCGCCAGCAATGCCCCCGCCACGCCGGCCATGGCCGCCGACAGAATGTAGATGCGGCTCAGGGCACGGGTGTTGTCGATGCCGATGGCGCCGGAACGCACCGGATTGAGGCGCACCGCGTGCAGCGCTAGGCCGAAGGGCTGGCGCACCAGATGGCGTGCCAGCAGAAAGCCGACAAAAAGGCAGATGGCCGAATACACGTAGGCGGTACGCCCCCACATGTCGAATGCGAACACGCCCAGCAAGGGGGAAATGACGATGTCCAGCATGCCGTCAAGGCCGCCCGTGATGCTGGACGCCTTGTTGGCCACCTCGTAGAACAGCATGCCCAGGCCCAGGGTGATCATGAGGCGGCTGAGGTCGTTGCCGCGGCACACCAGGCGTGCGGTAAGCGCTGCAACGAAAGCCGCGGCGGCGGCCGCGATGAAGAGGCCCGACAGCGGTTCGGTCCAGCCCTGCTGGCCCAGCTTGCCGGCCACGTAGGCGCCTATGCCGAAGAACGCGGCGTGCCCCAGCGTGACGATGCCCGCATAGCCCATGACCAGGTCGAGCGACAGGGCGAACAAGGCCGCGATGAGTATTTGCGTGCCCAGCACCAGATAGCCCGGGAACACGAACCAGGCGGCGGGCACCAGAAGCCAGAAGACGATCTCTGCCCAATGCCAGCGCCGCTGCTCGCGCAGATAGTGTGCTCCGCCGTTCATGGATGCCTCCGTCTCATGCTGCGCAGGCCTGTCGGCCGCAAGGTAAGCACCACGATCATCAGCAGGTAGATGATGAACGCCCCCATGGCCGGCACGTAGTACGCGCCCGCGATGATGGCAATGCCTATCAGCATGGACGCCATGAAGGTGCCCATGATGGAGCCGGCGCCGCCCAGCACCACGATCAGCAGCGCCAGCACCAGGTACTTCAGGCCGAACCCCGGATCTAGCCCCATGGCCTGCACGCTAAGCGCCCCGCCCAGTGCGGCCAGCGCCGAGCCCACAGCGAAGGCGCCCATGAATACCTTGTCGACCGGAATGCCCAGGCTTCGGGCGACGTCCTGGTCGTCGACCGAAGCCCGCACCATGGCGCCGAACCGCGTGCGCACCATGCCGACATGCAGCAGGCCGAGCACGGCCAGCCCGACCAGCAGCAGGAAAAGCCGATAGCGCGAAAACCCGACGGGCCCGAAGCGCAGGCGCCCCTCGAGGAACTCGGGAATAGTGACGGCCTGCAGGCCCGGTCCCCAGATGTAGGTGGCGGCGGCCGCGATCATGAACAAGGCACCCACGGTAAGCAGCACCTGGGCCAGCGGCGGAGCGCCATAGACGAACCGGAACAGCCCCCTTTCAAACACCACGCCCAGCATGCTGGTAACGACGACCGCCAGCGCCAGGGCGGGAAAGAACGACCACCCCAGCATGGACATGCCCGTAACGAGCGCATAGCCGCCCAGCATGGCGATGGCCATGTGGGCCAGGTTGACGAAACCCATGAGGCCCAGGGTAATGGACAGGCCGACCGACATCAGGAAAAGCAAGGCGCCATAGGCGAAACCATCGAGCAATACCGCTATGCCGTTGATCAGCATGTAGCCCTTCCTTTAGGCGTTTGCGTGGCCGGGCAGGCCCAGCCAGGCCGCCATGGGCCGGCCGAACCTGGCCTGGGGCCCATCCAGCGACGCGATCATGGACAGGTGGTTCAGGCCCTCGCCTTCCTGATAGTCGACCTGGGCGTGGCCGAGCAGATGCTGGGCGTATGCGCGCGACTGGGCAATGAAGGCGTCGGGCTCGTCGGCGCCCACGGCCACCATGACGGGCGCCCGCAGCTGGGGAGCCTTCTGGCATAGGGGGCTGAGCCTGAAAGCCTGCTCGTCGTCGAGCCGCAGCCATTCCTGGGCCGGCGTGGCGGCCACGGGACGCAGGTCGTACAGGCCGCTAAGCAGCATGTAGCCGGCGATGCGGCCCGGCGCGCTTTCGGGCAGGCCTTGGGCCAGGGCCTGGGCGACCAGATGCGCCCCCGCGCTGTTGCCCGACAACACGATGGGGCCTTCGACCATGCCGAATGGCGCGGCGCCGCTGACGATGGCGCGCAAGGCGCCGCCGATGTGGCGGCTGATTTCATGCATGGGCGTCTCGGGCACTACGGGGTAGCCCAGGTTGATCCATTGCACCCCTTCGTTTACCCAGGCGGGCGCAAGAAAGGCGCGGTTGGGGCGGCCCTTGCCCTTCCAGTAGCCGCCGTGCACGAAGACGATGGTGCCGCGGACGGCTCCGCTCGTTGGCCTGAAGACGTCGGCCGCCGCCAGGGGATGGTCGCCGTAAGAGACGGTGGTTTGCTGGATGCCCTGCTGCCCCTGTACCGCCTCGCTGCGCTGCTGGAAGCGCGCCAGTTGCCCCGGCGCATCGGGCGTGCGCGAATCAATGTCGTAGTCTTCGAACCCCTTGCCCAGGCTGGAGGTGTCCAGCCCGGCCCAGGACGGCGATGGTGCATTGGATGCCGTGCTCATTCTTGTCGGGTTCCTACGTTGGGAATGGTTTCGAACTCGATATTGGCCAGCCTGCCGTCGACTTTCTCGACACGCCGGATATACATGTTTTGCACGATGTCGCGGCCTTCGTCGATGGAGATGGGGCCACGCGGGCTTTGGGCCTTGTAGCCCTTGAGTTCGGCGACGGCCTTGTCGCCATCTATTTTGCCGCCGAGCTTTTCGACGGTGTGATAGATGGCGGCCATGCCGTCCCAGGCGCCCGTGGCGTACCAGTTGGGCCGCTCGTTCTCGCCGTAGGCCGCCTTCCAGGCTGCGACGTACTTGCGGTTTTCGTCGGAATCATGGGCGGCCGAATAGTGCATGCTGGTGATGAGGCCGATGGCGTCGTCGCCCAGACTGTCGAGCACGACTTCGTCGGTGAGTTCGCCGGTAGAGAGCAGCTTGATGTCTTTGTCCATCCCGCGTGCGCGGAAGGCTTTCAGGAACTGCAGGCCCTGGTCGCCCGAGGGGCTCATGAAGAAAATGGCATCGGGTTCGGCCGCCGCGGCCCGCTGCAGATAAGGCGCGTACTCGACCCCGCCCAGCGGCGTCTTGACCGAGCCCACCACCTTGCCGCCGGCCGCCGTAAAGGCCCCGGAGAAGTATTTTTCGACGTCGATGCCGGGCGCGTAATCGGGCACGATGATGTAGACCGACTTGATGCCCTGCTTGGCCGCCCACTGCGCCAGCGGCTCGGCCACCTGCTGCTGGCTGAGCGAGAATCGCACGATGTAGGGAGAACGGGTAGGCACGAAGACGGTGGCCGCTGCGTTCATGACGACCATGGGGGTTTTGGTCTGGGTGGCCACCGGCGCCACCGCCAGGGCATTGGGCGTAAGCCCGAAGCCCGCCAGGAACTGCACGTGCTCGCGAGTGACGAGCTCTTGTGCCGCCCGGCGCGAAACCTCGGGGTTCAGGCCAGTGGTGTCGCGATACAGCACCTCGACTCGGATATTGCCCGCCTTGTCGCCATGTTCTTTCTGGAACAGCTCGATGGCGCGGCGCGACTGCTGCCCGTATATCGAGAACACGCCGGAGAACTCGCCGATGACGCCCACGCGGACGACGTCTTCGGCCCACGAGGGGGCCGAGCCGCCGGCCAGCAGCACGCCTGCCGCGAGCGCCACCATGGTTGCGCCGAAGCGCCGGCGGGCCGGCCGCGCAGCGGACTGCCCGAGCGGCGAGCCGCAAGAATCGGTGGATGGATATCTGGATGTCTTCATTTTTTGTCGCCTCCTTGGCTAACGCAGCACTTCATCGAGCATTTCGTGGGACGTGAGTACGTCGCCGAAGCTCTGGAATACCGTCGTGAAACCCGCCTGATGGTCTTCGGGATAGCGGGCGGCATTGGCGTCGGACACCATGGCCACCCGGTAGTCGAGCATCATGGCGTCGCGCGCAGAAGTTTCACAGCAAAAATTGGTGACGACCCCGCCGATGGCCACGTTCTGGATGCCTCGGGCGGCCAGCTGCTCGTGCAGGTCGCACACGCCGGGAAAGAACGCGCTGAACCGGCTCTTGCTGGCCTGGATGTCGCCGGCCTGGACGTCGAGGTCGGGGTGCAGTTGATGACCCGGATTGCCCGGGCTAAGGCCGTCGCGATGCCTTGCGCCGTTTTCCGCCGAAAAGAAATTGTCGTGGTAAAGGGGCCAGAGACTTTTGCCGTTTTCGCCGGCTGTCATGCTGACCCAGGCCACGCAGGCGCCCTTGGCCCGGAAGCCCCCGGCCAGGCGGTTGATGACGGGAATGATGTTCGTGGCCGGCGGCAGGCCGTCGACGTAGAAGCGCTGCATGTCGATGATGACCAGCGCCGTGCGGCTGGGTTCGAAGCGGTCGTATATGCGCAGCCGCCCGCGCTTTTGCATGACGCGCTCGACGACGTGGCTGGGCATGATCTGCTGGGTGGTCATGGCAATCGGTACATCCGGAAAGTTGATCGGTCGGGCGACGCGGCCCTTTGCGAAGGGGGCCTATTTTTTTACAGTCTAGGGTGGAAAAACCCGCCTGAATAGACGAAAATCGCCTCATTCGCTATCGAAAAAACTTATATGCAGCCGACCACCGCCCGCCTTTCCGAAGCCGCCGCGCCGTCTGTCTCCACCCGCCACTTGCGGGCCTTTCACGCGGTGTGCCGGTACGGCAGCGTCTCGCAGGCCAGCACCGTCCTGTGCCGCGCCCAGTCGGCGGTCACCCGGGCCGTGCTTCAGCTTGAAAGCGAACTGGGCGCCCCGCTGTTCGAGCGCTCGGTCCACGGCATGCTGCCCACGCGCTTCGGCCAGGTGCTGTTGCGCCGCGTCGAACGCGCCTTCGCCTACATGGACACCGCCTACCGCGACGTCGCCGTGCTGTCGCGCGACGCCCGGCGCACCGGGCTGTACAGCCTGCACATGAACGAGCGCCGGCTCAAGGCCCTCATCGAGCTCTCGCGCCGCCGCCACATGGGCGCGGCCGCCAACGCGCTGGGCATTTCCCAGCCCGCCGTCAGCCTGATGCTGCGCGACATCGAGCACGAGATCGGCGCCGCCTTGTTCGAGCGCGGCGTGCGCGGGCTCCACCCCACCCAGGCGGGCGAAACAGTCATCTGGCAATTGAAGCTGGCCCTGAACGAGGTGCGCATCGCCGCCGACGAGGTCGCCGCAATACGCGGCCTCAAGCAGGGCGAGGTGCGGGTGGGCGTGCTGTCGCTGGGCCGCAGCTATGTGCTTCCGGTGGCCATCACCCGGCTTTTGCGCAAGCATCCCGAGCTCAAGATCTCGACCATGGAGGGCTCGTTCGAAGTGCAGGTCGCCGCCCTGCGCGCCGGCGAAATCGACTTTATGCTGGGCGCCCTGCGCCCGCCCCAGCACTGCAAGGGCCTTAGCCGCGAGCCCCTCATCAACGACATGATGGCCGTTGTATGCCGGGCGGGCCACCCGCTTTGCACACGCGAAAACGTCTCGCTGGCCGACACCCTCGAATATGAATGGGTGCTGCCCCATTCCGGAACGCCCACGCGCAACCTGTTCGAGACCCTGTTTTCGGCGCGCGACATCAGCCAGCCGCACATTGCGCTCGAAACCACCGATCTTTCCATCATCCGCGAGGTCTTGCTCGACAGCGACATGCTTACAATCATCTCGCCCCACCAGTATCGGCGAGAGTTCTCGTCGGGTATGCTTTACCGGCTGGCGCTGCCACTGCCCGAAACGGCCCGCCAGGTGGGGCTGCTGCGCCGCACCGACGACCGGCCCTCGCCGGGCGCACAATTACTGCTTGCCGAGGTGCGCGCCATCACCTCCATACCGGAAGTTCCCCTTATGGATCTCGAGCCTTCACTATGACCAACCCCGCCCCACAAGTCCAATTTCGCATGCGCGTCTATCGCGACGGCACCATCGCCATCGGCCCCGGCCGCATCACGCTGCTCGAGGCCATCGACCGCACAGGCTCGATCTCGGCCGCCGCCCGGCAATTGAAGATGTCTTACAGGCGGGCCTGGCTATTGGTGAACGACACCAACAACGCCCTGAAGAAACCGGCGGTCACGTCGTCCGAAGGCGGCGCTTCGGGCGGGGGCAGCAAGCTTACCGAAACAGGCCAGGCGCTGATACGGCACTATCGCAATATCGAACTCATTGCGGCGCAAGCGGCAAAAGCCGACATCGACGCACTGACCGCGCTGATCGCCCGCTGAACCCGCGCCTCTTTCGCGCCGGAACCCTTTCCGCCCCGCTTTGCCTGCCCGACGTTTGCCGCCCGGTTAACGCCGGCTTATTTGTCGGCCGCCACTTTGGCCAGCAACCTGATCAGCGTCTTGCGCTCGCGGCCGGTAAGCTGGGCCGCAATCATGTCTTCATAGCGGCGCGACAGCGCTGTGAGCCGGCGAAGTTCTTCGCGGCCCCTGGGGGTGACGGCCAGGGCGTAGCTGCGCCGGTCGTCGGGAATGCTCTGGCGTTCGACATAGCCCAGCGATTGCAGGGCATCGATGACCTTCACCACGCTGGCCCGATTGACGCGCAAGGCATCGGCCAGGGCCGACTGATTGATGCCGGGCTGGTTGCCGATGATGCACAGCGCCGTCATGCGGCCCGGAGACAATGCGTCGGCCCCGAAAAGCCCGAACAGCACTTCGTATGACCGCACCTGGGCTTTCTTGATTTCGTACGCCAGCGAATCGCGCAGCAAGTCGATGTCGTCTTCTGCCGCCCGCCCGCTACGTGCCGGGCCCTCGCCGGCGGCAAGCGGTTGTGGAAGGTCGCCGTCAGTGCCGGCGGGATTGTATGTGTTCATCGATAGCGCTACCGAAAGTGCAATCGGATTGCACTCAAAATATATCATCGGCCCCCGGATCGGGACGCCCTTCTGCAGAATCTGCAGCCGGCCCCAGGGTTAGCACGGATGGAAGGCGGCAATCCGGGATAATATGATCTTTATAACTGTTAACCAGCCTAACAATATATTAGTATCGGCCCTTATGGACAAACGCGCTTGCCTGCGCAACTTCCTTCCGGGCGCACATATCAAGGACCCCCATGACCGGCCTGAACCAGGTAGTGGCCATCGACATCCACACCCACGCCACCGTTTCCACACGCAACGCACCCGACGAGGTCGCCATCGCCTTCGACGCCGCCATGGCGGCCTATTTCAAGGAAAAAATGCCTCGGCCCACCATCGCCGAAACCGCCGACTATTATCGCGAGCGCAATATGATGGCCGTGATCTTCACGGTCGACACCGAAAGGGCCAATGGCCAGGTGCGCATCTCGAACGAAGAAGTGGCCGAAGAAGCCGCCCAGCACCGAGACGTGCTCATTCCCTTCGCCAGCATCGATCCGCTGCGCGGCAAGATGGGGGCGCGCGAGGCCCGGCGCCTGATCAAAGACTACGGCGTCCGGGGCTTCAAGTTCCACCCCTCGCAGCAAGAGTTCTACCCCAACGAACGGCGCGCCTACGATCTGTACGAAGCCATCGCCGAGGCCGGCCTGCCGGCCATCTTCCACAGCGGCCAGACCGGCGTGGGCGCCCGCATGCGCGGCGGCGGCGGCGTGCGCCTGAAGTACTCCGACCCCATGTACCTGGACGACGTGGCGGTTGATTTCCCCGACATGCCCATCGTCATCGCCCACCCCTCGTTTCCGTGGCAGGAAAACGCCCTGGCGGTAGCAACCCACAAGCCCCAGGTCTATATCGACCTTTCAGGCTGGTCGCCCAAGTATTTCCCGCCCATACTCATCCAGTACGCCAACACTGTCCTGAAGGACAAAATGCTGTTCGGCTCTGACTTCCCGGTGATCACGCCCGACCGCTGGCTCGAGGATTTCGACAAGATCGGCATCCGCGAGGAAGTAAAGCCGCTTATCTTGCGCGATAACGCCATCAGGCTGCTGGGCCTGGACAAAGACCCGGTCTATGGGCGCTATGTGCGCCTGCAGCCCCCCGCGGGCGACGGCTGCTGCTAGCTAAAATAAGCCTTGAACTCGTCGGGTATGGCCGCGCCTTTCAGGCGGCCCTCGCCGACGAGCTCGGCCCAGGCGCGCAGCTCGTGCCCGGTCGACACCAGGCGATCGCCGCATTTCACCGTGTAGGCCACCTTGAAGCGGCGCTCGGACCACTCGACGACATCGGCCTCGATGGTGATGACATCGTCGTAGGTGACCGGCGAACGGAACACACTGCCCACATCGACCAGCGGCGTCACCGCATTGAAGCGCGAACGGATGGTGCGCTGGCTAAGGCCCCTGCTGCGGCACAGGCCCTGGTAGGTGCTGTCGTACCAGTAAAAGAAAGTGGGGTAGAAGACGATGCCGGCATCGTCGCAATCGCCCCACTCGACGGTCAGGCTACGTTCAAACAGGCTCATTCGCCGCGCTCCGCAATGCAAAAGTTCTGATAATAGCCTTTTACGACCCTACTTGAGCTGCGGCAGGCCCATGATCTCGCGCGCCTCGGTCGGCGTGGCGGGTTCGTGGCCCATTTCGCGGATGAGGCGCACGGTGCGCTCGACCAGCTGAACGTTGGTAGCCAGCACGCCGTGCTCGTAGTACAGATTGTCTTCGAGGCCGGTGCGCGCATGGCCGCCCAGCAAAATGCCCTGGATCGTGGCCGGCAGCTGCGCGGGGCCGATCCCGCTGACGTTGAACACGGTGTTGGGCGGCAAGTGGTCGACCATCATCTGCAGGATGCGCGGAGTGTAGGGCAGCGCGCCCTGGAAGGCATTGACGCCGATCACGATGTTGATGAAGTGCGGCGCCTTGTCCAGGCCGGCCTTGATGGCATTGGTCACGTCCTGAAGAATGTCTTCAAGGCTGAAGACCTCCCATTCGGGCTTGATGCCGCGCGCCATCATCTTCTCGGCCAGCTCGCGGATGCGGGTGGGCGTGGTGGGAACCAGGATTTCCTTGCCGCCGAAGCTGGCGCAGATGGTCTGCGCGTCGAGCGTGCACATCTCGGCGCCGGGGGCTTCCATGCCCTTCAGGCGCTCCTGGAAGTTGATTTCCCACAAGCCGTTGTTAAGCTGGTGGATCATGTCGCCGTTGATGCCGCCGCCCGTCGAGTTGTTGAGCACAATGTCGCATTTATCGCGTATCAGTGCGTTTATTTCGCCGTAGACCGCAGGGTCGCAAGTGGCCTCGTCGTCGCTGGCGCGGCGCGCGTGCAGGGCCACCACGCTGGCGCCCGCGTTATAGCAGCGCAACACGTCTTCGGCGATTTCCTTCGGTTGAGTGGGCAGGTTGGGGTTTTGCTTCTTGCTGGCCATGCCGCCCGTAGGGGCAACGGTGACGATGACTTTACGCTTGCTCATTGGATGTCTCCACTCAATTATCGGACGCCAGCTTTTCGTATGCCGCGGCCAGTTCAGGATCGATGCGGCGCATGTCTTCATGAGACACGCGGCCTGTGCGGGTCATGTAGCTGTAAGCAAATTCTACCGGACTCATCGAGGGTACCAATTCATCCATTTTTTCGTACCACTCGATGCTGGCATTGGCCGCCTCCCAGATCTTGCGCATGGGGGGCAGGCGCAGTTCGCGAAAGCGCTCGCGGGCACGCGCCACGTCTTCGCCTGTTTCCTTGAAGGCCTTGAACAGCGCAACGGCGTCTTCCATGGCCAGCCGGGTGCCCGAGCCTATGGAAAAATGGGCCGTGCGCAGCGCGTCGCCAGGTGTCTTCTTCGACCTCGACCAGAAAGGTGCTCATGTCGGGCCGGTAGCGATAGTGGTGGGCGCAAAATACGCCCTGCCCCGTTTCGCGGAAAGTAAGCGTCAGGCTGTTGAAGGCCTTGGTGGTGCCGTACCAGATGAATTTATTGGGCCGCCAGTCGGTGGTGGTGCCCAGCTTCGCCTCGTTCTCGGCGCGGATCCACGATGCGACCCCGTTGGCGCCCACCACCAGGTCGGCGTCGCCGATTTCTTCCAGGCTGTTCACCTCGGTCTCGAAGCGTATGGGCACGCCCAACTGCTCTACATACCGGTACATCAGGGTCAGGAGCTCGAGCCTTCCGATCGAGGCAAAACCATTGCCCGCAATGGGAATGCGGGTGTCGTTGTGGACGACGGTGATCTCGGGCCAGTTTTCCAGATGGGGCGTAAGGTAATGGTAAAGCTGCTCGTCGTCGCCTTTCAGGAACTCAAGGGCGCGATCGGAAAACACCACGCCGAAACCCCAGGTGGCATCGCGCGGGTTGCGCTCGTAGATGACGATGTCGTGCGATGGGTCGTGCTGCTTCATCAGTGCGGCAAAGTAAAGCCCCGCGGGGCCGGCGCCGATGATTCTGATCTTCATGAATTCCGTCTCCTTGACTGCATACGCCGCCGTGGGCGCCTTCGCCGGCGCGCTCGCAAGCAGCGCGCCGCGCATACCGCTAATAGTAGTGCAAGCCCGGGTTATAAAAATAATGCCTGGGTGATATAGTCGTTATTCGAAATTCGGTTAACCGAGCCATTACGGCCCTTCAGCACGGGGCACCTCGCCACCTTCCAGCCCCACGCCATGCACACACGTCTGCTCGAATACATGCTGCGGGTCGCCGAGCTGGGAAGCATCAACAAAGCCGCGCTGGATCTCAACCTTTCCCAGCCCACGCTTTCCCGGCACATTGCCACGCTGGAAAAAATGATGGGCACGACCCTGTTCGTGCGCACCCAGGGCGGGGTCAGCCTGACTGAAGCGGGCAAATTGCTGGCCGACCGCGCCCGCCCGCTGCTGCGGCAGTTTTCCATGCTGAAGGACCAGGTGGGCGAAATGGCCTCCGGTCAGTTGTCCATAGGCGTACCCGCCTCGTGGCAAAAAATCTTTACCTCGCCCTTCGCCGGCAGGCTGGTGACCCAGCACCCCGAAATCAAGCTGCGTGTCCATGAAGGGGTCAGCAATATGCTGCGAGACCATCTCTTGGCGGGCCTGCTCGACCTGTGCATCATCCCCTTCGACCCCGCACCGCCCACAGGCTACGCCCAGACCCCGCTGGTTCGTGAGCCGCTGATCGTGTTGGGCAGCCAGGCCGACCACCTCAAGCCCCACGAAGCAACGCCCATATCGCGCCTCGACGGCGCCAAGCTGATCCTGCCGGGACGCCCCAACGCCATCACCTCGCAAATCGAGCACATGCTCAAGCGCAAGGGCATGGATTTCAGCATCGCGGTGGAAACCGACACCCTGGGGCTGTGCCTGGACCTGGCCCGCGAGGGGCTGGGCCTGACCATCGTGCCCGCCTGCGCCTTGTACGAGCACGGTCTTTCCAACGTCAGCTGGAGCCCGTTACGCGGGCTGTATCTGACGTGGTCGCTATTCGAAAGCCTGGCGCGCTCGCATTCTCAGGCGGTGCACGAAGGACGCCGCCTGGTGCATGCCACCGTGGCCGAGGCTATTGCGCGGGGCTCGTGGCATGGCGTGGAAGCTGCGAGCAGGCCTGCCCCCTCGGAGCCAGCGCAATCGGCTGAATGAGCCCTGCAAACGCCGGGCGCGGCCCAGGCTCGCGGTCTTGCCAAACACCCTGCCCTTAAACGGCTTGCGCCGAGTCCGGGGCTCGCCGGCTCCCTTTCACCGCCCAAAGATACATTTTGAAACTCTTTCACGCCGCGCTGCGGGCGCTTTGGTTCGGCAGCGAAAACCGGCCGTTTGCGTTGAGATTGAAAGACGTTGAGCGATTTTGAGCTTTACTTACTGGCCATTGGCTCATTTCACCATTTGCCCAATGGCGCCGGCATGCCTACCATAGCCGGATATCGTCCTCATCATTATCATTGCCGCCCATGACCACCATCACCACGCTTGAAGTTCGCCGCAAACAAGAAGCGGTCCCGCCACGCTGGACGATCTCACAGATCGCCGAACTCTACGAGCTTCCTTTCCTCGACCTTCTTTTCCGTGCCCAGACGGTGCATCGTGAACACCACGAGCCCAACACCGTCCAGCTTTCCAGCCTGCTGTCGATCAAGACGGGCGGCTGCCCGGAAGACTGTTCATACTGCCCCCAATCGGCGCGCTACGAAACAGAGGTAGAGCGCGAAAAGCTGATGCCGCTCGACGAAGTGCTTGAAGCCGCGCGCCAGGCCAAGGCCGGCGGCGCGCAACGGTTCTGCATGGGCGCGGCGTGGCGCTCGCCCAAGCCGCACCAGATCGACGCCGTGGCCGAAATGGTGTCGGCCGTGAAGGCCCTGGGCCTGGAAACCTGCGTTACCCTGGGCATGCTCAAAGAGGGCCAGGCCGAGCAACTGCGCGACGCCGGGCTTGATTACTACAACCACAACCTCGATACATCGCCCGAGTTCTATGGGCAGATCATCACCACGCGCACTTACCAAGACCGCCTCGACACGCTCGAGCGAGTGCGCGGCGCGGGCATCAACGTATGTTGCGGCGGCATCGTCGGGCTGGGCGAATCGCGCCGCGAGCGCGCGGGCCTGGTTGCCCAACTGGCCAATATGAACCCCTATCCCGATTCGGTGCCCGTCAACAACCTCGTCAAGGTCGAGGGCACGCCCCTGCACGGCACGCCCGACCTCGACCCCTTCGAGTTCATCCGCACCATCGCGGTGGCCCGCATCACCATGCCCAAGGCCGTGGTACGGCTCTCGGCCGGGCGCGAAGCCATGGACGAGACCATGCAGGCCCTGTGCTTTGCCGCAGGCGCAAACTCCATCTTCTACGGCGAAAAACTGCTTACCACCGGCAACCCGCAATACATGCAGGACCGTGCCCTGTTCGAGCGCCTGGGCCTGCGCGAAGCCGGCCACCACGGCCACGACACGGCACACCAGGCATTGAACCAGGCCTGATCCGGCAGGCCGAAACCAAACCGCCCGGCAGCCTCTCATGCTCAGCCTAGTGGCGAGCGTCGCATCCAGCGTCGCCGTCTCCATCCTGCTGAAGGTCGCACGCCGGCAGGACATCCGGGTGGACCAGGCCATCGCCGTCAATTACCCCGTGGCGGCCCTGCTGTGCCTGGCGCTGTTGCGCCCCCATCCAGAGCAGCTGCTTGCCCCGGGCACGCCGTGGTGGGTGCTGATCCTGCTTGGCATTCTGCTTCCCGGCATCTTCCTGGCCATGGCGGGCGCGGTGCGCCATGCCGGCATCGTGGTCAGCGATGCGGCCCAGCGGCTTTCGCTTCTGATCCCCCTGGCGGCGGCTTTTCTGCTGTTCGGCGAAACCGCATCGCCTGCAAAGCTGGCGGGCATGGCCGTGGCCCTTGCAGCGCTGGTCTGCCTGCTCTGGCAGCCCGGCCGCATGGACATCGCGGCACAGGACAGCGCGGGCCCGGCTGCCCGGCCTGGCGACATTCCATCCGGCGGCAGGGCCGGGACGCTGACTGTGCTGCTTTGCGTGTGGGCGGGCTATGGCGCAATCGACATCCTGTTCAAGCAAATGGCGCGAAGCGCCGTGGACTTCGCCAGCAGCCTGCTTGCCGCCTTCGTGCTGGCCGGGCTGGCCATGGGGGCATGGCTAGCCAGCCGCCGCGCCCGATGGC
Source organism: Pusillimonas noertemannii (assembly GCF_003096595.1). Taxonomy (GTDB): domain Bacteria; phylum Pseudomonadota; class Gammaproteobacteria; order Burkholderiales; family Burkholderiaceae_B; genus Pusillimonas; species Pusillimonas noertemannii. The sequence continues at coordinate 802,008 of NZ_QEKO01000001.1, read as the reverse complement.
GGGCGCGCAGTGTGGCGGCAGGCGTGCTGCTGGGCGCGCTGAACTTCAGCAACATCTATTTCTACCTGCGCGCCCACCAGCAGTATCCCGACAATCCCACCCTGGTCTTCGCCTCGATGAACATCGGCGTCATCGGCCTGGGGGCCCTGGTGGGCGCCTGGGTGTTCAAGGAAGGGCTGCCGCCCAACAAGCTTGCGGGATTGGTCCTGGCCGTCGTCGCCATAGGGCTGCTGATGCCGCGCTGAGAGCGACGGGCAGCAAGGCCCGCCGCCTGGCCCTGGCCGCCGATCTGCCCGGCAGCCGGCCCGGCCGACCCACGGCCAAGAAATCAGGTCGCGGCCGCCGCCTCTTCGGGCACAGGCTCGGCCGAGACGTCGCTTTCGACGTCGACCCGCGGATCGAGTGCGGCCACCACGGGCGTGGCCTGCACTTCGGACATGGGCACGAACTGGGTCGGAGCATCGGCACTGAGGTGATCGCCGCTTACCCGCTGCGGCCTGACATACAGCACCAGCACGGCGGCGCAGGCCGACACGAACATGAAGAAGGTCTGCGTGCCGATTCCGCGCATCAAGGCGCCCGCTATCAAAGGCCCCAGACAGGCTCCCAGGCCGTAGATCATGAGCACGATGGCGCTGAGGCCGACGCGGCGTTCGGGTTCTATATTGTCATTGGCAAAGGCCACGCCAACGGGATAAAGGGGAAACTGCAATATGCCGAAGGCACAGGAGATCACCAGCAATGCCCAGTAAGGCAACTGCACCCAGCCCCACAGTGGCACACCCACCAGCAACAGCAGCAATGAAGTGACGCGGATGAGGCCGGCGCGATTGAGCCTGTCGGCCAGCCAGCCCATGGGCCCCTGGGCCACCAGCCCGGCCGCGACGCCCGCCGCCACGAAGATGGCGGCCTGGTCATAGCTGAGCCCCTGCCTTACCGCGAAGACGGGGCCCAGACCATAGAACGCCCCTGTAAGCAGGCCGGTGATGAAGACCGTGGCCAGCGACATGGGCACCAGCGAAAAGTAGTAGCGGGGCTTGATGGGCACGGGCACCTGCATGGCGGGGTGCAGGCGTCCCGTCAGCGCAATGGGCACCAGGCACAGCACCGAGCACATGGCCGCAAAGATAATGGGCTTGAAATCCAGCTCGGGGAACATGACCAGGGCAAATTGGCCCAGCACCATGCCCAAGCCGGAAAACACCATGTACAGCGCGAAAATGCTGCCGCGAATCTTGTTTTCGGCCTGCTCGTTCAGCCAGCTTTCCACCACCATGAACTGGGTGACCATGGCCAGGCCCACCAGCAGGCGCAGCGCCAGCCACAGCCAGAGATTGTCAGCCAGGGCCATGGTCAGCAACGCCGCCGTGACGATGGCGGCGCCGGCCGAGTAGGCGCGTATGTGGCCGAACTTGATGATCAGTTTGTGGCCCACCCGCGCGCCGGCCACCAGGCCGAAATAATACGCGGCCATCTGGGCGCCCACCCATATTTCGGACACCGAAGCCGCGGTCAGCCACAGGCTGAGGAAGGTGTTGAACAGGCCTGTGCCCACCAACATCAGCAGCGTGGCGAGGTAAAGCGAGAAAAAGGACGCGACGTTCTTCAGCATGAATAAGCACTGCCGGCCGGCAGCGCCGGGCGGTAGATCAAATCGTGGGAATCAGGCCCCCGCGCGGCCAAGCCATGGCGCGAAGGGGGTTGGCCGCATCGCTGCGGCACCCGCCATGCCGGCAGGCGTGGCCGGGGGCATCAGCGCCAAGCGGCCAGGCCCGGATCAGAGCTGCTTGAGCAGCGTCTGGGCATCGCTTACGTTCAGGCCGGGGCCTTGTTCGAGGTTGAGCTTTTCGACCACGCCGTCGCGCAGCAAGGCCGAATAGCGCTGCGAACGCACCCCCAGGCCCTTGTCGACCAGGTCTAGCTCGAGGCCCAGGCTCTTGGTCCAGGTGCCGCTGCCGTCGCCCAGCATGCGGACGCGGCCGTCGACGCCCAGGCTCTTGCCCCAAGCACCCATGACGAAGGGGTCATTGACCGCCACGCACCAGATCTCGTCCACGCCCTTGGCCTTGAGCTGGTCGGCCGCCTCGAGATAGCCGGGCAGGTGTTTTTCGGAGCAGGTGGGCGTAAACGCGCCGGGCACCGCAAACAGGGCCACTGTCTTGCCCTTGGCCTGCTCGCCCACCTTGAACGGGTTCGGCCCCAGGCCGCAAGCATCGGTCTCGACCTGCACGTACTCGGCCAGCGTGCCCTCGGGAATGCGATCGCCTTCTTTGATGGTCATGTGTTTCTCCTGTGGATTGGATGGGTGGCATCGCGCCGGCCGCGGTGCAAAGCTACGACCGCGCCGGCGCGTACAGTATCGGTTGTAGCATGTTCCAGGCCCCCACGAGCGGGAAAACCCTGAGCCCAATGATGAAAATCCGCCTGATGCCCGCAGGACACAAAACATCGCGAACAGACACATATGCATACGCCGCTTTCATGTCCTGGTAATGAAAGTTGGGCACAATGGATTTCCTCGCGTTCCCGGCGCGTCACGAACACACAGAGTAGGGGCCTTGCATGATACTGCCCAAAATGTCCGCCGCCCTGCTGTCCATGAGCTTTTTCGGCAGCGCCTATGCCTGCGCCGACCTGCACGGCCATACCTCGCTGGATCAGTGGGTGGTGATATGCGGGGCCGCGAACGGCGCCGCAGCGGTGTTCCAGGCCCTGCCCCACGACCTGGCCCAGCACCGCGAAACTGCCAAGACCCACATCAGCCGTTTCGCCGCCGAAAGCGGCATGAGCGCGCTTGAATTCGAACCCCTGTTCGAACGCGGGCTGACCGAAGGCCAAAGGCTGGTCGCCAGCCGCAGCACCCTCTTCACCCCGCGAAAAGTCGCCCTGCTCGACGGCTTCCATCACGACAAGCACATCGCCTACGCCGATGTGCGGCGTGCGTTCAGCTCGTAGGCGACTGGCGACACGCCGTTCGCTGGCTCGAGTGCACAAGCTCGCGGGCATGCCTGCACGGCGTGCCGGCGCTGCTTCGAACCCATCGGCAAAGCTGTTCTTGCGGGTATCGCGTATAGTATAAGGACCTGATCCTTATCCATTTTTCGACATGAGCCACACCCCGTCGGCCGAGCCCGCGCTCAGCCACCTCGACGATGCCGGCCAGATCCGCATGGTCGACGTCAGCAGCAAGCTTCCCACCCAGCGCAGCGCCACGGCGCAATGCCGCGTCCGCATGAGCGCCCAGGCCTATCGCCTGCTTACCGCGCAAGAAAACAGCAAGGGCGAAGTCCTTAACACGGCGCGCGTGGCCGGTGTGCTGGCGGCCAAGCGATGCGCCGAGCTCATCCCCCTGTGCCACAGCCTGCCGCTCAGCTTCGCCGGCATCGAGTTCTTCCCCGAAGACGAGCACCACGCGATCACGGTGCGCGCCACCTGCCGCACCGACTACAAGACCGGGGTCGAGATGGAAGCCATGACCGCCTGCAGCGTGGCCGCGCTTACCATCTACGACATGTGCAAGGCGGCCGACAAAGGGATTGTCATCGAAGACGTGCGGCTCAAACACAAGTCCGGAGGTAAAAGCGGTGAGTGGCACAGCGATTAATGTTCTGTATTTTGCCCAGGTCGCCGAACTGACCCAGGTGCGCCAGGAATCCTGGCCGCTTCAAGGGCCGATCAGCGGGGCCGACTGGCTGGCGCAGCTCGAACAGCGCTATCCCCAGCTGGCGCCCACCCGGCGGCTGAAGCTGGCCGTCAACCAGTTCCATGTGCGGCCCGACAGCGTCATTCAGCCAGGCGACGAAGTCGCCGTGTTCGAGCCCGTGACCGGAGGCTAGCCATGGTCATTGTCCAGCAACACGACTTCGACTCCGCAGCCCTGGTGGCGCAACTGCGCGAGCGCACGGCGGGCAAGGCCGGTGCGCTGGTCACCTTCACCGGCTACGTGCGCGACTACGCGCCCGACCAGGCCACGCAAAGCCTGTTCCTCGAGCACTACCCCGGCATGTGCGAACGCGAGATCACTGAAATCTGCGATACCGCGCTGTCGCGCTGGGACGTCGCCGAAGTTCTGGCCGTGCATCGCTATGGCGAACTGCACCTCAAAGATCAGATCGTGTTCGTTGCAGTCGCCAGCGCGCATCGCGGCCAGGCCTTCCTGGCCTGCGAGTACGTCATCGACGCACTGAAAACCCGCGCGCCCTTCTGGAAGCGCGAAACGCTGGCCGGCGGCGATCGTTTTTGGGTGCAGCAACGCGAGGCCGATGCCGAAAAAACCGAGCAATGGAACCAACCCTGAAGAGCCGACCATGAGCAAAGCAGATCCCAACGCCCCCCGCATTTCGCTGAACTGCGCGGTGCTGACCATCTCCGATTCGCGCACGCCCGAAACCGATACCTCGGGCGACTACCTGTCCGAAGCCATCGCCGCCGCCGGGCACCGCTGCGTGCGCCGCGGGCTCTGCGCGGGCAATATGTACGAGCTGCGCAAGATCATCAGCGACTGGATCGCCGATGATGAAATCCAGATCGTCATCACCAACGGCGGCACGGGCTTCAGCCACCAGAAATCCACCGGCGCGGCCCTTACGCCGCTGCTCGACATGACACTGGCCGGGTTCGGCGAACTGTTCCGCCATCTGTCGTATCTTGAAATCGGCACGTCCACCCTGCAGTCGGACGCCTTCGCGGGGGTGGCCAACAACACCCTGGTCTTCTGCGTGCCCGGCTCCACCGGCGCCTGCAAGACGGCCTGGGAAGGCATCATCAAAGAACAGCTCGACAGCACCCATCGGCCCTGCAACTTCGCCACGCATTATCTCAATACGTCCGAAGCGCTGGGCCTTTAAGGCCTTGCCGCGGGGCCGGCCATCGGCCTGCCCGCGCCATTGCAGCCATCAACTTTCACACCGCTGATAACGACATGCTTGAATTCGACGTCGCCCAGGCCCAGCTTGCCCAGGCCGGAAACGCCCCCACAAAAACCGAAGACTGCCCCTTGCACCAGGCACAGGGCCGCATCCTGGCCAAGTCGCTGACCGCCCACCTCGACATGCCGCCGGCCGACAACAGCGCCATGGACGGCTATGCAATTCGCTTCGCCGACTACCAGCCGGGCCGCGGCCTGCCCGTGCAGCAGCGCTGCTACGCCGGCGAACAGCCCCAGCCGCTGCAGGCCGGCCAATGCATCCGCATTTTCACGGGCAGCCTCATTCCCGAAGGGGCGGATACGGTCGTCATACAAGAAGACGCCACTGAAACCGACAACGTCCTGCTCATCGATCAAGCGCCCAAGCTGGGCGAGCACATACGCCGGCGCGGCGAAGACGTGCAGAAAGACAGCACGCTGCTTGAAGCGGGAAGGCGCATCGGCGCCGCCGAGATCGCCCTGCTCGCCTCCCAGGGCTATGCCCAGGTGCCCGTCTATCCCCGGCTGAAAGTCGGCATTCTTACTACCGGCGACGAATTGGCCGAACTGGGTACGCCCTTGCAGGCGGCACAGATCTACAACTCCAACGGCCCCATGCTGGCCGCCCTGGTGACGGGGCTGGGCGCCGACCCGGTTCATGTGCTGCATGCCAAAGACACCTTCGAATCGCTGCAGCAGGCACTGAACACGCTGATAGCCGATTGCGATCTCATCATCAGCGTCGGCGGCGTATCGGTAGGCGAAAAAGACCTGGTCAAGCCCGCCATCGAAAAGGCCGGTGGCGAGCTCGACCTGTGGCGCGTCAGGATGAAGCCCGGCAAGCCGGTGGCCCTTGCGCGCGCACAGGGCAAGCCCATCGTCTGCCTGCCCGGCAACCCTGTATCGGCCTTCGCGGTGTTTGCCCTGCTGGTTTCGCCGCTGGTGCGCCGCATGCAGGGGCGCGAGCAATGGCTGCCTCCCATCGAACACGCCCAGCTGGACAGCCAGCCGCCCTTCAACGACATACGGGATGAATTCATTCGCGTGCGCGCCCAACGCGGCGATAACGGCCACACTCGGCTCGGCGTCTTTTCCCGCCAGGGCTCGGGGGTGATCAGCTCGCTGCCCTGGTCCGACGGCCTGGCCCGCATTCCGGCCGGCAGGCAATTCAAGGAAGGCGATCTCGTGCCCTACTACAGCTGGGCAAGCTGGCTGGTGTAGGCGCCACGCGCATCCAGGGCGGGCCAGGGCCCGCGGCAGGGTCTACGAAGCCGCCCCCTGCCCGCCTGCCGCACGCCAGTCTTCAGGCGTATTGATATTGCGGAAAAGGCCAGGGTCGTCGCCGAAGTCGACCGGCACGGCACCGTGGCGCCGGTGCCAGTCAAGCACCTTGCGGCCGCCTTCCAGCAGATAAGACCGCAGGTCTCGTTGCAGGTCGCAGCGCACCAGCATGCATAAGGGGTGCTCTTTGCCGCCCGCACAAGCGTAGGCCAGCGGGGCCTTGCCCCCCGCCGCTTCGGCAAGCCGCGCAGGCATGTCCATGGGCAGGCGCGGCACGTCCACCGGCGACACCAGCAGCCAGGGCCGCCGGGAACGCACCATGACACTGGCCACCCCGGCCAATGGGCCGGCGTCGCCGCCGAATTCGGCATCGTCGGGAACACAAAGCCCGTGGCGGCCGTAGATATCAAGATGCCGGTTGGCGCTGATATAAAGTGTGTCGACCCAAGGAGCCAGAGTCTGCGCCACTCGCTGCACCAGCGGAGCGCCGTCGAGCATCAGCAGGCCCTTGTCGACCGCCGGGCCGCCCTGGCCCCGCATGCGGCGCGACTGGCCGCCCGCCAGCACCAGGCCATCGATTTCATCGCGCGAGATCATGTGTCAATGAGCGGGGCTTTGCCTGCGCATGTCCTTGCCATCCATACGCTGTCTGGCCGTGCCCGGGAACCTCATGAGCCCTCTCGGTCGAACTTCGTTCGCAGGCTTTCGCCCGCCACGCCCCAGTACTGCGGATCGACGAGCTCGATCAGCACGTTGACCGACTCGGGCGGCACCCCGAGCTCTTCGATCAGCACGTCGGTAAGGCGCCGGATCAGACGATCACGCGCCTGGGCATCAGGATGCTTGGCGCAGCTGAGTTTCAATATCGGCACGACAGTGCTCCCATAAATAAGCTAAAGCAAAATATAAATAAAGCGCCCATTCGGTCGTTGCCGCCGACACCGGGATGCCTGGCTCAAGCATCCCGGCGCCCGCATAGCCGTGCGCACAGCGCGGTCAGCCACCGATGTAGCTCATTTCGACCTTGTCGCGGCGTTGTGTCTCGTGGCCGCGCTGCTCGGAATAGTGGTCGTTGCGGCCGTGCCAGATGGCGGCTAGGCGGTCGCGAAGCTGTTCGTCGCTGGCGCCGCCGCGCAGCAGGGAACGCAGGTCGTGGCCCGCGTCGGCGAACAGGCACAGGAAGATGCGCCCCTCGGGCGACAGGCGGGCCCGGCTACAGTCGCCGCAGAACGGCTGCGAAACGCTGGTGATGACGCCGATTTCGCCACTGCCGTCGGCATAGCGCCAGCGCTCGGCCACTTCGCCCCGGTAATGGGCGTCGACCGGCTCGAGCGGGAACTCGCTGCCGATGAGATCGAGGATCTGTCTGCCGGTAAGGACCTCGTCAAGGTTCCAGCCATTGGTGGAGCCGACGTCCATGTACTCGATGAAGCGCAAGATATGGCCGGAATGCCGGAAATGCCGCGCCATGGGCAGGATCTGGCCATCGTTGAGCCCCTTGCGCACCACCATATTGACCTTGACCGGCGCCAGGCCCACCCGTGCGGCCTCTTCGATGCCTTCGAGCACGGTGGCGACGCTGACATTGCTGTCGCTCATGCGCTCGAACATGGAGTCGTCAAGCGCATCGAGGCTGACGGTAACCCGATGCAGGCCGGCCTCTTTAAGCGCCCTGGCTTTCTTTGCCAGCAGCGTGCCGTTGGTGGTAAGGGTCAGGTCGACTGGCTCGCCCTCGGGCGTGCGCAGCCGGGCCAGCAAGGCGATGAGGTTTTCAAGGTGCTTGCGCAGCAGCGGCTCGCCGCCGGTAAGGCGGATTTTGCGCACCCCCAGGCCTACGGCAATGCCCGCCACCCGCGCAATCTCTTCGAAACTGAGCAGGGAGGCATGCGGCATGAACTCGTAGTCGCTGCCGAAGACCTCGCGCGGCATGCAGTAGGTACATCGGAAATTGCAGCGGTCGGTGACCGAAATGCGCAGATCGTGCAGGGGCCGGCGGCGCAGGTCGAGCAGCGGCCCGCCGCCGAAGGGCGCGTCTGTGCCTGCGGGATCGGGCGCATTGCTTGGCTGCTTGGTTAGATAAATGACTTTGCTCACGGCTTCATGGTAATCGTTTTTGCCTAAACCCGGGCCGCCCGGCCCGCCATGGCGCCAAAGGCCTGCTGCAGGCCCAGCACCTTGCCGATGTCGGCGGCATCATAGCCCACCAGCTGCGAAACATAATGTCGGTAGGCCTCGCTGTCGAGCAGGCCCAGCAACTGGCGCATAAGGGGGGCGTCGAGACTGTCGCGCTGCACGGCAAAGAAATAGCGTTCTTTGGCCAGGGGAATGAAATCAAGCCCGCAGCGCCACGCGGCGGTTTCAACCCCTATGCCCGCATCGGCCATGCCGCTTGCAATGTGCGCCGCGATGGCCATGTGGGTGAACTCGCTGCTGTCGTAGCCCTGGATGCGCCGGGTATCGATGCCCAGGCGCTCGAGCATGAGCCCTACGAGCAGGCGGGTGCTGGACCCCACCTGGCGATTGACGAAGCGCACGCCCGGCTTGACCAGATCGGCGACAGTATGGATCTGCTTGGGATTGCCGGGCTGCACGAACATGCCTGTATCGCGCTGCGCCAGATAAATGAGGCAATGCCGCTCGTCGTCGAGCCAGGGGCTGTAGTGGCCCAGGATGGCTTCTTCGAATTCGCCCGCCGGCACCTGGAAGCCCGCCAGGTCGCACTCGCCCCGATTGAGCGAGGCCAGGGCCTCGAACGCCGTGCGGTAGCGCAGTTCGACCGGCGACATCTCTTGGTCGTTGGCCATTTGCATCAGGCCCTCGACCGCGAAACCGTGGCTGGCGTGCAGCCGCAGGCGCGGCCGGCTTTCAGGGTAAAGGCTTTCGAGCTCTTCTTGAAGTTCGGACGCCATGCTTTCGAGCATGGGCGTCAGGCGCGCGTCCATGCGGCGATTGGCCCACAGCAGGTGGCGGGCAAAATCGGTGAGCTTGCTGCCCTGGCGACGGCTGGTTTCAAGCAGGGCCATGCCGAATTCTTTCTCGGCGTGGCGCAGCAGGCCCCAGGCATGCCGGTACGAAATGCCGCAGGAGCGGCAGGCCCCGGCGATATGGCCCATGGCGTCGATGGCGGCCAGCAGGCGCAGTATCTCGCCCAGGGCGAACACGGCCCCGCTGGGTTTTTCGAGCACCCATTCGGAATTCAAGCGCGCCTGGAACTTATATGTCATTTTGTGCCTATTGAAAGCTGGCTCTATACCTAGTAGATTAATAGACCTAACATGCGGTTATTATGCACTCATACACATAATAAAGCACCTGGCCCATCGTTCACCGCCGCGCGCGCACCCGGAAACCCCGCGCGCAACGCTCGCGACACACCCAAAAGTCACGCATCATCAAGGAATCTCATGAACACGCCTCCGCACAAGGCCCCGCTTTCCGAAGACACGGTGCTGCAGGCCACGCAAGAAGCCCTGCATCGCCATGCCGGCCAGAAAGGCAACCTGCTGCCCATCCTGCACGACGTCCAGCACACCTTGGGCCATATCCCCGAGTCCGCCGTGCCGGTCATCGCCCAGGCGCTGCAGCTGTCGCGCGCCGAAGTGCATGGCGTCATCAGCTTCTACCCCCATTTCCGGCAAACGCCGGCGGCCGACGTCGTGCTCGAGGTCTGTCGCGCCGAGTCCTGTCAGGCCATGGGCGGCGAGCAACTGGCCGCCCATGCCCAGCAAAAGCTCGGCTGTGGTTTTCACGCCACTAGCGCCGACGGCAAGGTCACCCTCGAGCCCGTGTACTGCCTGGGCCTCTGTGCGCAGTCTCCCGCCGTCATGATCAACGGCAGGCCCCACGCCCGCGTTACCCCGGCCAAGCTCGACCAGCTGCTGGGCACAGGAGCCTGACCATGACCAAGCCCATCAAAATCTTCATTCCCCGCGACTCGGCCGCACTGGCGGTCGGCGCCAACGAGGTCGCCCAGGCGATCGAACGCGAAGCCGCCGCGCGCGGGCAATCCGTACAAATCGTGCGCAACGGCTCGCGCGGCTTGCTTTGGCTCGAACCCATGGTCGAAGTGCAAACCCCCGAAGGCCGCGCGGCCTACGGCCCCGTGCAGGCCGAAGACGTGCCCGGCCTGTTCGACGCCGGCTGGCTGCAGGGGGCTTCGCACCCCTTGGCCCAAGGCCTTACCGACGAAATCCCCTATCTTAAAAACCAGCAGCGCCTTACTTTCGCGCGCGTGGGCATCACCGATCCGCTCAGCCTGGGCGACTACCAGGCCCATGGCGGCCTGGCCGGCCTCAAGCGGGCGGCCACCATGGAACCCGCCGCCATCGTCGACGAAGTCATCGAGTCGGGCCTGCGGGGCCGGGGCGGCGCCGCCTTCCCCACCGGCATCAAATGGAAAACCGTTCTAAGCACGCCCGCCGAACAGAAATACATCGCCTGTAATGCCGATGAAGGCGATTCGGGCACGTTCTCCGACCGCATGATCATGGAAGGCGACCCCTACACCCTGATCGAGGGCATGACCATCGCCGGCCTGGCGGTGGGCGCCACCTACGGCTATATCTACGTGCGTTCCGAGTACCCCGACGCCATCGCCACGCTCAACAGCGCCATACAAAACGCGCGGGCCGCGGGCTGGCTGGGCCACGACATCGCGGGCACCGGCCGCGCCTTCGACCTCGAAGTGCGGGTGGGCGCGGGCGCCTATATCTGCGGCGAAGAAACCTCCATGCTCGAAAGCCTCGAGGGCAAGCGCGGCCAGGTGCGCAGCAAGCCGCCCCTGCCGGCCATCAAGGGCCTGTTCGGCCAGCCCACCGTCATCAACAACGTCATCTCGCTGGCCACGGTACCCATCATCCTGGCCAAGGGCGCAGCCTACTACCGAGACTACGGCATGGGCCGCTCCAAGGGCACCCTGCCGTTCCAACTGGCCGGCAACCTCAAGCAGGGCGGCCTGGTCGAGCGCGCCTTCGGCCTTACCCTGCGCGAACTGCTGTACGACTACGGCGGCGGCAGCGCCTCCGGGCGCCCCCTGCGCGCAGTGCAGGTCGGCGGCCCGCTGGGCGCCTATCTGCCCGAATCACAGTGGGATACCCCCCTCGACTACGAAGCCTATGTCGGCATCTCGGCCATGATCGGCCATGGCGGCCTGGTGGCCTTTGACGATACCGTCGACATGTCTAAAATGGCCCAATACGCCATGGAATTCTGTGCCGTCGAATCCTGCGGCAAGTGCACGCCCTGCCGCATCGGCGCCGTGCGCGGCACCGAGGTCATCGCAAAGATCCGGGCGGGCAACGAACGCGAGCAGCAAGTGCACCTGCTGCGCGACCTGTGCGACACCATGCTGGGCGGATCGCTGTGCGCCCTGGGCGGAATGACCCCCTACCCGGTCCTTTCCGCGCTCGAACATTTCCCCGAAGACTTCGGCCTGGCCAAGTCTTCGCAAGCGGCCGCCAGCGCCGCCTGACTCCGGAGCCCAACATGCTAGAAACCATCGTCCAACGCGAACGCGACTTCGGCACTCCCGCCTCGCTTGCCGCCGAAACCGTCGCCCTTGTCATCGACGGCGTCGAATGCAGCGTGCCCGCGGGCACCTCGGTCATGCGGGCCGCGGCCATTGCCGGCATCAACATCCCCAAGCTGTGCGCCACCGACAGCCTCGAGGCCTTCGGCTCCTGCCGCCTGTGCCTGGTCGAGATCGAAGGCCGCCGGGGCTACCCGGCCTCGTGTACCACGCCGGTCGAAGCCGGCATGGTCATCCGCACCGAAACGCCCAAGCTCCACGACCTGCGCCGCAACGTCATGGAACTCTACATTTCCGACCATCCGCTCGATTGCCTTACCTGCCCGGCCAACGGCGACTGCGAGCTTCAGGACATGGCCGGCGTGGTGGGCCTGCGCAATGTGCGCTACGGCTACGAGGGCGCCAACCACCTGAACGACGCCACTGATTCCTCCAACCCCTATTTCGACTACGACCCGTCCAAGTGCATCGTGTGCAGCCGCTGCGTGCGCGCCTGCGACGAGGTCCAGGGCACTTTCGCCCTTACCATCGACGGCAAGGGTTTCGCCTCGCGCGTGGCGGCGGGCCAGAACGACCCCTTCCTCGATAGCGACTGCGTCTCTTGCGGCGCCTGCGTACAGGCCTGCCCCACTTCCACCCTGGTCGAGAAAACCGTGATCATGATGGGCCAGCCCGAACACTCGGTCATTACCACCTGCGCCTACTGCGGCGTAGGCTGCGCCTTCAAGGCCGAGCTCAAGGGCGACAAGGTCGTGCGCATGGTGCCCTGGAAAGACGGCCAGGCCAATCGCGGCCACTCTTGCGTCAAGGGACGTTTCGCCTGGGGCTACGCCACCCACAAAGACCGCATCACCAAGCCCATGATCCGGGCCAGCATCAACGACCCCTGGCGCGAAGTCAGCTGGAGCGAAGCCATCAACCATGCGGCTTCCGAGCTCAAGCGCATCCAGGCCAAGTACGGCCGCGACTCCATCGGCGGCCTCACCTCGTCGCGCTGCACCAACGAAGAAACCTACCTGGTGCAAAAGCTGGTGCGCGCAGCCTTCGGCACCAACAACGTCGACACCTGCGCGCGGGTCTGCCACTCGCCCACCGGCTATGGCCTCAAGACCACGCTGGGCGAATCCGCCGGCACGCAAACCTTCGACTCCGTCATGTTCACCGACGTGGTCATCGTAATGGGCGCCAACCCCAGCGCGGCCCACCCCGTGTTCGCCTCGCGCCTCAAGCGTCGCCTGCGCGAAGGCGCCAAGCTCATCGTCATCGATCCGCGCAGCATCGAGCTGGTCGACTCGCCCCACATCAAGGCCGACTACCACCTGCCGGTGCGGCCGGGTACCAACACGGCGCTGCTCACCTCCATGGCCCACGTCATCGCCACCGAAGGGCTCATCGACGAGGCCTTCGTGGCCGAACGCTGCGAACTGCCGGCTTTCGAGCAATGGCGCGCTTTCGTCTCGCAGCCTGAAAACTCGCCCGAAGCCATGGCCGAGATCACCGGCGTACCGGCCGCCGACCTGCGCGCGGCCGCCCGCCTGTTCGCCACCCATGGCAACGGCTCCATCTACTACGGCCTGGGCGTTACCGAGCACAGCCAGGGCTCTACCACCGTCATGGCCATTGCCAACCTGGCCATGGCCACCGGCAACCTGGGTCGCGAAGGCGTGGGCGTCAACCCGCTGCGCGGCCAGAACAACGTGCAGGGCTCTTGCGACATGGGCTCGTTCCCGCATGAACTGCCCGGCTATCGCCACGTGTCCGACGACGCCGTGCGCGGCGAGTTCGAGCGCGACTGGGGCGTTACCCTGCAGCCCGAGCCGGGCCTGCGCATTCCCAACATGTTCGACGCGGCCATCAGCGGCTCGTTCAAGGGCCTGTACTGCCAGGGCGAAGACATCGTCCAGTCCGACCCCAACACCCAGCACGTTGCGGCGGCGCTTTCCGCCATGGAATGCGTCATCGTTCAAGACATCTTCCTGAACGAAACCGCCAAGTACGCCCACGTGTTCCTGCCGGGCTCCAGCTTTCTTGAAAAAGACGGCACCTTCACCAACGCCGAGCGCCGCGTCTCGCGGGTGCGCAAGGTCATGGAACCCCTGGGCGGCCTTTCCGACTGGGAAGCCACCTGCGAGCTGTCCAATGCCATGGGCTACCCCATGCACTACAAGCACCCCAGCGAAATCATGGACGAAATCGCCCGCCTCACCCCCACCTTCCAGGGCGTGTCGTTCGCCAAGATCGACGAACTGGGCGGTAGCGTGCAATGGCCCTGCAACGAGCAAGCGCCCGACGGCACGCCCACCATGCACGTCGACGAATTCGTGCGCGGCAAGGGCAAGTTCATGATCACCAAGTACGTGCCCAGCGACGAACGCAGCACGCGCAAGTTCCCCTTGCTGCTAACCACCGGCCGTATCCTGTCGCAGTACAACGTGGGCGCGCAGACGCGCCGCACGCCCAACGTGATGTGGCACAAAGAAGACCTGCTCGAGATCCATCCGCAAGACGCCGAAGACCGCGGCATCTTGCAGGGCGACTGGGTGGCAGTGCAAAGTCGCGTGGGCGAAACCGTGCTGCGCGCCGACATCACCGAACGCGTGCAGCCGGGCGTCATCTACACCACCTTCCACTTTCCCGAATCGGGCGCCAACGTGGTTACCACCGACAGCGCAGACTGGGCCACCAGCTGCCCCGAGTACAAGGTTACGGCGGTGCAGGCGCGACGCGTTACGCAACCTTCTACCTGGCAGGCCAAGTGGTCGCGCTTCAGCGACGTCCAGCACCAGTTGCTGAACGACCGCCTGCGCGAAGGCGAGGCCCCGGCCAAGGGCCCGCAGGCACAGCCAAAAGAACGCGAGGGCGAGGCCACCGAACAGGTATAGGCACGTGCAATCCGCCGACTCCACGCTTGCCGCTGCCCCGCCGGATGAACAGGCGGGGCATGCGGCCCATACCGTTCATCGGCAAGGGCCGGGCAAGCCCTTCGTGGCCGAGCCCGACGAACTCGCGCGCGAGGTTCCCATCGCGCTCGAGTACAACGGCATCTCGCACGCCACTGTGCTGGCCACGCCCTGCAATCTAGAGGATTTCGCCTTCGGGTTCTCATACACCGAAGGCGTGGTGCGGTCCGCCCGCGACATCTACGACGTCGAGCTCACCACACGCGACAAGGGCATTGTGGTCCAGCTGACCATCGCCAGCGCCTGCCTGAACCAGCTCAAGCTCAGGCGCCGCAGCCTGGCCGGCCGCACGGGCTGCGGCCTGTGCGGGCTTGAAAGCCTCGACGAAGTGCAGCGCACGCTTCCCGCACTGCCCGCCAGGCCCGCCTTTTTGCGGGCACAGGCGGTGTCGGCGGCCGTCGAGGCGCTGCGTGACCTTCAGCCGCTGCACCTGCAAACCGGCGCCACCCATGCGGCGGGCTGGGCCGACCTGCAAGGCCGCATACAGGCGGTACGCGAAGACGTCGGCCGCCACAATGCGCTCGACAAGCTGATCGGCCACCTGCTGCGCCAGGGCCACGATACATCGTCGGGCTTTGCGGTCATCTCGAGCCGCGCCAGTTTCGAGATGGTGCAAAAGGCGGCCGCGGCGGGCATTTCGGCCGTAGTCGCGGTTTCAGCCCCCACCACCTATGCGCTGCAGATGGCCACCGATCTCAATGTGCTGCTGGCGGGCTTTGCCCGCCAAAACGGCTTTACCGTGTATGCGCACCCCGAATTCCTGATTCCCTACGAAACACCATGAACAACATCGACCACCTCATCCAGTTGGCCAACCGCATCGGCGATTTCTTCGAGGCCCTGCCCAATCGCCAAGAGGGCCTCGACGGCATCGCGGACCACATCCGCAAGTTCTGGGAACCGCGCATGCGTACGGCAATGCTGAACTTCCTGGCCGAACACCCCGAGGGTCGGACGCAAGAGGCTGAACTCAGCGCGATCGCCAAAGAGGCCATTTTGCAGAATCGCGAAATGCTGACGCCGAAGGCAAGTGCTTAAAGGGTCTGACCTGTGTGCTTGCCGGCCACGAACCGGCAACCACAACTTCTAGCGATTCGCCGCCAACTGGCGGTCGGCATCCCAGCCGCCGCCAATTGCCCGCACCAAGGCCACGGCCGCCTGCGCACGCTCGCCATCCAGCGCCAACGAAGCACGCTGCTGCACCAATACCTGGCGATCGGCATCCAGCACGTCCAGGTAGCTGACGGACCCTTCCCGATACTGAACCAATGACAGCTCGGCCGCCCGCGAGGCCTGCCGAACGGCCGCATCCTGCACTTGCGTCTGGTCCTTGAGTATGCGCAGGCTCGACAGGCCGTCCTCGACTTCACGGAAGGCATTCAAGACCGTCTGGCGATAAGCGGCCACATCTTCTTCATAGCGCGCCCGCGCCTTTTCCAAGCCGGCCTCGCGACGTCCACCGTCGAAGATCGGCAGCGACAGCACTGTGCCCACCAGCGGCCCAAGCAGAAAAGCACGGCTGGACCATTCCAGCAGATTTCCCAGTTCGTCCGACTCATAGCCAAATGCCCCCGTCAGCGTCAGGCTGGGGAAGAACGCCGCTTTGGCAACGCCCACGCGCGCATTGGCAGCGGCCATGGCACGCTCCGCTGCCGCGATATCGGGCCGGCGCTCCAGCAAGGACGATGGCAGCCCGGCGGGAATCTCCACCGACACGCGGCCCAATGGCTCGGGCTCCAAGGTGAACTGGGCCGGCGTCTTGCCCAGCAACGTTGCCAACGCATGCTCGGCCACGGCTCGCTCGCGCTCTATGCCCAGGGCTTGCGAGCTGGCTGAAGAGAGCGCCGATTTGGACCTGGCCAGATCCAGTTCGCTGATCTCACCTTCGTCATAGCGCTGCTGGACCAGGTCCAGGGTTCTGCCGCGCAGTTCCACGGTGCGCCGGTATAGTTCTTGTTCGGCATCCAGACGCCGGATGCGAAAGTAGGCTTGCGCCACGTCGGCCTGCAAGGCCAGCCGCACAGACTGGAATAGCGCGGCACTTTGCTCGGCATCTGCCGTAGCGGCCTCCACGTCGGACGCAATCCGTCCGAACAGATCCACCTCGTAGGAGACGCCCGCCTGGGCCCGCCATAGCGTTTGCGCTGAATTGTTCGCATCCTCCGGCAAGCCCTGCGCAGCGTCGGACTGGCGCTGTCGCGCAGGCCCGAACCCCGCATCCAGGGTCGGCAGCAGGTCCGATTCCGCGTCCCGGCGCAAAGCTCTGGCCTGCCTCAAGCGGGCGGCCGCCACCTTGAGATCCTGATTGGCTGACATGGCCTGGTCTTCCAGCGCATCGAGGACGGGCTCATTGAAGATCACCCACCAGCGCCCGCGCGCCAGTGCTTCGGCGGGTTGGGCCATCTTCCACTGCCTGGCCGCCTCCGGCGACAGGAATGCTTCCTTGAAGGCACCGGATACCTCGGCGTCCGGCCGCTGATAGTCGGGGCCTACCGCGCACCCGGCCAGAAACAAGGCCATCGCCAAGCTTGTAAACCGCAAACGTAACCGTTTCATCATTGCTCCATTACTCTTGAACCGCGATGGCCGGCGCCTCGTGCGCAGCCGCAGCATGCAAGGGGCGTCGTCCCAGGCTGCGCAGCGCGACATAGAACACCGGCGTCAGAAAGAGCCCGAACAGCGTGACGCCAAGCATGCCGAAGAACACCGCAACACCCATGGCCTGTCGCATCTCGGAGCCTGCTCCCGTTGCAAGAACCAGCGGAACCACGCCCATGATGAAAGCAATCGAGGTCATCAGGATGGGCCGCAGGCGCAGGCGGCTCGCTTCAACCGCAGCCTTCACTGTGCTCAAGCCTTGCAGCTCCAGCTCGCGGGCGAACTCGACTATCAAGATGGCGTTCTTGCACGCCAGGCCGACCAGCACCATCAAGCCTATCTGCGTAAAGATGTTGTTATCGCCACCCGTCAGCCAGACACCCGCCAGGGCCGCCAGAACGCTCATGGGAACAATCAGGATCACCGCCAGGGGCAGCGTCAAGCTTTCATAGAGAGCGGCAAGCACCAGGAATACAAGCAGCACGCTGATGGGAAACACCCAGACGCCCGCATTGCCGGCCAGAATCTGCTGGTAGGTCAGGTCGGTCCATTCATACTTCACTCCACGCGGCATGACTTCTTGCGCAATGCGTTCGGCTGCCGCCTGTGCCTGGTCCGATGAGTAGCCGGGCGCCGGGCCGCTATTGATGTCTGCGGCGGTATAGCCGTTGTAGCGCACCACCATCTCGGGGCCGAAGCTGGGCGAGACGGAAGCAACCGCCGACAAGGGCACCATTTGTCCGCTACGGCTGCGCGTCTCAAGCTGCAGGATGTCTTCTGGATGCGAGCGGAACTGTGCATCCGCCTGCACCCTGACCTGGTACACACGTCCAAACCGATTGAAGTCATTGACGTAGAGCGAACCCAGATAGATTTGCATGGTGTCGAAGACCTCGTCCACCGGAATGCCCAGTTGCTTGGCCTTTACCCGGTCCAGCGCCACATCGAGTTGCGGCACATTGATCTGGTAGCTGGAAAACGCCGGACCCAGCTCGGGAGCCTCCGCCGCCTTGGCGAGGAACTGCCTGGCCACCGCATCCATCTGCTCATAGCCCAGCGCCGCCCGGTCCTCCAGTTGCAGCTTGAAACCGCCCACCGTACCCAAGCCCATGATGGGCGGCGGCGGAAACACGGCAATGAACGAGTCTTTGATCTCGGCATATTGCCGGTCCAGGGCCGCGGCAATATTGGCCGCCGACAAAGCGTCGTCCTCGCGCAGCTCGAAGGGGTCGAGCGTCACAAAAACAATGCCGGCGCTTGAACTGTTGGTGAATCCGTTGATGGACATTCCGGGAAAAGCGATGGTGCTTTCCACACCGGGCTGCTTCAGGGCGATCTCGGACATCTTGCGTATGACCGCCTCGCTGCGATCCAGCGAGGCACCGCTGGGCAGCTGGGCAAAGCTGATGAGGTATTGCTTGTCTTGTGCAGGCACGAACCCGCCCGGCACGACATAGGAAACCCCGGCCGTCATCGCCACAAGCAGCACATACAAGCCCAATGTCGAAGCCTTGCGGCTTATTACGCCCGATACACCTATTGCATAGCGGTCGGACGAGCGCTGGAAGAATCGATTGAAACGCTCAAAGAACCTCCCCAGATACCGATTCATCGCCCGGGTCAGCCAGTCGGGCTCTTCATGGTGCCCTTTCAGGAGCAAGGCTGCCAGCGCTGGCGACAAGGTCAGGGAATTGATGGCGGAAATGACGGTCGAAATGGCGATCGTCATGGCAAACTGCTTGAAGAACTGTCCGCTCAACCCCGTCATGAAAGCCAGCGGCACGAACACGGCCACCAGCGTCAGGGCAATGGCGATGATGGGCCCGCTGACCTCGCGCATGGCGCGGTACGTAGCGTCCCGGGGCGACAAGCCTGCCTCAATATTTCGCTCGACGTTCTCGACCACCACAATGGCGTCGTCGACCACAATACCTATCGCCAGCACCAGGCCAAAGAGCGACAGCGCGTTGATCGTATAGCCAAAAGCCAGCAACAGCGCGAACGTGCCGATGATCGAAACCGGCACCGCAAGCAAGGGAATGATGGAAGCCCGCCATGTTTGCAAAAAGACAATCACAACCAGTACCACCAAGGCAATGGCTTCCAGCAGCGTCATGACCACCGCATGGATGCTGGACCGGACGAACTGCGTCGGGTCATACATAATGCGGCTTTCCAGCGAAGCTGGAAAATCGGCCGACAGCTCGTCCATGACCGTACGCACCTGATCTGAAATATCCAGCGCATTCGAACCAGGCGACTGCATGATGGCTATGCCCACGGCGGGTTGATTGTCCAGCAGCGCACGCAAGCCATACTCGGCCGCTCCCAGCTCGATACGCGCTACATCACCCAGCCTCGTAACACCGCCATCGGCGGAAGTCTTCAAGACAATATCGCTGAACTGCTCTTCGGTCTGCAAACGTCCCTGGGCATTGACCGAGAGCTGCAGCGCCACGTCTGGTGTCGTCGGCGATGCGCCTATCACCCCGGCGGCCACCTGGACGTTCTGCTCGCGGATGGCGGCAACCGCTTCCGACGCCGTGAGATTGCGCTGCGCCATCTTGCCCGGGTCGAGCCAGACCCGCATGGAATAGTCGCCTGCACCCCACACCTGCACCTCGCCCACGCCCTGGATGCGGGCCAGCCTGTCCTTGACGTTGAGAACCGCGTAATTGCGCAGATAGGTCGTGTCGTATCGCTGGTCCGGCGAGATCAGGTGCACCACCATGGTAAGCGTTGGCGATGATTTGGTCGTCGTCACACCCAGCCGCTGCACCTCTTCAGGCAGGCGCGGCAATGCCTGCGTGACCCGATTCTGCACCAGTTGCTGAGCCTTGTCGGGATCGACACCCAGATGGAAATTCACCGTCACCACCAGATTGCCGTCGCTATTGGCCTGCGACTGCATGTACAGCATGTCCTCGACGCCGTTTATCGACTCTTCGAGCGGCGCCGCTACGGTCTCGGCCAGCACCTTGGGGTTGGCGCCCGGAAACTGGGCCCGCACTACCACAGACGGCGGCACCACCTCGGGATATTCCGAGATGGGCAATTGCAGCATCGCCAGGCTCCCGGCCAGCAAGATGAGGACGGACAACACACCCGCGAATATCGGGCGATCAATGAAGAATTTGGAAATATTCATGATGAATCCCGATCAGGAGGCGGATTTCTTGTTGTGCTCAAGCGCGCCCTCGTCCGCATCGCCCGCATCGCCCGCATCGGCCAGATGCTCCTCTCCGTCTGCCAGCAACATATGGGGCGTGACCACGTCACCCGGCCGTATTCTTTGCAGACCATTGACGACGATGCGTTCGCCCGGCGTGAGCCCCGCCTCGACCACACGCAAGCCGTTCTGAACGGCACCCAGCTGGACTTCACGATATGACGTCCGGTTCTGCCCATCGACGACCACGACGAAGCGCTTGCTCTGATCCGTGCCGATGGCGCTCTCTTTGATCAGCACAGCCGGTCGCGGCGCACCACCAACCAGCTGGATGCGTGCATATAATCCGGGCAAAAGCATGCCATCCGCATTGTCGAAGACAGCCCTCAGCCGTATCGTTCCAGACGAGGCGTCGAGCCGGTTGTCGATCGAGGCAACCTTGCCCCGCCGAGGAAATCCCCGCTCGTTGCCCAAGCCCATGTTGACTGCTATCTGTTCCGCCCCGCCGATGCGCGCCGGGTTCACGAACGACAGAAAGCTCTGTTCGTCGACTTCGAATGACGCATACATTTTGTCGATCGACACCAGCGTAGTCAGGGGCTGCGCCCCGGTCCCGGCGGAAACAATATTGCCCTCGGTGACCTCGGCACGCGACACTCGCCCAGACACGGGGGCGACAATTTGCGTGTGCTCCAGGTCCAGCTCGGCGGTCGCCAACGCGGTCTCTGCCGCCTGCTTCTCGGCTGCAGCAACACGCGATGCATTCCGCTTTTGCTCGAAATCGCGCTTGGCGATCGCATTCTTGTCCAGCAAGCGGCGCGCACGCGCCAAGTCGGCGCCGGTATATGCCATGCGCGCCTTGGCAGCGGCAAGGTCGGCCTGCGCCCTGTCTACCGCTGCCTGATACGGCCTGGGATCAATGGTAAACAGCACGTCGCCTTCTTGGACCAGGCTGCCATCCTCGAAATGCACCTGGGTGATCGTTCCCGATACCAGAGGCCGTATCCGCACCTGGTCCACCGCCTCGAGGCGACCCGAGTATTCGCGCCAATCTGTAATGCTGCGGCTGTTTACCTGCACCACATCCACAGCAACTGCCTGGTCGGGCGGCGGCGCCAGCGCCGCAACGGCGTTGCCGGTTTGCATGCGAAACCACAGCACGCCAGCCGCCAACAACACAAGGGCCATTACGCCAAGCGCGTAACGATTGCGCAATGAAAACATGGGAAATCCTTTTTCGGGGAAGTGTCGCGAAGCGCTACGGCTGTTCGCGATACGAAAGAGGATGTATTATTAATTTTTTAGAAAAACAGTTAAATAGTGATTTTTCGCTATCACTATTCGTTCCAAACGAACAATATGGAGCTTCCCATGGACAGGTTTCAGGCCATGCAAGTCTTTACCCGTGTTGTCGATGCCAACAGTTTCACGCTGGCAGCAGACAGCCTGGGCCTGCCTCGGTCCACCGTCACCACCACCATACAGAACCTGGAGCGCAGCCTGAAGTTGCGTCTGCTGAACCGGACAACACGCCGCCTGAGCCTGACGCCCGATGGCGCCGCTTATTACGAGCGCTGCGCACAGATTCTGGCCGACCTCGAAGACATGGACGCCTCGTTCCGGGACGTAACCCGGGGTCCCAGCGGACGTCTGCGCATCGATACGCCGCCGTCAATCGGCCGCTTGATCCTCGTTCCAGCCCTATGCGATTTTCATACTCGCTATCCCGACATTGAACTGGCGATCGGCATGGGCGACAGAGTCGTCGACATGGTTCGGGATGCCGTCGACTGCGCCATCCGCGTCGGCGAGCTGGCCGACTCCAGCATGGTGGCCCGCCGCATCGGCACATTCGAAAGCATCACCTGCGCAGCGCCGGCTTACCTGGAACGGCACGGCGAACCGAAAAGCATTGAGGACCTGGCCAACCACCACGCCGTTCATTATTTTTCAGCCCGTACCGGGCGTGTCATAGACTGGTCCTTCATGGTCGATGGCAAACCGCGCGACATACAAGTCAAAGGCAGCGTATCGGTCAACGATGCCGAAGCGTACGTGCAATGCGGCGTCAACGGCTTCGGACTGATCCAGCCATCCCGTTATATGGTCGCCCCCTTGCTTGCATCCGGCCAGCTTCGCGAAATTCTCACAGAATGGACACCACCGCCCCAGCCGATTTCAGTCGTCTATTTGCACAACAGGCATTTGTCACCCAAGGTGCGGGTATTTGTAGACTGGGTCAGCGAACTGTTCCAGCATTGCGCACTGATGTCAGGCTGCAAGTACATGGACCAGATCGACCAGGAATGCGCCTTCGCGGGCAAGGAAAAGCCGCAGGCTGCCGTGCGAAAGCATCTGAAGCAGGAAGAGTTCGAAGAGAGTGTTTTTTAGCCGGGCCCCAGCTGATTCCCGAACCACCTGCGTTAGCTCGTACACCTTACCTGGAAGTGACACGGCAGCCGACACTTAAACGCATGAAAAAAAGCGGCATCGAAATGCCGCTTTTTCTCAGCTGGAACGAAACAACGGAAAACCGTTATTCCACTGGGTCTTTCACCCGATAGACCAGCACTGCCGTGCGCGCCAGCCCCAGCACCTTGACCGTTACGCTGCCCAGCAGCAAACGCGACAGCCCAGTGCGGCCGTGGCTGCCGATAAAGATGAGGTCGCAGCCGTTGTCGGCGCCAGCTTGCACGATGCCGTCGGCCACATTGAAGCTGGACACAATTTGCGACGTAGCCGTAACGCCCGCCGTAGAGGCGCGATCGAGAACCGCCTTCAGATACTTTTGCGCCTGTTCGGCCGCCGTCTTTTCGTAGTCTTCGTCGGTAATGGCGTAGGCAGCCGCCATGCCGTCGAAGCCGACCGTGGCCGCGAAAGGCTGAGTAACGTACAAAGCGACGACTTCGGCACCGATCTGGCGTGCCAGGCATACGCCCTTGTTGGCGGCCTGCGCCGCAAGGGGCGAACCATCGGTGGGGATCAGTATCTTTTTAAACATTGCGGTTCCCGTGGTTGAAAGATGCTTCTATCCTAGCCATAACCGCGTCAAAAACATACAGGTAATAACGCGGATGTTTGCGTCTGGTCAATTTCGTGCCTGCTTATGGGCCTTGGCACCGGGCGGCCAACCCGCCTCATGCCGACGGAAGGCCCCTGCCTAGCCGCCCTTGGCCGCGCGATAAAGAGTAGTGCAGCGGCCGCCGCTGCGGCAATACGCCAGCACCGGCGCCGGAAGCGCTTCGAGCAATTGACCGAAGCGCTCGACGTCTTGCTGCGTGATGGAACCGCTTACAACCGGCTGGTATTCCACCTGCAGGCCAGCGGCGCGCGCCGCCTCCATGACGTCTGCGGACGAGGGCTGGTCGGCGCCGCCCTCGAAGTCGGGCCGGTTGATGATGACGCTTTTATAGCCGGCCTGCGCAACTGCCTGCATGTCGCCGGGGGCAAGCTGGGGCGCCACCGCGAAATCGGCGCTGAGGGGATTGACGGGGACTGCCATGGTGTTTCTCCAAAATGTATTCAAAGCGCTGCATCCGGCGGCTTGCTGCCGGCTGCCTGGTGGTGGGATCAAGCGTCTTGCCCAAAATGGACGCGACGCCCCTGTATTCTGTTTTGCCCGAGCCAGCGCCCGGCGTCAGCGCCGGCCAGCACATTGAACTCGGCAAGGCGCTGCTGGCCCAAAGGGTCGGCCGCATCGGCGCGGGCGGCCGGATGGCACATCAGCAGGTCGCCGTCTTGCAGGCGCTCGAGCCAGCTTGAAAGCAAGCGGCCGTATGCCGACTCTCCGCCCCGAAAATCATACACTCCTGCAAACCGCACATTCAAGTGGAACCCCAGGCGTCGTGCATTGCGGCGAAGCGCTGCCGCGCCCAGGGCCTGTATGACCCGCGCCTTGGCCCGCTGCCGCGTGGGCAAGCCCCCCAGGGAAACGGCGCGTGTGCTGCGCAGCCAGGGCCGCGCCGGCCCCGCATAACGACCCGCAAGCGCCTGAAGCAGGACGTCGCGGATTTGCGGCAACTGATGCACGTGCTGGTGGCCGTCCACGAAATCGGGCGCCCGGCCAAGCACGGTTTCGAACGCTTCGAGCTGATCCTGTATCTGGGCGCGAAGCACCGCAACGTCGAGCCGGCGTGCATACGCACGGCGGATCAGCGTGGCCAGGGGCAAGTACAGGCCCGGCCGGCCCAGAGACTCGGTAAAGTTCAGGTGCAGCCCCATCTGCGACCCTGTGCCGGCCAGAGCCTGCGCATGCCGCGCAAAGGTGGGCCCCAGCGACAGACAGCTGGCGGCACTGAGACGGCCCTGCTCCGCCAGGCGTATGATGCCGGTGTCGATCGCCTCGCTCATGCCGAAATCATCAGCGCACAGCACGACCCGCTTTATGTCGTTATCGATGCTCACAAACCCTCTTTCGGAAAACGCTGTACATGATCAAACTGTTCACGCAGATCGGCTGGTTCGTCGCCACGGGCTGCGCGGCAGCCCTGACCCACTGGCTGGTGGCCGTGCTGTGTGTACGCGAACTGGACTTGGCCCCGCTGCTGGCCAACCTGGCCGGATGGCTGGTGGCATTCTGTGTGTCTTTTCTGGGTCATTACCACTTTACCTTCAGGCATCAGCGCGGGCCATGGGCCAGCGCCGCAAGGCGTTTTTTTCTGGTGTCGGCGATGGGTTTCGGCATAAACGAGCTTGCGTACGCCTACCTGCTGCACGCCACGGCGGTACGTTACGACCTGCTGCTGGCGATGATACTGGTCGCGCTGGCGGTGCTTACCTTCATTCTAGGGCGATTTTGGGCGTTCCGGCACAAAAGCTGACAAAGCCTGCCACGCTTCCTCTTGAGGAAAGCGAGCATGGTCAAGCATGGACCAATCCACTAAACTCCGGGAAACGAAAAGCGAAATCAGTATCGACAACGCAGGAGACAACATGAACAGGCAGCATTCCCACGAGGCGGGCGCCCATGTAGCAGACGCGGACACCGGGACACCATATCAAAGCACCAGCTCGCAAGTCGCCGACCTCGTTCGTGCCAACCACATACTATACGACCAAGGCGTGGTCGATGCCTTCGGCCACGTCAGCGTCAGGCACGAAACAGACAGCGGCCGCTTTCTTCTGGCGCGCAACATGGCGCCGGGCACGGTCACAAAGGACGACATCATCGAATTCAATCTCGAGGGCGAACCGCTCAACGCGGCGGGCCGGTCGGTCTACCTCGAACGCTTCATACACAGCGAAATCTACAAAGCGCGGCCCGACGTCATGGCTGTGGTCCATAGCCACTCCGCCACTGTCGTGCCCTTCAGCATCGTAAAAAACAGTCCCTTCCAAGCCGTGTGCCATATGGCGGCCTTCATAGGAACCCGCCCACCCGTATTCGAAATCCGCGACTTCGGCGGCGACGGCACCGACCTGCTCGTCACCAACCAGATGCTTGGCACCAGCTTGGCCAGCGTCCTGGGAAAAGGCCACATCGTGCTCATGCGTGGACATGGCTCCACCGTCGTTGCGGACACCCTTCAGAAAGCGGTGTACCGTGCCGTCTACACAGAGGTCAATGCCCGCACCCAAGCAGAAGCCATGCGTATCGGCGCCATCACACCGCTATCCGAGGCCGAGGTCAGCACCGCCACGGCAGTCATCGAAGGGCAGGCGGCGCGCGCCTGGAACCTATGGATCAAAACGGCCGAGGCGACCCATGCAAAGCTGACCGGCGCGCAGTCGGACCGGACATAAGCCGCGCCGTCATGGCCAGCCTCGCCGCGGGACACACATGAAAGGTCCCCTGATCAACGCACGCCAGCTCCGGTATTTTGCCAAGGTCGTCGAGACCGGCAGCATCACCCGCGCCGCCGAACAGCTTTACATCGCCCAGCCCGCGCTCAGCTCCAGCATCCGGCAACTCGAGGACAGCTTCGGCGTGCCTTTGCTGCATCGCCATTCGCGCGGGGTCGAAGCCACGCCGGCGGGCGAGCTGCTGTATTCGCGCACCTGCTCGCTGTTCGGCATCATGGAGCAAATACACGCGGACATCTCGCGCTTCAGCCAAAATACAACCCGCTATTTCTCGCTGGGCCTGCCGCCCAGCCTGGTCATGCTCATTGGCACAGAAGCCATTGTCGCCGCCCGCGAGCAATTGCCCGACGTGGTTCTTTCTTTGCGCGAAGACCCCAGCTTCGCCCTGGCGGACGCGGTCGAGAACAAAGAAATCGACATCGCCTTCGCCTACTCGGTCGCCGAGCGGCCAGGCATACACTTGACGCCCATGCTCCATGAAGAATTGCTTCTGGTGACGCATCCCGACCAAGCGCCGCCACAAGACCCCGTCACCCTGGAGCAGACCCTCGCCCTGCCCATGGCCCAGGGCGGCAAGCGCGACGCCGGCCGCTGCACGCTCGAATTCGCGGCGGGCGAGCAAGGCCTGTCGTGCGAGGTGATATACGAAATGCAATCCATCGCCGGCATACGCGAGATCGTCAAGCGCGGCATCGCGGCCACGACCCTGCCCTATGGGTCGGTCGCACGCGAAGTGGCCGGCAATGAGCTGGCCATACGCAGAATCGACAATCCGCACATGCGGCAAATCATGCATATCGTGCGGCCCGCCCATGGCGCCGACCCCGCGGCGCTGGACGAGGACATCAGGGCCTACTTGCTGAGCCTGGTGGATCTGATCGTCGAGCGGCAAGGCAATCTGGCGAATAAAATCGATCCGCCCTAAGGCCTGTTGACACTAACGGAAAGCCCCTATCGCGCGGAGGATTTCAACCGGCCGCCTGCCAGCGCATCAGGCAGTTGCCGAGCGGTACCAGTCAAGTATTTCCGAGCCGGTCGCAAACCAGGCGTCGCCCTTGTCCCGGATATATTGCAAGGCTTGATCGAAAGGCTTGCTGCGATGGGGATGCCCGATCAAGAAGGGATGAATGGAAATCGCCATCACCCTCGCGCTGTCGCGCGCGTCCTCGTGCAGTACGTCGTAAGTATCGCGGATCATCCTGGCAAACTGTTCGCCGCTTTGCTTGAGGTCAAGGAAGGCGGGTATATCGTTGATTTCGATCGCATAAGGCAGGGCAACCAGCGAACCGCTCTTGACCTTCATGGAATAAGGCTGCTCGTCGTTGACCCAATTGCCCGTGTACTCGATGCCGGCCTCGGCGAGCAGGTCGGGGGTGTTCACCGTTTCGGTCAGCGCCGGGCTCAGCCAGCCCCTCGGCCGCTTGCCGGTCGAATCGTGGATCGTGTCGATGACATGCGCAATCAGTTCGCGCTCTTCGTCCTCGCCCAGCTTCGTGAACATCTGCGAATTGTTCTGGCCATGCGCCATCCACTCCCAACCATGCTCGTTGCCCGCCTTGATCAGCTCGGGATAAAACCGGCACACATCGGAGTTGAGCGCAGCCGTGCCCCGTATACCATGCTTGTTCATCACGTCGAGCATGCGCCAGAAGCCGACCCTGGGGCCGTAGTCCCGCCATGAGTAATTGAGCACGTCGGGGACGAGGCTGGTGGTGACCGCCGTAATCGACGTGGAAGGCCTGTCGAACAAAAAGTGTTCGACATTCGGAATCACCCAGACGGCCACACGGTTTCCATCCGGCAGCTTGAGCGGCGGGCGGGCGACGATCGGTGAATATTCAAATCGATTGGCTTCCTGCATTTTCCTGCCTCCTTATTTTCCGCTGGTCTCGTGTTGCTCGAGATAATCGAGCGTGTCGTACAAACCCACCACATCGCAATACTTCGCTTGCAAATCGAACAGGCTCTGCTCGTGCGCCGATGCCGACCGGTCTCCCACGGCCTCGGGCACGACGATGGGCCGAAAGCCGTTTTGAACAGCATCGACCGCTGTGCCCCGGACGCAGCCGCTGGTGGTGCAGCCGGCGATCAGTACCGTGTCGGCACCCGAAGCGACCAGGCGGGACAACAGGTCGGTGCCGAAAAAGCACGACGCGTATTTCTTCACCAGCACGGAATCCCCGGGCTGATAATGCAGCCTGGAGTCCAGCTCGACCGCGGGCGTGCCGCTTCGCAATGTCGCGGCGCCACTCTGCTTGAGTACCCAGACGCCGCCGTCCCTGAGGCCGGCGTCGTCATAGGCGGTGGTTGTGAAAAAGATCGGCGCGTCGGCCTTTCGGCAGGCGTCGATCAGTTGGTTGGTGGCTACGATCTGCTCGTCCATGTTGGAACCGAGAGGCATGTCGGGGTCCGTGAACGCGTTGATGATGTCAACGACGATCAGCGCCGGCTTGCGGCCGAAACCCATCGTCCGGCCGAAGCCCCGTTCCCGGAAGAACTCCTCATCGGTAATCGTCCGACTATTCATGTCAGTTCTCCTTTACTTTGCGCGGCTCTTACATGCCGCGGAATACCCAATTGATAGAGCCGCATGCGCAAGTGGGGGCCGTCGACGATGGCCACCGCCAACAAAATGGCCCCCGTTACGATATCGTGCACATACGGCGCGACGCCTAGGGTGGTCAGTCCGGTGCGCAGTACGCACAATACCAACACGCCCGCCGCGATACCCAATGGACGGCCCACACCCCCCGACAGGGATACGCCGCCCAATATCGCCGCGGCGACCGCAGGCACGAGTATGTCCGCGACGCCCCCCGAGGGCGATGCCGACGACAAGCCGAAACTGAGCATGGCGCCCGCCAGCGCCGCGAACGCTCCAGAGCAGGCGAATACGCCCAGCTGGATGCGGTCGGGGTTGACGCCGGCTATCAGGGCGCCGTGGCGATCGCTACCCGTGGCGATAAGGTCGCGCCCCGCACGTGTGAACTGAATCACCAAGGCCGCCAGCACGAACAGAGCAACCACCACGAGCGCACGCACGGAGATGAAACCAAGCAAGGGCGCATTGATGGCGATGGCCATCTCCATGTTGTCGAATGGAACGCTGCGGTTTCCCGTTACCACATACGCCGCCCCCACAAAGGTGAGCAAGCCGCCCAGGGTCACGGGAACCGAACCGAGACCGAGGCGGATCATCAGCCAGGCCTGCAGCAGGCCGCCCGCTAAGCCGACGGCGAGCGCTGCCGCCAACCCCGCCACGGCCGACTCGTTGCCGGCGAGCACCGCTATGCAACCGCCCAGCCCCATCATGCCCGCCACCGACAGGTCGAACTCACGCATCAGCATGGTCAAGCCCAGGCCAAGCGCAACCAGGCCTATCGTGGCAAAGTGCTGAAAAACGCTGAACCCCCCGCGTGCGGTAAACACCCCCGGCCCGCCGGACATCAGAGCGAAGGCGGCCAGCACCAGGCCAAGCAGCAGGAACGGCCGGAAATTGGATTGCCATAGGGCGGAAAGCGGCTTGCTCATGACTTGCTCCGGGATTGAAGCAGTATGGCCGCCAACACCACCAGCCCGATAAGCAGATACTGGAACTGCACATCCAGTCCGTAGAGCAGCAAGAGGCTTTGCATTACCGCAATAAATACGACACCGAACATGGTTCTCAGCACGGAACCCTGGCCTCCGCCTATCGCCGTTCCGCCGACCAGCACCGCGGAAATCGCGCTGTAGTCGAAGCCGACGCCGAACTCCATGCTGCCCGAGCCATAGCGCGCGGCCAGCAATATGCCCGCCACCCCGGTAAACAAGCCAGCGGCGGCATAGGCGGCCACAGTCGTGCGCCATGTGGATATGCCCCCTACCTCGGCCGCCTCGGGATTGGACCCGACCAGGATCAGCTTGTATCCAAAGCGGGTAAAGCGCAGAACGAATTCGCCGGCGATGACGGCCGCGGCAAAGACCAGCAAGGGCGCCGGCACGCCCAGGAATCTCGCCTTGAACATCGACAGGGAGTCTCCCGACACGTAGACGGTTTGGCCGCCGGCCAGGTACTGCGCAACGCCCAGGATGAGGCTCAGCGAGGCGATGCTGACTATCAGCGGATTGGCCCTGAACAGCCCGATGACCATGCCCTGGGCGACCATGACGGCCAGCGCCAGCGCAATACCCGCCAGCCCGGCAAGCCACCCTCCCCCACCCGAAAGGTGAGCGACAAGCATGGAGGCCGCGGCACACGTGGCCCCCAGGCAGAAAGACATGATGTTTCCGCCCAGAGTGATGAAGGTCATCCCGATCGCCACACAGCCAATCAAGGAAAGCGTCCCCGTCAGGGCGATGAGGTTTGGCAGGCTGATGAAACCGGGGGTGAGCACAGCGACGATCAGAAGAGCCACCATGGCGCAGCCCACCACCAGCGTATGCATGGAGATGGAAGCGCGGGTTCTTGCCCAGCTCGCGGATTCGGGCCGCGCGAACGTGAAGGCGTTCATGCCGCCCCCCGTGCCGCGGCGGTATGCGTGATATCGGCCAGGATGCGACTACGGGAAATATCGGGACGGCTGTAGCAGCCGACCTGCTGCCCACGGTACAAGGTGATCACCACATCCGCCATGCCCGCGACTTCTTCAATATCGGTTGACATCATGACAATGCAATAGCCTTGTTCGCAAACGCGGCGCATCAGCGCGTATATCTCCGCGCGCGCGCCCACATCGACGCCTCGTGTCGGTTCGTTCATCAGCAGCACGCCGAAAGCCTGGTCAGTCAGCGAGCGGCCCACGGCGATCTTCTGCTGATTGCCTCCGCTGAGTTCGTCGGCACGCGAATCCAGCCTGGCGGGATCGATGCCCACCCGTTCGCACACAGCCCGCGAACGCTCGGAGATGGCGCGCCGGGACACCAGGCCCGCGCGCCCGACCTGGTCAAGTTGCGTGGCGACGAGGTTGGTGCGTACCGGCAGCGTCAGAAAAATGCCGTCGCGCGCCCTGTCCTCGGAGACGAAGCGGACATTGGCTCCCAGCGCGCTCGCCACCGAGCCGGCCGGCAGCCGCTTTCCGCGCACCCTGACCGTGCCTTGCACGTCGTAGACCAGGCCCGCAATCGCCCGGACCGCCTCGCCCGCGCCCGAGCCGATTTGCCCAGACAGACAGACGACCTGGCCGGCCCGCGCTTCAAATGTGAGATTCGCCACATGTCCGGGTATCCGGAGACCTTCTATCTCGAGCACGGTTCCGCCGCTGGACCCGGCGGCGGACGGATACATCTGGCCCAGCGGCCGTCCCAGCATGAGTTCGACCAGTTGCTCGCGGTCCATGTCGGCCACCTTGGCGTGGGTGACGAGAGAGCCATTGCGAAGCACCGTGACCGTATCGCAGATGTCGAACACCTCGGCCAGGCGATGAGTGATGAAAATGATAGAGCGGCCGGATTGGCGCAAGCGCCTCAGCGCATCGAACACCCGGATAATCTCGCCATCGCTCAAGGTGGCCGTGGGCTCGTCCAGCAGGAAGACCCGTGCATCGCGGGCGAACATGCGGGCGATCTCGAGCAACTGCCTTTCGCCCAGAGCAAGCGTGCCCGCCATCGTATTGAGCGGCAGCGTGTCCAGGCCCACGACCTTCAGGGCTTCGACCGCCTTGCGCCGAAGCATTTGGCGGCGGTACAGGAAGGGCACGCCTCGATGGCCCAGCCATATGTTGTCCAGGATGGACAGGTGCGGCACGATGCTCAGCTCTTGGGAAACGAAGGCGATGCCGTCGGCCTGGGAATCGCGCGGACTGCGATAATGCCTGGGCTTGCCGTCGACTAGAATCTCACCGCTGTCCGGCCGGTGCACACCGGTCAGAAGCTTGACCAGGGTGCTCTTGCCCGCGCCGTTCTCGCCGCACAAGGCGCGAATTTCCCCGCGCTCGACGGCAAAGCTCACCGCGTTCAGGGCACGCACGGCCCCGAATGTTTTCTGGACATTGTCGGCCTGGAGAATTGGATGCAACGACGCCATATTCCGCCTGCTTCAGAATGTGCACGCATCGGCGAACTCGTCCAGGTTCTCCTTGGTGATGGCCGCCATCTCGAGATAGTGGTGCTTCTCCACCGGCTTGCCCTGAAGGAAGGCGGCGGCAGTGGCCACGGCCTCGGTGCCCGTGCGCGCCGGCATCTGTGTTGCCGTGCTGTATTGCTCGCCCGCGCGGATATGGTCTATTCCGAACTTCATGCAGTTCGAACTGACGACGACCAGCTCTCCATCCTTGGTGCCCAGAGGCACTCCCGCCGCCTTGGCGGCCAGTATCGTGCCATGCGCCATGTTGTCCGCCATTGCATAGATCGCATCGAGCCCGCCCTGAGCCGCGAAGCGCGCGAATAGCTGGCCTGCGATCCTTTCGCTGGCCGCGGTGTCCCACTTGGCGTCCTCGGTCGCGACTATCTTGATTTCGGGGTGCGCCTCGATCGCTTTCTTGAACCCTTCCAGGCGCCTGGGCGCGACGCCCTCGGCCAATGAGCCAGTGATCAGCGCTACCGAGGGGTTCTTTCTGCTTTTCAGGACCTGGGCCAGCGCTTCTCCGGTCAGGCGGCCCAGCACGGAATGGTCTTCGCCGATGAACGATTCGAAAAGCGCATCGTGACCGTCGGCTATGGGTGAGTTCACTACAAAGACCGGCACCTTGGCCGCCTTGGCGGCAGTCAATGCCGGCACGATCGCCCTTTCGCTGATCGGCGTGATCAGCAAGGCGTCATAACCCTGCGCAATCGCGTCGCTGACCTGCTGGCTTTGCAAGGCCGCGTCGTAAGGGCTGGTGAGGACGGTTGCACTCATTCCCCTTTTCTCGCTCTGTTCCTGGATAGTCTTGGCCAGAGCGGCTATGAAAGGGTTGCTGGTGGTGGCGGTCAGGTAGGCCAGGCGTTTGCCTTCCAGCGAAGGTTGCGCCGCGGCTGTATTCATGGCTGTGCCCACTACGGCTGCGAAACACAGCCCCCCCAAAAGACGCGACGCGACGGACTTCCGAATGCGTTTCATGGCTTTGCTCCTCTTTCTTGTCAGGGATCCGTAGCGGCGCCGAACGGCCGCTGCGCCTCGACTGAAATTGGATCATTGACCCTAGGCGCGGGTCTAATACAATTTATATGCAGGTAGCCATATATTTTTTATCGGCAGGGTTTTCCCCTGCGGAAGCTTCGAACGAAAGGGGCTATTCTGTATAGTTCGGCCCCGGACGCGAGGCGCAGAAGCACAGTCGTCATGCCATATGGCGGCTTCATGATGCGGGAAAGGGACGGGAACGCTGGCGCTATGCAGTAAGCTGCCGCCCCGGCACGAGGCGGCAACTGCTTGGCGCGATCATTGGTTGATGGCCCGGCTGGCCGCTTGAGGACGACGGTCGGCGGCGAAGAATTCGGGCTGTGTCAGCGACATGCGCTGGCCAAGCCCCTGGCCCTTCTGGTTTCGCACAAGGTAAAGAGGACGGTTCTTGACCTCGCCGAATATGCGGGCGATATATTCGCCCAGCACACCGATGGAAATAAGATTGATGCCGGCAAAGAACAGCACCACAGTGATCAGCGAAGCCCAGCCCTGGACCGGGTCGCCATACAGAAAATACTTGACGATGATGAATAGGCCATAGGCGAATGACAGCAAGGAAAGGCAGATGCCCGACATGCTGAGCAGGCGCAGGGGCCAGGTGGTGAACGAGGTGAGGCCGTCAAGCGCAAAGTGGAAAAGCTTGAACGGCTTGAAGCTGGTGGTGCCGTACAGGCGCTGGGGCGGCGCGTAGGCATAGGGCTCGGTCTTGAAGCCGACCCAGGCGAAAAGCCCTTTCATGAAGCGGTTGCGCTCGGGCAGCAGCAGCAGGGCATCGACCACCTTGCGGTCCATAAGGCGGAAATCGCTGGCGTTCTCGGGTACCGTAAGCCCGCCCGAAGTGCGCATGAGCCGATAGAAGAACTTGGTGCCCAGTCGCTTGAAGAAGGATTCGTCTTCGCGCGTGGCCCGCACCGCATAGACCATGTCGACGCCTTGCTGCCAACGCTGCAGCATGGGGGCGATGAGGGCGGGCGGATGCTGAAGATCGGCGTCGAGCGTGACCACCACCTGGCCGCGCGCGGCCTCGAGCCCCGCGCTGAGGGCGGCCTCTTTGCCGAAGTTGCGCGAAAGCTGCACGTAGACCACTTGCGGATGCTGCCGGCCAAGCGCTTCGAGCACATCGGGCGTGGCATCGGTGCTGCCGTCGTCGACGACAATGATCTCGAACGCCTGCGTAAGGGGCGACAAGGCGGCAACCAAGCCCGGGATCAGCACGCCCAGGTTGGCCGCCTCGTTCAGGCAAGGCACGACGCAACTGATGGAAGAAGGCTGTTCGAAGATTTTGTCGGGCATGGCAGGTTTGCAAGTGCGCTTAGTGTAACGGCACTTGCAACAACAATTAACTAATGAATTCAACAATAGTGTTTCAAATGTAAAGCACTACCTGCAAGCACGCAATGGGAATTAGGTCAAAACTAGGGTAAGCCTGTATGCTTTGCACCACAAAAACGTAACAACGGCAGGTAGTTACGTTTTGCGTGAATAGACCGGGCGCGCGCACCCCCGAAGCACCGCCAGAACCCGCACGATTCCGTTGACGTTGCCCCTGGATTTATATAAGATTCATTGTAAATATATCTTTGTTCGCGGCATGCGGATCCTCCGTAGCAGCCACGTTCCGTTCATTGCGCTTTATCGGAGCCAAGCATGGCCATTCGAGACGAAATTTGCACCGAAGACGAGATCTCAACGCTAGTCTACAGTTTCTACGACCGCGTGCGAGCCGACGCCACGCTGGGGCCCATATTCAACGCCCACATCCAAGACTGGGATCATCACCTTCAAAAGATGGTCAGCTTCTGGTCATCGCTGATGCGCGGCACGGGCACCTATAATGGCACGCCCATGCCCAAGCACATCGCTCTGCCCGAACTCAGCGCCGAACTCTTCCAGCGGTGGCTGTCCCTGTTCCACGACACCACCGAAACCCTGCCCAATCGCCTCTTTGCCGAAAAGGCCGAAGCCTTTGCGCACCGTATCGCACGCAGCCTCTGGTACGGCTACCAATTGCACAATCAGCCCGACCGCCCCCTGACAGAAGTCTTTTCATGACCAAGGCCAGAGCCATTCCGGTTTCGTTGCACGAACCCGGCGAGCCCGCTTCCAAGGGTCCGCAGCTCAAGGCGTTTCTTGAACTGGGCTTTCGTCCCTTGTACATGGCCGGATGCGCCTGGGCCCTGCTTTCGGTGGCCTTGTGGATCTACGCCCCGCAGTGGCTGTCGCCGCCGCTGGGCGGCGTGGCCTGGCACGCCCATGAAATGCTGTGGGGCTTTGTCGCCACCATCGCGGTGGGTTTCCTGCTAACCGCGAGCGCCACCTGGACAGGCATCAATCCGCTCAAGGGCCTGCCCCTGGCCGCCGCCTGTGCGCTTTGGCTCGTGGCGCGCGTGGGCTATCTGGCGGGCGGCCATCCTGCCTTCTACGTTGCGGCGGCAGCCGAAACCGCGTTCTACCTGCTCAGCGCCATTGTCCTGCTGCGGGTCATGGTCAAGGGAAAAAGCAGGCGCAACTACGGCATCCCTTTCCTGGTGCTGGGCCTGGGCGTCGCCAATTGTCTTTATCTGCGCGCCTCGCTGTCAGGCAACTACGCAGCGCTGATGCAGCACTTTGAACTCGGCCTGATCTGCATGGCGGTCATCGCCCTGCTGGTGGCGCGGCGCGTCATCCCCTTCTTTGCCATGCGCGCCATACCCGGCCTGGCAATACCCATGCTCACACGCAGCGGCCAGGCCCAGATGGTGCTGGGCATCGCCGCCATCGTGCTGGGCCTGGCGGGCCAGGAACACCCCATGGCGCTGGCGCTTGCGGCAACCGGCCTGGTCAGCCTGTACCAGATCGCCCGCTGGAAGCCCGGGGCCGTGCTGCGCAAGCCCATCCTCTGGATTCTTTACCTGGGCTACGCGGCCATCGGTGTCGGCCTGCTGCTGGCGGCGGCCCATCTGGCCGGCCTGGGCGCAGCCAGCCCCGGCACCGCGGTTCTGGCACGCGCGGCCGTCCATGTGCACGTTATTGGCATGGCGGGTTTTTCGGTGTTGATCATAGGCATGGTCACGCGTACCGCCCTGGGCCATCTGGGCCGCCCGCTGCAGCTCGACAAAAGCATGGTGTCCAGCTATTGGCTGGTGATACTGGCCGTGGCCCTGCGGCTTGCCGCACTGGCGCCCTCGGGTGCCATGCAAGCGCTGCTGCATGCTTCCGCCGCCGCCTGGGTGGTGGCCTTCGCGCTATATTTATGGCGCTTCGTTCCCCTATTGATAAGGCCGCGGCCATGAGGCTTACCCAGCACAGCGACTACGCCATGCGGCTGCTCATGTATGTGGGCAGCCACCCCGACAGGCTCTGCACCATCTCGGAAGTGGCACGCGCCTACGACATATCCGAGCCCCACCTGATGAAGGTCACCCACCGCCTTAGCCAGCATGGCTGGCTCGAAACCGTAAGGGGCAAGAACGGCGGCATGCGGCTGGCCCTGCCGCCGCAAGACATCCGCCTGGGCGCCGTGGTGCGCGACACCGAATCCGACCTGGCGCTGGTCGAATGCCTGGGGCCCAACAATACATGTTCGCTGGCCGGCGGCTGCGGGCTTACGGGTATTGTCCATGGTGCCTTGCAGGCCTTCCTGCAGCATCTTGACGAGTACACGCTGGCCGACATCTTGCGCAAGCCGCCCGCAGACGGCGCGGCGCCGGTGCAATTCGTCGATTGGGCCGCCAAGGCGGCAAGCCGCTGATCAGGCGATGCGGCGATCAAACATCAGGCCGGGTTGCCCGAGGGCGGCCCGGCCTTTTGCCAGCTTAGTCGAGCAGGTCGCAGCGCACCGTAATGGGATGCGCCCTGAGGTCGGCCATGACGGCGTCGTCGACCTTGCCTTCGACGTCTGAAACCACGTAGCCGATCTGCCCCAGCGTTTGCAGTTGCTGGCTGACGATGTTCAGCCCATGCTCGGCCATGAGGCTGCTGAGCGTGCCCATGGCGCCCGGCAGGTTGCGGTGCACATGCAGGATGCGGGCCGCGCCGGCCGGCTCGATGTAGGGCACCTCGGGGAAATTGACCGCGCCCTTGGTGGTGCCGCTTTGTATGAAGCGAACCAGTTTCTCGGCCACCTCTTTGCCGATGTTTTCTTGCGATTCTTGCGTGCTGCCCCCGATATGGGGCGTAAGAATGACGTTGCGCATGCCGATGAGCGGACTGTCGAGGGGCTCGTCGACGCTTTTGGGCTCGGTGGGAAAGACGTCGATGGCCGCGCCTGAAAGATGCCCCGCCTCGAGGGCCTGGCGCAAGGCGTCGATGTCGACCACGGTGCCGCGCGAGGCATTGATAAGAATGGCCCCCTTGCGCATGGCCGCCAGCGCCTCGGCATCGATGATGTTGCGCGTGCCCCGACCGCCCGGCACGTGCAACGTGACGACGTCGGACTGCGCCAGCAACTGCTTGAGCGTGGTGCAGGCGCGCGCGTTGCCCAGCGGCAGCTTGGCCTCGATATCGTGGAACAGCACCCGCATGCCCACGGCCTCGGCCAGCGTGCCCACCTGCGAACCGATATTGCCATAGCCCACGATGCCCAGGGTTTTGCCGCGCGCCTCGTAGGCGCCTTGCGCGGTTTTGTCCCAGAAGCCATGGTGCACCCGGTCGTTTTTCTCGGGTATGCGGCGCAGAAGCAGGATGGCCTGGCCAAGCACCATTTCGGCCACCGAACGGGTATTGGAGAACGGGGCATTGAACACCGGCATGCCGCGCATCATGGCCGCCTCGAGATCGACCTGGTTGGTGCCGATGCAGAAGCAGCCGATGGCGCGAAGCTGAGGCAGGTCGGCAAGCAGCGCGCCGTCGAGGTGGGTGCGCGAGCGTATGCCCACCAGGTCTGCGTCGCGCAGTTCGTCGCGCAGCATTTCAGGGGGCAGGGCCGAAGCGTGAGTCGTGATGTCGTCAAAGCCCGCCGCTTCGAATACTTCGCGGGCGCTTGCATGGATATTCTCAAACAGAACGATACGAGTCATGTGTGCCTTTCCAGAGCTAACGGCCAAAAAACATATTGTGACGCATACCGCGGCTTTCGTCGCTTACGGCCCTTCGACGACAAGGGATAAAGCTTGTTATGATAAGGCCACACGCCAGATCACCTAGAACCGCCATGATTACCACCGACGAACTCAGCTGGACGGACGCTTTTCTCGTCGGCTACCCGCCCATGGACGACACCCACCGCGAATTTGTCGACATTGTGGGGGCCATGCTGCAAGCGCCCGACGAAGCCCTGCTGGGCAAGCTCAAAGAACTCATCGTCCATAGCGAACATCACTTCTCGCAAGAAGAAGCCTGGATGCAAAAAACCAGCTTCCCGGCCACCGAATGCCACACCAACGAGCACAACGCCGTCCTGGGTTCCATGCGTGAAGTGGTCGCCTATGTCGAAGGCGGCGGCTCTTCCGACGAAGCGCGCCGCCTGGCCATCGAGCTGGCGCGCTGGTTTCCGGGCCACACCGATTATCTCGACGCTTCGCTGGCCCAATGGGTGTCCAAGAAGCAGCTGGGCGGCGTTCCGATCGTCGTGCGCCGCGGCGTAGCCAACCACGAAGAAGCCTGATCGGCTCCCGGCCAAGGCCGGCGCGGCCGCCGCTTTCATTGCGGCGGCCAGCACACACCACCCGCGAACAACACGCTTCAATACCCGGCCTACACCGGCAGGTCGAACAGCAGCACTTCGGCATCCTGGGCATCGGCCAGCACCACCTGGGCCTCGTCGCTGACAGTCGCCGCATCTCCAGCAGAAAGCCGCACGCCGTTTACCGACACCGTTCCGCGCGCCACATGCACATAGCCCAGGCGTCCAGTCGCCAAGTCATGCGTCAGCGATGAGTCACCCTCTTCCAGAAGCGTGGCATAGACACAGGCGTCCTGGTGAATGCTCACGGAACCCTCGCGACCGTCGGGCGAGGCGATCAAGCGCAACCGCCCGCGCTTGGACTCGGGATCGAAATACTTCTGCTCATAGCCAGGCTCAACGCCATTGACGTCGGGCATGATCCAGATCTGCAGGAAATGCACCGGATCGGTCGCCGAGTGGTTGAACTCGCTGTGCCTGACGCCGCTGCCCGCGCTCATGCGCTGCACGTCGCCGTAGCGTATGACCGAACCCGTGCCCATGCTGTCTTTATGGGCCAACTCGCCGTCCAGTACATAAGAAATGATCTCCATGTCGCGGTGGCCGTGGGCGCCGAAGCCCTGGCCGGGCTGCACACGGTCTTCGTTGATGACACGCAGGGGCCCCACGCCCATGTGGCGCGGATCGTGATAATCGGCGAATGAGAACGTATGGCGCGAGCTGAGCCAGCCGTGCTCGGCGACGCCCCGCTCTTCGCTCTTTCTGATTGCAAGCATGGAAACCTCCTTGAATATGGTTGATGCCTACCATTCTATTGAGCTTTTTATCGGACAAATAGCCTTTTGTTCGGTTAATATTATTTCAATATTGGAACAATGGGACAGCGCATGTCACTCACCGCCAACGACCTGATTCTTTTTGCCCATGTCATCGAGGCGGGCAGCTTCTCGCAGGCGGCAGACCGCCTCGACATGCCCAAGTCCACTCTTTCGCGCCGCATCACCCAACTGGAGAACCAACTGGGCGAACGCCTTCTTACGCGCAGCACGCGCAAGCTGACCATTACCGATTTCGGCGAACGCATACTCGAACATGCGCGCCGGCTGCAGGACGAAACCGAGGCCGCCAGATCGCTCGCCCTGCACCGGCAGGTGATTCCACAGGGCACGCTGCGCGTATCCCTGCCGCCCGAGTTCAATCAGCTGTCGGTGGTGCCGCTGGTTTGCGCGTTTCGCCGCGAGTATCCGCAGGTTCGGCTCGAGCTCGATCTTTCAGCGCGGCGCGTCGACCTCATTGCCGAGCGCTTCGACGTTGCAGTGCGCATCGCCGGCCGCTTGCCCGACGACAGCACGCTTATCGCGCGCCAGGTCGCCACGCTGCGCAACCTTCTGTATGCCAGCCCCCGCTATCTTGCCCGGTACGGCACGCCCCGCGAGCCGGCCGAGCTTGCCGGCCACACTGGCCTGATCGTCATCCCCAGCAGCGGGGAAGCGCAGCCCTGGCGGCTTACGCGAGGCACCGAGCACTGGGAGGGCATGCTCGAAACACCGCTGTCCTGCAATTCACTGGGCCTGCAGCAGGCGCTTGCCATCGAGGGCGTGGGCATCGTGGGCCTGTCGGAAAGGTTCGCCCGCCCCCATGTCGACTCGGGCGCCCTGGTGCCCGTTCTTCCCGAGTGGTCGCTGCCCAACGTCACGGTGTGGTGTGTGATGCCCGGCCGGCGGCTTTTGCCCGAGCGCACGCGCGCCTTCGTCGAGCTCTTCAGGAAAACATTGGACGAAAGCTGAGCTGAATATGGGCAATTGATGCGACGTGCGCCGCTGGCGGCCATGCCCAGCCGAAAACAAGCCATGGCCGCCGAAATCCAGCTTTATAAAAATATCAGCTCTTTGCGGGCTTGTATGCGATGGCCTTGATCTCGATCAGCAGGTGCGGATGCGGCAGCTGATGCACGGCCACTGTGGTGCGGGTGGGGCCACTGAAATCAAAGTATTCGCCATACACCTCGTTGTAGCCGCCGAAATCGTTCATGTTGACCAGATAGCTGCTGATCTCGACCACATCGGCCAGGGTGGCGCCCTCGCTGGCCAGAATGTCGCGGATGTTCTCGATGACCGCGCGGGTCTGCTCGCGAATGTCGAGCGCGGCTGTGCCCATTGCGTCGACCTGCACGCCCACGAAGCTGTTGTCGGGGCGGCGCGAACTGGTTCCGGACACGAACAGGAAGTCTCCGGCGCGGCGAATGTGGGGAAACTTGCCCCGGGGGGTGGCCTTGCCCGCAACGACTCCGGTGTTGGACGCTTGATTCAAAATACTTCTCCTATCCAGTGTTATTGTGCCCGCGGCCCGAATGGCCGCACAAAAGTATAGGGACACGACGCAGGCAGCGTCAACGCAAGGGGCTCGAAACGGGCTCGGCTGCCTGCCTGTTCATCGGCTGGATCGCGGGCCTCGCGATGTTCTCCAGGGCCACAAAAGCGCAATCGCCCGGTCCATCGCAAAACGGCGCAAATTCCCATACAATGCCCGCACGAAAACAACAACCATTATCATTACCTTTTAAACAAGTGGCCCACAGGGTCGCCAATCCAAGAGAAACACATGTTTGGATATCTGGCTTTCATGCTGACGCTCGCGGGCGCCGCATGTCTATATCTTGGCTCGCGCAACCAGCGCTGGCGCCGGAATGCCCTGCCCCGCAAAGTGGCCGCGCCCGCTTCCGCCCTCTTGCTGCTTCTGGCCCTGGCTTCGTGGATACATGCCTTTCGCCTGGACACGGGCATCTTCGTCTTTCTGACGCTACTGATGCTGCTCTGGTCCTGCTTTCCCTTTCTGGGTGTTCGCAAGAAGGGCCGGCGATGAGCGCAACGCAAAACAATGAAGCCCGCAAGGCGGCCGGACCGGCCCGGCCCAAGCCGGGCACCGACCTCGGCAAGGGCTGGCTGGGCAAGACTCTGGCGGGCACTTTCTGCGGCCTGGCCATCGCCTTGATCGCCAGCGGCTTTTTCATGCTGCCCGACACCAAGTACAACACCGTCTTCGACAAGTACCAGATCGCCATGTGGA
The DNA here is from genome assembly GCF_003096595.1 of Pusillimonas noertemannii. Classification (GTDB taxonomy): domain Bacteria; phylum Pseudomonadota; class Gammaproteobacteria; order Burkholderiales; family Burkholderiaceae_B; genus Pusillimonas; species Pusillimonas noertemannii. Next base: position 760,013 of record NZ_QEKO01000001.1, on the reverse strand, counting down.
TGGTGCCGCCCATCTGGCTGGCCGTGCTGTCGTTCTGCTATCTGTTCCGCGATGCGCTGCGCGCCTGGCTGTGGCTGGGCGGGGCAAGCGTCGCCGGTTTTGCTTTGTTCAAGGTACTGGCCCCATGAAGATCCGCAAAGAAGTCCTCGACATCTACAAGGCCGTCCATACATGGACGGGCATAGTCGCCGGCCTGGCCCTGTTCATCGCCTTCTACGCCGGCGCCCTCACCGTGTTCAAGCACGACCTGGCGGCATGGGTGGCGGCCCCCATGCACGACACCCGGCCGGTCGACCTGCACGACGCCGGCAGGCTCATGGAAGAAACGCTGCGGGCGCGGCCCGACGCGGCCGAAGACCTGACCCTGACCCTGCGCGCCACCGACGCCCAGCCGGCCCAGCTTTCATGGCAAAGCCCCGACGGGGCTCGGCAATATCTTGCGAACTTCGACGCCTCGGGCCAACTGGCCATCAACGAGCGCGAACCCACGGCGGTTGCCGACCTGATCGACAATCTGCACCGTACGGCGGGCTTCGTGCCAGGCAGCGTCGAGGCCGGCATCCTCGTCATCGGCTTCATTGCCATGATGTATGGCCTGGCCCTGATATCGGGCCTGATCATCCTGCTGCCCAGCCTGGTCAAGGACTTGTTCGCCCTGCGGCCAGGCAAGAACCTGAAGCTGATGTGGAAGGACGCCCACAACGCCCTCGGCTTTTTCAGCCTGCCATTTCATCTTGTCATCGCGCTGACCACCGTGGTGTTCGCCTTTCACGATCAGATCTACGACACGCAAGACGTGTTCATCTACGAAGGCGCGATGATGGACCAATGGACCATGCCCGCGCCGCGCGTGCAAGTGCCAAGCCTGGCCGCCAAGGCGGGCGGCCCGCCCGCGGCCCAAGGCACGCAGCTCGTGCCGCCCGCGCTGATGCTGGCCGACCTGCGCGAACTGTCGCCGGGCTTCGAGCCGCACTACATGGACTACCATGACCTGGACAGTGAACGGCCCAGCGTGCGCATACACGGCGTGGATCCCAACTACATGATGCGCTATGACGCCTTCGCCATCATGCATCCCTATACCGGCGAAATGATCAACGCCAGCTATCTGCCCGGCTACACCGATGGATGGACAAGCTGGCTCACCGTTTTCTTCGCCCTGCACTTTGCCACCTTCGGCGGCGCGGCGGTGCAATGGATCTACTTCCTGCTTGCCATCGCGGGCGCCTTCCTGTTCTATTCGGGCAACCTGCTCTGGATAGAATCACGCCGGCGCCGCGCGCAAAACAAGGGCCTGCCCGAACAGAAGACCTCTGTGCGCGTCATGTCGGCGCTGACCGTCGGCGTGTGCCTGGGCTGCATTGCGGGTGTTTCTGCCAGCCTGGTGGCCGGCAAGTGGCTGCATGGCAGTGTTGCAAGCCTGAACACCTGGCACGTAATTGTTTACTACGCGGTGTTCTTCCTGAGCATCGCCTGGGCCTTCCTGCGCGGCGCTTCGCGCGGCGCGGTCGAGCTGCTGTGGCTATGCGCTGCCGCGACGGCCGCCATTCCTCTTACCAGCCTGATCGGCTGGCTGGCCCCCGCCACGGGGCTGTGGGCCAACCCTTCGTCGGCGGCCAGGGGCGTCGACGTCGGCGCCCTGGCCGGCGCTGCATGCCTTGCCTGGATGGCCCAGGCCACCCGCCGGCGTCAAAGGCACGGCCAGCCCGACAGCGTATGGGCCCTGGCGCGGGCCTGATCAGTTAGCGATGGAGCCCGGCGCTGCAGGCGGGCAGGCCGCGCTCATACGCGGCGGGATTAAGCAGCGCCACCAGTCCGCAGCCCAGCGATCCCTGCCAATGCAGGTAGTCGTGCCCGGTGTCGTGCTCAACCTGGGTCGTCTCGTACCCTTTTGCGCGCAGCACGTCGCCCAGGTGGCGGCTGGTTTCAAGTATGCCGTCCCGCCCGCCACGGCTGGCTTCATAGCGTCCCGCGTCGAGATAAAAGCGCAGGTCTCGCACAGGCGCCGTGGCGTACTGCCGCATCATCCAGCCCGGAATCTCGCCCGTGGGCGACCACCAGTATGAGCCCGACAGGCTCAGCACATTGCCGAAACGGTGCGGAAGGCGCAGGCCCGCATAGGCCGACGCCAGCCCGCCGTAGCTGGAACCCGCCACGACCGTGCGCGAAGCAGGCTGCGCAAGGCCCTGCCGTTCCACCCAGGGCATCAGCTCTTCGTCCAGGAAGCGGATGAATGATTCGTTCGGCGGCAGTTCGCGCCCGCGCGCCTCGGGGCTGGCATTGCCCACCAGCACCACGGCGGTGGGCGGGATCAGGCCCTCGCCGACGAGATTGTCGATGATGGCCGGCGTGGGCACCTGGTGCAGATAGGAATGGGCGTCGAACAGCATCAGCAGCGCCTCGGGCTTGCCCGCAGCGGGCCGATAGGTCCAGATTTCCCGCCGATTGCCCAGCACGGCGCTTTCGAACTCGTGATGGTTCAATACCCCCACTGCCCGCTTTGGACGGCGGCTGACCCATGGCTGGGGCGGCGCCTGCGGCAAAGTCAGGACCGACGCACCCTGGTACATATCGATGCGTACGTCGTCCGTATCGGGGAAGACGTGTGGATTCAATGGATCGCGCTGGGCGGTGGCCAGGATGACCCGCCGCTGCTCCATCGGACTGCCCTGTATCTGCGGCACGTCGGGCGCAATACGATAGCTGAGCCGCGCGGTATTGGGCATGCGAAACGTCGCCCACCAGACGTCGCTGTCGCCCAGCCGCCGCATGGGGTCGTGATTGCCTGAAGGGCTGCCAAACAGGCGCACGTTCCCGCCCGTTCCACGCCACAGGAAGGTAACCAGCGACTCCGTTTCGGAAACAGGCTCGACCAGGGGCGTGCCCTTGCGCGCCATATCCGCCCAGAATGCATCGGTGCCGGCTCCTGACGCCAGATCGTCCTGCAAAGAGCGCAGCGTGGGGCTGTCGATTTTCGGCGCCTCGCCGCCGCTCGATTCAGGTTTGGGCTCAAGCGCCTTGGAGATACGCAGTTCGAAGGTACCGGGCGCATCGCCCACCTGCCGCACGGCCAGGCGCCGAGGGGCATGGGAAGCCACCCACATCACCCCCTGCGCAGCCGCATCGGCCCGGCTCAGGCGGCGCAGATGGGCTCCGTGTTCGTCCTGCAGGTCGAGCACCACATTGCGGCCATCGAAATCACCCTGAACGACCCAGCCTGCCGGCACGTTCAGACGGAAGGCATGAGCGCCCCCCACTTGCATCCGGCCCTTTACAGTATGGCCGACCCCCAGGGCAAGCGGAGCCGCGTTGGAGCCGCCCGCCGGTGCACCCGGCCGCGCCGCACGCTCCGGCAGAAGATGTGCGGGATGAGCGGGCGGTACAGCGGCCTGGGCGGCCGTCAAAGCCGCCCAGGCCACGAAACCCAGCGCCATGCCCCCGCCCAACCCTGGAGCGCGGCGCGGCTTGGCAACGCTCATCAGAACTGGAACGTCGCGGCCAGGCGCACTGTGCGCGGCGAGGCCGGCATCAGGTAGCCGTCGGAGAACAGGCCTGACCAGTACTCGCGGCCGGTCAAGTTCTCGACATACAGATTGAACGTGACCGGCACGCTGGCCACCTTGGTCGCGTAGCGCGCGCTCAGGTCGAAGCGGTGCCACGAAGGCAACTCGATGGTGTTGCCCGAATCGGCCCATTGCTTGCCGGTATACACGACCCGTCCGCCCAGGCTCAGGCCATTGACCGGCGTTTCCCAATCAAGCCCGAGATTGGCGGACCACTTGGGCGCGCCCCATGTCTGGAAGCCGGTGTCACGCTGCTTGGCGTCGATGTACGAAACACCGCCCAGGAGGCTGACCGTATCGGTCAGCTTGCCGAACGCGGTCCATTCAACGCCGCGCACGCGCTTCTTGCCGCCTTCCGTCATGTACAGTTTGCCGCCTTCTTCGACATCGATCAGGGTAGGCCGGTCGATCTGGAATGCGCTGATCGTATGCGTGTATGAACCCAGACGCTGCTTGATGCCGAACTCGACCTGCTTGGTTTGCAAGGGCTTGAACGATTGCCCCTCGTTCGCGTAGCCGAAGTTGTAGGGCACCATGTCGCCGGGCGACAGGCCTTCCATGTAGTTGGCGAACAGCGAGGTGTTCTCGCCCCATGGCTTGACGACCAGGCCCACCGACGGCGAAAGCTTGGACTCGTCGTAATCGCTGATTTTCTGCCTGACTCGCTGCAATCGCGCGCCCACGGTAAACAGCACCTTGCCGTCGGCGATGTCCATCGTGTCCGCCAGCGCAAACGAAGTCAGGATGTCGTCGAACCCGTTGAAGTCGGGCACGCCCGGGTCTTCAGGAAACACCGGCGGGCGGACCGGGTTGTAGATGTTCTGCGGCCACCCCTGGCTTGCGTTGTTGTTGGTTCCCGTTTTATAGCTTAGCCAGGACGCCGAGGTCGTTACGTTGTGAATGACGCCGCCGGTCTTGAACGTGCCCTTCAGGCCCGTTTCGGCGACGCGGCCACGGTTCACCGTATTGACGTTGTAGACGAAGCCCGTTGCGTTGCCGGCCGTATCGTTGACGATCACGCGGGTGCCGAACATCAGGCCCCTGCCCCAGCTGTTGGCCGCGCCCACCGCGGCATAGGCGCTAAGGTTCTGGTTGATTTCGAAATCGCCCCGCAGCATGACGCCGTCGGTCTGATAGTCGCCGTGGGTGCCCCGGAACATATTGCTCCGGGCGTCCGGCACATCCACCAGCTTTCCGACGCCCACGATTCCACGGCCGGACAGCAAGCCGTACATGCCTTGGCTGCCGTTCTCGATTTTTTCGCGGTTTGTGTAGGCGTCCAGCTTGAGGCCCCACTTGTCGCCACGATAATCCAGAGCCAGGGCACCCAGGCGGCGGCCCTTCTTCTGGCCGTCCACGCCTGTTTCTCCCGAACCGTACACGCCGTTGAAGCGGATGCCCACCCGCTGCTCGTCTCCCAGCCTGCGACCGACGTCGACGTGGCCCTGGAAATAGCTTTTTGAAGAATAAGACGTGGTGAATTCGGTGATGGGCTCGGCCGTTGCCCGCTTGGTCACGAGGTTGATGGTCCCGCCCATGTTCTCGTCGGGCGACATGCCTCCCAGCAGGGTGCTGGGGCCGCGCAGCACCTCGACCCGCTCGATGAACTCGGTAGGAACATGCCCCCCAAGCGCAAGGCCGACCAGGCCGTTCAGCGCGACGCTGGGGCCGTTGACATCCATGCCCCGCATCTTGAAGTGCTCGAGCATGTGTCCGCTATTGGTCGTAAAGCGCACGGAAGGGTCGTTCTGCAGGACATCGGCCAGCGTGCGGGCCTGCCTGTCCTGGATGACCTGCGCAGTGTAGGAGTTGATGCTTACCGGCGCATCCAGAATATCGGCATTGCCCAGCATGCCCAGCCGCGCTCCGGTTGCGGCTTGGCCGCCGGGCGCCGCGAGCGGCAAAGAGTCTTCGCCCTGGCCCTGTACCGTGATGGAGGGAAGCGTCTGGGCGGATTGCGCCTGAGCGCCGCCGAACGCGCCCAGCATGGTCAAGACAATAGCAAAGCCTACCGAGGCGTTGAAAACGCACGGGGAATTTTTAGGCATGATTCATTCCGGTTGAATTTTTATGAAGGGGGTGAGCAAATGTGAGTCGGCGGGCTTGTTGCCCGCTCTTTGCAAAGAATCACAACGATAATTATTATCATTAATAAGCTTTGCGGCAAGTCAGGCGTGGCTGTCACACAACAGTAATTTCGCGGCTGGCGGCGGTGTGCACCGGGCGAGGTTATCATTGCGGATGCGGGGACGGCCCCGCCATCAGCGCCATTCGGGACGGCCCGGCTCCATTCCTGAAGGAGAACCGCATGGCTTGGATCTCACTTACTTTGGCCGGCCTGCTCGAGGTCATCTGGGCCTTCTACATGAAGCAGTCGCACGGCTTCACCCGGCTCGTCCCTTCCGTCATCACGCTTGTGGCCATGATTGCCAGCTTCGCGCTGCTGTCGTTCTCGATGCGCAGCCTGCCGCTTGGCACCGCCTACACCATCTGGACAGGCATCGGCGCCGTAGGCGCCTTCCTGGTGGGCCTGTTCATTCTGGGCGAACCCGCAAACGGCCTGCGCATCCTTGCGGCCTGCCTGATCGTCAGCGGCCTGGTATTGATGAAGATGGCGTCGTGACGCACGCGAACGGAGTGCCGCGAAAAGGCCGCGCCACCGGTTTCCCGAGCGGCGCGGCTGTCCGTCAGAAGTGAACCGCCATGCGCAGGATGCCGGTCTGGTTCACGTAGCGCTTGGCGAAGCGCAGCTCGTAGTCGGCCTTGATCTCGAAGCCCTTGCCGGAGATCAGCTCCAGGCCCGCCTTGGCTTCGCCCTGTACTCTGGGAAGCCTCGTCACCAGATCGAACCTCTCTTGCAGCGGGTCGCCCTGAAGGCGCGCGGCGACGTTCCAGGAATTGTCGGACATCCAGCTTGCGCCCAGCGAGACATAGGGGCGCAGGGTGCCGTGGCGGGTTTCGATGCGTCCGCCGATCTCCACGGCGGGGGTCAGCATCACACTCCAGCGGCTGGCGCTGTCGAACTGCAGGTTGAACACGCCCGCGCCGCTTTCCGAGTAGCCGGGCACCTTCTGGTAGGCGACGTCCATGTCGAACAAAGGCTTCACGTACCAGGTGGGTAGCGCATGGTGGTAGGAAGCCCGCAAACGCATGCCCACATGGCGCGATTTCCATGAGCTTTCGGCCTGGCGCTCGGCGCCGGCGACGTTCAGGATACGGCGGGTGTCGTTGTCGCCATAACCCACATTGAGCGCCCCGGCGAACAGCCATGGGCCCTGCTGGCGCTTGAGCACCACGCCCGCATTGTAGAGGTCGCCGTCGGTGCGCACCGAGGATTCGGAGGCCCGGTTACGGAAGTCCTGATAGGCGAACGAACCTCCCAGAAACCAGCCGGGAGCCACTTCTTTTTGCCCGCCGATCTGATAGGTAAGGCTGTTGGTATGGAAGCCGTTGTCCTCGCCCGAGCTCTTCAGGCGAGTGTCGTTGCCCAGGATGCGGCCCCAATAACAGTTGCCCTCTTGCATGGACGTGTCGTGCGAGCGGAACTCGGGGCAGCTCATCATCAGTTGAATGAAGGCCCTGCTTTTGCCGGGCAGAGTGGAGGCAGGCGCCTGCTTGGCATCGTCAGCGATCTCGCTCAATACCTGACGATATTGCTCCGTCGTCCCGACCTCGGCAAACCTGTCGAAGACCTCGGCATAATCGTACAGTTCGGCCGCGGGCACCGTATCCCATTTTCTCTGGATGTTGGCGGCCAATGCGGCATGATCTTCGGACAGGCCGGGATGCTTGGTGAAGTCGGCCGTCACCCCCACTTGCAAGCGGGTATCGTCGGGTTTATGCAGAGTGTAGGTGTAGACCAGCGGGCCGACCGTGTGCAAGGTGCTTTCGGTGGACAGCTGGTTACCGTCGCGGGCCTCGAACACCGTGATCAACTGGTCGGGAAGCTGATAGCGCCCCTTCGGCCGCACCACACCGTCGAGAGTGGAATAGCCGCTGACCGCCACGAGGTCGGCCTTGCGGTCGCGGAAATCCACGTCGGGCTCGTACACGCCTTCGCCCGTTCCACCGCTGCTTCCCATTTGCCGGTAGTCGCCCATGACATGGGTGGTCGTGTGCACGCCCACGCCGCCGGGACTCAAGACGCCATAGTTCAGGAACTCGCTGCGGTCGCCCAGGTAGACCAGCCCCCCCGACTGGAAGAGCCCGGAGGCCTGATTAGTCAGCCTGTGGTGCGCCCCTCCGCCCAAATCGACGTCGCCCTTCAGCAGCCCGGCGTTGTTGATGAACGTGGGCGTCGACGCTTCCCGGGACAACACCGCCTTGCCGTTCAGACCATACAGCGTGCCATCCGCTTCGATATCCACACGCTGTTCGTATGCCGCGCCGCCCAGGATGACGCCCGCCGCGTGCTCGCCGCGGCCGCCCTGTACGATGCCGTTGGCCTTGATGACGACAAGGCTGTTTCCGATCGCCTTGGATTCCGGGTCGCCCGCAATCTCCGCGGTGCGGCGCGCGGCGTCGACCTGGTCTCGGCTGCCCACGTTCTGGACGAAGATGCCGGGGGAGTTCTCGCCCGAGGCGCTGACCGTGCCCCGGACGGTGACGCGAACGACGCCGCCCACGCCATGTCCCAGGGAGCTGCCAGCCCCCACGCTCGTATCGGACAGGCCGCCGCCGCCCCCGATACTTTGGGCGAAGATCGCGGCCGCATTTGCGCCCAGGGTGGAGACCTGGGACCCGGATTCGACGTCGATCAGCACGTGGCCGCCATTGCCGTTTGCGCCGGCCGCGGAAGCACCCAAGGGAAGCTGTTTCTTGCCCAGTATGAGCGAGGCGGTATCCGCCGCATAGCCGCCCCCGCCGCCTATGCTCTGGGCCAGAATGCCGTATGCGCCGGCGCCTTCGGTCAGCAGGGCGCCCGTATGAGCGACCTTGACCGAACCGCCGTGGCTGCCCGAGCCGCCGCTGCCGCCGCCTTGGGCACCCAACTCGATCTTGACCCCGTCTCCGGCCTTGCCGCCGACGCCGGCCGCGGCGCCACCGCCGCCTCCAATGCTTTGCAACAGCATGCCGTGGGACTGGGCGCCCAGAGTGTGAATGGTGCCCGCGCTGGCGATGTCGATCTCGCCGCCCTTGCCACCCGCTCCCCCGCTGCCGCCCAGCTTGAAGGTCAAGGCCACTTTGCCGTAGCCGGAGTCGACCGTGCCCACCGCAGCCTTGCCGCCGCCACCGCCGATGCTTTGCGCAAAGACGCCCACCGCCTGATCGCCATGCGTGACAAGGGCCGTCTCCTTGCGCAGATCCAGCTTGACGGTGCCCCCGTCGCCGCTTGCTCCGCCGCTGCCGCCCAGCGAGGCGCCCACGGTGTATTGCTTGGACTTATTCTCTTTGGACTTGTCGTCTTCTTTGGCTTTGCCGTCCTTCTCGTCTTTTTTATCTTCTTTCTTGGCGACGCTGACGACGGTTCCGGTATCGCCGCTGCCGCCCCCGCCGCCTATGCTTTGGGCACGAATGGCATCGGCCTGGTCGCCGTATGTCTGGATGGAGCTCGCGCCCAACAGGTTGACCACGATGCCGCCGCCCTTGCCGCCGCTGCCACCCGCACCCCCGATGGCAAGATTGACATTGACCGCCTTGTCGTCTCCCTGCTGCGACTTGGCCGTGCTGGAAGCCCCCGAGCCGCCCCCGGCCCCGATGCTTTGCGCATACAGGCCCACCGCTCCGAACCCCTGGGTGACGATCTGCCCAGCGTCGTTGACCAGTGTCACCAGGCCGCCGTCGCCGCCCGCGCGTCCGCTGCCGCCCAGGCCTCCCCCGATGCTCAGGGTGCCCGATGCGCCGGCCTCGGCATTGCCTGCCGAACCGCCGCCTCCGCCGATGCTTTGCGCCATGACCCCATGCGAGGAGAGCCCTTCGGTCGCGATCGAGCGCTTGTTGGTGACTATGACCGCGCCGCCACTGCCGGCCGCGCCCCCGTAGCCGCCGACGTTGAAGGCCGTATTGATGTCGGCGCCCTTGGCGACCGACTGCGAGGCGCCGCCCTTGCCGCCCCCGCCTCCGATGCTCTGCGCATGAACGCCCATTGACTGGTCGCCGTATGTAAAGATGGCGGCTTCGTTGAGCACCTTGACTTCTTCGCCCGAGCCGGCCGCGCCGCCCGTGCCGCCGCCGCCCAGGCTGATCGTGACCGACTTGCTCTTGGCTTCGGCCTTGGGGGCCACATCGGGCGCGGCGGACCCGGCGCCCTGCTTGGCCGGGTCGTCGGCCTTGCCGGCATCGGTTTTTTTATCGTCTTTGGGCTTCTTTATGCTGGACGTGCCGTCGGTCGAACCGCCCTCTCCGCCGCCGCCGCCGATGCTTTGCGCCAGCACGGCGGTGGCTCCGTAGGTGACCAGCGTCGCGGTATTGGCGATGTCCACCTTGCCGCCGTCGCCGGATGCGCCACCTCGGCCGCCCAGAGCGAAATTCAGGGCCACCTTGGCGCCTTCGCCGTTGGCGTCGGAAGAAGAGGCCGAGCCGCCCCCGCCGCCGATGCTTTGCGCCAGGATCGCATAAGCGCCTTCGCCCTGGGTAAGAATGGAGCCGCTGTTGTTGACAACGACCACGCCGCCCTTGCCGGATGCGCCGCCCCGGCCGCCCACCGTTGCGCTCACGGAGATATCACCGCCCGTGGCGCTGGATTTGGCCGCGCCGGCCTTACCGCCGCCGCCCCCGATGCTCTGGACGAGAACGCCGCTGGCCTGATCGCCCTCGGTTGAAATAGCGCCCGCATTCGTCACGGTGACGTCACCGCCGGCCCCGCCGCCGCCTCCGTTGCCGCCCAATGTGAACGTGGTGGTCACTGAATGCGAGCTCTTGCCCGCCGGCGTGTTGGGCGTCTTGGCGGGTGCCGGAACCTTGCCGGACTTCTCCGCCGCCTTGGCCTTCTCGATGGCGCTGGCCGCGCCCGCCACTCCCGCCACGCCTCCACCGCCGCCGATGCTCTGCACGAACAGGCCGTCCGCCCCGCGCCCGCTGGTGGCGATGACGCCTTGCGCGGCGTTGTCGAAAGTGATGTCGCCGCCCTTGCCCCCTGTGCCGCCGTCGCTGCCGAGCGTCAGCGTGGCGGACACCTTGCCGGCCTTGGCATCGCCGTCCGCGCCCGCACCTTCGCCGCCACCGCCGCCGATGGACTGGGCCAGCACACCTCGCGACAGCGCACCCGTGGTTTCCAGGGAGCCGGCATTGGCCAATGTGAGCTTGCCGCCATCGCCGCCCGGCGCTCCGCTGCCCCCGACGGTGAATGTCAGGCTGAATGCCTGCGCGCCCTCGGCCGTGGCCTTGGCCGCGCCCGCGCCGCCTTGCCCGCCACCCCCGCCGATACTCTGGATGGTGGCGGCCGCGGCATGCGCCCCGGTGGTTGCCACCGTGTGCTTGTTCGTGAACTCGACGTCGCCGCCTTTGCCGCCCTCGCCGCCGCTGCCGCCTATGGTCGCCGAGACGGCGAAACTCTTGCCCGGCGCCATGGTGATCGACTCGGCGGAAGCCGAACCGCCCTGCCCGCCTCCCCCACCGATACTTTGCAGATTGATGCCGCGCGCGCCGTCGCCCTGGGTGGCGACGATTTGCTCATTGACCACTATTATCTTGCCGCCGTCTCCGCCCTCGCCGCCCTTGCCGCCGACCGAAACGGCCAGCGATACCGAGGCCTTGGGCGTCGGGATGGCGATCGCCAGGCCGGTCGAGCTGCCGCCGCTGCCCCCGCCCCCGCCGATGCTCTGCGCAAGAATGCCTTCGGCATCGGCGCCGAGCGTCGTGACCGATACGCGATTGTTGACGTGGATCTCGCCGCCCTTGCCGCCGCCGCCCCCCTTGCCGCCCACCGCGACGGCCGCCAGCCCGAAGGTCGCAGCGGTGGCGTCGCCGCCGCTGCCGCCCCCACCGCCCACGCTCTGCGCATTGATCGCCACAGATCCGGCGCCCTCGGTCAAGATGCTGCCGCGGTAGGTGTCGACGTTCACCCTGCCGCCATGCCCGCCGCTGCCCGCCTCGCCGCCGATGGCGATGCCCAGATTGCCCACCGCAAAAGAGGTGGCCTCCCCTCCGGTGCCGCCACCGCCTCCGATGCTTTGCGCAAAGATCGCGTCCGCCTGCTCGCCCCGTGTGATCAATCGAGGCGTTGCGCCGGAGGCCGCCGTGCCCAGCGACACGTCGACGGTTCCGCCATTTCCGCCGGAGCCGCCCTTGCCGCCCACGGCAAGGCCGAATCCCACCCCTACCGATACCGTGCCTCCGCCGTCGCCTCCACCGCCGCCGACGCTTTGCGCGAAGACTCCGGTAGCGCGCCGGCCCTGGGTCGTTACCGAGCCCTCGTCGATCCGTGCGGCGACGTTCCCGCCGATGCCGCCGGCCGTGCCCCCCACGGCGAGAATGCCCGCGGAGGCGCCACCGCTTCCGCCGCCGCCCCCAACGCTTTGCACGAAGGCGCCGTATGCGCCGGTTCCGTGTGTTTGCACAGTGCCTGTGTTCGCCACGCTGACGGCCCCGCCGGGAGCGTCGGTGCCATAGTGAACCGCCGGACCCAGAGAACGACCGTCGGAGAAGGTCACGCCACCGCCGCCGCCCACGTTCTGGGCCACGAGGGCATGCGCGCCCGCTCCATGCGTCTGCGTCTTCCCTTCGTGGGTAAGGGTCACCTTGCCCGCCGAACTGGTCCGGCCGTGCTCGCCCTCGCGCATGCCGAATCCGCCCGCGCCCGATTTTCCGCCCAGGCTTGCGGCATAAGCGCCATATGCGTCCTGTCCGCGGGTTTCGATGAAACCCTGCGCCGTCAGCGCAACGTCGCCGGCGTCGCCGCCATTGCCTCCCGGTCCGCCGACTCCCCGTGCACCGTTGGTGCTGAGCCCGCCGCCTCCCTTGCCGCCGTCGCCGCCGCGGCTGACCGCGCTGGCTCCGTGCGAACGGGCGCCGTCTGTCCGGATCTCGCTTTGCGCGCCAAGCAGTACGTTGACCTTGCCCCCCGCGCCGCCCGCGCCGCCGTCCTCGCCTCGTCCTTCGTAGTCTTTGCCAACTCCGCCCTGCCCGCCCAGGCTTTCGGCGATGAGGCCCGAGCTGTCCGCGCCGTGCGTAATGATATGCGCGCGATTGACCGTGGCGACGACGTCCGCCACTTCATCCCGGCCATTGGCCGCGGCGCCGAAGCGCGCAACGGCCGAGCCGCCGGCGCTTTGGTGCCCGCTGCCCTTGCCGCCCTGATTGAAGACATGCGCGCCCGGCGAGTTACCGCTGGAGGTCTCGACCAGGGTCGGCTCGCCCGCCTGGGCGGCCTGTCCCAGGATCAGGCGCACGACGCCCGCGGCGCCGCCAGGCCCGGAGTGCCCGGGGGAAAAGGCGTCGCCGCCCATGCTTCCGATCGTGATGCCGGGCGAGGATGCGCTCGTGGTGCTATAGCGACCCGCCGCTTCGATGCGCACATGGCCCGCCTTGCCGCCACCGCCCCCCGGCTCGCTTCCGGCGGTCGGGGCCAGGGCGCGCCCTTCGCCGCCCTGGCCACCGGCCGATGAGGCCTTCAATGCGGCGCCCGAGGCGGACTTGAGATGGGTATCCTGCAAAAAAGTGGCGGTGATGTTGCCGCCGTTGCCCGCCACTGTGCGGCTCGCGTGGCTCGCGCCGTCGCGCCCTTTGCCGGCGTTCCCGCCGGCGGACGACAATACGACCGCCGGGTATGTGAAACCCGGCGTCGACTGGAGGCTGCCCGGCCTCACGACGATATTGCCGCCATTCCCGCCCGAGCCGCCCACGCCATTGGCGGCAAAGGTGCTGGTTCCGCCGGCTCCGCCGTTTCCGCCGTGCGTTTGCACCCACATGCCGATGCCGCTGAGCTGCGGATTACCGACGAGCTCTATCGTCCGGTTGGAACCATGCCCCCCGTCTTCGCCCCACTCGCCGTTGGTGAACACCGAAGTATCGCCGTCTTTCCCATTTTTTCCGGAGGCCTGGATGAGCGCCCCATATGTGTAGTTTCCCTTGAGCTGGCATGGCAACTCTGTACAGGTCGCGCTCTGGGCATGAGCCGAAGCCGTGGCGCCCCCCAGGGCGGCGGACAGCGACGCCCACAAGACCCATTGCGGGAAAGGGAGGGCGGATACGGAATCGGGGCGGCCGGATTTGCAGGCGGCCGGCGGTCGGGCGTTGTCGGTTCGGTCTTGCACGGTATTCTCTCTGAAAGGACACGCCGGAGTGCGGCGTAGAGGCGGAATGTGGTGGAAATCATAACGAATAAATGTATTTAAATGTTTTTATTTAATTCAAATACAACAGGTCCGATTATTCGAAGAAGACCGGCGCGAGGAGTTGCTTCGTCGCCTCCGGCACGTCCCCGGCGCCGGTGCGCCCTGTGGCAATGGGGCCAGAAGGGCTTTGCAGCCGCGTGCAGCGAGGCGGTCAGGATGAGAAGCCTCCTCAATAGGAAGTAGAATAAGGGTTTTCCCTTATTTCCCTTCATCGAAAGCATGAGCAAATCCCATGGGCCGTCCCGGCTCGTCTCTCCTGGGTGGATCATTTTCGCCCTGGCCATCGGCGCCTTTGCGATCGGCACGACGGAATTCGCCACCATGAGCCTGCTGCCGTACTTCGCCAAGGATCTGGGCGTGGACGCGCCCACAGCGGGCCACGCGATCAGCGCCTATGCGCTGGGCGTGGTGGTAGGCGCGCCGGTGCTCACCGTGCTGGGCGCGCGCGTGGCAAGGCGCACGTTGCTGATATGGCTGATGGGAGCGTTCGCCGTGTTCAACGCCCTCTGCGCCTGGGCGCCCAGCTTCGAATCCCTGCTCGTGCTTCGCTTTCTCAGCGGCCTTCCCCATGGCGCCTATTTCGGCGTCGCTGCACTGATGGCGGTATCGCTCGTGCCTTTGAACAAGCGCAACCAGGCCGTCGGCCGCATGTTCCTGGGCCTGACCATCGCGACCATTGTCGGCGTCCCACTCGCCAACTGGCTCGGGCAGGTCGCCGGATGGCGGTGGGGCTTCGTTTTCGTTGCCGTGGCGGGGCTGCTTACCGCGGGGCTCGTCGGCTGGCTGGCCCCGCTGAGTCCCGCGACGAAAGGCGCCAGCCCCTTGCGCGAGCTGGAAGCACTCAAGCGCGGCCAGGTGTGGCTCACGCTGGCCGTGGGCTCCATCGGCTTTGGCGGCCTGTTCGCCGTCTACACCTACCTGGCCGACACCCTGGTCGAAGTGACCCAGGTCTCGCCCACGACCGTGCCGCTGGTGCTGGGACTATTCGGCGTAGGCATGACGGTGGGAAGCCTGGTCGTACCCCACTTCGCCGACCGGGCGCAACTGCCCACCGCCATGGCCCTTCTGGTCTGGAGCGCCATCGCCACCGGGCTTTTCACTTTCGCCGCCCACAATATCTGGACCATCTCGCTGACCGTCTTCCTTATCGGCATCGGCGGCTCGCTGGGAACCGTGCTTCAGACCCGGCTCATGGACGTCGCCCGCAACGCGCAGGGCCTGGCCGCCGCGCTGAACCACTCCGCCTTCAACCTGGCGAATGCGCTGGGGCCCTTCCTGGGCGGGCTGGCGATCTCCCACGGGCTCGGGTGGACATCGACCGGCTGGGTGGGTTCGCTGCTGGCGCTGGGCGGGCTGGCCTTGCTGATGGTGTCGATATGGCTGGAAAGGCAAGCCGCAATCGCGTCCAACTGATCAACGTCAACAACGCGGGGATGAAACAGAAGCACAATATCATCGTCAACCTGACATTCCCTTTACGCCATATTCGAGTTCAAGAGGAAACAATGCGAATATTTCTGATGTTGTGGACATTGATCGCTTCACTGGGCCTTGTTGCGCCCGCGCTTGCCGCCGAAGCGGCCCATACGGGCCACGGCGCTGTTACGTACCGGCCCGATGTCACCTTTACGCTGCGCACGGCCATCGCCGACGGCAAGCTGGTGTTCAAGGGCGACGCCGGCGCCATCGAGGGCAAGGTCAACCCCGACCTGCATGTGCCCGAAAACGCCGTGGTGCAGATCAACGTCATCAATGGCGACGGCGCCATCCACGACATCTCGGTGCCCGAGTTCGGCGCAAAGTCGGACCACTTCACCGGCCAGGGTTCGTCCACGGCCATCGTGTTCCGCGCCAACAAGAACGGCACGTTCGAATACCTTTGCACCCTGCCGGGCCACAAGGCTGCCGGCATGTTCGGCAAGCTCATCGTCGGCGAACAGCAAGAACAGGCCGCAAGCAGCGCGATGGGCATCATCCAGGACCCGACCGCGGTCGGCAAACCCGTGGGCAAGCGCGGGCCCGAGCACATTACCGTCGACCTCGAAACCACCGAGGTCGTCGGCCAGCTTGCCAGCGGCACCACCTATAAGTACTGGACCTTCAACGACAAAGTGCCCGGCCCCTTCATCCGCGTGCGCGTGGGCGACACCGTTACCGTCAACCTCAGCAACGCCAAAGAAGCCGCGCACATCCACTCTGTGGACTTTCACGCGGTAACGGGCCCCGGCGGCGGCGCGGCCGTTACGCAAGCGGCGCCCGGCCAGACCAAGAGCTTCACCTTCAAGGCCCTGCACCCCGGCCTGTATGTGTACCACTGCGCCACCCCCATGGTGGCCCAGCACATCACCAACGGCATGTACGGCATGATCCTGGTCGAGCCCGAAGGCGGCCTGCCCGAAGTCGACCGCGAGTTCTACGTAATGCAGGGCGAGCTCTATACCGCCGAAAAGCACGGCACCCTGGGCCACCAAGAATTTTCCCTGGAAAAACTGCTGGATGAAAAGCCCGAGCATCTTACGTTCAATGGCGCCATGGGCGCCCTGACCGACCGCTACAAGCTGCAGGCCAATGTGGGCGAGACCATCCGCATCTTCTTCGGCGTGGGCGGCCCCAACCTGATCTCCAGCTTCCATGTGATTGGCGAGGTGTTCGACCGGGTCTACGACAAGGCCTCGCTGACCAGCCCGCCGCTCACCGACGTGCAGACCACACTGGTTCCGCCTGGGGGCGCGACCATGGTCGAGTTCAAGGTCGACGTGCCGGGCAACTACACGCTGGTCGATCACGCCCTGTCGCGGGCTGAAAAAGGCCTGGCCGGCACGCTGACTGTTTCGGGCAAGGAAGATCACAGCATCTTCCACTCCACCGAGCCGGTCGACCACAACTCGGGGCATTAGGCCGCGGCGCGGGCGATGCGCACCGGCGGCAGCTGGCAAAGACGTCCCCTTTCAGGGGACGGAGGCCTTGCACTATGCTGGCGGGTAACGACAAACAATCGGAGCGCTTATGAAACCACGTCTCAGCGTCATCACCATCGGCGTCGACGATCTTGAACGATCACTTCGGTTTTACCGTGACGGGCTGCAACTGCCCACCGAAGGAATCATCGGCGAACAGTTCGAACATGGGGCGGTGGCCTTCTTCGACCTGCAGCCGGGGCTGAAGCTGGCCATCTGGCCTCGAGCCAGCCTGGCGCACGACGCAGGCATTGCGCCGGGCGCGCCCAGCGCCACCGAGTTTTCGTTGGGACACAACCTTGCATCCAAAGAGGAAGTGGACGCGACAATGGCCCAGGCGAAGGCGGCCGGGGCGCATATTGTCAAACCGGCGCAAGATACCTTCTGGGGCGGCTATGCCGGATACTTCCAGGACCCGGACGGCCATCTGTGGGAGGCCGTCTGGAACCCCCAACTGCTGCCGCCGGATTGAAGAGGCCCACTTACTTCAGGTAGGTGCGCAAGATCTTCATCAGCGCCTCGATCTCGACGTCGGGATCGACGGCGGCATGGGGAGTATCTTCTTTCTGCGTGCCGAACAGCTCGCGCAGATGGCTGTCGAGGACTTCGGCCATCAGGCCGTTCGCCGCGCCCCGCAGCGCGGCGATCTGCTGCAGCAGCAGGCTGCAGTCGGTGCCTTCCTCGACAGCCCGCTCAAGGGCCTGGACCTGGCCCTTGATGCGGCGCAAGCGCATGACGGCGCGCCTTTTGTCCTCGGGTGAATGAGGCATGGCGCGTTATCAGTAGTTGATCACCGTGCGGATGGACTTGCCGGCGTGCATCAGGTCGAACGCCTCGTTGATGTCGTCCAGGCTGCGCGTGTGGGTAACGAACGGAGCCAGGTCGATGTCGCCCTTCATGGCGTCTTCGACCATGCCCGGCAGTTGGGAACGACCCTTCACGCCGCCAAAGGCGGTGCCCAGCCAGCGGCGGCCGGTGACGAGCTGGAACGGACGGGTGGAGATCTCTTGGCCCGCGCCGGCCACGCCGATGATGACCGACTGCCCCCAGCCGCGGTGCGCGCACTCGAGCGCAGCGCGCATGACGTTGACGTTGCCGATGCATTCGAAGGAGTGGTCGACGCCCCATTCCGTCATCTCGACGATGACCTGCTGGATGGGCTTGTCGTGGTCCTTGGGGTTGATGCAGTCGGTCGCGCCGAACACCTTGGCCAGCGCGAACTTGTCGGGATTGGTATCGACGGCGATGATGCGGCCCGCCTTGGCCTGGCGCGCACCCTGGATCACGGCCAGGCCGATGCCGCCCAGGCCGAACACGGCCACGCTGTCGCCCGGCTGCACCTTGGCGGTGTTGTGCACCGCGCCGATGCCCGTGGTAACGCCGCAGCCCAGCAGGCAGACGTGCTCGGGATTGGCTTCGGGGTTGATCTTGGCCAGCGACACCTCGGCCACCACCGTGTATTCGCTGAAGGTTGAGCAGCCCATGTAGTGATAGATGGGCTTGCCGTTGTACGAAAAGCGCGTGGTGCCGTCGGGCATGACGCCCTTGCCCTGCGTGGCGCGAACGGCCACGCACAAGTTGGTCTTGCCCGACTTGCAGAACAGGCACTCGCCGCATTCGGCGGTATAGAGGGGAATCACGTGGTCGCCGGGCTTGACGCTGGTGACGCCCTCGCCCACTTCAACCACGATGCCGGCGCCCTCGTGGCCCAGCACGGCCGGGAACACGCCCTCGGGATCTTCGCCCGACAGCGTGAAGGCGTCGGTATGGCAGACGCCTGTGCTGGTGATCTTGACCAGCACTTCGCCCTTGCGGGGCGGTTCGACGTCGATCTCGACGATTTCCAGGGGTTTTCCTGCCTCGAACGCTACAGCTGCACGTGATTTCATGGCTTCTTCCTTGATAGAGAGACGGGCTTGGCGGCGCCTTGGCCGCCGGCCTGAAACAATATGAAGACAGGTCTGCGGACCTATCCGACGAGAATATTTTTATACTGGGGGGCAGTATATACGAACATTAGCGCCCGCGCGGAACCGGTATTCCCCCCTATACATGCGCACCGCCAAGCCCGCCGCCCCGGCAAAGGCGCTGAGCATTGGTAACACCTGTCGCATGCGCAATCGAATAACATGGATCCACGCTAGCGGTATCGTTCTAGTGTGGCCCGCCCTCCGAGCCCACAAGCTCCGGAATCTGGCCGGGCAAGTCCCCCAGAAAGGAGTAACCATGACTACCGGTAAAACACTTTTCCTGCTGCTCGCATGCGTGGGGCTGTCCGGCACCGCGCTGGCTGAGGCCCCCAAAACCCAAAACGGCCACTTCATCGATTCCAAGGGTGCCGCGCTTTACACCTACGACAAGGATACAGGCGGAAAAAGCGCCTGCACTGAAAAGTGCGCCAAGAACTGGCCGCCCGCCCTTGCCGAAGCAGACGACACAGCCAGCGGCGACTGGATCTTCGCAGAAAGCCATGACGGTAAAAAGCAATGGGCTTACAAGGGCAAGCCTTTATACCTTTTTGTCAAAGACGCGAAGCCCGGCGATACCACCGGAGACGGCGCCGGCGGCGTGTGGCATCTGGCCAAACCTTAGAAAAGGCTCAACTGAGACCGCTTTTCAGGCGGCCTGGAAAAAAGGGTTGTGTCCAAAGGGGGCCGGGCCTGGTTCAAGCCGGCTTTCAGGCATGCCCTTTTAAACCTCTGCCGGAGCAGCTCGGCGAACACCCCCGTGCCCTTCATCCTGCTGCTGTAATCGGAATCGTACATCTTGCCGTTGCGCATCTGCCTGACCAGGTTCATGACGTGGGCCTCTTTCAAAGGATGATGCGCCGCCAGCCATTCGCGAAACAGCTCGGCGATCTCCAAAGGCAGCCTTAGCAAGACATACGCCGCGGCTTCCGCCCCCGCATCTTTTGCATAGAAGAGAATTTTTTCCATGTCGTGATCGGTCAAAGCGGGAATGACGGGCGCCACGATCACGCCGCAAGGTACGCCCACCTCGCTGAGCCGGCGTATAGCGTCCAGCCGCGCCCCGGGCGTGCTGGCGCGCGGCTCTAGGGTTCTTGCAATGGTTCGGTCAAGCGAGCCCACCGACATGAACACCCGAACCAGGTTCTTGCGGGCCAGTCGGGCAAGTACGTCGATGTCCTGGATTACAGACGCGGACTTGCTTGTAATGGCGACCGGGTGGTTGAACTCTTCCATCACCGCCAGGATCGACGCCGTGATGCGCAACTTGCGCTCTATGGGTCGATAAGGGTCGGTATTGGCCCCCAGCGCGATCAGCTTGGGCACGTATGAAGGTTTTGAAAATTCCTTGCGCAGCAGCTCGGCCGCATTGCCCTTGGCATAAAGCCTGGTCTCGAAATCCAAGCCGGGGGAATGATTCAGATAGGCATGCGTGGGCCGGGCATAGCAATATATGCAGCCATGCTCGCACCCCCTGTACGGATTGATCGACTGATCGAACGGAATATCGGGCGAATCGTTGCGCGAGATGATGGATTTGGCTGTTTCGAAAGAAACGGTGGTAGCCGACTTGGACTCGGCTTCTGGTTCGATTTCCGGCCACTCGTCGTCGAACGGTTCGCGCTGAAACTGCTCGAACCGCGATGTATTGTTCGAAATACTGCCCCTGCCTTTGATGGGAGCCGCTTTCATAGCTCACCCCTAATACTGTATAAATAAACAGTATATAGCAGGGGGATAATAACAATATTGCGACACACAGCTATCCCGGCATTCATAGCCACCAACAGGGGAATAAACATGGGAAAAAAGAACAAGCCCGATCCGGACGAACTGGCCCTGATCGAATGGTGCACCGAAGTCGAAGGGTTTCTGGTCGCCGCAGGCGCATCGCTGCGCGAAGCGCAGGACCACATCGAAGAGCAGGCCGAATGGTTTACCGACCAGTTCTATAACGGGCTGACGCCGGAAGAGGCGGCTAATGAAGCATTGAACTGAGAGCCAAGGCAGAATCACCCGAGGTGCTTGAACTCGTTGGCTCAGGCTGCCCTACTTAGACGATATAGGAGCGGCGCGCCAACGCCGCATTTTCAGGCGATTACAGATTCTTCCATCCCTCTTCTGTTTGCTTGAACCGAAACTTAATGCTGTAGGCCAGCTCGTCTCCTGCCTTCAGGCCCTTGTGGAAGACATTTGACGTCTCGGCGAAATGATTCACGCAATCCAGGAATGAAATATTCACGTATTGCGCTTCGTACTTGCCGCGGGCCTGCGCCATTTTTGCGGGCTCGGGATTGGTCTTGAGGTATTCGGCATACTCATCCAGCGCCTCGGTGCCTTGAAACCCTTTCATCATGGCGCTCAGGCCCATTGAAAGCTGCCCCATGGCCGAGTCGTTGTAGTTCGCCGCGGTAGGCTCAACGCAGTCGGCCACCATCTCGTAGTAGGGCTGCCTGGCCTTCACCTTGTAAGCCACCTCTACCCAGTAGTCTTCGCCATCTTTCCAGCCGTTCAGCCTTTCGAAACTGGCGACGTCGAAATTGGAGCTGAACTCCCATGAATAGCCGGCCCATAGATTTTTGATGGCCACCTCCACGTCTTGATCCGATGGCGCCTTGTTCATGCAGCCCGTTAACAGGCCGACCATGGCCAGCATGACCCAAACTTTCCTACCCATCACCCGCACCTGCCTATCCTCTACCGCCTGTATCGGCAAAAAAACAGCGAGTGTACACGCTTGCGCTAGAATCCTAGCGTCTCCAACTTCTTCAACAACCCATGCCCGTACTGGAATCCGACCACCGGCGCATCGACTATCTGGACGAAGGCAGCGGACCGACCGTGCTGCTGATTCATAGCGCCTCGAGCAGCAATCGGCAGTGGCGTGCCCTGATCGACCGGCTCGCGCCGCGCTATCGGGTGCTTGCCATCAATCTCTTCGGCTATGGCCAGACCACACCATGGCCCGACGGCCAGCCCCAGACAATTCACGATCACGCCGAACTGGTGTTCGCGCTGATGGACGAGCTACCCGGCATGGTTCATCTGGTGGGCCATTCCCTGGGCGGCGTCGTAGCTATGGAAGTCGCCCGGCTTCGAACAGACCGTGTAGCCAGCCTGGCCTTGTACGAACCCAACCCCTTCCATCTGCTGCAGCATCATGGCGACCCAAGCGGTTTCCAGTGCATGGTGGAAATGATGGACGAGGTGGAAGGGCTTTATCGGCAGGGTCGGCCAGAGCAAGCGGCGCGGCACTTCATTGTGTTCTGGTCCAGCGAGGCCAGCTGGAATGCGTTGCCGGAAGAGCGTCGCGCGCGCTTTGCGGCGACCATCGAGGCCAGCGTGCATGAAGGGCGAGCACTGCAAAACAACACCTCTCAACTTGGCGACTACGCCGGCCTGCGCCTGCCCTGCTTGCTGATGTATGCGCGCGACACCCTGCCCGCCCTCTATGCCGTACAACAGGTACTCGTTCAAGCGTGCCCGCATTGGCAGGTGCAATCCTTGGATGAAGGCGGTCATATGGCGCCACTGACCCGTGCTGATCAGGTGAACGCACAGTTGGAGGCGTTTCTTGAGGCTCGACAGTTCCCGCAACTCTCTTGAATTCGCATGCGCCTTTTTCTTGCCTACCTGAGCACCCTCTTCCTGCTGGCCGGCTGCGGCGGCAGCGGCAACGAAACGCCCGCGCCGCCCGCCCCCATCGCCGCGGCCTGGTTCTATCTTTCCGACGACCACGACTACTTCAACATTCCGGCCGAATGGCAAAAGATTGCCTTCGACAAGGTGGACGTGCTGTACGTAGGCCCCGCCGGCATACAGGAACACAAGCAATTCGGGCTCTTCGAAAGCGCGCAGACCGGCCCGCTGCGCCATCGTTTCGAGTGGCTTGTTGATCGAGCCCGGCACGACAACCCGGACATCAAGATCGTCATTTCGCAGTGGTGGGGCAATGGCCAGGGCATATGGGGCAAGCCGCTGTCGGCCCTGCATGGCGAGGCCGAATTGAACACCTATGTGCAATCGGTGGCCGACTTCATTGGCTACTATCAATCTTATGCAGGCGGCCGGTATGCGCTGGACGGCTTCGACATAGACTACGAAGACAACAACGTCACCGCCGATTTCCCCGCGCTGGCGCACAAGCTGAAGGACACGCTGCAAGCCTTGTCGAACGAATACGGAAAGCCCTTTCGCTTAACGCTCTCGCCCGCCGAGGGCGAGTATCTGAACCCCGAAAGCCTGTCGCCCTTCGATTACATCAATATGCAAAGCTACGCCGGCGGCATGGACATTCCGCCCGAAGCCTTCTTCCAGGAGGGCGTACCGGCTGGCAAGATTCTC
Organism: Pusillimonas noertemannii; assembly: GCF_003096595.1. Classification (GTDB taxonomy): domain Bacteria; phylum Pseudomonadota; class Gammaproteobacteria; order Burkholderiales; family Burkholderiaceae_B; genus Pusillimonas; species Pusillimonas noertemannii. Next base: position 736,908 of record NZ_QEKO01000001.1, on the reverse strand, counting down.
TACGGCATCTGCCCGGAGACCAACTGCGACACCCATGGCGAAGAAGAAGTGCTGGCCACATACCACCACTATGGCCTGGCCGGCGTGCACCTGTGGCGCTTGAACTCGGACAACCATGCCTACGAGGGGCAGGTGCAGCAGCGGATATATTCAGCGCTGCACCCACCCCGCTAGATAATCGCCTCGCGCCACAGGTCCAGCGCCTGCTGCACGGGCCTGTCGGAATAGCTGAACAGCACCGCATCGCTGTCGGCTTCCAGCTGATAAGGCATCCACGAGGGGCAGACGAATACATCCTTCGGCCCGAACGCCAGGGTCTGTCCGCCTATGATGCAGCGTCCCGTGCCCTCTACCACCGCATACACCGTCGAATCCGTCGAGCGGTAGCCGCCCCCTTTGAATCCGGCCGGCAGCAACTGCATGAACGTACCGATGGACGGCATGGCCCAGCCGCCGGTGACCGGATTGGTGTATTGCAGCTTGTACCCCCAGCAGGAATGCGGTTCGCCATGCTGCTTGAGTGTTTCCAGGGCCTCGCGCGTGCGCTCATACGGATACCAGAACAGGGGCGAGGTTTGCGAGCGCGGCTGGTAGGACACCGGCTTCATGGTGTGGCCGAATTCGGCGAAATTGACGTTGGCGCCCGAGGTGATTTCCTGCGACGCCTGGGAACCGCCTTCCATGAACTGGGCGTCCAGCAATTCGACGATGGGCACGTCCAGGCCATCCAGCCAGATCATGGGCTCGGACGAGGGGTTGCCGTGGTCGTGGAAGGTCCACGAGGGCGTGATGACAAAATCGCCCACGCTCATGGTGACCTTCTCGCCATTGACGGCAGTGTAGGCGCCGCTGCCCTGCATGATGAAGCGCAAGGCCGACTGCGTGTGCCGATGCGCTGGCGCGACCTCGCCCGGCAAGATCAACTGCATGCCCGCGTACAGGCTGTGCGTGACGCGCGTGCGGCCACGCAGGCCCGGGTTCTCGAGCACCAGCACCCGGCGCTCGGCCTCTTGCGCTGTGATCAGTCCGCCGGCCTCTTCAAGCCATCCCTGCACGTCGGCCCATTTCCACAGATAGGGCAGGCAAGGAGTGTTGGGCTCCCTGGTTATGACGGAATGCAGGACTTCCCACAGGGGCGTGACGTTGGACGAATCGATCTTGTCGTAGAAACTTTGACGCAGTTCCTTCTGGTCTTGTACGGCTTGCATAACAGACTCCTTTAGCTAGGGGTTCACGCCTTGCTGACGTTCACCCGCATTTCTCCAATGCCTTCTATATTGGCCACGATGACATCGCCCGGTTGAACGGGGCCCACGCCTTCGGGGGTTCCGGTATAAAGGACGTCGCCTTCATGCAAGGTGTAGAAGGCGGAGGCGAACTCGATCAACTCGGGAATGCCGATGACCAGGTCCCGCGTGTTGGCGCTTTGGCGGGGTTCGCCATTGACCGTCAGCCAGAAATCCAGCTGCGTCGCATCGGCGATCTCGTCCGCCGTAACCAGCCACGGCCCCAGCACGCTATAGCTATCGATGGATTTGCGCAGGCTGCGCTCTTCGGGGCCGCGCACCGTCATGTCCAGGCCGATGCAATAGCCGGCGACGTGGCTCCAGGCGTCTGCACGGGAAATCCGGCTGCCCGCTTTGCCGATGACAACAGCCAACTCGATCTCGTGATCATTGCGGCGATCAGTATGGCGCAAGGCGACACCCTGGCTTGGGCCGACCAGCGAGCTCGTCGCCTTCAGGAACAGCCCGACCCGCTGGATTTCCGCTACTTGGTTATTGTGATGGATCTCGGCATCGGCGCGTGCCTCTTCCAGGTGCTTGCGATAGTTCACCGGCGCCGCCACCAGCTTGCCGGGGTTGGCCACCGGGCTGAGCAGGGTGACATCGGCCAGGGCACATGAACTTGCCGCCGGCAGGAGTTCATCGATACGGGCCCGCACCTTGTCCAGGTTGGCAATCAGCGGATCCACCTGGGGCAAGGGATACGAAACGGAAGGCAGGACGTCCAGGGCTTCGGTGACATCAAAAACCTGGTCTCCTTGTACGACTCCGAGGCGGTTCGAATTGAAACGGCATAGACGCATGATGAAGTGGCTCCTCTCTTGGGTTGAATGCCGTCATTCTTCGCCTGCCCCACTATTTTTACAACAAGGCCACAACTATAATAATTATTGTATATTTCAATATACCGGACCCAGGCGAGGCTATCCCCTCTACCTGCTCCTGTTCTTCCCTTGTCTCTCATGGCCAATCTAGACATTTCCGACCTGCTGATCCTGAAGGAAATCCACCGCAGCGGCAGCATCACGCGCTCTGTGGAGCACATCGGCCTAAGCCAGCCTTCCATCAGCATCCGCCTGAACCATTTGCGCAAGCACTTCGGCGATGCACTGTTCGTGCGCACCTCTGCCGGCATGCAGGCTACGCCGCGCATGGAAGGCCTGCTGCCCAAGATAGAACAGGCACTGGAACTGCTGGCCCCAATCGGCGCAGATGCCCCATTCGACCCCGGCACATCGACCCGGACCTTTCGCCTGGGCCTGGCCCAGGTGGCGCAAATGGCCCTGCTGCCCGAATTGGTTGCGCTGCTGAATCAATGCGCGCCGGGTTTGCGCGTAGAGTCCGTCGAACTGGGGCCGCACACAAGCAAGCAACTGGAGGCGGGCGAAGTGGACGTTGCCATCGGCTACCCCACAGAACTGCAGGCGGGCGTCTACCAGCAGCGCCTGATGACCGAGCAATACGCCTGCGTCGCCCGGTGCGACCATCCTCGCCTGGGCGACAGCCTTTCCATGCATGACTTCCTGGCTGAAGAGTATGTTTCCGTGGACGCCCCGGCCACCGTGCACGCCAGGCTGGACAAGGTTCTGGAAGAGCGCGGCATCGAACGCAAGGTGAAGATCAAGGTCTCGTCGCTGCTGGGCATCGGGCAGATGATCACGTCCACCAACCTGCTCGCGATTCTTCCATCTAGGGTGGCCCGAACCCTGGAACACGATGCGTCCATCAAAGTACTGAAGCTGCCGTTCAGCCTGCCGTCTTACGACGTGTGCCAGTACTGGCACGAACGCTACCACCATGAGCCCGGCCATATCTGGTTCCGGCAAACCATCTTCGAGACCTTCCTGGACATGCCGCTGCCGGCGTAGCGGCACGCTCGAGCGCCGCCGGCCCGCTTAGCTCATCGGGCATTCCTGGTGATAGGCATCCTGGTGATCCTTGAACGGCGTAGCCTGGGTGCGAAGCACCACCTGGCCATCGGCCCCCTTTTCCACTTTCAGGGCATGCATGTCGTAAATGGGGAAATTATTGTTTCCAAACCGGAATTTGCCCCGGGTCGAATCAAAGTCCGCCGCCTTCAATGCCTTCATGAACGCCTGCTTGTCGTCCAGGTTTCCATCTACCTTGGCGATTGCCGAGTCGAGCAGCAAGGCGGCATCGTAGCTTTGAGCCGCATAATCCGAAGGCATTCGTCCGTACTTGGTTTTGAACGCCTCCACGAACGCCTTGCTCTGGCTGTTGTCGAGATCGGAGCTCCAGTGGGTTCCGGCCATCACGCCCAAGGCCGTGTCCTTCATTGCCGGCAGCGTTGTCCCGTCTACTGTCGCAGCAGTAAGCAGGGGAATCTTACTGTTCAGCCCCAGCAAGCTGTATTGGCGCACAAAGTTTATGCCCAAGCCGCCCGGGTAAAATACAAACACCGCATCCGGTTGTTCCGCAACTACCTGTGTCAACTCGGCCGAAAAATCAAGCTGACCCAAAGGGGTGTAGATCTCGTTGGCAAGTTCACCTTTGTAATAACGCTTGAAGCCGGCGATGTAGTCCTTGCCCGCCTGATAATTGGGCGCAAGGGCCACCACATTCTTATACCCTTGCTCAGACGCATATTGCCCCATCACTTCGGCCAGCGTGTCGTTCTGCCATGACGTCATGAAGACATAGGGTGAGCATTGTGCCCCCGCAATAGGCGCCGGACCCGCCATCGTACCGATGATGAATACCTCTTTTTCGGTGACAGGCCGCAGGATCGCCATCATGATATTCGTGAATGTGACGCCGGTAATGATCTGCACGCCCTCTTGCTCGATGAGCTTGCGGGCTGCTTGAATGCCGACCTCGGGTCTCAGCTGGCTGTCTTCCTTGAAGATCTTGACCTCTTTCCCGCCCAGCTTGCCCCCTTTCTGCTCCACAGCCAGCATGAAACCATCGTACTGGTCGGCGCCCAGTGCTGCCGGTGGCCCGGACAATTCAGCAATAAAGCCGATTTTGATCGGCGATTCGGCATAGGCGGACGAGGCCAGAAGCCCCGACAACAACGCCGCGGCGGCGAACTTCATTCTCATGGTTGTCTCCTGATTATTATCAATGAACTACTTCGAAGGCTGTTGGTCAGGCGTGCTCGTTCTGCGCCCGCCAGGCCTCGTACTGCGACGAAAAAACGGGTGAATTGATGCGCAGCCGCTCGATGTCAACGCGCCCCGACCTGCTGATATAGCTCTTGGCGAACTCCCATGCCGGCAGCTTCATGTGCTCGGCGAAATGGTCGTACCACCATGCACTCTGGTTTGCGGCGGCAACGATTTTCTCCACCCCCGGACGCCGCTTTTCTTCATAGCTCTCCAATGCCCGCGGGATATCGCCGGAACTTTCCACCACGGCGGCCGCAAGCGCCTGGACGTCCTCCAGGGCCAAGCGGGTTCCAGAACCTATGGAGAAATGCGCAGTCCGCAAGGCATCGCCGACCAGCACGTACTTCCCCGCGGACCAGCGGGCGTTGTTGATTATCGGAAAGCGCCGCCAATGCGATTTATTGATCACCAGCGAAGCGCCTTGCAGTTCATCCGCGAACACGTCTTCGCAGTACCGCTTCGAGTCTTCTTCGCTCCTGTCGGCGAAGCCGATCCGCTCGAACGTCGGGGCGTCCACCTCTACCAGGAAGGTGCTCATTGACGGCGAGTACCGATAGTGATGAGCATTGAAGAAGCCCTGCGGCGTCGCCTTGAAGGTCTGGGTCAGGCGGTCAAAAGGACGGTCGGCGCCAAACCAGGCAAAATGATTCTCGAACAGCTCGGTACTGAAACCGAACTCGCGCTCGAACGTTCGGCGAACAAGCGAATTCACACCATCGGCGCCAATAATCAGGTCGGCATCGTCTATTTCATTGATGTTTTTGACCATCTTTTTATGATGCAGCACGGCACCGGCCGACAGCGCCTTGTCGCGCAATATCTCCAGCAGCTTCAAGCGGGCTATGGCCGTAAAGCCCACGCCGTCGATACGGATGGATTCACCATGGACACGCAGCTCGATGTCGCGCCAGGTCTCCAGCCCCCTCGTTATGGCGTCCAGCGTCTCTGCGTCGTTCGCCCGCAGAAACTCCAAGGCCTGATCCGAGAACACGACACCAAAGCCAAAAGTCGTATCAGCGTCGTTCTGTTCATAGACATTGACCAGGGCGTCGGGCCTGGAACGTTTCAGCAGGTACGCCGCATACAGACCCGCCGGGCCGCCACCAAGAATATTGATCTTCACTTCCACACCTCCAATTATGGTCCTTCGGCATTCGCGTTGAGCAGGCCGCGCACGGATTCAGGCACGGCGATGGCTTGCATGGCAGGCTTGCCGCCCGGTGCATGAACAGCCCATACCCTTGTTTCACTTGCTTCCACCAGCAAGGTTTGGCCGCACCAGAAGCGATGCGTAAATGCCAGCGACTTCCCGCCGATTTTCTCCACAAGGATTTCGTGACGCACGATGGAATGCAGCGTCGGGGCTTCAAAGAATTTCATCGCCAGTTGCACGACCGGCAGGCCGCCACGGCCGCCATCTTCCTGTTGGGCGTTCGGATCTATTCCCAGCGACAAGAACATTTCGTTCAGCCCTTCCACCATCCAGCGCGTATAGTTGGGGAAAAAAACGATGCCCGCCGGGTCGCATTCGCTCCAGTGCAAGCGCCGTTCGTATTGGTAAGTTCGCATGGCCCTACTCTATGAATGCGTATTCGCTTGCGACCTGGCCTCTTCGGCCAAGGTCTTTGCAATCTGCGAGCGAAGCGCCGCGCGGTCGAGCTTTCCGACACGCGTAACGGGAAAGGAGCCGCAAGTCTCGATGCGCTCGGGCAGCTTGTATTTGGCCAAGCCTTTTGCAAGCAAGTATTCCCCGAGCTCTCCCACGGTAGGAGCCTTGAAGCCTTCTCGGACGATGAGAAAGGCACATGCTTTTTCGCCATAGATTTCATCCGGCATGGCAACGACCTTGCCGTCTGCAATGGCCGGATGGCGTGCAATAAGATGCTCTATGTCTTCCGTACCGAATTTTTCCCCGCCTCTGTTGATGTTGTCGCGCATGCGGCCCTCAAAGCAGTAGACGATTTCATCGTCGACTTCGCGGGCGCGCATCATGTCGCCGGTTCTAAAAAACCCGTCGGGTGTGAAGCTGGCCGCGTTGACGTTCGGAGCCGCGTAGTAGCCCCTAAGCGATGAAGGCCCTTTGAAGCAAAGCTCTCCGGCCTCGCCGAGGGGAACCTCTTCAGTGCCCTGCGGGTGAAGCAGGCGCACTTCGTCATGCGTCGAGCAGCGCATTCCCACGCTGCCGAAACGGATCTCGGGCGGTGAATCCGGGGTGCCGGTCAACACCAGCCCCTCGGTAATACCGAACATATTGATCGAGCGTATGCCTGTGGCTCGTTCGATAGCCTCTGCGCCCATCAAGGTAAACAGACACTTCAGGGAGGACAGGTCGTGGCGTTGGACATGAGGGTATGACGCGATGGCCGGGGCATGCGGGCCAATGGTAAAGGCATGCTGCACGCGCTCTTGCTCGATCATCTTGAAGTAATTCGCCACATCCCAGTTGGGCAGCAGGACGGTCGTGGCGCGGTAGAGCACCGCCCTCAACACTGAAAACATCATGCCGGCGTTATGCAGTATCGGCAAAGCCCATATCCCGACGCTGCCCTCACTCATGTCGTATCGGTCGCACCAGAAGCGGACATGCCCCAGATACTCGGCGTGAAATCGCGGGATGATCTTGGGTACCCCGGTAGAGCCCCCGGAAAGCTGAAACGCCACCACGTCCTCGCAACCGAACTCTTCCGATGTGTCCAAAGCGGCGGCCTGGGGAACAGCGGCGCACAATGCTTCCAGCGAATGCACGCCCGCGCCGGGGTTATTGCCGGTGCTGATCACATGCGGAATGCCGTGGCGCAGTGCCATGGTGCCGGCGAACGAGACCAAGTCAAACCGCCCGCCCGCGTCGGCCTGTACGAAATAGCCCTTTGGCTGCGTCAGCCTGGCCAACGTGCCAATCTCGATTTCGCGAAACTGCGGAATGCTGCAGACAGGAATAACCCCCGCCTTGAAGCAGCCGAAAAGCGCGATGACGGCTTCAATACTGGTGCCCATCTGGAACATGGCCCGATCATGCAGCTGCAGCCCAAGCCCGCGCAAGGCAGCGGCCAAGCGGTCCGTAATGGCGTCCAGTTCTGCAAAGCTGATCCTGCGCTCGTTGCACACATAGGCCGTGCGCTCAGGCACCGCCTTGGCCGCCTGGCGCAATGCATCCCCCAATGTGCGCCTTTCCCAGGCCTTGCACCCGGAATAAAAGGCAGCCTCCTCGGGCGTGGCGTAGACGACGCCATCGATGCGATTAAGTGGCCCACTCATTGTCTCTTCTCCTCCGCTTTACATGCGAGCGGCATGCGGTCGCCGACCAATGTATGCGTCGCGCATCACCCATTCTTTTTGAATCTCCGTGAATGGTAGAGACCGGAGAATATAAAAACAATGATGCCAATGTTATTATTAGTATTTATAGAATAAATAGTCTCGGCTTATGTCCGCGAAACTCGATTTGAATCTGCTGCGCCTGATCGTTCAGCTTCATGCGTCGCGCAACGTTTCGCGGGCGGCGGAAGCACTGCAGCTAAGCCAACCTGCAACCAGTCTGGCGCTAGGCCGGTTACGACGACTGATAGGCGACCCCCTGTTCGTGCGGGGCGCCGGTGGAATGTTGCCGACGCCCCGTTGCGACGAAGTGGTGGCGGCTGCTCGAGACGCGCTCGCCCTGGTCGATGCGGCCATATACGCGCCCACAGAGTTCAACCCCGAAACCGCTCAACGTGAATTTCAGGTCACGCTGTCAGACATTGGCGAAACAGTGTTTCTTCCCAAGTTGATGGCGCATATTTCGCGGCTTGCTCCCCAATGCAATCTCAGAAGCCGGGCCCTGACCGTCGAGGAACTGCCAGAGGCAATGGAAAGTGGCTCAACCGAGCTGGCAATTGGCTTCTTCCCCGACTTGGAGCGTACGGGTTTCTACATGCAAAGGCTGTTCGAGCACAATTTTGTGTGCCTGGTTCGTAAAGACCATCCTCGCGTAAAAGGCGACAGAGTCTCCTTGCCAGTCTTTCTGGATTTGCCGCACGCGGTCGTCGAGCCCGAAGGCCGTAGCCACGAGCTTTTTGAACAGTTGCTGAAGAAAAAGGGGCTATCACGGCGCGTGCAATTGAATATCCCGCATTTCATGAGCGTTCCAGCCATTATCGCGGCCACCGACATGATAGTGACCGTGCCCCATGCCGTTGCCGAATACTTCCTGCGGCTGGAAGGACTGCGCATGGTCAAGCTGCCCATCAAGGCCGAGAGCTATTCACTCAAGCAACATTGGCATGCGCGGCTTAATGCCGACCCCGCCTTGAAGTGGCTACGCAGCCAGGTCGCCCATATATTTTCAGTCGACCCCTATAAATAGAACCCATCTATTTACAAAAGTTAAATCATCTATTGGATAAATTACAGTCCGGCCTGTACGCTTTGGACAGAAAAAGCCATGCCTGAATATCGGCTATTTCGATAAAAGCAAAAACAGCTCGCAACGCACATGCAAGGAATGTGGGCGACACGAGCCGCGCTCCAGCCCAGCCGGAGCTATATCAATTAGTACAACAGGAGACATCCAATGAAAAGCGCATTAGCGAAAGTATCAGGAGCAATTTCGATCGCCATCGGCCTAATGAGCGGAGTTGCTTGCGCAAAAGAGGTAACTCTACAAACCGTCAGCCTCTTCCAGCCCGGCATGGTTCTGTCCCAACAATTTGAGCGCTTTATAGAAAAGGTCAATGCAGAAGGGAAGGGCCTCGTACAAATCAACTTCGTTGGAGGAGCTTCAGCTGTGCCGCCGTTCGAAATGGGCAACGCTGTTTCGTCCGGAGTGGTCGATATGGCCTATCTCCCATCACCTTTCTATGCCAACCTTCTACCTGAAGCTGGCGCCATGGCATTGTCTGAGCGAACCACTCAAGAGTTGCGAGAAAATGGCGGTTGGGAACTAATGAACGAGCTGCACAATAAAAAAATGAACACATGGCACTTGGCCCGCGGCGCGGATGGGGTGCCTTCCCATTTGTACGTCAACAAGCCAGTCGATAAAGCGGATTTAACCGGCTTTACATTGCGCACGACCCAGCTATATCGCGCATTCTTCGAAGCACTGCATGCCACCAGCATACAAACGACCCCGGCTGAGGTATATACGGCCCTTGAACGAGGCGTGGTGGACGGCTACGGCTGGCCTATACAAGGCGTTCTAGACCTAGGCTGGCAAGAAGTGACCAAAGCTCGTGTGGATCCTGGGTTCTACAACGCGGACGCGAGCATATTGATCAATCTCGACAAATGGAAATCGCTATCGGACGAGCAACGGGATTTTCTAACAAAGATGGGAATCTGGTTCGAGTCGACAAACGCTGACAATGCAGCAATCAACGCAGCAGAAGCAAAAAAACAAGCCGACGCGGGCATGATTGTTTATAGCCTTGAAGGTGAGGAGCGTGAAAAATGGCTTCACATCGCTCGGGAGGCAGGGTGGGCGGCATTTGAAAAAATAGCCCCGGCTAACGCCAAAATACTTCGCGAAAAATTCGCAGCAAACTAGAATTTTCTGCGCCGAGATTAATACATGACCATAATCGGACGAGTCAGTCGAGGCTATAACGCGACCGTGTTCAGCCTCGCCGCCATATCTGGCACTATTTTTGGATGCATGGCTTTCCTTATAGGGATGGATGTCCTCCTGCGAAACGTAAGCGGCACCGGCTTGAACTGGGTCGTTGAATCAATGGAGTACGCTCTGTATGGCGCAACAATCTTTGCTGCGCCTTGGGTGCTGCGAACCGGAGGTCACGTCAGTGTCGACATCGTGACCTCCTCTTTACCCGCAGGCTGGGGTCGACGCGTTGAGATAGCGGCGGGATTATTGGGCGGTGTGATCTGTACCATCGTTTTCTATTACAGCCTTATCGCTACTTGGCGTGCCTTCGAGCGTGGCAGCCTCGTATACAAGACCTTCACCATTCCAGAGTGGTGGATTTCAGCTCTAGTCCCCTTCTGCATGTTCTTCATGATTATCGAGTTCTCCATGTTGTTGAAGGCTCGAAAAATAGATTCATAACAACAATTCAACAAACGAAATTAATCATATGCTTTGGTCAACAGCGCTGGCGCTGCTGATCGGTATGCTCTTCTTCTTTCTTTTATTGGGCTTACCGGTCGCAGTCGTATTTTTTGGCGTCAATATCATTGGCGCCGCAATTTTTCTTAACGGTGAAATCGGCCTGATACAGATGACACGCAATGTCGTGACATCAATCACCAACTACAGTCTTGTACCGATTCCCCTTTTCATTCTAATGGGCGAAGTGCTCTTGCATTCCGGTATGGCATTCAAGGCGATCGGAGCCATAGAGCGTCTGATCACTCGCTTGCCAGGACGCATGGCCGTTGTATCAGTCGCTGCAGGCACCGTGTTTTCAGCATTATCAGGATCTACAATCGCCAACACTGCCATGCTGGGTAGATCGCTGATGCCTGAAATGCTGCGGCGAGGCTACCACCCGACCTTGTCCATGGGCCCCATCATGGCTACAGGCAGCATCGCGATGCTGATCCCCCCATCGGCTTTGGCCGTGCTCGTCGGCAGTTTGGCAGGCATGTCAATTTCGCGTCTCTTGATTGCAGGCATCATTCCGGCGATTTTGATCGCAGCCCTGTTCTTCCTGTATATCGTCATCCGCGCAACATACAGGCCGCAGGATGCTCCGGCAGGTGATCTTCCAGCACGCCAATCACTCCTGGAGCGGTGGAAGCCATTCTTTGTTTATGTGCTGCCCCTGTCGACTATATTGATAGCAGTAGTCGGATCATTGTTGGCCGGAATCGCTACCCCAACTGAAGCCGCTGCACTGGGTGTAATAGCTTCGTTCTTGATCGCCGCCGCCTATCGATGCCTGACGTGGCAAGCGCTTAAAGCCATTCTGACGGAAACGGCTCAGACCAGCACCATGATTCTTTTCATTATCATGGCCTCCACCACTTTCAGCCAAATACTCGCGTTCTCGGGCGCGACCAACGGCATGGTGAGCCTGATCACCGCTGTCGGCGCCGACCCCTTCGCCGTATTGGTCATGATGATGCTGATCCTGCTGATTCTTGGCTGCTTCGTCGACCAAGTCAGCATGGTCATGATTACTGTGCCGCTATTCGTCCCTGTAGCGAACGCAATTGGCATTGATTTGATCTGGCTCGGGGTCGTCTATCTGCTGACTATGGAAATCGGTTTTTTAACACCTCCGTTCGGCTTACTGTTGTTTGTTATGAAAGGGATTGCTCCGCCGGAGATACGCATGTCGACCGTGTATAAAGCGGCACTGCCTTTCGTGCTCATAGAGTTTCTTGTATTGGTACTGGTGCTGTTCTTTCCCGGAATTGGCTTATGGTTACCAAGCCTAGTCCAGTGATCACGGAAATCGGACCGGTTGCTTAAGGATAGCTGAGCGCTTCGCGAATGACGTCGCAGAACCACTTCTGCGGCGCATTCTTGCCTTGTTGCTCATCCCAATGCACACGCACTTCAATTTCAGGGATGTCTATTGGCAAAGGCAATTCTTTAAGTCCCCCATGCACAACAAACACTTTGCTTACCTGGCTAGGAATAACTGCTAAGTAATCCGTAGACTTGATCAGATAGGGCAAGACCGTGAATTGTTTAACCTGCACACTGATTTTTCTTTTTGCACCAGCTTGCTGCAGGGCTTGCTCAAGATGCTTATGGCCCGTGAACTCCGAGGACACATTGGCATGACGAGCGGCGAGAAATTCCTTCTCTGACAAAGTCTCGCCAATCGTCGAATGGGCTTCGCTCATAAGGCAAACGTAATGCTCGCGCATGAGCAATGAACTGGCTGTCAAACTGCTGACCGTGGGCAAATTGCCTATCGCGACGTCAAGTTTCCCGGTGGCCAGGAAATCGGGTATATCGTCGATCGGCGGCTGAACAACCTCCACCTCTACGTCGGGTGCACGGCGATGCAATATCTCCATCAGCGGCGGAAGGAAAGCGAAGGTGGCGATATCAGACATCGCGATCCGAAAGCGGCGATCAGAAACAGCGGGGTCAAACCCCTGCCCTTGGCTGACGACATCCTCGATCTGGCGAAGAATTTGACTGAACTGCAAGTAACACTCGTCGGCTCTAAGCGTAGGCGTCATGTATCTGCCATCCCGCACAAACAGGCGGTCATTCAGCACCTCACGCAGCCGAGACAAGGCGTAGCTAACCGTAGGCTGCGTGAGAAAAAGACGCTCCGCAGCCAATGTCACGCTTCCTGTGTCATAAATCGCAACGAATGCGCGAATAAGCCCTATATCCAACAAGTTCGGATTCATGCCGCCACCATAGATCACTTCGATTTTATAGACTCAAAATATCTATTTGATTAATTATATAAGACCTCCTACTCTGGGCAATTCCGCCTCTTCGAATGGAGCTTCGTTGTGAAGTCTGCTCTTAAGTCTGTCCAATCAAACAATCACGAATCCACCTTGGACGCTCGTTACGACCCCAATACACCCAACACATTTCTGAATGGAAACCACGCTCTGATTCGCATGATGCTTGAACAGATGCGCGCTGACCGGAACGAGGGGTTGCGCACGAAGGCCTTCGTAACCGGCTACCCGGGTTCGCCCCTTGGAAGCATTGACATCGCGCTCAAGCAGGCCAAGCCTGTGCTCGAGGCGGAAGGCATCACACACCGTCCCGCTCAGAACGAGGAATTCGCCGTTTCAATGCTGATAGGCACGCAAATGCTCGATGAGCACCCGCATCCGGATGTCGATGGCGTGGTGGGCTACTGGTACGGCAAAGGCCCCGGGCTGGACCGATCAGGCGATGCGCTGAAACACGGCAACTTTGCCGGCACCAGCCATCATGGCGCCGTAGTGATTCTCAGCGGCGAAGACCATGAAGCAAAGAGTTCAACCGTGCCGTACCAGCAAGAGTTCTCGTTTGAGCACCACGGAATCCCAGTCCTCTATCCGTCCAGCATCCAAGAGTTTCTCGACTACGGCTTGCACGCCGCGGCACTGTCGCGCTATTCGGGCTGCTGGGTGGCACTGAAGCTCGTCGGTACACTCTGTGACGGAGGAGAAGTCGTGCAGATGCATCCCAATGGGCTGACGCCACAGCTTCCGCCGTTCCAGCCAGGCGGCAAGCCGTTCGTCCGGATGGCCAATCACCGCTTCTTTCCAGTAAGAAACATCGAGACAGAGCGCAAGTTGTACGACGAAAGACACGCCGCCATACTAGCTTATGCACAAGCCAATGAGTTGAACCGCATCGTTCGCTCCAGCCCTAATGACCGCATCGGATTGATCAGTGCAGGAAAAAGCTGGGCCGATACTCTACAGGCCCTTGAAGACCTCGGCTACGACGATGCCATGCTGCAAGCGCAAGGCATTCGGCTTGCAAAGGTTGGGTTGCTATGTCCCGGTGAACCCGCATTCTTTCGGCGTTTCGCAGAAGGTCTGGAAACTGTCATCGTCATCGAAGAAAAACGCGATTTCCTAGAGCGCCAAGTCGCGGCATCCATCATCGGAACCAGTGTTCGCGAAATACTGGGAAAACACGATCAGCTAGGTCAGCGGCTGTTTCCCATAGAGGGCGGGATGACCAGCGACATCGTCGCAAAACATCTGGCACGCTTGCTTTCACGACAACAGGCATTGCCAGAGCGTGGCCAAACTCGAATCGAATATCTTTACAACAAAACCATACATCGACCCGAAACGCTACCAGGCCGTGCCCCGAACTACTGTTCAGGGTGTCCACATAACGTCTCGACCCTGCTTGCACCTGGTCAGGTGGCTTGGGGCGCGCCAGGCTGTCATCTGTTCGCGGCCTTGATGGACAAGCCGGAAAAAAGAGTGGAAGCAACGACCCAGCTCGGTGGAGAAGGCCTGCCTTGGCTAGGGCTGGCTCCGTATACCAGCCGCCCGCATATCGTTCAGAACGTCGGCGACGGCGCGCTCTTTCATTCAAGCTATGCGAACATCCGCTATGCAATCGTTAGCGGCGCGAACATGACGTTCAAGCTTCTGATCAACGGCGTGCTGGCCAATACTGGAGGTCAAGAAGCCATAGGCGCTAGCGCCATTGCGGATTTGACTGATCGGCTGCTAAAAGATGGTGCCAAGCGGGTGGTTCTTATAACGAAAGAGCCTGGGCAATATGCAAAGCTAAGTCTGCCTGACGAATTGATTCGTCGCCCACCCGAAGCGCTTGAAGCAACAATGAAGGAGCTGGCCGAAATAAATGGCGTAACCATCGTCATTTACGATGGCGCTTGTGCGAATGAGCGTCGCCGGCGCCAAAAGCGCAAGTTGCTACCCCCACCAACCATCTTCACGCTGGTCAACGAAGAGGTGTGCGAAAACTGCGGCGATTGCGGCGCCAAAGCTAACTGCATGTCGTTGCAGAAGGTGTCCACCGCCTTTGGCACGAAAACCCAAATCCACCAGTCCACCTGCAATCAGGACCAAGCATGTATTTCCGGTGAATGCCCTTCGTTCGTAAGCGTGGAAGTCTCGCCTGAGCATGGCCTGCGTAAACCTAAACTACCGAATATAGACCTATCCCAGATCCCTGAAGTTGCGCCCATCGATTTAGATTCCCCCTATCACGTTTATATTCCTGGTTTAGGTGGATCAGGCGTACTTACCGCCAGCGCGATCATCGCGCAAGCCGCAGCTTTGCAAGGGCTTCAGGTTAAAACTTACGACCAGACAGGCGCCGCTCAGAAGTGGGGTGCAGTACTGTCCAGCTTGATATTTACTCCGGCCAATCAGCCATCTCATACCAACAAAGTCGGAATCGGCAAAGCTGACCTGTACCTTGCTCTCGATTTATTGGCCGCAGTCGATCCGCAGAACCTTATGTGTTGTGACACACAGCGCACTCGCGCAGTGATAAACACGGGCGTGTTCCCCAATGGAGAAGTGGTTAGAGATTCCCGCAGAACGCTGCCCGTTGAAGAACTCCGAGACACCGTCGCCGCAGCGACAAACAGGAAGAGCAATTTGATGCTTGATGCCCGCCGTATTGCAGAGGCGCTTTTCGGCGACTTCATGATGACCAACATGGTGGCAATAGGCGCAGCCTGCCAAGCCGGCTGGCTACCTATCGATCCGAGGTATATTGAGACGGCCATCGAACTAAATGGCGTACAGGTACAAGCCAATACGATGGCCCTTCGCGCGGGTCGGCTTTGGGTGCACGATCGATCACGAGTCGAAGCGCTTGGCTCGATGCAAGCGGCGCCGCTTTCCGACCGCAGCCTACGTTTGCAAGAACTGCGCACCAGCGGAAAACTTGCAGCATTGGCGCCGCTCGAAGCCCGGCTGGCCGGCCTGCCTACCGAGCCGCATTCGCGCTTGATGCTGCGAAGCGCTGACCTCGTGGATTATCAGAACAGCGCGTATGCAATCCGGTATCTAAACCGCGTTATTGCAGCATTCGACGCGGAAACCCTTGTTTCAGGCCAAGCAAATGGCTATGCGGTTACCAGCGCAGTCATCGACGGCCTGCACAAGATGATGGCCTACAAGGACGAATACGAAGTGGCGCGCTTGCTGACGCGGTCGACATTCGAGCAGCGCGTGGCAGATCAGTTCTCCGGTCCCGTGCGAGTTCACTACCATTTACAGCCCCCGCTCGCGCGCGTGTTCGGCCTAAAGGGCAAGATACGCGTCGGCCCCTGGCTGCGTCCAGTTCTAAAAACATTATCCAATTTCAAATTCCTGCGAGGCACAGCATTCGATCCCTTCGGTGCAGTAGCGGCGCGCCGCGAAGAACGCGCGCTGCTTGCCTGGTATGAAAAGCTGCTGGATGATGCGCTGCCCATGCTTAAAGCAGGTAATGCTAAGAAAGTGGCAGAAATACTGCGACTACCGGAAACGATCCGTGGCTACGAAACTGTGAAATCTGCAAACGCTAGCGAGGCACAAGTAAGGGCGATTCAGCTGCTGGAAGAATTGCAGCGCCCTAGGCGAATCAATATAGCGGTTACTGAGAGCATATAGACGCCGCCAAGCGACTTTATCTCTTACCTCGATACAAATACTCCGGCACTATGTAGTGCCGGAGTATTAAGGATTCAACCCTCGTCTCGTACCTTTCTCGTTATAAGTATGCTGGCCCACCACCTTACCGCGTCGACGTGTTAACGAAGGGGGCATTCTTCATGGGGCAGTCCCCCCGCAAAAGCGGTGCATTCAGAAGTAGAACTTTCTCATCGAGGAGTTCTACAAGATGAAGCGGTCGAGATTCACAGATAGTCAGATCATGGAAGCGCTCAAGCGGGCTGAGGCCAGCTTAGCGGTGCCAGAGCTTTGCAGGGAGTTGGGCATCAGCACAGGTGCAATTGGGTAGGATCCATCTTGCCGTGCACCCGCACGCACACCCTGTTCAGTTCGATCTCAATGCGGCTGTCCTTCGCCTGCATACCGCCGGTATGTTTTGCCCCGCCCTCGTCGGTGGCGTTTTCGCTGGCTAATCATGCAGCGTGTTCTTCAACGCTACGTTTCCAAGACGCGCCGACAACTGATCAGCCCTGAGGAGTAGCGCACGTGCGACCTTACCGTTTAGAGCCTCGTCGAAAGTTCCAGTCGGCCCAGCAAGCGTAAGTGTCGCGCAAATTGCCCCTGTGTGATTTAGCACTGGAGCCGCAAAGCCACTCATCCCCGTCATGACCTGGTCACTCACACCAGCAATCCTGCTTTTCAGAATATTATCGAGCAGGCTTTGGTCAACAGGCTGCCCCTTTTTCTCAGATGGTACGTACGGACGCCACACTCTCGCCGGCAAATACGCCATAAAAACATGCCCCGTGGCGGAGCCGATAAGAGGTAACCGTGACCCCGCGCGCAGGCCAACAAATACGGCTGATTCTGCGGCCTCAACCGCTATCACGGTCGGACCTTCGCCCCATACACAGAGACACGCCGTGATGCCCAAACTATCTCGTAATTCTCGTATTGCTTGACGCCCTAGTGCATCACTATCCAATGTGCCCAGAGAAGAGATTCCCATCTGCACGGCGAAAGGGCCTAGGCCATAGTGCCCCGTCAACTCTTCCTGACAGGCTAGCCCACATCGGACAAGACTTGCGAGATATCGATGAACTTTTGCACGGGGCATACCCACGGCGTTAGTGACCATTTTCAATGGAACAGGCCGGCCAGCCATTACAAGGGCACGCAGAACCTTCGCGCCAATTTCTACAGCCTGCACACCACTGCTGTCGCCCACTGTCTTTTCTTCTCTGGTCATCGTCATACATTTCTTGCCATTTTTAGAATTGTATACTGTACTCTCAATGCGACCGACACCGCCCGGCACTCAAAGCGACTCTTAAACACTGTGGTTCCTTAAACTGGGTTTAGGTCGGCTTATTGTGGTTCAAATTCCATTGCCCTCGACAATATCCACGTCTGTACTATGGATCATCCCGCCCAAGCCTGAGTGATAAATATTGCGTAATTATGCATGGGGTTCAGCTAATTGTATCTAACCGTCGTGAATTGATGTTTCAAACCTGCTAGGGCACGGGGACGAAACCGTTGCGCCTAGTCACCGCGGAGGAATCATAATGCGTGACGAGCTTGAAGCGCGGTTTGATGAACTGTGGGAATTTTCTCTCTCCACATATAAGATGCAAGGCGTGTCGACGGCATGCCTGAGGCTGCAGGATGAGTACGACCTTGACGTCAATGTACTTCTTTTGTGCCTCTTTGCCGGCTCGCGCGGACATACCCTCTCAGTACAAGATTTCACTCTTATTGAAACGCGAGTTTCGCCATGGCGGAAAAGTATTATTCAGGTACTCAGGGCCGCCCGTCGGTCTTTAAAAAGCGAGCGACGATCTTCTGGCAAAATAATAGAGGATCTATACACAGATGTACTCGCTACGGAGCTAAAAGCCGAACAATATGAACAATACTTAATCGCCAGTACGGTGGCGATTTCCAAGGGGGCATCCGATGCAAGCATTATTTCCCATAATCTCGTGGGCTACTTGCGCGCGTCGGGCACGCCAGCCAAAGAGGACATTCTTTTTGACCTGGCCAAGCTGTTAAGTGGAGTCATGGAGATACAGGTCTGCGACGCAACTTCTATGCTACGCGGAACTGATATCGATATGCGCGAAAATACGAATATCTAACCCCTTTCATATTCGAAATATGGCTCCACGACCAGCAAATCGCGCCGGCTCCCCACAACTGACTTGCGTAGGCGTACGGTGTTTCTAGCACCTCGGATAGATCCGCCTGTGATCAATCTTAAGTGCTTTTCTACGACCCGCTGGGCATTCGCTTAGCAAGCTAAGCGGCGCAGGCCGCATTGCCTCGTATGTTGGCGAGAATAAAGAGTTCGAACGTCAGTATCTGGCGGCCAGCTCGAATTGGCTCACGTCGCATGACACCCTGGCCGAAAAGCTGCACGCCCGCGGCCAGCATCCCCACTATTTTCGCCAAAACCACTGCGGGCCCGATCGGGGCGGTCACGGGGCAAGATAGGTTGCTCAGTAGAGTTCGCACGTCAGGCGATTTGCGACATAGTGATGTATTCCAGCTTGGTCGTCACCAGAACCGCCTCTGTATAGCTGCTATCAAATTCGAGACACGTATAATTCATGGGAACGAATTCGCTTAGGCGCAAGACCAATGTAAACCGTGTGCTGCATCGTAAGTGAGCGAATTTTTGGCGCACTGTGGAGCACCGTTCTACGCCTAGAACTCCGCCAGCGGCAGCTTTTACGGTAAATTCAATTCCCTTCTAGTTCCATTGCGCGAACTCGTAAACTAGGGTTTATACCTCCTCTACATTCGCTACTTCAACGACTATCATTTTAAAGACATGTATTTTATAGCGTAACGTAAGTTTGGTATTTTCGCCGCGTTGCGGTAAGGAGAAGAAATGGAGATAGTCACCGACACGCAGACGCCCACCGCTTTGCCAGACGTCGAAAGTTTTCGGCTGCGCCGCCTAGTCCAGCGTTTCCGTGAAGAAGACGAGCTCGATGTCGTCGGCACGCAGGTAGACTTGATTGAGCTTGGCGCTCACTTGGACGGAAACCCCAAAGCGGTGTTGTTCTGCGCAGCGGGCCCCGAGAAGGCGCAGGTCATCGGAAACGCATTCGGCAGTCGGCGGCGTCTTGCTTTAGCCTTCGACGTGGCTGAGCAGGATTTGCGCGCCGAGGTGTCCCGCCGTCTCCAGACGCCAATACCTCCCGTGGAGGTGCCGTCTAGCGCCGCACCGGTTCATCAAGTGGTCTGGACCGGCGAGCAGGCCGATTTCACGAAGCTACCCGTTCACCTCCAGCATAGCGAAGACGGCGCACCCTATATATCCGCAAGTATCGATATCACTCGCAGTCTCGATGGAAAAAAGCGCAACGTTGGGTATCGACGCATAATGCTGCGGGGACGGCAAGAGGCTGGCATTGATTTGATCGCACCAAGTGATTTGCGTGCCCTCTATGCCGAATATGTCCAACGTAAAGAGCGTATGCCAATCGCCTTTGTTGTCGGCAGCCATCCTGCGGATGGCGTTGCCGCAACGGCCATGTCAGCCGTTGCGGACGAGGTCGATTTGATGGGGGCGTTACGTGGAGCGCCAGTACCCCTTGTTAAGTGCGTGAGCATTGATGCGATGGTGCCCGCTGACGCAGAAGTAGTGCTGGAAGGCTTTCTCGACGAGCGCGGGTGGGCTGAGAGCGAAGGCCCCTATGGTGAGTACCTAGGTTATTATGGTCACATGAAGACCAACCCGGTCTTCCATTTGACTGCTATCACCATGCGCCGCGATGCGCTCTTCCAGACGATAACAATCGGGGGCAAGAGTTTGGATTGCACGGATACCGCGCAGCTCGCCGCGCTACGCACTGAAGCCGCCGCTTGGAGCGCTCTCACCACTGCAGTGCGCGAACCTATCGCCGTCTATGCAACTCCTTCATGCGGTGGTATGTTCAACTTGCGCCTGTCACTCCATCAACGGAATCCTGGAGAGGTGCGCAATGCAATTTCAGCCATTATGGCTTCGAGCGCAGACGTGAAGCACATTTTCGCGGTCGACAGCGACATTGACATTTTTTCCGATGCACAGATGGAGTGGGCCTTCGCCACACGCTTCCAGGCTGACCGTGATCTGGTTGTCGCGAGTGGCTTCCGCACTATGCCACTCGATCCATCCCTTGATGGTCGACGCACGGGCGCCAAGGCAGGCTTCGATCTGACCTTCCCATTCGGCTGGAACCGCGAGACTGAATTCCGTGTACCCGAACCGCCCAAGTTACGCTCCGCGCCGAAGCAGACCGTGCAGGAGGCTCTTAAGACGGGGCCGAAACATTTCCTCGAGCTGATGGAGGCGGTAGGTAGTCGCGATGGACGCGATGTGCTCATCGAACTCGACTCCGTCCGCCAAGAACTCGGCGTAACCCGAGCTGCCGACGGTCGCTATCAATTATCGAATTGAGTCAGATAGGGCTAGGGGGGAATACCCCCAGGCGCCTATCGGCGTGAATGATGTTATAGACACCGTTGACATGTCCACGCAATGTGGAGTCTGTTTTTGCGCTAGGGGATACGGGAGCCCTAGTCCTCCGGAAAATGGTCACAATCGAATTGGTTGCAACATACCCGTCCTCTTCACGTAACCCCCACGGCCTCACACATACCCCGTGAGGGTCAAGTTCCGGTTCCGCATATCGCTCGCTCTACCACCAAACTGGGACAGATCACTTTCTGGCAATTCAAAGCTCCTGGGCCGGGATCAAGAGCATTGAATTTCTATGCAAATGCCTATGCCTCAAAGCCGAAGCCTGAGCTCATTCATATATCAACGCCTTGACTTCTAGATACTCTGACAAGCCCAAATCTCCTTGTTCGCGACCGTTGCCTGACTGCTTGTACCCCCCAAATGGCGCTCTCGAATTCTGGTTCATTGTGTTGATATAAACACGCCCTGATCGGAGGCGGCCCGCCAAACTACGCGCGGCTTTAGGATCCGCAGATTGAATATAATTTGCCAAGCCATAAGGCGTGTCATTGGCGATCTCAACGGCCTCGTCGATATCCGAATAGGAGAGAATCGGAAGAACAGGACCGAATATCTCAGTTCTTGCGATAGTCATGCTGTTACTAACGTCGCCGAAAATAGTGGGTCTGACGAAGTAACCCCGGCCCATGCCCTGCACGCGACCCAGGCCTCCGGTAACCAAGCGAGCACCTTCGTCGATTCCGGCTTTGATCAAACCCTGCACCCGGTCGTATTGAGCTGCGGAAACTACCGGCCCCAGGACTGTATCGGGATGAGACGGATCACCACATATGATGCTCTCTGCAACGATGCGAGCGTGCTCCAGCGCCTCTTCGTAGCGATCCTTGTCCACCAGCAGGCGGGTTGGCGACTGGCACGATTGTCCAGCATTGGCGAACAGCCGACGGATGTTGGCACTTATGGCAGTTGACAGGTCCGCGTCGGGCAAGACGATGTTGACCGACTTTCCGCCAAGTTCCTGGTGTACACGCTTTACGGTTACCGCAGCAGTTTGAGCGACATGTATGCCGGCTCTCGTCGAGCCCGTAAAAGATATCATATCGATATCGGGATGCGCAGCGATCGCGTTGCCGACCGTTGGGCCATCTCCGAAGACTACATTGAACACGCCGGGCGGGACACCGGCATCGTGCAGTATTTCTGTAAACATGATCGCGGACAACGGTGACATTTCGCTAGGTTTCAAAACCACGGTACACCCCGCGGCAAGGGAGTATGCCGTCTTCGCCGCAACCAGCACGAGCGGCCAGTTCCACGCTGTGATGAGACCACATACTCCGACAGGCTCATGCACGACCTCGTAGCCACCCACTGCACATTGCATCCGGAAGCCCTTGAGCGTTTCAATCGCTACACGAAACTGCTCGATCGGCGCCAGCGTCTGCACGTTGTAGGAAAAACTGATCGGAGAACCCATTTCCGATGATATAACTTTCGCTATCTCGTCCGCACGAGACATGTAGATTTCCATGATGCGTGTGAGTAATGCAACCCGCTCTTCGGTCGTAGTTTGAGAGTAGCCAGGAAAAGCCGAACGCGCTGCTGCGACAGCCCTATCGACATCCTCCGCCGATCCCCGTGCGCCAACGCCGATGACCAGTTCTGTTGCTGGATTTATCACCTCGATGGGGTCACCCATCTCAAGCGGCGCAACCCATTTCCCATCGATATAGTGCTCATTCCTACCCAGCATGGTGTGCCTCCTTTTCTCCTAGTTCGTCCGAACGGACGTTCATCGATAAGTTTGTTTTCTGCGCCATGCCCCGAATCAGGTCCGCTGCCCGCTCGGCGATCATGATGACCGGTGCATTGATGTTTCCACCCACCATATCCGGCATGACAGACGCATCGACCACGCGCAGTCCCAAAATGCCTCGGACGCGCAACTCCGTATCGACGACAGCCATGTCGTCATCGATCGCACCCATGCGACACGTACCGAGTGGATGGTGGGCCGTCCAGGCCGTGCGGCGGATGTACTCATCGATCTCGCTTTTTGATCTCACCGCCGTACCTGGTTGAATCTCGCTGCCGCGAAAGGGATCAAGCGACTTCTGCGCCACGAGATCGCGCGTCATCTCTATGCCTCTACGCATCGTTTCCCAGTCCCTGGGCTCAGATAGAAAATTCTGGTAGATCTCTGGAGCGTCTCGGGGATCCGAAGAGCGCAATTTAATTTCACCCCGACTCTCCGGATGAAGCATGACCGGACGACACATAAATGCGTCGCATGGCCTCGGGCGGACCCCTGGAAACCATGGCCGAGATTCAGACGGAATAAACGTGACCAGCAACTGGATGTCAGGTTGCACGAGTGAGGTATCGGTCTTGAGAAACCCCGAAATGGGGCCGGGAATTTCGGTGGCAAACCCTGTGCCAAAGAAAAAGGCCTGAGCCATGGCCATCGCGATGGCATCATAGCGCAGCCGATCGACGAACGGACCATCGCCGTTACGCCCGTACTCGACACCGACCGACAAATGATCCTGCAAGTTCTTCCCCACGCCTTTCAATGCGTGGTGACAAACTATTCCGTGCCTGGCCAACTCTTCCGGATCGCCGATCCCCGACAAGTTGAGTAGCTGTGGTGAATTGATCACGCCACCCGAGAGAATCACTTCTCCAGTGGTGCGAGCGATCTTCATTTCCTTTCCATCAGAATATTCGACGCCAACCGCCCGCTTTCCTTCAAGTATTACGCGGTGCACCAGCGAACGCGTCTTGAGCGTCACATTTCGACGGGTAAGCGCGGGGCGCAAATAGGCAACCGAGGCACTGCAGCGCCGGCCCTTGCGTATGGTCCACTGCAGTCGACAAACGCCTTCGTTGCGGGCGCCGTTGTAGTCTTGTGTGACCCCGTGGCCTGCAGTTTCGCCCGCTTCTAGAAATGCATCGGCCAGAGGATCAACATAATTCGAGGGCACAGTCGTGAGTGGGCCGCCACTGCCGCGATAAGCATCCTCTCCCCCCGCCCAATCCTCGCTGCGCTTGAAATACGGAAGTACATCACGATAACCCCAACCCGCCAGGCCTGATGCCGCCCAGCGGTCGTAGTCCGCACTATGGCCACGAACATAGGCCATCACATTGATCGACGATGAGCCGCCAAGCACCTTCCCCCGTGCGCACTCGATACGACGTCCATCAAGATTCTTCTCAGGCTCCGCAAAGTAGCCCCAATCGAACAACCGTCTGGGGAAGATCCGCCCCCATCCAAGTGGGACCGATATGAGCGGTGATCTATCCGAGCCACCGGCTTCAATGACCAGTACGCTGGCTCCGCCCTCGCTCAACCTGTTTGCTAAGGTACTACCTGCAGACCCGGCGCCAATAATTATGTATTCATATGCTTCAGACCGACTCATCGTTTCAGTTATCCTGTGCGTTCTGCTTCGTTGAGCCACCTAAAAATCGGAGCCAATATTTTTTCAACTCTGTTAACTGAGGGACCTACATTCCTTCTATTGGTATTGAATCGAGGAAGGAATCAGCTAACTGTGGTGACTTGAATCCAGTCGCCATTTGGTCCTCTAATTAGCCCGTTCTCATCTAACTCTGCGAGCGGATGGGTGCGATAGTCTCTCGTGGCATTTGATCGCCGAGATTGTCCAGGTTAAGCAGAATTGCTTCTATGGTGTCTACACTGCTGGGAAAACGCGTGAACCCACTGGCCGCGGTAGCCGTGCGAGACCCGCACAGACTCACAACGTTACCTTCGGCAGGCCGCAAGATTCCGTTTTTTACGCGCGCGCTCTCTGGACCTGCGGAAGGCTAGTGCCCAAGCTCTAAGAACGCAGGCGATAGCCTTCTGCCCCAACCGTGAGTCTCATTTTTTTTGCGGCCGGCCCCTCAGAAGCCACACTTAAAGCGGCTCCTGAGCAGGTGTGCGATCTTAGTTTAATGGCCCCGCTTTAGTCCATTGCCCATCCTTGAGCTCCACAATTACTACATCGCCCTCGTCCAAGCCGACATTGCTTGTCGGAGAGAAACGGAGCGTGTGTATGCTAGGAATCGGATGACTTTGAAGGTATTGTTTGACAGCTTTCGCGTCCGACGGATCTTGTACATTTCTTAGAACGGCCTCGACAGTATCTACGTTTAATTTAGAAATCAAATTGACCATGTCTGGACGCTCGCCGTATTTTTCCTCATACGCCTTAGTAAAGGCGATAGCGCGCTGCTTGTTATCTGGGTTCGTCACGAGTTCAGGCACTAGTGACGAAGCACTTGTTCCCAAAAGGCGCGGCGGCAACATATCTTTCACGACGTCGACAAAAGCAGTACTAAGATTGGCGTAACTGACGACTAGCGGCTGTTGCAAGCCCAAGTTGTAGTAGCTCTTGACGACCGTGGCTGCACCTGCTCCAGAGTAAGTGGAATAAACAATTTTGGTGTCATCACCCACGACGGACGCCAACTGGCTGGATGCGTCGGTTGAGCGTAAATCTATACGAGCGATTTTGAGATCGATTCCCTCTGCGGGAAAAATCTCTTTTGCACTGATCACGCCCACTTCACCGCTGGAGTCGGTAGCCGCAATCATTCCCAAGGTTTCAACGTTATTCTCTTGAAGATACCGTGCTAACGCTTTAGTTAAGTGAGCGTCTGTCGGACTAACCTGGAATACATATGAATCGGGCGTAGGAGAAATATTAGGGGATGGAACGATCATCACCGGACCGTTGGTGACGATTGGCATGATAGCTCGTACACTAGATGTCAAAGTATGAGCCAAAAGCAATTGGCTGCCCTGCGCAATTAGATCGCGAGCACACGCAACTGCCTTTTCTGGTCGGCCCTCGTCGTTACATGTGATCAGCCGAACAGTTCGGCCATCGATGCCGCCTGCCTTATTGATGCTCTCCGACCACATCTTGGAAACTTGGCTGAGCCGTGTTCCCACAGTAGCGGCGGGACCTGACAATGCGGCGACTTCACCGATCACAAACGGCTCGCTCGGTTGAGCATGCGCAATGCTGGAAGTCATAACGACCATTGAGGCAATGACACCCAAAGAACTCGTTTTCAATTTCATGATTACCCTCCCCCTTTCTGACCTATGTTTAGACTTCACGTAATGCTTCCCAACAGATTCGATCTTCATATCTCGCTCTTCCACTCATGACCTACTTTTAGGGATCGTCTAATTGCCGACCCTTAATAAGAAAGGAAGCGTGGTTTGCCGAATGGGTTTTCCGAATGCTTGCGACGGCGCACAAACAGCACCCACCGGCGCCACCAAAACGCTTGCCGCTAAGACATCGCCGACATACGAGCACCCTGTAACGTGATCAAATCGGATGTCGTAAGCGTAACGTTGTAATGATAGGCAGCAGAAGATAACTGAGAGATGACGATATCATTGCCGCCTGGCGTTCCGACCATGCAGTCAATTGGCACAACGGTAAAATAGTGGCGAACATGGAATCCAAGCACCGCGTGGTACACGCAGACGTTCGAGGCCACTCCAACGACTATGATGTGATGCGTCTCAGGAAGGATCCCCATGCGGCCTAATTGTTCGTCCATAGACGTCTTATGGAAGCAATCGTGCGTATGCTTTTCAATGATGGTATCGCCTTCCAATGGGCGCAGTTCATCTATGATGATTGGGCCGCTCGTTCCCTCAAGCAAGTAGTATTCTCTTCCGAAGCGGGTAAAAAGGGGGTCTTCTGGATAGCGAACCGACCGGACGTAAATTATTGGAACATGGTATTCGCGACAACGTTCAAGCAGCGCCGCTGTATTCTGGATAACCGATGGAACCGCCTCCCCAAAGTAGTATTTACCCTCTGGGTGTACGAACTCATTCTCCATATCGACAACTACGACTGCCGTCTTCTTAGAAACCAGTTCGACATTCTGAAAAATTTCGTTTGTATTCATTTCGAGCATCTCCTTCAATCCTCATTGAGCAATTACTACGTGCTACTCGATTAGCTCGGCTACTTGATGGGATCGGCGAGTTTCCACGCGCCGTCCTTATACTCCACTACCCTAAGATCCTTCTCGTTAAGTCCAACGTGATCGGTCTTTGAGAATCGAACGTTCTGGATACTCGGTATCGGATGGGTTTCGAGGTACTGCTTGACTGTCTCAGGATCCGCAGGATCATCTACATTGCGTAAAACTGCGTCGACGGTATCAGTGGTTACCTTGCCCATCAGGTTGATCAGATCCACACGCTCGCCATACCGCGCTTGATATGCAGCGGTGAATTCCTTTATGCGCTTCTGAGTCTCCGGGTCGGAGATAGTTTCCGGCGCTAGCGAACTCACCCCTATCGCTAGTAACCGAGACGGCATATTGTCTTTAATAACGTCCACGAACGCGTTACTAATATTGCCGTAACTGACAATAAGCGGCTGCTGCATACCCAGATTGGAGTAGCTCTTTGCAATAGTTGCCGCCCCTGCGCCGATGTACGACGAATAGACGACTTTCGTGTTACCCGAAGCCACAGCTACAAGCTGGCTGGACGCATCCGTCGCCCGAAGATCGATCCGCGCCAAATTCAACTTAATTCCGGCTTCTGAGAAAACGGCTTGCGCCTGCTTGACTTCGACCTCGCCGGTGGAATCAGTAGCAGCGACCATCCCCAATTCGTCCACATTATTCGAAGCTAAAAAGCTTGACATAGCCTTCATGAGGTGGACAACGGAAGGACTTACGGTGAACACATAGCTATCGGCGGCCGGTATGACGGTGGGCGACGGCATGATCATCGTGGGACCTTTCTCTACGACGGGTATGGTCGCAAGAATGCTTGGCGTAACTGAGTTATTGATTATGAGAATGCTACCTTTATCGATCAGGTCGCGAGCGCAGCTCACAGCCTTTTCTGGTTTACCTTCATCATTACAAGTATTCAGTTGTATCTTCCGGCCCTTTATTCCCCCATTAGCATTAACGGCGTCAACCCACATCTTGGTTACTTGATTCAGTCGGTTTCCCACCGTGGCGACAGGACCGGAGAGTGGGGCGATTTCGCCGATAACCCAACTGTCGTTCTGCTGAGCATTGCCGGGGCCGGAAAAAATCATCGCAGCGCACGCGGCACTTATGGAAACTGCAGAGGTAATCTTCATGTCTCATCCTTTTATCTATTGTTCAACTGCTGTCTCCCCTCGTTTGGGGAAGCGCTGTTCAATAACAGCGCATATATTTGTTATTAAGGAAAAAGAGAAATCTGGACAATTAAGATCTAGATTTTTTCTGTAGCGGCCACCTCAATCAATCGCCCCGACCGCATCTCCAAGATACGATCCGCAACGCTCTCAAGAAACGCCGAATTCTGCTCCACGACGACCATAGCGAATCTACCTTTAAAATCGACGAGCAAGTTCTTCAGCATATTCACGATGACCGGGGCCAAGCCCTGAGTCGGTTCGTCCAGCATCATGACCGAGGGGGCAATTAATAATGCTCGAGCAATCGCCAGCATTTGTTGCTCCCCTCCACTTAAGGAGCTGCCTGGATTAGCTCCTCTTTCGCCTAACTTTGGAAATATGCTCAATACTTCTGCCAAACGGCCAGGAAAGACATCGGCCGGCGTTCGCGATGGCAATGAGGCCCTTGTGAGCTCCAAATTGTCGCGCACCGACAACCCAGCAAGAACCTGGCGCCCCTCAGGCACAAGAGCCACGCCATTTCTTGCGCGGCGAAATGCCGGCCAAGTGGAGATGTCGTTGCCGTTCAACAGGACCTGGCCGGCGTGCTGTGGCAGCAGGCCGACTATAGTTTTGAGCAACGTCGACTTTCCCGCCCCATTCACACCAAGAATGCCCACCGTTTCGCCGGGGTTCAATGTAAGTGACAGATCTCGAGACACAGCCAGTTGGCCGTATCCTGTACCAAGGCCTTTTACTTCGAGTACTGGCGTCATGTTAAGGCTCCAAAATATGCTTCCTGAACTTTTGAGCTGCGCATAACGTCTTCTACGCTACCCGCTGCTATGACATTTCCACCATCCAGCACTACCACGGAATCCGCCACTGACTTTACGAATTCAAAATTGTGCTCTACCAACAATATTGCTGCGCCCGTACTTCTCAATTTATTCAGCATCGTTGCAAGATGGCTGACTTCATCCTCTGTTAAACCCACAGCAGGTTCATCCAACAGTAATAGGGGTGGGGAGCCAATCGATGCTCTTGCGACATCAATTAGTTTGTGAGACCCAATGCTTACTTTATGGACCGGCTCGTTTGCGTATTTTTCCAGGCCATACTTGATCAACTGACGATAAGCGGTGTTGTTGATCTCGGCCTCATGCTGGCTACCAGACAGGTTGTCGAGGCGCATAGCGACGTTCTGAAGAACCGTCATTTCTGGAACTAGGCGAGGTGTCTGAAACGATCTTCCTGCTTTCGTCGCCCGCTTGAAAATGGGTGTATTTGAAAGGTCATGGCCCTGCAAGGATACTTTGCCGGTATCTGGCCTTTCGATCCCGCTTATCAAATTAAACAAGGTCGATTTCCCGGCGCCATTAGGACCTAGTAAAGCGACAATTTGACCATGGCATACCGTCAGACTGACGTCGCTAACAGCGACAAGCCCGCCGAACCGCTTGGATATATTGGATACTTCAAGACAAGTCGTACCAGGTGGTCTGGTAGCGGGACTGGGACGGACCTCATCGTCGATATCGGCGTTCAAGGTGAGATGAACAGGTCCTGAAGCGGTACGGGAGCGGACCGCTTTACGCCACCAACTTGCAATTAATCCGGACAGCCCCTGAGGTGCATATAATACGACCAGGAAGAACGCCAACCCATAGATTAGCAATTCATACTCATCCGCTGCCCCGGCAATAGCAAACAGCCATTGCACTAAAACCGCACCTAAGACCGGACCAAACAAAAATCCAGCGCCCCCGATGACGGTCATGGACAGATATTCCAGAGACATGTTCACGCCACCACTTTCTGGAACGATAATACCGACAAAAAAAGCCATGAAGACACCGGACACCGCGGCATAAGCCGATCCGATTATAAATATACGCAGCTTTACCCTAGCAACGTTGATCCCCAGGACCTCGGACGATAGTTCATCATATCGAATGAGCTTTAAAGTTCTGTATGACCCCCCTACCGTCAACCTCCGGTAAATCAATAAGGACACCGCCAGCGCAATCAACGAAAGTGCATACCAATATTCGGGCTCAAGTCTTATAGCTGAGACGAGAACGAGCCCTGAAGCGCCTCCCGTAAGGCTAGGGAAGGCGCGGGCCAGCCCTTCTGTTACAAAAGCAAACCCCAATGAGCCGATCGCGAAGTACATGCCAGGCAGCCGAATAAAAATTAATCCGAGCAGACCGGCGAGTGCAATCGCAATAACTAACGCCAGAGGAATCGAAATAAGCCAAGGCAAGCCCAATGCATAAAGTATGGCACCGAGGTAAACCGGCCACGCAAAAAAGGCGGCGTGTCCGAGTGACAACATACCGGTTAAACCATAAATCAAATTGAGACCAACCAATGATATGGCGGTGAACGAGACCAGCGTCGCCAGCGTTAAGGTCCAGGCGGGAATCCCGAAATAGGGACTCAGAGCGAATACTATGGCGCCAAGAAAAAACGCCCACGCAGGAATTGAGGCTCTCATGCTCGCACGCCTCCGCCGAATCGAATTGATCTGCTTTGCCATAAAGCAACGGCGATTAATAAGCCAAACATAACGGGGTCCTGAAAAAGAGCGCCGAAGAACACGATAACCATCGACTCGAAGATGCCCAAGAACAATCCACTTACTACAGTGCGGCCTGGCGACATCCCAGCAATAGCTGCCGCTATAAAGCCGCGAGTCGTCATGGCAAGGCCGATTTGGTAGTCGATCGCAATCAGAGGAACGAGAAGCACCGCCGACACGGCACCCAGTACTGCGGCAACCGCATACGCGATCATTCTGGCTCGATTGACGTCAATTCCTAGCAATTGCGCTGCTTGTGAATTCTCTGCGGTGGCGATCAACTCCTTTCCTATTCTCGTTCGAGAGAGGAGATAAGTAACGGCAATTGAGAGCCCAAAACCGATCACGATCATTGCCACGCCTTGGCGTGGAATCACCCCACCGGCTATGCGCACTGGTGCTCCAGTAAACAAACTCGGAAAGGACACAGGCTCAGCGCCGATCAGCAATATAACTACGCCCCTTACTAGAAAAGCCGCACCCAGAGTGATCAGTATCAATGCCCCGATGGGCCAATGTCCCCGGGGCTGCAAAGTGAACCGCTGCAAGGCGCAATACAAGAGCCCTGTCAAGAGAATAGCCACGGCAATAGCGGCCCAAAGCGGAGCCCCGAGCTGCAGCATAAACACGATGGCAACAGTAGCAACAACAAAAGTTTCGCCATGCGCAAGATTGAGAACGCGGGAGGTGCGGAAAGCCAAGACAAGGCCGATACCAAGAAGCGCATATGTCGCGCCATTCATCAATCCGCTAAACAATCCTTGGACGTACGGGTTCATGCAGGCTCCTTGCAACTCAACGGACACTCGAGCCAGCTTATTATTTTCACAGCTATTCTCCTCAGATAAATTGATTGCGTTTTGATCTAAGGCGATCTGCAGAACAGCGCCTTATAAATATGACCAGAGCCAGCCCTTGTAAACACTCTCCGCTTAACTAACATGTATCTTCAATGCCGTCGAAGAATGCGAAATTGGCCGCCCTTTGAAAATACAGGCCAAGTTTCACCCTTGAATCTCAAAGCATGTGAAGCACCGGGGGTAGCGGGCGCCTTCCCAACGGCATAGCTAGTGCCGCAAAAGCTGAGCGTATTTCACAAGACTTCTTCATTGAATACTCCAGACGAGTCTCACCTGTAGCTCGTCAAATCAAACTTTGCTGAATCCATCTACATAAATCCACTGGCTTTTCAACATGAACGTTGTGACCCGCCCCTTCTATGATTCCCGCTGCTGAATCGAACAGTGCCATGTCGCTCGCTGTAGTCATGGGATCTTCGCTTCCTGCTGCCATCCTGAGGGGGCACTGCATGGCACCCACCAGACGCGCGACAGGCAAGTCCGCAATCGCGTTGATAAATGGGTCGGCCGCGAGGCGCCATTTATTTTCGGATTCGCTTACGCCATTCTTTGCGACCTCACTGGACGGTGGGACGAGCCCGGACAAACCGGAGACTTTCAGGTATCGTTCTACCGCCTGCTCTCGAGTATCAAATAGTTTGACTGGGTTATTCGCAAGGGCCCGGGATCTTGCTATTTCATCGGCTGTCCATTGAGTCTTAACGCCGAACGCTAGTACTCGGCGCACCTTCACACCAAACCAGCCTGTACCGAGAGCCATTCCAACCACGCCTCCAAGCGAATGACCCACAACGTCAATTTCCTCATCCTGCTCCAAAAGCTCCGCGACATCTGACGCGTAAGAAGCAAAACCGTAGTGGCGTCGATGTGGCGATCGTCCATGTCCGCGCAGGTCGGGCGCGAGCCAGCGTGCGTGCAATTTGTCTTGAAGTGGGAGCCAGACGTCCGCATTCGCTCCCAAGCCGTGAATCAACACTAAGCGCCGCGCCCCACCTTCACCTCCTTCACGTTTCCAGAGATTCATAATGCGCGCTCGCTGCCTGCCCAATATTGATTTCGCAAATGGCGCTTTGCGATCTTGCCCGGCCCGGTCTTTGGCAGAGGTGTTTGCGAGAAATCGAAGGACTTCGGAATCTTGTAGCCGGCGATCTTTCCACGGCAAAAATCGACAATATCTTCTGCAGTAACGAAGGTGCCGTCTCGCGCCACAACAATGGCTTTTACCGCCTCACCCCATTGTTTATCGGGCACACCAATCACAGCAACCTCAAGCACGGCCGGATGCTGCGAAATGAGACTTTCGACCTCTACCGAATATACGTTCTCACCTCCGCTGATGATCATGTCTTTCTTGCGATCCACGATGAAGAGACGACCGGCGTCATCGACATACCCTACATCACCCGTGTGGTACCAGCCGTCTTTCAGAGCTTCGGCCGTATGCTCGGGCTTGTTCCAGTACTCCTTCATCACGCGAGCGCCCGATATCACCACCTCTCCGACCTGCCCCCGTGGCAAGGGCTGTGCATTGTCATCGAAGATCTCTAAACGAATGTGAGGTACCGGACGTCCAGCATTGCTGGTAAGAGCCTGTTGCTCGGCCGTGCCCGTTACGTGAAAGTCGCAGGCACTGGCAAGGGCGGTCATACCTGAAGTTTCCGTTGTGCCATAGGCCTGGAGATAACTCGTCGGTATAACTTCGACAGCCTT
Source organism: Pusillimonas noertemannii (assembly GCF_003096595.1). GTDB lineage: Bacteria > Pseudomonadota > Gammaproteobacteria > Burkholderiales > Burkholderiaceae_B > Pusillimonas > Pusillimonas noertemannii. The sequence goes on along the minus strand of NZ_QEKO01000001.1, from coordinate 703,688 downwards.
TTGTAGAACGCCGAGTGGAGCCGGCGAACCGCCATACATGATCAGCCGGAGGCTAGAAAGATCATAATCATGAACCTTTGGATGGTTGATTATCATGTTGATCAGCGTTGGCGGTAAGGCCACTGCTGTAGGCTTGGCCTTTTGCACGACCTCCATCATTTTCTCGGGAGCGAAGTGCACCATGACCTGCGCGGCGCCCAGCAATGGCATGGACCATAGCGCCCACGCGTCTACCAGGTGAAACATGGGAGCCGCATGCAACCATATATCATTCTGGCCAAGCTCAGCCGCAACGATCGAGTCGAACGCGCTTGCAACCATATTGCGGTGCGTTAAACACACACCCTTAGGTTCGCCAGTAGTACCACTTGTGTAATAGATTTGCACAATGTCGTCGAGAGCAGCGTCTGCGACATGAGTATCTGGCGGCGCGCTGGCGATAAGGGCGTCATAGTCCTTGATCAGAACGTCGATAGTGAGCCCCTCCGCCGTCTCGAAGAAAGGCTCTGTGACGACCAGCGCTTTCGCCCCTGAATCCTCTAGCACGAACTTGAGCTCTAGAGGAGCTAAACGCGAATTCAGCGGCAACAATATAAATCCCGCCTGCGCGCAAGCGTAATACATCTCGGCATATCGATACGAGTTGACATCTAGGATGGCGATACGGTCGCCGGGTTGAAGCCCCTTACTCTTGAGGCCGCCGACCAGAGCGTCGACTCGGTTTCCGAGTTCCTCGAACGTGAACCGCAACTCTCCGTCGCTGATAGCGAGGCGGTCAGCGTACAGCGCACGTGCGCGCGGCAGAATTTGTGAAATAGGAAACATGACTCATTTGCCGGTGAACTTGGGTTTACGCTTCTCTTTGAACGCCTGCATTCCTTCCTTGTGGTCCTGGGACAGTACAAGGACGCTCTGGCCAAGCCGCTCGATGTAGCGGCCGGTATGCATATCGGTGTTAAGGCAAAGATTGATTACGTGCTTGCCCATCCCCATAGCGGCAGGTGCGTTGTCAAGCAGTCGCTCGGCATAGGCGTATGCTTCCTGCAGCAAGTCTTTTGCGGGCACGACTTGATTGAGGAGTCCGATACGCCATGCCTCGTGCGCATCAATGGGTCTGGCGTTGATCACCATTTCTTTTGTCTTGGCAAGACCCACAAAATGGATCATTCGATTGCAGGCGCCGCTAGCCGGGATACAACCAATATGGTTCTCAACTAGGCAGTACGTTGAATCATCGGCGCCGAGAAGAATATCGCAAGACAGCGCTAACTCAATACCTCCGCCATAGCATATGCCGTTGATCGCGGCGATCACAGGCTTTTCTAAGGCCTCAAGGTTGTCGAAACCCATATGATTCTGCCGATAGTAATATCGAAACTGGGCCGAATTGTATTTATCGCTTCCAAGCACAGTGATGTCTACGCCCGATGAAAATGCGCGACCAGAACCAGTGATCACTAGGACTCTGATGTTGTCGTCGTAAGCACAACGACCGACGATATCGGCCCATTCCTGAAACATCTTCTGAGTGAAGCAATTCAGTTGATCTGGTCTATTCAAGGTCATGGTGGCGATGCCGTCGGGCCGAACATCAAAGGCTACTGTTTCGTAATCCACTCTTTCACTCCTAGTTGACAAGCAATATGGTCGTGGAACCGCTGGGTGTGGCCGACCGACCCCAACCATAATCTAGCGCTCAGCTCCACTTAGTTACGGCATTCGATACATGTATTTTATATTTGATGCTGATATATATTAAATAAGGGCTAACCCTAGATTCCACTTCTGTCTCTTTCACGTAACGCGTTACGTAGTATGAAGGATTTAAAATCTTCCCCTTGCCGTTCCATGACTATGACAAGCTGACACCTGGCGGTGCTAAGTCATTGCGTGCAAGGGCAAGGCTTTAGAGAAGGGATTCTTGAAAAAACTGGCGCACGGATATGAGCGCATTTAGCGGTGCTTAGGCAGCGCTCGGGCTAGCGGAATCGCCTATTTCGCTCCACGAGGACAAACGAGCCCTGTCCATCGAGGGAAAGCCTCATGTTCGATACCAATGCGATCTAGCACTCGGCCAACGGTATGGTCTACGATGTCATCCAAGGTTTGCGGCCTGTTATAAAAGGCCGGGACTGGAGGCATGATTACCGCACCAGCCCGGCACGCTAGTTCCATGGCCTTTATATGGCCAGCATGAAGTGGCGTTTCACGCAGCAAGAGAATCAACGGCCGCCCTTCCTTTAGCGTTACATCGGCCGCTCGCGATAACAAATTTTCTGCCTGACAGTAGGCCACCGCCCCGAGCGTACGGACCGAACATGGCGCTATCACCATACCCATGTTACGAAATGAGCCACTTGCAATGGATGCACCGATGTTTCGCAGCGGGTGATTCACATGCGCTAATTCCCTCACTTCGGCCAGACTGTAATCGGTCTCTTCGCTTATCGTGCGTTCGCCGGCTGTACTAATAACTAAGTGGATTTCTATCCCATCACAAGCCCGAAGCAGCTTCATTAAGCGGATGCCGTAGATAGCACCCGAAGCACCCGAAATACCGACGATCAAGCGGCGCGTCATTCCAAAAATCTCCAAAAAACGTATTCCAGTTCGCACATTCCAGCTCATCCAGCACATTCCGCAATACGTTTCTTGGGTCCATTCGGCGGTCGGCGCATGACAGGCAACGAATTAGTGCTAAATACAGCACTAATGTGCTTCGCATTCAGCATTGAATTATGCGCGGAGGCGGCAGCCTCTTGACACATACCTGTTCAAAAACCGATAGCTGCGCGGCATGAGCTGATCTGTGAATTTTTATGTGCCGGGGGCACAAGAAAGCGGTGCTAATTCCGCTTGGTACGGAGCAACGGCGTCTCCAGCGTAACGCATTACGAAACTTATCTCAGTTATCGCCATTTAGCAAACAAAGAATTTTATGGTTCTCACCAGCCTCTCTAGCAGACAGCTGGCATTTACTTGAAAATACATGTATTTTATAACGTAACATTCTATCTACCTATGGTATGCATAGAAGATCAGAAAAATGGGAATCGCCTACACAGTAGAATCAATCTGGCTTCCGAGCGCTTTCGCGAATCAGGCAATCTTGACGTGGTCAATACGCAGGTTGGCGTGATTGAACTCGGCGCTCGCCTGGAAGGAAATGCCAAGGCGGTTCTATTGGGCGTAGCTGAGACCTGTTCAGACGATCACAATCGGAGGCACAAACTAGATCGCAGCGACATGGCGCAACTCACCCCTTTCCGAACTGACGCGGCGGTTTGAACTTGCTTATCACGGCTGTACGCTAACCAGTCGCTATTTATGCAACGCAGTCAAGCGGCGGCATGTTCCACCTGCGTTTATCGCCAAACCAGCAGTATGTAGGTGAAGTTCGGAATGCGATTTCTGCCGTTACGGCCTCGAATGCTGATGTGAAGCATATCTTCGCGCTCGATGACGACATTGACATATTTTCTGATGCGGAAATAGTCTGGGCGTTAGCGGGGTGAGCCAGATCGGAAACGGGAAGAAGAGTGCCCTCTCCGCCCCGTTTCCCTCTCCGAAAAGAGAAACGCAAATCGAAACTTCTGGCAGCCAACTTTATTAGCGTCCGAGCTGGCTTCAGCGCAACTTATCCGTCCTTAGTGTCGGCCACCTGCGACAGGAACGAACTTGCCATTCTTGATTTCTGCCATGACAGAAGCACGCTTATCCAAGCCGCTATGATCTGTCGGACTGAAATTGTAGACACCGGCATTGGCGTATACGTCTTTCAAGTTCTCTAGCGCGTCTCTCAAAGCTTCGCGAAACTCGCTGGTGCCAGGCTTGCCTTGCGTGAGAGCACTTGGCACCGCCTTGTCCAGTAACGTGTACGCATCATACGCTTGAGCTGCGAACAAATCGATGCTGTTTTCCCCGAACTTGGCCTCGTATTTCTGGGCGAATTCGCTCAATCCTTTTTTGAAAGGATCGCTATCAGGCAAGTCCTTCCATATCAACGCTCGTCCGACCGGCAAGAATACACCGTTCAAAGCCGCGCCGCCTACACGCAATACATCGTGATTGCCGGCGCCCGACGTCAAGTATATTTTGCCCTTGTAGCCTCTATTGCGCAGAGTAAGGGCCGGTAGTACGGACGGCGTTCCTGACGAGCCCACCAATACGGCATCGACTTTGGCGGCAAGGAGCTTGACGACCTGGGCATTGACGCTCGTATCACGCGGATTGAAACGCTCTATGGCCTCGATGGATACCCCGTGGTTCGAGGCCTCTCGCTGCAACTCCGTAAGCCAGGACTCGCCAAGCGCATCGCTGAACCCTATGAAGCCGAGTGTCTTGACCCCGTTGGCCTGCATGTGCTCAAGCACGGAGCCAACCCAGATACTGTCGTTGGCGACTACTTTGAATGCCCACTTCCGGCTGCCCTCGACCGGGTCCACGATGCGGGTGGACGAGGCAAGCGAGATCAGGGGAACCTGCTTCGCACCCACAACGTCCAGCATGGCCAGTGTTGAAGGCGTAATAGAGGAACCGACGATCACATCCGCATTGTTCTGGCTAAGCAGCTTATGAACATTGGCAACCGCCCCCGTGGGGTCGCTGGCATCATCTAGGATAGTGATCTCCAGAGGCACTCCTCCCGCTGTTTCGGGCCAGATGCTGATCGAGTTGGCTGCCCCCGCCCCAAGACTTGCCGCAGGGCCGGTCTTGGGGATGGTGACACCGATTTTCAGCGTCTGTGCGAATACTGTGCCGGTCAAGCCGGCAAGGCAAACGGCGGCCAGCAGATTTTTCAGTTTCATTGGAATATGTCTCCTTAGAACTATGGCATCGGGCCAACTTTGATGCTTAGGCATCGACAACTACCCGACAATTGCACTTCAACTCCGAAGCCTATCCACCCAATCCTTGAATGCATCCGCCGAAAATGTGACCAACTCCGGCTGATTGAACAGATAATGCGTTCCCCCTTTTACTTTAATGCTCGTCAATCTGTTTTCGCCTGCCGCCTGCCACTCTTGGGCCGTGCTGGGGAACGTGGACGCATCCGCCGTATGGACCATCAATAACGTCGGGACGGAGGTTCTGGCCAAATTGTCGGGCCCGTCGGCTTGCGAGAGCGAAGACCATTGGGAAAGCCACGATCTCAATGTATTGAATCGGCCCATCGCGTTCGCAGCGTAGTTCACCGTCTTGGCATCTCCCCAGATGGAGCCGAGCGCCCTGTCGTTGGCGTCTACGGAAAGATCGATGAATCTGGGATCGGCGTGGGTTCTATAGACCAGGAATGTCTGATCCTGGGGGCCGTCCGGGTTGGCCCGAAGCAGACGCAAACGATAAAGAACCCAGTCTTGTATTCTGTCTCGGCGCCGCAACTGCGCCTTACGGAATTCAGTGACGTATTCGGGAGTGAACGTCGCCCCGGCGCCTTCCGCATAAATGTCCCACAACGGGTCTGCCGCCAAGGGATCCGATTCGTCTAGCACGGAGGGATCCAGCCATTGGGCCAGCAGCCGCGATCGTCCCGCATGCGCAGCCGAAAAAATCAGCCCGTCGGCGGGCGGAAGATCATCGGCGGCAAGGTGCGTGGGAAGCCCGTCCGGATACTCGACTGCTGTGAGTGATTCCGCTTGCGCCTGGTAGAAGCTCATAAGTGCGGCTCCACCCGAGTTTCCGATGAGCACGACTTGCTTGTAGCCTTGTTGCCGCAGCCACTTCACGCCGGCGCCCAGATCCTTGATGACCTGCTCCATCAACAGTAGAGCATCGTTACCCACGTACCTGGAGTTGAGCGCAAGGCATGCAACGCCGCGGCTTGCGAGCGCGTCAAGCAGATAGTGCCCCATGAAATTGCTCGTGGGGTGCATGACCAGTGTGGCGACGCGCTTGCTATCGTTTTGGGGTACGGCCAATGCACCATATATGCGCGGCCTCAAGTTCTGAAGCCCCGACTGGCTCTCCATCGCCACACCGGCATTCACATCGATCGAAATGAGCTGACGCTGCGGAGCCATCATGATTCCGCCCCGCTTTGCCTGCGCGCTTTCTCGGTATTCCACTTCTCGAGCAGATCATGTGCTTCAGCGGCGTGCTGCGCCATTTCCTTTTCCGTTACCGTGGACACGGTCAGCTCCACTCTCAAGCCGTTGGGGTCGAAGAAGTAGATGGACTTGATGATTTCATGATCGGTGACGCCCAGCACTTCGACGCCATGGCTTTCAAGACGCGCTTTCAAGCGCATCAGTTCGTCCATGGTCTCCACCCTCAAGGCAATATGGTTGACCCAGGCGGGGGTATTGGGCGAAGGGGATGCTGCCGTGTCGTCGCCAAGGTCGAAAAATGCCACAAAAGAGCCATCGAGCATCTTGAAGAAGATATGCACGTACGGGCAATACTCGCCAGTACTGGGGACATAGTCTTGCTTGATCAGATGCACCAGGGGCATTCCAAGCACATCCTCATAGAAATGCCTGGTTTCTTCGGCATCCTTGCATCGCCAGGCGAAGTGATGCAGGCCTTCAACAGAATTTGGCGATAGTGTAGATTTCATGTCTGATACCTCTTGCCATCAGTATGGACAAATACAGGCTGGCCGCCCTCGCTTGTTTCTTCTCTTCCATTTCCCGTGACGATCCTCAGGACATCCTGTGGATCCTCTAACGAGCCGCTGCGCCAGGCTACATGCGCATCGGGACGCACTATTGCGGCGCGGCACTCGAAGAGATCCGCTATCCGCTTATCGGATAGCGCCACGGTCGCCAAAGGAACATTCAAAGTACGCGCGACCGCATCGAACTTCTGAATATATTGCTGTTCGTCCGTGAAATCGATGAGGGTCAGCGTATTGGCCAGCAGATCGTGTGTGGAGCGCCCATCATCCAACCATGCATGAGGCATTCTGTGCCCCGGCCGAGCGGTTTGCACGTATTCGACGATGGAATCCACGGTTTCGAGCGAGCCGTCACCGACGCAAATGGGAGAATTGTTGTATCGATAGCCAAGTGCCGCACCCAGCGGATTGAACTCTTGCCGAAAGGTATGAGTCAATAGTTTTCCGACCTCGCTGCGAGCGCTTTCGCCCTCTTCCGACGGCTCTGTCAACAAATGACCTTTTTGCTTCAGTAGCGGAGCGACCGCAAACCACTCCTTGTAAATCTGGCCGGCCATATTGGCCGTTCTCCTGCTGGCCTCTTGGCGTTCGATTTCATAAGAATCCAGCAATTTGGGGCCTCCCCAGCCTTGCAGGCAAGCTGCGAGCTTCCATCCCAAATCATGAGCATCCAGCAGTCCAGTATTAAAGCCGAATCCGCCCGTCGGAGGCATTGTGTGGGCCGCGTCTCCGGCAAGAAATATCCGCCCCTGCCGGAATCGCTTGGCGATTGCTTCGCGGTTGACCCAAGGCAAGACGCCCGAAGTGTATGTAAAGGCAATCGGGCGGCCAGCACATGCAAATATGGCGTCAGTCATGCGAGCCTCATCTACTTTGCCCGGGTCAGCCATGATCGTCATGCGATACGTGTCACGTCCATTGTGAGGCAAAAGCGAGGCGGATATTCCTTTTTCGCTGACGGGAGTGTATCGTCCGGCGAGCCTGGGCTTGCTGAGCTCTGCCAGCTCTTCGCTGACAAACGTAGATTCAGCTGAATAGCCATAGACATCGCTCATATCACGCTCGATGCCCAACGACTCCCGGATTTCACTTCTTGCGCCGTCACAGGCGACAAGATATGCCGCCTCGAAAACCTCGGTTCTTCCGTCTTCGAGCCGCTCGGCACGAACGCGCACCCCATGCTCATCTTGTTCTACTGCGATGGCATGCGTCAGCCAGCGTATGTCTACGGAGGGAAAGGTAGCGGCGTGCCGATGCAAAATGGGATTGAACCAGCTTTGCGGGCAGCGTTGGGCAAACGTAGGGCTTTGCACGGGCGGACGGCAACGAGCAATGGAGGGCCACTCAATTCGGCCAAGCTCGTACCCGGTTAGAGAAGTGATGAAGGTGACGTCCTGAGGATGGTCTTTAGGCCAGCCACAATCTCGCAATTGACCTTCCTGCCCCCACTGCCTGATCACTTCCATGCTGCGCACATTGATGGCATGCATGCGAGGATCGCGAAATATACCGTCGGTTTGCTCCAACACCAAACACCGTATATCGCGCCGCCCGAGTTCGATGGCGACAGCTGTTCCAACGGGGCCTGCGCCCACAATGATTACTTCGTAATTGTGCATTTCCTTTCCCAGCGTTTGACGAAGACGCGGCATACTGGCCGTTCTCCACACTCCTGCGTTACGTTAAATAGAACACGTTACGTTAACTATAAAAGGGTGGAACTGTTCCGTCAAGAAGGACTCGCAGAAATTACATTTCGTTGATGGAGTGCCTGCTTCCGCGTGCGATCGCCTCAGCCGAACGATCGACCTTTATTCTTTGGATGCACTCATGGAGCCGAGATGCCGGAAGCGGTTTCACTTTTTATTCTTTGCTGCAGTATCCGCCGCATTCTTGCGGCACCGCCGTCCACTTCGAGTAACACTGGTTCGCGCTCCCCATTACCAAGACCGAGCATGCGCTGCTGCGCCTCTATCATAGGCATATCTTCTTCAACGAAAGCTTTACGCCGCAAGTCACTTAAATCTCTCATGATCTGCGTTTCAATATCGGGCGGGAAAGAGCGCGGATTCGTCCGGACGGCGGCAAAATGGTAGAGCGTCGACTGCTCCGTCTCCGGCGTCAGTAAATGCAGCCCAATAATCCCCGAACCCGCCTCTCTGCTGGCTCCTATACCGGTCACTCCCGTGTCGTTAAGTAGGCTCCCAGGAGGAATCCATGTAATTTCCGCCCACATATCGACATCCCTTCCATCACGCTGGAAAAGCATATCGAATAAGCGAGGAGCGGCGACTCCAGGCATCCAACGTGACACAGTTACATTGTCTCCCTCTTGGGTGACCTTTACTTGGGCACCAGTGGAATCCTCATTGCCCAATACACCTTTGTGTAAGAAGGCGACATGCGATAAATCAAGAAGATTGTTGACCACGAGTTCGTAATTGGCGTTCATGCTCAGGAAGTCACGACGCGTAACATGCTCCGGCAAAGCATTGTCCAGCATAGAAAGATCTGGAATCGCCGAATAGTCAGGCTCACGCTCGCCCATCCAAATCCACACTAGGCTGTGCATTTCTTTTACTGGGTAGGATTTCACACGCATGGCCTTGGGTATACTTCCGTTACCATGGGGATTCCTGACACAGGCTCCACTCTTGTCAAACTCCAATCCGTGATAGCCACATTGGAGCGTGCCGCTTTCACATACCTTGCCCAAGTGGAGTGGTGCCTGACGGTGGGGACATCGATCATCTAAAGCTGCGATATTGCCTCTGCCATCCCGAAATAGGACAATAGGTTCATTGAGTATGAGGCGATTTTGGGGTTGGCTATTGAGGTCTTGCGACCACATTGCTACATACCAAGCGTTTCTGATGTATGCCATAACTGTCTCCTAATTGTTATTTCCCTTATAGCTTTTTGGTTTTGAAAGGAATAACTCAAATTGTAGGAAATTTGCCGCCTGAGCCGCGTACCCTTTTCAGGTGACTTGGAGCATGAAAGGCCTTCAATAGAATGAACCGGAACACTAACTTACCGGGGCTTCAGCTACCGTCAGTCGAGTCCCTTGTAGGTGCCGTGGGTGCCACTGAGTTTGCCAGGGCCATGTTGAAGTTTCTGCAGGACTATATGCCCATGGGCCAAATAACAGGCATGGTCTATCGAGGTGCGACAGGCTTCGAGCCGGTCTTTCTGGCGGGCGATATTTCACCCCCGCGAGTTTCTTCAAACCTCGAACAAATCTTCTGCGAGCGATATTTTCGGCTCGATCCGAATCTCACAACTATTCAGAACTTTAATCCCCATGATTCATTCCGCATAGCTCGCTTTGATGTGCGGACCCTGCCAAGCTCCCAATACCGGAGCGTGTTTTGGCAAAGGCAGGGGTATGGCGACAAGTGCAGCCTAATTTTTTATCGCGAGGGGCGTGTCTTCTATTGCAATTTTTACCGCGCTATTAACACCGAGCATTTTTCTAAATCAGAATATCAATTAATTGAACGGTTAGCGCCTTTGTTATCAAGCTTGATCTCACACCATTATCGACTTACCAAGACGGAGCAACTAAGCAAGGTTATAGCCTATGCCGAACGATCTCAACAACCTGCCCAACACGACACAAAGAAATCCGGGCCTGTTACGCTATCGCCCCGCGAGAACATGGTCTTGCAACTACTATTGACCGGCCTCAACAACGAAGCGATAGCACTGGATCAAAAATTGTCCATTAATACAGTAAAGGTATACCGCAAAAGACTCTACAAAAAGTTGGGCGTTACTTCATTAAATGAGCTATACGCCAAAACCTTACGTGATGACTAAACTGGCTGCACTATAGAGCAAGCAAATGAGTGCGGACTATGGCTCTGCTTCCAACAGTTCGTCCAAAACACGCTTCATCCGCATCGGACCCGCATCCACATTAAACAACACCGGTTTACGGGTCAGCAGCTCGTCGACCCCGAGCATCTCCTGCATCGCCATCATCATAGGTTCGTCCTGATTCTTGAACGCATGCAGGCGCAGCTGCTTGATCTCGGCCTGGAACTCTTCGTCCGCCTCCTCCACCGGCTTTCTCACGATGCCTACGTGATAATGCGTGCGGCTATCCGACTCTGGAGTGAGAATGTGAATGCCGATGTAGCCCGCCCCTTGTTCACGGGTTTCCCCCACCGCATGGCAGCCGACATCGAGTAAAAAGCAGCCTGCGGGATCCCAGCGCATGCGGGTCCAGAAATCCACATTCTTTCCATCGCGCCGGAAGATCAAGTCGAAGACTTTCGGTACGGGAACGTTACGAGCCCAGCGCTCGCAGGTTACCGTGTTTCCCTCTTGAATCACCTTGATCTCGGAATCTGCGTGCTCGGGGGTTGCCAGCAAACCGTCGTGAAGAAAAGAAGCGTGGCTCAAGTCCATTAGATTGTTTGCGACCAGCTCGACGTTGACATCCATTGTGAAATGGCCGCGATCCCGGGACAGACCGTCGCCTTCTTCCATGATTGAATAGTCTGGAATCAAGCTTTCATCTGCTGGCTTGTCGCCAAGCCATACCCAGAGCATCGTGTGCTTTTCCACTAGCGGGTACGTGGGAATCTGCATTGCCGCAGGAATATTTCCCGGCGCATTGGGGTTGCCAACGCACTTACCGTTCGTATCGAACTCCAGTCCGTGATAACCACAACGTATTTTGTCGCCCTCTTTACAGCCAAGATGAAGAGGCGCAAATCGATGCGGGCACACGTTGGACATCGCAATAGCCGTGCCGTCCTGACGCCGGGTAAGCAGTATCGGTTCCTGGATTATTTTTCTATATATCAATGTTTCGGGCGTAATCTCCGAAGCCCAGGCCGCCGCATACCATATATTCTTGACGAACTTCATCTGTCACCTCCTTAGCATATCTTCTCTGCGTGGCAATCGACGTAATCCCGCCTGTGCCCGCAAATGGGTAATTTAGTAAGCTTTCCTGACTATATTGTGAGAGAGACGCGCTCCGTGTGTCAAGCGTTCTGGTTGGTTCTTGACAATTTAGTCAGCTGCTCTGACAATCTAGTCAGGCTGGCTTACCAATTGCCCTGGCTTTCGGTTGGTTCCGCCACTTCCAGCATTAATTCGCTGGAGGATTCAAAAATACATTCCTGGAGACATGATGATTACCTCGACTCGCCCCCGAGTGGAATATTTAGCCAGTACATTTGCCGCATTGGCGCTCGCCGCCTCCAGTGCGAGCTACGCCGCCGAAGACCTGAAGATCGGAATGATTCTTCCGATGACTGGCCCTTTTGCCAGCTACGGCCAGCAAATCTTGAATGGCGTGCATCTTTACTTGAGCGAGCATGGCGACACCGTCGAAGGACGGAAAGTTCAGCTCATCATCAAAGACGACACCGGCGTTGCGCCGGAGATAAGCAAGCGCGCAGCCCAGGAGTTGATCGTCAAAGACAAGGCGGAAATCCTTGCAGGCTTCGGGGTCACGCCTTCTGCATTCGCAGTCGCCCCGCTCTCAGCCCAGGCAAAGATACCGATGGTGGTCATGAACGCTGCGACCTCCTCGGTGACGGAGAAGTCGCCTTATGTGGTTCGGACATCCATGTCCATGCCGCAGACCTCCGCCCCCATGGCCACATGGGCGGCGAAGGAAGGCATTACAAAGGTATATACGCTGGTCGCGGACTATGGCCCCGGTCATGACGCCGAGAAACAGTTCGTCAAGACGTTTACCGAAGCGGGTGGCGAGATTGTCGGCGAAGTTCGGGTGCCTCTGCAGAACCCCGACTATGCTCCATTTTTACAACGCATCAAAGACAGCAAACCCAATGCTGTGTTCCTGTTTGTCCCCGCCGGAGAACAAAGTGTCGCATTCCTGAAAGGCTTTGAACAACGCGGCTTGCGCGATATGGGCGTAAAGATAATTTCGACCGGAGACTTGACGGACGAAGATGTGCTTGATGCAACCGGTGAAACCGCCATCGGGGCGATTACATCGTTTCACTACTCTGAGGCCCATGACTCCACCAAGAACAAGGCATATACCGAAGCGTATTACAAGGCGTATCCATCAAAGCGGCCCAACTTTTTGTCTGTCGCCGGTTATGACGGCATGCACCTGATCTACAGCGCCCTTAAGAAAACGGGTGGCGATGCAAGCGGCGACAAGTTCATATCGGCAGCCAAGGGCATGGAATGGGAAAGCCCTCGCGGACCGATTTCGATTGATCCCGAGACCCGGGATATCGTTCAGAACATCTACATCCGCAAAGTAGAGAAGGTCGACGGAAAGCTGCAGAATGTCGAAATCGACCTAATTCCCAAATTTAAAGATCCGAGTAAGTAAGCTCTCGCCTTACGAAAAGCCAGGCGCATCGTCGGGCCGACGGGTATGGCGATTGCCTTCGGCCGCTGGATCGCTATTGTCGTGCCCTGCGGCGCCTGACCGGCATCTCGGCGCCCGTGGGCAAGTGGACCTGAATCGCCAATGTGCTCCCCAAGGACGCCGAGGCCCGAAGACTCGTTGGCAAGGCCACAGTGTCCGCGCATCCATTTACATCCAGCATCCGAGGAAGGTAGAATTCCAACTAGGAATTACTACTTTATTGGAGCCTGGCCATGCAAGTCACTGAAAAAGGGCAAATCACCATTCCCAAGCGCCTGCGTGACGCCGCCGGCATCCTGCCGGGCAGCCAGGTATCCTTTGCTCTGGAAGGCGGAAAAATCATCATCCAGAAAGTCGGCACGGGAACGGACGACCGGCGTACAGCGCTGCGCGCGGCTGCCGCCAGAGTGCGCACGAGCCTGGATAAGCCCTTCAGGCAGATGGACGGTGAGTCCATCATGGCATTCCTGCGCCCCGACGTCGATGACCGTGCTTGATCTGTCCAAGTACGATGGGTCGGCCGGCTTTCTGGTCGATACCAATATCTGGATCGACTGCATGGACCCCGAAAGCCACTGGCATGAGTGGTCTGTCGATCAGATCCAGCGTTGCAGCGAGCAAGCGCCCCTGCACGTCAATCTGGTGATCTACACCGAGTTGTTGGTCCCCGGTCCCGACATCGAGGCGCTGGACGCGATGCTCGACGTCTACGAAACGCTGCGCAGCCCCCTGCCATGGGCCTGCGCAGGGCTAGCCGCAAAGGCGTATTTGAACTACCGGCGTGCAGGCGGAACCCGCCTGGTTCCACTGCCTGATTTCTACATTGGCGCCCATGCGGCTGCAGCCAACCTGAGCGTACTCAGCCGCGACGAGCGGCCCTATCGTAACTATTTCCCACGCTTGCGCTGTATTAGTCCCAACCTTTAAGAGCCGAAAAAAACCGACGATTTTGATTGCGTTAGTGCTTGATCCACCGCGGCAAGATGCCGGTGCCCCACGCCGCTTCGACATGACGCCGGGAGAACGCCGCCATTCTGTTAAAGCATAGATCGACCCTGAGGCACGGAATCGATTAGTTCGATTGTGATCATATATAATGAGATCAATTCTCATTTGATAGGCTTTTCTTTTCCGTCCTCATGCCCGCCCAGGATCCTCCTATTACCGATGATTTGGCCAAGCTGTATGTCGAGCACAGCACGTGGCTTCAAGGCTGGCTGCGCAGGCGGGTTGGCGACACGTTCGCGGCCGCGGATCTGGCGCAGGACACTTTTCTAAGCCTGCTCGACCGCAAGACCGCGGCTGTCGAGATCCGGCAGCCGCGTCCGTTCTTGGCGACGGTCGCCGGTCGGCTCCTCGCACACCGGCACCGCCGGCAGTTGCTCGAAACCGCTTACCTCGAGGCCCTCGCCTGCCTGCCGGAGGAAGTGGCTCCTTCGCCGGAAGCGCAGCTAATGGCCGTCGAGAGCCTGCAGCAGATCGACCGCGTGCTCGATGGCCTGCCTCCCAAGGTGCGGGAAGCTTTTCTGCTGGCACACCTGGTCGAACTGAGCTACGCCGAGATCGCCAAGCGGTTGGGGACCTCGACCAGTTCGGTAAAGCAATATCTGACCAGGGCCAACCGCGAATGCATGTTCGCGTTGGCTGTCTGACATCATGGCCTCCAATAGAGACACACTGATCCTGCCCAGCGGTCGGGTCATCAGCCGGACCACCGCGGATGCTGCCGCGGACTGGCTCACTCTGCTGATGTCCGGAGAGGCGGGCGATGAACAGCAACGCCAATGGCAGCAATGGCGCCAGGCGCATGTCGACCACGAAGCCGCTTGGCAGCACGTCGAGTCCGTCACGGGCCGGATGAAATCGTTGGAGCGCGCTCCGGCTTATGCGGCCCTGTCGTCCTACGGCGCGAGCGACCGACCGTCCTCCCCCGCCCGCCGGCGGGCCACCCGAATGCTGCTGTGGGGCGGCTTGGCCACGGGCGCCGGGCTCCTCGCCTCTCACACCGGCACCTGGCAACCCACCCTGGCCGACTGCCGCAGCGGCACTGGCGAGCAGCGCAACTTCACACTCGAGGACGGCACCCGGCTGACGCTCAACACGGACAGCGCGGTGGATCTGCGCTTCGACACGAACCAGCGCCGCATCGTGCTGGTGGCGGGCGAGATCATGGTCGCCACAGGCCATGGGCCGGGGCTGACCGATCCGCGGCCGCTGTGGGTGGCGACTGCCGAAGGCAGCATCCGCTCGCTGGGCACCCGGTTCACCGTACGACAGCACGCCGAACGGACCAGTGTGGCCGTTCTGGAGAGCGCCGTGGAAGTTTCCCCCTGGAGCGGGTCCGGCAGTGCACGTCTGCTGCACGCCGGCGAGCGGACCCAGTTCAGCCGCAACGCGGTCGAGGCGCCGCGCCCAGCCGATGAACACGCGGATGCGTGGGCGCGGGGTCAGCTGGTGGCTGACGAGCAGCGGCTGGACGACTTCCTGGCCGAACTGGGTCGCTACCGGCCGGGCGTGTTGCGCGTCGATCCGCATATCGCGGGTCTGCGCATTTCAGGTGTCTTCCCTTTGGCCGACACCGACCGCATCCTGGCCACACTGCCCAGCGTGCTGCCGGTACGCGTGCAGTGGCGCACCCGTTTCTGGGCGACGGTCGTACCGGCTGAATAAGGCCACGAAAAAAATTTGCGCATCGACTGCCCGATCGGCGTTTTCGCGGCACCTACCTTATAAGGGACCGGAATTTTCGGAGGTCCAACCATAAGGAAGAACATGCCGAACCTGCACCGCGCTCAAGATTCGGGGCGCCCACATTCATCTCCTGTTGCGCTTGCCGCCCTGGCGCTGATCATCACCCTGGCGGCCGGCGCACCGGCCCTCGCGCATGCTCAAGGCGCCGCTGCTGCCGCCGGAACCGCCGCGACCGACTTCAGGATTGCCGCCGGGCCGCTGGCTCCGGCGTTGCGTCAGCTGGCCAGCACGGCCGGCATCATGTTGACCTTCACCGCCGAGCAAACCCAAGGCAAACGCACGGCCGGCGTAAATGGCCGACATCCGGCAACCGACGCGCTGGCCCTTTTGCTCGCCGGCAGCGGCCTTCAAGCCGTGCAACTGGACAATGGTGCGTTCGTGCTGCGTGTCGACAACACGCTCTCACCCGAAGCGCCCGACGCCGCCATGCTGCCCCTGATCACGGTGACCGGCACCGCTGCGGCCGACGGCACGACCGAGGGCACGCGCTCGTACACCAGCGGCAGCATGAGCACCGCCAACCGGCTCAATCTGTCCATGCGCGAGACGCCGCAGGCGGTCACCGTCATTACCCGTCAACGCATCCAGGATCAAGGCCTGGCGACGGTCAACGACGTGGTGCAGGCTGCTCCCGGCCTGACATTCCGGCGTTTCGGGCCAGAGCGCGCATCCTTCTATTCGCGCGGCATGTACGTGGACAACATCATGTACGACGGCCTGCCCGTGAGCCTGGACAGCTCTAACCTGTCGCAGGACCTGCTGGCCACCGACATGGCTATCTACGACCGCGTGGAAATCGTGCGTGGCGCCACCGGACTCATGCAGGGCGCAGGCAACCCGTCGGCCGCCATCAACCTGGTGCGCAAGCGGCCGACCGATGTGCCGCAGGTGTCCGTCGGCGTGAGCGCGGGCAGCTGGGACCGCTATAGAGCAGAGCTGGACGCCTCTGGTCCGCTATCGGAGGACGGCAGCCTGCGCGGTCGCGCCGTGATCGCCGCTCAGGACCATGGAAGCTACAAGCGCGGCGAAAGCAGCAACGGCCAAACGTTCTATGGGATATTGGAGAAAGACCTGAGTGCCTCCACCATGCTGACGCTCAGCGCGCTGCATCATGAGAACCGGCTGCACGGCAACGGCTTCACGGGCCTGCCCGTGGCGAGCGACGGCAGCGATCTGGGACTGCCTCGATCCACGTCCTACGCCAATGACTGGGAACATTGGAACAAGACCACCGACTCGGCCTTCTTGGGACTCGACCACCGGTTCGATAACGGCTGGCGCATGCACCTGTCGGCGTACTATGCGCAGGCCGATGTCGACATGCTGGGCCATTACCTCAACTACAACATCACCACCGGCAACTACAGGCAGTTGGGTGCGCGCAACGCCCATAAGGAAAAGCAAAGCAGCGTGAACCTGTACGCCAATGGCCCCTTCGAATTGCTGGGCCGCACGCACGAGCTGGTACTGGGCGCCAGCTACCGTAAGGTCGATTTCGACGGCAACAGCCGCCAAGGCGTGGTTCTTGACGACGACCTCGACCTTTTCAACTTCGACCCGGGCGCCGTCGCCAACCCCAACATTCCGCTGCGAGACTGGATGGACGCCAGGATCACCCAGCAAAGCGTGTATGCCACGACGCGCCTGACCCTGGCCGACCCGCTGAAGCTGATACTGGGCGCGCGGATGGACTGGTTCGACTACAACGACACCGTCAACACCTATCCGAACTTCACCTCGAACACGCCATCCGTCACTGCGCATAACCGCTACAGCGTCAACGAGCAGCTGACAAAGTACGCCGGCCTGGTCTACGACCTGAACGACCAACACTCGCTCTACGCCAGCTACACCGACATCTTCAAGCCCCAGAACTACCGGGACGCCAACAACAAGCTGCTGGAACCGGTGGTGGGCCGCAACTACGAAATCGGTATCAAGGGCGAATACTTCGATGGTGCGCTGAATGCCTCGGCAGCAGTGTTCCGCATGGATCAGAAAAATCGTGCCTACCGCAGCTCCGACCAGAGCCAATGCGCAGGCTACCCGAGCGTTACCTGCTATTCGGCTGCTGGCGAGGTGCGCAGCCAGGGCGTGGAACTTGAGGTGCAGGGGGCCATCACGCCCAACTGGCAGGTAAGTATCGGCTACACGGTGGCCATCGCGCGCTATCGCAAGGATGCGAATCCCAGCAATGTGGGCGAGCTCTTCGACACCGACACGCCGCGACATCTGTTCAAGTTGTCGACCATGTACCGGCTGCCCGGCGCCCTTCACGGCTGGCGCATCGGCGGCTCGATCTACCGCCAGGACTCGATCTATAACGAGGGCACCACCAGCGGTGTACCCTTCCGCATTGCCCAGAGCGCCTACACCGTCGTCGACCTGGTGGTCGGGTGGCAGGCGACATCGAAGCTGGACATGCAGCTCAATATCAACAACATCTTCGACAAGAAGTACTACAACGCGCTGTCCGGCAGCGTGAGCTTTCCGAGCAATGTCTATGGCGAGCCGCGCAACGTGATGTTGACCGCGCGCTACCAGTTCTGATGCGCGGCGGCACGCGTGGCGCGCTGGTGGTGATGCACCGCTGGTGCGGCCTGTTCATCGCCCTGTTCCTGTTTATCGCCGGCTTGACCGGCGCGGTGATCGCCTGGAATCACGAACTCGACGAGTGGGCCAATCCCGGGCTGTTCCGGGCCGCCTCCGGCGAGACGGACAGCCCGCTTCCGCCCCTGGAGCTGGCCCGCCGGGCCGAGGCGGACGATCCGCGCCTACGGGTCAGCTTCTTGCCGCTCGCACTGGAACCCGGCCATACGGCGATGCTGGGCGTCGCCCCGCGCATCGATCCCGCCACCGGCGCGCCGTATGTCCTCGGCTTCAACCAGCTGGCAGTGGATCCGGCCACCGGCCAGGTCCAGGGACGGCGGCAGTGGGGCCGAATATCGCTATCGCGCGAAGATCTGCTGCCCTTCCTCTACAAGCTGCACTACACCATGCACATTCCCAAGGGCTGGGGAATTGATTTCGGGGTGTGGCTGATGGGCGTCGTGTCGGCCGTCTGGATCGTCGACAGTTTCCTGGCGCTGTGTATCTCGTTTCCCAATAGGCGCACCTGGCGCAAGTCGTTGAGCTTCCGGCTGCGCCAGGGCGGGGCCAAGCTCAATTTCGATGTCCATCGCTCCGGCGGCGTGTGGGTGTGGGGTCTGCTGCTGATGCTGGCCGTGACCTCGGTGTCGCTGAACCTGGGTACGCAAGTGATGCGGCCGCTGGTGTCGGTCTTCTCACCTCTGACGCCCTCGCCATTCGAATCGCGCCAGGGTAGTCGCGAGCGGGAACTGGCCGAACCGTTGCTGGGCCGGGAGCAGGCCATTGCAGTAGCCCAGGCCGAGGGCCGCCGCCGCGGCTGGGCCGCCCCCCCTGGGTCCATCTTCTATGCCCAACGCTTCGGCGTCTATGGCGTGACGTTCTTCACGCCCGAAGACGACCGGGATGACGACGGCATGGGGAACGAGGTGCTCTACCTTGACGGAGACACGGGTACGATCATCGGCGAAAAGGTACCGGGTCGAGGCACCGGCGGCGACATTTTCATGCAGGCGCAATTGCCGCTTCACTCCGGGCGGCTGCTGGGCACGCCGGGACGCGTGTTGATATCGCTCATGGGGATTGCTGTTGCGGCTCTGAGCATGACCGGACTGGTGATCTGGGCGCGCAAGCGTCGGGCGCGGACAACGCGCAAGTTGCGACCCACGGCTTAATGGAGGCAACCCATGCGAATTGTAATGACCCGCTGATTTTCTGCTCACTGGGGGTGCAGATGCGGGTGGGTCATTACACCAGCCTCCTTGAGGGGGCTCCCCGTATGCCTGCAGCGCACACACACAATAAAACGCGGGCACAAACACAGTTTTGATGTAATATGATGCACATATTGATGCAGGCTTAATGGAGGCGACCCATGCGAACTACCGTAACGATTGACGATGCGTTATTTGAAAGAGCGCTGCAAGTAGCCGAGCCAGGTATCGAAAAAGCCGACCTAATTCGTGAAGCAGTCAAAACGTACGTACGTGTACAGTCTGCGAAACGACTTGCGGCCCTTGGGGGGGCAGCGCCTCAGATGCCCCATATACCGCGCCGCCAACAAGAGCCCGCCGAAACATGAAGGGTGTACTGGTTGATACTTCGGTATGGGTCGATCACTTCAAGCGCGAGAACCAGGGATTGGTCTATTTGCTGGAGCGCGATCATGTCATGGTGCACCCCATGGTTCTTGGCGAGTTGGCCTGTGGAACCCCACCAAATCGGGCACGTACTCTGATCGATCTCGATAACCTGCAGTACTCCCGACAAGCAACTCTGAAAGAAACCCTGGACTTTGTCGAATCCGAAAAACTTTACGGCTCAGGCTGCGGGCTGGTTGATATGCTGCTCTTGGCTTCGACCATGATGACGCCACAAACAGAGCTCTGGACACTGGACAAGCGCCTTTCAGCCTTGGCGGAACGCTTTGGCGTAAAACACCGGCCAACGGCTCACTGAGCACTCGCGCTTCAGCGCGACTCCGACGATTTTTATTAGAATGCCTTATGGCTGGAGTACGAAGACTTGCTTGGTCACCCCGCAAGTTCCAGGGACCATCACATCGGTGTCCACGAGCCATGCAACCCTGCGGGCACCCGGCGCGGCAAGCGCACCACGGCCATCGGCCCCCGCTCGATGTGGCGCGCGTCGAGGATGACGAAGCCGCCGTCGGAACGTCCCTCTTCATGTATGAATGTGACGATGAAGCCGTCGTCCTCCCGCAGGCTCTCGGGCGCGGCAACGAATACCGGCTCACCCACTGTGACGCCATGGGGAAACTGATGAACCACTTTTTGCCCGGTATCCATATCGTACCGAGCGATCGCCTCGAAGGCGCCCACCTGGGGCGTCTCGCCGGATCGCGGCGCACGCAGGCCGACGTAACAATAGCGGGCCTTGCGCCCTAGATATGCGTCGTTGATGCGGCCAAATTCGCAAGCCTGGTCATCTATCGTCTGATCTTCCACCAGCTCGGTATCGGCATGGATAATCATCCGATGCAACTCCAGCTTTCTGGCGCTGCCGGTCAACGAGAACGAGTCGTACCAGGGTACGACCACCTCGATACGGTCTCCTTCTTCATGAGCGTTGATCACATGCCAATGAAAGAATGCGGGGCCGTTGATCCATTGCACGTCTTGCGCTGCCTGTGCGTCGCGCGGGATCAGCGCAACCATTGTGCCCCTTTCCGGTTGCCAAGTGGCGGGGGGACCCGGACGCGAGAAATCGAATACCAAGGGGCACACGAAGGCGACGATATGGTGCTGTGTCAGCGCAATGTCATGGACCATGGCGGGCCAGGGCGACTGAAACGGTACGATGCGATCGATACGCCCGGTTTTGTCGGCGCGCAAATAAAGCAATTCGCCCGTTTCCAGATCGTATTGCACCGAAAAAAGCTCAGCGCTGACCGGATCCACCTTGGGGTGCGCAGACATTACGCCCGGTAGCACACCATCGTAGTCGAAGACGCCCAGCGTGTTAAGGTCGCGGTCCAATTCGTAAGGCGCGCCGCCTTCAAAGAGCGCAAGATAGCGGCCAGCGTGATGGATGATATTGGTATTGGCAAGATTCGCATGCGGCGGCGCGGAAAGGGTGGAGTGATAAAGACGTTGACCAGCAGCCCTCTCTTCTGCCAGTTCCGTGGTCAGCACCCAGCGGTTCTGATATCGTGCCCGGCCATCCTCTATGTAGACAGCGTGGATCATTCCGGTGCCGTCGAACGGATAGGCGTAATGATCGTCGGGCTTGAACTGAGGATTGGGGCCGTTGCGCATGAATATGCCACGCATGCCGGAAGGTATCCGGCCCTCGATCGCCAGGTCGGCTGCGTCTCGTTCATCAAAGACGGGCGCTAACGCCCGAGTCAAGAATGGATTGTCGCTTGTCCAGGGTTCCATATTTCTCAGCTGGAATGGGCTCTGGGTAGCCATTGGTTCCGCAGGGGCCCGCAACTGTTTCGAGTTTTTCACATTGCAATAATACTGCCGCGTGGCCCGGCAGGCGTCTCACCCCGGTGACTGCTATTGCAATGGCGCAGCGGCAAGCTTCTGCCATTCTTCGGCTCGAAAATTGCTCAGCATTCCAAGCATTTCCACTTTTCGGAGCACGAGCATGCAAAACAGCACGAATAGCCCGTCCAAGCGCCGGGATGTGGCTGGCGCCACCATCGTCGTGACGGGCGCCTCCAGTGGCTTTGGACGCGGCGCCGCCCTTAAGCTGGCCGCCCAGGGGGCCAACGTCGTACTCGGTGCACGGCGCGCAGCCGCCCTTGAGGCTCTCGCTGCCGAGATCGAATCGGCGGGCGGCAGTGCCCTGGCCATTGGAATGGATGTCAGCAATGCACGGGACGTCGGGCGCCTGGCGCAGGCCGCGGTTCAGCGCTTCGGCCGCTTCGATGTATGGATCAACAATGTCGGCATTGGTGCCTTGGGCCTATTCTGGGATATTCCAATTGAGGACCATGCGCGAGTGATCGATGTCAACCTTAAGGGCCTGATCTATGGTGCCCATGTGGCCCTGAGGCAATTCCGCGAACAAGGGTTTGGCACACTGATAAACATGGGCTCCATCGACAGCGAGGTTCCTCTGGCCTATCAGACTTCCTATGCCGCTTCGAAGGCGGCGGTGCTCAGCCTGGGCCGAAGCCTGCGAGAAGAACTTCGGCTGGCGGGAAATGAGGATATCAAGGTGGGAACAATTATGCCGTGGGCCGTTGATACACCTTGGTGGACGCACGCCGCCAATTACACCGGCCATGAGCCGCGCATGCTGGCCATGGACGACCCCGAGATCGTCATCGATGCAATCGTCCGTGCTTGTGTCGAACCGAAGGAAGAAATGCCCGTCGGCTGGATCTCACATGCTTCAAATGTGTCACACCACATTTTTCCGGATCTTACTGAACGAATGTCGGCCAATATCGCCCACCGGGAGGTAGAAAAAGCATCCCCCCTTGCTCCCAGCACGGGAGCGATCTACCAGCCGATGACCGACACCGCGACTATAGACGGCGGCATTCGCGCTCGCATGAAACGCGAAGATGATCAGGACGGCCCGTCCAAATAGCTCGTTCATGCGTAACGGGCCATCACGCCGTGCGTAGGGTTCAGGAACTTTGAGAATTACCGGCTCAGGGTCTTGGCCCTATGCGGCTGGGATGGTGTAATTAACCGAGTGTGATGAATGCCCTGATCCCCCGTTAATGGAGAAGAGCCCACTTTATGCTTAACGGCACATTAATTCGTTGATTTTAAAGGGAATTTACTGGTGGGCGGTACTGGGTTCGAACCAGTGACCCCTGCCGTGTGAAGGCAGTGCTCTACCACTGAGCTAACCGCCCCAAAGCGCCGAAAGCGATGAATGCTTTGGGAAGTGAAGTCCGCTATTCTAACACGAAATTTGGCCGCCACCAGGCGGCCTGGGCGCAGGTTCGCCGCAGTCCATGCACCAACCCACACGGCGTCAACCGTCTGGGGCGCCGCGCCATCCAGCCCAGCCCCGCGCTAACGTCAGACCAGCTGCCGCTTCAACACCTTGCCCGCCGGGCTGGTGGGCAGGCTGGCCCTGAACTCTACAATGCGGGGCACCTTATGCTTGGCAAGGCGCTGCTCGCAGTGGGCGATGATGCCGGCGGTATCGGCGCTGCAGCCGTCCTTGAGCACCAACACGGCCTTGATGACTTCGCCCAGAATCTTGTCGGGGCTGCCCACCACGGCCGCCTGGGCCACGGCTTCGTGCAACAGGATCTGGTCTTCGACCTCGGCGCTGGAAATCTTGTGGCCGCCGGAAATGACCTGGTCGCGTTCGCGGCCCACCACATTGAAATAGCCTTCGCTATCGCAATAGGCCAGGTCGCCGGTGTTGAACCAGCCATCCACAAAGGCTGCGGCGTTGCGTTCGGGGTCAAGGTAGTAGCCGGGCATCAGGCGCTCAGAGCGCAGGAACAACCGGCCGGTTTCGCCTGCAGCCACGGCTTGGCCCTGGTCGTCAAGAATCTTGACCTCGGCGCCGGCAACCAGCTTGCCCGATGAACCGATGGGCGGCATGGGGTCGCTGAAGTCGAAGGAGAATATGGGCGTGCACTCTGACAATGCATAGTATTCAAGCAGGGGTACGCCCATTCGGCGATGAAACTCTTTCTTGGTGATGGAGGCGATGGGCGCCCCCGACGAAGCCATGAATCGGACTCGGGCCAGCTGGTAGGCTCGCCCGGTCTGCTCGACATGCTCGAGCATCATGGCATACATGGCGGGCACCCCAACCATATAGCTCGCGCCGTGCCGCTCGATGCCTTCGAGCACGCGCACCGGGTTGAACTTGTTGAACAGCAGCACGGTGGCGCCAGCGCAAAGCGCGACGAACGAGGCCGTGAAGAGGCCAAAAGTATAAGAAAGCGGCAAGGCGCAAACGGAAACGTCTTGCGGCGCAAGCCGCCATGCCTTGATAAGGGCCTGGGCGGAAGCGATCTCCATATGGTCGGTGGCTACCACGCCCTTGGGCAGGGCCGTGGTGCCCGAGGTATGAATGACGACGGCAACGCTGTCTGGCTCGCGCTGAGGCCATTCGTCGGTGCCTGGCGCGTGTTGCGAAAGCAGGCCGGCACCAAGCTCGAGTAGATCGCTCAAGGCGTAATGCGGTACGGCAAATCCGTTCTGGCTCCAGGTGTCGAGCACGGTTTGCTGGCAATCCGCGTCGTGCATGACGAGCACAGGTTCCGACTTCTGCACGATGTAGGCGACTTCGTTGCGGCTAAGATCGGCATTGATGGGGAACAGCGTGCCGCCCGCCCTGAGTACGCCCAGGTAGGCTGCGTAGTAGTCGGGGTGGTTGCGAGCGATGATGCAGACGCGGCTGCCGGGACCCACGCCCTTCTGCCGCAGCGCCAGGGCCATGGCATTCGCCCCCTGGCCCAGCTGGCCGTAGCTGATGGCCTGGTCTTCGAACAAGACGGCGGTGTGATCGGGCTGCTGTTGTATGTGGCGGTCGATCAGGCTCAAGGCGTTCAAGGCTTCCTCGTGCACCAGCTGGGCGGCGTCGTTCATGGGTGTCCTCCTTCCAAGCCCAGTGCCTGGGCGTCGCCGGCTTGCATGCGCTTGGCGATGATCAGCTTCTGGATCTCGTTGGTGCCTTCGGTAACGATAAAGTAAGGCGCTTCCCGATAGTAGCGCTCTGCCGGAAAGTCGGAAACAAAGCCGCCGCCGCCGTGGATGCGCACGCAATCAAGTGCGACCTTGGCGCAGGTTTCGCCGGCAAACAATTTGGCCATGCCGCAGACCATGTCGGCGCGCTGGCCGCTTTGCTTGACGACCGCGGCCGTTTGGACCAGGGACTGCGCGGCCATGGTCTGCGTGGCCATGTCGGCAAGGTACATTTGTATTGCCTGGTGGTTGATGATTTCGGTGCCGAAGGCGACGCGCTGCGCCGCGAAGTCTTGCGCGGCTTTAAGGGCCGAACGCGAAAGGCCCACTGCGGTGGCCGCCATGGCGATGCGGCCGGTTTCCAGTGCGTCCAGCATCTGCTTCAGGCCCTGCCCTTCTACTTGGCCCACCAGCGCTTCGGCAGGTAGCTTTACGTCCTGGAATACAAGCTCGGCCACGTCGATATGGCTATGGCCCAGGGTGCGTGCGTTGGCCCCCACGGTGAAACCCGCCAGGCCTTTATGGACCATGAACAAGCTGATGCCGTCTTTGCCGCTGCCAGTGCGGGCCAGCACCACCACGGCGCCCGCCCGGGCGCCATTGGTGATGAAGATTTTTGAGCCGTTCAGCACGTAGCCGCCGTCGGCCTGCTTGCGCGCGCTGCTGCGTATGGCCTGCAGGTCAGAGCCGCCATTGGGCTCGGTAAGGGCAATGGCCACGCGCAGCTCGCCGGTGGCCATGGAGGGCAGCCAGCTCTGTTTCTGCTGCGCGGTACCGTGCCTGGCCAGTATGCTGGAAGCCGAGGTGTGGCTGTTCAGGAAACAGCTGAGCGTCGTCCAGCCGGCGGCGAGCTCTTCCATGATCTTGGCGTAAGTGGGCACGGAAAGCTCGAGCCCGCCAAATTCTTGCGGCACGGCAATGCTGAACAGGCCAAGCTCTTTAAGAGCCGAAACGATTTCTTCAGGGTAGCTCGGGTCGGCCTCGAGCTCTTGCGCACGGCCGATGATTTTCTGCTGGACGAAACGCTGGACGCCCTGCACTACTTCTTCGTCCCAAGGGTTCTGGATAGGCATTTGAAATACTCGCAAAAAGTGTATCGGGATCTGGCTGCGTATTTTCAGGGGGCCACGGAGCCGGCAAGGGCGCCACGCACGCTGCCCGGCGCATCGCCCGCCGGGCAGCGTGCCTGGTATTCGCGGATGCGTTCGGCCAGGGGCTCGGGAATGGGTATGGAACGCATGGCGGCCCCGTCGACGAACACCACGGTAAAAGTGCCCGAGAAGGAAGGCGTGCCGTCCGCCTGCGCGCCGAGTATCCGGAAGGTGAGCGAAGACCGGCCCAGCGCCTGTACCAGCACAGTGACGTTCAACTGTTCGCCCGGCCGCAGCGCCGACTGGAAGTCGATGCCGGCATGCACGAAGGGGCAGCTGAGGCCGTGCTCTGTGTTCAGGCTGTAGAGGCTTACCGTGAGCACTTCAGCGTACCAGGCGTCGATGGCATCCAGCGCGTAGTCGAAGAAGCGCACGGTATAGACGATGGAGGCGGCATCGGTTTCGCCGAAACGGATGGTTCGCTGGTGAACAAAGGGTGCGTCGTAGTCGACGTTCTTCAATTGCATGTTGTCTCCGTGGCGTTGCGCCTGTTGAAGAAGCAGGGGCCATTCTTGCGCCCCGCGGCATATGCTGCCCATAATACCTTGTCGAACAAATATTAGACAAGTTATTTTGAATGCAGGCTTTCCCGCAACAGAAGCGCCGTATATACGGCGACGCGTGTGGAGCCAGAGAAATGTCGGGAATGAAGCTACGGAGCGCGCTGAAAGCCGTAGCCGAATACGATGCGTATGAGCTGCCGGCCGATGTCCTCGGCCGAAAGAGGCCCCGAGGGCCTGTACCACACCCTGGTCCAGTTCAAGGCGCCCAGCAGGGTCAGGCGCAGCAGGGTGCGGTCGGCCTTTCGGTGCAGAGGCAGTTCGTCGATCAGGCGGCGGAAGCGGTCTTCATATGAAGCGCGGTCGGCGTCGATGCGCCGCTGAAGGCGCGCGGGGTAGCGGATACCCGGATCCACGCGCACCACAACGGCCAGGTCGCTGGGATTCAGCTGGAATTTCAGGGCGGTGGCGCAGGCCTCTTCCAGCCGCCGCCAGGGGTCGTCATGCTGTAATGCCGTGGCGTCGAGCGCCTGGTTCACGCGGCTGATGCCCAGATGATGAACCGTCGCGAACAGATCTTCTTTGGAGGCAAAGTGGTAATACAGCGAGGCGGGCTGCATGCCTGTTGCCGCGGCCACTTCGCGCAGCGATGTTTCGGCGTAGCCTTTGTCCGCGAAGATGCGGGCCGCGGCCAGCAGCACCTCTTCGCGCCGCAGGGCCGACACGGCCTCGTCCTGGCCCTTGGCCTTCGCCGCCAGCTTCCGATTCCGGCGCTCGCGCTTGAGATGGCTTTGCTCGTCGGGGTTCAGTTCGGTCTTGTCGCCGCCGTTCATGCCCTTGGATTTGGCAAGCAGGCGCAGATAACTTGTTTCCAGCCCGTGGCGCTTCCAGATATTGCGCACCGTCGAGGCCGACACCTTCAGGCCCTGGGCCTGGAGGGCCTGGGCGACAGAGAACTGTCCCAGGGTGGGCTGCTCCAGGCCGTACTCAAGCACCCTGGCCTCGATGTCCAGTCTGGATGGATCGGCGGAAGAAGGGCTCTTGGCCATGGATGAGAGGGTGCGCCGGGCCGCTGACGGGTTAAGGCTGCCAGCCGGCCGCGCTTACTCGGACGCCTGGGCGCGCCACACGCAGGGCTTGCCCGCCGCCTTGTCCAGGATGTCCAGATAGGCTTCGTGCGCCGCCGTCTCGTCGGGGCCGGCGGGCAACACCCGCAGCACCGAGGCGTCGAAACGCTCCATTTTCATGCCGTTGGCGCTTTGCGTGTCGGCGCCGCCGAAATCCATGATCAGCGCGTCCTGGCCGCGCGTCATGGCCAGCCACACCTCGGCCAGCAGCTCGGAGTCGAGCAGCGCGCCGTGCAGGGTGCGATGCGCGTTGGATATGCCGTAGCGTTCGCACAGGGCGTCGAGCGAATTGCGCTTGCCGGGGTGAAGCTCACGCGCGTGCAGCAATGAATCGGTGATCTTGCCGCATAGCGTGGTGAAGGCCGGCCGGCCCACCTTCTTCAGTTCGGCATCGAGGAACTTGAGGTCGAAAGCCGCGTTGTGGATGATGACCTCGGCGCCTTGCACGAAATCGCAAACGTGGTGCGCGATCTCTGAAAACCGGGGATGGTTCGACAGGAACTCGGTGGTAAGCCCGTGCACGGCCAGCGCCTCGGGGTCGCTGTCGCGGTCGGGGTTGAGGTACAGGTGCAGATGGTTGCCCGTGAGGCTGCGATTGACCATTTCGACGCAGGCCACTTCGACGATGCGGTGGCCTTGCGCCGGATCCAGGCCCGTGGTTTCGGTATCAAGAATGATTTGGCGCATGAACGGCTGACCCCGGCTGAAAAAACTCGGGCCGCCTCATGACGGCCCGGCCCTGATTGTAGAACGGTCTGCGCATCCATGCAGCATGGCTGCCGCCCGCGCGGCCCGCGGGCCGAAGAGCGCAGCTGCGCAGGCAAGCGGCGCCCGCCACGCACGCCAGTGCCCCTGCGGGCGCCCCTACTTGCGGCTTACCTTGCCCGCGATCAGCGTATAGGCCACCGGCACCACGTACAGGGTAAGCACAGTGCCCAGGCACAAGCCGCCCACCAGCACCCAGCCTATCTGCTGGCGCGACTCGGCGCCGGCACCGGTGGCATAGGCCAGCGGCAGCACGCCCAGCACCATGGCGCCGGTGGTCATCAGGATGGGACGCAGGCGTAGTATGCTGGCCTGGACCACGGCCTCGACCTTCTCCATGCCTTCGGCCCGCAGCTGGGTGGCGAACTCGACGATCAGGATGCCGTGCTTGGTGATCAGGCCCACCAGCGTGATCAGGCCGATCTGGCTGTAGATGGAAAGGGTTCCGCCCGACAGCCACAAGGCCAGCAGCGCGCCGGTCATGGACAGCGGCACGGAAAGCATGATGATGAACGGATTGCGCCAGCTTTCGAACTGGGCTGCCAGCACCAGGTAGATGAAGACCAGCGCCATCAGGAAGACCAGGTAGATGTTGCCCGAAGAATCGCGGAACTCGCGCGATTGCCCGTCCAGGTCGGTCTGCGCCGTCTCGGGCAGCATCTCGTCGGCCACCGACTGCATGTGCGCCAGCACTTCGCCCAGGGCGTAGCCCGGCGCCACCGCCGCCTCGACCTTGACCGAACGCAGGCGGTTGAAATGGTTGAGCGACTGCGGCGACACGCTTTCGTTGACATCGAGGAAGTTGGAAAGCTGCACCATGTCGCCATTGCGGGCGCGCACGTAGATGTCGGAGATGTCGCGCGGGTCGGCCCGGTCTTCTTTCTTGACCTGGACAATGACGTCGTACTGCTCTCCGCCATCGCGGAAACGCGTTACTTGGCGCCCCCCCAGCATGGACTCGAGCGTGCGGCCCACCGTGCCGACGTCCACGCCCACGTCGGCCAGCTTGTCGCGGTTGACCGCCACCTGGAGCTCGGGCGTGTTCAGGCGCAGGTCCATCTCCAGGTTCTGAAGGCCGGGATAGTCGCTGAGGCGCTCAATGAAAGCATCGGTGAACTTGGCGATCTCCGGATACGAGGCCTGGCTCATGATGATGAACTCGACCGGCTTGGTCGTGGCGCGCTGGCCCAGCGAAGCCGGGTTGGTGGGAAAGGCGCGCACGCCCGGCAGGGCGTTGAAGCGCGGACGCAATTCGGCCGCGATCTCTTGCTGCGATTTGTCGCGTTCGTTCCAGTGCTTCAGGCGCAGGATGGCAAAGCCGTCGACCACCGTGGGAAAGCCGATGACCGTCTGATTGCCCGAGGCCTCGGGAATGTCGGCGTACATGGCCTCGATGCGCTTCATGCTTTGCAGGGTGTAGTCCAGGGTGGCGCCGTCGGGCGCGGTGACGATGCCGTAGATGACGCCGCGGTCTTCGACCGGAGCCAGCTCGCTCTTGACCACCTTGAACAGCACCCCGCTGCCCAGGGCCACCAGCAGGCCCAGCCCCAGCACGATGACCCTATGCCGCAAGGCCAGCTTCAGGCTGCTCTGATAGCGCGTGGTCAGGCCCACCAGCAGATTCTCGATAAAGGTGTACACCCGCCCGTGCCCGCTTTGATGCCGCAATATGGTGGCGCACATCATGGGCGTAAGCGTAAGGGCCACGAAGCCCGACACCAGCACCGCGCCGGCGAGGGTAAGGGCGAACTCGATGAACAGCCGCCCGGTGCGGCCCGTGGCAAAGGCCAACGGCGCATACACGGTGACCAGGGTCAGCGTCATGGCCACAATGGCGAAGCCGATTTCCTTCGAGCCGATGAAGGCCGCCTCGAGCCGCGTCTTGCCTTCTTCGATGTGCCGGTAGATGTTCTCGAGCACGACGATGGCGTCGTCCACTACCAGGCCGATGGCCAGCACCATGGAAAGAAGCGTAAGCGTGTTGATCGAAAAACCCAGGAAATACATGATGCCGAATGCGCCGATCAGCGACACCGGTATCGTCACAATGGGAATCAGGCTGGCGCGCACGCTGCGCAAAAAGAAGAAGATGACCAGAATCACCAGGACGATGGCCTCGCCTATGGTGTGGTACACCGACTTGATCGACTCTTCGATGAAGATGGAACTGTCGTAGGCCACGTCGATGCTCATGCCGGGGGGCAGGCCCTCGTTGATGAGCTCGAGCTCGGCGCGCATGGCCTTTGAAAGGTCGAGCGGGTTGGCCGTCGACTGCTTGGTAATGCCGATAAGCAAGCCGTCATGGCCGTTGAAGCGCGCCATGATCCGCTCGTCGGCCGGCCCGATCTGCACATCGGCCACGTCGCTGAGCCGCACTGAATAGCCCTGCACGTTCGCCACGATGACATCGCGGAACTGCTCGACCGTCTGCAGGTCGGTGGTCGACACCACCGAGAATTCGCGCATTTCGGATTCGATGCGGCCGGCCGGGATCATGACGTTCTGCGAACGCAGGGCGTCTTCGATGTCTTGCACGGCCAGGCGGTAGGCGGCCAGCTTGGCGCGATCGACATAGATACGCATCGAGGGCAGGCGCTCGCCGTAGATGCGCACCTCGGCCGCCCCGGGAAGCACCGACAGCCGCGTCTTGACGTAGCGGGTAATGTAGTCGGAAGCCTCGAGCGTATTCATGCTGCCGGCGTTCACGGCCAGGAAGATGACGGGCGAGGAATCGGCCTCGACCTTGCTGATGATGGGCTCGTCGATTTCGTCCGGCAAGAAGCGCCGCGCCCGGGCCACCTTGTCGCGCACGTCGGCCGCCGCCGCGTCGGGGTCGCGGTCGAGATTGAACTTGATGTTGATGAAGCTGCGCTCGGACCGGCTGCGCGAGGTCATGACGTTGACCCCTTCCATGCCCGCCAGCTGGTCTTCAAGCGGCTTGGTCACCTGCGATTCGATGACCTCGGGCGAAGCGCCCTTGTAGTCGGTGCGCACCGAAACCACCGGCTCGTCGATGGCGGGATACTCGCGCACGGTCAGGCGTTCGTACGAAATAAACCCGATCAGTACGATGACCAGCGACAGTACGGTGGCGAAGACGGGACGCTTGATGCAGACTTCGGATAAAAGCATGGAAGCGCCCGCCTCAGGACCCGGCCGGGCCCGCGGGCCGGCCAACCACTTTCACGGACGCGCCGTCGGCGATCTTCTGCAAGCCGGCCACCACCACCTGGTCGCCTTCGGACAAGCCCGAGGCGATCTCGATGCGCCCGCCGCGCCGCTGGCCGATGCGCACCGCCACCCGCTCGGCCTTGCCCTCGGCCACTCGATATACGTAGCGCTCTTCGCCCGAGGGAACCAGGGCGGTTTCGGGAATGGTCAGCACCTGGTCATCGGCAAACTGCAGGTCGACCCGCGCGAACATGCCGGGGCGCAATGCATCGTCGGCATTACCCACGTTGGCGCGCAGCAATATGGAACGCCCTCCTACATCGATGGAGGGGCTGATGGCGCCGACCTCGCCCTCGCGGATCTGTCCGGGCAAGGCGTCGAAGCGCAAGCGAAGCTTCAGGCCGGGATGCACCAGCGACAAATACTGTTCGGGAATACGAAAATCGACCTGCAGGGGGTCGACGGACTCGATGGGAACCAGGACATCGCCCGGGCCGACGTAATCGCCTACCGACACGTTGCGCAGGCCGATCAGGCCGTCGAACGGCGCCACGATGGTGGTTTTCTGCAATTGCGCCTGGGCCAGCGCAAGCGCCGCCCGCTGCACCTGCAACTGGCTGGCGGCCTCGTCGCGCGCCTGCTTGCTGATGAAGCCCTGGCGGGTCAGCTCGCCCGCACGGCGGTCCTGACTGGCGGCCAGCGAAAGGCTGGCCTGGGCCTGCTGAACCTGGGCCCTGGCGACGCTGTCGTCGAGCCGCGCCACCACGTCGCCCTTTTTGACCTTGCCGCCCTCTTCTATATTGAGCTCGATGATGCGCCCGGTGATTTCGGAACGCAGCACGACTGAATCCTTGGAACGCAGCGTGCCCACGGCGGAAGCGCTGCGCGGCATCGCCTCGAGCCTGACCGGGGCAACCTCGACCTGAGTGCCCGCCTGGGCCTTGGCCGGCGGGGCGACGGCGGCCGTGGCGGGGGCCTGCGGATGCGCAGCCTGCTTGCCCGCCCACCATCCGGCCCCGACCACACCCAGCACCACGCCCGCGCCCAGTGCCAGGATCCAACCTATGGTATTTGCTTTCATGAAATCAACAATCTGTATCGTATCGCCGCAAATAGTATCGCAGTTGCAGCGGCGCGGCGCCAAAATTTAGGTAACACGCCCGCCGCGCAACCGCCCCCCGGCAACCGCCGGAACGCCCGATACCGAAAGGAGCGGCAGCCAGCGCCGGCCGCGCTACCCGGCCGCCGCCAGGGAGCGCGCCTGCTGGACTCCCTGGTTGGCCAGCTGGTCGGCCATCTCGTTGCCCGCGTCGCCGGCATGGCCGCGCACCCACTTCCAAGAGACATCGTGCCGACCCACAAGTTCGTCCAGCTCTTGCCACAGGTCGGCGTTCTTGACCGGCTTTTTGTCGGCGGTGCGCCAATCGCGCCGCTTCCAGTTGGCCAGCCATTGGGTCATGCCTTTCTGAACATACTGCGAGTCGGTGTGCACCACCACCTGGCAGGGGCGCTTGAGCGCCTTCAGCGCCTCGATGACGGCCAGCAGCTCCATGCGGTTGTTGGTGGTGTCGGCCTGGCCGCCGAAAAGCGTCTTTTCGTGGCGGCCCTGGCGCAGCAGGGCGCCCCAGCCGCCCCAACCGGGATTGCCCTTGCAGGCGCCATCTGTCCAGATTTCAACGGGGTTGCTGCTCATGTTTACCTTGCTTCATTGCCGGGCGCCTGCATGGCGCCCGAATGGCGTCCGGCGACCACGGCCGCCGCGCGAACGCGCTGTTTCTTTTCTTTCCAGGCCGGCCCCACGAGATGCATGCCCGCCACCCGCCGCACCGCCGACACCACGTAGACCGCGCCGCACACCGGCCACCAGCGGTCGCCGGCCGATTCCATGAAGGCCCAGCGCGACAGCCACTTGGTGCTGAGCGCCGGCGGCGCATAGCAGCCGAAGTGGCCGCGGTCGGCTTCGAAGGACAAAAGCTTGAACCAGTCTTTGAGCCGGCCCAGCGACACCTGCATGTGGGCCGGCACCGGCACGACCGGATCGAGGCCTGGAATGCGCTCGTGCACGCCCCAGAGGCTCAGGGGATTGAAACCCGAAATCACCACCCTGCCCTCGGGCACCAGCACCCTTTCGGCCTCACGCAGCACCTGGTGCGGACTATTGGAACACTCCAGCACATGGGGTAATATCAGCAAGTCGATGCTCTGGCTTTCCAGGGGCAGGTTCTCGGGTTCGGCATACAAGGCGATGTCAATATCTTCTTGCCGTGCGTCGCTCAGGCACGAATGCGTGCGGCCCTTCGTGGGAATACGATTGGCGCGCAATAAATCCCACTGGGGCTGCCCGATCTGCATGGCGTGGTAGCCAAACACATTGGCCACCAGGCCGTCGATCTTTTTCTGTTCCCAGCTTTGCACATATTGGCCGACCGGTGTGGTCAGCCATTGGGCTAGCTCTACGGCCAAAGGCTGGTCCAGCGAATCAGACACATGAGCTCCTTGCATTAGGATGGAAACAACGATGGCACACACAGACAGCCGGCTGACGCCCGTACCCGCGTTCAGCGACAACTATATATGGGTGCTTAGCCGCGATGGCTACGCCGTGGTGGTCGACCCCGGC
The DNA here is from genome assembly GCF_003096595.1 of Pusillimonas noertemannii. Classification (GTDB taxonomy): domain Bacteria; phylum Pseudomonadota; class Gammaproteobacteria; order Burkholderiales; family Burkholderiaceae_B; genus Pusillimonas; species Pusillimonas noertemannii. Next base: position 669,387 of record NZ_QEKO01000001.1, on the reverse strand, counting down.
CAGTCGGCGCCGATCGAGTCCTTTCTTGAAGAATACCAGTTACGGCTCGACGCCATTCTACTGACACATCACCATCCCGACCACGTCGGCGGTGTCGAGGCCCTCAAAAAACTTACGGGCGCAACAGTCTATGGCCCCCTGGGCGAAACCCTGCCGGTCTGCGACGTGCGCCTCAAAGAAGACGACGAAGTGTTCCTCAAGGGCGTGGGCCTAAGGTTTTCGGTGCTCGACGTCCCCGGCCATACGGCGGGCCACATCGCCTACTTCGGCTATATGGACGAAGACACCCCCCTGGTTTTCTGCGGTGATACACTATTTGCCGCCGGCTGCGGGCGCCTTTTTGAAGGCACTCCGGCCCAGATGCTGAATTCGCTTAGCAAACTCAAGGAGCTGCCACTCGAAACCCTGGTGTGCTGCGCCCACGAATACACTTTGTCGAATCTGCGCTGGGCCCTGCAGGTCGAACCCGGCAATGCCGCATTGCAACGGCGCTGGCAATTGGCGCAAAAACTGCGCCAAGAGGGCCTGCCCACCGTGCCGTCGACCATCGGCGACGAACTCGAAACCAATCCCTTCCTGCGGCCGCTGCAGGAAGGCGTCTCGGCTGCGGCGCGCGCCCATGCCCAGGCGCCGCTCGACTCGGCCGTTGCGGTCTTTGCCTGTCTACGAGAATGGAAAAACAGCTTTCAATAACCAGCCCATGAACTGCCTGCGACTACTTATCCTGCTCTTCGTGGCAGCTCTGGCGGGCTGCGCCAGTAATTCTCCCGACGGCAACCGCTATACCGCAAAAACAAGCTACCGCGCCGCCGACACCTCGCGAACCGTCGATCTTACACACCCGCCCCGCGACATGTGGGACCGCATCCGGCGCGGCTTCGCCATTCCCAACCTGCAGTCCGACCTGGTCGACGAATGGACGGCCTACTACGCCTCGCATCCCGAATCGGTCTACCGCATGAGCGAGCGCGCGGGCAAATACCTGTACTACATCGTCGACCAGCTCGAAGACCGCGGCATGCCCTCCGAACTGGCCCTGCTGCCCTTCGTTGAAAGCGCCTACAACCCCACCGCCTATTCGCGCGCCAAGGCCTCGGGCCTGTGGCAGTTCATCCCCAGCACAGGCCTGCATTACAACCTCAAGCAAGACACCTGGCGCGACCTGCGCCGCGATCCCGTCGCCTCCACCAACGCGGCGCTCGATTATCTAACTTATCTCTACGACTTCCAGGGCGACTGGTACCTGGCGCTGGCCTCGTACAACTGGGGCGAAGGCGCGGTCAAGCGCGCCATCGACCGCAACGCGGGCCAGGGCCTGCGCACCGACTATATGGCGCTGGCCATGCCCGACGAGACCCGCAACTACGTTCCCAAGCTGCAGGCCATCAAGAACATCATCGCCAACCCCGGCAAATACGGCCTTACCCTGCCCGAAGTCGACAACGAGCCCTATTTCACCACCGTCATCGAGCCGCCCTCGCTCGACCTGGCCACGGCCGCGCGCCTGGCCGAAATGCCGCTCGATGAATTCAAGGCCCTGAACGCCTCGTTCAACCGGCCCATCTTCCTGGCCGAGCACAAGCCCACCCTGCTGCTGCCCACCGACCGCGTCGATATCTTCAACGCCAATCTAGAGGCCTACAAAGACCAGCTCGGCGACTGGACCACCTACCACGCCAAAAAGGGCGAATCGTACGCGACCATCGCCAAGAAATTCGGCGTCTCGCTCGAACAGCTGCGCGCCCTCAATGGCTTGAGCAAGAAAAGCACACGCTCCGTCGCCCAGACACTCGTCGTGCCGGGCAAGGCGCCCGCAAGCGGCGGCATCATGCTGGCCTCGCTCGAAGTGCCCTCCAGCTCGGCCCGGGCGCCCGCTCCCCTTCCCGGCGCCGCCACCCGCGCCGCCGGCAAGCGCGACGTCGTGGTGGTGCGCGGACGCAGCAGCAACGTGCGCACCCACACCGTTCGCAAGGGCGACACCCTGTTTGCCCTGGCCAAGCGCTACAACACCTCGGTCGACGCGCTGCGCAAGCTCAACAACCTGCCCAACAACAATCTGTCGCGAGGCAAGCGGCTTCGCATCCCCGGCACCCAGGTGCACGGCTGACATCCACTTCTACACAAGGTCTTCATCATGGGTTTCTTAAACGGCAAGCGCATCCTGGTTACCGGCGTGCTGTCCAACCGCTCCATCGCCTACGGCATCGCCCAGGCCTGCCGCCAGCAAGGCGCCGAACTAGCCCTTACCTACGTGGGCGAGCGCTTCAAAGAGCGCGTCGAAGGCTTTGCGGCCGAACTGGGCAGCAACATCGTCCTGCCCTGCGACGTCTCCGAAGACGCCCAGATCGAGGCCGCCATCGAACAATTGGGCGGACACTGGGACGGCCTTGACGGCCTGGTCCACTCCATCGGCTTCGCCCCGCGCGAAGCCATCGCCGGCGACTTTCTCGAAGGCCTGTCGCGCGAAGCCTTCCGCGTCGCCCACGACATCTCCGCCTACAGCTTCCCCGCCCTGGCCAAGGCCGCGCTGCCGCTGCTCAAGGGCCGAAACAGCTCGGTGCTTACCCTTACCTACCTGGGCTCTGAAAAAGTCGTTCCCAACTACAACACCATGGGCCTGGCCAAGGCCTCGCTCGAAGCCTCCGTACGCTACCTGGCCACCTCGCTGGGCCCACTGGGCATACGCGCCAACGGCATCTCGGCCGGCCCCATCAAGACCCTCGCCGCCAGCGGCATCAAAGATTTCGGCTCCATCCTCAAGTTCGTCGAATCCCACGCCCCCCTGCGCCGCAACGTCACCATCGAAGACGTCGGCAACGTCGCCGCCTTCCTGCTCTCCGACCTGGCCGCCGGCGTCACCGGCGAAATCACCCACGTCGACGCGGGCTTCTCCACCGTCGTTCCGGGCATGGAATAGGTCCATAAGCGGGCGGGCCTGCTCGCCCGCGTTAGCCCAATAGGCATGCATTACAGCGGCGCTCATCGAGAGCAGAGCACCGCATCACGGCACGATAGAGCCCACAGCACGGCGCCTCGAACACAGAACATAGAACCGAAAAAAATGTACGGCGCCCCAAAACGCCCATGACCCCAGGGTGAGGAGCGGTGTGTTTATTTCCAGGCCGTCCACCCGCGCCGAATTTCTCTGGTTTGGTCGGGGGCTTTCGGCGACAGCCTGTCCGAATCCCGAGCCGCAAAGCGGCGAGGTTGAGTTCTGCCGCCGCCCGGCCAAACCAGAGAAATTCGGGGAGCCCGAAGGGCCGCAGGGTGCCGGCCTGGAAATAAACACACTGCTCCTCGCCCGGCTCAAGAACCCAAATTAACGGCAGCACGATCAGCTGTTACGCTGGTTCAAGGAAACAATTCGCCAGACGCACCGGGAACCCAAGGCCGATGCTTGGCCATGACGCGGCCAAGCAGCTCCGACCCCATCCAGGCATCCAGCCAAGCACGCAAACACGGCCAGGGCTGCGCATCAAACCACTCCCGATCCACATGCGCATACTGCCGCACAAACGGCGCAATCGCCATATCGGCCAGTGAAGCCCGTTCGCCGAACAGATAAGCACCGCGCGCCAGCCGCGCCTCCAACCCTTGCAGCCAGGCCGCAGCGGTATCGCGATTGCCCGCGGCCCAGAGGTCTAGGTCCAGGTTGTGAGTCCTACTCAAGGCCGGTCCGCGGCTGCCCTCATTCCTGGCACCGTCCTTCGTCGCGCCCGCCTCGTCCATCGACTGCATGCCACCACCCGCCGAAGTGGCACGTTCCGCCGCGAAGCGTTGCGGATACTTGTAGCGGTCAAGCCTGGGCTTGAAGTGTTCGTCACATTCGTGGACCATGGCCAGCATGGCCTGGAAGCCATCACGCTCCGGCGTCAGCCACCCATCGGGGTCGTTCAAACGCAACGCCCACAACATGATGTCCAGGCTCTGCTCCAGCACCGTGCCGTCGGCCAGCACCAGCACCGGCACCGTCGCCTTGGGCGACGCCTGGATCAGCGCCTGCGGCTTGTCGCGCAGCACCACCTCGCGCAGTTCGCAGCGCTGGCCGCTGGCCGCAATGGCAAGCCTTGCTCGCATCGCATAGGGGCAGCGGCGGAAAGAATAGAGAACGGGCAGCCCGGGCACAGGCCGGCCTATTCCAGCAGGCCGGCCGCCGAGCGCAGGCGCAGCTCGGCCTGGGCGGAAATCTGCTCGACCACCTCGGCGGCCGAAGGAATGGAATCGATGAGATCGATCGCCTCGCTCGCCCAGACCATCGCCACGTCGTAGTCGGCGTCGGCCGCCGCCGCCCAGAAGGCGGGCCCCTCGGTCGCCACGTTGCCCGCAAGCTCTTCTTCGCGGCCGTGCCAGCGCTCGATGAACGGGTTCTGCAGCGCCCGGCCGGTGTATCCCGCGGGCCAATCGTAGCCGCGCACAATGTCGAACACCCGCGTGCGCTGGGTGGCGTCGCCCTGGCCCTGGACGATGCGCTGCTTGGCCTGGTCATGGCCCAACGCCTCGCGCGTGGCATAAAAGCGGGTGCCCATCAGCACGCCCTGCGCGCCCAGCATCAGGGCCGCGGCCACGCCACGCCCATCGGCAATGCCGCCGGCCGCCAGCACCGGCGTGGACGGCACCGCGTCGACCACGGCCGGCAGCAAGGCCATGGTGGCCCTTGCCCCGCCATGGCCGCCGCCCTCGGTGCCCTGGGCCACGATCACCTCGGCGCCGGCCTCTTGCGCCAGCCGGGCGCCGGCCACGTCCTGCACCTGGCAGACGAGCCGGCATCCGGCAGCCTTGATGGTGGCCGCGTACTTGCGGGGGTCGCCAAACGACAGCATCATCACCGAAGGCCGCGCCTCCAGCGCAAGCTCGAGCGCGGCTTCGGAAATATTCCAGGTAATGAAGCCCACGCCCCAAGGGCGGCGGGCAAGCTCCTTGGCCAGGGCTAGTTCGGTCTTGAGCCATTCCACGTCGCCGTAGCCGCCGCCCACCAGGCCCAGCCCGCCCGCGTTGGACACCGCCGCCGCCAGGCGCCCCCCCGCCACACCCCCCATGGGCCCCAGCACCACAGGGTGTTGCAGGTCGAAAGACCGGGTAAACGGCGTGGTGATCATGGCGAGCTCCTTCAGATGTCGGTTTCAGACGTGGGTGCCGGCCTGGCCGGCATGGCGGCGCCGATATGGCGCGTGTTGCGGCGGCGCGCAAGCTCGACCTGCTTCTGCCGGTCGCGGAAACGCCGCAGCTGCTCTTCGGTATGTGTGCCGTGGCAATGAGGGCAACTGATGCCCTCTTCATACAGGGGCGAGGCCTTGTCGGCCTGGGAAAGGGGCAGGCGGCATGCCCGGCACAGCTCGTAGTCGCCCGGACGCAGGCCGTGCCCCACCGATACCCGCTCGTCGAATACGAAGCATTCGCCTTCCCAGCGGCTTTGCATCGCCGGCACGGTCTCGAGGTACTTGAGCACCCCTCCGTGCAGATGATAGACCTCATCGTAGCCCTGCGAGCGCAGGTAGGCGGTCGATTTCTCGCAGCGTATGCCGCCGGTGCAAAACATCGCCACCCGGGGCTTTTTCTGCCGGTCGAGCAGGCCGCCGCTTTGCGCCTGCTGTTCGACCCACTCGGGGAACTCGGTGAAGCTGCGCGTATGCGGATTGACGGCGCCCTCGAAAGAGCCGATGGCCACCTCGTAGTCGTTGCGCACGTCGATCACCACGACCTCAGGATCGGAAATGAGCTGGTTCCAGTCTTCGGGCGCCACATAGGTGCCCGCCATGGTCTCGGCCTGGATGTTGGGCACGCCCATGGTGACGATCTCGCGCTTGAGCTTGACCTTGAGCCGGTAGAAGGGCTGGCCTTCGGCCCATGATTCCTTGTGCTCCAGGCCGGCCAGGCGCGGGTCGCCGCGCAGGTGCCGCAACACGGCGCGCACGCCCTCTTCGGGGCCGGCGATGGTGCCGTTGATGCCTTCTTCGGCCAGCAGCAGCGTGCCGCGGACATCGTGCGCCCGGCAAAACTCGAACAAAGGTTCGCGCAGGGCGCGATAGTCGGCAAGCGGTACAAATTTGTACAGCGCCGCAACAAGAAACTGGGCCATGACTCAGAAAGCGGAAACCGGATGAAAGCAGCCATTTTACCCCTGCCCCGGCTTGTATCCGCCCTGGCTAAACCGTAAGATAGCCCTTCGGAGTCAAGCGCAAGAACTGAATCAAGGCCGCTTCGCCGCCACGGCTTCACCGGGCGAACCGGCATCGGGTCCGCCTATGCACATCATCATCCCCGACGACTACCAGGATTGCGTTCGCTACCTTTCCTGTTTCGAGAAGCTGCTGGGGCACAGCGTGCAGGTCTTTCACGACTCGCCCAAAGACCTCGCCTCGCTCGCCTCGCGTTTTGCGCTGGCCGAGGCCCTGGTCCTTACGCGCGAGCGCACCGAAATCTCCGCCGCGCTGCTTCAGCAGCTTCCCCGCCTGCGCCTCATCAGCCAGACGGGCCGGGCCGGCTCCCACATCGACGTCGAAGCCTGCACACGGCATGGCGTGGCGGTTGCCGAAACCAGCAGCACCGGCGTCGCCACCGCCGAACTGGCCTGGGCGCTCATACTCGCCAGCCGGCGCCACCTGCTTGCCGAAGCCAACCGCCTGCGCGACGGCCTTTGGCAGGGGTACCTGGGCAGCAAGCTGCAAGGCAGCACCCTGGGCATCTGGGGCTACGGCCGCATCGGCAGGCAGGTGGCCGCCTACGGCCGGGCCTTCGGCATGCGCGTATGGGTCTGGGGCAGCGAAGGCTCACGAGCCCGGGCCGTCCAAGAGGGCCACGAGGCGGCGCCCTCGCGCGAGGCCTTTTTTGCGGAAAGCGACGTGCTCAGCCTGCATCTGCGCCTGCTGCGCGAAACCCGCGGCCTGGTCACACGCAAAGATCTGCAGCGCATGAAGCCCTCGGCCCTGTTCGTCAACACCAGCCGCGCCGAGCTGCTGCAGCCCCAGGCCCTTGAAAGCGCCGTGCGGCAGGGCCGTCCGGGCTTTGCCGCCATCGACGTGTACGAAAGCGAACCCGTGCTGGGCGCCCGCCACCCCCTGCTGCATCTGCCCAATGTGCTGTGCACGCCCCACATCGGTTTTGTCGAACGCGACAACTACGAATCGTTCTACGGCCAGGCCTTCGACAACATTCTTTGCTATCTGCAAGGCGAGCACGGCCGCTTGCTCAACCCCCAGGCACTAAATCACCTCAAGCAGCAGCAGGCGCCCCTTGGCGTTGCGGCGCGCTGAACGCCATCAGCCCCGCCCAGGCCGCTTGCAACAACCGGCTTTGCCTCAGCGCCGCACTGGGCTGAATCCAGCCAGCACGCGCTCGTTGGCCCGGCCCGCCTCGTCGCGCAGCATATCAAGAAAAACCTGGGCGGCAGGCTTCATGACGGTGCGGGCCGGTTCGATGGCCACCAGTTCCAGCCGCAAGGGGGGCTCGCGCAGCAGGTTCATCGCCAGGCCGGGTGCGCGAACGTCGTCCGCCATCATCATGGCGGGCAATACCGCCAGCCAATCAGAGCGGGCGACGAAGTCCAGGGCGCCATACATGCTGTCCATTTCCAGCACCTGCTCGATCCGCGCGCCATTGGCCATCAGATAGGCCTCGATCTTGCCGCGGCGCGTGTTGGACGGGGCCGGCGCCACCAGCTTGATGCCGCCCAGCCCCGCAACCCGCAGGGCCTTCCCATGACGCAGGCCCGAATCCGGCCCCGAAACCAGCAGTTCGGGCGTGCCGGCGAATGCCCGGCTTTCAATGCCCGCCGTCGGAGGAAATTCGGGCACGATGGCAAAATCCAGTTCCGCCGCTACGACCTGCTGCGTAAGGCTGGCGCTGAACCCTTCGACGATGCGCAGCGCCACGTTGGGATGCAGCCTGTTGAACCGCAGCAGGGCGGGAGCCAGCACGCAACGTGTCATGGTGGGCATCAGGCCTACGGTAATGCGGCCCTCCAGGCCTTGGTCGAAGGCATGCACGGCCTCGCGGGTTCGCTCGTGCTGGCGCAGCATCTGGATGCAGCCCTGGTAAAACGCGGCCCCGGCCGGAGTGGGCAGCACCGAGCCCTTGTTGCGCGAGAAGAGCGCCACGCCCAGGGAGACTTCAAGCTTGCGTATGCGCTGCGACACCCCGGATTGGGTTGCATGTTCGCGCGCCGCCGCCGCCGTGAACGACAGTTCTTCATACACCGCAACGAAAAGGCGCAGGTCGCGCAGGCTGTAGCTCATGGCCTTATCAACTTTTCTAATGGGTTTTATCAGACTTTATCATTTCCAATAATGCATGCCCATCGCTATCCTGGGTGGACGTTCCACTGCATTGCGCCCCGGCGTGGGCAAGGCCTTCAAGGAAGACAGCGATGAAACTCGGCATGTTCATGATGCCCCTGCATCCTCCCTCCCGTCCCTATGCCGAGATACTTCGCGAAGACCGCGAGGCCGTGCTGCTGGCGGAGCGGCTGGGCTACGTCGAGGCCTTCGTCGGCGAACATGTCACCGACGCGGCCGAGCGCATTACCTCGTGCCTGATGTTCCTGGCGAGCCTTGCCCATGAAACCCGGAACATCGTGCTGGGCAGCGGCACCCTCAATCTGCCCAACACGCATCCGGCCGCAGTGGCGGCGCAAGTGGCCATGCTGGACCACATGCTCGAAGGCCGCTTCATCATGGGCATCAGCCCCGGCGGCCTGATGTCGGACGCCGAGGTGTTCGGCAATCTCGACAAGAACCGCAATGAGATGTTTGTCGAAGCCATCAACATGGTGCTGGACATCTGGCGCAGCGACCCTCCCTACAATCTCGAGGGCAAGCATTTTCAGGTATCGACCCAAAAGACCATGATCCCCGAGATAGGCCAGGGCGAGATCGCAAAGCCGTTCCAGCGCCCCCACCCGCCCATCGCCGGCACGGCGGTCGCGCCGTTTTCAAAAGGGGTTACGGCGCTGGCCGAGCGCGGCTGGCAGACCATTTCGGCCAACTTCCTGCTGCCCAAGTGGGTGGCCACCCACTGGGACAGCTACCGGCTGGGCCGAAGCAATGTCGGCGCCGTGGCCAACCCGGCCGACTGGCGCGTAGCCAAGAGCATTTTCGTGGCCGATGATGAAGCCACCGCCCAAGAGTACGGCCTGGGCCCAAAGGGACCCTATCAGTTCTACCTGCGGCAGCTGATCCGCAAACTGGTTACCGGCGGCGGCAGGGCCAACCTGTTCAAGCCCGATCAAGAAATGCCCGACAGCGCGGTCACCCCCGACTATGCGGCCCGCCAGCTCGTCATTGCGGGAACGGTGAACAGCGTGGTCGACCAGATCCTGGCTTTCCGCGAAACGGTGGGCGACTTCGGCACCCTGCTTTACGCCTGCCACGACTGGGTCGACCCCGCGCTGGGCAAGCGCTCGATGCAATTGATGGCCGAGCAGGTCATGCCCAGGGTCAACGCCGCACTCAAGAACTGAAACGGGCCGCATTCGTCAAAGCGGCCGCGCACCCGTTGCACCCGTTGCACCCGTTGCGCCCGTTGCGCCCGTTGCACCCGTTGCGCCCGTTGCGCCCGTTGCGACTGCTGCGCCTGTTGCGGCACACCTGTTACGGCAGGCGACTTCGCGCCGATTCGGTGGTAGACTTTTATTTACCATTTGATAAATAAGAGACTGCGAAGCAGCGCACGCGCACCGTAGCGGGAGACCACCATGCCCATCAAGCGCCTGGACCACTATTCGATCCGCACCCTGGATCTGGATGCATCCCTGCAGTTCTATACCCGGATCATGGGCTTTACGGCCGGCTTCCGGCCCCCTTTCGATTTTCCGGGCCACTGGCTTTACAACGAAGAGCCCTACCCCGCTTCGAACGGCGTGGTCCACCTTATCGGCATCGACCCCGGCGACAAAGAAGGGCTGGTCAAGTATTTGGGCGACCGAAGCCCCGACTCCATGTCCGGCGGCGGGGCCGTGGACCACATGGCCTTCCTGGCAACAGGGGTGGACGACATGCGCGCCCGGCTCGAAAAACATAAGCTGCCCTGGCGGGAACGCGATGTTCCTTCGCTGAGCATTCTGCAGCTCTTCCTGGAAGACCCCAGCGGCGTCACCATCGAGCTCAACTATCCCGCTTCCGAAGGCCCGGCGCGCCAATCACCGCAGCAATAAAAGCAAAAAAGGGGCAAGCCCATGGACCAGGCCGCACAGGCAAAAAAAGGCAAGGCCATCATCATCGGCGGCTCGATGGGGGGCCTGTTCGCGGGTAACCTGCTGCTGCGCGCCGGCTGGCAGGCCGAAATCCACGAACGCGTGCCCGGCCCCCTTTCCGATCGCGGCGCCGGCATCGTCACCCACCAAGAGCTGCTGCATGCGCTGAAGCTGGCCGGCGCCACCGTCGACGAAACACTGGGCGTCAGCATTCCCAGCCGGGTCACCTTCGACCGGCAGGGCCGCAGCATCGCCGAACTGCCCTACGAACAGCTGCTTACGGCGTGGAGCCGCCTGCTCGGGGTTCTTGAAGATGCATTTCCAGCCAGGCACTACCATCACGGCAAAGCGCTGGCGCGCATCGAGCAGGACGCCGATAGCGTTACCGCCTTTTTCGAAGACGGCACGCAAGCCACGGGCGACCTGCTGGTGGGCGCCGACGGCATACGCTCCGCCACCCGCGCCCAGGCCATGCCCGGCATCGAGCCGGTCTATGCCGGCTATGTCGCCTGGCGCGGCCTGGTTGAAGAAAGCGAGCTTGGCCCCCAGGCCCATGAGGCGCTGATGGAGCGCTTTGCCTTCTACCTGCCCCCCAACGAGCAAATACTTACCTACCCTGTGGCGGGCCGCGCCAACGCCACCTCAAAGGGCGCGCGGCGCATCAATTTTGTGTGGTATCGGCCGGCGGACGAAGAAACCGAGCTCAGGCGCCTGCAGACCGACGCTTCCGGCAGGCACCATGCGGGGGGCATACCGCCCACCGCCATCCGCCCCGACGTTCTCGACGAAGTGCGCAAGGCCGCCACGGACACCCTGCCTCCCGTCTTTGCGGAAGTCGTGCACAAGACGCCCCTGCTGTTCTTCCAGCCGATTTTCGATCTGGAGTGCGAACGCATGGCGGCGGGCCGAGTCGCCCTGTTGGGCGATGCCGCATTCGTCGCCCGCCCCCATTCGGGCATGGGGGTCACCAAAGCCGCCTACGACGCCCTCGAGCTGACCGAAGCGCTGGGCTCCGAGGCCGGCATCCACCAGGCCCTGGCCAGGTACCAGGCCGAACGCGGCCGCTTCGGAAGGTCGATCGTCGGCCATGCCCGGAACATGGGAGCCTGCATGCTGGCCAATCCGCGCTCGGCGCATGAACGGGAAATGGCCCGGCGCTATCGCGATCCGGGTCCTCTTATGCGGGAAACGGCGGTATCGCTGCGCTACCTGAAGCTGGACCAGCCCGGCAGCACGACGGCCACGGCTTCTACGCGGCCGTAAAGCCCTCTTTGAGCGCCTCGCGCAAGTATGCCACCAGCACCTGCACGCCCCGGGGCACATGGGTGGTATAGGGCCTGATGGCATAGAGTGTGTCGCCGAACACGCCGGCGGGAGACCAGCCCGGCAGCACCTGGACCAACTCGCCCCGGGCCAGCGCCTGCTGGGCGGAAAAATCGGGCAGTATCGTCAGGCCCAGGCCGGCCTGGGCCGCTTCGCGCAGCCCTTCGCTGTTGTTGACCGCAAAAGGCCCGCCCACCGGCACCACATGGCGCCGCGGCCCCGAGCGCGCCCTGCCCGCTGACTCGAACGTCCACACAGTGGTGCTTTGCCGGCGCGGATAATGCAGGCAGGCATGGTCGGCCAGGTCTGAAGGATGTTCCGGGGTGCCGTGGCGGTCGAGATAGGCCCGGCTGGCCACCAGCACCGAGCGCACCCCGCACAAGGCCCAGGCCACGTAATTGGCTGGCGGCGTGGACGTGTGGCGAATCGCCAGGTCGAAGCCCTCGCCCGAGAGCGAGCTGAGCTGATCGGAAAGATCGAGCTCGATGCGTATGCGTGGATTGGCCCGCAGGAAGGCCGGGAGGCGGGGCACGAGCTGCTGGCGCGCCAACGCCACCGGAGCGCTGAGGCGCAATGTGCCCTGCGGGGAGACCGCCTGTTCGCGCACCGCCTCGAAGCTGTCGGCGATCTGGCCGAAAGCGCCGCGCGTGTTCTCGGCCAGCTGCTGCCCCGCTTCGGTAAGGCGCACGCTGCGGGTCGTGCGCCGCACGAGCGGCACGCCGGCGGCCTGCTCGAGCTCGGCAATGCGCTGGCTCATGGCCGCCTTGCTGACGTTCAAAGAGGCCGCCGCGCGGGTAAAACTGCCCTGCTCGGCCAGGACCGCCAACCAATGCACATGGGACCACAGCGAAGTTATTTTCTTGTCTTTCATACGCAAGATTATTCAATATATTGAACAATGAATCCAGCGTTCAGGTCTATCGCAAGGCGGCTCGCCTCCGTACACTGACCATTCGTACGCCGCCTGAAAATAATTCGAGAACCCACTATGCAAGCCTACAACGACACCGCCGACGTCGGCCATTTCATCAACGGCCAAGCCACATCCGGCGCCTCGCAGCGGCGCCAGGATGTCTTCAATCCCGCGCTGGGCATGGCCGCACGCCAGGTCGTGCTGGCCGAGCCCCACGATGTCGACCAGGCCGTGGCCAGCGCCAAGGCCGCCTTCGGCCAGTGGGCCGATACCTCGCCCCTGCGGCGCGCACGCATTATGTTCAAGTTCCTCGAGCTGATGAACCAGCATCGCGACGCCCTGGCGGCCATCATCACCGCCGAGCACGGCAAGGTGTTCAGCGATGCGCAGGGCGAAGTCTCGCGCGCCATCGACGTCATCGAGTTCGCCTGCGGCATACCGCAGCTGCTCAAGGGCGATTACACCGACCAGGTCGCTTCGGGCATGGACAACTGGACCCTGCGCCAGCCGCTGGGCGTCGTCGCCGGCATTACCCCCTTCAACTTCCCGTGCATGGTTCCCTGCTGGATGTTCCCGGTGGCCATTGCCGCCGGCAACTGCTTCATCCTCAAGCCCAGCGAGCGCGATCCCTCGACATCGCTGTACCTTGCCCGCCTGTTCAAAGAGGCCGGCCTGCCCGACGGCGTGCTGAACGTGGTGCAGGGCGATAAAACAGCGGTCGACGCCCTGCTGGCCCACCCCGACGTCAAGGCGGTCAGCTTCGTCGGCTCCACCCCCATCGCCCACTATATCTACGAGCAGGCCGCCCATTTCGGCAAGCGGGTGCAGGCGCTGGGGGGGGCAAAAAACCACCTGGTCGTCATGCCCGACGCCGACCTCGACCAGGCGGTCGACGCCCTGGTCGGCGCGGCCTACGGATCAGCCGGCGAGCGCTGCATGGCCATCTCCGTCGCCGTGCTGGTCGGCGAGGCGGCCGACCGCGTCATTCCCAGGCTGGCCGAAAGGGCCAAAACGCTCGTCGTGCGCAACGGCATGGACCCGCAAGCCGAAATGGGGCCCATCGTTACCCGCCAGGCGCTCGAACGCATCGAGGGCTACATTCAGTCGGGCGTCGACGAAGGCGCCACGCTGGTCGTAGACGGCCGCGGCCACACGGTGCCTGGCCACGAACAGGGCTTCTTCACCGGAGGCACCCTGTTCGACAACGTCAAGCCCAATATGCGCATCTATAAAGAAGAAGTGTTCGGCCCCGTGCTGGCCTGCGTGCGCGTGCCCGACTTCGGGTCGGCCGTCGAACTCGTCAACAACCATGAATTCGGCAACGGCGTGTCGTGCTACACCCGCGACGGCCACATCGCGCGCGAATTCGGCCGGCGCATCCAGTGCGGCATGGTGGGCATCAACGTGCCCATTCCCGTACCCATGGCCTGGCACGGCTTCGGCGGCTGGCAAAAATCGCTGTTTGGCGACATGCACATCTATGGCGAAGAAGGTGTGCGCTTTTACACCAAGCAAAAAAGCATCATGCAGCGCTGGCCCGAAAGCATAGAAAAAGGCGCGGAATTTGCCATGCCCGCGCCAAAATAGCTGTACGAAATAATCAATCGATAAGTAAAAAGGAAAATAAAGCCTTAAGCGATATAGAAATAGTATTAGAGAGGCCCTGGTAAATAAAATACATTATCGATTGATTATTAAAAAGGAGACAAAGCCATGGTCCATCGCTACGACGAAAAAAAATTCAAGATCGATCTTGTCCATGAAACCGCCAAGCGGTGCTGCAACTGGGGCAAGTGGGGGCCCGACGATGAAATCGGCACGCTCAACTATGTCAGCCCCGACGACATCAAGGCGGCGGCGGGCCTGGTGCGCAAGGGCAGCGTCTTTTCGCTGGGGCTCGAGTTCGACCGCAACGGGCCGCAAAAAGGCCTGTGGGGCAATCGCTACAACCCCATCCACACCATGCTGGCCACCGGCACCGACGCCGTCGCGGGCAACCAAGACGCCGGCGGCTTGCGCTACGCCGACGACTCGGTATCCATGCCCCTGCAGTGCGGCACGCAATGGGACGGCCTGGGCCATATTTTCTACGGCGAAAAAATGTGGAACGGCTATGACGCCCGCCTCGTCGACAGCGACGGCGCCCACAAGAACGGCATCGAAAAGGTCAAGGCAAAAATGGTGGGCCGCGGCGTGCTGCTCGACGTCGCCCGGCATCTGGGCGTCGATTCTCTTGAAGACGGCCAGGCCATTTCGGTCGACGACCTCGAGACCACGCAAAAGGCCCAGGGTGTACAGGTGCGGCGCGGCGACTTCGTCATCGTGCGCACCGGGCATATGGAGCGCTGCCTGAAGCAGGGCGAATGGGGCGGCTATGCGGGCGGCGAGGCCCCGGGCCTGGCCTTCGACACGGCAAACTGGATCTATGAAAAGCAGATCGCCGCCATCTGCACCGACACCTGGGGCTGCGAAGTGCGCCCCAACGAAACCGACGACTGCACCCAGCCCTGGCATTGGGTGGTCATACCCATGATAGGCATCAGCATGGGCGAGATCTTTTATGTCAAGGACCTGGCCGAAGACTGCGCCGCCGACGGCGTATACGAGTTCATGTTCACCGCGCCGCCGCTGCCCATTACCCGCGCCGTGGGTTCACCCCTCAATCCCATCGCGATCAAGTAGGAGGCTCCCATGGCTCGCATCCTGAAACACACCATCAGTGCCCAGGCCAGCGCCGAGCTCGACGCCCAGGTTCGCCAAACGGTAGAGGCCATCCTGGCCGACGTCCAGTCGCGGGGCGATCAGGCCGTGCGCGAATACTCGCAGAAATTCGACAAATGGTCGCCCCCCTCTTTCCGGCTCGATGAAAAGCAAATCCAGGCCATCGTCGATTCGGTCGACCCGGCCACGCTTGACGACATCCGTTTCGCCCAGGCCCAGATCCGCAATTTCGCCCAGATGCAGCGCGCCTCCATGCACGACGTGCAGGTCGAAACCCTGCCAGGCGTCACGCTGGGGCACAAGCACATCCCGGTCAGCTCGGTCGGCTGCTACGTGCCGGGGGGCAAGTACCCTATGGTGGCCTCGGCCCACATGAGCATCGTCACCGCCAAGGTGGCGGGCGTGCCGCGCGTGGTGGCCTGTGTGCCCCCCACCGACGGCAAGGCCCACCCCGAAACCGTGGCGGCCATGGCGCTTGCCGGAGCCGACGAAATCCACATTCTGGGCGGGGTGCAGGCCGTGGCCGCCATGGCCATCGGCACTGAAAGCATCGCGCCGGTCGACATGCTGGTGGGGCCGGGCAACGCCTACGTGGCCGAGGCCAAGCGCCAGCTGTTCGGCAGGGTGGGCATCGACCTGTTCGCCGGGCCCACCGAGATCCTGGTCATCGCCGACGACAGCGCCGAAGTCGGCATGGTGGCCGCCGACCTGCTCGGCCAGGCCGAGCACGGCTACACCTCGCCCGCCGCGCTCATTACCACTTCCGCCCAACTGGCCGAGGCCCTGCCGGCCGAAATCGAACGCCAGCTGGGCGTGCTGCCCACGGCTGAAATTGCGGGCAAGGCCTGGGCCGACTACGGCCAGATCATCCTGGTGCAGGACGAGGCCGAGGCCGTGGTCGAGGCCGACAAGCTGGCCTACGAACACGTCGAGGTGCTTACACGCAACCCGCGCTACTTCCTCGACAACATGAAGCAGTACGGCGCGCTGTTCCTGGGCCCAGAAACCAATGTGGCCTATGGCGACAAGGTCATCGGCACCAACCACACACTGCCCACCAAGGGGGCCGCGCGCTATACCGGCGGGCTGTGGGTGGGCAAGTTCCTTAAAACCTGCACCTGGCAAGAATGCACGCCCGAAGCCAGCGTGATGATAGGCGAGTACTGCTCGCGGCTATGCGCCATCGAGCGCTTCTGGGGCCACAAAGAGCAGGCCGACTACCGGGTGCGCAAGTACGGCAGCATGGCGGGCGCCGCGCTATGATCACGGCCGGCCCCTTCAACCTGCACGGGCTCGCGGCGCTGGTCACCGGCGCCGGCCGAGGCCTGGGCGCGGCGATCGCCGCCGAGCTTGCGGCCGCCGGGGCCAAGACCTTCATCCTCAGCCGCAACCAGGCCGAACTCGATGATCTGGCGCAGCGCATCGCCGCCGACGGCGGACAGGCCCAGGCCATCGTCTGCGACATCACCGACGCCGGCGCCGTGCAATCGGCCCTCGACGGCATTCCCCGGCTGGACATCCTGGTCAACAATGCGGGGGGAAACATCCCCGCCGATTTCATCGACGTTACGCCAGAGCAACTCGACAGCCTGCTGCTGCTGAACGTGCGCTCGGTGTTCCTTACCGCCCAGGCCGGCGCGCGCAAGATCATGGCCAGCGGCAAAGGCGGCAGCATTGTCAACATCTCGTCGCAGATGGGCCACGTGGGTGCGGCCCGCCGATCGGTCTACTGCATGACCAAGCACGCCGTCGAAGGCCTGACCAAGGCCATGGCGCTCGAGCTGGCCGCGCACAACATCCGCGTCAATACCGTGGCGCCCACCTTTGTCCTCACCCCCATGACCGAAGCCTTCTTCAAGGAAGAAAGCTTTCGCGACTGGGTCATGCAGCGCCTGCCCATGGGCCGGCTGCTGCCCGCCCAGGAAGTGGCACAGGCCGTGCGTTATCTGGCCTCGCCCGCCGCCTCCATGGTTACCGGAACAAGCCTCAAGCTCGACGGAGGCTGGACCGCACAATGAACGACGCCACGCACAGCCCCCCGCCCGATGCCGCCGGCCTTGCCGCGCCGCGCACCCGACGCCAGCCGCGCGACCAGCGCCGGGCGCAGATCCTGCGCGAAAGCATCGCGTTCTTCTCCGAGCATGGGTTCTCGGGCTCCACCCACGACCTGGCCCGCCAGATCGGCGTCACCCAGCCCCTGCTGTTCCGCTACTTCGACTCGAAAGAAGACCTGTTCGAAGCGATATTCAAGGCCGTGTTCACCGACCAATGGCAAGAAGACTGGCCCCGGCTGATACGCGACAGGTCCCTTCCATTGCGCGAGCGGCTTGCCCGCTTCTACCGCTCGTACCTGGGCGTGATCTTCAACCGCGACTGGATGCGGCTGTACATCTACGCCGGCCTGGCCGACGTGGCGATCAACCGCCGCTTCTTCGAAATGGTCGAGCACCAGATACTGCGCCCGCTGTGCGCCGAGCTGCGCGCCGAATTCCACATGGTGCCGCCCGAAGCCGAACCCATCACCAACGACGAGCTCGACTACGTCTGGATGTTCCACGGCGGCATTTTCTACCACGGCATCCGGCGCTGCGCGTTCGGCACCTCGTCCGACCATGAAATCAACCCCGCCATGCTCGAGGTATCGATCGACACCTTCGTCAGCGCGGCGCCCAACGCCATAGCCAGGTTGTTGCGGCCCCCGTCGCAAGAAGGTTACAGCCCATAACTACAACAGACAGAACTTGCAGGGCCCTGTAGTTCAACACCAAAGGAGACAACATGAAGACCATCAACAAATGGACCTACGTCTTATGCCTGGCATCGGTGTTTGGCATGTCCGGCGCACTGGCTCAATCAGACCCCATACGCATCGGCCTGCCCGTGCCGCTTACGGGGCCTTACGGAGCCGAAGCCAAGGATCAGGTTCGCAACGCCGAAATCGCGGTCAAGGAATTCAACGAGGCCGGGGGCCTGGACGGCCGCATGGCCGAACTGCTTGTGCGGGACGACAAGCTCAACCCCGGCGAGGCCGCGACGCGCGCGCTTGACCTCATCGAGAAAGACCACGCCAACTTCATCGTCGGCGGCCTGTCGGCCTCGACCCAGCTTTCCACCAACAACGTCACCAAGCAGCGCAAGGTCATTTATATTTCCATTAGCCAGTCGGACGCCATCAACGAGGCCGCCGACATGTCGCGCTACACCTTCCATGAAGCGCTCAACCCCCATATG
The DNA here is from genome assembly GCF_003096595.1 of Pusillimonas noertemannii. GTDB lineage: Bacteria > Pseudomonadota > Gammaproteobacteria > Burkholderiales > Burkholderiaceae_B > Pusillimonas > Pusillimonas noertemannii. The sequence goes on along the minus strand of NZ_QEKO01000001.1, from coordinate 651,013 downwards.
ACCACCCAGGCGCTTGGCCGCCACCTGTTCAAGGAAGGCATGCGCATCGCCTTCCTTACGGCCGACTACGCCTATGGGCACGAGATGGCGCGCGGCTTTACCACGGTTGCCGAAGAAGTGGGCGCCAAGATCGTGGGCGAGGTCCGCCATCCGCTGGGCACGTCCGACTACTCCGTCTTCCTGCCCAGGCTGGCCGCGCTCAAGCCCGACATCCTCATCTTCAACAACTTCGGCCGCGACAACCAGATCTCCATCCAGCAGGCGGGCCAGTTCGGCCTGAAGGCCAACACCAAGTTCGTCACTCCCGTGCTGCTTTACACGGCGCGCCAGGCGGCCGGCGACAAAGTGTACGAGGGCGTGACCGGCGCCACCTCGTACTACTGGGAGCTTCAGAACCAGTACGACACCGCCAAGGCGCTTAACGAACGGTATAAAAAGGAGCATGGCAGCTATCCCTCCGACTACGGCGCCCTGGCGTATGGCGCGGTCAAGTCGCTGCTGATGGCCGTCAAGCAGGCGGGCACCACCGACACTGAAAAGGTGGTCGACGCGCTTGCATCGCTCAAGTACGACACGTACAAGGGGCCCGAGTACTACCGCGGCTGCGACCACCAGGCGGTGCAGTCGGTGCTGATCATCGAGTCGAAGGCGGCCCCCGCCGACAACCCCGACGATGTCTTCAAGATCGTGAAAGAAGTCGCACCGACCGAAGACATACTGCGCAGCTGCGAACAACTGGGCTTCAAATAGCAAACTGCAAGCGGCTGCGCTTTCGCCGCGGGGCGAAAGCGTGCCGCAATGATAAGACGGAGGCACCATGGACGGCTTCATGCTCCAGCTGCTTGGCCTGCAGCTTTTTACCGGCGTGGCGCTGGGCGCCATCTACGTGCTGATGGCCGTGGGCCTGTCGCTGATCTTCGGCATGCTCACGGTGGTCAACTTTGCGCACGGCGCCTTCTTCATGGTGGGCGCCTATGTGGGCTACCTGCTGTACCAGTACGTGCCCAACTTCTGGATCTGCCTGGTGGCCGTGCCCGTGCTTACCGGCCTGATAGGCATCGTGGTCGAACGCTACCTGGTGCGGCCGCTGTACGGACGCGGCATCGACTACCCCTTGCTGCTTACCTTCGGCCTGGGCTATGTCATGGTCGAGGTCATCCGCATCATCTTCGGCAAGCAGGGCCTGCCGGTCAGCACGCCCGAGGCCCTGCAGGGCGCCGTCGACGTCTTTGTGGGCCCCTTCCCGCTGTACCGCCTGTTCGTCATCGGCGTTGCGGTCGTCGTCCTGCTGATCCTGTGGCTGTTCATCGAGCGCACGTCGTTCGGCCTGATCATCCGCGCCGGAGCGCGCGACCCGATGATCGTGCGCGTGCTGGGCGTCGACATCTCGCGCGTCTGGCTCGTGGTGTTCGCCATCGGCACCGGCATAGCCGGCCTGGCCGGGTATCTGTCGGCTCCGATGCAGGGCATTGCGCCCGAAATGGGCACCAACGTGCTGATCGTCGCCTTCGTGGTTACCGTGGTGGGCGGCATGGGGTCGCTTACCGGCGCCATCGTGGCGGGCCTGCTGATAGGCATTGTCGAAAGCCTGGCCGCCTTCATGTACCCCGAGGCCTCCAAGGTGTCGATGTTCATCATCATGGCCCTTGTTCTTCTGGTTCGCCCCATGGGCCTGTTCGGCCGCGCCGGCCTGATGAGTTGAGCACACCATGACTACACGCACTATGACCCTCGACAAAACCAAGACCCCGGCCCTGTTCGAAGCCATACGCCGGCACCGTGTCCTGGCCACCATCCTGTTCCTCTTCGTGCTGCCCTGGCTTACACCCAACTACTCGGTGGCCGCGCACATACTGATATTCGGCCTGTATGCGCTGGGCTTCAACCTGATCTTCGGCTACATGGGCATGCTGTCGTTCGGGCATTCGGCCTTTCTGGGCATAGGGGCCTATACCGCCGGAATACTGATTGCCCAGCATGCCATTACGTGGTGGCTGGCCATACCGGCCGCCATCATTGTCTCGGCGGCGGGCGCACTGGTCATCGGCGCCCTGGCCATACGCACGCGCGGCATCTACTTTGCCATGGTTACGCTGGCCCTGTCGCAGTGCGTGTATTTCCTTATCTACCAGATGCCGGCGTCGGGCGGTGAAAACGGCTTGCGGGGGGTGAACGTACCCGAAGTCAATCTGTTCGGCCTGACCATCGACGTGCTCGACCCGATCAACAAGTATTACTTTTTCTTCTGCTTCGTGGCCATATCACTATGGCTGATCTCGCGCATACTGGCCTCGCCCTTCGGCCATGCCATCCAGGCCATCCGCGAAAACGAGACCCGCACGCGCGCCTGCGGCTTCAACGTAGAGAACACCAAGCTCATCACCTTCGTGCTGTCGGGCGCCTTCTGCGGCCTGGCCGGCGCGCTGAACGGCATCAACCTGTCGAGCGTGGCGATTGAAACCCTGCACTACGAAACCTCGGGCCTGGTGGTGATGATCTGCCTGCTGGGCGGCATGGGCACTTTCTTCGGGCCCATCGTGGGCGCGCTGCTTTTCCTGTTGATCCAGGACGTGTTTTCGCTATGGACGGAGCACTGGCAGCTGTATGTCGGCGGCATCTTCATCTTCTTCGTCCTGTTCTTCCCAAAGGGCGTGTGGGGAACCATACTGGAGAAACTGCATGTCGACTGACATCATCATAGAAACCCATAATGTCACGCGCCGCTTCGGGGCCTTCACCGCGCTGAAGAACGTGTCGATACAGTTCGAGCGCGGCAAGCTCACGTCCATCATCGGCCCCAACGGCGCGGGCAAAAGCACTTACTTCAACGTGCTGTCGGGCGCCTTTCCGCCCTCTGAGGGCCGGGTGGTTTTCCAGGGCAAAGACCTTTCTGGCCTGAAGCCCCACCAGTTCTCGCACGCAGGCATCTCCAAGTCGTTTCAGATCACCAACATCTTCCCCAACTTCAGCACCCGCCAGAACGTCGAGATCGCACTGCAGGCCCATGTCTCGCGATACAACCTGTGGCGCAGGCAAAGCAGCCTGCAGCTGCAAGACAAGGCGATGGAGCTTCTGCGCACGGTGGGCATGGAACAACACGCCCGGCGGCTGGCGCGCGAACTGGCCCACGGCCAGCAGCGCGCGCTTGAAATCGCCATTGCCCTGGCCTCGGACCCCAAGCTGCTGCTCATGGACGAGCCCACCGCCGGCATGAGCCCCGAAGAAACCCGATCGATGATGGACCTGATCGTGCAGGTGGCCGCCGCCCGCACGGTCATTCTGGTCGAACACAAGATGAAGATGATCATGGGCATCAGCGACCGCATCATCGTGCTGCATCATGGCGAGTTCCTGGCCTCGGGCGCCCCCGACGACATCCGCTCGAACGATGAAGTCAAGCGCGTCTATCTGGGCCAACACTAGGGCCTGTTAACACTAAAGGCGACACACCATGCTGAAAATAGAAAAGCTCAACGCCTGGTACGCATCCAGCCACATCCTGCAAGATGTGGACCTTACCGTCGGCCAGGGCGAGGTCGTCGCCCTGCTGGGCCGCAACGGCGCCGGCAAGACCACCACCCTGAAAAGCATCATGGGCCTGCTCGACCGCACTTCGGGTTCGATCACGTTCAAGGGCCAGAACCTTATCGGCCGGCCCGCCCACGCCCGCTTCGCCCAAGGCCTGGCCTATGTGCCCGAAGAAAGGCGCATTGTCTCGGGGCTGAGCGTGCTCGAGAACATCCGCCTGGGCATCGTGGCCTCGCCGCTCAAGGCCCGCGAAGCCGAAGTCATCGACCAGATCGCCCAGACTTTCCCAAGGCTGAAAGAACGCCTGAACCAGAACGCCGTCACCATGTCGGGGGGCGAGCAGCAGATGCTGGCCATCGCCCGAGCCATCGCCGCGGGGCCCGATATGATTTTGCTCGACGAGCCCTCGGAAGGCATCATGCCCATACTAGTGGACGAGATGTTCGAGCTCTTCAACACCCTGAAGCAAGACGGCAAGACCATACTGCTGGTCGAGCAGAACGTCGAGCTGGCGCTGGGAATCGCCGATCGCGTCTACATTCTTGACCAGGGCGAGATCGTCTACACCAGTACCGCGCGCGCCCTGCTGGACGACCCGGCGATGCAGGAACGCTATTGCGCGGTATAGCCCCGCCCGGGGCTACACCGTACCCAATGCCTGCAGTATTTTCTCGGGCGTGATCGGCTGCGAGGCCACGCGCGCCGAGAACGGCGCCAGCGCATCATTGATGGCGTTCATTACCGCTCCCGGCGGGCCTGCGGTGCCCGCCTCGCCGGCGCCCTTGGCGCCCAGCTCGGAGGTGTTGGTGGGCGTCTCTATATGGGCCACGTGTATGTCGGGCATCTCGAAGGCCATGGGCACCAGGTAGTCGGCCATCGAGCCATTGCGCAGCAGCCCGTTTTCATCGTACAGGCATTCTTCAAGCATGACGCCGCCGATGCCCTGCACGATGGCGCCGCGTATCTGCTCGTCGACCAGCTTGGGGTTGATGACCCTGCCGCAGTCTTCGACGCACCAGTGGTCAAGCAGCTTGACGAAGCCTGTTTCGATGTCGACCTCGACATACGAGGCCTGCACCCCGTTGGTGAAGGTGAACGGAAAGCCGCGCTGCGCGGCGTGGCGGGTAACCATGAGCTCGGGCCGGGCATCGGCGGGCAGGATGTCGGGCCGGAAATACGCCTGCCGCGCCACTTCGGCCAACGGCATCAGGTGCGCACCCGTGCTGCTGTCGACAATGAAGCCGTCGGCCACGTCCAGCTCGGGCCGGTCTTTTTTCAGCACGACGGCGGCAAAGTCGCGAATGTTGGAACGCAGGGCCCGGCCCGCCTGCAGCACCGCTTCGCCGCCTATGCCCGCGCCGCGCGAAGCCCAGGTTCCGCCGCCGTAGGGGGTGGCCTCAGTATCGCCGGTAACGATCTTGACCTGGCCGATCTCGACGCCGATGGCATCGGCGGCGATCTGCGCGAATATGGTTTCGGTGCCCTGGCCCTGTTCGCCCACGCCCACGTGGCAGGTGACCACGCCGGTAGGTTCCAGCCGCAGCGAGGCGCCGTCGAGCGCCGAGATGCGCGCCCCGCCCACGCCATAGAACGCCGCGCTGGGATTGGTCAGCTCGACGAGCACGGCAAAGCCGATGCCGCGATGGATGTTCTGCTTGCGCAGCTCGGCCTGCTCTTTGCGCAGCGCCTGGTAGTTCATCATCTCTTCGAGCTTGGCGATCGACTTCTGGTGCGAAAGGCCTTCGATCTTTATGCCTGAAGCCCCCACGCAAGGGTAGCCGTCGTCGGGCATGACGTTGATCAAGCGCATTTTCAAGGGGTCGATGCCCAGGCGCTGGGCCGCCAGCTCGACGATGCCCTCGGTGGCGCCGCAGGCGATGGGATGGCCCACGCCGCGATACTGGCTGGTGGGCGATTTGTTCTGGAACACGACGTCGAGCCTGGCCCGGTAATACTTATGCTTGTAGGGCCCACCCGCAATGCTGAGCACCTGGTTGCCCTCGATGGCGCTGGTGCGCGGGTAGACGGAATAGGGCCCCACGCCCGTCAGATCGTCGAAATCGAAGGCCACGATCTCGCCGCTGGACTTCACTCCGATACGGGCCTTTACCACGTGCTCGCGCGCATGGATGTCGCTGGCGAACGACTCGAGCCTGTCGGCAACGAACTTGACGGGCCGCTTCAGCAGGATGGAAAGCGCCACGGTGGCAAAGTCGTCTGGATAAGAATGCACCTTCAGTCCGAAGGCCCCGCCCACGTCGCGGCAGATTACGCGCACGGAGTTCTCGGGCAGGTCGAAATGGCGCGCATACAGGTCTTGCATCATGTGCGGCGCCTGGTGCGACTGGTACACCGTAAGCTGGCTTTCGGCCGGCTGGTAGTCGGCCAGCAAAGAACGGGGTTCCATGGTTACGCCGGTCACGCGCCCGAAGCGGTAGGTTTCTTCGACCACCAGGTCGGCCTCGGCCATGGCCTGTTCGACACCGCCCGTGTCTATTTTCTTGGTAAAGCACAGGTTGTCGCCCAGCTCGGGATGAATGACGGGGGTCTCGGGCGCCAGGGCGGTTTCCATATTGTCGACCACGGGCAGCTCGTGCCAGTCGATTTCCACCATGGGGAGGGCGTCTTCGGCCTGGTGGCGGGTAAGGGCCACGATGGCCAGCACCGGTTCGCCCTGCCAGCAGGCTCTGTCAAGCGCCAGCGGATATTCGGGCGGCGACCGCATGCCCTCTAGGTGGGCCAGCGTGGCCACCCAAGGCGTGCAGATAGTGGCGATCTCGCGGCCGTCGACGATGGCCACCACGCCCGGCATGGCCTTGGCGCGCGAAACGTCGACAATGCTGAAGCGGGCGTGCGCGTAGGGGCTGCGCAGGTACACGACATGAACCAGGCGCGGCAGCGAGATATCGTCTACATAGCACCCGCGCCCTTCGAGATGGCGGCGCATGTTCGGCCGGTTGACCGAGCTGCCGACGTACTGGCGACTGTCCTTGTCCTGCTTGACGATGGGGCGGGTTTCTTCCTTGACTGTGGCTTGCATGATGAGCCCTCCCTAAGCACGTATGGCGCGCGGCTGGCGCTGCTGTTCAAGCACCTCGCACACCGCGTCGACGATGGCGTGATAGCCCGTGCAGCGGCAGTAGTTGCCCGAGATGTATTCGCGCACCTGCTCGCGGGTGGCATGGGGTTTTTCACGCAGCAGGGCCGCGGCCGTAAGCAGCATGCCGGGCGTGCAGAAGCCGCATTGCGCGGCGTTCTTGTCATGGAAGGCACGCTGCAGTTCGCGCAGTTCGCCCGTGTCGCTGACGCCGTCTATGGTTTCGATGTCATGGCCATCGGCCTGCGCGGCCAGGTACAGGCAGCCTCGGATGATCTCGCCGTCGAGCCTTACGGTGCATGCGCCGCAAACGCCATGCTCGCAGCTGACCCGGGCCGTTTTCAGCTCGAGCTGGTCGCGCAGGAAATCCACCAGGTGCAGGCGCGGCTCGACCCGGTAGCTTCCTTCCACGCCGTTGATGCGTGTTTTTATTTGTATGGATTCAGCCATGGTTGTCTCCTTGGCGGGCGTCAGGCCGTTTCGGCCAGTTTTCTCAGGACCCGGCCCATCAGCACGCCGGCCAGGTGCATTTTTGTAGCGGTGCTGTTGTATAGATCGGCGGATGGCTGCAGCACGTCGTCAAGCAGTTGTCTTGCCTGGGCAAGCGCCTGTTCGTCGGGCGCCTTGCCCTCGAGCCACTGCTCGACGTCGAGCGCCCGCGCGGGTGTGTTGTCCATGCCCAGGAACACCAGGCGCATGTCGTGAAAGACGCCGCCACGCAGGTTCGCCGCGGCGGCCACGCCCACGATGGCATAGTCGCCATGGCGGCGCGCCAGCTCTTGGAAGACCTGGGCCCTGCCCGGCGCAAGAATGGGAATCTCGCAGCCCAGCAGAACCTCGTCGGCCGCCAGTTCGGTGGTGTAGAGATCAAGGAAGAACTCGACGGCGGGCACCTTGCGCACACCCTGCCGACCCGCAAGGTGAAGCACGGCGTCGAGCGCCACGATACAGGCCGGCCATTCGGCGGCCGGATCCGCAAAGGCGATGGAACCACCGAACGTGCCCTGGTTGCGTATGGCGCGATGCGCCACGTGCGGAGCCGCCTGGGCAAGCATGGGGGCATGCTCGGCAACCAGGGGGGAATCTTCGACGTGGCTGTGCCGCGCCATGGCGCCTATCCATAAGGCCCCCTGCCGCAGCTCGATGCCCTTCAGGGACTCGATGGCATTGATGTCGATGAGCAGCTCTGGCTCGGACAAGCGCATGTTGAGGGTGGCCATCAGGGTCTGCCCGCCGGCCAGGATGCGCGCGTCGTCGCCATGCGTGGCCAGCAGCTCGAGCACCTCGTCTACCGAGCCTGGCCTTATATAGTCGAATGATGGGGCTTTCATTGCCGCCTCCGCATGCGCCCCGGGGCACAAGAAAGTACTGCAGACAAGCCGGCCCGCCTGGGATCAGGGCAGCCAGCGACCGACCAGCAAGGTAAAGAAGACGCCCAGGCAGAACCAGAAGGCGCGATACAGCTCGGGACGCCAGCCAGCCAGCATGGGCGCGGCCGGCGCGTGCCTGGCGGGCGCTGGCGTGGACGCAGGCCGGCCTGTGGCCGCGCCGTTCTTTTGCGCCGGGCCGCCGGCGGACGCCCCGGCATCGGCAAGGGCGGCTTGCCCGGAAGAAGGCGGCGCCCCGATGCTGCGTGCGCCAGGCACGGCCGCGGCATCGATACCGCCCAGGGTGCCCGCCTCGGCACTGTCCTGGGCGCCTGCATCGGCGCCGCCCGACAACACGCTTTGGAAGGCGCTGAAGAATTCATCGGCCATCTTGCGGGCCGACGATTCGATCAGCCGGCCGCCGATCTGGCCCAGCCGGCCGCCCACCGAGGCCTTGGCGGCATACTCGAGCCTGGTCTGCTCGCCCTGCTCGGACAGGACGACGCTTGAGCCGCCCTTTGCAAAGCCCGCCGCGCCGGTTCCTTCGAACACCAGCGTGCAGCTGGCCGGGGCATTGATGTCTTCGAGCGTGAGCGTGCCGGCGAACCGCGAACGGACCGGCCCTATCTTGACCATGATGCGCAGTTGCAGCTGGTTTTCGGACAGGCGGGAGATTTCTTCGCAGCCCGGGATGCACTGGGCAAGAATGTCTGGATCGTTAAGCGCGTTCCACACCGTCTGCCTGTTCGCACCAATAAGTTGCTGGCCAAGTAGCTCCATGGGATTTGTCTCTCTGGTATTTTTAATGTCGCGATACAAGCCTGTGTATCGCGCAGTGTGGAACCCACTTTCTTTTGCCATATTGTTGACCATGTGGTAAATAATGTCAACGGCAAGTAGATACAATGAGCCTGCAAGCGGCATTCCGGATTATTCTTTCAGCCTTCACGGCAGCGACCAGCCTTCATGTCCAACACCACGCCCAGAGCCCGCAAGGCCAAGCCCGCGACCAAGACTCCAGGAACCCGGCAGCGCCTCAGCGCGCAAGAGCGGGAACAGCAGATTCTGGACAGCGCCATCGCCTTCTTTTCAAAGCGTGGCCTGGACGGACAGACGCGCGACCTGGCCCGGGAAATAGGCATCACCCACCCGCTGCTGTATCACTACTTTCCCACCAAGAAAGCCTTGATAGAACGGGTGTACCAGCAGGTGTACCTGGGCCGATGGAAGCCGCAATGGGAAGAATGGCTGGATGACGACAGCCTGGATCTTGAAAAAAAACTGGTCCTGTTCTACCAGGACTACGCCTGCAGCGTCATGACGCCCGAATGGGTGCGCATCCTGATTTTCTCGGGCCTGAGCGACGGCTATATCCCCGATAAATATCTAAGCATGCTCAAGACCAAGCTGTTTCCGCGCATCGTGCGCGAAACGCGCCGCCACCTGGGCATCGATGATGAAAGCCCCGCCACCGAGCGTGAGATCCAGCTGGTGTGGGGCCTGCATGGGGGCGTTTTCTACATGGGCATACAGCAATGGGTGTATCAATTGCCTACCCCGGCCGAGATCGAGCCCATTATCAGCGACCGGGTCAAGGCCTATGTGGCAGGCGCCTTTGCCCTGTTTGCGCCGCAGGCGAATGCCGCAACGGGGCGGCGGACCGCCGGCGCGGACCTGGAGCGCCCTTCCGCACAGACATAAGGACGCACGGCCCTCGCGGCCCGGGCCCGGGCGCACGAGCCGCCCTCAGGCGGCCGTTGCTTCCTTCAGCACAGAGGCAAAGGCCTTGGCCACGCGATCGACGTTCTGGTTGTTGAGCCCGGCGATGCAGATGCGGCCTGACTCGATGATGTAGACGCCATGGGCCTGGATGAGCCTGTCCATGTGGGGCGCCAGAACGGGCGCATAGCTGAACATGCCGCTTTGCGCCAGCAGGAAACCCCAGTCGTAATCGGGGTGATGGCGCAGCAGGCCTTCGTGCAGGCGACCGCGCATTTCGTGGATGCGGCCCCGCATCTCGGCCACTTCGGCTTCCCACATGGCGCGCAGTGCCGGGTCGAGCAGCACGGTCTCGACCAGGTGGCCGCCATGGGCGGGCGGGCTGGAGTAGTTGCGGCGCACCGCCTGCTGCATCTGGCCCAGCGCCCGCGACGCTTCGTCTGCATTGGCGCACACCATGCTGAGCGAGCCGCAGCGCTCACCGTACAGTGAAAAAATCTTGGAAAACGAATTGGCGACCAGGAAGGCCACATTGGCCGACGCCAGGGCGCGCACCAGGTAGGCATCGCGCTCGAAGCTTTCGCCCAGGCCCTGGTAGGCCAGGTCGAGGAAGGGAATGAGCCGGCGCTCGATCACGATGGCCACGATCTCGTCCCACTGCTGCGTACTGAGTTCGGCTCCGGTGGGATTGTGGCAGCAGGGGTGCAGGACCACGACGGTCTGCTCCGGCTGGGTGCGCAGGTAGCTTGCCATGGCATCGAAATCGAGCCGCTGGCTGGCATGATCGAAGTAGGGTTAGACGTCGACTTCGAAGCCCGCGCCCTCGAGTATGGCACGGTGGTTGTCCCATGTGGGGCCGCTGATGCGCGCCGCCGAACCCGGAAAGAAGCGCCGCAACACGTCGGCGCCCACCTTCAGCGCCCCCGAGCCGCCCAGCGTCTGGATGGTGGCCACCCTGCCCGCCTGAAGGGCTTCGGAATCGGCGCCGAACACCAGGCCTTGCGCCGCGCGGCAGTAGGCAGGGCTGCCGCTCATGGGCAGATAGACGCAGGGCGCCGTAGAAGCGTTCACTACCTTGGCCGCCTCTTGAACCGAATTCAAGCGCGGGATGCGGCCCTGCTCGTCGTAATAAAGGCCGATGCTCAGGTTGACTTTATCGGCCCGCTCGTCGTCACGGTAGGCAAGCTGCAAAGAAAGTATGGGATCGCCTGCATAGGCCGAAAGCGTACTGAACAAGGTTCTTCCTTGGGCCGGCGCCATGGCGGTCGAAAGACGCGGCTGGCCGCCGGCAGAGCGTTGATGACAAGTCGTATATTCTACCTCTGCCGCCGGTTTCGCAGGCCCGCGCCGACGCCCGGGATACACAGGCGGCCAAAGCCCCGCGCCCCGCAAAATGCGCAGCGGGCAAAAAAGGCAGCGCATGCCTGTTATCCTTGGCGCTTTCCCGAATTTGCCTGGCCGTTATGGACTCGATCACACAAGCCGCCCTGGGCGCCGGCATCTGCGGCGCCATGCTGGGCCGCTTCCACGGGCGCAAGGCCGTCGTCGCGGGCGCCGTACTGGGCACCCTGCCCGACCTGGACGTGGTCATACGCTACGCCGACCCCGTGTCCGCCATGATCAACCATCGCGGCTTCTCGCATTCGCTGTTTGTCCTGACGGCGCTGGCCATCATCCTGACCGCGGCCCTGCGGCATTGGAAGCCCTCGCCCCACTACGGCGCCGGCCGCCTGTTCTGGGCCATATGGCTGGCGTTGATCACCCACCCCCTTCTCGACGCCTTTACCGCCTATGGCACCCAGCTGCTGTGGCCCCTGCGCCCCACGCCCACGGCCTGGTCCACCCTGTTCATCATCGACCCTTTCTTCACCGCGCCCCTGACCCTGGCCGTGCTTGCGGCGCTGCTGGTCGGCGCCGGCGACCGAACCCGGCGCGCCCTGCGATGGACCCTGGCCTGGTGCTGCATCTACCTGGCCGCCTCGATCGCCTTCAAGCAGGTGGTGGAACACCGCGTGCGGCACCAGCTCGAGCGCGACAGCGTGGCGGTGCAGGCCATGTTCTCGACACCGCAGCCCTTTACCATTTTGCTGTGGCGCGTCGTTGCACGCAGCCCGGACGGCCACTATTACGAATCCACCGCCGGCGTCCTGGACCGCCAGCCGCCCGAATGGCTGCGCCAGCCCCTGAACACCGATCTGACCCGAGCCATGCCCCCCTTCGAACAACTGGACGGCCTGCGCTGGTTCTCGGGCGACTGGCTGCGCTACGACGAGATCGACGGCCAGCTCGTCGTATCGGACCTGCGCATGGGCCTGGGTGCCGGCTACTACTCGTTCCGCTTCCTGTTCGCCGACCGCCCCTCGCCCAACGCCCCCTGGCAGCCCCGAACCCCCGAGTTCTGGCCCAGCCAGCGCGGCACCTCGGAACTATGGGCTGTCCTGCGCCGCGTCTGGCTGCAAACCCCCGCCCTGCCCGTGGCCGCCTGGGCCCGGCGCATGACGCAAAGCCAAGACTAAGATTCCTGCACGAACAGGATAGTGCCTGCGCAAATCCGATAGCCCGCCCCCCTTCTTCCGTCTTACCGTTGAGCCACAAGAAGCACCGACTCAAAGCGCTCAACCCCGCACAAGAAACCGGAGACAGGCATGCACACCCATCCCTTCATTGAAAAAGACCACTTCCTGCTCGGCACTTTCGCCAGCAACTGTTCAGGCGGCATGACCGTTTCCAAGTTGCCCGGCCGCTGGCCCGCCGACTGGGAAAGCAACCTCAGGCTGGGCAAGCTGCTGGACGACGCCGGCATCGATTTCATGCTGCCCATCGCGCGCTGGATAGGCTACGGCGGCGAGACCGACTTCCATGGCTATGTGCTGGAGACCATTACCTGGGCCACCGCCCTGCTGGCGCACACCCGGCGCATCACCGTCTTCGGCACCATCCACACCATGGCGAACCACCCCGTCATCGTCGCCAAGCAGCTGGCCACCATTGCCCAGATAAGCCATGACCGCATCGGCCTGAACGTCGTCGCCGGCTGGAACAAGCCCGAGTACGAGGCACTGGGCCTGACCCTGCCCGACGACCACGAGACACGCTACGGCTACGCCCAGGAATGGTTCGACATCATCCAGAAGCTCTGGACACACGACGGCCCCTTCGACTGGGACGGCAAGTATTTTCATCTCAAGAATACCTATGGCTACCCTCAGCCCGCCGCGCTGCCGCCCATCTTCAATGCGGCCGGATCGGGCCTGGGCCGCGAGTTCGCCTCGCGCAATGCCAACTTCCTGTTCACGCCCGCCATCGACCTGGACCGCTCAAAGACGGAAGTCGCGCAGCTTAAGCAACAGGCGGCCGACCTGGGCCGCAAGGTGGGTGTGCTGACCTTTGCCCACGTCGTCTGCCGGCCCACCCAGGCCGAGGCGGAAGAAGGCTGGCAACTGCTGCAGGACAATGCCGACTGGGCCGCCGTCGACAACCTGATCCGCCTGCAGTTCGCCCATGCCCAGTCCTTCCCGCACGACCTGCTAGCCCTGATCCGCGAACGCTTTGCCGCCGGCCACGGCGGATTCCCGCTGGTCGGCACCCCCGAACAGGTGGCCGATGGCATCATCCAGCTGCATGAAGCGGGATTCAGCGGAACCACCCTGTCGTTCTTTCATTACGCCGACGAGTTCCCCTATTTCCGCGACAACGTACTGCCCATCCTCGAGAAACGGGGCATCCGGAAGAAACAGCCATGAACCCGAACTTGAATCAGGACCTGAACCAGGCATTTCGCCAGGCCATGCGCCAGATGGCAGGCGGCGTGTCCGTCATCACCGCCAGCGACGGCCAGGAACGCACCGGGCTGACGGCAACCTCGGTCGTGTCGGTATCCATGGATCCTCCAGAGCTGCTCATCTCGGTCAACAGGACATCGTCCTCATGGCCCGTGCTGGAAAAGGCCGGGCGGTTCGGCATCAATGTGCTCAGCCGCGGACAGCAGCACGTGGCCGAGAACTTCTCAGGCAAAGGTGGGCTGCGGGGCGCCCAGCGCTACGCCGACGATGACTGGAGCCAGACGCCGGAAGGCGTATGGCTGTCGCGCAGGGCCCTGGCCGTCTTCGCCTGCGATATCGAGAAAGTGATCGAACACCGGCAGCATGCGCTCATCGTGGGCAAGGTTACCCACATCAGCGTCCTGCCGGGCGACCCGCCGTTGACCTACTGGCAGGGCCAGTATGGTTCGTTCGCGCCGCCGGCGACACCCTGACATCCAGGAAAACCCCGGGATGCCGCACAAAGGTTTAGGACTAAACTGTTCTTTTCCATTTTGCAGGCACCCGGGCCGCCGCATCGCCTACAACCCGCAACGCCATGCGGGCCCGCCCGGCGCCAAAGGCAATGCATATGCAGACGGCTGATTCCACTCATTTGCGCCGCCACTTGTTCAGCCGCTTCCCGCGATTCAACTCGCGCGATGCCGACGAAGTACGCCACGAGGTCAGCCAGATTTTCTGCGAACACGACCTGCGCGTCGTGGGCCGGTCGCAATCGCTCAATACCGAGCTGCATTTCCGGCGCGGTAAAAAAGTAAGCTACGGCCGCATGCTGTATGGCGCCACAGTCGACATCGAGCCCGGCAAGCTGAACGACTTCTATCTTATACAGCTGCCCATCTCGGGGCAGGAAAGCATACATTGCGGCGCGCAAAGCGTGCTTTCCGACGCGGGCGTGGGTACCATCATCAGTCCCGCGCTCGAATTCCGCATGCGCCACGAGCGCAGCGCCGAAAAATTCTTCATCCGCGTCGAGCGCGCCGCGTTCGAGCAGCAATGCGCTCAATACTATGGCCGGCCCACGGGCGGACCGCTCAATTTCTCGCCCGCCATCCCGCTGCAAGGCGCGACCACACGCTCGCTGCGGCGGCTGCTCGAATGGCAGCTTACCGAAGCTTCTGAAGGCTCGCTGTTCGACCAACCCCTTATCGCCGCCCAGTTCGAAGAAGCCCTCATGGTGTCTCTGCTGGGCACGCTGCCCCACAACCAGGGCGACGGCGGCAAGCCCTGCGACACTATCGCGCCGGGCTTCATCAAGCGCGCCGAGGCCTATATAGAACACAACGCCCATCTGCCCCTTACCGCGGGCGACATCGCCGACCAGGCGGGCGTCAGCATGCGCAGCCTGTTCGCCGGCTATCGCAAGTACCGCAACACTTCGCCCATGCAGCAGCTTAAAGAGTTCCGGCTGGACGCCACCCGGGCCGAGCTCTCGGCCCCCGGGCCAGGCGCCACCGTAACGCAAACCGCCCTGCGCTGGGGCTTCGGGCACCTGGGCCAGTTCTCGGCCGCTTATCAGCAGCGCTTTCATGAATTGCCTTCTGCAACGCTCAAGCGCCACAAAGGCTAGCCGTAGCGTCAGGCAGGCCCGCGCTCAACCGGCGGGCCCATGCTCATGAGCCCGCGCCGGCAGCCGCTTGCAGAAACGAAAAAGCCCTGAAGTTACTAATAGTAACCATAAATATGGTTTGTGGGCACGCTCTAGGCGAAGCGGCCAATCAACATGAGTGAGTCATGCGAAAAAATACATCTGGATGAATTATTTTCATAGAAACGGGGAAGACCCATGTGGGGGTAGTGCCATACCAAGCCTTCTCATCACACCCGGGATACACTTGCACACAAAATGATCCGCCCTGTCTTTCCGTCCTGTTCACATGCTTGACAGCAGCTATAGCGCCATTCTGGTCGTCTTCTCCCTTCTCGTGGCCATCCTGGCGTCATATACGGCCTTGAGCATGGCCAGCCAGATCAGTACGGCCCGCGGCAAGACAGCCGTGTGGTGGCTGGGAGGCGGGGCTTTCTCCATGGGCCTGGGCATCTGGTCCATGCACTTCATAGGCATGCTGGCCTTCAGCCTGCCCATAGAGCTGGGCTACGACCCCGGGCTCACCCTGCTCTCGCTGCTGGTGGCCATTGCCTCATCCGCCTTCGCCCTGTGGATCGCCTGCCGGCGCAGGCTGACCACGCGCCGTCTCGTCGTGGGCGCCCTGGTCATGGGCATGGGCGTGGCGGGCATGCACTATCTGGGCATGGAAGCCATGATGATGCTGCCCCGCATCGTCTACGACCCCGGCTGGTTCGCCCTGTCGCTGCTCATCGCCGTCACGGCCTCGGGCGCGGCCTTGTGGATCACCGCCTACCTGGGCCGGCATGGGGCGCATCGCACCACCTTGAAAATCACCGCGGCCATCGTCATGGGTTGCGCCATTGTCGGCATGCACTACAGCGGCATGGCGGCGGCGCGGTTTCCGGTGGGCAGCATTTGCCGCGCGGCCCACTTCGGGGTCGACACCGACTGGCTGTCCGTGCTGGTTACCATGGTCACGGTCGCCGTGCTGGGCATCGCCCTGATCGTAAGCGCGCTCGACAGCCGCCATGCGTCGCGCACGGGCGCGCTGAACATGTCGCTGCACAAGGCCAACAAGGCCCTGGAACACATGGCCCTGCATGATGCCCTGACACGCCTGCCCAATCGCGCCCTGCTCGAAGACCGCATTGAACAGGCCCGGCAAACCGCACTGCGCAACAAGTCGCGCTTCACTGTGCTGTTCATGGATCTGGATGGGTTCAAGTCGGTGAACGACGTCTATGGCCACACCGTGGGCGACGAATTGCTCATCGAAACGGCCGCACGCATCAGGTCGGGCATACGCGCGGAAGACACCGTGGCCCGTTTCGGAGGCGACGAGTTCGTGGTGCTGAGCCAGATCGAAGCGGCCGAAGACATCGCCACCCTGGCCGCGAAGATAGTCGAGCTGGTATCCCGGCCCTACCGCATACGCGGATTCGAGCTGCGCCTTTCCACCAGCATCGGCATCGCCATCTATCCCGAAGACGGCCTGGACGCGCAAGCCCTGCTCATCAACGCCGACGCCGCCCTGTATTATCGCAAGGACACGGGGCGCAACGGCTATTCGTTCTTCGATCCCTCGATGAACGCCAATGCCGAAGAACACCTGCAAATGGTGCAAGACCTGCGCCAGGCGGTAGAAAAAGGCGAGCTGCTGCTGCACTATCAGCCCCGGTTCGACGACCCGGAAGGCCCCATCCGGGGTGCCGAAGCGCTGGTGCGCTGGCAGCATCCGCATCGCGGCCTGATCCAACCCGATGACTTCATTCCCACCGCCGAAAAAACCGGCCTGATCATCGACATCGACAACTGGGTGCTTGACGAGGCCTGCCGCCAGCTCAAGCAATGGCGCGACCAGGGCCGCGACTGGACCATTTCGGTCCATCTGTCGCCCCTGCAGTTTGCACACGCCGATCTCATCCAGACCGTGCGCAGCGCGCTGAAGCGCCATGAACTGCCTCCCAACAGCCTTATATTGGAAATCACCGAATCGACCGCCATGCGCAACGTCGACGCCAGCATGGTCATCCTGAAGCAATTGGACGACCTGGGCGTGAAGATCTCCATAGACGACTTCGGCACGGGCTATTCGAGCCTGCTCTACCTTAAGCGCCTGCCGGCCAGCGAACTGAAGATAGATCGGGGCTTCATCAAGGAACTGGTGCGCGACACCGAAGACGCGGCCATCGTCTCGGCCATTATCGCGCTGGGCAAGGCACTGCAACTGAAGATCGTCGCCGAGGGCGTCGAAACCCGGGCCCAGCAGGAATTTCTCAGCGAGCTCGGCTGCGACGCGCTGCAGGGCTATCTGTTGGGCCACCCCGTGCCAGCAGCGGAGTTTCCGGGCTTGGACACTTGAGGGCAACGTGGACGCAAAGACAGTCTTTACCATTATCTCGCTGACCATACTTGCCAACTGGTCAGTCCTGGCCTTTGCCTATCGCAGCCTGCCCGAACTGCTCAGGCCGGCGGCAAGGTACTGGCAATGGGGCACGCTGCTTATCGCCGCGGGCTGCGCCCTGTTCGCATTCGGGCAGGCGCTGCCGCGCCCCCTGATGCTGACACTGGCCAATGGCGGCATGGTTTTCGGGCTTGCCGCCTACAGCCTGGCATTGCGCGAAGTCAATGGCATGCGGCCCGACCCAAAGCTGTATGCGCCCGCCGTGGGGGCCACCATCGGCATACTGTGGTTCTCGGCCGTCTTTCCCGATTTCAAGGTGCGGGTGATCATCGCGGCGCTTTCCTGGCTGACGCTGGCCTTCACTTCGCTGCAGGCGCTCGTCAAGCACCCCCCAGCCCAGTTCTCGTCCAGCCGAAAGCTGCTGATCGCGCTTTTCTCGCTGCTGGCCGTAAGCACCTCGATCAGGTTCTCCATATACCTGTCGATGGACGTGCCCGCCGACTTCCACGTAGAGTCGGGCGCCAGCGGCTGGAACGTCGTGTCGGCCATCGTCCTGACCATGCTGCCCATCGTGGGCACCACCACGTTCCTCATGCTGTGTTCTGACGTACTGCGGCTGCGGCTGGAACATACCGCCGCCACCGACTTCCTTACCAGTCTGCCCAATCGACGCGCGGTCACCGAACGCGGGGCAATGATGTTTGACGCGGCGGCCAGCTCGCAGGGCGGATTCGCCGTCGCGGTAATCGACATCGACGACTTCAAGTCCATCAACGACCGCTACGGCCATGAAACAGGCGACCAGGCCCTCGTTCACATCGCCACCCGCTTGCGGGAAGAAATCCGCGCAGCCGACATGGTCGCCAGATCAGGCGGAGAAGAATTCACCGCACTGTTCAAGGACATGGACGCAACCCGCACAAGGGCCGCGGTGGAACGCATGCGAAGCGCCATCGAAGCGTCTAATTTCAAGACCGGCGATCAGCCCATCCGCATCACTGTGTCGGCCGGAGTCTCGTCGCGCCGGCATGACGACCGAAGCTTCGAAGACGTGTTGCGGCGTGCGGACAAGGCCTTGTTCCTGGCCAAGTCGCTAGGCCGCAACCGAATCGAAGCGGCTTAGCGGCCGGAAACTACCCGGCCCGGCCGGCCGCGTCGCAGCAGCCCAGTCGGTCAAAGGAAAGACGGCACAACAGCCGCTGCATCAGGCCCGCGCCGCGAGGACGCTCGATTCCGGCCAGGGCTATCAGTCCGAGCAGCAGCACGGCGCCAATCGCCAGAACCGCCATGGTCGCCAACAAGACTGAAATTAATAATTCATTCATGGTTCAGCCTCCTAAGGGTTAACCCTTATTCTATAGGGTTGAACCCCTTTCTTCAAGCCCGTGACCGCGTTGCGCGGCAGAGGTGCGCCCACTACCGACCAGGTAGATCAGACAGAACTCTTCGTTGTCACAGCGAAGAACGTGGCGAAGGCTGCGGCTATCCTCCAGCTTTGGCAGCACGCGGACGCGCGAATGTCACGCGAAGTGCTGCTTGCACGATGCAGATCGGCAGACGCGGCGCTTGCCGGCCTGCAAGACGGGTTGGCAAGCGCATTCGAGGTAGACTCCGGCATGATGAAACCCTAGCAGCAAGCTACGTATCCAAACAATGCTAACGTATCGAAGGGCTACGTACAACAGCTTCCTCTTTAATTCGCTCTGCAATAACTCGCCGCGCCTGCACCGCGCCTGCGTCCGCGGCAATGTCCACCAATGGATCAGGGCGCTGCTTCAACCGCTGATGCTGCGACTCAAGAATGAGTTTGTCTTCGTGAAACGTGGCCTCTATCTGGCGGAAGACTTTTTCGTGGATGTCCTGGTTATCCAATTTCACGTTGCGTGCGATGCTCCAGAAATAGTACGTGCTGTCGGGCGTCGACGGAGTGATAGCGTGCAGGGTTCTCAATCCCAGCCCTCCGTCGCGATTGCCCTCATAGGCTCCAGCCCCCGCATCTTTGGCGCCCGTATACAAACGTACAGCTCCAGGCGAAAACTCGATCTCTATCCATCGGTCAACCCTCCCCTTGAAGTCGAACATCGCAGAATAAGTAGGCGGCGGCGTTGAATCGAGCAGCCAACGGATGACATGCACGCCATCGGCGGTTCGCGTTGTCTTCATCTGAGCGTTCGAATGCGCTTCGGGCTCACCCCCGATGGTGTTCTTATGCACATAACCCACATGAGAAAGGTCCATCAGATTGTCGTACAACAATTGATAGTGCGCGTTGATGGTGGTGCACTTCCCCTTATAGGCCCAGGCCGGATCTCGATGCCATGGGTACTGGATGATTTTGGCTGCGTCGGCCAGCGCAGGGTCTCCCATCCATATCCATATCAGATCGTCCTGCTCTACAACGGGATAACTTCTTATGACCGCCTTGGCCGGAATCTTCTCCTGGCCTGGAATCCGCACACAGCGCCCGCTTCCATCAAACGCAAGTCCATGATAGCCGCACTCAAGAAGCTCACCGGTAACGACCCCGTGCTGCAACGGCAAGCCGCGATGACAGCAACGGTCTTCCAGCGCCGCCACTGTGCCGCTTTGCATGCGGTACAGCACGACAGGCTGCTCGAGTATGGTTCGAGCCACAGGCTTTGAACCAATTTCATGGCTCATGCCGGCCGCGTACCAACTGTTCTGTATGTACATGCTCGTCTCCGTCTTCCAATACTCGTAGGCCTGTCAATTCGCGGGATCCTTCACCATTGGAATTTTGTCGAAATTGCGATTTACCAAACCGCTGTCCACACGCTCTATCTTGCGGATGTAGATATCCTGGACGGCATCCCTGGTTTCTTTGTCGATGACCAGCACGCCCCGAGGACTATCGACCTGCATTCCCCTGGCTGCTTCTATGAGGCGATCGGAATCAACCTCGCCATTCAGCTCATGAAGCGCCGAGTAAATGACTCGCATCGCGTCATAGGCGGCGACCGCAATGAAATTTGGCGGCAGTTTTCCCCCGTCGACTGCGTTGAATCCAGAAAGAAACTCGGTATTCATGGGTATGTCGTAGTCGGTCGTATAAAAACCGGCTGAAATGACACCTAGGGCGGCATCGCCCACTGCGGCCAGTGTGTCGTCGTCGGTAAAGCCTTCGAGCGCCAAGGTCTTGACACCCGCTTCGGCTAACTGGCGGCCAGCCGCCTCCTTCAAGAAGCCGATCGACGCATCCCCTGCCTGCAGAAAGACGAAAGCCGCGTCCGGCTCCACATCCTTGATGCGTTGAACAAACGGTGCAAAATCGTGGTTGGCGGGCGGCACCCTGGTTTCCCCGACGATTTGCCCGCCATTTTCAGTAAATCCTTTCTTGAACCAATGTTCGGCGTCGTGGCCTGGTCCAAAGTCAGCCACTAGGCTGTAGGCGGTCTTTATGCCGTTGTTCGCAGCCCACTGCCCCAACGGATAGGCCATCTGCGCATTGGTATAGGAAGTGCGCACAATATAGGGGGATTTTTCGGTGACGCTGGAACTACCCGCCAGCATGACGAACAAAGGTACTTTCGCAGCCGTTGCGACAGGAGCCGCCGCAAAAGCCTGGGGCGTAATCAGGAACCCGCCCAATATATCGACCTTGTAGCGAGAGACAAACTCTTGCGCCAGCCGGTGGCCTGATTCGGCGCTGCCTCCACCCGTATCGCGGTATATGATCTCGATCTGCCTTCCGGCCACAGTGGTGCCGTGCTTGTTCATGAAAACCTGTATGCCGTTTTTCGCCTGCTGCCCATAGCTGGTGAAAACGCCACTCAATGGCAAGGCCATACCGATACGAATAGGTTCCTGAGCATTAGCCACCGATGCGCCCAGCATGGAAATCGCGGCGGCACAGGACGTGAACAGCTTGATTAGATTCATGTCTCCGATCCTCGTATTTATATAGTTTTGTATCGATGCGCATTACAGACTTGCGGCATCCGGATCCATGATAGAAACCCGCTTTCAGAGGGTCAACGGGATACAGCGAATAGGTATAATTTGTTTTTTGGATAATGTGATCCGGCCTGATGCCACCCCCAATGCCCGCATAGCCTAGCCTGCATAAAACATTTTCGCTTCACAGCAAGTCGCACCCTCACCCCTTATAGGTTTTTTGTTATGGACATGAACCATGTTGACTTGAACTTGCTGCTTATATTCGAAGCGATGCTCGAACACCAAAGCGTGACCAGGGCCGGGCAGGCCGTCGGTCTGAGTCAGCCCGCAATGAGCGCCGCGCTGGCCAAGCTGCGCTTGATGCTGAACGATCCCCTATTTGTCAGGACTGGTGTAGGCATGAAGCCCACCCCTCGGGCGCAAGACCTGGCGCCGTCAATTTCACGCGTGCTCGATATCATGCGTACACAGGTACTGCACGAATCGAACTTCGATGCTGCAGTGGCCACGCGAACCTTCACCATCAACACACCCGATATTGGAGAAATGGTGTTTCTGCCGAAGCTGCTCAAGCGGCTGTCAACCGTCGCTCCGAGCATACGCTTGCGGGCGACCACCGTGCCCCACGAGCAGCTGGAAACCGCGCTTGAAACAGGCAAGGTCGATCTGGCGGTCGGTTATTTTCCCGATCTGACCAAGGCCGAAATTTTTCAGCAGAGGCTCTTCAGCCATTCCTTTGTATGTGTCGTACGCGAGGATCATCCCAAGGTGCCCGGCAATAGACTCAGCATGAAGCAATTTCTCGACCTCGCACACATGGTGGTATATGTATCTGGACGAAGCCACGAAATCTTCGAGTACCTTCTTCATCAACGCGGCATCCGGCGAAAGATCGCCCTCGAAACCCGGCACTTCATGAGCCTGCCCATGATCATCGAGGAATCCGACCTCGTCGCCACAGTACCGCGCGCCGTGGGCGTTGCGTACTCCAGGTTTGCCAATCTGAAGTTGCTGGAGCTGCCGATGGCAGTACCTCAGTATGATCTGAAGCAATACTGGCATCGCAGGTTTCATCGTGACGGAGCAAGTGTCTGGTTCAGAAACCTCATCACGGACCTATTTCGCGAATAAGCCATTGGCGCAAAAGCAAAAGGCCCGCTTCACGCGGGCCTTTTGCTTTTGATTCCTGGCGGACAAGGGGGGATTCGAACCCCCGATACGCTATTCACGTATACACGCTTTCCAGGCGTGCGCCTTCAACCACTCGGCCACCTGTCCTATTTTGGTTCGCCCGCATTAAACACGACGCAGTTAAAGCATAATACGGTTAAGCAAAGCGAAGTCCGCCATTTTATCAGATATCGGGGAAGCCGGGGCCGCAGCAGGCTAGCGCCCGTATTCCTCCAGGCGATAGCGGCGCGGCTTCAGGGCGCGGCATACCTCGCGCACCACGCCCGACTGGGGCAGCGACAACCCGCTTTCCACCGCCATTTCCGAGACGATGGCCATGTCGTCCTCGGCCCAGGCCATGGTCTGCTTGCCCCAGGCTGACAGCGAGCCATTGGTGGCACTGCTGCTGAGCAGGGCCTGGCGCAACGCCACGATGTTGACGTCGTAGGTCTGGGCCAAGGCCAGGGCTTCGTGGTTGGCCACCAGGCAGGCCCAGAGAATCTGGTTGTTGGCGGCGCGCGATGCCTGGGCCGTGCCGATGCCGCCGGTATGCACGACATCGGATGAATAAGCGCGCATGACCGGCTCGAGCCGGTCGACCACTTTTTCTTCGCCGCCCACGAAGGAGAGCAGCGTGCCTTCGTCTGCGGCCCAGGCGCCGCGGCATACGGTCGAATCCATGATGATGAGGTCGCGCTCTTCGCCCAATTGGGCGAATTCGATCATGGACTTGGGGTGAGTGGTGCTCAACACGGCAATAATGGCGCCCGGCGGCGCCAGTTCGATCAGTCCGCCGGGCGCGCACAGCAGTTCGCGTACTTCCACCTCGTAGCCCACGCAGATCAGCACGACCTCGGCCCTTGAGGCCAGCTCGGCCAGTTCAACGCAATGTCCTCCCCGTTCTTTGATGTCCGTCCAGCGCCCGCTGTCGCGTTCGCTGACCAGCACCTCGAAACCGGCTCGATTGAGATGGCCGACGATGGGCATGCCCATGCGTCCGGCGCCTATGACTCCAACTGTCTTGATCATGATGCACCTTCAGCTTTTGAACTCGAATCGCTTTTGCGTAATGGTGTCGAGCAAGGCCGGCTTGCCCGCCTTGACCTGCTCGATGGCCCGGCGCAGTGCGGGCCCGACGTCTTCGGCACGCTCAATGGGCCCTTCGGCATGCCAGCCCATGGATCGCGCCAGGGTGGCAAAGTCGGGGGCCGGGTCGTCCATGTCCATGCCTATGTGGGCGCGGTCGAGCGCCGTGCCGCGATGTTTGGCCATGCGCACCTGATGCTCCCAGTCGTTATAGTAAGCCCGGTTGTTGTACATGACCACCAGCATGGGGATCCGGTGCTTGGCGGCCACCCAGAGCGCACCCGCGTCGAACATCAGGTCGCCGTCGGGCTGTATGTCGACCACCAGCCGGCCGTGGTCGCGATGGGCCAGGGCCACGCCCAGCGATATGCCGAACTGCGTGGCCGTGCCCAGCGATTTGCCGGGGTGCCGATACGGCTTGTCGAAATCCCAGAGCTTGCGCGTCCAGTCCTCCAGCGTATTGGCCGTCAGCACCCAGTCTTCGTGCTGGATGACTTCCCATATCTCGCTGGCCAGGCGGGGCGCGGTCATGGGGCTGGCGTCCCAGTCGCGCCGGGCCTGCTCTTGCCACTTGGCGCGCGCGGCATGGTGCTTGCCGGCTGTGTCCTTGCTGCGGCGGGCAATGCGGCCGGCCAGGTCGGTCTGCCCCCCGATGCGTTCGCGCAGCAGGTCGGTCAGGGCCGGAATGGCCACGGCCGTATCCGCCAGAATGCGCAGGTCGGCGTGCAGCAGGCGCTGATAATCCATGGCCCAGCTCGACAGCTCGACATCGCTGAAGCCAATGTCTATCCACTTTGCCGAGGCGGGCACCAGGTCGCCCAGCTCGCGGGTGGTGCTCACGAGTTCCGTGGTGGGCTTTTCCCAGTCGCGCACATCCAGGCACAACATGAGATCGGTATCGCGGAACACGTCCTTGACCATGCTCATGTTCAAGGGGTGGCGGCTGGGAAAATTCAGGCGCGCGTTGATGTCGAACACCGGCGCGCCCAGCGTTTCGGCCAGCTCGATCAAGGCCTGGAAAGACGGATGATGGCGCCCAGCGTATTCCACCAGAATGACGGGCCGCTCGGCCTGTACCAGCATGTCGACGGCCTTGCGCAGCGCGGCGGGGTCCGGCGCCATCGGCGTGGGCACGGCCATGGCCTCCGGAGGCGGCAATGGCACATCGTGCTCGAGCGGCTTTTCCTGCAGCCAGGCGTCGTAGCACATGTAGATGGGCCCCTGCGGCTCTGTCATCATCACCCCATAGGCCCGGGCAAACGATTCCGGCACGCCGTCCACCGTATGTGGCTGGTAGTCCCACTTGGTGTAGTCGCGCACGGCCTGGCCCTGCACGTTGGCGGTGTGGATCCAGTCGATATGGGGACGCCGCTTGGATTCGTCCATGGGGCCCGTGGCGCCCACGATGAAGATCGGCGCGCGATCGACATAGGCGTAGTACACCGCCATATTGGCGTGCAGCAGGCCGACCAGGTTGTGAAGTATGGCCACCATGGGCTTGCCGCTGGCCTTGGCGTAGCCGTGCGCGATCTGCACCGCGGTTTCCTCGTGCTGGCACAGCATCATGCGGGGATAGTTGTCGCCATAATTAACGATGGAATCGTGCAGCCCGCGATAGCTGGCGCCCGGGTTCAGCGCGGCATAGGGCATCTTGTACTGATGCAGCAGGTCGACGATGACGTCGGAGCCCCAGCGCTGGGCCGAGGGCACGACAGCGGGCGGCGGCGCGTCGTTGCCGATCTCGTCGGCGGGTGGAAGGACTTCCGTGGGTTTGGCAAGGGTGTTCATGTGTCTCCTCTGATCATCGATGAATATGTTCCGGCCCGGGCGTTGAGCCCTGAGGCGGGCCGCAGTCAGCGTCCGTAGGCTTCCAGTTGATAGCGCCGGGGCCGCAAGTCGCGGCACACCTCGCGCACCACCTCGGACTGCGGCAGGGCAATGCCGCAGTCCCGGGCAAGGTCGGCCACAATGGCCAGGTCGTCGTCGGCCCATACCATTTCGTTCGTGCCCCAATGCTTCAGCACGTCGTTGGCCGCGCTGCTTGTCAGCAAGGCCTGGCGAAGGCGCTCCACGTCCAGGCCATAGCAGTGGGCCAGCGCGAAAGCCTCGTGGTCCGCCACCAGGCATGCCCACAGCACCATGTTGTTTGCCGCCTTGGCGATCTGTGCCGAACCCGCCTGCCCGGTATGGACGATGTCGCTGGAATAGGCAGACAGCACGGGACGCAGCCGTTCGAGGGCAGCCTC
This sequence comes from Pusillimonas noertemannii, assembly GCF_003096595.1. Taxonomy (GTDB): domain Bacteria; phylum Pseudomonadota; class Gammaproteobacteria; order Burkholderiales; family Burkholderiaceae_B; genus Pusillimonas; species Pusillimonas noertemannii. Next base: position 625,087 of record NZ_QEKO01000001.1, on the reverse strand, counting down.
GTCGCCGCCGGCGAAAGTCAGCAGCGTGCCGGTATCGGCGGCGCGGCCGCCGCGGCACACCGGGGCATCGAGCACATGTACGCCCGCTTGCCCGGCCTGCCGGGCAAGCAGTTGCACCGTATCGGGCTTTACCGTGGAAAGCAGGGCCAGCACTGCCCCCGGCTTCATGTTTGAAAACAGGCCTCCCGGCGCCGCCAGCCGCCTCAGCTCGTCGTCGTAGCCCACGCATACCAGCATGGCCTCGCTGTCGCGAGCCAGCGCCTCGGCCTCCGGCTGCCAGCGGGCCCCGGCCTCCCGTACAGCCTCGCGCTTTGCCTCATCGGTGTCATGCACGTCCACCTGGAAACCGTGCTTTACCAAATGGCCGATGATGGGCAGGCCCATGCGCCCCGCCCCCAACACGCCGACCCTGTTTATGCGCGCCTGCGCGGCTTTCGAGCCCGAGGCTTCATCAAACGCGTTCATTGCTTTCCCTTTTCGCCCTCGGAAGGCAGCTGCGCGGGACGCCCCGCTATCACATCCTGGTAGAACACCGTCCAGTCGTCGTAGTCCTTGAGCATGGCCGCCGCATCGATGAAGACGGGATCAAAACGCTCCAGCACTTCGTCGTCCTGCTTGTGCATGGTCAGGTGCTGCTGTTTTTTCATCAGCTTCATGCCTTCGTCCAGCATGAAGTCCACGAACAGGGCTGCGGCATGCGGATGGCGCGCCGCGGCCGCGACGCCGATGCCGTCGTTGTAGGCAATGGTGGGCTTCAGCGCCACATAGTTGATCGGCGCCCCTTCGCTCATGGATTTTTCGGGCATGTAGTTGTACACGGACAATGCGAAAGGAACTTCCCCCGACACCACCAGGTTGTTCAGCAGCGAATTGCCCGAGCGCACCGACACGCCGTTCTCGGCCACGATGCGGCGAAACAGGGCCAGCCCCTTCTCTTCGCCCATCTGCTGCAGCAAGGTGCGAAACCACTCCTGCGCCTTGGCTTCGGCGCCCAGGCGCCCCTTCCACCTGGGTTCGAGCAGGTCTTCGTAGCTGGCCGGCAGTTCGTCCCGGCTTACCTTGTCGGTGTTGTAGGCCTGGACATAGACATAGGCGCGCACGGCCACCCATGTGCCGCTGTCATTCAGGGCTTCGGGGCGCAATTGAGCGAAATTGGACGAATACAGCGGCTGCAGCAGCTTCTCTTCGTGCAAGGCCTGCATGACCAGGGCCGGCGCCTGGACGACGTCGGCCTCGTGTCGGCCCGCCTGGGCTTCCGAAACAGTGCGCTGCAGCACTTTCTGGGCATTGCCCCGCCAGAAGACGACCTTGACGCCGTATTTGCGCTCGAACGCGTCGGCCAGCTCTCGCATGTCGTGATTGCGCATCGAGGTGTACACGGTCAATGAGCCTTCGCCGCGCGCGCCTTCCAGCAGCCGCGCTTCGCGATCCGGGCCCGAATAGGCGACGATGCCTTCGGCATGGGCCGACAATGAAGCGGCTGCCGCCCACAGCAAGCCTGCGGCAAGCGCCAGGGCCTTGCGCCTGGCCTGCCTGAACGCGCATTGCATGATGTTGTCTCCGCCGGCGCTCGCCATGGCGCCTTCATTGTTTCGAAGCGGCCATCATAAGACGCCCTTTGCGGCAAAGTCAACTATATGAGTTGTATCACATGGATGAAATTAAACACCTCTCCGGCGAAGGCTTGGCTATAATCAGCGAACCTCGATACCCTATATTCCGGTTGCTCTCCGCCCATGCAAAGTCCCATGCCCACACTCGATCCCGCCGCTTCTTCGGGGCTGCCCCTGTACAAAGAAGTCAAGAGGCAGATCGTGCAGGCGCTGTCCGCCGCCGAGTGGAAGCCCGGCGACATGATTCCATCGGAAAAGCAGCTCTGCGCGCGCTTCGGCGTCTCCATCGGCACGCTGCGCAAGGCGATCGATGATCTGGTGGCCGAAAACATCCTGGTCAGGCACCAGGGGCGAGGCACATTCGTGGCGGTCCACCACCGCGGCCCGCGCCTGTTCCGCTTCTTCAATCTGGTCGACGGCGAAGGGCAGCGCACTTATCCGCAGCTGGAAATCACAGGCTTCTCAAAGGGCCGGGCAGACAAGGCCGTGGCGGCCAGGCTGGGCCTTGCGACCGGTGCGCGCATCTACCGCATAGCCACCGTGCGCTCGATCGAGGGCAAGCCCCTGCTGGCCGAAGACATCACGCTTTCGCAAGACCTGTTTCCCGGCCTGACGGCCGAGAAGGTGCATCAACGGCCCAGCACCCTGTACAACCTGTACCAGGTGGCTTACGGCATCAATGTGGTGCGCATCGAAGAAGGCGTGCAGGCCGCCATTGCCGACGACGAATACGCCAGGCGGCTCGGCATGCCGCCGGGCCTTCCAGTGCTGCAGGTGCGTCGCGTGGCCTTCTCGTACAACGACCAGCCGGTGGAATACCGGGTGTCGCACATAGACACCCGCAATCACGAGTATTTTCGGGCGGTTTCCTGAGGGCAGCGTCTGCGCGCTTACACTTCGGGCTGGCCGGCAAAGGCCATGCGCGCGTTGTTGCGAGCTCGTTGCGGGGATCAACCACGCGGCTCGCCCGCGCCTAGCCTGCTTGGCCTTTGGATGCCAAAGAGACCATGCGTTCGACGTAGCGGGCGATGGTGTCGACCTCGAGATTGACGGCCGAGCCGGCTTGCAGATGCTTGAGCGTTGTAACCTGGACAGTATGGGGAATGAGGTTGATGCGGATGCGGCAACCCTGCGCCTGATCTTCAACCTGGTTGACGGTAAGGCTTACGCCATTGACGGTGATCGACCCCTTGTAGGCCAGGTACTTGGCCAGGTGCGCGGGCACGTCGATGCGCAGGTCCCATGATTCGCCCACCGGCTCGAACGAAGCCACCGTCCCCAGGCCATCGACGTGGCCGGACACCAGATGCCCGTCCAGCGAATCGCCCAGGCGCAGCGCGTGCTCGAGGTTGACCTCGCCCGGCGCGTCAAGGCCGGCGGTAAGACTCAGGCTCTCGCGCGACACATCCACGCTGAATGTATCGCCCGCAAGCTCGACGACCGTCATGCAGGCGCCCTGTATGGCAATGGAGTCGCCCAGCCGGGTCGATTCCAGGGGAAAGCCCGGTGCGTGGACGACAAGCCGCAGTCCGTCGTGCCGGCCGCCCTGGCCCAGAGGCTTAACCTTGGTAATGGTGCCGATCGCGGCCACTATGCCTGTGAACATGGGTTGCTTCCTTGTAATGCGGGATGATCAGAGTGTCTGGTGCATGAGTTTACCCGGGGGCGCGCCGCCCGAATCGCCTGGCGCCTGGGGGGCCGGGGGGCCGGTCTCCGGCCGGTCAGGCGCCGGCCACCGCGGAAATGGCATCGAGCAGGCTGCGCCATGCCGGCGCCTTCCTGGCCAGCAGGCGCACGTCGCCGCCCAGGCTGGCCTGGTCGTGAAATTCGAAGCGCAGGGCCTGCTCCAGATCGTGCAGCACGGGCAGTTCGGCCATGGGCCTTCCCGCCCCAAGCAGCATGGGGGCCAGGTACACCAGCAACTCGTCCACGCAGCCGGCCTGAAGCAGCGCGCCGCTCAGCACCGAACCGGCTTCCACATGCACCTCGTTGATGTCGTGTTGCCCCAGCCATTGCAGCACCGAGGGCAGGTGCACCCGGCCGTTGTCCAGCGGCATGCGCACCACCTGGACATTGCGGTCGGCCAAACGCCGCGCCTTGGCCGGATCGCCGCCGGCGGTAAAGACCCAGACCGGCGAGCCGTCGAACAGGCGTGCGCTCTCGGGCACCTGCAGGCTGGTATCGATGACCGCCTTGATCGGCTGGCGGGTGGTTTCCACCTCGCGCACATTGAGCTGCGGATCATCGGCCAGCACAGTGCCGGCGCCGGTCAGCACGACGCAGCTGCGCGCACGCCAATGGTGGCCGTCGGCGCGGGCCTGCGGCCCTGTGATCCACTGCGATGCGCCGTTGCCCAGCGCCGTGCGTCCATCGAGCGAAGCCGCTGTCTTGAGCCATACCCAGGGGGTGCCGCGCGTCATGCGCGCCACGAAGCCGGGGTTGACCTCGAGCGCTTCGGCCGCGCAAAGCGGGCCGCCCACTGCAATGCCCGCGGCCTTGAGCTTGGCCAGGCCGCGGCCGGAAACGAGCGGATTGGGGTCGGCCATGGCCACCACCACGCGGGCCGGCTGCGCCTGGATCAGCGCATCGACACAAGGCGGAGTGCGGCCGTGATGACTGCACGGCTCGAGGGTGACGTAGAAGGTGGCGCCCTGCGTCGACACGCCGTTTTCGCGCGCCTGGCGCAATGCCATCACCTCGGCGTGCGACCCCCCGGCCTTCTGGGTAACGCCCGAGGCCAGCAAGCGGCCGTCCCGCACGATAAGGCAGGCGACACGAGGGTTGGGCGTGGTGATGTAAAGCGACTGCCGGCTAAGGGCGATGGCCCGCCGCATCCAGGCTTCGTCTGAATCGCAAGAGGGCGAGTGGGACGGGTTCATGCTGCCTGCCCTAGGAATTGCCCTTGGGCTTGGAAGGCACCTTGATCTCGTCGATGGCCCGCACGAACTCGCCGATGTTCTCGAAGCTTTTGTAAACCGACGCGAAGCGCACATAGGCCACGTGATCGAGATGCTTGAGCTCGTCCATGACCAACTCGCCCAGGCTGCCGGAAGGGATTTCGCGCCGGCCGCTGGTAAGCAGCTTTTCTTCGATGCGCGCAACGGCGGCATCGACTTCTTCGGTGTCGACCGGCCGCTTGCGCAAGGCGAGATTGAGGCTGCCGCGCAGTTTGGCGGGGTCGTATTCGACACGCGTGCCGTTGCGCTTGACCACCGCGGGCATCAGCAGCTCGGCCCGCTCGTAGGTGGTGAAGCGGCGATCGCAGGCGGTGCATCGCCTGCGACGCCGTATGGTGTCGCCCTCTTCGGAAACCCGCGAGTCGATGACCTGGGTATCGAAACTGCTACAGAAAGGACATTTCATGGCGACCTGTGCCCGGCGAACCCGGGCGGTGGCATGAGCGCGCAAATAGCCGCCCCTCTGCGTTGCCAATGCTCGCCGGGGAACCACCCCGACTGCGCTTGGCGCCTTGATGGTCAGCTATTTGCGCGCTCATGCGGTTGTCCCTCCAGTGTCAACAGGCCCTAGCTATAGACCGGCAGACGCGAGGTCAGTTCGTTGACCCGGGCGCGCACGTCGGCAATGACGGTTTCGCTGTCGGGGTTGTCGAGCACGTCGGCAATGAGGTGGGCGGTAAGCTCGGCCTCGCCCTCTTTGAAGCCGCGCGTGGTCATGGCCGGCGTGCCCAGGCGGACGCCGCTGGTGACGAAGGGCTTTTCGGGGTCGTTGGGAATGGCGTTTTTATTGACCGTGATGTGCGCCTTGCCCAGCGCTTCTTCGGCGGCCTTGCCGGTGATGCCCTTGGAGCGCAGGTCGACCAGCATGACGTGGCTTTCGGTGCGGCCCGACACGATGCGCAGGCCGCGCTCGACCAGCGTGCGCGCCAGCACGTCGGCGTTCTTGACCACCTGGGCCGCGTACTGCTTGAACTCGGGCTGCAGGGCCTCTTGGAACGCAACGGCCTTGCCAGCGATGACATGCATGAGCGGGCCGCCCTGGATGCCGGGGAAAATGGCCGAATTGATGATTTTTTCGTACTCGGCCTTCATCATGATGACGCCGCCGCGCGGGCCGCGCAGGGACTTGTGCGTGGTGCTGGTGACGAAATCGGCGTGAGGCACGGGATTGGGATAGGCGCCCCCGGCCACCAGGCCGGCATAGTGCGCGATGTCGACCATGAACAGGGCGTCGTTGTCGTGGGCGATGCGGGCCATGCGCTCGAAATCGATGCGCAGCGCATAGGCCGACGCGCCGCCTACGATGAGCTTGGGACGATGCTGCTTGGTCAGCTCTTCGAGCTGGCCATAGTCGATTTCTTCTTTGTCGTTCAGACCGTACGACTTGAAGTCGTACAGCTTGCCCGAGGCGTTGACCGACGAGCCATGGGTAAGGTGGCCGCCTTCGGCCAGGCTCATGCCCAGCACGGTATCGCCCGGCTTGAGCACCGCCATGTAGACGCCCTGGTTGGCTTGCGAACCCGAATTGGGCTGCACATTGGCCGCTTCCGCGCCGAACAGTTGTTTCAGGCGATCGATGGCCAGCTGCTCGACCACGTCGACATATTCGCAGCCGCCGTAGTAGCGCTTGCCGGGATAGCCCTCTGCATACTTGTTGGTAAGCTGCGTGCCCTGAGCCTGCATGACGGCAGGACTAGTGTAGTTTTCAGAGGCGATCAATTCGATGTGTTGCTCTTGACGAACGTTTTCTTTCTGGATTGCGGCCCACAGGTCGGGGTCGACTTGGTCAAGAGTGCGGGAACGGTCAAACATGAGGCTTCCTAGATTGGTATGGCGCAAATACTGCTCGGCGGGAACGCCATTTTAGCGCGAATGCGCGACGTTCCCCGGCGAAAAGCGGGGTTGAAAGCCCAAAAGCGCTTATTTTTGCGCTTTGCGGGCGCCTGCGCCAAAAGCGTTCAAGCCAGCATGAGCGATGTTCATGCTGGCTTGAGTATCCGGGCCGCTCGCAGCCTCGGACCGCGGCCGGGCAAGGAGCCCCGCCCTTAATCGGCGCTGGGCAGCAGGCGTGGATTGAGCGTGTAAAGGCCCGTGATGCTGCATTGGGCAAGAATGTGGCCCTGCATGGCCTTGAGTACGTCGGCGCCGGTGAACGCGCCCTCGACCGGCAGCTCGGCGATGTCGAGCGCATAGAGCGTGAAGATGTAGCGGTGGACGATGGAATCGTTCCAGGGGGGGCAGGGCCCGTCGTAGCCGAAATAATCGCCGCTCATGTCGCGGTCGCCCGCGAACCAGCCCGTGTAGTCGTTAAGGCCCTGGCGCGTATCGTTGGGCGCCAGGGGGCCGCCCTTGCCGCGCGGCGTGATGCTGTTCGAATAGGCGCCTTCGGCGATCTCGCCGACACCCGGCGCGATGTCGATCAGCACCCAGTGGAAGAAGTCGACCCGGGGCAGGTCGGCGGGTACTTCACGGCCCTCTTGGTTGACGTCGTCGGGCTTGCTGGGAACATCGGGGTCGTGGCATATGACGGCGAACGACTGCGTGCCCTTGGGCGTTTCGGACCAGGCCAGATGCGGATTGGCATTGCCCGCCAGCGCAACGTGGGCCGGCCCGTCTACCTTGCCGAAAGCGTTGCGCTCGGACATGAACAGTTGATCGACGAAAGATGTGCTGGTGAGCTTCATGAGTACTCCTTGAGGCCTGTTGACACGAAAGGGGACATTGCCCCTTTAGCTGAGGGTGACCCGGGCAAACTTGCGCTTGCCTACTTGTATCACATAGGTGCCGGCCGGCAATTGCAGCGATTTGTCTTCGATGCGCGTGCCGTCCACCCGCACGCCGCCCTGTTCGACGTTGCGCTGGGCCTCGGCGCCCGAGGCCGCCAGGCCCGCTTCGCGCAGCACCTTCAGGATGCCCAGCGGCGCCGGGCCGGCCTGCACTTCGGGCATGTCGTCGGGAATGGCGCCGTCTCGGAACCGCGCCTCGAACTGGGCCAGCGCTTCGTGGGCCGCCTGGGTGGAATGGAACCGCGCGACGATCTCCTGGGCCAGCATCACCTTCATGTCGCGCGGGTTGGCGCCCTCTTGGGCCTGTCGCTCGAGCTGGGTGATTTCGTCGATGGAGCGGAAGGACAGCAGCTCGAAGTAACGCCACATCAGCGTATCGGAGATGGACATCAGCTTGCCGAACATGGAATCGGGGCTTTCGGTGATGCCGATGTAGTTGCCCTTGGACTTGGACATCTTGTCGACGCCGTCGGTGCCCTCGAGCAAGGGCATGGTCAGCACGCACTGGGGCTCTTGCCCGTATTCTTTCTGCAGCTCGCGCCCCACCAGCAGGTTGAACTTCTGGTCGGTGCCGCCCAGCTCGAGGTCGGCCTTGAGGGCGACGGAATCATAGCCCTGCATGAGCGGGTACAGGAACTCATGCACCGAGATGGGTATGCCGCCCTTGAAGCGGCGGGTGAAGTCCTCTCGCTCCATCATGCGGGCCACCGTATAGCGCGAGGCCAGCTGGATCATGCCCCGCGCACCAAGCGGGTCGCACCACTCGGAGTTATAGCGGATCTCGGTTCGGGAAGGGTCGAGTACCAGGCTGGCCTGGGCATAGTAGGTCTTGGCGTTTTCCTGGATCTGCTCGGCCGTAAGCGGCGGGCGCGTGGCGTTGCGGCCGCTGGGGTCGCCTATCATGGAGGTGAAGTCGCCTATGAGGAAGATCACCTGATGGCCAAGGTCTTGCAGCTGCCGCATTTTATTGAGCACGACCGTGTGCCCAAGATGAATGTCGGGCGCCGTGGGATCAAGCCCCAGCTTGATGCGCAGCGGCTGGCCGCTTTGATGGCTGCGCGCCAGCTTCTGGGCAAATTCGGATTCGACCAGCAGTTCGTCGCACCCTCGCTTGACGATACGTAAATCAGCTTCGACTTCGGGCGTGATGGGCAGTGGCGAGGACGGCATAAAAAATGGAAGATGAAATAAAAATCGAAAAACACTCGATAAAATGAAGTGAATGCGCTAGCATAACGCGTTAATGCGATTGCCCCTTCGCAGCTTCTGCGCAACAAAGGGGCTTTTTCTTAGTGCTTGGCGCAACACAATATTATCAGAGTGTTTGGGTCTGGCTAACCCGATCGGGCCGCCCTCGCCCTGGCGCGTGCGCACTTTTCGGACGAATCCATTTATCGAATACGACTGACCAGGCTCCAGCTTTATGTCCACAAAAGGGAACCCCGCTACTCCCTCGGCTGACAAGAATCTTGTCCGCCCCTCCAACCGTCATCACTATGTAACCGGGGGCCTTGCCACCATCGCACTTGGCCTCTTCGTGGCCGCAGCGGCACTGGCCGTTGTCAAGCCCTCGAGCCAGGTCGACCTGCCCGCCTTCACCGAAACCAGCAGCAACCTCGCGCTCCCCTCCCCCTTCCCCGAAGCGGCCGCCACGTTTTCCTCGCCCTTCATCGACGAAACCCGCATCAAGCCGGGCGACACCGTGTCGGCGCTGCTGCAGCGCCTCGACGTCGATGAACCCGGCCTGCTCTCCTTCCTTACGCACGACAAGTCGGCGCGCTCCATCTACAAGCTGTATCCGGGCCGCACCGTGCAGGCGGCGCTCGACGAAGCCGGCCAGCTCGTCTGGCTGCGCTACTACCACACGCCCTCGTCCAGCCAGAACGGGGTCGCGCTCAGCGAATGGCTCGAAGTGCGCCCCGACGGCAACGACGGTTTCCAGGCTTCCGAGCAGTCCGAGCAGGCCCACACCCACGTGCGCGTGGCCGAAGGCGAAATCGAATCCTCTCTGTTCGGCGCAACAGACAAGGCCGACATTCCCGATTCCATCACGCTGCAAATGGCCGAGATCCTGAGCAGCAAAATTGATTTCATGCGCGACCTGCGCAAGGGTGACCGCTTCCGCGTCGTGTACGAAACCCACAATGCGCAGGGCCGCGACGTCGGCTCGGGCCGCATCCTGGCCCTGCAGTTCATCAATCGCGACAAAAGCTACGATGCGGTGTGGTTCAAGCCCAGCGACTCCAGCGGCGGCTACTACGATTTCGACGGCCGCAGCATGCGCGGCGCCTTCCTGCGCTCGGCCCTTAAATTCACCCGGGTCAGCTCCACGTTCGGCGGCCGCAGGCACCCCATCCACGGCACCTATCGCAATCACAAGGGTGTCGACTACGCCGCCCCGGCGGGCACGCCCATACACGCCACCGCCGACGGCACGGTTTCCTTCATCGGCACCCAGCGCGGCTACGGCAACGTCGTCATCCTGCAGCACCACGGCCAGTACTCCACCCTTTACGCCCACCAGCGCGGCTTTGCCAAGGGCCTTAAAAAAGGCAGCAAGGTCGAGCAGGGGCAGTTGATCGGCTACGTGGGCTCCACGGGCTGGGCCACCGGGCCGCACCTGCACTACGAGTTCCGCATAGGCAAGAAGCACGTCGACCCGCTCTCGGTCGACCTGCCCATCGCACGTACCCTCGAAGGCGCCGATCGCAAGGCCTTCGATACCGCGCTTGCCGGCTACAAGCAGCAAATCGACATGCTGGCCGCCCTGCAAGACGACCAGATCCAGCTGGCCAGCCTGTCGGGCAATTAAGCGGGGCGCCGCACATGGCCAGCCCAGGCTCCGCGCCGCTTTTCATCGGGCTCATGTCGGGCACCAGCACAGACGGCGTGGACGCCGTGCTGGCCGAATTCCCTTCCGCGCGCCCACCGCGCATTCTTGCCGGCGCATCGCTGCCCATGCCGGCCGCCCTGCGCGCCGAGTTCCTGGCCCTGAACACACCCGGCCATGACGAACTGGCGCGCGGCGCGCGCGCCGGCAACGAGCTGGCCCGGCTTTACGCCCAGGCCTGCCGCCAGGTCATCAGCGACGCCGGCCTTTCACCCCGGCAGCTGCGGGCCATTGGCGCCCACGGGCAAACCGTAAGGCACGACCCGGGGGCGGGCTACTCTGTCCAGATCAACGCCCCCGCCCTGCTGGCCGAACTCACCGGCATCGACGTCGTGGCCGATTTTCGCTCGCGCGACATCGCGGCCGGCGGCCAGGGCGCGCCTCTGGTTCCCGCCTTCCATCAAGCAGTCTTCCAGAACGGCCAGCCGCGGCTGGTCTTGAACCTGGGAGGCATCGCCAACGTCACCCTGCTCGAGCCCGGGCAGCCGTTGCGGGGCTTCGACACCGGCCCGGCCAATGTTTTGCTCGACCTGTGGTGCCACGAGAAGACCGGAAAGCTTTATGACGCCGACGGCCGCTGGGCCGCCTCCGGCAAGACCCACCAGGGCCTTCTTGCAGGGCTATACGACAGCGAGCCATGGTTTGCCCTGCCTCCGCCCAAGTCGACGGGACGCGATCTATTCAATCGCGCGTGGCTGGAAGAAAGACTGAAGCCCTTGCAAGACGCGGGGCTGGCCGACGAAGACGTGCAGGCCACATTGCAGAGCCTGACGGTGCTGAGCATTTGCAAGGCGGTGGCCGAACATGCGCCGGCCACCCGCGAAGTGCTGGCATGCGGCGGAGGCGCACTGAACAGCGGCCTGATGAAAGAACTGGCGCAAGGCCTGGGCTTGCCCGTGTGCCCCACCAGCGAACTGGGCGTGCCGGTGCAAAGCGTCGAGGCCCTGGCCTTTGCCTGGCTGGCACACGCCCACTTCGAGGGGATTGCCGCGGGCCTGCCAAGCGTAACGGGCGCCCGCGCACCCAGGGTGCTTGGCGCCCGCTATCCGGCTTGAGCCGGCAACGCGCTTTCTACCGAACCGGCCTGCGCCAGCCGCCTACGCCGTAAACGACGAGCCGCAGCCGCAGGTGGAGGTGGCGTTGGGATTGCGGATGACGAACTGCGCACCCTCGAGATCGTCTTTGTAGTCGATTTCGGCGCCAAACAGATATTGGAAGCTCATGGGGTCGATCAAGAGCTGGACGCCCTCTTTATCGATGGTGGTGTCGTCTTCGTTGATGGTTTCATCGAAGGTAAAACCATACTGGAAACCCGAACACCCGCCGCCCTGGACGAAAACGCGCAGCTTGAGGTCGGGGTTGCCTTCTTCGAGCAGCAGGTCTTTGACCTTGGCCGCGGCGGCATCGGTAAAAACAAGGGCCGGCGGAGGCGCTTGCAGATCGACGGATTCGGTGAGAGTGGACATTGAGTACTCCGGCAACCCTGCGGCTGCAAAAAAACATTCTATATGACTACATTGTAAGGTCTATTCGCCCGCAGGCAAATTGACAGTGCGCGACACCCGCAGCGTTTTGCCTTCGAGCACATTCAGGGTAACCGACGCCGCCTCGAAGCCTTCGGGCAGGTCGAGCATGCCCTCGCTGCGCTGGAATTGCTCGAACTGCAGGGCCAGCGGCGTCTGTTCGGAGGCGGCGCCTTCGGCGTCTGAAACATCGGTGGCGGCCTCTTCGGCGGCCGGGGCCGCGGCAGGCTCGAGCGTTAGGGTAACCGCCTTGCCGCCCATGCTGCCCTTGGCAACGAACTGCATGCGGCCGGCAAAGGGCTCGGTGCCCGGCGCATTGCGCATCAGCAGCACCTTGTATAACAAAGTGGGGCCGCGCGGCTCGAAATCAAGCGCCCTGATGCTGACCGACCCATTGGGGCCCGGCGGCAGCAATCGGTCGAAGAAGGCCAGTTGGTCGCGCGCCCGGCCCAGCTCGGCCTGGGTGGACTGCAATGCCGCCTCGAGGCTTTTACGGGTGCTTTCTTCGACCAGCATCTGCCCTTGCAGGGTATCGAGGCGGCCTTGCAAGGCCTGGTAATCGTGATGATTTTGCGCGGTTACCAGCTCGAACTGCGACTTGAGCTGGCGATATCGCGCGGCGGCGGTTTCTTCGCCTGCCGTACTGGCTGCCCAGTAACCGGCGGCGGCGCCGGCAAGGGCCGCCAGCAGCAGCCAAAACCAGATCCAGCCGCCATGCCGGCGGCCGGGCGGTGTGCCCGGCGGGGTTTCTTGCCCGGATTGTGCGTGATTCATTTACCAACAGACCATGCCCGGGCGCTAAAGTTCTGCCTTTTTCAGGGCAGGACGGCAATCGCGCCCAGGCCGGCATCTTCGGGCAGGCCGAACATCAGGTTCATGTTCTGCACTGCCTGGCCCGAAGCCCCCTTGACGAGGTTGTCTTGAACCACCAGCACCACCAGCTGGTCGCCGTTGCCCGGACGATGAACGGCGATGCGCAGCGTATTGGCCGCCCTGACCGAACGGGTTTCAGGCAGGCTGCCGGCCGGCATGACGTCGACGAAGGCCTCGTCGGCATAACGCTGCTCGTACAGCGCCTGGAAATCGGTGTTCATGGCTTCGGGCAGAATGCGCGCATACAGGGTAGAGAACATGCCCCGTATCATGGGCACCAGGTGCGGCACGAAGGTAAGCCCCACCTTGCGGCCGGCGATCAGGTCGAGCTGCTCGGAAATCTCGGGGTGATGACGGTGGCCCGCCACCCCATAGGCCTTGAAATTGTCGCCGGCCTCAGAGTACAGGGTGCCCACCGACGCCGTGCGACCGGCGCCGGAAACCCCCGACTTCGAATCGGCAATGACGTGGCCGGCGTCGATCAGCTGGCGTCCGCCTTCAAGCAGGGGAAGCAGGCCCAGGATGACGGTGGTGGGATAGCAGCCCGGATTGCCGATGACCTGGGCGCCGGCGATGCGCTGGCGATTGAGTTCGACCAGGCCGTAGACCGAATCGGCCAGGATCTGCGGGCAGGCATGCGGCATTTTGTACCACTGTTCGAAAACAGCGGTGTCCTGCAGGCGGAAGTCGGCCGCCAGGTCGATGATGCGCACGCCTTTGTCGAGCAGGGCCTGCGCCTGGCTCATGGCCACGCCGTGGGGGGTGGCAAAAAAGACCACGTCGCACTGATCAAGCGCGGCGGATTCTGGCGTCTGGAAGCGCAGGTCGACCTTGCCGCGCAGGCTGGGGTACATATCGGCCACAGGCATGCCGTCTTCCTTGCGCGAGGTGATGGCCCGCAGTTGCACGTTCGGATGCTGGGCCAGCAGGCGCAAAAGCTCTACCCCCGTGTAACCCGTGCCGCCCACGATGCCTACCTTGACCAGACTGCCTGCTGCCATGACCTTGCCCCAAAAAATAGAAAAGGTGAAAACCCGATTATGCTACAAGCGCGGAACGCCCCCGGGGTGAACGCCCCGCAGGCCCATTCCGCGCCCATGCGCAGTTCCAAGTATAGGCCTGTGCGGCGCATGCTGCGTGTCCCGCACGGCCGGCCCTGAACGGCAAAAGGCCCCGGCGAGCCGGAGCCTTTGTGCCACGATGCAAAAGGCGGCGGGCCGCCCTTGCCTCGCCTTGATTAGCGCTTGCTGAACTGCTTGCGGCGACGCGCCTTGTGGAAACCCACTTTCTTGCGCTCGACTTCGCGCGCATCGCGGGTGACCAGGCCCGCTTGCTTCAGCGAAGGCTTGAGCGTTTCGTCGTAGTCGATGAGCGCACGGGTGATGCCGTGGCGCACCGCGCCGGCCTGGCCGCTTTCGCCGCCACCGTGCACGTTGATGTGAAAATCGAACGACTCGAGGTGGCCGGTGAGTTCGAGCGGCTGGCGCACGATCATACGGCCGGTTTCACGAGCGAAGTACTCGTCGACGGGCTTGCCGTTGACGACGATCTTGCCCGAACCTTTTTTCAAGAACACGCGCGCCACGGAAGTTTTGCGGCGGCCGGTTCCATAGTTCCAATTACCGATCATGACCTATCCTTAGATTTCGAGAGGCTTGGGCTGTTGCGCGGCATGGGGATGCTCTGCGCCAGCGTAAACCTTGAGTTTCTTGGCCATGGCGTAGCCCAGCGGGCCCTTGGGCAGCATGCCCTTGACAGCCTTTTGCAGGGCGCGACCCGGAAAACGCTGCTGCATCTTCTCGAAGTTGGTCTCGGTGATACCGCCGGGATAGCCCGAGTGACGGTAGTAACGCTTGTCTTGTGCCTTGTTACCGGTAACGACGATATCGGCTGCGTTGATGATGACGATGTAATCGCCGGTGTCAACGTGAGGCGTGAATTCTGGCTTGTGCTTGCCGCGCAAACGGCGTGCGACTTCGCTGGCCACACGACCCAGGACTTTGCCCTTGGCGTCAATCACGTACCAGTCACGCTTGACTTCATGCGGCTTGGCCACGAAGGTCTTCATGATGGTTCCTGATAAATTTAAAAAAGGGTGCAAAGGCCGCCGGACATCCGGCGCGCCCAGGTGGCTTGAACGCACAAAACACGTACATACAACAAGGTACGCGCAAAAGAGCCATGCGATTCACTGAGCATTCATGCGATTCACTGAGCATTCATGCGATTCAAGCCGGCAACCCTGGTAAACCCCGGCTTAAAAGCCCCGCCAAAGCGTTGTAATTCGCCCGTGCCAAGCCTATAAGCCAAAGTAAGCCCTCTATATTAACATATCTTCTTGTTTTTCCAAGGATATGTTGCACGAACGCCAAGCAAGGGCGCGGCGGCCCAGCCTGGAATGCCCTGTTGCCCACGCGGGGCATGCAGCACAGGCTGCGTGCACGCGGCCCGCGCCCGCAGCCGAGACCCCTTGCCTGCGCCTGCCCGGCGGCCCTGCCGGGGCCCTGATTGTTGTTTCATTGTCCGGCGATCGCCATTTGCTCGATCAGGACCGAGCCCGTGGTCTTGGAGCCGCGCGTGATGGCGTCGGACCCCACGGCCACGATCTGGCGCAGCATGTCGGCCAGGTTGCCGGCAATGGTGACTTCTTGCACCGCGTGCTGGATTTCGCCGTTTTGCACCCAATAGCCGAAGGCGCCGCGCGAATAATCGCCCGTAACGTAGTTGACGCCCTGGCCGATCAGCTCGGTAACGAGGAAGCCGGTGCCCATTTTCTTGAGCATGGCCTCCAGGTCGTCGCCCGGACGGGTTAGCCGCGACACCAGCCGCAGATTGTGGGAACCGCCCGCATTGCCGGTGGTTGTCATGCCCAGCTTGCGCGCCGTGTACGACGAAAGAAAATAGCCCTGCAGCACACCCGAGGCCACCACATTGCGCGCCTGGGTGCGCACGCCCTCGTCGTCGAATGACGAACTGCCCATGGCTTCGGGCACGTAGGGATTCTCGACCACCGTAAGGTGGTCGGCCATGACCTGTTGGCCAAGGGAATCAAGCAGGAAGCTGGCCTTGCGGTACAGCGCCCCGCCGCTGGCCGCCTGCACCAGCGAGCCCAGCAGGCCCACTGCCAGGGGCGCTTCGAACAGCACCGGGAAGCGGCCGGTTTTTATGCGGCGCGCCGACAGCCTGGCCAGCGTGCGCTGGGCCGCGTAGCGGCCCACTTCGCGGGGATCGGCCAGGCGGCGCGGATCGCGATGCGAGCTGTACCAATAGTCGCGCTGCATATTGGCGCCCCGGCCGGCAATGGGCGCAACCGAGACGGTGTGCCGCGAATAGGGATAGCCGCCCAGAAAGCCGCGGCTGTTGCCCAGCACGAAATGTCCTTCGAAAGTGCCCACCGAGGCGCCGTCGGTATTGCTGACCAGGGGGCTGAGGTCGCGCGCCGCCCGCTCGGCCTGCAGGGCGATGGCCGCCGCGGCCTCGGTGTCGATGTCCCAGGGGTGATGCAACTGCAGGTCGATGAAGTCGGACGCGAGGTATTCGGCCTCGGGCAGGCCTGCCGCCGGGTCGGCCGCCGTATAGCGGGCAATATGCCAGGCCGCATCCACGGTCTCGCGCAGGGCCTGGTCGGAAAAATCAGAAGTGGAGGCCGAGCCCCGCTGCTGGCCGGCGAACACGGTGACATCGAGCGAGCGGTCGCGGGTCTGCTCGACGGTTTCTATGTCTTGGTTGCGCACCGAGACAGACAGGCCGCGGCTTTCGGACAGCTCGGCGACGGCATCGGAAGCGCCCAGGCCTTTGGCATAGCCGAGCGCTTTCTGCACCAGCTCGCGAAAAATCTGCTGATTGGTTTCGATGGGAAGATGGGAAGAGGGTTGGTCGCTCATTGCTGCTCATGAAAATATTACCCAGTTATCATATCGCTAATCACGAATACTTTTGTCTCCATGACGCAAGAACCCACTCCCTACGACGACTCCGCCCCAGACCGTCCCAGCAAGACGCAGATCAAGCGCGACATGCATGCCTTGCTCGACCTGGGCAAGCAGCTGGTCGAGCTGCCCACCGACAGGCTGCGGCAACTGCCGCTTTCTGAATCGCTCTTCGAAGCCATCCGCCTGGCCCAGCGCACCACCAGCCGCGAGGGCCTGCGGCGCCAGGTGCACTATGTCGGCAAGCTCATGCGCCAGGCCGACGCCGAGGCCATCCGCACCCAACTGGCCATATGGCAGAACGGCTCGCGCGCCGAAACAGCCGCCCTGCACCGCATAGAGACCCTGCGCGACGAGCTGCTGCAGAACGACGATGCCCTTACAGACCTGCTGCGCGACCACCCCGCCGCCGATGCCCAGCAACTGCGCACCCTTATCCGCGAAGGCCGCAAAGAGGCCGGGCGCAATGCAGCCCTGCAGCCCGGTCAGGAGCCTCAGCGCAAGCACTACCGCGCCCTATTCCAGGCCCTGAAATCCCTTGGCGACGCCCCCGACACACCATGAAACCCGAACTGCTCGACGCCCTCGAACTCGAAACCGCCCCCAATCCCACCCATGCCGTCATCTGGCTGCATGGCCTGGGCGCCGACGGAAACGATTTCGCGCCCATCGTCCCCGAACTGCGCCTGGGCAACGCGCCGGCCGTCCGCTTCGTGTTTCCACATGCTCCGGTACAGCCGGTAACCATCAACGGCGGCATGGCCATGCGGGCGTGGTACGACATCCGCAACGCCGACCTGGCCCAACGCGAAGACGCCCAGGGCATACTGCAATCGCAGGAGGCGGTTCGCGCCCTCATCCAGCGCGAGAACCAGCGTGGCATTGCCACGGGCAACATCGTGCTGGCCGGGTTCTCGCAGGGCTGCGCCATGACGCTGCAAACAGGCCTGCGCCTGCCCGAAAGACTGGCGGGCCTTGTCGCCCTGTCAGGCTACCTGCCGCTGGCCGAATCGCTGCAAGCCGAGTTCAGCCCGGCAAACAAAGAAACGCCCATCTTCATGGCCCACGGCACTCAAGACCCTGTCGTGCCACTGCAGCGCGCGCAGAAATCTTGCCAATTGCTGCAGGAAATGGGCTATAGCGTCGACTGGAAGACCTACCCCATGCCGCATTCGGTCTGCCTCGAAGAAGTCAATGACATCGCGGCCTTCCTGAAGCAGGTGCTGCGCGGCTGAACCCGGGGGCCAGCCTGCCTGGCCTTTGCCGGCCAGTGCGGCAGCCCTTTTGGGGTTAACAGGCCCTATGCGTCGATGGCGCGAGAGCCCAGGTCGAGCCACACCCTGCGCGTGCCGGGGTCGTCCGGGATGCTGTCGTTGCGAAAACCCAGGCTTTCCATGAGCCTGAGCATGCCGCGATTGGACGACAGCACATAGCCGTCGATGTACGCAAAGCCCTGTATCTGCGCCGCCTCGATCAGGCCCAGCATCAGCACCGTACCCAGGCGGCGGCGCTGCCAGTCGTCGCCGATGACCAGGGCATACTCGGCGCCGCGCCCATCGGGGTGCCGCAGGTAATGCGCAAAGCCGATGATCTGCTCGCGGGGATGTCCCCGGTGCTCGGGATTGGGCACCTGCACCGTGGCGACCAGGGCCAGTTCGCGGTCGTAGTCGATGCGCGTGTAGCGCGCCAGCATGCTGGGCGTGAGTTCGCGCAGCATCGACACGAAACGCATGTAGCGCGCCTCGGTCGACAGGCCGCGTATGAATTCCTGCAGGGGCTCGGCGTCTTCGGGCCGTATGGGCCTCATCGTCCAGGCGCGGCCGTCGTCGAAGCGTTTGTGCTGCACCAGCCTGCGCGGATAGGGGTGGATGGTCATGTGGCGGTAGCCCGACGACTCGGGCAGCACCAGCACGGTGGACGTGGACAGGCTCATCCGGACGCCATGCGCCGTGACGTGGCCGGCGCCGGCCACCATCGGATCGAGGACAAGGCTGTCGATCTCGGGCAGTTCGCTGACCAGCACCGATATGCGCTCGAGCGTTTCACGCAGATTGTCGAAGGCCGCCGGAGACATCTCGCGCGACAGGACGCGGTTCCAGATCAGGCTGCGTTCGATAAGCTGGCGCGCCAGGAAGCTGTTGAGGGGCGGCAGGTCGACCGCCCTGTCGTTGGCCGACAGGGCGCCGGTGCCGCCGGTTCCGAACTTGATGTAGGGCCCGAAGCGGGGGTCGCGCCGCGCGCGGATGGCCATCAGGGGCTCGTCGGCCGTCCAGGTGTCGACTGCGGATTCGCCCTGGGGCCGATGCAGGGGAATGTGGAAGCAATCGAGCAGTTCCCAGCACTCGGCCAGAGTCAGTTCGGTGCGGCGCTCGGCCCGCAGTTGCGCCAGCACGGCGCGCGCCTGCTCCAGCAGCGGCTCTCGTTGCAGGGATTCGGGCGGCAGGGTCTGCCGCGACAGCAATTGATTGTAGTGGTATGAGGCCAATACGCCGAAGGCGTTGGCGGCGGATTCGGGCGTGCGGAATGCGGGCGTGCCGACCTCGTCGAGCAGGTGGCGCAGGGGGCGCACGGTTTCTTCGCCCATGAAGCAGGTGATGACCGGCTTGCGTGCCGCCGGCGCACTGACCGCAAGCTGGTGCGCCACCCGGGTCATGTCGGCCAGGGGGTCGGGCGCCAGCAGCACCAGCACCCCGTCGACGGCAGCGTCGCCGGCCAGTATCTCTACCACCGAGCGGACGATCTCGGGCGTGAGCGGCAAAGAGGTGGCAATGGGATTGAGCACCTGGGCGCCGGGCTCGAGCACGTCGGCCAGCGCCTTGACCGTAGACTTGCCGAGTTCGGCGCGCAGAACGGGAAAGCTGGGGCCGATGACGGTCATGGCCAGCTGGGCCGCGCCGTCGCCATTGGAAAAGACCGCTATGCGGCGGCCGCGCGGCCAGTAGGTATAGCGCAGCACCTTGATCGCCGAGAACAACTGTACGAAATAAGGCACGCGCACGGCGCCCGCCCGCCGCAGCATGGCATTGAAGACCGCTTCGCCGGCCTCGGAGGCCTGGCCCAGCTGGCCCGCCTTGAGCACCACGACGGGCTTGACGCTGGCCGCCGAGCGCAGGGCGCTTGCCAGAGAGCGCGCGGTGAAAGTGTCTTCAAGATACAGGGCGATGCTTTCGGTATGGCGATCGTTGGCCAGGTAGTCGAGTACCTGCGCAACCTCTACGCCCGCTTCGTCGCCCAGCGAGACGACGGTGGAAAAACCCAGCCTGACGTCGATGGCCCAGTCGAGTACCGCCGCGACAAGGGATCGCGACTGGGTCACCAGCGCCACCTTGCCGGTCTGGGCCATTTGCGGGATATGGCTGAAATTGAGCCCCCTGGACGGGTTCTGCACGCCGAACGAACGCGGGCCCAGCAAGGCGCAATCGTTCAGGCGGGCCCAACTGCGGCAGTAGATCATGTCCTCGAGGGCGTTGTCGGGCGCGGTTTCGGTAGAGAGCAGGATCAGCGCGCGGGGCCGGTGCGGGCCAATGGCCTCGAGCACCTGGGGAAGCTGCGCCGAATGCACGCACAGCAGGGCCAGGTCGACGCGCTCGCCCCGCTCGACACCAGCCAGGACCTCGGGCACGGCAAGGTCGACGGCACCCGCCGGGGACGTGGCCTGCGGCTTGACGAAAGTGGCCGCGCGCGCCAGCGAAGACGGCAGGCTTCGGGCCACGGGCAAGGAACGATGGCTGACAACGAGCAGAGATCGCGGCTCGAACAGCGCGGCAAGACGATGACGCAACATAAGGCCCCGTTTCGGCAATGAATCTTCAGTACTCTAAAATACGCCAAGCCACACGGCCCGGCGGCAAACTGCCACCCGGCCACAGCGCATTCAACGCCAAGCCTAAAGCACAATCTATGTCATCGTCCATACCCTCTGTCGTACGCACCCGCTTCGCCCCCTCGCCCACCGGCTATCTTCACCTCGGAGGCGCGCGAACCGCCTTGTTTTCGTGGGCCTATGCGCGCCATCACCAGGGTGTCTTCGTGCTGCGCATCGAAGACACCGACCTGGAACGCTCCACCCCCGAGGCGGTGCAGGCCATACTGGACGGCATGCAATGGCTGGGAATGCAGCCCGACGAAGGCCCCTTCTATCAGATGCAGCGTATGGACCGCTATCGCGAGGTCATCGCCCAGATGCTGCGCGAGGGCTCGGCCTACCTGTGCTACAGCACGCCCGAAGAAGTCGAAGCCATGCGCGAGAAGGCCCGCGCCGCGGGCCTGAAGCCGCGCTACGATGGCACCTGGCGGCCCGAGGCCGGCAAGACCCTGCCCCCCGTGCCGGCCGACCGCAAGCCGGTGGTGCGCTTTCGCAGCCCGCTGCAGGGCAGCACCAGCTGGAACGACGTGGTAAAGGGGCCCATCAGCTTCGACAACGCCGAGCTCGACGACCTGGTCATCGCCCGCACCGACGGCACGCCCACCTACAACTTCTGCGTGGTGGTCGACGACTGGGACATGAAGATCACCCACGTGCTGCGAGGCGACGACCACATCAACAACACGCCGCGCCAGATCAACATTTTGCGCGCGCTGGGCGCCGAGCCGCCGCTTTACGGCCACCTGCCCATGATCCTCGGCCCCGACGGCGAAAAGCTTTCCAAGCGCCACGGGGCCGTCAGTGTCATGGAATACGACAAGCAGGGCTATCTGCCCGAAGCCATGGTGAACTACCTGGCCCGCCTGGGCTGGAGCCACGGCGACGATGAACTCTTCAGCCGCGAGCAACTGGTCGAATGGTTCGACACACGCAGCCTGAGCAAGTCGGCGGCCCAGTGGGACCCTAAAAAGCTCAACTGGGTCAATGCCCACTATATAAAGCACAGCAGCGACGAAGACCTGGCCGCGCACGTGGCGCCCCGTGTCGCTGAACTGGGCGGCGACCCCGGCAGCACGGATCTTCCAGCCGTCATGGCCCTGCTCAAGGATCGCGCCGAAACATTGAACCAGCTGGCCGACGGCGCCATGCTGTTCTGCGCGCCGCCGGTGCAGATCGACCCCGAGCTGGCCGCGCAGCACCTTACGCCCGAAGCCCGGGAAATTCTGCGCGACTTCGCCGAGCATGCGGGCGCGCTGCCTGTATGGGACACCGCCAGCCTGGCCGCGCTGATCCAGGAAACCCTGGCGCGCCACGGCGTCAAGATGCCCAAACTGGGCATTCCGTTGCGCCTGGCGACCACGGGCCGCAAGCAGACGCCGGCCATCGACGCCGTGCTGGCGCTGCTGGGCCGCGATGCGGTCTTGCAGCGCCTGGCTGCCCTGCAGGGCTAGGGCACGAGCGCTAGAACACGGGCAGGCGGTAGTCGCCGGGCATGCGCTTGAAGCCCAGCGGGCCCTCGGGGCCGTTCAGCACCATCTGTCCGCCGCGCAGCTGCACCTCGTACTCGTTCGTATAGATGGGGTCGCCCTGCTCGACCGCCACGGCGTTCGAATGCGTGGTGCGCATGACCAGGGTTTCTCCGGCGCGCTGCCAGCAGCCGGTTTCGTTCAGCGTCTGGTTCGGCTTGCCCGAACGCTTGAGCTGCTCGGCGTAGGCCATGCTGCCGTCCTGGTTGAGCGTCATCTGAACGTGCAGTTCGCCGGCAATGCCCTTGCGCTTGTCGACCGCCAGCCAGTTGCCGACCCAGGCGTCGCCCGCGGCAGCCTGGCCACAGGCCGTCTGTTTGTCCTCTGTGGGAGGCTTGGGGCCGGGAGCGCCGACGCAGCCGGCCATCAACGCGGCGACAGCGCCCAGCATGAGCCATGCGCGCCTGCCGTTCGCCTGCTTCCCCTCTGTGTCACTCATGTGATCTCCTGCATAGTTTGGCGATGTCCGCCATTGGCCGCATGCGAAGTAACCACAAGCACGATGCGGCTACGGCCCGAAAAGCACTGGCCCGGACCTACAATGGAGCCCAGACCCCATTCTATTAAAAAGGGCATCGCGTGGACTACTTCACTTTGCTTGTGTTGCATCTGTTTGCAGCCATTCTTTTCGTGGGCACGGTCTTCTTCGAGGTCCTGATGCTCGAGGGCATACGCCGGCATGTGCCGCGCGAAGCCATGCGGGCGGTCGAATCGGCCATCGGGCAGCGCGCCCGGCGGCTCATGCCCTTTGCCATCATCATTCTGTATGGCGCCGGCCTGGGCATGGCCTGGCGCTATCACACCGTGCTGGCCCAGCCCTTTGAAAGCACCCTCGGCACGCTTCTAAGCCTGAAGATATTGCTGGCGCTAAGCGTGCTGGGACACTTCATCTATGCCGTCAGGCTGGGCGCGCAGGGCCGGCTCAAATCGCGGCAATCGCGCCTTATCCACCTGAGCGTATTCGCGCACGTCGTGGCCATCGTATTCCTGGCCAAGGCCATGTTCTACCTTGGCTGAAACCCCGCCCGGAAACCGGTCTTGTCCCGCCCGGCGGACCACTGCCGCAGCGTACGAATAAATACAAAAAATATTTTTCCCGCCCATGCTGCGCCGCACGATCGGCCGCTAGGCAAAGACTGGCGGGGCTTGGCGTAAAATCGCCCTCCCGCGCTCGCTCCAACATGCACATTCCAAGAAAAAATCAAGCCCCAAATCCGCTTGCCTAGGCCTCGCACACTTACTACAATTAGTGCCTGAAACACGCCCAACCACAATATATAGTGGTCGGCTCCACAAGAGCGGTGTTCTCCAACAACCGCCGGAAACCTCCCTACATACCACCCCGAACGCAAGGCACCGCCGTCCACCGGCGTGCCATCGACTACTCCAGGAGCCTTCATGCAAACGCCCACCATCGCTGAGTCCCGGCCAGAAGCCGTTCCCCCGTCCCAGCCCTCCTCCAAAGAGCAGGCTCAGGCCACGGGTCAATGGCACAACTTCAACATCATCCGCCGCAATGGCGCCGTGGTCGGCTTCGAGCCCAGCAAAATCGCCATTGCCATGACCAAAGCCTTTCTGGCGGTCAACGGCGGCCAGGGCGCGGCTTCGGCACGGGTGCGCGAACTCGTCGACCAGCTCACCTCGCAGGTCGTCAATGCGCTGGTGCGCAACCGGCCCAGCGGCGGCACTTTCCATATTGAAGAAATCCAGGACCAGGTCGAACTGGCCCTCATGCGCTCGGGCGAGCATGACGTCGCGCGCGCTTACGTGCTTTACCGCGAAAAGCGCTCCCAGGAGCGCGCCCGGGCCGGCCAGCAAGAGCCCGCCGTCGAGAAAAGCACGCTCAACGTCAACGACAACGGCACGATGCGGCCGCTCGACCTGGCCAAGCTGCGCACCACCATCCTCGAGGCCAGCCAGGGTCTGCCCATCGAAATCGACGTCGACGGCATCCTGAAAGAAACCGTCAAGAACCTCTACGACGGCATTCCCGTCGACGAAGTCTACAAGTCGGCCATTCTGTCGGCGCGCGCCATGGTCGAGACCGACCCCGCCTACAGCCAGGTCACGGCCGGACTGCTGCTGCACACCATCCGCAAAGAAGTCCTGGGCCAAGAGGTCGCCCAGTCGGCCATGAACGAAGGCTACGCCGAATACTTCCCCCGCTTCATCAAGGCCGGCATCGAAAACAGCCTGCTCGACAACAAGCTCAGCCAGTTCGACCTGCCGCGCCTGGGCCGCGCCCTGAAGGCCGAGCGCGACCTGCAGTTCAACTACCTGGGCCTGCAAACGCTGTACGACCGCTACTTCCTGCACGTGCGCGGCCGCCGCATCGAACTGCCCCAGGTGTTCTTCATGCGCGTGGCCATGGGCCTGGCGCTGAACGAAATCGACCGCGAAGCCCGGGCCATCGAGTTCTACGAAATTCTGTCCTCGTTCGATTTCATGAGCTCCACCCCCACGCTGTTCAATTCGGGCACCCTGCACTCGCAGCTGTCGTCGTGCTATCTCACCACCGTGTCCGACGACCTCGAGGGCATCTACGACGCCATCAAGGAAAACGCGCTGCTGGCCAAGTACGCCGGCGGCCTGGGCAACGACTGGACGCCCGTGCGCGCGCTGCGCAGCCACATCAAGGGCACCAATGGCGAAAGCCAGGGCGTGGTGCCCTTCCTCAAGGTGGTCAACGACACCGCCGTGGCGGTCAACCAGGGCGGCAAGCGCAAGGGGGCCGTCTGCGCCTACCTTGAAACCTGGCACCTCGACATCGAAGAGTTCCTCGAGCTGCGCAAGAACACCGGCGACGAGCGCCGCCGCACCCACGACATGAACACGGCCAACTGGATCCCCGACCTGTTCATGAAGCGCGTCATGGAAAACGGCGACTGGACCCTGTTCTCGCCTTCCGACGTGCCCGACCTGCACGACAAGTACGGCACCGAGTTCGAAAAGGCCTACACCGCCTACGAGGCCAAGACGGTCAGCGGCGAACTGCCCCTGTTCAAGACCATCCCGGCCATCTCGCTGTGGCGCAAGATGCTGTCCATGCTGTTCGAAACCGGCCATCCCTGGCTCACTTTCAAAGATCCTTGCAACATCCGCTCGCCGCAGCAGCACGTGGGCGTCGTCCACAGCTCCAACCTGTGCACCGAGATCACGCTCAATACCAACGAGTCTGAAATCGCCGTGTGCAACCTGGGCTCGGTCAACCTGGCCGCCCATCTCAAGCAGGACGCCAGCGGCCAGTACGTGCTCGACCACGAAAAGCTCCAGCGCACCATCGACACGGCCATGCGCATGCTGGACAACGTCATCGACATCAACTACTACGCCGTTTCCAAGGCCCGCAACTCCAACGTGCGCCATCGCCCCGTCGGCATGGGCGTCATGGGCTTCCAAGACTGCCTGCACCTGATGCGCGTTCCCTTTGCCTCCGACGCCGCCATCGAGTTCTCCGACCGCTCGATGGAGGCCGTGTGCTACTACGCCTACTGGGCCTCCAGCAAGCTGGCCCTCGAGCGCGGCTCGTACGCCTCGTTCAAGGGCTCGCTGTGGGACCGCGGCATCCTGCCGCAAGACACGCTGGCCATGCTGCGTGAACAGCGCGGCGGCTACGTCGAGATCGACGACAGCAGCAGCCTCGACTGGGACACCCTGCGCAGCCACATCCAGCAGAACGGCATGCGCAACTCCAACTGCATCGCCATCGCCCCCACCGCCACCATCTCGAACATCGTCGGCGTCTCGCCGTGCATCGAGCCCACCTACCGCAACCTGTACGTCAAGTCCAACCTGTCGGGCGAGTTCACGGTGGTCAACGACTACCTGGTGCGCGACCTCAAAGAGCGCGGCCTCTGGGACGAAGTCATGGTCGCCGACCTCAAGTACTTCGACGGCAGCCTGGCGCGCATCGACCGCATTCCGGCCGACCTGCGCGAGCTCTATGCCACGGCATTCGAAGTCGACCCCCAATGGGTGGTCGAGTGCGCGGCGCGCCGCCAGAAATGGATCGACCAGGCCCAGTCGCTCAACATCTTCATGGCGGGCGTGTCCGGCAAGAAGCTCGACGACACCTACAAGCTGGCATGGCTGCGCGGCCTGAAGACCACCTACTACCTGCGCTCCAGCGGCGCCACCAATGCCGAGAAATCCACCGGACGCGGCGGTGAGCTCAACGCCGTCTCCAACGGCAGCTCCAGCAGCGCCGCGGCCGCGGCGCCCGCCGCCGCCCTGCCCGAAGCCGAAGTCGTGGGTGCGGTATGCACCATGCGGCCCGGCGACGAAGGCTTCGAAGAATGCGAAGCCTGCCAGTAATACAAAGAGGCCACATACTATGTTGAATTGGGACGACACCCCTCAAGCCCCGGCAGCGCCCACGGCGCGGCCGGCCACCGCCACCCCGCAACCCTCGCGGGTCTTCGACGACACCGCCATGCCGGCGCCTGCCGCACCGCAGGCGGCAGGCGCCGCGCAAGCGGGCGGCGCCACCGGGCAGCGCGTGCGCGCCGCCGACAAGCGCATCATCAACGGCGAGACCGACGTCAACCAGCTGGTGCCCTTCAAGTACAAATGGGCCTGGGAAAAATACCTCGCCACTTGCGCCAACCACTGGATGCCGCAAGAAATCAACATGTCGCGCGACATCGCCCTTTGGAAGAACCCCACCGGGCTCACCGAAGACGAACGGCGCATCGTCAAGCGCAACCTGGGCTTCTTCGTAACCGCCGATTCGCTGGCGGCCAACAACATCGTGTTGGGCACCTACCGGCACATCACGGCTCCCGAATGCCGCCAGTTCCTTCTGCGCCAGGCATTCGAAGAAGCTATCCACACCCATGCCTACCAGTACATCGTCGAAAGCCTCGACCTCGACGAATCAGAAATCTTCAACGCCTATAACGAGGTTCCCTCGATCAGGGCCAAAGATGAATTCCTGATCCCGTTCATCAACGCCATCGCCGACCCCAACTTCAAAACGGGCACCCCCGAAGCCGACCAGACCCTGCTCAAATCGCTCATCGTTTTTGCATGCCTGATGGAAGGTTTGTTCTTTTATGTTGGTTTTACGCAAATACTTGCGCTGGGCCGCCAGAACAAAATGACGGGCGCCGCCGAGCAGTACATGTACATCCTTCGCGACGAATCCATGCACTGCAATTTCGGCATCGATCTCATCAACACGGTCAAGCTCGAGAACCCGCATCTCTGGACTCCGGCCTTCCGCGAAGAAATCCAAGAGCTCTTCAAAAAGGCCGTAGACCTTGAATATGCTTACGCTGAAGACACAATGCCGCGCGGCGTGCTGGGTTTGAACGCATCGATGTTCAAGTCTTATTTGCGCTTCATCGCCAATCGCCGCTGCCAGCAAATCGGTCTCGAGCCGCTGTTTGCGCAAGAAGAAAATCCCTTCCCATGGATGGCCGAAATGATCGATCTTAAAAAAGAACGCAACTTTTTTGAGACACGCGTCATCGAATATCAAACCGGAGGCGCACTTAGCTGGGAATAATGCTTGGAGACATCAACTCCTTACGTTAGACTCTAGGCGTGCAAGATGCTCATGCATCATGCACGCTTGCGCCATTTGAGATGGGTCGCACCCTTTCGTGGGGGCCATATCAAATGGGTGAACGTACCTCTACGATTCATTCTCAAGGAGCTTGATCATGGCAACAGCCAAAAAGGCCGCGAAGAAAGCGGCTGCAAAGAAAGCAACAGCAAAGAAAGCAGCACCGGCCAAGAAAGTAGTCGCCAAGAAAGCAGCACCCGCCAAGAAGGCCGCCGCCAAAAAAGTAGTGGCCAAGAAGGCTCCCGCCAAGAAAGCGGCAGCTAAAAAAGTAGCAACCAAGAAGGTCGCCAGCAAGAAGGTCGCAGCTAAAAAAGCACCGGCCAAAAAAGCGGCAACCAAGAAGGTCGCAGCAAAGAAGGCCGTAGCCAAGAAAGCCGTAGCCAAGAAAGCCCCGGCCAAAAAGGCAGCAAGCAAGAAGGTCGCGGCAAAAAAAGCCGTAGCCAAAAAAGCACCCGCCAAGAAAGCGCCCGCCAAAAAGGCCGCAGCAAAGAAGGCAGTTGCTAAAAAGGCGCCGGCCAAGAAAGCCGCTGCCAAAAAGGCAGTAGCCAAGAAAGCCCCGGCCAAGAAGGCTCCCGCCAAAAAGGCCGCTGCCAAAAAAACCAGCGCCAAGGCAAGTGCCAAGGCCACCAAGGACACCACTGCGGCAACACCGGCAAGCAAAACGGTAAACCCCGCTGCATCGTGGCCCTTCCCTACCGGCGGCCGCCCCTAAAACAGGGCCCTACCGTAGAAGCAAGCATCAAACTGCCCGGCACGCCCGGGCAGTTTTTTTTCTTTTCCCCGCCGCATTGCCCCAAGCCAAATTCAGTCATGCGACAATGGCGCTTTGCAACCCTTCAAGCCTGAACCCATGATCAGCGGCATACTCGGATTCATCTTCGACATCGTCTTCTTGCTGTTCGGCATCGCATTGATCGTGCGCGCCTGGGCCTATGCAATACGCCTGCATCCCTTCAATCCCTATTCGCAAGCCGTCATCCGCTTGACCGACTGGCTGGTGCAGCCCATACGCAAGCTTGTGCCCCCGCGCGGCAAGGTCGATCTGCCAAGCCTGCTGGCCTGCTGGCTGACCGCGCTGGTGTATTTGCTGGCCACATGGATAGTGCTGACGGGCCAGCTTCCCGCTGTGCAGGCCTTGCTGCCCGCATTGGTGGCCAGCCTGCTTACCGTATTGAAGTGGGCCTTGAACCTGGTGGTGTGGCTTACGCTCATTCAAGCCATATTGTCATGGGTGAACCCCATGGCCCCCATCATGCCGGTGCTGCACACGCTTACCGCCCCTCTGCTGGACCCCATTCGGCGCATCATGCCCAACCTGGGCGGCTTGGATCTTTCGCCCCTGGTGCTGCTGATACTGGCGCAGGTAGCCATGATGATCGTGCAGCGCTTCGCCTTTGCCGCCCTGGCGGTATAGAAAGAACAAGCTCTTCATAAAGCCCTGGCAAGTTCCGGCAAGGCACACGCCGGCGCAAGGCAAAAAAAATCCGGCATGCAAGATGCCGGATTTTTTTGCCGCGTCGACCGGGCGTCAATGCGCTTGCGCTTTATGCGGGCTGGCCCGCGCGCAAGCCGTATTACATGGGCACGACGCGGGTAGGTCCGCCGCCGCTGATGAGGCGCACACGCTGGCCCGAGGTAAACGATACGTCGGCCTCTTGGGCCACGACGCGGGTTTCGCCGTTGTCGAGCCGCACGGTGATCTCAAGGCCCTGCCTTCTGTTCACCTGGTTTTCAACGGTATTGCCCAGCAGGCCGCCCAGTATGGCGCCGCCTACCGTGGCAATCGCCCGGCCCGAACCGCCGCCCACCGCATTGCCCGCCACGCCGCCCAGTGCGCCGCCCGCCAACATGCCGGCACCGCTGGATTTGTCGTCTTGGATGGTGACGGCACGCACGGACACCACCGTGCCGGTACGCACGATTTGTTCTTGCTGGGCCTGGCCGAAGGTGTAGACCGAACTGGACGCGGACTTGTTTGCGCAACCGGCCAATATGGCCATGGAGGCCGCCACGGCCGCTACCGCTATCAGGCGCCGATAAGACGGGCCGGACCGCACTACGAATGCTGAACTCATGGAAGACTCCTTTCGGTGCACGGCAACCGGATCATATCAGGCCGATGCCATAGTGCTGATTGAGTAACGCGCCGATCTGGGCGCGAGTAGGCTGATGGTTTTGGGGGCCCTTTGAAGAGATTTTAATGGCACCCATCACATTCGCCAAGCGACAGGCATCGGCCAGCGGCCAGTCGTTGACCAGGCCGTAGAGCAGGCCGGCGCGGTGCGCGTCGCCGCAGCCCGTGGGGTCGACCACCTGGCTTACCGCGATCGGTTCGATATCGGTCGCGACGCCGTCGGCGTACAGGATGGCGCCTTCGCTGCCGCGGGTTACCACAGCCGCCTGCAGCCCTTTGGAAATATCAAGAATACTGCGTCCGGTGCGCTGCTCGATGACGCTGGCCTCGTAGTCGTTGGCCGTGAGCATCTGCGCCATCTCGAGCATCTGCAGCAGGTCGTCGCCGTTGAACAGCGGCATGGCCTGCCCCAGGTCGAATATGAAGGGCGTGCCCTGGGCCTTGAGGCGCTGCGCGTTGGCAAACATGCCTTCTTTCGAGTCGGGCGCGACGATGGCCCATGCGGCCTGCGTTCCGCTGAGGTCGTTCTCCGACGAGCGGGACATGGCGCCCGGATGAAAGGAGGCGATCTGGTTGCTGTCGAGATCGGTGGTGATGAAGCACTGCGGCGTGTAGGTGTCGGGCAGCACCTTGACCAGGGACGTATCGATGTCCAGACGCCGCATGTACTCGAGGTAGTCGCCCGCATCGACGCCCACCGTGCCCACCGGTACCGGATGGGCGCCCAGCAGCTTGAGGTTGTAGGCAATGTTGCCCGCGCACCCGCCGTACTCTTTGCGCATCGAGGGCACGAAGAAGGAAACGCTGAGCGACTGGATGCTGTTGGGCAGGATGTGGTCCTTGAAGTGGCCCTCGAACACCGTGATGGTGTCGAAAGCCACCGAACCGCATACCAATATCTTGTTAGGCATGTTGACCCTTACGGAAAGAACTTGTCGAGCTGGTAACCGTTGATCTGCACGCCTTCGACCGCAAGCGGCACCGATACGCGCACTTCGCTTCTGGCGGGAAATGGCCGTTGCAGGGAGAGTTCGGGCAGATAGTCGGAAGGCGCCAGGAGTCTCCGGACCGCCACCGTGCCCGAGAAATCGACCAGCTCGACCGACAGTGTCGGCCACTGCTGGGGCCGGTCGTAATTGTTGCGCAACACCACATTGAGCATCAGGCGGCTGCCCTGGGCGGCCTCTTGCCCGTCTCGTACCGCCTGCAGGGATGAGTCCATGATGGCAATCTGCGCGATGCGGCGCGGATACTCTACCGTGCAGCCCAGGGTTTCGCAGTAGCGCTCGAGCGCGGGCCGCAGGGAAGGCAGCTCGCTGGCGATCTGGACCCGGTAGATATATGCGGCCTGAAGCACCGCGGCCGCCAGGCCCAGCAGCACCAGCAGGCTCCAGAACACGCCCCCCAGGCCGATGCCGCCTGGCCGCTCTTCTACATGGACGAACTCGGGACCCGCCTCGTGCCCATGGCGGGGTTCGACATACAGGCCCGAGCCCGTGTCCCGATAGCCGTCATCTTGATAGTCGTAATGGGCGTCGCGGCCGACCGAATGGGCCTGGCCGACCGTGTGGCCGCGCCCGTCGTCGAGCCGCTGCTCGGTATCACGCAGGGTGAACGAGGGCTGCTCGGCGGATGCTGGCTCGCGCACGCGTATGGGTACGCCGGAGCCGGCATGGCCCGGCCCGGAAACGGTGAACCTGGGCTCGCCCGGCGCGGCTGCGGCCGGCGCGCTGGAGGCAGAAAAGCTGGGTTCACCCTGAGGCGCATGCACCGCGGGCGCCGCCGGCGGCACCGAGGGCTCGGCCGCCGAAGCGGGCACGACCGCTTCGTAGCCGTCAAAGATGTGGGCGCAATTGATGCAACGGATATAACCCTTGCGCAGCTGCAACTGCTGCAAGCTGATTGGAAACTCGGCTCCGCATTGGGGACAGCGGGTGGTTAGATCCATATGCAAATATCGAACGTCGTCAGCTGCGCTGGCCGCTAAGGCACACCCATCCTTCTCGGGCACGCCACACGCTCAGTTGCAGCCACGGTGCATAGGCCTGGGCGACCTCGTGGGCCTGGCGTTCGAGAACACCCGACAGGACCAGCGACCCGCCCGGAGCGACGCGGTTGGCCAGCATGGGCGCCAGCACCTTCAGGGGATTGGACAATATGTTCGCCACAACGACCTCGACCTGCCCTTCAGGCAGGTCGTCGGGCAGCATGGCCCGCAGATCGCTGCGATTGACCTTGGCATTGTACTCGGTAGCCCGGACGGCCTGTTCGTCGATGTCGACGCCGGTGGTCGGCCCCGCGCCCAGCAGCTTGGCCGCAATGGCCAGAATGCCCGAGCCGCAGCCGTAGTCGAGCACGGAGCGTCCGGCCTGCAGGTGTTGTTCGAGCCATTCGAGGCACAAATGGGTGGTGGGATGGCTGCCCGTGCCGAAAGCCAGGCCGGGATCGAGCTCGATGTGGATGGCCCCCGCCGAGGCGGCCTGCGCCGGCACGGCGGGGTCGTCCCGATGCCAGCTGGGCACGATCCAGAGCCGTTCGCCAATGTGTATGGGCCCGAACTGCGCTTGCGTCAGCTTGACCCAGTCGGCGTCGGGCACGTCGCGGGTGGTCCAGCCGCTGGCCATGAAATCCAGCCCGCACAAGGCATGGGTCTGCTCGAGCACCTGCTCGGGATCGATGCCGTCGGGCAGCAGGGCCACGACACGGTTGCGGCGCCAGGCCTGGACCTCGGGCTCGGTCCCGGGCTCGCCGAACAGAGGTTGCTCGGCCTCGGTGTCGCTGTCGGCATCTTCTACGGATACCGACAGCACGCCCGCCGCGAGCAGCGCGTCTGAGAGGGCCTCTGCCTGTGCTTCCTGGCAGTGCAGCACGAGTTCACGCATGGTTGTTTGTTCCTGGAAAGTCCGAAAGCCCTCGACTGAACGGAAGAGCCTCCGGCTTTCGGCTAGGGTCGTTGCGACAGCTTGTGCTCGAGATAGTGGATGCTGGTTCCACCCTCGACAAAATTGCCGTCGCGCATCAGTTCGCGATGCAGGGGAATGTTGGTCTGGATGCCCTCGACCACCATTTCGGACAAGGCGATCTCCATGCGCGCGATCGCCTGGCGGCGCGTATCGCCATAGGTGATGAGCTTGGCGATCATGGAATCGTAGTTGGGGGGCACCGTGTAGCCGCTGAAGACGTGGGAGTCCATGCGCACGCCCGGACCGCCCGGCGTATGCCAGTTGGTGATCTTGCCGGGGCTGGGGATGAACTTGAAGGGGTCTTCGGCGTTGATCCGGCACTCGAGGGCGTGGCCGCGAAACTGGATGTCGCGCTGGCGCAAGGTGAATTTTTCGCCGGCGGCGATAAGGATCTGCTGCACGACCAGGTCGATGCCGGTGATCATTTCGGTGACGGTGTGCTCGACCTGGATGCGGGTGTTCATTTCGATGAAGAAGAACTCGCCGTCTTCGTACAGGAACTCGAACGTGCCCGCGCCGCGATAGCCCATTTTGCGGCAGGCGTCCGCGCACCGCTCGCCGATGCGCTCGATGAGGCGGCGGGCGATGCCCGGCGCCGGCGCCTCTTCGATGACTTTCTGATGGCGGCGCTGCATGGAGCAGTCGCGCTCGCCCAGCCACACCGCGTTGCGTCCGCCGTCGGCCAGCACCTGGATCTCGATATGGCGGGGGTTCTCGAGGAACTTCTCCATATAGACTTCGGGGTTGCCGAAGGCTGCGCCCGCCTCGGTGCGCGTCATGGACACGGCATTGAGCAGGGCCGCCTCGGTATAGACCACCCGCATGCCGCGCCCGCCGCCGCCGCCGGCCGCCTTGACGATGACCGGATAGCCCACCTCGCGCGCGATGCGCTGGATTTCCTCGGGGTCGTCGGGCAAGGCGCCGGCCGAACCGGGAACGACGGGAACGCCAGCCTCGATCATGGCCTGCTTGGCGCTGACCTTGTCGCCCATCATGCGGATGCTTTCGGGGCGCGGGCCGATGAAGACGAAGCCGCTTTTTTCGACGCGGTCGGCGAAGTCTGCGTTTTCAGCCAGGAAGCCGTAGCCCGGATGGATGGCTTCGGCGTCGGTGACCTCGGCCGCCGAGATCAGCGCCGGCATGCTCAGGTAGCTGTCGCGCGCGGCAGCGGGCCCGATGCACACGGCTTCGTCGGCCAGGCGCACGTACTTGGCATCGCGGTCGGCCTCTGAATAGACGACGACGGTCTTGATGTCGAGTTCGCGGCAGGCCCGCTGTATGCGCAGGGCGATCTCACCCCGGTTCGCGATGAGGATTTTCTCAAACATGGATTAATCAGCCGATGACAAATAGAGGTTGACCGTATTCCACGGGCTCGCCGTTCTCGACCAGGATCTCTTTGATGACGCCCGACTTGTCGGCCTCGATTTCGTTCAGCAGCTTCATGGCCTCGATGATGCACAGGGGCTCGCCCTCTTTGACGGTCTGGCCCACTTCGACAAATGGCGAAGCGCCCGGGTTGGGCGCGCGATAGAAGGTGCCGACCATGGGAGCCTTGACGGCGTGCCCCTGCGGCGCGGCCGGAGCGGCGGGCGCTGCGGGTGCCGCCGCAGCAGCCGCGGGAGCGGCCGGGGCAGGCTCGGGCACGTAGGCGACCGGCTGAGTGGCCGGCGAGAACTTGACGATGCGTACTTTGCCCTCGCCTTCGGTGATTTCCAGTTCGGCAATGCCCGATTCGGCAACCAGGTCAATCAGGGTCTTGAGTTTTCTGAGGTCCATACAGACTTTCCCGTGTCATTCCACCGGGGCCGGCATGGGGCCCGCGGCGAAAGAAGATATTGATAAAAACAAAAACGGCATGCGGCTGCTCAGCTCGCCATCGCGTGAAGCAGGGCGGCTTCGTAGCCAAAAGGGCCCAGGCCCGCGATCACCCCGACGGCCAGCTCGGACAGATAGGAGTGATGGCGAAAGGGCTCTCGCTTGTGAACATTGGATATGTGTACTTCGATGAACGGAATGGCCACCGCGGCCAGGGCATCGCGCAGCGCGATGCTGGTGTGGGTGTACGCCCCGGCATTGATGAGGATGTAGTCGGTGCCGTCGCTGCGCGCAGCGTGGATGCGATCGACCAGCGCGCCTTCGTGGTTGCTTTGAAACGTTGAGCATCTTGCATCATTATCGGCCGCCACCTGCTGAAGGCGGGCGTCGATGTCGGCCAGGGTATGGCGGCCGTATACCTGCGGTTCGCGGGTGCCAAGCAGATTGAGATTGGGGCCGTGCAAGACAAGAATGTTTCGGGCCATGTTGGTTTCGGTCAAGGAT
The DNA here is from genome assembly GCF_003096595.1 of Pusillimonas noertemannii. Lineage (GTDB taxonomy): Bacteria > Pseudomonadota > Gammaproteobacteria > Burkholderiales > Burkholderiaceae_B > Pusillimonas > Pusillimonas noertemannii. Next base: position 590,137 of record NZ_QEKO01000001.1, on the reverse strand, counting down.
CAGAACGTCTTTTTACGCCAAAAGGGGGTGTTTGTCCATGAAATACGTTGTTTTTGCAGCGTTTTACGCTAACAGGCCTTGAATGATTTGCTCGAGTTCGTCGGGCTTGACCTGGCCGAGTATGGTCTGGGCGACACCGCCTTTTGCGTCATACACCACCGTGAACGGCAGGCCTCCGGCACGGTTTCCCATCGAGCGCATGCGCTCGATGCCGCTGTGGCCGACCATGAGCAGCGGATAGCTGACCTGCACTTTTTCGTTGAACTTGCGCACATTGGCGGCGGTGTCGACCGCCAGTCCCAGGAAGTTCACCGCGGGGTATTTCTGATGCAAGGCCTCGAGGTCGGGCATTTCTTTGACGCAGGGCGGACACCAGGTGGCCCAGAAATTGACCACCACGGGTTTGCCCAGCCACTGCTTCATGGGCTGGTCGGCGCCCTCGATGTCGGGAAAGCTGGCGTCGAAGAGGCTGTCGGCCGCCAGGGAAGGCAAGGGCCAGGCCGCGGCAAGACCGGCGCCGGCCAACAGGCCGGCCCGCAATAGGAAGCCACGGCGCTTCATGGCAAGCAGGGGGAAAAGACGTTTTTCATCATGAACAACGATTTTATCATCGCAGCCGGTGACTGCCAGAATCACTACAATACCGCCTGGAGGGATACACATGCATTTACACATCCTGGGCATCTGCGGCACCTTCATGGGCGGCCTGGCGCTCATTGCGAGGGCGGCCGGCCACAAGGTCACCGGCTGCGACGCCGGCGTCTATCCGCCCATGAGCACCCAGCTTCAAGAGCAGGGCATCGAATTGATCGAGGGCTTCTCGGCCGACCAGGTCTCGCTGCGTCCGGACCTTTATGTCGTCGGCAACGTGGTCAGCCGGGGCAACCCGCTGATGGAAGCCATTCTGGACCAGGGCCTGCCGTATACCTCCGGCCCCCAATGGCTGGGCGAGGCAGTTTTACGCACCCAGCATGTCATGGCGGTGGCGGGCACCCACGGCAAGACCAGCACCAGCTCGATGCTGGCCTGGATACTGCGCGAGGCGGGGTTGGCGCCCAATTTCCTGATCGGCGGCATCGCCCCCGGTCTCGAGGTTTCAGCCCGCTACGAGACCGCCGGCAAGCTGTTTGTTATCGAGGCCGACGAATACGACACGGCCTTCTTCGACAAGCGGTCGAAGTTCGTCCATTATCGGCCGCGCACCGCCATACTGAATAACCTCGAATACGATCACGCCGACATCTTCCCCGATCTGCACGCGATCCAGACCCAATTCCACCATCTGGTACGCACCATACCGGCCTCGGGGGCCATTATCCGGCCCAGCAACGACGAAGCCCTGGACGAAGTCTTGCAGCGCGGCTGCTGGACACCCGTGCAAACCTTCGGCCCCGGCGGACACTGGAGCGCCCACGACGTCGACGCCCACCCCGGTCATTTCGAAGTACGCGCCGGCGACCAGGCGGCCGGCATCGTGAGCTGGGGGCTGGGCGGCGAACATAACCGCCTGAATGCATTGGCGGCGCTGGCCGCCGCACGGCAGGCCGGCGTGCAGCCCCAGGCCGGCGTCGAGGCCCTGTCGCGCTTCGGCGGCATCAAGCGCCGCATGGAACTGCGCGGCAAGGTGGGCGACATCGCGGTTTACGACGACTTTGCCCATCACCCCACGGCCATTGCCACCACCCTCGACGGCCTGCGCCGGCAGGTGGGCGGCGCCCGCATCGTGGCGGTGCTCGAACCCCGTTCCAACACCATGAAGCTGGGCGCCATGGCGGCCCGCCTGCCCGGTGCGCTGCAGCAGGCCGACCTGGTGTTCTGCTATGGCGAAACCCAGGGCAAGCATGCGCTGGGCTGGGACCCGGCCCAGGTGCTGGCCCCCCTGGGCGAGCGCGCCCGCGCGCATTCCGACCTGGACGCCATGGTTCGCGCCATCGCCGCCGCGGCCCGGCCGGGCGACCACATACTGGTCATGAGCAACGGCAGCTTCGGCGGCGTCCATCAGAAAATACTCGACCGGCTGGCCCTGCCGGCCCAGGCAGGCGCATGATCCTCTACCTGCACGGATTCCGGTCTTCACCCTCGTCGGCCAAGGCGCGCATGATGGCCGACGCCCTGAAGGAACGAGGGCAGCTCGGTGCATGGCACTGTCCGCAGCTGCCCGCCAGCCCGGCGCAGGCCATGGCGCTGTGCGAAGCGCTCATCGAACGGCATCTTGACAGCGCCGCCAACGAACCCCTGACAGTCATCGGCTCGTCCCTGGGAGGTTATTATGCAACTTGCCTGGCCGAAAAACGGCTCTGCCGCGCGGTCGTTCTGAACCCGGTCGTTCATGCGGCGCGCGACCTGGCCACCCAGGTGGGCGAGCATACGCAATACCACAGCGAAGAACCTTTCGTCTTTCTGCCCGAATACGTCGACGAACTGGCTCGCATGGCAGTCGGGCGCCCCGCCGACCCCCAGCGCTATTTCCTGCTGGCGGCCACCGGCGACGAGGTCCTGGACTGGCGCGAGATGGCGCAGTGGTATGCGGGCAGCCACGGCCGCATCATCCAGGGCAGCGACCATGGCATATCGGATTTCGAACAATGGCTGCCCGAAGTACTGGGGTTCGTGCTCGAACCCCGGCTGCATTCCTAGGGCCGTTCAATAACCATCCGGGCCGCCTTCCCATTTACCCTGGTGCCCTAGGCACCGCATCGATCGATCTATGTACGTCCTCTACGAAGACAGCGGAAACTTCAAAGCCGAGAAGATCTTCTCCGAAAGCGACTCCACCCTGCAGGTGGAGGCCGCCTCGGGCAAGCGCAGCAAAATAAAGAAAGCCAACGTGCTGTTTTCCTTCGATCAGCCCGAGCCCGCCGGCCTGCTCGAACAGGCCGGCGAGCTTGCGGCAAGCCTGGAAATCGACTTTCTATGGGAGTGCGCGCCCCAGGAAGAGCTCGACGCCTGCGAGTTCGCACGGGAATACTTCGGCCACCCGCCCAACGCGGTCGAAAAAACGGCGCTGATCTTCGCGCTGAACAGCGCCCCGGCCTATTTTCATCGCCGGGGCAAGGGCCGCTACCGGCCCGCTCCGCCGGACATTCTCCAGGCCGCCCTGGCGGCCATAGAGAAAAAGCGCCTGCAGGCGGAACAGCAGCAACAGTGGACCGACCAGATGGTGGCCGGCCAGTTGCCCGAACCCATCGCCGAAGTGGCCAAATCGCTGTTGACGCGCCCGGACAAGAACACGCAGCAATGGAAGGCATTCGAAGCCGCCTGCGAGCAAACCGGAAGCAGCCCCGAGCAGTTGCTGCTGCGGCTGGGCGCATGGCCCCATCCGCTCGCCCTGCATCGCCATCGCTTCCTGGCCCAGAATTTTCCCAAGGGCACCGGCTTTCCCGACGTCGAACTGCCGGCGCCCGACTGGGAACTGCCCTTTGCCGACGTGGAAGCCTATTCGGTGGATGACGCCTCGACCATAGAAGTCGACGATGCCTTGTCCGTCCAGCCGATTTCGGACGAGGTGGTGCGCATCGGCGTACACATCGCCGCCCCCGGGCTGGCCATCACGCGCGGCGGCCCGCTGGACGACATTGCGCGCTCGCGCATGTCGACGGTGTACGTGCCCGGCGAGAAGATACCCATGCTTCCACAGAGCCTGATCCAGCGCTTTTCGCTGGATGCCGGCGCGCCGCGTCCCGCGCTGTCGCTCTATGTGCAGGCCAATCTGAACACCGGCGAGATACTTGAATCGGAAACCCGGGTAGAGATGGTGCAGGTACGCGAGAACCTGCGCCTGAACACGCTTGAGCCGCTGGTTACCGAAGAGGCGCTGGACGACCCGCAGGCCGAACTGCCGTATGGCCACTGGCTGCGCCCCTTGTGGCGCATGGCCAAGGCGCTGGGCGCGCAGCGCGACGCGGTGCGGGGCAAAACCGAGAACAACAACCGCGTCGAATACTCGTTCCAGCTGGAAGGCCAGCCCGACGACCCGGACAGCATCGTGCACATCGTGCCGCGCCGCCGCAATGCCCCGCTCGACCGCGTGGTTGCCGAGTACATGATTCTGGCGAATAATCTGTGGGGCGGCCTGCTGGCCCAGCACGGCGTACCGGGCATCTACCGGTCCCAGCAGGCGGGGCGTGTGCGCATGTCCACCCAGGCCCTGCCGCACGAAGCCATCGGCGTTCCGCAGTACATCTGGTCCACATCGCCGCTGCGCCGCTACGTCGACCTGATCAACCAGGGCCAGATACTGGCGGCCGCGCAGCATGGTGTGTCGGCCCGCCTCGTGGCGCCGTTCAAACCCAAGGAGGCCGACCTGTTCGCGATCATCGGGGCTTTCGACTCGCAGTATGCGCTGTGGAACGACTACCAGAACGACATGGAGCGCTACTGGTGCCTGCGCTGGCTGCAGCAGCACGACGTCAAGCGGGTGCAGGGCCAGGTGTTGCGCGACGACCTGGTGCGGCTCGAAGGCGTGCCGCTGGTCACGCGGGTGGCCGGCATGCCCGAGTTCGAGCGCGGACAGCCGGTCGAGCTGGAAATATCGGGCTTCGACGAGCTTGCCCTTGAGCTGCAATGCCGTTACCTGGGTACGGCGGCTTCCTGAACCATACCAGCCTGAAGCGCCATGAAAACCGCGACCGGCCCCCTTCTGATCTGGATGCTGATATCGCGCCCCCATGCGCGGGGCGGCTATCTGCCGCTGGCGCTGGTGCTTTCCATCTGCGTTCATGCGGCTCTGCTCGCCCTGCGCCTGCACGGCCCGCCGCCGGCCACGGCGCGTTCGGACAGCCTGCTTGAAGTCACGCTGGTCAACGCCCGTACCGAAACCGCCCCGGCCCGGCCCCAGGTGCTTGCCCAGCAGCAAATCAACGCCGGCGGCGATGGCGGGCAAAAAATCGCCTCTTCGCCCCTGCCGCGCACGGCGGCCGATTCGCCCGACCAGATCGTGCTGGAAGCGCTGCGCAAGCGGCAGGCGCAGCTTGAATCAGAGCAGGAAAGGCTTTACGCCCAGCTGCAGGCCAGCCAGGCCGTGCCCGAGGCGCGCAGGCGGCCCGACCTGCTGCAGCAATCCGATGAACCCGGAGAAGACGCCCTGCTGCGGGAAAGCCTGGTGCTCAATGCCCGCATCAGCGCCATCAAGGAACAGATAGAGCACTATAACGCCCAGCCGCGCCAGCGCTTCGTGGGGCCCGCCGCCCAAGAGGCCGACTACGCCCAGTACGTCGAGGTGTGGCGCCAGCGCATAGAACTGCTGGGCACCGAACACTATCCGGCCGAGGCGCGCGGCCGGGTCTACGGCAAGCTTCAGCTGACCGTCTACATCAAGAGCAACGGCGACCTGCTGCGCATCGAGATCGACCAGCCCTCCGAGCACGCGGTGCTGAACCTGGCCGCGCAGCGCATCGTGCAGCTGGCTGCGCCCTTCGCCCCGCTGCCCGATGCAATTGCCCGCCGGACCGACGTGCTGGCCATTACCCGTACCTGGCATTTCACCCATAACCGACTGTCCACGGAATCTCCATGAACGACTCAGCCTTTCCGCGACGCTTCGCCGTAGTCGGCAACCCGGTCAAGCACAGCCGGTCGCCGGCCATCCACGAGCAGTTCGGACGCCAGACCGGCATCCGCCTGCACTATGGATTGCTCGAAAGCCCCCTGGACGCCTTCGCCCGCAGCGTAAGCGGCTTCTTCGCCGAAGGCGGGCGCGGCCTGAACGTAACCGTGCCGTTCAAGGAAGAGGCCCATGCCCTGTGCGGCGACAATCTCTCCGAGCGCGCGCGGCTGGCGGGCGCCGTCAACACCCTGTGGATGCATGAAGGCCGGCTGCGAGGCTGCAATACCGACGGCGTGGGCCTGCTGGCGGACATCGCCCGGCAGGGAGTCGACGCGGCCGGCAAGCGCGTGCTGCTGATCGGCGCCGGCGGCGCGGCCAAGGGTGCCCTGCTTCCCCTGCTGGAGGCAGGCTGTGAAGCGCTTCGCATCGTCAACCGCAACGCCGGGCGGGCACAGGGCCTGAAGATTCATCTGGACACCCACATGGCCGGGCTGGCCGCCAAGGTATCGGCCGGCGGCCTGGATCAGGCCCAGGGGGAATGGGACATCGTCGTCAACGCCACGTCCAGCAGCCTGGCGGGCCAAGCGCCGGCCATCTCCGGCGTAGCCTATGCGCCCGGCGGCCTGGCCTACGACATGATGTACGGCCCCCGGCCCACGCCCTTCCTGCTGCAGGCCCAGGCCGCCGGCGCGGACCGTGTGGCCGACGGCCTGGGCATGCTGGTCGAACAAGCCGCCGAGGCCTTCTTCATCTGGAACGGCGTGCGGCCCGACACCGCCCCCGTGCTGGCGCAATTGCGTGCCCAGATGGCGGGACACTGACCTCATGGCGCGGCGGATATCCAAGCTCAAGGTCGCGGCCGCCGCCCTGCTGCTGGCGCTGTTCGCGTTTCTGCTGTACCAGTTCGGGCTTTTCGTGATGGTGGTCTGGCTGACTTTCCATGACCCCGGCAGCAGCGCCTTCATGAAGGCGACCCGGGCAGAGCTGCGGCGCGAAAACCCGGACGCCGTCATTCATTACCAATGGGTGCCCTACGACCGCATCAGCAAGAATCTCAAGCGCGCCGTCATCGCCTCTGAAGACGCCAATTTCGTCGCCCACGACGGTGTTGAATGGGAGGCCATCAAGAAGGCCTGGGAATACAACATGCGCCAGGCTGAAAAAGGCGGCGACCGCATGCGCGGCGGGTCGACCATTACCCAGCAGCTCGCCAAGAACCTTTTCCTGTCGGGCGACCGCTCGTACTGGCGCAAGGCCCAGGAGCTGCTGCTTACCTATATGATCGAGGCGGTGATGAGCAAAGAGCGCATCCTGGAGCTGTATCTGAACCTGGCCCAATGGGGCGAAAATGTCTTCGGCGCCGAGGCGGCCGCGGCGCAGTACTACCGGGGCAACGCGGCGCAGCTCAGCAGCGCCCAGGCCGCCAGGCTGGCGGCAATGCTGCCCAATCCGGCGTACTATGACAAGCGCGGCGACACATCGTACCTGCGCTCGCGCACTGCCACCATCCAAAGCCGCATGCGCCATGTCGAGGCTCCCTGAGCCCCGCGGCGCCCAACCGTGCAGGCGCCCGATGTGGCGCCCAGCATTTGTTAAGCTTTCATGATCCGTCCGATGGCGGGTTCCCAATGAGTCGTGAGTAGTTGCCCATGCGTACCGCCCGCCGTTATCTAGCCCGTGAAATCTATCGCTCCTGTGCAGTCGTGCTGCTGGCGCTGGTGGGCCTGTTCACCTTCTTCGCCCTTATCGAAGACCTCGACAACGTCGGCTCCAAGTTCACCCTGCTGAACCTGTTCTACCTGCAGGCGCTGCAGCTTCCGACACGGCTGTACGAGCTGCTGCCCATAGGCCTGCTGATCGGCGCCATCCTGGCGCTTGCCAGCCTGGCCCAGCGCAACGAGCTGGTCATCTTGCGCGTTTCGGGGGTCAGCGGCATCAAGCTTCTTGCCATGCTCTGGATCATCACCTTCCCTTGGGTCATCGGCGCCTTCGTCCTGTCCGAAGTGGTAACGCCCGCGGCCGAGATCAAGTACAGCGAAGCCAATCTGTCGCTGCTGGGCCGCGCCGGCGGCGGCCGGCTGAACAGCGGCTACTGGTTCAAGGAAGAAGGCTCCAGCGGCGGCAACCGCATCATCAACATCTCCGAGCTCAAGGCCAACGGCGGCGTCAGCGACGTCACGGTCTACGAGTTCCGTGCAGACCAAGAACTGGCTCGGCTGTCGCGCGCCAAAGACGGCCACTTCGAACAAGGCATGCTGGTGCTGACCGATGTAACCGAGACCCACGTCGACGACAACGCGCTGATGGCGCTGGCCGATGCGAAGGCACCCACCACACCCCTGACCAAGATGCTCCATGTCGAGAAACGCGAACTGGCCACCACCCTGACCTCTGAACGCCTGATCGCCCGCATCCTGACGCCCGAGCGCATGTCCATCTCGGTGCTGCTCGACTACATCGACTACCTCTCGAGCAACCACCTGCAGACCGAACGCCAGATCGTCGCCTTGTGGCGCAAGCTCGCCTATCCCTTCACCCTGTTCGTCATGATCACCATCGCCGCCCCGATCGGCTTCATGCAGACACGGCGGGGGGGGGTCGGCGGCAAGGTCTTCATCGGCATCCTGCTGGGCGTGGGCTTTTTCATGATCAACCAGTTGGCGCTGAACGTAGGCATGCTGGGCAAATGGCCGCCCTGGGTCACGGCCCTGGTGCCCAATCTGGCGGCTCTGGTCCTGGCCTTCGGCGGCCTCATCCTGATGGAGAACCAGCACAACGCGCGGCGCGTGGCGCAGGCGCGCTGGCCCTGGAGAAAGGCCGCCACATGAGCCATCGCGACATCTGGATGGTGGGCGACCTGCAGGGCTGCTGCCGCTCGCTGGAAACGCTCATGCGGCATCCCGACATTACCGCCGGCGACGATCCGCGCTTCTGGTTCGCGGGCGACCTCGTCAACCGGGGCCCCGACTCGCTGCGTACCCTGCGCAGCGTCATTGCCCTGGGCGACCGCGCCGTTTCGGTGCTGGGCAACCACGACCTGCACCTGCTCGGCATCGCCGCGGGCCTGCGCAAGGTGGGCAAGTCCGACACCTTCGATGAAATCCTGAACGCGCCCGACGCCGAAGCACTGCTCGACTGGATACGGCATTGCCCCCTGGCGCACTACGAGCACGGCCACCTGATGGTCCATGCGGGCGTGCTGCCCCAATGGAGCGTGGCCGACACGCTCGAGCTGGCCGCCGAAGTGCAGAAAGACCTGCGCGCACCCGACTGGCGCCAGCGGCTGCAAACCATGTACGGCAACGAACCCTCTCAATGGCGCGATGATCTCGACCAGGAAGGCCGCCGCCGCATCGTCATCAACGCGCTGACTCGTCTGCGCATGTGCGATGCGCAGGGCCGCATGGAATTCCGCCACAAGCTGGCGCCCACCGAGCAAGACTGGAACGACTCGGGACTGCTGCCCTGGTACGACGCCCCGGGGCGCCGCACACGGGACGAAGCCACCATCGTGTTCGGCCACTGGTCGACCCTGGGCTTGCTGATGCGTCCCGACGTCATATGCCTGGACACCGGCTGCGTATGGGGCCGCAGCCTGACGGCTGTGCGGCTTGGCGATCGCAAGGTGGTTCAGGTCGACTGCACCGACCAGGCCGGCGCCGACTGCTGACTACAGGGCGCGGCAGGGCAATGGCGCCCTATGGGTTCGTGGAACCACTTGTGGCCTAGGTTTCGGACCGGGAAGCCGGGGCGAGCCGCACGGCATCGCCGATAGCCTGCTCGGCCTGGCGCGCCACCTGGTTGCGGCCCAGCACCTGGCATTGCTCTGGGCTGATCGCGGGCAGGAACTCGACCTCGACCGATACGCCGGTGGCGCCCAGCAGGGTCCACAGATTGGCCACCAGCGTTTCTTCGCCGACGAACGCCGCGAAGTCGCTGCGGCGGCCATGATGCATGAAGCGCAGGGCCACGGGCTGTATGTCGACCTGGCCGCGTATGGCCGGATCGAACAGGCTGGAATGGAAAGGCAGCACGTCGAACCCCGAAGAGGTGGTGCCTTCGGCGAACAGGCCGATGACTTCGCCGCGCCGGAAGCGCGACTGCATTTCTTCGCCCACCTGGCGGATGGACTGCCTTTGCCCGCGCTGCAGGAACACCGCACCCACCTTGGCCACCAGCCACCCGACCACCGGCCAGGAGCGGATCTCGCTTTTGGCGACGAAGAACACGCTGCGTATGCCCGCAAGGATGAAGATGTCGATCCAGGATACGTGGTTCGCCACCCACAGGGCCGCGCCGGGCATGCGGGGCTCGCCCATGACCTTCACCCGCACGCCGCATATGCGCACGATGGCGCTCGACCAGCCTTGGTTCATGCGGCCCCGCATCGAAGGCGAAACCAGGGGATAGATCGTGGCAACCGACAAAAGGCTGGATACCAGCCACACCAGGACGAAGGGCAGCCGCAGCAGGACAAGCAGAAAACTCAAGATGGGACTCTCTGTTCCGACGTGTTTGTAGTTAGGGCGTAATGATATTACCTTTCGGCAATGCGTCGAAATATCGCTGCAGGATGATGGCCGCGGCCATGGCGTCGTCGGCGTCGTGGTTGCCCAGCGCAAGCTGGGCTTCGACGCTGGAGCCGCGCTCGTCGACGAGCTCGGCCGTGACGCCGAAGCGGCCATGCAACTGATTGGCAAAGCGGCGGCAGCGCAGCGAGTGGTACTGCTCGGACCCGTCGCTGGCCAGTGGAAGGCCGACGACCACGCGATCGGGCCGCCATTCTTCCAGCAGCGCGGCAAGGGCCGCGAAGCGCTGTTCACGTGTAACCGGGGAAAGTATCTTAAGGGGCCTGGCCTGGCGGGTAAGGGTGTTGCCCACCGCAACACCGATTTTTTTCAGCCCGTAGTCGAAAGCCAGCAGGGTTTCTTCAGGCATGGCCCGCGTCGCCCGCCAGCATGGCGGAGCTGATGCCCAGGATGCCCAGGGCCGCTTCGTAGCGCTCTTCGGGCGGGACGCTGAAGAGGATGTCGTTGGACGCCGTGACGTTGAGCCAGGCGTTCTGGGCCATTTCGCTTTCGAGCTGCCCGGCGCCCCAGCCGGCATAACCCAGGGTGACGAGCAATTGCTTGGGGCCGCGGCCCTCGGCGACCTCTTGGAGCACGTCGCGCGAGGTGGTCAGGGCCAGTTCGCCCAGGGGGATGCTGGAGTTGTACTCGCCGATGGGTGCGTGCAGCACGAAGCCTCGGTCGGTCTGGACCGGCCCGCCGAAGAACACAGGGGTATCCTGGACAGGCCCGATCTCGAGCGAGAGGTCGAGGTCGATGCGCTGCAGCAGATTGCCCACGGTAAGGTCGGTGGGACGGTTCACCACCAGGCCCAGGGCGCCATGGTTGGTGTGTTCGCATACATAGATGACGGTGTTGGCCAGGTTGCCGCTGACCATGCCGGGCATGGCAAGCAGGAACTGCCGCGATAGGTCGACGATCGGTCCGGTACCTGAATCTTTGCTAGCTGACATGGTATTGCCTCCTGTCTGCGGAAACCGCCGTTTCAATAAGCTTACACCTCGACGAGCTCGAAGTCTTCTTTGCGGGCGCCGCATTCGGGGCAGACCCAGTTTGGAGGCACGTCTTCCCATCGTGTGCCCGGAGCAATGCCTTCTTCAGGCACGCCGGCTTCTTCGTCGTAGATCCAACCACATATAAGGCACATCCAGGTACGCATGTTCGTTACTCTCAGAAAAAATTGGAGGCCTGGAAGCAGCGAAATTCTCGACCGCATCGTCAGCGCTTCCATTAGAATGGGGTCAATCTTACTAAACGCAATAGCTTTCCACTTTGATCCAGGCCAAAGTTTCCTAACAATTCCCCAAAACCGCTCCAAGTCCGTGCAACACCCCGATCCCACCCTGGTTCTCTTTCTCGGCCCCTTCGATCCAAGCGGGTCGAGCAATCTGCCGGCCGACGCGGTCACCTGCGCCAGGCTCGGCGGCCATGCGCTAAGCGTGGTCACGGCCGTGCATGTCCAGGACACCGCCAGCATCGAAGACATTTGCGCCATGACGCCCGAGTTCATCGACGACCAGGCGCGCTGCCTGCTCGAAGACATGAATGTGCAGGCCATCAAGGCCGGGCCGCTGTACAGCACCGACGCGGTGCGCGTGCTGGCGCAGATTGCGGCCGACTACAGCCAGCTTCCCCTCGTGCTGCAGTTGGGAACACCCTTGGAAACCGGTTCGGCCGACGACAGCGACGCCGAAGAAGTGCTGGCGGCCGTCTTCGAGCTGCTGCTGCCGCAGGCCGACCTGGTGGTGGCCGAACACGGTCTGCTGGCCCATTGGCACAACGACGGCCTGCTGCCCACCATCGAAAACGGCACCCCCGCCCTGGCGCTGCGCCAGTTCGGCGCCCAGTGGGTGCTTACCACCGGCACGCCCATCCGGCCCGGACAAGGCGCCCACCTGCTGCAAGGGCCCGAACAAGCCACCTTCAACTGGCTGTGGCAGCCCCCCAGCACGCGGCTCAGCGACAGCGACGGCCCGCTCGCCTGCGCGGCAACGCTCGAGCTTGCCCGCGGGCTGCCCATGCCCCAGGCCGTCGAGAACGCGCTCAAGAAGGCCGCCCACCTGGCCGCATCCACCTTCCAGCCCGGCATGGGCTACCGCATCATCGACCGGTCCATCCATGAGTAAGCCCCGCGCCACACGCTTTCCTCGCGGCCTGTACGGCATAACGCCCGACTGGCAAGACACCGGCCGCCTGCTGCAGGCGGTTGAACAGGCCGCAAAAGGCGGAATGACCGCATTGCAGTGGCGGCGCAAATCGGGCGACGAGGCAGCCCGGCTTGCCCAGGCCGCCAGCCTGCGCGACCTTTGCCGCTCGCTGGGCGTCGTCTTCATCGTGAACGACAGCGTGGAAACCGCCCTGCGTCTGGACGCCGACGGCGTGCATCTGGGACGCGACGACGGCCCACTGGATGTCGCTCGCCAGGCCCTGGGCCCGGCGCGCATACTGGGCGCCTCGTGCTACAACCAGCCCGGGCTCGCCGCGCAGGCCCTGCAAGACGACGTCGACTATGTCGCCTTTGGCGCGGTGTATTCATCGCAGGTCAAGCCCGATGCGGTGCATGCCACCTTCGATCACATCCGTGAAGGGCGCAAGCTGGCCATGCAGTCCGGCGCGCCCGATGCGCCGCGCGCGGCCGTGGTGGCCATCGGGGGCATCACCGCCGACAATGCAGGGCCGGTAATCGAGGCGGGTGCGGACAGCCTGGCCATCATCAGCGGCCTGTTCGAAGCGCCCGACATCCAGGCGGCGGCCGCGCGCTGCAGCGCGCTGTTCAAGGCCGGCTGAAGGCAGCGCCTTCAAGCTTCGGTCCGCAGGGCTGAAAGCCGTCCCGTTTATCCAGACCTTTATCGATACTGCGGCATCCCATGCTGCGGGTCGGGGCTTGGTATGCTTATGGCTTTGGTGCGGCGGGCCATGTCCGGCCACGTCGCGACCGCATTTTTTCTGATCCGGATCCTCCATCATGCCCCGTAACGCTTCTTTATTCGAACGCGCCTGCCAGACCATTCCGGGCGGCGTCAACTCGCCAGTGCGGGCATTCCGCTCGGTGGGCGGCGTGCCCCGCTTCGTCAAGCGGGCCCAGGGCCCCTATATCTGGGACGCCGAAGACCACCGCTACATCGACTACGTCGGCTCGTGGGGCCCCGCCATCCTGGGCCACGCCCATCCCGACATTGTGCGCGTCGTGCAGGAAACCGCCGTCAACGGCCTGTCGTTCGGCGCGCCCACCGAGGGCGAGATCGAGATCGCCGAAGCCATTGCCGCGCGCATTCCGTCCATCGAGAAGGTACGCCTGGTCAGCTCGGGCACCGAGGCCACCATGTCGGCAATACGATTGGCGCGCGGTGTTACCGGCCGGCCCAAGATCGTCAAGTTCGAGGGTTGCTACCATGGCCACGCCGACAGCCTGCTGGTCAAGGCGGGCTCGGGCATGCTTACCTTCGGCAACCCCACTTCGGCGGGGGTGCCGCCGGAATTCATCCAGCATACGCTGGTGCTTGACTACAACCGGCTCGAAGCGGTCGAGGCGGCGTTCAAGGAATTCGGCAGCGAGATCGCCTGCATCATCGTCGAACCCATTGCCGGCAACATGAACCTGGTCAAGCCGGTGCCAGGCTTCCTCGAAGGCCTGCGCCGCCTTTGCACCGAATACGGCGCACTGCTGATATTCGATGAGGTCATGACCGGCTTTCGCGCGGGGCCGCAGGGTGTACAGGGGCTAGCGGGGGTTGCGCCCGACATCACGACGCTGGCCAAGGTGATCGGCGGCGGCATGCCGGTGGGCGCCTTCGGCGGCCGCGCCGACATCATGGAACACATTGCACCGCTGGGGCCGGTCTACCAGGCCGGCACGCTGTCGGGCAATCCGGTGGCCGTGGCCGCGGGGCTTGCAACGCTGCGGCTGCTGTCCGAAGAAGGCTTCTACGACCGGCTCTCGGCCCAGACGGCGAAGCTGGCCCACGGCCTGGCGGAACGCGCGCGCGCGGCCAAGGTGCCGTTCAGCGCGGACTCTGTGGGGGGGATGTTCGGCATCTATTTCCGCGAGGGTGTTCCCACGACGTTTGAGGAAGTGTCGGAATCGGATGTGGAGCGCTTCAAGAAGTTCTTCCACGCCATGCTGATACGGGGCGTGTATCTTGCGCCTTCGGCGTTCGAGGCGGGCTTTGTGTCGTCGACGCATGACGATGCGGTGATACAGGCTACGTTGGATGCGGCTGAAGAGGCGTTTGCGGCGCTTTAGAGGTGTTTCTGCCGCCCCGTTGCACGGGCTTTGGCCAGCCACCAGTTCCCTGCTTCGAAAGCGCGACACCGCTTGGTTTCTCCGGGCGCAGGACGATGCATTGCGGCTTGACGTGGGATTCTTGCTTGGCGTGAGGATTCTATGGTGTTCTTAAACGCCGCCGAAGGCGGGGGGAGCTGGGCCGGGCGGTCGGGCGGTTTGTGGCAGCGCCCTCCAACGCCCGGCCCAGCTCCCCCCGCCTCCGACGGCTGAGATTCGGGACGACACACAGAACGGCGTTCTATTGCTGAATGTCGGCTTGTGCCCTGTGCCCTATAGCCCTGTGCTCTGCGCTGTTGCCCTGTGGATTTCCTGCCCTACTGATTCGCTGCTCTCCTGTGAAATACAGAGTATCGACAGACCTGGCAGGCCGCAGCCGCGAGCCGTCGTGGGCGATGCTGTTCAGGACGGGCGTTGGAGGGCGCTGCCACAAACCGCCCGACCGCCCGGCCTGAACAGCATCGCCCACGACGGCGCTTAAGGACACAATCCAACAGCACTTAAGAACACAGGGCAAATCCCAACAAAGCCCTGACATCCTCCATTCGCCTTACGCCAAAAAAGAAAAGAGCCCACGAAGACATGCCTTCGTGGGCTCTTGCTTTGAATGGCCTCGACACCGCATGAGGCCAGGATGCGCCGTTTACTGCGCCGGGGGCACCACCGCCGTGACTTCGATCTCGACCTTGGCGCGGTCTTCGACCAGGTCGGCCACCTCGACCGCCGTCATGGCGGGGAAGTTGCGGCCGATGATTTCGCGATACTGCTGTCCGATCTCGCGCAGCGAGGCCACGTATTCTTTTTTATCGACTACGTACCAGGTCATGCGGGTGATGTGCTCGGGGCCGGCGCCGCCCTCTTTAAGGATGGCCACGATGTTGCGCAGGGCCTGGCCGACCTGTTCGGCCAGGTCGTCGGACTCGAACTGCTGCTGGGCGTTCCATGCAATCTGTCCGCCGACGAAGATGATGCGGCTGCCAACCGTCAGTTCGTTCATGACGCCGTTGGCGTACCCTTTCGGCGGAGCCCAGTCGGATGGTTGCAGAATCTTCATTCATTCCTCTCGTTAAAAAGAAAAAGCTATTTCTGTCGCAGGACGAAACGCTGGAGCTTGCCGGTTTCGGTGCGAGGCAGGGACGCGACGAACTCGATGGCGCGCGGGTATTTGTAAGGGGCGATCTGGGCCTTGGCGTGGTCTTGCAGCTGCTTGACCATGGCGTCGTCGGCATTGAAGCCGGGCTTGAGCACCACATAGGCCTTGACGATGTTGCCGCGCTCGTCGTCGGGCACGCCGATGACGCCGCATTCGGCCACCGCCTCGTGGGCAAGCAGCGCGTCTTCGACCTCGGGGCCGGCGATGTTGTAGCCGGCCGATATGATCATGTCGTCGTTGCGCGCCTGGTAGAAGAAATAACCGTCGTCGTCTTGCATGAAGGTGTCGCCCGGCAGGTTCCAGCCCTGCTGCACGAACACGCGCTGGCGCTCATCGTCGAGGTAGCGGCAGCCGGTGGGGCCCTTGACCACCAGGCGGCCCACGGTGCCATTGGGCACGGGCTGCAGGTTGTCGTCGACTACCTGGGCCACATAGCCGGGCACGACGGTTCCGATGGCGCCGCGGCGCACGTCTTCGGGGGCGCTGGCCACAAAGACGTGGATCATCTCGGTGCCGCCGATGCCGTCGATCATTTCGATGCCGCTGGCCTGCTTCCACAGCTGGCGCGTGGCGTCGGGCAGCGCCTCGCCAGCCGACACGGTTTTCTTGAGGGACGACAGGTCGTACTTGGAGACGCGCTCGGCCATCTGGCGGTAGAAGGTGGGCGCGGTGAAGGTCATGGTGACGCCGAAGTCTTGCACGGTGGCAAGCAGCATGTCGGGCGTAAGCTTTTCGCACAGCACGGTAGAGCCGGCCACCCTTAGCGGGAAGCACAGCAGGCCGCCCAGGCCGAAGGTAAAGGCCAGCGGCGGGGTGCCGCACACGACCTCGTCGGGGGTCATGCGCAATACATGCTTCGAGAAGGTGTCGCACATGGCCAGCACGTCGCGATGGAAGTGCATGCAGCCCTTGGGCTTGCCGGTGGTGCCGCTGGTGAAGGCGATGAGGCAGACGTCGTCGATCGCGGTGTCGCAAGGCGTGAACTCGGCCGGCTTGCCTTTGGCGATGCTGTCGAGCGAATCAGGGCCGTCGTCGTGGAAATACAGGGCTTGCTTGAGGTCGGCGCAGTATGCCGGGTGCGAGGCCTCGAAGCAGTGCTCGAGTTCTTCGGACAGGCGCTTGTCGCACAAGACCGCCGAAATGCGTGCCTTCTCGATAATGGGCTTGAGCTCTACGGCGCGCAGCAGCGGCATGGTCGGCACGACCACCATGCCGGCCTTGACGACTGCCAGCCACGAGGCGGCCATCATGACGTTGTTGGGGCCACGCAGCAGCACCCGGTTGCCGGGCTCCAGCTTCATGTCTTCGGTCAGGACATGGGCGATGCGATTGGTCAGCTCGGCCAATTCACGATAGCTCATGCTGCGTTTTTCACCGCCTTCGTCGCGCCAGCGCAAGGCGATGCGGTCGCCGTCGCCACGGGCGACGTGGGCGTCGACGAGCTCGACGACGCAGTTCAGGCGCGCAGGATAGACGACGTCGGGGTTGCCTTCGAGCAGAAACTCGGGCCATTCCGATTCAGGCGGAAGGTGGTCTCTGGCGAAGGTGTCTATGTGGGCAGAGCGTTCCATTGTTTGTCTCCAGGTTGATCGGCCGGGGGTCAGTCTTGCTTGAGCAGTTCCCGGGCTATGATGAGACGCTGCACTTCGGTGGCGCCCTCATAGATGCGCAAAGCGCGTATTTCTCGATAAAGTTTTTCGACCGGCACGCCGGACATCACGCCCAGGCCGCCGAACATCTGCAGCGCCCGGTCGATTACCCTCTGGGCCGACTCGGTGGCCGCCATCTTGGCCATCGCGGCCTCGCGGGTGGTGCGCACGCCCTTCACGTCGCGCATCCACGCGGCGCGATAGGTAAGCAAGGCCGCGGCGTCGATCTCGGTGGCCATGTCGCCCAGTGCCGCCTGGGTAATCTGCAGGTCGGCCAGGGTCTGGCCGAACATGCGCCGCGACCGGGCGCGGTCAAGGCCTTCTTGCAGGGCGCGGCGGGCAAAGCCCAGCGCCGCCGCCGCCACCGAGGCGCGAAAGATGTCGAGGGTCATCATGGCGATCTTGAACCCCTGCCCCGCCTCGCCCAGCCGCTGCGATACAGGCACGCGGCACTGGTTGAAACGCAGCCGGGCCAGGGGATGCGGCGCAATGACGTCGATGCGCTCGGCGATTTCGAGCCCCGGCGTGTCGGCGTCGACCACGAAGGCCGAGATGCCGCGCGCCCCCGGCGCCTCGCCGGTGCGCACGAAGACGCAATAGAAATCGGCGATGCCGCCGTTGGATATCCAGGTTTTTTCGCCATTGAGCACATAGCTGTCGCCGTCGAGCACGGCTTCGCAGGCCATGGCCGCAACGTCGGAGCCGGCGTCGGGCTCGGACAGCGCAAACGCCGCGATGGCGTCGCCCGATGCCACCCGGGGCAGGTAGCGCTGGCGCAGCTCGTCGCTGCCGGCGATGGAAATGGCGCCGCTGCCCAGGCCCTGCATGGCGAAGGCGAAATCGGCCAGGCCGTCGTGCCGGGCCAGGGTCTCGCGCATGATGCACAGGGCGCGGGAATCGATCTGCGGCCAGCGTCCGCCCCATGAGCCATCGGGGCCCTGGGGCACGGCCACGCGCAGCCAGCCGGCCTGACCCAATGCCTTGACCAGGTGCCGGCAGGCGGTGTCGGTGTCGGAATGGTCGACCTCGGCCAGGGCCTTTTGGCACCAGGCGTCGAGCTCGTGCGCCATCTGGGGATGGCGCTCGTCGAAGAATGGCCAGTCGAGCCAGGAGGTATCGCTCATCAATCGCCCTCGAAAACGGGTTTTTGCTTGGCCACGAAGGCTTCGTAGGCGCGGCGGAAGTCTTGGGTCTGCATGCAGATGGCCTGGGCCTGGGCCTCGGCCTCGATGGCTTCGTCGACACCCATGCTCCATTCCTGGTGCATGGCCTTCTTGGTCATGCCGTGGGCGAAGGTGGGGCCGGCGGCAATGCGGCCGGCCAGCGTCTGCGCGGCTTCGAGCACTTGTTCAGACGGATGCAGCGCATTGAAGAAGCCCCAGGCCAGTCCCTCGTCAGCGGACATGGCACGGCCGGTGTAGAAAAGCTCGGCCGCGCGGCCCTGGCCGATGATGCGCGGCAGGATGGCGCAGGCGCCCATGTCGCAGCCCGCCAGGCCCACCCGCGCGAACAGGAAGGCGGTACGGGTTTCGGGGCTGCCCAGGCGCAGGTCGGAGGCCATGGCAAGAATGGCGCCGGCCCCGGCGCATACGCCATCGACGGCGGCCACGATGGGTTGGGGGCAGTTGCGCATGGCCTTGACGAGGTCGCCTGTCATGCGCGTGAACTCGAGCAACTGGGGCATGCCCATTTTGGTCAGGGGCCCGATGATCTCGTGCACGTCGCCGCCCGAGCAGAAGTTGCCGCCCGAGCCCGTGACGACGACCGTTTTGATGTCGCTGGCGTAGTTCAGGCTGCGGAACAGGTCGCGCAGTTCGGCGTAGGAATCGAAGGTGAGCGGATTCTTGCGCTCGGGACGATTCAGCGTAATGGTGGCCACCTTGCCGTCGTCGGAAACCGACCACAGGAAGTGCTTGGCCTGGTAGCCCGCCAGGGGACCGGTATGGTGCGCCATGGTGTGCTCTGTGTTTTCCATTATTGATGCTCCTTTATGTGGTGGGATGCGGCCTGTCGAATCGGGTGTCAACAGGTTCTAACCCACCATGACCTCGCCCCCGTCGACGGGGATGGATTGTCCGTTGATCGCCGAAGCGCCTTCCTGGCACAGCCAGGCCACCGCGTCGGCCACCTGTTCGGGCTGCACGAGGCGACCCTGTGGATTGCTTTCGGCCAGCTTGGCCTTGGCTTCGTCGGCAGACATGCCGGTTTTGCTCATGATGTTCTCGATCGCCTCGTGTATGAGGTCGGTCTCGGTGTAGCCGGGGCAGACCGCGTTGACGGTGATGCCCTTTCGCGCCACTTCGAGCGCCAGAGAACGGGTCAGGCCGACCACGCCGTGCTTGGCGGCGCAATAGGCGGATACGTAGGCATAGCCCGCCAGCCCCGCGGTGCTGGCCACGTTGACGATGCGCCCCCACTTGGCGGAAACCATGTCGGGCAGGGCCGCCTGGATGCAGTGGAAGGTGCCGGTAAGGTTGACGGCGATCATTTGCTGCCAGCGGGCTTCGTCAAGCCTGTCGAAACGCTCGCTGGACGCCTGGCCCGCGTTGTTGACGAGGATGCTGATAAGGCCGAAGCGCTGCCTGGCCTGGTCGAAGGCCGCCTGCACATCGGCCCCCTGCGAGACATCGCCCGTGACGAAGCCGACCCGGTCGCCGCCGCCCAGCTCGGCGCAGGCCTTTTGCAGAGAGGCCTCGCCCCGCCCCATGAGGGTGACGCGCGCGCCCTGCTGCAGCAGGCGCCGCGCCACGACAAGGCCGATACCGCGCGAAGCGCCGGTAACCAAGGCGTGGCGCTCGGGGCCCGGGGTGATCATGCGCCCACCTGCTCGGCGTAGGCCGCGGCACGCTGGAAATTGGTTTCGAGCTGCTTCTTGGCGGGAAAGTACTGCTTGGGCCAGGCAATGTCGGTGTAGCCGATGTGGGCCGCTTCGCGCAGCGTCCAGGCCGCGTCGGCCAGGTGCGGGCGAGCCAGCGCGCACAGGTCGGCGCGGCCCGAGGCGATGATGCTGTTGACGTGGTCGGCCTCGAAGATGGCGCCCACGGCAATGGTGGGGATGCCGGCCTCGTTGCGGACGCGATCGGAAAAAGGTGTCTGGAACATGCGGCCGTAGACCGGCTGCTCGGCCTTGCTGACCTGCCCCGAAGAGCAGTCGATCATGTCGGCGCCCGCGGCCTTGAAGACGCGCGCGATCTCGACCGAGTCGTCGGGGGTGATGCCGCCCTCGACCCAGTCGTGAGCCGAAATGCGCACCGACATCGGCAGGTTTTCAGGCCAGGCCTCGCGCACCGCGTGGAAGACCTCGAGCGGATAGCGCAGGCGGTTTTCGAGCGAGCCGCCGTATTCGTCGTTGCGCTGGTTGGTCAGCGGCGAAATGAAGCTGGACAGCAGGTAGCCGTGGGCACAGTGCAGCTCGAGCCAGTCGAAGCCAGCCGCCGCGGCGCGGCGCGTGGAGGCAACGAACTCGTCGCGCACCTCGTCCATTTGTTCGCGCGTCATGGCCTGGGGCACTTGCGACACGCCTTCGATGTAGGGAATGGCCGAGGCCGACACCAGCGGCCAGTTGCCGGACTCGAGCGGCAGGTCGGTGCCTTCCCAGCTGACCTTGGTGGAGCCCTTGCGGCCGGCGTGGCCGATCTGCATGCCGATCTTGGCGGTGGTGTTTTCGTGCACGAAGTCGACGATGCGCTTGAAGGCGGCCGCCTGCTCGTCTGTCCATAGGCCCGGGCAGCCCGGAGTGATGCGCGCCTCGGGAGAGACGCAGGTCATTTCGACCATGACCAGGCCGGCGCCGCCCATGGCGCGCGAACCCAGGTGCACCAGATGGAAGTCGCCCGGCACGCCGTCGACGCAGGAATACATGGCCATGGGAGAAACCACGATGCGGTTCTTGAGCGTGGTGCCGCGCGCCGTGAAGGGCGTGAGCATGGGCGGCACGGGACGGTCGGAAAGCGAGCTGGCGCCGGCCTTGTCGGCCAGCCAGCGCTCGTAGTCTTCGATCCACTTGGGATCGCGCAGGCGCAGGTTTTCGTGCGAGATGCGCTGCGAGCGGGTAAGCAGCGAATAGCTGAACTGCTCGGGCTCGAA
Organism: Pusillimonas noertemannii; assembly: GCF_003096595.1. GTDB lineage: Bacteria > Pseudomonadota > Gammaproteobacteria > Burkholderiales > Burkholderiaceae_B > Pusillimonas > Pusillimonas noertemannii. Next base: position 568,854 of record NZ_QEKO01000001.1, on the reverse strand, counting down.
ATTGGCGTAGCGCGCCACGCTCTCGAACCATTCGGTGGAGTTGCGCGCGGCGTTCTGGATCTTGAGCACCTCGACGCTGCGCACTTCTTGATAGTGCTCGAGGCCGGCCTCGAGGTTGTTGTTCTGGGCGACGATGGAGCGGTTGAGCTCGATGGCGTCTTCGAGCGCCAGCTTGGTGCCCGAGCCGATGGAAAAGTGCGCGGTGTGCGCGGCGTCGCCCATGAGCACGATGGGCACATTGCGGCCGTCGGGCAGGGTTTGATAGTGCACCCAGGTGTCGCAGATGACGCGCGGGAAGCGGATCCAGATGGCGGAGCCGCGCAGGTGCGTGGCATTGCTGACCAGCGGATTGCCGTCAAGCCAGGGGGCGAAGAGCTTTTCGCAGTAGGCGATGCCGTCTTCCTGGCTCATGGTGTCGAGCCCCGCCGCCTGCCAGGTTTCGTCAAGGGTCTCGACGATGAAGGTCGACATGCCCGACTCGAACTGATAGGCATGCGCCTGGAACCAGCCGTGCTCGGTATTGACGAAGGCGAATGTAAAGGCGTCGAATTTTTTCTCGGTGCCCAGCCAGACGAAGCGGCACTGCCGCGTGTCGATGTCGGGCTTGTAAGTGTCGGCGTAGCGGGTGCGCACCCGGCTGTTCAGGCCGTCAGAAGCAATGACCAGGTCGGCCTTGTACTTTTGCGCGATTTCCTGGTCGTCGATGACCTCGGTTTCGAACACGAGCTTTACGCCAACCTGCTCGCAGCGCTCTTGAAGGATGTTGAGCAGCTTTTTGCGGCCGATGCCGATAAAGCCGTGGCCGCCGCTGCGGATGCTGCGGTCGCGGTAGTTGATCTCGATGTCGTCCCAGTGGTTGAACGCCTCGCTGATCTGCTCGGCCGACACCGGATCGGCCTCGCGCAGGTTGCCCAGGGTAGCGTCGGAAAACACAACGCCCCAGCCGAAGGTGTCGTAGGGCCGGTTGCGCTCGATGACGGTGACTTCGTGCCGCGGGTCGCTGAGCTTCATCAAGAGGCCGAAATACAAGCCTGCGGGCCCGCCGCCGATACAAACTATGTTCATGCTATCTCCGAGTGTTAGCCTATGAGAAGCGAAAGGTCGGGTGCCGGCCCCCGCCACAACTGCAAATTTAGTTTAGGCTTAAACTATATAGCCAAAAAACCTGCCGTGCAATAGGTTTTTTCAGCTATGCCGGCAGGGCCTGCTTTTTCAGATGTTTACAGTTATCATGTTAGTTGAAGATTAAAATAACCCATCGCCAACGGGCTCTGCCGCAACTGCCATGAACGACATCCCCCCCCCGGTCGCGATCGAAGACACTCCCGATCTCGAAACACTTACCGGGCCCGAAGACCACGACGACCTTCGCCTGTGGCTGCGCTTGCTTACCTGTTGCAACCTCATCGAGGGCGACATCCGGGGCCGCCTGCGCACCGAGTACGAGACCACCCTGCCGCGCTTCGACCTCATGGCCCAGCTGCATCGTGCGCCCGAAGGCATGAAAATGAGCGAGCTTTCGCGCCACATGATGGTCACCAATGGCAACATCACCGGCATCACCGACCAGCTCGAAAAAGAAGGCTTGGTGCAACGCAACAAGGTGCTTACCGACCGGCGCAGCTCGCTGATCAAGCTTACCGCCAAGGGCAGGCGCATCTTCAAGAAAATGGCCAGTTCGCACGAGCAATGGATTCAAGACCTGCTTGCCGGGCTGTCCGAAAAAAGCCGCAAGAACCTCTTCGAGGCGCTGGGCGAACTCAAGCTGGTCGCGCAAACCCGTCTTACGCCACGCCCTTAGAGCCGCCGCCCGGCTATGCCCCGCAGCCGGCCAAGCGAATACCATGGCATCAGGCCCCTGCTTTGCCGCCTGGCACGCCGGGGCTTCTAGTAAACTGTCTCCCTGCGCCCGCGGGGCTGCAAGCCTGCCAGCAGGTGTGCGCCCGGGGCCTTCCCACCCCTTTCACGCCCCACCCTTTCATCGAGCTGCGCCATGGCCGTCAACCTGATCATTCCGCCCGAATCAGAAATCCACCCCGTCAATGGTGTCGAGATCGGCATCGCCGAAGCCGGCATCCGCAAGGCCAATCACAAAGACCTGACCGTATTCCGATTGGCGGAAGGCAGCACGGTGGCGGGCGTGTTCACCCGCAACCGCTTCCGCGCCGCCCCAGTGCAGCTGTGCGAAAGCCACCTGGCCTCCGGCCAGGCGATACGCGCGCTGGTCATCAATACAGGCAACGCCAACGCCGGCACCGGCGCAGATGGCATGCAAGTCGCCCGGCAAACCTGCGAAACAGCTGCTACGCTGCTGAATCTGCAGCCGGAACAGGTGCTGCCCTTTTCAACCGGCGTCATCCTGGAACCGCTGCCTGTCGACCGTCTGCTGGCCGCCCTGCCCGCGGCCATCGATAAGCTGAAGGCGGCCAATTGGCTGCAGGCGGCCCACAGCATCATGACCACCGACACCCAGCCCAAGGTGTCCTCGCAGCGCGTACAGATAGGCAACGAAACCGTCACCATCACGGGCATCAGCAAGGGCGCCGGCATGATACGGCCCAATATGGCCACCATGCTGGGCTTCATGGCCACCGACGCCGCCATCCCGGCCGGGCTGCTGGCCGACATGGCACGCTGCATCGCCGACCGCTCCTTCAATCGCATCACGGTCGATGGCGACACCTCGACCAACGATTCCTTCATCATCATGGCCACCGGGCGCAGCGGCCTGAGCGTCGACTCGGCCTCGTCGCCGCATTACCAGGCCCTGTACCAGGCGCTCGAAGCCGCCGCGCTCGAGCTGGCCCAGAAAATCGTGCGCGACGCCGAAGGCGCCACCAAGTTCATGACCATACAAGTCGATGAAGCCGCCAACGCCGAAGAAGCGCTGCAGGTCGCTTACGCCGTGGCCCACTCCCCCCTGGTAAAAACCGCCTTCTATGCCTCGGACCCCAACCTGGGCCGCATCCTGGCCGCCATCGGCTACGCCGGCATCGCCGACCTCGACGTCTCGCGCGTAAGCCTGTGGCTGGGCGACGTGCTGGTGGCCAGCCAGGGCCAGCGCCACCCCGGCTACCGCGAAGAAGACGGGCAGCGGGTCATGAAAGAAGCCGAGATCCCCATGCGCATCGCGCTGGGCCGGGGCCAGGTTTCTGAGACGGTATATACCTGCGATTTTTCGCACGACTACGTCAGCATCAACGCCGATTACCGTTCCTGAGGCCGGCCGCCTCATGCCTGGCGGCTTGCCCTGCCGGGGCGGCCCGCCGCCAGGCACCTGCAGCCACGCTATGTGCTTGACTTAACTGATAAAACCCAGTTAACATAGCAGGCTTGGCATTTTGCCAAAATTTTTATAGAGGTTACCCCCATGTACGCGGTCATAAAAACCGGCGGTAAGCAGTATCGAGTTACCGCAGGCCAAAAACTCAAGGTAGAACAGATACCGGCAGACATTGGGCAAGAAATCACGCTGGATCAGGTTTTATCCGTTGGCGAAGGCGAGCAGCTGCAAATCGGCGCGCCCCTCGTTTCCGGAGCCCTGGTCAAGGCAACAGTTCTTGCGCAAGGCCGGCACGACAAGGTCAAGATCTTCAAGATGCGCCGTCGCAAGCATTATCAAAAGCGCCAGGGCCATCGTCAGAACTACACCGAACTTCGCATCGACGCCATCACGGCCTGATCGAACCCCGGTATTGCATAGCAGGAGCTAAACATGGCACAGAAAAAAGGCGGCGGCTCAACGCGTAACGGCCGCGACTCAGAAGCGAAACGGCTTGGTGTGAAAATGTACGGTGGCCAGGCCATCCGTGCAGGTTCCATCATCGTTCGCCAGCGCGGCACCCAGTTCCACCCCGGCACCAATGTCGGCATCGGCAAAGACCACACGCTGTTCTCGCTGGTCGACGGTACCGTCAAGTTCGCCATCAAGGGCGCCCTGAACAAGCGCACCGTCTCGGTCGAAGCCGCCGAGTAAGCTTCAGCCCGATCGAAGCCGCAAGCCCTGCCGTCCAGGCAGGGCTTTTTTGTTTAGAATAGTTCGACCGGCGCCGTCCGGCCGCCGCAAGGCGGGCCAACGGCGTTTTTCCGCAGCGATTGCGGCCCCCACGCTCACCGACAAGCCATCATGAAATTCGTAGACGAAGCCACCATTGAAGTCATCGCCGGAAAAGGCGGCAATGGCGTCGCCAGCTTTCGCCGCGAAAAATTCATTCCCAAGGGCGGGCCCGACGGCGGCGACGGCGGGCGCGGCGGCAGCATCTATGCCGTGGCCGACCGCAACATCAATACCCTGATCGATTTCCGCTACGCGCGCCTGCACCGGGCAAAAAACGGCGAAAACGGCCGGGGCTCCGACCAGTATGGGGCGGCGGCGCCCGACATCGTGCTACGCGTGCCCGTGGGCACCACCATACTCGACGCCGAAACCGGCGAGCAGTTGTTCGACCTTGACCGCCACCAGGAAAAAGTGACACTGGCCGCCGGCGGCGAAGGCGGCATGGGCAACCTGCACTTCAAGTCCAGCACCAACCGCGCACCACGCCAGTGGACACCCGGCAAGACGGGTGAACAGCGCAAGTTGCGGCTAGAGCTCAAGGTACTGGCCGACGTCGGCCTGCTGGGCCTGCCCAATGCGGGCAAGTCCACGCTTATCAGCAAGATATCCAATGCCCGGCCCAAGATAGCCGACTACCCCTTTACCACGCTGCATCCCAACCTGGGCGTGGTGCGCACCTCTGAGTCGCGCAGTTTCGTGGTGGCCGACATTCCCGGCCTGATCGAAGGCGCTTCCGAAGGCGCGGGCCTGGGCCATCTATTCCTGCGCCACCTGTCGCGCACGCGCGTGCTGCTGCATCTGGTCGACGTTTCTTCTCCCGACCCCGATCTCGACCCGGTCGAGCAGGCGGCCGTCGACGCCCGCGCCATCGTCGAAGAACTCCGCCTCTACGACGCCGAGCTCTACTCCAAGCCGCGCTGGCTGGTGCTCAACAAGCTCGACATGGTGTCCGACCCCGAAGGCGTCAAGCAGCGCCTGTGCGAAGCACTGCAATGGGAAGGCCCGGTCTTTGCCATATCGGCGCTGTCGGGCGAAGGCACCCAAGAGCTCGTCTGGCAGCTGCAAGACTGGCTCGACGCGCAAAAAGCGCAAGAGCAGCGCCAGGCCGACATCGCGGCCGGCGTGCCGGTCGACGACGACCCGCGCTTCGATCCCGCGCGCGGCACCCCGCCCGACCCTACATTAAAATAGCCGATTTTCAGCGGCGCCCGCCGCCAGTCCGGATTCATGCGACTGCCCCTTCAGTGTTAACAGGCCCCAGCCAGATGTCCCCCGCCAATACAGCCACGCCGGTCGTCTCTCAATCCAAGCGCCTCGTCGTCAAGGTGGGGTCGTCGCTCGTCACCAACGAAGGACGCGGGCTGGACCTGGCCGCCGTGGCCCAGTGGGCGGCGCAAATAGCGGCACTGCACGCGCAGGGCAGGCAGGTGGTACTGGTCTCGAGCGGCGCCATCGCCGAGGGCATGGCCCGCCTGGGATGGGCCCGCCGGCCCAATACCATGCACGAACTGCAGGCCGCCGCGGCCGTGGGCCAGATGGGCCTGGTGCAGGCCTACGAAGTCGCGTTCGCCGGCCATGGGCTGCGCACGGCCCAGATACTGTTGACCCACGAAGACTTGTCCGACCGGCGCCGCTACCTGAACGCGCGCAGCACCCTGTACACCCTGCTCGACCTGGGCGTCGTGCCGATCGTGAACGAAAACGACACGGTCGTCACCGACGAGATCCGCCTGGGCGACAACGATACCCTGGGCGCATTGGTGACCAACCTGATCGAAGCCGAAGCCCTGGTCATTCTTACCGACCAGTCGGGCCTGTACAGCGCCGACCCCAGAAAAGACCCCTCGGCCGAGCTGATATCCACCGCCCAGGCCGGCGACCCCGCGCTTGAGACCATGGCCGGCGGCGCGGGCAGCGGCATAGGCACCGGCGGCATGCTGACCAAGGTGCTGGCGGCCCGGCGCGCGGCCAACAGCGGCGGCAGCACCGTTATTGCCTCGGGACGCGAACCCGATGTGTTGCTGCGGCTGGCCGGCGGGGAACGCATCGGCACCGAGCTTCGGGCGCTGCTTCCGGTGCGCTCGGCCCGCCAGCGCTGGCTGGTGAACCAGTTGCGCCTGCGCGGCCGCGTCATGCTCGACAAAGGCGCGGTGCAGGCCCTGACCCAGGGCCACAAAAGCCTGCTGCCCATCGGCGTGATCGCCGTCGAAGGCGAGTTCGAGCGCGGCGACGTGGTGGCCTGCATCGACGAACACGGGGTGGAATGCGGACGCGGCCTGATCAACTATTCAGCCAGCGACGCCCGTCGCATCATGCGCCAGCCCAGCGGCAAGATCGCCGACATACTGGGCAGCATGTCGGACACCGAATTGATCCATCGCGACAACATGGTGTTCTTGCGCCGCCCCGCCTAAGGCGGGGCTTCGTCCGGCCGCGCCGCCGCATCGCCACTGCCCGATGCCGCGGCCGCGCCCCACAGCACCAGCCCGCCGGTAAACATATAACCCCAGTTGTGCACCGACTTGATCGGAAGCTCGTCGTCGTGCTGCTCGACCTTGCGGCGCAGGCGGCTGACCAGCACCCCCAGCCGCTGCTTGGCCATTTGTGCATCGGCCGGGCGCTGCCCCCTTCTGTGGAAGAGATCGTCGTGGGTGGCCGCATTGTCGGGGTTCTGAAGCAGCGTGAGCATGAAATTGCGCTCGGAAGAAGTGAGGCGAAGCCGGCGGCCGGAGGGCATTTCGAGCACCCACGCCTGGTCGCGAAGCTGCCATTGGCCCTCGGAGGCCGGCGGCGAGCCTGCCGCCGCCTCGCCCTGCTGCGAGGGGCCTGCCGCTTGACGGGGCACGACAGCAGCATAGCTTTCGAGCCGGCGCTTGAGACTGTGCAGGGCAAGCACCAGGACCTGGGGAGAGCACTTGCGCGGGCACCAGGCGTCTATGCCCAGCTGCAGCGTGGCAACAAGCGCGGCATCGTCGCAGGAATCGACCTGCGCCAGCACGCCCACCCGGGGCAAGCCGGCCAGAATGCTGGCCGCGGCCCGATTGAAAGGCGTGGCCGCGGCCAGTATCGCAAGAACCGGCTCGCCATCTTGCGCGGCGCGGTCTGCCCCCAGCCTGGCCTCTTGGCGCAGGGTCGCGGCGTCGGCACAATACCGCACTTCGTAGCCGTGCTGCACGAGGGCGGCTGTGTATGCGCTGAAATCGGCAGCGGCTTGCAAGGTATAGAAGAGAACAACCGGCCTCATGGCGCACCCTACTGGACTGGCGGGAACCACAATGGAAAGCGGTATTACTGTTACATCATTTTACATGGAATCATTTCAATTGTGTTTGAATTTATCTCCAATGTGATTGAATAAGCCGATTCAATCACGTATGTGAATACGTTTGCCGATCGACTTCGCTTCGCCCGTCGCCTGCGCGGCCTGACCCAGGCCCAGCTGGCGCGCACCTGCCAGATCTCGCAAGGCGCCATCGCCAACTACGAAAGCAATACACGGCACTTTCCGCGGGCCATCTTTCAGCTTGCCACGGCCTTGAGAATCAGCGCGCAATGGCTGGCCGAAGGCACTGGCCCCATGGAATACGAAGCGCCTGCACTGGCAGGCTCGCGATACGGACTGGCCGACGGCAACCCCGCCCCGCCCGTGCTCGACTGGCCGTTCAAGGACATTTCACCCGAAATATATTGGTCGCTTTCCCAGGCCGACCGCGAACTGGTCGAAAATACCATTGCCGGCCTTATCGCATCGCTCATCCAGAAGCCCAACAACCACCCGGACTGAGCACCCGCCTTCACTTCGCATCGCGCAACAGACCTCGCCCTTGTCCGGCGCCCTAAAAAAGGCCGGACGCCCCAGGGGCGCCCGGCCGCGGCCGCAAGACGCAAACCGGCTGTGGCTACTGCTGTACCGCGTACAGGAAAAGCTCGACGCGCCGATTCTTGGCGCGGCCTTCGGCTGTGCTGTTGTCGGCAATGGGATTGCTCGGACCGCGTCCTTCGACCGTCATGTTGCCGGCCGGGACGCCCCTGCTGCCCAGATAGTTGGTGACGGCAGTGGCGCGATTGACCGAAAGCGTCTGGTTGACCGAAGCGGGGCCTGTGCTGTCGGTATAACCGATGGCCTTGGCGCGCAGCTCGGGATGCTGGACCAACGCACGGGCAACGCTGTCGAGCACCGGCAGGAGTTCGGGCTTCAGGTCGTACTTGCCCGTATCAAAGGACACGTGGCTGGGAATGTTGACCTTGAGCGTGCCGTCGGGCATTTCGATCACGTCGATGCCCAGGCTGCTGGCGCCCGATTGCTGGACATCCTGCTTCACGCCCGACCAATTGTATCCGGCGATGCCACCGGCCACGGCGCCAATGCCGGCGCCGATCAAGGCCGCCTTGCTGCTGTCTCCGATCAGCGCCCCCAAGCCCGCGCCCAACGCTGCCCCGGCTCCGGCACCCACCGCCGTTCGGCCGCCGGAGCTCATTCCACCCATGCCTTCGTTGACGCTGGCGCAGCCTGCCATCAGGGCCGCTGCGCACAGGCAAACCGCCGTGCGATTCACACGCGTTGATAAGTTCATTTTTGATTCTCCTTGTCTCAGTCAACAAAACGCTCACTGCATTCGTATGCTAGCAATGCATGTCCCCAAGCACTGTTACAGATTGATTCCCTTGAAGGAATCCCGTAGTACCCCGGGACCACCCGCCCACCTTACCGCCGCAGCCGGCGGCGCGCGACGACACACGCCTTCTTCTTGACGATTCTTTATTGTTCCAGGCAGCCCGCCGCCGATTTGGTTTACCAAGCCAATAACGATATTCGAAGGCGGGTTAACGGAATTGCGATGGCGATCGAGCCTTGCATCGCACAGAATCTCCATGAGGGCGCTGATGCGGCAACACAGATCGCTGTATGCAAGCCAGGGCCCGCAGCCCACCCACTCATAAACAACATGCATGATCTCGACAAGGAGCACGCATGGCCGATTTCCGAACCTTTTCCACCGCGAAGCGCTCTTTCGCGGTTCCGCTTCAGCCTGTCGTCGATCCCGCCGGCTGGCTGCCGCAAGACATGGCCGACATCGACGCCTGGAGCTACAGGCTGACCGACGACGACCAGGCGCAGGTGCTCGAGGCCGTAGAGGCCCAGCGCCGCATGGGCACGGCCGTGGCGCAAACCGGGGTCGAGAGTTTTCGCCTGCAGGGCGGCTTCGCCTCCGTCATGACCGACGTGCGCGAAGAGCTTCGCAACGGCCGGGGCATCGTCATGCTGCGCAACTTTCCGGTACGGCAAATGGACCGCGAGGCGACCGCCATCGCCTACCTGGGCGTGGGCTCGTATCTGGGGCGCCCCATGTCGCAGAACATGCAGGGCCACATCCTGGGACACGTCAAGGACCTGGGTGGAGACTATGCCGACCCGAACACGCGGGGCTACTTTACACGCGCGGAAATGCGCTGCCATTCAGACCCCTGCGACTACGTCGGGCTTCTGTGCCTGCAAACCGCGAAAGCCGGCGGGGCCAGCCGCGTAGCCAGTTCCGTCAGCGTCTACAACACATTGCTTCAAAGGCGCCCCGATCTTGCCGAGGTGCTCATCCAGGATTTCTATCGCTCGCGCAAGGGCGACGTCAATCCTGGCGAGCCCGCCTGGTTCAAGCAGCCCATCTTCACCTTCCACGAAGGGCGCTTCAGCGCGGTGGGCGCAGGCTCGTCCATCGACAAGGCCCAGGGCCTGCCCGGCGTGCCTCCCTGGAGCGCCGAACAGCAAGAGGCCATTGCGCTGTACCGCGAGATCGCGGAAGAGCTTCTGCTGGACATCCCCTTCCAGCCCGGAGACATACAGTTTTTGAACAACTATGTCGCCCTGCACACGCGGCGCGACTACCAGGACTGGCCCGAGCCCGAACGCAAGCGCCATCTGCTGCGGCTGTGGCTGTACGACCCCGACAATCGTCCGATTCCCCCCGAACAGCGCCACGGCTTCAGGGGACGGGGCGTGCTGCCCGCGGGCGTACAGCTGAACGCGCCGCTGGACGTGCGCGAAACGGCCTGATGCGCCCCGCCATGCGCCGCCTGAACCACTGCTACAACGTCGCCGACCTGCGAAGCGCCGCCCGGCGCCGGCTGCCCCGAGGCGTATTCGATTACCTGGACAAAGGCACGGAAGACCAGCTGTCTCTGCAGAACAATCGGCACGCCCTTGAATCCCTCAAGCTTCTGCAACGGGTGCTGGCCGATGTCTCCGACGTCCAGCCTGCCTGCGAGCTGCTTGGCGGGGCGGCTTCCATGCCCCTGGCGATTGCCCCCACCGGCATCGCCGGCCTGTGCTGGTACAAGGGCGAACTCGAACTGGCGCGCGCCGCCGCCCGGGCGGGCGTGCCGTTCACGCTGGCCACCGGCTCGAACACGCCCATGGAAGAAATCGCCGAAAGCGCCGGCGGCCGGCTCTGGTTCCAGCTTTATATGTGGCGCAAGCGCTCGCTGTCCTATGATCTCGTGCGGCGCGCCGCCGCCGCGGGCTTCGAGGCCCTGATCTGGACGGTGGACATTCCCTATCGGCCCAACCGGGAACACGACCGCCGCAACGGCTTCTACAGTCCCTACAAGCTGAACCTGCGCAGCGCCGCCGACAGCCTTTGCCACCCACGCTGGCTGGCCTCGGTGCTGGCCCGCTACCTGGCCACCACCGGCATGCCCCGGCACGCCAACTTTCCGCCGGAATACCAGCGGCGCTTCACCTCGAACGTTACCCATGCCAACGAGCTACGGGCCGACCAGCTCAGCTGGGAAGACGTCGCCCGCCTGCGCGACATCTGGCCGGGAAAGCTGATCATCAAGGGAATCATGCGGGAAGAAGACGCATGCCGGGCGGTCGCATGCGGCGTGGACGGCATCGTGGTGTCCAACCATGGCGGGCGAAACCTGGACAGCGCGCCGGCCACGCTGGAAGTGCTGCCCGGCATCGCCGCCGCGGTGGGCGGCAAGGCAACCGTGCTGGTCGATTCAGGCATACGGCGCGGCAGCGACATCGCCAAGTGCCTGGCCCTGGGCGCCAAGGGCGTGCTGGCCGGCCGCGCCACGCTCTATGGGGTGGCCGCCGGCGGCCAGGCCGGAGCAGGCCTGGCCCTGGACATTTTGCGCGAAGAACTGCGGCGCACCATGGCCTACGTGGGCTGCCAGCGCGTCGGCGACCTGGGGTCCGACGCCTTGTGGCGCCCGGCCCAGCCCCGCAGCGCCTTTACTCATTCGTAGCCCACGTTTTTCCACTACACAGACAACATGCAGACTAATCCAACCACTGTACGCCTGGAACTCCTTATCGATAACAAGGCGGTTCCCACAAATCACTACTTTGAAGTGCGCGACCCGGGAAAACGATCAAGCCTGGTTGCCATGGTGGCCAACGGAAACGCCGCTCATGCCGACCAGGCCGTGCGCGCCGCACACAGGGCCTATCTTTCGTGGCGCGACATTCCGGTGGCGCGGCGCATCGAGCTGATCCTGGACGCCGCGCAGGCGGTGGAGGCCGAGGCTTCCGCCCTGGCGGAAACACTGGTCAGGGAACAGGGCATGCTGCTCGCCGACACCCGCCGGGACGTCGCCAACGGCGTGGAGACACTGCGCGAGATCGCCGCGATCGCCGAAGACTTCCTGAAACCCGAACAGCATGAAGACGGCGAAAGCCTGATCCAGATCCACAAAGCGCCGCGAGGCGTGGTCGCGGCCATCGTGCCCTGGAACGCGCCCATGGGCTTGACCATGGCGAAGGTCGCCCCGGCGCTCGTCAGCGGCAACACCATCGTCGTCAAGCCCTCGCCTTTTGCGCCGCTGGCCGTATCCCGGGCGCTGGAACTCATCGCCCGCTTCCTTCCGGACGGCGTGGTAAACGTCGTGCACGGCGACGGCGAGATCGGCCCCGCACTGACCCGCCACCCCCTGGTGCGCAAGATCTCCTTCACGGGCGGCATAGAAACAGGCAAGGCCGTCATGGCCGCCGCGGCCGAATCGGTCAAGAACATAGGGCTGGAACTCGGCGGAAACGACCCGGCCATCGTGCTGGACGATGCCGCCCCCGAAGAGATCGTTCCCCACCTGATAAAGCGGATATTCGTCAGGTCGGGACAAGTCTGTTATGCGGTCAAGCGCATCTATGTGCCCCAGTCCATGTACGGGGCCTTCTTCGACACACTGTGTGAAGCGGTGGACCGGCTTCAGGTGGGGTACGGGCTCGATCCGCGCGCCACGCTCGCCCCCGTCAACAACCACAACCAGTTCCGCCACATCCGCGGCCTTGTCGACAGTGCGCGCCGCGACGGCGCCCAGGTACTCGAGCTGGGCGGCAGGCTGGCGCCCGAGACATGGGATGAAGGCTACTACCTGCGGCCGGCCGTCATCGGCAAGGTCGCGCCCGACGCACCGGTCGTCGTGGGCGAACAGTTCGGTCCCATCATTCCCGTCGTGCCCTACGGCTCGGAAGACGAGGCGCTTCGCATGGCCAATGGAACCGAGCACGGCCTGGGCTCGTCGATATGGACACGGGACGTCGATCGCGGCCAGGCACTGGCCAGGCGTATCGAAGCGGGGCTGACCTTCATCAACAGCCATGCCCGCACCAGGCTGGGCGATCGCCATATTCCCTTCGGCGGCGTCAAGCAAAGCGGCATCGGCCGGGTCCGTACCCGCATCGGCCTGGCCGAATACATCGAACATCACACCGTCAGCCTGGACAAACGCACCCTCGGCGCCAACCACAAGAAGGAAGACCACCATGCTACCCAACCCCGTTGAAGCCCCCGCCGGCCGATACACGGCCTGCGATGCTTTGCTCGGCGCGCTGCACGAATCGGGCGTGACACACATCTTCGGCAATCTGGGCAGCGACCACGCGGGCATCGTCCAGAGCCTGGCGCGGGCCAAGCTTGAAGGCCGCCCCATGCCCCAGGTGATACTCAGCCCCCACGAAGGCATGGCGCTGGCGGCCGCACATGGCTATGCCCAGGTCACGGGCCAGGCCCAGGCCGTGTTCGTCCACGTGGACGTGGGCACACAGAACATGGGCGGCGGGATCAGCAATGCGCTGCATGGCCGGGTGCCGGTCTTCATATTCGCCGGCCTGACCCCCTTCACGCTGGAAGGCGAGCTGCCGGGCAGCCGCAACCGTTCCGCCACCTACCTGCAGGACGTGCCCGACCAGGGCGGCATCGTGCGCCAATACGTCAAGTGGGACTACAGCATCAGAACGGGCAAGAATGTGCCGCAGCTGGTGCAGCGCGCCATGCAGATTGCCCACAGCGATCCCAAGGGCCCGGTGTATCTTACCGGCGCGCGCGAGGTGCTCGAAGAGGACGTGAGCCGCCAAAAGCTGCCGGCCGCGCAATGGCGGCCCGTGGAAGCGGCGGCGCTGCCCGACGAGCATGTGGCGGAAATCGCCCGCGCCCTGCTCCAGGCGGAAAACCCGCTGTTGATCACCTCTTATTCGGGCCGCAACGCCGCCTGCGTGGGCCAGCTTCAGCGATTGTGCGAACGCCTTGCGCTGCGGGTCGTTGAAGAGCGCCCCATTCACATGAACTTTCCCGCCGACCATCCCCTGCACCAGGGCTATCAGGCCGGCGCGCTGATCGGCGACGCCGACGTCATCGTGGTGCTCGATTGCGATGTGCCCTGGATTCCATCGGGCAAGCAGCGGCCACGCCCGGAAGCCCGCATCTTCTACGTGGATGTGGACCCCCTGAAAGAAACGATACCTTTGTGGTACATGCCTTCGGAAAGATTCCTGCGCGCGGATTCCGCCACGGCGCTTGGACAATTGAATGCCTGGCTGGACGGCGCGCCGCCCCTGGACGAAGCCCGGCGGGCAGCGCGGCTGGAAGAAGCCCGCGGCAGCCATGAAAAGATGCGCGCCGACTGGAAGCGCAAGGCGACGCTGCGTGCCGACGGCACGATCACGCCCGAGATGGTCACGGCCTGCCTGAACGAATTACTGGATTCCGACGCCATTGTCGTCAACGAGGCGGTAACCAACGCCAGCGCTGTCTTTCAGCACTTGCCGCGCACGCAGCCGGGCACCTTCTTCGGCAGCGGCGGCAGCTCTCTGGGCTGGGCGGGCGGAGCCGCGCTGGGCATCAAGCTTGCCGCGCCCGATCGGGACGTGGTGTGCTTTACCGGCGATGGCTCGTTCTTTTTCATCAACCCCTCGTCGGTCTACTGGTGCGCGCGCCGCTACCAGGCGCCGTTCCTGACGGTCGTGTTCAACAACCAGGGCTGGAATGCCACCCAGCAAAACTTCAAGCGTATCCATGGCGCCGGCTCGCCGATGGACATCGGCGACTGCGTGAGCCTGGCCCCCTCTGCCGATTTCGGCGGCATCGCCCAGGCGGCCGGCGGGGCGCTGGCACTGACGGTGCAAACCGCCGAAGAGCTTCCGGGCATGCTGGCCCGGGCGCTTGCTGCCACGAGATCAGGGCAGTGCGCGGTACTGGACGTGCGGCTGCCGGGCATTTGAAACCCGGCAGCCGTCCCGGCGGGCGGGCCTTTTGCAAAAAGGGCTCGCCCGCCTTCCTGCAATGGCCTATTGGCGCTTCACGATGATTTCCTGCCAGAGCTCATTCCACTTGTCGAACTCGTCAAGGAACTCCGCCTTGTCGACGATGGTGAACTCCACATTGGAAAACGGCGTTTCGATGTTCTTTCGAGTAGGTACGTAATTGCTTTGCGCGAACACCTGCTGGCCGTCGGTAAGCATGTATTCGTAGAACAAAAGCGCCGCGTGGGAATGCCGCGGCTTGGCGGCGACCCCCATGCTGAACGACACCGCAACACGCGGCTGCAGCAGTACGTAGTCGATCGGCGCACCCTTTTTCTGGGCCGAGATGACCGAATGCCCGTACACCGTAAGGCCCAACGGCACCTCGCCCGCCGCCACCAGATTGTTCAGCAACGAGTGGCCATTGCGCACCGAAAGCCCGTTGCCCGCCACAAGGTTGCGAAAGTACTTCAGGCCGGCCTCTTCGCCCATGCTGTTGACCACGGACGAAAACCACTCTTCGTCGGTCGCTTCGATGCCCAGCTTGCCCTTCCACTTGGGGTCGAGCAGGTCTTTGTACGACTGGGGCAGATCTTCCTTGCGAATTATTCCGGTGTTGTAGGCCTGCACCACGGGATTGACGAACGTGGAGACCCACTCTTTGTGCGGCGCAATCGACCCTGTGATCAATCCGTCCTGCAAAGGCGACGATACGGGCTGCAGCATCTTGTCCCGATGCAGCATTTCCATCTCGAGCGTCCCCATGTTGACGATGTCCGCGCCCGGCTTGCCCGCCTGGGCCTCGGAACCGAGGCGCTGCAGGATGGAGCGGTCTCCCGCGCGCCACAGGTTGACCTTGACGTCGTATTTTTTCTCGAAGTCGGCTTTCAGTTTTTGCGCCACCGCATTGGCGATCGAGGTATAGACGGTAAGCGTGCCTTCTTTCTGGGCTTGCTCGATCAGCGCCTGGCGATCGCCCTTCTGGCTGTCCAGCAAGGACTGGATGCTGGGCGACTGGGCGGCCATGGCCGGGAATGCCGGCAAGACGCACACGGCCAATACGCATACGAAACTCTTCAATCGTTGCATCTTCAAGTCTGTCTCCTCCTGTACGTGCATCTGGCCCGCGGCAATGTCAGTATGCAGCGCGCCCTGGTTTCGATAAACGTTATATAGTGTTCTTCGCACGGCTCATTCTCGACTCAATCCTTGCGAGCGGCCATCGCAATACCTTTAAATACCCTGCGAATTTGCTTATTGCGCATGAATCCATCCGTTCATTTGAACCTGCGCCACCTAAGGGTGTTCATCGCCGTGGCCCAGCAAGGCAGCATCAGCAAGGCGGCCGACACGCTCTATCGGGCCCAATCGGCCGTGTCACGCTCCATCCGGCAACTCGAGCAGGCCCTGGACGCCCAACTGTTCGAGCGCCGGTCCAGCGGCATGCTGCCCACGGCCTTCGGGCAAGCGCTGCTGTACCGGGCCGAACGCGCAGCCGGCGAATTCCAGCTCGCGCGCAACGAGCTGGCCTCCAGGCTGCGCAAGGCCAACGGCTCGCCCAACGCGCCGGTGTTCGACATGCTGTTCAACGAAAACAGGCTGCGCATATTCATCGACCTGGCCCAATCGCACCACATGCCCACCGTGGCCAGGGCGCACGGCATCACCCAGCCGGCGGTCAGCGCCTCTATAGGCGAGCTCGAGGCAAGCCTGGGCATACCCTTGTTCGATCGCACCGCCAAGGGCATGATGGCCAACGAGGCCGGCCATATCCTGCTCGTGCGGGCCAAGCGCGCCCTGGCCGAGTTGCGCCATGTCGAGGCGGACATCGCCGCGCTGTCGGGCAAGACGCAAGGCATCGTCAATATCGGCTCGCATCCGCTCAGCCGTACCGTCCTGCTGCCCACGGCCATTGCGCGTGTGCTCGAAGCACATCCGAACCTGTGCGTCTCCATTGTTCCCGGCAGCACCGAGGTGCTGAGGGCTGGCCTGCGCACCGGCGACCTCGACTTCATCCTGGGCACGCTGCGCCAGGACGAAGTCCATGAAGGCCATACCCCGGGTTCGGGTGTCGGCCCCCAACCCGCCGAGCGGGACGACGCCGCCGACCTTGACCACATACCCCTGCTGACCGACAGAATGTCTCTTTTTGTCCGCGCAGGCCATCCGCTTACCAAGCTTCCCCGCATCGGCATCGACGACCTCATGCGGGCCAAATGGCTGTTGCCCACGAGCCGCACGCCTTCACGCGCGGTTTTCGACAGGGCCTTCAAGCGCATGAGCGGCACTGTGCCCCAAAGCCCCGTCGAGACCAGCGATCTGTCCGTCCTGCGCAGCCTGCTGTTGAGCAGCGACCTTGTAACCGCCATGTCGCCCCAGCAACTGGACCTGGAATGCAGGCTGGGCGTACTGCAGCCCCTCGACTTCGAATTCGAGGAAAGCGCGCGCATCATTGCACTGACGCAGCGCGCGGGCAGCCAGCCCTCGCCGGGCGCAGCGGCGCTGATCGCCACTGTGCGGCAAGTGGCGGCCGAGATGCGGGCGGCCTGAGCCGGCGCAGCGCCCCTACCACATGGCATCGGGCCGCTGCTGGCGCTCCAGCGTGCGGCTGTAGCGCGAAATGGCAAAGCAGAACACGAAGTAAATGCCGCCGATGAACAGATAGGCCTCTGTGCTGAAGCCCTGCCACTGAGGATCGGCGATGGCGGCCTTGGCGGCCTGGGTCAGGTCGAAGATGCCGATGATCATGACCAGCGAAGTGTCCTTGAACAGCGAGATGAAGATGCCGACCAGGGGGCCGACGACAATGGCCAGGGCCTGGGGCAGTATCACGCTGCCCATGGTGCGCCAGTAACCCAGGCCCAGCGAGGCCGCGCCTTCGTACTGGCCCTTGGGTATGGCCTGCAGCCCGCCGCGCACCGTCTCGGCGATATAGGCGGCGGCAAACAGGATGATGGCGATCTGGGCCCGAAGCAGCTTGTCGATGGAGACGCCTTCGGGCAGGAACAGGGGCAGCATCACCGACGACATGAACAGCAGGCTGATGAGCGGCACGCCGCGGATCAGTTCGATGTAGACGACGCAAAGCGCCTTGACGGCGGGCATCTCGGAACGGCGGCCCAGGGCAAGCAGGACCCCCAGCGGGAAGGCGCCGGCCACGCCGAACGTCGCCAGCATCAGGGTAAGGGGCAGCCCGCCCCACAAGCGGTTCTCGACATGGGCAAGGCCAAACACCCCGCCCCACATCAGCACGCCGGCGCACGCCAGCGCCACCGCCCACCAAAGCGCCAGCCACCCGTTGCGGAAGCGGCGCAGGCAGCTGCATACGACCAAGGCCACGAGCAGGACGCTGGCCAGCAAAGGCCGCCACTGCTCGTCGTAGGGATAAATGCCGAACAGGATGAGCCGGTGCTTTTCCGCGATGAAGGCCCAGCATGCCCCCGAGGCGGCCCGGCATTCCTGCGCCGTGGCGGCGCTGAAATCGGCATCGAGCAGCAGCCAGTCGACGGCGGCGGGCACGGTCATCAGCAGCAGCCATGCCACCAGCACGGTCAGGAGGGCGTTCAGCGGCGTTGAAAACAGGTCGCGGACCGGGCTCCCGGTGGAGGCCGCTTGGGAAGGAGAGGCCCGCTGCGCATGCCCGGCCATGTCAGCGCTCCACCAGCGCAATGCGCCGGTTGTACCAGTTCATCAGCACCGAGATGGACAGGCTGACGGTCAGGTAGGCGGCCATGATGATGAGGACGCCCTCTATGGCCTGGCCCGTCTGGTTCAGGGTGGTATTGGCGATGGAGACGATGTCCGGGTAGCCGATGGCCACGGCCAGCGAGCTGTTTTTTGTGAGATTCAGATACTGGCTGGTCATGGGCGGCACGATGACACGCAGCGCCTGGGGCAGCACGACCAGTCGCAGCACCTGGGAAGGCGCAAGCCCCAGCGCCCGCGCGGCATCCCGCTGGCCCCGGCCTATGGCCTGGATGCCCGAACGCACGACCTCGGCCACGAAGGCCGAGGTGTACAGCACCAGACCGATCAACAAGGCGGCAAACTCGGGACTGAGGGTGGCGCCCCCCTGGAAATTGAAGCCCTTCAGCCGGGGCACCTGCCAATGAAGCTCCCCGTGGCCTGCAAACCATGCCGCCAGCAACAGGACAAGCAGGGCAAGGGCGGGCGCCCAGGCAAGCAGGGGGCGGCGGCCGCGCCAGCGCGCACCGCGCTCGGAACAACACAGATAGGCGATGCAGGCGGCAAGGGCCAGGAATGCAAGCCAGGCCAAGAGAGGCACGCCGCCCTCGAACCATGGCACGGCAAGCCCCCGGTTCGACAGATGGACGCCCGGCAAGGGGTTGAGCGCCTGGCGCGGCCCGGGCATGGTCTCGGTAATGAGGGCGTACCAGAAGAAGAGGTGCAGCAGCAGCGGAATGTTGCGCATGGCCTCGATGTAGGCGCCGGCTGCGCCCGACACGAGCCAGTTGCGCGACAGGCGCGCGATGCCCAGCAAGACGCCAAGAAGGGTGGCGGCCACGATGCCGATCGCCGCGACGCGCAAGGTGTTCAGCACGCCTATCAGCAATGCCCGGCCGTAGCTGTCGGTGGGCGAGAACGCCAGCATCGACTCACCGATGGCAAAGCCCGCCTCGTCGCGCAGGAAGCCGAAGCCCGTGGAGATATTGCGGGCCTGCAGGTTGGCAAGCGTGTTGGCCACCAGGAACCATGCAAGCAGGCCCACGGCGCCAAGCAACAAGGCCTGGTAAAGAATCGGCCGCCAGCGCGGCCCGGCGGCCGGGCGCGCCGGGCCGCGCTGAGAGTTCGAAACCGTTCTGCTCTTCATCGCAACGTTCTGGTTTTGACGGGCCGAGGCGCTGTTAACAGTTTTAAACAAGGCCGCGCCCATTCGATACAATTCTCAGGCAAGATATCATATCCATCAGTCAGAACCATTCGAGCGCTATCCAGGCCCGCCAACGCCGCCACCATGATCGAATTCCAGCACGTGTTCAAATCCTACGGACGAGGCCGAAACATTCTCTCGGACATCAACTTCCGCGTGGACCCCGGCGAATTCATCTTTGTGTCGGGCCCTTCGGGCGCGGGCAAGTCCACGCTGCTCAAGCTCATCGGCGGCCTCGAGCCCCCCAGCCGCGGCTCCATCGCCGTCAACAACCAGCGCATCGACAAAATGCCCTCCAGGGCCCGCCCTTACCTGCGGCGGGCAGTGGGCATCATCTTGCAAGACACCCATCTGCTGTTTGACCGCAACGCCATCGAGAACGTCCTGCTGCCCCTTAAGGTGATCGGCCTGGAAAACAGCCTGGCCTATACCCGCGCACGCGCCGCCATCGAGAAGGTAGGCCTTTCGGGCAAGGAAGACATGAACCCGGTCGAGCTTTCGGGCGGCGAGCAGCAGCGCCTGGCCATCGCGCGCGCCATCGTCAACCGCCCGGCCATCCTCATCGTCGACGAGCCCACGGCCAATCTCGACCAGGAAACGGCCCGGCGCATCATGGACGTCTTCAAGGACTTCAACCGCGTGGGGGTCACTACGCTCATTGCCTCGCACGACCGCCGCCTCATGGCGTCGTATGCTTCGCGCACCTTCCTGATAGACCACGGCAGGTTCAACGACGTAAAGGGGGTAGCGGCATGAGGCGCTGGCTCAGGCAACATCGCTATGCCATCGCGGTGTCGGTGCGCCGGCTGCTGGCGCAGCCCTTTTCGTCGCTGGCCAATCTGCTGGTCATCGCGCTGACGCTTACCGTGCCCATACTGGGCGCTTCCATATTGATCACGGCGCAGCCCGTGGCGCGGCAACTGTCGGTTTCACCCGAGATGACCATCTTCCTTTCGCCCAGCGCCGATGCCGACGCCAGCGCCGGCATTGCACAGCGGCTGAAGGCCGATTTTGCCGACGACGTCGCCTCGGTCAAGGTGGTAAAGCGCGACGAGGCCATGGCAAAGCTTCGCGCGAACCCCAACTGGGCCCAAGCCCTGGCCGCCCTGCCCAGCAACCCGCTGCCCGACGCGGTGGTGGTCACGCTGCACGAGCATCCCGACCTTGCCCGCCACGCCGACACACTGGCCACGCAATGGCGCCAATGGCAGCAGGTCGACCTGGTGCAGCACGACAGCGCCTGGGTGCAGCGCCTGGAAGCCATACTTCGCTTTGCCCGCATCGGCCTGGTGCTGCTGGCCATCGGTGTGGCGCTGGTGGTGCTGGCCACGGTCTTCAACACGGTGCGCATGCAGGCCCTGACCCAGCGCGAAGAAATCGGCGTGGCCCGCCTGGTGGGCGCAACCGAATCCTTTGTGCGCAGGCCTTTTCTGTATCTGGGCGCGCTTACGGGGCTTACCGCGGGGCTGGCGGCCATCGCACTGGCCTATTTTGCCCTGATGCCGCTCAATACGGCGCTGGCCCGCCTGGCGCAAAGCTACGGCACCAGCCTGGCCCTGCGGCTTCCCGATGCGGTCAGCCTGGCGCTGGCGGTGGTGGTGGTCGCCATTCTGGGCGCGCTCTCGGCCCGCTGGTCGGTCACTCGCAATACACGCTTCTGATGCCCGCACCGGTTTCCTCCGCGCCGGCCGGACTGGCCGGCTTCGCTTCCGTCGTCGTGCAATGGCAAGGCACGCATGGCCGGCACGGCCTGCCCTGGCAAGGCACTACCGACCCATACAGGATCTGGCTTTCAGAGATCATGCTGCAGCAGACGCAGGTGGCGACGGTCATCGGCTACTACGAACGCTTCCTGCAGCGCTTTCCGACGATACGCTCGCTGGCCCAGGCCAGCCAGGACGAGGTCATGCCCTACTGGGCGGGCCTGGGCTACTACGCCCGCGCCCGCAATCTGCATCGCTGTGCGCAGGTCCTGTGCGAGTCATGGGAAGGGAAATTCCCGCGCCAGGCGGCGGAGATCATGACGCTGCCGGGGATAGGCCGCTCGACGGCGGCGGCGATCGCGGCCTTTGCGTATGGCGAGCGCAGCCCGATCATGGACGGCAACGTGAAGCGCGTCTTCACGCGCTATTTCGGCATCGAGGGCGAGACGTCGACTCGGGCGGTGGAACAGCTGCTGTGGCAAACGGCGGAACAGGTCGTTCAGGCGGCGCCCGCGGACCTGGACATGAGCGCCTACACGCAGGGTCTGATGGACCTGGGCTCGGGGGTTTGCACGCGCAGCCGCCCGGCCTGCGAGGCCTGCCCGCTGGCCGCGGGCTGCCAGGCGCGGGCCCAGGGCCGCCAGCACGAGCTTCCGACGCCCAAGCGCCGCAAGCAGCAGGCAGAGCGCCAATGCGCGGTATTGATTCTTGAACATTCAGGCTCGATCCTGCTGCATCAGAGGCCTTCGTCGGGAATCTGGGGCGGCCTGCTGAGCCTGCCGCAGTTCGATACGGCGGGGCAGCTGGAAGAGGCCTGTGCTCGTTGGGGGCTGTCTCTGGCGCCAGAGCAGAGGATGGCGGGGCTTTCGCATACGTTCACGCATTTCAAGCTGCACATCGAGCCCTGGCTGGTGGTCTGGGACGGCTCCCGAGTCATGGAGCCCGAGGCGGACCATGTCTGGCTGCCTACATCCCAGCTAACCCAGGCCGCGCTGCCGGCGCCGGTGCGCAAGATTCTTGATGGCCTGTATGGCCAGGACGATTTGCTTCGTTCTTTTTGATTTTGTTTGCTGGTTGGAAGGTTGTATTTGGGTCTTTAAGCCGATGCCTTCTAAATCGGAAGGCCGTATTTGGGTCTTTAAGGCGGCACGCTTTGAGATTGAGCGCTTGTAATTTGGGTTTTTAAACCGGCGTGCTTTGAGATTGAACGCTTATTAATTTGGGTTTTAAACCGGCGCGCCGCGGGGCCGTATTTTGGGCGCCGGAGAGCTGCGGCCGGCTTTGCCGGCTGCCCTCGCATCACCTTGTTTTTGGGGCGCTCGCGAACTCGCGGGCGGCGCAGCATGCTGCGCCAAGCTTGCCCGCTCAAACAGGCGCTCGCTTGCCTCCCCAAAAACAAGGCGCCGCTCGGCTTGCTCAACGTCGCCCAAAATACGGCCCCGCGGCGCGCCTCACAGAGTCTTGATTTGCGGCATTCCAGAGTCTCTTGGATTGTCGCGCTATCTTTTCAGCATGGCTTTTTAGCCTTCAAATCGTGGTGCTTTGGTGCGTGCGCCATGGCTTTTGAGCTGCTCGCCACCACTCGCCTATCCGTTGAGGTTCCCTACCTATAGGGGGCTGAATACATCCACACAAGAGACAACCCCGACACGCGCGCCTCGCAAGCCGGCCGTGTATTCACCCCGATGCAGTTCCTGTGATGCGGGGTGTGTCTGGGCCGGGCGTTGGCTGTCGAGCCAGGCGCCGCAGAACGGAGGGCGAAGGCCCGGAGGATGCGGACAGGCGGGCCCGAAGGGCCGACTGCCTCCGTCCGGAACAGACATACCCCGCAGCGCAGGAACGGGTTTAAAGCCAACATCGTCGCAGCCAAACCCGGGAATGGGTTTAAAGAACCGACACCCCCGCAACCAAGCATGAATCAGGAACGAAACCCGAACAGGCTGCTCACGCTCAGAATCAGAAACAGGCCAGAAACGAACAGGGCAGCACAGAAGCAGCCCCAAAACAAATCAAGCAGCGTTACCGCCGAACCGGCCGATAAGTACTGATATTCATCAAGATCCCGCAGGCGATCCCCAGCGTCAGCAAAGCCGTCCCCCCGTAGCTCATGAAAGGCAACGGCACCCCCACCACCGGCAGTATGCCCATTACCATCCCCATGTTCACGAACACATAGACAAAGAACATCATCGCCATCGACCCTGCCAGCAGCCGCCCGAACTGCGTATGGGCACGAACCGCAATCGCCAGGCCCCGGAGGATCAGCAGCCCGTACAGCACCAGCAGCATGATCCCCCCATACAAGCCGAACTCTTCCGCATAGACCGCGAAAATGAAATCGGTCGTGCGTTCGGGAATGAAATTGAGGTGGGACTGCGTGCCCTGCATATAGCCCTTGCCGTAGATGCCGCCCGAGCCGATCGCGATCATCGACTGGATGGTATGGAAGCCCTTGCCCAGGGGATCGGAGCCCGGGTTGAGCAATGTGCACACCCTATGCTTCTGGTAGTCGTGCAGCACTACCCAGTCGACTTCCGGCTGGCAGATCTGGTCTTCGTAGTAGACCACCG
Source organism: Pusillimonas noertemannii (assembly GCF_003096595.1). Taxonomy (GTDB): domain Bacteria; phylum Pseudomonadota; class Gammaproteobacteria; order Burkholderiales; family Burkholderiaceae_B; genus Pusillimonas; species Pusillimonas noertemannii. Next base: position 545,114 of record NZ_QEKO01000001.1, on the reverse strand, counting down.
TGCCCAGCACAACGACCACCGCCAGGAATACGGGCGTGAGCAGCTTGAACGAAAGCCCGCCGAAATAAATAACGCAAAAGCCCGAAGCGAAAACCAGCAATGCCGTGCCCAGGTCGGGCTGAAGCACGATGAGCGCAAAAGGCACCGCCAGCAGGAACGCCGCGGCCAGGAAATCGAGTATGCCGATCTTGCCCTGGTGGCGATGAAAGTACCAGGCCAGCATCATGGGCACCGCTATCTTCATCATCTCGGAGGGCTGTATGCGCACGATGCCCAGGTCCAGCCAGCGGGTGGCGCCTTTGCTGGTTTCGCCGAAAAACTCCACCCCCAGCAACAGCACCACCCCTATGCTGTAGAACCAGGGTGCCAGCTGCATCAGTCGCGGCAGGGGAATCACGGCCACAATCCACAACACGAAGAAGGCCAGCAGGAAATGCCGCGACTGGTCGGCAAAACGCCAATCCGTTCCGCCCACCGCCGAATGCATTACCGTGAGCCCCAGCAGGGTCATCAGCACCAATATCGCCAGCAAGGGCCAGTCGAGGCTTCTCAGGGCCTTCAGCGCGGCTTGGGCCAATATCTTCATGAGCCGTCCTTCACGCGGGCAATGAGCCGTTCGCGCTCGGCCACCCGCTCGGGGTCGAGCCAGTAGTCGAAGACCGTGCGCGCGATGGGCGCGGCCTCGGTCGAGCCCCAGCCACCGTTCTCGACGATGAGGGCGAGTGCGATGCGTGGATTCTCCACGGGCGCGTAGGCCATGAACAGGGCATGGTCGCGCAGGCGCTCGTCGATTTCCGCCGCGTTGTACTTGGCGCCGCGCAAACTGAAGACCTGCGCCGTGCCGGTCTTGCCGGCGGCCTGGTAGCTGGTGCCGGCAAAGGCCCGGCGCGCCGTGCCCGACTTGAGGACGTCGACCATGGCGTCGCGCACGACCTTGAGGTTCTCGGGCTTGAGATCGATGACGTGCGACGGCTCGATGGGGGTGGAAACGGCTTTGCCTGTTTCGGGGTTGCGTATCTTGCTGACAAGGTGGGGCTCGATATAGCGGCCGCCGTCGGCCAGCACCGCGGTAGCCTGGGCCAGCTGCAGCAGGGTGAAGGCGTTGTAGCCCTGGCCCACGGCAACGGATACCGACTCGCCCGCGTACCAGCGCTGCTGCTCGGGCTTGCGATAGTTGCGGCGCTTCCAGTCGGTGGAAGGCAGGACGCCGCGCTTTTCGCCATCGAGATCGATGCCGGTCAATTGCCCGAAGCCGAATTGCTTGCTGAAATCGTGCAGCGCATCGACGCCGATCTCGGGGCCCAGGGAATAGAAATAGGTATCGGACGACACCACGATGGCGCGGTGCATGTCGGTCGAGCCGTAGGCCGCGCCGCCCGCATTTCGAAACTTCTGCCCGCCCAGTTCGTAATAGCCGGGGTCGGCAATGCGCAGGCTGGCCGAGCGCACGCCCAGCTCGAGCGCGGCCAGCGCTACAAAGGGCTTGTAGGTGGAGCCGATCGGATACGTGCTGTACAGCGGCCGGTTGATCAGCGGATAGTCGGGCGATTCGTTCAGCTCGCGCCAGCTGTCGACGTCGATGCCGTCGACGAAAAGATTGGGGTCGAACGAGGGCGCGGAGACGAAGGCAAGCACTTCGCCCGTGCCCGGCTCGATGGCGACCAGGGCGCCGCGCTTGCCCTCGAACTGGGCCTCGGCGATTTTCTGCAGGCCGATGTCCAGCGACAGCCTCAGGTCGGAGCCCGGCACCGGGTCGGTGCGCTGCAGCGTGCGCACCGGCCGGCCCGAGGCGGTAACCTCGACTTCCTCAACGCCGGTCTTGCCGTGCAGTGTCTGCTCCCAGGTTTTTTCGATGCCCTTTTTGCCGATGGTGCTGGTACCCCGATAATTGCCGAGGTCGCCGCTTTCTTCGAGCCGGTTCATGTCCGCCTCGGAGATCCGGCCGACGAAGCCGAGCACGTGGGCAGCGGAAGTTCCTTGCGGATACTCGCGCACCCAGCGCGCCTTGAGCTCGACGCCCGGGAACTTGTAGGCATGGGCCGCGAACCATGAGGCCTCGATGTCGCTGAGGTTGTTGCGCAGGATGACGCTGGCGTAGCGGCCCGACTGGTTCAGCGCCTGCTCGAAGCGCCGCCGCTGGTAGGCGCTGATGTAGACGATGGGGCTGAGTTCTTCAAGCAGCGCATCCATGTCCTTGACATTGGCCGGCACCACCTCGAGGGTGTAGTCGCGATAGTTTCGGGCCAGCACCACGCCGTTGCGGTCCAGTATCTCCCCCCGCCGGGGCGGAACGGGTACGACCGCGATGCGGTTCTGGTCGGCCCGGGCCGCAAAGCCCTCGTAGCGCTCGACCTGCAGATACCACAAGCGCCCGACCAGCCCCAGGAAGCAGGCCAGGGCAAAGATGCCCGCGACCCAGATGCGCAGCAGTATGCGGCGCTTCTGATGCAGGGTGGTTCTTTTGTACTCGAACATGGCTTGCGTGGCGGGACGCTAGCCCGCACCGGCGTCGATCTCGTCCTGACGCCGCTGCGGTAGATGAAGAAGGATGTCGGCCAAGGGCCACAACGCCACCGTGAACAGCGCCGACCACAGCCATGCCCAGCCTGTCCATTCGCCTGCCAGCCAGGCATGGATGATGCGCGTCACGGCTTCGGAAACCACGACCACCGGCAGCATGTGCACCGCCTGCGCCAGGGCGCTGAAGCGCTGCAGGCGCCGCGTGAGTATGATGGCCCCGTAGGCGGCCAGCACATAGTTCAATGCCTGCTCGCCCAGAAGGCCGGCGTCGTGCACGTCCATCAACAGGCCGAACACAAAGGCCGTGGTCAGTCCGATGCGGCGCGGCTCATTCAGGCACCAGAAAAGTATGACCAGCAGCAGCAGGTCGGGCGCCGGCTGCCACAGGCGCCAGGGCAGCAGCGAGATCAGCCACACCACCAGGATGGTCGACCAGATGAACAGCCACCCCGAAGGACGCCGGAAGGGCGTGACGTCGATGGGCTCGAGCGAGCTGAGCGACGATCGGCGCTGGACGGGAAGGGCCGCCCGCGAATTATTCGGACGGTGCTGATTCATCGGAATGGTCCTGTGCAAGATCCGGGTGGCTGGATTCGACCCTCAGCACCAGGAAATGGCGATAACGTTCAGGGTGGGACAGCGGCGTGGCGACCGCCATCGAGAACCCCGATGCGCTGTCACGCTGGATTTCATCCACCCGGGCCACGGACAGGCCCGCGGGGAACAGGCCGCCGACCCCGCTGGTGACCAGCACGTCGCCGGGCTCGATGTCGGAGTCGTTGGTCAGGTAGCGCACCTCGACCTTGCCGCCGGGATGGCCGCCGAATGCGATCAGGCGCAGGCCATTGCGCAGCACCTGCACCGGAATGGAAACCTTGTCGTCAGTCAGCAAGGCCGCCTCGGACGTGAATGGCGTGACCCGTACGATCTGGCCGACCACGCCCCCCTCGTCGATGACGGGCATGCCTGGAAGGATGCCGCTGTTGCGGCCCTTGTCGAAAACCAGGTGGCGGGTGAATGCATTGGGCGGCTCGTACAGGACCTCGACCGCAACCGAAGGCTGGACCACCATGTCGGCCACGCTGAGCAGGCGGCGCAACTGCTGGTTCTCGGCCGACAACTGGGCGGCATGGGTGGCGATCTGGGCCAGCTCGATGCGCTGGCGCTGCAACGCCTCTTTTTCGGTGCGCGCCACCGAGGCGGCATCGGTCCAGTCGCTGACGGTGGCAATGAGGTCGCGCGGCACCATGACGGCCCGCTGGAAGGGATAAAGGCCCACCGACACGACCTCGCGGGCCGGATCCAGCACACGCCAGCGGGCATCGACGATGAGCAGCGCCAGGGACATGACTACAAAGAGGAACAAGCGGAGCTCCGCGGTCGGCCCACGCTTGAATAGCCTGATCGTCCCTTGTTCTTGCATTGTCTATCGCGCTTGCCTGGAAACACGCCCGGCGGCCGGGGGCCTGTCAACGCTAAAAAAGTCCGCCCTGCCCCGGGCGCCAGGCCGGGGCATGCCGCGTCAATCGTAAATGAAAACGGTGCCGAGCCTTTCAAGATGCTCGAGGGCCTCGCCGCAGCCGCGCACGACGCAGGTAAGCGGGTCGTCGGCCACGACCACGGGCAGGCCGGTTTCTTCCTGGAGCAGGCGGTCGAGGTCGCGCAGCAATGCGCCGCCGGTAAGGGCAATGCCCTTGTCGGTGATGTCGGCGCCGAGTTCGGGCGGAGTCTGCTCGAGCGCGGTTTTGACCGCCGAGACGATCTGGTTGAGCGGATCGGTGAGGGACTCGAGGATTTCGTTGGAGGAAACCGTGAAGCTGCGCGGCACGCCTTCGGAAAGATTGCGGCCCTTGACCTCGATCTCGCGGATTTCGGCGCCCGGGAAGGCCGAGCCGATTTCCTTCTTGATGAGTTCGGCCGTGGGTTCGCCGATGAGCATGCCGTAGTTGCGGCGTATGTAATTGATGATGGCTTCGTCGAATTTGTCGCCACCGACCCGCACCGAGCCCTTGTACACCATGCCGCCCAGCGATATGACCGCGACCTCGGTGGTGCCGCCGCCAATGTCGACCACCATGGAGCCGCTGGCGTCGGAGACGGCCAGGCCGGCGCCGATGGCGGCGGCCATGGGCTCTTCGATGAGGAAGACCTGGCTGGCGCCGGCGCCCAGGGCCGATTCGCGGATGGCGCGGCGCTCGACCTGGGTCGAGCCGCAGGGCACGCAGACGATGATGCGCGGGCTGGGCGCGAACATGCTGCGCGGGTGCACCATGCGGATGAACTGCTTGAGCATCTGCTCGGTAACGGTAAAGTCGGCGATGACGCCGTCTTTCATGGGGCGGATGGCCTCGATGTTGCCCGGCACCCGGCCCAGCATCTGCTTGGCCTCGCGGCCCACGGCCTGGATGATCTTCTTGCCGCTGGCGCTGCCGTCGTGCCTGATGGCCACCACAGACGGCTCGTCAAGCACGATGCCCTTGCCTCGGACGTAAATGAGCGTGTTGGCGGTACCCAGGTCGATCGCCATATCGCTGGAAAAGTAGCTGCGCAGAAATCCGAACATGTGCTAGGGGTCTGAAAAGATTGGAATACGGGGCCGGCTGGCCAATGACGGCTAAGCTTTTAATGATAACTTATAATTTACCGAAGTTAGCAGTCATTTATCCTCCTCTTACAGTTAAGTAAGAAGTAAGCTCAGATCCTTTTCATGGCTATCACCGACCAAGACGTCGCCCGCATCGCCCATCTGGCGCGCATTGCCCTCTCGCCCCAAGACGCCGAGCGAACCCGCCGCGAGCTCAACGGCATACTCGGCCTGATCGAACAGCTGCAGGCCGTCGACACCCAGGGCGTCGAGCCCATGGCCCACCCTCTTTCGGCACACCAGGAAATCAGCCTGCGCCTGCGCGAAGACAAGGCCGAGCCCGGCAATGAAACACAGCGCTCGGCCCTCATGGCCAACGCGCCCGCCACGGCCCAGGGGCTTTTCCTTGTGCCCACGGTCATCGAATAAAACATGTCCACCATGCCTTTGCACACCGAATTCGATTCCATCGAAGCCCTGGGCGCTGCGCTGCGCCAGGGCAAGGTCAGCGCCCTCGAGCTTGCCGACAGCGCCCTGGATGCCATCCAGGCCCAATCAGGCCTCAACGCCTTCCTGCACGTCGATGCCGAACTGACCCGCGCCCAGGCGCGGGCCGCCGACGACTTGCTGGGCCAGGGCCGGGGCGGCAGCCTTACCGGCATCCCCATCGCCCACAAAGACGTCTTCGTCACACGGGGCTGGCGCACCACCGCGGCCAGCAAGATGCTGGCCGACTACACAAGCCCCTTCGACGCCACCGTGGTCTCGCTGCTGGAACAGGCCGGCGCCGTCTCGCTGGGCAAGCTCAATTGCGACGAATTCGCCATGGGTTCGGGCAACGAGAACTCGGCCTTCGGCCCCGCCCGCAACCCCTGGGACGCCGATGCCGTACCCGGCGGCTCGTCGGGTGGCTCGGCGGCGGCCGTGGCGGCCGGCCTGGTCATGGCCGCCACCGGCACCGATACCGGCGGTTCGGTACGCCAGCCGGCGGCCCTGTGCGGCGTCAGCGGCATCAAGCCCACCTACGGCACCGTGTCGCGCTTCGGCATGGTGGCCTTCGGCTCCAGCCTCGACCAGGCCGGCCCGCTGGCCCGCCACGCCCGCGACCTGCTCGAACTGCTCGACCCCATCAGTGCCTTCGACCAGCGCGACGCCACCAGCCTGCCCGATTGCGATGGGGCGGCCAACCAGTCCGGCCGCGTCCGCGCCCAATTCGACGCGGCTGTGGCCGCGCAGCAAGAAGGGGGCGCCAAGCCGCTGCAGGGCCTGCGCATCGGCGTACCGGCCGAGTTCTTCAACGAAGGGCTGTCGCCCGAGGTGGCCCAGGCCGTCGAGTCGGCACTGCAAACCTATGAATCGTTGGGTGCACGCCGCGTCGAGATCTCGCTGCCGCGCACCAAGCTGTCCATTCCCGCCTATTATGTGATCGCGCCGGCCGAGGCCTCGAGCAACCTGTCGCGCTACGACGGCGTGCGCTACGGCCACCGAACCGCCTCTTACGGTGACCTGGCCGACATGACCAGCCGCTCGCGCGCCGAGGGCTTCGGCCCCGAGGTCCTGCGCCGCATCCTGGTGGGCACCTATGTGCTGTGCCACGGCTACTACGACGCCTACTACCTGCAGGCCCAGCGTATCCGGCGCCTTATCGCGCAAGACTTCCAGCAGGCCTTCGCCGACCATTGCGACGTCATCATGGGGCCGGTCACGCCCTCGGTCGCCAAGCGCATCGGCGAAAACCGCGACGACCCCACCGCCGACTGGCTGGCCGACGTCTACACCCTTGGGGTCAGCCTGGCGGGCCTGCCCGCCATGTCCATTCCCTGCGGCTTCAGCAGCTCTGCAAAGCCCCTGCCCATCGGCCTGCAGCTTATCGGCGACTATTTCCGCGAAGGCCAGTTGCTGGCCATCGCCGACCGCTTCCAGCAGGCGACCGACTGGCATCAACGTAAACCGGAACAGCAATGATGGAATGGGAAATCGTCATCGGGCTTGAGACCCACACCCAGCTCGCCACCGAATCAAAGATATTCTCCAGCAGCAGCACGCGCTTTGGCGCGGCGCCCAATACGCAGGCCAACGAAATCGACATGGCGCTGCCCGGCAGCCTGCCCGTGCTCAACCGGGGCGCGGTCGAGTGCGCCATCCGCTTCGGGCTGGCCATCGGGGCCCACATCGCTCCGCGCTCGGTCTTCGCCCGTAAAAACTACTTCTACCCCGACCTGCCCAAGAACTACCAGATCAGCCAGTTCGAGCTGCCTGTGGTGCAAGGAGGCTCGCTGCGCTTTTTCGTGGGCGACCAAGAGCATACGGTCAATCTCACACGCGCCCACCTGGAAGAAGACGCCGGCAAGTCGCTGCACGAGAATTTCACCGGCCCCCACGGCGAATCGTCGACCGGCATCGACCTGAACCGGGCCGGCACCCCCCTGCTCGAAATCGTTTCCGAGCCCGAGATGCGCTCCGCCGCCGAAGCCGTGGCCTATGCGCGCACCCTGCACGGCCTGGTGATGTGGCTGGGCATCTGCGACGGCAACATGCAAGAGGGCTCGTTCCGCTGCGACGCCAACGTGTCGGTGCGGCCCAAGGGCCAGGCCGAGTTCGGCACACGCTGCGAAATCAAGAACCTCAACTCCTTCCGCTTTCTTGAGCGGGCCATCCAGTACGAGGCCCGCAGGCAGATCGAGCTTATCGAGGACGGCGGCACCGTACGGCAGGAAACCCGCCTGTATGACGCCGATCGCGACGAAACACGCAGCATGCGCAGCAAGGAAGACTCGGACGACTATCGCTACTTTCCCGACCCCGACCTGCCCCCGCTGGCCATCACGGCCGACTGGGTCGAGCGCGTCAGGGCCGAGCTGCCCGAGCTGCCCGGCGCCAAGCGCCAGCGCTTCGAAACCGAACTGGGCCTGACCCCCTACGATGCCGCGCAACTGACGATGGATCGCGCCTATGCCGATTACTTCGAACAGGCCGCCGCGCAACTACCCCAGGGCCAGGCCAAGCTGGCCGCCAACTGGATACTGGGCGAACTGTCGGCCAGCCTCAATCGCGACGAGATCGACATCGCGCAAAGCCGCGTGGCTCCCGCCTCGCTGGCGGCCCTGATTGCCCGCATCATCGACGGTACCGTCTCGAACAAGATCGCGCGCGACGTGTTCGCCGCCATGTGGGCCGGCGAGCACGACGGCGACCCCGACGCCATCATCGAGGCGCGCGGCCTGAAGCAGATCAGCGACAGCGGCGCCATCGGCTCGATGATCGACGAAGTGCTGGCCGCCAACCCCGCCATCGTCGAACAATACCGGGCGGGCAAGGACAAGGCCTTCAATTCGCTGGTGGGCCAGATCATGAAGGCCGCCAAGGGCAAGGCCAACCCCCAGCAGGTGAACCAGCTGCTGAAGGAAAAGCTGGGCTGACCGCGCCAGCCGGCCGACAGGCCGGCCCCGGCCCTATAGCCTGCAGGCCCTAGCTGACGCCGTACTTGTCGCGGTAGGCCGCGACCGCATCGCGATGCTCGCCGAACTGGGCATCGCCGTCCATCAGCGCCATGATGTCGCTGAGCGAGGCGATGCTTACCACCGGTATGCCATAGGTTTTGGCAACGTCCTGCACCGCCGAATGAGTGGACAGGGCATCGTCCGCGCCGGCGCGCTCCATGCGGTCAAGCGCAATGAGCACCGCCGCGGGCTGCGCGCCCGAATGCCGGATGATCTGGACCGACTCGCGCACCGACGTGCCCGCAGTGATCACGTCGTCGATGATCACCACCCGGCCCTGCAAGGGCGCCCCTACCAGCACGCCGCCCTCGCCATGGTCTTTGGCTTCTTTGCGATTGAATGCGAAGGGAATGTTGCGATCGGCCGTGGACGGATGGTCGGCCAGCGCCACCGCCGTGGCCGTTGCCAGGGGAATGCCCTTGTAGGCGGGGCCGAACAGCATGTCGAACTCGATCCCCGACTTCACCAGGGCTTCAGCATAAAAACCGGCCAGCCGGCCGACGGAAGAACCCGAGTTGAACAGGCCCGCATTGAAAAAGTACGGGCTGATTCGCCCTGACTTGACCTTGAACTGGCCAAAGCGCAATACGCCCTGCTCTAGTGAAAAACGAACGAAGTCGGTGCGGGAATTGGTGTCGGCCATGACTCAACTGAAAGATACTGGAAAAGCCATATTATCGAACATAAACCGCAAGACCACGAAACGGCCCGCCCATTTTGTTTCTTAGGGCGGGTGTATAAGGCGCCGGATGCCCGAGGCCGGGCCGGCCTAAGCCAGGTCGAGCATGCTGCCGAACATGCGCGTGGCCATCAGGCCCACGGGCGTATGGTGGCCGGCCGGGCTCATCATGCCGGCCAGCCTGTCCATGGCCTCGCGCCTGTTGCCCGCCTGCATGATCTCTTCTTCGAAGCGGCGCATTTCGGCGCCGAAATCCCCCGGCGGCGTCGAAGGCAAGGCCGCCTCTCCGGCGCGCAGCGAGCGGCGTGCCAGCCTTTCGGCCCGCCGGCGGTCTCTTTCTTCGCCCGGCGTGGCCCCTGCATGCGGACGAGCCCCCGCCTGCCAGTCGCCCGAAATCCAGTCGTGCATCAGTTGGCGCTCGTAGCCGCTGAACACCCCGAACATGTCGGCCCCCTCGCCATCGATCAGGCGCCAGAAGCGGCTCTGCGCAGGGTCGCGATGCCGCCGGATCCAGCCGTTGCGCTCGAGCTCGCGCAGGAAGCGGGAAACATCGCTCGGATTGCTCAGCCAGTCATTGACCGTCCGGCCCGCCACCTTGCAATAATCCGAGTGCATGTGCCGGCCATGCACGCTCTTTTCCGCCAGCACGCGCGTAAGCTCGGCCTCGAGATCGAACGATTCGATGACCTGGACGGTGCCCACGCCCAGGTCGTTCAGGCAATAGCCACGACGGACACGGTTGTAATAATTCTGCTCGTCGCCGGGCGGGCACAGCCCGCGCACCGACTCGAGCGCCTTGCGCGCATGGCCGGTGCCCGCATTGTCGACGGTGACGTGGACCTGAAAGTAGTAAGAGTCGACGCCCAGTTCCTTCAGCTCGTGCGTGGTGATCAGCAAATGCAGCGGCAGTTGCTCATAGCCCAGGTTGAATCCGATGACTTCGGGCAGGAAATGGGCCGCGTTGCGGGCCAGGCTCAACTGGATGGCCCCCTGCGCATAATGTTCGTCGGACAGCGGCCGCACGTGCTCGCATCCGCTCGCCGCCAGCAGCCTGCGGTACATGGCCACGTGGTTGTCTTCGGCCCTGCCCTCGCCCAGCTCTTCCAGGTAGATGCGAATGAGGTTGCGGTAGCGGTTGTCGTGCCACTGCGCCAGCAGGCCGTACAGCCATGAGCCGTCGACGAACTTGGTGGGTGCCACGCCCTGAAGGAAATACAGCGCGTGGGAACGATTGCCGAAGTAGCGCCGCGGCGCTCCCGCCTGCCGGCCGGCAAGATAATCCAGGTACTGCTGGCCCACGGCGTCGTGCCGTCTTGCCACCCATTCTTCCAGCCCGTTCGTGTGCGCGGGCAAGTCGCAGGGCAGACCCGCGGCCTGGTCCAGGCAAGCCTCCAGATAAGCGCGCGACGCCCGGCCGGCCTGCGGCATGTTTTGGTACAGCTCGTCGTACAAACTGCGTATGCCCGCTTCGTTTTGGGCGGTTTTCGTAGTGGCCTGCTCGGCGTGATACATCGGTAGCGCTGACATCGTTCCGTACTCCGTTCGCCTGGTAGGCTAATGCCCTGACTCAGCAATCGGCATGCCCATGCCGGCGCGGCCCCGGCGGCTTTGTGCAGCCTCTGCAAGCATGCTATGTTGACGTCTCTGCCCCGACAAGCGAGCCGCAGCATGCAGCCTGACCCCAGCGCCACGCCAGACGACACCGGCCATGCCCTGCTTCGCCTGGCGCTTTCCGCGCGCGAACTGGGCTATCGCTTCGTCACCCCCACTCCGGCCACGCACCGGCGGGTAAATTCCCGTCCCGGCCACGAATGGGCAAGCGATCTGCGCGGGGCGCTGGGGTGGAGCAGGCCCTTCAGGGCGGGCGTGCTGCCGGCGGAAATCTTCACGCTGATGCAGCGGGCCGGAATCCTTTCCGAGGTGGATGGCGGCTGGCAAAGCCGCCTGCGCCTTTCTTCGCTGGACGACCAGCTTTACTGGCATTCGGCCTATCCCACCACCGAGGCGGACGCCGTTTTCTTCGGCCCCGACACCTACCGCTTCGTCGGGGCCATCCAGCGCCATCTGCACGACCGGCAGGCGCCCGTATCCCGCGCCTTCGACATCGGCTGCGGAACCGGTGCGGGGGCCTTGAACATCGCCCTGGCCAGGCCGGCCGCCCAGGTATGGGCCGGCGACATCAACGCATCGGCCTTGCGGCTCACCCGGGTAAACGCGGCCATTGCCGGGGCAGGCAACGTCGCGGCCTGCCAGAGCGACATGCTATGCGGCGCCGAAGGCGTATTCGACCTTATCGTCGCCAACCCCCCTTATCTGAACGACGCGATGCAGCGCGCCTACCGGCACGGCGGAGGCAGCCATGGACAGGAACTTGCGGCGGCCATGCTGGCGGCCGCGCTGCCCCGCCTGGCGCCAAGCGGCACCATGCTGCTGTACACCGGCGCGGCCTTCGTAGAGGGACGCGACACTTTTCTGCAGGCGGCCAGGCGCGTGCTCGACGACACGCCCGGCACCTGGCAGTGGCGCTATCGGGAACTCGACCCGGATGTGTTCGGCGAAGAACTGGACAACCCCGCCTACCGCGACACCGAAAGAATCGCGGCGGTGCTGCTGCAGGTCGACGCGCCCATGGCCCCGCGCCGGTGAACGACGGGCGTGGGACGGCTGGGCCGCTTGCCTAATCGCGAGCCATGGCCACGCGATTCCGCCCCTCTTGCTTGGCGCGGTACAAGGCTTGGTCGGCCCGCCGCATTATCTGCTGGTAATCGGGATGGCCGTCGTACATTGCCACGCCGATGCTTAGCGTAAGCGACAGCTTGCGCTCTCGGGGCAGGTCGAACGGCTCGTTGGCCACGGCCTCGCGCACGTTCTCGGCCACCCGCAGCGCCGACTCTTCATCCAGGTCGACCAGCAGCATCAGGAACTCTTCGCCGCCCAGGCGGAATATGTAGTCGCCCGCGCGGCTGTTGTTGCTGAGCAGGACGGCCAGCTGCTGCAGGACCAGGTCGCCCGCCTCGTGGCCATGAGTGTCATTGATGCTCTTGAAGTGGTCGACGTCGAGCGCCAGAAGGGCAAAATTGGTGTCGTGCTGGCGGGCGTAGGCAAGCTCCTTGGACAACACCACCGGCAGGAACTTGCGATTCAGCAGGCGGGTAAGGGCGTCGCGCCCCGCTTCAAGCTCGTTGGTCTGGCGGAACATCGCCTCGAGCCCCAGGCCTATGGCCTGAGAGAGGCTGCGCAGCTCGCGCAGGCGTGTCGAACGCTCCATGGGCGTGTCGTCCTGGCGGCTGAAGCCCGGGATCAGCGTTTCATCGACGGCCTTCATCGCCTTGAGTATCTTCTCTACTTCGTCCATGCCCGCGAAGGCGTGCGCCCCCTTGTGCCGGAACCACAGGCCGAATTCGCTCGCCCCGATGCGCGGCAGCAGCACCGCGGTCTGGCCCACCGCCAGGTCGAACATCAGCTTGTTTTCCCAGTCGAGCAGGGCGGCGCGCTGCCGCTGCCGTTCGGAAGCCACGTTCTGCACCACCGCGAACAGCCTGTAGGCCTCCTGGGTGCGGCTGTAGCGGTCGTGCGAGCTGGAATAGGTCTGGCCCATGATCTCCATGGTCAGGTCTACCACCAGGTGCACCAGCGTGGCGGCCTGCAGCCGTTCGGCCTGGCCGAAAACGTGGTCGTCATGGATGAACTGCACGAACCGTTCTTTCAGGTGCCGGGCGCCGCGCAATACAAGGTGCACGGGCACGTCGATGCGGGCGTGCACCTGGCCGACATGTTTTTGCTGCGCCACCAGGGGCTTGAGGTCGTCGCCGGCGCGCACGGCAAACACCCTTGCAATCCAGGCGCACAGAGAGTTGTGCAGGCTGGTCTTTACCTGTTCGTGCGAGATCAGCTTGGAAGCGGCAGAGTCGGCGAGCAGGCAAGCGTAGAAATGGTCGGCAAGCGCAGTCTGGTGGCGCGCGGCCACCCCTCCAACCCGCTCGACGAGGTCGAGCGGAAAGCGCTGAAGCAGGCCCTGCCACTCCAGGGCAAGCTGCTCGGAGGAAAAGCTGAACATAGATCGATTCCTGATTGGATAGCCTGGCCGGTGCCTGCCCCGCGCGGCTGACGAGGGAGAGCGGGCCGCCGCCGGTTTTCTGATAAAGTCATGAGCGGCAGGATCGGACGACGCCCGGCCTGGCGCCCCGCCGAATAAAGCATGGATTAAAACAGAAGCGAATGAATCATAGCCGGCTTGCGCTGACGATCTTGATTATGGGCCTGGGATTGGCCGCCTGCACGGGCCCCGTGCCCGTAACGCGTGGCCAGGGCCCCGACGCGGAAGACATGACGCTTGACCAGCTGGCCCAGACCGACTTCAACAGAACGGTTACCATCGCCATGCGCGACAACCTCGACAGCCTGTCTCGCCTGCTCGAGAAATTATATCGCCGCAACCCGCGCGAATGGCGCAAGACAGGCGCCCCCGACCTGGACACGGCCGTTCGGCAAGGCCGCCAGGCGATAGAATCCGGCCAAACTCCCCCGGGCCTGCAGGGCCTGCGCGACATCCAGATATTGTCGGTGGCGCTCGACCCCCAGTATCAAGGCGATCGCGTCGCCGCCTTCGTACTGGGCCTGGCCGACATGATCATCCAGTCGCACGGCGGCAAGACGCGCTTCTATGTTTCCGACGTGCTGGACGCGCGGCTGGTGTACAACGCCGCCCGCAACGTCGAGATCGCGGCATGGCTGCTGGCCAGCCGCCGCAATGAACAAGGCCAGCCGCTGCTGCTGGCCAACGAAATCTCGGACGACGCCGCCAACCTCAGCTTCGAGCGCGAATTCGGCCAACTGGTCGGCCGGCTCGACCTGGTGGCCAATTTGCTGGACGAGAACATACGCCGCGTGGGCATCAATTACATGCAGGGCCTGCTGTTCTTCAATTTCCTGCCGGTGCGCTGAAATCCCCATCGCCATAACGGCGCGTTTCCTGTCTCGAAGACGCCCAAGCGCGCCGCTCATGTCAAATACTGTCAATTTCAAGGGCCGGCAGGCCCGATCGGCCCGCTTGCGTGCATAGAATCGCTTCGGATCGCCACCAAGGCCTCGAGGCTGCGGCCTTCCCACCATCCGCATCAATCACACGCGAGACAATCATGAGCCTGACAAAACGCACGCTGGCCGAGCTGATCGGCACATTCTGGCTGGTACTGGGGGGCTGCGGCAGCGCCGTGCTGGCCGCCGGATTTCCCGAACTGGGCATAGGCTTTGCCGGGGTCGCCCTGGCATTCGGCCTGACCGTCCTGACCATGGCCTATGCAATCGGCCACATATCGGGCTGCCACCTGAACCCCGCCGTCTCCATCGGCCTGGCGGCCGGGGGGCGCTTCAACCCCAGGGATCTGCCCGCCTACATCATCGCCCAGGTCGTGGGCGCCGCCATTGCCGCGGCCGTCGTCTACATCGTTGCAAGCGGCCAGGAGGGCTTCAGCCTTGCGGGCGGCCTGGCCGCAAACGGCTTCGGCGAGCACTCGCCCGGAGGTTATCCGCTGGTGTCGGCCCTGGTCATCGAGATCGTGCTGACCGCGGCCTTCCTGTTCGTGATCATGGGAGCGACCGACAGGCGCGCTCCGGCCGGCTTCGCGCCCATCGCCATAGGCCTGTGCCTGACCCTGATCCACCTGATCTCCATTCCGGTAACCAATACCTCGGTCAACCCCGCGCGAAGCACCGGACCGGCGCTGATCGTGGGCGACTGGGCGCTGGACCAGCTGTGGCTGTTCTGGCTCGCCCCGATCGTGGGCGGAATAATCGGCGGGGTGCTGTATCGCTGCCTGTGCGAACCTCAGGGCGACACGTCAGCCAGCCCACGCCAGCAAGACGCGGCGACGGCGTAAGCGCGCCATCGCCGGGGCGGTTCGGGGCCGCCGGATCTATTGCTGCTGGACGGCCTCGATCTGTATCAATAGCCGCACGTCGTCGGGCACGCCCATGTCGATGCCCCAGTTCATGCCCCATTGGCTGCGCTTGATGGTGGCTTCGAAATCGCCTCCGCATACGGGCGCCTTCAGTACTGGCTGGTCGTAGCAGTTGAAGCGCTTGCCCGCGAGCGTGACCGGATGCGTCTGGCCCAGCAGCGTCAATTCACCCTCGACCGACTTCAGCGCATCGCCCTCGAACTTGAACGCCGTGCTGGTGAATCTGGCCTCGGGGTGCTTTGCCACGTCGAAGAAATCACCGCTTTTCAGATGCTTGTCGAAGTTCGGCACGCCGGAACTGATGGAGGATGCGTCGATGGCTATATCGGCCCGGCCCTCTTTCGCCTGCCTGTCGAGCTCTACAAACCCCTTGATGATGTCGAAGCGCGCGCGCACGGTCGAGGTGTTGAAGTGCGTCACTTCGAAGGTGACGAAGGTGTGGTCGGGCTCGACCTCGTAGCGCAAGGGCGCAGCCTGCGCACTGTTGGCCGCGGCGAGGACCGCCGCGGCAAGGATGCTGGCAAGGGTTTTCATGATGGCTCCTGTTCATGATGCGGCGAAGGTTGCCCGGACGGACATCGACCGCACCGGAACGTTCAAGCTATTGTCAGCATAAACGATTGCAGGCCGCCTTGATGCGGATCAAAGCTTCCAGTCGTAATCGATGGTCAGGGGGGCATGGTCGCTGAACCACTGCTCTTTGTAGATGGACGCCTGCCTTGCCGCCGATGCGATGTCGCGCGTGGCGATCTGGTAGTCGATGCGCCAGCCCACGTTCTTTGCCCTGGCCTGGCCGCGGTTGCTCCACCATGTGTAGGCGTCGCCCGTCGCCTCGGGGTACAGGGAACGATATACGTCGACCCAGCCCAGCTCGTCGAAGACCCGGGTCAGCCAGGCGCGCTCTTCAGGCAAAAAGCCGCTGTTCTTGAGATTGCCTTTCCAGTTCTTCAGGTCGATTTCCTTGTGGGCGATGTTCCAATCGCCGCAAAGTATCACCTGGCAGCCGCGCTGCGCCAGGTCGTGCAGATGGCCGAAGAAATGTTCCATGAAGGCGAACTTGGCGGTCTGGCGATGTTCGCCGCTGGAGCCCGAGGGCAGGTAAAGGGAAATGAGCGCCAGTTTGTCGTAGACCAGCTCCAGGTAGCGGCCCTCGGCGTCGATCTCGGGCACGCCCAGCCCCACGATCACGTCCTTGGGCTCGTGGCGCGCATAGACGCCGACGCCGCTGTATCCTTTTTTCTCGGCATAATGAAAATAGCCCCGACAACCGGGCAGCGCCAGCATGTCGGGGGTCATGTTGGCCTCTTGGGCCTTGAGTTCCTGCAGGCATATGAAGTCGGCGCCCTGGTCGGCCGCCCAGGGCAGGAAACCCTTGTTGGTCGCAGAGCGGATTCCATTCAGATTGGCGGAAATTACACGCAGCATGGCATTACCCAGATTCTAAGAAAACAAACACGATAACGGCTCGCGCCCGTCGCCGGCAACGCCGCGACCCGCAAGGCCCTTCGAAATTCACATATTGTGCCGCCCCGCCGCGAAGGCGGCCCTCAGGCGGCCGCTTCGGCGTTGTCGTCCAGGCGACGGATGTCCTGGCGCTTCCACCATAGCAGCACAAGGCCCGGCACGGCTATCAGCACGGTAAGGATGAAGAAGGTGGGCCAGCCCAGGTTCTCGACCAGCGGCGGCGTCAGAGGCCCCGCCAGATACGTGCGCCCCACCGCCGACAGGGCCGACAACAGGGCAAACTGGGTAGCGGAGAACCGTTGATTGCACAGGGCCATCAGCAACGCCACGAAGGCGGCGGTGCCAAGCCCGCCGCAGATGTTCTCGACCCCCACCACCACGGCCATGGAATACAGGTGGGGTGGTGTGACCGCCAGCACCCAATAGCCGAAATTGGACACTGCCTGCAGCAGGCCGAAGCACATCAGCGACCGGTAGAGCCCCATGCGCGACATCAGCGCGCCGCCGGCCAGCGCGCCCACGATCGTTGCCGCCAGGCCGAATATCTTGTTGACCATGCCGACCTCTTCTGTGCTGAAGCCGGCGCCCCGCAGCAGGAACGTGGTGGACAAGGCCCCGGCGAAAGCATCGCCCAGCTTGTACAGCACGATCAGCAGCAAGATCGTGATGGCGCTGCGGCGACTGAAGAACTCGGCCAGGGGCTGGACAACGGCCTGTCCCAGCGTACGCGGAGGCTGCGCCACCACCTCGGGCTCGGGGGCCAGCAGGGTGGCCACGGCGCACACCAGCATGAACACCCCCATGAGCATGTAGGTGTGCTCCCATCCAAGCCAGGTTCCCGCCAGCACCAGCGCCAGGCCGCCCGAGACGATCATGGCCAGCCTGTAGCCCAGCACCTTCAGGGCGGCGCCCGCCGCCCGCTCGCTATCGCGCAGCACGTCGGTGCTGTAGGCGTCGAAGGCGATGTCCTGGGTGGCGGACAGAAAGGCCACCAGCACCGCCAGCAACGCCAGCCAGCCCAGGCTCTCCGCGGGCGACAGAAGCCCCATGCAGGCGATGGAAAGGGCCAGCAGCACCTGGCAGAAAAACATCCAGCTGCGCCGGCGTCCGAGAAACGGAGGCGCGTAGCGGTCGACCAGGGGAGCCCAAAGAAACTTCAGCGTGTAGGCCGTGCCCACCAGGGTAAGGAAGCCGATGTTCTGCAGCGATACGCCCGCGACGGTGGCCCAGGCCTGCAAGGTGCCGCTGGTCAGGGCAAGCGGCAGGCCGCTAGCAAAGCCCAGCACCAGCAACGGCATGACGCGCGGGCTGGCATAGACGTTGGTCAGTGAAGCGATGGTCGTCCCCGGAGTTTTGTCTGTTTGCTATGGCTTCGCCGCCATGGGCGATTCGAAGCGGTACACGGCCAGCGTGCTGCGCCAGCCCGCCAGGAACTTTACCTCTTTTCCGCCATTGAAAGTAGCCAGGTGCGTGATGCGCAGCCCGAGCTTGGACGCCAGCGCCTCGAAATCCTTGAGCGTGCACAAGTGGATATTGGGCGTGTCGTACCACTGGTAGGGCATCTCGCCGGTGACGGGCATGCGTCCGCGCAGTATGGAAAAGCCGTGGGGCCAATAGCCGAAGTTGGGAAACGATACGATGCCGTAGCGGGCCACCCGCGCCATCTCGCGCAGGATGTGCTCGGTATGGTGCATGGCCTGCAGCGTCTGGGAAAGCACCACCGAATCGAACTGCTGGTCGTCGAACAGGGCCAGGCCTTCTTCGAGGTTCTGCTGCACGACCCTGACGCCACGCCGCACGGCGCTGATGACCCGGGCGTCGTCGAACTCGACGCCCGCGCCGTCCACGCTTTTCTTGTCGCGCAAATGGGCCAGCAGCGTGCCGTCGCCGCATCCCAGGTCCAGCACCCGGCTCTCGGTGTCTATCCAGCCTGCGATGCGGGCAAGGTCGGGGCGCAGGGCCTGACTGCTTGCCCGGCTCCACAATTCGTCGGCACGGCGCACGGCCTCGCGCGCGGACAGCCTGCGTGTCTCGCTCATGCCAGCACCCCGTTCACCGATTGGCGCTGGGGCAGGCCCAGCTGGGCCGCAATGCGGTCGTAATAACCCTGCACCACCGCGTGGTAGCGCGGGTCTTCGAGCAGGAAGGCGTCGTGCCCATGGGGCGCATCGATCTCGGCATAGGTGACCGGCGTCTGGTTCTTCAGCAGGGCCTGCACGATTTCGCGCGACCTGGAGGGCGGGAAGCGCCAGTCGGTGCTAAAGGAGACCAGCAGGAACTCGGCGCTTGCCACTTCGAGCGCCTTGGCCAGGTCGCCCCCATGGGTGCGCGAAGGATCGAAATAATCGAGCGCGCGCGTAATGAGCAGGTAGGTGTTGGCGTCGAAATAAGTCGAGAATTTCTCGCCCTGGTAGCGCAGATAGGACTCGACCTCGAACTCAACGTCGTAGCCGTAGTGGTATTCGCCGTTCTGTGCCGGCGAGCGCTGCGTGCGTCCGAACTTGGCCGCCATGTCGTCGTCGGAAAGATAGGTGATGTGGCCGATCATGCGCGCCACCGACAGGCCTTTCGCGGGCACCGTGCCATGGGCGTAGTAATCGCCGCCATGGAAATCGGGGTCTGAAATAATGGCTCGCCGAGCCACCTCGTTGAAGCCGATGTTCTGGGCCGACAGGCGCGGCGTGCTGGCGATGACGATGCAGTGGCCTATGCGCTCGGGGCAGGTAATGGCCCAGCCCAGAGCCTGCATGCCGCCCAGCGAGCCCCCCATCACGGCGGCGAATTTCTCGATGCCGAAGTGGTCGGCCAGGCGAACCTGGGCAAGCACCCAGTCTTTGACCGTAAGCATGGGAAAAGCCGCGCCCCAGGGCTTGCCGGTGTCGGGATTGACGCTGGCCGGCCCGGTGGAGCCAAAGCACGAGCCGATGTTGTTGACGCCGATAACGAAGAAACGGTCGGTATCCACTGCCTTGCCCGGGCCGACCATGTTGTCCCACCAGCCGACGTCCTTGGGATTGTCAGCCGACATGCCCGCGACATGGTGCGAGGCATTGAGCGCATGGCAGATCAGCACCGCGTTGTTGCGCTGGGCGTTCAGCGTGCCATAGGTTTCGACGGCAAGCTCGTAGCGCGGCAATACCTGGCCGCTGCTGAGCCGCAACGGTTCGTCGAAGGCAATGAAGCTGGGGGAAACCAGGCCGACCGACCCCGGCGGGATGGCGCCACGCGGGTCAGCCTTGGGCTGCGCCGGGGCGAAAGCTGCGGATGCGTCGGTTTCGGAAGAAGTATGCAACGGGACCATACGGACCTCTTTAGCTGGATTTATCAGGCGCCCGCAAGCGGATCAGGCAAATCGGCGCCACAAACATCGTTCTATTCTAGCACCATGCGCAGGGCCCAAGGCGTGCGCGCCGGCTGGCCGGTGGCCCCGCGGCGAGAGAGCGTACTTTTGTCCGCCCCGGATTTACCCTCTTGCATAAACTTGATACATTCCATCATCTATAGCAATAAAAAGATTGGCGATACGCTGGGCCGCCAAACGGAGGAAACCGAATGAAGCCGCTGACGGCTCGCGAGCTCGAATGCCTGCACTGGGCCGCGATGGGAAAGACTAGTTGGGAAATCGGCATGATTCTTGGCGTAACCGAGCGCACCGTCAACTTCCATATTCGCAATGCCAGCGACAAATTCCAGGTACGGGGCCGCCAGGCAGCCATCACCATGGCATATCGAACCGGCCTGCTGCCCGCCCGGCCGTCGCTCACCGCCCCTTCGCGACCGACGCAAGAAACTCGCCGGCGGCCGCCTCAGGAAAGCCGTCGGCAGGCCCCATGACAATGCCCTCGACCAGGCCGTGCCCGCTTACCCAGACCTGGGCTCGAAGCCGCATGCCCGACGAAGCATCGCCGCTCACCTCGAACACCTGCCCGAACCCGGGCAGTTCGGCAGGCGCCTCGCGCCCCAGATTGCGGTACAGCGAAGCCACCACCTCTTTGCCCATGCCCTGCCGCATGGCTTCGTCAGCCAGCATGGGGGCGGGCCATGGGGCCTGCCCCACCGCAAAGAGAGTGCCGCCGATGTCGGCGGTGGTAAGCGTGAACTGCACTTCGTGGCCCGCGAATTCCAGGCTGCGCTGCTGGCTTCGCGGCTTGTCGGGAAACAGCACCATGCCCGCCTCGCCGCCCACGGACACTTCGCGCCAGTTGTATTCGGGCGAACAGGCGGCCACCATTGCCAGCGAAAGCGCCGCCGCCATGATCCACACCCGCCTCATTCGATTTTTTTGCATGCCTGAAACCCCGCAGCGACGAATTCCTGCCTTTGAGCCGAAAATCGCCGACAATAAAGCCATCCGGGCATTTTAAGGGAAGCCTCGACGCAAGCCCTGGACAAGCCCCAGAGCCGCGCGGCCCGCCGTTTCAAGGCGACCCAGGTGCTCGGGTAAAATCGCCCCAAACATCGTATCAAGCGAAAGAATCCTCTAATGACTGACAACCCTCCACGCCACAGCCTGCTGCGGCCCCACATTCCGATGCTCGCGGGCATGCTTCGCGGCATCGAAAAAGAAGGCCTGCGCGTGGACGCAAGCGGCGACCTGGCCCTTACGCCCCATCCCGCCGGCCTGGGCAGCGCGCTGACCAACCCGCATATCACCACCGATTATTCCGAAGCCCTGCTCGAGCTCATTACGGGCACCCACAACACCGTGCCCGCCCTGCTGGCCGAGCTCGAAGACGTGCACAAGTTCGTGGCGGCCGGAATCGGCGACGAACTGATCTGGAACCAGTCCATGCCCAGCCGCCTGCCGGCCGAGCCCGACATCCCCATCGCCTGGTACGGCACCTCGAACACAGGCATGCTCAAGCATGTGTATCGGCGGGGCCTGGCCGAGCGCTACGGCAAGGCCATGCAGTGCATCGCGGGCATCCACTACAACTTTTCGCTGCCCGACGACATCTGGGACGTGCTGAACACCGAGGGTGCAAGCCCCGCCGAACGGCGCTCCAAGGGCTATCTGGCGCTCATACGCAATTTCACCCGCTATTCGTGGCTGCTGATGTACCTGTTCGGCGCCTCGCCCGCCGTATCGCGCGGTTTCCTGGGCGATGCTCCCCACGATCTGCATGCTCTCGACGCCGACACCCTGTACCTGCCGCATGCCACCAGCCTGCGCATGAGCGACCTGGGCTACAACAACAAAGACAAGGCGCAGTCCGAACTGCAGCTTTGCTACAACGACATCGAGACCTTCCTGAAGCGCATCTACGACGCGGTCACCACGCCCTGGCCCGCCTACCAGGCCATCGGCACCCACCGCAACGGGCAATGGATACAGCTCAACACCAATGTGCTGCAGATCGAGAACGAGTTCTACTCCAGCATCCGGCCCAAACGCAGCATCGAACGCTGCGAGCGCCCCTCGACCGCCCTTGCGGCCCGCGGCGTCCAATACATCGAGGTGCGCTGCCTCGACATCGACCCTTACGAACCCCTGGGCATCAGCGCCGAGACCAGCCGTTTCATGGACACCTTCCTGCTGTTCTGTGCGGTAGAAGACAGCCCCTTCTTTCCCCAGAACGGCTTCTGCCGCGACAGCCACGACAACTTCGCCGTCGTCTCCAATGAGGGCCGCAAGCCCGGCCTCGTGCTGGCGCGCCGCGACGGGCCCATAAGCCTGCGCGACTGGGGCACCGAACTGCTCGAGCGCATGCTCGGCTACGCCGATCTGCTCGACACCGACGCCCCCGGCAAGCCCCACAGGCAGGCCGTGCTGGCGCAACAGAAAAAAATCGACGAGCCCGAATCCACGCCCTCGGCCACACTGCTGCGGCAGATGCGCGACGAAGGCATCGGCCTGCATGAATTCACCTTGCGCCAAAGCCGCGCCCATCGCGATGCGCTGCTGGCGTCGCCGCTCGACGCGCAAACCCTCAGCCAATTCGAGCAGGCCGCGGCCGAATCATTGCGCGCCCAGGCGCAACTCGAACAAAGCGATACCGAAAGCTTCGACGACTACGTTGCACGGTATCACGCCGGCCTGCTGCGCCCCGCCGCAGCGGCCTGAACCCGCCCGCCGCCGACGCGGGCACCCACCTCAAGGAGCCGCCATGCTGAAGATCTGGGGCAGGACCAATTCGGTCAACGTCAAGAAGGCGCTGTGGTGCGCCGAAGAGCTTGGCCTTTCGTACGAGCGCATCGATGCGGGCGGGCCCTTCGGCATCGTCAACGAACCGGCCTACCGGGCGCTCAACCCCAACGGCCTGATTCCCACCCTTGAAGACGACGGCCTGGTGCTCTGGGAATCCAACGTCATCGTGCGCTATCTGGCGGCCAGGCAAGGCGCCGTCCACCTGTATCCCGCCGGCGCGGCGGAGCGCGCACGGCTCGAGATGTGGATGGACTGGGTGGCAAGCTCGATCATGGAGCCCTATCGCCAGCTGTTCTGGAATACCGTGCGGCTGGCCCCCGAGCAGCGCGACCATGCCGCCGCCGAAAAAGGCCTGCAGGAACTCTCGCGCCTTCTGGCCATGGCCGACCATGCGCTCGCCGGCCAGCCCTACCTGTCGGGCGAGTCGTTCGGCGTGGCCGACATTCCCCTTGGCTGCATCGCCTATTCGTGGTTCAACATGCCCATCCAGCGGCCCGAGCTGCCCCATTTCCAGGCATGGTACCAACGACTGGCGGAAAGGCCCGCCTACCAGAAGATCGTGATCATCCCGCTTACCTGAGCGACCGCCGTAGCCGCTGCAAAGGAATCGCATGGACCGTGCCCAATGGGGATCGAATCTAGGCTTCATTCTTGCCGCCACCGGCTCGGCCGTGGGCCTGGGCGCCATCTGGAAATTCCCTTACGTTACCGCCCACCAGGGAAGCGGCGCCTTCCTGCTGCTGTTCACCCTGCTTACCCTTACCATAGGCCTTGGCCTGCTGCGCGTCGAGATGACGATAGGCCGCGCCGGCAATGCGGGGGCCTTCGGCGCCTACCGCAAGCTGGGCGGAACCGGCTGGGGGCTGGTGGGACTGCTGGGCGTGCTGGCCAGCGCCACCATTTTGTCGTACTACAGCGTGGTGGGCGGCTGGACCATTGCCTACATCTGGCAGACCATGACCACGGCGCTTACGCGCGACCCCGACCTATTGCGCGCCAATTTTTCCGCCCTGGCCGAACACCCGTGGCTGCCGCTCTTCTATCATGCGCTGTTCATGCTGGCCACCGTTGGCGGCGTGGTGGGCGGAGTGCAAGGCGGCATCGAACGCATCTCCAAGGTGCTGATGCCCTGCCTCTTCCTGATGATGTGCCTGCTGATCGTGCGCGGGCTGATGGTGCCCGGCGCCTGGGCCGGCGTCTCGGCCTTCCTGGTCCCCGACTTCGCCGGCCTGACCATGCAGTCCGTGCTTGACGCCCTGGGCCTTTCTTTCTTCACTTTGTCGCTGGCCCTGGGCATCATGACCACCTACGGCTCCTACCTGCCGGCCAGCGCCAACCTCAATCGCTCGGCCCTGACCGTGGCGCTGCTGACCCTGCTCAGTTGCGTGATGGGCGGCCTGCTCGTGCTGCCGCCGGCCTATGCGCTGGGACTCGACCAGGGCGCCGGCCCCAGCCTTACCTTCGTCACCATGCCCATGGTGTTTTCATACCTGCCATGGGGCAATTTGTTCGGCACCGTCTTTTTCGCGCTGCTCTTCATCGCGGCCCTTACCTCCTCCATCTCCATGCTCGAGGTGGTGGTGGCCTTCCTGATGGAACACGCGGGCCAGGGCCGCCGGGCCGCCTGCGCCATAGCCGGAATCGGCCTGTTCCTGGTCGGCGTGCTCGCCTCGCTGAGCATGACAGGCATGCCGGCGCTGCAGTGGGGTGAACGCAATGCCTTCGAGTGGCTCGACACCATTGCCACCAATGTCATGCTGCCCGTAGGCGGTTTGTTCACGGCGCTGTTTGCAGGCTGGGTCATCTGGCATGTCCTGCAGAAAGAATGGCACGGGGCGCCGCGGCAGTCCGCGCTGGCCGCCTGGCGCCGCCTGCTCATCGGCCTGATCACGCCCATCGCCATCGGCTTCATTCTCTGGAACGGACTGCGCGGCTGAGCGCCTCCACAAGGCCGGCCACAGGGCTCCGGGGGCTGCAATGCCCC
The DNA here is from genome assembly GCF_003096595.1 of Pusillimonas noertemannii. Taxonomy (GTDB): domain Bacteria; phylum Pseudomonadota; class Gammaproteobacteria; order Burkholderiales; family Burkholderiaceae_B; genus Pusillimonas; species Pusillimonas noertemannii. The sequence goes on along the minus strand of NZ_QEKO01000001.1, from coordinate 520,275 downwards.
TGCAGGGCGTGCTAACATTTCGCGGTTAGCCAAGTACCTCCATGCCCATGGCACGCCTCAAAGCGCAACGGCCCACCAGCTGGTTCGTCCTTCTTGCCTTCCTGATTGCAACGCTGGCGCCTTCCCTCGGAATGGCCCTGGGCGGGCATGAGGCATCGCGCACGGTATGGACCCAGCTTTGCAGTGCGACCGGCCCCGAGCTCGTCGCCATCCAGGTCGATGGCGACCCGCCGCTTACCGATGACGGCGGAACGCACCAGGGCCAGGGCCACTGCCTGCTTTGCTTCCAGCCGTCTACAACGCCCCAGCCTTCCGTGCTTGCACCCGTGGCAAGCAATGCCGTGGTGCTGCGCATCGCCCAGGCCGAAACCACGGCGGTGCCGGGCTCGATTGCCTGGAACATTCCACTCGCCAGGGCTCCTCCAGCCGTTTCCTGATCCTGCCCCCGCCCGCGCAGCACCGCTTGCTTCCAGCCGGTGCATCCCGCGGGCAAGCTCCTTTATCTCAATCATGCATGCTGTCCGGCCACGGCCTGGGCGGCACCGCGCTCTTTTCCCATGCCCGGCGAACGGCCAAGCGCCGCCGCCCGCATCGACTAGACCGCGACTCATCAGGAAACAGCCATGAAAGCCACTTCTTTCATGATTTGCAGGCGGGCGTCCGGCGCCCGCAGCGCCCGGCCAGCCGTGATCGGCTTTGCCGCGGCACTGGCCCTTGGGCCAGTTCAGGGCCTGGCACAAGACCAGCCCGACACGCTTGCCCCCATCGTCGTGTCCAGCGACCAGGCCCCCAAGCTCGACAGGCCGGCCCAGACCGGATCGAACCTGAACCTGGCGCCACGCGAGACGCCCGCCAGCATCGATGTCATCGACCGCCGCCAGATCGAGGAACGCGGCCAGGCCAACGTGACGGAGGCCATTACCCGCGCGGGCGCCATCAGCGCCATGGGCCATCCGGGCAACGGCGGATCGTCGCTTTCGTCGCGCGGCTTCACGGACAGCACCTCGGTCATGCGGCTGTATGACGGCTTGCGCCAGTATGGCGGCGTGGGCGTGACCTTTCCCTTCGACACCTGGTCGGTCGAGCGCATCGAGGTGCTGCGCGGGCCCGCCTCGGTCATATACGGGGACGGCGCCATAGGCGGCGTCGTGAACATCGTGCCAAGAAAGCCCAGGCACGGGCCCATCGAGAATGAAGTCCAGGCCGGCATCGGCACGCGCGACACCGCAAGGCTGGGCCTGGACAGCAGCGGCAGCCTCAGCGACACGCTGTCGTATCGCCTCAACCTGAGCGGCAACCGATCGGACAACTGGGTGGACCGGGGCGAGTCGCGCGACGCCACATTCTCGGGCGCCCTCCAGTGGGAGGCCTCCCGCGACCTGAGCCTGAAGCTCAGCCACGCCTATGGCTACCAGAAGCCCATGGCCTATTTCGGCACGCCGCTGGTCGAGGGACGGCAACTGGATGCCCTGCGCGAGAAGAACTACAACGTCGAGGACGGCACCATACGCTACCGCGACCAATGGACGGAACTCGATGCCCTGTGGACGCCTGGTCAATCGGCCACGGTGCGTGCCCGGCTTTATCATGTGCGCAGCAAGCGCGATTGGCGCAATGCTGAACGCTATGTCTACAACCCCGCTTCGGGCCTGGTCGACCGCTCGGACAACACCGAGATCCATCACGACCAGAAGCAGACCGGCCTGACCGCCAACGCGGCCTTCGAAGGGCGTGTCGGCTCGCTGCCCAACACCTTCTCGGTCGGCTTCGATGTGAATCGAAGCAGCTTCCAGCACAGCAACAACACCTATACCGGCAGCTCTGGCCCGGTCGACCCTTACGACCCCGTGCCGGGCTGGTTCCACAGCGACGTCCCCACCCTGCCCCGCTACCGCAACGAGGCTGTGCAATACGCCCTGTTCATGGAAGATCGGCTCAAGCTGACGCCGCAGTGGTCGGTGCTGGGCGGCTTGCGCTACGACCACGCCACCGTGCGCCGCGACGACTTGATCATGGGCGCGCGCACGCTGGACCGCAGCTACTCGAATGTGGGCTTTCGCCTGGGAACGGTCTACGAAGTAAGCCCCGATCTTTCGCTTTATGCCCAATACGCACAGGCGGCGGACCCCGTCAGCGTCCTGCTCATGCTCAGCCCCGCCAACAGCGAGTTCGAGATGGCCGAAGGCCGGCAGATCGAGGTGGGCCTGAAACAGGGTTTCTGGCAAGGCAAGGGCGAGTGGACGCTGGCCGCCTACCACATCAAGAAGACCAATCTTCTTACACGCGATGCCAACGACCCCAGCCAGCGGGTGCAAGTGGGCGGGCAATCGTCGCGCGGCATCGAGGTGTCGCTGGACATGGAGCTCGCGCACGGCTGGAGCCTGCAGGCCAACGGCACGATATTGCGCGCGCGCTACGACGACTTCGATGAATCTACCGGCTCGCCGCCCGCTGCGGTGTCGCGCCGGGGCAATGTTCCGCCCAATGTCGCCCAGAAGCTTGCCAATGTATGGCTGAGCTGGAACTTCAGGCCCGGCTGGACCGCCATGGGCGGAGTGCAATATGTGGGCAAGCGTTATGCCGACAGCGCCAACACCCTGGAGCTGCCCTCGTATACCAGTACCGACCTGGCGCTGCGCTGGCAGGCCGGCAAACGCACCACAATTACGGCGCGCGGCTACAACGTGTTCGACAAGGCGTATTACACCACCGCCTACTACACGCCGACACAGTGGCTGTACGGGCCGGGGCGGCGCTTCGAACTGACGCTGAACCATCGTTTCTAAGCCTGGCCCAGAGCCTGACTACAGAAAAAGGAGCGGCCGAATGAGCATGGCCTCGAAGGCAAAGCGCCTGATGTATCTTGCGCACCGGTGGACGGGCATCGCCGGATGCCTGCTGATGCTTTTATGGTTCGTCAGCGGCATCGTCATGCTGTATGTGGGCTATCCCAAGCTCACGCCCTGGGAACGGCTGGCTGCATTGCCCGAGCTGGACCCGCAAAGCTGCTGCGTGGCGCTGGACGATGCGGCGGACGGGGCCGGCGCCGGCACATTGAGTTCTTCCGCAGGGCTGGTCCTGACCTCCATAGCCGGCAAGCCGGCCTACGTCGCTCAAGACGCCGGCCGGCCGGCTGTCTACGACGGCGCAAGGGGAGTCCCGCACAAAGGTCCGGCAAGCGCCGAAGACGCCATGCGGGCCGCCTGGCTGTTTGCCCAGGGAACGAGCGCCACGGGCAGGCACGCGGGCGAACTAGTCGCCTCGCGGCAAACGGGCGACTCAGGGCAAGACGCACCGTCGGTCGCCACGCCATGGCCTGCGGCACAAACGCAAGCCCCTGTGGTTTACCAGGGCCTCGTCGAGGAAGACACGTGGACCCATTCGCGCAGCCTCGACGTCCACCGCCCGCTGCACAAGGTCGAGATATCGGCCCCCGAGCCCGTCACGCTCTATATCTCTTCCCGCACCGGACAGGTGATGCTGGACGCTCCGGCGGCGCAGCAGCGATGGAATTACGTCGGCGCCTGGCTGCACTGGCTCTATGCCTTCCGCAGCACGTCGTCCGACCCGGTCTGGTCGTGGACGGTCATCGTCCTTTCCCTGTTGGGTACGGTTTCCGCCCTCAGCGGGGTGCTGGTCGGCATCTGGCGCTGGCGCTTCAGCCATCGATACAAATCGGGCTCGCGCTCGCCCTATCGCGAACCCTGGATGAAGTGGCATCATGTGGCGGGCCTGCTGTTCGGCGGCTTTGTCTGCACCTGGATATTCAGCGGCCTCATGTCCATGAACCCCGTGGGCGTGTTCTCGCCCGAACGCAAGCCCGACCTCCGGGCCTATGCCGGCAGCATGGATGCACCCCTGGGCCCGCTGGCCGACTCACGGAGCATCATTGCCGCGCTCAGGGAAGACGGCTTTCGTCCGGTAGAGCTTGCCTGGCACCGCCTGGACGGCCAAGCCTATGTGCTGGCGCACGACAGACGAGCCCATAGCCGCATCGTCAAGTTGCGTGAAGGCGGCCTGGTGGTGGCGCGGGCCTGGACGGCCGAAGAGGTCGAGCCCGCCGCGCGGCGGCTCTTTCCTGCGCAAACCATGCAGACGAGCCTCGTCGCCCAGCACGATATCTATTACTACCAACGACATCCCGCGGCCATGAACGGCGCCCTGGTGCGCGGCCTGCCCGCCCTGCGCATGGGCTTCGACGACCCCGAACATACATGGGTCTATATAGATCTGAACACCGGCCAGGTGGGCATGAGCCTGTCCCGCTCGCAGCGCATCGGACGCTGGCTGTTCTATTTCCTGCATAGCTGGGACACGCCGGCCTTGCTCGACACACGGACACTGCGCGACGCGGTCCTGATTGCGCTGAGCCTGGGCGGCATCGTGGTGTCGGCCGCCGGCGTCGTGCTGGGCTGGCGACGGCTGCGGCGGCGCAGGCGCGCCGCCTCGGCCTAGGGCCTGTTAGCCCTAAAAGGGCTCTACCCTTTTACGGTTAACAGGCCCTAGCGCCATTCGTCCCGATAGACGAACTTGGGCATCTGCCAGTTGTAGCGCAAGGCCAGGATGCGCATGGCCAGCCCGAAAACCATGGCGATGAGCATGGCCGAGTTCAAATGCATGTCGAAGGTCTGCGCAGCCAAAAAGACCGCGCCGGTCAGGCCCGACACGCTGGCGTAGAGTTCTTTGCGAAACAGCAGCGGAATGTCGTTGCACAGGACGTCGCGCAGCACCCCGCCGGCGCAGCCCGTGATCATGCCGCTGACCAGCACGATGGTGGTGGGCAACTGCATTTCCTGGGCGATGCGGCAGCCTATTACCGTGAACACGACCAGGCCCAGGGCGTCCAGCAGCAAAAACAGGCTGTGCAACCGGCGCATGACGGGTGCGATCAGGGCCGTCACCAGCGCCGCGGTGGCCGTGATCCACAGGTATTCGGGATGCCTGACCCAAGTGAGGGGATAGTGGCCCAGCAATACGTCGCGCACCGAACCGCCGCCCAATGCCGTGACGCAGGCAATGACACACACGCCTACCCAATCCATGTCGCGCCGGCCCGCCGAGAGGGCGGCCGTCATGGCTTCGGCGGTGATGGCAACCACATAAAGGGCGATCAGTACCATTGCTGTCTCGTTCCGGTCTGTAAATGGAGGCGCCGACGGGCTGCCTGAGGCCAGCCGTCGGACATTCGCAAAAGAGTTTACGCCTGAAGGCCTTCGCTGGATGCCGTGCCGCTAGATTCGCCAGCATCCACCTTGAATCCATGAGACTTCCGCCGCCGCTTACGTTTCAGGTAAAAGTTGTTTCCGTTCCAAAAATGCGACAGAAGTTACATATATTTACGTTAATATCGAGAAATGTAATTCAAGCCATCAGGCGATATTCTCGTGACACTTATCCAGCGCAGTCAACACGCACATCGCGGCAACCGCGAATTTTCCCTTAACAGCTTGGCCGCCGCGCTTTTGCGCGGCGTCGGCCTCACCACCTGTCTGGCCTCTTTGGGCGCCATCGGGGCCAGTCCGGCATGGGCGGTCGATCTCGGCTTTGCCCAGGTCTACAAGGGGGCCGACGGCAAAGACGGTTCAACAGCGTTCGGCTGGGAAAGTGCCACCGCGGGCCAGAACGGGCCTGCTTCCTACTGGACGCAAAACTCCCCCCTGACCAGAACCCTGGCCGGAAGCACGATACCTGCGCCCTGGCCGGCCACCGGCACCATTACCCTCAGGTCCATGGCGCTTGAAATCGGCTCCGTCGGCGGCGCGGGCGGTTCGGTCTACAGCAAGGGCGTCTTCCACAATGTGCCGGGCAAGCCGGGGGGCAGCGCCGGAGACGCCTCGCTTACCGTTTCCAAGTCAGCCGACATCACATGGGTGCTGAACTATGCGGTGCAGCCTTCAGACCGCTCCCTGCCCGTCATCTCGGTCTATTCAGTCGGCGGCACCGGAGGCCTGGGATACACCTCATGGACGGAAAGCGACGGCGGCATCTCCCGGGGTGGCGATGGCGGCGAGGCCAGGCTGAGCCTCGCATCGCGCATCACGGCGGTCGCCGGGGCCAATCCCCGCAACCTTTCGGTACCGGCCATCAAGGTGCTCTCCGAGGGCGGGGCGGCGGGCATAGGCAAGGTCGACGGCCGCAAGTCGTCCGACGGCACCTATGACTACAGGGTCGACATCGATCGCGGCGGCAACGGCGACCGCGTCGTCGTCACTCTGGAGCAAAGCGCCGACATCAATATAAGCGGGGCGCTGGCGCCCGCCCTGTCCGCCAGCTCGCTGGGTGGAAACGGCGGAAACGCCAGCAACAGCGGCGGCTACCCCTCCAACGCCGGCGACGGCGGCACGGTCAACTTCACCAACCGCGGCGCCATCTCCTCGAACGGAAGCAACTCCACCGCCGTCATCCTGCAAAGCGCCGGCGGAAACGGTGGCAACGGCGCCAACGGCGCCTTCACGTCGGGCACGCCGGGCGCCCGGGGCGGTGCCGGCGGCGCGGTCAATGCATTCAACAGCGGGACGATCTCCGCGAAAGGCGACTACAGTTTCGGCCTCGTCGCGCAATCGGTGGGCGGAAGCGGCGGAAGCGGCGGGGGCGCCGCCTTCGTATCCGGCGGCGACGGCGGCGGCGCCGGCCTGGGCGGAAGGGTCTCCGTCTTCAACCGCGGCGGCATCGCCACCACGGGCGCCGGCGCAAGCGCCATCATGGCGCAAAGCATCGGCGGCGGCAGCGCCCTCGATGCCTTCCACGCAGCCAAGCCCGCCATAACCGGCAAGGGCGGCGGGTCGGGCGGCAACAGTGGCATCCTGCCCTTCAGCAGCGGCGGGACCGGCGGCCAGGGCGGCGTCGGCGGCATGGTATACGTCGAACATAGCGGAACAATCAGCACGGCCGGCGATTCCGCCTATGGCGCGCTGTTGCAAAGCATAGGCGGAGGGGGCGGCACCGGCGGTGCAGCCTCGAGCTCCACCGCGTTTCTGGCCGTAGCCCTCGGGGGCGCGGGCGGCGGCGGCGGCATCGGCGGCGAAGTGGCCTTCCTCAGCCAGGGGGGAAGCATAGAAACCTCAGGTAAGAATGCAACAGCAGTGCTGGCCCAATCCATCGGGGGCGGAGGCGGCACCGGCGGCTACGCCACTTCGCGATCCGTCGGCTACGGCCTGTCGGCCTCTTCCGCCACGGGCGGTTCAGGCGGCAAGGGCGGCAAGGGCAGCCATGTCAAGCTCATCAATAGCTCCGCAATCCTAACCCGGGGCGAAGCCGCAACCGGACTACAGGCCAGCAGCATCGGCGGAGGCGGCGGCACGGGCGGCGGTGCTTCTGCCTTCGCCGTCGCCCTGCCCGCCGTCACACCCTCAGGCAAATCATTGCCTTCCATCACCCTTACGAATGCAATTGGCGGCTCCGGAGGCGATGGCGGTCTCGGCGGCTCCGTCAATCTCGACAACAAGACAGGCCTCGTCGAAACATATGGTGTAGGCGCCACCGGTATTCTGGCGCAGAGCATTGGCGGCGGGGGCGGCAACGCCGGCAACGCGTTCGCCTACGGTTTGGCCATCGCCGCTCCGGGCGCCACCGCGTTCAATGTCAGCAACAGCATCGGGGGCAGCGGCGGGGGCGGCGGCTCCAGCGAATACGCCAGCGTCTCCAACAACGGCAGCGTCCTTACGCATGGCGACGGCGCCATAGGCATTCATGTCCAGAGCATCGGCGGCGGCGGCGGCGCCGCAGGGTCCGCTTCCGCATCGGCCGACGCGCTCAGCCTGTACAGAACGGTCGCATTCGGCCAGACCATAGGCGGCACCAACAGCAAGGGCGGCGGCAAAGGGGGCTCGGCCGTTGTCCTGAACAACGGCCTGGTTGAAACGCGGGGCACCGGCGCCACGGGCGTGCTGCTTCAAAGCATCGGCGGAGGCGGCGGCAGCGGCGGTGCGGTCATTGCCTCGGCCTCATCCGGACTGTCCTTTGACAAAACGCTCGACAGCCTGGTGCAGAAACTGCCTCTGGCCGACTCGGTCACCGTCGTCAATGCCATCGGCGGCAACGGCGGCAATGGCGGCGATGGCGGTGTGGTCAACGCCGTGCTGTCGTCCTCGAGCGTGGTACGCACCCGTGGGGCCCAGGCCGACGGCCTGCTTGCGCAAAGCATCGGCGGCGGGGGCGGCATGGGCGGCGGCGGTACCGCCGCATCCGGGGGCACGACCTCGATCACCCTGTCGATGGGCGGCAAAGGCGGCGCGGGCGGTTCGGGGGGAACCATCGACGTGTCCAACCAGGGCATCATCGAAACCTACGGCAACGCCTCCCATGGCATTTTCGCCCAATCGATCGGCGGGGGCGGCGGCAACGGCGGGAGCCTGGCGGCGCCTGACGATGCGCCCGACACGGTCGGCGAAGTCTGGGCCGTGCTCAAGAAAGCGGTGGGCGTCGACGCCTACAAGAAGTGGGCGGCCGACACCAAGAACACCGAAACAAAAGAAGCCCTCGATGCCTTCGTCAAGGACATCCAGAACACCGACACCTACAAGTCGTTGGCGGACGCCTTCAAGAAATCCGACTTCTACAAAGAGATGCAATCTTCCGGAAAGAAGATCACCGACTATCTCGATAAACAATCCAAGGGCTCGGTCAAGCGGCCCGACGTTTCGCTCACCGCCTCGTTGGGGGGCAATGGGGGCCAAGGCAACCGGGGCGGCGACATCAAGCTCTTGCAAGGCGGGTCGGTCCTGACCACCGGCAACCTTTCCCACGGCATCCTGGCCCAGTCCATCGGCGGCGGCGGCGGCCAGGGCGGCGTAGCCTATGCATCCGGCACCAACAAGACCAATCTCAGCGCCACCCTGGGCGGCAAGGGCGGCAGCGGCAACGCCGGCGGCTACGTCGAAGTGACCAACCTCGGCTCGATCAACACCTACGGCGAAGCTTCCTATGGCTTGTTCGCCCAATCTGTGGGCGGCGGCGGAGGCATCGGCGTCGGCGCGCTCAGCAGCGACAACAAGAACCTCGTCCTCAACTTCACCGCCGGAGGCAACGGGGGAACAGGCGCATACGGCGGGCGAGTCAAAGTGGTCAACAGCGCCAAGATCCAGACACGCGGCGATGAAGCGCACGCAATCGTGGCGCAAAGCATCGGCGGTGGAGGCGGCGCGTTCATGATGAGCGCTCCCGACAGCAATGCCGACGCTCCGTCCGCTCCAGACGAAAAGGCCGTTTCAAGCGGCACGATGAAAGAGCTCCTGAAGGCCGTGGGCATCGAGAAAATACCGGCCGCTTCCACCGAATCGGCCGACAAGAAGCCTTCATCCAAGTCCGGAAGCTTCACGCTTGGCGGCTCCGGAGGGTCTTCGGGCGACGGCAACACGGTTCATGTCGTCCATGGCGGCGCCATCGCAACCTCGGGCGCGGCCGCATTCGGCATCCTGGCGCAATCCATAGGCGGCGGCGGTGGAATTTCCAACGCGGCAGGCAGCCCCGGCGGCGTCAGGTACGCCGTCTCCTATGGTGGCAACGGCGGGGCCGCGGGCAACGGTGGCAATGTTTTCATCCACTTCAACAACAATGCCTCGATCCAGACAAGCGGCGACCATGCAAGCGCGGTCTTCGCCCAGTCGATCGGCGGGGGCGGGGGCTATGGCGGCGCTTCGGTGCTGCAAGGCTGGACATTGCCCGTGCTGGGCGGCAGCGGGGGCTCCAGCGGCAACGGTGGGTACATAGAGATCGGAGGCCCCGGGGTCAGCAACGTCGCCATCCAGACAACAGGAGCCAAGGCCCACGGCGTCTTCGCCCAGTCGCTGGGCGGCGGTGGCGGCAAGATAAGCGATGCGCTCAAGACCGACGGCACGGTTCGCGCCGCGCTCGAGAAAACCGCAACCGTACTCAATGGCATCGTAAGCAAGACGGGCGGCTCGGGCACCATTCTTGACAATATCGACAAGGTTCCAGGCGAGCTGCAAAGTGTCGTCAGGCTGTTCGGCAACGACCAGGACACCGTCAACAGCGCCCTGGAAAAACTCAAGAACAGCCTGAACAAACGCAGCGCCTCCTCGGGTACAGGGGGCGAAATAAGGGTCTACCTGAGAGGCGAAGTCAAAACGGCTGGCGCCGGTTCGCATGGCATATTCGCTCAAAGCGGTTTCCAGCAGATCGATGGCGCGCTCGATCCGGGCCGCCGCGGCGGCGACATCCTCGTCGACTATCAAGGCGTCCTGCAAGGAGGCTCGGGCGAGGGTACGGCGATCGTCGTCGACGGCGGCAAGAACAACCGCATTGTCATCGGTGCCGATTCGCACATCAGCGCGCTTTCGGGCCACGCAGTCACCTCCACTTTCGGTGAAGAGTCGCTGCTCAACTTCGGCACCCTGGTCGGCGACGTCGACCTGGCCTATGGCGGCTCAACAGAGTTCAACACCTTCGAGAACGCGGCTGAGGGCACCTATATCAGCGGCGACAGGGGCATCATCAATGTCGGCAGTTCAAAGAACGCCAGGTTCCGCAACGTCGGAACGTTCGACATTGGCGGGGTCGGAAACATCGCCACCGCCACCGTCAAGGCGGCCGACATCCAATTGGGCGGCACACTGCGCGTCGACGTCAACAGCGTCGCGCCTGCAGGCGCCCCCAACGCCGACCTGCTGCAGGCATCCAAGATCATCGTCGACGGCGTGGCCATCAAGCCCCATGCGGTCGACGGATTGCTGCCCGACGGCAGCTTCGCCGTGGTGTCCGCCTCGACGCTCGAAACGAAAAAGCAGGCCAGGTCCGGAGCCAGCCCCGCCAGTCCCATTTCGTGGTCGGTCTCGCAAAGCGGCAACAAGCTCTTGATCTCCCCCACCTCGGCCGATTTCATCGGCAAGGCCCCGGGAACGCTGACCGACACAGAGCGCTCTTTGCTGAACAGCCTGCAGCAGGCCTGGGACACAAGCGAGACCGGCGTGGCGGGCCTTTTCGCCGACATGGCCAATATCGACTCGGCCCAGATGTACAGCGCAACCATCAACAGCCTTACGGCCACCGAAGACATCGGCCGGGCGGCCCTGGGCCAGACGCTGACGGGGCGCAGGTCGCTCAACGCCGCCTTCAGTTGCCCCCTGTTCGACGGCAGCGGTGTCACCATGCGCGAGACCCAATGCGTATGGTCGCGCATCATCGGCTCGCGCATGACTCAAAAAGACGGTCCGGACGGCGACGGCTTTTCGCAAGACCGCCGAAGCTACCGCATGGGCGGCCAATGGGAAATCCGTCCCGGCTGGTTCTTTGGCGCAACGGCCGCCTACAACACCAGCAAGATGCACACCAGCGACGGCCTGACCTCGATCGACGGCGACAGCGGCGACGTCTCGTTCTCGGTCAAGCACCAGACCGGCCCATGGTTGTTGGGCGCGGCGCTGCATGCAGGCTACGGAAGCTACGACTCGAACTCCCTGTTCATGATCGGCCACGACCTCTGGAGCGCCAGCAATACCAACGAGGTCTGGACAGCCGGCCTCAGGTTGCGGGCCGCCTATGAAATAACGCAGGGCAGCTGGTATATCAAGCCCTACGCCGACCTGGACGTCCTGCACACTTATATGCCGGGCTACACCCTTACCGGAGACGGCGCAACGCTGAAGGCCACTTCAATGAAGGAGTGGAGCGTTGCGTTCGAACCGGCGATCGAGGCGGGCACTCGCGTCGACCTGGGCAAATACGGATGGCTTCGTCCCTATGTGTCGGCGGGCGTCACGTTCATCAACAACAAAGCGCTGAACAGCGACGTAACCTTCTCTGAAAACGGGGGCCAGGGCATTACCTTCAGGTCGTCGTCATCGCTGCCCACCCGCCTGTTCAACCTGGGCGCCGGGCTGCAACTGTTCGCGCAAGACAAGTTCGAGTTGCGGGCCGAATACAAGGCCCAGATGGCGCACGATTTCCGCAACCACGAACTCAGCCTGCGGGCGGCCATTCCGTTCTAAACGGCCGTGCACACGAAAAAAGCAGCCTTGCAAGGCTGCTTTTTTTTATCCGCTTTTTATTATGCGTTTTTTATTATCTGCTTTTTATTGACTGGCGCGCCCGACAGGAATCGAACCTGTATCAAGAGCTTCGGAAACTCTCATTCTATCCATTGAACTACGGGCGCGGCAAAGATCATTATTGTAGCCTGTTTTGAAGACAGCCTGCATTCAGCGGGCAGTCCCGGTATAATCGTACGGTTTGTGGGCAACGACCCGGGCAAAGACCCCATGGGGCCTTGAAACATAAAGAGCTTTGAAGACAGGGCTTAAGGCTTTGTTCCTTTCCAGGAAACGCAGGACTCGATCATGAACAACACAGAAGACCACGTCGAAACAACCATCGAGGGGCACGAAGGCCTCATCAAGACGCCCAAGCAATTAATCGTTACCGTCGTTCTTGCTTTCATCGTCCCGGTCATCATTATTTTCCTCTTGATCAGGCTCGTCATCAGCTCGGCCATTCCCGCCGCCGGCTCCGACGCGCAAACCCCCGAAGCCATCGCCTCGCGCATCAAGCCCGTCGCCGGCTTCGCCCTGGTCGACGCCAATGCTCCCAAGGTTTTCAAAACCGGCGAGCAAGTCTTCGAATCCACCTGTAGCGCCTGCCATACGGCCGGCGTGGCCGGCGCGCCCAAGCTGGGCGACACCGCCGCCTGGGCGCCGCTTATCAAAGAAGGCTACGAAAGCATGCTGCAGATCGCCCTGCACGGCAAAGGCGCCATGCCGGCCAAGGGCGGCAACCCCACGCTAAGCGACTTCGAAATAGAGCGCGCCGTGGTCTACATGGCCAACAAGGGCGGCGCCTCGTTCGACGAACCGGCCGAGCCCGCCGCCGAAGGCGAAGAAGCTGCCGCAGACGCCGCCAAGGCTTCCGCCGAAGCCCCTGCCCAGCCCGCCCCCACCCAGCCGCAGCCCGCCGCGGCCGCGTCGGGCGACGCCGCTGCCGCGCAACAAGCCGAGAAGGCCCCGGCCGCCCAGGCCGAACAAGCAGCGCCGGCAACTGAAACCGCCGCCGTCGATCCCGCCGGCGAAAAGCTCTACAAATCGGTCTGCTTTGCCTGCCACGATGCAGGCGTGGCCGGTGCACCCAAGCTGGGCGACAAAGCCGCCTGGGGCCCTCTTATCGCCACCGGCATGGACGCCATGGTCGAGATCGCCCTGCACGGCAAGGGCGCCATGCCTCCGCGCGGCGGCTCTCAGGCCAGCGACGAAGAAATCCACGCCGCGGTCCAGTACATGGTCAGTAAGGCGCAATAAGTCCGCCTGCGGCGGCAAGGCACAGGGCTCAACGCCCGCCCTGCCCCGCATCACCGCGCCGCACTTGGCCAGTCACTTGCCGCCGGGCCTCGCCCACAGAAAAGTAGTAACCCGCAAAAAAACAGTAGCATTCAAGCAGCCCCCCAAGGGTTGGATATTGATCCAGTCCTTGGGGGGCTGCTTGTTTTCACACGAACGATTTTCTTTTTAAGGCTTTGCCCGTCAAGCCGCGACGCTGGCCGGTTCGGCTGTCAGCGGCAGACCCAGCTGCACCCGCCGCTGCAGCCACAGGCTGGCGCGGTAGCGCGCATCGCCGGTCACCCGGTGCATATTGCGCAGGATGTCCAGGATAAGGGCTGCGCCGAGCGAGTCGCCCATGCTCAGGGGGCCGCCCCTTGGGTAGCCCAGGCCCAGCGACACCGCCAGGTCGATGTCGCCCGGCGTGGCAATGGTTTGCTGCGCGATATCGCTGGCCACATTGACGATGGTGGCGATCATGCGCTGGCCCACGAAGCCGGCTGAATCGTCGATGACCGAAACCGCCGTGCCGTCGGAGGCGAGCAGGGCATGGGCCGCATCGCGCCACTTGGGCAGCGTGGCCGGCGAGCACATGACGACGCGCCGCTTGCCCTGCTCCAGGCCGAAGAAGGTGTCCAGCGCCACCGTGCGTTCGCCGTCAAGCTGGTATTCAGCCACGACGCTGGATGTGTCCTCGCCATAGGGAGTGACCACGATCAGCGCGTCGGCGGGCGGCGTGTCGGTTGCAATGACGCCCACGCCCAGCTCTTTGAGCAGCGCAGCGGCCCGCTTGTGGCCGACCGGATGATAAGGGGCCAGCCATACCTTCATGCCTTCGGGCAAGGCCGGAACGGCCGGTGCGTCAGGTACCTGCTTGGCGCCGTCCACATACTGGTAGAAGCCCTCTTTGGTCTTGCGGCCCAGCAGGCCGCCCGCAAAGCGCACCGCCGTAATGGGCGACGGACGGAAGCGCGGCTCGTCGTAGAACTGCTGGTAGACGGACTCCATGACCGGATGCGAGACATCCAGCCCGGTCAGGTCCATGAGCTCGAAGGGCCCCATCCTGAACCCGGCCTGCTCGCGCATGACGGCATCGACCTGGTAGAAGGGCGCCACCGCCTCTTGCACCAGCCGCAGCCCCTCGGTGTTCATGCCGCGCCCCGCATGGTTGACGATGAAGCCGGGCATGTCCTTGGCCCGCACAGCGGTATGGCCCATGGCGCGGGCCAGGTCCATCAGCGCATCGCCAATGGCCCGGTCGGTGCGCAGGCCGTCTATGACCTCCACCACCTTCATCAGCGGCACGGGATTGAAGAAGTGGTAACCCACGACCCGCTCGGGCCTGGAGCATGCGGCGGCGATGGCCGTGATGGACAGCGATGAGGTATTGGAGGCCAGGATGCAATCTTCGGCCACAATGCCCTCGAGCTGCTGGAAGAGACTCTGCTTGACGTCCAGCCGCTCGACCACGGCCTCGAGCACCAGTTGCGCCGCCGACATCGCCTTCAGATCGGAACACGGCTGGATGCGCGCCAGCGCAGCCTGCCCGGCCTCGGCCGTGATCTTGCCCTTGCCCGCCAGCTTTTCCCAGGTTTGGCCAAGGTTGTCGCGCGCGGCGGCCACGGCCTGCTCGTTCAGGTCGTACAACAATACCTGCAGGCCCGCCTGGGCCGCGATCTGGGCAATGCCCCGCCCCATGGCGCCGGCGCCCACGATTCCTATGGTTTCGATCTTCTTCATGTCATCCCACTCCGTACTGCCGATTGAAAACAAAACCCCAATGATAAAACGGATTGGCGCCGCGCCCTTTGGCGGCAGCTGCCGCTCTCTTGTTGCTCCCTCGAGACAGAATGTCAAATTAAGGGTAAACCCTAAAAAATGTCTTGTATAAGACTAGGGTTTACCCTATAATTCATTCATCTGCTCGAAAACACACGGGCCAACCTAATTCCGAGACCGCCATGATCGACTATCCGAACGCCATTCTGACCGACTCCCTCGAGCGCGAATTGCTGCGCCAGGAACTCGATTACTACAACGAAGCCCCCCTTCTTTCGCTGTTCAGCTGGATCGCCTCCGGTGCCAAGGCCGTGCAGAACAAGATCGTGTCCTTCGTGGCCGGGGTCTCGTCCGACATGGACGCCGCACGCCAGGAAGGCCACAAGGTCACCGCCGCCTAAGTACAGCGTACAGCGCAGCTCAGATCCGCTTTATTTTCGGCGCCTGCTTATAAAGCAAGGTTCGCCGGACGGGAAAGCCGGTCCTCACAAGGGACCGGCTTTTTTGTCGCGGGGGCTTTTTGTTCCGCAAGGCCTGGGCACCGCTGCGCCCTTGTCACCCCTTCTTGTTGAGCAGATCCTTGAGCATGCCCAGGCGCTGCTTGGGGCTCAGCGCCTGCAGTTCGGGATCTTCGCGAAGCTTGACGGAAGAAAGCCCCATTTCGTCGATGAAGCGCGAGGGTTCGCACACCACGTCTTCGCGCGCGCGCCGGCGCTTCTTGCACCAGGTCAGGTGCAGTGTGCGCTGTGCCCGTGTAATGCCCACATACATCAGGCGCCGTTCTTCTTGTATGCGCGTGGCCAGCGATTCGGCGGCCTTGGCCGGGTCGCCGTCCTCTTCGTCGCGCCCCATATGGGGCAGCAGGCCCTCTTCGACCCCTACAAGATATACGTGCGGGTACTCAAGCCCCTTGGACGCGTGCAGGGTGGAAAGCTTGACGGTATCGGGGTCATCCTCGTCGCCCCGCTCGAGCATGGTCACCAGCGCCACATGCTGGACGAGCTCGAAAAGATCCAGATCGTCTTCTTCGGCCTTGCGCTTCAGCCAGCCGACCAGTTCCTGCACGTTCTGCCAGCGCGTCTGGGCGGCGCGCTCGTCCAGGGTGTCGTAAAGATGGCGCTCGTACTGGATGACGCCCAGCAATTCGTCCAGCAGGGGCCCCGCCGGCTCGGCGCCCTGCGAGACGCGGTCGCTTCCCTTGCGGCCGGCCCGCTGCTGGATCTGCTGGATGAAGGCCGCAAAGGTCTGCAAGGGCTCGAGCTGGCGGGCGGCCAGGCGCTCGGCTTCCGCAACCTCGAACACGGCCGCGAACAATGACAGCTGCTTTTGCGAGGCGAACTCGCCCAGCGCCTGCAAGGTGGCCTGCCCTATGCCCCTTCTGGGGGTGGTGACGGCGCGGATGAAGGCCGGGTCGTCATCGTCGTTTGCGATAAGGCGCAAATAGGCCAGCACATCACGTATCTCGGCCTTGTCGAAAAAGCTTTGCCCGCCCGACAAAGTGTAGGGAATGCGCAGGTTGCGCAAGGCCTGCTCCACCACCCTGGCCTGCTGGTTGCTGCGATACAAGATGGCAAAGTCGCGCCATTCGGCCCGCCGCTCGAAGCGCTCGGCCGAAATGCGCAATGCAACCGATTCGGCCTCGATGACGTCGGTGTCCATGGCCGTGACTTGTATGGGCTCGCCTACGCCCAGGTCGGACCACAGCTTCTTGTCGAACAGATTGGGGTTATGCCCGATGACCTGGTTGGCCGCCGACAATATGCGCTGCACCGAGCGGTAGTTCTGCTCGAGCTTGATGAGCTTGAGCTGGGGATAGTCGGTGGTGAGCTTGGCCAGGTTCTCGACCGTGGCGCCGCGCCAGGCGTAGATGGCCTGGTCGTCGTCGCCCACCGCCGTGAACATGGCGCGCCGCCCCGTAAGCAGCTGCACCAGGCGATACTGGCATTCGTTGGTGTCCTGGTATTCGTCCACCAGCAGGTACTGCACCCTGGCCTGCCAGCGCTCGCGCACCGCCTCGTTGCCTTGCATCAGCACCGTGGGCAGCCTGATCAGGTCATCGAAATCCACCGACTGGTAGGCCGCCAGGGTGGCGTCGTAGCTGCGGTAGATGCGTGCCGCCTCGGCTTCATTGGGAGTCGCGGCGGCCTTCTCGGCGGCATCGGGGTCCATCAGGGCGTTCTTCCACAGCGATATCGTCTGCTGCACGCTGCGCAGGCGCGCCTTGTCGGTGGTGGCCAGAAGCTCTTGGATGATGCCCATGGCATCGGTGGAGTCAAGAATGGAGAATTCGGGCTTCAGGCGGGCGTGCCGGGCTTCTTCGCGCAAAAAGCGCACGCCCAGCGAGTGGAAGGTGCTGATGGTCAGCCCCTTGGTAAGCCGCGAGTCGACCAGGGTCTTGACCCGCTCGCTCATTTCGCGCGCCGCCTTGTTGGTAAAGGTAAGCGCCACCACGTGCCTGCCCATGTAGCCGCATTCGCGCAGCAGGTAGGCGATCTTCTGCGTGATGACCCGGGTCTTGCCGCTGCCGGCGCCCGCCAATACCAGGCACGGCCCGTCAAGATACAGGGCGGCCATGCGCTGCGGGGTGTTCAAGTCGCTGGCCAGCGTGTGGCCGGGGGCGGGCGTGGCTTGAGTCATCAGATTTCCAGCGGGTCGACTTCGAGCTGCCAGCGCACGCGCTTCTCGGCGGCCAGCTGCGGCAAGGCCTGCATCCAGGCCGCCAGGAAGCCCTGCAGGGCCGGCCGGCTGGCGCTTTCCACCAGCAGTTGCGCGCGTTCTATATTGGCAACCCGCACCACCCGCAAGGGCACCGGGTCGTACAGGTTGAGGGCGTCAAGCATGGGAAACCACTGCGGCTCGCCTTGCGCAACTTCGCGTGCCAGGCTCAGGAAATCAAGCGCAATGCGCAACTCGCGCGACTCGGCGGTAAGCAGCGCCTGGTAGGCGTAAGGTGGAAGCCCCACGGCCTCGCGCTCGGCCAGCGCATACTCGGCGAAGCCGGCGTAGTCGTGGCGGGTGATGGCCTGGTACACCGGCTGCTCGGGGTAGTCGGTCTGGATGATGACCTGCCCGCCCTTGACATGGCGTCCCGCCCGGCCCGCTACCTGCATCAGCTGGGCAAACAGGCGCTCGGGCGCGCGGAAGTCTTGGGCGAACAGCATGGAATCGGAATTCAGGACACCGACCAGGCCCAGGTTGGCGAAGTCGTGTCCCTTCGCCACCATCTGCGTGCCCACCAATATGTCGACCTCGCCCGCATGCACCTTGGCGAACAAGGCCTCGGCACTGCCCTTCAGGCGGGTGCTGTCGGCGTCTATGCGCGCAATGCGGGCTTGGGGAAACTCTTCGGCCAGGTGTTCTTCGACCCGTTGCGTGCCGCGGCCCATGGGACGCAGGTCCTGGTCGCCGCAGTCGGGGCAGGCGCGCGGCACCGGCGCGCGGTAGCCGCAATGATGGCAGTGCAGCGCATTGCGCCCGCCCCTGCCTCGGTGCAGCACCGTATAGGCAGTGCAGCGCGTGCACTGGCTGACCCAGCCGCAGGAAGAACACGCCAGCACCGGCGCATAGCCGCGGCGATTCAGGAAGACCAGGCATTGCTCGCCACGCTCGAGGCGCTCTTGCATGGCGGTGATCAGATGCGGCGAAAAACCCTGCTGCATGGCCAGCCTGCGCGTATCGACCAGCCGCACCGAGGGCAGCTCGGCGTCGCGCGCCCTGTGGGTGAGCGACAGCTTGAGGTAATGGCCGTTTTGCGCGTGATGCCAGCTTTCAAGCGAGGGGGTGGCCGAACCCAGCACGACCGGAATGCGAAGGTCGTGCGCCCGCCATACGGCCAGGTCGCGCGCCGAGTAGCGCAGGCCCTCTTGCTGTTTGTACGACGCATCGTGCTCTTCGTCGACGATGACCAGGCCCAGCTCGGGCATGGGCGTGAAAATGGCCAGCCGGGTGCCCAGCAGGATGCGCGCCTCGCCGCGCTGGGCGCGCAGCCATGCACGCAGCCGCTCTCCCTCGGCCAGCCCGCTGTGAAGCACAGCCAGGGCATGGGGCTCGGCAATGGCCGCCAGGCGCGAACGCAGAGACCGTTCGAGCTGCGGCGTGAGGTTGATTTCGGGCACCAGAAACAGCACCTGCCTGCCTTGAGCCAGGGCCTGCTGGGCGGCGCGCAGGTAGACCTCGGTCTTGCCGCTGCCCGTAATGCCATGCAGCAGCACCGTTTTATGGCCCTGCAGTTCGCAGATGGCCTGGGCCGCGGCCTGCTGGGCCGCGTTCAGCACCGGCACCGGGGCCGGCTGCACAGGCACGGGCTTGGCGCCCTGCCGGGCATCGCTTCGCTTCACGGGCCCGCCTGCCGAGCGCTTGCCCTGGTAGGCCGACACCTTGCGCAGGCTGGCAGGCAGGGTGGGAAGCATGACTTCGCCCAGGGGGCGCTGATAGTACTGCGCCGCAAAGCGGGCCAGCCTCAGCCAGTCGTCAGGCAGGGGCGGCAGATCGTCCAGCACCTGCTCCACTGGCTTGACCAGGCGGGCTTCGATGACCGGCGTGTCGGCGGTTTCGGCGACGACGCCGACCAGCTTGCGGCGCCCGAAAGGAACGATGACCCGCGTTCCCACCCGCAGCGGCCCTTCGGCGCGGTAATCAAATAGTCCCGGCAATGGAACGTCGAGCGCCACCCTGACCCAGTACACACCGGTGCCGACGTCCGGCAAGGACGCGGGCTCGGCGGGCTCGGTGGATGGCGCGGGACTTATCGACACTTAAAGTAAATTCTTATGAAGAGCACGCAAACGTTGAGGGGATGGGACATTGCCAGGCTTATCCAGCCCGCCTGTGGATAACTTTGGGGAGAAACACAGTGACAACTCGGGAAAAGTCAATGGCGTTTCCGGTAATATCATCAGAAAGCCGCGACAATTTCTTTAATTTCCGTTTAAATACAGTAACTTATGCGGCATAGACGAGAATGTAACTTAATAGTCTCAGGCAATGTTGCACAGCGATATAACTTGTGCACAACTTGCGGAAAGAGCCCGTTATAACGGGCCTTTACGGTTTGTTCGATGCAATAACTCAGTGCTTGCCGCGACTGTAGCTGTGGACTTCGTCAACCAGGCTGGCCACCGCCTCGGGGGGAGTGAAGCGGGAGATTCCGTGCCCCAGGTTGAACACATGCCCGCCCTCGCCCACCGGGCCGAAATCGTCGATGACCCGGCGCGCCTCGGCCCGGATGGCCTCGTCTCCGCCAAACAGGGCCATGGGATCGATATTGCCTTGCAGGGCCACCTTGTCTTGCGTGCGGCGGCGCGCCTGGGCAAGATTGACCGTCCAGTCGAGGCCGACCGCGTCGCAGCCTGAAGCCGCGATGTCTTCGAGCCACATGCCGCCGCCCTTGGTGAATACGATGACGGGCACGCGCCGCCCCTCGCGTTCGCGCGTAAGGCCCTGGACGACCTGCCGGGTATAGGCCAGCGAGAATTCCTGGAACAGGGTGTCGGCCAGCACGCCGCCCCAGCTGTCGAAGATCATGACGGCCTGGGCGCCGGCCTGGATCTGCGCATTGAGATACTGGCTGGTGGCCTGGGCGTTGATGTTGAGCATGCGATGAAGGAGGTCGGGCCGCGCATACAGCATGCTTTTGATAAGGCGGTAGTCGTCGGAGCCCTGCCCTTCGACCATATAGCAGCCGATGGTCCAGGGGCTGCCCGCAAACCCGATAAGAGGCACCTTGCCGTCGAGTTCTTTGCGTACGAGCGAGACGGCGTCGAATACATATTGCAGTTGCGACATGTCGGGCACCGCCAGCCTGGCCACGTCTTCTTCGGTGCGCACCGGCCTGGCAAAGCGCGGGCCTTCGCCCGCCACGAAATCAAGGCCCAGCCCCATGGCGTGGGGTATGGTCAGGATGTCGGAGAACAGGATGGCCGCATCGAGGTCGAAGCGCTGCAGGGGCTGCAGCGTGACCTCGCATGCGTACTGCGGATTCTGGGCCAGCCCCAGGAAGGAGCCGGCGCGAGCGCGCGTTTCGTTGTATTCGGGCAGATAGCGGCCGGCCTGGCGCATGAGCCACAAAGGCGTGTAGGGAACGGGCTCGCGCAGCAGCGCGCGCAGGAAGACATCGTTTTTCAGTGTGGGGGACGACACGGCTATCCTCGAAAATATACGCGGGTCATTTTACCCGTCGGCAAAAGGTTTGGGGGGCGACTCGGACCGATAGGGAGCGGCGTCGATGTCGTACTTGCGCATAAGCGCCCAGAACGCGCGGCGATGCTTCTGGGCCGCACGCGCGGCCATGGCGATGTTGCCGGAATGCCGGCCCAGCGCTGCCTTGATATAGGCGGTTTCGAAGCGTTCTATGATTTTGCTTTTGGCGGCCCGGAACGACTCGCGCGAAGTGGCGCTGCGCGAGGCGCTGGCCGCGGCGTAGGCGTCGAGCTCGAGGCCTGTACGCTCAAGTATAGTCGAGCACAGCGTGGCCTCGTCGGGGGCCTGGCCGGCGTGATGCGGCCCCGTGGGTTCCTTGACGCCCTGGGCCTGGGCGACGGCCGGCTGCGGCCAAGCGTGGAGCGCCGGCTTTTTCTCGTCGAGCAGCCGCTCGATGCGCACACGCAGCTCTTCGGGGCACATCGGCGTACGCACGAAGTCGTGCAGGCCCAGCTCGTAGAGATCGTTCAGGGCGGCGGCCTTCAATTGGTCGATAAGGGCGAACACCGGTGTTTCAAGGCGCCCGCGCGCCGCAAGCAGGCTGGTGCGCGCCCAGGCCAGGCTGTGTTCGCTGACCGGCAGCAGGCAGACATCGAAACGGCGCAGCAGCATGGCGCTGTCGGCCAGGCTGGCTGACGCATTGTGCTGGCTGATGTCGATGCTGGGCATCGGGGCGTGGAAGTAAAGCCTTCCGCACCAATGCCTGCCCGTCCATGGGCGTATCCAGTCATTGGTGCAAACTGTGGCGATCAAGGCGCAATCGAGTCTTTCCCTCATGGTTACCCTCCGCTTGTGTGTGGCTGTGGCCGAACAAAATGGACCAAGCTTAATCACGCGCGGTGGTGGCCACAATTAGCGTTTGCATCGACTCGGAAAGTACCTAGGGCCTGCCCCGCGGCGCGACTATCGGCCGGCGGGCTTCACTGCGGATTGGCGGTAACCACCAGTTTGGTGAACACCGGCGGAAGATTGGTGAAGCTTTCGAAGATGAGCTTGCGCAGCCAGCTGTTGCCCGAGTCGTGGTGGTAGCGCTCGTGCCAATACTGGCGTACTTCATAGGTGGGCGAAGGAAACGGCAGCCCCAGGATCTTGATCCGCTCGCCCAGGGCGAGGGTTCGCGCCAGCCGGGAGGGCACCATCGCAAGCAGGTCGGTCGAGACGAGTATTTGCTCGAGCCCGAGATAGGAAGACACCCTGGCGGTGACCCTGCGCTGGACGCCCCGCTCTTCGAGCACCTTGTCCAGCAATGAATGGCCTGTTGCCGGCGCAACCAGGGCAAGATGCTCTTCGTCGAGGAATTGCTGCTTGGACAAAGTGCTGCCGATGCGCGGATGCGCCTGCCGGACTATGCAGGAATAGTTCTCGGCGAACAGGCGCTGCTGATAAAAGCCATTGTGCAGATCGAAGGTATAGCCGACGGCGAGATCGAGCTGGCCGCTTTCAAGCAGCCCCGCGGTAGCGGCGTCCAGGTCGATGGAATCGACATGCAGGCCCGGTCCCAGCATTTTGAACTGGCGCAGTATCTCGGGCAACATAACCATTTGCGCAATGTGGCTCAGGCCGACCCGAAACCGGCGGGTTGAGGTTGCCGGGTCGAACACCCGGCGGGCGTTCTCTTCGGGGCTGAGCAGCTTGATGGCGTGCTCGATATCGGCCATGAGGCTTTCCAGGAAGGGCGTGGACATCAGCCCGCCAGAGGTCCTGACAAACAAGGGGTCGCCAAAATGCTGCCGCAAGTGCCCCAGCCTGATGCTGATGGCGGGCTGGCTGAGGCCGACTTGCGGCACGGCCCCGGTAATGCTGCGGGCGGCCCGGATTTCTTTCAAGAGCAAGAAATCATACAGATCCAGTTTTGAGGTTGCTGCCATGCCTGTTCGCCATTTAAATTCGCAATGCCAGTTATTTGGAATAGCGTATTGCCCCTCCATCGTGCTGCACCAGACAATGGTACTGAACTGAAGGAACGGAGACAACATGAAGCTTTGCAGATTTGATGACGACCGCCTGGGCGTCATAGAGGGTGATCAAGTACTGGACATCACAACGGCTCTCGATGTCATTCCAGCCAGCACCTATCCCTTGCCAAGGCACGACCCCCTCATCGCGCATCTCGATGAAGTCTGTGCACGTGCACGGCAGCTCATGCCCGACGCTCCCCGCAAAAAAATAGACCAGGTAAAGCTGCTGAGCCCCGTGGCCAACCCCGGAAAACTGGTCGCTGCGCCGGTCAACTACCTGAAGCACCTCGAAGAGGCCCGGGCCGACTCCGAAATCCACCATAACAGCCAGGTCATTGAAATCCAGCGCATCGGCCTGTTTCTCAAGGCCACCAGTTCCCTGATCGGCGCGAGCCAGCCCGTGTCGGTGCGGCATCACGACCGCCGCAACGACCACGAAATCGAACTGGCCATCATCATCGGCAAGCCCGGCACCGGCATCAAGAAGCAAGACGCCTGGGACCACATCGCGGCCTACACCATAGGGCTCGACATGACGGTACGCGGCCCCGAAGAACGCAGCCTGCGCAAATCGGTCGACAGCTATAGCGTGCTTGGCCCCTGGATGGTCACCGCCGACGAAATGGGCGACGCCACAAACCTCGACTTCCAGCTCACCGTAAACGGCGAAACCCGCCAAAAAGCCAATACGCGCGATCTCGTCCTGAACATACCCGAACTGGTCGAATACGCCTCCAGCTTCTACACCCTGCACCCGGGCGACGTCATATACACCGGTACGCCTGAAGGCGTAGGCCCCGTAAAGCCCGGCGACACCATCGTGGCCGAGTTCGAAAAAATCGGCCGCATGCAGGTCGCCGTCACGTCCGCCTGAACCACGCCATGGGGAGCCCCACAATGGATACACCCGTCGCAACAGATACCGCCGCCCGAGAGCATTTCTATCAGAAGATCAGCAACGACCAGATGACCCCGCTCTGGGAGGTCCTGCACAGCCTGGTCACCCCCTTGCCCAAAACCCCCTGTCTGCCGCATGTCTGGAAATGGGAAACCGCCTTCCCCTGGCTGCTTCAGGCCGGCGAACTCATATCGGCCCAAGAGGCAGAGCGCCGCGTGCTGGTACTCGAGAACCCCGGCCTGCGCGGCCAGACTCGCATAACACACAGCCTGTACGCGGGGCTTCAATTGATACTGCCGGGCGAGATCGCCCCCGCGCATCGCCACTCTCAATCCGCCCTGCGGTTCATCATGCACGGGTCGGGCGCATACACGGCGGTCAATGGCGAAAAAGTCTTCATGAACGTAGGCGACTTCGTCATTACGCCCTCCTGGACATTCCACGACCACGGCAACCCCAGCGATGAACCCATGGTGTGGCTCGACGGGCTCGATGTCCCGCTGGTAGAGCTGCTCGATGCGCAATTCATGGAAAAAGGCAGCCAAGAGAGCCAAAGCACGAACATAACGGCGCACGCCAACCTGGCCGAGTTCGGCAACTCCATGAAGCCGGTTCAATACCAGCCCCGTTCGAAAACATCGCCCCTGTTCTGGTACCCCTACGAGCGTACGCGCGAAGCACTCGAAACCATGAAGCAGCACAATGAATGGCACGAATGCTGGGGCCTCAAGCTGCAATACACCAATCCGGCAACCGGCGGCTGGGCCATACCCACCATGGGCACCTTCATGCAGCTGATGCCCAAGTCGTTCCAGGGAAAACCCTATCGGTCCACCGATTCCACCGTGTACGTGGTGGTTGAAGGCCACGGCCGCTGCGTGGTCGGCGACAGTACCCTTGAATTCGGCCCCAAAGACGTGCTCGTCTGCCCTTCCTGGATGCCCCACCGCTTCGACATCACCGACCAAGGCGACGCCGTGCTGTTCAGCTATTCCGATCGACCCGTACAGCAGGCGCTTGATCTCTGGCGCGAGCAGTTCGGCTAGCCTCGCCAGTAAACATTTCGGCCAGGCAAGCCGGCCGAAATGGGTTTTCCAATACTTTTGCATGGGGCCTTGTACCGCCCCAGGGGATGGCTTGACCCAAAATTTTCCATCCCGCCCTGGAGACGTTTATGGATACACAGGAATCTTTACCGTTCATCATCGCCGGTGGCGGCATCGGCGGGCTTTGCACAGCCCTGGCACTGACACGCAAGGGGTTTCCAGTAAAGGTGCTTGAGCGTGCTCCAGAGGTCGGCGAAATTGGCTACGGCATCCAGATAGCGCCAAACGGCCACGCCATTCTCGACCGCATGGGCGTAATGGAACGCCTGGAGTCCCAGGTCTTTTATCCCGATGCCCTCGTACTGGTCGATGCCGTCGATGCGAAAGAGATTTCCCGCATCGACCTGGGCGCCAGCTTTCAAGAGCGGTACAAATACCGCTATTTCGTGGTGCACAGGCGCGACCTGCATGCCGCGCTGATCGAGGCGTGCAGGCAGCAGGATTGCTTCAGCTTCGAAGAAGGCGAGGTGGACAGCTACGAAAACCGCCCGAACGGGGTTACCGTAACATGCACCAATGGCAAGATGCTGCAGGGGCGGGCCATGATCGGCGTCGAGGGCCTGCGCTCCAAAACCCGCGCCCGCATCGTCAACGACGGCGGCCCGCGCAATACGGGGCATGTGGTGTACCGGGGGCTTGTACCCATCGAAGACATCGTCAACCAGCGATATGTAAATTCCATGGTCATGTACGCGGGCCCGGGCTGCCATCTTGTGCAATACCGCCTGCGCGGAGGCACCGTTATGAACAACGTCGCCACGTTCGAAAGCCCCGCCTTCAAGCGCTGGGAACACGACTACGGGGGCATCGACGAGCTCAAGGCCGCCTATGTCGACTGCGCCCCCGAAGTGCAGGACCTGCTCAAGTATTTCTCTCTGGACAAGAACTGGCTGCTGCACGACCTGCGGCCCGCCAGCAACTGGACCGACGGCAACGTTACCCTGCTGGGCGATGCCGCCCATGCAACGCTGCAATACCTGGCCCAGGGGGCCATCATGGCCATGGAAGACGCGGTCGTGCTTGGCGACGCGCTTGAACGCCAGCCCAAGAATGTCAATGCGGCGTTCCTCGACTATCAAGGCCGCCGCCTGAACCGGACGGCGCGTGTCGTGACCACCGCCCGGCTGTTCGGCGCCATCATGCACGCCACCGACGGCGAGCGCCTCTTGCGCAACGAGATGGCACGCAAGCGAAACGTAGATATTCCCTGGGAGCTCGACTGGCTGTATCGTGGCCTTGAGCTCGAAGAAAAGGTGTACTGAACACACCCGCAACACCGCAACGAAACCCCAGCAATATCCAGACTTACCGAGGTGTGCCTTGACCTAGCAGTTCCTGATTCATCAAATAAAACAACGGAGACAAACGCCATGAAAAAAAGGCTATTTCTGCGCACGGCACTGTGCGCGTTCGCCATCGCCGCCACCGGCCTGCATGCCCCTGCAATCCAAGCCGCCGAGAAACCCTTCAAGGTCGGCCTGATCGTTCCCATGACCGGCGCCTTCGCCTCTACCGGACGCCAGCTTCATTCGGCCGTGCAGGCATACATGAAGGACCACGGCGACACGGTCGCTGGCCGCAAGATACAGGTCATTCTCAAGGACGACAACGGCGTCGCCGCCAACTCGCGAAAGCTGGCGCAAGAACTGATCGTCAATGACGACGTCGATGTCATTGCCGGCTTCGGCCTTACACCCATCACCCTCGCCGTGGCTCCCATCGCCACACAATCAAAAACGCCGATGGTGCTGATGGCCGCGCAGACCCAGGCCAATACCGAGGCGTCTCCGTACATGGTGCGCTCCAGCGGAACCATTACGCAGGTAACCTCGGGCATTGCCCAGTGGGCGGTCGAAAACGACATCAAGACCGCCGTCACGCTGGTACCCGACTACGCGCCCGGGTATGAATCCGAAGAGGCTTTCAAAAAATACTTTCTGGCCGCGGGCGGAAAGATTCTTGAAGAGATCCGGGTGCCCATGCGCAACCCCGACTTTGCGCCCTTCCTGCAGCGCGTTCGCGACGTAAAGCCCGACGCCCTGTTCGTCATGCTGCCCTCGGGACCCGGCGCGGCCCTGCTCAAGCAATACGGCCAGCGAGGCCTGGCCGCCGCGGGCATACGCCTTATCGGCCATGGCGCCATCACCGACGACGACAACCTGAACCAGGCCGGCGACGCCGCGCTGGGCGTCATCACCTCTGATTACTACGCCACCTCGCACGATTCGGAAATGAACCGCAAGTTCATCGAAACGTACAAAAGCATCGATGGCACCAGCCGGCCCAACTTCTTCGGCGTCGCGGGCTACGACGGCATGCATCTCATCTACGAGGCCTTGCGCAAGACCGATGGCAAGGCCGAGGGCATGGCCTTCGTCGACGCCATGAAGAACCTTTCGTTCGAAAGCCCTCGCGGACCGGTCACCCTCGACCCTGAATCGCGCGATTTCATCCAGAACATCTACATGCGCAAGGTCGAGAAAGTCGGAGACGAATATCAGAACGTCGAGTTCGACGTCATTGAACGCGTCAACGCCGCCGGCGAAACGAAATAATGCTGACCATACTCTTTGACGGCGTCGCCTACGGGATGCTGCTGTTCATACTGGCAATAGGGCTTTCCGTGACGCTGGGGCTGATGAACTTCATCAACCTGGCGCACGGGGCCTTTGCCATGGCGGGCGGGTACGTCACGGTGCTGCTCATGCAGCACCTGAACGTGCCCTTCCTGCTGTGCGTGCCGATAGCCTTCGTGGTTACCGCGGTGCTGGGTGCGATTCTCGAGCGCACCCTGTACCGGCCCATGTACGGCAAGCCGCCCCTCGACCAGGTGCTTTTCTCCATCGGCCTGGCGTTCATCGCCATGACCATCGTCGACTACAGCATAGGCTCGAGCGAACAGATCATCCAGTTGCCCCAGTGGCTGCGCGGCCGCACCGAGCTTTCGTTCGGCGGCCATGTGCTGGGCATGGGGCACTATCGGCTGCTGATCATCGCGGTCTGTATCGTGCTGACGATACTGCTGCAGTTCATCCTTACGCGCACCCGGTTCGGAAGCCGGCTGCGCGCCGCGGTCGATGACCAGCGCGTGGCCGACGGGCTGGGCATCAACGTCAATGTCATCTTCTTTTCGACATTTGCCGTGGGTTCGGGCCTGGCCGGAGTGGGGGGCGCCATGGGCGCCGAGGTGCTGGGCCTCGACCCCACCTTTCCGTTCAAGTTCATGATCTATTTTCTGATCGTGGTCGCCCTGGGCGGGACCTCGTCGCTTACCGGCCCCCTGCTCGCCGCGCTGATACTGGGCGTTGCCGATGTCGCGGGCAAGTACTACATGCCTAAGCTCGGATCCTTCATCGTCTATGCGGTCATGATCATGATCCTGCTGTGGCGCCCCGATGGCCTGTTTGTCAGAAGAGGTGCCAAATGACGCCCGCCGCCGTTCACGACGCCCTGCGCGAGAAAACCCGCGTCAAGCTCTGGGAACCCGTTCTGTGGCTTGCGCCGCTTGCGGTGGTGGCATTGTTTCCGGGCAGCTCTTTCCTGGTCAACCAGATGGCCATCATGGCCCTGTTTGCGATCTCTCTCGACCTTGTCCTTGGATACGCCGGAATCATGTCGCTGGGGCATGCCGCGTTCTTCGGCATGGGGGCCTTCGCAGCGGGCCTTTTCGCCAAGTTCGTCATGCCCGAGCCCATTGTGGGGCTGGTTTTCGCCATGGGCGTGGGCGGCCTTACCGCCTATGTCTGCAGCTACACCATTCTGCGGGGCAGTGCGCTTACCGTCGTCATGGTCACCCTGGGCGTGTCGCTCATTTTGCTCGAGATCGGCAACTACATGACCTGGCTCACCGGGGGCGCGGACGGCCTGCAAGGGGTCGTCATGGATCCCGTTCTGGGGCTGTTTCCATTTACATTCGACGGCGTCACAGCAGCCTATTACTCGCTGGCCGTGCTGGCGGTGTTCCTGGTTGTCTACCGGCGCATCGTCAACTCGCCGTTCGGGACCAGCCTGCGGGTCATACGCGACAATCGCCTGCGGGCCTACTCCATCGGCATCGACACCAACCGGCGCATCAAGCTGGCCTACACATTGGCCGGCGCCATCGCGGCGGCGGCCGGGGCGGTGCAAACCCACAGCATGAACTTCGCCTCGCTCGATGCCTTCGCGTTCGAAAGATCGGCCGACGTGCTGCTGATGGTCGTCATCGGCGGAACGGCATGGATATACGGCGGCGTCATCGGCGCAATCGT
Source organism: Pusillimonas noertemannii (assembly GCF_003096595.1). Classification (GTDB taxonomy): domain Bacteria; phylum Pseudomonadota; class Gammaproteobacteria; order Burkholderiales; family Burkholderiaceae_B; genus Pusillimonas; species Pusillimonas noertemannii. The sequence goes on along the minus strand of NZ_QEKO01000001.1, from coordinate 490,824 downwards.
GTTCATCGGCCTGCACCATGTGCTGTCCGATCTCACTCCCCAGTACTGGACCTTCTGGGTGGGGGTGTTCCTGGTGCTGCTGATGCGGGTCGGACGCGATCGCCTGATACGCCCCTGGACCTGGTTCAAAGGAGGCCCCCATGGCTGAAGAACCCTATGCGCTGTCAGCCTCGGGCCTGGTCATGCGATTCGGAGGCCTGCTGGCCACCAACAATGTGTCGCTGAACCTGAAAAAAGGCGCCCGCCACGCACTGATAGGCCCCAACGGGGCGGGCAAGACGACCTTCGTCAATTTGTTGACGGGGGTCTTGCGGCCGTCAAGCGGCACCATTCACCTCGACGGCCGTGACATCACCACGCTGCCCATGCACAAAAGATCGGCGCGCGGCCTCGTGCGCACCTTCCAGATCAACCAGCTGTTCGAAACCCTTACGCCCCTGGAAACCCTGGCTGCCGTCGTGGGCGAACGCAGCGGCCTGGGAAGCAAGATGTGGCGGCTGCTGGGCGCCGACCGCAACATCACCGAACGATGCCATGCCTTGCTCGAGCAGTTTCGCCTGCTCGACGTCATGAGCCGCCCCACCAGCCAGCTGCCTTACGGCAAGCGGCGCCAGCTTGAAATCGCCATCGCCCTGGCCTGCGAGCCGCGGGTGCTGCTGCTGGACGAGCCCGTGGCGGGCGTGCCCGCCAGCGAGCGCAGCGACATCCTGGCCATCATCAATGCGCTTCCGGCCGACATGTCCATTCTGCTCATCGAACACGACATGGACCTGGTCTTCAGCTTTGCCAATCGCATGACGGTGCTGGTGAACGGCGCTCTGCTGATGGAAGCCGACCCGCTTACCGTCTCGAACGACCCTCGCGTCAAAGAGGTCTACCTGGGCCATGGCGCCGGCACGGACGAAACGGCGCAAAGCGAGGTGCGCTATGCCTGACATGCTGAACATAGAAGGCCTGCACGCGGGCTACGCCGACTCGATCGTCCTTAACGACGTCTCGCTGTCGCTCGACCAGGGCGAAACACTCGCGCTGCTGGGCCGCAACGGCACGGGCAAGACGACGCTGATCAATACGGTAGTGGGCGTAACCCGGCGGCACAAGGGTTCGATACAGCTTGGCGGCCAGCCCCTCGAGCACCTGGCCCCCCACGTGCGCGCAAGGGCGGGCATAGGCTGGGTACCCCAAGAGCGCAATATTTTCAGGTCGCTCACCGTTCACGAAAACCTCACTGCCGTGGCGCGGCCAGGCTCCTGGACGCCGGCCAAGGTCTACGACACCTTCCCCAGGCTGGCCGAACGCAAGGGAAACATGGGCGCACAGCTTTCGGGCGGCGAGCAGCAGATGCTTGCCATAGGGCGCGCCCTGGTGCTCAACCCCAGGCTGCTGCTGCTTGACGAGCCCACCGAAGGCCTGGCGCCCATACTCGTCGAAGAAGTCTTGCGCGGCATCGAAAACGTCACAAAGAACGAAGGCTTGAGCGTAATCATCGTTGAACAGCACCCACAACTTATTCTGGCCATATCGCAGCGCGCGGTAATCCTTGACCGCGGCACGGTGGTGCATCAGGGCCCGGCACACGAGCTCAGGCACGACCAGGCATTGCTGAATCGCTGGCTGGGCGTAAGCGTCTAGGGCTGGCCAACACTAAAAGGAGACAAGAAAATGTTCATTCGAAACACTTGGTACGTAGCGGGCTTCGAGCATGAATTCGACGAGCCCTTCATTTCAAGACGCATACTCGACGTTCCCCTGGTGCTGTATCGCACCTCGCAGGGCGTTTACTCGGCGATGGACGATTGCTGCCCGCACCGCCTGCTGCCGCTTTCGAAAGGCAAGCGGGTAGGCGACGACATGCAGTGCGGCTACCACGGCATGTGCTTCTCGGCCGACGGCGCCTGCACGTCGGTGCCCGGCCAGACCAACATTCCCGCGGCGGCCCGCGTTGCCACATACCCCGTCCAGGCGCGCCACGGCTTTGTCTGGATCTGGATGGGCGATGCCGGGCTGGCCGACCCCGGCCTGATCCCCGACGTGCATTGGCACAACAGCCCCGGATGGGCGTCGTCCCAAGGCTATCACCGCATCGAGGCGCACTACACCCTGCTCAACGACAATCTGCTCGACCTCAGCCATGAAACCTATGTGCACAGCCGCACCATCGGCAATGACGAAGAAGAGACCATTGCCGCCTACACCGCCAAGGTGACGGTCGAGCAAGATAGCCTGGTCCGGGCCCACCGCGAAATGCCCAATATCGAGGCGCCGCCCTTTTTCGCCCTGGTCATCGGCCACCCCTGCCGCATCAACCGCTGGCAATCGGCCATACACCTCGTGCCCTCCATCAATCTTACGGTGGTGGGCGTGCATCCCGTCGAAGAAGACCGTACCGAAGCGCGCATCGGCCATGTGCTGCACCTGCTTACGCCCGAATCCCCGGGCAGCACCCACTACTTCTGGGCGTTCGTGCGCAACTACCGGCTGGACGACGCCGAGCTTACCGAAGGCATACGCAAGGCGTCTTCGGCCACGTTCGACGAAGACAAAGAGGTGCTTGAAATCCAGCAGCAGCAAATGGTGCGCATGAATACTTCTGTGCCGAACGTAGCCATCAAGCTTGACGAAGCCCCGGTTCGGGCCCGGCGCCTGCTTGAACAGCGGCTGAAGCACGAAGCCGAAGACTCGCGCTATGTCGTTGCGCCTCCCCCCCTGGTGCCCGAGCATTCCTTCGCTGTGCTGGAAGAGGTTTAACGCCTGGGCGCAGCCTTCAGAAACCCCCTACAAAGAAAGAGTATGGCAATGAAAGACAGCAGCAAGCTGGACGCCGACCGGCAAACCATCGCCGAGCTTGCCCCGGCCAAAGTCCTGCGGGTGGCGCTTAACCTGGGCAACCCCATTCTGGTGCAGAAAGACCCGGCCAGCGGACAACTGGCCGGGGTCACGGTGGACATGTCGCGCGACATTGGCAATAGGCTGGGCCTGCCGGTCGAGTTCAAAGAATTCGATTCGGCCGGAAAGGTCTCGCAATGCGCCATGCAAGATGTCTGGGACATCGCCTTCCTGGCCATAGACCCCAAGCGCGCCATCGACATTCTTTACTCCGAGTCCTATGTGCACATCGAAGGCACCTATATGGTCATTGAATCGTCATCCATACGCAGCCAGGAAGACGTCGACAAGCCAGGGATCAAGGTGGCTGTCGGGGAAGGCACGGCCTACGACCTCTTCCTTACCCGCCACCTGCAACAGGCCGAAATCGTCCGTTTTGAAACCTCCGAGGCCTCCCTGCGGCAGTTTTCGGGCGCCGGACTGGAAGTGGCTGCGGGTATCCGCCAGCCACTCGAGCAGTTCGCCGAAAGCCAGGGCGGCTTTCGCGTGCTGGACGGCTGCTTCACCCTGATCGAACAAGCCGTGGGCTGCCCGCGCGGCCGGCCGCTGGCCGCCGCATTCCTGCAGCAATATGTGCGGCAGGCCAAGCAGTCGGGGTTTATCGCCGACGGCTTCAAGCGCAGCGGCCAGCCGCCGCTGTTCATTCCGCCGCCCGGCACCGTGTAGGCAAGCAAGCGGCAGGACCGCCTGCCGTCCATCCTGGAGCAACGAAGAACATGGCAGCAGCAGACAGCACGGGCGTCACGACCGGCAAAGTAGCCGTCGGCGATGGCACCCTCATACACTACCAGCACTATCGGCAGGCCTCTTCAAGCCAGTGTGTCGTGCTGGTGCACTCCCTGGCGCTCGACCACCGGTTCTGGCGCCTGGTCGCCCCGGCCATCGCGGCAAGGGCGCACGTCGTTTGCGTCGACGTGCGCGGCCATGGCCAGTCGGGCAAGCCGCCCGGGCCCTATTCCATCGAGCTTTTCGCGCAAGACGTCAAAGAAGTGCTCCAGGCCCTGGGCTACCGCAAGGCCGTTGTGGCCGGGGCCTCGCTGGGGGGCTGCGTTGCGCTTCAGTTTGCCATAGACCACCCCGAAATGACCGCGGCGCTGGGGCTGGTCGACACCACCTCGTGGTATGGACCCACCGCGCCCGACGACTGGTCGAAGCGGGCACAGAAGGCAAAGACCGATGGGCTGGACAGCATGGTGCAGTTCCAGGCCACCCGATGGTTCAGCGAACAGTTCCGCACCGACCAGCCAGAGCTGCTGCGGCAATGCGTGGATACCTTTCTTGCCAATGACGTCGAGGCCTACGGCGAGGCATGCCGCGCACTGGGCCGCTTCAATGCAAGCACCCGAGTCGCCCAGGTAAGCGCCCCCACAGCCGTCGTCGTGGGCGCCAACGACTACGCCGCCCCCGTCGCAATGTCCCGATACCTGCATGAATCGATCCAGGGCTCCACGCTCACGATCATTCCCGAGGCCTGCCACCTGACTCCCATCGAGACACCCGACGTAATCGTCAACACGCTGGAACGATTGCTGGAAGGCCTGGATGCGCAGCAGGGCCAGGCCGCCGCCCAAACACAAGGAGACCCCGAGTGATCCCATTCGAATACTTGACGCCGCATACGCTCGATGAGGCGATCAGCCTGCTCGACCCCGAAGACCCCGACATCCGTCCGGTGGGCGGAGGCACCGCCGTCATGCTCATGATGAAAGCCGGCGTGCTGCGGCCCACGCGGCTGGTCAGCCTGCGGCGCCTCGAAGGCCGGCATGGGCAGATTCAAATCGACCAGAAAGGCGCCCTGCGCATAGGCGGCATGGCAACCCTGGCCTCGCTCGAGAACTCGCCCCTGGTGCGTACGGGCTGGCCCGTGCTTGCAAGAACCTTCCGCTCGCTTTCAAACCAGCGGGTGCGCAATGTGGCAACCATAGGGGGCAACCTCGCCCATGCCGATCCGCACATGGACATGCCGCCGGTCCTGTCCGCCCTGGGCGCCACGGTCATCGCCACCGGCCCTTCGGGCAGCCGCGAGATCGCCGTCGAAGACCTGTGCGTGGGCTACTACGAAACAGTGCTCGAACGAAACGAGCTCATTTCCGAGGTCGTCGTGCCCGCCATGGATGGCGCCTGTGCCGCATACAGCAAAGTAACGACCCGTGCTGCCCACGACTGGCCCGCGCTGGGCCTGGCCGTATCGCTCAGGCTCGAGGGCCAGGTCATCCAGGAAGCCAGCGTCGTGCTGGGGGCCGCGACCGACAGGCCGACGCGCCTGGCAAAGGCCGAGGCCATGCTGCGCGGCGCAGCCGCCGAGGCCGGGCACCTCAAGCAGGTGGGCATGGCGGCGACCGATGCGCTGGACATCGTAAGCGACCAGCATGGCTCGGCGGGCTACAAGAAACACCTGCTCAGCATCTACCTGGGCCGCACCGTAAATGCGGCCATCAATACATCGAACAAGGGGGCCGACCATGACGCTCATTGACCTTGAACCTGAAGCCACGCAGTGGAGCCAGCTGAAGCATTCGCGGCCACGCGTCGAATCCCATTCCAAGGTAACGGGGCGCGCCGAGTACATCCACAACCTGGCGCTGCCCGGCATGCTGCATGCCAAGATCTTGCGCAGCACGGTGGCGCACGGCCGCATCATGTCCATCGACGCCGAAGCGGCAAAAGCACTTGAAGGCGTGCATTCCGTAGTGACCTCGCAAGAGATCCTGGGTGTCATACCCGAACCCTATTTCGGCCCCGCCTTTCACGACCAGCCCATACTGGCCATCGACAAAGTGCACTATGTGGGCGAACCCGTGGCCGTCGTGCTGGCGCGCGACCCCTACGTCGCCGAAGAAGCCCTGCACCTGATACAGGTCGAATACGAAGAACTGCCGGCGGTGTTCAACGAAGTAGAGGCCGCCACGTCGAATGTATTCGTCCATGATGCGCTCAAGCCGGCGGGCACCTTCCCCGATCTCAAGCATCTGGCCGGAAAAAAAGAAACCAACGTCGCCCTCGACTTCCATGTTCGCCACGGCGATGTGTCGAAGGCGTTCGCCCAGGCCGACCACGTCTTTGAACACACTTTCCGCACCCAGCAGGTCATGCACACCCCGCTTGAACCCATGGTGTCGCTGGCCGAGCTCAAAGAGGGCGGAATAACCATACACACCGCCTCGCAAAGCCCCTCTTTCGTGCGGCTCGAGGTAGCGCGCCTGCTGGGCTGGCCCGAAAGCAGGGTGCGGGTGCGGACCGCCCTTCTGGGCGGGGGCTTCGGCGCGAAGCTGTACGTCAAGCTCGAGGCGCTTGCCGCCGCCCTCAGCCTGATCAGCCGCCTGCCCGTGCGGGTCGCGCTTACCATGGAAGAGCAGTTCTACACCATTACAAAGCATGCCACCACCTTCCGGATCAAGTCGGCGGTCAGCAAAGAAGGCCGCATCACGGGCCGCGAATGCGAGGTATGGTGGAACGGCGGCGCCTTTGCCGACATAGGCCCGCGCGTTACCCAGAAGTCGGGGTTCACGGCCGCCGGCCCCTACGACATCGACAACGTTTCCATCGACTCGTACCAGATCTACACCAACTTGCCGCCGGCCGGCGCATTCCGGGGCTTCGGCATTACCCAGATGGTGTGGGCATACGAAAGCCAGGCCGACATCATTGCCCGCGAACTGGGCATCGACCCGGTCGAGTTTCGCCGCATCAACCTGCTGCGCGACGGACGGCCCCATGCGACGAGCACCGTCATGAAAGATGCGGCCCTGGTGCAAACCCTCGACTGCCTTGCCCAGCGCATGGACTGGGATAAGCCCTTCGACCATGGCACGGACGCCATCCGCCGGGGACGCGGCGTTGGAATCGGCTACAAGGCGCTGGTGGCGCCCACCACCTCGATGGCCATCGTGAACCTTTCGGCGGACGGAAGCTGCTTCGTCCATGCCGGCACCGTAGACATGGGCCAGGGCTCGGACACCGTCCTGGCCATGATCGCCGCCGAAGTGCTGGGCCTGGACCCTGCCGTGGTGCGTGTAATCCACCCCGACACCGACGTCACCCCCTACGACATGGCTACGCTGGGCTCGAGGTCTACCTTCCATATGGGCCACGCGGTGCGCCTTGCCGCCGAAGACGCCTTGCAGAAAATGCAGGCGCTGGCCCAGGAACTGGGCATGGATCCAGACGAAAAGCCCGACGCTGCCAAGCTGCTGGTAAAGCGCTATGGCATGCAGGCGGGCAACATCATCGGCACGGGCGGCTTCATTCCCGATTATGTCTCGCCCGACAAGCAAACAGGACAATCGCCCAACATCACACCCAACTGGATGGTGGGCGCCACGGGCGTCGAGGTCGAGGTCGACACTGAAACCGGGCAATTCCGCATCGTACGCCTTGAAAACGTGGGCGACCTTGGCACGCCCCTTAACCCCGCCATCGTTGAAACACAGTTGTCGGGCGCGGCGATCATGCAGCTGGGGGCCGCCCTGTACGAGGAAATGGATTTCGACGACCAGGGCCAGCTGCGCAATGCCTCTTTCGCTGAATACAAGATTCCCGGCATTCATGACGTGCCCCGCCATATTCATACCGAGATCGTCGATTCATATCAGCACAACGGCCCGTTCGGCGCGAAAGGCGTGGGTGAAACCGGCTGCTACGGCGTCGCCTCGGCGGTGGCCGCCGCCATCGAAGACGCCGTGGGCGTGCGGCTGACGAGCCTGCCCATGAAGTACGAAACACTCTGCCGCGCACTGCACCAGTCTGCGCCCCACCTGAACCCGGAGACACCATGAGCAGCAACACCATGCAAATAAACTTCGTGCTCAACCACGAGAAGGTCCAGGCGGTCATTGAAACCCACCACACGGTACTCGATGTCCTGCGCAACACCTTCTCGCTTTATGGCGCACGGGAAAGCTGCGGGCAGGGGCTATGCGGCTGTTGCACCGTGATCGTCGACGGCAAGAGTGTCAGCGGATGCCTTTACCTGGCCGCGGCGCTTGACGGCTGCACCGTGCAAACCGTTGAAAGCCTCGATGCCGGCGGCAGCCTGCATCCCATCCAGCAGGCCTTCATCGACTGCGGCGCGTTCCAGTGCGGTTTTTGCACCTCGGGTTTCCTGCTGATGAGCAAGCAACTGCTCGAATCCAACCCCGACCCCTCTGAAGCCGAGATACGGAACCATCTTTCGGGCAATCTTTGCCGCTGCGCCGCGTATCCGGAAATCATACAGGCGGTGCGGCTCGCCGCCAGCCGCATCAACACCGCACAACAAGAGGCATAGCCGATGGAACTGACTGGCCAGCAAACACTTTCATTGCCCATCGACACAGTCTGGTCTGCATTGAACGACCCGACGATACTGCAGCAATGCATCCCCGGCTGCGACACCTTCGAAGCTACCGATCAGAACCAGTACAAGATCGCCATGACCGCCACCGTGGGGCCGATCAAGGCCCGGTTTACCGGCAAGCTGGTGCTGTCCGACATCACTCCGCCAAGCTCATACACACTGCAGTTCGACGGCTCCGGCGGCGCAGCCGGCTCCGGCAAGGGCACGGCAAACGTCCATCTGTCGGAAAGCCCCGAGGGCACTGTGTTGCACTACACGGTGGGTGCCACGGTAAGCGGCCGTCTTGCCCAAGTGGGGGCCCGGCTGATCGACGGCGTGGCAAAGAAGATGGCCGACCAGTTCTTTACTCGCTTCAAGGCCATACTCGAGCCTGTGGCCGAACCCGGCGCCGGCGAAGCCGATGCCGGCATTGCCCACCCGGCCCAAGTACGGGCGGACGCTTCCGATGCCAAAGACCGAGCCGACACCCCTGGCCGTGTAAACACCCCCGCCAAGGCATCCCCGAAGCGCAGTCCCGGGGCACGATGGGCCACCGCGGCGATCATCGTCCTGGCCATCGCCTTGGGCCTGTATGCCTTTTCCACCTGAACCTTCGCCACTTCCAGGCTTTTCCGGCCCACGCACATGAAACAACCCACTATGCGCCTTATCGACAACCCCGCCAATCCACCCGCAGGCCACTATTCACCCGCGGTGGTGTGCGACGGCTTTGTCTTTCTATCGGGCGTACTGCCCGCCACGCGCCAACCCGACGATTTCAAGGCCGAGGTCGGGCAGGTTCTTGAGCAGAGCAAGAAGATACTCGCCCGGTCGGGCTGCGGCCTTGCCGATGTGGTGCAATGCACCGCCTACATTGTCGGTACCGGCAACTGGCCCGCCTTCAACGAGGTATATGCTTCGTTCTTTGAACAGCACAAGCCTGCCCGGACAGTGGTGCCCGTGCCAGAACTGCACCACGGCAGCCTGGTTGAAATACAGATGATCGCGGCTTTGCCCGCGGCCGCCGCCACAAACTGAACCGCAGCCCAAAGAAAAAGCCCCTCTACCTAGGCAGAGGGGCTTTTCTTGCGACGGCTCCGCAAGAGCGGGGCCGGCCAGACGCGAACGCTTAGCGGCGCATCTTGGACAGCTTGCGCGCCGCCGCGACCTGTGCCGCCAGCATGGCAAGCTCGGCCTCGACCACGGCGATGTCGGCTTTGTCCTTGGCGTTGCGCAGGGCCTCTTCGGCGCGCTCGCGCGCCTTGATGGCCTTGGCTTCGTCCAGGTCTTCGGCCCGGATGGCCGTATCGGACAATACCGTTACCCCGCCGGGCTGCACTTCAAGAATGCCGCCGGCGACGAATACGCTGACCTCTTCGCCGCTATCGGCCAGGACGATCTTGACGGTACCCGGCCGTATGCGTGAAATCAGCGGCGTGTGCCCGGGCATGATGCCCAGTTCGCCCGACTCGCCAGGCAGCACCACGAATTTCGCCTCGCCGGCGAAAATCGATTCTTCTGCGCTGACGACGTCGACATGCAGGTTGGCCATAACTGATCCCTTTTAGATTGACTTGGCTTTCTCGAAGGCTTCGTCGATGGAGCCCACCATGTAGAAGGCCTGCTCGGGCAGCGTGTCGCATTCGCCCTCGACGATCATCTTGAAGCCGCGCAGCGTTTCGGTCAGCGGCACGTACTTGCCGGGCGAGCCGGTAAACACTTCGGCCACGTGGAAGGGCTGCGACAGAAAGCGCTGGATCTTGCGAGCGCGGGCCACGGCCTGCTTGTCTTCGGGCGAGAGCTCGTCCATGCCCAGAATGGCGATGATGTCGCGCAGTTCTTTGTAGCGCTGCAGCGTTTGCTGAACGCCACGAGCCACGGCGTAGTGCTCTTCGCCCACGACTTGCGGGTCGAGCTGGCGGCTGGTGGAGTCGAGCGGATCGACGGCGGGGTAGATACCCAGGGCGGCGATGTCACGCGACAGCACGACGGTGGAGTCCAAGTGCTGGAAGGTGGTGGCGGGCGAGGGGTCGGTCAAGTCGTCGGCAGGAACGTACACGGCCTGGATCGAGGTGATCGAACCGGTCTTGGTCGAGGTGATGCGCTCTTGCAGCTTGCCCATTTCTTCGGCCAGCGTAGGCTGGTAGCCCACGGCCGAAGGCATACGGCCCAGCAGGGCGGACACTTCGGTACCGGCCAGGGTGTAGCGGTAGATGTTGTCGACGAAGAACAGGATGTCGCGGCCTTCGTCGCGGAACTTCTCGGCCATGGTCAGGCCGGAAAGCGCCACGCGCAGACGGTTGCCGGGAGGTTCGTTCATCTGGCCGAACACCATGGCCACCTTCGACTCGGACAGGTTGTCGAGCTTGATGACGCCGGCTTCCGCCATTTCGTGGTAGAAGTCGTTGCCTTCACGGGTACGCTCGCCCACGCCTGCAAACACCGACAGGCCGCTGTGCGCCTTGGCGATGTTGTTGATGAGCTCGAGCATGTTCACGGTCTTGCCCACGCCGGCGCCGCCGAACAGGCCGACCTTGCCGCCCTTGGCGAAGGGGCATACCAGGTCGATAACCTTGATGCCGGTTTCAAGCAGCTCGACCGAGGGCGACAGTTCGTCGAACTTGGGAGCGTCCTGGTGAATGGCGCGCACTTCGTCGCTTTGAATGGGGCCCCGTTCGTCGATGGGGCGGCCCAGGACGTCCATGATGCGGCCCAGGGTGCCCTGGCCGACGGGCACCGAGATGGGCGCGCCGGTGTTGGCCACGGCCATGCCGCGGCGCAGGCCGTCGGACGAACCCATGGCGATGGTGCGGACGATGCCGTCGCCCAGCTGCTGCTGAACCTCGAACGTGATGCCCGCCTCGGCGAACTTCGAGCTGTCGTCGACGAGCTTGAGCGCGTCGTAGATGTTGGGAATGCTGTCGCGGGGGAACTGAATATCCACCACGGCGCCGATGCACTGAACGATGGTACCGTTGCTCATGTTTAGTCCTTGCTAAATATCTTTGACGGGATGCCTTGTTTGCCTATTGCTAGACAGCGGCAGCGCCCCCGACGATTTCTGAAATTTCTTTCGTGATGGCAGCCTGGCGGGTCTTGTTGTAGACCAGCTCGAGATCGCCGATGATCTTCTTGGCGTTGTCCGAGGCCGCCTTCATGGCGACCATGCGGGCCGATTGCTCGGACGCCATGTTTTCAGCCACGGCCTGATACACCAGGCCCTCGACGTACCGGAGCAACAGGTCGTCGATGACGGATTTTGCATCGGGCTCGTAGATGTAGTCCCAGCCGTATTGCGACTTGACCTGGGCGTCTTCTTGAGCCTTGTCTGCTTCGGCGGACTGGAAGGGATCGCTCAGGCCGCTGGGCAGAGGCAGCAGCCGGATGAAACTGGGATCCTGCTTCATGGTATTGACGAAGCGGTTGGTGGCCAGGTACACGGCGTCGATCTTGCCGTCGACGAAGTCGTCGAGCTGCACCTTGATGGCGCCGATAAGCCGCTCGAGGTTGGGCGTATCGCCCAGCTGCACTTCGTGCGACACCAGGTCTGCGCCGATGCGGGTAAGAAAGCCCAGGCCCTTGTTGCCCAGCGCCGTGGCCTGCACCTTGATGCCCTTCTGCTCGAACTCTTTCAGGCGGGACAGAGCCAGACGGGTGATATTGGTGTTCAGGCCGCCGCACAGGCCCTTGTCGGTGGTAACCAGCACGACGCCGACCGCTTTGACATCTTTGCGTTCAACCATGTACGCGTGATGGTAGTCGGGATGCGCCTGCATCAGGTGTGCAGCGATTTCGCGCACCTTGGTTGCATAGGGACGGCCGGCCCGCATCCTGTCTTGCGCCTTGCGCATCTTGGATGCAGCCACCATCTCCATGGCTTTGGTGATCTTCCGCGTGTTTTGCACGCTTTTGATCTTGGTTCGAATTTCCTTAATTCCGGCCATCGCACTTCCTGTCAGGGCGTTGTCGCGGGCTGGCATGAAAACCGGCCCGCATTACGTTTGGACTACCGGGGCACGGGCCCGGGGAGTCCTCGCCAATCACTTAAAAAGCACCGTGCTTCTTGAAATCTTCAATGGCAGCGGCGAGCTCGGCCTCGTCTTCCTTGGACAGTTCCTTCTTGTCTTCGATACGCTGCACCAGGGCTTCGTTCTTGGATTTGAGGGAATCTTTCAGCGCCTTCTCGAAGGGCAGGATCTGGTCGACTTCGAGGTCGTCGAGATAGCCCTTGGTAACGCTGAACAGCGAGACGGCCAGTTCCCAGACCTGCAGCGGCTGGTACTGGGGCTGCTTGAGCAGCTCGACCACGCGCTTGCCGCGCTCGAGCTGGCGCCGCGTGGCGTCGTCGAGGTCGGAGGCAAACTGCGCGAAGGCGGCCAGTTCGCGATACTGGGCCAGGTCGGTACGAATACCGCCGGACAGCTTCTTGATGACCTTGGTCTGGGCCGAGCCCCCCACACGCGACACCGAGATACCGGCGTTGATGGCGGGACGCACACCAGCGTTGAACAGATCGCTTTCCAGGAAGATCTGGCCGTCGGTAATGGAGATGACGTTGGTCGGAACGAAGGCGGACACGTCGCCGGCCTGGGTTTCGATGATGGGCAGCGCGGTCAGCGAGCCCGTCTTGCCTTTGACTGCGCCCTTGGTGAACTGCTCGACGTAGTCGGCGTTGACGCGGGCCGCGCGCTCGAGCAGGCGGGAGTGCAGGTAGAAGACGTCGCCGGGGTAGGCTTCGCGGCCGGGAGGACGGCGCAGCAGCAGCGACACCTGGCGATAGGCCCAGGCCTGCTTGGTCAGGTCGTCATACACGATGAGGGCGTCTTCGCCGCGATCGCGGAAGTACTCGCCCATGGTGCAGCCCGAGTAAGCGGCCAGGTATTGCATGGCGGCCGAATCGGAAGCGGCTGCCGCCACGACGATGGTGTATTCCATGGCGCCGTGCTCTTCGAGCTTGCGCACCACGTTGTTGATGGTGGACGCCTTCTGGCCGATGGCCACGTACACGCAAGTGACGTTCTTGCCTTTCTGGCTGATGATGGTGTCGATCGCGACGGCGGTTTTACCGGTTTGGCGGTCGCCGATGATGAGCTCGCGCTGGCCGCGGCCGATAGGCACCATCGAGTCGATGGCCTTGGTGCCGGTTTGCAGCGGCTGGTCGACCGACTGGCGGGCGATCACGCCGGGCGCAACCTTTTCGATGATGTCGGTTTCTTTGGCGTTGATCGGGCCCTTGCCGTCGATGGGCGCGCCCAGGGCGTCGACCACGCGGCCGCGCAGTTCGGGACCCACGGGCACTTCGAGAATGCGGCCGGTGGTCTTGACCGTGTCGCCTTCGGAAACGCCGGTGTAGTCGCCCAAAATAACGGCGCCGACGGAATCACGCTCGAGGTTGAGCGCAAGACCATATACATTGTTGGGGAACTCGAGCATTTCGCCCTGCATCACGTCGGACAGCCCGTGGATGCGGGTAATTCCGTCGGTCACGGAAACGACCGTGCCTTGCGTACGTACGTCGGTGGACGCGCCCAAGCCTTCGATGCGGCTTTTGAGCAGCTCGCTGATCTCTGACGGGTTAAGTTGCATGTTCAGACTCCTGGAATCCTGTTGACCGGCTCGCCCTAGGCGGCCAGCGTATCGCGCATGCGGACCAACTGGGCCCGCACAGAAGTATCGAGTACTTGGTCGCCAACCACCACACGCACGCCGCCGATGAGATCGGCGTCGACCGTGACGGCCGGCTTGAGTTTGAGGCCGAATTTCTTTTCGAGAGCAGCGACCAGGTCTTGCACTTGAGCGTCGGACAGCGCGAAGGCGCTGGTGATCTCGGCCAGCGCGGTACCTTCGAGTTGGTTCTTCAGCAGGTCGAACTGCTCGGCGATTTCGGGCAGGACCAGCACACGGTCGTTGCCGACCAGCAATTCGATGAAGTTGCGAGCCGTTGCCGAAACGGGCGATTTGACCAGACCTGTAAACAGCTCGACGCGCTGGGCGTCGTTCAGGCGCGGGTCGGTAAGTGCTTCTCGTACGTCTTCGAGCTTTGCCAGCGAGGCGAACTCGTTGAGCAGCCCCGACCAGGACTCCAGATTGGCGCCTTCGTTCCGGGCCGCCTGGAATAGCGCTTCGGCGTAGGGTCTTGCGATAGTCGATAGTTCAGCCATTGCCTGCCCTGATGATTACAATTGTGCCTTGAGCTGGTCCAGCAGCTCGGCGTGTGCCTGTGCATCGACCTCGCGCTGGAGGATCTGCTCTGCACCCTTGACCGCCAGAACCGCCACGTCGGCGCGCAGGCCGTCGCGGGCACGCTGGACCTCTTGGGCGGCGTCCTGCTTGGCTTGCGCGAGGATGCGCGCTTTCTCGGCTTCGGCCTCGCGGCGGGCCTCGTCGATGATGCCGGCCGCCTGCTTCTCAGCCTCGAGCATGCGAGAATGATTTTCAGTCTTGGCCGCAGCTTCGATCACATTGATGCGCGCTTGCGCCTGGGCGAGGTCGGCCTTGCCCTTTTCGGCGGCCGCAAGGCCGTCGGCGATCTTCTGACGGCGATCGTCCATTGCCTTCGTAAGGGGCGGCCATACGAATTTCATCGTAAACCAGCCCAACACGAAAAACACGATCATCTGAAAAAAGAGAGTCGCGTTTAAATTCACGGTCGTTTCCCTTTAATACCACTTGTGCCAGACAGCCCCGCTGCATGACACCATGTCCAAGCCGCCGGCAGCGCCTCGTATGCGAAGCGCGCCAAGCGGCTGCTTACCCGCATTGATGCGGGCTTGGTCGCTTTAGCCGACGAACGGGTTGGCGAAGGCGAACAGCATGGCGATACCAACACCGATCAGGAACGCAGCGTCGATCAGGCCGGCCAGCAGGAACATCTTGGTTTGCAGGGCGTTCATCAGCTCGGGCTGACGGGCCGAGGCTTCGAGGTACTTGCCACCCATCAAAGCAATACCGATACTGGCGCCGAATGCACCCAGTCCAACAATAAGACCGCAAGCCAGAGCAACGAGAGCAACGTTGGTCATAACAACTCCTTGGTTAAAAACCTGGTAATCAAAAAGTCAAAAAAGAAAACTTCTTTGCAAGAACACCTTGCGCCCCGGCCGAGACGAATGCCACCCCGGACCGGAATTCGATCAATGGTCTTCGTGAGCCAACCCTACGTAGACGAGGGACAGCATCATGAAGATATAGGCCTGGAGCAGGACGATGAGGATGTGGAAAATCGCCCACACCGACCCTGCGAGAACATGACCGATACCCAAGCCGATGCTTGCACCATTAAATCCGGCCCATGCACCGCCCAGCAGGGCGATAAGCATGAATAGCAATTCGCCGGCAAACATGTTGCCGAACAACCGCATTCCCAGCGACACCGTTTTGGCGGCGTACTCCATGAGGTTCAAAAGCAGATTGAAGGGAACCAGTAGCAGACCGACGACGCCATGCCCGTGGAAAGGCGCGGTGAACAGGCCCTTGACGAAGCCGCCGCCGCCTTTGATCTTGATGCCGTACCAAAGGGTAAGCACCAGCACGCCCAGCGACATGCCCATGGGCACGTTCAGGTCGGCCGTCGGAAGAATGCGGTGATAATAAAGAGGATCGTGATGCTCGACCGCCAGGCCCAGCTTGATGAAGACCCAGCCCAGCAGGTCGACCGGGATCAGGTCGAGGGTATTCATGAGAATGACCCACAGGAATACGGTAAGGGCCAGCGGCGCCACGAAGCGGCGCGAGGTCTCGTTGGGGATGATGGACTTGGCTTCGTCGGCCACCATGCCGACCAGCATCTCGACCCCCATCTGGAAGCGCCCGGGCACTCCCGCCGTGGCCGACCTGGCCGCGCGCCACAGCACGAAGATGACGATGGCGCCCATCAGGATGGACCAGAAAAGCGAGTCGTAGTTGATGACGCTGAAATCAGCGATGGCGGTCTGCTTTTCACCCAGACTGTTCAAGTGAACCAGGTGATGCTGAATGTAATCAGACTGTGGCGACGACGCGTTGCTAGCAGCAGCCATTGGTACCCTACCCTGTAAACTTATGACAAGGACGCGCCATTCGCCAGAACGCCACGCCCGAAAACTTTATACCCATCAAGCTATGGCAAGCGGCGAAACGCCAGCAACAGCACATAACCCTTCAACACGCAGACCAACCCGAACAACAGGGCAGGCCACACCAGCCAGCCTTGGCCCAAATAGGCGGCCAAGGCCAAAAGCAATACTGCGGAACCCAGCTTGACGAGTTCACCCATGAAAAAAGTGAACGGACTGGCTTGCCGGGAGCTTAATAACCCCATGAGCAGCCGCATCGCGAAAAGCGCATTGGGTATGAAATAGGCACCCGCCCCGATAAGCGCCGACGCCCCTGCTTCTACCCCCGCCACAAGCCAGGAAATAACGCCTGCCGCCAAACCCATAGCAGCCTGGGCCGCCAGGGCGCGAAGCAAGCCTCGTCCCGCCTTGTACCTGAGCCGCTCGCGGTCGGCATCGCTAAGCACGATGGCTGCATCGGGGCCCGGACGACCCGCGCCGGATTCTTGCGCGCCGCCACTGTTTTGCATGCTTTCCCCGCGTATTCGCTTGTGGGCAGGAATACCGCCCGCCGCTTTCGCCGCTGCGTACCAACCCGCTTAAAGCAACTTTTTTCAAGCCCGCTTTCGCCTGCCAAAGCCCTGCCGCTACAAGGGCAGCGCCCCGCCACCGTAAGGCAGCCATAAGGCCACCACTAGGCAAAAAGGCTTTGAATCAGCATCGCTAAAGCGTGTTGCGTCAAACTCGTAGAGTATAACTTTATTTTTTGGCAGTAAGCAAATTGTCAGCTTGTAAAACAACAGTTTCCAGGCGCCGCGGGGGCGACGGCGCACGGGTTCTCAAGAATCGGCGAAGAGCGGCCGCGACCTGGGCGCGCAGCCATCTTCGCGGGCCCTTGCCGATCAGCGATGCTTGAAGTCGGGTTCGCGCTTTTCGATGAAGGCGGCCATGCCTTCTTTCTGGTCTTCAGTGGAGAATAGCGCATGGAAGTTGCGGCGCTCGGCCAGCATGCCTTCGTTCAGCGGCATTTCGTAGGCCCTGTTGATGCACTCTTTGGCCATCATGACCGAAATCAGCGATTTGGAGGCAATGACGCGTGCGGCTTCCAGTGCCTCGTCGAGCAGTTTTTCGGCCGGCACCACGCGCGCCACCAGGCCCGCGCGCTCTGCCTCGTCGGCCTTGATCATGCGCGCGGTCAGCACCATGTCCATGGCCTTGGCCTTGCCCACCGCGCGGGGCAGGCGCTGCGTGCCGCCAAAGCCCGGGATGATGCCCAGATTGATTTCGGGCTGGCCAAAACGCGCGTTGTCGGCGGCGATGATGAAGTCGCATTGCATGGCGAGCTCGCAGCCGCCGCCCAGCGCATAGCCCGACACCGCGGCGATGATGGGCTTGCGGATGCGGCGCAGCGATTCCCAGTTGTGGCCCAGGTAATCCTGGCTGTACACATCGGCGTACGACCAATCTTTCATGGCGGCGATGTCGGCGCCCGCCGCGAAGGCCTTTTCATTGCCGGTAATCACGATGGCGCCGATGCCGTCGTCGGCGTCGAAGGCCCGCAGGGCTTCGGCCAGCTCGTCGACCACCTGGTTGTTCAACGCATTCAATACCTTGGGACGGTTCAAGGTAAGCAGCCCTACCCTGCCACGGGTCTCGATCTTTACCAACGCTTCGGTCATGCCCTTTTCCTCTTGCACAGTAATATAGGGGAATGAAAACAGAACCCATACTTTACAGCCTAACGCCCTTCGATCCCGCCGGCCACCGTTTTCGCGTCGAGCTGCGCATACCCCGCCCTCATGCGCGCGGCCAGCAACTGACCCTGCCCGCCTGGATTCCGGGCAGCTACCTGGTGCGCGACTTCTCGCGCCAGATCGAGACCATCAGCGCGCGCAGCGGCGGCAAGCCCGTGGCCGTGCGCAAAAGCGGCAACCACAGCTGGCAGTGCGAGCCCTGCAACGGCCCCCTGCATGTGGAATACATCGTCTATGCCTGGGATCTGTCCGTGCGCGGCGCGCACCTGGACGAAACCCACGCCTTCTTCAACGGCACCAGCGTCTTTCTTTCGCCCACCGGCCACGAGCGAGCGCCCTGCCTGCTGCACCTGTACCCGCCCGCGCACGCCCGCAACTGGAAGGTATACACCAGCCTTCCGCTGGCAAGCGGCCGCGCCGCGGCGGCCAGGCGGCATGGCTTCGGGCTGTATTCCGCACCCGACTATGACGCACTCATCGACCATCCGGTCGAGATGGGTATGCCCCAGGTCGCCCGCTTCACGGCGCACGGCGCCGAGCACGAACTGGTCTTCACCGGCGTCCTGCCCAATCTCGACATCAAGCGCATCGCCGCCGACGTCAAGAAGATCTGCGAAGCGCAGATCGCCCTGTTCGAGCCCGAGTCGCTGCGCGCGCCCTTTCTCGATTCGGCTGATCGCTATGTATTCATGACCATGGTGGTGGGCGACGGCTACGGCGGGCTCGAACATCGCGCCAGCACCGCCTTGATGGCTTCGCGCCGCGATCTGCCCACCGTGGGCCGCGCCGACGCCGGCGAAGCCTACGAGAACTTCCTGGGCCTGGTCAGCCACGAGTACTTTCATACCTGGAACGTCAAGCGCATCAAGCCGGCGGCTTTCGCGCCCTACGATCTCGCGCGCGAGAATCAGACACAGCTGCTTTGGGTGTTCGAGGGGTTCACTTCGTACTACGACGACCTGATGCTGATGCGCTCGGGCGCCATAGACCAGAAAGCCTACCTGGCCCGCCTGGCCAAGACGATCACCGCCGTGCGGCGCGGGCCGGGCCGGTACAAGCAGTCGGTGGCCGAAAGCTCCTTCGACGCCTGGACGCGCTACTACAAGCAGGACGAAAACTCGCCGAACGCACTGGTCAGCTACTACACCAAGGGTTCGCTGGTGGCTGCGGGGCTGGACATGCTCATCCGCCGCGAAACCAGAGGCGCCAAGTCGCTCGACGACGTCATGAGGCTGATGTGGCGCCGCTACGGCAGGCGCTTCTACCAGGGCCAGGGCAAGGGCGTGCCCGAAGACGCCATGGCCGGACTGGTGCTCGAAGCCACGGGCGTCGACGCCTCGGGCTTCATCCAGCGCTATGCCCACGGCCGCGACGATGTGCCGCTTGAGTCGCTGTTTGCCAGCCAGGGCATCGCGCTGAACTGGAAGGCCTCTTCCAGCATACCGACGCTCGACATCCGCACTCGCGTCAATCACGAAGAAGTGCAGGTCGCGACGGTGTATGAAGGCGGCGCCGGACATCGCGGCGGGCTTTCCGCAGGCGACACCCTGGTCGCCGTTGACGGCCTGCGCGTCAGCCGCGACGGCGGGCTGGACCGCTTGCTGTCGGCCTACCAGGCGGGGCAAACGGCAACCATCCATGTGTTCCGCAGAGATGAGCTGCGAGCCTTCGAGGTGGTTCTTGCCGAACCCGATCAGGGCGAGTGCGTGCTGTCGGTGGAATGATCGGCCCACGGCGCTGGACAAAGAACACTAGGACAAAGCCTCGATCCGGGCCTGGATCGCCTTGGCCGCCGTAACCCCATCGGCCATGGCCGTGACCACGCAAGGGTGAAAGCGCTGCGCCACTTCGCCCACCGCGTAGACGCCCTCGCAACTGGTCTGGGCCGTCGCCATGTCCGTTTCGATGAACCCCCGCCCAGAGCGCGCCAGCCCCAGGCCCTGGGCAAACCCCACGCAGGGCTCCCAGCCGTAGAACACCATGATGAGATCGTAAGCCCGGCCATTCACCGTACGCGCCCGTGGATCGACCCTGTATTCGCCCAGCATCACCTGGCTCGAGGGCAAGCGCCGCACGAACTGGCGCTGCGCCCTGATCGTGCGCGC
This sequence comes from Pusillimonas noertemannii, assembly GCF_003096595.1. Taxonomy (GTDB): domain Bacteria; phylum Pseudomonadota; class Gammaproteobacteria; order Burkholderiales; family Burkholderiaceae_B; genus Pusillimonas; species Pusillimonas noertemannii. Next base: position 470,732 of record NZ_QEKO01000001.1, on the reverse strand, counting down.
ATAAACATGGGCCTCTTCGGCCCCGTGGTCCAGGGCATACAGCGCATTCTCAAAACCGTTGTCGCCGCCCCCCAGCACCGCCACCCGCAGCCCGTTGAAATTCTGGGCCACGATATGGTCGCCCGGCCCCACCAGCACTCCCGCAAAGGGGCGCCCCCGGTCGGAGGCGGTTTCCGCATCGGCGTCCGCAAGCGTGCGGGCGCGCGTGCCGGTGGCCAGCACCAGATGGCGGCCGCGCAACGCGCCCTCGCGGGTAGTGACGGCAAAACCGCCGTTGATCGACTCGACGGCCATTACTGGCTGCGAAAGCAGCAAGGGCACCTGCGCGCGCCGCAGGCTGATCGCAAAATTCTCGGCCACCTCGGGGCCCGTATGCCCGGGCAGGGATGCGTTCCAGTCGTCGGGAAACGGGTGGGCCAGGCACAAGCCGCCCACCTGCGCACCCGCCTCGACCAGCAGCGGCGCAAAGCCCAGGCGCGCGAGCCACAGCGCGCATGACGCTCCACCAGCGCCGGCGCCGATGATGATGGCGTCGTATATCTGTTCGTCGTGCATCAGTCTATTTACCATTGAGGCCAATGTTATATCATCCAACAACGCCCTTCTTTTTGCAGCCTCGCACATCATGCCCACACGACGCATATTCTTTACCCAACTGGCCCTGGACGCCCGCATCGGCATACTTGAGCACGAGCTTCGCGCCACCCAGCCCCTGCATATCGACGCCGAACTCGACGTCGACGTAAGCCAGCCGGTGCACGACCAGAACATCCAGACCGTGCTCGACTACCGCCTGCTGCGCAACACCATCGTCGACGAATGCACGCGCGCGCACGTGAATTTGCTGGAAACCCTGATCGAGCGGGTGGCCGAGCGGCTGCTGGAAGAATTCGCCGAGGTGCGGCGGGTTAAAATCCGCATCAGCAAGCCCAGCGCATTCTCTGACTGCGCCGCGGTGGGCATCGAGCTTGAACACAGCCGATAGCCAAACGCGGCCCCACTGCCCGGCGCCCCACGCCGGCCCAAAGCCATGGACACCTTCACCCCTACCTCGCCGGCCCCGCACCGGGACGATGCCGGCGCTCATGCCGCCGACGCGGCCACCCGCACCCTGCGCGACCGTCGCCAGCGCACCCACGACAACAAGCTGACCAAGCGCCTGATGCGCGAAACCGGCCGCGCCATTGCCGACTTCAACATGATCGAAGAAGGCGACAAAGTCATGGTGTGCCTGTCGGGCGGCAAGGATTCATACAGCCTGCTCGACATCCTGCTGACGCATCAGTCGCGCGCGCCGTTCAAGTTCGACATCGTCGCGGTAAACCTCGACCAGAAGCAGCCCGGCTTTCCCGACCACGTGCTGCCCCAGTACCTGGAATCGCTGGGCGTGCCCTTTCATATCGAAACCCAGGACACTTATTCTGTGGTGACGCGCGTCATTCCGGAAGGCAAGACGATGTGCTCGCTGTGCTCGCGCATGCGCCGGGCCATTCTGTACCGCGTCGCCTCTGAATTGGGTGCCACCAAGATCGCGCTGGGCCATCACCGCGACGACATCCTGGCCACTTTCTTCCTGAACCTGTTCTACGGCGGGCGCATGAAGGCCATGCCGCCCAAGCTGATGTCGGATGACGGCAAGAACATCGTCATACGCCCGCTGGCCTATGTGGCCGAGAAAGACCTGATCGCCTACGCCAGCCTCAAGCAGTTCCCCATCATTCCCTGCAACTTGTGCGGCTCGCAAGAGAACCTCAAGCGCCAGGAAATGAACCGCATGATCGCCGAGTGGGACAAGAAGATGCCCGGCCGCTCGTGGAACGTGTTCGGGGCGCTGAATCGGGTGGTGCCCTCGCACCTGATGGACAACCGGCTGTTCGACTTTGCCGGCCTGAAGGCCACGGGCGTGGCCGACGAAGACGGCGACATGGCCTTTGATGCCGAAGACTTCGATGCCCCGATTGCGGGTTTCGAAGATGAAGACGGCGGCGGGGCCGCCCAGGATGGCGGCCTGGAAACAAAACCGGCCGCAGCAAAGCGACCGGTCGTCTTCATGACCGACCTGCGGGCGGACCGCAAGGCCTGATCGGCGGCTGCCGCGTTGCCGCAGCCCACTGGCGGCCACCGCCGGGCAACCGGCCCGGGGCCCGGCCTTCCGGCTCGGCCTGTGTGCCTGGAATGCTTGCATGAAGCGCCGGGCCGCATGCGGGCCCTGCAGCGATCAGCCCGCGGGCTGATCCATGCCTTCCCAGCGGGGGCCTTCGATGTGGATGTCGAACAGGTCCAGCACCCGCACGATGGTGTGGTCGACCATCTCTTCGATGGTGGCCGGATGATGGTAGAAGGCGGGCAGCGGCGGAAACACGATGCCGCCCATTTCGGTGACCGCCGTCATATTGCGCAAATGCGCCAGGTTGAACGGTGTTTCACGCACCATCATGACGAGGCGGCGGCGCTCTTTCAGCGTTACGTCGGCCGCGCGGGTAATGAGGTTGTCGGACAGGCCATGGGCCACGGCCGACAGGGTGCGCATCGAGCAGGGCACAACGACCATGCCCATGGTGGCAAAGCCGCCGCTGGCCAGGGCCGAGCCCACGTCGCGAAAGCTGTACACATGGTCGGCCATGTCGTACACCTGCTGGCGCACCAGACCCAGCTCGTACTTGATGTTCAGCACGCCGGGCGGCGAAACCACCAGATGCGTTTCGATGCCGCCCACGCTGCGCACCGCCTGCAACAGGCGTGTGGCATAAATGGCGCCGGTGGCGCCAGTGACGCCCACGACCAGGCGGCGCTTTGCGCTCATGCCGGGCGCTTATTCATCGCCGACCGCGCCGGCCTCTTTAAGCACATCGACCAGCTCACCGCTTTCATGCATCTCGGCGATGATGTCCGAGCCGCCCAGGAACTCGCCCTTGACGTAAAGCTGGGGGATGGTGGGCCAGTTGGCGTACTCTTTGACGCCCTGGCGCACTTCCTCGTCTTCGAGCACATTGACCGTAACCAGCTTTGTAACGCCCGAGGCCTTCAGGATCTGGATGGCGCGGCCCGAAAAGCCGCACTGGGGAAATTGCGCGGTGCCCTTCATGAAGAGCACGACGGGATGGGTGGTGACCGTCTCGCGAATGAAATCTTGGACTTCGCTCATGATGTTAAGTATCTCCAGGAAATATGCTTCATTATAGGTCGCCGCCAAAAATCCGCTTTGCCTCGACGGCCTGGGCGGCTTGCCGCCGGCAAGCTCTTCATTCGGGCCGGCGCCTCAGTTTCCCGCCCGAAATCCTTTCGATTCCGGCCAGGTCGCTCAGGCTGCGCACCTGCTCAAAGCCGGCCTCGAGCAAAAACCGGCGCACGTCGGCCGACTGGTCGTAGCCGTGCTCCATCCACAATACGCCGCCCGGCGCCAACCATTGCGGCGCCCGGGCGGCGATGTGCGCCAGGGCGTCCAGGCCGTCTGCGCCATCCGTCAATGCCGCGGCGGGCTCGAAACGCAAGTCGCCCTGGACCAGGTGCGGATCGTCGTTGCGGATATAGGGCGGATTGGAAACAATGAGGTCGAAAGGCGCCTGCCCCGCCAGGGGCTGGAACCAGTTGCCCCGCAGGAATTCGACCCGCGCGCCCAGCGCCTGCGCGTTGCCCCGCGCCACGCCAAGCGCTTCGTCGCTCAGGTCGGTGGCCACCACCTCGGCGTCGGGCCGCGCCAGCGCCACAGAGACGGCAATGGCGCCGCTGCCCGTGCCCAGGTCCAGCACCCGGGGGCGCTCATCAGCGCAGCTCGCCAGTTCGGCGAGCGCGGTTTCGACCAGAAGCTCGGTCTCGGGGCGCGGAATCAGCACGCCCGGACGGACGTTGAAACAGTGGCCCATGAATTCACGCAAGCCCACGAGATAGGCCATGGGCTCGCCTTGCAGGCGCTGTGCCTGCAAGGCTTCGAACCGGCGCACATGCGCCGCGTCGAGCGGGTCGGTGTCGTGCGCGATGAGCCATGCGCGCGGCACGCCCAGCACGTGCTGCAGCAGCATCTGCGTTTCAAGCCGCGGCAGCCGGCCATCGGCCAGCAAGCCGCGCACCGTCGCCGCGGCTTGCGCCCGGCTGCCGCCCAGGCCCGGAGGATCGCCCTTTTGCGTCTTCATGCGGCCGCCCCTTGGCGCCCGCGGCGCCCTAGGCTTCCCCCATGGCGGCCAGCTGCTCGGCCTGGTGCTCGGCGCGCAGCGCGCCGGTCAGTTCCTGCAGGTCGCCTTCCATGATGGCCTGCAGCTTGTAAAGGGTAAGGTTGATGCGGTGATCGGTAACCCGCCCCTGCGGGTAGTTGTAGGTGCGGATGCGCTCGGACCGGTCGCCCGAACCCACCAGGCTCTTGCGCTGGGCGGCCTCTTTGCTTTGCTGCTCTTGCTGCTGCTTGTCTTTCAGGCGCGCGGCCAGCACCTGCATGGCCTTGTCCTTGTTGCGATGCTGCGAACGGTCGTCCTGGCACTCTACCACCAGGCCGGTGGGCAGGTGGGTAATGCGAACCGCCGAGTCGGTCTTGTTCACGTGCTGCCCGCCCGCCCCGCTGGCGCGGAAGGTGTCGATCCGAAGGTCGGATGGGTTGATGGTGATGTCGCTTTGCTCGTCGGCTTCCGGCAGCACGGCCACCGTGCACGCCGACGTATGGATGCGGCCCTGGGTTTCCGTCTCGGGCACGCGCTGCACCCGATGCGCCCCCGACTCGAACTTCAGGTGGCCGTACACCGCATCACCGTCGATGCGGGCGATGACCTCTTTATAGCCCCCCACCTCGGATTCGCTTTCGGACATGAGCTCGACCCGCCAGCCCTGGCTTTCGGCATAGCGGCTATACATGCGCAGCAAATCGCCCGCGAACAGCGCGCTTTCGTCGCCGCCCGTGCCCGCGCGGATCTCCAGGAACACATTGCGCCCGTCGTCGGGGTCGCGCGGCAGCAGCAATATCTGCAGCTCGTCTTCAAGCACCTCGATGCGGTCCTTGCCAAGCTGGTATTCCTCTTCGGCCATGGCCTTCATCTCGGGGTCGGCCATCATCTCTTGCGCCGCCTGGACGTCGGCCTCGGTGCGAACGTATTCATTGAAGGCCTGGACGACGGGATCGATCTCGGCGCGCTCGCGCGACAGCTTGCGGAACTTGTCCATATTGCCCGCTATTTCGGGCTCGGCAAGCATGGCATCGATCTCGATCAGCCGGCGAGCAAGCTGCTCCAACCGGCTGCGCATGGAACTTTTCATAAGAGGAAGAGGTTGTGTTTTTGGAAGAAAGGAACGCGCAGACGGGCCAGGGCGGCACCGCTAACGACGGCGTTCGGCGCGGGGCAGCAGGCGCGGCAGCAGATTGAGAAGCTGCTCGCGCTCGGTGTCTTCGCTGCGGTTGAGCGCCGCCAGCGGACCGTGCATGTATTTTTGAGTAAGGCTATGGGCCAATTGCTCGAGCACCGCCTCGGGCGCCTCGCCCCGGGCGAGCAGGCGCATGGCTTTTTCAAGCTCGGCCTGCCGCACTTGGTCGGCCGCCTGGTGGATGTCGACGATGGCCGGCACGATCTGGCGGTTTTGCAGCCAGTGCATGAAGTTCTGCACCCGGGTTTCGATGATGGCTTCGGCCTGCACCACCGCCGCGCGGCGGGCATCGGTGCCGCTTTGCACCATGCGGCCCAGGTCGTCGACCGAATACAGGTATACGTCGGCCAGGCGGCCGACTTCGGTTTCGATGTCGCGCGGCACGGCCAGGTCGATCATGACCATGGGCTTGTGGCGCCGCGAGCGCGTAGCCCGTTCGACCATCCCCAACCCGAGGATGGGCAGGGAGCTGGCCGTACAGGAGACGATGACGTCGAAGTCGGCCAGCCGGTCGGGCAGGTCGGTAAGCTTCATGGTCTTGGCCGTGAAGCGCGAGGCGAGGACATCGGCCCGTTCTATAGTGCGATTGGCCACCACCATGGTGCGCGGCTTGAGCGCCGCAAAGTGCGTGGCGCAGAGTTCGATCATCTCGCCCGCGCCCACGAACAGCACATTGGTTTGGGTCATGTCGCCGAACACGCGCTCGGCCAGCCGCACCGCCGCCGCCGCCATGGACACCGAATGCGCGCCAATCGCGGTTTGCGAGCGGACCTCTTTGGCCACCGAGAACGTGCGCTGGAACAATTGGTGCAGCAAGGTGCCCAGGGCGCCGGCTTCGTTCGCGGCGCGCACGGCGTCTTTCATCTGGCCCAATATCTGCGGCTCGCCGAGCACCATGGAATCGAGCCCGCTGGCCACGCGGAAGGCATGGCGCACCGCCTCGTTCTGCTGGTAGCGATACAGGTGGGGCTGCAGGCTGCCCGATTCGACACGATTGAAATCGGCCAGCCAGGCCGGGATCTTGTCGGACACATGCGGCTCGGCCGCACAATAGATCTCGGTGCGGTTACAGGTGGACAAAATGGCCGCCTCGCGCACCGAGGAACCAAACGCCGATTTCAAGCCATCGAGCGCCGGCCGCAGGACGTCGAGCGGCATGGACACGCGCTCGCGCACCGAAACCGGCGCGGAGACGTGGTTCAAGCCGAAGGTAAGAACGTCTACGGACATAAATTGGAGGCAATTGGGGGCGGGCGGCACATAGTTGGCCCAACAGAACACGATTATAACCCCAGGATGTCTACGGGAAAACCCTAGATTTTTGCAGGCATCCCTATTCTTCCTGCCGCCTTTCCCGCAGCCTGAAACGCCTCGGAGGGGAAGGATGACAAACAGCAACGATTAAGCGCTTCCCTCTTTTCCCAGGGGCTGCCCGGTTCCAAGCGGGCTAACAAAAATTCGTGTATCATTTCGCCTTTCTTGGCCTGGTAGCTCAGTCGGTAGAGCAGCGGATTGAAAATCCGCGTGTCGGTGGTTCGATTCCGCCCCAGGCCACCAGAGTTTATAGAAAGCCCTTGATTCCTTGCGAATCAAGGGCTTTTGCTTTTGCGGGAAATCCGGCACAGTCGACTCTGCAGAACCCCATCTCTGGAACTAAGCTGCATTTCGATAAGTCTATTGGCCCGCCATTCAGAAGCACATCCGTGAGCCAGACGTCGGAAAGGGGCTCAAAGCGTCACGCCAGATGCACGCGGTTGCGCCCGACCGCCTTTGCCCGGTAAAGCGCAGCGTCTGCCCTAGCCAGCGCGCCGCGAAGGTCGTCTCCATGCGCAGGATAACAAGCGACGCCCAGAGAAATGGTCACATTTCCGATGATGTCAAAGCGAGTCTGCTCTATGGTGGATCGCAGTCGTTCCGCAAAATGCCTTGCCGACTCGAGTCCCGTGTCAGGCAGTAAGGCGACGAATTCATCACCGCCCATGCGTGCTACCACGTCTTCACTCCGTACTTCAGCCATAATCAAGACGGTAATGGCCTTCAGAACCTGATCGCCAACGGCATGGCCAAATTTGTCATTGACCGCTTTGAAGTGATCGACGTCTATCATCACCACGGCCACATTCCGCGCCGTCTCCATCAGTTCCTCGATGGCCGTTTCCAGCCCTCTGCGGTTGACGACGCCGGTCAGCGGATCCGTCGTTCCTTCACGGTGGAGTTTGCGCATCCGGTTGCCGATCGCCGAAAAACTCTGCATCAGGCCTTCTCGAATCATGGCCGCTTCGAGGTACCAGCCTTTGATAAAGCGGATGCGCGAGAAGTTGGCGCGATTGTCCAAATTAGCCGCAACATCGGCCAACTGGCGCAAAGGATTCGCAATGAGTCGCGACAGCCACCCGATGGCCAGCAAGCTGATGATGAATATGGGCAATGAATAATAAAAAGTCCGCCAAAACAGTTCATCAATGTTGGATAAGGCCAGCTTGACCGGCCGCTGGGCGACAACGCCCCAGTCCGCGAACGGTATCGGCGCGTAGCTGATAAGCTGGCCATCGGACTCGACGCCGCTCATGTATTGAGTTCCCCTTCCGCCAGGCGGCACTGCCGGCGCGGATTCCATGTCTTCCGATCGGGAACCGATGAGACCTTGTGTCGGGTGATAGACGATCCTTCTCTCTGCATCCACGATGTAGAAGTAGGCCCCCTCCTGATAGTGCAACTTGGTCAGAGCGCTTTGCAATGCACTGCCGCTTTGCAAGAGCACCGTGCCGCCTACAAACCCTGCATAGCCGCCATCGGATGAAAAAACCGGATGCGCGACGATACTCATCCAGCGGTCGCCCGGCCCTTTGAAAGCCCCGCTGATCGCCGTGGCTTCTTTCGCGTTGAGCAGCTCTCTCGCTTGCGGCGCCTCTAGAAAGGCGTTCAAGAAAGCGCTTCTGGGTTTGGCGGCGATGATCTTGCCCGATATGTCGACGGCAATGATTGCGTCGAAGGCATCGGTAATGCTGGCAAGCTGGTCGAACTCATTTTGTATGGCGGCAGGATCGAGCCGAGTTTCAGTAATGTCCAACGCGGCGGCCTGCAGTGCCTGGGCGGATGATTCAAAGAAGGAATTCGTCGCGTGCGCAAGCTTCTCGGCATAGGCGCGGTTCGTGTCGAAGCTATGCCTGAGCAGCAGGCCATGCTGCACCTTGTATGCGGCATGAAGGCTGTTGGCCAGGGCCAGAAACACGAAGAACAGACACAAGCACAGGATGAGACATCGTAGGTCGATGCGGAAAAACGACTTGGACGCCTCCGTCGGATTGATGTTGGCCATTGATAAGGGAAGTCAGTTCGGCAATGGTCGCCATTCTAGCAATTGCCCGGGCTTGCCTTCCGAATGTTCGGTCAACACTTCTTCACCCGTTCTACGATTGCGCCCAGCCGCCAGGAATCCAGCCGCAACAGGCCGGAGCGCCGCCTACCAGTCGGGCGGATACTGCACAACATCAATGGACTTGATTGGAAACAACTTGCTATATACTAAGACTATATACATAGTCATTCTGAAGGAGCAGTTAGATGTCTGTTGGCACCGTCTTTATCAATAACCGCACACAGGCTGTTCGGCTTCCCTTGGACGTGCGTCTGCCCGAAGGCGTGCATAAAGTGAGTATTCGAGTAAGGGGGAATGAGCGCATCATCGCGCCAGTTGGCGAAACCTGGAACAGCTTTTTTCGGGACGGCCCTGCCGTCAGTGACGATTTCATGCCCGAGCGCGCCAGCCAAGATCAGCCGGAACGCGAGTCGCTCTGATGTTGCGTTACTTGCTTGATACCAACATCGTCATCTATGTCTTGAAACGTCGCCCTATCGAAGCGCTTGCCCACTTCAATGCCAACGCCAGCCGCATGGCGATCTCGTCCATCACCTTGGCCGAGCTTTTGCACGGCGCTGAGAAAAGTAGCCGCGTCAGCGAGAATCTGTCCGTCATTGAGGACTTTTGCAGTCGTCTGGACGTGTTGCCCTATGGAGCCAAGGCGGCCCAGCACTACGGGTCCATCCGCGCCGCCCTTGAAAAACAGGGCCAACACATCGGGGTGAACGACCTGCATATTGCCGGGCACGCTCGCAGTGAAGGCCTCGTACTGGTTACAAACAATGTGTCAGAGTTCGAGCGAGTGCCAGCGCTCGAAGTGGAGAATTGGATTAGTGTCTAAAACCCTCTTACCTGAATATACGTATGAGACTTCAAAGATGTCGAAGCGATCCGGTATCGTGATTCTTGTTCGCCGTGATTGAGCTTCGTCAAACTCCCGACGCTTCCCTGCCTGTATACTTTCATTCATATAGCTAAGCGCATTGGTATGTGCTTTAAATGTATTTTGCGGCCAGGATCTGCCCTGCGCAGGGTTTGAATCCACTTCGCCGCACCCCAACCCGACTACAAGAGGTCATCATGAGCGTGATAGACACCGTTCCCTCTCCCGTGCGCCTGTCGGCCGTGGCCGCGCCCGGCCAGCCCGAGCCCACGCCCGCGCTGGAAAAACTCTACCGCGGCTTCGAAGAAGAGCTGCTGGTGCCGCTTTGGACCGAGATCGGCGGCCTGATGCCGCTTGCGCCGAACAGCAAGGCCAGCCCCCACCTGTGGCGCTGGGACCGGCTGCTTGAACTGGCCGACGAGGCCGGGCGCATCGTGCCCGTGGGCCGCGGCGGCGAGCGCCGCGCCATCGCCCTGGCCAACCCCTCGTTGGGCGGGCGTCCCTATGCCACGCCCACGCTGTGGGCCGCCATCCAGTACCTGATGCCCGGCGAAGACGCCCCCGAGCACCGCCACACCCAGCACGCCTTCCGCTTCGTCGTCGAGGGCGAAGGCGTGTGGACTGTCGTCAACGGCGATGAGGTCCGCATGTCGCGCGGCGACTTCCTGCCCCAGGGCGGCTGGAACTGGCACGCCCATCACAACGCCGCCAGCAAACCCATGGCCTGGATCGACGGGCTCGACATTCCCTTCGCCTACTACACCGAATCGCAGTTCTTCGAGTTCGGCCGCGACGAACTGAGCCAGGCCGAGCGCGTCGCGCCGGAGTTCTCACGCTCGGAGCGGCTGTGGGGCCACCCGGGCCTGCGGCCGGTCTCGCAGTTGGAATCCACGCCCTCTTCGCCCCTGCTGGCCTACCGCTGGGTGGACACCGACCGCGCGCTCACCGAGCAGCTGGCCCTGGAAGACGAAGGCCATGCCGCCACGCTCAGCCCGGGCCATGCGGCCGTGCGCTACACCAACCCAACCAACGGCCGCGACGTGCTGCCCACCATCCGCACCGAGATGCACCGCGTCCGCGGCGGCGCCAGCACGCTGGCGCGGCGCGAGGTCGGCTCGTCGGTGTTCCAGGTGTTCGACGGCGAGGGCTGTGTAACGGTGGGCGAACGCTCGTGGCAGGTGCGCCGCGGCGACATGTTCGTCGTGCCGTCGTGGGTCAGCTTCCAGGCCAAGGCCGATGCCGGCCAGGCCTCGCTCGACCTGTTCCGCTTCAGCGACACGCCCATCTTCGAGGCCCTGCACCAGCAGCGCAGCGAAGTCGTCCAGCAGGCCTGAGCCCGCGCAAAGCAGGGCGCCTTGTGCCCTGCCGGTTTGCCCTATGCCCGTTCGCGAAAACGAACGGGCATTTTTCATGAGTGCAGTACCGCCGCACCGGTACATGCGGTGCCGGCCGCAAGATTTCGCCACCGCCTAAAATAGCGCCATGAAGACAGCAGCTTTATCCCGCGCGGCCCGCGCTTCGGGCCCACGCTCAGCAAAAGGGCAGTTTGTAGCGGCCGTCGTTGGCGCAGCGGCCTTTGCGCATCTGCTCAATGACATGATCCAGGCCATGCTGCCTGCGATCTTCCCCATGCTGAAGTCGCAGTTTGCGCTCAGCTTCGGCCAGATCGGCATGATCACGCTGGTCTACCAGGTAACGGCGTCATTGCTGCAGCCCTGGATAGGCCTGTACACAGACAAGCATCCCAAACCCTACCTGCTGCCTTGCGGGATGATGGTGACCCTGGCGGGCATTGCGCTGTTGGCCGGCGCGCCCAGCTACCCCATGCTGCTGCTGGGCGCGGGGGTGGTGGGCGTGGGCTCGGCCACTTTCCACCCCGAAGCCTCGCGCGTCGCCCGGCTGGCATCGGGCGGACGCTTCGGCACCGCGCAATCGACCTTCCAGGTAGGCGGCAACACCGGTTCGGCCCTGGGGCCCCTGCTTGCGGCAGCCATCGTCATTCCCCGCGGGCAACCCGCCATCGCCTGGTTCATGGTGGCGGCATTGGTCGCCGTCGCCGTCCTGTTCCGCCTGACCCGATGGACGCTCAAGCACGGGCAGGCCCAATTGAAAGGGCTGGCCCGCCATCAGCAGGAAGGCCTGAGCCGTTCCCGCCTGATCCGCGCCATCGTGGTCATCTGCATATTGATGTTCGCAAAATTCATCTACATCGGCTCCTTCACCAACTACTTTACCTTCTACCTGATCCAGCGCTTTGACCTGTCCATCCAGCAAAGCCAGCTTTTCCTGTTCCTCTTCCTGGGCTCGGTCGCCCTGGGCACTTTTGCAGGCGGCCCCGTGGGCGACCGCATCGGCCGCAAGGCGGTCATCTGGATTTCGTTCCTTGGCGTCGCGCCGTTCGCCCTGGCGCTGCCGCATGTCAATCTATTCTGGACGGGCGTGCTCGCCGTCATGATCGGCCTGGTCATGTCCTCGGCGTTCGCCGCCCTGGTCGTCTATGCCCAGGAAGCCGCGCCGGGCCGCGTGGGCCTGGTTTCAGGCCTGATGTTCGGCCTGATGTTCGGTATCAGCGGCATCGGCGCCGCCGGCCTGGGGCTGCTGGCCGACCATTACGGCGTCGTCTGGGTCTACGGGCTGACGTCTTTCCTGCCCTTGCTCGGGCTGGCAACGGCGCTTCTTCCCGGCACCCGCAATCGCACGCTGCTGCTCCGAAAAACCTGAGACGCAGGCGTAGCCATCAACAGGGCCTCTGCATGAGATCCGCCATTTCAGTGGCCTACTTCGCCCCTGGGAGCCCCGCGCGCAAACCAATGAACGGGTAAAATCGGCATCCGGATTTTTCGAGCCCGACCATCATGAGCAAAAAGCGCATGTTCTTTGCGCAGGTTGCATTTCCCGCGTCGCGCGGCCACACGGCCGCCAACGACGACATTCACACTAACCCCTGCCTGAGTTGCGGTGCGTGCTGCGCGCATTTCCGCGTCTCGTTCTATTGCGGGGAAATCGCAGGCGAAAATGGCGGAACGGTGCCGCCGGATCTGGTAAGCCAGGTCGGCCCCTTGCGGGCCTGTATGAAGGGCACGGAGTACGGCGGGCAACGCTGTGTGGCGCTGCGCGGCGAGGTAGGGCAAGAAGGAACGCACTGCGCCATTTACGAACAGCGCCCCTCTCCGTGCCGGGACTTTCCGGCATGGGAGGAAGACGGCACGCCAAATCCCGACTGCCAGAAGGTGCGGGCGAAATTTGGCTTGGCAGCGCTGCCGCACATCGCGCACGACGACGACCGGGACCCCGGCCAGGCGCCGCCGGGACATGGCGACGTGGCGGCCTAAGCCCGGCTGATGTGATGGGGCCGAAGACGCGCGGCCTTGCGGCGCGAGACCCAAAGGTACAAGCCGCTGGCAAGAAGGAAAATCGTGATGAGGTCGAAAATGGCCCAAATGATCTTGAGCGGCAAACCCGCAAAGTCTCCATAGTGCAAGGGGCGCGAAACCTGCAGAACCCGTATGTACCATGGCATTTCAAGGACGCTGCTTACCAGGCCGGTGCGCACATCGACCAGCACGCCGTCAAACAGGTGCGAGGTCAGGGGCGAGTCGCCCTTCACCCAGAGCAGGTAGTGGTGCGGCAGCCCGTATTTGCCATCGGGAAACATCAACGATTCCACCACCTTGCCCGGCAGTAGCGCTTTCACGCTATCATAGGCGCCCTGGACAGACGCCATATGCATGGGGTCCGGAGCCGGTTTCCCGTTCCACGGCGCGGTCGCCGGCCTTACGTCAGTGCTTACCCACGAACGGAAAAGAGGAACCGCAAGTTCGTGAAGCGCACCCGTCGCGCCGATCATCAGGGCCCAGGCAATCGTGACGATGCCGAGCAGATTATGCAGGTCCAGCCATCGGAGCCGGGAGGAGCGGCCGGCTCGAACGGTGCCGAATTCAATCTTCCTCATGAAGGGGCCGTACAGAACGGTGCCGGACACCACGGCGGCCACGAACAACAGTGCCATCAGGCCAAGAAACAATTGGCCGGGAAGCCGCGCAAAGAGATCGATATGCAAGCGCAGCATCAATGTCATGAACTGGGTACCCGGCTGCGCCACCGATCTCGACTCGCGCCGTAACTCCCCGGTCCTCTGGTCGAATTCAAGCCAATGGCCGGCCGGCGCTTCTCCCGCCGCCCCCTCGCGCAGCGGCGCCATGTCAATAACGACCTTAGGCTCCTTGCTGCTGACGAAAACACCGGTAATCCGGTGCCCCGGATACCGTTGCCGCGCGGCATCCACCAGACTGTCCAGACCGGGCATCGGCCGATCGGGTGCAACGGCGGCATAAGGCGGATGATCGTCCAGCCAGCCTTTGATCTCGTCATTGAAGATCAACGGCAGGCCCGAGACGGAGACAATCAATATGAAAAAGATGCAGATCAGGCTGGTCCATTTGTGTATGGCGGACCAGGCCTTGATGCGCGCGGTCGACGACGACACGCCTTAGAACTCTGCGGACACCGACAGAAGAAACGTGCGCGGCGCGGCGACCGTCAGCCCTTCGCGGGCGGCTGAAAGCCAGTAATGCTTGTTCAGCGCGTTCTCTATCGTGGCCCGCACCACAACCGGCGTGCCGTCGACACTGAATGCATAGCGCGCGCCCACGTCGAAACGCGTCCATCCCGGCACGGTCTGGGTATTGGCCACGTCCACATACTGGCTGCTGGTGCGCAGCATGCGCAGCGACAGGGTCAGGCCGTCCAAGAAAGGCGTGTCCCATTCGGCCGCTGCATTGAACTGCAGGCGCGGCACGGCCGGCGCGTGGTTGCCGTCGTTCACCCCTCCGGCGGTATGCGTCAGGCGCCCGTCGGTGTAGGCCACACCGCCCAGCAAGCGCACGCCACGAAGCAGTTCGCCTTGCGCCAGCAGCTCCAGGCCCCGGTTGCGCTGCATGCCATTTTCAACATAACGCAGCGTGCCCGGGTCAAGGAATGCGCTGGGCTGTTCGATCTGGAAGGCGCTGAACGTCGTGGAAAACGCGCCGAAATCATATTTGGCGCCCAGCTCGAACTGCTTGGAGACGGCCGGGGCAAACGTTTCGCCCGCATTGACCGCGCCCACTGGCGCAGTGCCGCCCTGGGTCAGCCCCTCGATGTAATTGCCATACAGTGTCAGCCGCTCTGTCGGCTTCACCACCAGAGCCACCGTGGGCGTCAGGGCGGATTTGTCGTAGTCGGAAATCCGGTCGCCCGTGTCGGGATTGAAGTTGTCGGCCCGCACGCGCTGGTGCCGCAAGCCCACGGTAAGCTGCACCCGGCCATCGGCCATGGATATCGTGTCGGCAAGCGCCACGCTGTACAAGCGCGTTTCACTGGTCTTGCCCAGGCCTCCCGGCAGGGTGATGCTGGGCTTGGCCAGGTCGGCCGGTTCATACAGATTGGAAAGGATGATGTCCGAGTTGGCCCGCCTGGATGAATAGTCGATATCCAGCGCGCTGACCGACAGCGTGGGCTCGTGCACCAGCGCACCGGTCTGGAACCTGCCCCGCAGCCCCGCCTCGGCCGTTTTGCTAAGCAATGACTCCCTCAGGCGATTGGGCCTTGCGCCTATCGTGCCCGCGTCGTCAAGCATGAGCCAGTTTGCCTGCATGCTTTCGAAATCGTGCTTGCGCCCGCCCAGGGCGCCGTACACTGTCCAGTCGGGGGCCAGGTCATACTCGGCCCGCACCGCCCCAGACCATTCTTTGGCCTTCCAGTATGTCCACGACGGGAAGAAATTGTTGCGCGGATTCGGCGCGTCGCCAATCTCCACGCCCGCCGCGGGCGGGAACAGCAGCCCGCTGCGCGCATCGGTGACCCGGTTCTGATAGTTCAGATCTCCGTCGATGCGGAACCGGCCTGACCGGTAATCGACACCCAAGGCAACGACGCCCATATCCTCGCCGGCGCCGTCGATGTTCATATCGCCGCCGCTGCGCAACACATTGAGGCGCACACCCAATTGCTGCTCGTCGCCAAAGCGGCGTGCCACGTCGGCATGGGCGCCGATCTGGCTGTCTTCGATATAAGAGAGGGTCAGGCGGTTGAGCGGCTCGGCGCCGGCGCGCTTGGGCACCAGGTTGATCGACCCGCCTATCGATCCGTACGGCGCCATGCCGTTGAGCAGGGCATTGGGGCCGCGCAGGACCTCTACGCGCTCGACCCCGATCAATGAGCTTGCATTGCGCGGCGCAACACCATACAAACCGTTGAACGAGACGTCATGGTTGAACAGCGTAAAGCCACGAATGTTGAATTCATCGCGGCCCGCGCCGCGGGAGTATGTGTTGCGCACCGCCGGATCGTTCACCAGCACGTCGCCTATGTTCTGCGCCTGCTGGTCCTCGATCAATTGCGAGGTGTACTGCGTCGCGCTGAACGGGGTGTCGAGGAATCCCCTGTTGCCCAGAAGCCCTATCCGCCCCCCTGTCGCCACTTGCCCTCCGGCATACACGGGCGGCAAGCTCCCGTCTCTACCGACGACCGTCACCGTTTCGAGCTGGGTGGCGCTGACCTGCCTCGACAGCGTGATGTTTCTTCCGGAGCGGCGGTATTCAACGGGCGTGCCGGCCAATAGCTGCTGCAGCGCCTGCTCCGCGGTCATGCGCCCCGCCACGCCGGGGGCGCGAAGGCCGGCCACCGTTTCAGGCGTATAGAAAAACTGCAGGGACGTCTGCCGCCCCAACTGAATGAGAGAATCGTCCAGCGGCTGTGCGGGAAGATTGATCTGCACAGCGGCGTCCTGGGCATGCGCTTTCAGCGGGGCAGCCAGCAGGAAAGCGGGCAACGCCCCCAAAGCGGCCAGTTCCAGGCACAACGCAACACTCTGGGCCAGCCGTTTGGCCATGGCCCGGTTAGTACGGTTACTCACGATTCGGTTCATCCTTGAAAAGATTGCGGCGATGGGGCTTCATAAGTAAAGACGCCTGCCCCCCCACCACTCCTGAATGAATGCGTATCGTTAATTTGTAACTTTTTGTTTAAAGAGAGAAGCATGCGCGCCACCAGGCAGCGAGCGGCTTTCTTCCGGACTACAGGAACCGGTGCAACAAAAGCTACCGCGCCAGGATATCGATCGCTGCGCCATCGACGCGAGGCCGCAGCACGACCGGCACGATCTGAGGCAGGGCCGTCATGAAAGAGCCGGAATCGTCAATGTCGAATACACCGGATATCTTCAAAAGACCTACGCGCGGATCTTGCACGATCAACCGCTGTTCGCCGTAGCGATTCAACTCCTGCACTGCCTCGGCTAGCGAGGTGCCGCGAAACACCACCTTGCCTTCACGCCACGCCACCGTGCTGTCGACGTCCGCGTCCATGCGCACGGCCAGGTCTCCGGCATAGTCGGCATGCGCAGCGTTGCCTGGCCCAAGCTGGGCGGTTCGGCTGCGCCACCAGGAACCGGTCTTGACCTCTACCGAACCTTGCAGCACCCCCACGGCAAACGACTGGCCGTCGCGACGCACGTTGAATTGCGTTCCGGTAACACGCACGGTGCCGGTGTCCACATCTACGATAAATGGCTTGTCTTCGGAGCCACTCACCTGGAACAGCACCTCGCCCTTCGCTAGCTGGACAAGGCGCCGGTCTTGAAAAAACCGGACCACGGCCACGGTGTCGGTGTTGATCAGCAAGACGGAACCATCGGGCAATGCGACCTGACGCCGCTCGCCGTGTGCGGTGGTGAACTCGGCCTCGTAAAGCGGAGACTCTCGCCAGCCCAGTGGATCGACGACAACCAGGGCCAGCGCCGCGCTACAGGCCAGGCCCAGGCCATAGCCCAGGAACATGCGGCGGGGGTTTTCCCTGGCCACCGGCTTCGTCGCGCCCAGGCTGCGTACTTCATGTTCGGGCAAGGCAGACGCCATTTCCCAGACGTGCTGCGCCTGCCGATAGTGCCTGGCGTTCTCGGCATCGGCCTGCAGCCATTGCCCGAAGTCGGCGCGCTCTGCGTCCGTCAGGTCGTCAGAGTGCATCCGCTCGTACCAATAGGCGGCGAGATCGCGGCTGTCTGTCAATGTTGCAGGGTCAATGCGGTCGGTCATCGTTTGGCTCCCCCTTGGAAAGAGGGCGCAAGAAAAACGTACTTTCTCATAAGATATGACGCTTGAAACCGCAGCGCTCCTGAATCGCTACTGGGCATTTCTTTGTAACTCGTCTTGCAGGTGACGCAGAGTTCGCATCATATATCGCTCGACCATATTGCGGGAAACACCCATTCGCTGGGCGATCTCCCCATTGGACAAGCCTTCGGCCTGACGCAGTTTGAACGCGGTCTGGCATGCCTGCGGCAATCCGTTCAATGCCGAAAGCATGATCCGGGCCAGTTCTCCGGCCTCGTATAGCTCTTGCGCACTGGGAGCCGTTGGGTGCAATGCCTCTGGAAGCTGGTCGAGCGCCTGCGTTTCGCGAACTCGTTCAGCCCGGTAGATACTGATGGACCTGTTGACCGCGACCCGCCGGAAATAATGCCCATGATCGCGCAGCGCAAAACTGCTTGCTTCCAGCATGCTCAATGCGGCGTCCTGGACAGCATCTTCGGCATCCTGCGGCGTGCTGGAACGCTTTGCCCACAGGCCCAACAGCTCGCTGTAGTGAGCGAGCCAGCCTTTCTTGGGTGCAATCGGACGAGACATGACGGATGAATTCGGCGAGCATACATATCGAGCCCCGAATATTAACAACAATTCTCATTTAGATATAGGCTCGCGGCGAAACCCGCCTCGGCAGGCGTGCTAACGTCCTGTTCAGGTGCACAGGCGTGCGCCCCGCCGCGTTGGCGGGCGGCCTTCAGTCCTGGACGAACTCGTACCGATAATGCGGCTCGTCTTTGTCGTCGACCGCCCTGAGATAGCCCGCGGTGGGGTCGGGGAAATGCGCGGGGAACAGCAGTGTGCCCCGCCCCGCATGTTCAGCCATGAAGGCGAGCCGGGTCTTGCGCGACTGGCCGGCATCAAAGCAGAACCGGGTGCTCCAGCCGGGGAAACGGCATTGCAGGGGATGGTGCATCAGGTCGCCGGTGATGATGGCGTTCTGGCCTTCGCTGCTGATCTCTATGCAGACATGGCCGGGGGTATGTCCCGGCGCATGCAGCAGG
This sequence comes from Pusillimonas noertemannii, assembly GCF_003096595.1. Lineage (GTDB taxonomy): Bacteria > Pseudomonadota > Gammaproteobacteria > Burkholderiales > Burkholderiaceae_B > Pusillimonas > Pusillimonas noertemannii. The sequence continues at coordinate 452,021 of NZ_QEKO01000001.1, read as the reverse complement.
CGCAAGGAGCCGTCGATCTGGTGGCCGACACCCACGACCTCGGCCAGCCCGGCCTCGAAGATCGGGCGCACGCTGTCTTCGACATAGTCGCCCGTGCGCTGCAGCGCGCTGCGGCCCGCTTCGTTGCTCCAGTACTCGTATTCTTTATCGACGAAAAGATATCTGGCATTGAGAAAGGTGGGCACCCAGCGCCCGTCGGCCCAATGCGTATTCCAGCCGATATGATCCACGTGCAGGTGGGTCGACAGTACGATGTCCACCTGTTCGGGTGCAACACCCGCCTGCGCAAGGCGATCGAGCCAGTTCCAGCGGGCTTCGTCGAACTCGGGCCTGACCCTTTGCTTGCAGTCGCCCACGCAGGTGTCCACCAGGATGATTTTTCCGGCGCTGCGCAGCAGGAAGCTTTGCATGCATATCACCAGGCGGTCGCTGGCCGGATCGTAAAGCCTGGACGACAGCCAGTCGCCCTGCCGGGCAATGGTGTGCGGATCGGAATCGGGAAAGATCTCGGCCGGATGCAGCAAGGGGCCGCTGGACTCGACGACGAGATCGACCTGGACGGCGCCGATCTGGAATTTGCGGATGGGGTTGCTCATGAGGTCCTATATGCCAAGATAACGCTGCTTGGTGTCCGGGTCGGCGTCAAGCGCTTGGGGGGTGGATTCGAACACCACTTTTCCCTTGCTGAGGATGATGACGCGATCGGCCAGGGCCAGGGCAAATTTTAGCCGCTGTTCGATCAGGATAAGCGTTGAACGGCGGGCCTTGACCTTGCCCAGCACGGCATGCAGTTCTTGAACCAGCAAGGGCGAGAGCCCTTCGGTGGGCTCGTCGAGAACCAGCAGCTTGGGGTTGCCGACCAGCGCCCGCCCAACCGCCAGCATTTGCTGCTCGCCGCCCGACAGTTTGCCGGCCCGATTGTTGCGCCGCTCTGCCAGGCGTGGAAAGGCAGCGTAGACTTCTTCCGGCGACCATGCAAGGCCGTCGCGGTCGAAACGTTTCAGGTGCGCCGCCAGATCCAGCGTTTCGGCCACGCTGAGCGATTTGAAAGTGCGCCTTCCCTGGGGAACCAGGGCAATGCCCGCGCGGCTGCGCGCTTCGGGTGTGTGACGCGAGATGTCGGCCCCCTGCAAATGGATCGCGCCCTGCCGATGGCCGACGAAGCCCATGATGCTTTTGGCCAGCGTGGTCTTGCCCACGCCGTTCCTGCCCAGCACCGCCAGCACTTCGCCGGGCCGCACTTGCAGGTCGATGCCCTGCAGAACATAGCTGTCGCCATAATAGGTGTGCAGGTCGGCAACGCTGAAAAACGCATCAGGCCAGGTGTTCATGCGCTGTCACCAAAGTAGATTTCCTGGATGTGCCGGCTGCCGCGTACTTCGGACTCGGTTCCGGACATGATGAGTTTCCCGTTGTGCAAGATTGTGAAGCGGTCGGCCACCTCGAACGCAACGTCCATGTCGTGCTCTACCAGAAGCACGGTAACGCTGCGCGGCAGCCCCCTGATCAGTTCGACCACGGTTGCGGTCTCGGCGGCGGAAAGCCCCGAGGTGGGCTCGTCGAGCAGCAGGATCTTGGGCTGGTTGGCCACCGCCATGGCCAGCTCGAGCTTGCGCTGGTCGCCATACGAAAGCTCTTTGACCGGCAGTCGGCGGTCGGCGCCGAAGCGCCAGGTTTCCAGCAGCTCGTTGACGCGATCCATCATGCCGGCGAACGATTCCACCGATCGAAGCATATTGAAGCGTGAGCGCGACAAGGCCATGACCGCAAGCTGCAGGTTCTCTTCGACCGTGATGTCCTGGAACAGCGACGTGATCTGGAAAGTGCGCCCCAGCCCCAGATGCGTACGCTGGTGCGCATTGAGCCGGGTGGCATCCCGGCCCAGCAGCGTGACGCGCCCCGAGGTAGGCTTCTGCTGCCCCCCTATCATGCTGAACAGCGTGGTCTTGCCGGCGCCGTTGGGGCCCAGCAATACATGGCGCTCGCCGACGGGGACGCTCAGGGAAACGTCGTCCACCGCCCGCAAGCCGCCGAACTGCTTGACAATGTTTTCGACCTGGATGGCGTGCGAGCTCATGATGATTTTCTGATAGCCAGTTTGTTGCCGATGGCGCGGACGATGCCGTGCGGGGCGAACAGCACGACCGCGACATACAGAATGCCCAATATGGTCATCCAGCGATCGGTGTGGCTGCTTACCGAGTGCCCCAGATACACGACCAGGAAAGCCCCCAGGATGGGGCCGAGCAAGGTGCCCGCCCCGCCAATGATGACCATCAGCATGACTTCGGCCGATATGACGATGCCGACGGCCTCGGGGCTTACGAAGCCCTTGTAGAAGACGAAGATCACTCCGGCAAAGCCCGAGATGCCGGCCGAGATGACAAAGCTGAGGAATCGGCACAGCCACACGTTGTAGCCCAGCGCCGCCAGCCGCTCGGGATTCTGGCTGTCGCCGCGCAGCGCGGCGCCAAACGGCGAGCGCACGATCAGGCGCACCACGAACAGGGTAAGTGCCAGGGCCAGCAGGGCAAAAAGAAAGTAATCGTTATTGCTCTGCAGCGACAGGCCCAGCCCCAGGTCCGGGCGGCCGATGCCCCGCAGGCCGTCGTCGCCGCCCGTAAGGCTTCTCCAGGAAAACGCAATGGCCCAGGTGATCTGCCCCAATGCCAGCGTGATGATCAGGAAAAACACACCCGACGTGCGTAGCGACAGCAAGCCGTACAAAGCGCCGAACGCAAGGCTGACGCCGATGGCCGCCAGGGCGCACCACCAGAAGCTGGGCGTGACGTGCAGTATCATCAGCCCCGCGGTGTAGGCCCCCACGCCGAAATATGCGGCATGCCCCAGCGAAGGCAGGCCCGTGTAGCCCAACAGCAGGTTCAGGCCCAGGGCAAAGATGGAAAAGATGAGGCAGTCGATGAGCAGGCCGGTGGTGTACGAGGGCGATAGCCAGCCCACCACGGCGATGATCGCGAACAGAAGGACTGTGGCCGCGGGGGCCAGCAAGGCCCGTTGGGTATAAGCGTTTTTACTCACGGCCGAACAACCCTTCAGGACGGATGACAAGCATGATGACCATGGGCACGAATATGGTGAACAGGGCGAAGTCGGTGAACCACACTTTGCCCAGCGTGTCGCTGAAGCCGATGAGCAGGCTGCCCACGAAGGCCCCGCGCAGGCTGCCCAGGCCTCCCACGACCACCACGGCAAAGGCCTGCAGCAACACGTCGAAATCGACCCCCGGATACACGCCCAGCATGGCTCCCCCCAGCACGCCGGCCACCCCGGCCAGCGCCGCGCCGGCGCCAAAGACCAGAAGGAACGCCTTGCGGATGTCGATGCCGATGCCCCGGACCATCTCGCTGTCGTCGACGCCGGCGCGAATGATGGCGCCGATTCGCGTGCGCTCGATGACGAGCCAGATCAGGACCGCGACGACAAGCCCAAGAAGAATCATGGCGACGCGATATTTCGGAAACACCAGACCGGCATAGCGGAAGGAACCGTTGAGCCAGCTCGGCTTGGACAGGGTCTGGGGCAGGCCACCCCAGACCCACAAGGCCAGGTCGGCCACTATCAGCAAAATGCCGAAAGTCATCAACACCTGGCCCAGCTCGTTGTCCGACACGCGCCGAAGCAATGTGCGCTGCAGCACGATGCCGAACAAGCCCACCACGATCGCTGCCGCCAGGATGGCCAGCCAGAAATTGCCCAGCCACGAAAGCACTGTCAGGCCGATATAGCCGCCGAGCAAGTAGAACGAGCCGTGAGCCAGATTCACTATCCTCATCATGCCGAATATCACCGACAGGCCCGACGAAATCAAAAACAAAAGCATCGCCAGCGAGAGGCCGTTGAGAAACTGGATTGCGTAGAAAGCCATACCGGTCTTCAGCTTATTGAGTTACTTGACCCAAGTGTCGGCGATGTCCCGATACGGCGGGAGCTTCATGAATTCCTCGGGAGTCCAGGTATAGAACTGCGAGATGTTTTCATAGCGGTGGAAGGGCTTGTTGACCAGGCCGTCTTCGGTGCGCTCGACCTTCAGGATGTAGATGTCGTGAATGGGGCTGTTGTAGTCGTCGAACTTGAAATTGCCGCGGGGCGCCTTGAAGGACACGTCGGATATGGCCTTGAGCAGGGCCTCTTGGTTGCCGATGTCGCCACCCTGCTTGTCCAGCGCGTCGTGTATGACTCTTGCCGCCACATAAGACGCCTCGGCGTACAAGGTGGGAGGCCTCTTGTAGCGCTCTTTGTAGGCCGCGACGAACTCCTTGTTCTCGGGCGTATCGACCTGGCTTGAATAATGAGACGAGGTAATGACGCCAAGCGCGGCGTCGCCCTCTTTTTCAAGAATCAGATCGTCGGTCAGCAGGCTGGTGCCGACAAGCGGTATCTCGCCCTTCAGGCCATACTCTTCGAACTGCTTCACGAACTGTATGGCCTCGGAACCCGCAAACACTGCGATGACGGCATCGGCATCGTCCACTTTGAGCTGCGTCAAGTAAGGCGCATAGTCGGTCGTACCCAAAGGCGGGTACAAGGCCTGCACCACCTTGCCGCCGCCCTCGGTAAAGACGCGGGCGATGCCGCCGGTTTGTTCAAAACCCATCGAATAGCCGGGTGCAACGATGATGACCCGCTTGTAGCCCTGGTCGAGCAGCCATTGGCCCATCGGGTGGCTGGTCTGGCTGCCCGAGCTGTTGGTGCGGAAGATGTTCGGCGCCGCCAGGTTCTGGGTAAGGCCGTCGGCACTCGAGACCGAAACAAGCAGGGGCACCTTCTTTTCGACCAGATAGTCACGCACGGCATAGGCCACGCTCGAAGACACGATGCCGCCCACAAAGGCGACCTTGTCGCTTTCGACGAGCTTCTGTGCCTTGGTCAGGCCGACGTCGGGCTTGGCCTGCGAATCTTCAAATATCAATTTGATGTCATCGCCGCCCGCCTTGTTGCCGACACTGTCGAAATACAGCTGAAAGCCGTTCTTGACGTCTTCGCCAATGACCGCGTAGGGCCCGGTATTGGGCGACAGCACACCGACCTTGATGGTTTCCGCGGCGGCGCCCGAGGCGCCAAACAGGGATAGTGTCACGGCGGCGCATAAAGCCTTGAACTTGAGTTCCATGATGTCTCTCCGATGGTGGAATAGTCGAAATTCTTTTATTAATAATGACTTGAGTATATAGACGTACGTCAGCCCCCCCTTGTCGCGTAGTGCACTATCGGTTGATCCTGCACGCATCAGGCTCAGCGGCGTCACAAGCCATGCGCTGCATGCCGACAGGCATGCCCATGCATCGCTGCTCCACCTGGGCAATGACGTCGTCCAGCGCGCGAGCCCGGGCCTCGGCGGCGTCGGCGTCGCGCTGCAGCACCGGCATCAGCGACAGCAGCTCGGCCTCGAGCACGGCCTGGTCGATGCCCTGCAGCCGGCCTTCGCGCACCAGGAAGCGGCCGGCGACCATGACACTGTCCACGCCGCGCCCGCCTTCGCCATACACCAGCTGGCGCTTGAGATTGTTCAGCGGCTTATAGACGAGGTCGTCTTTATCGATGAAGGTGATGTCGGCGCGGTAGCCGGGCCATATCCGGCCGATGCGGTCTTCCATGCCCAGCGCGCGGGCGCCCCCCATCGTGGCGGCATGGATCGCTTCGCGGGCCGTCAGTCCATTGTCCACGCGGCTGTTCACGCCCGAGAGCAGTGTGGCGAACTTCATCGCCTGAAACATATTCTGCGCATCCGAGCAGGAACAGTTGTCGCAGCCCAGGCCGAAGTGGATGCCGTCCTGCCGATAGCCCTGAAACTGCGCTATGCCGTTTCTGGTCTTCAGGTTGCTCATGGGGTTCAGCACCATGCGGGTGCCGGTCTCGGCCAGAATGCGGCGGTCATCGGCGTTGAGCCACACGCCGTGGGCCAGCGTAAGATGCGGGCCCAGCACTTCCATGGATTGCAGGTAGCGCACCGGCGAGCCGCCCCATTGGGCGAAGATCTGCTGCGCAGCCACCGCCTCCAGGCGGGAAATGGCGATATGGGAAAAAAGCCTCAGGCCGTGCTTCAGGGCGATATCGCGCATTGTCGTCAAGAGCTCGCGGCTGCAGCGCTCGGGGCTCGATGGACATACGGCCCAGGTAAGCAGGTCGCCCTGCCCCGCGGGGCTGTCGCGCAGAATGCTTTGCAGTTCAGCCATCGGGTCGGGCATATCCGCCGGCGCCGCGGGGCCCTTTGCCAGCTCGCGCGTCGAGTCGTCCAGTCCTTGCGCAAAGAACGGAATGGTATCCAGCGGCCCGACATCCGCCATTTGAATTCCCAGCACCACGCGCAAGCCGGAATCCAGATAGGCCTGGCGAACGACCTGGGCCTGATGCGCGGTCAGCGGCCACAGGCTCAGCATGTCCTGCACGGTGGTGATGCCGCTGCGCAGGCACTCTGCCGCGCCGACCAATGTCCGCAAGCGCAGCTCCTGGTCGGAGCGCGGCGGAAAGAAGCGGGGCAATGCCCGGAACGCCCATTTCTCGAGCGACATGACGTCAAACCGCCCCTTCAGCAGCACGTCGTGGGAATGGTAATGGGCATTGACCAGGCCGGGCAGCGCCAGCCAGCGGCCGCCGTCGATGACCTGGGCATGGTGCTCTTGCGCCAGCCGATCAAGCCCCGGCTGCACGGCGGCGATTGCGTCATCCAGAATCAGTATGTCCTGGACCGAATCCGCCATCGTCTCTTCGCAGGGGTCGACGAGCGTAGCGTTCTTGATGAGGACGGCCTTCTTCGGCCGCCCGGCCGGAATGGCTGCAGGGACAGGCGCGGTGGTCATGGCAGGCAAAGCTCCTCTGTCCGCATATGGGGCGAGTCGCTCAGGTGCATCACCAAAGGCGTTTGCTCGGTAAAACATTGCCACGGCGGCAGCGAGTCGGTACTGGGGTCGCCGGCATGCACGAAGGAAAGCCATGCCGACTGCACCTTGCGCGCAATGTCGGCAAGCAGCTCGCCGTCCCCTCCGCCCAGCATCGGCGCGTGCGCCCATGCGTCCGAGGGCCCGAAGACAAACGGAAGCTCCAGGCAATGACAGCTTTTGAAGGGCGAAGCCTCGGGCTGCCAGTCGAAAATATAGAAATAGGTTCTGCTGCCGCACTGATGGGCGCGCTGCGCAAACTGGCGGGTGGGATGCGCGAACACCGCGTGGGTGATCAGGCGGCTGAAATGCAGGCCTGCATATTCGTGGGGATGCCTGGCCTCGATCTGCAACAGGCAATCCACCGCCGACGCACCGTAGATGTCGCGCACGCAATGCGCCACCTCTTCGGCGCTGACGATCTGCGTGCGGGGCGCCTGCATCAGGAAGGCATGGGCCTCGTCGGCGGTAATGCCGATCAGCACATCGACCCCCTGCAATGCCTCGGCGGCGCTCAGATGAAAATCCTGCTGCGTCGCACCCTCTTCGCCCTGGGAAAGTTGGAAGGGCGGAGTGGTGTCCCCGTAGCGGGCTCCGCCACGGGCAACTTCGGACTGGGCCGCAAGTATCTGGGCAACCGGCAGCTTCTGCAGCTGGGAACGCAAGTCAGCCGCATCGGGCGACAGCCCCAGAGCCTTCAGGAATTCGTGCCCCGAAGCCCGGGCGGCCCGCGCAGTTTGAGGCGCCATGCCCAGGGCGGGGCTTTGCAGTATGACGCGCCGCACTCCCGACACATCGTGCTTGCCGGCAAACAGGGCGGCAATCGAATTGCCGCCGGCCGACTGGCCCATGAGTGTCAGGTTGCCGGGGTCTCCGCCAAACGACGCAACATTCTTGCGAATGTATTCCAGCGCCAGGGCCTGGTCCAGAAGGCCCAGGTTGCCCTCGCTTACGCCCTCTGCCACCAGAAAGCCCAGGGCGCCCAGGCGGTAGTTGACGCCCACCACCACCAGGTCGCCAAGCCTGGCCAGCTCGCGGCCATCGTACCAATCGATGCCCCCCGAACCGCTGGAGAATCCTCCGCCGTGCAGCCACACAAGCACGGGACGCTTCTTGTCGTCCAGTCCCGGTGTGCTGATCGTCAGTTGCAGGCAGGCTTCGTCCTGCGTGCCTGTGAACTCGCCCATGACGGCGGCCAGGCGGGACGCAGCCTGGGGGGCTACGACCGACGGCCGGGTGGCGTCCAGGATTCCATTCCAGGGCGCCTTGGGAACAGGAGGCCTGAACCTCAGGGCTCCGACGGGATCTTCGGCGTAGGGCACACCGGAAAACTGATACACCCCCTCTTGCCGGACGCCCTGCAGGCGCCCGCACGAAAGCTGAACTTGCACATCCATTTTCTGGCCTCCTTGGTCAAAAGCAGCTTAATGGATGCCCGTCGATGCCCCCTTGCCTGGGAGTGCAATAGAACTTGTATTTTCGGCCCGGCGCCAAAACAAACGATATTGCACGGAAAGACAAGCCCTTGGCTCGCGCTTGGATTATGGTGGCCATCAGGTTGCAGACACCATTGTTGAACAGACCAGGAGAACTGAATATGAAGGGTGACATTGATTCCGTGAATCATCTGGGCATCGCCGTGCGCGACATGGACGAAGCCTCGGCGCTGTATGAAAGGCTGGGCTTCCAGCTTACGCCCCTCTCTGTGCATTCGGGCTCGAACAAGCCCGGAGAGCCTGTGCGGCCCATGGCCACGGGGAATCGATGCGCGGTGTTTCCCAACAACTATATCGAGATCCTGGGCGTGGTAAACCCGGGCGCACTCGACTGGAGCTGGGCGACGTTCATCGACAAGTTCCAGGGCGCCCACATTATCTGCTTCGGCTGCGGCGACGCCTCGGTGGTGGCCAAGCGGCTCGACCAGACCAGTATCAAGAATTCAGGCGTGATTACCCTGCAAAGGGACATCGGCACCCAGGACGGCGTGCGCACGGCGGTGTTCGACTGCGTCCACTTCGACAGCGACATCAACCCCGAGGGCCTGATCCAGGCGGCACACCACCGTTACCCCGAATACGTGCACCAGCCCCGCTACCTGACCCATCCCAACGGCGCCACCAGCCTGGCCAGGCTACTGCTGGTCAGCGACAAACCCGATGAAATGGCACAAAAGTACTCACGCCTTACCGGCCGGCCGGTTATCGAGCAGGACGGTTTGCCGGCAGTCAGCCTGCCCCTGGTAAGCACCTTGTGCTTCACCCGCCCCGACGATCTCAACAAGCGCTTCCCGGGCTCCCTTTTTTCGCCGTCGCCCTCGATCGTGGCCGCAAGCTTTTCAGTGAAGGACCTGGCAAAGGCGCGGGAACTCGTGAAGCAGGCGGGCTTTCATGTGGTGGAAGGCGAAGGCCGCTTCCACGTGCCCGCCGAGCAGGCGCTGGGCGTGGTGCATGAGTTCGTTCAGGAATGATCACCCTGGAGCGATGACATTCTGGCAGGCGTTCTGGCGCAGCTCGCTGGGCGTCTGCTGGTATTGTGCCTTGAACTGCCGGCTGAAATTGGGAATGTCGTTAAAGCCCTGCTGGAAGGCGATTTCCTTGATGGAAAGATAGTTGAAGCGCGGGTCGGCAAGCAGCGTTCGGGCGCGCATCAGGCGCTCGTCGCGCACCCAGGCGCCGAAGGTGGTGCCGCTGTCGGAAAACAGCTTGTGCAGGTAGCGCTTGGAAAGCCCCATGCTGTCGGCCACCATGCTGGGGGTGAGCTCCGGGTCGCACAAGACGGAACGCACATGGGCCTTGACCCGGGCCAGCAGGACGCTCACATTGCCGTTGCCGTAGGCGGAACGCATGGGGGCATCGTCGAACGATCGAAACGACAGCACGACCAGATCGAGGCACATTTGTATGAGCTGCATGCGGGTGACGTCGTTGAGCTGATGGCTTTCTTTCATCAGCAACGCAAGATGGCTGTAGGCCAGGCCGCCTATCCCGCCGGAGATCGAAGGCGTGTACTGGAAGTAACGCGACGGATCGGGCAGCTGGTGCTCGACCAGCCTGCGCGGAATCGAGAAAATAATGCGGTCTGAATCATCGGTGAAGGTGGTCTGGTATGGCGCCGCCTTGTCGAGCAGGAACATCTGGGCGGCCTTGACCGAAGTTTGATAGCGATAATGATCGACCAGCATGTCGCCCGACAGATTGAGCCCGACCAGGTATTCGTTGTGGCTGTCGGAGGCGATGCATCGCGGGCTGCGGATGAGTTCGAGCGGGCTGGACTGTATGTGCATGATGCGTATCTGTCCCACCGTGGCCTGTGTGACGCGGCATTTGAAATCGTCCTGGCAGGGCTGCCGGCTGGCCTCGATTTTTGCGATGCGGCTGGCCATGAGATGCTGATATTGCCCGATATTGCCGCCTTGCATGACGTCGTCGGCCAAGCCGGGGGAATCCGGGGCTGGCGAAAGGCGGCGGTTGGCGTCTGGCCCAATGATCACGTTTGTCTCCATAAGATTATTTTGGAGGGTTGGCCGGGCATCCGGTACTAGCGATAACGCTAATCCGCAAAACGGCGTTCCGGCCGGGAATAGCGTACCATCGACTCCACCATGACCTCCGCCCATCCGATCAGCTACCGAAAGGTCCTGTACCTGGCCGTTCCCATCATTCTGGCCAACCTGACCCAGCCCTTGATGTCGGCGGTGGACACGGCCGTCGCCGGCCATCTACCGGGCGCCCACCATCTGGCGGGGGTGGCACTGGGCAGCCTGTTCTTCAACCTCCTGTTCTGGGTGTTCGGCTTCCTGCGCATGGGCACCACGGGCGTGGTGGCGCAGTATTTCGGCGCGGGCAAGGCCGAGTCCATCGTGCTGACGGTCGGACGAGGCGTGCTCCTTGCCGTTGCCATCGGCCTGTTGATACTGCTGCTGCAGCGCCCCCTGATCAACGGCGGGCTCGCCCTGCTGGGCGCGTCGAACGAGGCGGCCGAGCAGGCGCGCCTCTATGCCTACGGCCGGGTCTGGTCGGCGCCCTTCACGCTGACGAACTACGTCATCCTGGGCTGGCTGCTGGGCTGCCAGCGGGTACGCATTGCGCTGGCCATCCAGATACTGATCAATATCGTCAACCTGGCCGCGGTGCTGGCTTTCGTGTATGGGCTGGACTGGGGGGTAAGCGGAATCGGCCGCGCCACGGCGCTGGCCGACTTCAGCGGCATGGCCGTGGGGGCCGTACTGCTATGGCGCAGCTACCGGCCGCAACTGGACGCCATACGCTGGATCGAGATCTTCGAACCCACCGCCTTGCGCCGGCTCGTCCAGATCAACGGCCACATCTTCATTCGCACCGCCTGCCTGCTGGCCACATTCGCCTGGTTCACGCACCTGGGCGCCAGGCAGGGCGACGCCCTGCTGGCGGCCAACGCCATCTTGATGAACTTTCTAAGCTTTACCTCGTACGGCCTGGACGGCTTCGCGCATGCGGCGGAGACCCTGGCCGGGGCCGCCGTGGGGCGGCGCAATGCCCGGCAGCTTGCACGCGTGATTCGCGTCTGCATGGTGTGGGGCCTGATCGGCTCGGTGATGTATACGCTGGTTTACAGCTCCGCCGGGACGCAGCTGATCGGCCTGCTCACCGACCAGCCGGAAATCGCCAGCCTGGCCCGCCTGTACCTGGTCTGGGCCGTGCTGGCACCCCTGGTCTCCATGCCCGCTTATTTGTACGACGGCGTGTTCATCGGTGCAACGCGCACCAAGCCCTTGATGCTCATCATGCTGGGATGCTCGGCCGCCTTCCTGGCGCTGTCGCTGGCGCTGCTTCCGCTTCTGGGCAACCACGGCCTGTGGCTGTCGTTCCTGATATTCAACGGCCTGCGCGGGGCGGGGCTGAAGCTGGCGCTAGGGCCGAGCATATATCGGCAGATGGAAGAGCCCAGTGGTTCGCCCGTCCATACCGGCTGAACGGCCCTACCCTGCGTGCGGCGGCTTTCCTTCTATGCGCCGACCACCGACACTGCCTTGGTGTTGAGATAAGCCTCGAGCGCCTCGGGCCCCCCCTCGGTGCCGTAGCCCGAATCCTTGACGCCGCCAAAGGGCATTTCGGCCGAAGGGGTCGCGGGCTGGTTGATCCACAGCATGCCGGTCTCGACCTTGTTCGACAGCAGCTGCACATTCTTGAATGAGCGCGTAAAGGCATAGGCCGCCAGGCCGTAGGGCAGGCGGTTGGCTTCGGCGATGGCTTCTTCGAGGCGGTCGAATGTGCGCACGCCGGCGATGGGACCGAAAGGTTCTTCATTGAACAGATCCGACTCCAGCGCCAGCTCGCTGACGATGGTGGGCGCAAAGAAGTTGCCCGCTTCGCCCACACGCTCGCCCCCCGTCAGGATGCGCGCGCCGCGCTGGCGGGCGTCGGCCACCATTTTTTCCATGGCCGCGACGCGGCGCGGGTTGGCAAGCGGCCCCAGCGTCGTGCCTTCGGCCAGCCCGTCGCCCAGCTTGAGCGACTGCGCATACTGGGCCAGCGCCCTGGTGAATTCGTCCGCGACGCTGCCGTGGACCAGGAAGCGGGTGGGCGAGATGCACACCTGCCCGGCGTTGCGGAACTTGGAAGCGGCGGCCACCTTGGCAGCCAGCTCGAGGTCGGCGTCTTCGGCGACGATGACGGGCGCGTGGCCGCCCAGCTCCATGGTGACGCGCTTCATGTGCTGGCCCGCCAGAGCGGCCAGTTGTTTGCCCACCGCCGTGGAGCCGGTGAACGTGACCTTGCGTATGACCGGATGCGGGATCAGATAGCCTGAAATCTCGGCTGGGTCGCCGAAGACCAGGCCCACGACGCCGGGCGGAATGCCGGCATCGACAAAGCAGCGCAGCAGCGCGGCCGGCGAGGCGGGCGTTTCTTCGGGCGCCTTGCACAGGAATGAGCAGCCGGTGGCCAGCGCGGCGCCCAGCTTGCGCACGATCTGGTTGACCGGAAAGTTCCAGGGCGTAAAAGCCGCCACCGGCCCCACGGGCTCTTTGAGCACCCACTGCTGGGCGGCCACGTTGCGGCCCGGCACGATGCGGCCGTATACGCGACGTCCCTCGTCGGCGAACCAGTCGATGATGTCGGCGCCGGCATTGACTTCGCCCCTGGCCTCGGCCAGCGGCTTGCCGTTCTCTTGGGTCAGCAGGCGGGCGACGTCCTCGGCACGCTCGCGCAGCAGGGCCGCTGCACGGCGCATGACGGTGGCGCGTTCATACACCGACGCATTGCGCCAGACCTCGAAGCCGCTTTGCGCTGCGGCCAGGGCCCGGTCCAAGTCGGTAATGCCGGCATGGGCCACGGTGCCGATGGCCTGGCCGGTGGCCGGGTTGCGCACCGGGATGGTCTTGCCGCTGGCCGCCTCCACCCATTCGTTTGCGATCAGAAGCTGCGTATCGGGGTAGGCGGGGCTGCTCATGGCGTTTTACCTATACGTGTATTCAAGAAGTCGGGAAGCGGCGCGGGGCGTCGGCGCCACGGAAGCCGGATGCGGGCGGCGAATTCGGGATGCCGGCATCATTCCGATGATAACGCTGTCGCAGCAAGACACGCCATTCCCGCGGACGACAGGAACGGCCTTGAATTGCGCTGATCCGGCCTGCAGAGCCGCCAAAGAAAGCAGCCATGGCGATACCGGGAAACGCCTCGCATCAACGTTCGGCCAGCGCCCCTTCAAGCGCCTTGCGCCGGCTGGCGGTTTCTTGCTGCGCGGCCTGCCTGCGCTCGCGCAAAGTGCCGATATGGTCTTCTTCCTTCTCGAGCGCGGCCAGATAGCGCTGGCCCAGGGCGCTATCGGGGGGCACGGCCGCCAGATTGTCGCGCACGCGCGCCTGGTTCTCGGCGGCTTCGCCCAATTGCTCTTCAAGCATCTGCTCCTGGCGCTGGGCGTCGGACAGCTCGCGGCGCAGATCGGCCAGCCGGCGCAACTCATTCTTGCTGCGCTCGTCGGCGGCGTTTGCGCTCCATGCCGCCAGGGTCTGTTCATTGGTGTCGGCCAGGGCCACGGTCTGCTGTTCCTGGCGCGACGCCACGGCACGCACCGTGGCGGTGCCCTGCGCGGGCACCTCTGCGCGCAGCCTGTAATGCGTGACTGTTTCGCCCGCAAGCTGATCGGATTCGAGCTTCCAGCCCTGCCTGCGCGGCTGCTCGATGATGACGGTACGCGGCGCATCGGGCGCGCCCTTGATGGTATAGACGCTTTCCCGGCGCAACAGGCGCTGGGCGCGCAACACCCCCTGGCTGATGCTGAGTTCGGACAGGCGCTCTTGCGGATGCTGCTCGGCGCGTACCTCGACCTTGCCGTCTTCGGCGAAATACAGGAAGCGGCTTTCGCCCACCGGAATGGCTGGCAGCTGGGCATCGCCCAGATGTCCGCCCCGCTCGTCGTATACGGTAAGTATGCCCGGCGGCAGGCTGCCCTGCGTGGTGTTCTTGAGCCAAACCGCCGCCACGGGGTGAAGGCCGCCACGATCGGCCTGAAATACGGACACCCGCTCGGCCTGCACCTGGGCGTCGATGAAGGGCACAGAGGCCGTCTGGCCCGCCGCCACGGTGATGGGCCGGGGCAGTTCATAGCGCACATCGGTCTGCCCTTCCGTCGCCATGGACGGAGCCTCGGGCGCGGGTGCGGGCGGGGCCGCCCTGCCGGCCGCGAACGACCTGAGTGCCGGCGCAGCAGCCTTGGGCATCACGGCATCGGCCGCTTCCATCATGGCCGAGGTATCGGCGCGCGGCGCCTCGGCTGCACCGACCGCCACGGGAAGCTCGGGGCGGACATGCCAATAGCGTTGATACAGCTTTTGCGACAGCGTAACGGGGACACCCGACACCAGCGTCACCTTGACGCCGTCCCAGTCCTGGCCGCTGGCGTTCTCGAGCACGGCCCAGGCCTGAAGCCTGGCCTGGTCTTGTTCGCCCGTGGACAGGCGATAGGCGCTTTTCCATACGGGCGCAGCCACGACATAAGAGAACGTGACGTCGCGCGCGCCTTTGCCGGCAAGGCCTATGTTCAAGCTGCGCCGGGTGTCGGCCTGGCGCTGCCCGCTGGCCTGAAGCGCCGCCTGCAAGCGCTGTTGCAGGGAATCGTCCAGAAGCTCGAGCACCGTGTCGGCGCCCAGCCGCAGCGCCTGGACCTGGTTTTCCGGTGTCATGACCGACAGCAGGGCGCCGGGTTCGTCTTCGCGGGCGGGCTCTACGCCCAGTACCCTGCCCTGCACCGTGCGCCCCCCTGATGAGGCCCGCACCCGCATGCCCGGCAGTGCCGCCGCCAGCTCGGCGGGCGATGAAAGCGCCTCGGGGCCGAAGGGCAAGCGGGAAAAGGCTTCTTGCACCGGGGCCTCGCCATCGAGCACGATGCTGGTGGCATGGCCGCCGGGGTCGTGGACGACGAGGCTTTTCAGGACGTCGTCGACCTGCTCGAGGGGAACGGACAATTGCACGAAGGGCTGGTCTTCGACGCCTACCCGGCGCTCGATCTGGGCCAGCCCGCCAGAAGACAGCACAAAGGAAGTGATGCGGTCGCCGCTTTGGGCCGCCAGGGCTCCGCCGCCACATGCCATGACCGACGCGGCAAGAGTCGTGATCACTGGTTTGAATACAGCCGCCAAACGCATTCCGGGTCTCCTGGAGCATATCCGTGCAGGCATGATACACAACGGGCCCCGGCGCCAGGCACGGATTACCGCGCCTGGAACAACTGGATTCAAAATATGTGCGGGCGCATGCCTATGGCGCACGCGATTTCAGTACTTGCTGCGGGCTTTGCCCGTATGCCGCCTTGAAGACACGGCTGTAGTGGGAAAGATCCTTGAAGCCGAAAGCCACCGCCGCATCGGTAACGCGCAGGAATCTTCCGTGCTCGAGCGCCTGGCGGCTGGCGCGCAGCCTTTCCGCCCACAGCCAACGCATGGGCGTGGTGCCTTCCGCGGCAAACAAGCGCAGCAGGGTGCGGTCGGACATATAGGTTTCGCGGGCAATGGACGCCACGTCCAGGTCTGCGTCGTCGAGGCGGCTGGAAAGAAACGCCTTGACTTGCGCCAGGCGCTGGCCGCGCCTCTCGGCCCGGGGTTCCGGGCGGGCCAGGGCCGAGCCGATGGCGCTGCTCCAGATGTCGAGCGCGGCCGTATCGATTCGCTCATGAGGCCAGGCGGGATCGGCCGAAGCGCTTAACGCCATGCATTCTTCGGCCAGACTGGCGCCCAGCCTGGCCAGCGGAGAACGGCCGTCGATGCAACGCGAGACCATGTCCTGCGCCCCGGCCAGGTGAGACTGCATCAGCTCGCGGGAAACAATGACAATGGTATAGGCCGAAGTCTGGCCGAAGGTAAGCGTGAACGGCCGGGCCTGGTCCATTAGCATGAGGTCGCCGGCCTGCAGCGTAACGGCACGCCCCTGCTGTTCGAGGGCGACAGTGCCGCCACGGCCGATCCACAGGAAGAAGTCGTCTCGATGGTCGCGGCGGATATCCGATGGCCCGCGGGTAACGCGCCACTGGCCGGCACCCGGCACAAGCGAGGAGTTCCGGCTGATCGCCAATCGCCCGAACCGATGCACGGCCACGCTCGCGCTGAAGCCGGGTTCGCTGAGGGATTGCGCCTCGGTATGCGAATAATTGCGGCAGGTTGCATGATGCCAGCGTTCAAAACCATCGCCGGGGTTGACAGTATCGTAAGCATTCATGCCGGGCTCCTTGAGACGGGCTGAAGATGAAGAAAACTGGCGGTTCAAGACAAGCAGGCCAAAGCGCTCCGTAATAGAGTAGGTGCATGCGGGCAAGTTCTTTGCCCCTTCCGAACCAATCCAAGGAGACAACCATGCCCTATCAATGCGACACAATCGACCCCAGGAAAACCGTGGTTATCGTGGTCGACATGCAGAATGACTTTGTAGCACCCGGCGCGCCGCTGCTGTCGCAGCAGGCGCAAGACATGGTGCCGCGCCTGGCCGAAACCCTGCAGGCCTGCCGCGGCCAAGGCATGCGGGTGATCTATACGGCTCACGTGCATCGCCGCGACGGCAGCGACATGGGGCTATACGACGACCTGTATCCGCCTATCGCAGACCGCAGCGCGCTGGTGGATGAAACAGCGGGCGGCGACATCTACAAGCCCCTGGCGCCCCAAGCCGGCGAACATGTCATCAAAAAGCACCGCTACAGCGCCTTTTTTGCCACCGACCTGGACCTGATCCTGCGCGAATGGGGCATCGAGACGGTAATCATCACGGGCACCACCACCGAGAACTGCTGCCATGCGACCGCGCGCGACGCCATGTTCCACAACTATAAGGTGGTGTTTCTGTCGGACGCAACCGGGACTTTCGACTACCCGGACGTAGGATACGGCGCCATGTCCGCCCAGGAGGTGCACAAGGCCACCTTAACCATACTTGCCTTCTCGACGGCCCATGTGATGACCTGCCAAGAATTGCTGGCGCTTAGCGGCGCCTATGACGCCGTGGCTTGAGCTGCGAAAGGCGCATCAGGGGTAAAATCGGCGCATGGACAACAACAGTGTCAATGCGCCGATCGAACCAGCACATGCCGAGCCGGGCTCACGGCTCCCCAACGAGTTGGGGCGGCGCTTGCGTGAACACCGGCTTGCGCAAGGGCTTACGCTCGAAGGCCTGGCCAGCAAGGCGGGTTTCGACAAAGGTTATTTGTCCCGCATCGAGAACGGCAAGAAGGTGCCACCCATTGCGACGCTTTCGCGGCTGGCCGCGGCGCTGAACACCGACATCTCCAGCTTTCTGTCCCGCGCCAGGCATGCCACGCGCAAAGGCGTAAGCATCGTGCGGCACACTGAAAAACGGCCCACAGTCCTGGGAGGCAGCGCGTTCGGCTACGATTACTTCGCCCTAAGCGACGCCACCGAGGCCCATGCGCTGCAGCCTTTCCTGTTCTCTTTTCCCGCCGAAGTCGACAAGTTCACCTTCTTCCAGCACGAAGGGGAAGAGATGCTGTATGTGCTGACAGGCCGCATCGAATGGCAGGTGGGCATGGAAAAGTACGTGCTCGAAGCGGGCGATGCGATTCACTTTGATTCAAGAATGCCGCATCGCGGCCACAGCTTGTCCGGCGAGGCCACCGCGCTGGTTGTCATGTATTCGCCCGAAAGCTCGCGCGAAAACCTTGCCTAGGCAAACGCCGGCGCAGCCCATGCTGCACGGCGGGCCGGCTCGGCCTCGGCGCCCCGCCGTGCGAGGCCCAAGGGCCCCGCGGCGGCGAAGTCAGTGAGTTACCTTCTTCATCAGCGGCATGGCCTTGTCTTGTGAGGCATTGGCATTCTTGGCCGCAACAACGCCCGGAGCCGTTTCTTTGGCGTAGTAGATGGCCAGCATGGTAACCGCCGCGATGGCGATCATCAGCAAGGACACCGTCCAGGTCGACCCTGCGCTCAGCCCCACAAGCGCCGCGGCCGCCACCGGAACCAGCCCGCCGCCTATGGGCGCTGCCAGCTGATACCCCAGCGATGCCCCGCTGTAGCGAAGATTGCTGGGAAACATCTCGCTCAGGAAGCTCGCCTGCACCCCATACATAATGCCGTGGCCCACTGACATCCCGATGACGAACGACAGGATCACAGTGACGGGATCGCGGGTCTCGATACCCCAGAAAATGGGGAACGCCAGGGCAATGGCCGCGACACAGCCAAGCATGTACACCGGGCGGCGCCCCAGGCGATCGGAGATCGCGCCAAAAAGCGGGATGGTGATAAGCTCTACGGCCGCGCCCAGGGCGATCGCCCCCAGCACCAGGTTTCGCGATATGCCCAGATTGGTCACGGCGTAGCTCAGGCCGAAGATCGTGATCACGTAGATCCATGAAATCTCGGTGATGCGCGCCCCCAGGCCCAGAAGCAGGTCTTTGGGGTGGTTCTTGATGGCATCGATCACCGGAAAACGCACCAGCTTGCCCTCTCTGGCATTGCGCTTGAACTCGGGCGTTTCGTCGATATGCATGCGAATGAAGGTGCCCACCACAACCAACAGGGCGCTGGCCAGGAAGGGCACCCTCCAGCCCCACGCCATGAACTGCTCGTCGCTGAGATAAGCCAGGCCGAAGAACGACGCAGTACCCAAGGCCATGCCCAGGGGGAAGCCTATCTGTACGATACTGCCGTAGAACCCTCTTTTGTTGGGCGGCGCGTGCTCGGTCACCATCAGTACCGCCCCGCCCCATTCGCCGCCAACGGCCAGGCCCTGTATAAGGCGGCATACGACCAGAAGTATGGGCGCGGCAATGCCGATGCTTTCGTATGTGGGAAGCAGGCCGATCAGCATGGTGGCGACACCCATGCTGGAAAGTGTCAAAATAAGCATCGACCGGCGCCCCAGCCGGTCGCCGAAGTGGCTACAGATGATTGCGCCCAAAGGGCGTGCAAAAAAACCGACCCCGATGGTGCCGATTGAAAGCAGCTTGCCTACCAGGGGGTCATGGGTGGGAAAGAACAGCGTATTCAATACCAGCGAAGCCGCTGTGGCGTAGATGAGGAAGTCGTACCATTCGATCGTTGTGCCAATGGCGCTTGCCGTAGCCACCGTTCGTATGGATGTCTTCTTTTCAGTACCATCTTTTGCAGAATGAGTGTCCATTTCCGCTCCGTTGAGTGCTCGCGAGGAAGATCCATCGCGCCAGGCGCGATGGGGCACATTGCAGCCAAACTTCTACTACTCATAAAACGGTAAAGAGCGATTCCGCAACTATTGTGTACAGGCGTGTTTTTTCTGCTTGTCCTATGTGGCTATGAAGCGGCCGGAGAGAATGTCGAAGGCTGGCGATCGGTCTTGATCTGCTTCTTGTCCTCGACGTCGTACCCGGCGCTGTTCCTGAAGATGTTGGGCTTGCGGTAGATGGCAAGAATGGTGCAGCCTTCGGCGCTGTGTGTTTCGTGCATGGAGCCGGGTACGCGATACACGTACTCGCCCGCCCGGCAGATTCCGTCGTGATCCGAGAACGAGCCCTCGATGACCCAGCTCTGTTCAATTTCAGGATGTTTATGGAATGGCAGGGTGGTGCCCGGCTCCCATTTAAGAAGACAGGTCATTTCGCCGGCCTCCTTGTTTTCGTACAACACCTTGATTTGAACGCCCTCGAACTGGGAGGGCCGCCATTCCATGTCTTGCGGCCTTACATAGACGGACCCGTTTTGCGTGGGTTCCAGTTCTCCCTTCAGACGCTCGTGGAAATGCTCGCTTGCTTGAGTACCCATGATTCCTCCTAAACGGTCAAATACCCCTATTGATCGCCCTTTAGGCAAATAGTAGGATTATGTTGTCCAGTAGGCAAGTAAGGGATTATGCCTATTCGCAGCTACCAACCGTGCACGAGGAACCGCAATGCAACTGACCTTCTTGCTTTATCCTGGAGTCGAGCCCATAGACCTTGCCCCTCTGGGCGTGTTTTCAATGGGAAAAAGAGTGGTGCCCGAGCTGTCGTATCGCTGCGCGGCCACCTCCATGAATGCCGTAGAGTTGTCCAATGGGCTAAAGGTAATGCCCGATATCATGCTTGAAGAAATCGAGGATCTGGACGTTCTGCTGGTGCCGGGGGGCCCCGGTTGGAAGGATGCGGCCAGCGACCCGCAAATTCTTGATTTCATCCGCCGCTGGGTGCCCGGCGCCACGATTTGCTCGGTGTGCACGGGGGCCATGATTCTTGCCGAAGCCGGCGTGCTCGACGGCTTGGCCGCGACCACCAAGAACCTGGTCATTCCGCCAGAGCCTTCGGTGATGGACGAATTGAAGCGGCGCTATCCCAAAGTGGCGGCCACCGAGGCCTTGCTCGTCGACAACAGCACCGTTGTCACCGGCGGGGGCGTGACGCTTTGCATCGACACCGCCCTTTATCTGATCGAATCACGATACGGTGAAGAGGCGGCCGACGAAATAGCGCGAATAATGGAGTACAGCGCGGCCAGGCAGGCCAATGCGGCGCGGATGCCGATGGTGCTTGCGGCCGCTCAGTCGAAAACATCATAAAGAATGTCAGCGACAATCATCGAGCCGACGGCGATAAGTATCAGGTCGGTGCCGGCAATGCGCCATTCATAGCCCGGATACCTGGGCAGGCGTCCGAGCAGGGCGCCGAGGTGATCTTCCTGGCGATTCCGGGGGGCAGGGGGGATCAACCACGCGGCCTCGCACGCGGCGTGTCGACCGTTCCTTCGGCTTGCTTCGCCGCGTGATCGCGGTTTCCTGCGCGCTGACGCCCCAGACCAGCACCCCGCGTACCCGACGTGCCGCTGCTGCCGCTGCGATTTGCGAGTTTCCAACACAGTAATTATTTCGTATTGATTCTTTTGCTTGCTTTTATAATCAGGCGCTGAAAAGCTTCAGGGGCAGCGCCTGACCGGAAGCGGCATGCATCCATGTGCAATTGCCATGGCCTGACAATCTCACCGTCAACGACTCATGAATATAAAGACAATGCGTTTTGGCCTGCTTCCCCTGATCGCCACACTGCTCGCCGCATGCGGCGGCAGTGGTTCGGACGGAGACAAGCCCGTAGCCTGCGTGGAAACCGGCGCCTATGCCTGCAAGACGGGCGCGACCGAGCCCTTGTATACCTTTCAGTGGGCCCAGAATTATGAAGACAGCTACTTCAAGGCTTTCCCGGACACCTTCGGCGACGGGATCGATCTGAACGTAGAGCCCGTGCATAAGCAAGGCTACAAGGGCCAGGGGGTCAACATGCTGGTGCTCGACTCGGGCGTCGATCTGCACAACGAAGATCTCTCGCCCAACGCCGACTTCAGCATGTCCTGGAATTTCCTGACCAAGACGGACGACCCTTACCCAGACTTGTCCGACCCGGACGACGCGCCTCACGGCACGGTCGTCGCTGGTATCATCGCCGCGGCGCAGAATGAAAAAGGGGTCATGGGCATTGCTCCCCTGGCGAACCTGGGCGGCGCCAACTTCCTCGATGGGCAGGACCAGGCAGCCGCCGCGTATGGCGGCGCATCGTGGTCGAGCAAAGCCCATGTATTCAATGCCTCCTATGGCGGCGACACCGAAGCCAGCTCGTATGAATCCGACCTCGAGCCCGGCGATACCGCCGCCCTGCGTGGCTTGAAGAAACTGCGCGACGGCAAGGGGGCCTTGTTCATCAAGGCGGCCGGAAATTCGTTCGAGCACGGCGCCTGCGGCCAAGCGGCGCCCTACTACGACTGCACCAACCCGGCGAACGACACCGGCACTCTGGAGTCCAACATCATCACCGTGGCCGCCCTGAACGCCAAGGGCAGTGCCAGCAGCTACAGCAGCGCCGGCTCAGTAGTGTGGATCACCGGCATGGGCGGCGAATACGGCAGCGAAGGCATCTACGGCGAAGGCGCCGGGGAAGACGGCACCGACGGCCCCACCATCTTCAGCACCGACATACGCGGCTGCATACACGGCTACAGCAACACGGGTGCGAACACGCCCTTCCAGCGCGGCCAGACCGAACGCGACGGCAAGCCCGACAACGCCGACTGCGATTACACCTACATGAACGGCACGTCGGCGGCCACCCCCACCATCTCGGGCGTCGTCGCCGTGGTGCTCAGCGCCAATCCGGACCTTACCTGGCGCGACATGCGCGACATCCTGCTCGCCTCGGCCCGCAAAGTGGATGCCGACTACATCCGTCACATCCCGGTAGGCGGCGAAATGCCGTTCGGGGGCCTGATGGACCTGAACACCAACCTGCCCACTGAAACCGTCGGCGGCCCGGCCGACATCCATGACGGCGCCACGGCCATTCCCATGGACCTGGGCTGGCAAAAGAACAGCGTCGGCCACGAACACTCCAACTGGTACGGCTTCGGCGTGCCGGACACCGAGAAAGCAGTGTCCATCGCGCTCGAATACAAGAAAAACCCCAGCCTGAGTCGTTCCGGCGATGTGCTCGTACCCGAGTTCAGCCCTCTGGCCTACTGGCATGAGAACCACCCGCCGGAAGACGAGGAAGACTACGAAGACCTCGGCGACGCGAATGTGCGCAGCGGAGCGTTTCCCTATAAGCGGGTGACGTCGTTGGGCACATTCAAGGGAGACGCCCAGACCGTGGACCAGCTTCAGGTCCGCCTGTCGGGCGACAACGTCTGCCTGGGTTCCCTGGGCATTGCCGCCAAGTCGCCCTCGGGCACGGTGTCCCTGCTCAAGCTGCCCAATGACCATTTCAAGGTGGACGGCCTCAACGAGTTTGCCGACTATGCCCTGGGCAGCTTCGCCTTCTACGGCGAGCCGGCGCAAGGCGACTGGGAGATCTTCGCCATTGCAGGCAATCCCGATATCGCAATCAAGGTGGTCAAGTTCATAGACGGGAAATATCAGCTCGTTGAATCAGCGCCTTGCCCCTCGGCCGATGCGGACGGCTTCAGAATGCTTGCCGAAACGCGCATCATTGCGCAATGACCCGTGCCACCCTCGTTCCAGGAACCTGAAACATGAACAAAAGTTTTCGACGCTACTTCGGACTGTTCGGCATGGCGCTGGCGCTGACCAGCAGTGCGGCCTTCGCCCTGACGCCGGGACAGAAGCTCACCAAAGCCGAGATTGCCGAATGGGGCGCCCTGACCGAATACAAGATCGGCTCCAGCCGCGTCCGCGTCATTCCTCCCCAGTACTCCGGCAGCCAAGACACCCTGCTGCTCAATGCGCAAGGCGTGGTGGGCGTCAGCCGCAACGAGGTGGTCGTGTCCGAAGCGCCTGCCGACGCCCAGGCGGTGATTCAACAAACCCAGCCTCGTCCCGTGTCGGTGCAGCATTTCCAGCCGACCGACATCACGGTGGCCAAGTACGCCGATTTCGCCCAGGCGGTCGAGGCTTTGCGCGCACTCAAGGCGGCGCTGCCCGGCGCCAAGGTGGGCTTGCCCGTGCAGTTCAGCAAGCAGGTACCTTACTGACTCTTGGTGGCCCAGCGCGCCGCAGCCGAACTGTCCGACCTCTTCGATGAGGGGCTGGAGTATGTGCCGGCGGTTTACGAATCAGGCAGATAGTCCAGCGGCAGCGCCGTGGTGTACTTGATCTGCTCCATGGCAAAGCTCGAGCTGACGTCGGCCAGTTCGGCCATGCGTATCAAGCGCTTGTATACCTGGTCGTAGGCGGCCACGTCGGGCACCACCACCCGCATCAGGTAGTCGGTGTCGCCAGACATTCGGTATAGCTCGACCACTTCGGGTATGGTCGATACCGCCGCGTGAAACTGCTCGAGCCAGCGGGCGTCGTGCCGGCTGGTGCGTACCGCCACAAACACTGTTACCCCTACATTGAGCCGGACGCCGTCGAGCAATGCCACGCGGGCCCGGATGACCCCCCGTTCTTCGAGCTTTTGCACCCGCCGCCAGCAGGCGGTGGGGCTGAGGCCCACGCGCTCGGCCAGGTCGTTGATGGGCAGCGAGCAATCAGCCTGAAGCTGTTCGAGGATGAGGCGATCGAGTTTATCCATGGGGGGGCCTGACGGGTGAGCCGGCGGAGCGGCGGATACTGTGCAAAGAATGGTGTTGCCTGAAAGGTGGCTCGACGAGCCGACCGTATGAAAAAGCTATCAGCGCGCGAATAGAAATATATTTTCTATAAATACAAGAAAAAAGAAAAATAATTTCTGATTATCCCCTTATCTGGCCGAAAATAGCAATAAAACTGCGCATGAAGCGGCCTATCATGTTTCTCATGAGCACTTCACATGACGATACTGTCCTGATTCACGCGGGCCGTGCGCCGGCCGGTTTCGGCGGCCTGGTCAACACGCCGGCCTGCCGCGCCTCGACCTTGCTGGTGAACTCATACGACGACTGGCGGCGCAGCCGCGAGGGCGGCAACCCCTACGGCCACTATGCCCGCTTCGGCACCCCCACCACCCGCGCCTTTGCCGACATGCTGGCCGAACTGGAAAACGCGCACGGCGCAATCGTCTTTCCCTCCGGGCTGGCCGCCTGCACCCATGCGCTGCTGGCCTTCCTGTCGCCCGGCGACCACGTATTGATCACCGACAACGTCTACGGCCCTACCCGGGCCTTTGCCTGCGGCACCCTGGCCCGCCTCGGCGTGGAAGTCAGCTTCTTCCCGCCGCTCGAGGGCGTCGCCATTGCTTCGTATCTGCGCCCCAACACCCGTGTGGTGTATGTGGAATCGCCGGGCTCGCAAACTTTCGAGGTCGGCGACATTCCCGCCATCGCGGCGGCCGCCCGCAGGCAAGGGGCCATCGTCATGATGGACAACACATGGGCCACGCCGCTGTACTTCAAGCCTTTTGAACATGGGGTGGACGTCTCCATCCACGCCGCCACCAAATACCTGGCGGGCCATTCCGACGCCATATTGGGGGCCGCCACGGCCAATGCGCGCGCCTGGCCCACGCTGCAGGCGGGTGCCCACGACTTCGGCCAGACGGCCGGGCCGGACGACCTGTACCTGGCCCTGCGCGGCCTGCGCACCCTCTCGGTGCGCCTTCAGCGCCACCAGGAAACCGCCTCGCTGCTGGCCCGGCGCCTGCAGGAACATCCCGCCGTCAGCCACGTGCTGCACCCGGGCCTGCCGGGCGCCGCGGGCCATGCCTGCTGGAAGCGTGATTTCAAGGGTTCAAGCGGGCTGTTCGGCGTGGTGCTTCAGCCCATGGCCGCGCAAGAACGCGCATTGGCGCAGGCATTCGACAGCCTGCGCTTGTTCGGCATCGGCCTTTCGTGGGGGGGATATGAAAGCCTGGCCCTGCCGGTCGACCCGCCCCTGCGGACAAGCGCCCCATGGCGAGAGCAGGGCCCCCTGCTGCGCCTGCACGCGGGCCTGGAAGATGCCGAAGCCCTGTGGCGCGACCTTTCTTTGGCGCTGGACGCCTATGTGCACGCGGCCGAACCGGCGTTCAGTTGACGGCGGCACGGCGCGCCGCGCGCCGCGGAGCCGCTTTTTCGGCGGGCTCACCGGCCTCGGGCGGTGGCTGCCATCCTACCGACCGCGACACGCCCTGGGTTTCCTTCAGCAGCACGGCGATTCTGGCCGCACGGTCGGGCGGGTCGCTGACGCCCGGGTCGTCGCGGAAGATCAGGGTGATCACCGCCGACACATTTCCCTGGTAATCAAGGATGGGCGCCGCCATGGCCGAAATATTGCTCACAAAATGGCCCAGCCCGAGCGAATAGCCCTCGCGCCGGATGGTTTCACAGCGCTGCCTGATCATCGCCATATCGACCGGCGGCTCGCCCCGCTTGCGGGCGCGCTCGCGCTCGGTCTTGATCAGCGGCTCGGTGATGGCGCGCGGCAGGTGCGCCAGGAACACCAGGCCCGACGCCGACGCAATCAGGGGAAAGACCGAACCCAGGCCAAGGTCGGTACCGGTAAGAAAGGTACTGCGCTTGAGCCGCACACAGGTGGGGCCGTATTCGCCCCAGACACACAGCAGGCCGGTCATGTCGAACTGCTCGCAGATGCGGTCAAGAGCCTCGGACGACAGCGTGAAGAGATCGGTCTGGCTCATGGCGGCCACTCCCCATCGCAGGACGCGGGTGCCCAGGCCATAGTGGCCGGTGGCAACGTCCTGCACCACCACCCCGCTTTTCTGGAAACTTGTCAGGTAGCGATGGGCCTGGCTGGCCGAGATGCCCGCCAGGCGGCCGATTTCGCGCAGCGGCAGTTGGTGCGGCGCCCCCGCCAACGCATCGATGACGCGCACGCCGACCTCGACCGACTGGATGCCTTTTTTTTCTTTGACGTCGCCCGGCCCCGCCCGCATATTGTCATCAGCCATTCCACTACTCCCTTGATCTTCGAGCTTACGCAGGGCCCTCCCCGCAAGCGATTTGTGCACGTCCCAATGCAATATCCACCGCCATGGCAACATGCAGGGCCACCGTATCGAGACACGGCAGCGCCGGCGCGGGGCCGTCGGCCGCTAGCAGCAGCGGCAGTTCGGTGCACGCCACGATGACGGCATCCAGCCCGGCCCGCTGCATTCTATCAAGGACGGCCAGCAGCCTGCCGCGCGATTGCGCACGGACTGCGCCGCGGGCCAGCTCGCTGAAGATCACGTCGTCCAGCCATTGCCTGTCGCCCGCCTCGGGCGGCACGACCTGGATGCCCGCGTGCTGGCTCATCCAGTCGGCATAGAAAGACGACTCGGTGACGTGGCGAGTGCCGATGATGCCCACTCTGGCGTGACCGGCCTCTTTCAGCGCCCGCGCCACGGGCACCCCTATGTGCAGGGCGGGAAGGCGGGTGTACTTGGGCAAGGCGTCGAACACTTGATGGGCCGTGTTGGCCGTAAGCAGCATGAAGTCGGCGCCACCTTGCTCGAGCTGCCTGGCAGCGCCGCCGATCTGGACCTCTACCTGCTTCCAGTCGCCGCGCCCGGCCGCATCGGCCAGCAGCTGGAAATCCAGCGTCGCCATGATGCTGACGGCATTGTGCAGGCCGCCCAGTTCGCGCTGCACCGCCTGGTTGAGCAGCCGGTAGTACAGGGCGCTGGACTCCCAGCTCATGCCGCCCACCAGACCGATGCAGCGCACGGCGGCCGCTGTTTCAGGCGTATTCATCACAGGCCCAGCGCACTGCCCTGGCCGCGCCGCAGCAGGCGGGGCAGGGCCAGGGTGACGATGACGAACAGGCCGGTCAGGAACTTCAGGTCGGATGGATGCAGGCCTGTGGCCAGCCCCAGCGAAACCAGCTGGTAGTACACGATGGCGCCCACCAGCGGCGCGCACATCTGCCGTATGACCGTATGCCGGCCCACGATGGCCTCGCCCACGATCAGGGCGGCCAGGCCGTTGATCAGCACGCCGAAGCCCATGGTGACGTCGGCATAGCCCTGCTGCTGCACCAGCAGCGCGCCGCCGAAGGCGACGATGGCATTGGCCAACGCAAAGCCGCCCACGATATACACGGCCGACCGTATCGCCAGCGCCGGCGCCAGTCTTTCGTTGACCCCCACGCAACGCATCGACAGGCCTATCTCGGTGCGAAACAGCCAGATCAGGACCAGCGTGCCGGCCGCCGCCAGGGCGCCCAGCAGGCCCACCTGTAACCAGTTCGAGGCGAGGATTTCGGGCGACAGGGCGTCAAACATATTGGCCCCGCCCGGCAGGGGCGCATTGGGCTTGCCCAGTACCCGCAGGTTCACGCTCCAGAGCATGGTGAACACCAGTATGCCGGCCAGCAGTGAATGGATGCGAAAGCGCAGGTGCAGCCATGCGGTGATGGCGCCGGCCAGGGCGCCGGCCAGCACCGCCAGCACGGTCGCCCCATAGGGGTTGAACCCTGCAGTCAAGAACGCAGCGGCAAGGCAGCCGCCCAGGGGCAGGCTGCCTTCGCAGGTCAGGTCGGGCAAGTTGAGAATGCGGAAAGGGATCATGATGCCGAAAGCGACGGTGGCATACATGAGGCTTTGAACCAGGGTTACCGGCACCAGGTACCAGAAGCTATACAAGATGTCTGTCATGGGATCAGCTCAGCATCATCCGGTCATCGGAAATATGGAAGCGCTTGACCAGGTCGGCCACGCCCAGGCCCGCCTTGTCTTCAGACGAGAGATCGGCGCGCACGCCGCCGTCGGCCATCATGACGATGCGGGTGCCGTACTGCAGGGCATGCTCCATATTGTGGGTGACCATCATGGTGGTCAGGCGGCGCGCCGACACCAGGCGCTGGGTAGCCTGCATGACGGTGGCCGAAGTGCGCGGGTCGAGCGCGGCCGTGTGCTCGTCAAGCAGCAATACGTCGGGCGCCTCGAGCGTGGCCATGACCAGCGCCAGCGCCTGGCGTTGTCCGCCCGACAGCAGCCCGGCGCGCGCGGTAAGGCGGTCTTCAAGACCCAGGCCCAGCTCGGCCAGCTCGGCCCGGAAGCGCGTGCGGCGCGAGCTTGTAAGCGCCGCGCGCCAGCCCCGGCCCCGTGCGCGAAGCTCTGCCAGAACCAGGTTTTCTTCCACGGTAAGCATGGGCGCGGTGCCGATCATCGGGTCCTGGAACACGCGGGCCGCCTGGCGGGCCCGCACGTGCTCGGGCTGGCCCGTGACATCGATGCCGGCGATTTCGACGCGGCCTTCGTCGGGGGCGATGGCGCCACCGATGAGGTTGAGCAAGGTGCTCTTGCCCGCCCCGTTGCCGCCGATAATGGCCACGAACTCGCCGGCCTGAACCTGAAGCGAGACCTCGCGCGTGGCCAGCTTGGCGTCGGGCGTGCCGGCGTTGAAGGTCTTGCTCAGGTCTTCGAGCCTGATCATGGCTTGGGCCATGGCCGTCATTCGGACACCACGCAATTGCAGTCCTTCAGGCTTTCAGGCAGCGTAAGCCCCAGAGCCTTGAGCCTGACCTCGCTGATCATTGGATGGTGCTCTTCGGGAGAGGGCTTCCAGGCCGGGATGCTTTCGGCGCTTTCGCCCTTGAGCAGGCGCGCGGCAATGCGGCCGGCGGCTTCGCCCGATTGCCTGAACGATACCGCCAGGGCGGCCAGCGCCTGATGATGCTGGACCATCTGCGGCACGGAAGTCAGCACCGGCAGCTTGGCGCGATCGGCGGTGGACGCAATGGCCGCCGCCCCTTGCTGAATGCGGCCCGAGGCGACGGGATACAGGGCATCTACCCGGCCCACCGCCGATTGCACGCGCTGCGGCAGTTCAGAAGGATTATCCACGCCGATCAGCACCAGCGAAATTCCGTGGGCCTCGGCAATTGGCTTGATGCCGTCGAGCGCCGCCGAAGAGCTGTCGTCGCCCGTGTCGTAGAGCACGCCCAGGCGCTTGAGGTTGGGCACGATCTTCTTGAAGAAACCCAGCACCGCATCGTAGTCCAGGGCCACGGAAGAGCCAGTCAGCAGCTTCTCGCCCTTTTCCCAGCCCGAAACCATGCCGGCATGAACCGGATCGGCGATGGGGGTGAACACAATGGGGAAGGTGCGCGAACGCAGCTGCTGGATGGCCGTGAGCGAAACCGGCGTGGCGATGGTCGCCATGAGGTCGGGGTTGCCGCTGACGAGCTTGTTCAGCATCTGCGGAATGAGCGAGCGGTCGAAGTTGACGTTGCTTTCGTCGAACTCCAGGTTTTCGCCTTCTTTGAAACCTTCTTCCGCCAACCCCTGCTTGAAGCCGGCAATGGTTTCGTCGAGCGTGGGATGCGGCCCCCAGCCTGCGATGGCGACCTTGTATGTCTTGGCGTGCACCGGCAGCAAGGCGCTGCCCGCCAGCGCGGCAACCGCAACGATTTTGGCAAAAGTGCGCATGGAATTGTCTCCTGGTGAAGGGTTGTGAAGTCGTTTCTGCCGACTTGTTCTCTTCCGATTTTCATTGCACTATAGGAAATATGTTGGATACTATACAACCAAGAAGCAGCGATCAAGAAGTATTTTCTTTTGTTTGCCTATAAACAAATTACCGAGGAGCAAGGCGTTGAAAGCACTTTATTTCGAAGAACATGGCGACCTTTCCGTTATGCGCTATGGTGAAAGGCCCGAGCCCGAAGTACTGCCTGGCTGGGTCAAGATTCGCGTCAGAGCCTCCAGCATCAACCACGCCGATCTGTTCTCGCGCCGGGGCATGCCGGGCATCAAGGTGCAGTTGCCCGGCATCACCGGCTCGGACTGCGCCGGCGAGATCGCCGAGCTGGGCGAGGGTGTGACAGGCTGGAAAGTGGGCGAGCGCGTGCTGCCCCTGCCCCACCATGTCGATTGGGACAAGGGCAGCTTCGACATGCTGGGCGAAAACCGCAACGGCGCCATGGCCGAGTACTGCGTCGTGCGCGCCAGCCAGCTCATGCGCCTGCCCGACAACGTCAGCGACGAAGATGCAGCCGCCCTGCCCTGCGCCTACGGCACCGCGCACCGCATGCTGCACACTCGCGGCCAGATCCAGGCCGGCGAGCGCGTCCTCATCCTGGGTGCCTCGGGCGGCGTGGGCAATGCCTGCGTCCTGCTGGCCAAGGCCGCCGGCCTGCACGTCATTGCCGCCGCCGGCGACGAAGAAAAATGCCGCAAGCTGCAGACCCTGGGGGCCGACGAAACCATCGACTATTCGCAAACCGCCTTCGATGCCTACATACGCGAAAAAACCGGCTCGCTGCTGCGCGGCGGCGGTGTCGACGTGGTGGTCAACTTCACGGCCGGCGACACCTGGCTGCCCTCCATGCGCTGCGTCAAGCGCTTCGGCCGCCTGCTGTGCTGCGGCGGCACGGGGGGCTACAAGGCCGTCTCCGACATCCCCTATCTGTTCACCTCGGAAATGACCATCATCGGGTCCACCGGCTGGACCATGGAAGACCAGCAAAGCCTGGTGGACATGGTGGCCCAGGGGCGCCTCAAGCCGGCTCTGGACCGCGTCGTGCCGCTCTCCGACGCCCTGGGCGCCTACGACGACTTCGAAAAGCGCGCCTTCTTCGGAAAGATCATCGTCAAGCCCTGAACCATGATCGACACCTCCGCCCCGTTTGCCAGCGCCGCCGACGCGGCGGCGTTCGCCCGCGTGCCCTGGCGCGAACGCCTGCCGGCCAGCGACCTGCCCAACCTCGTGCTGCACGCCGCTGGGCAAAAACCCCAGGCCACGGCCATGCGCTTCCTGCCCAACGGCCGCCTGGACGACATCCCCCAGGACATCAGCTACGCCTCGCTGGCCAGGCAATTGCTGCAGGCCGCTGCCCGCCTGGCCGAAGCGGGCGTGGGGCCGGGCGACCGGGTGGCCTTCCTGACACCCAACGGGCCGGCCACGCTCATTACCGTCCTGGCCGCGCAGGCCGTGGGCATTGCCGCCCCCGTCAACAGCTATCTGAACGCCCCTGAAATCGCGGCCTTGCTCGATTCGATCGACGCCAAACTACTGGTCGCCGACGGCGAGCTCGTGCATGACAAGCTGGACGCCGTGCTGGCGCATTGCCGGCGGCCTCCGCGTATCGTCAAGCCCGCCGAATTGATCCAGGGCGAACCACTGGAACGCCTGCCGCAACGCGGCGACGACATGGTGGGGCTTTTTCACACCGGGGGTACCACGGGCCTGCCCAAGCTGGTGCCGCTTACCGCCGACCAACTGGCGGTTACCACCCTGTTCTCCGCCTATGCCTACCGCTACGTGCGGCACGATCGCGTGCTGGCGGCCATGCCCATGTTCCATGTGGGCGGCCTGCTGGCCAGCGCCCTGTTTCCGCTGGCTTGCGGCGCAAGCGTCGTCATCGCCGGCACGGCGGGCTATCGCGGCCCCGGCACCGTGGACGAAATCTGGAAGCTGGTGCAACGCGAGCGGATCAGCGTGCTCACCGCTCCCCCCACCATCATGGGGCGCCTGGCGCTCGACATGCCCGAACCCTCGAGCGTGCCGGCACTGCGCCTTCTGACCAATGGCGCGGCCGCGCTGCCCGTGGCCATCGGCGACCGGCTGGTGCGGCATTTCAACATCCCTCTGACCGAACCGTGGGGCCTGACCGAAGCCACCCTGGCCGTTACGGCCATGCCCGTGCAGGGCGAACGGCGCGGCGGCTCGGTGGGCGTGGCCCTGCCTTATTGCCAGGTCAAGGCCGTGCATGTCGACGGCCAGGGCCGCGAAACCGGCGACTGCGCCACCGACGAAATCGGCGTGCTAGCCATCAAGGGACCCAGCGTCTTCGGCGGCTACCTGGGCCTGCCTACCGAAAAGCAGCCCTTCTTCAAGGACGGCTGGCTGGACAGCGGCGACCTGGGGCGCATCGACGCCGAAGGCTACGTCTGGATCACCGGCCGCGCCAAAGACCTCATCAAGCGCGGCGGCCACGGGCTGGACCCGGCCATGATAGAAAGCGTGCTGTACCGGCACCCTGCAGTGGCCCTGGCGGCGGCCGTCGGCAAGCCCGACGCCTACGCGGGCGAACTTCCCATTGCCTATGTGCAGCTCAAGCCGGGCGCGCATTGCGACCAGGCCGAGCTGCTGGAACTGTGCGCGCAGATTCCCGAGCGCGCCGCCATACCCAAGGAACTCATCATCCTGCCCGCCATGCCGCTGACGGGAGTGGGCAAGGTTGACAAGACCGCCCTGCGCCGCGACGCCGCGCAACGCACATTGCAGGCCCTGCTCGACAGCGAGCTGCCCGCCGCCCAGGCCCGGGTCGAGGTGCTTGCCGACCCGCGCCACGGCACCCTGGTGCGCGTCTGGGCCGATGCGGGCCGCCACGCCGGCGTGGCCGAAACACTATCCGGATTTCCCTTCCATTACGAGGTGCGGGCCCCGCAGGGCCCTGCCAAAGGAGCCCACTCATGAGCCAAGACATCGACGAACTCGACCATCTTCTGACCTATGTGCACGACCTGGATGCAGCGGCCCAGGCCTACCAGCGCCTGGGCTTCAGGCTGACTCCGCTCTCGGACATTACCTCGTTGGGCATCGTCAATCGCCTCATTCCGATGCGTCCCCGCACGCCCGGCGCCGCCAACTTCATCGAGCTTATGGCCATACGCGACGCGAACCGCCTGCCCGAGGCCATGCGCCCCGTTCTTTCGGGCAGCCAGGGCATCAAGTCGATGGTCATGATGAGCGGCGACGTCGCCAGCGCCCAGCCCCGCCTGGTCGAACGAGGCTATCCCTTTGCCCCGCCTGCGCACGTCAGCCGCGAATGGGTCATTCCCGGCGAGGGTTCGGTGTGGCCGGAGTTCGACGTCATGCTGCCCATTCCCGCGCCCCTGCCCTTCAATGTCTGCCAGTACCACAATGTCGAGCTTTACCTGCGCGAAGACTGGCTCGAACATCCCAACGGGGCGCAACACATGCTGGCCTGCCTGGCCGTGTCTTCCGATCCCGCCGCCACCATCGACTATTTCGCCAGGCTCTTCGGGCGCCAGGCCCGCCAGGACGCAAACGGCGGCCATGCCGTATCGCCGGGCGCCACCGAACTGGTGGTCTACGACGGGCAGGCCTTTGAAGAACGTTATGGCTTCGCGCCCGAGCCCGGCACCGATGCCCGCTTTGCCGGCTACCGCATCGCCGTGCGCTCACTGGCGGGACTGCATGTCTTGCTCGATGCCAATCAGGTCGCCCACCAGAACACACCCGACCGCATTCTGGTAGGCCCCGACGCCGCCTGCGGCAACCTGATCGAATTCGTGGAACTGGGCGCATGAACACGCCTCTTGCCGTCATCGAGGGCTATCAGCAAGACCTGATACGCATCCGCCACGACCTGCACGCCCATCCCGAGACAGCATTCGAAGAGGCGCGCACCGCATCCATCGTGGCGGCCGAGCTCAAGGCGCTGGGCATCGAGACGCATGAGGGCATCGCCCGCACCGGCGTGGTGGGCGTGCTGCGCGCCGGCAACGGCACGCGCGCCATCGGCCTGCGCGCCGACATGGACGCCCTTCCCATCAACGAAGCCAACACCTTTGCCCATCGTTCGCGCGTGCCCGGCAAGATGCACGCCTGCGGCCACGACGGCCACACCACCATGCTGCTGGGCGCCGCCCGCTATCTGGCGCAGCACCGCGACTTCGACGGCACGGTGTATTTCATCTTCCAGCCCGCCGAAGAAGGCGAAGGCGGCGGACGCCAGATGGTCGAAGAAGGCCTGTTCGAGCGCTTTCCCATGCAGGCCGTGTACGGCATGCACAATATCCCCGGCATCGCCGCCGGCACGTTCGGCGTCATGCCCGGGCCCATGATGGCCTCCTTCGACCTGCTCGACATCCGCATCCGCGCCAAGGGCGGGCACGCCGCCTTTCCGCATGAGGCCACCGATGCCGTGCTGGCGGGCTCGGCCCTAGTCTGCGCCTTGCAGGACATCGTCAGCCGCCGCATCAGCCCGCTCGATTCCGCCGTCGTTTCCATCACCACCTTCCATGCCGGCGATACCCACAACGTGCTTCCCCACGAAGCGCGTCTTTCCGGCACGGTGCGGGCCTTTTCCGAGACGGTTCGCGGCGCGGTCGAGGCCGAGGTCCGGCGCATCTGCGAAGGCATCGCCCGCATGCATCGGGTCGACGTCGAGTTGGGCTACGATCGCCGCTATCCGCCCACGGTCAATACCGAACACGAGGCCGGCGTTGCGCGCGAGGCCGCCACCCGCCTTGTGGGCGCCGGCAACGTGCTTACCCGCGCCCAGGCCCTGATGGCCGCCGAAGACTTTGCATTCATGCTGCAGGCCTGCCCGGGCGCCTATGCGTGGCTGGGCAACGGCACCGGCCAGGAAGGCGGCTGCATGGTGCACAACCCCGGCTACGATTTCAACGACTCCATCATGCCGCTGGGCTGCGCCTACTGGGTTTCCCTGGTGCAGACCGCCCTGCCTCCCCCCTGACCCCTGTACAGGAGACACTATGTCCACCCCCATGACCGCAGCCGAAATCCAGTCCTGGTTCGACGCCTCGCCCTTCATCCGCTTCCTGGGCCTGCGCTGCGTCCAGGCCGACCCCGAGGCCGGGAAGCTGGTCGTTACCATGGCCATGCATTCCGATCTCGAGCGCGGCGCAGGCAGCCCCCAGTTCCATGGCGGCGCCGTGGCCTCGCTGATCGACACCGCTGGCACCTTCGCCCTGATCATGGGCAGCCGCGCGCCGGTGCCCACCATCAATTTCCGCGTCGACTACCTGCGTCCGTCCAGCGGTCTGCTGACTGCCGAGGCCACGGTGCGGCGCGCAGGCAAGACAGTGGGCGTCGTGGACGTCGACGTCCTTGACGAACAGAAGCGCCTTACCGTCGTCGGACGCGGCTGCTTCGGCATCCCGGCCGCCTGAGGGCCGCCGGCCTCTCTGGCATCCACTTTCTCGACAGGCTCCGCCACCATGACCTCCCCACGCATCCAGCCCCAGGGCCTGCTGTCCGGGCTGCGCATCCTGGACTTGACGCGCCTGCTGCCCGGGCCCGCCGCCACCCAGCAGCTGGCCGACCTGGGCGCCGAGGTACTCAAGATTGAAGAAAGCCACGGAGATCCGGCCCGCCACATGGGCCCGCCCGCCGGCAATTCATTTGCCTTCCAGGCAGTGAACCGGCACAAGCGCTTCGCCACGCTCGACCTCAAGCAAGAGGAAGGCCGCCAGCGCCTGCTGGCACTGGCCGCCGAAGCCGATGCGCTGGTCGAAAGCTTCCGGCCGGGCACGATGGCCCGCCTGGGGCTGGGCTGGGACGCCCTGCAGGCCGCCAACCCCCGCCTGGTGCTGTGCTCCATCAGCGGCTATGGGCAGCATGGGCCCTACGCGCAATACGCCGGCCATGACATCAACTACCTGGCCATGGCGGGCATGCTGCACCCCGTCACGCACAGCAACGGCGTGGTTGTGCTGCCCGGCCTGCCCCTCTCCGACGTGCTGGGTGCCCAGGCCGCCGCCACCGGCATTGTTGCTGCGCTGCTGCACACCCGCCTTCATGGCGCAGGCGTGCATCTGGACGTGGCACTGGTGGACGCGGCCCTGGGCGCCAATCCGCTGGCCCTGGCGGCGGCCAATGCGGGGCAAGAGGCCGAACCGGCGGGCCAGGGCCTGCTGAACGGCGGGGCTCCTTGCTACAACCTGTACCGCTGCGCCGACGATCTGTACCTGGCGGTCGGCGCACTCGAGACCAAGTTCTGGGAAAAGTTGGTGCAAGGCCTGGAGCTGTCCGAACTGGCCGATCGGCACTGGAGCCGCGGCCTGGCCCCCGGAAGCCCGGCCTCGCAGGAAGTGCGCGCCGTGCTGGCCGCCCGCTTCGCCACCGCGCCGCGCGGCGAGTGGCTGGCGAAGCTTGAACCGCTCGACTGCTGCGTCACGCCGGTTCTTGGGCTGGATGAGGCCCTGGAGCACCCCCTGTTCCGCCTGCGCGGCGCCGCCGGCGCTGCGCCCGCTTCCAAGGGCTCGCCGCGCCTGTGGGTGGCGCCGGCGCAACGCCTTGCGGACAAGGCCTTCGCCCCACAACGCGAAGCCCAGGCAACCGGGCACGACGACCCGCCCGCCTGGCAGGACGGCGCCTGAGCCCGTACCGGCCAACATCCAATGGCGGGGCGCCATGTCGACGAAAAGGCCTCCCGTTTCTTGCCCAGGGAATCTTGCAGCCGCCCCCGGGAAGAAAGATCCTGCCCTTCCCCCTCTTTTTTCATTCCGAAACATCTTCCCGTCTTTTACATGGTCCATGGCATGACCGGCTGTTAAGGTAAAGGCACCCGCACTCTTCAAAAGGTGTCATGCCCGTACAGCAAGCCGACTACGACAAACTCGACGCCGCCCGCTGGATGGCCGCCCTGGCCGTGGTGCTGCTGCACTGCGCAGCCTTTCCGCTGACCAGTGTCTCGGACTATGGCTCCACCGACTGGGAATGGGCCAACTTCTACGATGCCGCCACCCGCTGGTGCGTGCCGGTGTTCGTGATGATCAGCGGCGCGCTGTTGCTGAACCCCGGCAAGCGCGAAGCGTTCAAGAACTTTTATCAGCGGCGGGCCATGCGCATCGCGCCCGCCATTGTCTTCTGGTCGGTGTTCTACCTGCTGTGGGGCGCACTGATGTACCACCTGGACGGCGTGCCCATGGATGCGGCCGCCTGGCTGCGCAAGGCCACCAGCGGCGCCCCCTATTACCACCTTTGGTATTTGTACATGCTGGCGGGCCTGTATTTGTTTGCCCCCTACCTGCGCACGATCTACCAGCGCTGCTCGCACCGCCAGCGCGTGGCCGCGGTGCTGGCGATATTCGTGCTGGCCATACTGCAGACCCTGCACCGCGAGCTGAATGCCGACGGGTACGGCTTCTTCCTGACCTGGTTCCTGCCCTACATCAGCTACTTCCTGGCCGGACGCATGATGTTCGAGGGCGAATTGCGCCTGCCCAGGCCGGGCCTGGTCTTGTGCGCCACCATTGCCTTGACCGCCGTCGGCGCCAGCGTGCTGTCTTCGGCCGACGCCCTGAATGTCTACTTCTATGACACCTTCAGCCTGACCGTGCCGCTGATGTCCCTGGCCGTCTTCCAGCTTATTCTGAACGCGCGCAGCCTGCCTCGGCTGCCGGCCATTGCGCCCCTGACCTTTGGCATCTACCTGGCACACCCCATATTTTTGGACATCGCCAAGCGCACCGGCCTGTATCTGCCCACGTCGGGCACGGCGTGGCAAACGCCGCTGGCGGCCGTCGCGATCTTCATGCTTTCGCTGGGGTTTGTACGCGTGCTGCGCCATGTTCCGGGTGGCGCCCGCATCACCTAAGGCCGTGCGCCAGCGGCCGGTGTTATTCCACCAGTTTCCAGTTGCCGTCCTTGACCTGAACCAGTGCCGCGGCGCGCTTGTCCAGGCCGGTGTGGTCGGTGGGCGACATGTTGTACACGCCGTGGGTGCCGACGACTTCTTTGCTGTTTTCAAGCGCCTCGCGCACCGCGCTGCGGAATTCGGGAGTGCCGGGTTTCGCTTTTTGCAAGGCGCCCTTGACCGCGTTGTCGGCCAGTAGGTAGGCGTCCCATGAATAGGCGGCGAACGCGTTGCGCGTGCCCTCGCCGTATTTGCCCTCGTATGCCTTGGTGAACTCGAGGGCGACCTTCTTGATGGGGTTGCTGTCGGGCAGCTGCTCGGCCACCATCACCGGGCCGGTGGGCGCATAGGCGTCTTCAAGCGCCTTGCCGCCCACGCGCAGGAAATCTTTGTTGATGACCCCGTGGTTGTGATAGATGGGACCCTTGTAGCCGCGTTCGCGCAGCGTGACCTGGGGCAGTGCGCCCGGCGTGCCCGAACCGCCCAGCACGACGGCGTCGGGCTTGGCGGCGATGAGCTTCAGCACCTGGCCCGAAACACTGGTGTCGACGCGCCCGTAGCGCTCTTCGGCCACCAGCTTGATGCCGGCATCGGGAATGGTGGCCTTCAGGCCCGACAGCACCAGCTCGCCCCAGGAATCGGCAAAGCCCAGGTAGCCCACTGTCTTGATGCCGTGCTGCTTCATGTTCTCAACCTGTGCGCCCATCATGATGTTGATGGGCTGGGGCACGGCGTACGACCAGGGGTTGTCTTGCGGCTTGATGGGCGTGGGCGACAGCGAGATCTGCGGCGTCTTGAGTTCAGAGGCCACTTCGGCGACGGCGATGGCCGAGGGCACGCTGGTAGAGCCGATGATCAGGTCGACCTTGTCTTCTTCAATGAGCTTGCGCGCCAGCTTGACCGCCGTGGTGGTGTCAGTGGCGTCGTCCACAATAATGAACTGCGCGGGCTCGCCCCCCAGGGTCTGGGGCACGACCGAGAATGTGTTCTTGTAGGGAATGCCCAGCGAGGCGCCGGGCCCCGTGGCGCCCACGATGACACCCACTTTTACCGCGGCGCCCGCCGAGAAGGGGATGGCGGCCGCAAGCGCCATGGCAAAAAGCTGTTTTTTCATTTTCATTGACTGTCTCCGAGTGTGTCAGTGGCTGACTTGAAATAATGTTTAGTGACCTGCCGCCCCCTGCTCGAGGCAGGACCGGCAGGCACCATCGTTCTTGTGGGAAGCTGGGTCTTTAAACTATATGCATTATGCTGCAAGAAAAGACAACTTTAAGAAACCCGTACTTACCCTCAGAAACCAAGCTGGCGGGCCACGATCAGGCGCATGATGTCGCTGGTGCCGCCCCCTACTACGGGAAAATACGCATCGCGCAAGAAGCGCTGCACCGGAAATTCATTCATCAGCCCATAGCCGCCGAAGATCGACATGGCCATCTGGCAGACCTGGTTGCAGCCGTCGCCGGCCACGATCTTCGACAAGGCCGCCTCGGTGGTGATGGGGTCTCCGCGGTCTGCCAGCTCGGCCGCGTGGTAGGTATACAGCCGCGACTGCTCCAGCAGCGCCAGCATGTCGACCAGCTTGAACTGCACCGCCTGAAACTTGCCGATGGGCTGGCCGAACTGCGAACGCTCTTTGGCATAGGCCAGCGCAGCATCGTAGGCCGCACGCCCATTGCCCAGCGCCAGCGCCGCCGTGAAGATGCGGTCCACCGTCAGCGACTTGTAGGCATTCAAGAAGCCCGACGCCTGCCCATCGTTCAAGTGATGATCGTGGGGCACGAAAACGTCATCGAAAACCAGTTCGGCCGTGTCCGACGCCCTGACCGAGAACTTGTCCAGCTTGCGGCCCACCGAGAAACCCGGCGTATCAGTGGGCACCAGGAACAGGTCCAGCCCCTTCAGGCCCTTGGCAGGGTCGGTGGTGGCCACCACGGTGATGAAGTCGGCCACCGTGCCGTTGGTGGTGAATATTTTTGAGCCGTTCAGCCGGAAGCCGCCCTCGCAAGCGGTAGCGCGCGTGCGCAGCGACGCGGCGTCCGAGCCCGAGTTGGGCTCGGTGATGGCAAAGGCGCCTATCTTCTCGCCCCGCAAGGCCGGGCCAAGATAGGCTTCATGCAGCGCCGCTCCACCCCACTTGAATATGGTGTGCGTGGCGGTAGAGCCCTGCATGCACACCGAAGCGGCGAACGAAACCGAGGCGCGGGCCAGTTCTTCGCACAGCACGGTGAAGCAGGTGTAGGGATAGGCCAGGCCGCTGCCCCCCGCGCTTTCCGGGTACATGGCCCCGTAATAGCCCAGTTCGCCCAGTTCGCGAAACAGCTCGTGGCCGAAATCGCCTTCCTCGTCCAGCCGCGCCGCCTGGGGCGCCAGGCGCTCGTCCACCCAGCGCGCCAGATGGTGCCTGAATTCTTCCGCCTCGGCGCGCATTTCGTTCACGTCGAATGGTTTTGCTTGTTGACTCACCAGTAAGCTCCTTTAAGCCGGCTGCGCCGCTTCAACCGCGCTGCACCTTGTTGGCCTTGCGCTCGAGGAAGTCGCGCAAGCGCGCCTTGGCCTCGTCGTCGCCCTGCGCAACACCAACCATGAGCATTTCGGTGAACAGGCCCGCCTGCGGATCTTGCTCGACGATGCGCGGAATGGACTGGATGATGGCAAAGTTGGCCAGCGGCGCGTTGCGCGCGATCCTGGCGGCCAGCTCCACGCCTTTTTCCAGCCCTTCGCCCGGCCCCACCAGGTATTGGCTCAGGCGCAGTATGGTGTGGGCCTCTTGCGCCTCGTACACCCTGCCGGAAAGCATCATGTCCATGACCGCGGCGGCGCCTATCAGCCGCGGCAGGCGCACCGAACCGCCCGAACCCAGGAAGATGCCCCGGGTGCCCTCGGGCAGGGCGTAGTAGGCCGACTCTTCCGCAATGCGTATGTGGGCCGCGGCCGCCAGTTCCAGCCCGCCGCCGATGACCGCGCCATGCAGCACGGCAACGACCGGCACCTTGCAAAACTGAATCGTGTCGTTCAGCCTTTGGCCGATGATCGAGGTCTCGAAGCTTTCGGCCGTGGTGGTTTCCTTCAGCTCGTTGAGATCGAGCCCGGCGCAGAAGTCGTCGCCGGCGCCATGCATGACCACGCCCTGCACATCCGGAGGAATGCTGGAGAAGAAGGTTTGCATGCCAAGCACCAGTTCGTCGCTGAGCGCATTGCGCTTGGCGACGCGGTTCAAGGCCAGGATGGCGATGGTGCCCCGGCGCGACACGCTCAGGCAAGGCGGCAGGGGCGCGGGCCACGGTGCGCTTGAAGAAGGGTTGGTAGCGTCATTCATTGGGAAACATCCTGTTTTTTGCCGGAATCGGCGTCGCCATGCGGCGCCGCCGATTCCATTCTGTTTTGCAGGTTCAGCACGTCGACCAGCGACTGGTCGCGCCACTGCACCCAGTCGGCCACCGGCCGGCCATTCGAAACCTCTTGCGCCGCCTCGGCCAGTTGCCGGATGACGTCGGGTGTAAGCTGCGGCTCGGGGCCGGGCTGCCACCACTGCTGTATGGCGGCGCCCGCATGGTCGAGTATGCCCCGCATGCCGCCGGGCCCGCCGGCCAAGTGCAGCGTCATGAGCCCGCCCATCAGCGCCCATCGCGGCGCCAGGCCGTATCGAACGGCCGCATCGATGTCGCGGGCGCTGGCCACGCCCTCGAGCAGGCAGGATATGGCCTCGCGCACCAGCGCAAACTGCAGCCGGTTGGTCATGTGCCCGCTGGCCTCGGTGTGCAGCTGGATGGGATGCTTGCCCAGATGGCGGGCGAACTCCATGGCCCACTGGGCTACTTCAGGCAAGGTATGTTCGCCCCCCACCACTTCGACCAGGGGCATCAGGTGGGCGGGATTGAAGGGGTGCAGCACCACCAGGCGCTCGGGGTGACGGCAACTGGCCTGCATCCGGGTGGGCGGAATGCCCCCCGTGCTGGACAGCAGTATTTTGTGCGGCTCGGCAGCCGCGTCGACCTCGGCCAGCACCGATGCCTTCAATTCGGGGTTTTCGGGTAGGTTCTCTTGAATGACTTGCGCCTCGCGCGCCGCCTGGGCGGCGGTATCGACGAAGCGCAATCGCGTCCAGTCGGGTTCGGCAAGTTGCGCATGGCCAAGCTGAACCAGGGCCGGCCAGGCATGGCCGATGAAGTCGCGCGCCCTTTGCTCGGCGCCGGGCGCAGGGTCGTGCGCCACCACTTCCAGCCCGCGAGCCAGGAACAGGGCCGCCCAGCTGGCGCCCACCGAGCCCATGCCGAGCACAGCGATGCGCTCGACGCCGTCCGGCGGCGGAAAGTGATTGTCGTTCTTGCGGATCATTGAAACAGGTCTCGGAGCTTGCCGGTGGGCCCCTGAGCAACAGGAAGCGCAACGGCCATTGAAGGCTGATTCAGTTTACGTAGGCGCCAGGCATTCGCATAGCACCGTTTTTCTATAGTGGTTAATCATTTGCCGAATAACCAGTACCGGTTCTGGCGCGCCCCGCTTACTGGGGCCACGCCGCAACACCCATGCGAAACCCTGTTCCGCGCCCGTCCCGCCTCGCATACAATTTCCGCAAACCACAGACAAGGTAGAAAGAATGGCGACGCCCCGCGGGTTGATGCAGTTTTTTTTCGGGTTGTTTCTTTTTCTGGGGGCCCTGGCCCCGGCCAGGGCCGACATCGCCCCGCCCGACCTGCGCGAACCCACCCTCATCCATACCTACCTGCACCTGGAAGACATCAACGACATACAGCTGGGCACCGGCACCTACGACATCACCGCCCTGCTCGTCCAACGATGGAAAGATCCCCGCCTGG
Source organism: Pusillimonas noertemannii (assembly GCF_003096595.1). Classification (GTDB taxonomy): domain Bacteria; phylum Pseudomonadota; class Gammaproteobacteria; order Burkholderiales; family Burkholderiaceae_B; genus Pusillimonas; species Pusillimonas noertemannii. The sequence goes on along the minus strand of NZ_QEKO01000001.1, from coordinate 409,187 downwards.
CATACGCCGGCTCCGGCCGCGGGCAGGCCCCGCAGGTATGGATGGGCAAGCGGGCGGAAAAATACCTGGACACCATCTGGCACCCCATTCTGGACGTCACCGGCGAGAAAGGTCTGACGGCGAGCGACGTGCATTCGCTTGCCATCTACCCCGACGGAACAGTGGTGCTGCGGCAGAAATTCACGGGGTCCCCCCGGTTTACGGGCGAATTGACCAACTTCCCCTTCGGCCACCTCAGCCTCAGGCTCAACATCACGAGCGTCGCCATGGGCGACTCGCAGGTGCGGTTCAAGCTCGAACACCTGAGCCCCAGTGAAGACATGCAGCAACTCGACGACGTGCTGCACGGAAACTGGTACCCCCGCCGCATCGAATGGAATACCTCTTCCGCCGTGCGCCCCGACACGCCTGGACAGCGCTTTCCCCAGATCGACCTGCAGATCGTGGTCGAGCACGACTTCGTCGACGGCCTGCACAAGATTTTTCTGCCGCTGACGGTCATCGCGCTGGCCTCGTGGGGCCTGCTCTGGCTGAACATCGTCAGCCAGTCTTCGTATGCATCGCCGCGCATCGGCGGCATGGTCACGCTTATTCTTACCACTATTGCCCTGAAGTTCGTACTTAACAGGGACCTGCCCGTGGTGCACTACCTGACGCTTTCCGACGTGCTCTTCAATGGCACCATCGTGATGCTCAGCCTGGCATTGCTGTCGTCTTGCGTCGTGGCGGCCCTGTATACCGAATACGGGGCTCAGCGCGCCCTGCGCTTCAATGTTTCGGTGCGCCGCGTCTACCCCCTGCTTTATCTCATGGTGATGCTGCTGGGCTATTTTGTAATGCTTGGCTGATGCCGCGGCTGCAATGATTTCTCGCGACAAGACCTTCTGGGCCGGATTCTTCCTGGCGCTTCTGGGTGCCGTCCTGTTCTCGGCCAAGGGCGTGGTGGTCAAGCTTACCTATCGCTATCCCGACGTCGACGCCGTCACCATCATCGGCTTTCGCATGCTGCTGTCGCTGCCCTTCTTCCTGGCGGTGGGCTGGTACCAGGCGCGCAAGGCCCGCCTGGGCTTGATACCCAAGCTGACATTCACCCAGAAGTGGCAACTGGTGGTGCTGGGCTTCATCGGCTATTACTTGTCCAGCTTCCTGTCGTTTCTTGGGCTGCAGACCATTTCGGCCGGCCTCGAGCGCGTAGTCCTGTTCCTGGCGCCCAGCTTCGTGCTGCTGATCAGCGCCCTCTACCTGAAGCGCGCCATTGCGCCGCGCCAGTGGCTGGCCCTGGCCCTTTCATACGGCGGCGTGGTGTTCGTGTTCCTGAACGACCTGACCCATGTCGGCGACGGCGTGGTCGTGGGCGTGGCCTATGTGCTGGCGAGCGCCATATCGTATTCGTTGTACCTGATCGGCTCCGGCGAGCTCATCAAGAAGGTCGGCGCCACCCGCCTGGTAGCCTATGCCATGTCGGCCTCCACGGTGTTCACCACCATCCAGTTCCTATGGATTCATTCATGGCAAGGCCTGTATCAGCCCTGGCCGGTGTACCAGCTGTCCTTCGTCCACGCCACGGTCAATACCGTGCTGCCCACCTTCATGATCATGTGGGCGGTGGCGCGCATCGGTGCGCCCATGACGGCGCAGCTGGGCCTCATCGGCCCCGTGTCCGTGCTGTTCCTGGCGGCCTGGATACTTCACGAGCCCATCACGCCGCTGCAGCTGGTGGGTACGGCATTTGTGCTGGCCGGCGTCCTGGTGCTGGGGCGCCGGGCTTGAGCGGCCCGGGCTAAATTAATGAATATTACGACGGCGGTGCACACAGCCTCGACCCTAAGAAATGGAACCAAGCGGCGCAATAACGGTCTGCGATAGATGCTTGCCGCGCAACACCCACAGGCGCCACGGCTCACTGCACCGCATTATTCAACCGAGGTAATACATGTCCATCCAACAATTGCTGCAACAAGTCCTTCAATCCGGCCAGGGCCTCGTCCAGGACGCCAAGGCCGCCGCCCCCCAAAATGGGCTCGCCTCCAAGCTGGGCGGCTTTGGGGGCGGCGCACTGGCGGGCGGCGCCCTTGGGCTGCTTCTGGGCAACAAGAAATTCCGGAAGATGGGCGGCAAGTTCGCCGCCTATGGCGGCGCGGCCGCGCTGGGCGCGGTGGCACTGAAGACCTATCAAGACTGGCAGCAGAAAACGGCCGCCCAGGCCGCCGCCGGAGCGCCCGCCGCCGCAGGGCCCAATGTGGCGCCCCCTGCCCAGCCCTTGCCGGCCCCCACCCTGCCCGCGGGCCAGCTCGAAGAGCACTCGCGCATCATCCTGGCGGCCATGATCGCGGCGGCCAAGGCCGACGGCCATATCGGCAACGACGAACGGCAACTGCTCGACCAGGAAGTCGCCAAGCTCACCAGCCACCCCGAAGACCTGGCCTGGTTCGACGCCCAGCTGGCCAATCCGGTCGACCCCGCCAGCGTCGCCGCTCTTGCGTCCACGCCCGAAACCGCAGCCGAGGTTTACCTGGCCAGCCTGCTGGTGGCCGACGAGCAAAGCTATATGGAAAAAGCCTACCTGGATGAGCTGGCCCGCCGCCTGCCCCTGCCCCAGGGCTTGAAAGAAGAGCTCGAGTCCAAGGTGCGCAGCCTTTCGTAGCTGAGCCTCATAAAACCGGCAGCCGCCGCGCTACGAACCCAACACGCCCAAGCCCTTGCGCAACGCGTCGGTGTCCAGGTCGCCCAGTTGAGCCTCGATCTCGGCGTGCGTCCGGCGCCATATGGGCATGGCGCGGGCCAGAACGGCGTGCCCCTCGTCCGTCAGTTTCAACAGCCGGCTGCGGCGGTCGGCCGGATCGGGTTCTATCTCGACCAGGTCGTCGCGCTGCAGCGGCTTGAGGGCCGCGGTCAGTGTGGTGCGATCCATGGCCAGCAACTGCGCGACCGGCGCAATGGCCGGTGGTTGGGGCCTGTTCAGGGACATCAACAAGGAAAACTGGCCGTTGGTCAGGCCCACGGGCCGCAGCGCTTCGTCGAAGCGTCGGGCCAGGGCGCGCGCGGCGCGCTGGGCATGCAGGCACAGGCAGGTGTCGCGCACCTGCAAAGTTGTATCAAATGAAATTCTCTTTGACATGGTGATCTTATTATGTTGATATCAACGCTTATCGTCAAGCGACGATGGCGCGGCCCGCATCGCCGGAAGATGCGGGCCATGTAAATCAGGGCTTGCGCTCATGCCCCGCCAGGGCCGGCGCCTTTCCCTTTTATTCCACCAAGGAGACACTACATGAATTACGTAGAAGGATTTGTCGTGGCGGTTCCCGCCGCCAACAAGCAGGCTTATCTGGACCTGGCCAGCAAGGTCGCCCCGCTGTTCAAGGAGTTCGGCGTAAGCCGCTTCGTCGAATGCTGGGAGGATGATGTTCCCGACGGGAAGCTCACCGACTTCCGCCGCGCGGTGCAGGCCAAGGAAGACGAAAAGGTGGTCTTCAGCTGGTTCGAATATCCCTCCAAAGAGGTGCGCACCGCGGTGCAGGAAAAAATGATGAATGATCCGCGCATGAAGGAAATGGGCGACGAAATGAGCTTCGACGGAAAACGCATGATCTTCGGCGGCTTTGTGCCCATTCTCGACGTATGAGCGTTTCGCGGGCAGGCCGCCCGTGCAGCTTTCAGGGATGGCCCCCTTGTCGCCTGGCCGCTGAAAGCCCGCCGGCGGGAATGCAACCGGCGCGCCGGTTGGGCCGGACGCCGCGGCCGGCACGAAGGTCAGGGCAGCCGCCTGCTGCTGGCCCACTGCACCAGCAAAATGCTGGCCAGCACAGCCACCATGCCCACCATTGCAAGGCCCTTGATGCTTTGGTCCAGCAGCGCCCAGCCCAGTACCACCGCCGTCACCGGGCTAAGCAGGTTCAATGACGAAACCGCCACGGGCGACAGCCGGGCCACGCCGCGGAACCACAGGAAGTAGGCCAGCAGGGCGCCGCCCAGCGACAGATAGGCATAGCCCGAGGCTTGCAACAGCGTCACCGATCGTAGCGGCGGGTCGAACAGCAGGGCCACCGGCGCGATCATGATGCCGGCTATGAACAACTGCCAGCCGGTAAAGGCCAGGATGGGCAGGCTGGTGCTCCAGCGGCGCGTCAGGTAGGTGCCGAACGACATGCCCAGGGCGCCGGCCGCGGCGGCGGCCACCCCGATGGGGTCCCAGGTAGAGCCCGGCGACAGCAGCAAAGCCCCCATGCCGGCCACGCCCATGATCGCGGCCCACACGGCCAGCTGCGCCGGCCGTATGCGGTCGGCCGCCCAGACTATGCCCATGATGAGCAAGGGCTGTATGGCCCCCACCACCGAAGCCAGCCCGCCCGGCAGCCTGTAGGCCGCAACGAACAGCATGGCCTGGAAAAACCCCAGGTTCAGCGCCGCCAGGACGAGCATGCGTCCCCATTCCCGGCGCGGCGGCACAAGGCGGGTATAAAGAATAAGAATGAGGCCGGCGGGCATGATGCGCAGCACCGCGGCGGTAAAGGGACGATCGGGGGGCAGGATCTCGGTGGTGACGATATAGGTCGTTCCCCACAATATAGGCCCGATCGAAGTAATGAAAACGTCCCACCAAAGGGTGGAAAGCCGCGATGACGACATGTATTTACCTTGAAAACGAGATAATACCGCCCCAGGCAAAAGAAAGCTTGCCGCGCCCGCTGGACGCGGCAGCCGCCATTGTTTAAATTCGATCCATGAAAGCAAAAACAAGCTCCGCCGCCCGCCTGCGCTTCCTTCTTCAACTTCCCGTCCGCCTGTTTCTGGGCATGGCCGCCCTGCTTGTGGTGGGCTGTCTCACGGCCTTCAGCGCCCTGGCCGCCACGGCTTCCAACTACCCCTCCAGGCCGATCAAGCTCGTCGTGCCATTTCCGCCGGGGGGCAGCTCCGACATTCCTGCCCGGCTTATCGCCAAGAAGCTGGAAGATGCCTGGGGCCAGGCCGTGGTGGTCGAGAACCGCGCCGGCGCCACGGGCACCATAGGCGAAAGCCATGTGGCCCACGCCAAGCCCGATGGCTACACGCTGCTGGTGGCAACAAGCAGCAGCCACACCATGGGGCCCTATACCATCAAGAAGCTTTCGTACGACCCCGTAAAAGACCTTGCGCCCGTTACCCTGTTTGCCTGGGTTCCACACTTGATCGTGGCCCACCCCTCGGTTCAGGCCGCCACAGTGCAAGAGCTGATCGCAGTGGCCCGCGGCCGGCCAGGCGAACTGAATTACTCCACGTCCGGAAACGGCAGTTCTGTTCATCTCGCCACCGAAATATTCAGCCGCAGGGCGGGCATCCAGATGACGCAAATACCCTACCGGGGCGTGAATCCCGCCGCGCTGGCCGTCGCCAGCGGCCAAGTGCAACTGATGTTTCCACCCGCCGTCGTCGCCCTGCCGCACATCGAAAGCGGCTCGATGCGTGCACTGGCGACTCTTACGCCCGAAAGGCTGCCCAGCCTGCCCGAGGTGCCCACCATGGACGAGGCGGGCCTGGCCGGCTATCAGTTTTCCACCTGGCTGGGCCTGCTGGCGCCCGCGGGCACGCCCGACGAAATCATCCTTGCGCTGCAGGCAGAGCTTGCCCGCATCATGTCCGAGCCCGAGGTGCGCCAGACACTTGCGGAAATGTCCTTCACGCCAACAGCGACCACCCCCGGCGAGTTCGGCGCCATCATCCAGCGCGAAACCGCCGAGCACAAGGCCCTGATCGCCGGCCTGGGCCTGTAGCAGGTCGCGCAGCGCAAAGTCGGCCGCCAGCGCTCCGGCGCCGCGGCCGCGATGCGGCCCGCGACATCCCGCGGTGTATTATTGGCGCACAGGCTTCGCTCCCATCTCGCCATGCGCCGGGCCGACCATTCATGACCCAAACGGACCAAACCCCACCGCCCTCTTCGAAACCCCGACCGCGGCGCCGCCATCGCGCCAGCCGCAGCCGATCGGCGCGCGACCTGCTGCGCCCCACCCAGTTCCAGGAAAGCCTGCTGCTGGCGCCCCCGCCTTCCATCCAGAACACCGCCATAGCGGGGCTGCAGGCGGCCATCACCGTGCTGATCGCACTGACCACCATCCATTTTTCGCCGTGGGCGCACATGGTCGGCTTTCCCGCGCTTGGCGCGCTGGCCGCACTGTTCGGGCGATTCGCCTCGATGCGCAGGCGGCGCAGCATCGTCTCGATCAGCGCCGCACTATTCGTTGCGGCGGTGTTCGTGCCCTCGCTCATCTCTTATGCCGGCGCTTCGCTGTCCGTGATGATCGCCGTGCTGGCGGTTGCGGCAGGCCTGGCCACCATGGCCGTCTCACACTGGCGCCTGGGCGGCCCTGGCGCCACCTTGTTCGTGTTTGCGGTGGGCGCCGTGCTGGGAGGCCCCGCCGAAACCTGGCTGACCGTGGTGGAACGCACCCTGGCCACCGCCTGGGGCGCGGGCCTGGCCATCGTCGTCTGCATCGCTACCGACCGCCTGCGCGCCCAGCCCGTCAGCACCGCCGCCGCCCCGGCGCCGCATTCGCCCCCCTTCAGAAGCCAGTTGATCGCCGCGGGCCGCATCACCGCCGCCGCAGCCGCGGCCGCCTACATCGCCCATGCCGTGGGCTGGCACTACCCTGCCTGGGCCGCCATCGGCGCCACCGCCGTCATGCAGGGCAGCCACTTGCACATCACCATGAACCGCGCCCTGCAGCGCATGGCGGGCACCGTGCTGGGCGCCTGCATCGCCTGGGCCGTGCTGGCCCAATCGCCCTCGTTCTGGTGGGTGCTGGTCGCCATCGTGCTCTTCCAGTTCATTACCGAAATCATCATCAGCTACAACTACGCCCTGGGCCAGGCCACCATCACCCCCATGGCGCTGCTCATGACCCACCTGGCGGCACCCGTGGCCGATAGCAATATGCCCGTCGAGCGGGTGCTGGACACCATCGTGGGCGCCGCCATCGGCATCGTCTTCGCCGTGGCCTTTTCCACCGCCGACGACCGCGTCTACCTGAACAGGCGCCGCAACAAGCTCGAAGCGCGGCGCTAAGCAGCCGCGGGCCCTTCTTCCGTTTTTCGTTCAGCCCCGCAGCACGCCCCGCCTCGCGGCAGGCGCCCTCAGCGACAGCCGCGGTTCGGCCGTCGGAGCCTGCGGCATATCACTTGCTGGGCACCGGTCCGGCCGCCTGTTGCGGCCCGAACCCGAAAAGGTGCACCATGCACGAAAACAAGACACAGACCTACTGGGAAGCCGCCGCGGGCGGCCCGCCCACAAGCTACCCGAGCCTGGCCGGCGATGCGCGCACCGATGTCGTCGTCGTGGGCGCCGGCATCGTCGGCCTGACGGCCGCCTACGAGCTGGCACGCGCCGGCAAGAAAGTCATTGTCCTGGAAGCCTTGCGCACCGCCTCGCAGGTAACCGCCCGCTCCACCGCCAAGCTCACCTCCCAGCACGGCCTGATCTACGGGCGGCTGATCCGCGATTTTGGAGAAGAAAACGCCAGGCTCTATGCCGGAGCCAACCAGGACGCCATCGAGCACATCGCCAAGCTGGTCGGCAAGGAGCGCATCGACTGCGCCTTCGAGCGCAAGCCGGCCTATCTGTATGCAGACGGCATCGAATCCGCCTCCGACATCGACGACGAAGCCATGGTCGCCGCCATGCTGGGCCTGCCTGCGCGCGTGATAAAAGAGATGCCCGCTCCGGTAAGCTGCACCAGGGCGCTTTGCTTTGACGACCAGGCCCAGTTCAATCCCGTGCGCTATCTTACGGGGCTGGCGCGCGCCGTCGCCGCCACCACGCAGCTGTATGAAATGAGCCGGGTCGTGGGGGTTGAGCAGGACGGCGAAGTGCAGCACGTAAAGACAGAGGCCGGCCACACGGTGACCGCCAGGCACGTGGTGATTGCCACCCACCTGCCCGTCGTGCCCGAGGGAAAATTCTTCGCCAAGGCCTTCACATTCAGCCACACCGTCGCGGCCGCGCCCCTGCCCGCCGGCTGCGAACTGGACGGCATGTTCATTACGTCCGGCCAACCCACCTACTCATTTCGAACCGACAACTCCACAGGCGTACCGCACATCATCGCCGTCGGCCCCGAATACAAGACCGGCGAGCCGGAAGGGCTATCGCAGAGCTTCGCCGACCTGGAGGAGTTCCTGCGCAAGCACTTCTCCATTGCGGAACCCGCCTATCGCTGGACGAACGAAGACTTCCGGCCCATGGATGGCATGCCCTTCGTCGGCCGGGCCTCGGGCTCCACTCCCCAGCTTTACGTCGCCACCGGATTCGATGCCTGGGGCATTACCAATGGCGTCGTAGCCGCCCGCCTCATCGCCGACCAGATTCTGCAGCGTGAGAACCCCTGCGCCAGGCTCTTCGATGCCACGAGAATCAAGCCCCTGGCGGGGGGTGCGGAGTTCGTCAAAGAGAACCTGAATTCCGCCAAGCAATTCGTGGCCGAGCGCCTGGCGCCCAACTCTTCCGATGCATCGTCCCACCTGCCGCTGGGCGAGGCGCGCGTCCTGCGGGCCAACGGCAAGAGCATCGCGCGCTACCGCGACATGGACGGCAAGCTGCACGAACTTTCGGCAGTCTGTACCCATATGGGCTGCATTGTGGAATGGAACGAAGTCGACCTGACCTGGGACTGTCCCTGCCACGGCTCCCGCTTCGGCCATGACGGCGCCGTATTGCACGGCCCCGCCACCTCGCCGCTGGAAGAACCCGAGCCGTCCAATGGAGAGAGCGGCTCGCCATGAATTCCCTCACGCATGCGCCAGCCACGTGCGTAGCGCGGCAGTGCCCGGAAACGGGGCTTCATCGCCTTCCTGACGAGGCACGCCACTTGCCCCCGGCTTGGCGCCTCCGGGAACACCCCAAGACATTTGCATGCAGGAGCAGACATGACCCAAGGAAAACATCAGGACGACCGCGCCCAAGCCGAGCAGACCGCCGAAAAGCAGCGCCGCCTGCAGGACGAGCAGGACAGGCGCGACAGCCAGAAGGCCGATGCCTCGAAAAAGGGGCAACAGGAGGAAGCCGCGCAGACCGGTCCGCGCGAACATCCCGAGCCGCCCATGCCCGGCCAGAAACTTGAAAAACCCGGCGATGAAAGCCAACTGGACCCCCGGCCGCAATTCATGGCGCCCGACTACCAGGGCAGCGAAAAACTGCGCGGCATGTCGGCCATTGTTACCGGCGGCGACTCGGGCATAGGCCGTGCCGTCGCGGTGCTGTTCGCCCGCGAGGGTGCCAACGTATCCATCATTTACCTCAACGAGCACGAAGACGCCAGGGAAACCTGCCGCCACATCGAAGCCGAAGGCCGGCGCGCCATCTGCATTCCCGGCGACGTAAAGAACCCCACCTTCTGCCGCGACGCAGTCAGGCAGACCGTAGAAGCCTTCGGCCAGCTGGACATCCTCGTCAACAACGCCGCCTTCCAGGAGCACGCCGCATCGCTCGAGGACATCAGCGACGAACGCTTCGACGAGACCATGCGCACCAATATCTACGGCTACTTCTACATGGCCCGCGCCGCCTTGCCCCACCTGAAGCCCGGCTCCAGCATCATCAACACCGGCTCTGTAACCGGCCTGCGCGGCCAGGGCGAACTGCTGGACTACTCCACCACCAAAGGCGCCATCCACGCCTTCACCATGTCGCTGGCATCCAACCTGGCAAAAAAAGAAATACGCGTCAACGCCGTGGCCCCCGGCCCCGTCTGGACCCCCCTGAACCCCGCCGACCGCCAGCCCGAACAACTGGAATCATTCGGCAAAAGCGCCAAGCTGGGCCGCCCCGCCCAACCCGAAGAGCTCTCTCCCGCCTATGTATTCCTGGCCGCCCCCGTATGCTCAAGCTACATCACCGGCATCGTATTGCCCGTGACTGGCACGCCGGGGTAGCAACCTCCCCTCCGCTAACCTGCCTTGGCAGGCCCCGTGATGGGCCAATCTTGGCAGGCCAAAAACGCAAGCCGTCGGAGGAGGGAAGTCTTTCGGCGGGCGTCGGAGGGCGCCGCGTGCTACCGAAGGCAGCGTGGGGGCTTTCGGCGAAAGCCTGTCTGAGCTCCGAAGCGCGTAGCGCTGAGGGCGAGTTCTTTCGCCGCCCACGCGTACGAGGTAGACGCGGGGAGTCCGGCAAAGCCGGACCGCCCGACCGCCCGCCGAAAGACTTTCCACCTCCGGCGGCGTTCAAGAACCCAATACGGCTCAAAAATCAAGAGTGCGAGAGTATCTTCGACAAGAACTGTTTCGCCCGCTCAGACCGCCCCTCAGGATTTCCAAAAAACTCTTCCTTGGGGCAGTCTTCCACAATCGCGCCTTCATCCATGAAAACCACCCGGTCGGCCACCTTCCGGGCAAACCCCATCTCGTGTGTCACCACCATCATGGTCATCCCTTCGCTCGCCAGGTCCACCATCACGTCCAGCACCTCGTTCACCATCTCGGGGTCAAGCGCCGAAGTAGGCTCGTCGAACAGCATCGCCACCGGATCCATCGCCAGCGCCCGGGCAATCGCCACCCGCTGCTGCTGACCGCCCGACAACTGCCCCGGAAACTTGTCCACATGCGCGCTTAGCCCCACGCGTTCGAGCAGCTCGCGTCCACGCCGCTGCGCCTCGGCCTCTTTGCGGCCCAGCACCTTCACCTGGGCCAAAGTAAGATTGCGCATCACCGACAAATGCGGAAACAACTCAAAGTGCTGGAACACCATCCCGATCTGCGCACGCAGCTTCGGCAGGTTCGTATCGCGCGCCCCCACCGAAACCCCGTTGACCCAGATCTCGCCTTCCTGGAATGGCTCCAGCGCATTCGCCGTCTTGATCAACGTAGACTTGCCCGACCCTGACGGCCCGCACACCACCACGACCTCGCCCTTGTTCACCGAGGTCGAGCAGTTATTCAGGACCTGGAACGAACCGTACCACTTGCTCACATTCTTGAATTCAATCACTGCAAACTCCTTGCACCTTAACGGGCGATCGCCATGCGCTGCTCGACAACCTTCACGAGGCGCGACGCCGTGTACGAAATAATGAAATAGACCACGGCCACAAACACGAACATCTCCACCAGCCGCCCGTCGCGCTGCGCCACATTATTGGCCGCCCCGAGAAAGTCGGTAAGCGACAGTACATAAACCAGAGAAGTGTCCTGGAACACCACGATCATCTGCGTCAGCAGCAAGGGCGTCATGTTGCGGAAGGCCTGCGGCAGCACGATCTTGCCCATTACCTGCCAGTAGTTGAGCCCCAGCGCATAGCCTGCCCCCGCCTGCCCGCTGGGAATGGACTGTATGCCTGCGCGCATGATCTCGCAGAAATACGCCGCCTCGAACAGCACGAAAGTGATAAGCGCCGACGTGAACCCGCCCACCGCAATGGGCCGGCCTGCCTGCGTGACCCAGCCCACAATATAGGGCACCAGGAAATAGAACCAGAAAATAATCAGGATCAGCGGCAAGGCCCGCATCAGGTTCACATACGTGCCCGCCACGCCCGACAGCAAGCGGTTGGACGACAGGCGCATCATGGCCAGCAAAGTGCCCAGCACGATGGCGCCCACCGTGGAGAGAAACGTAAGCTTCAAGGTAAACACCAGGCCCACCTTGAACAGGTAGGGCGCCGTGCGCACGATCGTGTCGAAATCGAATCCGTTCATTGCGCGCCCCCTACCTTGCCGCGCCCAGGTACCCGGGCACCTGCAGCCGTCGTTCTATATGGCGCATGCCGGCAACCACCAATATATTGATGATCAGGTACAGCACCGTCGCCGCCGCAAACGATTCGAATATCTGGAAGGTGAACTCTTGCATGGCGCGCGCGGCGCCGGTCAGCTCCAGCAGGCCGATGGTAAAGGCCACCGACGAGTTCTTGATCAGGTTCAGGGCTTCAGAGGCCAGCGGGGGCATGATGATGCGCGCCGTGATGGGCAGCAGCACATAGCGGTAGGCCTGCGGCCGCGTCAGACCCAGCGCCGTGGCCGCCATGCCTTGCCCGCGCGGCAGCGACTCTATGCCCGCACGTATCTGCTCGGCAATGCGCGCCGACGTAAACAGCCCCAGCGCAATCACCGCCGTCCAGAACGTGCTCCATGTAGGGTCGGCCGACTTGATGGCGTTGCCCAGCGACTCGGGCACCACCTCGGGCATTACGAAGTACCACAGGAATATCTGCACCAGCAGCGGCACGTTGCGAAACAGCTCTACATAGCCGGCGCACACGCGCTGCAGCCAGCCGATGCCGCTCGTGCGCAAAACACCCACCACCACGCCGAAAGCCAGCGCGATGATCCAGGCAGCGGCCGAAGCCCCCAGCGTCCAGTACACGCCGCGAATCAGCGTATACAGATAGGTTCCCGTGCCATCCGGCGAAGGGTCCCAGAAAACCATCCAGTTCCAGTTGTAATTCATAGCAACGCTTTAGGGTTTGTTAACGCTAAAAGGGCCGCACTGGGCGGCAAAGGCCGGGCGCGGGCGAGGCCGCGTGGTTGACCCATGCAACGAGCCCGCCTGCTTATCCACTTGCGCCAGCCATCTATCGTAAATTCTTTCTCGCCTCGCGTCCAGCATCAATCGCCCAGCGCCACGCCCTCGCGGCGCGGGTCGGCTCCTCCCGACAGGCCGTGCTCATCGATCACGATCCCCTGGAGGCCGCTCGGGAACTCAAGCAGGTTCACTTCGTGGCCCATGGCGCGCAACGGCTGGGCCAGGCCTTCGAGCGAAGTGCCCCGCTCAAGCTCGGTCTGCCTGTTGCGGCTGCCATAATGAGGCAGCGAGATCGCCTGCTGTATGTCCAGCTTCCAATCCATTACCCCCACCAGAGCCTGGGCCACATAGTTCATGATCGCGCTGCCGCCCGGAGAACCCACCGCCATGTAGGGCTTGCCCTCGCGGAACACAATGACGGGCGCCATGGTGCTGCGCGGCCGCTTGCCGGGCTCGACACGGTTGGCCACAAGCCGGCCTTGCCGGTCCATGGGGTTGAGAGAGAAATCGGTAAGCTGGTTGTTCAGCAAGAAGCCATGGACAAAGATCTTGCTGCCGAAGGCCGACTCTATCGTGGTGGTCATCGACAGCACATTGCCCTGCGCATCCACCGCAACGATATGGCTGGTGGACGGAATCTCGAGGGCGTTGTCGCGTCCCAGCGATGCCAGGCGCGACACAGGATCGCCCGGCGGCGCAACGCCCATGCTTCGGTCCGCGTCGATAAGCGCCGCCCTGGCCTTCAGATACGTTGGGTCTATCAGGGCCTTGACGGGCACATCGACAAAACCCGGGTCCGCAACGTAGTAATCCCTATCCGCATAGGCCAGACGCCCAGCCTCTGAAAAATAATGAACGGCCTGCAGGCTGGTCGGCTCATAGCTCGACATGGGAAACTGCTCAAGAATGCCCAGCATCTGCAAAATGCCCAGCACGCCCGAGCTGGGCGGCGGCATGCCGCAAACCCGATACGAGCGATAAGCTCCGCACAAGGCCTGCCGCTGCTTGGCCTCGTAGCCCTCCATATCGGCCAGCGCAAGGTCGCCGGGCGTATCGTGCGTGCGCACCGCGTCGACAATATCATGCGCAATACTGCCTGTATAAAAGGCGTCCGCGCCCTGCCCTGCGATAAGGCGCAGAACCTTGGCAAACTCGGGATTCTTCAGCACATGCCCCACCGGCCAGGGCTTGCCCTCATCATCGAAAAAATAGGCCGCTGCCGCGGGCTGCCTGGCCAGGGCCTTGCTGCGGGCGACCATCATGTGCATGCGCCGCGACACCGGAAACCCGTTTTCGGCGATATTGATGGCGGGCTGGAACAGGTCGGGCCAGGGCAGCAGGCCATGCTGCCCATGAGCAAGCTCCACCGCCCGCAACACGCCGGGAACCCCCACCGACATGCCGCTGTTGACGGCCGCGCCGTACGGCAGCGGCCGGCCGTCGTGCATGAACCGGGCGGATTGTGCGGACATGGGCGCGGTCTCGCGCCCATCGTAGGCAATGAGCTTGTCGTCCGCCTGGCTGTAGTACACCATGAAGGCGCCGCCCCCAATGCCCGATGACTGGGGCTCGACAAGATTCAACACCAGTTGCGCGGCGATCGCGGCATCCACGGCGCTGCCTCCCCGCCGCAGCATTTCGTAGCCCGCCTCGGATGCAAGCGGGTTGGCCGTGGCGATCATGAAATGTTCGCCGCGCACCAAAGCCTTTTCCGTATAGCCGCTGCCCCCCTCGGGGTTTGTGTGCTCGTCGGACACGGGCCGCGCTTGCATTCCCTGCGGGTTGCCGTGGGCTTCGGGGCCCCGGGACAGCATCGCGGGAGCGGCTGTTTGCGCTGCCCCGGCCACCGCGCCGAAGCCGCAGGCCCAGGTCAGCATCAATGTCGTTGCAAGCCGCTCTATTCCAAACCGCATGTCCGGCCTTCCCCCCTTTTTCAAATAATTCGCGCTTTGTCCCGGCGGTACGCAGCGCCGGAACACATTGCCCCCAATATAGTGCATGCTAGTTTGCCGTCGCTAACCTCAGAACGGCCATGCGACCGGAGTCCGCGGCAAAAGCCGCAAATATCCGCTTCAGAATCGCGCTCACAATCTGTACGATTTCTAACGCTTCCCGCCCTGGCGGAAACACAAAAGTTACCAAACGAGCCCCAACCGGCCTAATTGGTTTCAGTACGCTGCAAAACGGCTTTTTCGGCTTGCGCGCCGAATAGCCGGTGACTACGCTTCCCCCATCATGCAATGGGAATGGAGCCTCACATGAACATACGAACCAATATCGCGCGCTTCGGCCTGGTCGGCCTGCTGGCCCTTTCCATGGCCGGCTGTGCAAACGCCCGCGACCGCAAAACCGACAACACCCTGATCGGCGCCGGCCTGGGCGCCGCCGCCGGGGCCGTCATTTCGCAGGGCGACCCGCTATATACCATCGGCGGTGCCGCCGCCGGCGGCCTCCTGGGCAACATCCTTACCGAAGAGCCCCGCTATCGCGGCCGCGACTGGAACCGTGGCCGCAACCACTACAGCGGCCCGCCCCACCGTCACGTCAAAAGAAACCACTACAAGGGGCACAAGCATCACCACCGGCATCGCCACTGATCCGGGATTTGCGGGCTAGCGCGCGGTAGCGCCCGCCGGCTCGCCCTTGGCCACGTTCCGAACACTCAATATCAGTAAGGCGGCTTGTCCCCATGGCCGGGCAAGCCGCCTTTCTTTCGCTTCCAGCTGGCCAGGCCTCTTCAGAAACCTGTAAGAATTGCATCGAGACAAAGTACACTGAATATGACAAAATGCGTTAGGACCTGTGCAATTATTTTTTCTCCGGTCATAATTTCAAGTGCTGTAGAAAAATGCAGTGTCCTGTTTGATTAATTGTGTGCTTATATTAGCCAAACAGGACACTAGGGTTCATCCGCCCATGGATGGCGCAAATAGCTAACAACCTGTGGAGAAGACACAATGAAACGCCTATTGAAGACCGTGCTGGCAACGGGCATTTTGGCCGCAGCCACATCCGCTCAGGCAGCCGAGCCTTTCAAGATCGGGCTCATCCTGCCCATGACCGGCCCCTTCGCCTCGACCGGCAAGCAAATCGAAACCGCCACGCGCCTGTACATGCAACAGCATGGCGACGAAGTCGCCGGCCGCAAGATCCAGGTCATTCTCAAAGACGACACCGGCCTGGCTCCTGAAGTCACCAAGCGCCTGGCCCAGGAACTGGTCGTGCAAGAAAAGGTCAACGTGTTGGCTGGCTTCGGCCTGACGCCGCTGGCCTTTGCCGCCGCACCCGTGGCCACGCAGTCCAAGACCCCCATGGTGGTCATGGCCGCAGCCACCTCTTCCATTATGGAAAAATCGCCTTACATCGTTCGCACTTCGCAAACGGTGCCGCAAATTGTCCAGCCCATGGCCCAGTGGGCGGCACGTCCCGAGTCGGGCATCAAGCGGGTAACCACCCTCATCTCCGACTACGGCCCTGGCCACGACTCTGAAAAAGTGTTCGTCAAAGAGTACACCAAGGCGGGCGGCGAAATCGTCGACTCCCTGCGCGTTCCGCTGCAAAACCCCGACTTCGCTCCCTTCCTGCAGCGCGTCAAAGACAGCAAGCCCGACGCCGTCTTCATCTTCGTGCCCTCGGGCGCGGGCTCGTCTCTCATGAAGCAATTCGCCGAGAAAGGCCTCAAAGACGCCGGCATCAAGCTTATCGGCACGGGCGACGTGCTCGACGACGACCTGCTGCCCAGCATGGGCCCCGAAGCGCTCGACATCGTCACTTCGCAGCACTATTCGGCCGCCCACGACTCGCCCGAAAACAAAGAGTACGTTGCAGCCTTCCGCAAGATCTCCAACAACACCATGCGCCCCAACTTCATGTCGGTGGGCGGCTACGACGGCATGCACCTGATCTACGCCGCGCTTGAAAAAGCCGGCGCCAATGCCACGGGCGATCAACTGGTCGAGGCCATGAAGGGCATGAGCTGGACCAGCCCGCGCGGCCCCATCTCCATCGACCCCGAAACGCGCGACATCGTGCAAAACGTCTATATTCGCCGCTCTGAAATGGTCGACGGCCAGATCTACAACGTCGAATTCGAAACCTTCAAAGACGTAAAAGACCCGGGCCTGTAAAAACGCGCGGCCTGCAAGCCTTGATGTGCGGCGCCGGCATCCCCTGCCGGCGCCGATTTCATTTCAGGCGGCCGCGTCGCGGCCCGCCAGATAGGCCTGCGCCACCTGCCCGCCCGTGGCAAACCACACATCGGGCCTGCCTCGCATATGGTCCAGCGCCATATCCAGGTATTTGGCCCGGAACGGGTGGCCGACAATGAAAGGATGCAGCGGAATGGTCATGACTGTTCCGCTGCGCTCCCCTTCTTCGTACAACACATCGAACTGGTCCTTCAGCAACTGCAAATAGCGCGGCCCGTCATAGCCCGCGCGCAGAAAGCAATGGATGTCGTTGATCTCGCCCGAGTACGGCATGGAAAGCAGTGTGCCGTTGGGCGTGTCCATAAGGTAGGGCTCGTCGTCGTTGAGCCAGTCGCATACATAGCGCACGCCCGCTTCTTCAAGCAGGCGGGGGGTTTCCCATGATTCGGCCAGCGCGGGGCTCAGCCAGCCTTCGGGCCGCGTTCCCGTGGCCGCCTCGATCATGTCAAGGGTTTCGGCAATGACCTGCTTCTCGGCTTCGGGCGCCAGCTTCGTCAGTATCTGTGAGTTGGTCAGCCCGTGGCCCATGATTTCCCAGCGCCGCCGGACCAGTTCCTGGATGACGCGCGGGTAATGCCTGCATACCAAGGCGTTCAAAGCCACAGTCGCGGTAATGCCATGCCGGTCCAGCACACGCGCCAAGCGCCACAGCCCCGAGCGCACGCCGTAGTCGCGCCATGAATGGTTGTACACGTCGGGCACGAAGCCCGCAAAGCCCGGGTTGATCGAGGTGGCGGGCACGCCGGGTTCGAAGTATTCGATGTTCACGACCAGGTTGACGGCAATGCGGGCGCCGTCCGGCCAGTGTATGGGGGCCCTGTCTATGCCGGCCAGGTACTGTACGGGGTATTCCATAAAACAGCGTCTCCTGAAAAATGCCGTTGCGCTACCAATGCACGATTTTTCTTTCGATACGAACGAAAATGAAATTCAGCACATAACCCACCACGCCCAGCGTAAAGATGCCCGCGTACATCTGCGACACCTCGAAAGTGCGCTGGGCCTGCAGAATGAAATAGCCGATGCCGCTGTTGGCCGCCACCATTTCAGAGATCACCACCATGATCAGGCCGATTCCCAGGCTGATGCGCAAGCCGGTGAAGATCTGCGGCACGGTGGCCGGAAGAATGATCTTCCAGAGTATCTCGGCGGAACTCAGGCAGAAGGTCCTGCCGGTGTCGATCTGCACCGGGTCCACCTGCTTGACGCCGCTGTAGGTATTGAGCAGCACTGGAAAGAAGGTGGCCGCCGCTATCAGGAAGACCTTCATCTCGGTTCCCAGCCCCAGCAGCAAGATGGCGATGGGAATGTACGACGGCGTGGGCACGGGCCGCAGCAATTCGACCAAGGGCTCGAGCAGGTTGTCGACAAAGCGAAAATACCCCATGAGCAGGCCTATGCCGACCCCCAGCGCCGATGCAATGAAGTAGGCGATGAACATGCGGTACAGGCTGGCGCCAAGCTGGTTGGGAATCACGCCGGATACGATCAGCCTGCCCCATTCGGCGAAGATGCTGCTGATGGGCGGCACCGAGGGCGATGTGGAAACCCCCGTGCGCACGATCAGTTCCCAGCCGATCGCCAGCAAGACGATCAGCAGAACCCCCACCAGCCGCGTACGGCAAAGTCTGGCCATTCTCATCGTGCCGCCTCCGCCTTGTGGATTTCCTGGAACAGCTGGTGTCGGTATTGCAAAAACGCCGGCATCTCGGGAGTCAGCAGATGGTCTCGCGGGTAGGGCAGTTCGATGCGCATGTCCAGCGCCACGTTGTGCGGCGACTTGCGCAGCACAATGATGCGATCCGAAAGGTAAACGGCCTCGGCCACGTCGTGCGTCACGAAAATGATGGTCAGGCCCAGGCTGGACCATAGCTGCAGCACCAGGTCCTGCAGCGACGAGCGCGTCATGGCGTCCACGGCGCTGAAGGGTTCGTCCATCAATAGCACATCGGGTTCGCACGCCAGGGCGCGGGCGATGGCCACGCGCTGCTGCATGCCGCCCGACAGCTGCCGCGGATAGTAGTCGCCATAGCCCTCCAGCCCGACCAGGCGTATGAGCTCATCGCAGCGCTGCCGGATTTCCCGCCTGGACCACTTTTTACGGCTTTCCATGCCGAAGGCAATATTGCCCCTGACACTGCGCCACGGAAAAATGGATTTCGTGTATTGCTGGAACAGATAAAGCATCTGGAAGGGCGGCGCCTCGATGCGCTGGCCGTCCAGTTCCACAGCGCCGCCGTCCGCCTGCTGCAGGCCGGCGATAATCTGCAGCAGCGTCGACTTGCCGCAGCCCGACGCCCCCAGCAGCGACACGAAGCTGCCCCGCTGTATGGAGAAGTCGACACCCGACAGTACGTTGCGCCGCTGGCCGCCTTCGCCGAAATCCTTGCGGATGCCCAGCACCCGCAAGAAAGAGTCATTGGACTCGGCGCCGGGCGGGAAGGTGCGCTGCACCGCGGCGGCTGGCTTATGCGCTTCGTTCATTGCATCGCGGTCGGATACACGACCTCCTGCGCCTTCATGTCGGCATCGATCAGCTTGTACTCTTTCATCAGGTCAAGCAGGCGCTGCCAGGTGGCCATGTCCACCTTGCTGTTCCAGAGGATAGGCCCCATTTTTTCCACGACTTCCAGCTTCAGGCCCGTGAACTCGGCAACCATCTTGCGCGCTTCGTCGGGATTCTGGGCCAGATACTCGTTGGCCTTGTGCATGGCGCGCACGAATTTCTCCGCCGCCTCGCGGTTGTTCTCGAGCCACTTGCCCGACGCCCAGAAAGTACCCACCGGCTGCCCCGGCAGGGCCTCGACCGCGGCATAGGAAATTACTTTCAGCTCGGGCGCCGCCTTCATCCGCGAGGTAAAGGGCTCGACGTTGAACACGGCATCGACCTGCTTGTTGACCAGCGCGTCCTGCATGTTCGGAAACGGCAGCTCGATGAAGCTGACCTCGTTCTTGTCTATGCCGTTCTCCTTCAACACCTCGACCATGGAGAGCCACATCTGGTTGCCGATGAAGTTCACGGCGATGCGCTTGCCCTTGAGGTCTTTCACGCTTTCTATGCCGCTGTCCTTATTGACGAAAACCGCCTGGCTGTCGCTGCCTTGCTGGGCCGCCACCTCGTTCTGCATGACCATCTGGAAATCGAAGCCCTTGTCGCGTGCCTGTATGGCGTTCGACGGGATGCTCAAGGTAATGTCTATCTTGCCGGCGCTGACCGCGGGCAGCAGTTCGGCGCCCCCTCCCATCGGCGAGAACGTCGCCTTCAGGCCCTCTTGCTGGAAGTAGCCCAGCCTGTCCGCCGCATACAGGTTGGAAAGCGCCGCGATCTTCAGGGTTCCGATGTTCAGCGCTATGGCGCTTTCGGCCTGCGCGGAAGACTGCTCGCCAGATTGCGCAGCCGGCTGCGTGGCCGAGGCCGTCTCCTGCGGCTGCTTGTCGCAGCCCGCCATGGCCAGCGCAGCAAGCGCCGCTGCAACAAAGCCCAGATACTTGCCGATGTTGCCTGTCCGTAATGTCATGATGCCTCTCCTCTTCTATTCAGTATGTGCCGTCCCGTCCCGGGTTGGCGTTGGGGGTTGATCAAGGGTTTTCTTCCAACCAAGCCAGCACATCCGCCAAAGGCTGGACGTTGGCGTACTTCATGTTCATGTCCATCAGCCCGACCTTGTGCGAGATCTGGCTGCGGTCGGCCACGCATTCCTGCGGCACGACAACGCGATAGTTGTACGAGAATGCGTCGACCACCGTGGCGCGCACGCAGCCGCTGGTGGTCAGGCCCGTGACGATCAGGCTGTCGATGCCGTGGAAGATCAGCATGTCCACGAGGTTCGTGCCGAAGAAGCCGCTGGGACGCCGCTTTTCGATCACCACCTCTTCGGGCAGGGGCGCAATCTCGTGGACGACGGTGTTCTCTTCCACGCTTTTTGCCTCGCCGCCCTTCCACAGTCCCGTTCCCGACGCGCTGCTTTCGGTAACGCCCCGGGTATAGAACACGGGCAGCTTCACGCGCCGCGCCGCCTCGAGCAGCCTCGCCGTGGCCTGCACGGCCGGATACCCCGTTTCGGAATGCCCCAGCCGGAAACGGCTGTCGACGAAGCCGTAGGTCATGTCCACGATGACCAGCGCCGGCTTGCTGCCCTGCAGCGCCTTGCCGCCCATCCTGGCCTTTTCAAACATCTGCCGGTCTTGCTCGTCGAGCACGTCATCCCAGATTGCCATCATCCCTTCCTTTCTTGCGTCCGTTGCCGCCACGGCCGTTCAAGTAATCGACGACGGCCTGAACGGGCACGACATCGGCGAACTTCTTCTCGATATCGGACAAATTGCTCCGATGAACATAATCGTCGCGGTCCCCCACCGCTTCGGCCGGTACGACCGGGCGCACGCCATACTGGGGCGATTCCATGGCTACGGCCCGCACCGACGCGCTGGTGGAGAAACCGCAAATGAACAAGGTGTCGCACCCGTTCTCGCGCAGCATCTTCAGCAGGCCGGTCTGGTAATAGACCGACACGTATTTGGAGAACAGGTGAAGGTCGGACTTGCGTGTCGCCATGCGAGAGTCGAGGGCCACCTCTTTCGAGTCCATGGTCAGGGCCTCTATGCCGCGTATCTTCCTTGCCCACAAGCGCAGGCCCTGATCCGATTCGTCGTAGTACGAATGCGAGTAGATGACGGGGCATGCAGCCTTGTGCGCCGCCTGAACGATGCGATTGATCTGCTGGATTTCCTTGTCCCAGTCGCCGCCCAGCGGCGACTGCTTGTTGGTGAACGCGTTGATGCAGTCTATGGCGAGCACGGCGGGACGTTCGCCCACCCCCATCTGGCCCGAGAACCCCCGATGCAGGTAGAAGCGCTCGATCTCTTCGGTGAGATAGCGGCGCTGCCCGCCCGGCGTGTAGTACACGCGCAGACCGTAGCCCTTGACCTGGCCGTCGTGCTCCAGACGGCGCAGGGTGGTGGCCGAAACGCCCAGCAGGCGAGCCGCTTCATTGATGGGTACAAAAATGTCCGTCTCCTCGCCCCAAACTTGTTCAAACCTACTTTTTTTGCCAATTCTATCCGCGAAAAATCATTTTTGCCATTTTTTTAGAACATTGTTCCGCTTATAAGAACATCAATATGACGATTCGAACTCCTGCCCTGCCCGTTTCCAGACAGGCAGACTCGCGTTGACGCGATAGTCAGGCGGCATTACCATGACTTTCGCTTTGCTTCCCGCAGCGTTCAGCGCCTGGCTTTCAGCCAGAGCCCACTGCGCACGGGCCGCTGCACGGCCGGCCGCCGGCCGCCTCCGCAAGTACCATCCAAGAAAGGAAATCAGCATGGACCAGCAGTTTCAACACCGCTTGCAGATCGCCGAAGTCGTACAGAACTGGGCCGTATGGCGCGACGCCGGCTTCTGGGAGCGCTTTGCCACCGTATGGCACGACGACGGCTGGATGTCGGCCACCTGGTTCCAGGGTCCGGCCTCGCAGTTCATAGAGGTCAGCCGCCGCGGCTTCGAGAACGGGGTTTCCATCCTGCATTTCCTGGGCGGCGCCAGCGTCGACCTCCAGGGCAGGCGCGCCATTGCGCAGACCAAGATGACCATCAGCCAGCGCGCCGAAGTCGACGGCCAGCTCGCCGATGTGCTGTGCACCGGCCGCTTCTATGATTTCTTCGAGCAACGCACTATTGCGGGCAAGGACGAGTGGCGCATCGTGCGGCGCCAGCCCATCTACGAAAAAGACCGCATCGACCTGCTCGACCCCGCCGCGCGCCTTGAGCTCGACCCCAATCTGCTGGGGCAGTTCCCCCATGGCTATCGCCATCTTGCCTATCTGCAGTCAAGGCTGGGCTTCAAGATCAAGCCCGACATGCCCGAGCTTACCGGCCCCATCGTCCAGGCCCTGTACCAGCGTGGCCAGAAGTGGCTCGATGGCGCCGACTCGCCCTTCGACGAACCGCCCGTTCCCAGCGGCATATAAAATTGCTTCCAGGCGCCGCCCCAAGCGGGCCGCGCCCGAATACGCACTCCGGTCTTCAACCAGGCCCGTCCTTTTCATGTCCAGCACCACAGACCGCAAGAACAACAGCCGCAATGCGGCTCCACGCTCCCTGCCCGACTCAGATCGGCCGCATGCCTCCGACCCCAGCTGGCGCCGCGAGAACGTCGGCCGCCTGCTCAATGACGCCATCGCCCGCTTCGAAAGCGGCATCCTGCGACAGATGGACGCCGCCGGCTACCACGGCTTTTCGCTAAGCCACATCACCGTTACGCGCAATCTCGACCTGGCCGGTACCCGCGCAACCGAACTGGCAAGGCGTGCGGGAATCACCAAGCAATCCATGAGCGAGCTGATCCACCAGCTCGAGGCCAGCGGCATCGTCGAACGCCGGCCCGACCCGGCCGACGGCCGGGCCAAGATCGTCTTCTTTTCAAAAGCGGGCCTGGCCTGGCTCGAGGCTTTTGGCTCGGCCCTGCACAACGCCGAACAAGAGATGGCCGGAGAACTCGGATCCGACAGCTTCGCGGCGCTGAAACAGGCCCTGTCCACCTATGCGCAACGCGCTGGCACCGACTGAACGTCGGTCCGTACTTTCGGGCAAGGCGGGGACGGCGCCCGCCCTCGCCGGCATCTGTCGCGCGCTCAACGCGGCCATTGACAAAATAGTCAGGCATCCTTACCATTATCGGCATGGACCCCACCGGAGATACCCCCATGCTTCCTGACCAGGCTTCCGTCGCCATCATCGGCGGCGGCCCCTGCGGCCTCATGCTCGCCAATGAACTTGGCCGGCGCGGCATCAGCGCGGTGCTTGTCGACGACAAGCCGAGCACCGCCTTCAACCCCCAAGCCAACGCCACGCAGGCACGCACCATGGAGCACTATCGGCGCCTGGGCTTCGCCGATGAAATCCGCAACCTGGGCCTGCCCAACGACTTTCCCACCGACATCGCCTACTTCACGCGCTTTGCCCGCCACGAGCTGGCGCGCTTCAGCCTGCCCTCGGCGGCCGAGGCCAAGCAGCGCATCCACTCGCTGTCGGGCTCATGGAGCGCGGCCGAGCTGCCCCATCGGGTGTCGCAGAAGTATGTCGAGCAGGTGCTGCGCACGCACGCCCAGCAACTGCCCGGCATCAGCATCCACTACGGCTGGCGCATGGCAGCCTTCGCCGACGCCGGCGACAAGGTCGTTGTCGACGTGGAAGAAGTCGAAACCGGCCGCAAGCACCGCATCGAGGCGGCCTATATGGTGGGCGCCGACGGCCCGCGCAGCATGACGCGCGAACAACTCGGCTTTCGCTATACCGGCGAAACCGGCATCAAGCGCGACTTCATGGGCGGGCGCATGTATGCCGTCTATGCGCGCGCGCCCGCTTTCTACGATGTGGTGCCGCACGCCCGCGCCTGGATGAACGTCTGCGTCAACCCCGAGCGGCGCGCCTTCATGGCCACGGTCGACGGCAAGGGCGAGTTCGCCTTCCACACCCAACTGAGAGAAGGCGAAGACGAAAACACGCTCACGGCCGACGACGCCCGGCGCATGTTCCAGGCCGGCGTGGGCGCCGACATTCCCGTCGAGGTGCTGTCCCACGGAACCTGGACGGCCGGCCACTCGCTGGTGTCCAACGGCTTCCAAAAGGGCCGCGTGTTCCTGGGCGGCGACGCCGCCCACCTGTTCACGCCCACAGGCGGCCTGGGCTACAACACCGCGGTCGAAGACGCCGTCAACCTGGGCTGGAAGCTGGCCGCCGTCATCAAGGGGCAGGCCGGCCCCGCCCTGCTCGACTCCTACCAGGCCGAGCGCCAGCCCCTTGCCATACGCAACACGGGCTATGCGCGCGGCTTTGCCGATTCACTGGGCCTGTTCAAGCCCGCACCCGAAATCGAAGAAAACAGCCCCGCCGGCGAAGCCGCACGCCGCGAAGCGGGCGAACACATGGCAGCGCATGGCCGCGCCGAGTTCAACATTCCCGGCATCACCTTCGGCGGACGCTACGACGGCTCTCCCGCCATTGTCTCCGACGGCAGCATGCCGCCGCCCGACAAGGCCAACGAATACACGGCCACCGCCTGCCCCGGCGGCCGGCCGCCGCACATGTGGCTGGACGACGTCCGCTCGTTGTACGATGCCTTTGGATTTGAATGGACGCTGCTGTGCATGGGGGCCGATAATGAAGGACAGCCGTTCGCAAGCGCCGCCCGCGACAAAGGCGTAGAGCTGGCCGTGGTGCATGTGCCGCAGGCACGCGAGTTGTACCAGTCCGATTTCGCCCTGATACGGCCCGACCAGATCGTGGCCTGGCGCGGCGATTCCTGCCGCGATGCCGCACAAATATTCGAAACCCTGCTGGGCGCCCGCATGCGGGCTTCCAGCCTTACTACACAAAAAACCACCGCCTAGGAGACCCAGATGCGCGACCTGAACGAGCACACGCTTACCGACGAAGTCATCTCACGCTTTGCGGGCAGCAAAAACCCCCGCATCAAGCAGATCAGCGAAGCGCTGGTGCGCCATCTGCACGACTTCGTGCGCGAAGTCGAACCTACCCAGGAAGAATGGGAGTTCGCCATTGATTTCCTGACCCGCACCGGCCATATGTGCGACGACAAGCGCCAGGAGTTCATCCTGCTTTCCGACGCGCTGGGCATCTCCATGCTGGTCGACGCCATCAATCACCGCATGCCCGAGGGCGTGACCGAAACCACCGTCTTCGGCCCCTTCTACGTCGAAGGCGCCAAGCAGTACGAGCTGGGCGGCGACATCACCGAAGGCGTGCCCGGCACCCCCATGCTGATCACCGGCACCGTCTCCGACCAGGAAGGCAAGCCGCTGGCAAACGCCTCCGTCAATCTGTGGCAATCTGACACCGAGGGCTTCTACGACGTGCAGCGCCTTGATTCCCTGGCCTTGCGCGGCGAACTGCACACCAATGGCAAGGGCGAGTTCAGCTGTTGGACAGTCCGCCCCTCGGCCTATCCCATTCCCGACGACGGCCCGGTGGGCCAGATGCTCGAGGCCCAGGGCCGCCACCCCTACCGGCCCGCCCACGTGCACTTCATGATCGAGGCCCCCGGCTTCCAGAAGCTCGTCACCCACGTCTTTGCCGACGGCGACACCTACCTCGACAGCGACGTGGTGTTCGGCGTCAAAAACTCGCTCATCCGCGAATACGAGATGCACGAGCCCGGCAAGGCGCCCGACGGCCGCGACATGACCGAACCCTACGCCTACCTGCATTACGATTTCCGCCTCAAACAGGTTTAAGCTATACCAGCCCCCGCCGCCCGGCAAAGCCTCACTCCGGGCGGCCCACGCCACACGACACGCAGCGAGACCAACATGAAACACGAATTCATCTACGAAGCACTGCCCACACGCGTCGTGTTCGGCGACGGCAAGCTGGCGGCCCTGCCCGCCGAGATCGAAAAGCTGGGCGCGCAGCGGGCATTGGTGTTGAGCACCCCCGCCCAGGCCGACTGGGCAGGCGAAGTGGCCAAGGTGCTGGGCCAAAAATGCGCGGGCATCTTCAGCCAGGCCACCATGCACACGCCCGTGGAAGTCACCCTGCAGGCCATGGAGCAGGTAAAGAAGCTCGAGGCCGACTGCGTGGTGGGCCTGGGCGGCGGTTCCACCATCGGCCTGGGCAAGGCCATTGCCCTGCGCACCGGCCTGCCGCAGATCGCCGTGCCCACCACCTATGCCGGCTCTGAAATGACGCCCATCCTGGGCCAGACCGAGAACGGCATCAAGACTACCCTGCGCGATGCGCTGGTGCTGCCCAAGACGGTCATCTACGATGTCTCGCTTACCCTGTCGCTGCCGCCGGCCCTGTCGGCCACCAGCGGGCTGAACGCCATGGCCCATGCCGTCGAAGCCCTGTATGCGCAAGACCGCAACCCCATTGTTTCGCTGATGGCCGAAGAAGGCATCGCCGCCCTGGCCCAGGCCCTGCCCGGCGTCATCGCCGACCCTCAAGACCGCCAGGCCCGCGCCCAGGCGCAATACGGCGCCTGGCTTTGCGGCATCTGCCTGGGCTCGGCCGGCATGGCCCTGCATCATAAGCTGTGCCACGTGCTGGGCGGCACCTTCGACCTGCCCCACGCCGAAACCCACGCCATCATGCTGCCGCACACCGCCGCCTACAACGCGCCCGAAGCCCCCCAGGCCATGCATCGCGCCGCCCGCGCCCTGAAGGCCGACAACGTGGCCGAAGGCCTGTGGGCACTAGCCGAGCGCATCAAGGCGCCCCGTGCACTGAAAGACATCGGCATGCCCGAATCGGGCATCGACAAGGCCACCGAACTGGCCCTGAAGAACCCCTACTGGAACCCGCGCCCCCTTACCGACAAAGACATCAGGGCCCTGATCCGCCGCGCCTGGGCCGGCGAGGCGCCCTTGGCCTGAGCCTTCAGACTTCGATCTCGTCGAGCTTTCGCTCCAAACGCAACGCCAGGGCGAGGGGCGGGGTGCCCTTTGCCGGGCCGTCCAGCGTGCGCCGAATTTCTCTCGTTCGGTCGGGGGCTTTCGGCGCCAGCCTGTCTGAATCCCGAAGCGCGTAGCGCTGAGGTTGAGTTCTGCCGCCGCCCGACCGAACAAGAGAAATTCGGGAAGTCCCGCGCAGCGGGACCGCAGGATGCGGCCCGGCAAAGGGCACCCCGCCCCTCGCCCGGATCAAGAACTCAAACTTACAACTGCGCGCTAAGCCGGGCCTGATGGCTGGCCAGTTCCGCCGGCAAATGCTTGCGCAGCTTCTCGAACAGCTCTGCATGCAGACCCAGCTCTTTGCGCCAGGCCTCTGCGTCAATAGCCGTGATCGACTCGAACTGCTCGCTGGAGAAATCGAGCCCGTCCCAGGTAATGTCCTCATACCGCGGCGACACCCCGAACAGGTTTTCCTGCCCCTGCGCCGTGCCTTCGATGCGCTCGAGCATCCACTTCAGCACCCGCATGTTCTCGCCGAACCCAGGCCAAATGAACTTGCCGTCGGCATCCGTCTGGAACCAGTTCACATAGAAAATGCGCGGCAGCGTTGCGCCGGCCTGCTCGAGCCGCTTGCCCAGCGCGAGCCAGTGCGCAAAATAGGCCCCCATGCTGTAGCCGCAGAAAGGCAGCATCGCGAACGGGTCGCGGCGCACCACGCCCTGCTTGCCCGCGGCCGCGGCCGTGGTTTCAGACCCTTGCGTCGCGGCCATGTACACGCCTTCGACCCAATTGCGCGCCTCGGTAACCAGGGGCACTGTGTCAGAGCGCCGGCCGCCGAAAATAAAGGCGTCGATCGCCACGCCCTCAGGGTTGTCCCATTCAGGGTCGATGACCGGGTTCTGGTCGGCGGCCACCGTGAAGCGCGCATTGGGGTGGGCCGCCTTGCGGCCCGAGTCGGGCGTCCAGTCGTTGCCCTGCCAGTCGATACAATGCGCGGGGGCCGGGCCCTTGCCCTCCCACCAGACATCGCCGTCGTCGGTCAGCGCCACATTGGTGAACAGCACGTTCTCGCGCAGCGAAGCCATGCAGTTGAAGTTGGTCTTTTCGTTGGTGCCCGGCGCCACCCCAAAATAGCCCGCCTCGGGGTTGATGGCATAAAGGCGCCCGTCGGCGCCCGGCTTGATCCAGGCAATGTCGTCGCCGATGGTGGTGACCTTCCAGCCCGAAAGCGTCTGGGGCGGGATCAGCATGGCGAAATTGGTTTTGCCGCAGGCCGACGGAAACGCCGCCGCCACGTGCATTTTCCTGCCCCGGGGCGACGTAACGCCCAGGATCAGCATGTGCTCGGCCATCCAGCCCTCGTCGCGGCCCATGTTCGAGGCGATGCGCAGTGCAAAGCATTTTTTGCCCAGCAGCGCATTGCCGCCGTAGCCCGAGCCAAACGACCAGATCTCGCGGGTTTCGGGGTAATGCACAATATATTTGGTTTCATTGCAGGGCCAGGCCACGTCTTGCTGGCCCGGCTGCAGGGGCATGCCCACCGAATGCACGCAGGGCACGAAGGCGCCGTCGGGGCCCAGCACGTCGTACACCTTGCGGCCCATGCGCGTCATGATGCGCATATTGGCCACCACATAGGGCGAATCGGTCAGCTCGACGCCGATGTGCGCAATGGGCGAACCCAGCGGTCCCATCGAAAACGGAATCACATACATCGTGCGCCCGCGCATGGAGCCCGCGAACAGCCCGTTCAGCGTTTCGCGCATGCCGGCCGGATCGACCCAGTTGTTGGTGGGGCCGGCGTCTTCCTCTTTTTGAGAACAGATGAACGTGCGGTCTTCGACCCGCGCCACGTCGGAAGGATCGGACCATGCCAGATAGGAATTCGGCCGCTTTTCAGGATTCAGGCGGCGCAGCGTGCCGGCCTGCACCATCATCTCGCACAACCTGTCGTACTCTTCCTGGGAACCGTCGCACCACTCGATGCGGTCGGGCTGTGTCAACTCGGCGATCTTGCCCACCCACTGCTTGAGAGCCGAATGCCTGACCCAGTCGGGCGCATTCACATTGGTGGCGGGTTCGGGCACTGCTGCGGCGTTCATACGCTGGTCTCCTGTATGTGATACTGATGTTCAGTCCACTTTATATATCGTCCCGCCGCTGCCATAAAGCCCGGCGGGGCAACGAAACGAGTCTGCGGTTACAGAGTTTTGGCGGCGGGCGGGATCACCGTAGAGGCCCACGACACCAGCAGCCACTGACCGTCGCGTTCCACCCACACCGACTGGAACAGATTGTTGAGGTCTTTTTTCTTGCCATGGCTTTCGATCTGCATGATGACATGCCCGTGCATGATCGCCATTGGGCCATACAGCCGAACCTGCGCGCTTTCGCGCCTGGCCGCCAGATAGCGCGTGCTGCCCTCGCGCAGCGACTGCAGATATTGCTCTTTCGTGTCGACCACCGCCGAAGAGTGCGTATAGATCACATCGTCGGCCAGCACGCGCGCCAGCGCATCCAGGTCATTGGCCAGCATGGCCCGGCAACGCTCGTCGTCGGCCTGGTACAGGCGGCGCTCGGCGTCAGATTGCATATTCATGTCTTGTCTCCCTTGAAGCCTAAAGATACTGCTCCCTCGCCCTCATTACCAGCGCCAAAGCCCAAAAACCGCCTTGAACTTCCCTTTGGCCCTGCTCTTATAGGGCAATTACCGAGTCCAACCACTGAACTCTTGAGCCACATAAATATACTTTTTGTTTATAGTCAGGGCCACAACACCCAGGAGACTTCAAGATGCCCACCCCCCAACCCATCAAGCTGCTCGGCCTGTGCGGCAGCCTGCGCAAAGCCTCCAACAGCCTCGCCGTCATCAGGACATTGGCCGAATCCCTGCCCGGCCACATCCACATGCCCCTCTTTCCCCTGCACGACATCCCGCCCTACAACGCCGACCTCGACGGCGACCTGTGCCCCGACGAAGTACGCAAGCTGAAACAGGCCATCGGCGACTGCCAGGGCCTCGTCCTTTGTTCACCCGAATACAACTACGGCATCTCAGGCGTACTCAAGAACGCCCTCGACTGGGCATCGAGGCCCAGCATGAACTCCCCCCTGAAGGGCAAGCCCGCCCTCATCATGACCTCGTCCCCCAGCTTCGCCGGCGGCGTCCGCGCCCAGGTCCAGATACGCGAAACCCTCACCGCCTGCCTCTCCCGCCCCCTGAACCGCGCCCAGGTCGTCGTCAACCATGCCAACGACAAGGTCAAGGACGGCAAGCTCACCGACCAGCCCTCTATCGACTTCATGCTGGCCGCCATCGACGACCTCGTCGCCGAGATACGGCTGGTCGAAGGCGCCTGACCAGTTCTCCCCACCTTGCAACCTGCATGGCGCGTGGACCTATCATGCACCACACCAGTAGAGTGGGGGCATGCCGTTCAGATCCGCCATGTACCACATCGCGAGGGTGAGGGGCGGCCTGCTCTTTTCGGGCCGTCCCACCTCGCAGCTTACATGCCGCGCGGATCCACCATGCACCACACCAGTAGAGTGAAGGGGTAGTATGCCGCTCGGATCCGCCATGCACTACGCCGGTACAGTGAAGGGCGGCATGCCGTTCGGATCTACCATGTACCACATCGCGAGGGCGAGGGGCGACGTGCCCTTTTCCGGACCGTCCACCCGCGCCGAATTTCTCTGATTGGACCGGGGGCTTTCGGCGCCAGCTTGTCCGAATCCCGAGTCGCGCAGCGACGAGGTTGAGTTCTGCCGCCGCCCGGACCAATCAGAGAAATTCGGGAAGCCCGAAGGGCCGCAGGGTGTCGATCCGGAAAAGGGCACGTCGCCCCTCGCCCGGTTAAAGAACTAGGCTCTCGAGAATGTCCAAAAAGGGTATGCCGCCCCTCGACCGGTCAAGAACCCAGATCAACGCATGGGAATAAGAGAGAAGAGTCTCACTCTATACGGTACCGGCCTAGCTACGGCACCGACCCAGCGAAAAAACGCTACCCCTTCAGCCCCTTCACCCACCGCCCATAAGCCTTCCGCAACATCTCATGCATACCCGCAGTACGCGCATCCAGATCGGCCGCGATCTCGTCGCGCGTGTTCACCGCCGCCGCCCCCTTCGCCAGCTCTCGGTCTATCGCCTTTCCGTTCGCCTTCACATATAAGTCCACCAGCTCCGGCGTCATCTCAAGATGAAACTGCATCCCCAGATGACGATCATCCATCACAAAAGCCTGGTTCGGATGCTGAGCGCTGGCCGCCAGCCGCTTCGCCCCCTCGGGCAGGCTGAACGCATCGCCGTGCCACTGGAACACCTCCTTCGCCCCCTCGCCCAGCCACTCGTCCGCCTCAGGCGCCGGCTCCAGCTTCACGTCCTGCCAGCCAATCTCCATCGCCGGCCCGCGCGCAACCGCAGCGCCGAACGCCGCCGCCATCACCTGGCTGCCCAGGCAATGGCCCGCCACCGGTATGCCTTCCTGGCGGGCCCGCTTCACCAGCTCGATTTCCTCATCGATCCAGGCCAGCCCGTCGTTAACCCCCATCGAGCCTCCCATCAGGATGATCCCGCTGAACACCGACGGATCATCGGGAATGGGCGCCCCGTCCATCACCGGCACGATCACCCAGGGAACCCCCAGCTCGTTCAATACAGACGTAACCGCGCCGGGCAGGCCAACATGAGTGTGCTGGAAAATAGCAATGGGTTTCATTGAAAGCGTGTCTCCCCCGGCGATGAAGCGCCGGCAAAAGCGTGGCAAACACCCGGCCTGTCGGCAAGGGCGGCTCTGCCACGATGTACGAAGGGCGCCTGCTGCGGCGCCCCTATTGAATACGCCCGGCATTGCCCCGCCACGGACAGCGGAGCATGCGCCGAGGCGCACGATCGATGCCGGCAGCAAGGCTGATATCGGCATCGACCGTGCGCATCAGAACAGGCTGAAGTACTCCCGGTGTTCCCACTCGGTCACTTCCAGGTTGAAGCGGGAAAGCTCGGCCTCTTTGATGTGGCAGTAATAGTTCACGAACAGCGGGGTCAGTTGCTCGCACAGGTACTCGTCGCGGCGCAGCGCATCCAGGGCCGCCGGCAGCGAGCGCGGCAGCGGCTCGGTGGTGTCTTCATACGGCATGTCGGCGCTGGGGCAGGGAACCAGCTTGCGGCGTATGCCGTCCAGTCCCGAAAACACCTGCGACGCCATATACAGATAGGGATTGGCCGTGGGTTCGCCCACCCGGTTCTCGATGCGGGTGGCCGCCTGCCCCACGCCGCCCAGCACCCGCAGCATCGCCCCGCGGTTGTCGCGCCCCCAGCTGGCCCGATCGGGGGCCAGCGAGAACGAGCGGTAGCGGCGGTAGCCGTTGATGGTGGGCGTGGACAGCGGCGCCGCGCCACTGGCGTGCGCCAGCAGCCCTGCCAGATACTGGCGGCCAAGCTCTGAAAGATCTTCCCCTTCGTTTTCGGGAATGAACAGGTTGCGGCCCGTGGCCTTGTCGCACAAGGACTGGTGCAGATGCCATCCGCTGGACATCACGCTGGGTATGCGCGGACGGCACATGAAGGTGGCGTGATAGCCATGGCGCTGGCATACCTGCTTGACCGCGCTGCGCACCAGCACCATGGCGTCGGCGGCCAGCATGCCCGGCATGGGCCCGAAGGTAAGCTCGAACTGGCTGGGGCCGAATTCGATTTCCATCGAATGAACCGGCAGCTTCAGCCCCTGCATCGTAGTGCGCAGCAGCTCCATCAGCTCTTCGCTGGCGTCGTAGCGCTGCTCGGTCAGGTACTGGTAGCCATGGGTCAGCAGCGACACCTCGGGCGGCACGCCCGGCTGTCCCGGATGGCTGCCGTCGTGCAGGCCCATGCGCGGGTCTTCCACCCGGAACACATGGAACTCCACTTCGAGCCCCGCGGTAAGGCTCAGGCCAAGTTCGTCAAGATCGGCCAGCGCGCGGCGCAGAATACTGCGGGTGGCCAGGGGCGCAGGACGGCCGTCGGTCATGTAGGCATCGCAAAGCACCCAGCCGCTGCGGGGCGACCAGGGCAAGATGCGGAAGGTAGAAGGGTCGGCCACCAGCACAAAGTCGGCGGCGCCCTGCATGCCTTCGAACTGAAAACCGCCGCCGGCCGAAAACACCGGAAACACCGTCATGTGCGAGGTGTCTTTGGCGAACAGCGTGGTGGTCATGTTGACCCCGCCCCGCAAGGCGCCTATGGCCTCGGAAGCCACCAGCGTCTTGCCGCGCAAGATGCCGTGCTGGTCGGGAAAGGCGAAGCGCACCACGTCCACCTCGCCGGACTCCAGGCGGCGCGCCAGCTCCTCGGCCGCGCCGGCCTGTTCAGGCGTCCAGGCCTGGTACTTCTCGACAAAACTAGCCATGTTTCGTCCTTAGGCGCTAAGCCGCTCAGATGCCCAGCCGGATTCCTGGCGGCGCCTGAGATCGGCCTCGACCCAGTAGGCTTTCTCTTGTTTGCGCGGCCCCACGCCGTCGATGGAAGCCGGGCCGGTAATCTCGCGGGCCTCGTCCTGGTTCAACACCATCAGCGGCGCCTTGTCTTCCCCGGCCAAAGTGGCTTCGATGGCCTTGACCAGCATGCGGCGGTAGGTATAGATGCACTTGTCGCTGGCGGCCAGATGTTCGCGGGTGCGGTCCTGGATGGGGCCCTGCGATTCAACCGCCCACTGGTCGTGCACGTTGATGTCGTGCCCCATGCCGGTGTAGGTTTCGGTCATTTGCTCGTTGGCGTCGAAACCGTAATGGTTGCTCTTGTTCTTGCGCGAGGTATAGCCGGGCAGTTCGTACAGCTCGAGCCGCTGGGCGCGCATCTGCTCTTTGTTCACCGGCTCGGTGAAGCTGGTGAAGATGGCGTACCAGTAGCAATGTGTGTCGTCCACGGGCACGTGCCACTGCGAGATCGTCATTTCAGTGCTCATGGGAATGACGATGGCCTGCGGGAACACCAGGTTGGTCACGCGCACGTGGGTGAACTCTTCGCTGAGCTCGCGCAGCGAGGTCATGCGCATGCCATAGTTGGTGGGCTCTACATTGATGGTGGGGCGGCCGTATTCACGCAGCACCTTGGTAATGGGTATCTCGGAGTCGACCGATGCGCTGCGGAACTGCTTGCCGTAGCTGGCAGAGGTGTCCTCGTCTTCAAAGAAGCGGTGCAGGTAAGAAGCGTGCGCGGGGTCGATGCCCACCTCGAGCGCCTGCAGCCAGTTGCATTCCCACAAGCCCTTGAAGGCAAAGGTATGCGTGTCGGGCGCCACGAAACAGTCCATGTCTGGAAACGCGGGCGGCTCGCCTTCGCCCAGGTAGGCGAAGATGACGCCGCTACGCTCGACCACGGGGTAGGCGCCTTGCTGGATGGTGGAGTGGAACTTGCTGTTGGCGGGCTCGGCCGGGGTCTCCAGGCACTGGCCCTTTACATTGAACAGCCAGCCATGGAAGGCACATCGGATGCCGCCGTCTTCGATGCGGCCGAAAGCCAGGTCGGCGCCCCGGTGCGGACAGTCACGGTCGAGCAGGCCCAATTGGCCCTTGTCGTCGCGAAACAAGACCATGTCCTGGCCCAGCAGCTTCACGGCCTTCATGGGCTTGACGCCGTCAAGCTCTTCGGCCAGCGCAACGGGCTGCCAGTAGCGGCGCAGCAGTTTGCCGGCGGGGGCCCCGGGGCCGACCCGGGTCATGAAATCATTCTGTTCTGCAGTAAGCATGGGGGTTCCTCGCTATGCGGTTGGTCCAACATGAGGGAGTCGTGGCCGCATGCGCGGCAGATCATCCGACACCCCGTTCTATTGCATACAGTTTTGCGATTTTGCCGCTTTCTGTCAAATGGAATGTATTCATGCCGCATGGCCGGCCAGGGCTTTTCATTGAACAAAACACGCCTGGGGTTAGAAAATAAAACCATTGAATATCAATTATTTATTCATATAATCAGGCGTTTTTTTCCGCTTTATCCGAAAAATATAAAAATTCTTCGTATTAGGGAAAACTCTAGGACGAAAACCCTTCATTGCATGCAATTGCCCGGTTACAGTAGAATCCATGGCAGCAAACGGAGACGTCATGAAGCCCATCGCCGAATCACAGCAGTCGCGGGTGCTGATCCAGCTGCGCGACCTCATCCTGAAAGGCGCCTTCGCACCGGGCGAGCGCCTGGCCGAGATACCCCTTGCCGAAAGGCTCGAGGCCTCGCGCACGCCCGTGCGCCTGGCCCTTACCACGCTCGAATACGAAGGCCTTATCGAAGCCATGTCCAGCGGCGGCTACCGCATGCGCGGCTTTACCGCCACCGAGGTCTCGCACGCCATCCAGACCCGGGGCGTCCTTGAAGGCTATGCCGCCCGGCTGCTTACCGAAAACGGGCCCACCAAGCAGCTTCTGCGCCAATTGCACGAATGCCTCGAGCAAATCGACGAAGCCGTGAACAAGCCCCAAATGAACTTCGACGACTATGCGGCGTATGTGGAACTCAATGCCCGCTTCCATGAGCTCATTCTCGAGGGCAGCGGCAACCGTACCCTGCAGCGCATGATGGACATGCTGAACGGCCAGCCGTTCGCCGCGCCCAGCGCCATGCTGCCCATGCAGTCCTCGCACGAAGAAGGCACCCGCGCCATGCAAATGGCCCAGCTGCAGCACCACGCGCTGGTTCAGGCCATCGAGCGCGGCCAGGGCGCGCGCGCGCAGGCCCTGGGCGAAGAACACGTCGAAATCGCCCGCATGAACGTCGAGTACGCCACCAGCAACCCCGAACTGGCCGCCGAGGTCATGCCCGGCATCAGGCTGGTAACGCGGGCGGGATAAAGCCTACCAACAGGCCCTGGGCCTTGAGCCCCATACGCAAAGGCGGCCCCGCATAAGGGCCGCCTTGCAAGCACATACCGCCCCGGCGGCCTGGCCAGGGCAGCGCACGGCCTCAGCTCATCGTGCATTCGGCCGCGTAGGAATCGGCCTGGTCCTTCAGCACGTCTTTGGCGATGGTCTTGAACCGGGCCTTGCCGTCGTCGCCCTTGACGATTTCAAACACGTGATAGCTTTGCACCGGATAATTGTTGTTGCCAAAGCGGAAATCGCCACGCAGCGATTCGAACTTGGCGTTCTTGATGGCCGCATTGAAAGCCTTCTTGTCGGACACGTCGCCCTTCATTGAGGCCACCGCGGCATCGAGCAGCATGGCGGCATCGTAGGAAAACGCCGCATAGGCCGACGGCAGGCGGTTGTATTTCTTCTCGTAGGCAGCCACGAAATCCTTGGAGCGCTGGGTTTCAATGCCGGGGGTCCAGGTGTCGACCACCTTCGAACCGAACACCGCCTCGCCCATGGCCGCCACGCCTGCCCCTTCAATGGAGTTGGCCGAATAAAGCGGATACTTGTCGGCCAGGCCGGCCTGGCGATACTGCCGCACGAAGCTGATGGCCAGCGCCCCCGGGTAGAACATGAACACCGCATCAGGGTCGGACGACGACACTTGCGTGAGTTCGGCCGAGAAATCCAGTTGGTTCAGCGGCGTGTAGATTTCGTCCAGCACCTTACCCTCGTAGGTTTTCTTGAAACCCGAGAGCTTGTCCTTGCCGCCCACAAAATTGGGGGTAAGCAGGCTGACCCGCTTCACGCCCTGATCTTGCAGGTACTTGCCCATGGCCTCGGCCGGGGTGTCGCTTTGCCACGAGGTGATGAACAGATTGGGCTTGCACAGCTTGCCGGCCGTGGGCGAGGGCCCGGCCACCGTGCCAATGAAAGGCACTTGCGTCTGCGCGATAGTGGGCTGCAGCGCCATGAGCACGTGGGCGAAGGTCAGCCCTGCTATAACGTCGACATTCTCGCGCTCGATAAGGCGGGCCGCGCTGGTAAGGGCGGTATCTGGCTTTTGATGGTCGTCTTCCACAATAAGCGTGGCCGGCACGCCGCCCAGCTTGCCGCCCAGCTGCTCGAGCGCCAGCTGGAAGCCGTCGAGCTGGTCTTGCCCCACGGCGGCCGAAGGCCCCGACAGCGTTGCCATGAAGCCCACCTTTACGTCCGCCGCGGCCAGCGCGGGCAGGGTGCCCGCTAGGGTAAGCGCCAATGCGGCCAGCTTGAATTTTGTTCTCATGATTTGTCTCCCGTCTTGATTTAATAGTGATGAAACCGCATTCCCGCCCCGACCCGCGCGAGCGGCCCCAAGGCGCCCGAATCGCCGCCGCGATCAGACGATGCGTGTTTCAAGTTCGCCCAACCCTTGTATCCACACGCGCATCACGTCGCCACGCT
This sequence comes from Pusillimonas noertemannii, assembly GCF_003096595.1. Classification (GTDB taxonomy): domain Bacteria; phylum Pseudomonadota; class Gammaproteobacteria; order Burkholderiales; family Burkholderiaceae_B; genus Pusillimonas; species Pusillimonas noertemannii. The sequence goes on along the minus strand of NZ_QEKO01000001.1, from coordinate 371,823 downwards.
GCAGGAACGTGCCCGACTCCATGCCCACGCCCGCCGGCGTACCGGTAAGCAAGATGTCGCCCGGCAGCAGGTCGAGCCTGTGGCTCAGGTAGCTGATCTGCTCGGCCACGCTGTACAGATGGTTGCTCGTGTTGGAATCTTGCTTCAGTTCGTCGTTGAGCCACAGCCTGATGCCCAGGTCTTCGGGCGTTTCGACGAACTGCGCGGGCGTGATGAAGGGGCCTATGGGGCACGCCCCCTTGAAGCACTTGTGGCCTATCCAGTCGAACTTGAACGGCGAGGTGTCGTCGACGCCCTCGCGCTTGAGGTTGTCCCGGGCGGAGAGGTCATTGGCGCATGAATACCCCGCAACGTGCTCGAGCGCCTGTTCGATTGCTACCCGGCTTGCGCGCCGCCCGATCACCACGGCCAGCTCGGCCTCCCAGTCGAGCTTGGCCGTGTGGCCGGGCATGGCGACGTCTTCTTGATGCGCCGCCAGGGTGGCCTGCCCCGCCTTGATGAAATGCCAGGGCTCGATGCCCTGCGATTTCGGGTCGGTGACCAGGTTCATGTTCATCGCACGCGCCATGGCTTCGACGTGGTCGCGATAATTGGCGCCGGCCGCATAGACAACGCCGCAACGGGTCAGCGGCGCCAGGAACTCTGGTTCGGCAAGCGCGGCTGCGCGCTGCCTGGCAGGGTCGCCGCCCAGGCTTTCGGCCAGCGCATCGAGTACGCCGCGGGCCCGGTCCCACTCGATCAGCAGGTCGTCGACCGATGCCCACGCGGTCTCGCTGCCCAGGGCCGAGCCCAGGTCGTACAGGCGGCCCTCGACCGCGATGCCGGGGCGCGCGTTGCCTTCGGCGGCCTTATAGGTAAACAACTGGTATTTCATGAAGACTTCCCGCGCTCAACGAAGCAAATAAGATTGGTCTGAGAACCGGAAGGTGACGGTGACGCCGCCTTCCATCAGCATCCATTTCTTGATGTCGGCGGCATACACGCCCTGCTGGATGAAAGGGTCGCCCGACAAGATGCGCTCGACCTCGGCAACGGAATCGGCGCGGAAGATGGACATGCCGCCCCCCGCCCCCGGCGCGGCGCCTTCCTGCACGAAGGGCCCCGATGCAAAGAGTTCGCCGCGCTTTTCGCACTGCACCGCCCATTCAAGATGGGCCGGCAGCAGTTCATTGATGCGCGACAGGTCGACGGGGGTGCGCAGCACCACATACAGGGGCTTCTTGAGCATGCCCTGCATCAATGCCTGCGCCTGCGATGGAATAGCCATGGCTCTATCCTTTTGACGCCCCGCCCGCCTGTGGGCAGGGACGGTTCTTTCAGTATTGGCGGGCCCTGGGGCCTGTTGGCACTATGCCTCTTCGAAATTGAGAATGAAATCTTCGGGCGGCGGCGAGGCGGCCCACACCGCGATCACATCTTTGGGAGAGTCGGCCACCAGCGGCTGCCAGTCGCTGTCGTCCTCGGGAATGACGTCGATGTCCCAGAAGTATTCGGCCAGGCTACCCCAGGGGTCGCGAATGTAGTGGAAGTAGTTGGACCCGCCGATATGGCGGCCCAGGCCGAAGGCATCGCGGTACCCGGCCCGCAGCAGGGTCTGGGCGCCGATCTCGATTTCATCCAGGTCGGCCACCTCGAAGCTGACGTGATGCAGGCCCGTGTGCGTGCTTTTGGCAAAAGCCACCATATGGTGGTCGCCGCCCGCCGCGCCGCGCAGGAAGGCAATGACGTCGCCCGCCTGGTCGGAAACCTTCATGCCCAGCACCTGGGTGTAGAACTGCACCGAACGCGGTACATCGGGCGAGAACTTGATAAGGTGGCCCAGCCGCAAGGGCTTGGCCTTTTTGTGGCGTGTTTCAACCGAGCAGGCCCTGAGACCCACGCGGCGGTATCTGCCGTGAGCATTGATTTCGGGGGGCAGGGTTTCGGTGCTGGCCGGCGCGGGCTCGGCCACCTGCACATTAAGCCAGTCGCCATGCGGATCCTGGAACCAGATGCCGCCAAAGGGCACGTCGAACGGCGCGCCCTGTATGGCCACGCCCGCCTGGCGCAGGCTGGAGGTCAATGCGGCCATGCCGGCCTGGTTGGTGCCCAGCGAGGTATAGGCCAGCTTCTTGCGCGGACCCTGCATGAGCCGTATCTGGTCCTGGTCGCGGCCCTGGCAGCGAAACACCAGGTCGTTTCCGCTAGCGCGCGCTTGCAGGCCAAACAGCTCGTAGAAGGCGCGCCCCACTTCAAGGTCGGGCACGATCATGCCCACGTGCAGCAGCGAACGTATCATTGTTGGTCCTTTTCCGTTTACATGTGGCGTTGCGGCCCTGCTTTCGCAGGCCCTGCCCCGCCCTTTCTAGCCCTGGCCGCCCTGGCCCGGCCGCGAGTCGGCCTCGATCAGCTTGATAAGGGCGGCAATGTCTTCGTTGCGCAGTTCGCCACCCAGCGCGCGCTGGTAATAGGGCTCGGCGGCGGAGAACATGGGCGTGGCGCAGCCGAGCTCGTCGGCCATGGCGCGCCCCAGTTCAAGGTATTTTTCAAGCGTGGTAAAAGGCCCCGGGGCCGGGCTGAAGGCGCGGTCGGCCATCATGGGCGCGCGCACGCCGAACATGGCCGAGCCGCCCGCGCCCTTCTGGATGACCTCGGCCACGGTGCGAGGGTCAAAACCCGCCCGGGCGCCCATGTTCATGGCCTCGGCCGCGGCCAGGGTGTGGATGGCCAGCAGGTAATTGGCGATGAGCTTCATGGACACCGCCGAGCCGTAGTCGCCCAGATGGAAGACCGCGGGACTGATGGCTTCGAGAATGGGGCGGCATTGCTCGAGCAGATCGGCCTCGCCTCCCACGTACAGCGCCGCCTTGCGGGCCTTGACCATGGGCGGAGAGCCGCTGACCTCGGCCTCGAGCACCCGCGCGCCCCCCTGCGCAAGCTGCTGGGCCTGCTGCAGCTTGAACGCCTTGCTGTAGGTGCCGGTTTCGATCACCACCTGGCCTGGTTCGAGCGCCGCCAGCAGCCCCTCGGGGCCCTCGAGCACCTGGCGGGAAGCGGATTCGCTGGGCAGGCACAACAGGACGACATCGGACTCGCGCGCAACCTGCGCGGGCGAACCCAGGGCCCGGCCACCCAGCTCGGTGAACTCGTGCATATTGCTGCGGCGAAAGCCCGCCACCTTGAAACCCGCCTGGATGAGATTGCCGGCCACGGGCAGGCCCAGCTGCCCGATGCCTATCATGCCCACGGTTTGGAAATCGACCATGGTTTGCCTCCTTGCATTCATGGGGAAGTTTCCCTTCCTCTATGCAACGATTCTATGGGCAGGGTCAGAATTAAACCATAGCGATTCGTTGATTACTTAGTATTAATTTAATTTATACTTCCAGGCTTTTCTGGCACGCCTTGGCGACCACATCGCGCAGCCACTGGTTGGCGGTGTCGCGATGAAAGCGGTCGTGCCAGTACAAGGCTATTTCGAACGCGGGCAGGGCAATCGGCACCGGTTTGAGCACCAGCGGGTAGTAACGGGCGAGCTTTTCGGCCAGGGCGGCCGGCGCGCACCACACCAGATCGGAAGTCAGGATAAAGTGCGGCGCCGACAGATACTGCGGCAGCCGGATGCGGATCTGGTTGCGCAGGCCGGCATCGAGCAGGCCGCGCTCGATCACTTGGTGGCCGCTGCCCGAATACTCCACCAGCAGGTGGTCTTGCTCGCAAAAACGCTCGCGGCTCAGGGTGCTGCGCGCCAGCGGATGGCCCTTCCGGACCACGCACACATAATCCTGCTTGAACAAAGGACGCCGGTGGATGCCGGTTTCAAGCGAGGGCAGGAAACCCAGGGCCAGGTCCATGCGGCCGCTGGCCAGGCCCACCAAGGTGTCGTCTATGGGCTGGAATGTGGTGCGCAGCCTGATCGAAGGCGCCACCTCGGCGACATCTTGCAGTATCTGCGGAAAACACACCACCTCGCCCACGTCGCGCGTGCGTATGGTGAACAGGCGGCGCGAGGTGGAAGGGTCGAAAGGCGCGCGGCGGTTCGACGCCTTGCGGATCATGTCGAGCGCGGTCAGCAGTTGCTGCGAAGCCTGCACCGCATAAGGCGTGGGCTCCATGCGCCGGCCCACCAGGGTGAACATCTTGTCGCCATGCTCTTGGCGCAGGCGCTTGAGCGCGCTGCTGACCGCCGCCTGGGTAAGGCCCAGGTTCTCGGCGGCCAGCGTAACCGAACGATCGCGCCACATGGCCTCGAACACATACAGAAGGTTCAGGTCTTTCATGCCCTGGCCTCCACGCCCTTGGGCCGACAATAGCCGCCTTGCCCGGAAAAGGCCGGGCAGACGGCGGCAGACACATCAAACGCCCAGGTATTGCTGCACGATGGCGCTGTTCTGGCGCAGGTCGTCAGAGCTGCCACTCCAGACCACTTTGCCTTTTTCGAGCACATAGTGGCGGTCGGCAAACGGCAGCAGCGCCCCCACGTTCTTGTCGATGACAATCTGCGACATGCCCTGCTCTTTGAGCGCGGTCAGCGCCTGCCAGATCTCGGCCCGGATGATGGGCGCCAGGCCCTCGGTGGCTTCATCGAGCACCAGCAGGCGCGGGTTGGTCATGAGCGCCCGGCCGATGGCCAGCATCTGCTGCTCGCCGCCCGACAGGTGCCCGCCCAGGTTGCCGCTGCGCTCTTGCAGGCGCGGGAAAAAATCGTACACCCGCTTGAGCGTCCATTCGGACGTGCCGCCATGGCGGGCCGCGGCGCGGGCCGTGGCCACCAGGTTCTCTTCCACTGTAAGGTTGGGAAACACCTGGCGCCCCTCGGGCACCAGGCCCAGGCCCAGGCGCGCAATGCTGTACGAGGGCAAGGCGCTGGCCACCTGGTCGCAGAAGAGGATCTCGCCCTGGGTCACCGGCAGCAGCCCGAACAGGCACTTGATGGTGGTAGAGCGGCCCATGCCGTTGCGCCCCAGCAGGGTCACGACCTCGCCGGCCTTGACCTCGAACGTCACGCCGAACAGGGCCTGGGCATGGCCGTATGAGGCGTGGATGTCGCGAACTTCGAGTAGTGTCGTCATGTTTCTTATCCTATTGCCTCGTCGCCCAGGTACACCGCCTTGACCTCCGGATGGTTGCGAATTTCGTCGGGCGTGCCCGAGAACATGGCCTTGCCGTACACCAGCACGGTAATACGGTCGGCCAGCGCGAACACGGCGTCCATGTCGTGCTCGATCAGCAAAATGGTATGCGTGCCCTTGAGCCGCTTGAGCAGGGCCACCACGCCGGCCGACTCTTGCGCGCTCATGCCGGCCATGGGTTCATCGAGCAGCAGCACCTTGGGCTGGGCCGCCAGCGCCATGGCCAGCTCGAGCTGGCGACGCTGGCCGTAGGCCAGCTCGGCCGCCGGCGCGTCGGCCAGGTCGGTCAGGCTGGTGACTTCGAGCGCCTGCCTGGCGATCTGCACCAGGTCTTGCCGGGCCAGCATGGGCTTCCAGAAGCGGAAGGCGTGCTCTTTGGCGCCCATGGCCGCCAGCACGGTGTTTTCGAGCACGGTAAAGCCCTCGAAAATGGACGTGATCTGGTATGAGCGCAGCAGCCCGCGCCGCGCCCGCTGGTGAATGCCCAGGGCCGTGACGTTCTCGCCGGCGAACAGCACGCTGCCCGAGTTGGCCGCCAGTTCGCCCGAGAGCTGGTTGATGAGGGTGGTCTTGCCCGCCCCGTTGGGGCCGATGATGGCGTGCAGTTCGCCCGGGCGTACGTCGATGGAGACCGAATCGGTCACCAGCAGGCCGCCAAAGCGCTTGACCAGCGATTCGGTGCGCAGCAGATAATCGCTCATGCCTTGGCTCCTTTGACTTGTTTGGCGCCGCCCGCGGCAGCGCCCGCCTTGCGGCGGCTGAATGACTCAAGGAAGCCCGCTATGCCGGCCTTGCCCAGCAGGCCGATGAACACGATGACCAGGCCGAACACCGCCAGCCAGTGGTCGGTGAACATCTTGAGGATTTCCTCGAGGCCCAGGAAGGCCAGCGCGCCCAGCACCGGGCCGAACACGGTGCCGATGCCGCCCAACACCAGCATGACCACCAGGTCGCCGGAGATGATCCAGGACAGCGTGCTGGGCGAGGCGAAGGCGTTCAGGTTGGCCAGCAGCATGCCGGCCACCCCGCACAGCATGGCCGACAGCACGTACGAGGCCAGCAGGTAGTGATTGGCCGGAAAGCCCACCGCCCGCACGCGCCGCGCATTTTGCCGCGCGCCGCGCAGCACCATGCCGAAGGGCGAGACGCGCAACCGGGCTGTCCACCACGTGGCCAGTATGAGCAGGATCAGCGACACGACGTACACCTCGTACACCCCGCCCAGGTCAAGCCCGAAGAACTGGCTGGTGTGCGAGATGCTGGTGCCGTCGTCGCCGCCGTACTGCTTCAGGCTGACGAACAGGAAGTAGCCCATCTGGGCGAACGCCAGCGTGATCATGATGAAGCCGATGCCCGAGGTGCGCAGGCTGATGGCCCCGGTAATCAACCCCGCCACGGCGCAGCTGGCCAGGCAGAAGAACAGGTGCACCCAGCCGTTGTCGATGCCGTAGAAAGCCGGCAGCGCCACGCTGTAGGCCCCCAGCCCCATGAACAGGGCATGCCCCAGGCTGACCAGGCCGCCAAAGCCCAGCGCCAGGTTCAGCGCCACCACGGCAATGGCGTAGATGAGAATGCGCGCAAAGTAGGCGACGTAGAAGTTATGGTCGGTAAAGTGGCCCCACACGGGCACCAGGATGAACAACAGGAAGATGACCAGGGGCACCAGGGTGCCGGCCTTCCAGATATTGCTTTGATTTGTGGACATTATTTCTTGGCTCCTGCAAACAGCCCCTGCGGACGGATGGCCAGCACCACCGCCATCAGCACATAGATCAGCATTGAAGCAATGGCCGGCCCGGCCGCATTGGCCAGGTCGCGCGCCATGACTTCGCGCAGCAGCATGGGCAGGAAGGCCCGGCCCAGGGTGTCGACGATGCCCACCACCAGGGCGGCATAGAAGGCACCGCTGACCGAACCGATGCCGCCGATGACGATGACCACCAGCGTGGTGATCAGCACCGGCTCGCCCATGCCCGACTGCACCGACAGGATGGGCCCGGCCATGACGCCGGCCAGGCCGGCCAGCGCGGCGCCCACGCCGAACAGCAGGGCGTTCAGGAACTTGATGTTGATGCCCAGCGCGCCGATCATCTGCGGGTTGACCGAACCGGCGCGGATCAGCATGCCCAGGCGCGTTTTATGGATGAGCCAATATGAGCCCACCGCGGCCAGCAGGCCCGCAACGATGATGGCAAAGCGGTACGACGGATAGGTGATGCCGAACAGGTTGACCGTGCTGTCGAGCCACGAGGGCACCGGCAGGAAGTAGGGCTGAGTGCCCCAGATGATCTGCGCCATTTCGTTGAAGAACAGCAGCAGGCCGAAGGTCACCAGCACATGATCGAGGTGGTCTCGCGAATAGAGCCGCGAGACCGCCGTTCGCTCGAGGATGATGCCCACGATAATGCATCCGCCCACCGCCGCCACGATGGCCAGCAGGAACGAACTGGTATGGTTGTAGGCGGTGGCCCCGAAGTAGGCCCCCAGCATGTACAGCGAGCCGTGTGTCAGGTTCACAAAGCTCATGATGCCGAAAACCAGCGTCAGGCCCGCAGCCAGCAAAAACAACAGCACGCCGTACTGCACGCCGTTGAGCAGCTGCGATAAAACAAGTGTAGTCATCCATTGCCCTCTATTATTTGGGTGTCGTGTATGGGATTTTTGTTTTTATTATTGCCTGCCGTTCAGAAAAGAAGGCCCGGAACAGGGCCTTCCAGCAGGCGGTCAGTCAATTTCGACCCATACTCTACCTTCTTCTATCTTCACTGGATATACTCGAATATCCTGAGTCAGGGGTTCGCACAGGGCTTTTCCGGTCCGCACGTCGAACCTGCCCTGATGCAGCGGGCACTCGATTTCATGATCTTCCAAAAAACCGTCACAAAGGCGCGCATGCCCGTGCGTACAGATGTTGTCGGTAGCGTAGATCTCGCCTTCCACGTCGTAAAGCGCCAGTTGCCGGCCTTCCGCATCTACCCCGATAACGTCGTCCTCGGGCACGTCGTCGCGCGACAGCACATCAATCCAGTTTGCCATTGGCTCTATTCCTTTTCCTTTTTCGCCTGATCTAAAAAAGTGTTCATTAGATCGGATATATGATCGAATTCGCAATCATTTCCGAGTCATAAATGCAGTGCCGCGACTTGAATTTCAGTTCGTCGCCGTCCACGCGGATACGGTCGATGTAGCGGCCCACATTGAAAACCACGGAAGCACCGTCGTATTTGGTGCGGAACACCGCATAATTGGCCTCGGCCTCGATAATGCCGTCTTCAAAGCCGATGATGCGCGGCGCGCCCACCACGTGGCGCTGGTAGTACGGGTCGTGGAACAGTGTTTCGCGCATGCCATAGACGCGGTCCTCGAGCATGTTGCGGCTGATGAACCACATGGTCGACAGCGGGAAGCCGCGTTCGTGGTTTTCGCGCGGCTGCACCTTGTACTCGCATTCTTCGTCGAAGAAGCTCACCCATTTTTCCCAATCTTCGGCGTCCACCGCCGCCGCGTAGTCGGCGTAAAGATTGGTCAGCTTGATATATGTCTGCATGTCCATCTTCGATCAAACCTCCATGACCTTGCGCCAGTACTCGTACATGCCGCGTATCAGTGTTTCCGTAACCATGTGCTCGGTGTCCTCTACCCCGTAGCCGCCCAGCTCGGCCACCGCGCGGTGGTAGGGCTTTTGCTCGAAGCCGCTTTGCGAGAACTCGATCACCTCGCCGTCGTCGGCCGAAACGAAACCGGCCGGCCCGAACAGGTTGGCCTGCACCAGGCGCCGCTGGGTCATTTCGGGGGTGTCGTCCTCGAAGCCGAAGTGCGTCCAGACAAAGTCGAAGGCGTCGGGGCCGCTGGGCTGGATGTGGCGCGTCGAAACGCTGTTGACCTGCTGCTGGAAGATCACGCTGGGGAAGATCGTCATCATGACGGCGGTGGGCTCGCCCCACCACGGCTCGTGCACGATGTCGAGCAGGCGCTTGTCCTTGATCTCCATGCTTTCCTTGAAGCTGGTCACGCCGGTGGTTACCTCGTTCTTGGCCTGGGCGTTGCCGCGGGTGGAGATCATGGCGGCATGGCGGTGCTTGTCGTCCATGCGCAGCGACGACTTATTGTCGGCGCGCCACAGCCCGTAGGTGATGAACCAGGTGTGCAGCAGGCCCGGGTGGTAGGGGTCTTTGATGTTTTCCTGCATCAGCTTCCAGTTGCCCGGGATGCGCTGGCGGTTGTAGCCCAGGATCTTCAGCTTGCGGCCGTTGAACAGGCGGTCGAAGTAGCCCAGAATCTCGGGGCCCAGAAAGTCTTCGAAACTTTCGACCTCGTGGTTGAACGAGGCGAACACCACCCCGCCGCGCGTGGCCACGCGCAGCTTGTTCAGGTTGTTTTCCTTGGTCTTGAATTCTTTGGGCATGCCGCCCTGCACCTGGCCGTCGCGCTTTACGCCGCGCAGGAACGGCACGCCCTGCAGGTCGCCCTTCAGGCTGTAATTCCATTGATGGTAGGGGCAGACCAGCTCTTTCTTGTTGCCCGAACGCTCGCGACAGAACTGCATGCCGCGATGCGCACAGACGTTTTCAATGACGTTGATGCCGCCATCGAGGTCGCGCGTCATGATCACCGAGCGCTCGCCGATGACCGTGCGCTTGAAGTCGCCCGGCTCGGGCACTTCAGCCTCCAGGCCCACATAGCACCAGTGGTTGTCATAGAAAAAACGCTCAAGCTCTTTCTTGTAAAGGGCCTCGTCGGTGTATGCCCAGAAGGGAATACGGCTCGTGCCCTCGCCCTGCCACACAGGGTCTTCAGGGAAAACTGCAGGCATGTTGCTCATGAAAGTCTCCTTTGCAGAAACCAATGGGGCCGCGCCTGGCATGCCGGGCGCAGACACCCGGTGAATCAATCGCCGCTCGCGTAGAACGCGTCGGCATAAATGTGTTCGATGCCCAGCCCCTTGCGCGTGAACATCAACGTGGCAGCCTCGACCATGGGCGGCGCGCCGCACACATAGGCGCGAAACCCGTCAAGCCGGGGCCAGTCTTGCTCGACCGCTTCGGTCACCAGGCCCTGGCGCCAGGCCGGGCCCGCCTCGCCGCCTGCGGACAAGACAATGTGCACAGTCAGATTGTCGTGCTGGCGGGCCAGTTGCTCAAGCACCTCGGCCTTGTACACGTCGACGGGCGAGCGGGCGCCGAAATAGACATGGATGGGGTTGCGCATGCCGCGCGCCAGGGCGCCGCGCACAATGGACAGCACCGGCGCCAGGCCGGTTCCGCCCGCCACGCAAAGAATGGGGCCCTGGTGCTTTACGCGCAGGTACGCCGTGCCCAGCGGGCCGCTGACGCGCACCGCGTCGCCCACCTTCAACTGGTTGGCCACGTAGCCGCTGACCCGGCCGTCGGGCACCACGCGCACGTGGAACTCCAGCGTGTCGTCGTCGGCCAGGCCCGCCATGGAATAAGGACGGATGTGCTCGGGGGTGAACTGCAGGGTGGCATACTGGCCCGGCGAAAACTCCAGCGGCTTCGAGGCCTTGAGCCGTATGCCCTTGATATCGTGCGCCAGGTCTTCAATGGCAACCACCTTGGCCTTGAGAATCTTGGCCGGGTGGGTAACCACCTCGTCCGGTTCAGGGATCTCGATGGTACAGCTCTCGGTCAGCACGCTCATGCAGGCCAGCACGTAATGCCCGTCGTTCAGGCCCGTAAGCTTCATCTCGCGGCCCGACTCCAGCACCTGGCCCGCTATCACCTTGCAGCGACAGGTGCCGCAGCGGCCCGCCATGCAGCTGTACGACACCGGCACGTTATGGTCGCGCAGCGCCTGCAGCAGATTGGCGCCCGACTCGAACGGCAGCGCCTGGTCCAGTGGTTGTACTAGCAGTTCCATCGATAAACCCGTGTTGTCGCGCCCGGGCGGCAGCGTGGCCGGCGGCTTGGCGCGTTATATCTTTTGAGTTCTTTGTCTCTGTGCATCTTCGCGATTTTTGTAAATGGCGCTGTGGCGCCCGCGAAGTCTGCCTGGATGCTTTTGGCTGAGAGTGCCGCGAAGGGTGTTTGCGGCAAAGCGCTTGTGGCGCTGTTGCAAACAGTATAAGTAGCTCAATCCAATAAATATATAGAATATGGTGAATGGATTGAATTCACAGCATGAATAACATTCCATGTTCCGGGTAACCCGCCCTTCTTCGCTTTACGAACCTAACTGTTCCACGCTCAGACCGCCATGGACCTCAAGGACATCGATCTCAACCTGCTCGTCGTCTTCAACCGCCTGCTCATGGAGCGCAGCGTTTCGGCCGCCGCCGACAAGCTGGGCCTGACCCAGCCCGCGGTTAGCAACGCCCTGAAGCGCCTGCGCGTGCTGCTGAACGACGAACTCTTCCTGCGCACCACGCGCGGCATGGAGCCCACGCCCTACGCCCTGCAACTGGCCGAGCCCATTGCCTACGCCCTTAGCACCATACAAAGCACACTGTCTCACCAGACCGTCTTCGACCCCGCCACCAGCGACCGCCGCTTCACCCTGGCCATGACCGACCTGGGCGAGATCGAACTGCTTCCGCCCCTGATGGACCGCCTGGAAGAGCTGGCCCCAGGCGTCACCGTCAGTACCGTGCGCAACGCCGACAGGCTGCGCGACGACATGGAGGCCGGCCACGTCGACCTGGCCATCGGCTTGCTGCCGGGGCTCAAGACCAATTTCTTCCAGCAGCGGCTGTTCATGCAGCGCTATGTATGTCTGTTCCGCCGCGGCCACGCGCTCGACAAGCGCCGGGTGACGCGCCGCGAGTTCTACGAGGCCGACCACGTGGTGGTGGTTTCCGCCGGCACGGGCCACGCCAAGATGGACGAGATCATAGAAAGCGCCGAGGAAACCCGCCGCGTGCGCCTGCTGGTGCCGCACTTCGTGGCCATCGGGCACATCCTGGCCTCGACCGAGATGATCGCAACGGTGCCCGAACGCTACGCCCGCCGCTGCGCCGAGCCCTTCGGGCTGCGCTATGTGGATCACCCGGTGGAACTGCCCCAGATCGGCATCAACCTGTTCTGGCACGCCAAGTTCCACAAAGAACCGGGCAACCAGTGGCTGCGCCAGCTGATTTTCGAGCTGTTTTCCACGTCGTTGAATGTGCCCGAACGCGGGGCTTAGGCTTTGTGTTTAAGTTTGCAAGCTGCTGCTTGGGGTTCTTAAGCGCCGTCGGTGGTGGGGCTGCTTCCGGCGGGCGGTCGGGCGGTCCGGCTTCGCCGGACTTCCCGCGTCTACCTCGTACGCGTGGGCGGCGAAAGAACTCGCCCTCAGCGCTACGCGCTTCGGAGCTCAGACATGCTTTCGCCGACTGCCCCCACGCTCCCTTCGGTAGCCCGCGGCGCCCTCCGACGCCCGCCGGAAGCAACCCCACCACCGACGGCTTGCGTTACAGAGCGTTGGAATATCTCAATCAACCCCATTCTTAGGTGAAGGGGCGGGGTGCACCTTATTGGGCCGTCGAGCATGCGCCGAATTTTCCTTATTTGGTCGGGGGCATTCGGCGACAGCCTGTTCGAATCCCGAAGCGCGTAGCGCTGAGGTTGAGTTCTGCCGCCGCCCGATCGAATAAGGAAAATTCGGGAAGTCCCGCGAAGCGGGACCGCATGATCCGGCCCAATAAGGTGCACCCCGCCCCTTCACCGGCTAAAGGACTCGATTAAAAACCACTCTACAAGCGGGCCCCATCAAAGCTCGCACTGCTCGTGATACGCATCCTGGTACTTCTTGAACGGCGTAGCAATCGTCTTCAGGTTCAAGCGCCCCTGCGCATCCTTGACCACTTCCATCACATGCATCCCCTGCACAGGAAAGCCATTGTTTCCAAAACTGAAATCGCCCCGCACCGAGTCGAAATCAGCTGCCTTCAAAGCCGCCATGAACGCCTTCTTGTCTTCCACATTGCCATTCACCTTGGCAATCGCCGAATCCAGCAACAGCGCCGCATCATAGCTTTGCGCCGCATAATTGGACGGAATGCGCTTGTACTTCGCCTCGAAAGCCTCCACGAACTTGCGGCTTTGCGCATTGTCGAAATCGGGCGCCCAAAAACCGCCGCTGATGATGCCCAGCGCGCTGTCGCCGATGGCCGGCAGCGACAAAGCATCCGTCACGAAAGTGGACAACAGCGGAATCTTGTCCATCAGGCCCGCCTGCGCATACTGCTTCGCAAACGCCACGCCCAGGCCGCCCGGGAAGAACGCAAACACCGCATCGGGCTGGGCCGCCACCACCTGCGAGATCTCGGCCGAAAAATCCAGTTGCGTCAGCGCCGTGTAGATCTCGTCGGCCAGGGGCTCTTTGTAATAGCGCTTGAAGCCCTGCACGATATCTTTGCCCGCCTGGTAATTGGGCGCCAGCACCACAATATTCTTCAGCCCCTTCTCTTGCGCATATTGGCCCACCGCCTCGGCGGCCTGGTCGCCCTGCCACGACGTAATGAACTGATAGGGCGAGCACTGCTTGCCGGCGATCTGCGACGGGCCGGCGTTCGAGCCCACCAGAAACACCTCTTTATCGGTGATGTATTTATGAATGGCCAGCATCTCGTTCGAGAACGAAACCCCCGTGATGATGGGTACCTTTTCCCGCTCGACCAGGCTGCGCACCACCTGGCGGGCCGTGTCGGGCTTCATCTGGCTGTCTTCCTGCAGCAGCTCGATGGGTACCCCGCCCAGCTTGCCGCCGTTCGCGTCCAGGAACAGCTTGAACCCGTCCAGCTGCTCCTGGCCCACCGCCGCCGTGGGGCCCGAAAGCGTGCCCACAAAACCGATCTTGATCGGTTCTTGCGCCATCGAGGGTGAACAGAAGGCCAGCGTCAGGGCAGAGGCCGCCAACGCACTACGTAAAGCGTCTTTCACATTTGTCTCCTGGATAGTGTGTGTTTATTGATGCAACTTTTCTGCCTAGCCTGCCGCCGCCGGCTCGCGCTCATCGGCATGGCTCTTTTGCGGAGCCGCCTTGGCGGCCTTGCGCTTCTGCTCTTCGCCGACCATACGCTCTAGCGTGCGGCGCATGCGCACCGGGCCCGCGTCCACCGTAAGCAGCACGGGGCCGAGATCCCAGAAATCGGCATCGCCAATCGCCTGCTGCTGCGCGTCGATAATGGGCTTGTCCTGCACTTCGAACGCATGGCGCCGCATCTTGCGGAACTTCGCGTCGTCTTCCGGCGACAGATTCGTGCCCGAGGGCATGGCCGCCGCAAAGTGATAGTGCGTGCTGCGTTCGGTTTCGGGCGTAAGGATGTGGATACCGTAATACCAGCCGTGGTCGGCGCGCTGGCCGCCCGGCTCGTGCACGCCCGAATCCAGCAGGAAGCAGCTGGGTGGAATCCAGCGCATGTTCGTCCACATGTCCACCGGCTTGCCGTCCTGGCGGTAGATCATGTCGAAGATGCCGGGCACCGACACATTGGGCATCCAGCGGTTGCACTGGATGCAATCGCCGTCCTGCTCCAGCGTCTGGTCCGCGCCCACCTGTTCGGGGCTGCCCAGGTAGCCGTCGTGCAGATAAGTAATGTGGCTGAGGTCGAGCAGGTTCTCGCCCATCAGCTCGTAGGCGGCCTCCATGTGCAGGTAGCCCCCGCTGGTCTTGTAGCCCGCTTCGGCGTCCAGAACACTGTAGTCGGGAATGGTGGCCGGGTCGGCGGGCTCGTCGCCCATCCAGATCCACACCATGGTGTGCTTGTCGTAGGCGGGGTAGCTGCGCACCTTGGCCGCGGCGGGTATCTTGCCCTCGCCGTGCGGGTTCTTCACGCACTTGCCGCTGCAGTCGAATTGCAGGCCGTGGTAGGCGCACTCGACCGCGTCGTTCACGATCTTGCCCAGATGCAGCGGGATGAAGCGGTGCGGGCAACGGTCTTGCAGGGCCACCAGCTCGCCATCCGACTTGCGGTAGAAAACCACCGGTTCGCCCAGCAGCTGGCGATGGAACATTTCGCCTTGCTTGACGTCGTCGGTCCAACAGGCAACGTACCAGGCGTTCTTGACAAAGGCCATGACTGTCTCCTTCAAATGAGGTCGGTGCTTTATGAATCTCGTTGGGTGAAATTTATCACAAACAGAGTGCGCGGTTTGTTTTTATGTGCCAGAATCCGGGTAAATACGGATATCGAAGATATAATGGGGCGACCGCGCCAAGGGTCGCCCTCACGGCCTCGGGGCCTTTGCATCGGCCCTGATGTACACAAAAGAACATCCCTATAAACGCCATGACTCTTTCCAACGCACCCGCCGCCGGGGTCCCGGCGGCGCGGGCTCCCGCCAAGCGAGCGCCAAGACGCTCGCAAGAAGATCGCAGCCGCGACGCCAAAGAGCGCCTGCTAAGCGCCACCATCGATGTATTGATGCGCCGCGGCTACAACGGCCTGACCACGAAAGAAGTAGCCAGCACCGCGGGCCTGTCCAATGGGGCGCTGATGCACCACTACGCCAACAAGGCCGAACTGGTGGTGGCCGCCACCAGCGCCGTCTACGACGAATGCATTGTGCGCGGCCAGCGCATCGCCCGCACGGCCGAGGCGGTAAAGAAGCCGATCGAGGGGTTTATCTCGGACAGTCTCAGTGTGTATTTCGACTGGCCCTATCTGGCGGCGATGGAAGTCATCATGGTGGCGCGCACCGACGAAGAGCTGATGAACCGCATCAAGCCCGTGATGGAATACTACCGCCAGACGACCAATGCGCTGTGGCTCGAGGTGTTCAAGAAGGCGGGCTATACGCCCAAGCAGGCGCGCACCATTCTGAACCTTACGCTGAACATGACGCGCGGCATGGCAGTGAACCGCATCTGGCAGCACGACGATGCGTATTATCAGACGCTGCTGAAGGAATGGGTCAAGATCATCGATGAGCAGTTCCCGCTCAAGGGCGCGGGCACCAAAGCGGGTCGGGCGAAAGACTAGGCTGGCTTTTTTTTGTTGTCTGGCTATTTGAGTTCTTGAGCGCCGCCGGAGGCGGGGTCTCTTTCGGCGGGCGGTCGGGCGGTCCGGCTTTGCCGGACTACCCGCGTCTACCTCGTACGCGTGGGCGGCGAAAGAACTCGCCCTCAGCGCTGCGCGCTTCGGAGCTCAGACAGCTTTCGCCGACTGCCCCCACGCTGCCTTCGGTAGCCCGCGGCGCCCTCCGACGCCCGCCGAAAGAGACCCCGCCTCCGGCGGCTTGCGTTGAAGAGCATTGGAAGATATCAAAAGCAGCGTCACCTCATCGCAAGAAGCAACTTCACCCCTTCACAGCCGCCGCCGCTACCGTCGCGGCATCCAGCCGCGCCTCGAGCGCGTCCTTCGGCAAGGCGCCGTTCACCCGGCTGCCGTCCTCGAAGATGATCGCCGGCGTGCCCCGCACCAGCAGCTTGCGGCCCAGGGCAAGGTTCGCCTCGATGGGCGTCTCGCACTGCGCATTCGGCGGCGCCTGATTCTTCAGCATGACATTGCGCCATGCCTGCGCACGGTCGCCCGCGCACCAGATGTTGCGCGCCTTTACCGTCGAATCAGGCGAGAGGATGGGAAACAGCAGCGTATACACCGTGAAGTTGTCCATGCCCTCGAGCGTCTGGTGCAGCCGCTTGCAATAGCCGCAGTTCGGGTCCTCGAACACCACCATCTTGCGCGAGCCATCGCCCTTTACCTGCTTGATGGCCGACTCGAGCGGCAGCGAATCAAAGGCCACCCTCGTCAGTTCGTCCAGGCTTTTTGCCGTCAGGTCTTCTTTGTTGCGCGCATCGATCAGCGAGCCTTGCAGCACGTACTCGACTCCTGCATTCGTATAGAGCAAGTCGGAACCGATGCGCAGTTCGTAGATATCGGCAAAGCGCGTCGGCTTGACGCTGTCGAGCGAAATGCCGGGGAACTCCTTCTCGAACGCCGCTTTCACGCGCACCGCGATTTCTTCGCGGGAAAGCTGCGCCGGGGCTTCCGCCGCCTCGCCGCCCTGCGCTGCAGCGCCTTCGCCGGCGTTGGCGCCTTCGGCCGCAACAGAAGCCGGCGCCGCGGCCTTTGCTGACGCATCGCCGGCACTGGCCGCATCATTCTGTGTGCCCGATTGCGATGCGTTGGAACCTGCTGCCGTTTCGCCCTGCCCCGCGGCCTTGTCATCGGCCACGCCGGAAGATTCAGCGTTCGGTGCGGCCGCTTGCGGCGCTTGCGGCGCTTGCGTTTCTGCAGCTTGCTCGGCCTGCTGTGCCGCCGCCTCGCTCTTCTGCCCGGCCGCCTCGTTGGCCGCCTGAGCCTGCGCCACGGCCGGCCCCAGAATGCAGCCCGCCGCCACGGCCACCGCGCCAAGCCTGTTCGCTATGTCAAAAATCATAAGTAAACCTTCGTCTCAACTCTTGAATCTCGCCCTGAATCTTAACCGAGCCCTTGCACAGACCTTAACAGAATCCGTCCGCAACCCCTGACAGCGGCCTTCGACGATCAGCCCCCGCAGATCGCGGCCGGTCCGGCCGCCCAGATCCCTCGGATAGCGACGTGTTTTACCAGATGGCGCCGGAGTCGACCACCTTTTTATTCTTTTATTTTCAAACAGCAGCGCCCGGCCGGCGGGCCGCCGCAATGGCTACCAGGGCTTCTGGCCCGACGCCCCGCTGATCAGGCGGCGCTTGATGAAGGGAATGCGGTCGACCAGTTGCATGCCCGCATTGCGTGCCATGACCACCGGAGCGCTGTGCGAGGCAAACAGGCGATGCAGGCCGTCGGTGACCAGGCCCATGGCCAGCACCGGTTCGGCCCGCGCCCGCCGGTAGCGGCGCAGCAAGTTGAGCTGGCCGGGCTCGCAGCCGCGCGGCCTGGCGCGCAGCGTGCCCAGCAGCTGCGCCACGTCGCCCAGGCCAAGATTGAGCCCCTGGCCCGCCAGCGGATGCACGCGATGCGCCGCATCGCCCGCCAGCGCCACGCCCGGCGCAACCATGTCGCTGCGCTCGAGGAAAAGGGGAAAGCCGTGCACGCCGCTGCGCACCGTCAGGCGCCCCAGTGCGCCGCCCGTGACGGCCAGCAGGCCCGCCTGCAGGCGGGCGTCGCGCTCTGCCTGCGGCAGCGATTGCAGCGTCTTGGCCTGTTCTTCGGCCATGGACCACACCAGCGAGACCTGATGGCCTTCTGATGTGTCGGGCATGGGCAGCAGGGCCACCACGCCGTCCGAAGTAAACCACTGCATGGCCGCATTGCCGTGCGGCAGCTCGGCGGTAAGGTGGGTGACCAGGCCTGTCTGGTGATAAGGCCTGGACTGATGCGCAATGCCCGCCGCCTGGCGTACCGGCGACTGGGCGCCGTCGGCGCCGATGACCAGCGCCGCGGGCAGGACGCGGCCCGATTCTGTCAGCACCGCCTTGTTCTGCAGCGCCGCGAAGCGGTCTTCGTGCCAGGCAATGCCGAACACCTGCACCGCCTGGTGCAGCACGCGCTCGAGCTCGCTTGATTCGATGATCCAGGCCATTTCCGACTGCACCGCCTGCCAGGCCCGCAAGGCCACGTGGCCGCTGGCATCGCCGTACACCTGCATGGATTCCACGGGCGTGACGCGGGCCATGTCGAGCATGCCCCATACGCCCAGCTCGCCCAGAAAGCGCCTGCTTTCGGGCGACAGGGCATAGACGCGGGGAAAATAGATGTCGGGCCGGGCAGGCTCGGGCGGCTTGCGCGGCCCCAGCAGTGCGGCCTTCTGCCCGTCGCGGGCCAGGCCCAGCGCGGCAGCCAGGCCGACTATGCCGGTACCGCAAACAAGGATCTGGCCGGTGCTCATCGCGCCGCCGGCGCCCCGGCCCCCTTGGGCCACAACACCCACATCTCGCCGGTTTGCTTCATGCGGCCGGCCTTGGCGCCCGCCTCGTCGCCGAAGCCCCAGTAGAAGTCGGTGCGCGCCGCGCCCTTGATGGCCGCGCCGGTGTCTTGCGCGAACATCAGGCGCCGCAGCGGCTGGTTCGAGGCCGGATACTGGGTGGCCAGGTACACCGGCGCGCCCAGGGGCACGAAGCGCGTGTCGATGGCGACAGCGCGCTCGCCGATCAGCGGAATGCCGTAGGCCCCCTTGGGCCCCAGTTGCGGATCGACGATTTTTTCTTCGCGAAAGAACACCATGGCCGGATTGGCGTTGAGCATCTCTTGCACCCGCGCCGGATTGCGCTGCGCCCAGGCCTTGATGTTCTGCATGGACGTCTGCGCCAGGGACATCTCGCCCTTTTCGGCCAGCCATTTTCCGATGGATGCATACGGCCTGCCATTGTGGTCGGCATAAGCCAGCCGGATCATGCTGCCGTCTTCAAGCTGGGCGCGTCCCGACCCCTGGATTTGCAGGAAGAAGGCCTCGACCGGGTCGTCGGCCCACACAATGACGGGCGGCTGGTTTTCAGACCCCGCAATTTGCGCACGGGTGTCGTAAGGCACCACGCGCTTGCCCTGCAGCTTGCCGCGAATGCGCTTGCCGGCCAGTTCGGGGTAGACCGTGCCCAGGTCGACCGTAAGCAGGTCGTCGGGCGGCGCGTAAAGCGGCCACTGGTATTGGCCCGAACGCTTGCGCGAAGCGCGGATCAGCGGTTCGTAATAGCCCGTGACCGTATTCTTGGCGGGCTTGCCGGCCGCATCGGCCAGGCGCCACGGCTGCAGCTGCGCTTCGAGAAAGCCTCGCACCTGGGCAGTGCCCGCATCGGCGGAAAGCCCCGCCTGCTGGGCCGCGGCGCATACCGGCTGCCAGGCGCGCGGCGCCGAGCGGGCCGGCATGGCCAGCGAGCCCGATACCGGCCGCATCAGACCCTTGCAATTGTTGATGAAGGCCTTCCAGACCTGGCCAAGGTCATCGTTCTGCCAGCCCGGCAAGGCCCCCCAGCCCACCGGCACGAACTTGCCCTCGAGCACGCGCGGCGGTGTCTCGGGCAGCGAGGCCAGCGGCGGCACCGTCAGCGGCTGCAAGCCGATGTCGACGGCGGGCTGCTCAGGCGAGCCCGGCGCGCCCGGCTCGCCGGGTTCGGGCGGCACCGTGCTGCACGCCGCCAGGAATGCCAGCAGGGAAAGGGAAAGCAGGGTCTGGGTGCGAGTGCGACTGAGACTCATAGGGCTCCGGAGCGAAAAACTTTGGACGGCCGCCGCCCGCGGCGGGGGCGGCCCAGGCCTGGGGCCTGTTGACTCTAATGCAGGGTACGAGGCATGGCCAGCACGAATTCGGCGATGGGCACCTCGAACGGTATGCCATTATCGCCGACACAATGGTATGTGCCCCGCATGGTACCGAAAGGCGTGGAAAGCGGACAACCGCTGGTGTATTCGAATGTTTCTCCGGGGCCCAGCAGGGGCTGCTGGCCCACCACGCCCAGGCCGCGAACCTCTTGCACTTTCTGTTCGGCATCGGTAATGACCCAATGCCGGCTGATGACCTGCACCGCCTGTTCGCCATTGTTGGTGATGCGCACCGTATAGGCGAACATGAACTGCTCTTGGTTGGGCTCGGATTGTTCGGGCAGATACTGCGGGGTCACGTTGACCGAGATGTCGTAGGGCTTCATGTGGGGTTCCGAAACAAGGCGCCGCGCCGGCAAGCGCCAGCCAAGTCGACGCCAAACTGCAATAATGGCACTGGATGACCTTTATCGTAGTTGAACACGGATCTAGTTTACGCTCATGACCACCGCACCCGTTACCCGAATCGCCCCCAGCCTGCTGGCCGCCGACTTCGCCCGCCTGGGCGAAGAAGTGCGCAATGTGGTCGCCGCCGGGGCCGACTGGATACACCTTGATGTCATGGACAACCATTATGTGCCCAATCTTACCGTCGGCCCCATGGTGTGCGAGGCCCTGCGCCCCCACACCACCGCGCCCATCGACGTGCACCTGATGGTCGAGCCGGTAGACGCCCTGATCCCGCAGTTTGCCAAGGCCGGCGCCGACATCATCACTTTTCATCCCGAGGCATCGCGCCACCCCGACCGCACGCTGGCGCTGATCAAAGAGCAGGGCTGCAAGGCCGGCCTGGTGTTCAACCCGGCCACCCCGCTGCACCATCTTGATTACGTCATGGACAAGCTCGACGTCATATTGCTCATGTCGGTCAACCCGGGCTATGGCGGCCAAAGTTTCATTCCCGCCACCTTGCGCAAGCTGCGCCAGGCCCGCCAGCGCATCGACCTGTGGCAGAACAACGGCGGCCGCCCCATCGCCCTCGAGATCGACGGCGGGGTCAAGGTGGAAAACATCGCCGAAATCCGCGCGGCCGGCGCCGACACCTTTGTCGCCGGCTCGGCCATCTTCGGCAAGCCCGACTACAAGGCGGTCATCGACGCCATGCGCGCCGAGCTCGCCCGGGCCGAAACCATCTCTACCTGATTTTTCCCGCCGGGCCGCCCCGGGGTTCGGCGCCCCGGCCAGGCGCACCCCGGTCGGGTGCCCGGCAAAAACAACAGCCGCCCAGCTGCGGCAGGCCCGCGGCGCAGCCCGGGCCCCTTGCATTCGGAGTTGCCATGCGTTTCACTTCTGTCCTGTTCGACCTGGACGGCACATTGCTGAACACTATTCCCGACCTGACCGATGCGGTCAACGCCATGCGCATGCAAATGCACCAGCGGCCGCTGCGCCAAGACGTGGTGGCCACCTATGTGGGCAAGGGCAGCGAAGTGCTGGTGCGCCGGGCCCTTACCGACAGCCTGGACGAAACCATCGAGCCCGACCGCCTGTCGCAAGGCATGGAACTGTTCTACCAGTACTACCACGCCATCAACGGCGACAAGACCGTGGTCTACGACGGCGTGCTCGACGGGCTGAAATCATTTCGCGAACAAGGCCTGAAGATGGCCGTGGTCACCAACAAGCCCGGTGAGTTCACCGAGCCCCTGCTTGTACGCACCGGCCTGGCGGGCTTTTTCGAGCATGCCGTCAGCGGCGATACCTGTGCCCGCAAGAAGCCCGACCCCATGCCGCTGGAACACGCCTGCCAGCTGCTTGAGGCGCAACCGCAAAATACGCTGGTCATCGGCGATTCGCGCAACGACGTGCAGGCCGCGCGCGCGGCGGGCATGGCGGTCGTGGCCGTGCCCTACGGCTACAACGAAGGCCAGGGAGTGCAAAACCTGGATGCGGATGCTATAGTTGCAACCATCGATGAGGCGGCTCATTGGGCCTTGCGGCAGTAAGGCAGGTCCGCCTTTTTTACCGCACGGTATTTCAATATTCATGGTCACTACCCTTGCACAACATGCACAAGTCGGCGCCTATTGGCGCTGGTGGCGTGTGTGCTCCGGGTAGCGGCAGTTTTTCCCGGCGCGCGGGGTTTCCGTAACTTGCGCGTCGCGGTCTAAGCAAAGCAAAGCCCGAAGCCTCGCCAGCCGGGCTTTTTTAATTGCGGTCCGGCGGTGCCTCTCACCTACACACCGAGAACAGCATGACAGAAATCGAATTCAACGCATTGGCCGCGCAGGGGTACAACCGCATCCCCCTCATCGCCGAGACCTACGCCGATCTCGACACCCCGCTTTCCATCTACCTGAAGCTGGCCTACGCCGGCCCGGAAGGCGGACGCAACAGCTGCCTGCTTGAATCGGTGGTGGGCGGCGAGCGCTTCGGACGCTATTCGTTCATCGGCCTGCCCGCCAAGACGGTGATCCGCGCCAGCGGCACGGTGACCGAAGTGGTGCAAAAGGGCCAAGTGGTCGAAACCCACGAGGGCGACCCGCTGGCCTTCATCGAAGCCTACCAGCAGCGCTTCAAGGTGGCCCTGCGCCCCGGCATGCCGCGCTTTGCGGGCGGGCTGGCCGGATACTTCGGCTACGACACGGTGCGCCACATCGAGCCGCGCCTGGGCCCCGCCACCAAGCCCTACCCGGGCGGCCCCGACTCGGCTACACCCGACATCATGCTGCTGCACGTGGACGAATTCGCGGTGGTCGACAACCTGGCCGGCCGCAGCTACCTGATCGTGTACGTCGACCCGCGCGAACCCGAGGCCTACGCCCAGGCCCGCCAGCGTCTCAAAGACCTGCGCCAGAAGCTGCGCACGCCGGTCGTCATACCCTACGCCTATGCCAGCCTGCAAACGGAAAGCCACCGCGACTTCAAGAAAGAAGACTACATTGCCGCGGTGCTCAAGGCCAAAGAATATATTGCGGCCGGCGACCTGATGCAGGTGCAGGTGGGTCAGGTCATCGCCAAGCCCTATCGCGACTCTCCCCTGTCGCTGTACCGCTCGCTGCGTTCGCTGAACCCTTCGCCCTATATGTACTACTGGGATTTCGACGACTTCCACGTAGTGGGCTCCTCGCCCGAGATCCTGGTGCGCCAGGAAACGATCACGGAAGCGGACCGCGAGAAAACACAGATCACCATCCGCCCCCTGGCCGGCACCCGCAAGCGCGGCGGCACGCCCGAGCAAGACGCCCAGCTTGCCGAGGAACTGCAGGCCGACCCGAAAGAGCGCGCCGAACATGTGATGCTAATAGACCTGGCCCGCAACGACGTGGGCCGCGTGGCGCAGACGGGCACGGTCGAGGTGACCGACACGATGACGATCGAACGCTATTCGCACGTGATGCACCTGGTGTCGAATGTCAGCGGCACGCTGAACGAAGGCATGAGCAATATGGACGTGCTGCGCGCTACCTTCCCGGCCGGCACACTTACGGGGGCGCCGAAGGTGCGGGCGATGGAAATCATCGACGAGCTCGAACCGGTGCGCCGCGGCGTCTACGGCGGTGCGGCGGGCTACCTGAGCTACAGCGGCGAGATGGACGTGGCCATTGCGATACGCACGGGCATCGTGAAGAACGGCATGCTGTACGTGCAGGCGGCGGCCGGCATTGTGGCCGATTCGGATCCTGAAAAGGAATGGCAGGAAACCGAGGCCAAGGCACGGGCTGTTTTGCGTGCGGCTGAAAAAGTGCAGTTTGGGCTGGATGAGCCTATTTGAGTCTTTGACTCAGCGCGCTGCAGATTGGAAGGTCGTTTCTGAGTCTTAAACCGGCGTACTGCGGGGCGGAAGGTCGCTTCTGAGTTCTAAACCGGCGCGCTGCGGGGCCATATTTTGGGCGCCGGAGAGCTGCGGCCGGCTTTGCCGGCTTCCCTCGCGTCCTATTGTTTTTGGGGCGCTCGCGAACTCGCGGGCGGCGCAGCATGCTGCGCCAAGCTTGCCCGCTCAAACAGGCGCTCGCTTGCCTCCCCAAAAACAACAGGCCACTCGGCTTGCTCAACGTCGCCCAAAATATGGCCCCGCAGCACGCCTCTCGGTGTCTTGGTTTGTGGCGTCCTGGGATTTCTTGGTTTGACACACTCTGCCCTAAACCCGTGCCTCGCAAGCAGGCTGTGAGCTCACCCCCGCGCCTCGCAAGACGAGCGGCCATTTACTCCGATGCAGTTCCTGTGATGCGGGGTATGTCTGGGCCGGGCGTTGGCTGTCGAGCCAGGCGCCGCAGAAGGGAGGGCGAAGGCCCGGACGATGCGGACAGGCGGGCCCGAAGGGACGACTGCCTCCGTCCGGCACAGACATACCCCGCAGCGCAGGAACGGGTTTAGGACCAACACCATCACGAACCAAACGCAGACGTGGCGCAAGGAGGCAAACTTCTTATCCGTCAGGCGCATGAACGGATTAAGAGCCAACGGCCTTGCAGCAAAACGTAAGAACGAATCAAGAACCAGCATCCTCGCAGCAAAGCGCGGGTAGAGCTTGAACCCTCAGCATCTCATTCCAGAAGAAAGCAAAGGAACGGGGCAGGAATAGCAGCCCCATGTCCAAGAGACAGCGCAAGAACGGGAAAAGGCAAACAACCTCGCACTTATAAGACAATGCAGGAGCCGGCTAGCACCTCTTCAAAATCAAAGCAGTGCACCCTCGTGCAGAAACCGCCCCTCGAACGCCCGTTCAATAATCCTCGCATACGCAGCAGGCACATCAGCAACAGGAAATGCACTGGCCAGCCGGGTCACCTGCAAAGCGTCCTTCAACAGCTCAGGCAACTGCTCACGCCCAATGCCGAATTCGGCCAGCGTAGCCGGTATGCCCAGCTTCGCCACAATATCGCGAACAAGCATTGGCAGCCTTCCCACCGCCGCATCCTCATCCGCGTCGTCGATGCCGAAAATGCGCGCCACATCCAGCATCTCGGCCCGGCGCACCGAGGCGAGCTCGTCCAGCACATAAGGCAGCATCACCGCATTCGTGCTGCCATGCGACTTATGCGTAAGGCCCGCCACCGCGTACGCAATGCCGTGCACCGCATTCAAACCCGAACTGCCGTAGGAAAGCGCCGCATAATGGCTGGCGTAGGCCATGCCTATGCGCGCCTCTTTATCGCCGCCATCGGCATAGGCCCGCAGCAGGAAGCGCGCGCACAGGCTGATCGCCTCGCGCGCAAAAGACATGGTCAGCGTGGAACGGCCGCTGTAGCCGGGATCGGGATTGCCCTGGCGGTCGAACTCGAAGCAATCCAGCGTAAGGTAGGACTCGACCGCATGCGTCAGCGCATCGATGCCCGCGTCGGCCGTTACCTTGGGCGGGCAAGAATAGGTGAACTCGGGGTCGATCAGCGCAATCACCGGACGCAGCTGGTTATCCATGACCGCGACCTTGGTGGCGTTCTCGGGATCGACCAGTATGGCGCCCGGCGTGGCCTCTGAGCCCGTGCCGGCCGTGGTGGGCACCGCCACCAAAGGCAGGCAGCGCGGCGCCTGCGGCATGGCGCCCACAAAATCCTTGATGGGGGAACCATCCACCAGCGTCAGGCACAAGGCCTTGGCAAGGTCGATATTGCTGCCCCCGCCCAAGGCAACGACATGGTCGGGCCGTACTTGGCCCAGTTGCTCGAGCAGCTGCCGCGTGGCGGCGTCGCACAGCGTCGTGGTGGGGTCGGGCATGCCCCCGTCGTATACCACCGTCTCGATCCCACAGGCTTGGGCCGCCTGCACATATTCGCGCACCCAGGGCGTATGGCCGGTAAAGTAAGCGTCGGTGACCAGCACGCCGCGGCGATAGCCCAGCCGCTGCAGCAGCCCCGGCAACTGGGCGCGGCTGCCGCAGCCGATGACCACCCGCGCAGGCGGGCAAAAATGAATCACATCATTGCTTCTCATGGACAACTCCCCGTGGAACATCTTCCATACAAGTGATATATTAATCAACAGTCAGCCCTCTGGGCCGCTCCGGCGCCCCAGGCACCGCAAATACAAGCCGGCCAAAGCGCCCCGCGCCTAATGAATCGTTCCTCTGCAAAAAAAACATCCGCAATCCGTAAACCGGCGCGCAAGCCCGCGGCCGCCAAAGCGCCGCAGATCTCGGCGGTGCCCGACGAGCTCAATGTGGCCGAACCCAAGCGCACCCTCACCGACATTGCGTACGAACGGCTTGAAGAAGCCATCGTCACGCTGCGCATTCCACCCGGCACGGCGGTTTCCGAGCTGACCCTGAGCAATATGCTCAACATCGGCCGCACCCCCATACGCGAGGCCATTCAGCGCCTGGCGCGCGAACATCTGCTGCAGGTGCTGCCCCAGCGCGGCCTGCTGGTGCCCCAGATCGACCTTCGCAAGCAGCTTCGCCTGCTTGAAACCCGGCGCGAAGTCGAGCGCCTGATCTGCCGCAGCGCCGCCCGCCGGGCCACTCCCGAAGAACGCGAAACCTTTTTCCATCTGCGCGACGCCTTCCTGCGCTCGGCCGACGAAAACGACGACATCACCTTCATTCGCGCCGACAAGCAGTTCAACGAACTGTCGCTGATCGCGGCGCGCAATGAGTTCTCGGAAGGCGCCATGCGGCTGATGCACGGCCTGTCGCGCCGCTTCTGGTACTGCCACTACAAGCACGTGGCCGATCTTTCTGAAACCGCCCAGCTGCACGCGGCGGTGTCCGACGCCATCGGCAAGGGCGACGTCGACGCCGCGGGCCATGCGCTGGACAAGCTGCTGGACAACATCGAGGCCTTCGCCAAGTCCACTCTTACCTACGACTTCTAAGCCGCCTGGCGCACTCGGGCATCCAAGGCGTACACCGCCCTCATAGCTGCATGCGCAATGCGCGTCCGAACCTGGGGCGTGCATCTGTCGTTCAGCAGCGGCGGCCGCCACGCCCGCGGCCCGGTCAGCCGCGGGCGGCCAGGGCCTTGGCCAGCGTGGCCTCTTCGTCGGGCGTCAGCACCGGGCCGTCGAGCGTAACCGAGGCCTCGTCGCGGAAGCGGCTGATGATGGGCTTGAGTTCTTCCTTGATGTGCTTATCGCTATAGCCGTTGAACAGGTGGCCCAGCAGGCCGCGACGCAAGTCTGAAGTACCCATGAGCCAGTCGGCGATGGGAAAGGTCAGGTTCATGTTGTACTTCATCATGATGCCCATGTTGTGGTGGGCCGTGTGGTGCCTGCGGATGGTGTTGATGAAGGGCATGTTGCGCACGAACCAGTTCTCGTGCACGTGGCAGCAGTAATGGAAGGTTTCGTAGTTGAGATACATGCCCACCATGGTGATGAACACGATATAGCCCGCGTTGGGGTTGAAGATGAGCGAGGCGATGTAGCCGAACACCGTGCCCGCCACGCCCAGGATAAGCAGCAGGCGCCACGGGAAGAACACGATGCGGAATTCGCGCGGGCCGTCGATGGTGGCCAATTGGTCGGTGAAGTACTGGTGATGCTCGCGCGTATGGCGCTGGTAGATGGCACGCAAGCCGAACACATTGATGCGCTTGTGCATTACATAAGTGTGCATAAACCATTCGAACAGGTTGCCCAGCAAAAATACCGGAATGACCAGCAGCCATTCCCAGCGGGCGTTCTGAAGCTGCGACACACAGTACCAGATGGCCGCGATGCCGGCCGCGTACATGACCGTGATGTGCACGATGCCGTTGTAGTAGGGGCTGATGTTGGCCTTGTATTCCTCGCGGAACTTCATCTGCCTTTCTTGGATCTTCATGACTGTCTCCCGTCGTGTATCCATTGAATCGAAGCCCCGGCCTGCCGGCACCCAAAAAGGCGCCGCACTGTTCTTGTGTTGACAGGTCTTGCACCGGGACGCTTCACGTTCAGTATGGGGCGAGCACTCCGCCCTAGTGAAACATTACTGATATATTAGATGCATCCGAATGATGGGTCAATTGGTATTGTTTATATATCCAGATAGTTACAATTACCTTCCCGCGCTAAGGGTTTTCCTGCTGTGTATATCAGTGATATTCATGTATTGTTGACCGTGAAATACTTCTGATGCGTTAGCATTGCCAATGCTTTTCGCAGCACTACGTCGCAATGTCCGCATAACACCAACCGGGGAGACACATGACTACACCGACGTCGAAGAAACGCAGAAGCCTCATCCAGGCCGCCGGCCTGGGCGCCACACTGGGCCTCATGGGGTTCCCGGCCATCGCCAAAGACAAACCCCTGCGCATCGGCATCCTGGCGCCGCGCGGCGGCGTGGCCGGCACCATCGGCGAAACCGGCCTTCGCGGCGCGCAATGGGCGGCCGAACGCATCAATGCCAACGGCGGCATCGGCGGCCGCAAGGTCGAGCTGGTCATCGAAGAAGAAACCAGCCCCAAAGAAACCATCGAGCGCTTCCGCCGTCTCGTGCTGCGCGAAGAAGTCGACTGTGTGCAGGGCATCGTGTCCACCGGCGCCAGCCTGGCGCTGGCCCCCGCCGCCGAAGACAGCGAAGTCATTACCGTGTTCTGGGACGGCACCACGCAAGACGGCGTCAACGAAACCATGCCGGCGCCCAAATACGTGTTCCGCAGCACCGACAACGAGTGCGAGGCCGTCATGGCCTCGCTGCTGGCCATCAAGCACTACAAGGGCAAGTTCGTGCGCATCGCGGGCATGAACCCCGACTACTCCTACGGCCGCAACGTGTGGGCGGCGTTCCAGGCCCTGCTTAAAAAGTACGGCATCGAGTACGAGGTGGTCACCGAGCAGTGGTCCAAGATCGGCAACCTCGACCTTACCTCCAACGTGGCCGCCCTGCGCGCGGCCAAGCCCGACCTCATCTACTCGGCCCTGCTGTTCGCCGACCTGCCCGTCTTCATGAAACAGGCCCATGCCGCCGGCCTTACCGAAGAAACCCGCTTCGTGCTGCCGGCCGCCGGGTGGCAGCATACCTCGCTCAAAAAAGAGTTCATGCCCGAGGGCGCCATCTGCGGCCACAACACCATGTACTTCGACCATCCGCAGGCAAGCCCGCTGCAGAAAGAGTTCGTGGCCTGGTATCACGACAAGTTCAACGACTATCCCAGCTGGGAAGCCGACCGCGCCTACTTCTCGATGGAGGTCTACAAGGCCGGCGTTGAAAAGGCCCTGTCCGCCAAGGGCGGCTCCTGGCCCTCCACCAAAGAAATCGCCCAGGCCATGTCCGGCATCGAGGTCGAGTCGCTGGGCGGCAAAGGCAGCATGCGCCCCGACCACATCGCCCAGCAGATGTTCCACCAGGGCCTGTCCACCAACAACAACGACTACGATTTCGCCACCATCACCGACATCACCAGCATCTACTCAGACCAATTGCAAAAACCCAAGGCCGAAGACGACTTCTGGAAATGGCTCGAAGCAAAGCAATGGGAGATCTAGGTGAATTTTCTGACCAACGTCATCCTGGCGGGCCTGTTCCAGGCCGCCGTGCTGTTCCTGGTGGCGGCCGGGCTGCAGCTCATCTTCGGCGTGCAGCGCATCATCAACCTGGCCTGTGGCTCGGTGTATGCGCTGGGCGCCTACTTCGGCATCACCTTCACCACCTGGGCGATGTCGCAGGGGCTGCCGCCCTATCTGTTCCCGCTGGCCTTGCTGGCGGGCGGCCTGATCATCGGCCTGGTCGGCATACCCATGGAGCGCGTGCTGCGCCTCATCTATCGCCGGCCTGAGTCCTTCCAGCTGGTGCTTACCTTCGCCCTGGTTCTCATGATCCAGGACATCATCCGCTTCTTCTGGGGCGCCGACCCCAAGCAGCTGGGCAGCCTGGCCATGATCTACGGCTCGATCAACCTGTTCGGCGTCACCATGCCGCTTTACAACGTCATGGTCATCGTGCTGGCCATCGTCGTCGCCGCCGGCATGGCCTACTTCCTGGGGCGCACGGCCACGGGCAAGATCCTGCGCGCCACGGCCGAAAACCACGAAACCAGCGCCGCCATGGGCATCAATGTGTCCAAGGTGTTCCTGCTGGTGTTCACACTGGGCACGGCCCTGGGCACCGTGGGCGGCGCCCTGGTCATCCCCACCGGCGTCGCCTCGCTTGAAATGGGTGTCGAGCTCATCGTCAAGGCATTTGCCGTGGTGGTCATAGGCGGCCTGGGCAGCATGAAGGGCGCCGCCGTCGGCGCCGTCATCGTGGGCCTGCTCAGCACACTGGCCGTGTTCACCTATCCAGAGGTCGACACCCTGGCCATCTACGTCATCGTCATCGGCATGCTCATCTGGAAACCATCGGGTCTGTATGGAAGGATCGCAACATGATGTCTAGAATCCTGCTGGTCGTTTGCCTGGCGGCCCTGGCCGCCGCCCCGCTGGTGCTGCCCGCGTACTTCCTGACGGTGCTCATACCGTTCTTTGCCTACTCCATCATCCTGCTGGGCTTCAACCTGCTGTTCGGCTACGGCGGCCAGCTTTCCTTCGGCCACGCCATGTTCGTCGCCGCCGGCGCCTACGCGGCGGCGGCCTCGTACTCCATTCTGGGCATTGCCTCGTTCGAGATCATGCTGGCGGTGGCCATCGTGGCGGCCCTTTGCCTTTCCATCCCGCTGGCGCTGGTGGCCAGCCGCTTCACCGGCATCTTCTTCGGAGTGCTTACGCTTTCCTTCGGCATGCTGCTGCATTCCATACTGTTCAAGTTCTACCACCTTACGGGCGGCGAAAGCGGCATGCGCGTGCCGCGGCCCACCCTGCTGGGCATGGAACTCGACATGTACAACAAAACCGGCTTTCTTACCGGCCCCTTCTACTACTACTGCCTCATCCTGCTGGTGGTGCTGGGCTATATCATGTGGCGCCTGGTGCGCTCGCCCTACGGGCTGCACCTTACCGCCTCGCGCGACAACCCCGTAAAGGCCCTGTACCTGGGCGTGCGGGTGCGCTGGGTGCGCACGGTGGCCTTCATCGTC
Source organism: Pusillimonas noertemannii (assembly GCF_003096595.1). Classification (GTDB taxonomy): domain Bacteria; phylum Pseudomonadota; class Gammaproteobacteria; order Burkholderiales; family Burkholderiaceae_B; genus Pusillimonas; species Pusillimonas noertemannii. The sequence continues at coordinate 340,663 of NZ_QEKO01000001.1, read as the reverse complement.
TCGGCTGTTTATGGCGCCATCGGCGGCGTCATGCTGGGCGTGCTCACCGGCCTGGCCGACCCCGAGCTTTCATACTGGACGCACTCGGGCCACCTGGTCTTCATGACCATTCTGGGCGGCTACCAGCAGTTCCTGGGGCCCGCCGTGGGTTCGCTGGTAATGATACTGGTGCAAGACCAGCTCATGGCCGAAACCCAGTACTGGCGCTTCTTCGTGGGCCTGGCGCTGGCGCTGATCGTCATCGCGCTTCCGGGCGGAATCCTGGGCGGCCTGCGCCGCCTCAAACTCAAAAAGGAGGGCAAAGCCCATGCTGACGCAAGGCAACGCCGCCCAGCGCGATCCACTGCTTGAAGCGCGCGACGTCTCCATGCGCTATGGTGATTTCATCGCCCTGCGCAATGTGTCGCTAAGCGTGGGCAAGGGCGAAATCGTCTCCATCGTCGGGCCCAACGGCGCCGGCAAGACCACCCTGGTCAACACCCTTACCGGCTTGTTTCCGCCCACCACCGGCGAGGTCTTCTTCCTGGGCAACAAGCTGGCCGACAATGACATCGTCAAGCTTTCCACCCAGGGCCTGGCGCGCGCCTTCCAACTGGTCAATATCTTTCCCGACCTTACCGTGCGGGAAACCCTGGCGGTGGCGGCCAGTTCGTATGGCGGGTTGCGCTGGCGCATGATGCAGAACTTCCGCCGCAACGACACCATCGGGAAGATCGTCGAAGACACCGCCCGGGCCTTCGGCCTGCACACCTCGCTCGACGTCCTGTCTTCCGCCCTGCCGCACGGCAAGCGCAAGCTGCTCGACGTGGCCAGCGCCCTGGCCCTGCACCCCAAGGTGCTGCTGCTGGACGAACCCACCGCCGGCGTCTCCACCGCCGACAAATACGGCATTATGGAAACCCTGCTGGCCGCAGCCGAAAGAATGAACGTCGGGGCCATTATGCTGGTCGAGCACGACATGGACCTGGTCTCGCGCTATTCCACACGCATCGTAGCCATGCAAGACGGCGCAAAAATCGCCGATTCGCCCGCCGAAGAGTTCTTCAAGAACGAAGAAGTGCTGTCCATCGTCGTCGGCAAAGGAAACCACTGATGTCGCTCGAACTCAACAAAGTATCTGTCACGCTGCTGGGCAACCAGGTGCTGCATGAAGTTTCGCTTTCGGTCGCCCCCGGCGAGCTCGTATGCCTGGTGGGCCGCAACGGCGCCGGCAAGACCACCACCCTGCGCAGCATCATGGGCTATCAAAAGCTCGACAGTGGCGACATCCGCTGGAAATCCAAGAACCTGCGCGGCCTGCCCACCTATGCCATGGCCGACCTGGGCCTGGGCTACACCCCCGAGGGCAGCGACGTCTTTGGCGACCTGACCGTCGAAGACAATATCGCCCTGCCCACCTGGACCCGCAAAACCGCCAAAGGCGCCGACGAGCGCATACAGGTCGCCTACAACATATTTCCCAAGCTCAAGCAGTACTTGCACCGGGGCGGCCAGCAGCTCTCGGGCGGCGAGCGCAAAATGGTTTCCATCGCCCGCGCCATCGCGCTGGACCCCGAAATGCTCATCCTCGACGAAGCCTTCGAAGGCCTGTCGCCCGCCATTTTGCCCACCATCAGCGACGGCCTGCGCGAAATCCTGCGCCAGGGGCGTTCGGTGCTGCTGGCCGAATCCAACTTCTACCACCTGCCCAGTTTCGCCGACCGCATCTACGTCATCGAGCGCGGCGAAATCGTCTTCCACGGCACGCTGGACGAAGCCACCCAGCACCCCGAAACCATGAAGATCATCACCGGAACGGGCTAAGCTCCGGCCCGTTGATCACTCCGATGCCGCTCCTGTAATGTGGGGCACGCTGCGAGCCCGCTGCCGCCCCGCCGCCAGCGTTTCATGAGGCGCCTCGCCGAACCGCTGCCTATATGAAGCGGCAAACCGTCCCAGATGCGCCAGTCCCCACCGCAACGCCACTTCAGACACGCTCGCATCCGCCGAAGCGGCGGCAAGCTCGGCACGCACCTTGTCCAGCCGCATGTCGCGCAACAACTGCATGGGGCTGACCCCATACTGCATCCGGCACATCCGCGACAGGCTTCTTACGCTGGCTCCGCTATGCCGCGCAATATCGCCCACGGAAACCTCTTCTTGCAGATTCGCCTCCATGAACGACCGGGCGCGCTGCAGCCGCCTGGGCGCTTGGCTGCCTTCATCGCCCAGATAGTGCTCGTGCAGGGAAACCGATTGCGCGCACAGCAGATGACGCATCAGTGCCTCTTCGGCCATCCGTGCCTTCAGCCACCCCAGTGGCGACGGGTGGGCCAGCTGCTCGCAAAAATAGCGCATCAGCGCGCTCCATTGCTCGCCATCCGTGGCGCCAAGCTCGATCTTGCGGTTGAAGCGCAGCGGCCCGCCCGGGCGGCTGCCCGTCAGGCCTTCGTATTCAAGCAACAGGCGCGCCAGCGGCACCTTGAGAATAATCTGCGAAGCGCCCGCCTCCCAGTCGAGGCGGTGGGACACGTTCGACGGCATTACCAGCCCGCTGCCCGGACTGACCGTAAAACGGCCCTCTTCGCATTCGATGCCCACCGACCCTGAAAGCGGCAACTGCACCAGCACGAAGTCGCCGCCGGGCCGGGTTTCCTCGACCGTGACCGCCTCGCCGTACTCGAGCATCCACAGGCCCAGCGCGCCGGCCTGCACCCCGTTCAGGCGCGCGGCCAGCGTCGAGCCGCGCGGCTCGAGTTCGTGGTCGTTAAGGAGTTCGGCAATGCGGGCGCGCACCTCGTCGACATCTTGCGATGCAAGCAGCACGTGTTGCGCAAGGAGGGATCGAGTCCATCCCGCCATTGTGTGGGCCATGTGCGGCCTCCCCGCTCTTGTGAGACGCGGCCCGCGGCCGGCGCCCAACCGGCATGCGCAAAGCATGCCGGACCAGGTTCAAGCTTGTCTATCCAAGCTCTTATATTGAACCAGTATAGCGCCGGGAGGGAGACCGATCACGCCATCACGGGCTGCCGGCCGCCATTGTCGGCCAGCGCTTCTTCGCGATAAAAGCCCATGGCCTCGATGGCCGGCAGGTCGTTGAAGCAGAACAGGCAGGCGTCCTCGGTCTGCGAGGCGTTCACATGCTCGTGCCAGGCCCATGAAGGCACACAGAAGATGTCGTGCTCGCGCCAGTCAAAACGCCTGCCGTCGATGATGGAATAGCCGCTGCCCTTGGCCACCTGGTACAGGAAGCTGCCCGTATGGCGATGGGCCTTGCCCGCGAAGCCCGGCAGCAGAAGCTGCATGCTGGCGCCCATGGTCGACATGACATGGCCGCCCGTTGCCGGGTTGGTGTAGTTCATCAAGTGGCAATCGTAGGGGTTGGCCTCGGCCGCCCCGGCATAGTTCAGCAGCGCCTCGTAGGTGGGCTCCCATTGGTACTTGAACAGCGGCGAATACGGGGCGCTCCACCTGGCGTCCTGCGGGCGCAGGCCCGGCGCGCCCCAGATGCCCACCGAATCGTCGACCGGATGGCCAACAGCCTGGTGCAGGTCGGGATGCACGCCGAAAAAGCCCGCCTCCATGGCATTGGCCAGGGGAATGTCCAGGCCATCTTGCCAGATGCAGGGCAGGCCGCCTTCCTCTACCCCGTGCTCGTGCCAGCAGCCGTTGGGCGTAATGACAAAGTCATTGGCGCCCAGCGTCATCTTGTGGCCGTTCACGATGGTGTAGGCTCCGGCGCCTTCCATGATAAAGCGCAGCGCCGACGAAGAATGCCAGTGCGCCGAGGCCGCCTCGCCCGGGTGCATGACCTGCAATCCCGAATACAGCCAGCCGACCGCCGCCGCCACGTCGCGGCGCCCCGGATTGTCCAGGTAGATGACCCGGCGCCCCGCCTTCTCGGGCGACACGAGCGAGACTGAGCGCAGCACGTGCTCGCGCAGCTCGCGATAGCGCCAGATCATCGGCACCGACTGCGACTTGGGCTGCCAGGGCTCGATCTTGTTGGCCACGGTCCACAGCGCGGCGGTGCCCAGCCGCTCCAGCTCGCCGTAGTACTCCAGCAGTTCGGGGGTGTCCTGCACATTGGCGCGGCCCGCGACGTCCTCGCGGTAGGCATCATAAGCAACGTTCGACATGATGGTGTCCTCCTTCCAGGCAAATCCATGCGGGGCCTGATCGCGCATTCATTGCATTCCGCGCGGCCGGCCCATATGGAAAAGGTATCGAATCCGCCCCCAGCCATCTATCCGCTTCGGGCCGGACTTCATCCGCAAAAGGACAATCTTGACAAATTAGTCAGGCTGCTTTACTTTTTAAATGGAAAGTCAGCCTTCCTTACCATTTACAAAAACACGGGCGGCGCCCGGCGCAGCAGTGGGCCGGGCACGCACTACTACCGAGGAGCGTTCAAATGAAATTCAAGCTAGGTGTACAACTAGGGCTCGCAGCGGCCCTGCTCGGCGCCGCGGCAGCCGGCCAGGCGGCAGACCTGAAGATCGGCATGGTACTGCCCATGTCGGGCCCCTTCTCTTCCTACGGGCAGCAGATTCTGAACGGGGCCAGGCTGTATATCCAGGAGCACGGCGACAAGATAGGCGACCGCAAGGTCGTGCTTATCGTCAAGGACGACACCGGCGTCGCCCCCGAAGTCAGCAAGCGCTCGGCGCAAGAGCTGATCGTGCAGGACAAGGTGGACATCCTGGCCGGCTTCGGACTTACCCCGTCGGCCTTCGCCGTGGCGCCCGTATCGACCCAGGCCAAGATTCCCACCATCGTCATGAATGCCGCCACGTCGTCGATTACGACAAAATCGCCCTACCTGCTGCGCGTCTCGATGACGCTGCCGCAAACCACGGCGCCCATCGCCTCGTGGGCCGCCAAGAACGGCATCAAGAAGGTATACACCGTGGTGGCCGACTTCGGCCCCGGGCACGATGCGGAAAAACAGTTCATCAAGACCTTCACCGAAGCGGGCGGGGAAATCGTCGGCCAGGTCCGCACGCCCTTGCAAAACCCCGATTTCTCTCCCTTCCTGCAGCGGGTCAAAGACTCGAAGGCCGATGCCGTGTTCCTGTTCGTGCCTGCCGGCGAACAGGGCGTGTCCTTCCTGAAAGGCTATAAAGAGCGCGGGCTGGCCGATGCCGGCATCAAGCTCATCGCCACCGGCGACCTGACCGACGAAGACGTGCTGGACGCCATGGGCGAGCCGGCCGTGGGCGTGATCAACTCCATGCATTATTCCGAGGCTCATGACTCGGCCCTGAACAAGGCCTATACGCAAGCCTATTACAAGGCCTACCCAGACAAGCGGCCCAACTTCATGTCGGTGGCCGGATATGACGGCATGCACCTGATCTACGACGTGCTGGCCCGCACCCAGGGCGACGCAAGCGGCGACGTCTTCATGAAGGCGGCCAAGGGCACCCAATGGGAAAGCCCGCGCGGCCCCATACAGATCGACCCCGAAACCCGCGACATCATTCAAAATGTCTATATCCGCAAGGTAGAGCGCGTCGACGGCAAGCTGCAGAACGTCGAAATCGACAAAGTCGCCAACTTCAAGGATCCGGGCAAGCAGTAAGACTGCCCCGCTTTGCGCCGGCACGCCGCCGGCGCAAAGCCACAAAGGGCCTCAGGGCGTGGGCCGGTTTCGTCCGGGCCCGCGCTTTTTCCGCAGCAGGCTGCCGTCACGGCTGCTTCTCGCCCCCCCGGCAGCGCTCGCCCGGCTCATATCCGAGGTCCAGGGCGGCTGCCCTCTAGACGAACGCGCGGACAATCATGTAAACTTGCGCTGCCTTTCGGGTATTTCCGCTCGAATCCGGCAACACCAAGCACCCAGCCATGACACTTTCTTTCTCGACCTGCAACATCACCACGTGGTGGCGCTTCCAATAGGAAGCGGCATGTCGTCGCGGTTAAAAACCGCAACTTGCCGCCGTACCGGTAGGCAAGTTCAAGTCAGAAGGCAGCAAACACGCACCCCGGCACGGCGGCTCCAAGCAAGGAGCTACACCGATGTCCCGTCTTTCCATCGCATTCGCAACTCGCCAGGCATTCGGCTCGCATTCGATCCGCGGCGGCTCGCCCCTGGGCGCGTCCGGGCTTGCGCAGCGATGGCGCATCAGCTTGATTCCCGTTCTTCCGGCCGCCCCGGCGCGCTTTGCGCGGGCGGTTCAGCCACCCCGAATCAAGGCCTGACCATGAAACTGCTGATGCTCGACAACTACGACTCGTTCACCTATAACCTCGTCCAGTATTTCGGCGAACTGGGCGAAGAGGTGACGGTGCTGCGCAACGACCAGACCACAGTGCAGGAAATCGCCCAGATGGGGCCCGACCGCATCTGCGTCTCGCCCGGCCCCTGCTCGCCGGCCGAAGCCGGGATTTCCGTTGAATTGATCCAGGCCTTTGCCGGCAAGCTGCCCATATTGGGCGTGTGCCTGGGGCATCAGTCCATAGGCGCGGCCTTTGGCGGGCGCATCGTGCGCGCAGGCCGGCAGATGCACGGCAAGACCTCGCCCATTACCCATGGCGGCACCGACGTATTCGCCGGCCTGCCCTCGCCCTATACCGTTACGCGCTACCACTCGCTGGCGATCGAGCGCGAATCCATGCCCGACTGCCTGGAAATCACCGCCGAAAGCGACGATGGCGAAATCATGGGCGTGCGCCACAAGACCCTGCCCGTCTACGGCGTGCAGTTCCACCCCGAATCGATACTCAGCGAGCACGGCCACGCCCTGCTGCGCAACTTCCTGAACATCTGAAAAAAACAAGGAATTCTCATGACGATCTCCCTACCCGACGCCCTGGCGCGCTGCATCGAGCACCGCGAAATCTTCCACGAAGAAATGCTGCACCTGATGCGCATGCTGATGCGCGGCGAGATGTCGCCGCAAATCGCCTCGGCCCTGATCATGGGCCTGCGCGTAAAGAAAGAGACCATAGGCGAAATCACGGCCGCCGCGCAGGTGATGCGCGAATTCGCCCTGCAGGTGCCTACGCAGAACCCCGACGAGCTGCTGGACATGTGCGGCACCGGCGGAGACGGCAGCAAGACCTTCAATATCTCCACCGCCGCCATGTTCGTGGCTGCCGCCGCCGGCGCCAAGATCGCCAAACATGGCGGGCGCAGCGCCTCGTCGTCCTCGGGCAGCGCCGACGTGGTCGAGCAACTGGGCATCAAGATAGACCTGTTGCCCGAACAGATCAATGAATGCATCGAACAGACCGGCATCGGCTTCATGTTCGCCCCCGCCCATCACGGCGCCATGAAGAACGTGGCCTCGCTGCGCAAGGAACTGGCCGTCAAGACCATCTTCAACATCCTGGGGCCGCTGACCAACCCCGCCAATGCCGCCAACCAGTTGATGGGCGTGTTCCACTCCGACCTGGTGGGCATCCAGGTGCGGGTGCTGCAGCGCCTGGGCTCCAAGCATGTGCTGATCGTGCACGGCAAGGACGGCATGGACGAGGCCTCGCTGGGCGCACCCACCCTGGTCGGCGAACTGAAGAACGGCCAGGTCAGCGAATACGAGATCCACCCCGAAGATTTCGGCATGGCCATGGTTTCAAACCGTTCGCTCAAGGTCGAGAACCGGGAGGAATCGGCCCAGCTTATCAAGGAAGCCCTGGATAACGTACCGGGCGCCGCTCGTGATATCGTAGGCTTCAATGCCGGCCTGGCGATCTACGCCGGCAATAAGGCCGATTCCATACAAGAGGGCTTGAAGCTAGCATTTGAAACCTTAGCCAGCGGAGCCGCCCGCGCCAAACTCGAAGAGTTCGCGGCATTCACCCAAAAACTGTAATCTAATTGCCCCATCGGGCAGGCGCCCGACCAGCCTGCCCTGCCATCAACGGGCCTGCCGCTGCTGCATGAGCAAAGCGGCCGCCCTTTGGTGAATATGCCGCCCCCGGAGAACACCGATGAACGACATACTGGAAAAAATCCTTGCCACAAAAAAATCCGAGGTTGCCGCCGCGCGCCAGATGCGCAGTGAATCCGACGTGCTGCGCGAAGCCAAAAGCCGCAAGGACGTGCGCGGCTTCATCCGCGCCATCGAAGACAAGATCAGCCAAGGCAAGCCCGGCGTCATCGCCGAGGTAAAAAAAGCCTCGCCCTCCAAGGGCGTCATCCGCGAAAACTTCAATCCCGCGGACATCGCCTGCTCGTACGCCGCCCATGGCGCCGCCTGCCTGTCGGTGCTTACCGACGTCAAGTTCTTCCAGGGCTCCTACGACTATCTGCGCCAGGCGCGCGCCGCGTGCTCGCTGCCCGTGCTGCGCAAGGATTTCATGATTGATCCCTACCAGATCGCCCATGCCCGCGCCCTGGGGGCCGACTGCGTGCTGCTGATCGTCGCCGCGCTAAGCCTCGACCAGCTCAAAGAGCTGGAAAGCCTGGCGCTCGAGCTGGACATGGACGTGCTGGTCGAAGTGCACGACCGCGACGAACTCGACGCCGCCCTGCAGCTCAGGACACCGCTCATCGGCATCAACAACCGTAACCTGCGCACCTTCGAGATTTCGCTGCAGAACACCATCGACCTGCTGCCTCTCATTCCCGAAGGCAAGCGCGTGGTCACCGAAAGCGCCATCCTGGCCCGCGAAGACGTCGACCTCATGCGCTCGCATGGCGTGCACGCCTTCCTGGTGGGCGAACGCTTCATGCGCGCCGAAGAACCCGGCAAGGCCCTGCGAGAGCTGTTTTTCTAATTTCGTCAGCGCGCCGCCACGCCACCGGCGTTTACAAGCAAGTATTGTGAACGCCGATTTCGGGGTTTTCCCCCAATGACCATTTAACGATTCGACCGATTCCATCGTCAGCCACCGATGAACACTACGGTGGTTGCAACCAGCTATTGACCAAAATTCGTCAATAAACGAAAATGGAATACCGGATCGAACATTATCTGACCCCGTGCGGGCAGAAAGATCTTTACATCGAGTGGCTAAAACGACTGCGCGACCGCCAGGCCAAAGTGGCCATCATTCGCCGTATTGCCCGCATCGAACTCGGCAACTTCGGCGATCACAAGTTCTGTCGCAACGGCGTGTGGGAACTGCGAATCGATGCCGGACCCGGCTACCGGGTGTACTACGCCCATTCGGAAAAACGCGTCGTACTGCTGCTATGCGCAGGCACCAAGCGCACACAGCAACTCGATATTGACCAAGCCGTGTTTTACTGGACCGAATGGCTATCAAGAGGCGAAGATGAAAAGTAAACTCCATGATGAAGCCATGGCCGAGCTTTATGCCAACGATCCAACTCTTGCTCTTGACGTCATCAACGGCATTCTCGAAGATGGCGACCACGGCGAGCTCCTGATCGTATTGCGCCAACTTGCGCAAGCGTTTGGGGGCGTACAAGCCGTGGCGAAGCAGGCTAATCTGAACCCCACCCAGCTATATCGCACCCTCTCGCCCACAGGCAATCCGGGGCTCAATAGCCTGACGGCAATCCTCAGAGCCATGGGCTTGCGACTCGCCATCCAACCCCTTGGCCCCCTTGCACCGATTCAAACAAAATAATGCAAAACGCCCCCTGCCCCCTCTGCCAGCCGGCCGACGGTTTGAACGAAATCTGGCGCAACGCGCAGCTGCGCGTCATCCATGTGCCCGACGCCGGCTTTCCGGGCTACACCCGCGTCATCTGGAACCAGCACATTACCGAGATGACCGACCTGGATGCGCCCCAGCGCCAGCACCTGATGGACGCCGTATGGCTGGTTGAAACTGTAATGCGCAACGAGCTGGCGCCGCTCAAGGTAAACCTGGCGCAGTTCGGCAACCAGGTGCCGCACCTGCATTGGCACGTGATACCGCGCTGGCCCCTCGACACGCACTTCCCCGATGCCGTCTGGGCCGCGCCCCGGCAGCGCAGCCCCGAGCAGCAACTGGCCTGGCAGGGGTTTCATGAACAGCAGGAAGGCCTGCTGCCCGCCTATCATGCCGCGCTGCGCACGGCGCTGGGCACGCTATAACGCACGATAAAAAACTTGCCGTCAATAACGGCTCAGTCCGCGTTGTCGGGCTTAGTCCATGTTCTGTCGGAGGTGATCTCCGCTATCTGTATCGTGTAGTGCGTGAACAGCTCTTTTTTACCCAAGGGAATGGCCTTGCGGTGTTCCGCATTACGCATCCAGGCGCGCAGCGAGTCAGCGTCTTTCCAATACGAAAGCGTAATCACCTTGCCCGGCGTATCGCGGCTGGTGAAGCTTTCTTTCGAAATGAACCCGTCAATGGTTCTGGCTTCGACCAATAGCTCCTTCACCAATGCCCGGTTCTGCTCTTCCTTGCCGGGAGCGGTTCCAAATTCAATCAAACAGACCAACATCTAAATTCTCCTCGTTCAACATCATGGAAGGCGGCACGTCACCAGCCCGGCATCACTTGAGCAGCCTCCATTGGCTGTCCTGAACTTCCACCATCACGCGGGCCCGCTCGTCCAACCCATTGTGGTTCGACGCGTCGATGTCGTAGATGCCGTTCAATCCCACCAAACCCGCAGTATCACGCTCGAGCGCGTCACGCAGAGCCAGCCGAAACTCTTCAGTACCCGGTTTGGCTGACTTCAAGGCCACGCCAGCCGCCTTATCCACCAATAAGTACGCATCGTATGCCCAAGTTGCGAAAGCATTGACAGGCCCCCCTCCGTAAGAAGACGAATACTGAGCGATGAAGTCGGCAGACAGTTTCTTTATAGGATTGGAGTCGTCCAGGTCTTTATGCACCACAACCGGACCGATGGGAGCCAAAGCCCCCTCCACACCCTTGCCGCCCACGCGCAAGAAATCGTTATTGACAACGCCATGGGTGTGATAGATTTTTCCTTTGTATCCGCGGTCAACCAAGGTAAGGTGCGGCAGAGTGGCCGGCGTGCCTGTAGCGCCAATTAACATGGCGTCCGGCTTTAGTGCCATCGATTTCAAAATTTGCGCCACCGCCGAACTGTCTGTTCGTGCGAAGCGCTCGTTGTTGAGCACCTTGATTCCGTATTCGTCCGCCCGGGTGGTCAGGTGCTTGTAAACCAAGTCGCCCCAAGAATCCGAATAGCCGATGTAGCCTACATTTTTAACTCCATTTTTCTTCATGTCTTCCAGTATCGCGTCTACCATGAGCCCGGTAGGCTGAGGTACAACGAACACCCATGGAAACTGCACTTCCGTCGGTACGACGGGCGCCATAGAGACATGGGGTGTCTTGCTTTCCTGCGCAATCCCCGCGATAACCACCGCAGAAGGCGTGTTGGAGGCAGCTATCAGCACGTCGACATGCTCTTCCGAGGTTAGCTTTCGGGCATTCCGTGCGGCAAGGGCAGGGTCCGTTGCGTCGTCCAGTATCACGTACCTCGAGGGTTCTCCCCCAAGAGTGGCCGGCAGCATTTCTATCAGCTTCTTTTCAGGTATACCTTGCGAGGCAGCGCCGCCTGTGGCGCTGACGATCACGCCTACGGTGATATCACCTCGGGCGGGCTGCATCGCCGCAAGCGCAAAGACGGAGCAAAACAATAGTAAGGACGATTTAGCGAAACCAGCCATGGGGGCGTCTCCTGGTAGTTGTAGTAATGTCATTGATATGATAGAGATACCTGCCCGCCGTGGACGTCTCAAAACGAAATTACATACATGTATAACTAAAGGACGCACAATGCCATGAGCCGCGCCGAACCGCCCGCCCATCATGCCCCTCTGAACCGGGTGCGCTCTCGCCTACGCATGCGCCATCTGGTATTTATCGAAGCGCTGGCCCGGCGTCAGAACATCCGGCAGGCGGCTCAAGATCTGTTCGTCACGCAGCCTGCCGCCAGCAAGCTGCTGACAGAGATCGAGTCAATATTCGAGACAAAGCTCTTCGAGCGCAACGCACACGGCGTCACAACCACGTCCGAAGGCGAAGTATTGCTGCACTGGGCACTGAAGGCTTTGTCCGACATGGATGCCGCTCAAGTCGAGATCGGCGCCCTTCAATCAGGGCGGGCGGGGCGCGTACGGGTGGGTGTCTTCCCGGTGGTCGCGTCGTCGCTCGTCCCCGACGCGATTGCACTATTGCGCAACACGGGCAGCCAAATTGAAGTTTGTTTGCATGAGGGCCTGGAAGATACCTTGATGCCCATGCTGCAGCAAGGCTTGCTCGACTGTGTGGTGGGTAGGCTAACCGCTCAGCCAGCGTTGCGCGCGGTCACTTCCGAGATCCTTTTCGAAGAGCCCACAGTGGTCGTGAGCCGCCCCCGCCATCCATTGGCAGACAGCAATGCATGGAGCGCCGAGGAACTCAATGCTTACGATTGGGCATTACCATCGTCTTTCGCCCCGCTTTATGGCCTGGTCGCGTCGGGGCTTGCCGCCTTCTCGGCCAATGCGCCGAGAGTCGCAGTGCAGACCGCCTCGATCATGACCATTCTGGGGGTCGTCAGCCAAACCAACATGCTGTCCGCAATTCCCAAAGGAGTGGCAGAGCGATTCGTCAAATCGGGGCAACTGGCGATACTCCCCCTGCCCTTGTCCACCTCATTACATCCAGTGTGCATCATCACTGCCGCTGACATACCGCTCAATGCCGCCACATCCGCTTATCTGGAAGCCGTTCGAAAGGCGGCAGCCTGCCGATCGTACTAAAACCGGACGACAGTGGAAATTTCAAGCCTCATGGCAAGAGCCGCGGATACATACCAGTCATCGTTGGTTAATAGCTTTATTGCAACATTCTGAACATCCGCCCAACCTAGGGCTTTCCCTAATGCTTCTTTACCCGTATAATTCTGGCACTGCATTAATCATGTGTCGGCATTTTCATACAGCGCATCGCTGTGTCATAGCAGTTGACTGAACCTTCAGCACCCATGCCGAACACCATCGCTCCCTGACCCCCGAGCCTTTCGCCGCGTTCATTACAGCGCCGCACTTTTAGGTTGATTCGGTCGGCACGATGCTCCAATCAACCAGCGCTCCGGGCTCTTATCCAATCGCCCCCCGCTAAGTGTGCCGTTCGTTCGGCAAAGGTATCTTATGTCTTTCGAAACCCTGGGTCTCGATCCCAAACTGTTGTCTGCGCTTGTCAAAGCAGGCTTTACTTCGCCCACGCCCGTCCAGGAAGCCGCCATTCCCAAGGCCCTGCAAGGCCAGGACCTGATGGTCTCGGCCCAGACCGGCAGCGGCAAGACCGCAGCCTTCATGCTGCCCGCCCTTAACCGCATCGCCGGCATGCCCGCCAACAAGGGCCGCGGCGTGCAGGTGCTGGTTCTGACCCCCACCCGCGAACTGGCCATGCAGGTGGCCGACGCCACCAAGGCCTATGGCGCCCACATTCCCGACCTGCGCACCGCCGTCGTGGTGGGCGGCATGCCCTACGGCGCCCAGTTGAAGGCGCTGTCGCGCCGCGTCGACGTGCTGGTGGCCACTCCCGGCCGCCTTATCGACCACCTTCAGGCGCGCCGCGTCAATCTTTCCACCGTGCAGACCCTGGTGCTGGACGAAGCCGACCGCATGCTCGACATGGGCTTCATCGAAGACATCGAGACCATTGTTGCCGCCACGCCCGCCGACCGCCAGACCCTGTTGTTCTCGGCCACCCTGGACGGCACCATCGCCAAGCTTGCGCGCGACATGCTGAATGAGCCGCTGCGCATCGAAGTGTCGGGCCACAAGCAAAAGCACGACAACATTACGCAAAGCTTGCTGTACGCCGACGACGCCGGCCACAAGCTGCGCCTGCTCGACCACCTGCTGCGCGACACCAACCTTGACCAGGCCATCGTCTTCACCGCCACCAAGCGCGGCGCGGACGACCTGGCCAACCGCCTGGCCGACCAGGGCTTCTCGGCCGCATCGCTGCATGGCGACATGAACCAGCGGCAGCGCACCCGCACCCTGGGCCTGCTGCAAAAGCGCCGCCTGCAGGTGCTGGTCGCCACCGACGTGGCCGCACGCGGCATCGACGTGCAAGGCATCAGCCACGCCATCAACTACGACCTGCCGATGCAGCCCGAAGACTACACCCACCGCATCGGACGCACCGGACGCGCCGGCAACAGCGGCCTGGCCTTCACCCTGGCGACCCACTCCGAGCGCCACAAGATCCGCCGCATCGAGCACTTCATCGGCCAGCCGATTCCGGCCAATGTGATCGAGGGACTCGAGCCCACCAAGACAGTGCGCCCCACCTATACCGACCGCAAGGGTAAAGGCGGCAAAGGCTTTGGTGGCGGCTTCGGCGGCAAGGGCGGCAACGGCTACAAGGGTCGTGGCGGCTTCGGCGACAAGCCCGGCTATGCGGGCAAATCGCGCCATGAAGAAGGCTCCTCGTTCGGCGGCAAGCCCCGCTTCGAAGAACGCGCTGGCTATGCAGGCAAGCCCCGCTTCGACGAGCGCCCCGAGCACGCCGGAAATTCCCGATTCGAAGAGCGCTCCGGCTTCGCCGGCAAGCCGCGCTTTGACGAGCGCCCCGCCTACGCGGGCAAGCCTCGTTTCAGCGACAAGCCTGCGTACGAAGGCAAGCCCCGCTTCGGCGACAAGCCTGCGTACGAAGGCCGCGCCGACGGCGGACGCCCCGCGCGGCGCCCTGACGATCGCTTCGGCTCTGCCGACGGCTACAAGGGCCGCAGCGAACGCAGCGGCTTCGAGCACAAAGAAGCCCGCGGCCCCAAGGGCAACGGCGAACGCTGGACCTCGGCCAAGCCCCACGCCGCCCGCTCGGGCCACGCCGGCAAGCCCGGCCACGGCCCCGCCAAGGAAGGCTTCGGCAGCCGCAGCGCCCGCCCCAGCTTCGGCGGCAAACCCGCCGGCCACGGCAAAAGCCCCGCACGCCGCAGCGACTTCGCCTAACAGCAAAGATCGGCCCGCTAAGACAGCCGATTAAGCAAACCCCGGAAAGTTGAAGGCCTCTTCAGCTTTCCGGGGTTTTTTCATGGGCGGAACACTCGTTCACCACGCCAGGGAAACGCTGCCATCAAGCCGAGGGCGGCCGTCAATAGAGGAACAAGCGCGGACATAGCCGGCGCCACCTACCGGGCAACAGCGTTGATGTCCACTTCAAGAAGCATGTCGGGCCAGGCCAGGCGGCTGATGATCAGCAGCGTCTCGGCCGGCAGCCGCGCACCCGTCTTTTCAAAATAGGCGTCCCTGCACTTCGAGAACGCGGGAATGAAATCGGCGGAGGTAAGATAAACCGTC
Source organism: Pusillimonas noertemannii (assembly GCF_003096595.1). GTDB lineage: Bacteria > Pseudomonadota > Gammaproteobacteria > Burkholderiales > Burkholderiaceae_B > Pusillimonas > Pusillimonas noertemannii. The sequence goes on along the minus strand of NZ_QEKO01000001.1, from coordinate 325,505 downwards.
ATCTTCACGATGTCGTCGGCATTGGCTTCATTGCGCTTCAGCGCCAGGTCGATTTTCTCGAACGCATAGGCGCACTGGCCCGCAATGTCATTCGGCGCCCGGATTTCGCCGGGCTTGCCCTCTGCCTCTTCAGCGCCAATGCCCGCAAGATAGATCAGGCGCGCATCCTTCGCGCCTTCGACCACCACAGCCTCGGCAAAGCGGCCCTTGGTCCACTCGCTGTAGTTATAGTGCTGTTTCACCAGCTCGTCGCGCGCGTAGCCCACCGTTGCCGCAGTCATTGCGCCCACCGCGAAAATGCCGAGCATGCATTTTTTGTAAGCACGCATTCCGTCCCCTCCTTTCGTAGTACACAAGCCCTTTTTGCACAATACCGCCCCCACGGCAAGCATAACAATGAGCGCCAGCAAAGCCCAGCTTTGGCCCCCAGGGGCCTTCGGGCCCCTGCCCCCGCACGCCGGCATGGCAAAGGCCGTAAGCCCATGCACCGTTACAAGCGCTCTTCCTAACGCGCCTCGGCTAGCCAACCACCAAACCAGTTACAAAAATACCCCCTGCCGGGACAGCGCTCGCGCCGGCTCCTATACTAGGGGTTATGGCAACACGTCTATCGACTACCCCATGAGACAACTCGCCAACCGCCCCTTGTTCCTGGCCGCCATTCTGGCGATTCCGTTATGGTTTGTGCTTGACAACTTCGTGGTGGCGGCAATGGTGGCCCTGCTGGTCGCCTTCCTTGCCGCCATGGTGAACTCGCTGCGCATCCTGAAGAAAGGCGAACAGCAACCCCAAGAACGCAGCAACGGCAACTGACGCACTACGACGATGAATATGGCACGAAACACCTCCGCTCCGGCCGGCCTTCCTTCGCTGGACATCGATTCGGCCTCGCATCTGCGGGCCATGCAAGACTATCTCGCCTACCGCATACAGGGTTCCGAGGGCGGCTTCATGCCTTTTGAAGAATGGATGCACCACGCGCTGTATGCGCCGGGCCTGGGCTACTATGCGGCCGGCAGCACCAAGTTCGGTAGCGAGGCGCCCGAAGGCGACTTCACCACCGGTCCCGAGCTTACGCCCCTCTTCGGCCAGGCGCTGGCCGGCCAGGTCGCGCAGATACTGGCCGCCAGCGGCACCAAGAACGTGCTTGAAGTGGGCGCGGGCACGGGGGCCCTGGCCGCCGCGCTCATCCCGGCCCTCAATCTGCTCGACATACGTCCCCAATACCAGATTCTCGAGGTCTCGCCTGAACTGCGCGAGCGGCAGCAGCAGCGGCTGGGCAGCCTGCACGCCAATGTGCAATGGCTCAAGGCGCTGCCCAGCGACTTCAAGGGCTGCGTGATCGCCAACGAGGTGCTGGACGCCATGCCGGCCGCCCTGTTCAGCTGGGACGACGCCGGCAACCTGCTCGAGCTGGGCGTCGGCCTTGAAAACGCCGCCGCGCAACAGGCAGGCGCAGACGCTCCCGCCGAAAGCAGCGAACCGCCGCGCTTCAATCTGGTCGGGCGCCCGGCCGACGAGCATCTGCAGGCGCTGATGTCGCGCCGCATGCCGCCGCTGCCCGGCTACCGCTCTGAAGTCAACGTCCAAGCCGAAGCCTGGATGCGGCAGTTGGGCACCTGGCTTAAAAAGGGCGCCGCCCTGCTGATCGATTACGGCTTCCCGCAGCGCGAGTTCTACCATCCCCAGCGCGCCGAAGGCACGCTGATGTGCCACTTCCGCCATCACGCCCATGCCGACCCCCTGCTTTACCCCGGCCTGCAAGACATCACCACCCACGTCGACTTCACCGCCATGGCCGACGCCGCCCTCGAAGGCGGCCTGGAAATCCTGGGCTACACTTCGCAGGCGCGCTTCCTGATGAACGCCGGGCTGATCGAGATCCTTACCGGCCTCGACCCGCACGACGCCGCCGGCTACGCCAAGGTGGTGGGGCCGGTGCAGAAACTGCTGTCCGAAGCCGAGATGGGCGAGCTGTTCAAGGTCATGGCCGTGGGCCGAGGCCTGGATGTGCCCCTCATGGGGTTCACCAGCGGCGACAGGCGCGATCGGCTCTAGGTTCGCCGCTTTACATACATAAAACGCTTTACACAGAGAACACAGCAGCGGCATCGGCATGCATTCGCCATGCCGATGCAAAGAAAGCCAAGCGCCGCAGCGGACACAAGACGGCAAAGGGAAGGGAGATGCAGGAACGCAAGGGAATAGACGGCCTGGCCTTTGGCATGATGGCCGTGCTGTGCATGATCTGGGCCTTCCAGCAGATTGCCATCAAGGCCGCCGCCGTCGACGTGGCGCCCATGCTGCAGCTGGCCATACGCTCGGGCGTGGCCGCCGTGCTGGTGTCGCTGCTGATGGCATGGCGCCGCGAACCTCTGGATCTGGCCGACGGCAGCTGGCGGCCCGGCCTGCTGGTGGGTGTGCTGTTCGGCCTTGAGTTCATCTTCCTGGGCGAAGGCCTGCGCTTTACCACCGCCTCGCACATGGCGGTCTTCCTGTACTGCGCCCCCTTCATCGCCGCCATCGGCCTTCACTGGAGGCTGCCCGAAGAAAAACTGGCAGCGGCCCAATGGTTCGGCATTCTGGTGGCCTTCATAGGCATAGTCGTCGCGCTTACCGGGCGCGAAGCCGGCGAGTCCACGCCCAACGCCAGCAATATGCTGCTGGGCGACTTCCTGGGCCTGCTGGCCGGCATTGCATGGGGCGCCACCACCGTCGTCGTCCGCTGCTCGCGGCTTTCTCATGCCTCGGCCACCAAGACCCTGCTGTATCAATTGGTGGGCGGCTTCATCATCTTGTTCGGCTCGGCCGCCGCATCGGGCCAGTTGGGCTTCCGGCCCACCACGCTGGCCATAAGCAGCGTGCTGTTCCAGTGCATCGTCGTTGCCTTCTTCAGCTTCCTGGCGTGGTTCTGGCTGCTGCGCAAATACCTCGCCTCGCGCCTGGGCGTGTTCTCTTTCATGACTCCGCTGTTCGGAATCTTCTTCGGCGTGTGGCTGCTGAACGAGCCGCTCGACCCCAGCTTCCTGTTCGGCGCCGTGCTGGTGGCCGTGGGAATTGTGCTGGTCAGCGGGTATTCATGGATACGGCAAATTCTTGCACCGCCCAAAAAAAGTCTATAGAATCGCCGACAGTAAATCGCTCCCCCGTCTTTCACTATAAAGTGAAATATTTCACAAAAAGGCGATAGAAGGCGATAACGTCCAAAGCGGGCGCAATGCCACGACAGGATGATGGCCGCATTCGTTCAACTGTCACGGCATGCCCCACCACAAATAGTGAAATATTTCATTTATTGGAGGAAAGGATGGAGAAGACATTAGTGGCGGACGGCAGCAGCCAAGCCGCCGAAGCGGCCCTAGACGACAAGGCCGAGGCCCGCCGCGAGCTTGCACTGATATCCGCCCGGCTAGAGCGGCTGCCGTTTTCTCGCTGGCACGGAAAGGTTCTGGCCACCGTGGCGACGGGGCACCTATTCGACGCATTCGATGCCGTCACCATTGCATTCGTGCTTCCGGTGCTGGTGGTGCTGTGGAACATGACACCCGGCGAGGTGGGGCTGCTGATTTCCGTCGGCTATCTGGGCCAATTCATCGGCGCGCTACTGATGGGGTCGGCCGCCGAGCGGTTCGGACGCCTGCCCACCTTCCGAGTCTCCCTGGTGATCATCGCGCTTTTCAGCTTCAGTTCGGTATTCGCCTGGGGCCTGGGGATATTCTTGGTGTTCCGTTTCATGCAGGGCATCGGCCTGGGCGGAGAAGTACCCGTGGCCGCCACCTACATGAACGAACTCAGCCCCGCCAAGAACCGCGGACGCATCATCTTCACACTGCAGTCGGGCTTTGCGCTGGGCACGATGGTTACCGGCCTCATCGCTGTGTGGATCATTCCCAAGTACGGCTGGCAATCCATGTTCGTCGTTGGTTCGCTGCCTATCATCCTTGCCGCCATCCTGCCCCGCTTGGCGCCGGAATCGCCGCGTTGGCTGGCGGCGAACGGCCAGATCCGCGAGGCGGACCGCATCGTTACCCAGATGGAAAACCGCCTGTCCAGCGAAGCGCGCGCCAAGCTGCCCCCGCTCGAAGTGGTTACCCCTCCGCTGCGCAAGCGCCCCTCCTTCGGCCAGCTGTTCAATGACGGCCTGGCGGCGCGTACCGTGGGCGTCTGGATCATCGCATGCTGCACCTCGCTGACCGGCTACGGGCTCATCGCGTGGATGCCCACGCTTTACCGCACGGAGTACCAGTTGCCTGTGGAAACAGCGCTGCGCTATGGCATGATCAGCAACGCCGTGGGCTTCATCGCCATCTTCATCGGCGTTTTGCTGATCGACTACATCGGGCGGCGTCTCACGTTCATGCTGGGCTTCTTCGGCTCTGCCGTTCCCATGCTGTACATGGCCTATGTCGGCACGGCCCTGCCGGCGTTCCAGGTCATGGTGTATGCGTCCATCAGCCTGATGTTCATCACCTTCCTGCTTGGCGGGCTCTATGTGTACGCGCCCGAGATCTATCCCACGCGCATACGCGCCACCGGCGCTGGCGCGGCCAGCGCATGGCTGCGCATAGGCTCCATCATCGGGCCGGTCATCGTCGGCGCTCTGCTTACCCATGCCAGCATCCATGCGGTGTTCGTCCTGTTCGGAGGCGCCGCCATCCTGGGCGGCCTGGCCGTCCTGACGTTGGGGCTGGAAACCAAGGGCCGGGCGTTGGACGAGATCGCGTCATAGTCCTGGAACACCGTTCAGGCAGGCCCGCTCCGGCCTAGGCAGTCTTCAACCCGGCCCATAGGGAGACAACGGATATGGGCCTATTCATTTCAACGGCACAATGAGCATCAATATCCCAACCCATCAAGCGCCGCGACGTCTGAGGCTGGCCGTCGACATCGGCGGCACGTTCACGGATCTGGCCGCCTTTGACGATGCCGGCAGGCAACTGCTGTTCGGCAAATCGCTTTCCACGCACGACAACCTGGTGCAGGGCATCCAGGACACGCTGGACATTGCCGGAGTCCAGTTCAAGGACGCCGAACTCTTCCTGCATGGCTCCACCATCGTCATCAACACCCTGCTGGAGCGCAGCGGTGCGCACACCGCCCTGCTCGTAACCGAAGGCTTTCGCGACATCTATGAGATCGGCCGGATAAATCGCCCCGATGCCTACAACCTGTATTTCTCCAAACACGAACCGCTGGTCCAGCGCTCGTTGCGGTTCGAGGTGGAAGAACGCCTGCTGGCCGACGGCACAGTGCACAAGACGCTGAATGAGGAACGCGTGCGTGATATCGCGCGCGACCTGAAAACGCGCGGCATAGAAGCCGTTGCCGTAATCCTGCTCCACTCGTACAGCAACGACGCCCACGAAAAGCGTGTGAAGCAGATCCTGCAGGCAGAGCTTCCCGATGTCTTCGTTACCGCATCCCATGAGCTGTCCAAGGAGTACCGCGAGTTCGAGCGCGCCTCCACGGTGGCCGCCAATGCCTATGTGGGGCCCCGCGTCCAATCCTATCTCGGTCTGCTGGAATCCCATCTGGAAAGCAGCGGCTTCGGCGGCAATTTCTATACCGTGCAGTCAACCGGCGGACTGTACCCAGTGGCCGAAGCCAGGCAGCATTGCGTACGCATGCTGGAATCGGGTCCGGCGGCCGGGGTCATCGGCGCCCAGGCGGTCTGCGCTCAACTGGGCCTGAGCCATGCCATCGCTTTCGACATGGGGGGCACCACGGCCAAAGCGGGCGTCATCAACTCCGGCGTGCCGCTGACCACCGGCAGCGCCCTCATCGGCGGCTATGCCAGAGCCCTGCCCATCCAAATACCCATGATCGACATCTTCGAGGTCGGCACCGGCGGCGGCAGCATCGCGGCGCTGAGCGAAGGCGGTGCGATGCGCGTCGGACCGCGGAGCGCGGGCTCCATGCCTGGCCCCGCCTGCTATGGACGGGGCGGAGAGCAGCCCACCGTCACGGACGCCAACCTGCTCCTGGGCCGGCTGGACCCCAACCATTTCCTGGGCGGCAGCATGAAGCTGGACGAGGCTGCCGCCACCCGGGCCGTACAGCAGCATATCGCCGAGCCGCTGGGCCTGGACACCATGGCGGCCGCCGACGGGATACTGCGCATTGCCGCCACGGCCATGTCCTACGCCGTCAAGGGCGTCACCACGGAAAGAGGGCTGGACGCCGGCGCATTCACCATGATCGTATACGGCGGGGCCGGCCCCCTGCATGCGTCGGCCATCGCCCGCGAACTCGGCATACGGCGCGTCATCATTCCCTTCTCGCCGGGCCACTTCTCGGCCTATGGCATGCTGTTCAGCGACTTGCGCTACGACTATGTCCGCTCCTGCTTCCAGCCGCTTTCCTGCGAATCGCTGGAAAGCATCGAGGCGCTGTATCGCGACATGGAGCAAGAGGGCCTGGACGCCATCGCGTCCTCGGCGACGCGGCCGCAGTCCACCGAGATCAAGCGGTTCGCAGACATGCGCTACGTCGGGCAGGAGCATGCAGTCACGGTGGAATTGCCACGGTCGTACTTCGAGGGCCGTGATACCGATGCCATCAAGCGCGCTTTCGACGACGTCCACCTGCAGCGATATGGAACCTGCGCGCCGCAGGAATCGGCCCAGATCGTCAGCGTCAGGATATCGGCGGTCGGCAAAATGCCCAGGCCGCCCCAGGACAGGTGCGAGGAAGAAAGCGGGCAAAGCGCGAAGTCGGCGCTGGTCCGACGCAAGAAAGTCTTCTTCGGCTCGGGGGGCTTCCTGGACACGCCCATCTACGACCGCAGGCTTCTGGAAAGCGGCAATCGCATCGACGGTCCCGCACTAATCGAAGAGCATGCCTCGACCACCGTCGTGTGGCCGGCCGACCACCTTTTGGTCGACACCTTCGGCAACCTGGACATCACAATTGGAGAGCAGCAATGACCGTGGAAACGCGCAATGTCGACCCCATCACCGTCGAACTGGTGCGCAATGGGGTGCTGGCCGTCACGGAAGAGATGAAGACCAATCTCATGCGCACGGCCTACAACATGATCATTTACGAAGCCCTGGATTTCACTGTGGGCCTCTTCACGGCCGAAGGAGAGACCGTGTCCATAGGCCTGGGCCTGCCCATGTTCATACGCGGCATGTCCGAGACCATCAAGGCGAAGATCCGCCATTTCGGCATCGAGAATATCCATCCCGGCGACATTCTCGTCACCAACGATGCTTACATCACGGGCAGCCACCTGAACCACGTCACGTTCACGCTGCCCATCTTCCACCAGGGCGAACTCGTGGCGTTTACCTGCTGCATGGCGCACTGGCTGGACATCGGCGGCTCCATGGGCCATGTCACCACCGACATCTATTCCGAAGGCCTGCAGATACCCATCCTCAAGTACCAGAGCGCCGGCGTGGTCAACCAGGATCTACTGGACATCATCGCAATCAACGTCAGGCTGCCCGACCTGGCCATGGGAGACCTGCGGGCCCAGATCACGGCCGTGACGACCGGCGAGCGGCGCTTCCTGGAGCTGGTCGAACGCTATGGCAAGAACGAGGTTCTGGCCGCCATCGACACCATCATGGACCATACCGACGCAGCGGCGCGGGCGGCTGCGGTCAAGATTCCCGACGGCACCTATGAAGCCGAGTCCTACATGGACGACGACGGCGTCAACGAGGGCGTGCCCATTCCCATACGCGTGCGCGTAGAAGTGAAGCAGGGCCTGGTCACCATCGACCTGTCGGACGTCAGCAGACAGGTGGGGGGGTTCTATAACTCGGGCGTCACGACCGGTATCGCCTGCGCCCAGGTAGCCTATAAATGCCTGACGACACCGCAATGGTATCCAGTCAACGATGGCAGCTTCCGTTCATTGAAAGTGATCATGCCCGAAGGCAGCGTCATCAGCGCCACGCGGCCGGCGCCCATGCGCTGGTGGATGACCTTTCCCATGACCGTCATCGACACCATCTTCAAGGCGATGGCCCCCGCCCTGCCCGACCACGTCATCGCCGGGCACCACGCTGACCTCGTCGTGGCCACCCTGCATGGCCTGTCACCCAAGGACGGCCGTTTCTTCATTGCCAGCATCGGGCCGCTCGGCGGCGGCTGGGGAGCCAAATCTACCGAAGACGGCGTCTCGGTGACGGTCTGCATCAATGACGGCGATACCCACAACAGCCCCTCCGAGCAGATCGAAGCCAAGTATCCGATACTGGTCGAGAAATACGCACTGCGCCAGGACAGCGGCGGTGCCGGCCGCCACCGAGGCGGACTGGGCGCCGAACTGGTGGTGCGAGCGCTGGCCCCCCTGTCCTTCAACACCTCGATCGAACGTGCTCATTGTCGGCCTTGGGGGCTGGACGGCGGCCGGGAAGCCGCGGGCAACTCCGTCGGTATCCGGGTCGACGGAACATGGCAGGACAACCTGCCCAACGCCAAGGTCGCCCACCAACGCCTGAAAAAGGGCGATGCCCTGGCATTGCGCTCGGGAGGCGGCGGCGGATACGGCGACCCGCGCGAACGGCCCGTCGAAAAGGTTGCCTTCGACGTGGCTGAAGGCTACATAAGCCCAGAGGCCGCGCGACGCGACTATGGTGTCGCCATCGACGCCAAAACGGGCGCCGCCGAGCGGATCGACATCAACCTGGCCGACGCCTGAGACACCGCACATAAACTCACTCAGGAGCAGAGACATGACATACAAGCTATTGAGCTACCACGCCGAAAACGGCATCGTCGCGGGCATACTTGTCGGCGACCGCATTTTCCCCGTTGCCCAGGCACTGAACGATCCTGCCATGCGGTCGACAATGGACGTGCTCGAACAATGGCGCGAAGCTCGCCCCAAGCTGGCCGCCTTCGCCAAGACCGGCCCCGCAGGTGGCCTGCCACTGGCCGAAGCACGGCTCGCCGCACCGATCCCCCGCCCTCCCGTCATTTACTGCGTGGGCGCCAACTACAAGGACCACGTCGAGAACATGGCTCGAGCCACGGGAGTGAAGCTGGACACCAACCCCCAGGCAAGTGGCCAGAAACCCTGGTTCTTCATCAAGTCCCCGGCCAGCGTAGTGGGAACCGGCGAGAAAATCCGCCTGGATTCCACCAAGCTGGACTGGGAGGCCGAGCTGGCCCTCGTGGTTGGAGTACGCAGCAGGGGCCTGACGCAGGACAACGCGCTGGAATGCATTGCCGCCGTCGCCAACGCCAATGATCTCTCCGCACGCGATTACATGTTGCGCGAAAAGCAAGACATCAGTTCACCCTTCAGATACGACTGGATAGGCCACAAGAGTTTCGACGGCTCCTGCCCCATGGGGCCCTGGCTGATGCCCATGGACGACGTGTCGGACGTGCAGGACCTGCCCATTCGGCTGTGGGTCAACAACACGCTCAGGCAGAACTCGTCCACCGGCAACATGATCTTCACCGCCGCGGAACAGATCGCCTATCTGTCCAACCGCTTGACGCTGCATCCCGGCGACGTGATCCTGACCGGCACACCTGCAGGCCCAGGCGCCGAGACGGGGGAATTCCTGAAATCCGGCGACGTCGTGCGCGTCCAGATCGGGGATCTGGGCGAGCTGGTCAACACCATCTCATGACTCTATTCGATCCGGGTACATGTGAAATGAAACAAGCGGCGCGCCATTACAATGGGCCCATTCCTCCAACCCGGATATTCACAGATGATCAGTTCTGCAATCGCACGCGGGCGGCCCAAACGCAAGAAGGGGGAGCCCGTCGGCATACAAACCGTCGAGACCGCGATGGAAGTGCTCGACATCATCGCCCAGGAAGGCTCGGCCATCGGGCTCAGCGAGCTGTCCCGCAAGACAGGCCTGATTCCAAGCAAGCTGCACCGCTACCTGGTCACACTGACCCGTTACGGCATGGTCAAGCAATCTGTCATCACCGGCATGTACGACCTGGGCGCTACAGCATTGCGCATCGGCCTGTCCGCTCTGAACCGCCACGATGCCATGAGCAGCGCCCAGGAAGTGGTGGGCGCCATCACGGCCACCACACACAGCACCGTGGCGCTATACATCTGGACAGACATCGGCCCGACGCTGGTACGCCTGGAGCTCGGCTCGCCACCGCCCCCCGCCGTCCCCAGGGTGGGTGCCGCGCTGCCGCTGGTGCACTCGGGCACGGGACGCGTCTTCCTGGCTCATTTGCCGGCGGCGCGCACCGCCGCGCTGCTGCGCAAAGAGCGAACTGCGGCCAAGGCGGACGGGTTGACTTTCCCCTCCGAGGCCAGCCTCGCGCAAGTGTGCGCCGACATACGCGCCAACGAGATCTACTGGACCCGGGACGCCGTGCTGCCCGGCACGGTGGGCGTGATGGCAGTTCTGCGCAAGCCGAGCGACCCATTATGCGTGATAACCGCTGTCCTGCCGCCCGGCAAGGCCGGCGACAAGCGCAAAGAGCAGGTGGCTGGCCAATTGGTAGCGGCACGCAACATGCTCCAAAGAGAGTGCGGCCTGGACATGGACGCCCCGGCGCCAGGCACGAATCCTCCATAGGCGCCAGGGTTGGATCGGCCCGCCGTAGCGTGCCAGGACGGGCATGAGGAAGACGAACATGGCAGACCGGCACGAACCCCGCTCCACCGAGCTTGACAAACGCATTCAACGGCTATGGAGCACCGCAGGCAAGAACATGTGGCACGGCATGTCGTGCCGGTGCTGCGGCGGCGGCATGTTCACCATGAACAGCAGCGTGCTGGAACTGGACTTGCTCGATTACCTGGCCGACAAATATCAAAACGAGGGGCTGGCTCCCTTGAGCGCGGCGATCAACGACTACACGTGCGGGCAGCCACGCGGGCTACCTGCCTGGCTGCTTTCGCTGGAGCGGGAGGGCACGCTTTCCGATCTTCTGCTCGACAGGCTGAAGAACGACGTCGCGGATCTGCTGGAAAACATGCAATCGGGCTCCCGGTTTTAAAGGGCAGCTTTGCCGGCTAGCGATGCTTCTCGGTCAGTGCCGAGAAGATCGGCCCAGGAACGGGCCCGGTCTCAACTAAAGGCATGAACGCTATCTTGTGCGCTTCTTCCCGGTTCAGAGGCGTGTCCGCGTACTGGAATAGCGGCTATGGCGTAGCGCCCACCACCACTTAGCCAGGCAGCCGAACAGTCACTTCGATTTCAATCAGCAACCCCGGCACCGCCAGGCCCGTTACGCCGATAATGGTCTGGGCCGGATGCTCTGTGCTTTGCTGAACCTCTTCGATCGCTGCCGTAATCACCTCGTACTCGGTGGGATGAAGCGTATAGATGGTGCGGCGGACAACGTCTTCCCACGAAGCATTCACAGCCTTCAGCGCCAGCTCGACATTGCGCATGGCCGCCTGGGTTTGCGCCCCCAGGTCGTCGCCGCCAACCACCGAGAAATCAGGGGCCAGCGCAACCTGCCCGGCAATATAGGCCATGGTGCCTGGCTCGGCCACAGTAATGTGGCTGAAGCCCGGCGCCGGGTGCAGCTGGGAAGGATTGATGAGTTTTCGTGCCACGGCTGTCTCCTTGGGCGTTATGAACGTTATGAATTATGGTTGGAAGCATAGATAGGCATCTAAGCCCAGCTTGGCTCTTTTTGCAAGCCCGGGCGCTGCGCCGATAAGCCGGGGCCGAAAAAGGCTCGCAAGCCCATGCGCTGCGCCTGGTGTCTTCAGCTCAAGGCATCCAGCCGCACCTGCCTTAGCGCGGCCTTGATCTTCTCGGGCTTGCCGCCTGCCTCCTTGGCCACGGCGCCGGCATCGATGGCGCGCACGGCGTCCAGGCGCCGGCGCCAGGCGGGGATGTCTACATGCCGGGCCACGCACTGCGCCGCCTGCAGCAAGTTCACAAAGCGCTGCGGCTTGCGCAGGCCGTCGTTGCGTTCGATCAGGTCGAGCCAGGCTTCTACGCCCCCATGCGTCGCGTCCGGCGAAGGCGCTTCGCCCTCAGAGCGCGGCGCGCGTGCTGAATCGCCATGTTCAGCCAGCTCCTGCAAGGCCTCGACCAACGCCGGCAGCAGCCGGGCGTAGTCTATGCACTCGCTGGGTGCGCGCACGTGGCGGCCGATGTGCTCGGGGTCGGGCGACTTGCGGCACAGCAGGGCGAAGCGCTGCGGCAGTGTCAAGCCGGCGTCGACGGCGCACTGCAGCTGGCCAGCGATTTCTTCATCGAACACCAGGCCGGGCATTACGCGCTGCAGCGCGCCCGCCTGCTGCAATACCTGGAACATGCGGGCGGGGCTGCCGGTTTGCAGGCCCTTGGCCACTTCGCGCCAGACACGCTCGGGCACCAGGGCGTCGACCTCGCCTTCATCGACAAGGCGGCGGCACAGCGCCATGGTTTCAGGGGCTATGGAAAACGCGCCGAAGCGCGCCGCAAAGCGGGCCAGCCGCAGCAGGCGCACCGGGTCTTCGGCAAACGCCTCGCCCACGTGGCGCAGCACCTTTTGCTCGATGTCGCGGCGGCCGCTCCAGGGGTCGACCAGGCTGCCGTCGGGCGCCCGGGCAATGGCGTTGACAGTAAGATCGCGGCGGCGCAGGTCGTCTTCAAGGGTAACGTCGGGGCCGGTATGAAAGGTAAAGCCCTTGTAGCCCCGGCCCGATTTACGCTCGGTGCGCGCCAGGGCGTATTCTTCTTTGCTGACCGGGTGCAGGAACACGGGGAAATCACCGCCCACCGGCAAGAAGCCCCGGGCGGCCATTTCTTCGGGCGTGCTGCCCACCACCACCCAGTCGCGATCACCTGCGGGCTGGCCCAGCAGTTCGTCGCGCACGGCGCCGCCCACCACGTAGACCTTCAGCCCCTGTATGGCCGGATCCATACGCACAAGCGCCGCCGTCAGGGCAGCGCCACCTGACGCGCCGCCTGCGGCGAAACCGTGCCCAGGCGCTGCTTGAGCGATTGCGATTGCCCGGTGAACATCATGGAGTAGTAGACCGCGTTGGACATGACGTGCTTCACGTACAGGCGAGTTTCGGTAAACGGTATGGTTTCGGCGAACACGGCGCCCTCGACCGTGCCGGTAAGCTTGGAGCGCCATTGCACCGGCCGCCCCGGACCCGCGTTGTACCCGGCCGTGGCCAGCAACTGCGAGCCATCGAGCTTCTGCAGCACCATATCGAGATAGCTGGTGCCCAATATGGTGTTGGTGTCGAAGTCGTTGACCGAAGAGGGGGTGAAGTCGGTCATGCCGATTTTCTTGGCGACCCAGCGCGCCGTGGCGGGCATGAGCTGCATCAGGCCCGACGCCCCCACGTGCGAGCGGGCGTCGGTGATAAAGCGCGACTCTTGCCGGATAAGGCCGTACACCCAGGCCGGGTCAAGGTCGATCAGGCGGGCCTTTTCGGTAACGCGGCCCTCGAACGGCGCCACGAAGCGCTGGGAAAAGTCGATTTCGTCTTTGGTGCGCAAAGAGGTGTTCACCACGCGGTCGTAGATCTGCTCGTAGCGCGCCAGCTCGGCCGCGGCGCGCAACTGGCGGTCGTTCATGCCACGCAAGGCGAAGTTCCATTCGGGCACTGCTTCGGGGCGCCAGCCCAGGCGGAACAGCTTGATGGCGCGCTGCAGGTCGGGGTTGGCCTGGGCCTGGTCGAATTCGGCCTGGGTAACGGGCACGGGCGCGGGGGGCAGGCTTAACGGCTCGCCCAGCTCTTCGACCGCCAGCTGGCCGTAGAAGCTGAGCTCGTTGCGCAGCGAGGCGTAGAACTTGCGGGCGGTGCCGCTGTCGCCCTGCCCGGCCATGGCCCGCCCGCGCCAGTACACCCACACGGGCTCGGCCTGCTGCTCGGCCGTCATCTTGAGTATGGCGCGGTCGACTTCCTTCCAGTTGATGGGGGTTTGCCTGAGTTCAGAGCGGACCTCCCAGGCGTGGTTGTAGTCGGTCATGGGTGCCGAGCCCGAACGGCGGTACCAGCGCACTGCCTGCGCTTCGACATTCAGGGCGGCGATCAGGCCAAACTGCCCCCACACCCATTGCATGTCTTGCCGAGCCACCTTGGTGGCCCAGTTCTTTTCAATATAGGATTCGGCCTCGACGCGGTCTTTGCCGCGCGCCAGACGCGACAGCGCCAGCGTGACGAGCTCGCGCTGCTCGCGCGTGGCGGGCGCCTTTTGCGTGCCCAGCCATTTGCGCGGGTCTTTCATCAGCGCGGCATACGAGCGCATGTGCGCGCCGTCGAACATCAGGGCGGCCATGCGCTGGGCATTGCCCGTTTTGCTGGTTTCAAGAATGGCGCGCAGCTCGAACTGCAGGGCGCCCCAGCCCACCACCTTGTGCTCTACAAGCTGGTCGAGCATGCTCCAGCAGGCGCTTACCGGCTCGAAGGCCTCGATGGCCTGCCGCTCGGTTACGGCCTGGCCGGTAAGGTGCTGGGCCATGAGGCGGGAGCAGTCGACCGAGGCGTTGCTGTTCACGACCGGCCCCAGCTGGTTCACCGTGGCGTAATCGCCGGCGCGCGCCGCGGCCACGATCCAGTCGGCCTTGATGCGGTCGGCAAGATAATCGTCAGAGTTGGTGGCCATGAACTGCTGAAGCTCGGCCTGGGGAATGGGCAGCGTGGGGTTGTTGACGCGCTGGCGCAAGGCCCAGTATTGCGCGTACGAGCCGACCAGCGGCGTGGCGCTGGCGGTGGGTATCAGATCGTCAAGCCGCGACCACTGCTTTTTTTGCATGGCTTCGCGGGCGTCTACCAGCGCCTGCTCGGCGATTTGCGGCGGAACCCTCGGCGCGGAAGGCGCCATGCTGACAGTGCCCGAGGCTGCGCCCGGGGCAGCCGCCGCGGCGGACGGCGACAACTGGGGCGCGGGCGTTACCGCCGCCTGTGCAAGCACAGGGGATTGGGCTGCCGAAGCGGCGGGCGCCTCGGCGCCCGCACAACCCGTAAGCCCGCCGAACAAGGCCAGCCACGCGCCCAGGGCGGGCAGCCCGCGCATGCCGGAAATGTTCCGGGATTTCTGATACCGTTGACCCTTTACCAACATACTTGCCGAACTCCGCCAGAAACCGTCATGAGCAACAGTATAGAGAATAAATCCGCCGCCTTGCGGACGAAACTGAAACAGCTTCGGGCGGCGCAGAACCCCACGGACACGCGGCGCGGCGCCCTGCTGATGCGCGGCCGCCTGTTTACCTGGCTGGCCACTTCGCGCGCCGAGCTGGCCGAGGCCGGCAAGCCCGTTCCCAAGCATATCGCGGCCTTCTGGTCGCTTGAGCAAGAGCCCGATCTGCGTCCCCTGCTTTCCCAACTGGTCGAAGAAGAAGGCATCACCGTTTCACTGCCCGTGGTAACCGGCGACGACGCGCCGCTGCAGTTCCGGCTATGGACACCCGATACGCCCATGGTCAAGGGCGCCTTCGGCATTGAAGAACCGCAAGGCCCCCAGGCGCCGGCGCCCGACATCATCCTGGTGCCCACCCTGGGCTTCACCCGCCAGGGCGACCGCGTCGGCTACGGCAAGGGGCACTACGACCGCACCCTGGCCGCGCTGCGCGACCAGGGCCACCGCTTTGTCAGCCTGGGCATCGCCTGGGCCTGCGGCGATCTTTCCGGCACCGACTACCAGCCGGCCCCGCACGACTTCCGGCTTGATGCCATTCTTACCGACAAAGGCTGGCCCGTCCCCGCCCCCAAGCTGCTCGACCGCGCCTGAGCAGCCCGACCGCGCCGAGCAGCCGACCGCGCCCGAGCCCACGCGCACCGCCCGTTTTTTCGCAGCGGCGCTCAACCCGCGCTGCTCAGGCCAGCCCGCAAGCCGGCGCCCCCCAAGCACCAACGCCGGCATGAGCCGGCGTTGGCGATACTGATCTGCAGACGCGGCTATCAGGCCGCTTCAACCGAAATATTGAGGTTGCGCGTAATCGCCAGGGTGGTGTCGGCGTTGTTCAGCGTGTAAAAGTGCAGGCCGGGCGCCCCCTGGTCGAGCAGGGTCTGGCACAGGCGGCTGACCACCTCTTCGCCGAAGGCGCGGATAGAAGCCTTGTCGTCGCCGAATTCGGCCAGGCGCTGCCGTATCCAGCGCGGCACTTCGGCGCCGCACATATCTGAAAATCGCAGCAGCTGCGCACTGTTGGTAATGGGCATGATACCCGGCACAATGGGCACGCCCACCCCGCGCGCCGCCGCCTGCTCGACAAAGCTGAAATAGGCGTCGGCATTGAAGAAATATTGCGTGATGGCGCTGTTCGCGCCGGCCTGCACCTTTTCAACAAAATGCCCCAGATCGGCCGCCGCATTGCGCGCCTGCGGGTGCATCTCGGGGTAGGCCGCCACCTCGATGTGGAACCAGTCGCCGGTGGTTTCGCGTATGAAGCGCACCAGCTGGCTGGCGTAGTGGAATTCGCCGGTGTCGCCGCCCATGCCCGACGGCAGGTCGCCGCGCAGCGCCACGATGCGCCGCACGCCCTGCCGCTTGTAGGCCTGCAGGATGTCGGCCAGGTCTTGCGCCGAGGCGCCGATGCACGACAAGTGCGGCGCGGCATCGAAGCCCAGCTTCTGCATGATGGCCACCGCGTCGGCCGTGCCCGCGCGGGTAGAGCCGCCGGCGCCGAACGTAACACTGACGTAGCCCGGCTGCAGCGCCTGCAGCTGCTTGGCCGAACGGATGAGTTTTTCTTGCGCCGCGTTATCGCGCGGGGGAAAGAACTCTAAACTGACCAGAGAACTCATTTAGGCGATCACTCGAGAAAGCAGGCCGGAAATAATGCTGTACACCAGCGCGCCCAGCATCGCCCACCAGAAGCCGTTTACATGGAAGCCCTTCAGCACCGAACCAGCGAACCAGAACACCAGCGCATTGATGACCAGCAGGAACAAGCCCAGCGTGACGATCGTTACCGGCAGGGTCAGCAGGATAAGCACCGGCTTGACCAGCGTGTTGAGCAGGCCCAGCACCAGCGCCGCGATCAGCGCCGACCAGAAAGAGGCCACCGTGATGCCTGGCAATATGTAGGCGACGATCAGCAAAGCAACCGCGTTCAAGATCCAGATAAGCAGAATTTCCATGGTCGAGCTCCTGTAGGCCGGGCGCTGGCGGCGCGCAAGCAGGCGCGCCCGCCCGGCGGTTGAACAGCTTAGTAGCGGTAATGGTCGGGCTTGAAGGGGCCTGCCACAGGCACATTGATGTAGTCGGCCTGCTCTTGGCTAAGCTCGGTAAGGTGCACGCCCAGCTTCTTCAGGTGCAGGCGCGCCACTTTTTCATCAAGATGCTTGGGCAGCACGTAGACCTGGCCCTTGGCGTAGGCATCGCCCCGCGTAAAGAGCTCGATCTGCGCAATGGTCTGGTTGGTGAACGAAGCCGACATCACGAACGAGGGGTGGCCCGTGGCGCAGCCCAGGTTCACCAGGCGGCCCTTGGCCAGCAGGATGACGCGCTTGCCGTCGGGGAAGATGATGTGGTCGACCTGGGGCTTGATCTCTTCCCATTGCAGGTCTTCAACGCCGGCAACGTCGATTTCGTTATCGAAGTGGCCGATGTTGCAGATAATGGCCTGGTCTTTCATGCGCTCCATGTGCTGGCGCGTAATGACGTGGTAGTTGCCCGTGGCGGTAACGAAAATGTCGGCCTTGTCGGCGGCCTCGTCAAGCGTAACCACCTTGTAGCCTTCCATCGATGCCTGCAGGGCGCAGATGGGGTCGACTTCGGTCACCCACACTTGGGCGCGCAGCGCGGCCAGCGCCTGCGCGCAGCCCTTGCCCACGTCGCCAAAGCCGCACACCACGGCAACCTTGCCGGCCACTATGACATCGGTGGCGCGCTTGATGCCGTCGACCAGCGATTCGCGGCAGCCATACAGGTTGTCGAACTTGGACTTGGTTACCGAATCGTTGACGTTGATGGCCGGAAAGGCCAGCTCGCCCTTTTTGGACATCTGATACAGGCGGTGCACGCCCGTGGTGGTTTCTTCGGTAACGCCCTTGATCTCGGCCAGGCGGGTGGAATACCACTTGGGGTCTTCGGCCAGCTTGGCCTTGATGGCGGCGAACAATACGCGCTCTTCTTCGCTGCCGGGCTTGGCCAGCACCGAGGCGTCTTGCTCGGCGCGCGCGCCCAGGTGCAGCAGCAGCGTGGCGTCGCCGCCGTCGTCGAGAATCATGTTGGCGTGGCGGTCTTCGGGCCATTCGAAGATCTTGTGCGTGTACTGCCAGTAGTCTTCAAGCGTTTCGCCCTTGATGGCGAACACCGGCGTGCCGCTGGCCGCGATGGCCGCGGCGGCGTGGTCTTGGGTAGAGAAGATATTGCACGAAGCCCAGCGCACTTCGGCGCCCAGCGCCACCAGGGTCTCGATGAGGACGGCGGTCTGGATGGTCATGTGCAGGCTGCCCGCAATGCGCGCGCCCTTCAAGGGCTGGGCGGCGGCGTATTCTTCGCGGGTGGCCATCAGGCCCGGCATTTCGGTTTCGGCAATGGCGATTTCGCGGCGGCCCCAGTCGGCCAGCGAGATATCGGCAACGATGCAATCAGAGAAAGTGGTGTCGGCAACAGTGTTCATGGAGATTCCCAGTAAACCCGTGCAGGACAAAGAGGCCGGAACGGCTTGGCTCATCTTCGCCCGCATGCGGGAGATGATGAGCGCCGTTGAATGCTGATGGTTCCTGAGCCTAGCGGGGCAGCGAACGCCAGCTTGGCCCGCCTGCGCCCGTCGCAGCGCTCCTCAGGAAGAAGTGGGTTAATTGTAGCCGATTTAATGTGCCGGCCAAGCGATTCTGCGGCGTCAGTCGAGCGCCGGGCCATGGGCCCGCGCATGCCGCCTTATTCAATAAAGCGCGCCCGGCCCGCCAGCAGGCCCGACCACATCGCCCCCAGGATCAGCAACATCATGAACGCCGCCACGGCGTCCCAGTTGCCCGTGTATTCGTGCAAAATGCCGACGATAAGCGGCGCCACGGCGGCGATCATATAGCCCACCCCCTGCGACATGCCCGATATCGCCGCCGCCACCTGCGGGTTGGGCGAACGCAGCACCAGCAGCGCCATCGCCACGGCAAACATGCCGCCAAACCCCAGCCCGAACACTCCCGCCCAAATGTAGACGGCGCTGGTCGACCCATAAACCAGGCCCAGAAAGCCCGCCCCCACCAGCGCCATGAATACAAAAATGGCCGGCCGCTGGTCGCGCCCGCGCGTGGCGATCCATGGCCCCGTAATAGAGGTGGTAAGTTGGATGCTCATGAGCGTGGCCAGCACAAAGCCCGCATCCAGCGAGCTAAGCCCGCGATCGATCAGTATCAGCGGCAGCCAACCGAAGATGCAATAGGCGATGGCCCCCTGCGTGCCCATGAAAAGCGTTACCTGCCAGGCCAGCCAGTTGCTGCGCAGGCGGGGCACCGCCACCGGCCGCCGGGCGCTGAAGGCCGGCTCGCCGCGAACCTGCGGCACCCAGACCAGCGCGGCCAGCACGGCAGGAATGGCCCAGAACCCCAGTGAAAGGCGCCAGTCGCCCAGCCATTGCTCCATGGGCACGGTAACCCCCGCCGCCGTGGCCGCCCCCGCCGCCAGGGCGGTGGAATACAGGCCCATCATCAACCCCGCATTCACAGGAAAGTGGCGCTTGATGATGCCCGGCAAAAGCACCATGACCATGCTGATGGCCAGCCCCAGCAGGAAAGTGCCCACGAACAGGCCCGGCGACCCCAGGTTGCTGCGCAATACAATGCCGCCCGTCAGCAAGAGCAGGCTGAACAAAATAAGGCGCTCGGCCGACTGCAGCTTTAGCAGGCGCGGCGCAAACGGCGCAAACACACCAAAGCACAGCACCGGAAGCGTAATCAGCACCCCCAGCGCCGTCGCCGACAGCCCCAGACTCGTGCCGATGGAATCAATGACAGGCCCCACGCTGATAAGCGCCGCCCGCAGGTTCATCGCCACGTACACGATCGTGATCAGCAGCAGCGCCTGCGCCAGGCCCTTCTTGCCGCGCTCGTGGGCGGGCGGCTGTGGCTTGGCGGCTTTCTGGCTATTGGCCTCTGACGAATTGTCGAGCATGGGCCTGGTCCCTCTTTCTTCAGCTTTCTCCAGCCACGAAGTGTGCCACATATTGGTGCGGCACACGCTGGGGTGCAGACAGCTTGGTGTAAGCTGAATAAGGCTCTTGGCCAAGAAAGTCGGCCCTCAATTATTACGCCTCGGATACCCCTCACTGGTGATCCGCTTCCAGACCGCCCGCTTTTCTTCTTCAGAGAAAAACACCCAGTTGGCCACTTCCATCACCGTGCGTCCGCAGCCCCGGCAGACGTCGTCGTACAACGTCGAGCACACCGCCACGCAGGGCGAATCGCGCTCGTCCGGGTTGTACGACGGGTCGGACATTACGCGGCCTTTTTAAGAACCTGCACCTTATCGGTGGCTTCCCACGAGAACTCGGGCTCGGCGCGGCCGAAGTGGCCGTATGCCGCCGTTTTGCCGTAGATGGGACGCAGCAGGTCGAGCATATTGATAATGCCCTTGGGGCGCAGGTCGAAATGCTCGCGCACCAGCATGGAGATCTGGTCGTCAGAGATGACGCCCGTACCGTTGGTGTTGACCGTGATATTGATGGGCTCGGCCACGCCGATGGCGTAGCTGATCTGCACCTGGCACTGGCGCGCCAGGCCCGCCGCCACAATGTTCTTGGCCACATAGCGCGCCGCATAGGCCGCCGAGCGGTCGACCTTGGAAGGATCTTTGCCCGAGAACGCCCCGCCGCCGTGCGGGCATGCGCCGCCGTAGGTGTCGACGATGATCTTGCGCCCTGTAAGGCCGCAATCGCCTTGCGGGCCGCCGATCACGAAAATACCCGTGGGGTTGATCATGAACTTGGTCTTGGCGGTAAGCAGGCCATCGGGGAAGCTGGGCTTGATGATTTCTTCAATAACCGCTTCGCGGATGTCGGCCTGCGAAATATCGGGCGAATGCTGGGTGGAAAGCACCACCGTATCGACCTCGACCGGTTTGCCATCGACATAGCGGAAGGTAACCTGCGACTTGGCGTCGGGGCGCAGCCAGGGCAGGCGGCCGTCTTTGCGCAGTTCGCTCTGGCGCTGCACCAGGCGGTGCGAATACCAGATGGCCGCGGGCATGAGGTCGGGCGTTTCATCGCAGGCGTAGCCGAACATCAGGCCCTGGTCGCCCGCGCCCTGGTCCATATTGGCCTCGGGGTTGCGGTCGACGCCCTGGGCGATGTCGGGCGATTGCTTGTCGTACGCCACCAGCACCGCGCAGCCCTTGTAGTCGATGCCGTAGTCGGTGTTGTCGTAGCCGATGCGCTTGATCGTGTCGCGCGCCACCTGGATGTAATCCACATTGGCGGTGGTGGTGATTTCACCTGCCAGCACCACCAGGCCCGTGTTGGTCAGGGTTTCGGCGGCAACCCGCGCATACGGGTCTTGCGCCAGGATGGCGTCGAGGATGGAGTCGGAGATCTGGTCGGCGACTTTGTCGGGATGGCCTTCGGAGACCGATTCGGAAGTAAAGAGGAAATCTTTATTGGTTACCACAGCGATTGCGTCCTATGAGCCGGCAAGCGGCTCGTTGAAGTTGAACGAAACGCGTTGCACCCTAAGGCTTGGACTGGCTTGCTATGTGGGCGCGACGCTTTAGCGGTATTTGAACGGCGCGGGCAAGCCCATGCCGTTATCGCTCCGCAAGTTGTCGGTTAACTCAGCGATGACTGGCATTTTAAGCGAAAATACGGCCTTGGGCCTGTTCTCAATACTTGTAAAAGGGTTATAAGCTTTTCATGCTCCTGACCGTATTCCGTTTCCTGGCGTGGCTGCCGCTGCCTCTGCTGCACGCGGTCGGCCGCCTGGCGGGGCGCATAGCCTACGCCAAGCCGGGCAAATACCGCCAGCGCATACAAAGCAATGCGCGCCAGGCCGGCTACAGCGATCCGGCCTTTGCCGGGCGCGCGGCCGCCGAGGCCGGCGCCATGATCATGGAGCTTCCAAAGGTATGGCTGCGCAGCGAGCAAAGCCTAGCCAGGACAAGCAGCGATGACAACGCGGTGGTCGAGCAGGCCCTGGCCGAGGGCAAGGGCATACTCTACCTTACCCCCCACCTAGGCTGCTTTGAAATCGCCGGCCGCTACCAGACATTGCACGGCCCCATCACCGTCATGTTCCGTCCCCCGCGCAAAGAGATCCTGGCGCCCGTCATGGAAAGCGCCCGCAACACCTCGGCCCTGCGTGCCGTGCCCGCCACCATGCAAGGCGTGCGCGAATTCGTGCGCGCGCTCAAGCGAGGCGAAGCCGTGGGCATGCTGCCCGACCAGGCCCCCGCCCAGGGCGAGGGCGTATGGGCGCCCTTTTTCGGCCGCTCGGCCTACACCATGACACTGGCCGGCAAGCTGGCCGCGCAAACCGGCGTGGCGGTCATTCTGACGGCGGGCGAGCGCCTGCCGCGCGGCAAAGGCTGGCGCATCCATTACCTGCGCCTGCCCAGCCCCTTCCCCACCGACCCGCTTCAGCAGGCCACGCTAATCAATCAAACAATGGAAAGCCTCATACGCCGCTTTCCCGAGCAATATCTATGGAGCTACAACCGCTACAAGACCCCGGCCGGGGCGCCTCCCCCGCCCGAAATGGTCAACGTGGCCGATGCGCCCGGCGCGGCGGGTTAAGGGGCAACGCCGCATGAAATTCAACAAGAAAGGCCTGCTTACCGCCGTGTTCTCGTACTTCGGGCGCTGCGGTACCGCCACGCGGCTGCGCTGGGGGCGGGCGCTGGGCTGGCTGGCGCCCCGCATACTGGGCTCGCGCGCGCACATCGTGCGCACCAACCTCGAACTCTGCTTTCCGCGGCACAGCCCCGAACAGCGCGAAGCCTGGCTGCGCCGGCACTTCCAGCTGCTGGCCCAGTCGGTGGTAGACCGCGGCCTGCTGTGGTTCGGCACGCGCAAGCGCATCGAGCAAACCATTTCCATCGAAGGGCTGGAGCACCTGCAGGCCCTGCTCGACGCCAGGCAGCCCATCATCTTGCTGGCGCCGCACTTCATAGGCCTGGACGCCGCCGCCACCCGCCTGACCCTGTTTCTTGAAACCTCGGCCACCCTGTACACGCCGCAAAGCGACGCCGACGTCGACACTTTGGTGCGCGAAGGACGCGGGCGCTTCAACACCGTGCACCTGATCAGCCGCCGCGACGGCGTGCGCGGCCTGATCCGCCAGCTGCGCAACGGCGTGCCCGTGTACTACCTGCCCGACATGGACTGGGGCACCGAAGGCGCCGCCTTCGTGCCCTTCTTCGGCGTGCCCGCCGCCACCCTGCTGACCACCGCGCAAATCGCCAAGACCTGGCAGGCCGCCGTGGTGCCCATCGTCAGCCGTCTTGATATCGAGACGGGCGGCTATCATGTCGAAGTCATGCCGCCCATTGCCGACTTCCCCGGCGAACAGTCGCTCGAAGACGCCACCGCGCGCCTGAACAAGCTGATCGAATCCTGGGTAGAGCCCGACCCCACGCAATATTATTGGGTGCACAGGCGCTTCAAGACCCGCCCCCCCGGCCAGGAACGGCCGTATTGACCTTCAACGATTGCTGCTAACACAACAACACAATTGTTGTACGCTTCACATATAAGCTTCCCCTCACGCCGCTCAACAAATCATGATCTGGAACTTCACCAAAATGCAGGGCGCCGGCAACGACTTTGTCGTGCTGGACGGCGTGCGCCAATCCATAGAAATGACCCCCGAGCGGGCGCGTGCGCTGGCCGACCGGCATTTTGGCGTGGGCGCCGACCAGATACTGCTGGTCGAACCGCCCCAGCACCCCGAGGCCGATTTCCGCTACCGCGTCTTCAACGCCGACGGCGGCGAAGTAGAGCATTGCGGCAACGGCGCGCGCTGCTTCGTGCGCTTCGTGCACGACCAGGGCCTTTCGCGCCGCAACCCTTTGCGCGCCGAGATCTGCACCGGCCTCATCACCCTTACCGAATCGCCCACCGGCGAAGTCACGGTCGACATGGGCGGCACGCGCTTCGAACCCGCCGATGTGGCCTTCGACACCCAGGACCTGGCCTCGCGCCCCTTCGGTGAAGACACCCTGTGGTCGCTGCCCCTGCAAAACAATGAAACCGTCGAGCTCTCGCTCGTGGCCATCTCGAACCCCCATGCCGTACAGCTTGTGGAAGACGTCGACGCCGCGCCCGTGGCGCGCACCGGCCCGCAGATCGAATCGCACCCGCGCTTTGCCCATCGCGTCAACGCCGGCTACATGCAGGTGCTGAACCGCAACTCCATCAAGCTGCGCGTGTACGAACGCGGCGCCGGCGAAACCCTGGCCTGCGGCACCGGCGCCTGCGCCGCCGCTGTGGCCGGCATACGGCGCGGCTTGCTCGACAGCCCGGTGCTGGTCCATACTCGGGGTGGGCCGCTGACCATCGCCTGGAACGGCACACAGCTGAACATGAGCGGCCCGGCCGTCAGCGTCTTCTCGGGCCAGGTCGACATCGACGCCCTTACAAATTCGAACTCACTCAAGGAAGCATCCCAGTCATGAGCACCAGCCTCACCGCCGACGACGTCGCCCAGTTCCTGCAGGCCAACCCCGAGTTCTTCCAGCAGCACGCCGACCTGTTCGCCAACATGCGGGTGCCCCATCCCCACGAAACACGCGCCATCTCGCTGGGCGAGCGCCAGATAATGACTCTGCGCGCCAAGACCAAAGATCTTGAGTGGAAGCTGTCGGGCCTTATACACAATGCCGCCGGCAACGAAAAAATAAGCAAGACCCTCATGGCCTGGTGCTGCCGCATGCTGTCCGAAAACGACGCCACTCAGCTTCCGGGCCACATCGTGCGCAGCCTGGGCGACCTGTTCGACCTGCAGGCCATCGCCCTGCGCCTGTGGAATCTTCCCGCCCTGGCCGACAGCGAGTTCAATCAAGACGTTACCGACAGCATCCGCCAATACGCCCAGGAGCTGGTCACGCCCTACTGCGGCCCCATGCGTGGCCAAGAGGCCGCCGGCTGGCTGGGCACCCCGCCCGCTTCGCTGGCCATCGTCGCGCTACGCCCCGCCGATTCCAGCCAGCCCATAGGCCTGCTGGTGCTGGGCTCTGAAGACCCCGAGCGCTTTACGGCAGACATGGCCACCGACTTCCTAAGCACCATCAACGATCTGGCCAGCGCCAGCCTGTGCCGCCTGCGCGCCCCCGCGCGCACCGAGCCCGAAACGGCCTAGTACACACTGGAACAGCCGCCTCCATACCCTGGGGCCGTTCCGCCAGCACGCAAAGGGTCAGCGCATGAACGCACACAAAGCCGCTGCGGGCACTTATAAGCCGCCTTATGACCACGCATAGCGCCGACCCGGGCTCGACGCCCCTGCCGCGGCCCATGGAGCAATGGCTGGAATACCTGCGGGCCAACCGCCGCTATTCCGGCCACACCCTGCAAGGCTACCGCCAAGACCTGCAGCACCTGGTCAAGCTGCACCCCGGCACTGAACTGCACAGCTACACCGAGAACCATATTCGCCAATCGGTGGCGCGCCTGCATGCCCAGGGCCTGCAGCCCCGCAGCCTCGCCCGAGCCCTGGCGGCCTGGCGCGGCTTCTTCAGGTGGTGGGCGCCCCATGCCGGCATGGCCCACAACCCCGCCGCCGGCGTACGCGCCCCACGGGCCCCGCGCAGCCTGCCCAAGGCCCTCTCTGTGGAACAGGCCCAGGTACTGCTCGACCGCCCAGGCCTGCCCGAGCCCAAGACCCCCGTAGAATGCCGCGACCAGGCCATGTTCGAAGTGCTGTATTCAAGCGGGCTGCGCCTGGCAGAGCTTGTCAGCCTTGACTGGCGTTACCTGCGCAGCGGCAAATACGAATCGCAAAGCTGGATACAGCTTGAAGAAAGCGAAGCCACCATACTGGGCAAGGGCGGCAAGAAGCGCAGCGTGCCCCTGGGCGGCAAGGCCACCCAGGCCCTGAGCCGCTGGCTGCAAGAACGCTCCAAACTGCAAGGCGGCTGCTCGCCCGAAACCGACCCCGACACCTATGCCGCCCTGTTCCTGGGCGCGCGCGGCAAACGAATTTCGCCGCGCGTGGTGCAACGCCAGCTGAACCAGCTTGCCACCCTGGCCGGCCTGCCTGTCAACGTACACCCGCACAGCCTGCGCCACAGCTTCGCCAGTCACCTATTGCAATCGGCCCAAGACCTGCGCGCCGTGCAAGAGCTGCTGGGCCATTCCAACATCTCGACCACGCAGATCTACACCAAGCTCGATTTCCAGCATTTAGCGAAAGCATACGACCAGGCGCACCCGCGCGCGGGACGCAAGCACGACTAAGCCCCACCGCACGCTCAGCGCGCAGGCCGCAGCGCGTAGATCAGTTGCCCCGCATTCCACTTGAACATGCCCAGGTAGGTGCCCGCCGGCTGATCCGGCTCGCTGAGCGTATCGGCGTACAGCACCCCGCCAACCGTTGCCCCCGTCTCGCGGGCAATCTGCTCGGCCATCTTCGGATTGGCCGAGCCCTCAAGAAAAATCGCCGCGCCGCCCACGGCGCGCACCTGGTCAACGATCGCCGCCACATTGCGTGCCGACGCCTCGGCCTGGCTCGAGATGCCCATGATGGGAATGAACTCAATACCGTAGTCGCGCCCGAAATAGCCCAGCGAATCGTGCGGCACGACCACCTTGCGCTTGTCCTTCGCAATCTGCCCCAGCGCCAAACGCACCTCGGCGTCCAGCTTCTTCATTTCTTCAATATAGCGATTCGCGCGGGCCAGGTAATCGGCCGCATTGGCCGGGTCGGCCTTGGCCAGGCCCTCGGCGATGTTGCGCGCGTAGATCATGCCGTTGGCCAGGCTCTGCCAGGCATGCGGGTCGATGTCGCCTTCGTGCTGATGCCCGGCCTGGCCCTGCCCCGCCTGGCCGGCGCCCGCTTGTGCGGCTCCCCCTTGGGCGGCCCCCGCATCCGCCGCATGATCATGGCCCGCATGGCCATGGCTTTGGCCCGCTTGGGCGGCCCCCGTATCAACTGCATGGCTTGCAAGCAGCCGCCGCGGCTCGATGCCGCGCGAAGCCACCACCTGCTGTCCCTGGAAGTTCGAAGCGGCCAGCAGGCGCGGCAGCCAGGCCTCGAAGCCCAGCCCATTCACCACCAGCACGCGCGCCTCGGACAATGCGCGTACGTGTTCCGGCGTAGGCTCGAAAGAATGTGCATCGCCCCCCAGCCCGATGATGGTCGTAAGCTTCACGTGATCGCCGCCGATTTCCGCCACCATGTCGCCCAGCACCGAAAAACTGGCCACCACGGGCATCGGCTCAGCCGCGGCCGAAGCGGCCGGCGAGACCCACGCGCTGATGCCCAGGGCGCCAAGGAAGAGGGTCGCCAGAAGCCGACAGCCACGCATAACGCCACTGCTAGACATCATTCGAACCAACATGGTCAATTTTTCCGGAAATAAACGCGCCGAAATCCGCCGGCGCGACCGCGGTTTATGAGGACAAGGAACGGGACAGGCGTCGTCGTCGAGCATACGCCTGGCGCGCCGCCTGCAACAACCCGCCATACGGCCCTAGGACAATGGAAAGTATGTAGATACATCCCGCGGAGAGGATAATAGCGGAAGATGCGGGCGCGTTGGTATGAAAAGAGATCAGCAAGCCCGCATACGAAGAGACCGAGCCAATGGCCGCCGCCAGCATCATCTGCCGCCCCGCCGTGCGCATCCAGAACCGTGCGGCCGTGGCCGGCAGCATCATAATGCCCACCACCATCAAAGTGCCCAGAACCTGGAATCCCGACACCAGCGTCATCACCAGCAACAGCAGGAAAACCATGTGGATGACCGAGCCCCGGCCGCGCTCGACCCGCAGGAAGCCTGGGTCAAGGCACTCCAGCACCAGCGGCCGATAGATCAGGGCCAGCGCCGGCAGCGTCACGCTGGCGCTGGCCGTAACCAGCAGCAGGGCCGAATCGTCCAGGCCCAGCACCGTGCCGAACAGAACGTGGATCAGGTCCATGTTCGAACCGCGCAGCGACACCAGCAATACACCCAGGCCCAGCGAAATCAGGTAGAAGGACGCAAAGCTGGCGTCCTCGCGCAGGGGCGTCACGCGCGCCACCAGGCCGGCCAGCATGGCCACCACAATGCCCGTGACCATGCCGCCTATCGTCATCGCGCTAAGCGACAGCCCCGCCGTCAGGAAACCCACCGCCACGCCGGGCAAGATGGCATGCGCCATGGCGTCGCCCATCAGGCTCATGCGGCGCAGCACCAGGAACACCCCCAGCGGCCCGGCCGCGAACGCCAGCGCCAGCGACCCCGCCAGCCCCCGACGCATGAAGCCGTAGTCGATAAAGGGCGCCCACAGCCAGTCCATGGCCCAGCTCATGAGCCGCCCCCGGTATGCCATGGCGCCGCCAAAGACTGCAGGCCGCCAAGCCCGGCCGGGCAGTCGTCGAGAGCAGGGCCGCGCCGCGCATGAATCATAAATAATCTCCCGCGCACAAATGCCGGGCCAGGTGCAGGTTCTCGAGCGTAAGCACCGATTCCGTCGGCCCCCATGCCACGGCCTGGCCGGCCATCAGCAGCGCCTCGGGAAAGCGGGCCCGCACCATCTCCTGGTCGTGCAGCACCACGATCACCGTGCGTCCCTCTTCGTGCCATGCGGCCAGCAGGCGCATCAGGTCTTCCGTCGTGTCGCGGTCGATGGCGGCAAAGGGTTCATCCAACAGCAGTGTGCGCGCATCGTGCAGCACCAGGCGGGCAAACAGCGCGCGCTGCAGCTGCCCGCCCGACAGCGTACCGATGATGCGGTTGCGGAAATCAGAAAGGCCCACCGCTTCCAGCGCATGCTCGACGCGCTCGTGCTCTTCGCCCGCAAAACGGCGCCAGGCGCCCACGCGGCGCCAGGCGCCCATGGCCACAAGATCGTAGACCGTAATGGGAAAGCTGCGGTCCAACTCGTTTGCCTGGGGCAAAAAGGCCAGGTCGCGGCGCGGATCATCCGCCAAACGAATATGTCCTTTAAGCGGATTGAGCAGGCCCACGATGCCCTTGAGCAAGGTGGACTTGCCCGCCCCATTGGGCCCCACCACCGCCGTCAGCGACCCGCGCCGGAATGCGCCGCTTACCCCGCGCACCGCGATGCGCCCGCGCCAGCCCAGCGAGACATCGTCCAGTTCAATGACAGGCGGAGCGGCCATCTTTGCTTACCACCAACCCATGGCCCAGCCAGTAAGGCCCCACAGAAACACCACCGCCACCAGCACGCGCAGCGCCCGCCCCCACGAAGAGGCCAGCACGGCCGACCCTCGGTAGGCTTTAGCGCGGCGTGGAAACAAAGCAGAGCGCGGCATGTAGAATGGAATCGATTCCTGGCAGAATCCGTTATGTTATAACATTTCCATATAAACCTCATAGCAGCCTTCGCAGCCATGTCCGGAAACAAGACCTCGACACCCGTCTCGGTTGCGGCCCAGTTGGACACCGCCGAGAACCTGTGCCGCGAGCGCGGCAGGCGCCTTACGCCCATTCGCCGCAAGGTGCTCGAAATACTGCTCGAGCAGGGCCGCAGCGTAAAGGCCTATGAACTGCTCGAGGAAATCCGCCGCGTGCAGCCGGGCGCGGCGCCGCCCACGGTGTACCGCGCGCTCGACTTCCTGATCGAAGAAGGCCTTATCCACCGCCTCGACGCCGTCAACGCCTGGTCGGCCTGCCTCGACGCCGGCGGCGAGCCGCATGACCTGCTCGTCATCTGCACCAACTGCGGCGCCGTGGCCGAGTTCAGCGATCCGCAGCTAAGCCGCCAGCTCGCCCGCAAAGTGGCCTCGGCCGGTTTTGTCCTGGCCAACCACGAAACCGAGCTACGCGCCCTGTGCAATGCCTGCCACGCACAGGCCCGCGCCAGGGGCGAACACCTTCCCGGCCACCGGCATTCGCACTAGGCCAAAGCGCAAACCCCTGAGCCACAAGGGTTTTCCCCAGCCACAAGCCGCCTGGGCCCAAGGTTTGCTCTTCCCGGCAGGCTGTGCTGTAATCGCACGTTGTACGATTTTTTGCGCGGTATGGAATTACCTGGTGTAGTCGCACTGTTTGAGCGCCGCCTTGCAGTTCGCATGCCGCGAAAGCGAGCATAACGATGGCATCAGGTCTAGACAAAATGGTTCCGGTTACCATACTTACCGGCTTTCTGGGCGCGGGCAAGACAACGCTGCTCAAGCGCATACTGACCGAAAACCACGGTCAGAAAATCGCCGTCATCGAAAACGAGTTCGGACCCGAAAGCATCGACAACGAGCTTCTGGTTCAAGAGCGCGACGAACAGATCATCGAGCTCAGCAACGGCTGCGTGTGCTGCACCATACGCGGCGACCTGCAGCGCGCGCTGTCCGACCTGCGCCAGCAGCGCGAAGCCGGCAGCATCAAGTTCGACCGCGTCATCCTTGAAACCACCGGCATGGCCAACCCCGGCCCCGTGTGCCAGACCTTTTTCATGGACGACGACATCGCCCAGTACTACCGGCTCGATGCCGTGGTAACCGTGGTCGACGCCAAGCACGGCATGGAAACCCTCGACAAGCAAGAAGAAGCCCAGAAGCAAGTGGGCTTTGCCGACGTCATCCTGGTTTCCAAGAAAGACCTCGTGAACGAAGCCGACTATCAGGCGCTGCGTTCAAGGCTGGTGCAGATCAACCCGCGCGCGCCCATCACCGCCGTGCACTTCGGCGAAGCCGACATCAAGTCGCTGCTCGACGTAAGCGGCTTCAACCTGAACACCATACTCGACATCGACCCCGAGTTCCTGGCCGAAGAGCATCCCGATGCCGCACACGACCACGGGCACGAGCACAACCACCACGAACACGGCCACGACGAACACGAGCACGAAGACGATTGCGGCCCCAACTGCGGCCACGCGCATCACGATCACGGCCACCATCATCACAACGATGAAATCGGCGCCTTCGTGTTCCGTTCGAACCGGCCCTTTGATCCAGAACGCCTCGAAGACTTCCTGGGCGGTGTCGTCCAGGTGTATGGCGAAGATCTTCTCCGCTACAAGGGTATCCTGTATGTAAAAGGCAGCAAGCGCCGCCTGCTGTTCCAGGGCGTGCACATGATGATGGGCGCCGAGCCGGGCAAACCCTGGCTTGCCAACGAAAAACCCAACACTAAGATGGTATTCATCGGCCGAAAACTTCCCGAGGACATCTTCACCCAAGGGTTGGAACACTGCCTGATCCAATAACCGACAACGGTTTGCTCGCGTTACCAGAGCCGACTCGACACTACTAAAAGAGGTAGACCATGGCCACAAAGACGTCAGCCACTAAATCCCCGGGCCATCTGCTCACGGAAAAAGAACTCCTGGCAATGCCCGAGTCCGACTACATGAACGCAGCTCAGCTCGAGTTCTTTCGCAATCGCCTGAAAGAACTCGAACAAGAGATTCTGGCCAATGCCGACACCACCACCGAGAACCTGCGCGAAACCCAGTTCGTGCCCGACCCGGCCGACCGCGCCACCATCGAAGAAGAGCACGCGCTCGAGCTTCGCACGCGCGACCGCGAGCGCAAGCTTCTGAAAAAGGTGCAGCAATCGCTGGCCCTGATCGATTCGGGCGAATACGGCTGGTGCGAAGAAACCGGCGAGCCCATCGGCCTGCAGCGCCTGCTGGCCCGTCCCACGGCCACCCTGTCTCTCGAGGCGCAAGAACGCCGCGAAATGCGCCAGAAGCTGTACGGCGACTGATCCTCGCCGCCCGGCAACCCGCCCCCGGCCCAGACCCCCGGGGCGGGCTTTTCCGTCCCTGCCCGTTTCCACACGCTGTCCTTCCACTTCTCCCCCTTTTCCCCCTTTTCCCCCTTTTCCCCCTTTTCCCCCTTTTCCCCCTTTTCCCCCTTTTCCCGCTTCTCCCGCTTCTCCCGCTTCTCCCGCTTCTTCGCGTTACCGCGTTCCTGCCTCCCCGCGTCCTTCTCCCTCTCCTCTGGTGGTGGGCGGTAGATGAAAGACTCCGGTCGCCATTGCCGTGGCGCACACGCTGCGCGCGCTGGGCTGGACGCCCGGCCCTCTTCCTCCACCGCCATCGCGATCCGTCAGGACAAAATCCCACGGGCCCACCTTGAATTTCCTCCGGACGCCCCTATCTATGGAATTCAAAGGAAGAATCCATGGAACAATTTCACGCTACCACCATCATCTGCGCGCGGCGCGGCGACCAGGTCGCCATTGGCGGCGACGGGCAGGTCACCCTGGGCAACATCGTCTTCAAGGGCACGGCGCGCAAAATACGCCGCCTGTACCACGATAAAGTGCTGGCCGGCTTTGCCGGCGCCACGGCCGATGCCTTCACCCTGCAAGAGCGCTTCGAGGCCAAGCTTGAAAAACACCAGGGCAACCTGATGCGCGCCGCGGTGGAGCTTACCCGCGACTGGCGCACCGACCGCGTGCTGCGCAGGCTCGAAGCCATGCTTATCGTGGCCGACCGCGAGCATTCGCTGGTGCTTACCGGCAATGGCGACGTGCTGGAGCCCGAGCACGGCCTGGCCGCCATCGGCTCGGGCGGCGCCTACGCCCAGGCGGCCGCCCTGGCCCTGCTGCAGCACACCGACCTGCCGCCGGCCGAGATCGTCAAGAAATCGCTCGAGATCGCCGGCGACCTGTGCATCTACACCAACCAGAATCACATCGTCGAAACGTTGTAGACCCCGCTAGCCTGGCCCGTCCGGTCCCGACAGGCCGGGGCTGCGAAGCCGCCACGCCCGACAGCGCCGATTCAAGCGCCAGGGGCCGGTCACCGCCGAGGTGGCCGAACCTCGGGCCCAAGAGATGCCGTTCCGCGAACAACCCCATTTAAAGCCCACGCCATGTCCGCTACCAATATGACCCCCGGAGAAATCGTCTCCGAACTCGACAAGAACATCGTCGGCCAGAACCGCGCCAAGCGTTCCGTCGCCGTCGCGCTACGCAACCGCTGGCGCCGCCAGCAGGTGCCCGCCCCCTTGCGCAACGAGATCGTTCCCAAGAACATCCTCATGATCGGGCCCACCGGTGTCGGCAAGACCGAGATCGCGCGCCGCCTGGCCAAGCTCGCCAACGCGCCCTTCATCAAGATCGAGGCCACCAAGTTCACCGAAGTGGGCTACGTGGGCCGCGACGTCGACACCATCATCCGCGACCTGGTCGAGATCTCCATCAAGCAAACCCGCGAGATCGAAATGCGCCGCGTGCGCACCCAGGCCGAAGACGCCGCCGAAGACCGCATCCTCGACGTGCTGATTCCGCCCGCCCGCAATGCCCGCGGCGAACCCGACCGTGAAGAAACCAGCACCCGCCAGACCTTCCGCAAGCGCCTGCGCGAAGGCCGCCTGGACGACACCGAGATCGAGATCGACATCGCCCAGCCCATGCCCCAGATGGAGATCATGGCGCCCCCCGGCATGGAAGAAATGACCGAACAGCTGAAAGGCATGT
The DNA here is from genome assembly GCF_003096595.1 of Pusillimonas noertemannii. Taxonomy (GTDB): domain Bacteria; phylum Pseudomonadota; class Gammaproteobacteria; order Burkholderiales; family Burkholderiaceae_B; genus Pusillimonas; species Pusillimonas noertemannii. The sequence continues at coordinate 292,119 of NZ_QEKO01000001.1, read as the reverse complement.
TCGCCGGCCTGGGCCGTGAAAAAACCAAGAGCCGCAAGCTGACGGTGAAGGAAGCCTTCAAGCTGCTGGTCGAAGAAGAGGCCTCGCGCCGCGTCAATGAAGAAGACCTGCGCACCGTGGCCGTGAACAACGCCGAGCAGAACGGCATTGTCTTTCTGGACGAGATAGATAAGATCACCACCCGGCAAGAAGGGGGCAGCGGCGAGGTTTCGCGCCAGGGCGTGCAGCGCGACCTGCTGCCCCTGGTCGAAGGCACCACCGTCAACACCAAATACGGCGTCGTGCGCACCGACCACATCCTGTTCATCGCCTCGGGCGCATTCCATCTTTCCAAGCCTTCCGACCTGATCCCCGAGCTTCAGGGCCGCTTCCCCATTCGCGTGGAACTCGACTCGCTTACCGCCGATGACTTCGTGCGCATCCTGTGCGATACCGACGCCTCGCTGACCAAGCAGTACAGCGCGCTGATGGCCACAGAAGACGTCAACCTGGAGTTCACCCAAGAAGGCGTCCGCCGCCTGGCCGAGCTGGCCTTCAACGTGAACGAGCGCACCGAGAACATCGGCGCCCGCCGCCTGTACACCGTTATGGAAAAGCTGCTGGAAGACCTTTCCTTCGACGCCACCGCCAACAGCGGCCAAACCGTCACCATCGACGCGGCGTATGTGAACGACAAGCTCGAAGAGGCTGCAAGCAGCGAAGACCTGGCGAGGTATGTGCTGTAGCTTTATTTGCTGCGGGCATTAAGCTCTGATCCAGCCGGCTTTCCGTCAAGGACATAACGCTCCGGTTATCAAGACATTCACGGCGTCCCGCCCTATCCTCAATCAGTTGCTCCAGCATCAATTCATGATGCTTGAAACTATACCCTTTACGGGTACAATGTTGAGGTGTGACGATATGCAGGTCTATAAGCGAAAGGCCTTCCAACAGTGGCAGCGGCACGAGCAACTGCCCGACTCGGCCTTGTGTCAGGCCGCTACAGAATTGGAAAGCGGCTTAATTGATGCCGACTTGGGCGGCGGTCTTTATAAGAAGCGTGTTGCCCGCCCCGGCGGTGGAAAAAGCGCTGGCTATCGCCTACTTCTGTCTGCTCGCCTTGGTAATCGCTATATCTTTCTGTTTGGCTTCTCGAAGAATGACAGAACCAATATCACACGCGATGAAATAAGAGCCCTGCAATATGCCGGGAAAATACTTCTAAACCTGGATCATGAAGCTTTATTTCAAGCGTTGAACGTAGGTGTACTAATAAAGGTGAATTGCGATGAGCAAACTCATTGAGTCACTGCGCGATGACTTGACCGCGCTTGAACGAGCCGGCGCGATCAGCAAAGTAACCATGCGTCGGTTCGATGCACTGTGTCCTCGACCCGTGCGTCATTTCAACGCCGCCGACATCAAGCAATTGCGCATCAAGCTCAATTTCAGCCAGCCCGTATTTGCGCACCATTTGCACACTACGGCCTCCACCATCCGCAAATGGGAACAAGGCGAAACCCGGCCCACCGGGCCGGCGCTTAAGCTGCTGAACGTTATTGCCGACAAAGGCCTGCAAGCCATCTTGTAACACCCGGCAAGAAGCCCGTAGCATTGGCGCGGTATTATTAAGACAAGCAATTCAGGAGCACAGCATGTCTTATAAGCAATCCAGTCTCGTACCGGCCGTGCTGGCCGGCCTTGTCGGCGCTGTCGCTTGTGTGGCGCCCGCCCACGCGCAAGAGGCTCAGGCCTCGGGCGAAGTGCGGCGCGTCAATGCCGACGAAGGCAAGATCACTATCAAGCACGGCGCCATCGCCGACCTCGAGCTGCCCGCCATGTCGCTGGTGTACCGGGCCGACCCCACGCTGCTGCGCGGCATACAACCCGGCGACAAAATCACCTTCACCGCCAAGCGCGACGGCAAGCGCTACGTCGTGACAAAAATCTCCAAATAGGCTGCCGCCACGTGTAGTCAAAGAGTAATGTAGGGCTCCACAACGCCTTTCAACATTGCTCGGCAACAGGCTGGGCTCGGTTGGTGCATAGCCTATTGCTATCAACAGGTGATATGTTAAAATCAAAACACGACCCCCCCCTGTGATTGACACGCTTCTTGACCTCGACGGCTCAATACTCGACCAAGAAGGCGGATATTGGATCAAGCTGGAAGCCTGGCGCGTAGAAGCTTCCGAGGCAATTCCACACGGGGTTCGCTACTCATTGACGTTGCATGAACCCTATGGGCGGCGAATTCTTGGATATGACAATGCACATGCCATCAAGCCTCCCAAGAGGTACAAGTACGCTGGGCGCATTCTTGCCTACGATCATAAGCACCGTCACGCAACCGATAAAGGCGTGCCCTATGAGTTCCAAAGCGTGCAGCAACTGCTTAGTGATTTTTTTGCAGACGTGATCGCGTTCTGCTGAAGGACAAGCGATGACGAAATCAATTGTGATCGGGATCATGCCGCAAGAGAAAATCCGCGAGCGGGTGCTGGCCATCGCTCGCGGCGACCACAAATCCAAGGCGGGTGAACCGAAGGTGTGGTTTACCTCGATGCGGTCTCTGGCAGAGGTGCTTAGCGACGACAATCGCGCCCTGCTGAAGGTCATCACGGAAACCAAACCAGAGTCCATTGCAGCCTTGGCGGCAACCACAGGCAGAAAGCCAAGCAACCTCTCGCGCACACTGAAAACCATGTCCAACTACGGCATCGTCGACCTCAAGCGCGAGAACAAGCAGGTGCGTCCAATAGCCAACGCAACCGAGTTCCGGATCATCGCTGCGTAGCGCTAAAGCCTGGTGCTCAAGAGGTCGGGATCATGGCCGCATAGCGCTAAAGCCTGGCGCCTAGAACGCAATTCTGGCCCAGCCGCCTATGCCCTGGTCGCGCAGGCCGGGGCCGTAGCGGCCAAGGTAGGCAAAGCCCACCTTGCTTGCCTTGCCCACGCCAACGTCCAGCCCCAGTTGCATCGACCATGACCGTCTTTCGGGCGCCAGGCCTTGCGAGGTGAACAGGGTTTGCGTGGCGCTGTCGCGAAATGACTGGGTCGATTCGACATGGCCGCGGCCGGCGTAATGCCAGGCCAATTGGGCATAGACCTTCGCCGAGCTTGCGGCCCCGCCGGGCCTTCTAGGCGAGCCAGCGGAAGACCCCGTGCTTAGGCCGGCCGAAGAGCCGCTTGACACGTCGGAGGAAGAATCCGCCGCAGTGAACGAGAATGAATGCACGCCGGCTTCAACCCTAATGCCTAAAGTGGTCAGCCAAGCCGCCATGGCAGCTGGCCGCATATTCAAAGCCGCCGGGCCGCCCGCCTCGACAAAGCCATCCAGCCCGGCACGCACCCACGCCAGTTGGGCGAACGGCGCCACGCTTATACGATACAGGCCCTTCGGCACGAAACCCTGCTCTGCCGCTGCCGCGCGTGTTGACCCGGCGTCCACGCCGCCCGTCTTCATCAGCCCAGCCACAGTGCCGTTTGACTCCGTCGGCCCACCCACAGCACCACTTGTCTTCGTCAGGCCACCCACAGCACCACTTGTCTTCGTCAGGCCACCCGCGGTGCCGCTTGTCTTCGTCGGCCACCACACTCGTTCAAACAACGGCCATTCCGCCTCGCCGAACACCTGCGTGGTGTTTCCGCGATAGCGCGCGCCCAGGGCGTCGCGCAGGGTGCCGGCGTTGATGAGACGGCTGGTCTTGAGTCGGTGCCATGAACGCGCCGCGCCCAAGGCCACACGCACGCCGGCCACCGCCCCCGCCAGGTGCCATCCCGCGTGTGTGGACTCGATCTCGGCATGCGCCAGGCCTTGTTGGCGATCCAACCGGCTTCGCTGGGCTCCAAAGAAAGCGCCCGCATGCCAGGAGGCATTCACGGCGGCGGCAACGCCCAGCATGAACCCATGCAGGCGTCGCGTATCGCCCGATATGCCGTTCTTTGCATCGCGAACCTGATCGGAGCTGAATGCTTCGGCCCATGGCGTCAATGTCGGGGCTGCAAGCGGCGCTCGCACCAGCACCCCAACGGCAGGTGCTGCCGACCCCCATACCGACGCCGCACCAACCGGCTCGGCCGATCTAGCCGGGGTAGCCGATTCATGATCTGTATCAGCAGCATGCATCGGTACAGCGGAAGAAACCGGCGTTGCCTGCCTGGCTAATAGCGTCGACGCCAGGCCACGCACCCGCGATGCCGACATCGCCATCGACCTGCGCAGCACGGCTTCGCGCATAAAGCGGCTGTCGTCCCATACGCTGGACAGCACCGAGGCGTTCCAGCTGCCGGTCAATTGTTGCAGCGCCAGGCGGGCGGAATCCTTGTCCTGCCCGACTATGCCGCCGTTCAAATCGGGGTTGGCCTTGGGCGGCTCCTTGCCGACGCCACCGCCATCCGCCACATCGTCAGGCGGCTTGGGCGTTTCAGGGTCCACGGCCGAGGGCGGCGTATCAGGGCCCGGAGGCGCGTCCTCATCAATAACCTTGCCCACCTCTTCTTCGTCCGGCGTCTCGCCCACGTCTTCAATGGGCAGGTCGTTGCGCACCAGGGCCAGCTTTACGGTGTTGTCGCCATATGAAAGACTGGGCGTCAAGAAAGCCAGGTCAGTCGTTACCGAGTCGAACCTGGAGCCCTCGAGCCCGCCCTGCGCCGACAAGATCTCGTACGAAGTACTGGCCTGCCACAAGCCATTGTGGGCCAGCACCGCTACCTGGCCGTCGAGCAGGGCCTTGCCGCCGGCCCATACGGAATCAGATTCGCCCGTGGCCAGGGCCTGCACCTCGAACCGGCTGCCCGGGTCGAAGTGAATGTCTCCTGCAATGTTTAGCACTCCCACGCCGGCCACGGAGCCCGAGCCGCCGCTCATGCCGCTCATGCCGCTCATGCCGCTCATGGCGTTCATGGCGTTCATGGCGCGCATGCCGTTTGCGCTCGTGCGATGCATGAAGCGCGCATCATCGTCGTAGCCAGTGGCGGCCTGCCCCGGGACATTGCCCAGCCACGCATCATCGCGCGGCTTCGAACCATTGCCCGGCGCCAGCGTCCCGCCCGGCTCCACATGCACCGCACCCACCGAACCCGTGCCCTGCAGGCGCGCACCCGCGCCCACATTCACCGAGCCCGAGAAAATCTCGTTGATGGCCAGCGCACCTTGCGCCACCCGCGCCGAGCCGATGTAGGCCATGGCGTCGCCGGTAATGTCCAGCAAGCCCTGACCCAGCTTCACAAAAGGCGCGCTGCCCTGCAGCAGGCCCGAATGCACCGCCCGGCCACTGCTCACCTTCCAGCCTACCGCCTGCTCCAAGCCCGCAGGCGGAGCCACATCGGTATATCGCCCGGGGGCCAGGTAGTCGGCAAGCTCGAGCGGGCTGAACGCAAGAGGCCGCGCCATCTCTACCCCCGCCGAGTATTCCAGCACGGTGCCGCGCAGGGCCTCGATGCCGCCCCAAATGCCGAACACCTGAGGGCCGTCCACATGCAGGCCGCCCTGCAGCAGCCGCGTGCTGCCCATGTAAGAGTTGGCGCCCGAAAGCCGCAGCATGCCGCCGCCCAGCTTGTACAGGCCGTTGCGCGAGCCGTAGGCCGCGCCGATATTGCCGCTGATGTGGGCATCGATGCCTTGTGCCACGTCGATATAGGCCGAGGCGTCCACCAGGTAATCGCCGCTAGACTTCCAGCCCGGCGTCTCGATGCGCAGCACCTCGCCCTCAAACACAAAGGGCGCAGATGCCATCTGCGCCCAACTCTTCGCCCCCATCGTCATGCCCGCCATGACTGCCACGAAAGCCACAACACCCAGCCATCGTCGCCACGGCGGTGGATGATAAGCCCACCTTCCCTTGCCGCTTGCCGGCCCGCGTTCGCTAAGCCCGCCAAACCCCCGCGCCAGCCACCGGCCATACCCGGCAACCATTCCCCACGGCAGCCCCTGCCCGCCGCGCCCAGCCTCGGAGCCGCTTTGCCGCGGCCTTGGCCGCCGACCCGGCCCCGCTTCATCGTGCTCAGACGCCGTACCCCCGGCCTCCAATCCTTGATTCTTATTGCCTATAAATTGCCCGGCCATGCATCTCTCCTTGAAATTAGGAATTCCCAAGAACAAACGAACGACAGCAAGTAATTTCCGCATGGGCTAAAAATGCCCATGCGGAGGCAGTATAGGCAAGAATGTAATATTTTGATATATAAACTGACTTATTATTAATTTTCCATTGTCATTCAATCAATCCGGCCCCACGGCGGGCCGCTTCCACGCAATGCGCACGTCGACACTGCCGGGGCCTCCTACCTTCACCTGCTCGGTCTGCGTAATGCCCTTGTAAGTGGCGCGCACGGTGTAGGTGCCGGGCTGCAGCTTGGCCAGCAGGTAAGGCCCTACAGAGGGCAGCGAAAGCACGCTTTCGCCCTGCTCATTGGCAATTTCCAGCCGCACATCGGCCACATAGGGCGTAGAGCCATCTTCGCCCACCGCAGCAAAGGTAAGCGCCAGCGGGTAGCTGGACTTGGCCGCCTTAAAGGCCGCCGAATCGTCCGAGCCTATGCCGCCGCTTACGTATTCAATGCCCTGGGCCGTTTCAACCGGCGGAAGCTGGGCGTGCGCCGTGCCGGCCAGGCCGGCGCATAACAGGCCGGCGGCCGCCAGCAAGGTTGCCGCCCAGGCCAGCCGCATGCGGCTTTCAGCACGGGATGAGGCAGGTGAAGACAGGTGCCTGGACGGCACAGGCACAGCCCGTGCGCGGTCGAACAGCATGGGAGACTGAATGAATGGTTTTTTCATGATTCTTCTCCTGGAACGTTGTGGATGCGTGCTGTTTTCAGCATACCCAAACTAACAGTAGACGCTTCTCTCGTGTAATGTGCAACGCAGAGCATCGCGACGAAACGCAGCTTGCACAGCTGCGTGTACGGTACCCAGCAGTTGACGTTCCCGCCCACCAAGAGATTGAGGGGCTAGAGCAAAGCCTCATCCACACCCCCAAATGGGGTATCATATAAACTCATATGGAGGATCTATGTCACTCCCAAGCGGATTCCAGTCACGCTCACGACCCCATAAAGGCAAAACACAGCCGGGGTTCGACGACCCCAACGCCTATCCCGAGTTGGCTGATGAAACCCCAAACGCGGCTCGAAAGGCCCATAAGCGGCCGTCCCGACGCAGCGCTGTCAGCTTCAGCGATATCTATCAAATGGAGCCGCTTGAACGCATCCGGCTGATTGAAGCAGGCGTCAGGCCTGAAACCTTCGCTTCCATTGCCCAGGCCATGCGCCGCTCTAAAGAGCGCCTTGGCCAGATGATGGGCTTGCCGGTTACCACTGTCGACCGCAAAATCCAAAAAGGCGAACTTCTTAACTCAGATCAAAGCGAACGCGTGGTTTCCGCCGCCAAACTCATCGGCCAGATAGAAACCATGGTTGAAGAATCAGGCGACCCCCAAGGTTTCGACGCGGCGCTCTGGTTTGACGAATGGGTCGACAAGCCGCTGGCGGCACTGGGGGGCCGAACCCCTTCCGAACTGATGGGCACCGCCGAAGGCCGAGAACTGCTTTCCCGTCTGCTGGCCACCGCTCAAAGCGGCGCCTACGTATGAGCGACAGCGTCGTGACAGTTTGGCGCATCGCCTCTGACACGCCCACCTACACGGCCGACGACATGCAGGGCGAAGGGGCCCGTATTACCGGGGGCCGATGGAACAAGCCAGGAAGCGCTGTCGTGTACTCGGCAGGCAGCATCGCCCTGGCTTGTCTTGAATCTGTCGTCCATCTCGAACTTGGCACTCTGCCCTTGAACCGCTACCTGGTTCAAATCGATATTCCCGCCAGCATCTGGCAGCGCAGGACAGTCTTCGGTGCCGCAAAGCATGTTGGATGGGATGCTTCTCCTGCGGGCAAGGTCAGTCTGGACGCGGGCGAAAAATGGCTGGCTCAGAAAAAGACGGCCCTTATGCTGGTGCCCTCGGTGATTGTTCCGGAAGAGATGAACATACTTATCAACCCCGCCCACCAAGACACCCGAAAACTCAACGTGAAGAAATTGCGCAAATGGACGTTTGATGGGCGATTGACGCGCTGAATCACACTCGGCTAATAAATGGGGAACGCAACATGACAGCAACCAAAGTGCTGACGGCACACGTACCACTGCCGGTGCCGCGTTAACGGCCTCGCCTACCCCTTCCCCGCCATAGCCCGCAACACCTTCTTGTCTATCTTCCCCACCCCCGTGCGCGGCAGCGAATCGACCAGGTGTATGACCGAGGGCCATTTGTACTTCACCAAGCGTTCGGCCAGGAAGCCGGCCAGTGTTTCTTGCGTTACCCCCGCGTCTGCCACCACATGGGCCACCAGCACCTCGCCCCGGTAGTCGTCGGGCACGCCAATGACCGCGGCTTCGCGCACACCGGGGTGGCGGAACAGGGCTTCTTCCACTTCGCGCGGGTACACGTTGTAGCCGCTGACGATGGCCATTTCCTTCTTGCGGTCGCAGATGGTCAGGTAGCCTTCTTCGTCCAGCTGCCCGATGTCGCCCGTGTATAGCCAGCCCCCGCGCAGGGCGTCGGCCGTTTCCTGCGGCCGGCCATAGTAGCCTGTCATCAGTTGGGGACCGCGTACACGGATCTCGCCCACTTCGCCCTGGGGCAGCACCTTGTCGCCGTCATGCACGTCAACGATCTGCACCTCGGTCTCGGGCGCGGGCACGCCCACGGTGCCCGACTTGCGCACACCGTTCAGGGGGTTGAAGGCAATGACAGGCCCGGCTTCCGTCTGGCCATACCCTTCGCACACCGCGCAGCCCGTGGCGGCCTCCCAGCGGCGCAGCGTTTCTTCGGGTAGCGCCGCCGAGCCCGAGGCGCACAGGCGCAAAGAGTTCAAGTCGGCCTGCGCAAAGCCTTCAAAACCCATCAGGCCCGTAAAAATGGTGGGGCTGCCCAGCATCAGCGTAATGCGCTCGCGGGCAATGGCTTCCAGCACCGTATCGGGCCGATAGCGCGGCAAGATAACCAGCGTGCTGCGCGCATACACCGCCAGGTACAGCCCCATGGCCATGGAATACGAATGAAACAGCGGCGTAATCGCCAGCACGCGCTCTTGCCCCGCACGCGTGGGCACCAGCGCCTCGCGCTGGCTGATATTGGCCGACACCGCCGCATGCAGCAGGCTTACGCCCTTGGGCACCCCCGTGGTGCCGCCCGTGTACTGCAAGATGGCCGGCTCGCTCGGCGAAGGCAGCGGCAGCGCATCGGCCAGCTCAGGCTGGCCCGCCCAGCGCACAAGACGCTGCGCCCCCGGTCCCGAGCCTATGCAATAGCGCAGCGCAAAGCCCGAGGCCACCTCGTTCACCACGGCCGAGGCCGCCTCGTCGTAGATAATGCCGCGCGCATCGGCGTTTTCAAGCACCTGCTTCAGCTCGCTGGCCGTATAGGCCGAATTCATCGGCACAACCTGCGCCCCCGCCGCCTGCACCCCAAAAATGGCAATGGCCACGTCGGGCGAGTTGGCCATGAAGACCACCACGCGCTCGCCCGCGCCCAGGCCCGCCTGGCGCAACTCGGCCGCCAGGCCCGCAACGCAGGCCGCATACTGCCGGTAATTGAACTGCTCGGCCCCGCACACCAGGGCTGTATGCTGGGGCGCACGACGCGCAGCATCGTCCAGCATGTGCACCACCGTGGGCCACACATGCGGCATGGCATAAGTGCTCATGATTCGTCTTGCACCTTCACGATAACGGCCATGGCCGAATCGCCTGCCGCGCAGCCCACGAACAAGCCATAGCCGCCGCCGGTGATAACCAGCTCTTCAATCAGTTCGATTACCCCACGTATGCCCATGGGCGCCTGCGGATGACCCCACACCAGCGAGCAACCAAAGCGGTTCATCTTGCGCGCGTCGATGCCCAGCTCTTTGGACATGACCAGGTCGTTAACAATAAAGGGGTTGTGCGTTTTAATGGCCGCCAGGTCGCCGGCCTTGAGCCCCGCCGCCGCCAGCGCCCGCTGCGCGGCCGGCCCCGGCGCAGCCGGCATGAAGCCCGCCCGCACCCGCGACTGCCCAAACGAAACCAGGCGTATGCCCACCTTGCGGTCGCGCGAAAGCTCAGCCGCGCGTTCGGGCGTGGTAAGCACCATGCCCGCATTGCCGTCGGCCGGGTGGGTTTGCCCGCCAAAGGTTACCGTGCCCCCTTCCATGACCGGCTTCAGCTTGGCCAGCCCTTCGGCCGACGTGGGGAAAATGCCCTCGTCGCCCTGCAGCACCGCCTTTTCGCGCTTGAAGCGGGCATCAGGCACGCTGAAGGGCAGATCCATAAAGCGCTTCAAGAAAGCGCTGTCGTCTTTGAGGGCTTCTTCATACTGCTGGTAGCGCAGCAAGGTAAGCTCATTTTGCTGCTGCGTCGTCAAGCCATGCTCGGCCGCCACATTCTCGGCCGTTTTAAGCATGTTGCAGCCCGTGTTCGGGTCGCAATTGAAGTTGTCGAGCACCCAGTTCTCGTGCTCGCCCGTGCCGCCGGGGCCGTCGGGCGCCGGATAGTAGACGTGCGGCCCGTTCGAAACGCGATCAGCCGCCAGCGCCAGCGCCACCGTGGCATCGCCCTCGCGCAGGGTGGAAGCCACCGACTGAATCAAGCGCACGCCCGTGGCGCAGGCCTGGCTGATGGTAGGGCCCGTTAGGCTTTCAGAACCCAGCTGCGCCGCCAGCCAGGGCATGCCGTAAAACACACCCTTTTGCGGCACAGAAAGACCCAGCGCCGCATGATCGAACACGCCAACGTCCAGCTTGCGCTTCTGCAAAGCCCCCTTGGCCACGTGGGCCGCAAACTTCAGGCTGTGCAAGTGCGCAAAACTGCCCTGCCAGCGCACAAAAGGCGTAGACCAATATGCCCCGTAGGGAATGGCGATGTTCGACATGGTGCTCCTCTTTATTTCCAAAAATGGTGCCAGGGCCCGGCAAACCACGCCGGGCGTTTCACCCGATGTTAAAAGGCCAGCCAAAATTATGGAATAAGATAATCATGAATTAAACGCGCTCTGTAATGCCCTATTGGAATGCCACATGCCCCAGCTTCCCGACTTCCAGCGCCTGATCGGCCGCCTGCGATTGCGCCACCTGGCGCTGCTGGACTCGCTTGGCCGCGACCCCAACCTGGGCCGCGCCGCCAAAACCCTGCACATGGCCCAGCCCACCGCCAGCAAGCTGCTTAGGGAAATCGAGCATATCTTCGAAACCACCCTGTTCACCCGCAACCGCCGCGGCCTTGCCCCCACCCCCGCCGGCCTGGCCCTTACCCGGCGCGCCGGCGTGCTGCTGGCCGAAATGCACGCCACCCACGCCGAGCTGCTTTCCACCCGCCAGGGCGCCGCCGGCCGCCTGCGCATAGGCGTATACCCCGTGGCCGTGCCCGAATTCCTGCCCCGCCTTTATCTGGCCCTGCAAAAACGCTGGCCCGGCCTGCACGTTTCCATTACCGAAGCCATAGACCCGCCCCTGCTGCAGCAGCTTTCCAGCGGCGACATCGACTGCATCTTTGGCCGCATCGTCATGGACATGCTGACCCCCGACCTGCGCCACGAGGCCCTGTACAACGAAGAGACAGCCATTGTCTGCGGCACCCGCCACCCGCTGCTCAAAGCCCGCCCCGCCGACCGCGCCGCCCTGCTACAGCGCAGCACCTGGATGCTGCCCGCCCGCCAGGGCGCCATCTACCACATGGTGGCCTCGTGGCTGGCCAGCCACGGCATCAGTGAACCACAGGTAGAGGTGGAGACGACATCGGTGTTTGCCACCATAGAGATGCTGAACCATTCCGAGCTACTGTCCATACTGCCCAAGAACGTGGCCCAGGCGTATGCGGAGCTGGGCAAGGTGGCTTTGCTACCGGATGGGGATTTGCCGGCGCATTATCCGATCGGGATTATTTATAGGAAAGAGGCGATGGTGAACCCGGTGATGAAGGGGGTGCTGGAGGCGGCTAGGGAATGTGTGTAATAACCCAAGCCTTACATTGCCAGTTTCGAACTGGCGGTATCGGGGTCAGCGGCAATTTCATGGGTAACGTGGAGCGCGGTGGCGGTCGAGGATATGACTATCGGTGGGCAGGTCTTCTTGGAAAGCTTGCGATACGGCTTCGATGATCTCCGCCCATACCCCGGGCTCACTCAGCACAGGCATTTGCTTGGCCAGTGCATTGCTCAGCTCACCCTTGTTTTGCTCAATGGATCGAAGGACACGGTCTGCCTGCTGGTCAGGCATTTCGACCACCTCTTTGAGCGCCAGGCGAGCGCGCCCGTGGCTGCGCAGATAGCGTGACTGCTCGCGCATCTGTTCTGTCAAAGTGCGTTTGACGATGTTGGACAGGTAGACGACGTGCGGACCTAAATCAAGATAGCGCCACAGGGGACGGATCTGCTCATTTCCGTTGAATTCGAAGTTGGAGACGACGCCGTCCGGATAAGTGGCATGCCTGGGTGTGAACGTTATATGTTCACTCGCCTCTTGCATCAGGGGCTTGGATATCTCGTCCAGCACGCGATCATAATTGCGGCGCTCTCCGGAATCGTCGGTGATGACCGCTGATACGGGGAGAATTACCGGCTCGGGTACCGCGTCATCGCGCCGCAATGTGTCGTTGATCAGAAAACGATGTACGCGTCCATTGCCATCCGCCAGTGGATGAATGTAGACGAAGCCGAAAGCAGCTACGGCGGCACGCATGACAGGTGACTGCCCTTGAGTGCGTTCAAGGAACACGCGAAGGCCTTCCAGCATGGCCGCGACGTCATCTGCCGGTGGCGCTACATAATGCACCACATCCTGATAGTGCACCGTTTCGCCTACAAAGACGGGCGACTGGCGCAAGCCGAAATGGCTGAGCGTCGTGCGCTTGCCCAGTATCTCGCTTTGTAGTTGCGTAAGCGCAGTGTCGTTCAAGGGACTGTCGCCGTGGCCCGTTCTTCGGGCCATGACCTCGGCGAATCGTTCGATGCGGCTGGCGCGGTCCGCTTCACCCTCAATGGCAAAACTGGCCCTGCTTTCACGCAGTGTCATCCATACGGCGGCGCGTTGCAGCAGATCTTCGCCGAACTCATCAGCCAAGCGCTGAAAGAGTTGCGGTACATCCAAGGCCATGGCCTGGATCGTTGCATCCGTCTTGACAATGGTCGGACAAAAGTATCGTGTACCCGGTAAGTTGTCATTGATGCGCCAGCGCGGCACTTTTACGATGCGATCAGCCGAAGCCGCTATCAGCTTGCCGTCATCGATGGCATCGGCATAATTGCCGCCGAGGCGTGCAGGTACCTGTAAAGAGTGTCCGCTTAACCACTCATACAGAAAGGCAGCCCGGCGGGCATACTGCCCGGTCGGTTCGGCATCAATCCAAGCTTGAACGAAGGCGGGGCCAGTCTTGGCGAACAGGCGAGACAGGAACTCTAGATGCGGCACCTCGTGGCGCAAGTGGAATTGAAGGTGCGCCGCGGGCTCGGGCGCGGGACGCATGGCCTCCTGATAGGTTTCCAGTCTGTCATGGTCCCTAATTTGGGTGGCCCGCCGCCCGCCGATCTGGCTGTGTACGGGCATACGCCCGATTGGACGTAGTTCATACGCCTGGGCTAGCCACGCCGCGCCAATAGGGTCGCTGGGAAGGTCGCTCATAGGTCTTTCCGGGTGCTGTTGCCGCAGAAGCGTAGATGACGTGCTGGAAAAGGCAATGAATTCGATTATGCTTGCATAAAATTAATTATGAAAGCTATTTTTTGACTAAATTTAATTTTTACCGTGGCCTTACATTGCCAGTTTCGAACTGGCCAGAAGATTCATACTGACGCCGGCTTCCGCGGCTTGCATTGCAAGCTTGCGATGCACTTCCGGTGTCACCCTGACGCGGAATTGACCGCTATACGTTCTATCGGCAAAAGGCTCCGGCACGGGTTCCTGCCCGCTCTGAAGCTCTTGCACCGCGTCCAAAACCAGCTTGCGGATTCCCGCCAATTTAAGGATGCTGTGCTTACTTTTCCAGCGCCCCGCTCAAAGCCAATGACGCCCGCAGCGTGTCGTTGATTCGAGTCTGCCAGCCGTCTCCGCTGGCACGCAACGCAGCCAGCACGTCTGCATCCAAGCGGATCTTGACGGCCTCCTTCGTAACGGCCTGCTTACTGCCTGCCGGACGCCCGCGTCGACGTGCAACCATCTGTTCCGGCGTATGCACTTGGGCGAATTCCCCCGCCTTGGCCTGGGCCAGCGATTCACGCAGGCCTGGCAGCGCATTCCCCACATCGGCTTCGATAGCCGTCGCTACCTTATTTATATCGAGCTTCTTCAAGGTTTTCACGATTTCCTCCGCGCATGCTGAATGTCTGTGACTGACACCGTTTCCTGCTCAGCCTTGGCGTACGAAGAAATTTACTGTACCCCCAATAAATAATCTAATAAAGATTAGCTACTAAGTCTACAACAATAGAGAAAACTCCGCCTCGTGGGGGGCAGCGGGACAGAAACGCCCATTTCGGCAACTACCGGCTTACGGGCCTCCGCCAATGCATCTTCTGGCGTAGACGCGAACCAAGACAAAGAAGGAAACTCGACACACAAACCAACATGTTCACTGTCTTCCGCCGACCTGGTATGTCATGTGCGCCGAGAACGCCCCCGTGGTCAAATCAATATCCGCATTGCTAATCCGCATCCGACGAGCAGTATCTTGCCAGTGTTTGACAACTGCGACTATCTCATCCGCAATTTGCTGACCTCGCTCATCATCGAGCCCATAAAAAGCGGCCGTGTTCAACACGGTTTTCAGGCTAGGCCGGTTGTCGACATCATCAATGTTCAACACATGCTCGGCCTTGTCGATATTCGGATTGACGTCAAACGCTGGTGCGAGCCTCCACCCCGTCTTGCCCAGCACAAACCCGTGATTGCGAAGGTGGTCATCGCGGTTACCAACGGCGACGTTGAACGCTACGCGCCGGAATAGCTGTTCCAGGTCTGCGTCCGCATGCTCGGCATCGCCCTGAGCTCGAATGAACTGCGCCAATTCCAGGTAGCTCGTGCCTTCGCTTTGGGTCTTCCGGAGCAGAGTCATTGCCGAGGCATAGAAGCGTCGCGCACCATTCACGCGATCGAACCTCTGTACGCAGAAAGTGTGAAAGTCGTTGTTGAGCTTGATCAGCCTCGCAGGCGGTACGTCTATCCCGGCTTTTTGGGCGAGTTGGTGAACGACATATTCCCAAGCTCCAACGTCTCGATCATCATCCCTGGCAGGGAACTTGCCGATCCAGAGTGAGCCGTCGGCTTCGGTAAAGTTGGCCTTTGGCCTTGCCCCACCCAATGACGCACCAGGTGCAACGAGTACGGTGAGCCACTTGCGCAGCGCATCGAGGTCGTCGATACGCCGGTTGCTGAGCTGGTAGGCCACGGCTTCCAGCTCTCGCAGCGTCGTTACCGGTGGAGCCGCCATTTTCTCGTCCCCAAGAAATACTTCTGTACCTGGCCGGCGAAAGCGTAGCGCACCCTGGCGGGTGTGATCTTGCACGCCGATGAGGAAGTCCCAGGTATATAGCGTACGAGGAGGACGTTTCTCATCTTTGGCCTGCAGCGCCTCGCGCCGTTTCATCAGGGTTTGTCCCCAACGGTCGGGCGATGAGTCCAAGAAAATGCCGAAGTTGCCTAGCTCCGGTTTTGGAAAGAAGGGATGTTCGTCCAGCGAGAGGTCGGGGTCCAGCGCGAAGGCGCGAGGGTCTTGCAACCAAGCGCGTTCGTAATAGAAGCGGATCTGGCCACGATCGTGAGCGAGTGCGCCGACTAGACATGCAGGGCCGAGGTCATCGTTCAACCAGACCTCCAAGGTGTTGTCCTGTGTGCTCATGCGGGTTCCTCATTGCTTGAGGCTGACGAGGGCTTGACCGCTTTGGCATGGGTGGCCGTGTGGCGCTTGGGAGTCGGCTCAAGCGCCAGATCCTGCAATTTTCGGCCGACCCTATCGTCGGCCCCAAGTTGATTGAGGTCGTCCTCAAGGCCAAGCACGGCCAGAACCCGGACATAAGATCCCAGCGTAGCGCCAGGATCGCCCGCCTCGACCTTGTACAAAGTGGTTCTGGAAATTCCAGCCCGCTGGGCTACGACGGCATTGCTTAGTTGGCGTCGCTTGCGGGCAAGGCGCAGCCGCTCTCCCAGTGCAGAGAGCAGGCGCTGCTCTTGAGGAAAAACGATTGGTGGCTTGCGCGGCATTTTCGCTATTATGGACAATATGAATCAATTTCGTCCATAATAGCTTAAAATTAGATTAGCGGCTACACATTCTGACAAGCAGCACGATACACCTGCTCTGTACGCTCCAAAAAAGAGCGGGTAGAAAAAAGAGCCTCAACTCTGGCCCGAGCAGACGCACCCTTGGCGGTAAGCGCCGCCGGGCTCTCATCAAGTATCGCCCGCAGGCGCTGTGCAAGCGCCTGCACATTACCCACTGGAACGACCCAGCCATCGATACCTTCACGCAAATTCTCGGGAAGCCCCCCTGCATTTGATACGAGCGCGGGCAAGCCCATCGCCATGGCTTCACAGCACGCATACGAGGAAGCCTCGCGATACGACAGCACGAAACCGACATCACAGGCAGACAAGATGCCGCGCACATCCGCCACCAGCCCCGGGAACACCACCTGCCGCTCTTCAAGCCCCAACCCCCGCACTTGTGCCATAACCCGTTCAGAAGGTGGGTCTCCGGCTACGACCACGCGAATACGCTCGCGAAGCTCAACAGGAAGAGTCGAAGCAGCTTGCAGCAACAGCATCCAGCCCTTATCAAGATCCGTACCGCCGGTGCTTCCAAAAACAACTGCATCGTCGGGCACAGGACCAAACAATGCTTGCCGGGCCTGGTATCGCTCTTTTGGATCGACCGAACAAAAGAACGCCGGGCTGATGCCGTTGCGTATAACGTGAATTGGCTTTCGGCTGTAAGAAGAGGCGAGCAATTGCTGCCCTACGAACTCACTAGCGGCAATGGAAATATCGGTGCCCAGTGCCGCCCGCAATCTATGGCCAAAACTGCTGACCGCATTGGTATTGTGCTTCGTCCAGACAATAGCCGGCCGGTGGCGCAGACCAAGCCGGGCGAACATGACATGACGATGATCTGCCCCGCCATTAACATGCACGACATCGAACCGCTCATGCTTCAAGAACCGTCTTAGGCGCCGCACTTCTACAATAAGCGCCAGAGGACGAGAGGTATATAGACCAGGCAGCACCCGAATGCCCTCTATGGCCTGTGCATGCTTATAGAGCCGGCCCGTGGGGGGCGCGGCCAAGGTCAGGTCATACCGTCCCTTCAAGCCATGGAGCAGATTGAGAATATATGTGACATGGCCCCCGCCATTGCCATGATGTATGTCGGTTATGAGTATTTTTTTAGCCATCAGAACGCACCAAGAGCGCAAACCGCCGCGAACATTTCGTGACCGTGCCAAGTACTTGCCTTCGGCAAGCTAGGTCAGGCCTGAATAATTATTATCTTAAGCACCGAGGGGCAGCTTGCCACCCCCATACCGCCACCCTGCCATTGTTGTCATAGTTGGTGGTGGCATCATCAAACCGCCCGCCCCCGCTATCGGGACAAACCGGTTTGGGCCAGGCTGTATATCACCCGCTCCCTCGATATCTCGGATAATAGCATCGGTAAAGGTTCGATCCCCCCAGGTATCTAGATGCGTTGGTCAAGCCATTGTCTGCGGCACGCGCCACACCGCTGCTCAAAGCCCGGCCCGCCGAACGCGCCGCCCTGCTACAGCGCAGCATCTGGATGCTGCTTGCCTACCAAGGCGCCATCTACCACATGGTGACCTCATAGCTGGCAAGCCTCTACAGGCGAACCACAAGTAGATGTGGAAACGACATCGGTGTTTGCCACCATAGAGATGCTGAACCATTCCGAGCTACTGTCCATACGGCCCAAGAACGTGGCCTATGCGAGTTGGAAAAGTAGCCTTGATGCTAGATTGACACCTGCCGGCACATTACCCGATCGGCGCTATTGAACAGATGGAGACGATGGTGAATCCGTTGATGAAGGTGGTGTTGAAGGCGGCTAGGGAGTGTGTGGAGTGATGATGGCCATAGGGGCCCACCCACCTACTTCTCCAGCGCCCCGCTCAAAGCCAATGCCGCCCGCAGCGTGTCGTTAATTCGAGTCTGCCAGCCGTTTCCGCTGGCACGCAGCGCAGTCACCACGTCTGCATCCAAGCGGATCTTGATCGCTCCCTTCGTAACGGCCTACTTACTGCCTGCCGGACGCCCGCGTCGACGCGCAACCATGAGTTCCGACGTATGCACTTGGGCAAAGCTCTCCACCTTGGCCTGGGCCAGGGCCAGGGATTCACGCAGGCTTGGCAGCGCATACCCCGCGTCGGCTTCGATAGCCGCCGCAATCTTATCTATAGCAAGCTGCCTCAGGATTTTCACGATTTCCCACACACATGCTGAATGTCTATGACTGACACTGTTTCCCGCTCAGCCTTGGTGTACACGAGGATGAGTAATACCACCTCATCGTCGTTGAATTGACGAAACTCTAACAAAGAAAGAAATTCTGGAGACACATGCTCGAATGCTAAGTTGAAAAGTGAGTCACATTCAAGTTTCGTTGACAACGTAAAGGAATTTCAATTCGACACATCCAGTACACTTCGAAGGTAGCCCACAAATTTCAACTTCGTATAATTGACACCATTTCGCTAGGCGATACCTCCCGCCGAGCTTTCACATAGAGTTTCTGGAGTATTCCGTGGCAGTAAACAGCGACGCTTCCAATTCCCTTAAAGAAATCGATTTACGCGGCTTCTTTAGAACATTATATGCTTCGAAGGCACTCATCGCGCTCGTAATAGTACTCGTCACGGGTGCGACAGCTTTGTATGCATTTTTGACACCTCCTATATATCAGACTGCGGTGCAGATATTACCTCCCTCTCCCAGTGGTCTAGCAAGTTATAACCTAGCCAGTCAGCTTACGGGAGTGGCTATTAGTGGCACGGTGGATGGGGTGGCTTCTCCCGGTATCGAGCCGTTAACCTCAACGGAAGCATATAAAGTCTTCTTGCGCTATTTAAACTCCAATACGATTCGTCAACTTTTCTTCGATCAGTATTATCTCCCTGCCCAAGCAAAAAATGCCACTGAAGGCGATAAGGAACGGGCTTGGAAGCGGCTTACCAGACAACTCAATGTTGAATTACCAAATCTTCGAGATAATGACTATGAAGCACGATTAACTTTAGAGGGGCATAATCCTAAAGTAATTGCCAAATGGGCTGATAGCTATGTCGAATTAGCAATCCAGTCCGCCCGGGAAGATTTGTTAAGCGGCCTTGCTAGTCAGCTGAAAATACGGGAACAGAGCCTGGAAAACCAAATATCGACACTACGTGAAATTGCCACGACAACAAAAAGAAATCGCATTATTAGACTGGAAGAGGCTTTGACCATCGCGGAGTCTATTGGACTCGTCGACCCCCCCTTGGGGGCACCTGTAGTAACGATTGGGAATCGAACTGAATCTGAGACGCTTATGAATGGAAACGCTCTTTATATGCGGGGATCCAAAGCATTACGCTCGGAACTTGAACAATTAAAGCATCGGGAAAGCGACGATGCTTATATTACCGAGCTTCCGAACTTACTTAAAAAATTGGCGCTAATTCGTGATGTTGACTTAAACCCCACACTTCTTTCCGTTGCTATGATCGACAGGGAGGCGATTGAACCCCAAGAACCATTTAAACCGCAAAAGGCTCTACTCATAGCCCTCGGCTTAATCCTAGGAGCTGTGCTAGGCATATTTATTGCGCTAGTTTTTCGCTTAGTACGCGACTCTAAATAAATTGGCACCCAAATATACTTCGGTAGATTTGCCTTGATGTGTTAATTGTGCGTCACGCGGCTTTTTGCTTAAAGCCTGTACCGTTCCACGGATTGAGTGCGCATGCGGCAATGCCAATATAACGTCGATTAAATTAAATATATGAACGTTAGTCTAAGCGTTAGCCTCTTATATGCACGGTAGTCGCTTTTGTTCAAATGAGGACTTAATGAAAATTTTAGTAACTGGAGGAGCTGGCTTTATCGGCTCTGCTCTAATTCGGCACATTATTGCCAATACCAAAGACTTTGTAGTGAATGTCGATAAACTTACCTACGCGGGCAATCTGGAATCGATAGCCTCTGTAGCGCAGGACGAACGCTACACGTTTGAGCACGCAGATATCTGTGACCGCGCGAAGATGGACGAACTGCTAAGGCGACACCAACCTGATGTGATCATGCATCTAGCAGCCGAGTCTCACGTCGATAGATCTATCAGTGGTCCGGCGGCGTTTATAGAGACAAATATCCTCGGAACATACACCTTATTAGAAGCTGCCCGTTATTACTGGCTTCAAATGAATGCAGAAAGGAAACGAGTTTTCCGCTTTCATCACGTTTCAACGGACGAAGTCTATGGAGATCTGGAGGATGCCCACACACTCTTCGTGGAAAGCACACCATATGCGCCAAGCTCACCTTACTCAGCCAGTAAAGCGAGTTCCGATCACTTAGTACGCGCATGGCACAGAACATACGGGCTCCCCATACTAATTACGAACTGTTCAAATAACTACGGACCATACCACTTTCCCGAAAAGTTGATCCCCTTGGTCATACTCAATGCGCTGGAGGGGAAAGAACTACCTGTATACGGCGATGGACATCAAGTGAGAGACTGGCTATATGTTGAGGATCATGCCCGTGCACTCCATACTGTCGTAACCGAAGGCCAGGTGGGGGAGACATATAATATTGGCGGGCATAATGAAAAACGCAACATTGATGTGGTCAATACGATTTGCGCATTATTGGATGAATTAGCTCCCCGACGATCTACAGAATCTTCTAAATACGCTGACTTAATTGTCTATGTCAAAGATAGGCCTGGGCATGACGTGAGATATGCCATTGACGCCACGAAAATACAACGCGATCTGGGCTGGACCCCGCAAGAAACATTTGAGACGGGGATTCGAAAGACAGTCGAATGGTACTTATGTAATTCCGCTTGGGTTCAGAACGTGAAAGATGGTTCATACACACAGTGGCTGATTAATAATTACGCATCTCGGGGCTCTGCCGAATGAAAATACTATTATTGGGAAAGAACGGGCAAGTTGGCTGGGAATTGCAACGATCACTTGCACCTTTAGGCCCAGTGATTGCGTTAGATCGATCTTCCCCTACCTGTGGCGACTTGACGGATTTGTCTGGACTAGCAACTACCGTTCGCGCTATCTCGCCGGACGTTATCATAAATGCAGCCGCATACACTGCGGTTGATAGAGCAGAACGAGAATATGACTTAGCTCATAAGGTAAATGCCCTCGCACCGGGCGTCTTGGCACGTGAAGCAGCACGTATAGATGCTCTATTGATTCATTACTCAACCGATTATGTTTTTGACGGGACTGGTTCCCTGCCTCGTACAGAAGACGCCCCTACGAGCCCCTTAAATGTATATGGCCTCACGAAATTGCTAGGGGAGGAAGAAGTAAAGAGTAGCTCTGCCCGATACGTAATTCTACGTACCAGCTGGGTTTATGGCGCTTTAGGAAGTAATTTCGCGAAAACAATTTTGAGGCTAGCGGAAGAGAAAGAGGAGCTGCGCGTAATCAATGACCAATTCGGCGCGCCGACAGGCGCGGAACTTATCGCAGATGTCACGGCATTCATTCTGCATACATCAGCAAATCGTTCGATATCAAATGGCACTTACCATCTAACGGCTGCAGGCGAAGTTTCTTGGTACGAATACGCACGCTTTATTATCGACTACGCGCGTACGAATAGTGATCGGCGCGTAACAACCCAACTTAATCCTACTACGACGAATGAGTATCCTACAGAGGCACTACGTCCTCTGAATTCACGCTTAAATACACAACGCTTGCAGAAGACTTTTTCGCTCCAGCTTCCGCACTGGCAAGACGGAGTTTCGCGTTTACTGACTGAGATTTTATAGAAATGAGCATCAACAATCGAAAAGGCTTGATTCTTGCAGGTGGCTCGGGCACTCGGCTTCATCCCATCACCTTGGGGGTATCTAAACAACTGTTGCCCATCTATGACAAACCCATGATTTACTATCCCTTGTCTGTGCTCATGCTTGCAGGTATTCAAGAGGTTTTAATTATCTCAACACCGAGCGATCTGAACGGTTATGTGAATTTATTAGGCGATGGACATCGGTTCGGTCTCAATATTACATATGCGGAGCAACCGTCACCAGACGGATTGGCGCAAGCGTTCCTTATAGGAGAAAAGTTTATTAATGGATTTCCCAGTTGCCTCATTCTTGGAGATAACATTTTCTATGGGCAAAACTTTTCAGCCCGGCTAGCTTCCGCCAATGAGCGCGTATCTGGGGCCAGTATATTTGGGTACCATGTCCGGGATCCAGAGCGCTTTGGCGTCGTCGAATTCGATGAGAGCGGTAGGGTAAAGAGCCTCGAAGAAAAACCTACTACTCCAAAATCAAATTACGCTGTCACAGGACTCTATTTTTACGACGAACAGGTGGTTGATATAGCAAAAACTATTCGACCGTCCTCGCGGGGCGAACTCGAGATTACGGATGTCAACAAGCATTATCTCCTGCAAGACGAATTAAACGTGGAGTTGTTGGGACGCGGATTTGCCTGGTTGGACACAGGGACTCATGAATCATTACTGGAAGCAGGTCAATTTGTCCATACGATTGAGCATCGTCAAGGATTAAAAGTCGCATGCCTAGAAGAGATCGCTTGGCGCGCAGGCTGGATTACGGACAACCAACTCGAGTCCCAAGCACAAGGTCTGAGCAAAACCGGATATGGGCAGTTTCTCTTGGGACTCTTGAAAAGGAACGCTTAATTATGAATGTTTTGAATACTCCGTTAGCTGATGCATTAATCTTTGTTCCAAAAGTACACGGAGATCATCGCGGGTTTTTTTTTGAAAGTTTTAATCAACGATCGTTCGAGAAACATGTGGGCGCATCGATTAGCTTTGTACAGGACAACCACTCTCAGTCGTCCCGAGGTGTGATAAGGGGCCTCCATTATCAAATTCGGCAAGCTCAAGGCAAGTTGGTGCGGGTTGTAAAAGGAGAAGTATTCGACGTCGCGGTAGATCTCAGGCGTAGTTCCAGGACATTTGGCAAATGGTTCGGTACTATTTTGTCTGACGAGAACAAGCATCAGTTCTGGATTCCCCCCGGATTCGCTCACGGCTTCCAAGTATTAAGTGATTCTGCAGAATTTCTGTACAAGACGACGGACTATTGGGCGCCTGAGTATGAGAGGAGTGTCCTGTGGAATGACCCTCAGATTGGGATCCAATGGCCAATTATGGACGACATCATCCTCTCAGAAAAAGATGGAATGGCCCCCCCCTTGGCTACGGCGGATATCTTCTCATAGTCAATCCATTTCTCTTTTCCTCGAAATGAAACCGATAAAAAGCGAACTTAAGAAGTCTCCGATGTCAGTGGGGAACGAATGTCGCTGAGTAGAAATACGATATGGAATCTTACTGGCGCAGGCCTACCTTTACTGGTCGGCGCGGCGACTATTCCTTATATGACGAGCAAGTTGGGGGTAGAGCGCTTCGGCATCCTAACTCTATTGTGGGCGGTCATTGGTTATTTCAGCCTCTTCGACCTCGGCATGGGGCGAGCGCTCACACAGCAAGTTGCACAATCGCTAATTGGCGGCAACAAAGAAGAAGTCCCGGGGATCATAAAACTAGGGGTTCTACTCACTTTGTTCACAGGGCTCGCTGGCTCCGTGTTGCTGCTAGTGACAGCTTACCCTCTGGCGTACACAGTTCTGAATGTCTCTGTAGAGTTCCAGCGCGAAACATTTAATAGTCTACTCATTGCTGCAGCCGGCATTCCTCTCGCCACGTTAAGCTCGAGCTTTCGAGGAGCGCTGGAAGCCTATGAAAGGTTTTTTTCTAGTAATTTAGCTAAGATCTTTCTCGGTGTTTCAATATTCCTCTTTCCGGCACTAGGCATCTTTGTGTTTGGGCCAAATTTAGTTGGAGTCACCGTTTTACTCATATCGGCACGGTTATTGAGCTGTGTTATATACCTTCTACTTGCACTAAGGCTACCGAGCGGAAATTTTTTTTTCACGCGCACCAATCGAGAAATGCTTAAGCGCTTATTCTCTTTCGGCACGTGGATGACTGTTAGCAATCTAATTAGTCCTATTCTAGTAAATATAGACAGATTTATAATTTCTTTTCTCTTAGGCGCAGGTGTTGTTGCTTATTACACGCTTCCGTTTGAATTCTTAGCCAGGCTCCTAATCCTACCAGCGGCGATCGGCTCAGCTCTGCTACCTCGTCTGGCTAAACACCATTTAAACGATTCAGCCACTGCCAAACGCACTTACCACCAAGGCTTGATAGTAACCGCAGCACTAATGGGCACCATTTGTGTCGCGGCAAGTTTAGTCTCGTATCCGCTCATGGAATATTTTATCTCCACGGAGTTCGCAGACAAGTCATGGAGGATCGCTGCCATTTTGGCGGCGGGAGTATTTATAAATGGTATAGCCTACATTCCATTTACCGCGCTACATTCTCGAGGCCTAGCTCGGCCAACCGCTATATTGCATGTCGCTGAACTACTTATATACGTACCCCTATTATATTATTCGATCAAGACTATTGGATTGGAAGGGGCAGCAATTGGATGGGCTTTAAGAGCTCTCATCGACTGCCTGGGCCTTTTCTATTTACACAGTCGGAGAAAATGAGGTGTTGTTTGAGCCACGCTTTCTATTCATCTTCCTTTGGACTGCGCAAGGGCTCGGTTATTTCATCTTGGGGGCGGGATTTGACCAATTTGCGACAACAACTTGGGCTCTTGTACTCCTCGCTGTAGTAGCATTTTTCATTGGTGGGACCGTTGGCTCCCACATTCCTGTAGTGTCAATCAAGCGCGAGTCTCTCGATAAGTTCGGCCTCGATTCAATACGTCTCTTCGCGACGCTCGTGTTTCCGATTTATATCGCGGTTGCGTGTCTTAGTGGGCTTGAATTTCTCCACGCCTTATCTGTTGCAACAGATCATAATTTGACTCCGTCCTCCATTAGACTCGCGGTTATTTTAGATTTTTTAGGTCCACGCGACTTCTCAGGCCCGTTACGAGTGTTCTATTTCGGTGTCGGGCTTTGTATTTATTTACTTGCGTATGCCCGCCGTTTTTCACGTTGGGTAATAGCGCTAATATTCTTGGTTGGGCTTCTCTCAGCCGTTGCCACCACAGGGAGACTATACCTCCTGCTGTTCTTCATCAGCACTATCACGCTATTCTATCGGCAGCGCATAGTATCGATTCGAACGGTGCTAACGGCTGGAATTGGGTTCGTCTGTATATTCTTTTTGCTAGCTTTAATTTTCAAAAAGGGGGCTGAAAGCGCAGATACTATTCTTGGAATGTTGGAGTGGAATGCAAAGGTATATTTACTGAGTAGCCTTGGATGCTTTAACGACTATATCGTTTCAGGAAACCAATATTTCGACAATGGCTTGCTCATTCCGAACCCCTTAAGAAACCTCATCAATACTATCTTGGACTTTCATATACCGGCAAAACCTCCGCTTTACCCTTTTACGGAAGTGCCTGTATTTTGCAACACTTACACTATTTTATACCCGATACACAATGATCTTGGAGCGCTGGGCGTAGCCACGATCATGAGCCTCCTAGGGATTTTTCATAGTTATTTATTTCGCCTGCAGACCTACAGCAGCTCTCCCACTGTATGGTATTTTTTCTCCTTATCTCTATATCCTCTAATGATGTCGGTATTTGAGGATGCATATTTCTCCTCGATGGGGTTCTGGATTCTTCTTTGGATTCCACCCACACTTCATTACATTTTCCACAGCCTGCTGAAGAGTTTTTACTCTAGCCCCCAGGCCTAACTTTTTCTTTAAATGTGCTCATAAAGTCTATGGATAATATTGCCGCATTAACGATCTGCTCTCTCAATTATCTCGCCAAAGCCCTAGTTCTTTTCGAATCGTATGTGAAATATCATCCCGACCATACCTTCTATGTAGTTTTGGTTGACAAGAAAGCCGAGCTTCAACTGGAGCTTCCTGAAGGCCTACGCGTGGTGTGGGTAGAAGACTTGAATATCCCCAATTTTTACCAAGCTGCATTCGCGTTTGACGTGATCGAGCTGAACACTAATGTCAAACCCGCTGCGATGGCTAAGCTGCTGGATCAACACAGTTGCGTCGTATATCTAGATCCTGACATCGAGATTTTTGCTCGTCTAGATCCGGTATTTACTGCCCTCAAGAAGGCACCAATCGTAGTGACGCCGCATTGCAATACTCCTATCTTAGATGGTTGCAAGCCTGACGACTTGGAATTTATGCGTTTCGGCACCTTCAACCTAGGTTTTATAGGAGTATCGAGAACAGATGAAGCACGAGCCTTCTTGAGTTGGTGGTCTGACCGTTGCCTTCACTTTGGCTTTTATGAGCCGCAATCGGGTCTAGCCGTAGATCAAAAGTGGGTAAATCTAGCCCCATCCTACTTTCCGAACTTACAGGTTCTGCATGATGTAGGTCTCAATGTAGCTTTCTGGAACCTGCATGAGAGGCACTTGTCGCTAATTGCTGGTGAATGGGTAATAAACGAGCAGTTTCCACTGTATTTTATACACTTCAGTTCTTTTGACACTGCTAATCCAGCCCGCATTGCCAAGAAGCAAGATCGTTATCCACCCGGTAGTCGCCCGGATTTTATTTCTTTGGCCGAGGGCTACGCCCAAAAGCTTATGTCCTTTTCCATCCAAGCGTATGAGGGGAGTCTCTATAGTTTTGACTACTTTGAAGACGGCCGGTACATCTGCCCGGCGCTACGACGATTGTATTCGGCACTTAAAGAATCAAGATTTGGGGATGTTCGCAATCCCTTTCTCACTAACGGAAGCGTACGGCGATTTGCAGAAGCCAACGGCTTGATGATAAAAGATGACGCGGCTAGCGTACGTCACACATTCAAAGATCTCCATGCCCATGGCTGGCAATACAAAGTGATATTGCGCTCACTCAGACTTGCGCTTCGCCTCCTCGGACCTGACAGGTATTTCAATCTAATGAGATTTATGGGCTATATTTCTTCATTACGTAATCAAGGCGAAATCTTTAAAGACGAGCGCAACGCTTCTGGTCAATGAAGCTATGGAGTAGAGCTGTATGAACATATTAATTACGGGTGGACTTGGGTTTATAGGCGCGTCTCTGGTGCGCCTACTAAGCCCGACAGGACAATATAAGATAACTATTGTCGATAACTTGAGCCCTCAGATTCATGGCGATTTTCCAGCTATTTCCGAAACATTAGTGCCTTTTTCGCAAGTAGACTTTATTCGGTGCAGCGCGGAGCATCCATCAGTATACTTATCTGCTCTCACTAATGCCGACGTTATAGTTCACCTAGCTGCAGAGACGGGAACGGCTCAGTCAATGTATCAAATAGCACGGTACAACGCCGTTAATACTCAAGCCACAGCGAACATTTTGGACACTTTGGCAAATAACAAGAATAGAGTTCGTAGGATCATCCTTGCATCCTCCCGCTCCATTTATGGTGAAGGAGCATATAAATGCGTATCGCACGGCGTCGTTTATCCTGGCGCCCGTACCATAGAACAATTGAGGTCTCATGAGTGGGATCCAACCTGCCCTCATTGCTCTAGAAGGCTAATTTCAGTTGCTACTCCTACGCTAGCCCCCCCTAATGCCGCATCTATTTATGCAGCTACCAAGTACGCACAAGAAGACTTGATACGAATTGCGTCGTCGGCTTTGGGAATCGACACGTCGATCTTGCGTTTCCAAAACGTGTATGGCGCAGGGCAATCATTAAATAATCCTTATACCGGCATCCTATCTATCTTTTCTACGCGCATTCGACGCGGGTTGTCTTTGCCCATTTTTGAAGACGGCCAAGAAACCCGGGACTTCGTCCATGTTTCAGACGTCGCTAATGCGATTCGCCTTTGTATAGACTGCGATTCGAGAGGGAGCCAGATTTATAACGTTGGATCGGGCATTCCGACATCCGTTATGGAAATCGCTACCATGCTCGTACGTATACTAGACGGTATGCATCAGCCCCACGTAACTGGGGAGTATCGGATAGGCGACATACGCCATTGCTACGCTGACATTTCACAATTCGAAAGCGATTTGGGCTACTCGCCGAAAGTTAGCCTTGAGGAAGGTTTAAGAGATTTTGGGCGCTGGGTAATGTCCCAACCCCTTCCTCATGATGGACTTGACAACGCAAACAAAGAACTGAAAAAGCGCAATTTAATGAATTAATATAACGATGAACAATGAGAACCCCATGCGTTTCTGGGACCTTGTCTATAGCGACTTGGTACGAAAAGAAGCGCTGTTTCAGCCCTCCGCCTCTCCTCCTCATAAAAGGAAAGGAATTTATTTAAAGGCTCTTTCTCCGAGGTCTCTGCCAGTCTTCTTATATCGCTGCGCCTTTTACTTCAGAAAAACTCCTCTTCGCTTTCTTTCTCACCTCTTCTCCCTGGCCAATTATCTATTTTTTGGGTTGGAAATCGCCATGGACTGTAGGATTGGCCCTGGACTATTTTTAGCACATACTCAAGGAACAGTTATAGGGGCATACGAAATTGGACGAAATGCAGTTATATACCAAGGCGTGACTCTGGGCGCGAAAAGCTTGAGCTTTGCTTTTGACAGCGAGCACAGACCTACAATTGGCAACGACGTCGTGATCGGGGCTGGCGCAAAGATTCTGGGCGGAGTTACGATTCACGACAATGCACAAATTGGAGCAAACGCCGTTGTAGTTACCTCGGTGCCCCAATCCGCCGTAGTGGGCGGTGTTCCCGCTAAAATACTTAAGTTTTTGGATGACAAAGCTTGAATACTCACTTGCTAAATAAGTCAGTATTATTAATGGCGCCAGGTTTTTTTGGCTATGAAAAAGAAATTTCAGCTGAATTAAAACGCCGTGGAGCCCAAGTTGATTTCATTCTAGACCGTCCGTTTGCGTCGCCATTAGTGAAGGCGATCACTAAAGTCTGGCGTGATTCTACTATTGTATTTGCCGACTTTTATTACAGGAAGAAGCTAAAAGAATTTAATAGGGAGACTTATGACTTAATATTCGTGATCAACGGACAAACTCTTTCTGAATCCACTCTGAAACACTGGAAAAGAGCGTTCCCGAATGCTACGTTTGTACTTTACGCTTGGGATTCGTTTAGAAATCGGAAGAAAATAATAGGAAATTTAGAGTTTTTTGATTCCTGTTTTACCTTTGACCCAGAAGATGCTCACAAGTATTCCATAAATTTTAGGCCATTATTTTTTTCTACAGCCTTTTCAAGACAGGATGATTATGCTCCTGATTATGACATCAGCTTCGTTGGAACTGCTCATACTGACCGATATAAAGTAATAAGTACGGTGTTGAAACGCACTAGGGGAAAGGTCAGCTTTTATGCGTATCTCTTCCTTCAGGCGAAATGGGTGTTTTACCTTTACAAAATATTTAAACCGGAGTTCAGACGAGCAGCGATTAACGAATTTCACTTTCAGCCACTGAGCAAAGAGGCTGTAAAAAATGTCTTCGAGCGTTCAAAAATTATTCTAGACGTTGAGCATTATGCTCAAACAGGGCTCACAATCAGAACATTTGAAGCTTTGGGAGCTGGTAAAAAGTTGATAACCACAAATAGCCAGATTTCCAATTATGAATTTTTTTCGGAGAATAATATCTGCATAATTGATCGAAACAATCCTGTAATACCGGATTCATTTCTACGTACACATTATAACGATCTCCCTGCCGAGATTTATGGAAAGTACAGTATCGCTGGCTGGCTAGATCAGATATTACAAATATCCTGTAAATGATAATAAACCCCTCAGTCCGATTTATCGTATCCGACATTCGCCGGTTATCGGCTAGCTAAGATAGGGGGAATATTTCGCGCGAGACGGAAGCACTACCGCGCGCCAAATCCCGTTAACATGGTCCTGAAGGTTAAAAATATAATAAAAAAATCCAAGGATAGTGAACAGTTTTTAATGTAGTAAAAATCGTGCTCGATTTTTACGCGTGTCTCATCACTCCCCGCTGCGTATCCGTGCCGCACCTGGGCCCATCCAGTGATCCCTGGCTTAACCACATGGCGGTAACTATAAAACGGTATTTTTTTATCGAACTCTTGCACAAAGCTTGGCTGCTCAGGCCTGGGGCCGATTAGGCTCATTTCGCCCTTTAACACGTTAAAAAACTGAGGTACCTCGTCTATTCTAAGCTTCCGAATAATTCGTCCCACGCGAGTAACGCGAGGATCATCCTGTCCTGCAAATTGCTCGGTAGCGTTCCTGTCAAATCGCATACTGCGAAATTTGTATATTGTAAACACCCGGTTCCCCCTTCCCACTCTGTCTTGTTTATAGATTGCCGGCCCTGGACTTTCGAGGCGTATAAGGCAAGCAGTGAGGACACTCAAAGGTAGAACTATCGGTAAAGTTATAACGACAATCGTCCAATCTATTAACGATTTTGTTAGCTCGTAAGCTGTAGACGGCAACAGTGAGCCGATATTGTTTTCAGACATTTTGTCGATCTTCACTCGGCCACTCAGAGTTTCATAAACACTTTTAGCGTTATAAACCGGCACGTTGGTCAGTGCACAGGTGGTAAGAAAACGCTCCGCATCTCTATCGATTCTCTCAAAATCAGCAACGATGCCGTCGTATCGTACTCCCTGTAAATCTAAGCATGCAAGAAGTCTCGCATCACAATCAGGTAGAGCTAATACCTCGTCCGCAAATCCTCCCGGGATAATTGCGAACTTTGGGCGAAAATAAGCCCTTGTCGTAATATATTCTATGTGAACCCACAATAAAGCCGCTACGCCGCTTGCAACTAATAGGGCTCTAGATACCTCCGTCCGAAGCAATAACGTACCAATAATTAATGTTCCATAACACATCAGCACTTGGGTAAAAATTAACCCTTGTGATTGACCGCCCGGATAATTTACCAGGATGTATTTAGTACTAAAATGCGAGAGCACAAAGGCAATAGAGGTAGCAAGCAGAGCTGTTCTTTGGCCGGAGTTTACATTATGTAGGACACTCGGCCCCCAATATAATAATGCTGGTAATGCTACAGAGAATAACCAGCCAGATAATAAGGCGAATAAACGTGACAAAAATATTTGCTCGTAAAATCTTTTGAAACGTCTGGCGCGTAGGGACTTCATATCTAATAAATTGGGAATGAGCAACTCGTCTTCAAAGGGGCCCGGTGCCTTCTTTCAACACGCCCGATTAGCCCTTGATGTCGAGTAGAAAATTAAAAGGGTAATATTTAATCCACCGCAATTATAAACGGCCGCTACACACATTATGAAGGTGAGACACTTGCCCTCTTGGAGAAGAATGTCGAAAGTTGTTAACTCGCCTTATGTAAAGGGGACAGTCGTCAATCCCTACGTTTAAGATTCAGTAATCGTCCACCCTCGTCGAGTGAACTCCAACTTTGCCCAAAAACTTTGTCATCTTGTTTTCAGAAACTATGTTATCTCTACTGATAGTGGCCCTTTATACACTGCTACCAATAACGTTGCTTACTAGCTACTCCCTTCCAAGCGGAGTATTTTATGGGCTAATCGCGGCCAGCTTAATTCTTCTCTCCCGCCACGGTTTTGCTGAAGCATGGAGGCGAACTCAGGCGTATCGAGGGCTGATTGTTAGCTACAGTGTACTTTTTCTGGCTGTAGCCTCGTCGTCTTTATATTATGGGGAATGGGCTGGAGCAAATAGCGAAGGAGCACTACGCTTTTTCCTTGGTTTATGGGTCTTGTTATTGGCTTTAGGGCATATCGAAAGACTTTCGTTACGACAGGCTGCCTGGGGAGTGTACATTGCGAGCTTCGTGTCGTCAGGAATTTTACTATGGCTCACACTGAATGTTCATGCCCGCCCTGTGACTCCAGGTTTAATCCTTACCACCTATACAAGCATCATGCTGCTTTTGGGAGCGATTTCGCTCTACTCTATCCAATGGCGACTTACACACTATATTAAATTGGAAACCAGCATAAAAGTATTGGCGGCGCTAGCAGCGTTCGGGGGCTTTTTCACTGCCCAAACTCGTACTGGCCTGCTGGGCCTACCAATATTCACTGTGCTAGCCATGCTCTTATTTTCCGGTATGCGTCGGCCTGCACGTTCCGTTGCGTGGTTCACTTTGGCTGCGGCGGTTTTTGTAGTCGCAACTTTAACTAACGGCGCGCTCATGGAGCGTATAACTCAGGGCATAGAAGAAGTACAAGCGTGCCACGATGAAAATAAAATCGAATACAACTCCATGTGCATACGGCTTCAACTATGGCGTTCGGCTATCGACGCAGGAGCTAGCAAACCTTGGGTTGGGCTTGGCGACGGGGGCAAGTTCATTGACTATTTGCAAGATGTCGCCATCCCAAAGGGCTTAACAGGCCAACACGTAGTTGACGAGTATTTTGGTGAGCCGCACAGTGATCTGATGTTAATGTTCGCTGGTTTCGGTTTCCCGGGCCTACTTGGTCTATTGCTTATTTATGCTGCGCCTTGCACCTACTTTTTGCCGAGACTATTCAAGACAGAAGCCTCTTTCCAATCAAAGGCGGCTGCAGCAATGGGGTTAGCTGTCTGTCTAGGTTTCTTATTCTTCGGATTAACGGAGACAATGTTCCGGCGCATGAATACTATCGGATTCTATACTGCAATGATAGCGTGGCTCATGGTGTTATCAGAACCCCGAAAAGTAGATTAAGCTCTGGCAATAGTAAAACCGTAAGCGTCCGGTGAACCCATCTTTATGAGTTAACGCGGTTAACTACTTAAATCGTTGGCACCCAGTTGTGCGGCAAGAGCTCATCAATGCGGCTTGCCGGTTGTGTCGGCAGGCGCGTGAGCAGATCCTTCAGGTACGCATACGGGTCGTGCCCATTGAGCTTGGCTGACTGGATCAGCGTCATCACCACCGCCGCGCGTTTTCCCGCCCGCAAGGAGCCAGCGAACAGCCAGTTGTTACGGCCCACGGCAACGGGTCGAATCTGTTGTTCGATGCGGTTGTTATCGATGGGCAACTGCCCATCGTCCAAGTAGCGTGTGAGCGCACCCCAGCGTTTTAAGCTGTAGTCCACGGCTTTGGCCGTGGCGGATCCTTCGGGCACCCGCTGGCGCTGCATCAACATCCACTGCTGCAAGGTGTCGGCCAGTGGCCTGGCCTGTTCTTGGCGTATTCGCCTTCGATCCTCAGCGGGTAAGTCTTTGGCCTGCCGCTCAATCTCATAGAGCTGGCCGATATATTGCAGGGCTTGTTCGGCCAACTGGCTCTTGCTGGAGGCGTGCAGCTCGAAGAACTTGCGTCGGGCATGTAATGACCCAGCGGAACCTGCTCAGTTGGGGGTGCGGACAAAATCTTGGACTACTTCTGGGAGTAGTTCATGTATTCACATGAGGATCGGCTGCGTGCTGTAAAGCTGTACTTGAAGCTCGGACGTCGGATGAATGCCACGTTACGTCAGCTAGGTTATTCCAACAAGAGTTCGCTCAAGGCCTGGTGCGCAGAGTTCGAACAACATCGAGATCTTCGCAAAGGCTATCAGCGGGTAAAGCGCCGGTATACGGATGAACAAAAGCACCGGGCAGTGGATCACTACGTCGAACAAGGTCATAGTCTTATTCACACGATCCGATGCCTAGGCTATCCGAGCCGAGAGACGCTGCGTGCTTGGATCGGTGAATTGCGTCCCGAGTTTAAGCGGACCATCACGGGCAGCAGTACCCCGCACAATATGCCGCGGCCTCGTGCCACGAAGCAGCAGGCCATCATCGCGTTGAATACACGCTCCGGCTCAGCGAGAGAGGTAGCAGATACCATCGGTGTGACTCGGGAAACGTTATATAGTTGGCATCATCAGCTACTTGGCTACGCCCCTCTGAAACCCATGCCTAAAAGAACAGATACGGTTCCGCTAGAACAGCAACGCGCTGACCTACATAGGGAATTGATTGATTTGGAAGCGCAAGTCCGCAAGCTTCGCCTGGAGCGCGACATCCTGGAGAAGGCGAGTGAGCTCATAAAAAAAGACGCGGGCATCAACCTCCTCGGGCTGACAAGCCGGGAAAAAGCGACAGTGGTTGATGCCCTCAAAGAACTCTATCCCCTTACTCAGCTCCTACAAAGCCTGAGGCTCGCGCGCAGTACGTATTTCTATCAACGGCTGCGACAGACGCTGCCGGATAAGTACGCGAAAGTGCGTGCCGCTATCCGAAACCTCTTCGATGAGAACTACTGCTGCTATGGCTACCGGCGCATCGACAAAGCCCTGCGGCGTCAAGGTGTGCGTTTGTCGGAGAAAGTCGTGCGCCGCTTAATGGCCGAGGAATCGCTGACGGTGCAAACGCCTCGCCGGCAACGTTTTTCTGCATATGCGGGCGAGCCCACGCCTGCGGTGCCAAACCTCCTGAGCCGTGACTTTCATGCCTGCGCACCGAATACGAAATGGTTGACCGATTTGACGGAGATTCACATCCCCGCAGGAAAGGTTTACGTCTCACCGGTCGTAGACTGCTTTGATGGGCTGGTGGTGGCCTGGACTATCGGTACTCGCCCAGACGCGGATCTCGTCAACACTATGCTGGATCAAGCCGTGCAGACACTACAACCAGGTGAGCATCCCGTCATCCATTCGGACAGAGGTGCGCATTACCGTTGGCCTGAGTGGATTCGTCGTACTGACAATGCCAAACTGGTGCGCTCAATGTCCAAGAAGGGGTGTTCGCCAGATAACGCCGCTTGCGAGGGATTCTTTGGACGTCTGAAGACCGAACTGATCTATCCGAGAAACTGGCGGGATGTTCAGTTGCAAGACTTCATGGAACAGATTGACGGTTATATCCGCTGGTACAACGAGCATCGAATTAAACTATCGCTTGGTGGGCGTAGTCCCATTGAGTATCGCCAAGCGTTGGGGTTAATGCCTACATAAACAGTCTAAGAAAACGTCCGCATCCCCCCTGAGCAGGAAATCACTGGGTCAATACATAGGTGCGTTCAGCCCTTAGCTAAACTCGGCTCTCGGATCCCCTGTCAAGACGCTATTGGCGACATTAAATCATAAATGAAACGGCGAATGAAATGGTATCAATACCGTTCGCACTCTCTTATCTAAATAAATAGGAGTTTGACTCAACTTTTTCAAGAACTCACTTGTGCTGATAGCAGGCCCGACCCACGAATGATAAACAACATCTTTCGCTAATTTAGATTCTAAATATTGCTTGATAAAAGAGTAGCCACGATGATCAAACGAGACAGCCGCCACATTCTGTACCTCTACTTGCGCTGCTATTTGCTGGGCCAACTCGTTCAACTCGCTTATATTGTTTCTGGCAAGCAGTTCGACGATCCTGTCAGTCGGAGTGTAATAAGAAGTATGCCATCCCTCCTCTCGAAAGATCTTAAACCAGTCTCCTGTAGTACTTGATTCAAGAATGAGACGGTCTTTGAGGGCGTAGCGGTCATCGAGAGACTGCAATGCTGCAAGAACCTCCTGGTAATTCTCGGCCGTCAAATTCTTCAGGTCAAACCAAATTTTCCTGACTTCGCTAACATTTATAGAATCAAGATATGCCTCGAAAGGCAAGCCTGAAGTGGCACTCTCGTGGCCGATTCGAAATCCGCTTGATTCATTTAAATTAAAGATGACATCTACTTCGAAGGAGCGGTAACCTGCAGCCCAAATGTCATGCAACTTGCCTATTGAGTTAACTCGGTGTGGAATGACACGCTCGTCCT
The DNA here is from genome assembly GCF_003096595.1 of Pusillimonas noertemannii. GTDB lineage: Bacteria > Pseudomonadota > Gammaproteobacteria > Burkholderiales > Burkholderiaceae_B > Pusillimonas > Pusillimonas noertemannii. Next base: position 256,193 of record NZ_QEKO01000001.1, on the reverse strand, counting down.
GTTCAATGTCTGCTAAGCTTTCGCGATTAAACCTTTGCCACCATATATAGTTCGCATCATTGAATAGAGGTATCTTCCCGTGTAGCGTAGAGGCTTTTGACTCTTCTAAATGAAACGCTTCACTAGAGAGGTCGAACTTCTCCTGCCGCTTGTCACTTCGAACGTCAATTACACCCAGCAATGTGTCGAAAAGTAAGTCGTTGGTAAACAGCTTCGCACTGTGTTGATTAAGATACTTGTATTTAAGCGGGTAGCGCTCGATATAAGAGTCAGACAACCAAAACATTAATGGAATCGCCGCCATATCGAACGTAAACTTGGTTGAGTTGTGGCCGAGCTGTGCCATGACGTCATCACCGTGATCGGAAAAATAAGTGACGCTCCCGACGGTCCCGCTTTCTCGAAGCAATGAAATAATACGGTTCACCACATAATCGTTGTACAACACACTATTGTCATAACAATTTAGGCTTTGGGCGAGTTTAGGTTGGTGATCAATGCTGCTGCCTGCGATCCCTCTTGGTAATGGCTCGGTGTAGTCTTGATACTCTTCAGGGAATCGGCTGCAATAGTTGCTGTGGCTCCCCATAAGATGCACAAAAATGACTTGACTTTGTTTAGTCTTGGGATGCAATGCATCCGCTATAGGAGGCAACAGTTCAGCATCCCAAGTATCTGTAGCAACGGTTGTCCCGATTGCACGGTTTATTCCCACTAATTGGTCTGCCGTGTTAGCAATGACTGAGACCATATTGTCCCAGGCACCCAGTAAGTTTTGGTTTGTGAGCCAAACTGTATTCACGTCCGCAGCTTTCAGTACATCTATTAGCGAGGATGATTCAAAATAACTTCGATGATTGAATTGATTTGCTTCGGTTAGTGCCTGAGAAAGCACCTGCATTGTATGAGTGTGACTACTGAAAGCGTTCTCGTAGACAATAAGCTCTCCACTCTTACGCAGCCTCGTAAGCGAAGGTGTTGTTTCCCTAAAATAGCCATATAGCCCCATATGCCGCCTGTTCAAGGACTCACCGATTACAACTATGTGGATTTCATCATTATGGTCTTTGGCAGCTGTTAAATTATCTATTCCCGCTGCGCGGCTTTCTTGAATCGCACGAAATGCTGATAATTCTCTATGATATTCTGCCGCCGTCCGGAATGTGAAATGGGGTAGGCGCAGTGCATCCACAGAAATCAATGTGGGGACTGCGAATGTGACGATTAAGAATAATAATAATGAGCGTTCAAAAACTGTTGGCACTCGCTTTTCGTGGCTTAGCAAAAGAAAACCAATTGCGAGGGCAGTTATCATCGCCCCCCACAGCCATAATGGCGAGACGAAATCATGTAAATACTCTATTGTTTCAGTGAGATTTGTCTGAAAGATCGCAAATAATATAGACTTATCTATACTCTCATGAAAATTGAGGTAGTAAATAATATAAGTGACAGGTACAACATATAAAATCAACGCTAAAAAAAAGCTCAGCGCTGCTGCGAGTCGAAAACGGCGAGCCCAATATAACTCTTGATACACCCAAACGAAGATGAATGTGAGACTAATGGCTAACGCACTATAAGCACTAATATTTCGGAAATCTAGGAGGCCAAATGTCAGTTTGTCGGCGACAATGTATATAAGAAATATTAGATACGCGTTAACGACAACTGTTAGATGTCTTTTTGACGCTAAGTAGAATGCTAAGAATGCCCACAACAGGGGCACTAAAACTTCCTCTAAGGTAAAGATTGCTGAGCGCTGCTCAATCCTTATTTGCCCCCAATCTTGAGCGGTGATTCCATTTTTTTCGGCTTCAATTTCTACAATATCGCCCGATGCAATTTTTAGACCGACAGTAGTTGGAGAATGGTCATAGATAACCTCATGCGACCCAATTAACTCGCCGTTGTGCCGAAGGGTAAATTTGATGTTTCCAAGCTGTCCTCCTTCTCGAATGAAGAAAGTAAGTACAGCGTTACCCGAACTAGCAAATCTCAATTTAACTAATACAGGCTCAATTTCACCGGGGTGAACGAATAAGATCCCCTGCTTATCATCAACGAACTCAGACCATTGATTTTCGGCATTTATACCTATGGCGGTAGCCGAGTATGAACTCCGGTCCAATTGCTCGTATCCCGGCCCCAATGGTTGGACAGCAAAATATAGAGCAAATATGCAGACAGCCACTGCGAGGGTCAAGAAAGCGCGGCGAACCGTCATAAGAAAGTGAACCTTTAACTCTGTCAAGAAAGTGGCACAGTTTAACAAATGCGCTTCGGTCAAGCACATTCTCATACGAGAGATAAAAGCGCATGAGTGGCCTACAAACAGTATCCATGGCTTCGCTGAGCAATATAGTTGGGCCTTCGAGTACTTGAGGGATGACCGCAGCGTCCATACTTAAAATCACATCCGTGATTCGGTATTGGGGCTTTACGCAGGCTGGCCGGTTGACGCCGTCCTCGAAGCAGCATTACACAAAGGATTTCGTCTAATCGAAGGGGGCTTCTTGCTCCGATTAATGCTAGGGTTGGAGAGAAATAGGGCTGCTTTTTCCGACGTTGAACCGTAGGTCTATTTAACGCACAAGAGTAAGTACAGTCGCATCTCCGAAGTGACGACGGTAGGTATATTATTGCTAGACGGTGGTTTATAGCCTTTCCCTTCGCACCTCTGTCAGCGGCGGCTTGGACAAGCCCTCTTTGGATTCAATGCCAGTTACAATTGCCTTGAAATTACGCTAATAACATTGGAGGCGCCTGTGATTAGCGCTCTATCCACTCCGCTTATGTCTGCCTTGGATCAAACCTCTGAATGGGAAGCTTTCATCAAAGCTGGCCAATCAGCGTCTGTTCACCCAAACGATTTACGCCTATTCGATGCAGCGGGGCTTGCTCTAGACTTTACAGGTCAGGTTACCTCCCCCCTTTTGATCAAATCTGCTGAAGCGTTACTTAGTGCCCGCCACTTCAATCTCTACCGCGACAAGCTCCTCTCCGGCCAATCCATCAACAACACTGAAGAACGCGCCGCGTGGCACACCATGCTGCGCGCTCCCGCCCCCGTAGAGGCCGTGGCCGCCGAGCGTCAGCGCATGAACGAGTTCATCCGCAAAGCCGACTCGGAGCGCCGCTGGCGCAACATCGTCCACATCGGTATTGGCGGCAGTGACTGGGGGGTACGGCTTACGGTGGGGGCCTTTGGCTATGCGGGCATGTGGCGCCAGGTGCGCTTTGCGGCCAGTATCGACGGCCACGCCATCGAGGGCGCTCTGGCCGGACTTAACCCCCACGACACGCTTATCGTGCTCGCCTCGAAGTCGTTCACCACGGCTGAAACCTTGCAGAATGGGCGGCGCGCCATTGAATGGCAGCGCAATGCGGGTGTGGAAGACCCCTACGAGAACCTGATGGTGGTTACGGCCTGCCCCGATCTGGCCAAGGCCTGGGGGGCGCGCGATTCGCAGATATTCCGCCTGTGGGACTGGGTGGGCGGCCGCTTTTCGCTGTGGTCTTCGGTGGGGCTGACCACCGCACTGGCGGTGGGCTCTGACGTGGTGGCCGGCATGCATGCCGGCGCCGCGGCCATGGACATGCACTTTGCCAGTGCACCCTTTGAAAAGAACGCCCCCATACAAATGGCGCTGGCCGGCATAGTGAACCGCAATGCGCTGGGCTATGCCTCGTTGAACATCGCGCCTTATGATTTTCGTCTGGCCAACCTGGTACCTTACTTGCAGCAGCTTGAGATGGAATCATTGGGCAAGTCGGTGGACCTGGACGGCGACCCCGTGCACGTGGCCACCGGCCCGGCGGTATGGGGCATGCCGGGCACCGATGCCCAGCACACTTTCTTCCAGTGGCTGCACCAAAGCAGCGACGGCGCGCCGGTGGATTTCATTGTATGCCAAGAGGCCGGGCACCACTGGCCCGAGCACCATCGCAGCCTGCTGGCCAACTGCCTGGCCCAGCGCGAGGCCCTGCTGCAGGGCAAGTCGTACGAAGAGGCCCTGAAGGAATGCCTGGCAAGCGGCCTTCCCCAGGAAAAGGCCGAATGGCTGGCCAAGCACCGCGTCCACCCGGGCGGCCGGCCCTCTAACCTTATCGTGCTGCCCAAGCTAACCCCCTACACCCTGGGCGCCCTGCTGGCCTTGTATGAACACAAGGTGTTCGTGCAGGGGGTGGTGTGGGGCATTAACCCGTTCGACCAATGGGGTGTGGAGTACGGGAAGGTGTTGGCGCAGGGTATTACGGAAGAATTGTCTGGCGCCAAGCCCAAGGATGCGGCTGGGCATGATGCTTCTACGGCTTATTGGGTGGAGAGGTTTGGGGGGTAGTGCGGCTCCATGCATGGCGGTACAGGCTACGCACTTTCCGCAATTGCATATTGAGACGAATACCCCATAATTCGACTTGTGTAGTGTGCTGGAAATCGACCATGTCCGAACTCTCTATCTTCCTCAAAGCGGTGAAGAACGCCTTCAGGGGCCGCAAGGAGCAAGATCCGTCCATCGTTATCAACCGTGACGGCAGCGTTCGCATCAATCTCGAGTCCCCCGAAGGAAGGGCCCGCGTAATACAGGCGGCAAAGTCTATTCAACATATTCATCCTACAAGCGCACAAAAAACTCGCTAGAGCATGAGTGCGCTTGTTCTGCTAACCATTGCACGGGCCTGACTCTCCCGACCCAGTTACAGAGGCTATCCGAAGGCGGGATCACCTAGTCGGTCAAGGAGTTCAAAAAGGGCCCTAGCTGCTTGACTTAATTATTGATTTAGGCCCAGCCTGTCTAATACGTTGTCATGTATTGGGTGTGCGTAAGGCGTTGACTCCATTGACGGCGATTTCTAGTATTTGACATGCTTTATGGACTTTCAATACCTGTTACCAGATGAGCTCGAATCCTTGCTGCTACAGGAAATAGCCGTCAGACTAGCGACACCATCATTTCCGCTCATTAAGGTTAAGTCCCATGCCAAGGCTTCTGTTGAAAGATAAAGACTCGTGTCGGCATCTAGCGTCGGTAAAAGTCATGGATGAGGGGTCTATCAAGCTCATTTTGGTGCGCGATGGCGAAAGCGAAGAAGGATTCACTTGGGCTCAGAAAGAAGGGCGCGCCGACACCGTGTACAAGCGAGATACACGCGAACCTAAGACGAAGGAAATAACAATTCACACAAGCGGGCGAATCAATTATCACTTTAGCGACCGGCAGGTCCGCTACATCCCCTGCTTGATGGACCTTTGCGAGCCAATACCGATAATTGGGTATTCAGTTCCCCAAGTCGCCCTGCTCGATAGCTCAACCAGGAAGTCTGAAGACTGGGTCGGGGAAGCCGAGTTCGGCGAGAGCCGTTTACTCTTCACATTCTGGGTTATGCCTGCAGCACATGAGCCATTGAATGGTGAGTGTGGACGATTTGGAGTTGAAGGCCTATACGCGCTTGGCTGGACGGTGTCGCAAGAAGACCCCAGCTTGGTACCCGCAGGGATACCTGATATGGTCTTCACGACACTTCGCCCCAAGGAGGGGTTGCCTCACCAGATGGTGACGGAGCCAGAGATCTTTCTACGCTTTAAGCGTGCAATGTATGCCAACGACGTCAATGCCGCAGTAGAGGCATCTCCCGATCGTTCTGAGATGTGCGCCGAACACATCGAAGCAATGATCGAACAGGGGCCAGGGCTCTACCCTCCCAATAAAGAAGGTGTATGGACGCTACTCACAAGAGTACCGATGCGAGTTGCGCCCAACTTATTCGTCGAGTTTGAAAACCCGCGCTACAAAGCTGAAGTTGTGGATCTCAAACCCGGCGATACTAGACTTGCGACGGTTCGCGTCCGCTTCGTGGTCAAAGACGAAGAAACGGGCGCCCACATAAAAACGCCGGTCACAATACGAAGAATTGCTCTTGATGCTGAGCTATGAAGTGCGCTCTAGTCGAAGCCCTCATTTCATTATGGAACCGCTCGCATGCCAGCCCCGCTATGTTGAGCCGGCCGAAGTGGCCACCCCTCAACCACGGCCTAGTGTCTCACCCGGCATTGAGCATACAGGAATGCCAAATCAATATAGGCCTAGGCCAGCGGGTCCCAGTCCGGCGAGTCGAACTGCGGAATTTCAGGGCTCGCTGCGGCTCGATTGGCCGGCAGTTCCGGCGCACTCGACGCCGTTATGTATTGTGCGTAGCCGCCCATCATCAATATGACAATTAGCAGGCAAAGGCACCTCCACGGTACCAGTTGGGCGCTTCCCTGTTTGATGTGAAGTCAAGAGGAAATGAGCCTCACATAGACCATATCTATCCTCGGCATGCGCTCAGCACGAAACTGCAATTTCCCGGGACGTAAATAAACACCCTGGGCAACTATCGTTTCGTAGGCGCCACCGACAACGTCCGCAAACGTGCTGAACTGCCAGACAATTATTTCACGCGTTTGAAAGAGGCCGGGGTTCCTATCGACAAGCATCTTTTATTGAAGGAATACAGTGACTGCCCAACCAAGCTTGAGTTCAGCGCCGAGATCTACATAACATTCCGCGATGCACGGCTAAAGAAGATTCGAGAAATCTGCCATCGCACCGTTAATCCAGAGTTGGGAGAATTGGTCGAGGCTGCCGGCGCTCTTACTTGAGGGGCAATGCAGCAGATATGCGTACTTTCCCGCAAGATAAATCCATTCACTAAGCGGTCCCGGCAGCGGCCTTCAATCCTACAGTTCACGTATCGCCAACTCCCATCGGAGCGCATGCGTGAACAAACACGACGCCAGCTATCGTTTGCTGTTCAGCAATCCCGCCATCGTGCGCGGCTTGTTCCAGGGCATTGTCAGAGCGCCCTGGCAGGACCTGGTCGATTGGGATCGGCTCGAACCCCTGCCCACCGACTACATCAGCAACAAACTACGCCAGCGGCAGGGAGACATCGTCTGGCGTCTGCCCCGGCTGGACGGGCGCGATGTGTTCCTGTTGCTGATGATCGAGCATCAGTCCACCGTCGACTTCTATATGGCACTGCGCATCCTCACGTACTTGGGGCTGCTGTACGAAGCTTTGCTGGCACGCAAACTTATCAAACCCGGCGAACCGCTACCCATGGTGTTGCCTATTGTGATCTACAGCGGTGTGCCACGCTGGAATGCGGCGCTGAATGTGTCTGACCTAATTGGAACTATTCCACAGGGGTTGCGCCGGTTTCTGCCCCAACTGCAATACCTGCTGGTGGATGAAGGCGCGTTGGTCGCTTCTGGCAAACTGCCCGAGAACAACCTGGCAGCGCTGCTGTTTCGCATGGAGCATAACCGCGGTCTTCATGACGTGGAAGACCTGATTCAAAAAGTGTATAACTACACCAAGGCCGACCCACTCGTACGGCGCGCCTTCGCCAGCTGGACGCGGTACGTGCTGCTTCCGCGCTCACTGCCCGATGTCGATATGCCGCAGATCAACGATTTACTGGAGATCAAGAACATGCTCGCTGAACATTCTCGGTCCTGGACGCATCAATGGAAGATGGAAGGGCTTGCCGAGGGCCGGAAAGAAGGCCAAGCGGAAATGCTGCATAGCCTACTCACTCGCAAATTCGGCCCGTTGCCTGAATCTGTTCCACAGCGGCTGGAAAACGCCACCCCGGAAAACCTGCAAACGTGGTCGCTCGCCCTGCTCGAGGCCAACTCGCTGGATGAGGTGTTTGGCGATCACTAGCGAAGCGGGTGAAGCACCAACTACTCACCCGCCCACTGCGCCATGCCGATGAAAATGCTGGGCCAATGGGGCGTGGAGTAGGGGAAGGTGCTGGCGCAGGGTATTACCGAAGAATTATCTGGCACCAAGCCCAAGGATGCGGCGGGGCATGATGCTTCTACGGCTTATTGGGTGCAGCGGTTTTCGGGATCCTAGAAGCGATACCTCACGCGGGCGTATCCGCCGTAGTTGGTGGCGTTCTTGGACAGCGCCGTCTGTCCCTGTATGGACAATGAAAGGTTGCGCCCCAGGTCCAGGTCCACGCCAGCCGTCAATTCGAACTGGTGTCGGTCGGTGTCGGAATTGACTGTCAGGTCGCCCAAGGTCGCGCCGTCATCCACCAGCCTGGACGTCACGCCTATCCCGGTGTTGCTCAGCATGGATGTCAGTCCGGCGCGCAGATAGGCGACCGCCGGACGGTCGGACAGGTCGAAGGCATAGCCCAATTCAAACGAGGGGTGCAGCGCGACCGCGGTTTTCGAGATGCTGTCCACTTGCCAGTTCAAAGGGCCGGCACCGCTTTCCGAATACCCGTCCTGGCGCAGCCGGGTCGCCGACAGGGCGAGGGCCGGCTTGAAGTAGAAATTGTCCCGCGGCAGCAGCGCGGAGACGCGCGCTTCGGCGGTAATGAAGGTGCCGCGGGTGTCCGCCGTAGCCCGATGCCGGTCGCCGCCGAAGGAATAAGCGCGCTGCTTGTCGAAGCGGTAATAGCCCGCGCCCAAGGTGGACGAGAGCGTGAAGATGCCGAGTTCGCGCTTGACGGCGACACCGATTCCGACGCGATGGCCGTCATCGGAGAAATTTCCGCCGCGCACATCGACTTTTTCCAGGCTGCCGCCCAGTTCGACGAACGTGCCGTTGCCGACCCGCTTCTGCACCGCGCCGGAAACGCCTGCAACCGATTCGTCGAAACCGGGCATCGAGCCGGTCGCATCCTGGCGGTACTTGCCGCCCTTCAACTGGACCCAGGCGCACTCACGCTGGCGAAGGAATGCCGCTCCGGCCGCATGACGATCGAGGTTGGGGCAACTCTGCAGAAGCGAATGCAGCGCGTGGGACGTCGACATGGCCCTTGCCACGCCGATGACGCTTTCGTCGAGCATGTGCTCGCCATAGGCCCGGGCCAGGTCCTCGCCGCTCATCGTGTTCAGGAACTCGGTTGCAAGCAGGGACATCGCGCGGGGGGTATCCGTCATGGCTTCCTCGCGCGGCATCGCCGCCATGCCGGCGCTGAAGTAATCCGCAAAGCTCAGTTCATTGTCGCCCAGGCTCACCCCGCTGGCCGCGCCGGTATAGTCGATGGTGTACTGGCCCTTGATGCCTGATCCGTCGTTGGTGCTCTTGAGCGAGTAGGCCGCGGCCGCGCTGTTTGCAATGGCCAGGCCGGTGCTGTCGATGGCTTGCCCGTGGGCCGTGTTCAATATGCCGAAGTCGCCGGTGTCGCCCGACACGAAACTTGTGCCGCCGACCCAATAGGGCTTGACCGAACCGGCCAGGGCAACGGCGCCGCCGCCACTGCCGCCCACGTCCACCACGATCTGGTCTCCGGTCAAGGCGGTCTGCGCATTGGCTTTGCTCAGGTCCACCTGGATCGCGCCCGCGCTGTTCTGGACGAAGCGTCCGGTCGTCACCGTCGAAGCGCCCACGAGGCCCGGCCCACTGGCCGACACCACGCCGCCGTTCTGCAGGAACGTGCCGCTGTTGGTGCCCAGGTTGACCTGCGTTCCCAGTGCGAAGACGCCGCTCTCGTCATTGTAGAAGTGAACCGCATTCTTGCTCCCAGCGGAGACGGAACCGCTCATCAAGCCCATGTTGTGCACGAGCAGCCCGGCCGCGTCGTCGGTGGCGAGCACCGCTGATGCGGGATTGGCGCTGGTGAGGACGCCGGAATTGTAGAGCCGGTTGGAAACTTCGAAGCCCGACGTTCCCATGACGGTGCGGCCGCCCTTGATAGCGATGGTTTCATAGGCGGCCGGGTTCGTGGTCGCCACCGTGGCGCCCTTGTCGACGGTGATCTGCACGGTCGCGGCCGACGGGTCGTTGGTGGACGCGTCCGCGGCGTAGGAGGCGGCCTGCGCCAGGATCGCCCGCGCATTGGCGCCGCCGGCCGTCACCGAACCAGAGACGGTCATGTCGACGCCTCCGGCGTGGCTGCTGTCGCCCACGCCCGAAGCGCTTTGCAGGAAGATGCCGTGCGCGCCGTCGCCGCGCACGTCTATGGTGCCGGCGACATTGGCCGAGACGCGGCCGCTGCTGCCCTCCAGGCCATCGCTGCCGACGCCGTTGTCGCCCGCGCCATTGCCATAGGAGGAGGCGGCTCCGCCTCCGCCGCCGACGGATTGCGCCCAGATCCCATGCGCGTTGACGCCGGTGGTGATGATTGAACCGGAGCTCTTGATGCTGACGTCGCCGCCATCGCCGCCGTCGCCCGTGCTGCCTCCGGTGGAGCCGAAAATGTTGTATCCCAGAATCTGATCGAGGCCCTCGATGTTGGTCACGATGGTGCCTTCCACGTCGCCGGCCGAGCCTCCGCCGCCGCCAAGGGACTGAGCATAAACGCCCATCGCCCCTTCGCCCGAAGTCTGGATGGCGCCCTGGTTGTCGACCGTGATCACGCCACCCTTGCCGCCACCGCCGCCCGAACCGCTGACGGTGACCGAGGTGAGCATGCCTTGCGAGCCGTCGCCGCCGGTTCCGCCGCCTCCGCCCGTCGACTGCGCGTAGATCCCCGTCGCCGAGGCGCCGGTGGTGGCGATGGTGCCGCTATTGGCCACGGTGACGTCGCCGCCGTCGCCGGTGCCGCCCGCGCTGCCGCCGACGTCCACCGAAAAGCCCTCCAGGAACAGGCCCTTCCAGTCCTTCTTCGTCAGCTTCTTGTATTGTTCGTAGACTTCCTTCCACTGGTTCAGTTTTTCGTAGTCTTCGTAGACGTCCGCGATCCAGCCCTCCAGCCCTGGACTGCCATTGCCGCCGCTGCCGCCGCCCCCGCCCAGGCTCTGGGCGAAGATGCCGTAGGACGCCGCGCCCGACGTGGCGATGGTGTGCGTGTTGGATACGTTCACCGTATCGCCGTTGCCGCCGCCGCCACCTCCGCCGCCCACCGTTACGCTTAGGGAGAACCCTTTCTTCTCGGGCTCCTCGCCGCCGTCGGCCAGGTTGGCAAGATATCCCAGCGAATAGGCGCCGGCATTGCCGCCATCGCCGCCTCCCCCACCGGCTGACTGGGCCCAGATGCCGGCGGATGTGTCGGCAGCCGTGGTGATACCCCCGCTGTTGGTCACGCTGACCGAGCCCGCGTGGCTGCCCGTGCCCCCGGCGCCGCCGACCTCGACGTCAGCCTTGAGGGAAAGATAATTCTCCTTGGTTGCTTCGAAATCGCCCAGGAAAGCGACGCCATGGCCGCCCACGCCGCCATTGCCGCCGGTCGACTGCGCATAGATGCCCGCCGCGTTGCCGCCGGTCGTGGACAGGACGCCGGAATTGTTCACTTCCACGTCGGAGGCAACGGCCCCGGAACCGCCGCTGCCCCCCACCGTAATCGTGGATTCGAGACTGGCGCCGCCGCTCAGGCCGGCCGTGAGCGCGTAGCTCGACCCGGCGTCCCCGCCATTGCCGCCGATGGATTGCGCGAAGATCGCGTCCGAATAAGCGCCCGTGGTGCTGATGCGGCCGGCGTTCTGGACACTTGCCTTGCCGGCCTTGCCGGCGTCTCCACCGTCTCCGCCGACGCTGACATTGACGCTCAGCGAGCCGCTTTCGGACACCGCCGCGTCGCCGGAATACACATCACCGCCGCTGCCGCCGTCGCCGCCAGTCGATTGCGCGGTGATGCCGTTCGCGTTGTAGCCCGTAGTGGAGATCTCGGCTCCGGCCAGTTGGGTAACAGTCACATCCGAGGCGCTGCCGCCCTTGCCGCCGGCGCCGCCGACGGACAGGATCAAAGCGCCCGAAAACTCTCCGCCCGTCGCGGTGCCGTTGACCAGCGTGCCGGCCTTGCCGCCGCTGCCGCCCAGGCTCTGCGCAAAGATGCCTGTCGCCTGGTCGCCAGAAGTGCCGACCTTGCCCGCATTGCTGACCGCGACGGTCGAAGCGGACCCGCCCTCGCCGCCGTCGCCGCCCACGTTGCCGGACAAGGACACGACGCTGAGGCCTCCATGGACCGTCGTCCCGCTGGCGCCGCCGCCCCCGCCCAGGCTCTGCGCGAAAATGCCCGTGGCTCCGCCGCCGAGAGTCACCAGCGACCCGCTGTTGTCGACCGAGACCGCGCCGCCCGCGCCTCCCGCGCCGCCGTCGCCTCCCTGTGTGAGGCTGACCGAGACAATCGATACGTCGCCGTTGACCGTCAGCCCTCCATGGCCGCCCCCGCCGCCGAGACTCTGGGCAAAGACCGCGCCGGCCAGGTCGCCCGCCGTGCTGACATTGCCCTGGTTCAAAAGGGAGACCTTCCCCGCCTTGCCGCCCGAGCCGCCCGATTGGCCCAGCGTCGCATTGCCGAGGTCCAGGCCGGCGGTGGACGATATGATGTTGCCTGCCTTGCCTCCCCCGCCGGCGATGCTTTGGGCGGCCACGCCAAGCGCATTGTCGCCCTGCGTGGTGACGGCGCCCGTGGATGCCAGGCTGGCATCATAGCCGTCGCCGCCTGCGCCGCCGCTCGCGCCCTGGTGCGAGCTCAGACCCGGCATCGAAAGGCCGGCGACGGTTTTGACGACGTTGCTGGAATGGCCGCCGCCCCCGCCGATCGATTGGATCAGAATGCCGTCGGCATCGGCGCCGCTGGTGGAAACGTCGGCGCTCGAGGTTACATCAAGCGTGCCGCCATGGCCGCCGGCCTGTCCGCTGGCGCCTTGCGTCTGGCCAATGTCGATACCGACGGAAATGGACAAATTGTCGCCCGCCGACCCGCCGCCGCCGCCCAGGCTTTGAGCGAGAATGCCGGTTGAGCCGTCGCCTGTGGTGGTGATCCGGCCGGCGGAGTTCGCGGTGACGGTTCCGCCATGGTGTTGCGTCGCGCTGTCTGAAGTCGAACCCGAGGCGCTGTTGAAGGTGAGGAGCGCGCTGATCTTGACGATATTGCCGCCGCTGCCGCCGCCCCCTCCTATGCTTTGAAGCACGAGGCCGCGCGCCAGGTCGCCCGTTGTCGAGATGACGTCGTTGCCGGAGCCGGTGTAGTTGACGTCCCCGGCCGATCCGCCGCCGCCTCCCGATGAGCCGATTTCATGGGAAAAGCCGGGCAGCGCCTCGAAGGTGCTGCCACCACGGCCACCGCCGCCTCCCACGGACTGGACCAGTATGGCATCAGACAGGTCGCCCGAGGTCGAAACGGTTAACCCGGCAGCCTGGCTCGCGTAGGTGGCGGTGGAGCCGTTGCCACCGCCCCCGCCGTCTTGCCCAAGGGCCACCGCGCCCTTCGGCGAGTGGGATTCACCGCCTCCCGCGCCGATGCTCTGAAGGCTGACGCCGACCGCATTGTCGCCCTGGGTGGTGATTTGGGCGCCGTCTGCCGTCAGGCCGACGGCGCCGGCGGCGCCGCCCAGGCCGCCGCTGCCGCCGACCGCATAGACGCCATCGGCAGCGCCCGAACTGCCGCCGCCTCCGCCGATGCTTTGAACGAGCACGCCCATTGAATGCGAGCCAGTGGTTTGCAATGTGCTGCCGTTAAGCGCAACGGTCACGGCCCCGCCGGTGCCGCCTGCGCCGGCCGCGGCCGCCAGCGCGCTGATGCCGGACGCCTTGCCGGCCTTGCCGCCCGCGCCCCCGATGCTTTGTACTAGCAAGGCTGCGGCGTGGTCGCCGCCGGTCCGGACCGTGGTCTTGTCCAGCGTCACCGTAGCGGAGGCGCCGGCGCCTCCGCTGCCGCCCTTGCTGCCATAAGAGAACAGGCCCGAGCTGTCGCCGCCGTTGCCGCCCATTCCGCCGACGCTCTGGACCAGGATGCCGTCCGCCTCGGCGTTGCTGGTGCCGATGCGCGAGGACGTCAGGCCGAGCGTGATGCTGCCCGCCTGGCCGGGCTCGCCCGGATTGCCGGGATGATTCTTGATGCCGCCGGAATCGCCGCCGCTGTCGCCCGCGAAGCCGCCAGCGCTTTTGACATACACGCCGTAGCCGCTTTGCGGCCCGCTCGTGGACACGTTCACGGATAAATCCGCGCTGATGTCGCCGCCGCTGCCCGAGTCCCCTCCATCGCCCGCGTGGTCGTGCCCGCCTTTGCCCGCCCCCCCGGCGCCGCCGTCGCCCCCGAGGCTCTGCAGGGCAATGCCGGCCACCCCGGAGGTGACGACCGTGCTGACGGCGGACGTGGCCGCGAGGTTGATCGCCCCACCACTGCCGCCCGCGCCGCCCGTGCCGCCATAGGACGAGTCAGCGTCGAGGCCATCAACCTGTCCGTATCCGCCCGCTCCGCCGTTGCCGCCCTGCGCCGTGACGGCGATGCCCACGCCAGCGCCTGAATAGCTCAGCGCATGGCCATCCAGCAATTGCGCCGAGACCTTCCCGGCGGCTCCGCCGTGCCCGCCCGCGCCGCCTTGCGCATCTTTGAGCCCGCCGTGCGAATCGGCCCAGCCGCCGGCGCCGCCATCGCCTCCCACCGAAGCCAAGAGCAGGCCTGTCGAAGCCGCATCGGTCCCGCCGGCTTTGATCGGCGACGCCGGCTTGCCCCCGCCCTTCGATGACGCGATGAGCGACAGATCGCCGCCCTTGCCGCCGTCGCCGCCCTTGCCGCCGGTTGCATGCTTGTCCGTATGCTGGGCCTCGTGGGCCTTGCTGCCGGTCCAGCCATAAGACTGGAGCCAGATGCCGCTCTGTCCTGTAAGCCAGTACCCCGTGTCGAGGCTGACGGCCGCGGCAAGAGCGCTGCCCGCGGCGCCATCGATGCCGGCTTGGCCGTTTCGATTGGAATCCTTCCAGTCGGAAGGCGCGGGCGTCACCCCGCCGGGATCGCGCAGGAAGATGACAGGGCCGTTCTTTTTGCCCGCGTCCGTGCTGTCGGCTGCATCGATGGTGTTGGCTAGTCCGGAGACCGTGAGCGTATGCACCTCGTTCTGGCTGTGGACGATGGCGCCGCCGGTCACACTGCCGCTGCAGGTCTCGGTGGCGCCCGAGATGCTGCAATGCGCCTGAGCGGCGCCCGGCGCCGCGCTGAGCACAGCCAAATAGGCAAAGGACGCTATGCCGTTTTTCTTGGACCCCATCGACGTTCTCCTGTACGTACTCACGGCGGGATTTTGCTCCGGGCCTGTAGGCGCCGGAGGGCGCTGCATGGCGCCAGTTCCGGGTTCGCAGTTTATCGTCGGGTCTGGCGTTCATCGCATGGGAACGATCGAAAACCAACGGTTTGAGACGATACGCCGATATAAATGAGACGCTGCGGCGACATTGGCCCGTGCGGCCCAGTTACTCTGGTGCGTGCCAAATGGAAGAAAAAAAGGAGTCAAGCCAAATGCCTCGTATTGCACCATCTCTTACATTTTCGTGGCGGCCTGCCGCACGCAAAACAGCGGCGGCCGTGCTGGCCGCCACGTTACTGGCGCCGCAGTGGGCATCGGCCTGCACGAGCTTCCTGATCCGCAGCACCGATGGCGGCGCCGTCTACGGCCGCACCATGGAGTTCGGCTTTGAGCTCGAGTCGCGCGCCATGGTCATTCCGCGCGCATACAAGCTCTCTTCGACCGGGCCTGACGGAAAGCCCGCCATGAGCTGGACCGGCAAGTACGCCGCGGTCGGGCTCAACGCGCTCGGCCTGACCGCGCTGGTAGACGGCATGAACGAAAAAGGCCTGGCGGGCGGCGTGCTTTATTTTCCGGGCTATGCCGGCTATGCGGACCCGGCCAAGGCCGACCCCGCCAAGTCCCTGGCTCCGTGGGACTTCCTGACGTGGGCGTTGACGAACCATGCCACGGTCGCGGAAGTCAAGGCCGCCCTTTCCGATGTCGCCGTGATCAATGTGATCCAGGAAGCGTTGAAGATCGCCCCGCCGCTGCACTACACCCTGCATGATGCGACTGGGGCATCGCTTGTGATCGAGCCGATCGACGGCAAGCTGAAGGTCTATGACAACCCGCTGGGCGTGATGACTAATTCGCCGTCCTTCGACTGGCACCTGACCAACCTGAGCAACTACGTGAAGCTCTCCAGCGTGAATGCGCCGCCTCTCAAGGTGGGCGGCGTCACCATCCCGCCGTTGGGCCAGGGCTCGGGCCTGCTGGGCATACCCGGCGACGGCACGCCGCCCTCCCGGTTCGTGCGAGCGCTCGGGTACACGCTGTCCGCCGAACCCGTAGCCAGCGGGCCGCAAAGCGTGCGCCTGGCCGAGCACATCGTCAATAATTTCGATATCCCGAAGGGCTGGGTGCGCGACAAGGATCAGGGCAGCGAGCCGCTCGAATATACGCAATGGTCCAGCGTGGCCGATCTGTCCAACCGCAGCTATTACGTCAAGACCTATGACGACCCCGTTCTGCGCGGCATCGACCTGAAGACGGTCGATCTCGATGCGAAAGAAGTCCTCAGCATCGAGCTGAAGCCGCAACTGACGCCGCCGTCCCTGCTCGCGGCAAAACCCTGAGGCGTCATCCCGGAAGCCTGCGCCCGGCCTCGAGCGGCCGGGCGCTTTCATTCAGTTGGCGCGGCGCGGCGCGTCGGCCAATTGGGGATCTGGCACGGCACCCTGCTCTCTCGCCTGGCTTGGCGTGATGCCGAACCGGTTGCGGAAAGCCCGCAGGAACTGGTTGCCGCTGGAAAAGCCCAGCCTGTGGGCGAGCTCGGCAATTGAAATGGCCGGGCTGTGCGCCCGCGTCAACTCCCGCGCGGCGGCGTCGAGCCGCTTGTCGCGCAGAAACTTCGCCACCCCTCCGTCGGAGGCAAACGCCCGGTACAGATGCGACCGGGACACGTTGAAACGGCGGCTAATGGAGCGCGGAGAGAGTTCCGGCCGATGGATGTTCTGCTCGATGAAGGCTACGACCCTCTGCCGCAAAGCGGCTTCAAGCGAGAGCCGATCCGCCCCCTCTTCCGCGGCGTCCCCTTTGGGCGCGGCGCCGGGCAGCGCCGCGGCCTCGGCCTGCCTGTCCGGCGGCCCTTCCAGGGCATGCAAGCCGGGTAGTAAAGCGGGCTCCGCCGATGCGGAGGTGTCGGTGTCCGATGTCCGCAGCCTCAGCTTTTGCCATAACTGATCAATGGCCAGAACCAAATCGGCGAAGTTCACCGGCTTTACGAGATAAGCATCCGCGCCCGCTTCCATCCCCCGCAACCTGTCCTGCCGGCTGCCGCGCGCGCTCATTACTATCAGGCCGTAGGGGCCAAGTCCGCGCAAGTACTCCAGCACACTGAGCCCATCTTCTCCCGGCAGGCCGATATCGAGCAGCGCGATGTCCACCGGGTTGGCGTGCAGGCGTTTCCAGAAGGCTTCCGCGCTGCGTTCGCCCCACACCCTATACCCCTTTGCCTCGAAGAAAAAGACCAGTTCCTCTTGAAGGTCCAGGTTGTCTTCCAAAACGGCGATTCGTATTTCGCTTCGTCGAATCATGGCACGGGGCCTCCGCCCGATTGAGGGACGGACAACTCAAAATAGCTGCCTTCGGGCCCGCTGCCGACAAGTACCAGTTCACCGCCATGCGCCTGGACGATTTGCCTTGCGACGTAAAGGCCAAGGCCGGTGCCTCCGGGATCGTGACCCGCCGCGGGCGACGCCCGCCGCCTGCGATGGCGTTCAAAAATCAATGCGGCGTCTTCCTTTGGAATGCCGGGACCGCGATCCCGAATACCGACCACGGCAAACTCATTCCTGAAAGCCACGTCGATGTCGACGTAGCCCCTTTCGCTGTACTTCACCGCATTGTCCAGGACGTTCGATACGGCGATGCGCAGCATGGCGGCATCGGCCAGCACCGGTATCCGCCGCGCCGTCCACTCGCCCACACCTAGCCCTTGCACGGTCAGCCGCCAGCGATGGTCCGCTGAACCGTCAACGATTTCGGCCGCGGAGCGAACCACTCCGAGCAGGTCGATGGTATCTATCTGAAGCTGCAAGCCATCCGCATAGAGACGGGAGTCGGCCAGGCAATTGTCGGTCAGCTGTACAAGCCGATGCGTCGCCCGCCGAATGCTTTGGTAGCGGCGCCTTCGCTGCTTCTCTGAAACGGAAGGCAGCTGCAGGTTCTCCATGGCGTGAGTGATCACGGCCAATGGGTTGCGAAACTCGTGGGACACCATGCCGATGAACTGGCGCTGATGGAAGCTGGCCTCGCGCTCCAGCCTCAATTCGCTCGCCAGCTGCCGCTTTTCCTGCATTTCCCGCGCCTCGTACCAGATGCGATAAGCGGCCCAGCCCAGTACGGTCAGCATGTTGACCATTACCACGTACTGCCAGATCCCATAGATATGCTTGTCGTAGGGAATCCAGCCAAAGAGCGACATCAGCGCCACCAGCCCGGCGGCGACGTACAGTATCGGCATCACGCCCAGCACCAGCGCCATGACATCGTGCTCTTCGTGCCAGATGGTCCACGCGCCCACCGCAAGGATCAGGGCGGTGGAGATGCACAGCACGCCCTGGATATTGATGGCCACATCGTAAAAATCGAGGGGGATGCTGAGCGGCAGCAACAGGCTCAGACCTATCGCCGCCATCATCAAGCGATGTAGGCCCGGCCGGCGTTCCCGCAGGTTCAGCGCCTCCGTCGTGACCCAAAGCAGGCTCGTGTAGGCCAGCAGAGTCAGTATTCCGGTGAGGTAATGCTGCAGATGCAGCCCGCGTCCGCCGAACAACCAGTCGACATAGCCCTGAATGCAGGCAACCAGCCAATAGGTAAGAGAAAAAGCGCACAGCGCCCAGGCGAGCGGGCGGCGCAGGAAAAAGGCCATGAATACCGCCAGGGCGGTCGAAAGCGCGGCCAGGCCGAAGTAAAAGCTCCAGAATGCCGTCTCGCGCGCAGCCTCCTTTAAGAACGCTTGCGGCGCCCAAAGGGATCCATCCAGCAGTATGGCGCTGGTGCTTCGCACCCGGACCACGACGTCATAGCCCGGCGCGCCTGACGGCGGCGGCAACTCGAACACCGGAAACCGGTAATCGATATCGCCGCGCGCATCGGGCCACATATCGCCCCAGCGGTGGATCGACCAGGCCCGGCCGCCGGCGGACGGACGATAATAGAGCGTGACGTCGTCGAGAAAATTGGGTCCGAGCTGCAGCCAGCGGCTCTCCGCCTGGAACAAACTTGCGGGCAGGGAGAACGCCAGCCATATTGGCGACTTCGTATAGCCGATCGACAATATGCTCCGCTGTTCCGCAAGCGCATCGGCCGGCAGGGCCGTGAACCCTTCGATATCGAGCGCGGCGGACTTGTCTTCGTACCAGCGCAATGGAATGTCCTGGCCCAAATAGCTTTGGGCGCTGGCCGCTGAACCGACGCACAGAAGCAATAGTAGACAAGCGGCTGCGGCAAGCCGGCGGATTGACGCCCTGGAAGCCTCCATGGAGAGCCAGAGAAGCAGGGCGCTGGCAGCATCTAGGGCAAGGTGTTCAGACCGTGCCCCTAGCCGTCTGAAATATACGCTGAGACTCGGATGGAACGGGCCACCGCGGAAAACATCATTTCCAGCCGAACTCGCGCTATCTATCACCAAAAAATTATTCCCTTTCTGTTTCTTCCGCTACCGCGGTCAGCAGATCGCCAATCCGCGGAGCCCGAGCCGACGGACTGATAAGCCGAATATTGAAAGACGTTTGATGGTCAACGATGACTGAAGATTCGGGCGACTTAATACCGACACATTTTGGAAATTTTTGCACACTTTTGAGGCTGCGTGCGCCCTTATCCAACTTCGCTGTTCTACTTTAACGAAACTTGCCTCCGTACTTCTCCGTAAGACAAATCCATTCACCCGACGCCCCGAGTAAAACTTCCTCGCCATACAGTTCACGTATCGCCAACTCCTTTCGGAGCGCATGCGTGAACAAACACGACGCCAGCTATCGCCAGCTATTCAGCAACCCGGCCATCGTGCGCGGCTTGTTCCAGGGTATTGTTAGGGCGTCCTGGCAAAACCTGGTCGATTGGGATCGGCTCGAGCCCCTGCCCACAGATTACATCAGCGACAAACTGCGCCAGCGGCAGGGAGACATCGTCTGGCGCCTGCCCAGGCTGGACGGGCGCGACGTATTCCTGTTGCTAATGATCGAACATCAGTCCACCATCGACTTCTACATGGCGCTGCGCATACTCACATATCTGGGGCTGCTGTACGAGGCGTTGCTGGCACGCAAGCTGATCAAGCCTGGCGAACCGCTGCCCATGGTGTTGCCAATTGTGATCTACAGCGGTGTGCCACGCTGGAATGCTGTTCTTAATATCTCTGATCTAATCGGGGCCATTCCCCAGGGTCTCCGGCGGTTTCTGCCCCAGCTGCAGTACCTGCTGGTGGATGAAGGCGCGTTGGTCGCATCGGGGAAGCTGCCCCAGAACAATCTGGCGGCGCTGCTGTTTCGGCTGGAACATAATCGCGGCCTACACGACGTGGAAGACCTGATCCAAAAAGTGTATAACTACACCAAGGCCGACCCCATCGTACGGCGCGCCTTCGCCAGCTGGACGCGGTACGTGCTGCTTCCGCGCTCACTGCCCGACATCGATATGCCGCAAATCGACAACTTACTGGAGATCAAGAACATGCTCGCTGAACATTCTCGGTCCTGGACGCATCAATGGAAGATGGAGGGGCTTGCCGAGGGCCGCAAAGAAGGACGTGAACTCGGGCTTCACGAGGGGCGGAAAGAAGGACGGAAAGAAGGACGGAAAGAAGGCCAGGCAGAAATGCTGCATAGCCTGCTCACTCGCAAATTCGGCCCATTGCCTGAATCTGTTCAACAACGGCTGAAAAACGCCACCCCGGAAAACCTGCAAACGTGGTCGCTTGCCTTGCTCGAAGCCAACTCGTTGGATGAAGTGTTTGGTGATCACTAGCGAAGCGGGTGAAGCACCAACTACTCACCCGCCCACTGCACGCGCCTGACTTCTCCCTTCTCAGTCAGAATGCAGCCCTTCCCTTTCTTTTTCAGCTCTTCTTCCAGATCGCCCTGCAGCGGATCAAAGCTGCTTGTGCAAAGCAGCAGCACGTCTGCAAACCGGTATCGTACATAGCCTTCGAAATATACATCGGACCCCGCCTGCAGGGGCTCGCCTTGGTGTTTGAACCCCAGGCCCTGGTATATGTCTCGCTGCTTTATATCAAGCAGTTGAAACGTGGCGGGCTCTGTGGAATAGACCCCTACCGATCGCAATGCCGCCATGGTAATGGGAAACGCCGTGTATCGGGGAAGCAAGGAGAACAGGCTTACCAGGATGACCATGGCGATAAGCCCGGCAGCGCTTAAGGCTTTGTTGATGTTGCCCGTGCTTTTATAGATGCTTAGCTGCACCATGCCAATGAAAATGCTGGGCAGGGTAAGCGCAAATGTCAGGTATACCGCCTGCCACGGCGTGTTCTGCGGCAAGCCAGAGCCTTGAAGCTTTATGGCCATCCACACGATCAAGGTGGAAAGCACCGACGAAAAAGCCACCAAGAAGCCAAATAGTGCATGAACAGCCAGTTCTTGTTTGGTGCGCCGTCTGTACCTGTGCTTAACCCTATAGGTAATGACCGACAGCGCCACGCCAAGCGCTAGAAAGACGCCCATCAGCAAGCTCAGGTGGTCGGCGCACCAGCGCAAGGCCCGCTCCCAAAATACGTTGCCGGGGTCTGCATCGATCATGCTGCCCCAAAGGGTCAGCCCCAGCAATATCAGCCAGGCTACGTGTATGCACAGTACCTGCACCCAATGGCTGGCCGGCATGTCTTTGGGGTTGCTGAACAGGCTCGAGGCCATGAACAGGCAGTACGAGGCGCTGTAGAAAATAATGGCCACCGCAACCACGGTAATGGCCAGGAAGATCAGGATGAGCGCCAGGCCTTTTTCAGAAGTAATGGAGGCCTGCAGCAGCTCCGGCCAGCCTATCAGCTTCAAATAGAAGAACAGAATGAACGCGGCGATGGCGTGTGCGACGATCGCCAGCGAAACCGCGGGCTTCAGTTTTACCGTGGCCCATGGGGGGAAGGGTGTTTTGGGCTCTTCTGCTGGGGATTCCATCTCTTCCTTTGTTTGCTTCTTCATGTCTAATACGGTGCCTGAAGATTCATTTTTCCGTCGCGGGGCGAGGGTGCAGCCGCAATAGTAGTGCAGCGCTTGCCGTAGGATATTTTTGCGTTTCTTGATAGCTGTGCGGCCGCCGGCTACGTACAGTATGGCCATATGATCTTGTCACTCTTCATGGAGATGTCATGGCCCCGCCTATTCACCCCTCCCACATTCGCTCCAATGTTGTCGCTCTTGACAACAAACGATAGCGTAGTCATACTTGACAACATGAAAGCCCAGTTGCTTCTTGACCACAAGACTGTGGCACGGAACGGAGCTATCTTGCAGCTAAAAATCTGGAAAGTCCCAGAATCCATACCTCCCACAACCCACGGTTTCAAGTATCGGCTGGTCTATATCCGCAACGGCGAACGCGTTGTCGGCTTTGATAATGAACGGAATAAGGGCGATCACATGCATCTGGATGGTGCGGAATTTCCTTACCACTTCCGTGGCATCGAACGATTGATTGAAGACTTCATCGCTGAAGTTGAGAAGCGAAGGGGGCAGCTATGAAGCGCACACTCACAATTTCAACCGGGCAAAACTGGCAGGTGGCGCTACGCGCAGCAGGAACGCGCGCCAAGGCCGCGACGGCCACTGGAAAATACCAAGGCGAAAGCCTCAACTTTGAATCGCCTGCGGCGTTTTTCGGTCAACTTACCGAGCGCCGCTGGGACATGATTCGAGAGATGATGGGCAGCGGCGTTGTAGGGGTACGCGAACTGGCTCGGCGACTCGAGCGAGGCGTAAAGCGCGTCCATGAAGACGCTCAGGTCCTGGTCGCACTTGGTCTGCTTGAAAAAACCGAAAGCGGCGCCCTGCTGTGCCCTTTCGATGATATCCATGTAGACATGCACCTGACGCCGCAGCTTGAGCTTGCGTAATTACCCCATACTACACAAGCCCTACTTTCCAAAAATACCCAGCAAGCCGTCGACCAGCCCAGTTTCCTGCTTGGCTTCGGCCTGCTTTTGGCCCGATGAGCACGCATTGGCGTCACCAAAGTAGGCGGCCTGGCAGCGCACGGCCAGCTCTACCTTAAGGCCCACGTTGTCCGTTGTGTCTGCAAGCCGGATCAGGTCGTAGTAGAACTCCGCAGGGCGGCCGTACACGTCGAATTGCTCATACAGGGCTTTCAGCTCTGCACTGTCGGCCTTGCCTCCGGCTTGGCGCGCCTTGGCTTGCTGTGCCATGACCTGCAGGCGATACGAGGGGTAGGCGTTGGCGGCCGAGGCATCGGCCAGGGCAAGCACCTCCTTGCTGCGCCCCCGGTCTTCGGCCACCGTGGCCAGGGCAAGCTGATAGAAGGTCTGGCCGTTTACGTCACGATGCCTGGCCTTTGCCAGTGCGTTGCTTGCGGCGCTGCTTTTGCCCTGGCTGACCGAACGGAAGGCAGTGTGCGACTGCGCCACGCTTTGGGCCAGGCGCTTGCTTTTCTGGCTGTGGGCCACTTTGCGCCAGGTCTTGCTGTCCACGGCGGGGCGCGCCGCCTTGCGATAATGCACGCGTACGTATTCGTTGACGTCGTTCAGCCGCTCTTCGGGGCCCAAATGGGTGTGGCCGGCCTGGGCAATGCCGTCTTCGATCTGCCGGCCGACCGGATCGAGCGCTTGTATGAACAGGGCCTGCCATTCATTCTGGGCGAACTGGCTGCTTGCAGCCGCCACCAGCATGCTTTGCTTGGGCTTGTCATTTTCGCGCAATTTGGCGTTGATCTTGTCCCACTGGTCCAACCGGCCCAGCAAAGCCGTCATGCCATTTACGTTGCGGCCGGCCTGCACCAGGAAGTCGACGCCGAGCTTGTCCGCGTCGGTTTCCTGCGTGCGGCTCCAGGTGGGACTGATGACTTTCTCAGTGGCCATGTACAGCGCAACACCGTTGCGTATGCGACGGGCGACGCTGTCGGCGTTGCCGGCGTCCATGCCCAGCCGATTGACCATGGCGTAGGCGGCGGTGCCCTTTTTCTGGATTTCCTTCAGCATGTCGGTGTCGGTGTGCGACAAGACGGTATGAGCGAACTCGTGCGCCAGCAGGGCATCGACTTCGTCCATGCTTTGGATGTCCATCAGCATGCCGATGGGTACGTAGATATTGCCTTCGTCCGTGGTCAACGCATTCATCGTTGGCGAGGCCAGAATGAAGACTCGGCCGGGAACCTGGGCAAAGCCCGATGCGTCTTTGATGCGCTGCAACTCATCATTCAAAAGTTGCTCAAGTTCTGGGTGATACACCAGCCCCAGGCCCAGGCTTTGCATTTTTCGGACGTCTTCCTGGACATCGCCGTCGTCCGAAGGCGCCTTGGCCTTCTCGGGCGTCAGCTGCTGCAGATAGGGGGTGTCGTTGTTCAACGCCATGGGCATCCAGCGCGGGGTGGTGCCCAGGGTTTCGCAACCCGACAACAGAATGGCCGCAGCGCATGCAAACAGCAGTCGATGCATGTTCAACACCCCTTGCCCGCTATGCCGCGCGTTGCACCAACAAGCTCGGTGGTAAATGTATTGTCGCAACCGGCCGTTACGTCGTAGGCATTGTTCGCGACCACGTCAGAGGCGTTCACATAGTACTTCTTGCCGTCGAGCCTGACGACAAAGCCGCCATTGCGGTCTTCGAGAATCGCAATGGGAAACTTCAGCGCCGACTGGTCCACGCTTTTAATGTAGGCGCCGTCGGCGGCGGGACTGAACAGATCAAGTTCTGTGGAATCCGCGGCCAGGGCGGAGATCTTCAGGTCCGCGGCCGCCGCGGAATGGCACAAGGCCGCTATCGCCAGTGCCAGCCCAAACCTCTTGATGTCCCGTTTCATAAGCTTGTTCCTATGCTCGTGGTTGATGACGCCTTGGCGCGCGTGCAAGCCGCCCGCAGGCATTTCTGATCCGCATGAACATGCTGTCGATAAGCCAGTCGACCATGCCGATCTTGTCCAGAAAAAAACCCAGGGTTAAGAACGCCAGGTAGCCGGCCACCGTGCCGGCCGAGATGTTGAAGTAGAAGAATTCGACGGCCCCCCACACGGCGAACCAGCAAGCCAGGGTGAGCATGATGCACAGCTTGCCAAGCACCCTGTGCCGGTCGAAAAGAGCCCAGATTCTCGTTCGCCATGCCCGCGGCAGGTCCAGGCACGATCGAAGGGTCGGCTTTGCCGCGCCTTCGCCGGCCTTGCCCGCCTCGGGGCCGCCGGGTGTGTCATGGCCTGGCCGCCGGTGGAACAGCGCCAGCAGCAGGGCCACAGGCAGCACAATCAACAGGTTCCACAAGGCATGCCACCACTTGTTCGCCAGCAGGCCTGAGCCCAGGGCCGATTTGTACTCGGGCCCCCAATGCAGCAGGTTGTCCAGCGCCATGGCGTGCAGGTATACGCCTGGCAGAATGTCCCGGGTGGGCGTGAAGATCAGGTCATTCACCCCTGTAAGGTTGGCGCCGTACAGAACGATCTTGTCCTTCATAAGGGCGGCCGCCTGTTCCCGCACCTTCTCCCGCGTTTCGGCCACCTGGTGCAGCAGGTCGCGCACGTACAAGGTGGTGTTGAACGGAACAGGTGTCTTCACGCCTGAAAAGCCATCAAGAGCCGTGTCCACCAGGCCGGTTTCGTGCTTCTTGGCCTTCATCCACTTGTTCTTCTCGTTGGGCGAGGTGCCCCAGAAGACATCCATCGGTTCGGTCGGCTTCTGCGGGAACAGGCCGGGCCGGAGATCTTGCGCGATCCGGAAAGCCGGTGTCTGCATGTCGGCACCGACAGCGGCCGGATACGTTCGGGAAACAAAGTCCACCGGGTCGATGTCCAGCTCGGCCCCCACGGGCCTGGCCAATCCTTGTTCCAGTTCGGGCCAGTTCTGCTTTACCGCGGGCGTCCAGGCCAGATACACGGGAATGCCGGCGCTTTTATAGCGCTGCAGAACCTTGATGAGATAGTCGCCGTCGCGTGGGCCGTGAGTGGCCGCTTCAGGCCGCCGGCTCACCCAAAGGAAATCGATGAAAACAGCCCTGGGCTTTTCATGAAGCAGTGTGTTCAGCACCTTGCCATGGAAATCGTAGCTGGCCGGCCAGTGCCCGCGCTGGTGCGTTTCCAGTGCCTCGTCCGTAAGCAGCAGTACCGTAATGTCTTCCTGCGGCGCGCCGTAGACCATGCTGCCGGCATACGTGTTGAAAAGGTCTTGCAGGTATTTGTCGGCCCGGTTGCTAAGCCCCAACGGTGAATAGTTCAGCGTCAGGTGCGCGAACGCCATGATCAGCAGCACGTACGCCCAGAACCGCTTCATTGCACCCCCTGCGAGCGCCGCGCTCGGGTGCTTCGGATGCTGTTTGCGGAACGGCTGCCGTTGCTACCGCTGCCGTTACCGCTAGTCTTTTGATTCGTACTGCTCGCGCGAAACATGTGCCTTCGCGGCCTCCCGCCGCCTACTCGCCAGCGCACGATATTACGAAACTTTTGCAGAATAATCAAAACATCTGGAAATAGTTATTTTTCGACGAAGCACGAGGGGTAGATGCGTACTTTCCAGGCTTGCTGCGGCAGGAGAAGTGCCCATACTGTTTGACTGACAATAGCCGGCATTTCGCTCGTTATCACAAATATGTGTTAATATGAGGTGGTCGATTGCGATTCCGCATTTTTGAGTGGATAGATCCGCGCACGAGCGAAGGGGCCTGGTCAAGTGCCTACTACTCCCTTGAACCTGCAGGCCAAGCTGCAGCCGACGCACGTGCCCTCTATTTAAGAGACCAACCGCCCCGCATGTGGGTTGATCCACACGCCAGGAAACTTGCTTGGCATCAGAACCCTGATTGCAAAGGCATATATGAAATCCGATTCCGTGAAATCGAAATCGACTAGGTTCGGAAAGCGCCTTGAACGGCTACGGTCCAGAGCTTATCGCACGTCCATGGCACAAGAAAACGCCATGACACGCATAGCGATTCAGATCCGCCTTATGCGAGAAAAAGCCGGCCTCTCGCAAGCCGAGCTGGCCGAGCGCATTGGAACCAAGCAAGGAGCCATTGCACGCCTGGAAAGCATGACTTACGGAAAATACTCCATGGCGATGCTGCAACGAATTGCCGAATATTTTGATGTGGTGGCCTGGGTTGAGTTCGTCCCTTTTTCCACGTTGCTGCAACGTACTGAAGACCTGTCCCCCGAGGCTCTTACTCCGGCATCCTATGACGAACAATATGGTAAAGACGAGTAGAATTCCCCTTGCACTTCATGATTGCACCGAGGACACCGCCTACGCATGAACGACGTTCCCAGCATCGCCAACGCGCACGAAACCTTTGTCCATATCCGCATCATCATCGGCATGATCCTGGGCATAAGCGTTTCCAGGCTGGTTACGGGCATGACACGCTTCGTGCAACACCCCGGGCGCGAGCGCCCCTACTCGGTGCATATGGCCTGGGTGGTTTTTGTACTGCTGTTCATCATCCACTTCTGGTGGTTCGAGTTTTCGCTGGCAAAGATACAGTCCTGGTCGTTTGCCGCGTATTTCTTTCTTATTATTTATGCCGGCATTTTCGCGGTGCTGGCCGCCATGCTTTTCCCCGACCATATCGACGAATACAACGGCTACCGGGGCTACTTCCAAGCGCGGCGCAAATGGTTCTACAGCGGCCTGCTGGTGCTGTTCGTGCTCGATGTGGTCGACACCCTGCTGAAGGGCAAAGACTATTACCTGGAACTTTACGGCTGGGACTACCCCGTGCGCCAGGGCTTGTTCATCGCCGGCACCACCGCCGCGCTGTTCATCAGATCGGAAAAATACCAGATCGCGCTGGTGTACCTGGCCTTGCTGGTGCAGGTTGTGTGGATCATCAGCCTGTTTGAGTTTTTGCGTTAAGCCACCCGGAACGCCCCGGCGCAGATAAGGAGCCTTAATGGCAATGAGCTGGAAAACACTTAGTGTCGCGGAGATTGAACGAAGGTATAACCAGGCGCTGTATGCGGCCAATGCGCGCGAAGTCGTGCGCTGGTACACCGAAGAAAGCCGGCGTGTCGAGACAGAGCTTGGCGGCGAGCGGTTTCAGTATGGCCAGGGCCCGTCGGAATACGGCTGCTGGTTCAAGCCCCGCAGTCCCGACCAGGACATAGTCGTATTCATACACGGCGGCGGATGGAAAGACGGCCTGGCCCAAGACTACACCTTCCCGGCCCAATGGCTTACCCGGCAGGGCTTGAACTACGTGTCGCTGAACTTCGACAACACGCCGGCAACGGGCGGCCGTTTGTTCCCCATGTTGAATCAGCTTGTCGCGGCCATTTCATGGATAAGCCATCATCACGCCACTTTCGGCGCCGGGGCCCGAATCCACCTGGCCAGCCACTCTTCGGGCTCGCATCTGGCGGCATGCCTGGCAGGGCTGGACTGGAACGCGCTTCTGCCTCATGCTCCGGGGCTGGTTCAAAGCGTAATGCTATGCAGCGGAATCTACGATCTTGAGCCTGTTGCGTACTCGAAGCGGCGCGAATACCTGAAGCTGGAACCGCTGGAAGTGTTCGCCCTAAGCCCCATTCGCCACGCCGTGAATCGCAAGCTGAAGATGCTGCTCGTACGCGGCGAACTCGAGTCCCCCGAGTTCATTCGCCAGCATGATGAATATGTGGCCAAGCTGCAAGACGAAGGCTTAAGCCCACGCACATTGGTGGGCCCCGGCCTGAATCACTTCGAGATCCTGACCACGTTCGCCACGGCCGACGGCCTGATGGCCAAGGCCTTTATGGAATTGATCGGCACCTGAAACGCGCCGACCAACGGCCTGGAAACTTATGTCGTCGGCAAGAAGCAAGCAGACATGAAGCCGTGCATCAAATACACGTGTTGCCGTCCCACCCGGTTTCTGAAATATCAAACACAATCCCTTGTGGATCTTTGTATTTCAGTTCGGCATTGCTGCGGCCCGACTGGCCCATGCTGAAGAAAAACTCGCCTCCGGCGCCTTTGATGCGCTCACCCATTGCATCGGTATCGTCGACAATGAAACCAAAATGGTGCGTACCGACGAAGTCGGTACCTTTAAGCTTCAGCAAGGCCAGATTGACCACGCCGTCAGTCAGGTAGACGCCCGAGCCCGACTCCAACGTCTCTTCTCCGACTTTTTCAAGACCGAACACCTCTTGATAGAAGCGTGATGCGGCTTCGAGGTTTTGTACGCTTAGCGCAATATGTCGTAGCTTCGCCATGCCGAAGGCTCCTGTTTGATGAATGACATGTTCGCCATCATTGGCGTGTGCGGTCGGCGATTGCTCGCAACTGGCTGTACGCCTTGGCGGTAGCCGGGTCTTTGTCTGCCACTGTTTTACCAACGTCTTCCAATTTCGCCCTCATTTCTTCGCGTTGCTCAGGATTCAGTTCAACGATCACGCCGCCGTTGTCGACCCAACTTTTGTAGTTGTCCGCAAGAAAGCCAAGTGCAAATTGGTGTGTTGCAATATCGGCTGCCTTGGCTTCTTCAAGAAGAATCTTTTGCAGGTCTTGCGGCAGCGACTCGAACCATCGGCGGCTTACAAACTGCAGCGGACACACCATCGACTCTTCGGTCTTCAGCAAATACTTGGCCGAACCATAGAACTTGAAGGCATTGAAAATGCTGACTGTAGTTCGCGCTCCGTCTATGACACCCTGCTGCAGGGCCGGCAACACTTCGCCCAGAGACATCGGTACGCCTGTCGCGCCAAGCCGATGGATAGTCTCGCGCTCCATGTCGCTGGCAAAAATTCGGACCTTGCGGCCTTCTGCGTCTTTGTATGTTTGCAGCGGTTCAGTGAACGTATACGACGTGGGATCGGCACAGAACATGCTGATTCCGATAATGCCCTTGTTGGCGCCCAGTTCAAACATGAACTTCGAGAATTCGGGATCTTGAACCGTTCGGAATCCGTGTTCCAAATCTTCGAACATGAGCGGGGCCGACACCACCATAAAGCGCTTGTCGATTCCGGCGAGAAACTCGGGGGGAATCGTGTACATCTCTTGGGCGCCAAACTGAACCGCCTCGATCTGCCGCTGAATTGGCCCCAGTTGACTGGCGGGAAATAAGTCGATGCGCATCTCGCCTTCCGTACGCTTCTCCACGCCCTCTTTGAACAGCTTCATCCAATGATGCACGGTGTCGTTCATGGTGGGCGACCCAAGCCGCACGACATAGGCGGGGTCTTTTGCCTGGGAACTAAACGCAATACACAAGCCTGCCGGCAACAGCAGCGTCTGCAATGCGAAGCGAAAGAATCGTGCTTTGAAATTCATGGATGTCTCCTTTGTAATATTGATGTGTATTGCCATCGGGCCGGGCTCGAGCTGGGTGAAAGCCCGGCCTGATTGAACCGCCGGTTGCTACTTGAATGCATGAAGCGCAAAAAGTGTTATTTCGGGCACATATGTAAGAATCATGAGGATCGCGACGTACAGCGCCACGAAGGGCAATACGCTTCGATACAAGACGCCGATGTCTATCTTGAACAGAACGTTCGCGATGAACAGATTGACGCCGATGGGTGGCGTAAACATACCCATGGACAAGTTCACGACCATGATCAGGCCCAAGTGGATCGGGTCGACGCCGGCCGCCTGGAATATCGGAAAGAACACGGGAGTGAGAATAAGCAGCGCGGGCGGAGGGTCCAGGAAGGCGCCCACGATCAACATCAGTACGTTGAAAATCAGCAGCAGCTGCCATGTCGCCAACTGCCATTCGGTAACCGTCGTTCCCAATTTCTGGGCCAGGCCGCTTACGGTAAGAGCCCAGGCATAAAGACCCGCCGCGGCAAAGATCACGATCAGGCGCCCCACCAAATACATCGATTCCGAAGTGATACGCCACATGTCCCGCCAAGTGAGCTCTTTATATATGTATCGTGATACGAGCATCGAATAAATTACGGCTACTCCTGCCGCTTCGGTGGGTGTAAAGATGCCCCCATAGATACCCCCTAGAATGACTACAGGCGCAGCAAGAGACCAGCTGGCCTCTTTTGTCTCGCGTAGAAAGCTGGGTCTTTCACCCGTGGCAAGCACGTTCTGCTTTTCATGGCGCGCCTTCATCCATACGTACACGCCAATCACGAGTGCTATCAATAGACCGGGCAATACGCCCGCGAGGAACAGATCAGGGATGGATTGCTGGGCGACCACGCCATAAATGATCATGGGGATTGAAGGTGGAATCACGGCCCCTATGACCGCCGTCGAAGCCAGCAATGCACCCGAGTACCCTTCGCTGTAACCCGCCTTGCGTAGGTCGGGATACATAATGCGCCCTACCGCGGCCAGGCAGGCGCTGGCGGAACCGCTCATCGCGCCAAAGGTAGTTGCCGAAGCCACGGCCGCCAAAGGCAGCGATCCGCGGACGCCGCCCACACCGGCCAAAGCCCAGGAAACCAGCCGCTTCGCCAAGCCGCCTTGCGCCATGAGGTCTCCGGCAAGCACGAACAACGGAATCGCCAGCAGCGAAAAATTATTGAGCGAGCCGAACAAGACGCTTTGCACCGCATGAATCGGCGCATTGGGAACAAGCAGCAAAGCGGTAAGCCCACTGGCAAAGATCGCCGCGTAAATGGGCGCGCCAAGAATAAGTAAAGTAAGGGGCAGCCCGAAGAATACCAAGACATCAACGATCATGGCCGCCCCCAGCCGCGCAGCAATCGCACGATGCTCAGCAAGATGATGACGCAGGCCAGAGCAAACCCTAATGGAATGACACTGTGCACGATCCACATGGGTATTTTTGCGGCCTCGCTGACCTGGCCCCATGAAAAAAGCTGGGCCACTGAAGGCGCGCCCACATACACCACGAACGCCGCCAGGCCGAAGTGAAGCAGTTCCAGCAGCAAGTCCCACACCTTCCGCGCTTTGCCGCTTATCCGGTCCCGCAGCAGATTCATCCTGATGTGCGCATCTTCGTTGGTACAACGCGGCAAACAAAGAAACACAGCGATGGTCAGCATGAATATCATCAGCTCGTCAGCCGTCTCTGCTGGACGATTGAATATATAGCGTCCGATCACATTGGCGGCGTTCACGACGACAATACCCACGAGCATCAATGTTGCGACGAAATGCAGGCCCGACGTAACCCAGGCAACCACCCTGTCTATTGATTTCAATTTTGTCTCCCTTGAAGCTTCTTAATGTTTTTATCGGTTGAGCCTATGATTGCTCTTTTCTCCAACTACGCCACCATTTTCCCTGCTTGCCGGCAACCTGGCTGCTGGCATCCCCTTCGCTGCACGTTTCCTCGACGGAATCACTTTCACACGTAGACGCCCCTACCTGCAACAGCTGCAAAAGGTTTGCGCCGAACTCGTCCCACATGCGGTCGGCCTTGGTTTTCATGACGTTCAGGCCGAAGGTTCCCAAACGCCCCAGCAACTCGATGCGGACCGAAATGCGCATGCGTGTTTGGCCGTCGTCCAGATTCTCGAGGAACATTTCGCTGGTTTGTCGGAAAGAGCTCACTACTGACGCGTCGTCTCCCGAACCCTCTGTCTTCAAATAATGCGGTTCGTCCCGCTCGACGATCAGGGTTCTGATATTGAACTTGGCCGTGATGAAGGAAATCTTCACCTTGATCTGTGCTTTGTATTCGGTCGGACTGACAACGTCGACGCTTTGCATGCCTGGAACGCATCGGCACATCACATTGGGATCCAACAACAGCCCCCATATTTCTTCAGGAGACGCAGGCAGCGTTATGCTCTTCTCAAGATCCACGCATCACCTCCGACGCGTGCAGTACCGCATCAACGATGCCGTTGTAGCCGGTGCAGCGGCAAAGATTCGCTCCAAGGCCTTCGCGCACCTCTTCTTCGGTCGGACTAGGGTTTTCCTCCAGCAGCGACTTGGCCGTCATGATCATGCCCGGTGTGCAGTACCCACATTGCAAGCCGCCGCATTCCGCAAAGCTTCGCTGCAAGGGATGAAGGGTGTCGCCGCTTCCGAGCCCCTCGATCGTGGTGATGCTGGCAGCATCGACCTGTACGGCCAGCAGAAGGCATGCTTTGACCAATTTTCCGTTGATCATCACAGAGCAAGCTCCGCATGTTCCCGTTTCGCAGCCGCGCTTGGTTCCCGTCAAGTGCAAGTCGTCACGCAACAGTTCCGACAGAAGGCGATGAGCCCGCACTTCGATCTGAACCCGCTCCTTGTTGACTTCAATATTCAATACATGCTGGCTCATGCTATTTCTCCGCCTCAATTTCAATATCAAATACCCGGGCCAGCGTCCGACGCGCGATCACTTCGGTCATGCGGCGGCGGTACCATTCTTCGCCCCTGGAATCATCCAAGGCGTCGATGTCGACGGCTATGATGGCAGCCGCCTCGCCTATCAGCGACGCATTCATTTCTTGACCGGAAAGATGCTGCTCGGCATTGGACAGCCTCATCGGTACGGGTGTGGTTGCGCCAACCGCGATGCGAATGGCCTGGCATATACGGCCATTGCGATCGGCCGATACGGCGATGGTGGCCAAAGGTCGATGTTCGGCTGCGGTCTTCAGGAAACGCGTATAACCGCCTGCGGCAAAACTGCCCGGAGGCGGAATCAGTACCTCGACCAGCAGTTCGTCGGGCTCGATGGCCGTGGTGTAGTAATCGACCAGGAACTCCGACACGGGAAGCTCACGGCTTCCGCGCACACTATGCAGCACGACACGCGCGTCGAGCGCCAATAGCGCTGTGGGCGGATCGGTGGCCGGATCGGCGTAACACAGGTTTCCTCCCAAAGTTCCCCGGTTGCGGACCTGAGGGTTGGCCATGTGCTTTGCCAGCTCAGCCAGCATCGGATAATGAGCCTTCACCAGCTTCGAGGCCGCCACTTCGTTGTGCAAGGTCAAGGCGCCGATCCGGAGACCGCGACGCAGGTCCCAGTCGATGCCGCGCATGGCCTCTAAACCTTCAACCGATATCAGGCATTGCGGCTGCAGCAAGCGTTGGCGAAGCGCCAGCATCAGCGCTGTTCCACCCGCAATTACACGACTTTCGTCACCATAATTCGCCAACGCTTCAACGGCCTCTTCCAATGAGCCGGGCCTGAAGAAATCAAACGCATGCATGGCCTGTCCCCTTGTTTTTTCGGTCCAAAGCCTCTAGCACTGCCTCGGGCGTTATGGGAAGCGTGGTGAATCGCACGCCTATTGCATCGTAGACAGCCTGCGCGATGGCCGCCGCGCCGGGGATGATTACTGTTTCGCTGCCCCCTTTTGCACCGTACGGCCCATTTGGCTCGTTCGACTCTATCAGGCCGCATTCAATGCGCGGCAAGGAGTGCGCGGTAGGCATGGTGTAATCGGCAAAATTTCCGTTCATCAACCTGCCGTCTTCATACTGCAGGTTTTCATACAGGGCCCAACCAATTGACTGGGCGGCAGCACCGGCGGACTGCCCATGCAGAGTCAGGGGATTCAGCGCCTTGCCGCAGTCGTCGCTGACAACCACTTGCATCAGCTCGACCTGCCCCGTCTCGGTGTCGACCTCTACTTGTACCCCCCAGGCTGAAAACGAGTAGCCTGGCGCGACGTTGCCATAATGGTCCTTGTTCATCATGACAGTGGGCGGATCATATGTCGCCTGGACCTCAACGCCACTGCCCCCATGCCTGTATATATGGCAGGCTACCGCTTCGGATATCGACAGTGAGCCATCGACTTTTTCGCGGACATGGATGCGCCCCTCTTTCCATTCCAAGTCTGCAATGTCGACCTCCAGCTTCTGCGCGGCGGCCTGCAGCAGTTGGTCCTTGGCTTGGCGCGCAGCGCGGATCATTGCGTTGCCGCCGTTGATAGTGACCCGCGAGGCGATGGAACCGATTGCGTAAGGCGCTGAGTCCGTATCAGGGGCCATCACTGTAATGTGATCGACAGGGATACCCAGTTCTATCGCGCAAAGTTGCGCGAACATCGTCGCCGACCCCTGGCCTGCGTCGCACTCGCCGGAACGGACCAAAGCCCGGCCGTCTTCATTGATTTTCAATGTAACCGTCGATCCGTCCCAATTGCCCAGCTGACGATTGCCGCTTACGTGCACCGCCGGTGCAATGCCGAATCCGCGTTTGCGCTCGCCACCCCGCAATCTGGCCCGATCACGATTTTCCCAATCTATGGCTTCGCACACTTGATCCAGACATTCGATGTAGCCGGCACTGCCAAATGTCCATCCATGCACACTGGTGTCACCCTTGCGGATCGCATTGCTCCGATGGATTTCGCGAAGATCCATACCCAACTTCTCGGCCAACACCGCCAAATGGCTATTGACCGCGAAATTGATTTGCTGGCCGCCGAATCCGCGAAGCGCGCCGCGAGGCGGATTGTTGGTATAGACCGTCTGTGCATGCGTACGAACGTTTTCCAGACGATGCATGTTGTCGCTTCGTTGCGCGCTCACCACCATGATGTGAGGAGAAAGCCCCGCATAAGCGCCGCACTCGGCCGTGATGCGGACATCTTTGGCGACAATCTTGCCATTCGTGTCAACACCCATCTTCAGCCAGATCCGCTCTGGCACCGCCATGCGGCAGCCCAGGAAATCCTCCAGACGGCTGTTTACGAGACGCACGGGACGGCTCACTTTGGTAGCGGCGAACGCGGCGATGACGCTATTGCATTCTTCGACAATTTTGGCCCCGAACCCGCCACCAGTCGTCGCCTGTATGACACGAATGCTTGATACGGGGCGGTTCAGGGCATCGGCCATACGGGTTCGCGCCATGAAAACCGATTGAGTGGATGTCCAGACGGTCAACCTTCCATCGCCACCGGCCCAAGCAACGGTCGCCATCGGCTCAAGATACCCCTGATACTGGGACGGAACGTCGTACACCGCCTCATGAATCACGGCTGCCCGCTCGAACGCAGCATCGACGTCTCCACGCACTATGTGCACTTCTTTCGAGCGGTTGGCAGTGCCCTCATGGATTTCCGGAGCCCCTTCCGCCAGTGCGTCTTCACAGCATGTAAGCGCCGGAAGTTCTTCGTACTCGACCCGGATGAGATCCACGGCGCTTTGAGCCGTATGCTCGTCTACCGCAACAACTACGGCTACCTCTTCACCGACGAAACGTACTTTACCCACCGCCAGTACACGGTGTTCTTTGCGAGGAACGCCCCAACAGCCTTCGGGCGTGTCGGCGCCCGTCAGTACCGCTTTGACGCCAGGCAGTTGGGCCGCGGCCGACGTGTCGATTTTTACGATTCGAGCGTGAGGATACGGACTGCGCAACACCTTCGCATGCAACATGCCCTGGAATTGAATGTCGCCGGCATATATTGCGCGCCCGGAGACTTTTTCTACGGCCGAGACCTGCGGAATCTCCATGCCAACCCGCGGCGCTTGAGATTGCGCCATGCTTGAAAGACCAGTCGATCCGCCCAAGGTTTCCAACTCGTCTTGAGTTGTTGTGTTCATAGTGTTCTCACTTGCCTCCTTCCAACAAGGAGTTCAATCTATCACCGCGATTTCAAGTTAAGAACGTATAATTTCACTGTGTGAACCACCATGTTCAAGGAGCCGAATGAGCGGTGTGAAATCGATAGAATCCTTGCGTAGAGGCCTGGAGGTAATTCGTGCCTTGAAAAGTTCTTCGGCCGCCAGTCTCGGAGAACTTCACCGGCATACACGCCTGCCAAAAGCGACACTGCTGAGAATCCTCAGAACACTGCAAGAAGAAGGCTGGATCGAGCGACACGAGGTCGAACACCGGTATGTGCTTCGTTCCGAGGCCGGCGACAGCTACGCTCCGGACGACTGGCGTGCGCAATTTAGCGCAATCGCGGGACCCTTTCGGGCAGCTCTGCAGCGGCAAACTCTATGGCCGATAGAAATAGCAGTGCGTTACGGAACCAGCATGCTCATCTTGAACCCCAGGCAGCACATGAATGGTCTGGCGGCCAATTACCGGGCGCTTGGCATCAGGCCACTGATGCTCATTTCTTCCTTGGGCAGATGCTACTTGGCTTTTTGCAGCGATGAAGAAAGAAACGAGATTCTGGGGGAATTGTCCCGTTCCACCCAATTGATAAATAGGGTGGCGTCACAACCAGAGGCCGTCCGCCGATTCATATCCGATGCCCAACGTTTAGGCTATGCCAAACGCGATGCATCCGAGGTGGAAGGAGATTCTCCCGAACGCTTCGAAGCTATTGCCGTCCCCATTTTCTGCAATGGACGGATCGTGGCTACATTGGCCTGTGCATGGCTGTACGGAATCGTCAATGAGCGAGAGATAGTTGCCGCACATCTGAAACGCCTGCAAAACACGGCGTCGGCCATTCAGAATCAGCTGCAGGCGTCGCGCTTTGAGTTTGAGACTCTACGATGAGCCCCACACACTGACGCACCCACCCTTCTGTTGGCTGCGCAGCGCCAGCCAATGTCGGGGAACAGCGCTTACGCCTTGCGCAAGATGGCCGACAAAATGACATCAGGCGTGAACGGCTGGTTTTCGGCGGCTGCCTCCAATGGCCTTAAGGCATCGTTCACCGCCGACCAGATCGCCCCGATGGAGCCCACCGTTCCCGCCTCGCCCACCCCTTTGGCGCCGATGCCGGTTTCTTTTTCCGGCGTGGTCACGTGGGAGACATGGATGTCGGGCATTTCAGAAGCCATCGGCACCAGGTAGTCGGCCAGCGAGGCGTTGGACATCTGCCCGGTGTCGCTGTAAATGCAGTGTTCGAACAATGCCGCGCCTATGCCCTGCACGACTCCACCCCGGATCTGCTCGTCGACCAATAAGGGGTTGATGACGGTGCCGCAGTCTTCGACCACCCAGAAATCAAGCACCTTGACCTGTCCGGTTTCGATGTCGATCTCGACCTCGGCCGCCTGGATGCCATTGGC
Source organism: Pusillimonas noertemannii (assembly GCF_003096595.1). Lineage (GTDB taxonomy): Bacteria > Pseudomonadota > Gammaproteobacteria > Burkholderiales > Burkholderiaceae_B > Pusillimonas > Pusillimonas noertemannii. The sequence continues at coordinate 218,448 of NZ_QEKO01000001.1, read as the reverse complement.
CATGAAGTAGGGCTTTTCAAACGGCGAGTAGCTGCACTCTATGCTTAAGGAGGGAATTTCCGCCAGGGGAATCTGCGTTGAATCATAGTGCGCAAGCCGGGCCACCTGCTGCAAAGAGCAGATCACTTCTCCGTTCGTCAATGACACCACACCGTGGTCTATTTCAAGCTCGGCGGCTTCCATCGACTTCCACGCGGCTACGATCGACAGCACATTGGCCCGCAACTGCTTTGCCGCGCGGTGCGCCGCCTCGCCGCCCAGTGCAATGCCGCGAGAGGCCCATGCGCCGCCGCCCGTAGGATCGACCAGGGTGTCTCCGCTACGCACAAAAATGGAATCCATGGGGCAGCCAAGGCCATCGGCAATAATCTGCGCCAGGCCCGTATGCGCCCCCTGGCCGCTTTCCGAAGCGCTGGTAGAGCAGGTGATCTCGCCCGAAGCGCCCAGCTGCAGCCGCACGCTTTCTTTTCCCGCCACCGGCACGCCATTGCGGCCATACAGCCCCGCCCCCACGCCCGTCTGCTCGATGAAGGTACACAAGCCGATACCTCGGTATACGCCGAGCTTGCGCAGCTCGTCCTGCCTCTGGCGCAACCGACCATAGCCCATGTCTTCCTTGAGCGCGTCCAGGCATTTATGAAGCGACAGCCCGCGCAGCCTCTTATCGCCTTCCCCGCCAAGATCCGCGTCGACGATGTAGTTCTTGCGGCGGATCTCCATGCGGTCCATGCCCAGGCTGGCAGCCGCGTTGTCAAGCAGCTGTTCGATAATCGCCGAGGCAAGCGGCTGGCCCACGGCACGGTAGGCGCCGGTGGGAACCTTGTTGACAAAGGCGCCGCGCACGCGCCCGTGCAGGGCGGGAACGTTATAGGCCAGGCCGCACATCTCGAGCACTTGCAAGGCCTCGCCCACGCTGCTGCGCGGGTACAGGGACACTGCGCCAAAAGTGAACAGCGCATCGAAGCGCAAACCAAGTATCCGGCCCTCTTCGTCAAGCGCCAGCTCGGCCGTGGCGATGGCTTCCCGCGCATGGGCGTCGCTGACGAACGACTCGAGCCTGTCCGCTTGATACTTGATGGGTACCGCCAGCAAGCGCGCGATCGCCACCGCCGCCATTTCGTCGGGATAGGCGTGCAGCTTGATGCCGAAGGCGCCGCCGACGTCCGGGCACAGGACACGCACGCGCGACAAGGGCATGGACAATTGCTTGGCGTAGACCTCTTGCATCTGGAACGGCGATTGATGCGACTGGTACACGACTAGCTCTTCGGTGCGGGGGTCGTAGCGGGCGACGACACCGCGCGCCTCCAGGGGTACGCCGGTCTGGCGTCCAAACGAGAACCTGTGCTTTACAACACATGCCGCCTGGCCGAACACCAAGGCGGAATCCCCTCGCCTGATCTCGCGGTCCAGCGCTAGATTGCTGGGCAATTGCGGGTGAGCCAGCGGAGAATCCGGCGACAGGGCCTGGGCCGCATCGACCACCGGCTCAAGATCATCCCAGTCGATCTCGATCACATCCAGCGCGTCTTCGGCCTGGGCGCGCGTCTTGGCCACAACGGCGATTACCGGCTCGCCTTGCCAATACACTTCGTCGATCGCCAATGGATGCTGCGGCGCCGACACGTGCTCGGGCAACATCTCCAGGCGCGTGACCCACGGCGCGCAAACGGCAGAGAGATCGACCCCGGTTACGATCCGCATCACGCCGGGCATTTTCTGCGCGGCGCTTAGATCGCCCACAGTGAATCGCGCACGCGCATAGGGGCTGCGGTAGAAGGCGACGTGATACGGAACGCCAGCGTCGATATCGTCCAGATAGCGGCCGCGGCCTGTCGCCAGCCGGCGGGCCGTCTGCCGGGGCACCGATTTGCCCACCAGGCCTTCGGAATAGGTGGCGACCTCGTCCGCGAACTTGATTCGTTCCGTCATTTTCGGCTGCGCTCCACAACTTGCCCAATGGCGTCCACGATGGCGTGATAACCCGTGCAGCGGCAGAAATTTCCAGACAGCTCTTCGCGGATTTCTTCCCGGCTTACTGGCCTGCCCGAATTGACGAGTTCCAGCCCCGTCATCAGCATGCCCGGAGTGCAGTAGCCGCACTGCAACGCATTGCGCTCTATGAAGGCCTGCTGCAGTTCTGCGGCCTCGCCACTGGCTGTAATACCCTCGATGGTGTCCACGGCCCGGCCATCGGCCTGCACGGCAAACATCAGGCAGCCGCGCACCACCACCCCGTCGACCCGCACATTGCAAGCGCCGCAGATTCCGGCCTCGCACCCCACATGAGACCCGGTAAGGCCGACGTCGTGGCGAAGGAAATCGACCAGGTTGCGGCGGACAGGCACGCTGTACGCGGCGCGTTCGCCGTTGATCGTTATGGTGATCTCCTGCACTTGGCTAGCCCGCATCGTCGGCCTCCTGGAACATTTTGGACAGCACCCTGCGCGCCAGGGCGGTTGCCTGGTAGCGCCGGATCTCGATTTCGGCGACTTCGTCGGGGTCGAGCTCGCCGGCGGCGGCTACGGCCAGCTCTTGCGCCAGTTGCGGGGTAGGCCGCTGCCCTTGCGCCAGCTCGCCCGCCCGTGCAGACAATCGGGGAACCGGCCCCGTGCCGAACGTGACAAGGGACAGATCGTCGATCAAACCACTGGCCATGCGGCCCTGGACCGCAATGCCGACCATCGCGAAATCACCATGCCGGCGGCTAAGCTCGTCAAAGCCGCTTAGCGAACCGGCCGTACGACAAGGCCAGCGCACCTCGATCAGTATCTCGTCGTCGCGGCGGGCCGTATCGTAAAGGCCGAAGAAGAATTCACGCGCCGGCACTTCGCGAACGCCGTCTTGCTTGCTTTGAAGCACCAGCGTGGCGTTCAGCGTAACGGCGCACGCGGGCATCTCGGCCGAGGGGTCGGCCAGTGCCAGGCTGCCGCAACAGGTGCCGCGATTGCGTATGGCCGGGTGGGCCACGTACTTCATGGCGTTGTGCACCAGCGGCACATGCTTGGCGATAAGAGCTGATGCGGCCACCTGCGCGTGCCGGGCCAGCGCCCCCACCCGGACATAGGTGCCGTCTTCTGAAAGTGAAATTCCCTCTAGCGCCTCGACCCGATTGATGTCTATAAGCAACTCTGCCGACGACAGGCGCAGGTTCATCGCGGGCACAAGACTTTGGCCCCCCGCCAGTATGCGAGCGTCGGACCCATGACTTTGCAGCAGTTCGCAGACTTCGTCGATGGTTTGGGGACAGCAGTACTGGAAGTCGGGGGCCTTCATGCCGGATTCACCCTCTTTCTACAATGGACACGACTTGGCGTAGACGTCTTCGTGCTCGACCAATGGGGTGGCGATCAGCTTGCTTTTATAGCTGCCTTGATCTTCCACGATCTCGAAAGCATAGTAGTTCTGGATGGGGAAATTATTGTTATTGAACCGGAATGGCCCCCGCACCGACTTGATCTGCGCGCCCGCATCATGCACCGCTTTGGCGAATGCGGCGCGATCGTCCACTTTGCCTTGCATCTTGGTAACAGCAACGTCAAGTATGGCGGCTGCGTCGTAACCGTTCGCGGCGTATGCGCTGGGCAGGCGATTGTACTTTTCCTGGAAGGCTTTTATGAATGCTTTATTGGCCGGGTTGTCCAGGGTTGAATCCCACATATTGGCGCTGACCACGCCCACGGCTGCGCCCTGTATCGCCGGCAGGTTGGCTCCATCGACGGTAAACGTGGAATACACAGGCAGCTTGCCGATGACGCCCGCCTGGCTGAGCTGCTTCGTAAAATTGACACCCATGCCTCCGGTATAGAACATGAAGAGGGCGTCGGCGCCCGAGGCCTGCAATTGGGTGATCTCGGCCGAATAATCGGTTTGGCCTACCTGGGTGTATACCTCGGCGGCAATATCGCCCTTGTAGAAACGCTTGAAGCCCACCAGCATGTCCTTGCCCGCCTGGTAATTGGGCGCCATCAAATACACGTTCTTGTAGCCGCGGTCTTGCATCAGCTTGCCAATTGCTTCTCCGAAGCCGTCGTTCTGGAACGAAACAGAGAACACATTGGAGCCGCAATCGGAGCCCGCCATCTGCGAGGGCCCCGCACCGGTTGCAATGGCCACCACACCCGATTCTTTAAGTCGGGGCAGGTTGGCGACCACGATATTAGAGTAGCCCAACCCCACAATCGCATCGACGCGATCCCGCTGGGTGAACTGCCGCACAATCTGCACGCCCACTTCTGGCTTGAGCTGGTCGTCGGCGGTAATGACCTCCACCTTCTGGTCCCCCAGCTTGCCTCCGCGCATGGCAACGCCCAGCAGGAAGCCGTCCAGCTGGTCTTGCCCCACCACAGCCTGCGAACCCGAAAGCGGACCCGAGAACCCGACTTTCAGTTCGGCCATGGCCCCCGTAGATATCAACAACACGCCTGAAACAGCTGCAATCACCTGCCTGGAGAATTTCCACTTTTTCATGCCTGCCCCTTTCATGGAGGATTTTATTGAAGGAATACCGCTCTGCTGCTAAGCCTGCTCTGTATCGGCTGAAAACGATGAAGTGAATTTGTCGAAGAAGTCGTCGGCCATCTTCTTTGCGGCGCTGTCGATCAGACGCGAACCCAGCTGCGCCAGCTTGCCGCCGACCTGGGCCGAGGCGCTGTAGCACAGCATGGTTTGGTTCTCGTCTTCCTGGGGCTGAAGATGCACGGTGGCAGAACCCTTGGCGAAGCCGGCCACGCCCCCCTGGCCTTCGAAGCGTATGGTGTAAGCGGTTGGCTCTTGAACGTCCAGCAGCGACAGCTGGCCTTTGAACTTGGCATTGACCGGCCCGATCTTGACCGACATGGCGACGTCGTAGATGTCGGGCTCTTTTTCCTGGATGCGTTCGCAGCCTGTAATACAGGTTCGCAGCGTTTCAAGGTCGTTCAACGCTTTCCAGACGGCCCCCGGGGGAGCCTCGATGAGCCGTTCGCTAGACATTTCCATGGTTATACATCCCTTGAGTCACTCTGCTTGAATCAATTTCTCATTTCAAAACTAAGTGCCATACTGGATTCAACCATGAAGGCTGTCAACGGCGGCGACGCCGGAAAGACCCTGAAATCATCAGTGATAACCCTGCAAACTCCCTTTTTTTACGGGTAATCCCTAAAGAATGCACAACAAAAAGGCCCCTTCCGGGGCCGTTGTTTGCTGTCGCCCGCCTACGTTGAAACGGGCCAAAAAAGAATGTAATTTAGAAGGGAGTAGCGGCTCTTATGAAGCCGCGTCTTGCGGCTCTACCCCCATCAGCAGGTCGCTGAACAGATCGGCCGTTGCTGAAATGTCTCGAAGATCGCGCAGGCGGCTGTTGATGGTGTAGCCGTCAAACGCCATCCAGATCAGGTGCGAGAGCAGGCCGCCGCGCAGCAGGCAATGGCGATGCTCTGGTAAGATTTCCTTCAGCAGCTCGGTAAGGAACACCTCGACATCTTCGAGCAGGTTGTCTTGCTTTCCGGCGTCGGCCGGAGACGCGGGAAGCGCCTCCATCAGCGTGTTTGCAAAGGAATGGTCGGCCGCGGGTATGTCGGCCCAGAGCCCGGTGAAAAGCCGACGCAGGCGCATCGCCGGCGAACGCATCTTTCGAACCGACTCGGCCAGGTTGCGCAGCTGTTCTTCCTGCCAGGGGCGGTACAACGCATACAGTATGGCAAGCTTGGAATCAAAGTACACATACAGCGTACCGATGTTGACCTCGGCCTGGCGGGCCACTTCGGCCATGGTGGTGGCCGTGTACCCTTTTCGGCAGAACAAGTCGAACGCGGAGACCAGGATCGCATCCCGCACCTCACGCTTCTTTATTTGCGCCATTCCGTGGTTTTCCTTTTAGCGGTCCATCAACTTCCGCCCCCGCGATACAGAGCGGCATCCCATTCTACCTTGCGTCGCATTAGTGTTTACACGTACGCGGAAGCAAACACCATTGACACCCCGCATCCTTTCAAAACAGAATAACACTTATTATTCACGCGATGGCTGGAGAATCTCATGGCACTCAGTGTCGACACCATCAAAGCGCTGGTCACCCCGTCCACCGTCCATAGAAGCGTTTATACCGACCAGGCCGTCTTCGATCTCGAGATGGAGCGCATCTTTGGCAAAGTGTGGCTGTATGTGGCGCACGAAAGCCAGTTGCGCAAGGCCGGAGACTTCGTCAGGACCAGGCTGGGCACGTATGACTACCTTGTCACGCGCGACGAACACGGCCAGCTCAACGTGCTGCAAAACCGCTGTACGCACCGGGGCGCCACGCTCTGCAACGAGCACCAGGGCAACACCTCGCGCATGGTCTGTGGCTACCACCAATGGATGTTCGACCTGCAGGGCACGCTGCGGGGGGTGCCTCACCGGCAAAGCTATCCGGCGGGTTTCGACATGGAATCGCCCCGCAATTCGCTTGCGCGCGCGCCGCGCGTCGACAGCTATCGCGGCTTCATTTTTGCAAGCCTGAGCGAAAACGGGCCTTCGCTGGCAGATTTTCTTGGCCCCATGCGCGGCGCCATCGACAATCTGGTCGATCGCTCGCCCGTGGGGCAGCTTGAACTTTCCGATACGGCCTTTCGGCTCGAGTTCAAGGCCAACTGGAAGATGCATCATGAAAACGCCAACGACACCATACATCCGGGCGTGGTGCATAGCTCTTCGGTAATGACGGCGCGCCAGCACCAGGCCGAACCCACCCCGTTCGACGACGGCCAGACCCGCGAAATGCTGCAGGGAAACGCCTTTACCAAGAAAGAATGGGAAGGCATAGAGCTCGTGGCCCTGCCGGGCGGCCACAGCTATATGGACGGCATCTATCGAAGCCGCCTGCTGGCACGGAAAGAATCTGATCCGGTTCGAGACGAGTACGAGGCGATTATGAAGCAGGCGTATGGCGAAGAGCGCGCCAGCCAAATACTGAACCTCGACCGCTTCAACAACCTTGTCTACCCCAACCTGAGCATCAACGCGCAGTATCACCAATTGCGTATGGTCTACCCCGTGGCCCCCGATCGCACACTAGTCGTGTCGCGCTGCTTCAGGCTGGTGGGCGCCCCCGAGCAGATCTACCATCGGGCGGTGCGCTTCCTCACCAACCTCAGCTCGCCCGCCTCCATGATCTACGGCGACGACGCCGCCATTTTTGAACGCTGCAATACAGGGCTAAGCGGCAGCGACGATGAAGCCTGGATAGACATGAGCCGCGGCGCAGACCTGGACAAGCCATTTCCAGGCGGCGGAACCATATCGGCCGCCACCGAGGCGCCGATCAGGTCGCAGTTCAAGGCCTGGCTGGGCTACATGACAGACGGAGCGCATGCATGAACGACATTACCCAGGATCTGGACTGCGAAACCGGCAACGCCGGCCTTGTGCGGGTACAGCAGTTTCTGTATTGCGAAGCCCGGCTGCTGGACCAGGGTCGCTTCACCGAATGGCTTGATCTGTTCACCGAAGACGCCATCTACTGGATACCCGCCACCCCGGGCCAGACAGACCCGTTGAACATTCCTTCCATCATCTACGACAACAAAGACCTGCTTTCCATGCGGGTACGGCGGCTGAGCGACCCGCGCACCTACCAGACCATGGCGCCGCCCCGCAGCACGCGCATCATCGGCAATATCATTCTCGACGCCGAGCCTGGGCGCAGCGACGACCTGCAAGTCTATTCCACTGCTTTCGTTCACGAGTGCCGCGAAGAAGTGCGGCGACTGTTCTCGGCCCAGTGCCGCCACGTGCTGCGCGATACGCCGGCAGGGCTGAAAATCGCCTCGAAGCGCATCGACCTGGTCGACTGTGACACCGTGCACAGCGCATTCATGAGCTTGATGTAGACCCGGGGCGCAAAGCTATCCATGGCACGCATTGTCAACATCATCGAGCGGACTGTCAGCCTGGCCTCGGGCATGAGCAATGCCGGCATCAGCTTCGACACCATGACAGCCAGCGCAGTGGTGCTGGTCTCCGACCAGTTGCGCAACGGCAAGCCGCTGGTGGGCCTGGCGTTTGATTCCATCGGGCGATACGGACATGGCGCCCTGCTGCAAGAGCGCTTCATACCCCGCATTCTGCAGGCCAGCCCCGAAAGCTACGGCGCCGCCGCCGGCGCAGGCATCGACCCCTTCAAGCTGTGGGCGCTGATGATGAAAAATGAAAAGGCCGGGGGCCACGGCGAGCGGGCCGGCGCCGTGGGGCTGCTGGACGCCGCGGCCTGGGATCTTCAGGCCAAGATAGAACACAAGCCGCTCTGGGCGCTACTGAATGAGCGCTTTCCGGGCGCGCGGCAGCCGTCGCGCACGGCCATCTACGCCAGCGGGGGCCATTACCGCCCCGGCGTGGGGGCAAAGGGCCTTGCCGACGAAATTGCCCGCTATCAAGACCAAGGCTACCGCCGCTTCAAGATCAAGACCGGCGCCCTGAGCATCGCCGAAGACCAGCAGCGCATCGAAGCCGTCATCCGCACCCTGGGCGACAACGCCTCGGCCTTGTCTGTCGACTTCAACGGCTGTCTTGCCGAGCACAACGCCCTGCCCTGGCTCGAGGCCCTGCAGCCGTATGGCCTGGCCTGGCTTGAAGAGCCGGTCGAGGCGCTTGACTACCAATTGCTGGCCCACTGCGCCCGGCACTCGCAGACGCCCGTCTCCACTGGCGAGAACCTGTTTTCGCTGGCCGACACGCGCAATCTGCTGCGCTACGGCGGCCTGCGGCCCGGCCGCGACATGCTCAATGTGGACATTTCCCTTGGCTACGGCATAGTCGAGTACACCCGGATCATCGAGCTGATGGCCACGCTGGGCTGGAACAAGAGCGCCTGTATTCCGCACGCCGGCCACCTGCTGGCGGCCCATGCCGCCGCCGGCCTGGGGCTGGGCGGGCATGAAACCGCTCCGGCCCACCCCTTGCTGGGGCCCTACCCCAATGACTATCGTGTGGTGGACGGCTACCTGCAGCTTGGCGACAAACCCGGTGTCGGGCTAGAGCACATGCCCGGCCTGCAGCGTCTTTTCACAGAAATGATTCCATGACGACGCATTTGTGCTTGCATATTCCCTTTAGGAGCCTGACATGGCCAAATTAAGACATGTTGCGATTCAAGTGCCCGACCTGGAGCGCGCCGCCTCGTTCTATGAAACCGCCCTCGAACTCGAGCGTGTGGCCGAAGCGACCTCGCCCATCGGCAATGCCGTCATGCTCTCGGACGGCACCGTCAATCTGACCTTGCTGAATTTTCCAGACGGAAAGGGCGGCCAGATCAATGGCCCCGACTGGGCGGGCATTCACCATATCGGCTTCGTCGTCGACAACGAAGACGCCACCGCCGACAAGATCAAGTCGGAAGGCGGCAGCTTCTTTCTGAAGATTCCCGACACCTACCCCGGCGTTGACGCCGAATCCAAGTTCAAGGACCCCTTCGGCGTGGTCTTTGATGTTTCCGAACACCCTTGGACAATCGTAAAAAAGCACAAGTCGCAGGCCTGAGCCCCGCCACCCTACGCCCAGCCCAGCTGCACCGCTAGGCTTCGCCGCGCGTGCGCCGGCCTTTGCCCTTGGGCTCGACTGGAAAGTAAGTCACGTACTTTCCGATCTTGTCGTCCCGGCAGAAGCGTCCGTACTATCCAACAATGAGCCGACGCTTTCGCTCAATCCCGCCCTCCCTCTAACGTAAGCCGCTTGCTCAAACAGTGGCCCTTGCGAATGTCCCAATTTGGGACTAATATTATTCATGCGAGTGATTTCAACCCGCATACTGCGTCAGTTTTGGGCCCTGCACCCAAAGGCTGAACAGCCCATTAAGATTTGGCTCGACCAAACAACCCAGGCGCATTGGACACAACCAGCCGATATCAAGGCTCAGTTTCGAAATGCCAGCATCCTGAAGAGTCGGCGCGTTGTATTTAATATCAGAGGCAACGACTACCGTCTAATAGCCTCTATCGCATATCGACTGGGTATCGTCTATGTGAAATTCATTGGCACACATGCCGAATACGACAAGGTCGACGCCGACACTGTTGAAATGGAGTAGCTATGGACATCCGTCCAATTCATACTGATAGCGACTACAAAAACACGCTTAAAGAAATTTCCCGGCTCATGCAAAGCGACCCTGAACTCGGCACTTCAGAGGGTGATCGCCTGGATGTACTGACTACATTGGTGCAAGCCTACGAGGCCAAGCATTTTCCCATCGATCTTCCCGACCCGGTTGAAGCAATCAAGTTTCGCATGGAGCAAGGCGGCCTCACGGCAAAAGACCTTGAGCCCATGATAGGCAGGCGAAACCGTGTTTACGAAGTATTGAACAGAAAGCGCCCGCTAACTTTGCCGATGATTCGCAAGTTGCATCAACAATTGGGAATTCCCGCCGAGAGCTTGATACGGGCGTCTATCACGCAGGAACCCACCTGATTAGTGCTTCGAACTACTTACGCGTTACCCCGCCGAGCTCGGCGGCGCCCTTTGGGCTCGATGCCCACGCGCGGGTCGCGGGCCAGCACCAGTTCCGCCAGCCTGTCCGCCGTATCTTCGAACGCCGCATCTTCCTGCGATATGTAAAGCCATTTTCCCAGCACCCCGTGCGGGTTCAGGGCGGGCATTTCTTCCATCAGCGCGGCATGGTGCTCGTGCGAGGTGCACACCAGCAGCCCGCTCCAGGGCTCGGCGCCCCGATCGATGACGCCCAGGCAAAGCATGCCGTCGATATACGCCGTTTCGCAGCCGAACATGCGCGAGCGCATATAGCCTGGGTCGAACTCGAACCGCTCGAAGATCCAGACCAGCGAGCTCTGGCGCTTCGCGGGTTTCTTGCGTTCGAAGATGGGAGGCGGGTTGGGCATGGCAAGAATTGTGGTTTTCTTGATTTAAGCGCTACAGCGCGTAATGTCATGCCCATAGTGTAGGTCAGAGAAACGCGGGATCCGGTTCAGACTCTTCGAGATTCAGGTTTTCGGGCTCTTGCGCGTCGTTCAGGAACTGCGCGGCCTGCTGCGGGCGCCGGTTGACCCTTAGGTCAAAAATGTCGAAGCGGTTGTAGTGCCCGATAATGTCGTGCATCTGGCGAGGCTGAAGGCATCGTGAAAGGTCGGCGTCTGCGTACACAATGCCTTCGTCGTCGATCAAAGGCTCGCCCACCACGCGTCCATCAGGCCCGATAACGCCCGAGAACGCGCTGTTCTTGCGTCGGAGCATGGCTTCGGACTCGGGCACTTCAGCCGACATGGCCTGGATGATTTCTTCGCTGACGGTGGAACACGAAATAACCGTAAAGACCTTGCCCTCGAAACTATGGGCCATGCCACGTACCTTGATGGCCTCGGCCATGTCGTAGTCGGGCGGTGCTACAGGCAGCGAGATATACGACGCCACATGCAACAACTCGCCCTGTGCCAGCAGACTGAAACGCGCCAATGTATTGGTGTTCTCACCGCAAGCCAGGCCACCCAGCTTTCCGATGGCGGTATCGTACACACGCAGTGACGAACCGTCGCCGTTGGTCCAAGTGAGCTTTTCGGCCCAGGTGGGCACGAGCTTGCGGTGGCGGCCCAGCAGCTTGCCGTCGGGGCCGATGAACACCATGGTGTTGTACACCGTGGCAATGCCGGCAGGGTTGCGCTCGTTCACGCCAATAACCACATGCACGCCGTGCTGTTTGGCAGCATGCGCCACGCGCTGTATCTCGGGGCCGGGCACTTCGACGGCGCTGCGGCATAGTTTGTCGAACCAGGGGCTTCCTTGTACCGGCGACATGATCCAGCTCCAGTATGGATAGCCTGATACGAACACCTCGGGAAAGGCGACCAACTGCGCGCCATTGCGGGCCGCTTCGGCGATGATCGCGCACGCCTTGTCGATGGTGGCGTCGGTATCGAGGAATACGGGGGCAGCCTGTACCGCGGCCACTTTCACTTGAGGTAAGTTGATCATGCTATCCATCCTGCTACAACGAGAGTATATGCGCCTGCAAGCTTACTTAACTCGCTCGGCGACCTTAAGAGTCAGATCCATGACTTCGGCGTTGGCCTTGTTCTCGGCCATCAACTCGATCGTGGCCTGCTTCATGTCCTCAAGCAGCTTGCTGCGCTCTTCTTCGGGCAGCTGGAACACATTGCCGCCCTGCTCTTGCCAAGTCTTGTAGGCCTTGGCTTGATCCTGCAGTACGAAGTCGTACAGTTCGGGTTCGAGCGCAACGGCCTCTTCCTTGATGATGGTCTTGAGGTCGTCGGGAAGGGTATCCCACCACATTTTGCTGGCCAGCATCACTTCGCCCATCACGCCGTCTTCAGTGGCGGTGATGTTGTCGACGATGTTGTAGAGCTTGAGCGAGGTAAAAGCGGGAGGCGAGCTCTTGATGCCATCGATGGTGCCTTGCTGAAGCGCGGTGACCATCTCGCTGAAGTCCACCGGCACGGCGGTGGCACCCATCAGTTCAGCACCCTTGCGCTCGATGCGCGAAGCCAGAACACGAACCTTCTTTCCTTCAAAGTCGGCCAGCGTCTTGCCTTCGAATGCTGTGGTAAAGGCCGTGTTGCCGTAGATGTACATACCCAGGCCGACCAGGCCCTTGCTTTCGCCGATGGCCATGAAGTAGTCGCGGAACTCTGGGTCGCTGAACGTGCGCTGGGCGTGGCGGGCATCTTTGAACACACCGGGTACGTCCATGGCCTGATAGCGGGAATCAACCCCCACCAGGTAGGCGGCGGGACCAGTGTAGAACTCGATGGTGCCGAACTGCAGGCCTTCGATCATGCGCGTGTTCGAACCCAACTGCGCGGCGGGATAAAGCTCGGTCTTGATGCGGCCTTCACTGCGCTCTTCAATACGCTTGGCCAGCTTCTTGATGGCCTCGGTCTGCACGTCGTTGACGGTGGCCGTGGCCAGTTTCATTTTGTACTCTTTGGCCATGGCAGTGTTGCCGACCAGGCCCAGGGCACATACGGCGGCCAGGCTGAAAGCGCCTGCGATGGTTGAAACCGAAAGCTTCTGTGCCTTCTTTTGAATGAAATTCGACATAACGATCTTCCTATCTGTTTTTAGTGTAAGAACACGGCATCATGCGATTCAATGCCGATCATTTAACCCAGCCTGCCCCGACCAGCGACAGCCACGGTATGAACGTAATCAAGAACAGAACCGAAACCTGCAAGAGAATGAATGGCACTAGGCCGGCGCAAATGGTTGACATGCGGGCGCCGAACAAGGCGTGCGAGGTAAAGATGTTCAGCCCGAAAGGCGGCGTGAACATGCCGATGCTGAGGTTTACCGCCATGATGACCCCGAAGTGGACCAGATCGATTCCCAGATGCTGCACAATGGGCAGCAAGATGGGAGTGAGCAATACAATTGCGGAAATCGGGTCGATAAGGCAGCCCACGATAAGCAGGAAGATATTGATGACGATCAGGGTCGACCAATAGCTTTCGCTGCTGGAACCCACAAACTCGACTACCTGCTGAGGCACGCCGCTGGTGGTAAGCACCCACGAGAACACACCCGACGCCGCCACCACGATAAGTATCTGGGCAGTTAGGCGTGTGGAACTCTCGACCACGCTCCACAGTTCTTTCCAGGAAAGCTCACGATAGATGAAGCGCGTAACGAGAATGCCATAGATGCCCGCCACACCTGCTGATTCGGTGGGCGAGAAAATGCCGCTGTAGATGCCGCCCAGGATGACCACGGGTGTACCCAGTGCCGGCAGCGCACCCATGACCAGGCGAAGTGTTTCAGAGCCACTGCGCTTTATCTCCTGTGCTTTGGGCACCTTGCGCGCATACCACAAGATATAAAGAACGGTGGCAAACCCCAGCAGCAAAGCAGGAATGACGCCCGCGGCAAACAGCTCGGCCACCGATTCTTCGGCCGAGGCGCCATACAGAATCATGAGTATGCTCGGAGGCATGACGCTGGCAATACCGCCAGCCGATGTGATCAGGCCCAGAGAGAATTTCTCGCCGTACCCCCCTTCGCGCAGGCTGGGGTACATCAGCTTGCCTACGGCGGCCACCGTGGCCGGGCTGCTGCCCGAGACGGCGCCGAAGAATTCGCTAGCCGCGATGGTGGTAATGGGCCTGGCGGCGCGCTGCCGGCCAAACAAGGCCAGAATGCAATCGACAATGCGGCGTGACACTCCGCCGCGCGCCATGATGTCGCCCGCGAAAATAAAGAACGGCACGGCCAGCAATGCGAACTTGTCGAGGCCGCCGAACATGATCTGGGGAATGACCGTGGCCGGCACATTCATATACATAAGAATGGCAACGGCCGAACTGGCGAGCAGCACCAGATAGATGGGCAGCCCGAATATCAGCGTGACGGCGGGCACTACCGCCAAGGCAAGGGATAGACTCATGCTGCCCTCGCTTCGGCCACTTCAGGCACGTCGAGCGTATCGTGGGGCGACAAGGCACGGCGGTCTCCCTTAAGAAGATTGCCGATGCGCAACGCCGCGCCGGCCACGGCCAGCACGAAGCACACCAGTATGGACCCATAGGCAACCGACTTGGGCATTTCGGCCACGACGGTAACCTGTCCCAGGCGATGCACCAGGTCGACGACCTTAAACGCGTAATACACGATGAATATGCTTAGCGCCATGCCGACAAGGGTAGTAAAGGTGACCAGCACTTTTTGCATTGAAACAGGCAGGTAAGGGCGCAGAATGTCGGTGACCAGATGTTCGCCACGCAATGTCAGGCGAAACGACATCAGGCACACCGCCCAGATGATCAGAACGATGGTGATTTCTTCCGCCCAGAAAATGGGGGCATGAAACACATAGCGGCCGACGACGTTGGCAAAATTGATGACCAAGGCCGCAGCAAAACAAATTGAGGCGATCTGCGCCAGCAGAAACATAAAGCCGTTTACCGCCTTGCCCAACGCGCTGGGCGAGGTGTCGGCGTGATCAGTTGTCATGAAGTGCTCCAGGTAGGGAAACTGTAGTGTCGCGATCGGTGAACGCAACCGCCGACAAGGGGGTTTCGTTCACCTGCAGTTGAAAGACGTCGGGGCGGGCATAGTTGCCCGCCGCATCGAAGTCAAGCTTGCCGCGCGCGATTTGCGCGGCATCCAGCTCGGCCGTAAGCAAGGTTTCTTCGTCAAAGACAGGGCCGGCCAAGATGTTTCCGAGCGGATCGACGATGACGCTGCCGCCACGCATCAACAAGGCGTCGGGGTCTTGAGTAATGACGCAGTCGTAATCGGCGGGAAAATCGTTGCGCCGCAATACCTGGCAGCTTGAAAGCACATAGCAGCGGCCCTCACGGGCGATGTGCTGCACGGTGGGCAGCCAGGTGGGCCTGTCGTCGGCCGTGGGCGCGCAATACAGGGCTATGTTCTTGGCATACATAGCCATGCGCAGCATCGGCATGTAGTTTTCCCAGCAAATGACAGCCCCCATCTTGCCGATGGGCGTATCGAACACCGGCAGGGTTGAGCCGTCGCCATAGCCCCACACTACACGCTCGCCCGCGGTGGGCATAAGCTTGCGATGCCTGCCCAGCAAGACGCCGTCGGGCCCGAAGTACAGCACGGTGCAATACAGGGTACCCAGCTCGCGCTCAATCACGCCGATAACGACGAAGGCCTTGGCTTGCTGGGCCGCGCGCGATATGCGCTGGGTTTCAGGGCCCGGCACCTGGATAGAGGTAGCAAAATAGCGGGCGAAATCGTCGCGCCCTTTTTCGGTACGCACACCCACGGCTACGCCAAAACCATCGCCTTTGGGATAGCCGCCAAGAAACGCCTCGGGAAACAGCACCAGCTCGCAAGCTTCGGCCCCGGCCCGCGCAACCCATTGCTCGACCCGTGCCAAAGTGGCCGGGGTGTCGAAGGGCACGCCCCCAGCTTGTATCACGCCAACTTTCATATTCCGTTCACTGAAATCTTGTTTGTCGTAATTATTAGACAATTGATACAAAACAGTAACTGGGGTATACCCGCATTAGCGGGCTTTATCTATATGACGAAAATTATTATTTAAGGAAAATTAGGCCGAATTTAAGGTAAATTTCCGAATTTTATGGCTTTATATCGATTTCGCGGATTTTCTACATCGGTATATTCTCATTCCCACGAGCGGCATTCGAGCCAAATTGGATATTTTTGTCCGATAATTCCGACAAATCATAGGTGTCGGTGCTGGTGCGCCGCCCATGGGGCAAGCGACACATTCCGCAATACACTTTTGGATTCACCTCCTTCAGGAAGCAATCTATGGACATCGCCAAGAAACTGGCCACCATCGGCATTACGGGCAGCCTCTACAAGCTCTATACCGCGGCGATCGAGTTGGGCGAGGCGCCCATTGCCGATGTGGCTGCGCGCGCCGGCCTGGTTCGCACCACCGCTTACGACGCGCTAAGCCGCCTTGAACAGGAAGGGCTGGTCGTATTGCATCATCGGCACGGGAAACGGTATGTCGAGGCCCAAGATCCCACCGTGTTGCTTGAACGGCTGGAAGGACGGCGGCAGATGCTTGACCAGCTTATGCCCCAGCTTCGCTCGATGTATAACCGCGCCAAGGGCAAGCCCCAGATCCGCTTTTATGAAGGCATCGAAGGGATACGCACGGCCCTGCGCGACACCCTTACCACTACCGGCGAGCCGAAAGTCATGCATGGCATACTTTCGATGGAAGAGCTGATGCAGACGCCGGGAAAAGAAGAGATGGATCTCTATATCGAAGACCGCATCAAGCACGGCATCTGGCTGAACGTGATTCGATCCGAGCAAAAAGACGTCGAGCCCATATGGCCCTCCAGCCCCGACCTAATGCGCAGCCTGCGCTATTGCCCCCCGCACATGGTGCTGTCGATGACCACCTTCATCTACGACCAGCGCGTCTGCCTTATTTCATCAAAGAAAGAAAACTACGGCCTGATCATCGACAGCGTTGAATTCGCCACCATGCAGCGCACGCTTTTCAATGCCATATGGGAGCTAAGCCGGCCGGCGGGCTGAACGCCGAGCCCGTATGCGGCAAAAAGACCAGCGGCAGGCTATTGCATCCGAGGCCGCTGCAAAAACCACTCCACCGTCTTCCTTAACCCGGACTCGAAACTTTCCTGCGGCTGCCAGCCCAGTTCCCGCTGAAGCTTGCCGGCGTCAAGTGCGTAGCGCAGGTCGTGGCCGGGGCGGTCTTCCACGTGGGTGATCAGGTGTTCGTGTGAAACAGGCGTGCCGTAGGGGCCGGTGGGGCGGCTTTGAGGGTGCAATTCGTCCAGCAGGCGGCATACCGCGCGCACGACGTCGATGTTCTGCCGCGGGTTGTGGGCGCCGACATTGTAGGTCTGGCCCACCCCGCCCCGCTCGAGAATGATGCGCAGGGCGCGGACGTGGTCGTCCACATAGAGCCAGTCGCGCACGTGACGGCCGTGGCCATACAAGGGCAAGGGCTGACCCTGCACGGCGTTCAGTATCATGCGCGGGATCAGCTTTTCGGGAAACTGGTAAGGGCCGTAGTTGTTGGTGCAGTGGCTGGTCAACACAGGCAGGCCGTAGGTGCGGCGCCAGGCGTGCGCCAGATGGTCCGACGCCGCCTTGGTGGCTGAATAGGGCGAGCTGGGCGCGTAGGCGGTTTCTTCGGTGAACGAGGCGCTGCTGTCCCCAAGGTCGCCATAGACTTCGTCGGTGGAAACGTGCAGGAAGCGAAAGGCGCCTTGCCTTGCGGCCGGCAGGGCCTGCCAGTATTGGCGCGCAGCCTCGAGCAAGGTGTAGGTGCCCACCACATTGCTGTGTATGAAGGCGTCGGGGCCGTGTATGGATCTATCCACATGCGACTCGGCTGCCAGGTGCATGACGGCCTGGGGCTGGTGTTGGGCAAAGATGCGGTCCAGCTCGCTGCGGTTGCAGATGTCCACCTGCTCGAACACATGGCGCGGGCTGGCCAAGACCTGCGCCAGCGCTTGCTTGCTGCCGGCGTACGTCAGCTTGTCGACGTTGACGACTTCATCGCCGGTATGGCTGATAAGGTGCCGGACCAGCGCCGAGCCGATGAAGCCGGCGCCGCCGGTGATAAGCAATTTCATAAGTGGCGCCGCCCTTTCCGCTGCCTGCGCGTGCTCAGCCAGCGCAACAGGCCATATGAAAGATAGACTTTCTCTTGCCCCAGCGGCATGTCGGGCCGAATCCGCATCCACGAAGTCTTGGAATAAGCGATGAGCTGGTCCGGATACACGCTGCGATGCCCGATGATGAGATACGCTGCAATGCCGGCGCCGGCTATGTAGGCGGTGCCCAGCGTGCCGCCGAACAGTTCGACGCCCATCAATATGGCGGCGATGGGGGTGTTCGAGGCTGAGGCCACCACGGCCACCAGTCCCACCGCGGCGCCCAGCGCGGGGTCGATGCCCAGCATGGGCGCAAAGGCGTTGCCGGCAATGGCGCCAATAACGAATTGCGGCGTAACGATGCCGCCGTAGAACCCCGAGCCCAGGGTAATGGCCACCAGCAGGGTCTTCCACAAGAAGCCCAGGTAGGGCATGGGCTCGCCCTCCAGGGCAGCATCCATCATGGGCAGGCTCAGGCCCAGGTAGTCGGTGGGAATGATAAGTATCAGCGCCGCGAGCAGCAGGCCGCCTATCAGCGGCGTCAAGGGCGGCCATAGCGAAAACCGATGCTGCAGCCGGGCGAAGCCCTTGCGCGCAACGGCGATGGCGTCGACGAACACCCAGGCCACCACGCCGCATAGCACGCCGATGGCAACGGTCTTCAGAAAGAGCCACTCCGAAAATTCGGGCAGCGCAAGCAGGCTGTAGAAGGTGTAGGGCACGCCCCACCACTGGCTGACCTGGTACGACACTACGCCGGCCACGATGGCCGGAAAGAGGAAGTCGTGCCGGATGCGGCCTATGGCCAGCACCTCGACGCCATAGATGGCCCCGGCCAGGGGGGTGCCGAACACGCTGGCGAAACCGGCGCTGACGCCGCAGGCCACAATGCGCTTCTGCAATTCGGCGTTCAGGCCCAGCGTCCGGCCGATGCCCGCGGCCAGCGAAGCGCCCAGGTGCGAGCAAGGCCCCTCTTTGCCGGCGGAGCCGCCCGAGGCCAGGGTGATGATGGCCGCAATGGGCTTGATGGCCAGGGTCTTGAAAGGCATTTTGCCCGACTGGCTGTGCACCGCCTGGATGACGGAATCTTTCAGGCCGGTCTTGTTCAGCCTGTAGCCGTAGTACAGCAGCAGGCCGTTCGCCAGCCCGCCCAAGGGCAGCAGCACCATCTGGAACCACAAGGGTATCGAGGCGGTGCTGTCGATGAAAAAGAACAGCCCGTGCAGGAAAAGGCTGGTGCCGCTTCCCACCACCACGCCCGCAAGGGTCGCCAGCACCAGCCACTGCACCACCGTCGCCAGCATGACGAGGGGCTCGACAAGGTTGAAGCGCGGCAGTCGCATGCGGTTCCGTCAAGGTTGCGGGTTAAAGGGCGTGAAGGGATTTTACCGCCCCCCGTTTGTGGCAGCGGGGAACGCGAGGGCGAGGACGGTGCCAGGGCGAGGTCGAGCGCGGTGCGAAATACATGGGCAGTTCGTTCGGACAACGCATGCCCTTGGGAATGTCGTGGCGCTAGCGGCTTGCCATCAGCGCTCGCACCACGCCTGGCAGGCTTTCCGCCAGCGGCTTTGGGGGAATGCCCAGGGCGGCCATCTTGCTGCAGCTCAGCACCGAATACTTGGGGCGCACGGTGGCGCTGGGGTAATCGCTAGAGGGAATGGGGCTAAGCATATCGAGATAATCGCGCTGCTGGGTTCGCGCGGCGCTCTCTCCACCCGGGTGACCGCCGCTCGGGTGATCGCCGCTGGAGGTTGACGGCTGGGCCGCTTGCAATTCCCCTGTGCCTGCTGGGTCTACTGCCCCTGCTGCCCATGCTGTCCCGGTTGGGTCTACTGCCCCTGCTGCCCGTGCCGTCCCGGCTGGGTCTGCCGCCACGACGTTAGCCGCCTGGAATATGGCGCGGGCAAATTCGTAGCGCGTCAGCGCGGTTGAGCCGCTGTAATGGTAGACGCCTCCCGCCGGATGAGGGACGCGTTGAGGGCCCAGCCCCCCTTCCCTGCGGCTGCCATCTGCCGCAGGGCCACCAGCTGCCGCGCGGCTTCGAGGTTCCGCCATGGCAAGGCCCGCCAGCGCGATAATGGCCTGGGCCAGATCGCCCGCAAAAGTGGGCGCGCCGGTCTGGTCGTCCACCACGCGCAGCGGCCGGCCCTGCTGTGCCGCCTTCAGCATCGCCGCGACAAAGTTCTGTCCCTCAGCGCTGAAGACCCAGGCGGTGCGCAGCACCCACGCATGCGGCTGCTCGCGCAACAGCCATTTTTCGCCCTGCAGCTTGGATTCGCCATAGGCGTTAAGGGGGTTCGGTTTAGCCTGCTCGTCGTAGGGCTGCCGGCTGTGGCCGTCGAATACATAGTCGGATGAAACGTGCACCAGGCGGGCGCCCGCCTCGTTGGCCGCGCGGGCAAGGTTCAAGGGCCCCTGGGCATTGACGGCAAAGGCGCGCTCGCGCTCTTGCTCGGCTCGATCCACCGCGTTATAGGCCGCAGCGTTGATGATCAGCGCAGGGCGCAACGCCCTGACCTGTTCCTGCACGGCCTGCGCATCGGTGATGTCCAGCTGCTTCGAGCCCAATGCCGTTACCGCCCAATGAGGCGGTTTCATCTTCTGCAGGCTGCGGCCCAGTTGCCCGTGGGCGCCGGTGATGAGGACATTTATTTTCATTTCTTCCCGTTGCAGTATGATAAATGTCACCTGGCACTATTGCCAATTTTTGCCAAGATCGGCTAGGCTCGAATTATGAGCACAATGAATATTTCCCTTCCCGAATCGCTGAAAGGCTTTGTCGACGAACAAGTTCGCCAGCGCGGCTATAGCACCAGCAGCGAATACCTGCGCGAATTGATCCGCAAAGAACAAGATCGGCAGCAGCTTCGTTCGCTTTTGCTCGAAGGCGCCACCTCTGCATTGGGGCCCGAGGCAGACACACACTATTTTTCCCGCCTGCGCCAACAAGTCAACGAATCATAAGACGAGCATTTGACAGGCTGTGGCGAAGAAACCCATTCTTCAAAGAGCCAAGGCGCTCGAAGACATTGATGAGAGCCTCGGCTACTACCTGCAAAACGCCTCTCCGCGCATTGCTCACGCGTTTATCGACGCCCTTGAAAAAGCATATGCCCATATTGGCAAGCATCCATTGTCGGGCTCTTTACGATATGCCTACGAACTTAATATGCCGGATTTGCGAACATGGCCGCTGAAGCGGTTTCCTCATCTCATCTTTTACATTGAGACTGCGGAGCACATTGAAATTTGGCGCGTTCTGCACCAACAGCGCGATATTCCCTCTTGGATGCATTCGACCACATAACCAAGCGCGCTCCTCATTTGCACCGAACGTTCAATCGGATAGCAAGCATACACACTCCGACCGTTTACTCGCCCCTAGTTTGCGGCGGGACAGCGGCCGGCTTCCAGCAACTCTTTAAGTGTTTGGCCGTTGCGGTCTTTGTCGGAAAGCAGCGGCGCCTCGCAGGGCCAGTCTATGCCCAGGTTGGGGTCGTTCCAGCGCAGGCAGGCCTCGCTTTGCGGGGTGTAGTAGTCGGTGCACTTGTATTCCACCAGGGCCTGCTCTGAAAGCACCAGAAAACCGTGCGCATAGCCGGGCGGAATCCATAAGTGCCGGGGCTCTTCGCTGCTTAGAACAAGCGCCTGCCACTGCCCGAAGGTGGGTGAATCGGCCCGCACGTCCACCGTGATGTCGTAGACGCTGCCCTGCACCGCTCGCACCAGCTTGCCCTGCCCGTTCGGGTTCTGAAAATGCAGGCCGCGCAGCACATCGCGTTTCGAATGCGAGAAATTGTCTTGCACGAAAGCACCGTTCTGCCCCGGCAGGTCCTGGTACTGCTGTGCCCGGAAGTGCTCGATGAAATACCCGCGCTCGTCGGCAAACTGCCGCAAGGCAATGAGCTTGATGTCAGGGAAGGCGGTGTCTAGAAGTTGAAGGGGCATGGGCATGCCTGTAAACAAAATGTTGGTCCGGCGCAGGGCCGGATGGAATGGACGTTGAAGCCGGCAACAGCAGCATGAAGCAGTTTAGACCAGGAGTGGCTCGAGCATCCATGAATGCTCGTACCCGTGGATTTACGCATCCGCAAGGCCACGCGCGAGAAAATCGCCGCGGCGCTTGGTATTTCTGCGCATCAGCTTGATTTCTGAGCGGCTTTCATCCTGTTCGACCATTCCCACGCCGGGTCGTGCTTCAGGCGCCGGTTGATGCAGGCGATGATTATCACTGCGATGAGCGCGCCCAAGGCGGCCAGGGCCATGTCCTTGTGCGAATCCCATACGTCACCCTGCGTGCCCAGGTAGTGTATGCCCAGGTCGCCCCCGAACATCTCGGCGGCGCCCCACTCTACAAGCTCGTACAGGGCCGAGGTGCTTAGCGTTACGTCCAGCGGCAGGAAATAGCCCCAGAAGCCTCGAACCTCGACAACCCGCAGGACGAATTCCCGTATGGGGTAGGCCAGCAGCAGGCCATAGCTGAAATGCACCAGACGGTCGAAATGATTGCGCTTCCAGCCCAAGGCTTCGTTCAGGCTATGGCCGGTAAGCGATTGCCACCAGGCGTCGTAGGGCACGTCGGAATAGGTGTAGTGCGAGCCCACGGCATGCAGTGCCAGGAAAAGCAGTATCAGGTACAGCGAGGCATCGGAAAACCGGAACGTGCGCCGCGAGAACCACAGCACGGCCAGCAGACCTACTACCAGGGCATTCTCGAGCAGCCAGGTGCCGCGGTCGGAAGGCGAAACGCCCAGGGCCACCCAAAGGACCAGGTAGGCCAGGGCGGCGATACGCACTCCGCGTCCGGGAAGTGTCGAAGTAGAAGGTTGGGCATTCATCTGCCGCAGTATATGTCTGCGCGGGGCAACCTCGCTTTCTTGCCGCTTGCCTGCCGCCTTTCAGATTGGTGGCTTGGCGCCGTTTCCGACTCCATGTGGCCAAGCCACTGCATGGCGTGCTCTCGGCTGCTGCCACACATGTCGGCGCTCGGTTGAAGCGAGAGGCAGACCGCCGGCCTTTCGGGGTGCCCAAAAATCTTGCACCGTTCGTGCTCGTCAAGCTGAATACACCGAACGCCCGCGGGCTTGCCTGCAGGCATTCCCGGGATAGGACTTGAAATGGACGGCGCCGTACAGCAAGCACCGCAGCGGTCACGACACTGCATTTGCATCTCTTTGGTTGAAACCAGTTTGCCAATGGCTTAAGTATGCATAGTTTATGCGTAAAGGCGCCTGCGCCATGCGCGATGACGTCGCCTGCACATTGAACGATTGAGTTTTGTTCATGCATGGCGGCCTGATAAATCGCTTGTCCATGTTCCTCCGACTGCCCTACATTGGGCTCGAACCAATAACTGGTTTCTTAAGCTGCCGGGCCCTTCTTATAGGCTGGGCATTGCATATTTCAAGGAGAGAATACGGTGGGACAAATCGAGAAACAGGCCGGGGTCAGGTTTTTTCAGCCGCGCCGACTTGGCCATGTCAACTTATTCGTAAGCAGTTATGAACGCGCCGCCGAGTTCTACCAGGACATCGTCGGGCTGGAAGAGGTATACCGGCAGCCGGACAACCGCGCCAGTTTCGTCAGCAACGGCAACACTTATCACGACCTGGGCCTGACAGACGTAAGCAGCCACTATGCGCAGAAGAACCAACAGCCCGGCCTGAACCACATCGCCTTCGAGGTCGAGAACGAGGTCGACCTGGTCAAGGGCTACAACCAGGCGGTGGGCGCGGGGGTCAAGTTCATGTCCACCCAAGACCACGACGTGGCGCACTCTTTGTATAAGCTCGACCCGGAAGGCAACGCGGTTGAGGTCTATGCCGACGTGGTCGAAGACTGGCGCACTGCGCGCCATGGCGTGTTCGAGAAGGTAAAGCCCGAGTGGATTCCCGGCGTAACGAACGAACCGCTTAGCGAGCGCCTCTACCCCAATAACCCGCCCATACACGTCGTGCCCAGCTCGGTCTTCCGGGCGCGCCGGGTTACCCATGCCGGCTTTGTGGCAGACGACTACGAAAACCTGTACGACTACTACACCGAGCTTATCGGGCTAACCCCCTATGTGGGCGACCGCGGCAGCGAATACTGCGTTTTGCGCGGCACGGTCAGCACCGAAGGCCTCTCGCTTTTCCGCAGGCCCGCCGGCACGCCGCAGGGCATGCATCACGTGGGTATCGAGGTAAAAGACGAAAGCGAGCTCGACCGCGCCCTGAAGAAAATGGCGGAAAACGGCATCGCGCTCGAGCGCGAGGTCAACCACCCCGCCCGGCGCACGGTGTGCATTCTTGACCCCGATGGCATCCGCCTGCAGTTCTATGTGAATCGCCAGTGGGACCCTTCCCAATTGAAGGGCATCGACCTGCAAGAAGCACTTTATCTGCTGTAGGCACCCTTTGCGGACACAGACCCCGCCGTGGCGCACGCCACGGCGGGGTCTGTGCTTTGTCGTAGCCGCGGCCCGCCGGCTGCTCTACTAGGCCTCTACGCCCGCCGCCTGCACCTGCGCGGCCTGCTCTTTGATCCACGAACAAAATGCGGCGCATTGCGGCTCGCGGGCCCGGTCGGCAAGCATCAATAAATAATAAGAACCGGCACTGGGCGTGTCGGACCGCAGCGGCGTCACGAGTTCTTCAGGACTGAAGCGCGAGAGCAATATGCTGGGCACCAGGGCAACGCCCTGACCCTTGCGGGCCGCCTCGATGGCCATGAAGAAATGCCCATACTCGATTCTTTCTTTACCCGGCGGTTCGTGCAGACCGTATATGCCAAGCCAGTCGCGCCATGCGTGGGTCCTGCTGGCGGTATGAATGAGGGGTAACCGCAACAGGTCGGCGGGCTCGTTTACAGGGCCGAAAGGATCAAGAAGCTTGGGGGAAACGACCGGAACCAGCACGTCGTCGAACAAGGGCTCGGCATTGACGCCGCGCCAGTTGGAGACCATATCGAGATCGATGCGCGGCTGGCGCGCGTCGTAGATTTTGCCCGGCAGGGCACCCACCCGGATAGCGACGTCGGCCTCGTTGGACTGCAGGTCGACCGCCCGTATGGAAGTAAGGATGCGGGTTTCGATGCTGGGGTTCTGCTGGGTGAAGCTGTCGAGCCGCGACATCAGCCAGAACGAAGCCACCGACGGCAACACACTGATGGTAAGTATGGAATGGCGGCTTTCTCGCGTTTTGAAATTGACGGTTGCCCGCTCGACGTGGTCGAGCGCCTGCTGGATTTCGCGCAAATACATTTCGCCCGCCGGCGTAAGTTCCACGCGCCGGGTAAGCCGTATGAACAGCTTGGTGCCCAGGTATTCTTCAAGCCCGCGTATCTGCCGGCTGATGGCGCCCTGCGTGACGAAGAGCTCTTCCGCCGCGGCAGAAAAACTGCCCAGCCGGCCCGCGGCTTCGAAAGCGCTAAGAGCAATCATCGAGGGAAGAACACGTCGCATGGCTTTCCTGGTGGCGATAAAGCAGGCTGCAAATCGACTCTTGAGTTTATCTCATGCATATAGCTCATTCAAATCGTTTGTCCGGTGCAAACCGGTCCCATAAAGTGAAGGCCAAGGCTCACGAAACGGCCGCAAGGCAGGCGTGAGATGCCAATAATTTAAAGAGGGACTGACATGGCAGTAGTTTCTGAGTCGCGAGTAGCAATCGCCGGCCTGGGCGCAGTGGGCAAGGTCATTGCCACGGAACTGGACAAGGGCATTCCGGGATTGGTGCTTACCGCAGTATCAGCCAAGAACAAAGAAAAGGCGGCGGAATTCGTCGGGCAGCTCGAGCGCGCCGTGCCCGTCGTGTCGCTTGATGAGCTGGCCGACCACGCCGACGTGATCGTCGAATGCGCGCCGTCCGAACTGTTGCCGCAGATCGCCGCGCCGGTGCTTGCGGCTGGAAAGAAGCTGGTGGTGCTTTCGGTGGGTGCCCTGCTGGCCCACCCCGAGCTGCGGCAAACCGCCATCGACAACGGCGGTTCGATACTGGTGCCCACCGGCGCCCTGATAGGCCTCGACGCCGTGGTCGCGGCGGCCGAAGGCACCATCCATTCCGTGCGCATGACCACGCGCAAGCCATTGCGGGGCCTGGCCGGCGCGCCGTTTCTTGTCGAGAACGGCATCGACGTGGGCACCATAACGTGTCCCACCAAGATATTTTCAGGCACGGCCCGCGAAGCGGCAAAAGGCTTTCCGGCCAACCTGAACGTATCCGTGGCGCTGTCGCTGGCGGGCGTGGGGCCCGACCACACCATGCTGGAAGTCTGGGCCGACCCCACCGTTACGCGCAACACCCACCATATTGAAGTAGACGCCGACACGGCCAGCTTCAACATGACGATAGAGAACATTCCATCCGAGAACCCCAAGACGGGGCTGATCACGGCCCGCAGCGCCATCGCGCTGCTGCGCAAGCTCGGCGCCCCCGTGAAGATCGGCACTTAAGGAGGCCTGGCCACATGAATTTCGGCATCGAAGGAAAAGTCGCGCTGGTCACCGGCGCTGGAGGAGGCCTGGGGGGCGCCATTGCCCTGTCCCTGGCCAAAGAAGGCGCGCGGGTCGTCGTGGCCGACGTGCACCAGCCATCGGCCCAGCGCACTGTGCAGGCCATACAGGAAGCCGGCGGGCAAGCCATGCCGCTCGACTTGGACCTGGGCAAGCTGGACGAACTGGAAGCGCACGTAGAAACGCTACAGTCGCGCCTGGGGCCGGTTGAGATCCTGGTGAACAACTCGGGCGGCCCCCCGCCTTCCGCGGCTTCGGGCGTGCCCAGCGAAACCTGGGAGAAGCACTTTCGCTCGATGGTGCTGAGCCTGATGCACCTTACCGACCTGGTGCTGCCGGGCATGCGTGCCCAAGGCTGGGGCCGCATCATTACCAGCACTTCTTCCGGCGTGGTCATACCCATACCCAACCTGGGCGTATCAAATGCGCTGCGCCTGGCCCTGGTAGGCTGGTCCAAGACACTGGCCAAAGAGGTGGCCCGCGACGGCATCACCGCCAACATCGTGCTGCCCGGGCGCATCGCCACGGCCCGTATCCAGCAGCTGGACGAAGCCCGCGCCGAAAGAGAGAAAAAGCCGCTTGAACAAGTAATACAGGAAAGCACTAACACCATTCCCGTGGGGCGCTATGGGCGCGTGCAGGAATACGGCGACGTCGTCGCCTTCCTGGCCAGCACCCAGGCCTCGTACCTTACCGGCTCGGTCATCCGCATCGATGGCGGCCTCATTCCCAGCATCTAAGGAGATTTTCAATCATGGTCAGTTTCACGGCTGAACAGCGCAACGACATCCGCACCCGCTACCAGCGCGTCGACACCTCCAACGTGGCAGACGTGCTGGACACCCTGGGCTATATGGACCAGGGCCTTTCGCCCGACTTCCTGCCCTACCCGCATACCGCCGGCCGCATCGCCGGCTGGGCCTACACCATCCGCGGGCAAATGACGCCTTACGAGCTTGGCGGCGACGCCGAGAAAATGAAGGCCTGCCAGGGCCTTTCGGAAGGCGATATCAGCGTATGGAGCGGCGACGGCCACGGCATCTGCTACTTCGGCGAACTGATCGCCATCGGCATGAAGGAAAGGGGCTGCCTGGGCGCCCTGGTGGACGGCGGCGTGCGCGACGTGCGCTGGATAGGCGCGCAGAATTTTCCTGTCTATGCCCGCTATCGCACCCCCGTGCAGTCGATCGGACGCTGGAAGGTCACCGGCTGCCAAGTGCCCGTCTACATGCGCGGCGCCACCACCCCGCTGGTGCAGGTCAACCCGGGCGACTTCATCCTGGCGGACGAGGACGGTGCCATCGTGATCCCGCAGGCGGTGGTCGAGCAGGTGTTGGCCGAAGCCGAGGCGCTTACACAAAAAGAAGAAACAATACGGGCCGAACTGCAGAAAGGGCTTACCCTTGCCGAGGCCCTGGCCGAATACGGCCACGTTTGAAGCAGCGAATGAATTTGCATCACCATCGAGCAGCAAGGAGTTTTGACCCTATGTAGTGCAGAACGCATGGACATGCCGCGGCATGTCCATACCAAACCACCAGGAGGAAACATGACAAGCATTCAAAATAGAAAACGCGGAGGCATGCTCATCCGTTCCGCATTCGCCACGCTGGCGGGCGCCGCCATGATCGCCGCTTCGGGCGCAACGCACGCACTTGAAAAAGTAACGGTTCGGCTCGATTTTTCGCCCCTAGGGTTTCATACGGCCATGTACCTGGCCAAGGAAAAAGGCTGGTTCGAGCGCGAAGGCCTTGACGTCACCATTCAGGACGGCAGCGGCTCGCTGAATACGATCCAGCTGGTGGCGGCGGGCCAGGCCGACATCGGCCAGGTGCAGCTGGGGCTGCTGGTGGCCGCGCGCGACAAGGGCCTGCCCCTGAAGTCGTTCGCGGGCTACCTGCGCGGGTCGGACCTTGCGGTGATGGTGCCGCGCGACTCCAATATCAACACCCTGGCCGACCTCAAGGGCAAGAAGATCCTGTGCTTCACCGCCAGCCCCTGGGCGCCCTTCATCGACAGCTTCCTGGCCAAGGGCGGGCTGGACCGCAAGTCGGTCGACATCACCATGGTGGCCCCTTCCGCCATGGCCGGCCTGTATAGCTCCGGCGACGCCGACGGCTTCATGTCGGTTGCGCCCCACCAGGTACCGCTGCTTGAAAAGGCGCGGCCGGCCAAGACGATACGCATGGCCGACTATGGCATCCACTTCCCCAGCTATGGCCTGATCGCCACGGAAAAGACCCTGAAAGAACGCCGCGAAATGCTCGAGAAGTTCAACAAGGTGCAAATAGAAGCCTGGGAATACATCTGGAACGGCCACGAAGACGAAGCCGTGCAGGCCATGATCAAGCAGCGCCCGGGCGTAAACCTGGATCCGGTCTCGTTGAAGGGCCAGCTCGACATGAACCGCCCCCTGTTCTTCACCGAGGCGACAAAAGGCAAGCGCATAGGCTGGCAGTCCGAGGCAGACTGGACGGCGGCGCTCAAGTCCATGAAAGAAGCCGGAATCGACGTGGGCAGCGTCAAGCTGGAAGATCTGTACACCAACGACCTGATGCCCGCCGCCGCCGACAAAGGGGAAAGCTGATGATGAGCACCTATCTGGACATCTCTGAATTCACCAAGGTCTATCCTTCGCCCCGGGGCGACGTCCATGCCCTGGAAAGCGTGAACCTGGGCATCGAAGAAGGCCAGTTCGTCAGCATCCTGGGGCCCAGCGGCTGTGGCAAGAGCACATTGCTCAAGTGCGTGGCGGGCCTGGAATCGGGCACTTGCGGGCAAATCCGTTTCGACGGCGAAGTGCTGGACGGCCCGCCCAACGGGCTGGGCATGGTGTTCCAGCGCGACCTGCTGGTCGACTGGCGCACCGTGCTCGAAAACGTGATGATCACCGCCGAGTTCCTGGAGCTTGACGAAAGCATCGCGCGCAAAGAGGCGCTGCGCCTGCTCGAACTGTTCGGCCTGAAGGGCTTCGAGCACCACCATCCCTGGGAGCTGTCGGGCGGCATGCGCCAGCGCGCCGCCATCTGCCGCGCCCTGGTGGGCAACCCCAGGCTGCTGCTCATGGACGAGCCCTTCGGTGCCCTTGACGCCATGACCCGCGACGAGCTCAACATCGAACTGCAGCATATCTGGCTGCAGTCGCAGAAGACGCTGCTGTTCGTCACCCACAGCATCCAGGAAGCCGTGTTCCTGTCGGACAGGGTCATCGTCATGTCCCGCAACCCGGCCCGCGTGATCGAAGACATGACCATCGATCTGCCCCGGCCCCGAACCCTTTCCACCCGTGGCTCGACCCAGTTCGGCGAGTATGTCATCGAGCTGCAGGCCCTGTTCAAGCGGGTCGGCATCTTCAAAGGAGAATAGGCATGTTACGCATTTGGCAGGCGACAGAGGCCGCTCGCACTTTCGCGGCGGTCATCCTGGGCTGCATCGTGCTGTGGGCCCTGTGCGTGTGGCTCTTCGATTTGCCCAAGTTCCTGGTTCCCTCGCCCCATACGGTGCTGCAAGAGTTCCTTGAAAAACCCCAGTTCTATTTTGCCAACTCCTTGTCCACGCTATGGGTATCACTGGGCGGGTTCGGGCTGGCTGTGCTGGGGGGCCTGGTTCTTTCCATCGGCATCATCCGTTCGGTCTGGCTCGAGCGCACGCTGTATACGCTGCTCGTGGGACTGAACAGCCTGCCAAAGGTGGCCCTGGCGCCGCTGTTCGTCATCTGGTTCGGCACGGGCGCCATCTCGAAGATGGCGGTGGTCATAAGCATCGCCATCTTTCCCATCGTGATAGGCACGGTGCTGGGCCTGCGCTCTATCGACCCCGAGCTGATCAACATGGCCCGCGCCATGCGCGCGCCTCAAAAGCGCATTCTGTGGAAGCTGCGTTTTCCGCAGGCCCTGCCCAGCCTGCTTTCGGGCATGAAAGTCAGCATATCGCTGGCCCTGGTGGGCACGGTGGTGGGCGAGTTCATCGCCGGCAACAAGGGGCTGGGCAGCACCATACTGGCGGCGCAAGGCACGTTCGACACCACCCAGGTTTTCGTGTGCATCGTGCTTCTGGGTGTGCTGGGCGCCATCTTGTTCTATGCCATCGACCTGGTAGAACGCTATCTTATCCCCTGGCATCCCTCGCATCGCGGCCACAAGCAGCAGGCGGCAAACCCCCAGCGCGCGCCCGCTGCCCAAGGCCACGCCGGCGTGGCACATTGACCGATGGCGGGTTCACTCAAGGAAATGCATCGATGATCCAGTATCCATGCGCCGCGTACGGCATCCAGACCCGCGTGCTCGAGGCGGGCGCCGGGCCCGCCCTGGTCTTCATACACGGCCTGGGCGCGCGGGCCGACCGCTGGCGCAATAACCTCAAGCCCCTTGCCGCGGCCGGCTACCGCTGCATAGCCATCGACCTTCCGGGCCACGGCTTTGCCGGCAAGGCAAATATCGCGCCGTTCAGCGTGCCCCGTTGCGCCGACTGGCTGGCCGCGATTCTTCAGCAGATCGGTGCCGAGCATTACGCTTTGGTTGGCACATCGCTGGGCGGCTACATTGCCGCCACAATGGCATGCCGCTCGCCCCAGCAGGTGGGGGCGCTGGCCCTGGTGGGCACGCTGGGCATCGTGCCCATGGGCGAAGAAGCCCGGGCGGCAATCTCATCGCGCTTCGGCACGGTTAGCCGCGAAGGCATAGAGCGCAAGCTGCGCACCGTGCTGTTCGACCCGGGCCTGGTAACGCCCGCCTGGATCGAGGAAGAATGGCGCATCAACAACTCGCCGGGCGCGCACGAGGCGTTTGCGTGCATTGCCGATTACATCCGCGACGGCATCGACGACGACGTCATCGGCGGGCAACTGGCCGCCATGGACGATCGCCGGCATTCAACCGCGGTGATATGGGGCCTGGAAGACAAGGCGGTGCCGGTGAATGTGGGGCATCGCTGCCGCGAGATCCTGCAGCCCGCGCTGTATAAGGAAATTCCCGAAACAGGCCATGGCCCCTATCTGGAGCAGCCGCGGGTGTTCAATGAACTGCTCAAGGGCTTTCTGGCGCGCGAAGGCGTGTATCCGCCGGCTTCCGGCGTGCACGACAGGCAGACGGCGCCCTCAGCTTGATGCCGCGGCGCAGACCGCCCGCTGCGTCGCACTATTCGCTGCGCGGCGCTGTCATGTTCTCGCGTATGCGGTTCAGCAGGTAGTGCAGGGTTTCCTGCTCGTCCATGCTTAGGCCATGCACGGCGCGCACATAGATTTCCCAGGCCAGGGGCAGCACGTGGCGAAACTGGGCCTTGCCGGCGGGCATGATCTTGATGGCGACCATTCGGTTGTCTTCGGGATTGGGCAGGCGCGCTACGTAGCCGGCCTTTTCCATGACAGTAAGCGCGCGCGAAAGCGTGGCTTGGTCCACGCCGGTGAAGCGGCCCAGGGCGCTTACGCCCAGGCCGTCTGTTTCGGTCAGAAAGGCCAGCACGCGCCAATGCAGCAGGGTCATGCCCTCGCTGCGCAGCACCTGCTGGAAGTCGGCATTCAGGGCCGCGGTGGTCTGGTTCAACACATAGGGCATGAATGTGTCGTGGCCCAGGTAGGGCGGGGCCCCGTCTTCAGGCTCGCGCCGCGTTAAAGGTTTGATCTTGGCCGCATCCATTTCCGCCCTTTTTTCCTTTGCTTGTTCGTTTTCCCGCAACGAATGCTATCACCCCGAGTGATCGACCCTTCGCTGGATGAACCCTATGAGGCTGTTCAGCGCCAGGCCCAGTGCGCAGATCCACACCAGGGGCACGAACATGTCCAGGGTGCGGTAGGCGCGCGCAGCGACGGTAAGCATGTGGCCCAGGCCGTCGGTGGAAGCGATCATTTCAGCCAGGAAGACGACGACGCAGGCGATGACGCCGGCCACCCGCACGCCGGCCAGCACGGTGGGCACGATGGCGGGCAAGGTGACCTTCCACAGGCAGGCGGCCCGGCTGGTGCCGGCAGCGCGCGCCGACCAGATGAGCTTCTGGTCTACGCTGCGCGAGGCGGCCCAGGTGGCCATCAATACCGGGAACAGGGCGTCGGCCACGATCAGGGCGATTTTCGAGGTGTTCTCGAAACCCAGTATCAGGATGAAGGCGGGGTACAAGGCAATTTTGGGAATGGGCGCGAGCAGACGCACCAGGGCGTCGAGCACGGCGGCGCCCAGCCGCGAAAGCTGGGCGGCCAGGCCCAGCACCACGCCCAGCGCGACGGCAATGACCAGGCCCACGACCAGCCGGTACAAGGTAATGCCGAAGTGCTGCCAGAACTCGGCCGCCGAGGCCAGCTCGACCATGCGCGCCGTAATAGAGGTGGGCGCCGGCAGCAGCTGGGGCTCGATCCAGCCCAGGCGGCAGACCAGTTCCCATATCAGCAGCGCGGCAATGGGCGACAACAGGCGCTTGCAGGCCGAAAGGCGCCGCCACTGGACCATGCCACGCGGGCCGGCCGGCATGACGCTGCGTGCAAGGGATGATTGCCGGTTCATGAATACCTTTATATCAATGCAGCGAAGAGCCGCCGCCGGAGGATTCGGCCCAATGTGTCAGATAGCGCCGCACGCGCTCGAACAGCCAGTCGAGCACAAAGCCCATGACCGCCAGGATGAGAATGACAGCGTAGACGGTGGCGTACTGGGCCATGTCCATCGAGGTGAACAGCAGGTTGCCCACGCCCTCTTGGCGCGCGATCATTTCAGAGGACACCATGACGATCAATGCCATGACCACGCCCACCCGGCAGCCGATCAGTATTTCGGGCAAGGCGGCGGGCAGCACGATGCGGAACAGCCGCTTTACGGGGCCCATGCCCATGGCCTGGGCCGTCCAGACCAGTTTCTTTTCAATGCGGCAGGCGCCCTGGTAGCTGTGGAACAGCACGGGCAGGCTCACGCCCATGGCAATGACCAGTATTTTTGAAAAGCTTCCCAGGCCGAACCACAACATCAAGATGGGCATGAGCGCGGCCTTGGGCATGGGGTAGGCCAGCGACACCAGGGGGTAGAAAATATCGTACATGGCCTGGCTGCGGCCCATGGCCAGCCCCAGCGGAATGGCGAACAGCAGCGCCCAGGCATAGCCGGCAAACATGCGGCCCACCGACTGCGCAATGGCCCATACGGCGTTTGGGTCTAGCACGATGGTGGGCAGTTCTTTCAGGGCGGTAATGGGGCCGGGGAAAGAACTGAAGTTCATTACGCTTGAAAGCACGCCCCACAGCACGCCCACCAGCAGCACCGCCGCCAGAAAGGCCAGTGCGGGGCTGTGATACCAACGCATGGGCTTGGCCGCCGAACTCATGCCGCGGCCTCTGCCACCAGCAGGCTTTCGAGGTGGATGACGTATTCCTGGTAGCGCGAGTTGCGCAGCAATTCAGAGCGCACGCGAGGGCGCGGCAGGTCGATGTCGACGATCTCGCGCACGGTGCCGGGCGTGCCGCTAAGCACCACCACGCGGTCTGACAGGTAGACGGCTTCTTCAACGCCATGGGTGACGAACAGCACGGTGTTCTTCAATTGTTCCCACAGGCCCAGCAAGCCTGTCTGCAGCTTGAGGCGGGTGTGGGCGTCGAGCGCGCCGAAGGGTTCGTCCATGAGCAGGATGGCCGGCTCGTAAGCCAGTGTTCGGGCGATGGCCGCGCGCTGGCGCATGCCGCCGGAAAGCTCGCGCGGGTAGAAATGGGCGTAGTCCTTGAGCTTGACCTTGTCGAGCCACAGCATGGCTTTTTCTTCGGCCTGGGCCTTGGGCACGCCCTGCTCGCGCAGGCCATAGGCCACGTTGCTAAGCACGGTTTTCCAGGGGAACAAGGCGTATTCCTGGAACACCGAGCCCCGGTCGGGGCCCGGTGCGTTGATGACTCGTCCATCGACCTTCACGCTGCCCGTGGTGGCCTGCTCGAAGCCGCCCACTATGTACAGCAGCGTGCTCTTGCCGCACCCGCTGGGGCCCAGTATGGACATGAACTGCCCCTCTGGAACCTGCAGCGAGATGTCGCGGATGGCCGTGTGCTCGGTGCCGCGCGCGGTTTGAAAGGTCTTTCCCAGTTGCTCGATGGCGATCATTGCGGAACCTGCATTATTTGATGGGTGCCATGATGTCTTCGCGCACGAAGTTGGAGACGTCGACAGGCTTGGCCAGGAAGCCGGCCTTGTGCTGCAGGTCTATGGTTTCCTGTATGGACTTCAGGTTGGGCTTCATGTCGGGCGCGTGGGCGAAGTCTTTCTCGGTGAACAGGTATTTGTCCAGCAGCTCTTTGGGCGCGCGGGTGATTTCAGAAGCCACGGCCACCGCCAGGCTGCGGTCTTCAAGCAGCTTGCTCATGGCCAGTTGCAGGTCTTTGACGTAGGCCTTGACCACCTCGGGGTTCTTGTCGGCATAGGCTTTGCTGCAGCCTTCGAAGATCTGCACCGTGGGCGACTGCACTTCCGACAGCGCAAACAGCTTGCGGATGTCGCCCTTTTCTTCGGCCAGCAGCGCAAAGGGCTGCACCAGCGGGCCCGCGTCGACACGGCCCGAGCGTATGGCGTCGGCCGAGGCGGGGAAGCCGGTTTCAACGATCTTCACGTCTTTTTCGGGGTCGATGCCGTTATTCTTGAGCCACAGCAGCATCTGGAAGTACACGCCCGAGCCATAGGCATTGGTGCCTATGACCTTGCCCTTGAGATCGGCCGCGCTCTTGATGGATCCGTCTTTCTTCACCGCCCAGTAGGGCGAGAAATAGCCTTTTTCCTCGTGCACGTGCTGCGCCACGATATAGCTTTCAAGGCCGCTTTCTATATAGCCCTGCGCCATGGAAAGCGGCGCCATGGTGGAACAATCGAGCACGCCTGCGCGCATGGCCTGCACCATGGGCGAGGTGCCCTGGAACTGCGACCACTCGATCTTGTACTTCTTGCCCAGGTCGGGGAACATCTCCGGGCGCTTCATCATCAAGTACTTGGCTTCTTCGGCCGGTATCGTCCAGCCGACACGAATGGTGGGCACGTCTTGAGCCAGGGCCGGGGCCATGACCGCCGCCGCGCCCGCCGATATCAACAACGCCTGCATGATCTTGTTCATTGTCTAGTTTCCTTTCTCGTCGTTGGAATTGGCGCTTTTGTCCAGGCCGAAATGCCTGAGCATGCCCAGGGTTCGAGCCAGCACATCGCGCCGGTACGCTTCAAGGTCCAGCCCCTCGTACGAATGAAATCCGCTTGCCGACCGCAAGCCCACTTTGCCTTCATCCATGTACCGGCGAACAATGTCGGGCATGGCATAGCGGTTTGCGTCGAGGTTTTTGGCAAGATAGTTGTTGGCGTGATAAAGAATGTCGTTTCCGCCGTAATCGATGAATTCCAGTACGCCGATGGCGGCGAAGCGAAAACCCAGGCCGTGGCGCGTGGCCAGGTCTATCTGCTCGGCCGTGGCCACGCCCTCTTCGACCATGCGCGCGGCCTCGTTCATGACCAGAGACTGCAGGCGCGGCACGATGTAGCCGGGACTGCAGGCGCAGCGCACCGGCACTTTGCCTATGCTTTCCAGGCTTTGCACCAGGCGGTCTACAGCTTTCGGGTCGCTGCCAGGGTGCGGGCTGACTTCAACCAGCGGAATGATGTAGGCCGGGTTGAGCCAGTGTGCGTTCATGAAGCGCTGTGGGTTGCTGACCATGGGGGCCAGGTCGGAGGCCAGCATGGTGGATGTGGTGGAAGCGATAAGCGCTTGCGGGCCGGCCAGCTCGCCCAGGCGGGTAAGCGCGTCGCGCTTGGCTTCTGGCGTTTCGGGCACGCCTTCGAAGATGATTTCGGCGCCGGCCAGTATGGCGGGGGCTTCGTCCAACGGGTGCAGCAATATGTTCTTCAGGTGGCTTTCGGTCTCTTCGACCGGGAAGAGCTCGAGTTCAGCCAGTTGCTCAAGGGTCAGCCGCAGCTCGTGGAAGACGCTTTCGTGCAGTGCCTGGAAGGCTTCTTGATTGCGCGGCTTGAAGTCGACGATGGCCACCCTGTGGCCGCGCATGGCGTAGGCCAACGCAATGCCCCGGCCCATGCGGCCGGCGCCCAGGGCGACGATGGCGGGTGTGCTCATGCCGATTTACCCTGCAACAGCATCTGGCGCATTTCTTCGACCGAGAGCTTGTCGAGCCCCAGCGCGCCCAGCGTGCGCTCGCCCTGGCGCAGGTCTTTGCCCAAAATGCCGCCGGCGATGGCCAGCAGACCCTTGGCCACGGGGGCGTCGCAGCCCACCCAGTCGGCCGCCGAGGCCAGCAGGGCCAGGCCCATTACGGTGTCTTCGATCATGTAGCGGTGGGTATGAAGATCGATGTGTTCGCGCCAGTCGCCGCTGTCGACCAGCTTTTTGTGCGAGTCGCCGTACATCCACTGATCGTTCTCGTAATGGTCGGAAAGCGGGAAGTGCGCCGCCTGGTAGCCGATAGCCTCGCGGATGGCGATGCGTTCGTTGTCGAGCTTGGTGGTTACCGTGCGCACGGCGGGCTGCGTGCCCTCGTTGTGGATGTCCCACTCGGGGAAATGCTGCAGCGGCGCGGCGTTCATCATGATGAGCGGCGGGTGGATGATGGGGCCGGCATTCATCAGCGCGCCCGAAAGCGCGTCTTCGCAGGGTTCGATGCAGGGGAAGGCCTGGCCGATGACCTGCATGGCGTGGTCGGCATTACGGGCCGGGTACACCCCCGTGGGCAGGCGCGTGGCGCGCATGGTAATGGCCACCGTGTTGGGGCCGTGCTTGCGCGCCAGCCAGGGCAAGGTGCCCGTTTCGGCCCATGAGACGTTGGCCGTGCAGCCCAGCTGGCGCACGGCTTCGCTCATGATGTAGCTGCCGAAGGTGCCGGGCGGCAGGTATACCACCTGGCCGTCTTGCAGATGGGGAGCCAGCGCGCGGGCGATGTCCAGCTGCGCCGTGGCCGGGGAAGGAATGAGGATGAGCTCTGCGCCCTTCACCGCCTCGCCGATATCGGTCGTGACCTGGTCGATGATGACCGCGCTTTCGCCGTGGTCGTCCTTCAGATAGATGGTCGACGAATCGAGCACCGGCTTCAGGGCCGCCGCGTCGCGCCGCCATAGACGTATGCTGTGGCCCTGCTCGCTTAAGTCGGCCGCCGCCGCGTAGCACCCGTGGCCGCCCCCCAATACCGCAATTTCCATGCCCTGCCTCCGTTGAAAGGCCGGTGCCCCGGCCCTGCAACGACGCCTCGATAAAACCCAAACAGACCGCTCGATGCGTCGTTGTATTTATCTATGCACTTGCATATACCTACATACACTAAAGGAAACAGGGGGCGGCTTGCAATGGGGAATTGTCTGGGGATTTCCCTTATAAGGGGTGGAGAAAAGGCGGCACGCCTCGTCGAGTGATCGCGAAGGAGGTTGAAACAGTGGGCCGGCTCCGGACGGGCCACAAAACCCACCGTTTCGATCTGGACGCGGAGGTTCGGCGAACTAGCGCGCCTTGCGGGGAGCCTTCTTTGCCGCGGTTCGAGCCGGCGTCTTGGCAGCTGACTTGGCCGGCGGCTTGGCGGGGTTTCTGACCGAGGGCTTGGCGGGCGGCAAAGTAGTGTCGGCGGTCAATTGCTCCATCCACGACAGCGTGTCGATGTAGGAAAGAAAATGCTGCAGGTAGCCGGGCGAGCGCTCTTGCATCAGCAGCAGAGAGCGGTGGATGAGATGGCTGGAGTTCAGCGGGCCCGCGTTCTCGGGCACCTGGCGCTGCGACTGCTGCAGCCGCAGGCCGGTGCTTAGCCGCGACCAGGTCTTCTGGAAATAGTCGACCTCGGGCAGTTCGTCGTTCAAGGTGCTACCGGGCGGCTTGCCGGCGTACTTGTGCGGCGCCTGCTCGGCCAGGTGGGCCAGCTGGCCAGCCAGGGGACTGACCTGCTTTGGGCTGGAATTGTTATTGCTGGCCATGCGACTTTGCCCGCTCTTGCTGCGCTCGCCGAGCCTCACCTTGCCGGCCCGGATCGCCTTGCGGATTCTGCCCAGGCCGGTTCGCCCCTTGCGCAGGCGGTGCCGGCGGGGTAGCTGCTGGAAGCGACTCTGCCTCGGCGCGACCATGCGGCGATTCGGCCTTGGCCAGCGCCAGTTCATCCGGCGAGGCTTGAGCGGTCAGCGAAGGCCGGGGAACAGGCGAGATCTCGACGCGCCGGTTGCGGGCGCGGCCGGCTTCGTCGGCGTTCGAGCTGATGGGCTGCTCGGAGCCGAAGGCGGCGGCGAATACTTTCGAAGCGGGAATGCCGGCGTCGATAAGAGCGCGCGTGACGGTAAGCGCTCGCTGGGCCGAGAGCTCCCAATTGTCGGCAAAGCGCCGGTTGTCGCCATGAATGGCCTGGTCGTCGGTAAAGCCGCTGACCATCAGCGCCTGGTCGTTGGCATGCAGGTACTCTGACAGCGGCTCGACCAGCGACAGCAGCACTTCGCGCCCCTCGTCCTGCAGCTGGGCCGAATTCAGCGCAAACAGCACGCTGCCGCTGATGCCGATGCGGCCGTCCACCAGCGTTACCCGCCCTTCGGCCAGCGGCTGCGCCAAGGCCTGCTCGAGCGTCTGGCGGCGCTGCGTTTCTTCCTGGCGCTGCTGAATCTCTTCCTGCAGCCGGTTGGAAAGCTGCAGCTGCATGGCGATGACGCCCACCAGCACCAGCACGAAAGCGCCCAGCAGCACCGACATCAGGTCGCCGAAAACAGGCCAGATCGGCGCGCTCGGCTCAACACTGGCGTCGACGTCTTCTCTCATGCCTTCGCCTTGCCGGAACGCGAGCCGCCCAGATGCTGCAGCTCTTCAATAATCTGCTTTTGCGACAGCATGCTCAGGTCGATGACCTCGCGCGCCTGCGCCACATAGTAGGCAAGCTGGTCGTCGCTGCGCGCAATGGATTTCTCGAGCGTTTCTTCGACACGCTGCAAGTGCTCCACCAGCGAGGAATTCGATTCGCTGAACTGCTGCACCGCCTGGCCAAAGACCTCGCCCAGGCCCGCGATTTCAATCGCGCTATCGCCCACTTGCGTAGCGGCCTGGCCCAGCTTGCCGGCCTCGGCCTCGACCTTGTCGGCCACCTGCGTGCCAATGCGGTCGAGCAGGTCGGACGAGCTGGACAGCAAGGCGTCCACCGCCGTGCGCTGCTCGTTCGAAGCGTGGTTGACCGCGTCCAGCAAGGTGGAAAGCGTTTCAAGCATGCGGCCGCGTTCTTCAAGCATCGCGTTGTCGCGGGCCATGCTGTCTGAAAGCTTGTCTCGCACCTCGGCCACCACTTCCGCTGCCACCTTGGGCGCTTCCGAGGCGGCTTGCACCAGGCGCTCGATTTCAGCGATGGTGCCAGTGGAATGTTCGCGTGCCTGCTTGGCAATGTCGTCGGCCGTGCGGGCCAGCGTGTCGCAGATTTCCTTCTGGCGCAGCCCTGTGGCGTCGGAGGTTTTTTGCCATTCGTCGCGCAGCGTGTCGGTAAGCGCGCTGAAGGCATTGGACCAGGCGGACAGGCGTTCCTTGTCTTGCGAGGCCAATGCGGTTTTCAGTTCGGTGTTCGACTCGCCCATCGTGCTTAGCAGCGATGCAGCCTGCCGCTCCAGCGCCGCCACCGCCGATGCAAGCGCCTGCTGGTTGTCTTGCGCCAGTTTCTCGCCGGTGCTTTGCTGGCGGGAAAGCGCTTCGTTCCAGCCTTCCGTCACGCGGGCGGCCACCTCGCCCAAGCGGCCCGAGACGGCATCGACCATAGAGGCCGAGCGTTGCTCGAATTTCTGCGTAAACGCCTCGAGCGAGCTGCGCAGTTCGTTGACGAGCGATTCGCGCGCGCCTTGCTGTTCCTTGATGAAGGCCTCGCCCATAAGCTGCTGGGTCTTCGTGATTGAATCGCCCATTTCTTGCTGGGCCTTCGTGATGGAATCTCCGGCCTCTTGCTGGGCCTTGACGAGAGACTCGCCAGCCTCCTGCTGCGTTCTGATTAGAGATTCACTGGCTTCTTGCTGGGTCTTGATAAGAGACTCATGGGAGCTTTGCTGAGTTTGAGCGAACCCTTCCGCGGCCTGCTGCTGCTCTTGAATGAGCGCTTGAATCGCCTGGCGCTGCTCTTGCACCAGGGACTCGCCCGCGGCGCGTTGTTCGCTTACAAGCGTCTCGCCGGCATGCTTGTGCTCTTTGACCAGAGTCTCGCCGACGAGGCGCTGCTCGTTGACCAACGACTCTGCCGCCAGCCGCTGTTCCTTTACAAGAGATTCTCCGGCAAGCTTGTGCTCGTTGATCAGCGTCGTGCCCACTTCCTGCTGCGTCTTCAGCATCGCTTCATTGGCGCGCTGGGTTTCTTGGATCAAAGATTCGCTGATCCGGCGCTGCTCATTTACCAGCGACTCGCTTACCTGCTTGTGCTCGGCCAGCGCCTCTGTCCATAGGCTCGCCATATTGGCCATGGCCTGTTCGTTCCGGGCGGCGGACTGCTCGAACTGGCCGGATAGCGCCTCGAGCTGCTGCCGCACCGAATTTCGGATGCTTTCCTGCAAGGCCGCATTTTCGCGCGCCAGGTTCGCAAACGTGGATTCCACCGCCGGCTGAATCGCCAGGCCCGTTGCCCGCGCCCCTTCCGCCAGGCTGTTCTTCAAGGACTCTTCCACCGAAGTCGCCAGCCGCGCATACACCGCCTCGGTCGACGTGGCCAGGTTCGAATGCACCTGCTCGGCCGAAGCCAGCAGCTTCGAGTAGGCAAGTTCCGTCTTGGCATGGAACGCCTCTTGCCCCTCGGCCAGGCGTTCGCTCAACATCTGGCCCTGGCGC
Organism: Pusillimonas noertemannii; assembly: GCF_003096595.1. GTDB lineage: Bacteria > Pseudomonadota > Gammaproteobacteria > Burkholderiales > Burkholderiaceae_B > Pusillimonas > Pusillimonas noertemannii. The sequence continues at coordinate 177,144 of NZ_QEKO01000001.1, read as the reverse complement.
TCCAGCGCCGATTGGCTCGCCTCGTTCTTGGCGTGCAGTTCGTTCTGGCTTGCCGCCAGCTTCTCGGTCAGCACCTGGCTGTGCTGCTCCATCGCCGACATCAAGGCCTGAAGGCGATCGGCCACCAGTGGCAGCGCCTGCGACTGCTGCTGCATCAGCCTGAAGCTTTCCTCGCGCTGATGCGCCTGCGAATAGACACGCAGCGTCGTCGCCGCATGCATGTCCAGATCACGCACCACGCGCGCCCGGTCGCGCCGGCACAGCGCAGACAGCAAACCCAGCATCGCCGACGTGGCCACGCCCGCCACCGACGTGCCAAAGGCGAACCCAAGCCCCTTCACCGGCGCCGCCAGCGAGGCGCGGATCGCCTGCAGGTCTGTCGCGCTTTCAAGCGCCAGCCCCGTGCCGCGCAGCGTAGCCACCATGCCCAGGAAAGTGCCCAGCATGCCGAGCAAGACCAGCAGCCCCACCAGATAAGGCGTAAGCGAAGGCCCGGGCAGCCCGACCCGTTCGCCCTCTACCCGCAGGCGCACCGCATCGCGCAAGCTCGCATCCAGGTTCAAGACCCATTCCGCAAGGCTGGCCGGCGCCTGCGCAAGCCCCGCAAGCGCCCGCTGCAAGGTGCCCGTGGCCTGCTGGTAACGGTAAAGCTCCAGCGCCCCCGCGATATAAACCAGTGCAATCACCGCAGTAATGGCCAATGCCAGCGGGTTCAGGCCCACATAGCCCAGCCCCACCCAGCACGCTACTGCAAGGCCTACTGCGAATACCAGGAAATATAAGACTCGGTTCATAAGGTTTTTTCTATTGAAATTATCACTGAGCGCGCAAGGCACAAAGCAAACCCTCTATGGGCTGCAGGCGAAGGTCAAGCTCTGCCAGCAGCACGCTGCGCATATCCTCGCGGAACGTGTCGAGCCAAGGGCCGGGCTCCAGGTCGGGCTTCTTGGCGGCCTGGCGTAATTGCGCTTGCAGTGAGCTGACTCGACGTGACTCGCCCTGTTTTCCTTGCTGGAGCTCGGACTCGGAGCCAGGCGCCGCAGTTTTCGGCGCCAGCGAACCTTGCGGCTCCGATTTCTCATCCAACGTTCTACTGGTTCCACCCGAAGTGCCTGCCGCAGGCAAACTCGCCGGGAGTGGGGCTCGCAACGTCCCCGCGGGCTCTTTCATCAGCCCTTCCTGGGCCAATTGCCGGAAACGCTGCTCGAGCAGGTTTGGAATACTGGCCAGCAGACGCAGCTCATGCTCCACCATTGCCTGCTCCATCGCCCCATCCACCGCCGCCAGCTGCGCCATCTCTGGCCCCCGGGCGGACAGCAAGGCCCGCAGGCGCCCCCGCAGGGCCGCGATGCTCGTTTCCATCTTCTGCTGAAGCATGGAATAGCGCCGGCGATACGACGGAAAATCCACATCCACCAGCGCCTTCGGCGCGCCCAGATATTGCCTGCGCTGCTGGGCCGAAGCCGGCGCCGGCGGAGACAGCGTTACCGAAATGGCCTGCTCCAGCGCATCGCGCACCTTCGCGCATTCCGCAACGGCGAACTCCACGTCGTCGATGACGTCGTTTGGGTTGTCGGCCGCACCGGCGTGGACTTCTGTGATCTTGCCAGAGCCCTGGCTCGCACGGGCCGAACCTGCGCCTGAACCCTTGAATTCACCCGAGTCCTTGACAGTATGAGCATCCAGAGGACGCCCCTGATCAGGGGTCGCGTCCGATCCCCTGCCAGCCTTGGTACCGGCCCGCCCCGCCGAGTCCGGCGCGGCGGCATTCAGCACCGTCGACAACACGATCGACTCCGTCCACCCCAGCCATTCATCCAGCCGGGCCGCGGGCGACTGCCGAGGCTCCGTCACCTCGACCTGCCCCAGACGAGAAAGCAGGCGCACGAGCGCCGGACCACTAAAGCTCGTACGCCGCGGCATTTTTGTAACCATGCTGGCTGCGTCGAAAACGGATGATTTTACACGGTGAGGGTATTAGGAGGGACTGAAGCACTAGGTGGCCGAGTTGTGTTGTACGACTTGGTTATAAGTTCTAAACTTACACGAAACGTAAATAAAAGATTCTAAAAATCACTAATCACTCATGAACTCTCTGCAAGTACCCCGATTGCCATCCAGATATGAGGATCTAGACCTTGCATTTCGTGGACGGTTACGGCCCAACGGACCGCTCATTGAATTGGTGCAGCACTCCTATCAAAGTATGCAGGTGAGTGGAGGTATTCGATTCCTACCAATATTCGGGCGGAGTGGAACAGGTAAAAGCTCAGCGGCTTTAGAGCTCGCAACCCATCTTCCCGAAGCGCGTGTCGCCACTGTATCTCGCGAAGCTATCGAAAGTCGCTCTGCGCTGGAGCATGAGTTGCAAGTCCTTCGCCGATCCATGAACGACAAGCAACTTCTGATCGCTGTCGTGGATCAATACGAAGAAACAGTCGCCGAGCGTGGAGGCATTCCAACTGCATTTGTGGAAACACTATCTTTGCTAGATCGTGGGGAATTGAGGTCATTTCCAGTGTTGTTCCTTTGGCTAACAACAAGCCAAGAATTTCAAGCGCTTCTCGCAAATGCAACGTCAAGGAATCGACGCATTCTTGTCTCGTCAGATTTCGAACTTTTCGGCCCGCCGACTGAAGTGTGGCCTCAGATCATCGAAGAGACATTTCGGTTTCATAACCAAGAAAAAGATCTGGCAGACTTTGAGATTCTTGAAAACGATCTTCGAAACATTGCCAATGGGGAAGATTCGCTCGGCGATGCGATTGAGGTAGCAGGCGAACGTTTATTCGCCTATATGCGATCGTTACATGATTTGTCTACGTATCAAGTGCTAATGCTTTGGCCCGTTTCAGACGGACTACGAATTCAGCGCATTCAGCAATTTACCGACACTCGGCAAGGCTATAAACTGGATTGGAACGCTTGATATCGTCAACTGAACGCAGATGATCAACGCCAATTACCTCTACGCGAATATAACCGCGCTAGGCTATATTTCGACATGCGACTTGTGCCGATTTCGGTCGCAGACTTGCATCCTCTATGTAAACATCTGGAGAGCAGTACCGCATCATTGCACAAGTCGTATTTGAACCGCTTCGCGAACACTCATCTCGTTTCAATACTTTCTGGACAATGGAATCCAGAGGTTTATTCTCCACTTCGAGAGCGGGAGTCTCAACGAGCAGCAGCAGCACGGAGCTGGTACGAGATTGTGACCAACGACCCAGTTGGAATCGGCCGCCGGCTTGCGCGAATACTCCGCGAGCTTGGCCTTGCTGCCCACCATGAGAAAACTATCGAGTCCCCACACGGCCGAATCCGTGCAGACGTGCTCGTGACGCGAGACAGCATCCAGCCTCAAAACGTTATCGTTGAATTAAAAGCATATTCTGCGGAGAACACGATGCCGTCTACCATCTGCAATGCTGTTCAAACCACTTTGCGCCGTCATGCCCATTTCGCCGGTTTTTTGCAGCGGCAATAGGTAAGCACGATTGACGACTTACTGGAGATCAAGAGCATGCTCGCTGAACATTCTCGGTCCTGGACGCATCAATGGAAGATGGAAGGGCTTACCGAAGGCCGATTGGATGAAGTGTTCGGCGACTGATCGCCAATGAGCAAGAAAGAGAGAATCGAGCGTACACTTCCGGCATGCTACGCATTCAAAACCTCACCAAACGCTACGGCGACCACATCGTATTCCAAGGGCTGACGCACACCTTCCAGCCCGGCTGCTTTGCGCTATGCGAAGAACACAGCACCGGGAAATCCACCCTGCTGGACATCATCGCCGGCGTTACGGCTCCCACCGAGGGGGATGTCTGGATCGATGGACATTCGCTAATAAAAACACCTCAGCAAGCCAAAACCCGCGTAGCCTACGTTCCCGACGATTGCCTGGCGTTTCCCATGATGACAGGGCGCGAACTGCTTGAGCAGGCGGCCGCGGAAAAGAACACAACCGTTGACGCTACCGCGTTCGACTTCGGTTATCGAATGGGCCTGGAACCGCACCTGGACAAGCGCTTCGAACAGATGTCCAAAGGCACACGCCGCAAGGTATACCTAACCGCCGCTGCTTTGGGCAACCCAGCTGTCATCGTCGCCGATGGGCCAAGTAATGGGCTGGATACAACGGCTTGTGCAGTGCTTGCTGAGCAGTTCAAGGTGTGGGGGCAAGACCGAGTTGTGCTGTTTGCCTGCCATGATCATGAATTGGTGGAGGCATGTGGGGCGGGTATGGTTGATGTTGGGGAATTGGGCTAAGAGCAATTAGCCTTCACATTAAGTTGATCACTACCCCAGTACCGCGACGGGCTGCCAAGGTAGATGTTCGCCGAATTTTTCTCAAAATGTGTTAAACCATACCCATTTGTGAGAATTTCATTCTTGGCAAGAGATGTATTACGCCACTAGGCTGTAGTCGTTCCAAGCTTCTAGTTCGAATCTGAACCCGAGACGCTTTCCGAACATCCTAAGCAAGCCAAGAATTCACCAGGCCGAGACATGCAAGATAAGCAGAACAGCGCGACCGTTGTCAACTCGCTGACACCGGAGCCACCGAAATCCATCCTTGCGCTAGAGAAGCGTGTCAATGCGAAGATCAACTTCGCAATGGCACAAAACAACGCATCTGTGCTGCACTCGCTCTGCATTCGCAACAACGGTGACGTTGCGGCAACCAATGTTTCGCTGACGCTCCGTGCAAATCCCGCAGTATTGCGAGAGAAAATCTGGCAAATCGACCGTATTCGGCCCGGAGAGCACGTCGAATTAAACGACCTAGCTACACCCCTTGATACGACTATTCTTGGTGGTATTGATGAGGCCGAAATCGGACAGCTCGAGTTTTTGCTCAGAATTGGCGATGATCAGATTCAGTGTGAGCGAGATCCCATTGAGCTACTTGCTAGAGACGAATGGGGCGGTCTTGCCGACATGGAAAACATCCTTGCGGCGTTCGTTTCTCCGAATCAACCGCAGGTAGCGCGATTATTAAAAGAAGCATCGTCGTTATTGGATGCCGCAGGGCACTCTGGTTCGATGGAGGGATACCAATCGAACGATCCCCAGCGCGTATGGATGATCGCCGGAGCCATCTGGTCGGCGGCAACGGCGCTAAACCTGGCATATGCCGTTCCCCCCGCCTCGTTTGAGCGCTCTGGACAGAAGATACGAGATCCTGAACGTATCGTGGCTGAGGGCCTCGCTACCTGCCTAGATACCACGTTGCTACTTGCCGCTGCATTCGAGGCTGCGGGCCTGCACGCATCCGTTCTATTCTCCCGAGGCCATGCGTGGGTCGGAGTCTGGTTAACCAACAACGATTTTGGCAAGCTGATAGAGCCGGATGTCATCGCAGTTCGCAAGGCGGCTGCGGCCCGCGAGTTCATAGCGCTGGAAACGACTCTGCTGACAAAACGCCCCAGTATTGGTTTTGAACAGGCCGTAGAAGCCGGTCGCGAGAGGCTCTCCGAGGCGAACGAGACCGAGTTTGAAAAGGCGATCGACATCAACCGAGCACGAGCAGCACGCATCCGCCCGCTCGCCAGCCATCGCGAACCTATCGCCGTAGAAGAATTGCCCGACGCTTCCGCGCCCGCTGCCCTGCCCCGTCCCTTGGATCTTGGACATCTGCCGGGCGACATCGTTGAAACGACTCCTTCAACCGCATTAGGAAGAATTGAAAGATGGCAACGCAAACTGCTTGATCTTTCTTTGGCCAACAAACTGCTCAACTTCAAGGAAACCAAACTGTCGGTGTTCATCACCTGCCCTGATGTGTCCGCACTCGAGGACCAGTTGGCTGAGGGTAAGGCATTTCGTTTGCTCGCTCTCAAAGATGAAAAGGCGATTTCAGGGCGTGACGTTACGCAGCAACAAGCTCGGGAAATCGAAGTGAGCCTGGCTCGAGACGCTCTAGCCAAAGGTCAAGTCGCTGTACCGCTGACTGCGCGCGAGATGGGAAATCGCCTGACTGAGCTGTATAGGAAAGCGCGTAGCGACGTGCAAGAAGGGGGAACGAACACCCTATTTCTAGCTATTGGTTTCCTGAGATGGAAACGAACCGAAGGAGAAGCACGAAATTACCGCGCGCCCCTATTGCTCATACCTGCGAAACTGGAACGACGTTCTGCACAGTCCGAATTCCGCCTAACGCAGCTTGAAGACGAAGTCCGGATCAACGCAACGCTTCTGGAACTCCTTAAACGCGATTTCGAACTCCGTATTCCAGAGTTGGAGGGAGAACTGCCGCACGATGAGCGAGGGCTAGATATTCCTCTCATTCTCGAAATCGTACGTCGCCGAGTTCGAGATGTGTCCGGTTTTGAAGTCTTGGAGGAGTGTGCGCTCTCTACTTTTTCGTTCGCAAAGTATTTGATGTGGAAAGATCTAGTTGATCGAACCGATAGTTTACGAGAGAGCCCTTTAGTCAAGCACTTGGTCGACAATCCTACAGAGGAATTTGACGGCGCACGAAATCCTATGCCGCGCCCGGAAGAAATCGATCATAAGCATTCACCCGCCGATATCCTGGCTCCGCTCCCGGCGGACAGTTCGCAACTCGCCGCGGTGGTCGCCGCCGCAGAGCGACGCGACTTTGTCTTGATCGGACCGCCCGGAACTGGAAAGAGCCAGACTATTACAAATATTATCGCCGACCAATTAGCGCGAGGACGGACAGTCCTATTTGTTGCGGAGAAATCGGCTGCATTGGACGTCGTTCATCGACGCTTGGAACGTCAAGGCTTGGGGTCCGCCGTTCTCGAACTTCACTCCAATAAAGCGGATCGTAAGGTAGTTCTCCAACAACTTGGCCGATCATGGCAACGCTCAAGTACCTCATTCGCTCAGGCCTGGATCCAGGTAACGGACGATGTGCGTATGACCCGTGATCAGCTCAACGATTACGTCGAAGCGCTTCACAGGCCGGGACTACAGGGATTCAGTATTTTTCAAGCCATAGGGCGCGCGGTAAGCGGCCCAGTGCCTTTCACTCTCAGCTTTGCCGACAAGGACTGCCACGACACACATAGTTGGAACCAGCTGCGAGCGTTGGCAATTGAATTAGGTCAGCGACACGCCATTGTTGCCGACCTGCCCGCCAACGGCCCCTTGTCCTTAATCTGTCCAGGAGAGTGGTCATACGCATGGCAAGATAGGCTTCTCGAAACAGCACGACAACTGAAGATCGCGTTACGGGAGGTTCACTCCGCCCGCGAAGCGCTGGGCACATCATTTGGTTGCTCAGAAGTGCAGCCAGAAATCTGGGCCGTGTTCGATCTTCTACCTACAATGCGATTGGGAAAACCTGCGATTGATCCAGCTGTATTAAAGAATCCGGATGAACTGCGATCCGCAATATCGCCATTGGAAGACGCGCTGGCCCAATGCAGCGCCGCTCGTAGCCAAATGAAGGGAGAGTATGAAGATCGGGTAATTGCAACGATGCCGCTGGAGGCACTCGAACTGCAATGGCGCGAGGCGGAAACCAAGCTCTGGGTACTCAAATCATTCGCACAGAGCAAGGTTGAAAAACTGCTACGCACTTACAGCACAAGTAAACTCGTAGATCCAAAGACTGACGTTCCGGCACTTCGCAGCTTATTGGCTGCACAGTTGCGCATTCAGGCTTCACCCTTGGCGAACCTCGCATCCTTTGCCGGTGAAAAAACAGACATCGGGCAGCTCAATGATACGCTGGAAAGCGCTAATTCCTACTTGAGCTTTGAGGAATTGGTTGCCCGGTCCGGAATCATGCCAGCACGCATCGCTGAACAACGGGGCGACCTCATCCAGCCTGACGGCGGAGCGATGAAACCGCTCCTTCAACGACTCGATAGTGCGCTTAGAAGCCTGGCCCTGAAACAGGAGGAGTTTACCGCTGCGGGAGGCAAGAATCTCGAAAATGGGCAACATGCAGAAGCCCAATTAGTGGGGCTGGATTCCCATAGCGACAGACTGGCGGACTGGCTAAAATGGTTGTCATCCAAGCAGCGTGCCGAAGCTGTCGGCCTTTCGCCTTTGGTGCAGGCGCTAGAAGCGGGTGAAGCCATTTCGGACACCGCCATGGCCTTTGAGCGTGCATACATGACATGGTGGCTCAGGTTGGCCATGGATGCCTCAAGCACCTTGCGTAGCTTTGCACACTGGGAACATGAAGCGCTTATCGAACGGTTCCGTGAGCTTGATCGAGCCATGGCTGAACTGGCTTCCAATGAGGTCATGCGTCGGCTCGGTAACGACCTGCCATCCGTAGATAGCGTGCCCCGTCGATCCGAACTTGGCTTTCTACGCCATCAGCTTGGACTTCAGAGACCCTCAGCAGCCATCCGGAACCTTATCTCTGAAATGCCGAACACCTTCGCAAAATTGGTACCGTGTGTTCTGATGTCGCCCCTCTCCGTTGCCCAATACCTACCACCAGGACAGGCACAGTTTGATCTCGTAATTTTCGACGAGGCGTCCCAAATCTCGACCTGGGACGCTGTTGGCGCTATCGCACGTGGGCGTCAAGCCATCATCGTAGGGGATCCTAAACAGCTTCCACCAACAAATTTTTTTGGCCGCAACGACGACGGAGAAGGCGACAGCCAGGAAATCGCGGAGTTCGAGAAAGATATGCCGTCGATCTTGGACGAGGTCACAGCCTCAGGCATACCTACGCATCGGCTGAGCTGGCACTATCGGAGCCGTGATGAAGCTCTCATCGCATTCTCCAACCACAATTATTATGATGGTGGGCTCGTAACCTTCCCTTCTCCCAACGCTTCTGGAAATGCGTTGCAACTTCATAGTATTGACGGTACCTACATGCGTGGCCAAGGACGGACAAATCCGGACGAGGCGCGCGCAGTAGTCACGCTGGTCCGAACAAAACTCACCGAATGGTTGCAACTGCCGGAGTCGCAACGGCTTACATTGGGGGTAATCACATTCAATGCGCAACAACAGACCCTGATCCTGGATCTTCTGGACGCGGAAAGGAAAGCAAACCCTTCGTTTGAGTGGTTTTTCTCCGATGATCGCGAAGAACCAATCATCGTTAAGAATCTTGAGAATATCCAAGGCGATGAACGCGATGTCATCCTGTTCTCGACGACCTTTGGTGCTGACTCTAGCGGTAAACTTTCGATGAACTTCGGCGCGTTAAATTTAGACGGAGGGGAAAAACGCCTTAACGTTGCAGTAACGCGGGCACGCTCTGAGCTTCACGTGTTCAGCTCAATCACTGCTGACCAGATAGATCTGAACCGAACGGGTGCCAGGGGCGTCAAGGATTTCAAGGCGTTCCTCGATTTCGCTAACAGGGGATCAATTGCACTTGCCGCTCAAGACTCGGGTTCGTTAGGAGGTGTGGACTCGCCCTTTGAAGCGTCGGTGCGCGAGGCGCTGATCCAAAAAGGATGGGAAGTGCACACTCAGATAGGAATCTCGGGCTTCCGGATAGACCTGGGCATACGCCATCCCGACTACGCAGGCGCCTGGCTGGCGGGCGTTGAATGCGACGGCGCAACCTACCACAGTTCTGCTACAGCTCGTGACCGTGACCGCATCCGTCAAGCAGTTCTAGAAGGGCTAGGGTGGCGAGTGCTAAGAATTTGGTCAACAGACTGGTTCCGCAACCCTGCCACAGCAGCCGAGAGGACAGATACTGCTCTACGTACAGCTCTGGCTCAAGATCGAGAGCAGAGGGCCTGCACGCAGGTATCGGAGCCCGAACTTAACCACGAGGAAACATTCGCTCCAGACGTAGAAACGCCAATGCCCGTTGAGGCGAATACAAAAGAAGAGTCAGAAGAAGAAGAAGAAGAAGCGCAAAGTAGGCCTATGTATGCTTCCGTAGCAGATGTCGTTATATCGACAACTCACCCGGCTTCTATTACTGCTGACCCGGATCGATTCTTTGACTCCTCTTACGACGACACACTGACCCAGTTGATTCGTCATTTACTTGCGTCAAACTCTCCCATATCCAAACAGAGTCTTGCCCGTCGCATTGCCCAAGCGCATGGCTGGCAACGGACAGGCAGTCGCATACGAAAACGGATTTTGTCTATGCGTCATCTGTGGGACACCTCGATTGAGGGCAGCACCCAATTTCTTTGGATTAAAGGCTCGCTCACCAACCGAGTACCTTTCAAAGGCCTTGGCGAACGAACTGTTCGGGAGATATCGCGTACCGAGATCGCGTGGGTCGAAGATCAGCATACGGCACGCATAGAGGCTTCGGAAGACCCAGTACTAGAGCTCTCAAGATTGATCGGCATTGCTCGACTGACCCAGGATACGAGAGCGTACCTGAACGCATGCCGTGAGTGGCGGGCTAATACAACGGATCTTCAGTCATCGGAGTAAGTATCGCATCTGAACAGGGCCGCGTAGCTGTCAGCAACGACGGCTTTCGTGCGGAAAGTGGCTCAGGTTGGGCTTGCACAGAAACGCTTGCCGCTCAGACCATTTAGTAGACGGCAAGGATTGTTAGATGCGTTCCAGTCCTGTTTTTCACCCTAAACAATGACCGCGTTCGGCCAGAAGCTGACGTTCGCATAAGGTTCGACGCAGTTCGCAATCAACCAATCATTTCCTCGAACCGTGTACGAACATTATGTGGTATCACCACTTTAGTGGCATCAGCGCCTGCAAGAATTAGCGAACAAAGAAATCTTTCATTATTCAACTCCGAGGAAAGTGAGATTTCAATCGCTGGAACAGTCCTATATGGTTGATACAACTGAAATTTTTCTGAAACCACGATCCTTTCCCACGCATTTCGCTGCCATGCGGCAATGATCGGAACGAGACTGGCTCTGAAACTTGAGCGCTGTGCCTGTTGCAGGAACCGCAGGCCCGCGACGCAGTACTCCAGGGGCGTCGCATGAACACCATGCCGAAACGTAGAGACGGAATCGATTAGGGCATCTTCGAACGACGCGATGGCCGATCTGTCGCCGCCGGAACTAGTGCGTGAGAAGACCTCCACACCTATCACTCCCTGGCCAAAATGCGCGTCTAGCGCTACAGTCAACTCCAGCAGGGATTCCGGCGTCTGCCTGCATGCGCATGAAATTGCGTAAGCGTACACGGCATCATTGATGAAAGGAACAAAGGCCGGCTGGACACCACCTGGCGCGAGCACCGGGATAGCTGCGCGCGCCGGATTCAGCAGATTCGATTGACGCCTGAGTTCCTGCGCATGATTTGACAAATATGCCATCCCTTCGACATGACCAAGCAGGTGGTGCGTGAAACCGACTGGATTCCTGTCTTCGATCTCGATCCCCAAACGCCTCGATCGAAGGCTCATCTCCAGCATTGGAATCGATCCCTCATTGAGACTCGCAGAAAGGCCATCCAGGATGCCGACGTTCGTGCGACTCATCAGTTCGGACTCTGCAAGCATGTACCAAGCAATGTCGAGCGATCCCAGCGGGCGTTCCGCTATCTCCTTTGCCGGTTCGGGGTTGCTGCAAATCCCCGGCCGCATGGAGAGAGGCTCGTTGCCGAGCATTACCTCCCTTCCTTCCAGTTGGGACTGCAGCCACAATATCGTATGCCGCACCAGATGGTGGCAGTGAACACATTTAAGCGAAGCCTCCGGTTTGATTCCGCCAAGCGCAACCAGCGCATCGGCCAAGCCCCTGAGACATCGCTCGGTTTGTCCGGCCTTGAACGCTGCGACCGCTGCATCCGCACCAAGACCAACGGACATCGCCTGCATGTCCGGCAGTTCCGCTGCTGATGCCGAAATCTTGCTTTCAAGGAACCACTCTTCTGCTTGCGCCCAATCATCGCAGTTCGCCGCACTTATCGCCGCCTCCCGCAATGCGAACGCCCGCTCAACGTTGTTATCCTTCCCCACTACTTCGGCAATTCCGCGAAGAATGAAAAGCGCGCGCTCGTGATCCTGTGCCCGCCAGTAAATTTTCGCTCGTGCTCTATCGATAAGTACGTCATCGCCGCTCTCGGCCGCCGCCTCATCGAGTACCTTTAACGCGCCCTTGAAGTCATCGGCGTACTCGTCCAGCATGACGGCTTGTGCAATCCTGCACTGGATGGTTATCCGACGAAATCCCCACGTGGAGGTCCGTACAGCCATCCTCCGGTAACGCTCGGCGGCATCGAGTGCATCAAGCCCGTTGTGCTGCTCCGTCACCCACGGGCTGTTAACTAGCACGGCGTAATCGGACGTGACTTCTCCGACCGGTCGCAGAAGCATTTCTCGTTGCTCTGGTTCAAGCTGGTCCAACTGGTCGAACACATGTTCAAGTTTCGCAACGGCGGTCAGGTTCGAGCTACCTATGGCAAACAACATCCCGACGCTCCTATTGTCCGTCCCTGGCTTCGCTTCTACGTCGGCGAGCAACTTGCTTGAGAACTCGTTGCCGCTTGAAATGGCATGAAATCGCAAGAGAAGTTCGATCCAGTTTTCGAGATGATTGGCGACCCCCATTGTCCCGAGAACCGTGCCGAGGATTATTATCTGAAACATCTCACGGGCTTCAAGCTCCATCTGCCCGGACTCCCTCAGCAGGGCGCGGACATATGGCTCGATAGGCCCCTTCTCTTTCCCCGCAGCGAAAACCTTGAACTGCACCAGCCGCAACGCCGTCGACATGTAGATGTTGTCCGAATAGATAGGTTTTTCGGCATCAAACAACCTCAGTAGCGTGAGGTTCTCAGCAAGGAAGCTGATTACCTGATTGTCCGCGGTCAGGAGCTTGAACGTTAGGGATGCCAACACAGGCTCGTTCTTGCCCAGCATGGCGTGCAGGATGATCTTGTCGACATCTCTGGCGTCGACCGAACCTCCCGACATGAGCTGCGACGCAATTGCACGGTGAATCGCCTGCTGTTCCTCGGGCAGGAGCATGTCCTTCCCAGATTGCCCAGCCAACGGAGAGACGCGATAGCTGTCGCGCCCCGTAGTTTCAACCCAAGGCCCGATCAGGGCATCCAGGGCTTCCCCAGCCTGTGCGATCGGTGGTGGTGCGGCGGCAATACTCAATGCGGCGGTGCGGTTGAAGCTGCCTATCGCCATACTCAATCGATAGAGCAGGTTTCTGCTGCTCTCCGGAAGAACCGAGATGAGCGAACGGCGCGCAGCCTCGCGTTCGGCCGTGATGTCCCCAGTGGACAATCCTGCATTGATGATGGCCGGAATCTCGGAACGAGGCCATCCGCGGGCGGCCACACCGGCGATGAACGCATGCACCAGTTGCGGATGGCCGAATGCGCCGCTCACGTGAGCGAGCTTCCCCCAAAGATTGGGGTCGCCGCCATGCAACCCCACCAAACTCGCCGACTCCTCTTCGGAGAAGTAGGGACAATCAATCGTGGAACCCGGATCCTGGCCTACGGAGGATAGCGCTTTCGGCGTCGGTATGGCATACGAGGTCGCGATTACCGCGATATCTCGCCGACCCAATGCTTCGAAAACTCGCCCGGCCAAGCTTGCGAGACCCGGATCGTTGAATTGGTTCAGGTCATCGAGAATGATGACCTGCGCACGTATTCCGCCCAGGCGTGACAGCAGGGTGTCCAGGCGGCCCCGCGTCTCTTCGGCACCGGCGTCGCGGAAATCCACGATGAAGTAGTTCTTGCCAACTCTTTCGGCGACCGCCCGCGATACCGACGATTTCCCGACTCCACTCGCGCCTGCCACGAAGCAGGCGCCGCATGTTCGCAGCCTGTCTTCGATCGCTTTTTCGACTTCCGGACGCTGTACTGCCCGTTTGGCCGTGGGCAGATCGGAGCCATCGGCTAGCCAGACTGGGAGACCGACGGTGACAGGCAATCCGGCGTCGGCGCCGTCCACCATCTGAGCCAGTAGCCCTGACGATGTATTGGCCAGGGTCCCCAGCATCGCTATTGGGACGGATACCCTAGAAGCATGATCGATGACAGAAATGAGGTCGGCGCGCGTGAGCACCCGGTCGACGGCGGAGCTTCCGATGCTCTTTTCAAGAACGTGGTGAATGAGCAGGCTCGAGATCCGCAGTGCGTGCGGTGCGGGAATACCGAAGGTATCGCGGCCAACGACGACGAGACGATCTTGGAATTCTTTGCGCAACGAAGTCAGATCAGGTTTCCCGCAATCCCAATGGATCTTACGAAACAGGTCACGGCGGAGCTCGTCGTCCCCTCGGAACCTGACGAACTCGCGCACCGGATCGGAAAACTTGTCGCTATCGAGTATTTCGCGAAGCGGCGTTGCGTCGGCCCCTTTCGCAACGCTTCGCCAGTACATGAGTCCGGGGGCGCCGCCCGGGCGATCCTGCCGTGCTTTTTCCGTGCCGATCTCCGACGTCGTGAAGTACCTGAGATGCACATCCGCATCATGGTTCAGAGCCGTCAGCGTGACGAAGCTTGCGATCGCATCGCGTACGCTTTCTGTATTGAGCGTGACATTTCCTGACGCTTGAGTATCTTTGACCTGGACAGCTCTGATGGCGTCTGCGGCGACGACAGCGTAATCCTCGGCCACTTCGAGGAAAATCTTTGATGTTGCCTCGACGTCAAGCCAAGCGAGTGCGGCTGCAGTGACTTGATAGACATACCCGCGGAGGGAATCTATAGCTTGACGGGCAGCGTCCCCCTGCGGGATGAGGCTATCCGTTCCGGATGTGAAAATGTTCTGCTTCTTCATTGCGCTTAGTACACGCTAAATAGCCATTTTCAGCATATCCTACCAGTGGTTCTAGGTTCCTTGCGCCCAGTATGGCCGATGTCTCCGCTATTACATCCCTCATCTTGGGACTGAAGCGATATGGATCATTCTTGGGTGCCCATTTAAGCCCCTGTGACGACAGGGGAAAAGTTGAAATCCCTTTGTCAATGACCGCTCAGGGTCGGCTTCTGGTAAGTAACATGGGGCTTGACTAAGCGTACGCAAAAACGTACGATGTAAGTGTATTTAGGAGATGTCCTATGTCCACCACAATGACTGCGACCGAGGCGCGTGCCAACCTCTATCGCCTTATCGACCAAACAGCCGAGTCTCACCAGCCGATTCGAATTGCCGGCAAGCGTTCGAGCGCGGTGCTCATCTCCGAGGCAGATTGGGATGCCATCCAGGAAACTCTGTATCTGGCCTCCATACCAGGCATGCGCGACTCCATCAAGAAAGGGATGGCGGAACCCCTGGAGAGTAGTGCCAAGGAGCTTGATTGGTGACTTGGCAGGTTGTCTACGCAAATGCAGCGCTCAAGGATGCGAAAAAGGTTGCTGCGGCTGGCTTCAAGACCAAAGTGCAAGCACTGATTGGAATACTGGAGGCTGACCCGTTGCAGAACCCTCCGCCTTACGAAAAGCTGGTCGGTGACCTCTCTGGCGCCTATTCCCGCAGAATCAATATCCAGCATCGATTGGTGTATGAGGTGTTCGTCCAGGAACGTATCGTCCGTGTTTTGAGAATGTGGACGCATTACGAGTAGCGAGTCTGACAGTCTGAGATTCTATAGTTGGGCGCAAGCGGTATTTCGCATAAATTGCTCTGCATCGAAGGGCTTTTGGCTGCGCCAGACGGAGAATGCAACTCGAAGCAGCTTGCGGCCAAGCATCACGAACGCAGCCGTTGAACTGAAGCCCCGCCATCGTGCGTGGGTTATCCAGGGCATTATTGCAGCGCCTTGGGCGCGACTAGGGCGACTGGGATAAGCTCGGCCCGCTGCCCGAATCTGTTCAACAGCGGCTTGAAAACGCCACACCGGAAGACCTGAAAACGTGGTCACTGGCCTTGCTCGACGCGAACTCATTGAACGAAGTATTTGGTAACTAAAGCGCGCGACTGCAGGTATTGGTCCAAGGCTTCGACGGATGCATGGGGCTCGGCCAAGGCCACATAGGTGTCGGGTCGGAGCAAATAGACGGCGTCGCGCGCGAGCCCTGCTTGGCCATGTTTGTCGTGCCACTCGAACTCATGGACAGGAATGCCGCGACGCTGGCCCCATGCTTTGAGGCCGGGTGACGCAGTGCCATAGACATGTGCTTGCCACTCAATGTGTGACAGCGGCCCGAAGTTGTCTACGCCGCCTACCTCCACCCACGGAAGACGGTCGCCCCCTTCTATCTTTCCAGCCGTGCCCGCACTTAATGCGCTTTCCTGATAGTTCAAGGTGGTCTGCGAAACGATCCTGAACATCATTTCCCGCACGCCCTCGACAAGGTAAGCCAAGCCGGCCACGACGGGGGCAATTCGCGTGCGCACGAAGTCGGCAAAATTGCTCTCGGCCGTTACGAACGTGAAGACTCGGTCGGTGGTCTCCACCAGGGTGTTTGCAAACGCCCGGCGCTCTTGGTTATAGGTTTCGAGCAGCGCATCGTCTGCCTGCCCCTTGAGAACCGCTGTAAGTTTCCAGGCCAGGTTGATTGCGTCGGCAATGCCGGTATTCATGCCCTGGCCGCCGACCGGGCTGTGGATGTGGGCCGCATCACCCAGCAAGAACACTCGCCCGTGCCTGAAATTGTCGGTAACCCGATGGTGCACGCGATACGTCGAGAACCAATTGACCTGTTCGATCTTCACGCCTAGCCCGTCAATGGCGCGGTGGCTCACGTCTTCAAAGCCGAGCGTGTCGGGGTCGGCATCGCTTACCACGCCAATCAAGCGGCTCAAGCCCGAACGACCATAAGACAGCACGGCCACGAAGTCGGCGTTATCCAAGGCAATGTGTGCTTCGCCTGCGGGTTCCAGCCCGCTAAGCTTCACGTCGGCCACATAAAAGACCTGCTTGTAGGTCCCCCCCTCGAAGTCGGTGCCAAGCTGGTGACGAATGGTCGACTTGGCGCCGTCGCAGGCACACAGATAGGCCGACTTGAAAACCTCTTCGGGACCATCGGCCTTCTTGAGCCTGGACAGAACATGGTCGGGCTTGGCTTCAAACGAGACAAGCTCGGTCTGACGCTCTACCTCAACCCCCATAGATTGCAGCTTTTCGATCAGAAGGCGCTCATGCTCGTCTTGCGGGTAGCTCAAGATGAAGGGATAAGGGGTGACATCGGCGCCCGCCTCCGCAAAGGGCAAGCGGGCCCGGCGCTGCCCTTTCACCCATAGGTTCATCGTGGGAATAGGATGGCCAGTCGCCGCCACCGCATCGGCCAGGCCGATTTGCCGATATAGCTCCAGGGTGCGTGCTTGCACCGCCATGGCGCGTGAGGCCTTAACCGGCTTATCGAGCTTGTCGATGACTCTTACGCTCACCCCCTGCCGGGTGAGCCACAGAGCATGAACCAGACCGGTAGGCCCGGCGCCCGAGATAAGGACATCAGCAACGTGCGCCATGGGTTATCTCCATTAAATGGCCTTGAAGTCATTTAATGGGGATGTGGCTTGGCTGTCAATCAGAGTTTCAGCATGGTCTCTGGCTTTTCTGGAGGCCCATTCTTTAGACAACGTATTCGGCGACGAAAGCACTAGAATCGTAGCATTGACAACACCCGCAGCCGCGCGAACCACGCGCGGCACGAACGCCCGCAAAACCTACAGGTCGCCCTACGATGAAAAAACTCGGTTTCCTCTCCTTCGGCCACTGGACGCCTTCCCCCCAATCGCAAACACGCTCGGCATCCGATGCGCTTCTGCAATCCATAGACCTTGCCGTAGCCGCCGAGGAACTCGGGCTGGACGGGGCGTATTTTCGGGTCCATCACTTCGCGCGGCAATTGGCTTCTCCCTTCCCGCTGCTTGCTGCGGTGGGCACGAAGACACGGCGCATTGAGATCGGCACCGGGGTGATCGACATGCGCTATGAGAACCCTTGCTATATGGTGGAAGACGCCGGGGCGGCGGATCTTATTGCGGGTGGGCGCTTGCAGCTGGGAATCAGCCGGGGCTCGCCCGAGCAGGTGATCGATGGCTGGCGCTACTTCGGGTATGAACCGGCCGAAGGGCAGGACGCTTCGGACATGGGGCGCCAGCATGCGGAAATCTTTCTGAACCTGCTGCGGGGCGAAGGGTTTGCGGAACCCAGCCCTCGGCCGATGTTTCCGAATCCGCCGGGCCTTCTGCGCATTGAACCGCATTCGGAAGGGCTGCGCGATCGCATCTGGTGGGGTTCGAGCTCTAACGCCACGGCCGTCTGGACGGCGAAGCTGGGCATGAACCTGCAAAGCTCAACGCTCAAGGACGACGAAACGGGCGAGGCTTTTCATGTTCAACAGGCGGCGCAGATTCGGGCGTACAGGGCGGCATGGAAAGAGGCGGGCCACACGCGAGAGCCGCGCGTTTCGGTCAGCCGCAGCATTTTCGCGCTGGTGAATGACCAGGACCGGGCCTACTTCGGTCGTTCAGGGCAAAGCGAAGACCAGTTGGGCTTCATTGATGAGAAGACACGCGCGGTGTTCGGGCGCAGCTATGCGGCCGAGCCGGATGTGCTTGTCGAGCAGTTGAAGAAGGATGAAGCTATCGCAGAGGCCGACACCCTTCTGCTGACGGTTCCGAACCAGCTTGGCGTAGATTACAACGCGCACGTAATCGAGGCGATCTTGACGCACGTTGCGCCGGCGCTTGGATGGCGCTGACCGGGCCTACCGAAGCGATAACCTCGTCGCTGATCTTGATGGACAAGCCACCGGGTGCTGATCTACATTGAGATCGTAGTCCAGAGTTCGCCCACCCGCGTGCCGTTACATCTTAGGAGCACCTCATGGAGGAAATCGCCCTGTCGGCCCATGTTCCCGCCCTGCGGGGCGGCAGCAACGCGTGGCAAGACATCGTGCGCAAGATGATCCATAACGTGTCGGTCAGCGGCCCGGGCTCCGCTCCTTTTCGGGCGTATATTGCGGGCCGCCGATATGGGGACGTCAGCTGCACCCGTTTCTGGAGCACGCCGCACAAGGTGTCGTGCAGCCGCGAAACCTACGCCAATTCGGGCGGGGCGGGCTATCTCCTTAGCTGGCAGCTGGAAGGCCAGGCCGTCATCGAGCAAGCGGGAACGTCGATCTGTCTTATGCCCGGCAGCCTGGCCATTGTGGATGGACGCAGGCCAATGAGCGTGCTGTTTTCACAGAACGTAAGGCGCATGGTGGCCAAGCTGCCGGTTCATGCTGTTGAAACCGCCCTGCCCGCCCTTGTTGCCGGACGCCCTCTTTCTTTTACGCCGCAAGGCGGGCTGGCAAATATGCTGCTTGCCTATCTGGAAGAGATCGCCGATACGGGCAGCACGATCAACGTGCACGAGCTGCCGCTGCTTGCCGAGAACCTGTGCAATCTGCTGAGGATCAGTGCGGCGCACGAGGGGGTGGACGCTGTCGATTCCAGGCAGCTGCGACGCCGCGCCATCGAGCAGCATTTGCGAACAATCGCCCCCAATCCCGACATTTCGCTGGCGCGAGCGGCGGCAGGCCTGAATATATCATCGCGCCTGCTGCAAAAGGAATTGCAGGACATGGACACCAGCTTTACCAAGCTCATCACCGAGGCGCGGCTTTCGGCGGCGGCGGCAAAGCTCAGGGCCTCTGCTTCTTTGTCGGTCTCCGACGTTGCCTACCATAGCGGCTTCAACGACATCTCGCACTTCAACCATCTGTTCAAGCGCGCCTACGGGATGAGCCCCTCGGCCTACCGGGCTTCGGCAGGCTCGCCCGCCCCGTAGATTCCGTATTTGCCCTGGGCAATGACGCCATTGGGGTCGAGCGCGTTCTTGATTTCGCCGAACGCCTTTTGCAGGGAAGGCATCAGCATGCCCATGTGCAGCTCGTGATAGTCTGCCGGGGCGCGGCCCACACCGACCCCGCGCTTGGCGAACTCGTGGGCCAGTTCTTTGTAGCAGGCGTCCGCGCGGGCGTTCTCGTCGGCGTCGTCTTTGTTCCACACCAGCACGTGCAGGCCGCGGGTGAACCGCGCCGAAGCCACATGCATGATGATGTAGTCCATGCCGTGCCTGGCATAGATTTCCCGGCCCAGGCGGTCAAGCTCCAGGGCCTGGCGGCCCACCATGGGCGTGCCGGGCAGAAACCACGAGTTCCCGCTGCCGGGCCGCCACTGCAGCATGCCCAGTTCGTTGGCGCTTGGCCGCCCGCTCATAGCGTCGACGGCGATGTTCAGGGCCGGAATGCCCAGGGCCTCGTCGTGGCTGACGTAGCGCGCCTTGCCGCTGCGCTCGAAATGCGCTTTTACGCGCTGGATGGAAGGCTCGATGGCGGCGTCGGAAGCCCCGTAGAACATGCCCGAAACCTGCCAGGCGCCCAGGCCATGCTTCTGCTGCAAGGCCTTTCTGCCCTCGAGCGAGAAAGCCAGCTTGCTGCCTTGCAGGTATTCCCAGTTCTGGTCTTCCGGCGCCATGGCGTACAGGTCATTCGAAATGCGGAACAGCGTCGGCACGAAGTTTGAAAGCTTCATCGGGCGGCACAGGTCGATGATCTCGCCAATGTCGTCATCGTCTGGAAAGACGAAGTGGAATGATCTTGCGGCAGGAGGACGCGGCATGAGCCAGATGGCGGCCCGCGTAACGATGCCGAAGTTCGACTGCGCGAACAGGCCGTCCAGGGCCGGGCCGAAGGAATACTTCGACACATGCCAGTTAACCAGATTGTCGCCCTCCAGGCTGCCGTCGCCGGTGCGCACGATATCGCCATTGCCCAGCACCACCTCCATGCCGCACAGCATGCCGAAATGGTCGAAGTAAGGGCCGTACCCAGCGCCCCGGTCCATGGCGTTGCCCAGGATGCCGCCATGAGGCGGCCCCGAGGTGGCAGACACCATCAGCTTGTCGCCCCGGCGAACCAGTTCATCGTGCAGCATCTGGAAGCTGACGCCGGGCTGCACCTCGGCGAAGCAGGTCTCCTCATTCACCTCGAGGATGCGGTTCATGCGGTAGCCAAGGTCGACAATCACCTGCCCCGGCCTGACCGGCGCCCGAGAGCCCAGGCCGATATTGTTGCCCGTGCTGATGGGATACAGCTGCACGCCATGCTGGTTGGCGGCGCGCACGATGTTTTGCACCTGCTGGGTTGATTCCGGGAACAGCACCGCGGCCGGTGGGCGCTCGGCGCCCGGCAGGGTATGTTCGCCATAGCGTTTTATTGTTTCGGGCCGCTGGTCGACCCATTCCTTGCCCAGGGCGGTCGAGGCCGCGTCAAGAAAAGCTGAAATATTGCTGCTCATTTGTCTTCCTCCTTAGGGTTCACCAGACGCCCACTTCGTTGTCGTCTGGTGAGCCGGCGTCTTGATGCATGTGGATAGGGGCTTGCGTGGTGCTTGTCTGTTTGGGCTCTGGCGCCAGCGGCTCAGGCGTCTCCAGACTCACGCCCTGCAAGGCGGGCGGCACCGGCCCGCCGTGGGCCCAGTCCAGAAGCTCTACCGTGTGCACGATGGGTATACCGCTGTACAAGCGGATCTGGCTGATGCAGCCGATGTTTCCCGCGGCGATGATCTGCGGCCGAACAGGTTCGATATTGGCGGCCTTGCGCGTGCCCAGCTGCTGCGCAAGCCGGGGCTGGAGCATGTTGTACGTACCTGCGGAGCCGCAGCAGAAGTGGGACTCGGCCACATCCACCACCTGGAAGCCCGCCTTGCGCAGCAAGGCCCTGGGCTGCACCGTTACCTTCTGCGCATTGCGCAGTGAACAGGCGTCGTGGTATGCCACTATATAAGGAGGCAGCTGCGCTTCTTCAGCAGCATCAGCTTCAATAGCCGCATCGGCCTCGATGCGCTGCAGCCATTCGGAAATATCGACCGCAATGCTCGAAACACGCCGCGCCGCTTCCGCCAGTTCCGCATCCCCGCTGAACATATGGCCGTAATCCTTGACCGTAGTGCCGCAACCCGAGGCGTTGACGACAATGGCGTCCAGGCCCTGGCCGTCCATCTCGGCAAGCCATGCGCGTATGTTGGCGGCCGCGAACCGCAGGGCGGCGTCGCGCTTGCCCATGTGTAGGTTCAACGATCCGCAGCAGCCGGCCAAGGGAGGAACCACCACCTCACAGCCCATTCGCGTCAGTACCCGAATGGTGGCGTCGTTGATATGCGGCGACAACACTGGTTGCACGCAGCCAGCCAGCATGGCGACACGCCAGCGCCTCTCGGCCCGGGCAGGGTACACAGTACACGAGGCCCTTGAAGCCGCTGCTCCTTGAGAAGCGGCGGGAACCAACCGAGTCATGTGGCGCAGCGAGGGCGGCACCCACTTTTCGAATCGCGTGGCCAGCCGGCCGGCGCCCAGCATGATTTTGAACAGCCCGGGCCTGGGCAGGGCGTAGCCCAGCACGCCTCGAACAAGCCTTTCGCGCCATGGCCGCCGATAATTCTCTTCGATATAGGCGCGCCCGATGTCCACCAGGTGCATGTAGTCGACCTTGACCGCGCAGGTCGTCATGCACGACATGCAAGAGAGGCATCGGTCGATATACCCGACGGTTTCAGGCGAGGGGCTGCCGCCCTGCTCCAGCATTTCCTTGATGAGGTCGATGCGGCCTCGCGGGCCGTCGTTTTCATCATGCAGCAAGGTATAGGTGGGACAGCCAGAGGTGCAAAAGCCGAAGTGCTGGCAGGTGCCCAATATCTTGTCGGCCTCGGCAATGTCGGGCCGGGCCAGCTGAATTTCCGTAAAACTGGTTTTCATCTTGAAAGCGGGGGGTTCTATATACTTTCATCATCGCCAATCCCGCGGCCATACTCTTGGAGATTGACGCTCTCTTCTTGGGGAATTGCGCAATGGCAGTGCGCCCGCCAGTACTCGACGAAATACTTCGAAGCGTCGCGCGCCGCTACCGCGTGCCGTCTGTACCAGACCTATTCCCGCTTCCGGAAGGCGACAACCCCGCCACAGCCCTGGCTGTCGCCATTGAGCAAGCCCGCGCGGCCCTGGCGCGGGGCGAGACTCCCGATGAAATTTCCAGGCTAGCTTTCCTGGAAGCGCTCTCTCTCATGATCCGCGATGCCATGCGGCCGGAGCAGGGAGACCCGGCCTTCCAGGCCATGGTGCTGCAACACCGGGCCGCGCATGTCCGCGAGTACGCGTCATTGCTGGCTCGCGCCGACCAGGACCGCCGCGCGGTTCGCTCGGCAGTCAATGCGGTGGCGCATCCCGCCAAGCAGGCGCGGGCTTCGTCCGATCAGCAAGCGAAGGCCTTGGCCCTTTTGCATGAGCTGGCGTTTTCGGCAGCATGGAAACAGTTGGCGGACGCAACGCGAGCAGTTCTTGAACTGCCTGATATTGTTGTCGACCCGCCGTTGGCGCGCGGCATCGCTCGCATACGTGGTGAAGCGGCACTGGACCGCCTTCAGCGCCTGAAGGAACTGGAGCCCGACGCACTGGTCCAGCGATACCTGTCGCTACGCGACCGGAATGGGCCGCGCCCTGGAAGCGCCGGCGCCGCCACACAGGGCACAGCTTCGCGGCAGCGAGGCGCGGAAGTGGAAAACCTGGCGATGCAAGCGCTTCAGGCGCTGGCCCAAAAGCTTGATAGGGAAGAAGGCAGCGCCGGCTCATATCACGTCGTCACCTCACTGCGAGTGCCCGCTTCCTTGTCCACCAACGCCGAACGCGCGAAAAGCGAATGGGACGCGGTGTTGCTGCGCAGGGCGGAAAGTGGCGAAGGAAGCTGGGATGTGCTCTTGCTGGTCGAGGCCAAGGCATCTGTGGAGGCGGCCACGACCGACCTTCCGCGATTGCTGCGCGGCCTGCGCCTGTTGTCGCAGGCCGATGGCGACACAATCTATACTTTCGAAACCACGCAAGAAGCGGTGCGCCTGCGCGGGGCTTCGCTTTCGGCACTGAAGGCGGTTGAGGCCGCAGCCATGGGCACGGCCGACGCCAAGAACACCGATCCGCTCAAGCGCACCGTACTCTATTTTTGCGACGCGCCCGCCGAAGCCAACCCTCGCCTGCTCAGCCCGGCCAGCCGGATGCAGTTGCTATCCGCGCAGGCCAGCCTGGAATTCGCCAACAAGCTGGCACAAGGGCACGATGCCAGCCCACAAGAGCTGCTGCCCATCTGGCACGACTTGCTGGAATCTTCCCAATGGCGTGGCGTGCTGCATCAGTACCAGGCGCTGCATCAGGTGCGGGAACTGATGGTTCATGCGGACGACCTGATGGCCGCCATCAGGAATCGATAGCTGGTATCGCCAAAAACGGTTTCCGCTGGCCGCCAACCCTTCCTACACTTGGGCAAACCACGCACAAGAACCTGCCTGGTGGCGCCGTGCCGGCCGCGTACGATCAACTCGATGCGGCAGCGGCCCGCGCCAGGCATCCAAGAGACAAAGCGATGAAACTGCATACCTGCAGCGATGCCTGCCCGCCCAACTGCCCTTCCCAGCCCAGCGCAAAGGTCTGGGCCGACCCGGATAAACGTCCGCTGACCGTGGACATGCATTGCCACGTGATTGTGCCGGCTATAGAAGCAATGACGAACGACCGACCCGAGAAGACGGCTGAACTTCAGGAACAGGCGCTGGGCATGGGGGCTGTTTCGGTAGAGCACAACAAGCGGGTAATGCTGCCGGCGGCGGGCCGCCGCCTGGTCGACCTTGACATGCGTCTTGCCGACATGGAATCGATGGGCGTTGACGTCCAGGTAATAAGCCCCTCGCCTTCGCAATATTATTACTGGGCCGACCCAGAGCTTGCGATCGAGCTCGTGCGCCTGCAGAACGAATCCATCGCCGCCCTCTGCGAGCAGCATCCCGAAAGGCTGTGCGGCTTGGGCAATGTCGCGGCACAACATGCAGAGCTGGCGCCGCGGCAGCTGGAATACGCGGTACGCGAACTGGGCCTCAAGGGGGTGGAAATATCGACCCAGGTCGCAGGGCGGGAACTGGCCGATGCGTCGCTTCAGCCCTTCTGGGCCAAAGCGGAAGAGCTGGGTTGCGTGGTGTTCATACACCCCTTCGGCACAAGCCTGGGAAGCCGCATCGATCAATACTATCTTGCCAACAGCATAGGCCAGCCCCTGGAAACGACGATCGCGCTGTCGTCGTTGATATTCAGCGGCACACTGGATCGACATCCCGGCTTGAAGCTGGTCGCCGCTCATGGCGGCGGTTACTTGCCGGCCTACAGCGGCCGCAGCGACCATGCATGGCGCGTACGCCCCGAGGCCTCTGCGCCGGCACTGCCGCCCTCCGGCCACCTGCACAACATCTGGTTCGACACCCTGGTTTACGACCCGGTTTCACTGCGCCACCTGATCGAGCGCGTGGGAGCGGGCCAGGTCGTAGCCGGCACCGACTACCCCTTCGACATGGGCGACTATCAGTTGCACCGTCTCGTGGACAGTGTGGAGGGGCTTTCCGATGAAGAGAAAGCCCGCATCCTGGGCGGCAACGCCTGTCATCTGCTGGGGCTGAACATCGATCAGGCGCTCCAGTACCGCGCAGTGAAAAAGGCTTGAGCCGGAGCCCCCCGGCACAGAAAAATACGAGGTATCGCGAGAAACGATTTCACCATCCCCAGAATGCTGGCTAGGATTCGAGCAAAGAAATAAGCAGTCCTATCGACGCATTCTGGAGGAGACGTGAACGACTTCAAGACGGAAGTACGCGACGGCATGGCCATTGACTGGGATGTTCCCATCACCATGGACGACGGCGCCGTGCTGCGGGCCGATGTTTATCGGCCGCTGGGCGAGGGCAGGTACCCCATGCTCATGACCCACGGCCCTTATGCCAAGGGCCTGCCTTTCCAGACGGGCTATGCCTTTGCATGGAATGCCCTGGAACGCGACCACCCCGAGGCGCTCGCGGATTCGTCAAACAAATACCAGGCCTGGGAAACGCCCGACCCTGAAATCTGGACGCGTGAATACGGCTACGTCTGTATTCGCGTCGATTCCCGTGGAGCGGGGCGTTCCCCCGGCCGCATCGACGTGCTGTCCCCGCGGGAAACCCAGGATTTCCACGACTGCATCGAGTGGGCGGGCACGCAAAGCTGGAGCAATGGCAAGGTGGGCCTGACCGGCATCTCGTACTACGCCATGAACCAGTGGCAAGTAGCGGCCACACGGCCCAAGCACCTTGCCGCAATCTGCCCGTTCGAGGGCGCGGCCGACTTCTATCGCGACGCCGTACGTCACGGGGGCATATTGTGCACGTTCTGGATACGCTGGTACCCGGTGCAGGTGTCGGCAGTACAGAACGGGCTGGGCGAACGCGGCAAAAGCAACCCCAACACCGGCGAGCTGATAGCCGGCCCCCAGACCGAGCCGCCCGAGGCCCTGGCGGCCCGCATTGCCGACCTGCCCGCCGAACAGCGGGCCCATACGCTTGACGACGACTACTTCAGGCAACGCACCCCGGCGCTGGAGAACATCGAGGTGCCCGTTTTGTCCCGCGGAAACTGGGGCGGCCTGGGCTTGCATCTAAGGGGCAATACCGAGGGCTATCAACGGGCGGGCTCAAGGCAGAAGTGGCTGGAAATGCACGGCTACGAGCACTGGACCGAATACTACACGCGGGAAGGCCGCGCAATGATGCGCAAGTTCTTCGATCACTTCCTGAAGGGCGAAGACAACGGATGGGAGAAAACGGCGCCCGTCCAGCTCAATGTGCGCCATCCCGACCGCTTCATCAAACGCGAAGAGCAGGAATGGCCTTTGGCCCGCACCCAATGGACGCGCCACTATCTGGATGCCTCGGGCAAGACCTTGCGCGAGGTACCTCCGGGGCCGGCCAGCGCGCACTACCGCGGCTTCTCGCCAGGCATCACGTTCTGGACGGAGCCTCAAAAAACAGAGCTGGAATTGACGGGGCCCGTGGCGGCGAAGCTGTTCGTGTCCTCCAGCACCGCCGACGCGGACCTCTTCCTGACCTTGCGCGCCTTTGGCCCGCACGGCCGGGAGGCGCTCTTTACGGGCGCCTCCGACCCCAATAACCCGGTGGCCTATGGATGGCTGCGGGCCTCGCACCGCAAGCTCGACGCAGGGAAATCGCTGCCCTACCGCCCCTATCACGCTCATGACGAAGCCCAGCCGCTGACGCCGGGCGAAATCTATGAACTGGACATAGAGATCTGGCCGACTTCCATCGTGCTGCCCCGTGGATGGCGGCTTGCCCTGACAGTGGCGGGGCAAGACTTCGACCACGGCCTGCCTGGTCCGATGCCGCGAACGTACGGCGGAATAGAAATGCGCGGCTGCTCGCTGCACCTGCATGACGATCCGCAAGACAGGCCCGCAGAGGTCTTCGACGGCACGATCACGATCCACTCGGGCGAAGACCATCCGTTGCATCTGCTGCTGCCCGTAATTCCGGCTTGATGCCCCCAACCAGAAAGCATTCATACCACTCAAGGAGACCCTCATGCATTGGATCAAGAAGGCGTGCTGCGCCCTGGCGTTCACATTTGCCGCAACATCGGGCGCCCACGCCCAAACCAAGATAACCCTCGGGCACACGGGGGTGGCCGATTACCTGGCCTCATTCGTGGCCCAGGAAAGAGGCTTCTTCAAGAAGCACGGCCTGGATGTCACCTTCCAGCAGGTGGCCGGCGGCGCATTGGCTCCCGGCCTGCAGGGAGGCTCGCTGCAGATGGCCACCCTGCCGCCCACCAATATGCTGCTAGGCATAGATGGCGGACTCGATCTGGTCGCCGTTGCGGGAACCAGCGTAACCGCCAAGACGGACGAGAACTTCGGCTTGCTTGCCGGGGCGCCATCGGAGATTCACAAGCCCGAAGACCTGGTCGGCAAGAAAGTGGGGGTGCCTTCCATCGGCGGCTCGCTGTATGTGCTGGCCCGCAAATGGATAGCCGACCAGGGCATCGACACCGGGAAGGTGAATTTCGTCGAGGTCAATTTTCCTCAAACGGGTGATCTGCTCAAGAACGGAACGATCGACGCGGGCGTAAGCGCCGACCCCTTCCTGCCCCGGGCGGTAAAAGCGGGCAATGCAAGAGTGCTGGCCTATTTTCCGGCCTTCCTTCCCGAGAACACGTCCGGCGTCTTCTATGCCACCACACGCAAGTGGGCAGAAGCCAATCAGGCCGCCGTTGGCCAGTTTCGTGCCGCCATCGCCGAAGCGATCGAGTTCACGAAGGCCAATCCGGAAGCGGCGCGCGAAGACCTTGCCAAGTACATCAAGCTGCCCGCACCGGTTCTGGCTTCCATACCCACTCCGCGTCTAAGCGCTGAGGCAAGCCCCGAGCAGCTGTCGTTCTGGATCGACACCATGCACGGCATGGAGCTGATCAGGGCCAAGCCTGACGCCGGGGCGATCATCGCAAAGTAGCGGAAGCCGGAACAACGCCAAGACGCCTTCCCGGAACGCGAAACGCACGCGGGGCTCCGCCACAACCCATCTCTCTGGTGGCGGGCGACGCCCCCTGCTGCGAACCCGGCACCCGTTCGGAAATAGCAGGTATCGCCAAAAACGGTTTCCGCTCTTTGTCCGCCCTTCCTAAACTTCAAGCAAACAGTGTTTAGGGAGACCTCGTGCAAGCCATTACCTTTACCAACGTCCATATTTTTGACGGCAGCGGCACGCCCGTTTTCGATGGCCAGGTTCGTGTGAAAAAGAACCGAATCGAGCAGGTGGCCGTGGCCGGCAAAGCATCCATTGCAAAAGAAAACGATCAGATCATTGATGGCAAGGGCGCCACGCTGATGCCGGGCCTGGTCGAAGCGCACGCCCATCTTTCCTGGCCCACGTCGGTGGAGCGCTTTGTGCCCGGCATGTCGCTGCCGATCGAAGAGCTGGTGCTGGGCACCGCCCGCAACGCCCGTATTCTGCTCGATCACGGCTATACCAGCGCCTACTCGGCCGGCTCGCTAAGCAAGCTGATCGAGGCCGCGCTGTATCGGCATATTGAAGACGGCGGCCTGCCCGGACCGCGGCTGGTGCCTTCTTCCATCGAACGCGAACCGCCCAGCCCCGAGGCGCTTTCCACCGGCCATGTGGAAGACCACGGCAGCGGGCCGGAAGCCATACGCGAGTTCGTCAAGGAATGCGCGCGCATCGGCGCCAAGTCGGTGAAGTTCTTGCTTTCGGGGCAAGACACGCTGGTTCCGGGTACGTCGCAGCAGCTGCTTTATACCGAGGAAGAAGCCCGCGCGGCGGGTGAACAGGCACGCGAGTCGGGTGTGTGGCTTTGCGCGCATGCGCAGGCGGCCGAAGCGGTGAAGATGGCGGCGCGCAACGGGTTTCGGGTGATCTACCACTGTTCGTTCGCCGACGAAGAGGCGTTGGACATGCTGGAGGCAAGGCGCGACGAGATCTTCATGGCGCCGGCGGTGGGCATGATGCAGGCGCTGGTGGATGCAACGCCCTTCGGCAATGTCGACCTGGGCCAGATGAAGCGCTTTGCGGCCGAAACAATCGAGCGGCAGCAAAAGCTGGTGCCGGAGCTGAAGCGCCGCGGCGTGCGGGTGCTGCCGGGCGGCGACTACGGGTTCCCCTATAACCCCACAGGCCGCAATGCCTGGGACCTTGAACTGTTCGTGCGGCTGTTCGGCTATACGCCTGCAGAGGTGCTGCACGCGGCCACGGCGCTGGGCGGGCAGATTATGGGCATGGGAACGGAGCTGGGCCTGGTCAAGCCCGGTTATCTGGCCGATATTCTGCTGGTGAACGGCGACCCGACGCAGGACATCACCATTTTGCAGGACAAGCGGCGCCTATTGGCCATCATGAAGGACGGCCGCTTCCACAAGGCGCCGGCGGCCGCGCACACCAACGTCTGATCTCAACTGCTAGGCGTAGAGCCGCCGTCAAGCACCCCGGCTATGCCGGCGAAGGGAATCCCATGAGTGACGAGAATTGCCCGGCGCCTATTGGCTTAAGCAGGCTTGCCAATAGGCGTCTCTCAGGGCTCTATTGAAATCCCGCGAGATGGACAAAGAGTCCCGATGCGCCCATAAGAGAATCAGGCGTGGTCCAGACCCGCGGCGTTGACGCCGTGGATGCAGATCTCTTCGTCTTCATCTCCGGTGCCGCCGCTGGCGCCCACCGCGCCCACGATCTCGCCCTGCGCGTTCTTGATGAGCACCGCGCCCGGCTGGGGCAGGAACTTTCCGCCGCTGGTCGAGGCCAGGGCGCCAAAGAAGTTGGGGTTGCCGGCGGCGCGCTCGGCCAGGGAACGGCTGGATGAACCCATGGCCACCGCCCCCCAGGCCTTGCCCGTGGCAATGTCTATGCGGAACATGCTGGCGCCATCATCGCGCTGCACGGCGCGGGTGTTGCCGTGTTCGTCGATGACCACGACGGCCATGGGCTTGTAGCCCTTGGAACGTGCGTTCTCGAGGGCCGAAGCGATGATCTGGTTGGCCTGCGCCAAGGTGAGTTTGCTCATTTTTTGCTCCTGAAAAAAGACAAAGTTCATGTTCTGGGTCCAACGCTTCCTCTTGGGTTTGCGCCTTCCACATGGATTTATCGCTTCTCCCTGGCTTCACGGCCTTTGCGAAGCGCTGCCGCAACGATGAATCCGCCCGCCGACTCGCAACACCCTGTTGGCGTCAATCAGAAATGACAGGCAACTGGCGGGCGGTTTCTATGATCTGCTCGCGCAGCCACATACAGCCCGGATCGGTTTCGCGGTACTTGTGCCATTGCAGCACCTCGACCAGGCGCGGCGTATTCATGGGAAGCGGAAACAGGCGCACGGGCATGGACTCTTCGAACTGCGTCGCCAGGCGGGTCTGCACGGTTGCAAGCCGGTTCGTACCGATGACAAAGCGCGAGATCAGGTTGAAGTCGTGCGTAATCACCTCGACCCGGCGTGTTTCCGCATGCTGGTTGGCATACCACTGCTCGAACCAGGGGTTTCCGCCCCGGCCATAGCGATACGCCACGTGGCCGGCCGAATGGTAGGTGTCGAGGGTAAGGCCTTTTTTGCAAATCGGGTTCTGGTCCCACGCCACGACGGTATAGGTGTCGTCGAACAGCGGCGTGCTGGGATGATCGGCGCTGACAAGATGGGCGGGGGTGATAAGCAGGTCGACCCTGCCCTGTTCGATGTCGCGCACCATCAGCGGCGAGGTGGGCCGCAGCTCGAAGGTAATGGCCGGCGCCAGTGCGCTGATGCGCTGCAGTACGTCGGCCATCAGCACCCGCGACACGTAGTCGGAGGCGATGATGACGAAGTGGCGCTGGGCCTCGCCCGGGTCGAACTCGGGTCGCGCGGCCATGGTGCTGTCGATGCGAACGATAATGTCGCGCACCTGGTCGACCAGGCTTTCGGCCAGGGGCGTAAGCCGCATGTCGCGGCCCACCTGCACCAGCAGGGGGTCTTCGAAATAATCGCGCAGCCTGGAAAGCACGCCGCTGGCGGCGGACTGCGTGATGTGCAGGCGCTCGGCGGCGCGCGTAACGTTGCGCTCGGCCAGCAGAATATCGAGCGCCACGAGCAGATTGAGATCGATTCGCTGGTAGCGCATGACCCGGATTCCCTCGGAGTGAATTTATATGTCTTAGGGTTCGATGATATAGCAGGGCGGCGCCCGGCCGCCCAATACCTGCTATCGGCAAAATCGATTTCCGCTCGAGACGCCAATTTCCTACTATCCAGGGCAACGATCAAATATAAGCAGGAGACGGTGCTCGCGCCCGAGGGGCCGGTACCCGCGTTTCCTGGCAGCAGGGGCAACAGCTACCCTGCGTTGCTTCCGCAATGGCAAAGGCTTCGCTTGCAAAGGCTCGGACAATGAAACTGGCAACACTGAAGAACGACACCCTGGACGGCCGCCTGGTCGTGGTTTCGCGCGATCTGGAGCGGGCCACCGAAGCTTCGGCCATCGCGCCGAACCTGTTGGCCGCGCTGCAGGACTGGAGCCGCTGCGAGCCCTTGCTGCGTCAGTTGTACCAGGCCTTGAATGCGGGCCAGGCTCAAGATGCCTTCGATTTCGACCCCGCGCAGGCCGCCGCCCCCCTGCCGCGCGCGCCGCAATGGTGCGACGCTTCGGCCTTCCTGAACCACGGTCGCCTGATGGAAAAGGCATTCAACACTGACCCGATTCCCGACATGGACACTATTCCCGTCATGTACCAGGGGGCATCCGACGACTTCCTGGGCGCCAGCGAAGACATTCCGCTGCCCGACGAAGCCCACGGCATCGACTTCGAAGGCGAGTTCGGTGTAATCGTGCAGCAGGTGCCCATGGCTTGCCCGCCCGAGCTGGCGCTGCGGCGCATCGCGCTTGTGGTGCAGATCAACGACGTGAGCCTGCGCGGCTTTGGGCCGCGCGAAATGCGCACCGGCTTCGGTTTCCTGCACGCCAAGCCCTCTTCCAGCTTTGCCCCGGTGGCCGTCACGCCCGACGAGCTGGGCCCGGCCTGGGAAGACGCGCGCGTGAAACTGCCGCTGCACATCGACTACAACGGCCAGTGGTTCGGCCACCCCAACGGGGCCGAGATGAACTTCGGCTTTGACCGCCTGATTGCGCATGCCGCACTGACCCGCAAGCTTTCCGCCGGCACCGTCATCGGCTCGGGCACGGTCTCGAACGCGGACCGCGCCGCGGGCTCGGCCTGCATCGCCGAGCGCCGCGCCATCGAACTGATCGAAAAGGGCAAATCAACGACGCCTTTCATGCACTTCGGCGACCGCGTGCGCATGCAGGCCACCGCCGCCGACGGCTCGGCGCCCTTCGGCGTCATCGACCAGCGCATCGTCAAGGCGCCCGCCCCCACGGTCTAGGGCCTGTTAACCCATTCAACCTGAAGAAACCCATGCGCCGCTTCGTAGACCTTTCCATCTACCTCGAGAACGACGTCTTGTCCGACCCGCCGCCGCTGGCGCCGCGGATCGAATACCAGACCCACAAGGACACCATCGAAGAGTTCACCCACCTGCTGCCCGGCACCAGGCCCGAGGACTTTCCCGACGGCGAGGCCGCCGCCGCCGAATGGGTGCGCCTGACCACGCACAGCGGCACCCACCTTGACGCCCCCTGGCATTTTCACTCGACCATGGACGGCAAGACGGGCGAGGCCAAGCCTTCGATCACCATCGACCAGGTGCCGCTGGAATGGTGCTTCCAGCCCGGCGTAAAGCTTGATTTCAGACATCTTCCCGACGGCTATGTGGTTACCGCCGCCGATGTGGAAGCCGAACTCAAGCGTATCGGCCACACGCTTGCGCCGCTGGAGATCGTGGTGGTGAATACGCGGGCCGGCTCGCGCTATGGCCATGACGACTATGTGAACACGGGCTGCGGCATGGGCTACGAGGCCACCATGTACCTGCTGGAGCGCGGCGTGCGCCTTACCGGCACCGACGCCTGGAGCTGGGACGCGCCCTTTTCGTACACCGCCAAGAAGTTCGCCGAAACCGGCGACACAAGCCTTTTGTGGGAAGGCCACAAGGCGGGGCGCGACATCGGCTACTGCCACCTTGAGAAGCTGCACAACCTCGAGGCCTTGCCTGCCGACGGTTTTATCATTAGCTGCTTTCCGCACAAGATTCGCGGTGCTTCGGCCGGGTGGACCCGCGCCGTGGCCATTTTCGACTGAACTCCCATTCCATATAAATCCACTGGAGACACCATGAAACGTAGAGAATTCCTGGGTACCGCCGCCGCCCTGCTGGCCAGTGCCGGCCTGCCCGGCCGCGTGTTTGCCAACACCGATGTTTCGGTGGGCTATACCACCGTGTCCGACGCCGCCTACCTGTTCAGCGCCGTCGAGCAAGGCTACTTCGGCAAGCTGGGCCTGGATGTCGTGCCGCGCTTCATACCCTTGAACCCCTCGCTGCCGCCCGCCATCCAGTCCGGATCGCTTACGGTCGCCCTGGAAACACCCTCGGTGTTCCTGCAGTCGGTCGACGGCGGCCTGGACCATGTGGTGATAGCGGGCGCGGCGCAGCTTTCCAAGGGCACGACCGGCGCTGGCTTCGTGGCAACCGAAGCCAGCGGCATCAAGACCGCGCAAGACTGTGTGGGCAAGACCATCGGCGCGCCGGGCCTGGGCGCCCTGCTGCACGTCGCCTTCCGCAAGTGGTTGCGCCAGAACGGCGTCGACGACACCAAGGTGAAGTTCGTCGAGGCGGCCTTTCCGCAGCACAACGATTTGCTGCGCGGCGGCTCGATCGACGGCGTGGTCACGGTCGACCCTTTCATGGGACGCATCGTCTCCAGCGGCAGCGGCCGCCTTGTGTCGCACTTTCTGGCCGAACTGCCCGAGGGCATGCCCACGCTGGTCTTCGTCACGCGCCGCGACTGGGCCGAAGCCCACCCGAAAGAAGTCAAGGCCTTCCAGCAAGCCATCGCCCAAAGCGCCGAGTTCGTGGCCGATGCCGCCAATGACAAGGCCGTGCGCGAACAGCTGGGCAAGTACATCAAGCTGCCCCCGCCGGTATTGGCTACCATGGAGATCAATCCGCCCAGCCCCTCGATTACGGTCGAGCAGCTGAACCATTGGGTGGAAACCATGGCCGAACAAGACATGCTCAAGAGCAAGCCCGATCTTTCCAAGCTGATTATTTCGTAGCCGCCTCATGCCCATCCTCAGCTTCAACGACGTCACGATTCACCTGGGTGGACGCGAAATTCTTTCGCCCACCCGGTTCGAGGTGGAAAAGGGTGAATTCATTTCCATCATCGGCCCCTCGGGCTGCGGCAAGACGACCCTGTTGCGGGCGGCGGCCGGTTTCGTGACGCCTTCGGGCGGTTCTGTCAGCCGGCAGGGCAAGGTCATTACCGGCCCCTCGCGCGAGGTCGCCTTTGTCTTCCAGGATTACGGCCGCGCCCTGCTGCCCTGGCGCACCGTCGAAGGCAACATCAGCCTGGCGTTGGAAGCGGCCGGCGTGCCCGCCGGCCAACGGGCTGCAAGAATCTCCAAGGTGCTTGAAACCGTGGGCCTGGCGGCGCATGCCGGCAAGTTTCCCACCCAGCTGTCGGGCGGCATGCAGCAGCGCGTGCAGATTGCCCGCTGCCTGGCGCAAGAACCCGAGCTGCTGATGATGGACGAGCCCTTCGGCGCGCTGGACGCCATGACGCGCGAAAGCCTGCAGGACGAGCTGCTGCGCCTGGTGCGCGAGCAGGGCCTGACCGTGCTGTTCGTAACCCATGACCTGGAAGAAGCCATCTACCTGGGCGACAGGGTGATCGCCTTGCGCAGCAATCCCACGCCCCAGCAGCCCAGCCTGGCGGCGGTCATCGACGTGACCATTCCGCATCCGCGCGACCAGCTCTCTACCAAGGAACATCCCGATTTCCTGCGCCCGCGCCGCGACCTGTACCACTACCTGGGGCACGATTAAGATGCTGGCCACTCTGCTTCGCTGGCTGCGCCCCTTTGTGTTTCCGGCCATTCTGATCGGCGCGTTCGAACTCTATACACGCCGCGTCGCCGCCTACAGCGATACCCTGGCGCCGCCCTCGGCGGCGGTGCGGGCGTTCGTCGATGCGCTGTTCCAGGGCGACATACTTTCGGCCACCGGCTTTACCCTCATGTCGGCAGGCATAGGCCTGGCCCTGGCCTTCGTGGCGGGCGCGGAGCTTGGCATTGTGCTGGGCCTGTCGCCCCGCGCCGCCCGCATGAGCTTCTTTTCCATAGAAGTGTTTCGCCCCATACCATCCGTGGCGCTTATTCCATTGGCCATGCTGATCTTCGGCTTTGGCGTCAGCATGGAAGTGAGCGTCGTGGCCTTTGCCACCTTCTGGCCGATTCTTATCCTGACCCAGGCCGCGGCGCGGCAGGTCGAACCCATATTGCTCGAAGTTTCGCAAGCCCTGCAGCTGTCTTATTTTCAGCAGGTATGGAAGATTACCCTGCCCTCCATGCTGCCCCGGCTATTCGTCGCGCTGCGCCAGGGGGTGGCCATTGCGCTGGTGGTGGCGGTTACCGTAGAGATCGTAGCCAACCCGCATGGCATGGGCTATGCCATCATGATCGCTCAGCAAAGTATGGAGCCCGCCCTGATGCTGGCCTGGCTGTTCTGGATAGGCATTGTGGGCTATGCCATCAATGAGCTGGCCCTGCTGCTGCAGCGACGCATGTCCCAACGCATGGGAGGCCGGCCATGAACGCGCGCCCTCGCATCCAGGCAACCGACGTGGTCGAATCACTGCTGGTGTTTCTGGCCATCATGGCCCTGTGGTGGCTGGCCAGCCACCAGGAATGGGTCAGCAAGGTGTTTCTGCCCACGCCCGAAGCCACCCTGGCCAGCCTGAAAGAGGGCCTGCTCGACGGCGCCCTGGTCGGCAACAGCGTGGACACCATCAACCGCATGCTGCTGGGCTGGCTGCTGGCTTCGTTGTTCGGCATAGCCCTGGGCGCCATGATAGGCATCTCGGCCACGGCCCGCGCCTGGCTGCAGCCCACGCTGGAATTCATCCGGCCCCTGCCGGCCTCGGCCATCATGCCGCTGGCCATTTCCATATTTGGCCTGAATGCCTCGATGGTGCTGTTCGTGGTGGCCTTCGGCTCGATGTGGCCCGTGCTGCTGGCCACGGTGCACGGCTTTGCCACCGTGCAGCCCCGGCTGCGCGAAGTGGCCGACGCCCTGCAGATGTCGCGCACCATGTTCAGCTGGAAGATCGCCCTGCCCAGCGCCATGCCCGACATCCTGGCCGGCATGCGGCTGTCGATGACGGTGTCGCTGATTATCGCCGTGGTCGGGGAAATGATCGCCTCGCAGTCGGGTCTGGGCCAGGCCGTGCTGCTGGCCGCCCGCTCGTTCCGGGCCAGTGAACTGTTTGCAGGCGTGGTGCTGCTGGGCGCCATAGGCTTTGCCGCCAACGCGCTGCTGGCTCTGGCCGAGAAAAAGCTGCTGCGCTGGCAAAGGCCGTAGAACGACGCTCAGGCTTCCCAGTCTTCAACCCGTATATGGGCTATACGCCGGAACTCGCGCATGTTGTGGGTAATCAGCGTCAGGCCGCGCGCCCAGGCCTGCCCGGCGATCAAGACGTCGTAAGGACCTATGGGCGTGCCCGCTGCGCTTAAAAGAGCCCTCAGTTCTCCTGCCCGCTGCGCATCTTCGCGGTCGAAGTCGAGCACTTGAAACTGCAATGCCTGCACCCGCTCGAGGTTCCGTGCAACTTGCCGCCCCTTGTATGCGCCATAGAAAAGCTCATGCACCACAATGGAGGGCATTGCAAAATCTGCGGGCCGGTGCCGGCGCAATCGGGCTAGAAACCCCGGATGCCCTTTAAGAAGTGCGATCACGGCATTGGTGTCAAGCAAGTACTTCACTTGAAAGTGTCCAGATCGGGGCGCTCTTGCTGCGGCATACGCTCGGCAACAGCCGATTCAAAATCTTGGTCGACCGGCCCGATGATGTCGTCAAGCCACGTCCAGTCTTTAACGATCGGTTCAAGAATGACAGCGCTTCCATGGCGCCGAATGCGAACTTCATCGGTGTCGAAACGGAAATCCTTGGGCAGGCGGACCGCCTGGGAACGGCCCGACCAAAAAACCTTGGCGGTATCCATGGAAGCCTCCATCAAGATGGTATATATCAAAAGAATATACCATCGACAAGTGCTCATGCACAAGGCGGGAGCGATGGAATCGCCCTGCCGCAAAAACCGCTAGGCCGCTACACCCGCTCGAATATCCCCGCCGCGCCCATGCCGGTGCCCACGCACATCGTCACCATTCCGTAATCGAGCTTGTGCCGCTGCAGCGCATGCACCACCGTAGCGGAACGGATGGCACCGGTGGCGCCCAGGGGGTGGCCCAGGGCGATGGCGCCGCCCATGGGGTTGACCACCTGGGGATTCAGGTTGAGATCGCGGATGACCGCCAGCGACTGGGCGGCGAAGGCCTCGTTCAGCTCTATCCAGCCCATCTGGTCCAGCTTCAGGCCGGCGCGCTGCAGCACTTCAGGTATGGCGAACTTGGGCCCTATGCCCATGATCTGCGGCGGCACGCCGCGCACGGCAAACGAGACGAAGCGCGCCAGCGGTGTCAGCTTGTGCGTCTTGAGGGCACGCTCGGACACCACCAGCAGGGCGCCGGCGCCGTCGGACATCTGCGAGCTGTTGCCGGCGGTGACGCTGCCCTTGGCCGCGAACACGGGCTTGAGCTTGGCCAGGGCCTCCATGCTGGTGTCGGGCCGCGGGCCTTCGTCCAGGGAAAAATTCTTGCGGGTTTCCACCACCTGCTCGGAAGCCAGGTTGGGGGTGCGCCGCATGACCTCGATAGGCAGAATCTCGTCGTTGAATTCGCCCGCCTTTTGCGCGGCCAGGGCGCGCTGGTGCGACTGCAGGGCGAAGGCGTCCTGGTCTTCGCGCGACACCTTCCATTGCTCGGCCACCTGCTCGGCAGTCTGGCCCATGCCGTAAGCGATGCCGAGGTTTTCATCGCGCTCGAAGATGCGCGGGCTGAAGGTGGTGGTGACGCCGAAGATGGGCACTTGGCTCATGGACTCGGTGCCCGCCGCGATCATGACGTCGGCCTCGCCCACCCGGATGCGGTCGGCGGCCATGGCCAGGGCGGTCAGGCCCGATGCGCAGAAGCGGTTCACCGTGGCGCCCGGCACGGTGTCGGGCAGGCCGGCCAGCAGCAGCCCCAGGCGCGCCACGTTGAAGCCCTGCGGGCCCTCTGGAATGGCGCAGCCCACGATCACGTCTTCGACCGCGGCCGGGTCCAGCCCGGGCGCCTGCGCCAGCACGCCTTGCAGCACGGTCGCCAGCAGGTCGTCCGGGCGGTAGTGCGCCAGGGTGCCGCGCGGCGCCTTGCCGATGGGGCTGCGGGTTGCGGCGACGATATACGCTTGTTGCAGTGTGGTCATCTTGTGTCTCCGTCGACGGTCAACAGGCTCAGTTGCGCACCGGCTTGCCGGTCTTTACAAAACCCATGATGCGCTCCTGGGTCTTGGGATGGGCCAGCAGCCCCAGGAAGGCCTCGCGCTCGCGCGCCAGCATCCAGCCTTCGTCGACGCGCTCGCCGGGGTCGAGATCGCCGCCACACATCACATGGGCGATGGTAGAGGCCACATGGAAGTCATGTTCTGAAATGTAGCCGCCCACGCGCATGTTCACGAGCTGGCCCTTCAAGGTGGCGATGCCGTCGCGCCCGGCCACGGGAAAAGGCAGGGGCATGGGGGCGCGCCAGCCCGCCTCGGCCAGCACATGGGCTTCGCGCACCGCCACGTACAGCAGCTCGTTGCGATTCATCACGATGGGGTCGGACGGCAGAAGAAAGCCGATCTCGCGCGCATTGAGAGCCGAGGTGGAAACGGTGGCCTGCGCAATGGGGAAGGCAAAGCGCTTGAGATAGGCCAGCAGGGGCGCGTCGGGCGCGCCCTCGGCCTGCAGTTCGGCCGCCCGGCGGGCGCTCCAGGTAAGGCCGCCGGCGCCCGGCACCAGACCCAGACCCGATTCCACCAGCCCCATATAGGTCTCGAAATGCGCTACCCGCCGCGCGCAGTGCAGGGCCAGCTCGCAGCCGCCGCCCAGGGCCATGCCGGCCAGGGCGGCCACCACGGGCACCTGGGCATAGCGCAGGCGCAGCACCATTTCCTGCATGGCGCGCTCGACCGGCTCAACCGCCTTGGGGCCGCCCGAGGCGAACAGGGGCAGCATGGACTTCAGGTCGGCACCGGCCGAGAAGGGGTCGGCAAGCTGGCCCACCACCAGGGCGCTGAAAGAGCCCTCGGCGAGGTCCACGGCATGCTCGACGCCCTTCATCACCTCGGGGCTGAGAGTGTGCATCTTGCTCTTGAACGACACGATGAGCACGTCTGTGGGATGCGGCGCGGGCAAGGTCCAGCATTTGACTGCATCGTCTTCGAACACCACGTCTTCGCCCAGGCTGCTGGCCTCGCCCACCAGACGGGGTGCACCCACCTGCCGCTGATACACCGGCAGCGCGCTGCGCGGCTCGAAGGCCTGGGCGGCCGGGTTCCATGAACCCTTGGCGGTGTGCACGCCCTGCGCCTGGTCGACCGGCCCGTTGAAGACCCAGTCGGGCAGCGGGGCCGAAGCGATCGCCTTGCCGCTTTCGATGTCGTCGGCGATGAACTGCGCCACTTCGCGCCAGCCCGCCGACTGCCAGAGTTCAAACGGACCCTGGCTGTGGCCGAAGCCCCAGATCATGGCCTGATCGACCTGCCGGGCCGTATCGGCGATGTCGGCCAGATGGAAAGCGCTGTAATGGAAAGTGTCGCGCAGTACGGCCCACACGAACTGGGCTTGCGGATGCTGCGACTCGTGCAGGCCTCGCAGGCGATTGACGGGGTCGCGCTCGGCCAGCAGGGCCGCCACTTCTTCATCGACCTTGGCATCGGCCGGCACGTACTCGCCTTTTTCGGGATCGAGCCGCAGTATGGCCTTGCCTTCCTTGCGATAGAAGCCCGCGCCGGTCTTCTGGCCCAGCGCACCCTTTTCGATAAGGGCCTCCAGCACCGGCGGCATGGCAAACACCTTGTGAAAGGGATCGTTGGGCAATTGGTCTTGCATGGTGCGGATGACGTGGGCCAGTGTGTCGAGCCCCACCACGTCGGCCGTGCGGAAAGTGCCCGACTTGGCCCGGCCCAGGCGGGTGCCGGTAAGCTCGTCGACCTGCTCGTAGCTGAGGCCGAACTTCTGGGCCTGCGCGAATACCGACAGAATGCCGAACACGCCGATGCGGTTGCCGATGAAGTTGGGCGTATCTTTGGCGCGCACCACGCCCTTGCCCAGCCGCGAAGTAAGAAAGGTTTCAAGCTGGTCGAGCAGGGCCGGCTGCGTATCGGCGGTGGGAATCAGCTCGACCAGCGGCATATAGCGCGGCGGGTTGAAGAAGTGCACGCCGCAAAAGCGCGAGCGTAGCGATTCTGGCAGCGCCTGCCCCAGCTGGGTAATGGAAAGACCCGAGGTGTTGCTGGCCACGATGGCGCCCGGCTTGATGGTGGGCGCCAGCTTCTTGTACAGGTCGTGCTTCCAGTCCATGCGCTCGGCAATGGCCTCGATGACAAGGTCGCACTCGGCCAGGCGGTGCAGGTCGTCTTGATAGTTGGCCGGCTCAATAAGCTCGGCCAGGGCGGGCGCGCCCAGGGGCGCGGGGCTGGCCTTGCGCAGCATGGCAATGGCCTTGTGGACGATGCCGTTGGGGTCGCCCTGCTTGGCGGGCAGGTCGAACAGCACCACGGGCACGCCGGCGTTCACGCAATGGGCCGCAATCTGCGCCCCCATGACACCCGCGCCACATACAGCTACTTTGCGGATATGAAACTGGCCTGAATGACTGGTTTGCATGGACGTCGCTCCGTTCAAGCTGGGGAATGGATGGCTTTAGTGTAGTACGCGAAGCGCAGTTCGACCTGCAACGCTTTGTGGCATTACCTTTATTTGCCGCCCGCCCCTGCACGCGCGACCCCCTGCTCACCCGCTGGCCCCTGTTCCCGTCGCGGGTCTTGAACCGCCGATCAATATTCCGACGCATGCCCGGTAAGGGCCACGCCTATCTTCAGCAGGAAATGCGATACATCGTCGCACACCCTGTCCAGCCACGAGTGGCGGGCATTGGTCTCTTCCGTGACCCGGTTGCAGCTGTTGGCCAGCTCGCGCTCCAGGGCGTCCTTCAACTCGGCCGCAAAGCCCTCGTCGCTGATGAAGACGTTTGTTTCGCGTGCCAGCAGCAGGCTGAACGGATCCATGTTCGATGAGCCCACCATGGCGCAGCCGTCGATGACGGCCACCTTGGCGTGCAGATAGCTGGGCTGGTATTCATAAATCTCGATGCCGCCGGCAAGAACCCTTTGGTACATGCTGCGGCAGGCCCGGTACTGCAGAGCGTACTCGGCCCTGCCCTGCAGCAGCAGCCTTACCCGCACGCCGCGCTGGGCCGCGCGGCGCAACGCAGCCTTCAGGCGCCGGCCGGGAAAGAAGTACGAGTTGGCGATCAGGGCGTCGTGCGTGGCCGTTTCCAGGGCATGGATGTAGACGTTCTCGATGGTCTGCCGGAAGCGCAGGTTGTCGCGCAGCAAGACGGTGGCGCGCATGCCAGGCTCGAAGCGGGGCTGGGCCTCGGCCAGAGCGCGGGCGCGGCGCTGGCGCCAGCCCTTGATGCGCTCGTAGAACTCGCCCCAGTCATCGCGCCGGCGCCATGCCATGCGCACCCACAGAAGGCCCTGTGCCTTGGCCAGGTCTTGCACAATGGGCCCGCGCACCCGCACGGCAAAGTCGAAGCGCGGCTTGGGTCCCTGGCCGTCGTCGGGCACGTCTTCTAGATCGTCGATGATGTTGATGCCGCCCACGAAGCCGATGCGGCTGTCCACCACGGTAACCTTGCGATGCAGGCGGCGCAGCCGGCTCAGCCGGAAACGAAAGCGGCCCAGGCCGGCCGGCTCGGGCCGATAGATGCGCACCTGCGCGCCCATTTCCTCGAGCTGGCGGGCGATTTCGGGGGCGTTCTCGTAGCTGCCGAAGCCGTCGATGACGACACGCACCTTGACGCCCCGCTGGCAGGCGGCGCGCAGATGCTCCAGCACCTTGCGGCCGGTGTCGTCGAGGTTGAAGATGTAGGTTTCAAGATGAACGCTGGCCTGCGCCTGGTCTATGTCGCTGCACAGCGCAGGAAAGAACTCGCCGCCGTTCTCGAGCAGCTCGATGCAGTTCCCGTCACGCCAGACGAGGCGAGACCCTTTGCGCGCCATGACTATTCCGCCTTGCCATCAACCTTGGTTAGGGCCGATTTTGCCATAACGCCGGCCATTTAGAATGGCAAGGGCCGAATCATGCAGCCCGGCAATGGCGGCGGCCGGGCGACATAGTGCAGGAAGATCCCTGCCGCGACTACTGGGCCGATCTCTTTACAAAGATGTCCTCGAAGACGCGCAGCCTCTCTTCATTCAAGTCCATGGCCGTAACCGGATCAATGAACTGGATGGGCACTTTCTTCTGATCCTGGTCATAATCCCGGTGCGTGGCAATGGCATGCCAGTCTGAAATGATTTTTTGCCCATCAGAGAGCACGAAATCGTAGAACAGCACCGCGGCATGGGGATGCGGGGCCTCTTTCATCACGCCCAGGCCCTGAAAATGGGCGATAGGCTGGCCGATATTGAAACGCTCTATGGGCGCACCCTTGTCCTTGAGCTGGTCCGCCCC
This sequence comes from Pusillimonas noertemannii, assembly GCF_003096595.1. Taxonomy (GTDB): domain Bacteria; phylum Pseudomonadota; class Gammaproteobacteria; order Burkholderiales; family Burkholderiaceae_B; genus Pusillimonas; species Pusillimonas noertemannii. The sequence continues at coordinate 134,223 of NZ_QEKO01000001.1, read as the reverse complement.
CCAACTGTACAGGCTGAACGCCAGGGGTGTCTCGGCGGAAGCCACGGTCTGGGCCAGCAGCGAATGCCCTTTGCGAACCACGATATCGTTGGTCGCCACCATTTTACGGAACAGTGCGCTGCCCTCTTCTTTACCCAACTGCTGCAGCACGTAGGAGAACCAGGCGTGGTCCTCGGCCTCGACACCCAGCATTCCCTTCCACTTCGGGTCCAGCAAGTCGTGCCAGGAGGTGGGGAGCTCTTCCTTCTTGATCTTCTGGGTGTTGTATCCCAGCACGAACATGTCAATGGATATGCCGACCCATTCCTTATGAGCGGGCACCGCCTCGGGCATCAGGTGGGCCATAAGCGGGGACTCCATGCGCTGCAGCAGGCTCTCGCGGTGCAGGGCCTCCATTTCGGGCGCATTGTTCTCTACCAGGTCGACGCTGTATTTGCCCCCGCGCGACTCGGACATGACACGTTGCAGAAGACCTTCCGACCCCGAACGCCATTGATTGACCTTGATGCCGTACTTTTCGGTGAAGGCGGTGGCGATGGCCCGTATGCTTGGATGGGCGAAATAAATCGTCACTTCGCCCTCTTTCTTCGCGCCATCCACCAGAGACTGTTGGCGGGTGTCCCCTTGCAGCGCCGCCAACTGCGCCAGGTTCGCCTGAGCGGCAGACGCCTCGGCGGCCAGGCCCAGGCCCACCACGGCGGCGATGGTGGCCAAACAGGATTTAACGCGTGATTTGAACATTTTCCTTTTTCCTTGAAGATTGTTTTTGGACGACAGTGCCGTATCCATTCGGCACCCATGGCGAACTCCTTTCATGCTCTCTCGCCACTTACCTGCCTGCGCATGCTGATCGCGTGGTATTCGATGTACTCGGACAAACCGACCTGGGTGCGCACCCTGCCGATGCCGCTTTGCTTGATGCCGCCAAACGGCATGTGGCGGTCGCCCAGGGCGGTACGCCCATGGCTGTTGACGAAGGTGACGCCCGCCTCGATCTGGCTGGCCAGCTCCAGCCCCCGCTCTGGGTCGCCGGTCCATATGGAGGACGCCAGGCCGAATTCGGTGTCGTTGGCCATCTGCAAGGCCTGCTCCAGGCCGTCATAGGCAACGAGCGGGATCACCGGTCCGAACTGTTCGCTTACCACCAGCTCGGCGCCGGCATCGAGGCCCGCCACCACGGTAGGCAGCATGTAGAAACCATTGTTCCAGCTGTCCGGGTCCAGCGCGGTGCCCAGCTCGTACACCTTTGCGCCGGCCTGACGGCTGCGTTCGATCAGGCCTCGCACAATGTCGAACTGGGGGCGGTTGTTGACGGGGCCGAATGTGGCACGGGGATCCAGGCCATGGCCCACCCGGTAGCGGCCGACAATGCCCACAAAGGCATCAAGCACGGAAGGCATCAGTTTTCTGGGAACATAGACGCGTTTTATGGCGTAGCACACCTGTCCCGATCGGGGAAACACGCCCTTGACGATCTCGGGCACCACCACATCGGGATCAGCGTCGTCCAGGACGATGGCCGGATCGTTTCCGCCGAGCTCCAGGCCGATGTTCTTGATGGTTTCGGCCGCCGCCGCCATCACGGCGCGGCCGGTGCGCGTGCCCCCCGTGAACGAGACCTTGCGCACCTGCGGATGGCGCACCAAGGCGGCGCCCACCTGCGCATCGCCATGCAACACGTTCACGACACCGGGCGGCAGGCAGGCCGCCACCGCCATGAGTGCCTGCGAGACGCCAAGGGGCGCGAACTCGGACGGCTTAACGACGATGGTGTTGCCTGTAGCCAGCGCCGGCCCCACTTTACCCATGGCCAAACCCATGGGCGCATTCCAGGGTACCAAGGCGGCCACTACGCCGCGCGGCACCTTTTCCACACGGACCAGCGCCTCGTCGTCCTCGTACTGCTCGGCACGCAGAAAGTCTTCCGCCATGCCGGCCGCCTCGCGCAAGGCACGTGCGCCATTGCGCACGTCGCGCTGAGTCTCCCTAAGCAGCATACCCTGCTCGCGTACCAAGGTGACGGCCAGGTCGGGCGCAATGGCATCCAGTTTTTCGGCTGCCTCCAGCAAGTACTGAACACGCTGAGCAGTTGCCACCTTGCGCCAGGACCGGAATGCGACGAGCGCCGCGCCCACCGCTTTGTCGACATGCTGCGCCGTGCCTTGCGCGACCAGGCCGACTATGTCGTCCAACCTGCCCGGATCACGCACCGGCAACACCGAATCCGAAGAAACGGCCTGCCCATCGATCAACATGGGAAGCTGCATGGGTGAGGCTTCTTTCATCATGCCCCCCATCAGTGCATCACGGCGCCGCCGTCAACCACCAGCACTTGCCCCGTGACAAAATCACTTTCGGAAGAGCACAGATAGATGAGGGTGCCGCACATGTCTTCGGGCAAGGCCTCTCGCTTGATGGCGCGGGAATCCACCGTGCCCCTTACCTTGTCGGCGGACCAGTTGCTGCGCACATTCTCGCTCATCACCAGGCCCGGGGCCAAGGTATTGACGCGGATGCCGTCATCGCCCAACTCGCGCGCCAGGCTGCGCGACATGGCGACGATGGCTCCTTTCGAGGTCACATAATGCAGCAGCATGGTCTGGCCCTTGAATACTGTCCCCGAGGCAATATTGACGATCTTGCCGTACTTGCGTTCGCGCATGGCCGGCACTACCGCCTTGACGCACTCGAACGCGCCCCGCACGTTCACCGACATCATCCGGTCCCATTCGGCCGACGTGATATCTTCGAAGCGCTTGCGTGAGACAGTGCCGAACAGCGCCGCGTTGTTGACCAGTATGTCCAGGCGGCCGAACCTGGCCACTGCGGCATTCACCATGGCCAATACCGCCTGGGCGTCGGTCACGTCGCAAGCCACGGCCAACGCCCTGCCACCCCCTTCATTGATTTGCGCAGCCACCGGGCCCGCGTCCAGCACGTCGGACACCACGACCGATGCTCCTTCGGCGGCCAAGGCACGCGCGTATTGCGCCCCTATTCCTTGCGCCGCCCCTGTAACCACAGCGACCCGTCCCTGTAATCTTCCCCCGTTCTTCATTTCGCGCCCGCCATCTCTTGAGAAGGTTGTTCCTGGCTCAGCCTTTCCTTCAGGACGCGTATCATCTGGACGCGCGCTACATCTGTGTTGATGTCCATCAACCTGCCCTCGTCGAAGTTTTCCATCCGCAACTGCTGCTGTTCGAGCATGAACGCGTCCTCCTTGAAGACATCGGTGGTTGATTTCCAGGTGCGTTCAGTGCCGGGGGGCTCGAACCGGGCATAGCCGTCGGCCTTGTTGAAGAAGTAGAAACAGGATTTCTCGGTTTCCGGCGTGACAGCGTGCAATGTACGTACCAGGTGGGCCCCTTCGCGAACCCCTGCATCGTATTCGCCCGCATTGACGCCACCGCTGTATTGCTTGATGGTGCTGGGCGCCACATATTCGAAATCGGACCAGCGGTCGACCTTCGGGCCGGTTGGGTAGCGCTTGGTCCAGTTAGCGGGCGCATCGGCGTTGCGCATGACCCGCAGGAAGCGCATGCCGCGATCGGTGCGCCGCACGTCTATGCTGGCCTTTGCACTGTCGTTCTCGGAGCTACCTATGCTGGTCCGGTGCAGGTACGAAAGATGCGACAGATCCATCAGGTTCTCGAGCACCATGATGTAGCTGGCCTTCAGGTGCAGCATGTCGTTGGCGCACGGCCAGCCGTCTCCTTCCGGAGGGTAGTCGACAATGTCGGCCGCATCGGCCTTGTCCGCGGCTCCCATCCATATCCATACGTAGTCGCCCTTGGCGACCACGGGATAGGACCTGACGGCAGCCCGGGCGGGAATGCGCTCTTGGCCCGGAATGTCCACACAACGGCCGCTGCGATCAAACTCCATGCCATGGTATCCACAGCGCACGCCCGCCGACGTGACCTCGCCCAGCGACAGGGGCGCGCCCCTGTGGCAGCACCGATCCTCCAGCGCGCATATTTCGGCCTGGCCGTTCAAGAACAAAACCACAGGCTCGTTCAGCAGGGTACGCGCCAGGGGCTTATCACTTACTTCCTGCCGAGTCGCCGCGACATACCATGCGTTTCGGACAAACATGTCAACCTCCGATGATCGAATCACAATGAATCCGGCACTTCGGAGCGGCTGCAGACGGTCCGGCAAATGCCTCTGCGGCTATAATATTCATATCATATATATGGGTCCAGAAGCATTTACTTCTGCCTGTCCAAGCGTTTTGTTTGGTCCGGCGCGTACGCGTACCCTTTCCGGAGGCGCATATTCCCTCGCTCAGGCAGTTCCAGTATTTCGTAAGCATCGTCGACCTCGGCAGCATGACGCGCGCGGCTGAGCAGCTGTACGTTGCGCAACCCGCCCTGGGCTCGCAGATGCGCCAGCTCGAGCAAGAGCTCGGCACGACACTGCTTCACCGGCATTCACGCGGCGTCACGGCTACACCAGCCGGAGAAGTGCTCTACGAACGCGCGCGCCAGGTACTCGATCTGGTTTCGCGCACCGTGCAGGACATCGCCGCCCTGCAAGCCGACCAGAAAGAAACGCTGACCCTCGGCATGTCGCCAAGCGTGGTGCATCTGGCTGCCTCGGACATGCTGGCGCGGGCCCATGCCGCCATGCCCCATGTCATGCTGCGTCTGGTGGAAGAAACCAGCTCGGTGCTGCTGGATGCGCTCAAACGAGGCGAACTCGACATGCTCTTGGCTCACGAAGTACCTGATACGCCAGGTCTGACCCGCAGCCCATGGCTGCAGGAACAGCTTCTGTTCGTCACGGCAAATGAATCCGGCGCACAACCCGTAAGCACTTCGTCCGACATTACCGAAACGATCACTCTCGCGCATGTGCTGCAGAGCCAGCTTACGCTGCCGCTGCGGCACGACGGCGTGCGCCACATCATCGAATCCGCCGCGCGTCCGCTGGGCCTGCAACCGCATGTCGCCTTCCAGGTTCAGTCGCCCCAGGCATTGAAGATACTCATCGCCGATCATGCCGTCGCCAGCATCCTGCCTTATGGCCTGGCTTTTCCCGAGCTTCGCACAGGCATGTTGAAAGCACACCGCATCGTCGACCCGCCACTTACGCGCACGCTTTACATGGTGCGTACCGAACGACGCTTCTCCGAAGCCAACGAGCAAGGCCTTGCTGAACTGCTGGCTTCAATACAGGAAAGGCTGTTCGAACAATTGGGTCCATTGGCAAGCCCTGTCGCGGCCGACCATCTTTCCGGCATACTGCAGCCCCAAGCGTGAGGCCCGACTTATCGCTTACCGCAATACTATGGGTCATTTCGGCGGGCTTCTTCATGCAAACGCTGGATACGACCATCGTCACCACCGCCCTTCCCGCGATGGCGCGAAGCCTGCGTGAGCGGCCACTGGATCTCCAGCCGGTCATCATTGTCTATTCTTTCACCATGGCCGTGCTGACGCCCGCGTCGGGCTGGCTGGGAGACCGTTACGGCACGCGCAAGATCTACTTCCTGTCCATACTTGTTTTCGCGTTGGGTTCCCTGCTGTGCGCCATGTCGACGACCCTGAGCGAATTGATCGCATCGCGGGTCATACAGGGGTTGGGGGGATCGATGCTACTCCCCATCGGCCGCCTGGTCATTTTGCGAAACTTCCCGCGCGATATGTACTTGCCCGCCATCACGCTGGCATCCATATCGGGCCAGGCGGGCATATTGCTGGGCCCCCTGCTGGGTGGCTGGCTGTCGCAATCGATCTCGTGGCACTGGATCTTTCTGATCAATCTTCCCATCGGGCTGGCATGCGGCGCGGCGGTGCTGCTCTTTCTGCCGCGCGAGGCACAAGCGCTTCGGGCGACACCCTTCGACGTCCCGGGCTTCGCGCTGCTTTCATGCGGCATGGTGGCGTTTTCCATGGCGCTGGACGGCGGCAGGTATGAGGCGTGGCGGGTGGCGATACTGCTTGCCTGCAGCGCCGCCTCGATCTGGCTCTACGTGCAGCTTGCACGCCGCAAGGCTCATCCCCTGTTCCCCTTGTCCCTGTTTCGGGAAAGGGCTTTCTCGATCGGCCTGGCGGGCAACCTGGCGGCCCGCCTCGGAGGCAGCGCGGTATTCTTTCTGATTCCCCTGCTCTTCCAGACGGAACTGGGCTACAGCCCCTTGCAGTCCGGCCTGATGATGCTGCCCATTGCGGCAGCCTCGATGGCCGTCAAACGCATGATTCCCTTGCTGATAGGCCGGCATGGCTACGGCCGTTTTCTTATGGCGAACACCGTATGCGCAGGCCTATCCATCATTGCTTTCGCCACTATAGGCACTGGAACCCCGTCTTGGCTGCTCCTGGGCTTATTGTCTGTGTTTGGCGCTTTCAATTCCATGCAGAACGGCGCCATGAACAGCGTGACGCTGCAGGGCCTGCCCGCAAAATTCGCTAGCAGCGGCAACGGCATGTTCTCAATGGTGCAAATGCTTGCCGTGGGGCTGGGGGCGGCGGCGGGAGGGACGCTGGTCAAGCTCTTCTCGAACGCCGGCATGGACGCCGTGGAGGCCTTTCAATTGACCTTTGTCCTGCTGGGATCGGTAACCCTGGCCTCTACCGTTATTTTCGCCAACTTGAAACAGGCACTGCACGAAGGCCAGCGGCGTTCGGACCCAGTGGACTAAGGCAGTTCAAGCTCGGCGAATATGGGCGAGTGGTCGGACAATTGCCGCCACGGCGTGCCGTGTAGCACGCGGGCCTTGCGCACGGCGAAGCCGCGCTGGTAGATGCGGTCGAGGCGCAGCCACGGGAAGGCTGAAGGGAAAGTGCGCGGCGGCGGGGTCATGCGGGCCAGGCCATTGATGCCCAGCTCGTGCACCGAGCCCGCAAGCCCCGAGCGGCTGCGCAAGCCACGGCCCAGCCGCCTTACCGTGTGATGCAGCGGCATGGAACGCGTGGCCAGGCCCTGCGGCGACACTGCAAACACTTCGTACAAGCCAAGCTGCTGCACGAACAGCGGGGCCAGGCGGTTGGTCCAGTCGTTGAAATCGCCGGCGATGATCATGGGCGCGCCGGCGGGCACCATGCGCTTGATGCGCTCGACCAGGGCCATGATCTGGCGGGTGCGCCCACCGGCGAACAGGCCCAGGTGAACCACCAGGCAATGCACCTGGGTTTCGTCGACCATGATGGTGGCGTGCAGTAGCCCGCGCTGCTCGAGCTTGTGGTCGGAGATGTCTTGGTTTTCGTAGCTGAGGATGTCGTAGCGCGAAAGCAGCGCATTGCCGTGATCGGTCTGGGGACGGATGGCGTTGCAGCCGTAGCAGTAATCCATGCCCAGCGCCGCGCCCAGCGATTCGTGCTGGGCGTGCAGAATGCTTTCGCGCTCGTTGCGGCCCTGCACTTCTTGTAGAAACAGCAGGTCGGGATGCAAGCCGTACAGGCCCAGGCGCAATTGCGACAAGGATTCACGAGAACCGATCGCCGACCGGCCCTTGTGGATGTTATAGCTGACGATGCGAAGGATCGACATTGCCCCCCCTTTGGGGCCTATTTTACCTCGGGCGAACGCAGTCGGATGTGCAGCTCTCGCAACTGTTTTTCGTCGACCGAAGAAGGCGCGTGGGTCAGCAGGTCTTGTGCACGCTGGGTCTTGGGGAAGGCGATGACGTCGCGAATGCTTTCGGCGCCGGCCATCATGGTAACCAGGCGATCGAGGCCAAAGGCCACCCCGCCGTGCGGCGGCGCGCCATACTGCAGGGCATCGAGCAGGAAGCCGAATTTTTCGCGCGCCTCGTCGGCGCCGATGTTGAGCGCCTGGAACACCTTGCTCTGCACGTCGGCGCGATGGATACGCACCGAGCCGCCGCCGATTTCCCAGCCATTGAGCACGATGTCATAGGCCTTGGCCAGGGCGCGCGCGGGTTCGGTCTCGAGCAGTTCTTCGTGCCCGTCTTTGGGGCTGGTGAAGGGGTGGTGGGCCGCGAAGTAGCGGCCTTCCTGCTCGTCGTACTCGAACATGGGGAAGTCGATGACCCACAGCGGCTGCCAGCCGGCCTCGAACAGGCCGTGCTCTTTGCCGAAATCGCTATGGCCGATGCGCACGCGAAGGGCGCCGATGGCGTCGTTCACGACCTTGGTCTTGTCGGCGCCAAAGAATATGAGGTCGCCGCTTTGCGCGCCGGTGCGCTCGATAAGCTGGGTCAGCGCCTGGGTGTGGATGTTCTTCACGATGGGCGACTGCAGGCCCTCGGGGACGGACGCTGCGTCGTTGACCTTGATGTAGGCCAGGCCCTTGGCGCCATAGATGCCGACGAACTTGGTGTAGGCGTCGATTTCGCTGCGGGGCATGGCGGCTCCGCCCGGAACGCGTAGCGCCACCACCCGGCAGGCCGGGTCGTTGGCGGGAGCCGAGAACACCTTGAAGTCAACGTCGGACATCAGGTCGGACACGTCAACGAACTCGAGCTTGACGCGCAGGTCGGGCTTGTCGGAGCCGAAGCGGCGCATGGCTTCTTCCCAAGTCATGGTGGGGAAGGCCGCAGGCAGTTCAACCCCCTGCACAGCGCTGAATACGTGGCGCAGCATGCCTTCGAAGATGGCGCGGATCTCGACTTCGTTCAGGAAGGAGGTTTCGCAGTCGATCTGGGTGAATTCAGGCTGGCGGTCGGCGCGCAGGTCTTCGTCGCGGAAGCACTTGGTGATCTGGTAGTAGCGATCGAAGCCGGCGACCATCAGCATCTGCTTGAACAGCTGCGGCGATTGCGGCAGGGCGAAGAACTCGCCCGGGTTCACGCGCGAGGGCACGAGGTAGTCGCGCGCGCCTTCGGGCGTGCTTTTCGTCAGCATGGGGGTCTCGATGTCGATGAAGCCCAGGCTGTCGAGGTATTTGCGCACTTCGATCGAGACGCGATAGCGCAGCATCAGGTTCTGCTGCATCTGCGGGCGGCGCAGGTCGAGCACGCGATGCGTAAGGCGCGTGGTTTCCGAGAGATTGTCGTCGTCAAGCTGGAACGGGGGCGTCACCGACGTGTTCAGGATCTCGATCTCGCGGCACAGGATCTCGATTTCACCGGAGGCCAGCTCGGCATTGCTGGTGCCTTCGGGGCGCAGGCGCACCAGGCCGGTAATGCGCAGGCAGTACTCGTTGCGGATGCGCTCAGCCGTAGCGAAGGCTTCGACGTTGTCCGGGTCTACCACCACCTGCGCCAGGCCGGCCCGGTCACGCAGGTCGATGAATATGACGCCGCCATGGTCGCGGCGCCGATGCACCCAGCCAAACAAAGTGACTGTCTGGTCCAGTTGTTCTCGACTGACCTCGCCGGTGTAGCAGGTACGCATGAAGGAGTGCTCCGTTTGTTGAGTCGGTAAATGTCGGTGGGGCCCGCACCGGCCGCCCTGGCTGCCGGTGCTGCGCGCCAGGGGCGCCAGCGAGGCCCCGGGCGGGCTCAGGTGGCGGCCGCCGTGGACGAAGAAGAAGTGTCGGCGGGCTTGGCCGCCGCTGCCGTGTCGGACGAAGCCGGCGACGGGCCGGACGATGAAGCAGACGAAGAACTGGAAGACTCGCCCGAGGACGAGGACCCGGCTTTCTTGCCGCCGTCGCGGAAATCAGTCACATACCAACCCGAACCCTTCAATTGAAAGCCGGCGGCGGTAACCTGCTTGGCATAGGTGCTTTGGCCGCATTCGGGGCAATCGGTAAGAACGGGGTCGGACATTTTTTGCAGGACGTCTTGCGCATGACCGCAAGCGCTGCACTTGTACGCATAGATAGGCACGGAAAAATCCCAAGAAAAAATAATCCAAGGCAAGCCGCTGGCTGCCTGCTTGGGCAGTGCGCGCGGCAAGGCTTCGGCGCAGCCCCCTCTGGGGAGAAAAATAGGCCGAATCAGACTATGAAAATCACGGATAACGCGTGATTTTAGCTGTTTTTGCCGTTTTTCACCGGGAAGGCGGCCGGGTTCGACCAGTGCTGAACGCAGCGCCGCGTTGGCCGGCGGCACACAGCTCAAGCCGGCAACGGCTATATAGATGGGGTTCGACGTGTCCGAATTCAAGGGCGGGGCATCTGCGCCGGCGGCTGCCCGGCGCCGGCACATGCTTCGCCCTTGTGGCCGCAATCGTATATGGCACAAAGGCCGCCGGGCATGCGCCGCGCGGCGTTCTGCAGTATTCTAAGCGGTTGGATCGCTCTTTTTTCGGACCTTTCTCAATGCCCACCCCCTACACGTTCTCGCAGCGCGCAGAAAAAATCACCAGTTCCACCATCCGTGAAATCCTGAAGGTTACCGAACGCCCCGAAATCATTTCTTTCGCGGGCGGCCTGCCGGCGCCGGTGGGTTTCCCCCTGCGCGACATGAACGCGGCCTTTGACCGGGTGCTGGGGCAGAATGGGCGCACGGCGCTGCAATATGGCCCTACCGAAGGCTACACCCCCTTGCGTGAATGGGTGGCGAGCGACATGCAGCGCCGCGGCGCGGGGCAGGTGGGCACTGAAGAGGTCCTGATCGTCTCGGGTTCGCAGCAGGCGCTCGACCTGCTGGGCAAGCTGTTCATCGACCCGGGCAGCAATGTGCTGGTCGAGGCGCCCAGCTATCTGGGCGCGCTGCAGTCCTTTTCTTTGTACGAACCCAATTACGTTACCGTGCCCACCGATGAAGGCGGGCTGATTCCGGCCGGGCTTACCGACGAGCGCGTCCGCGATGCGCGCTTCATCTACGCCCTGCCCAACTTCCAGAACCCCACGGGCCGCACGCTGACACTCGAGCGCCGCCAGGCATTGGTGCAGCGCTGCGCCGAGGCGGGCGTACCCGTCGTCGAAGACGACCCCTACGGCGACTTGCGCTATGCGGGCGAGGCCCTGCCCAGCCTGCTGGCCCTGGGCCGCCAGGCCGGCGCAACCGTGGTTCGGCTGGGCTCGTTCTCGAAGGTGTTGGCGCCGGGGCTGCGGCTGGGCTACATTGTTGCGCCCGCCCCCATCATCAGCAAGCTGGTGCAGATCAAGCAGGCCACCGACCTGCACACATCCACGCTTACGCAGATGGCCGTGTACGAAACGATCAAAGACGGCTTTCTCGACGAGCACCTACCCGCGGTGCGCGAAATCTATCGCAAGCAGTGCGGCTACATGCTCGAAGCCATGCAGGCGCATTTTCCGTCCACGGCAAGCTGGACGCAGCCCGAAGGCGGTATGTTCATCTGGGTGACACTGCCACAGCACATCGACGCGCACGAACTGCTGGCGCGCGCCGTTGCGCAGAACGTGGCCTTTGTGCCCGGCGCGCCCTTCTTCGCCGACGAAGCCCGGCACAATACGCTGCGCCTCAGCTTTGTTACGGTGCCCGAGGCCCGCATACGCGAAGGCATCGCCATCTTGGGCCGGCTCATCGCCGAAAGCCACGCAACCACCAGCGCCGCTACGGCGGTCAAGCCCGAAGCAGCGGAATCGGTGCCTGGGGCCATTGTTGCCGGCGCCGAGAGCACTACCGCAGCCGCCCGTTCGCAGGCGTTGTAGTTTTTCTTTATGTCGTCCATGCAGCCACCACCGTCCGACCAGCAAACCCCCAGACCCCTGCCCGACCTGTCCGACATGCGCCACGACGACTGGGTGGAGCGCTGGCTGCCCAGGTCGTGGGGGCCGTATGCGCGGCTATGCCGCCTGGACAGGCCCGTGGGCACCTGGCTGACGCTGCTGCCCTGTCTCGCCGCGCTGGTGCAGGCGGCCGAAGGCTGGCCCACGCTGTGGCGGCTGTTCATTTTTTCACTGGGCGCCCTGCTGATGCGCGGCATCGGCTGCACGCTGAACGACATCTTCGACCGCGACCTCGACCACCAAGTGGAACGCACGCGCTTTCGCCCGCTTACCAGCGGCCAGATCACGCTGCGCAATGCGCTGTATTTTCTGTTCGGGCAGTTTGCCGTCTGCGCCCTGCTGCTGTTCGCCATCAATGAGTACAGCCGCTGGATGGCGGTGGCGCTGGTGCCCATCGTCATCATCTACCCGCTGTGCAAGCGCTTTACATATTGGCCGCAGATCGTACTGGGCATAGGCTTCAACTGGGGCATGCTGATGGCGTGGTCCGATACGCAAAACCACATACCGCTGGCCGCTGTGGCCATGTGGGTGGGCGCCGTGCTGTGGCAGGTGGGCTATGACTCCATCTACGCCTATGTAGACGTGCGCGACGACCTGAAGGTGGGCGTGAAATCCACCGCCATGCGCTTTGCCGAGCACGGCAAGCTGTGGATCAGCGGCTTCTACGTCGCCACCTTCGCCCTGTGGCTTTACGGCGGCCTGGCCCTGGGCCATCACGCCGGCTACTTTGTGGTGCTGGCCCTTATCGGCGCCCATTTCGTCTGGCAGATGATGGTCTTCGACCTTGCGCGCCCCGACCGCAACTTCATGCTGTTCCGCTCGAACATGACGGCGGGCGTGATGCTTATTGTCGCCACCCTGCTGGGCACGCTTTTATAATGGCGCCTGCCGCGCTCAACCATTCGCTTACACAGCCAGGCAGGCGCAACGCGCTTGCCGCTGGAAAATAAATACTATGCCAGGTCTTGTCGAACTGATTGCCACCGCCCTCTTTGCCATCGCCATCGTGCACACTTTTTCGGTGCCCGTGTTCGCGCGCCTGGCCAATCGCAATGGCCCCCATTCCGGTCTTTGGCATCTGCTTTCAGAGGTCGAGGCGGTGTTCGGTGTATGGGCTTTTGTGCTCATCATTATCTTCGGCCTGGTGGCGGGTACGCATGAAGCCGTCACCTACCTGGACACGCGCAACTTCACCGAGCCCGCCTTTGTGTTCGCCATCATGGTGGTGGCGGCCAGCCGGCCCATCCTCGACCTTGTGGGCATGATGGTGCGTGCGCTGTCGCGGGCGCTGCCTTTGCGCAACGAGCTTTCCACCTTCTTCGTCACCATGTCCATCGTGCCGCTGGCCGGCTCCTTCATTACCGAGCCGGCAGCCATGACCCTGGCCGCCCTGCTGCTGCGCGACGCCTACTTCCACAAGCCCGAGCAGGTCGGCTTCAAGTACCTGACGCTGGGCGTGCTGTTCGTCAATATCTCCATCGGCGGTGTGCTTACCGCCTATGCCGCGCCGCCGGTGCTGATGGTGGCGCAGACCTTCGGCTGGGATTCCGCCTACATGGCAACCCACTTCGGCTGGCGCGCGGTGGCGGCGGTCTTTATCAACGCCGCCGTGCTTACCCTCATCTGCCGCAAATACCTGCTGTCGGGCGACATCGGCGGTGCGCCGGAAACACGCCGCGCCGCCACGCCGTTCAGCGTCATCGCCATCCATCTGGCGGTGCTCGTCGGCATCGTGCTCGGCGCCCATCATCCGGTGGTCTTCCTGGGCCTGCTGATGATGTTCATCGGCTATGCGCACGCGTATTCGCGCTACCAGGACAGGCTGATGATCAAAGAGGGCCTGATGGTGGGCTTCTTCCTGGCGGGGCTGGTGGTGCTGGGCGGGCTGCAGCAGTGGTGGCTGCAAGACCTGCTGGGCGGGCTTTCGCCCACCGTGCTGTTCTGGGGCGCCACGGCGCTTACGGCGGTTACCGACAATGCCGCCCTTACCTATCTGGGCTCGCTGGTGGAAGGCACCAGCGACCTGTGGCGCTACATGCTGGTGGCAGGCGCGGTAACCGGCGGAGGCCTGACGGTGATTGCAAATGCCCCCAACCCGGCGGGCTTTGCGATATTGAAGGGCTGCTTTCCCGACGGCGCCATCTCGCCCCTGAAGCTGCTGATGTCGGCGGCCGTACCCACACTGGTGGCGGCCTTCATGTTCTTGCTGCCGAATTCGTTTTGAGTGCCTTGTTCAGAACGCCAGGCGCAAATTGGCGGCAACCCATGCGTTGGACGACTCTCCTTTTGTAGTGGCATTGCCCATTACCGATAGCGTCGCTCCAAGGAGGTCGACCTCAACGCCCGCACCGACCCGCAGCCAGTCCTGCTCGTAGTCCGAGCCGCCCAGATCGAATGCGCCAAGCCCCACCACCTGACCGGTGACGTTCCGTCCACTGCGTTCGAAACGATGTACACCCTCAAGCGTGCCAATCAGGCGGAACTGTCCGGTCACCGGGAACTTGGCATCCAATCCGTAGCGGGCCTCGGTGCTGTCGTCGCATAATTTGTCGAACGTCGCTGCGAAGGCGCCTCCTGATTCCGTGTACGCGCCGAGGCAGGTGTGTGCATAGGAGATCTCGGCATACGGCGAAATATATCTGACTGCGTTCTCCCACTGCAGGCGCCCGCGAATGCCATATCCGCTTACATCCGTCTTGCCTGCCGAGCTGTCGACCAGCCCGCCATTGACGCGATAGTTGCGGGTAACGGTAGTATTGCCCCACAGGCCCGTGCCCGTGATGATGCCCCACAGACCGCTGTCCTGGCTTCCCGTGAGCCGCCCCAGCAACTCGAATTTGGCATAGCCTGCGCGAACGTCGGTCGCGCCGCCCAGGAGCGTGTTCTGGCGGAGCTGGGTATAGCCGGCGACTCCATTCAATTGCACGGAGCCAAAGTTGTAGCCGATGCCTATTTCGCCCAGGCCGAGCTTGCCGTCACGATTGCCATGATCATCGCGGCCCCAATCACCGCCGACCCACATCGTGAACTTCCCTTCGGACACGCGCCGGTCGAGAGGACGCGAACCTGCCCCATTGGCGATCAGTCCCAGGCCATTGACGACCGAGGTATTGGCTGCCCCGGCTACGCTAAGGCTGGTTCCCAACTCTTTAAGAGTGATGAGGCCAACACCGCCCGCGCTGGGGCCGCCTGCGCCACTACCGCCCGTGCCACTACCGCCCGTGCCGCTGCCGCCGGTACCGTTGCCGCCGGTACCGCTGCCCCCTGTGCCGCTGCCTCCTGTACCTCCTGTACCTCCTGTACCATCTGTACCGCCTGTACCGCCTGTACCGCCTGTACCGCCGCCAGTGGTGTCTCCTGTCCCCTTGCCACGCGCAATATAGACCTCGCCACTCCGCGTCTGGCCGACGACGACCGAACCGTCCTCATTGGTGGCGTTGGCGCTAGCGGTAATATCCGATCGGTCCGGCTCGCCCGGGTGACTCCCCACAATCGTCGCACCGCTGTCCCGCAGCCAGTCTTCGACGGTCAGCATCCCGTCTTTTTCTGTCCAGTGAAAGCCATGGGCGGTACTACCGCCGCCTATATCGCCCACGATCACTTGACCGTTGCCGGAGATTCCATTCGCCACGGACAGGGGGGCACTAGAGGCTCCATCCAGCCCGCCCAGCGAGAAAATCTCGCCATCGACCCAGCGTACCGCCTGATTTGCATATCCCAGTCGCGAATGGCCGGCCACGATAGTTCCGTCCCAGGAAACGCCGGTCGCGGTCGCGGTATTTTGCGCTGCCGAAGATGCTGCAAGCGTCGGCAGTGCCACCATGCCGGTATCTTCAGTCCAGCGGAACGCCTGGAATTTATCGGTGCTTGACAAAGCCGATCCGACGATCACCGAACCGTCGTAGGAAGCCGCCAGAGCCTTGTCGTTGCCGTAGCTGTCGCGGCCTTCAAGCCAGCCGAGACTTTGCATCCCGTCGTCTTCGGTCCAGCGGAAAGCCTCGCCGGCGGTTGCGCCGACATAACCGACGATGACCTTTCCATCGCCGGAAACCGCAGTCGCCTCGGAAAACGGATTGGAGTTACCGTCAAGCGAACCAAGAGGCACGAAGCCGTCGGCTGTCCAGCGGTATGCATGCTGACCAGCTGCCCCGCCCGATATGCCGGGCGCGGCCTTGCCGACGATGACGCTGCCGTCGGCGGATATGCCCGTAGCAGTATAGTATTGGCTCCCGTCAAGCGGCGCGTTCGGGTCACGATCACCCACCGGCTTGACGCCGCCATCCGCCGTCCAGACGAAGCCGCTATAGATACTTTTGGAATAGCTGCGGAACACCGAGCCGACGAAGGCGCCGCCATCGGCCGACATGCCGCCGATGGATACGGCATTGACCAGGCTGGAAGAAAACTCGTCATCATCGGGATCATTGTCGCCATAATAGTCGCGGATGACTTGTGCGGGCGTCACTCCCTGTTCGATACGGGCCGTCTGGGCAAAAGCCGGCGCCGCCATCAGCGAGAAAGACGCCAAGGCAGTAGGTTGAAGTAGCCGCTTATACTTCTTTATTCTCATTGCGTAGCTCCCTTTGCAGTGAATCCATTGAACCGACCGCAAGTCTACTGAAGCAAGCCATCATGCGGTATCCTCTGAACAGGTGAGGGACATTGGGGGTGCGTCTGCTGTATAACACCAAGAAAAAACGCGCACGGAGACGCCAAGTAGATGCTAAAAAGTCTGACCCCTTTCACGATCCTCGTGCTAACGGCGATAATTTGCCTTGCTGTCGCATCCGCCGCGCTGTTTATTGTTCTGAACCAGCCTTGGCTTGGCGTCAAACTTGTGGCGGACACAGAGTCCGGCTTTGCGCGGGTCGGCCAGACCACCTCGAATGGCCCTGCAAAGACACTGGCGCCCGGGTCGTCGCTGGCAAAAATCGGCGGCATCGTACTCCAGGCCAATGACCTGGTAGAGGAACCCGACGTAGCCGAAAGCTATGCCGCGCTGGGTCTCTTTTTCGAACGACAAAGCCAACTCCATGCCGCTCTTCTGGGGCCGAACGTCATACTTGAAACCAGCGGCGCATCCGCCCCGCATGGGGTGACGCCCGCACTCCGTCGTCCTGTCGCCAGCCTTCCGCCGGCGTTTTGGGTACAGATCGTGACTGGGGTTTTCAGCTTGATGGTGGGAGCCTGGGTATGGAGCCTGCGTCGAGAGGAGCTTGCAGCCAGGCTGCTTGCTGGCGCGGGCCTGGGCATCTTCGCCGCCGCCGTGGCCGCGGCGATTTATTCATCGCGCGAAGTCGCCCTGACGGGTTGGCTGTTCCGCGCGCTCTCGGCCATCAACCATTTCGGCGCGCTCGCTTTCGGCGTGGCCATGGCATCCCTGTTTCTAATCTATCCGCGCCGGCTGGTTCCAGTTCGCGCTCTGTGGCTGATGCCTGTTGTCTACGGCGCAATCTGGGCGATGGATACGGGCTGGACCGGCTTTTCCGGCCCCGCCGAAGGGTATCACCTACCGACAGTGATCCTCATGATCGCAATCCTGTTGGGCGCATTTCTGCAATACAAGGCCAGTCGACACGATCCGGCCGCGCGGGCTGCGGTCAGGTGGTTCGCCCTTGCGGTCGGCCTCTGCGCAGGCACCTTCGTCACCATTGTCCTCATGCCCAACCTCTTCGGTATACAGCCTTCGGTTTCACAGGGGTATGCTTTTGTCCTTTTCGGGGTGCTGTTCCTGGGCGTTGCAGCAGGCGTCGCGCGCTACCGCCTGTTCGAACTGGAGGACTGGGCCTTTTCGATACTCACTTATTTCGGCGCAATGGTGCTGCTCATCATTTTCGACGCGCTGTTGATCTCGTTCGTGACGTTGGACCGCCCAGCTGCCTTCGCCGTGTCGCTGCTGGCCGTGGCGCTTGTTTACCTGCCTTGCCGCGACTGGTTGGCAAGGCGGTTGATGCTCCGGCGGGAAGTTGACCGCGAGGAGCTTTTCGGCCGGATCGTGGACGTCGCGCTGGCGATGGGCGGCGCACGAGCAACCCGCTGGCGGCAAGTGCTGAAAGATGCCTTTCGCCCGCTGCAAGTTTCCAAGAAAATAACGGATGCTCCGGACACACCGACGATTGTCGCGGATGGTTTGTCGTTAGTGCTTCCCAGTATTGCGGGCCTTGCCCCGCTCAAACTGTCCTATGCGCATTCGGGCCGACGGTTGTTCAGCCCCCGGGACAGGCGCCTTGCCGGAGAGATCTGCGCGATGCTTGCCCATGCGATTACCAGCCGGGAGGCGCACGAGAAAGGCGCGACAGAGGAACGAATGCGGATCGCGCGCGACATGCACGACAACTTGGGCGCACAATTACTGTCCGCGCTTCACAGCGAAACCCGTGAACGCAAGGACACGCTGATCCGTGAAACCATCTCAGACCTGCGCGATATCGTCAACAATGCCGCGCAAGGCGGCAAGAGCATCGATGAACTGCTTGCCGATCTGAAGGTCGAGGCGGCAGAACGGCTGGCGGCGGCGGGGATAGGATTCGACTGGCAGGATATGTGCGAGGCCGGCGAAATCGTGCTCGCCCCGAATGTCGCACATTCCCTGCGATCCGTCCTGCGCGAAGTCATCAGCAATGCAATCAGGCATTCGGGAGCGGGGAAGGTGTGCGTGAAAGTCAGGGTAGAAGATGAGACGATTAGCCTCGACGTGAGTGACGACGGCCGCGGCCTGCCGGATGACAGACAGAGTAACGGCAATGGCTTGCACAATGTTCAGGTTCGCATGTTGGCTTTGCAGGGTACGTTTGTCGTCGAGGATGCGTTGCCCGGATTGCGTGTTCGCGTCCGCTTCCCACTGCACGAGAGCGAGGTCGGATGAGCAGAACCTTGATTATCGAGGACTTGGCCGAAGCACGCAGGTGGCTGTATGGCATAGCCCAGGCAGCGTTCCCCACGTCGCCAGAGATTGACGTAGCGGCGACCGTGCAGTCCGGTCTTGCGTTCGCCTCGCGTCACGATTACGCCGTGGCGCTGATCGACCTCAAGCTGCCGGACGGCTCGGGAATCGACGTGCTGCGCGCGTTACGCCGTCAGAACGCGGACACGCTGTGCGTGGTCACAACCGTGATGGGCGATGACGCCCATATCGTTGCCGCGCTCTCGGCGGGCGCCAACGGGTATCTCCTGAAGGAACAGCCGGCCGACATGATCATTCGGCAACTGGCCCAACTGTCCGAAGGCGTTCCCGCCCTCTCGCCCGCCATCGCCCGCCGCATCATGGCGCATTTCCAGCTGACCGGACCAGCTGCCGCGCCCGAGGAAGACCTGACCGATCGCGAAAGAGAGGTCCTCGCCCTGATCAGCCGCGGCATGAGAAACCTGGATGTCTCCGAACAGCTTTCCCTGTCGGTCAATACGGTGGCGACACACATCAAGTCAGTCTACCGCAAGCTGGGAATCTCGTCGCGCGCAGAGGCATCGTGGCATGCCACGATGCTGGGGCTGGTACCGGGGCAGACAAAGAAGACCAGAACAGACGTTGATCGCCAAGGCTCAAAACGTCGAGGGAAATGAAAGCCCAGGCCTTCGATACCCGTGGCGCTTGACGACCTGCGTAATTTGTACTGCAAAGCGGCCTATAAACGCCTGTCGATCAACAAGACTCCCGCTTCGTCCAACAAAGGATACGCCGACGCCCCCGGCAATTCATAATGCCACCACTCGGTGGGCAGGGAAACGAATCCGGCCTGCAACATGATGCCCAGAAGCAGGTGGCGATTACGCTGGACGGCGGCGGGCAGGTCGGGCCGGTCGTGGTGCGACAGCTCGCGCATATCATCGAAGCCGGTGCCCATGTCCAGTGCTGTTCCGTCATCACCCAGCAGCGTCACGTCCACCGCCACGCCGCGGCTATGGTTGGAGCCCTGGGCCGGATCAGCCACATAGGCGGGGTCGGGGCATATGCGCCATAACACTTCTTGCGCCGCGGGCGGGCGATAGGCGTCGAGTATCTTCAGGCTCAGCCCCGCCCGCCGGGCGGCAAGGGCGGCGCGCTTCAGGCAGGCGGCCGCGTCTGCGCGCAGCATGCAGGGCGCATCGGCGGCGTAGATGGGCAGGCACACGAAATTATTGGAACCGGCGTAGGCCAGGTCGACCTCGACCAGGTACTCGGCCGGATCGATCGTGACCAAGCCAGCGGGGGACAAGTGAGATGGTGTCCGCTTCACGCCGGCGCTTCCTGTATCAGAAGCTGGCCGAGACTCGGTCGCCGCGTCGGCGGGCAGCAGCTGCGCACCGGTCTGAGCGTGCAGCGCCGTGTCGCACTGCCCGCCCGCCTGCTTCCCCATGTCAGGAATCTCGCGTTTTCTTGGCATCGCGGCGCAGCAGCCTGATGAGCCAGGAAAAAAGAGTCAGGGAACAGGCCAGGCCGACCACGAAGATCAGCAGGACGATGATTTCACCGGAGGTCATACCGTAGGAGCACTTTCAAGCTTGGACATGCGGCTATGTTAACGCCATCGGCATCGCAATGGCGCCCCTTTGCAACAGCGGGCCTTTCCGGCGCAGAAAGCGCTCTGGAGATGGCGGTTTCTGTGCCACAATTTCGACTTTAGGCGCATAAAACCCGATGGGCTTTCAAGATGTGCTTTTCCAGTCGCTCGAAGAACGCGGCTGGGCGGTCAGCGACCGCATCGTTCCCCCCTCTCTAGCACAGGCATTGCGCAACCACGCCCATCAGTTGTGGCAGCAGGGTTTTTTCAAGCCCGCATCCATAGGCCGGCAAGCGGGGCTGGTGCGCGACCCCGACATACGGGGCGACGCCATTTGCTGGATTGACGACAACACGCCCTTTCCTCCCTGCGCCGAGTTCCTGGCCTGGACCGATGCGCTGCGCCAGGAACTGAACCGGCATTTTTTCCTGAGCCTGCGTGGGCAGGAATTTCATTTTGCGCGCTATGAACCAGGCCGAGGCTATGCCCGGCACATGGACCAGCACGGTGGAACGAGCGCGCGCAAGGTTTCGTTGGTGCTGTATTTGAACGAGGACTGGAAGGCGGAAGACGGCGGCGAACTGTGCCTGTATGGGCCTGAAACAGGAGATGGCGAGCCTGGACGCGATGCGCCCGCGCCATCCGGCGGCGACCGCCAGCCTGATCCCGGGCCCAACGCCGCTTTGGAGGCAAAGGTGTTGCCCGAGTCGGGCCGGCTGGCGCTGTTCCTGAGCGACCGCGTTCCGCATGAAGTGCTGCCCGCCCGCCGCGTGCGCTGGAGCCTCACAGGATGGTTCCGGGACGACGCCCCGCTGTGAGCAGCGCGGCTTTCCCGCTGGCGGCGGCCGCAGCGATGCGCTGCGCCTTTAACAGCGGCGGCCTGGCCCCGTTGCAGGGGCGGGATGCTTCAAGACAGCGCCCGCCGCGGCTTGGCCGGCTGCCCGCCGGCTACACGCTGAGATAAGCGCGGCGTACTTCGTCGTTGTCGGCCAGCTCTTGCATGGTGGCATGATAGCGGATCTGGCCTTTTTCAAGCACGTAGGCCCTGTCGGAGACCAACTCGGCAAAATGCATGTTCTGCTCGGACAGCAAGATGCTGACCCCGCTGGCCTTGAGCTCGAGGATCATGTTGGCCATCTGCTCGACGATGACGGGGGCCACGCCCTCGGAGGGTTCATCAAGCAGCACCAGGTAGGGGTTGCCCATAAGGGCTCGCGCCACGGTAAGCATCTGCTGCTCGCCGCCGCTCATGCGCCCACCGGGCCGCTGCGGCATTTCGCCCAGGTTGGGAAACAGCTTGAACAGGCGTTCGGGCGTCCATTCGGGCGCGCCCTTGCCATCAGACCACTGGCGCGCGGGCTGGCGGCCCACCGCCAGGTTCTCCATGACGGTAAGGTCGGTGAAGACGCGGCGGTCTTCGGGAACGAAGGCCAGGCCCAGGCGGGCGGCGTGGTAGGGCTCGCTGCGCGAGATGTCGTGCCCCAGGAAGGTGATGTCGCCGCGCCGCTTGTCGAGCATGCCCATGATGGCCTTGAGGGTGGTGGATTTGCCGGCGCCGTTGCGGCCCATCAGGGCCACGACTTCGCCTCGCCCCACCTGCAGGTCAAGGTCGAACAGGATCTGGGCGGCGCCGTACCAGGCCCGCAGGCCCTTGGCATCCAGCAGTGTCTGCGTCGCCGTGTTCATTATGCAAGCTCCTTGTCTGCCGCTTTTTTCTCGAATGTCTTGCCGCTGCCGAAATAGACCTCTTGCACCTTGGGATGGTCGCGGATTTCAAGCGGCTTGCCTTCGGCGATGAGCCTGCCGCGCGCCAGCACGATCATGCGGTCGGCGTAGGCGAACACCACGTCCATGCTGTGCTCGGTGAACAGCACGGCCATGCTGCGCTCGACCACCAACTTCTTGGTAAGCGCCATGAGCTCGTTGCGCTCTTTGGGCGCCATGCCGGCGGTGGGCTCGTCCATGAGCAGCAGCTTGGGGTTGTTGGCAATGGCGATGGCCAGCTCTACCCGCTTCACGTCGCCGTAGGCCAGGTCGGCACAGGGCCGGTCGGCCTGCTGGGCCATGCCCACTTTGTCGAGCAGTTCGACGGCTTCGTCGCGCTTGTGGCCCGCGGCCTTGCGCCAAGTGGCCAGCAGCTTGCCGTCGGCAGAGAGCAGGGCCATCTGCACGTTCTCGACGACCGTCAGCGAGCCGAAAGTCTCGGCGATCTGGAAGGTGCGGCCCACGCCCAGCTTCCAGATGCTGCGCGGAGGCAGGCCGATGAGCTCGTGGCCGTCAAGCTTGATGGAACCGCGGTCGGCGCGCAGCTGGCCATTGACCATATTGAAGGTGGTCGACTTGCCGGCGCCGTTGGGGCCGATGAGGGCCAGCAGCTCGCCCGCCGCCAGGTCGAAGCTGATTTCGTCCACGGCCTTGACGCCGCCGAACGATTTGCCCAGTCCGCTTACTTTGAGCAGGCTCATAGTTGAACTCCTTTCGCGCCCAAATGATCGGCCTTCTTGCTGGCAAGGCTGTCGTATAGCTGTTTGATGGTGCCGGCAATGCCTTGGGGGAAGAGCAGCACAAGCAGAAGAATGATGCCGCCCAGCATGGCGCGCCAGAAGTCGGTGTTACGAGCCACCGTGTCATGCAGCCAGGTGAACGACACCGCCCCGACCACTGGACCGACCAGGGTTTGCATGCCGCCCAGCAGCACCATGACCAGGCCGTCGATGGACTTGTTCACGTGCAGGGTTTCAGGCGCGATGCTGCCCTTGGAGAAGGCGAACAGCGCACCCGCCAGGCCTGCGACCGCGCCGGCCAGGATGAAGCCGTACCAGTGGATGCGCTTGACGTTGATGCCGATGGCGTCGGCGCGCAGGAAGGAATCGCGTCCGGCCCGCATGGCGTAGCCGAAGGGCGAGAACAGCACGCGCCGCAGCCACAAGATGCCGGCTATGACCAGGACCAGGGTCAGGTAGTAGTACACGGTCTTGTCGGACAGCCAGGCCGATGGCCAGACACCCGTAAGGCCGTTGCTGCCGCCGGTGAAGTCGTCCCACTGGAAGACGATGGCCCAGGTAATCTGCGCCACGGCCAGGGTAAGCATCGCCAGGTATACGCCTGAAAGACGCACGCAGAACCAGCCGTAGATGAAGGCGCCCACGGCCGCGACCAGCGGCGCCAGGACCAGCGTGATCTCCATGGGCAGGCCCAGGTGGCGCACCAGCAGGGCGGCGCCATAGGCCCCCAGCCCGAAGTACGCCGCGTGGCCGAACGAGTGCATGCCGCCCGGACCCATGATGAAGTGCAGGCTGACGGCGAACAGTGAGGCGACCAGCAGGTCGATGAGCAGCACAGTAATGTAGGGCGAATCGACGGTAAGCAGCGGCAGCACCACCAGGAACAGCGCGAAGATACCCACGCCTATCTTGAAGCGCATGCTGGCCGGAACCATGGGCTTCTCGCCATGATGTCCCTTGTGGCCCACCGGTTGCGGCCGGCCGAACAGGCCCCAGGGGCGAAGGATGAGCACCACCGCCATGACCAGGAACTCGACGACCAGGGTGAGCTTGGTGAACGAGACGCTGACGCCCAGGATCTCGACGACACCAAGCCATACACAGATGGCCTTGAGCTGGGCAATGAGCAGCGCCGCGACATAAGCGCCCGGAATAGAGCCCATACCGCCCACCACCACGATGACGAAGGCGGCGCCGATGATGTGGATGTCCATTTCGAGGTTGGCCGGCTCGCGCGGCAGTTGCAGGGCGCCGCCCAGGGCCGCCAGGAAAGCCCCCAGGGCGAACACGGCGGTAAAGAGCCAGGCCTGGTTGACGCCCAGGGCGCTGACCATGCCGCGGTCTTGCGTGGCGGCGCGCACCAGGGTGCCCCAGTGCGTACGGGTAAGCAGCAGCCACAGCAGGCCCAGCACCACGGGGCCGGCGGCGATCAGGAAGAGATCGTAGGTGGGAAACTGCCGGCCCAGTATCTCGATGGCGCCTTCGAGGCCGGGGGCCCTGGGGCCCAGCAATTCTTCGGGGCCCCAGTACCACAGCACCACGTCGCGCAGCACCAGGGCGATGGCAAAGGTGGCCAGCAGTTGGAAGAGTTCGGGCGCATGGTAGATGCGGCGCAGCAGCAGCATTTCGATCAGGGCGCCCAATAAGCCCACCACGATGGCGGCGAGCAATATGGCGGGCCAGAAACCCAGGCTGTCTTCAAACGTGAGCACGAGCGAATAGGCGACATAGATGCCGACCATGTAGAACGACCCGTGGGCGAAGTTGACGATGCGCGTGACACCGAAGATAAGTGACAGGCCCGCGGCGACCAGGAATAGCGACGAAGCGCCGGCCAGGCCGTTGAGCAGCTGTACGATGAAACCGGAGATGTCCATGACGACCCGCTATAGGTAAGGATAAAGCCAGAGACGGCGGGACCGCCGGCCCGCGGGCCGGCGTATTTGCCGTTCTTGAATTCAAGGCCGCGTGGCCGCGGCCTGCTGCGTCAGTCGACCTTGCGCAGCGTCTTGACTACGTCATCGCTGGGCAGCAGATCGCCGCCGTCGAAGTATTCGCCCGTAGGCATGGAGCCTTTCTTGCCGTCTTTGTTGACCAGGCGGCCCACGTGCAGCCCGAAAGTGGACTGGTTGTCGATTTCGCGGAAATGGTGATGGCCGAAGGGCGAGTCGAACTCCAGGCCCTTGAAGGCCTTGATGAGGGCTTCGGTATCGGTCGAGCCGGCTTTTTCAATGCCTGCCGCGATGGCCTTGACCGTGGCATAGGCCACGACCGAGTTCAGGCGCGGATACTCGCCGTACTTGTCTTCATAGGCCTTCTTGAAGGCGTTGTGCTCGGGCGTGTCGATGCTGGTGTAGGGATAGCCCGTAACGATCCAGCCGTCGGGCGCGTCGCTGCGCAGCGGATCGAGATACTCGGGCTCGCCGGTAAGCAGGCTGACGACTTCGCGGTCTTTGAACAGGCCGCGGGTCTTGCCTTCACGTGCGAACTTGGTCAGGTCGGGTCCGAACAGCACATTGAAGATGGCATCGGGCTTGGCGTCTTCAAGCGCCTGCACGACCGGGCCGGCGTCGAGCTTGCCGAAAGGCGGAGCCTGCTCGGCCACGAACTCGACGTCGGGCTGCAGCTTTTTGAGCTCGGCCTTGAACGCCTCGACGGCGGCCTGGCCGTATTCGTAGTTGGGGTAGATGAGCGCCCAGCGCTTTTTGTTGAGCTTGGCGGCGGCGGGCGCCACCGATGCCGACAACTGGTGGGTGCCGTAGCGCATGCGATAGGTGTAGCGGTTGCCGTTCTGCCAGATGACCTTGTCGGACAGCGGCCCCGAGGCCAGGAAGAAGATCTTGCGCTGCTTGGCGTAGTCGGCCACGGCCAGACCCACGTGCGACAGGGTTACACCAGTAAGGAAGTCGACCTCTTCGCGCGAGACGAGTTCTTCGGCAATGCGCACCGCCTCGCCCGCGTTGGCGTTGTCGTCGCGGAAAATGGTTTCAAGTTTTTTACCCAGCACGCCCCCGGCCGCGTTGATTTGCTCTTGGGCCAGTTCCCAGCCCTTTTTATACGGACCCATATTGGCCGGCAGGGCCTTGTAGCTGTTGATCTCGCCGATGAGGATGACGTCGTCGTCTTTGGCCTGGGCTTGCCCCGCCAGGCTTGCCATTCCGATCGATACAGCCGCGGCGACGGCTAAAAATTTCCATGACTTCATAGGTGTCTCCCAGGACGTGCCTTGTGATGTAGGTTGCTTGTTATTGGGTGGGCGCCCAGCGCGATTCCGCCCTAAAAAATGTAGCCAACACTTAATTTAAATGTAGTGGTCACTAAATTGTTGGAAAAATACTAAGGGAATATTTTGGAGGGCGCAATGTGGGTAAGCCCTTATATTCAGGTTTTTTTTGTGTTGGCTGTAACTATATGTAATATTTGTGCCGATATGGTGCGCTTCCTTGGATGCGCACCAGGGAAAGCACCAGATCGAGGCCGGGTGCGAAACACAGGCGGACGACATGGCATAGCCAAAAAAAGCCGCGCCCGAAGGCGCGGCTTTAGCCGATGGAGCACACCAGGTCGGTGTCGTTGGGCGGCACTCCCATGCTGTTCTTGGCGGCGGCCACGTCCATGTCGCGCGGCAAGGTAACGCCGTTCTTTACGGCCAGTACTTCGGCCATGATGCTGACAGCGATTTCAGAGGGGGTTTTGCTGCCGATGAATATGCCTATGGGGCCGCGCAGGCGGGCCAGCGACTCTTCGGTCTGGTCGAAATACTCGATAAGGCGCTCGCGCCGCAGGTTGTTGTTGCTGCGCGAACCGATGGCGCCGATGTAGAAGGCCTCGGTTTCAAGAGCCTCGAGCAGGGCCAGGTCGTCGAGCTTGGGATCGTGCGTAAGCGCGATGATGGCCGAGCGGCGATCGGCGCGGAATTCGCGCACCACGTCGTCGGGCATTTCGGCGGTAAGTTCGGCGCCCGCAACAGACCAGTTGCCCCGGTACTCTTCGCGCGGATCGCACACCGTAACGGTGAACCCATTGAAAAGCGCCATGGTGGCCAGGTACTCGGTAAGCTGGCCGGCGCCGATAAGCAGCATGCGGTACTCGGGACCGAAGTTGTTCAGCAGCACAGTGTCGGAAATGCTGAGATCAGAGGGCTGCTCGGCCATGCGCAGCGAAACGTGGCCATCGGCCAGCCGCACCTCGCGCTGCATGAGCTTGCCGTTTTCAAGCTGGGCGACCAGCTCGCTTAAAGGCTGGGGCTCGGGGTCGAACTCAAGCAGCAGTTCCAGGGTGCCGCCACAGGGCAGGCCGAAGCGGTGGGCCTCGTCGGCACGGATGCCGTACTTCAGAAGCTGGGGGGCGCCCTGCGGGATGTCGCCGCCTTCGCCCTTGCCGGAATAGGCGTGGGTGAAGCGGTAGATAAGGTCGTCTTCGATGCAGCCGCCCGAAACGGAGCCCACCACGGTTCCGTCTTCGCACAAGGCCATGATGGAGCCTATGGGGCGCGGGGAAGAGCCCCAGGTGCGAACAACGGTGGCCAGCAAGGCGCGGCGGCCTTTGTGGCGCCAATCGCGCAGAGTGCGTAGAACGACGAGATCGAGATTGTCCATGGCGGTAACCGGTATATTTCTCTTTAAGTATAAGAGCTTCCGGGCCGCGAGGCATGTTTTGCGCCCCGCCGCGGCGAATACACGTTACAACTGGCGCGTGCGGCGGACCAGAGCGGCCAGGCTGTCGGGGCGGTGGTTGTCGCTGCAGGCGACCCTGCCGCCGGCAAACACGGGCGCGGTCAGCCCGCTCAATACCGAGCCGCTGGGCATTTCCAGCGCCAGGCGCGCGCCGCGCTCCCAGGCCAGCCGCACGGTATCGTGCCACAGCACCGGCCGCGCCATATTGAATGCCAGGTCATGGGCGATTTCGCGGCCGTCCCGCAACACGCGGGCACGGCTGGCGCTAAGGTATTCCAGTTGCGGGTTGTGCACGGCCACTTCGTCAAACGCCTGTTGCAGGACAAGGGCGTCTTCATCCAGCAAGGGGCAGTGCGAGGGCACGGCGATGTCGATGCGTGTGGCCCGGGCCGCCCCCTTGGCCAAGGCCAGCGCGGCCACTTTCGCAAGGGCGGCATCGCTGCCGGAAATCACGAGTTGCGCGGGGGCGTTGAAATTGGCCAGATACACCGGCTCGCCGGGGCTATGCACTGCATCGATGAGCGCTTGCAGGGCGTCTGCCGGCAGGCCGCTGATGGCCGTCATGCCATAGCCCGACGGAAAGCGCCGCTGCATGAGGGTGGCGCGCAAATGGACGAGGCGCACGGCGTCTTCGTAAACCAGCACGCCGGCCACCACGGCGGCGGGATATGCGCCTATGGACAATCCGGCCACCATATCGGGCTGGGCGTCGCGCGCGGCCAGCACGGCAGCCATGGCCACGCCGGCGGCCAGCAGGCAGATCTGTGCGGCAACGGTGGAACGCAGGGCATCCGGGCTGTCCCATGCGAGCATGTCTTCGCCCAAGGCCTGGCTGGCCGCCTGGATGGCGGGCCGCGCCTCGGGCAAGGTGGCCAGCCGATTCAACATGCCCGCACGCTGCGAACCCTGCCCGGGGAAAGTGAAAAACACGCTCATCAAGCGCTCCGCGACGGATCGCCGGTGTTTACAGCCATCTGCCCCGCATTGGCCAAAGCAGCCTCTTCTTGCTCGAATGGGTCCTCGGATTCCGCCTTGCCGAAATCACTTGTAGGCACGGGCCAGGGCTGTTTCGTTATTTGGCGATCAATGGGCACCCGCCGCCACGGATCATGGACGAGGATGGGACCCGCGCCGGTTTTCAGCAGCACACGCCGTGGCTCACTGCCTGGTCGCCGTGCACCACGACCCGCCCGTTCCGGATCACAGGCTACCCATTCCTTGAATGCGAAGCCGCCGAAACCGGTGTCGATCTGCATGTCGATGGGGCGCACCGAGCCTTCTACGAGGGCCGCCAATGCACGGACCTGATCCTGGCTCAAGGGCGCCGGCGCGCGTACAAGAAGGTCGATGTCGCTGCCTTCATGCAGCGCCGTCAGGCCAGTGGCCAGCGCGAACCCCAGGCTGCCGGTTGGCCCCCAGGGCAGGCCGATATCGCTCATGACCGACAAGAGACTGTGCAAGATGACAGACAGTTCTGTGCCGGGAAGCCACTCCGGCGCCCCACTCTCTTGCCTGGACTGATGCGCCTGCCCGACCGTGCCCGTGCCCGTGCCCGTGCCCGTGCCCGTGCCATCCATCATTTTGATTGAGCGAACGAGTTGCTCGGGCGGCAGAATGCGCGCGACGGCATGCCGTTCCAGGTAGGCGGCCTGGCGCTGGTGGCGATGGACGCCTCGTATGCCGACGGGCAGCAGGTCCGGGTCGCCTGTATTTTCGCGGCGCAGCACGACGGGGGTGGGGGCGCCGCATTGCAGCCAGTATGCACACCACTCGGGCAAGTTGCCGCGCCAGCGCAAGGCGGCCGGCTCGGCCACCCAGATGAGATCGTGCGGACGAAAGCCATGCGGATCGGCGCAAGGCGCAGCGCCGGGAAAAGCTACATCCAGCTGATCGGCGCAAGTCGCGGTACCGGAAGACGCCGCGCCCAACTGATCCTGAGTGCGCGAACGCCGCGTCAGGCCCCCCATCACTCGCCCCAAAGCTCGCGCATGCGCTCCCGGACGCGGCTCGAAGCGCTGCGGTTTTCCGCGCCCAGACGGCTGGAGAGATCGCGCCTGGCATCGGCGCGTATGTCAGCCACAGCCTCGCACAGCAAGACCCTGGCGGCGGCCAGGTCTTCGACCGTGGGCTGATCGGCGTTCCGGGCCTGCATGGTTTGCCACAACATGCCCAGACCGGCGTAGCTATCGATGTCGTAGGCCATGGGGGGAACGGCGGCCGCCAGGGTCTCCAACTGCTCGACGGTGCGCTGGGTGATGCGCGCGGCCGAGGCCTTGCCCATGGCATGCACCTGCACGCCCGGGTCGCGCAGGGCGATCAGGCGGTTGGCCTGGCAGCCCAAGGCAAGAAAGCCGCCCGATATGGCCTTGCCCACGATCAACCCGATGAAGGGGTGGCCGGCAAGCCGGGCCTGGGCGGCGGCGTCGACAACGGCCGCCAGCGCCTGGTGCAGGCCCAGGCCTTCCTCGAGCCGGCCGTATGCCTGGCTGGGCACGTCCAGCACGGCGACGATGGGCCGCAGCGCCGCATCCGTAGCGCTCTTGCCAGCACCCCCACCAGCCGTAGGGCCCTCGCCAGCGCTCATAGCCATAGCGTCTTTTCCAACGCCCACAGCCGTAGCACCCCCGCCGGTATCCACAGGCGTTGCCCCGCCAGAGGCTCGGCCGGCGCCGGTCAGATCGCGCTCGCACCACTGCCTGATGGCCCGGGCCAGGTGCCAGCCCTCTTCCAGCCCCATCTCGCCATTGCGCACGCGAGGAAAGCGATTGGCTTCATCGGGCACGACGGCAATGTAGCGCGCCTGCTCATTGCCCAGCGGGGCGTCGACAATGCGCACCGTGGCGGGAAAGCCCGCAAGCGCCGGCGCATTGTCCGTCAGGCCGCCCAGCCAGGCCGCGCCACGCGACGCGGCTTGCTCCATCGCTTGCCTCGATGCTTGTTCGAACGGCTGACCCGTTGTCCGTACAGCTGGCTCCCCTTCGCCGTGTTCCGTCTCGTGTCCAGAGACCGGATCTCGTGCCCGCCCCCGTGCAATGGCCTGCCCCACGGCGTCTGCCGCGCTTCCTCTTGTTTCCCGCCCAGGGCTTGACGGTGAGCGTTGCGAGGCGGAGGGAGCCGCCGCCCCCGACCGGGCCGGCGCGGCGCCCCGGGCGGCGCGTACCATGCTGCGCATTTCGGCCGGTTCGGGCACGGGTACAGGCTCGATACCCGCCAGCATGTGGACGAACCCGGAACACTGCTGGCTGCGATGAATGGAGGGCAAGCCGCGCCGCAGGCAACCGAGCAGCCGCTCACGCACCTGGACCACGTCGTCGGCGGCGAATTCGTCGGCCAGGCCCTGGGCATGGCGCTGCTCGCCGCCCGTCAGGCTCCAGATAAAGGGTTTGTCGTGGGAGTCGAGTTCGTCGATGCCGGCCTCTTGCTCGATGACGGCGGGGCCGTTCAAACCCAGCCGGGCCTCGCGGGTGACGATGAGGTAGCTGCACAGCCCGGCGGCAATGCCCATGCCGCCATAGCAGCCGACCGGGCCCGCAATAATGCCCACCACCGGCTGGTGGCGGCGCAATTCGATCATAGCGGCATGGATGTCGGCAATGGCCGCCAGGCCCAGGTTGGCCTCTTGCAGCCTGACCCCGCCGGTTTCCAGCAGCAGCACCGCGCAGGTGGGCACGCCGCGCCGGTTGTCCTCTACAGCCAGCTCGAGCGCGGCGGCAATCTTGGCCCCGCCCACCTCGCCCATGCTGCCGCCCTGGTAGGCGCCGTCTATCGCCAGCACCACGGCGGGCCGGCCATCGATACGGCCCTTGAACACCACTACACCGTCGTCGGCCTGGGCCACGATGCCTTGCCGGGGCAGCCAGGGCGACTTGATGCGGTCGAAGGGGTCGAGCAGTTCGCGGGCGCTGTGCGCATCGAGCAAGGCCAGGGCCCGCGCCCGCGCGTCCAGCTCGATGAAGCTTTCCCGCTGCAATAGCGATGAAGTCATGTCGATACCTTTTGTGTCTGGCGCACGATAGCACCGGCTGCGGCGCGCTCGCTTCGGAAAGGGCTCATGCCGCCCCCGCCTCTTCGAAGGCCTGTTCGATGCGCAGGCGCACCACCCCGGGCGTGGCGCCGCAGTCGTCGATGTCGATGCGCGCCGCGGGCAGGGCGGCCGAGGCAAAGAGACGGTCGAGCACGGCCGACCATACGGCCGCCTTGCCGTCCACGGAAGTGGTGATGCGAATCTCGGTGCGCCCAGCGGCCGGCTCGAGCAGCACCTGCAAGTCGCCCGAGGCCACGACACCGGCAATGGCCCTGCCCTTTGCGGCCCCTTGGGCGGCGTAACTGAATGAGATGGTTTCCATGGCTTCTCCTGATCCGATGTCCTTCTTGATGACAACCCGCCGCACTGCTTTACCGGCTGGGTTCTTGAAGCAACCCAACGCTCTGGCACCCGCGCTCTGCCGCACGCGCACGCCAGTTTCCAGCCCCGCCCGGCCGACACGCTTCAGTATTGCCCGGGTCGCTTGCCCATGAGTCGGCATGAACCAAGGCGCCATCCCTGCCGCGCTCCAGGCCATCCAGGAACAATGCCGCCGCCAGCAGGTCGGCCGCGCCGCCCGGCGACAACCGCCAGGCCAGCGCGTAGTCATTCAAGCGCCGCAGCGCACGCTGCCCCTCGGCGGTGCCGGCTCCGCCGGCGGACAGCACCCCCGCGGCCCTGGCCTGCATGCCGGCCAGGCCCTGCCTGCCGCCGCGCGACAGCAGGCAGGTGTCGTCCAGGCCGGCCATGATGGCCAGCAAGGCGTCCAATCGGCCGGCGTCTTCGCTGGCCCCGAGCCGTCGCGACCGACGAAGCTGCGGCAGCGCGGCGCGCACCACCTGCGGGAAACCCGCCTGGGCCTGGGCCTTGGCGCCGCCCACCCCATAGCGGCGGCGTGCGGCCTCGCCTTTGTTGCCGGTGCAGGTGGGCGCAGCCGGGTCTTCGCAGCGCGCGATCGCACCGGCCCGCGCGGCCAGAACCTGTGCGGAGATGTCGCCCCCCCGCCCCGCGGCCGCAAGCAGCAGGCCCAGCGCCCAGATGGCGCCCCTATGGGTATTCACGCCCCCTGTCGCGTCCAGCATGGCCGCCTCGGCCGAGCGTCCCAGCAAGCCTAGGCGTTCACGCAGGGCCTGCAGCGAGACTTCGCATGAACCTGCCCGGGCCATGGCCACGAAAAATGGGTGCAGAACATGGGCCGAGCGGCACATCAAGGCGAAGCTGAGGTCATCATGCGCGCCGCCGCCCCGACTGTCGGCCAGGCCGGGCTTGGGCGACAGCGCCGCTTCTTCGACCAGTGCGCGCACCGCGGCATCGGCCAGCACGCGCGCCCACCGCTCTGTCGACCCAGCGGAATCCATGCGGGCATGGAACCTTATCCGCTGTGCCGAAGAAGGCATCGATGGGCGCGATTCCAAATGCACCCCGGTGGGAAGTGCCCTATGCACATGGCGTTCCTTGGGGGCCACCCGATTGGTAATAGTGCCATCCCCCCACGGTTCGGAACGAAAAATGCCGTCCATCACCAGCTCCGGAATCGGGCCGGCGGCTTATAAAGCCCGCCCGACCATTCGACCAGATCGGCCACGCTCTTGGCCGCCAGCAGGGAACGGCTGGCCTCGGCCCGGCGCACGCCAAGGTCTTCGGGGAAGGCGACCAGCCCCTCGCTGCGCATGCGGCGCACCTGGGCGGCATCGCTGCGCATGCCCGTGGGCGTAACGCCCGCAACAGCGGCAAGCATCGCCTTGCGTTCATCGAGCGAGCGCGCCTTGTACAGGTAGGCAATGCCCTCTTCGCTCAATACATGGGTCACGTCGTCGCCATAGATCATGACGGGCGCCAGCGGCATGCCGGTGTCTTGCCCCACCTGCACGGCATCGAGCGTTTCGACGAAGGTGGGCCGGCCGCCCTCTTGAAAGGTCTCTACCATCTGCACCACAAGCTTGCGTCCCCTGGCCAGGCCGTCCTGCCCTTCGACAAGGCTCAGCCAGGCCGGCGTGGCGTGGCGCCGACCGCCCGGGTCGTGTCCCATGTTGGGCGCGCCGCCAAAGCCGGTAAGCCGCCCTTTGGTGACCGTGGAGGAATTGGCCTGGCCATCCATCTGCAGGGTGGAGCCGATGAAAAGATCGACGGCGTACTGGCCCGCCAGCTGGCACAGCAGGCGATTGGAGCGCATGGAGCCGTCGGCCCCCGTGAAGAAGACGTCGGGGCGCGCCGCCACATAGTCTTCCATGCCCGATTCGCCCCCGAAGCAATGCACGCTTTCGACCCAACCCGATTCAATGGCGGGAATGAGGGTGGGGTGCGGATTAAGCGCCCAATTGCGGCAGATACGGCCCTTCAGCCCCAGCTTTTCGCCGTAGGTGGGCAAAATGAGCTCGATGGCAGCGGTGTTGAAGCCGATGCCGTGGTTCAGCGAGCGCACCTCGTGCCGCTCGTAGATGCCGCGCAGGGCCATCATGGCCATCAGCACGTGCACGGGCTTGATCAGGCGCGGGTCGCGGGTAAACAGGGGTTCGATGAAGAAGGGCCGGTCGGCCTGCACCACGAAATCGATCCACGACCCCGGCACGTCGACGCGCGGCAGTTCGCCCGGATCGTCCACCACCTGGTTCACCTGGGCAATGACGATGCCGTTGCGAAAGGCGGCCGCCTCGACCAGGACCGGCGTGTCTTCGGTGCTGGGGCCTGTGTACAGGTTGCCCTGGCGGTCGGCCATATAGCCCGCCACCAGCACCACGTCGGGAATCAGGTCCACATACAGTCTGGCGTAGAGCTCGGCATAGGTGTGGATGGCGCCGATCTCGAGCCGGCCGTCTTGCAGCAGCTGCGAGATGCGCAGGCTTTGCGCGCCGGCAAAGGAAAAGTCCAGCCGCCGCGCAATGCCGCGCTCGAAAAGGTCGAGATGCTGGGGCAGGCTGACGCTGGGCATGATCAGGTGCAAGTCGTGCAGCACACCAGGGTCGGCGCGCGCCAGCGAGCGCGCCAGGAAGTCGGCCTGCTTCTGGTTGTTGCCCTCGAGCACCACGCGGTCGCCGGGGTTCAACAGCTGCTGCAGGGCCTGGGTGATGCTGTGGGTGGGCAACACCGCGCCCCGGGCCAGGCCTGCCACGCGGGCAAGGCGGCGCTGCTTTTCGATGGCGCGCCGGTTCCAGCGCGTTTCAGGCAGGGTATTCATGACGGCTTCTTAAAGAATCGGCAGACTCCCACCTTAGTTGCGGAAGCGGCCGGCATCAATCAAGCTGATGGCATATTCATTACGCTTATGCTAATAATTAAGGCCGGAGGCCGCATGAACCCGCAAGACACCCTGACCCTGCGCAAGCTCGACATCTTCCTGGCCTTCATGCGCCTGGGCAACCTGGCGCGCGTCGCCGAAGAAATGGAACTGAGCACGGTCAGCGTGCACCGCGCCCTGCATACGCTGGAAGACGCGGTAGGCTGCCCGCTGTTTCGCCGCGAAGGCCGCAACCTGCAGCCGCTGGACACCGCCTACGCCTTTGCCGGCCATGCGCGGCGCTGCCTGGACGAATGCCGCCAGGGGCTGGAAAAAGTGCGGGACATGGCCGGCGTCAACACGCCGCGGCTGCGCATCGGCTCGCTTTATTCGCTTACCCTGCACTGCATTCCGCAGGTCATCATCGGCCTGAAGCTGCGCCGGCCCGAGCTGCACGTGGACCTTTCCATGGACTCGAGCCGGGGCTTGATCGAATCGCTGCAGAACGGCAGGCTCGACGCCATTATCGTGGGCGCCAATGAACCACCCGAACACCCCGGCCTGCTCTCGGTACCGATGTTCGAAGACGCCCTGTACTTTGCCGCACCGGCCGGGTCGCGCTATGCCTCGGCCACGAAAGACATCGACCTGGCCACGGCCCGCAATGAAAAATTCGTCATGCTGGGCGCCGGTTTCGTTACCTCGGAAAGCTTTATGAACACCTTCAGGCTGGCCGGCTACGAGCCCGACGTGGCGATGCAGGTGGGCGATATTTTTTCGCTGATCAATCTTGTGGGCCAGGGCATGGGCTGCAGCCTGCTGCCCGGGCGGGTGGCGGCCTTCAGCGACCGGGTCTGCCTGAAGACGCTGCAGCCCCGCTATCGTTCGCGCCAGCGCATCGCCCTGATGCTGCCCGGCAGCCGCGAGCACGACCCAAATCTTCAGGCGCTGGCCGCGGAATGCAAAGCGTACGGTTTGAGGAACGATCGGCACCGAGACGGCGTGCGCCAAGATCGGCCACCCAATCCGCCCGCCGATACGGCTCGTTGCTGATCGGCCTTAGCGGTCCTTCTCTGCCGGGCCCTCTTTCCATGCGCTCTTGGCCTGTTCGCCGCGACCGGATGCCGAGGGCTCGTCGCGGCCCTGACGGTTGTCTTCGGCCCAGCGCAGCACAATCAGAATGAACAAGGCCAGCGCCGTGGCCATGATGGCGGTGGTTTCGCGGCCCAGGCCCACAGTGATGCCGATGGCGGCGGCCATCCAGATGGAGGCCGCCGTAGTCAGCCCCTTGATGATGCCGGCCTGGTCGAGCTTAATGATGGCGCCCGCCCCCAGGAAGCCGATGCCGGCCACCACGCCCTGCAGTACACGGCTCATGTCGGCGATTTCCATGCCGCTTTCGGCAGGGGCCAGCACGAACACCGCGGCCCCCAGGGCCACCAGCATGTGGGTGCGCAGGCCGGCCGCCTTGCGCTGCTGTTCGCGCTCGTAGCCGATGAGCCCGCCCAGCAGCACGGCCATCAACAAGCGCACCATGATGCGGGTGGCATCGGCCAGGTCGGCGACGTCGGAGAACTCTTGAACAATCGTAACCCAGATGGTCGCGAACGCGTCGTGCATAATGAGGAAGAGTTCCTTCAATGTGACGCCCCCCGTCGGGCTGGATCAGCATTCAGCGCGACGGGAAAAGCAAGCTTATAGGAGAAGCAAGATGTTCCATGCCATTACCCGGGGTTCGGTCAAGCTCGTAGAACGATATCTGCCCGATCCGTATATTTTTGTACTGCTGCTGACCATTGTAGCGGCGCTTGCGGCCATGCTGGTAGAACAGCAAAGCCCCATGCAGATCATCCAGATCTGGGGCGACGGCTTCTGGGGGCTGCTCAGCTTCACCATGCAGATGCTGCTGGTGCTGCTTACTGGCCACATGCTGGCCAGCACGCCGCCCATCCGCCGGCTGCTGACCCGCCTGGCGCGGCTGGCGCGGGGCGCCGGAAGCGCCATCATCCTCGTCAGCGTCGTTGCCCTGGCGGCAAGCTGGATCAACTGGGGCTTCGGCCTGGTCATCGGCGCGCTGTTCGCCAAAGAGCTTGCCCGACAAGTGCGCGTCGATTACCGGCTGCTGGTGGCCAGCGCGTACTCGGGCTTTCTGGTCTGGCATGGCGGACTCTCGGGCTCGGTGCCCCTTACCATCGCGACAGAGGGCCATTTCTCGCAAGACCAGATCGGCATCATTCCCACTTCGGACACCATATTTGCGCTGTTCAACGTCGCCATCGTCATCGCGCTGTTCGTCGCCGTGCCCCTGGTCAACCGCCTGATGCTTCCGCGCCCCGAAGAAAGCGTCTATGTCGACCCCGCGCTGCTGGCCGAAGAGGATGAAGCAGAGAGCACCAACGACCGGCCCGCGGACAAGCTCGAGAACAGCCGGCTCCTGGCCCTGGTCATCGGCCTTGCGGGCCTGGCCTATATGTTCCACTACTTCGTCATCAGCAGCGGAACCCTCAACCTGAACATCATCAATTTTTCTTTCTTGATGCTGGCGGGCCTGTTGCATGGCACACCGCGACATTTCTTGCACAGCCTGAACCAGGCCATACGAGGCGGCGCCGGCATTGTGATCCAGTTTCCCTTCTACGCCGGCATCATGGCCATCATGATCGAATCCGGCCTGGCCGCCACGCTGTCGGAATGGATAGTATCCCTGGCCACCGACAAAACGCTGGCCTTCTGGACCTTCATGAGCGCGGGCCTGGTCAACATCTTCGTGCCTTCGGGCGGCGGACAGTGGGCGGTGCAAAGCCCCGTGGTGATTGCCTCGGCGCAAGCACTGGGCGCCGACATGCCGCGCGCGGCCATGGCCGTGGCCTGGGGCGACGGATGGACCAATATGCTGCAGCCCTTCTGGGCCCTGCCCGTGCTGGCCATCGCCGGGCTGAAGGCCAAGGACATCATGGGCTACTGCCTGATCCAGCTGTTCGTCTCGGGCGTGATCATCTCGCTGGGCCTGACCTTCCTGTAAGTTCCGCGTACCTTCCTGTACGTACGAAGAACCTTCCTGCAATGTCGGCAAACGTGGTCCCGCCCCTGCCCGGTCGCAGCCGGGGCCACGCCATTTGCCCGCCTAGCCCGAGTTGCGCAAGCCCGCGGCGATTCCGTTTATGGTCAGGTGAATCCCACTCTGGATCTCGCTTTCGACCGCCTCGGTACTGCGACGGCGCCGCGTGTTGCCGCGCAGGCGCCGCAGCAGTTCGACCTGCAATCGATTGAGCGGGTCGACATAGGCGAAGCGCTCGTCAAGCGCGGCGCGCAGTGCCTCGTCATGGGCCAGCAGCTCATGGCCGGCCACTGCCTTGAACATCTCCACCGTCAGGTCGAACTCGGCCTGGATGCGGCCGAATATGCGCTCGCGCAGCGCCTTCTGAGGCACCAGGTCGGCATAGCGGCCGGCAATGCTGAGGTCGACCTTGGCCAACACCTGCTCCATGTTGGACAGCAAGGTGCGAAAGAACGGCCACGAGCGGGCCATGTCGCGCAAAAGCTCCAACCGCTGTTCGGCGCCCGCGGGCGCGCCTTCGCAGCCGTGCTCGACATAGTGCGACAAGGCCGTGCCCATGCCGTACCAGCCCGGCAGCAGCAGACGGCATTGGGCCCATGAAAATCCCCAGGGAATGGCGCGCAGGTCTTCGATCTTCTGGCCGGGCTTGCGGGCGGCGGGTCGCGAGCCGATGTTCAGGCCCGCGATCTCGAGAATGGGCGTGGCGGAAAAGAAGTATTCGGCAAAGCCGGGGGTTTCATAGACCAGGCTGCGATAGGCGCCCTGGGCCAGGTCCGACATGTGATGCATGCCGCCCCCGAAACGGGCCATATAGTCTTCTTCGGCATGGGCGAAGGTGCGCGAAGGCGTCAGGCTGGCCTCGAGCGTGGCCGCCACCAGCAACTCGAGGTGGCTGCTGCCCACCTCGACGTCCTTGTACTTGGCCTGGATGACCTCGCCTTGTTCGGTAAGGCGTATCTGGCCGTTGACGGTGCCGGGCGGCTGGGCCACGATGGCGTCGAAGCTGGAGCCGCCGCCGCGGCCCACCGAGCCGCCACGGCCGTGGAACAGGCGCAGCCGGGTGCGCCGCGCCTTGAACACCTCGACCAGCCGCCGCTCGGCGCAGTACAGCGTCCAGTTGGACGTAAGGTAGCCGCCGTCCTTGTTGCTGTCGGAATAGCCCAGCATCACTTCCTGCACGCCCGCCTGGTCGCGCCGCACGCGCTCGGCCACTTCGGGCAGGCCCAGCCACTCGTCCATGATCTCGGGCCCGCGCTCCAGGTC
This sequence comes from Pusillimonas noertemannii, assembly GCF_003096595.1. Taxonomy (GTDB): domain Bacteria; phylum Pseudomonadota; class Gammaproteobacteria; order Burkholderiales; family Burkholderiaceae_B; genus Pusillimonas; species Pusillimonas noertemannii. Next base: position 95,451 of record NZ_QEKO01000001.1, on the reverse strand, counting down.
AGGGATGGTCTCGAAAAGCGGCACCACCATCAGGCCGCCGCCGTCGTCGTGGCGGGCCTGGCCGGGTGGCGCGCAAACGCCTGTTTCCTGCTGCAGCAGCAATACTTCGAGCAGGTCGCTGAGCGTTTCGGTGTGCGACACAATGGCCTGCCCAATGGAGCGCTCGCCGAAGCGGCGGCGGCACTGGGCGGCCATGCGCCATATAGCAAGCTCTTTCTCGGTTTCGTCTGAATAACGCAGCCACGGCGACACCAGCGGCCGGGGCTGGCGGATTTCCTGGCGCAGCAGTTCGATTCTGGCGGTTTCGTCCAGCCGGGCGTAGTCCACGGCCTTGCCGCCATGCTTGGTGCCCGCCGCCCGCAGCAGTTCGGCCACCACCCGTTCGTTCACGTCCGAGCTTTGCCGCAAGTCGAGGGTGGCCAGGTGGAAGCCGAATACCGCCACCGCCTGGCGCAGGCCATCAAGGCGCAGGCGGGCAATGAGCGCGCCGTGCTGGGCCCGCAGCGATTGCGCCATGGCGTCCAGGTCGTGCAGCAGCGCTTCGGGGCCCTCGTAGGCAGGCGCCGCGTAGGTGGGAAACAACGCCAGCGAGCGTCCCAGCAGGGCCTGCGCCGTGGCGGCCAGGCGCGCATAGATGTGGATGCAGGCCCGCCGGTAGGGCTCGTCGCTTCGGTGCGCGGAAGTGTCGCCGCTTTGGCCGGCCAGTTCCTGCAAGGCGGCCGAGGGCTTGGCCAGCGACTGTGACAGCGACAGTTCGGTGCCCAGCACCTTGATCTCGGCCAGGTAATGCTCCATGGCGCATGCGCTTTGCTTCAGCAGCGCCTGCTCGAGGGCGGCGGCATCGACGTTGGGATTGCCGTCGCGATCGCCCCCTATCCAGCTGCCCATGCGCAGGAAAGGCGGCAGCATGCGCGCATCGACGTCGAACACGGAACGGCGCGCCGGCTGCAGCCGGTCGGCAAAATCCTGGTACAGGCGCGGAATGGCATCGAGGAAGGTGCTGCGGTAATAAGACAGCGCATTGTCGATCTCGTCGAGCACCGTAAGCTTTTGTTGGCGCAGCATGCGGGTTTGCCACAGTGTGGCCACCAGGCCTGTAAGGCGCTGCCTGACGCGCATCCTTTCGGCTTCGGTGAGCGCCTCGTCGCACAAGGCCAGCTGCTCGGCAATGGCGCGATGCAGGTCCAGGGTGCTTTTGCGCTGTACCTCGGTGGGGTGGGCCGTGAGCACGGGCGCGATGACGGCGGTTTCAAGATAGCGGCGTATGCGCGCCTTGCCTACGCCGTGGCCGCGCAGCACGTCCAGAGTATGCTGAAGGCTGCCCCGGCCCGGCGCATGCGAGGCGAGCTCCTGGCGGCGGCGGCGCTGTATCTGGTCGCGGTCTTCGGCAATATTGGAAAGATGCAGGAAATATCCAAAGGCGCGCGCGGTCTGGGTGGCCTGGTCGTCGGTCAGGCGGGCGATCTGGCGTTCCAGTGCGCGGCCGTCGCGCACATTGCCTTCGCGCCGCAGCCGCACCGCCACCTGCCGCAGCTTCTCGACCACGTCGAAGGCCCGCTGGCCCTCGCATTCTTTGATGGCTTCGCCCAGTGTCCGGCCCAGCAGCCGCACATAGGCGCGCAGCGGCGGAACGTCTGAATCGGCGAAGAATGACCCAACTGGCGAAACCTGTCTCATGAACCCGTCCTGGTTTTGTTTTGGAATATTGTTGCCTGACACAGCCCACAACTTTAGCAGGATTGACCTTGCGGCCCCCGAATTGGACCGCAAGAATCCGGAATCCCTGTTCGATTTCTTGTACTACTCTTGAGCTGTGTCTTTCTCCGGCCAAGAGCCCACAGCCATGGAACACATCGCCATGAAACCCGCCAACCCCACCCGCAGCGCCTATGCCACCGACGAAGCCCGCTGGCGCGCCGTGGTTGAGCGCGACGCGAATGCGGATGCGCACTTCGTCTACGCGGTGCGCAGCACCGGGGTGTATGCCCGGCCGGGCGCGCCGGGCCGGCGGCCCAGGCGCGAGAACGTCGAGTTTTTTTCTTTGCCGGCACAGGCGGAAGCCGCCGGCTACCGGGCCAGCCGCCGCAGCGGCGAGCCGACTCCCGGCGAACGCGACCAGCGCGCCTTGTTGATCGCCCGGGCCTGCCAAGCGATCGAGTCGGCCGAGACGCCGCCCACGCTGGAAATGCTGGCGCGGCAGGCTGGCCTGAGCCCCTTCCATTTCCACAGGGTGTTCAAGGCCCAGACGGGGCTGACGCCCAAAGCCTATGCAGCCGCCCATCGGGGCCGCAAGCTGCGCGAACAGCTTGCGCGGCCCGATGCCTCGGTTACGCGCGCGCTGTTCGATGCGGGGTTCAATTCCAGCAGCCGGTTCTACGAGGCCTCGGAAAGCCTGCTGGGCATGCGTCCCGGCGAGTATCGCGGTGGCGGCGCGGGTTCGGTGATCCGCTTTGCGGTGGCGCAGTGCTCGCTGGGCGCGATCCTGGTGGCCAGCAGCCAGCGGGGCATCTGCGCCATACTCATCGACGATGATCCTGATTTTCTGGTGCGCGATCTGCAAGACCGGTTCCCGAAGGCGGAGCTGGTGGGCGGCGATGCGGAGTACGAGGCAATGGTGGCCCGCGTGGTGGGTTTTGTCGAGGCGCCGTCTATCGGACTGGACCTGCCTCTGGACATACGAGGCACGGCGTTCCAGCAAAGGGTGTGGCAGGCGTTGCGCGAGATACCGGCCGGCGACACGGCCAGCTACAGTGATATTGCGCGACGCATCGGGGCGCCCAATGCGGTGCGGGCCGTGGGGCGGGCCTGCGGGGCGAATGCGATTGCGGTGGCGATTCCCTGCCATCGGGTGGTGCGGCGGGATGGGGATCTTACCGGGTATCGGTGGGGGGTGGAGCGCAAGCGGGAGTTGCTGCGGAGGGAGGCGGAGGCTTGAGTTATTGGCTGGGCGAGGGACTGCGGAAGGTGGCGTTAGGGATGAGCGCTTTCCCGTTACTTTGGCACCTCGAGCGTGCAAGTTCTTGACCCGGTCAAGGGGCGGGGCAGCCTTTTTCAGTCCGCATCATGCGGCCCTTCGGGCTTCCCGAATTTCTCTGCTTGGGCCGGGCGGCGGCAGAACTCAACCTCAGCGCTACGCGCTTCGGGATTCAGACAGGCTGGCGCCGAAAGCCCCCGACCCAAGCAGAGAAATTCGGCGCACGCTGGACGGACTGAAAAAGGCTGCCCCGCCCCTTGCCCTGGATGCTTCTGCAATTTGCTGCCTTGGAGCTTAAGCGAGCGTTTGGCACCCGATACTGGTGCCGAGTTTCGATCTCCCCTTGCGTTTGAGGACCGCATGGCCGTGGCGCCTGGGCCTATGAGGCCGGGGCGCCGCAGGTAATTTTGCGAGCGCCTTTTATTGCACGAACTCGTTGGTGAAGACGTCGTTCACGTCGAGCTTCTTGTCGATGATGCCTTGCTGAAGATAGAACTCTTGCAGGGCCGCCACGCGCTCGGGGTTGAACTGGCCCAGCACTTTCTGGCCGGGGTAGACGTTCTTGGCGTAGTAGGCCATGACCTTGCTGACAAGTTCCTCGCGGCCTTTGTAGACGGGCTGGGCCTCGATGTAGGCCTTGGCGGCTGCTTCGGGGTCGTCGCGCACTTCGGCCAGCGACTTGAGGGTGGCGGCGACGAATTTGCGTATGACCTCGGGGTTTTGCTTGATCATGTCTTCGGAAGCCAGCACGGCCTGGGCCATGCCGGGGAAGAAGTCGCCGGTTGACTGCCACTTGAGCTCGGTGCCGGCCTCTTCGGCCACGGCGCCCATTTCGGGGGCGCCGACCATGCCGTCGGCGTTGCCGTTTGCCACCAGTTGCCAGATTCCGGTGGGGCCGGCCGCCTGGACGTTGGCGTCTTCGCGCGTAAGGCCGCCCTTGGCCAGTACGGCCAGGGTGGCAAAGAAAGAGGTGTCTTGATAGGACATGACCGTAATGGTCTTGCCCTTCAGGTCGGCGGGGTTGTCGATGTGGCGGTCGGCACGCGTTACGAGCTGGTGCAAGGCCTTGCCGCCCAGCAGCGCCACGCCTTTTACGGGAATGCCGTTCTGACGCAGGATGATGGGGGTGTCGCCCAGGGCGCCGCCCAGCTGGCCGTTGCCCGCCCCCAGCTGCTTGCCGACGTCCGCCCCGCCCTTGACCGAGACGAACTTGACCTGCAGCCCGGCGTCGGCATAGTAGTTCTTGTGCTGGGCCAGCATCAAGGGCGCGAAGGCAATGGCATTCGCCGGAGCGGGCAATAAATAGGTGATTTCAACCGGTTTTTCCTGGGCCTGGACGCTGCCTACGGCCGCCGCGGACGCCAGGACGGTCGCCTTCAGGAAGCGGCCCAATGTGCGCTTGATGTTCTTCATATGTGTCCCCGTATGAGTGCTCTGTTTCGGGCTGCTTTTCGTATGCTGCCTGTCGAATCACAGCTTCCATATTTAATTCGTTCGAGCGAGAATTATATGGAGATAATATTTGCGAGTCTATGCCATCGAGCCGACAATACGTCATCTTCCGTGTAAACCCCTAGGGCCTGTTAACACTAAAAGGGCAGCCACACTGTCTAAAAGGCGGCGCCCAATACCCGACATTCCGATCATGAGCGCAGCAACGACCAGAAAAACCAAGGCCCGAACCAAGGGCCGCCCCGACGCCGAAGGCACGGTGGGGCGCGAAGCCCTGCTGGCGGCGGCCGTCGAAGAGCTGCGCGTCTCGTCGCCCGAAACCCTTACCCTGGCGGGCGTGGCGGCGCGGGCCGGCGTCCATCCCGCGCTTATTCGCTACTACTTCGGCAACAAAGACAATCTGCTGCGCGAAGTGGTGAAGCAACTGGTCGACCGGGGGCAGGAATCAGCCCGCGCCACGATGGAAAGCAGCGCTCCGCTAGAAGAAAAACTGGCCGGACGCCTGCAAAGCATGATCGGCGTCATCCAGTCCAACCCCCATTTCCATAGGCTGGTGCTGGACAAGATCTACGGCCAGGGCAACGACGGCGACGGCGAAGACCTGCTGGGCCGCATCGCCACCCGGGGCATGCGGCTTACCGTCTCGATGCTGCACGACCAGCCTTCGCGACCCATACGGCCCATCGATCCGCGCCTGCTTCATGTCGCCATGATCGGCCTGACCGAATTCTTTGTCTCAGCCAAGCCCTTGCTGCATGAGCTTTTTGGCGAAAACGCCGACATCGATGAACTCAAGTCGCGCTACGTCTCCTTCGTGACAGACCTTATCCTGCACGGCATCTCGGCCCCAGATCCCGCCGCCCCCACCGGCATTGACAAAGGCCGGCGCAAGGGTCAATAATTCACTCTATCGTGAATTAATCGAGCAACATGGCCTTGAACGCCGTTTCAACGGCGGGGATGAAAGCATGCTGAAGAACTATTGGTACGTGGCCTGCACCAGCCGCGAGTTGGGTTCCGAGCCCCTGGGGCGCATTATCTGCGGCGAACCCGTGGTTATATTCCGCCAGGACGACGGCAGCGTCGCCATGCTGCGCAATGTGTGTCCGCACCGGCAGGCGCCGCTGTCGATGGGCTCGGTCGACGGCAAGGTGCTGCGCTGCCGCTACCATGGCATGGAGTTCAATGCACAAGGCCGCTGCACGCACATTCCCTCGCAAGACGTCATCCCGCCACGGGCGCATATCAAGAGCTATCCCTGTACCGAGCGCTACGGCCTGGTCTGGATCTGGCCCGGCGAACACGCGCTGGCCGATGCCGCAAGCCTGCCCAGCCTGCCATGGCGTGAAGACGAAGGCTGGAACGGCGACATCGCCCAGTATTTCCATGTAAAAAGCGCCCATGTGCTGATGAACGATAACCTGCTCGACCTGTCGCACGTGGCCTTCCTGCATGCCGATTCCATAGGCTTCGACTCCAGGCGCCTCGAGGGCGACCCGCTGCAGGTTACCGTGGAAGACGCCTACGTCAGCACGCGGCGGGTATTCAAGAACACCATGCAGGCCCCGGCCCACAAGGCCTGGCGCGAGCTGAAGGAGCCCATCGACCGCACCCAGCTGGCCGAGTGGCGGCCGCCCTGCTTCGTCAATGTGCTGGCCCGCAATGAAAACGACGAGGCCCAGGTCGACCTTCGCGCCGATCACTTCATCACACCCGAAACCGAGGCTTCGCATCACTACTTCATCGCCATGGCGCGAAACTTCCGCATCGACGACGAAGCGCTCACGCAAAAGCTGGATGAAGGCGCGCGCCAGGTACACAGCGAAGACGTTGAAATCGCCGAAGCCCAGCAGACCATGAAGGCCCTTACGGGCGGCGCGCCCGACATGGCGCTGAAGGCCGACAAGGCCGTGACCGCGGCGCACAAGATCCTGGCCCGGCTGGAGGCGGCCGAACTCCGCGGCCACGAGCCGGTGCAGGCAGAATCCGTTTCGTAACCCGAAGTCGGCTTCATTGAGCCGGCTTCATTAACCGGCAGGCTCCCCTTGCCGCCCAACACACCGGGGCCTGTCGCTCAACGCCTGTTGCCGTTTTATCCACTATCCATCCATCGCGCAGACGCACCCCATCATGCCCCAGATCAAGAATGCCCTCATCAGCGGCGCCGGTATCGCCGGATGCTCCGCCGCCATCACGCTGGCCAGCCGCGGCGTCGCCGTTACCCTTGTAGACAAGCAGGACGAATGGCGCTTTCAGAGCTCGGGCATCTTCGTGTACAGCAACGGGCTGGCAGCGCTACGCGAAGTGGGCGTACTGGACGAGATTCTTGCCTCGGGCTTCGGCATAGGCGACGGCAAGAACATCTATCTGGACCATCTGGGCGAGCCCATCGTCGACGTCTACTACCCCTCTATCGGAGGAAACGTGCCGCCCATCCTGGGCATCAAGCGCGCCGAAATCCACCGCATTCTCGCCACCCGGCTAGAGGCGCTGGGCGTCGGCATAAAGCTGGGCACCACCCTAGCCGACCTGGACGTGGGATCCGAAGAACAGGCCGCGCACGCCGTCCTGTCTGACGGCGGCAGCGGCGAGTACGACCTGGTCATCGGCGCCGACGGCATACGCTCGCAGCTGCGGGGCCTTCTGTACCCCACCATCCAGCCCCGCAACACCGGCTTCGGGGTATGGCGCAGCGTGCATCAACGGCCCGCCGACGTGGAGGCGAAGATCATGATGATGGGGGTGGGCAAGCGGCTGGGCATCATGCCCATCAGCGACGACAAGCTCTATATCTTCGGCACGGTTCCCGAGCCCCAAGAACACTGGTATGCGCGCGAAGACTGGCCCGCGACCATGCGCGAGAAGTTCGCAGAATTCGGCGGGCCCGTGCGCCGCTTCCTGGACGAGGTCTCGCCGGAAACCGAAGTGCTGTACACCGTGGTGGAAGAGGTGGCCGCGCCCCTGCCCTGGAACCAGGGGCGCGCCCTGTTAATCGGCGATGCCGCCCATGCATCCACCCCCTTCATGGGCCAGGGCGGCGCCATGGTCATCGAGGACGCCGTGGTGCTGGGCCGCATGCTGGACGAAACCGCGCCCAGCGTGCCCGAACTGCTGCGGCGCTTCGGCGAACGCCGCCACCCCATGTGCAAGTTCGTGCAAGACGCCTCGCGCCAGGTCGGCGAAGCGGGCGCGGTCGAAGACCCCGAAAGCTGCAAGGCCCGCAATGCGGCCATGCGCGACACCGCCCAGGCCCATGTGGACAATTTCTACGCGCGGCTGCAGGCGCTGCGGGAAGAGGAGCGGGCTATCTAGCCGCCACCAAAGCAAGCTCCCTTCTTTTACCGCCTCGAATCACACCTCGGGGCACGCACATCTGTGCGCCGCGACATCTCCTTGCTCGTGTGCGAACTTGACGCCGGTAGCGCCCCCTTGTCATGCGGCGGCGCCCTGTGTCGGCTATGCGTCCATATCAACTACGACCGCCTGCGTTCGGGTAATCCCTGGTTCTTAATATTGTTTATCTGGTTAACACTACGCATGCGTGCAACTATAGTTGCACGTAAGAAATAAAACCAAACTATAAATTAGCTCCCCTCAGGGAAGGAGACAGCATGCATCAGCACAGAACTGGTACAGACAGGCGTGGCTGGATATGTAAAAGCCTGGCGACCACCATTGGAACAGGAGTATTGCTTGGCCTGGCCGCATGCGGCGGCAGCAGTGGAAATGACAAAGACTCTAAGACGCCGCTGCCTCTGGCACAGGCGTGCCCCAGCTATACGTCCGACTCACTGCCCAACGGCGCCAAGGTCACCTCTACCGAGATCCGCGCCGCAACAGGAAACATGACCGAGGCATGCATTGTCCGCGGCGAAATCGTCACCTCGGACACATCCACCATACTTTGGGCCGTAGAACTGCCCGAGTTCGAAGACTGGAACGGGAAAACGCTGACAGTTGGGGGTGGGGCTTTCGACGGATTCATTCCCACAGACGAAGGCTATATCCAGGCATTCACCATGCCTGCAGCCAATAAGTTCGTTCGGATCAGCTCAGACTCGGGCCACCAATCCCAAGGGTTCGAATGGGCGGTCGATGATGATGCGCTAAAAAATCACGGCTATATGGCCAACCACCTGGCACTGCAGGTCGGCGTGCAAGTAGCCCAGGATTTCTTCAAGAAGGAACCGACACACCGCTATATGATCGGTCAGTCGAACGGCGGCCGCTCAGGTCTGGCAGCAGCTCAGATGTTCCCAGAAGACTATCACGGCATCGTTGCTTTAGAACCCGCGATCAGCCAGCAGGCTCACGAAGTCAACGTCGGCGGCGTCCTGATGAAGCATATCTTCAGCAACCGCGACAACTGGTTGAACGCTGCGCAGATCAAACTCTACGCCGAAGCGGAAACACGCGCCTGCGACGGTCTGGACGGGCTGGAAGACGGCATCATCGGAAACGTCGAGGCGTGCAACTACGTGCCTGACGAACTGCTGTGCACGGGTGCAAGCAACGACAGCTGCCTGACCGCCGGCCAGATCGAAACCATACGTCTCGTTTACGCAGACAAAGAACTGTCCGTCGAATTCACACAAGGCCAGCGAGGTTACCCCCGCTTTGGACGCGGTGGCGCCTCGACCTCCGACTGGGCCTCATATCTGTTCGGCCGCTCGTTCGAGGAACCCGCATCCTTTGATTACATGGTGGGCGACGAAGCCGCCAGAGTCGTCGAAAATGATCCCGATGCAACGCTCATGAGCCATGATCCGACGCTTTATCAGGCAGAGTACATGCGACTGGCCAAAGAGTTGGATGCCACCAATCCGGATCTATCGGCCTTCCATGCAAACGGCGGAAAACTGCTTGTGTGGTACGGTCTGAGCGACACTTGCGTTTCCCTTTACAGAACCGTCGACTATCTGAAGTCCGTCGAAGAGGCTTTGGGCAAGATAGAATACAGCGAGTTCGTCCGCTTCGTGACTTCCCCGGGAATAGGCCACAACCTGGACGGCCCAGGCGCAGGAGAAATCGACTTTGTCGGAGTCATCGACGACTGGGTCGAAACGGGGAAGGCGCCCGAACAGCTCATCGGCTCTCATTTCGAACAGGGCGCAACCGAGCCTTCATCCCAACGGCCGGCATGCCAGTATCCGCTCTTCCCGCGCTATATGGGCGGCGACGAAACCAAAGCAGAGAGCTTCGCCTGCGTAGCAAGCTGAGCGCGTCTTGATTCAAGCCGGGCCGGATCCTGGTTGCGCAGGATCCGGCCCGAATCACGATACACGCACAGCCGACAGACGCTACGCCGACTTTTATTCCTGCAACAGCCGCGCCACCAATCGGGTGGTTGACGCAAAATGGTCCGACAGCAACTGACAGGCGCGATCGGCGTTGCGCTGCACGATGGCGTCGACAATGGCCGCGTGCTCGGCGTCGACATCGCGCTGCTCGGCGTGGCCGATGCCCGCCGACAAGGCCCGGTAGCGGGCCGTTTGCTCGCGCATGGTGGCGCAAAAGCGCTTGAGCCACTTCGACTCGCAACCTGATATCAGCGTTTCGTGAAAGGCGTCGTGCGCGCGCTCCCATTCGGGGTTGATGTCTTTGCCGGGGCCCTGCAGATGCAGCGGCAGGCGCTTCAACTGGTGATACGCGGCCAGCACCCGGCCTTCCCAGGCGCCGTCGCAGCGCGAGATGGCCTCGCGCAGGGCCAGCGATTCAAGCTGCTGGCGCGTGCGGGTGATGTCGAGCAACTCGTCTTCGGATACGTCTGAGACGCGAAAGCCCTTCTGGTCGATGGCGTCGATGAAGCCGGTATTGCACAGGCGCGACAAGGCCTCGCGCAACGGAATGGTGCCGACGTCGTAGCGCTCGGCCAGTTCGCGTATGCGCAGCTTGGCGCCGGCCGGAAACACGCCATTGATGAGGTCTTGCCGTATGGCGAACTGCAAGGACGAGGCCGTGGTGCGGGCGGTAGTGGGATCGGAGCTCAATTCGGTTCTGGGATCAAGTCGAAGGCCCCTGGCACGGCCACAGGGCGGATGGGGGCTATTTTAACCATGCCCGCAAAATTAATCTACAAAACTTGATTTTGTATATATTTTGGAATAGGATTTGTCGCATCGGCATTTCTCAATTTCTCATCCACCAGAAGCTGTTCTCATAAGAAAAGGGGTCTTCATGCGGTACGTATCCATTGAACTCAACGGCAAGCCCGCCCTGGGCGTGCGCAACCAGCAAGGCGACATCGACGTCATCGGCGCCGAAAGCCTGGAATCCCTGCTGGCCGCCGGCACCGACCTGGCCAGCTACGCCAAGGGCCGCAAGGCAACGCAAACCGTCAAGGCGGCCGACGCCCGCCTGCTGCCGCCGCTTTCCCGGCCCACCAAAATCATCTGTGTCGGCCTGAACTACGCCGACCACACGGCCGAAAGCCCTTACGAACAGCCCGACTATCCCACGTTGTTCCTGCGCCTGCATACCAGCCTGGTGGCGCACGACCAGCCCATCATCCGCTCCAAACTGTCCGACTCGCTCGACTACGAAGGCGAAGTAGCCGTGGTGCTGGGCAAGGGCGGCCGCTATATCTCCAAAGAGAACGCCCTCGATTGCGTGGCCGGCTATTCCATTTTCAATGACGGCTCCATACGCGAATACCAGTTCAAGGCGCCCCAATGGACAGTGGGCAAGAACTTCGACGGCACCGGCGGCTTCGGCCCCGACCTGGTCACCGCCGACGAACTGCCCGCGGGCGCCAAGGGCCTCAAGATCGAAACCCGCCTCAACGGCAAGGTGGTTCAGTCGGCCAGCACCGCCGACATGATCTTCGACGTGGCCACTCTTATTTCCATCATCAGCGAAGCCATCACCCTCGAGGCCGGCGACGTCATCGTTTCGGGCACGCCGGCCGGCATCGGCTGGGCGCGCGATCCCAAGCTGCTGATGCGCGGCGGCGACGTCTGCGAGGTCACGGTCGAAAAACTGGGCACGCTGCGCAACCCCATCAAAGACGAAGCGTAATACAACCCAAGGGGGCCGAAACCCATTACATACAGGCCCCCTCTTTCCGACGCACGGAGGAAGACATGTCAGCTCAACCCGTCGGCACCACGGCCATCCATTCCATCGACCACTTCGCCCTCAACGTGCCCTCTCTGGACCAGGCCGAACATTTCTTCGGAAACTTCGGCCTGCAGATCGAACGCGGCGGCAACGAAATCCAGATGCGGGCGGCCGACAATCATCGCTGGGGCCGGCTGCTGGCCTCCGACCATAAATCCCTGGCTTACCTGAGCCTTGCCTGCTTTGAAGGCGAGCTGCCGGCCATCGAGGCCCAGGCACGCGCGGCGGGCGCCGATTTCGACCGGCCCTCGCCGCACAAGAACGCCGAGGGCATCTGGTTTCATGACCCCGACGGCAATCTGGTGCAGGTCAAGGAAGGCCCGCGAACCATGCCCACCGGCAAGGCCCCCTTTCATGTTCCTGTTGCCGACGCAAACCAGCGCGGCGCCCATGCGCGCTCTGAAGGCAAAACAGTTCGGCCGCGGCGGCTGTCCCACGTGCTGCTGTTCACGCCCGACGTACTGCGCGCCGTGCAGTTCTACGGCGATGCCGTCGGCCTGCGGCTGTCGGACAAATCGCTGGACATCATCGCCTTCACCCATGCGCCGCACGGCTGCGACCACCATTTGCTGGCCTTCGCCAAAAGCTCCGCCAAGGGGTGGCACCATTGCTCGTGGGATGTCGCCTCGCTTGACGACGTGGGCCGCGGCGCCAGCCAGATGAACGACGTGGGCTACAAGCACGGCTGGGGCACAGGCCGCCATGTACTGGGTTCCAATTATTTCCACTACGTGCAAGACCCCTGGGGCTCGTTTTCAGAATACTCGGCCGACATCGATTATGTTTCGGCCGACAAGCCCTGGGCTGCGGGCGACTACCCGCCTGAAGACTCGATGTATCTGTGGGGCCCCGACGTGCCCAGCGACTTCATCTTCAACACCGAGGCCCCTGTCCAGGCCTGATGCACCCAAACTGAAAAGGCCGCTTCCACGGCCTTTTTCGCCCTTTGAAAGCCCCCGGCGCCGGCACGCCCCGAACAGGCATGGCCTTGCCACGTGCCACGTTCTTGCGTGGCGGGCCCTGCGCTATAGGCCGCTGTGAGCCGCCTCTTCGGTTTCCAGCCCCAGATAGGCCCGCCGCAGTTCCGGGCGGGCCAGCAGTTCGTCGGGCGTGCCCGAAGCCACGATGCGCCCTTCTTCAAGCACGGCGGCCCGCTGGGCCACCTGCAGCGCCATGGTGACGTTCTGCTCTACCAGCAGCACCGCCATGCCCTCGGCGTGGATCTCGCGTATGACACGGAACATGTCGAGCACGATGCTGGGCGCCAGGCCCAGCGAGGGTTCATCAAGCAGCAACAGGCGCGGCCTGGCCATCAGGGCCCGGCCGATGGCCACCATCTGCTGCTGGCCGCCCGACAGGGAACCCGCCGGGTCTTCGAGCTTGGGCACCAGGGCCGGAAACAGGGCGCAGACGCGGTCGAGCGAATCGGCACGATGCGCGCGGGCCGGGCCGATGTAGCTGCCCAGCTCGAGGTTCTCGCGCACCGTCATTTCGGTGAACAGGCGCCGCCCCTCGGGCACCAGCGCAATGCCCGCCGCGCAGAAGCGATGCGGCGGCAGGCGGGAGATATCCTTGCCGTCGAACAACAGCTTGCCCGCGCTGATGCGGTTCAGGCCCGCGATGGCGTTGATGAGGGTGGTCTTTCCGGCGCTGTTGGGGCCTACCACGCACAGCAATTCGCCCGCGCCGACATCGAGAGAAACGTCCCACAGGGCGGTTGCCGCGCCGTAGGCCACGCGGATGGTCTGGGCCTCAAGCATGGGCGGGAGCTCCGGTAGCGTTGGAGGAATCTCGGCCTTCGTCGATGGGCTTGCCCAGGTAAGCGGACACCACGTCGGGGCGCGCCATGACTTCGGCCGGCGGCCCTTCGGCCAGGACTTCTCCTTGATTGAAAATGACGATGCGGTCGCACAGCGCCATGACCGCGCGCATGACGTGCTCGACGAACAGGATGGTGGTGCCTTGCGCGCGTATGCGCTGTATCAGGGCCACGGCTTCGTCGATCTCGGCGGGCGTAAGGCCAGACAGCACTTCATCGAGCATCAGCAGCTGGGGCTGGGCGGCCAGGGCACGGGCAAACTCGAGGAACTTGCGCTGGTGCAGGTTGAGGTCTTCGGGCAGTACGTGAGCGCGCGCCGCCAGGCCCGTGAACTCGAGCCAGCGCCAGGCGTCTTCTTCGGCCTGCCTGCGCTCGACCAGTTGCCCCCCGAACATGGCCGGCAGGGCCACGTTTTCAAGCACTGTAAGGTGGGCGAAGGGCCTGGGTATCTGGTAGGTGCGCGAAACGCCGCAGCGGGCGATGCGGTGGGCGTTGATGCCGACCAGTTCCTGGCCGCGGAACACGATGCTGCCCGAGGTGGCGGGGAAATGCCCGCTGGCCACGTTGATGAAGGTGGACTTGCCCGAGCCGTTGGGCCCCAGCAGTCCAAGGATTTCGCCGCGCCGCACTTCGAGGCTGACGCCCTTCAGCGCCTTGACGCCGCGAAACGACTTGGCGACGTCGCGCGCGACAAGCAGCGGCTCGCCGGACGACGCCGGGATATCCGCCCCGGGCAGGCCGCCTCGGCTCGCAGGCAGCACACGCGTATCCAAGGAGGCCTCTGCAGGCACGGGCGAACCGGACTGATGGGCCGCAGTTTGGTCGGCTTGCCTGGCGGCATCGGCCCGCGCCTGTTCATTGAGGGCCGATGGAGGCAGCGAGACCACCGCCGCCTTGTCTTGCGGCTTGCGGCCGAAGTACTTGAGCGCCTGGCCCAGGATGCCCTCGGGCATGAACAGGATGACGCCCACCAGAATGACGCCCATGGCCACCTTGCCCAGCACGGCGCTGTCGCCGGCGGTAAAGCTGTACAGCAGCACCGTGATGACCAGCGCGCCCACGGCGGGGCCCAGCCAGTGCCGCGTGCCCCCCAGCACGCTCATCAGCACCACGGTAAGCGGCATGGCCACGGTGAAGACGTCGCCCGTGGTGACATACGACACGAACATCGCCTGTATGCCCCCCACCACGCCGGCCAGGGCGCAGGACAGCGCAAAGGCCGCCACCTTGTACCTGAAGGTGGGCACGCCCATTACCTCGGCTACGTCTTCGTCGTCGTGAATGGCGAACAGGCCAAGGCCGAAGCGGGCGTAGTAGATGACGAGCGCGATAACGATGGTGGCCACGGCGGCGGCCAGCGCCAGCAGATAAAAGGTTCCGGAAGGCGAAGGGCCGAACTCGGGCATGGGCACGGCGCTAAGATACACGCCCTGCCCGCCGTCGATGGGCGTATTGAGCACGATGGTGGCCACCACAAAGGTGGCGGCCAGCGTAAGCAGCGCGAAGAGCTCGCCCCGCACCGCCTTGACCCGGAACGACACCACGCCCAGCACGGCGCCGAACAGCGCGGCAAACAGGCCCGCCAGCGGAAGCGTCCACAGGAAGGGCATGTCGAACTGGCTGGTAAGCGTAGCCGTGGTGTACATGCCTATGCCGTAGAACGCGCCATGGCCAAATGAAAAATAGCCCGAGTAGCCCGACAATATGTTCCAGGAAGTGGCCAGCGCCACCCAATGAAAGATCAGGTACAGCACTGATTCGTAGAAGGCCGGCAGACCCAGGTAGGGCACGACGGCCAGCATGACGCCGGCCAACAGCACAAGAATGATGGAGCGGCGCATGATCAGGCCCTTCCTGGACGCACGAGCAGTACGAGTATGAGCAGCGAAAACGACACCAGCGGCGCCCATGAGGGCGATGCGACCGCCATGGTAACGGCCTCGGAGACGCCGATGATGCAGCCCGCGATAAGCGGCCCCATGGGCCGGCCCAGGCCGCCCAGCATGACCGCGGCGAACACCACCCCTATCCAGGTGTATATCTGCGACGGCGCCAGGGTGAAGCTGAGCGCGATGCATACGCCGGCGATGCCGGCCAGCGAGGCGTTCAGGCCCGAAAGCATCAGGGCCAGCGCCCGCTGGTTGATGCCGAAGGCGGCGGCGATGGGCGCGTCTTCGGCCGCCGCGCGCAGTGCCTTGCCCAGGTCGCTGCGCTTGAGCGCCAGCCAGATGGCCACCGAAATGGCCACGCTAAGGCCCAGCGTGATGAGCTCGGGCAAGGGCAGGAACAGCTCGCCGATGCGGTAGCGGTGTTCGGCATAGCTGGAATCGAGCCGCCGGTAGTCGGCGGTCCAGATCCATTGCAGCAGGGCCTCGATGATGATGGTCAGGCCGAAGGTGATCAGCAGCGAATTGAACGGCGTAACCTTGAATCGCGCCAGCACCCAATGCACGGCGACGCCAAGCACGAAGAAAAGCGGCACGATCATCAGCAGCGTCAGCATGGGGTCCACGCCGCCGTAGCTGGCGAACTGGTAGGTAAGATAGGCGCCCAGGAAGGCCAGGGCAAAGTGCGCCAGGTTGATCTGGCGCAGCAGCCCCCAGGAAAGGCTCAGCCCAAGCCCAAGAAGCCCATACAGCGCGCCGGTGAAGATGCCCGCCAGAATGGATTGGGCCAATAAAGTGGAGCTTGGTAGATTCATCAGCTATGCAAACATGAATTTTTTTGGCCGCCGGGCGGCTTCAAGGCAGGAATGCCCCCGCTTGGGGGTGGACCATGACACGGAGCAGCCCCCGCAGGCTGCGCCCGTGCCCCGATCCGGACGCCATGCGGGCCAAGGGCCGGCATGGCGGTGTTGCTTGCCATCAAGAAGTCTTGAGCGTGGCGCCCGGAGCCGCCCAGTC
The DNA here is from genome assembly GCF_003096595.1 of Pusillimonas noertemannii. Taxonomy (GTDB): domain Bacteria; phylum Pseudomonadota; class Gammaproteobacteria; order Burkholderiales; family Burkholderiaceae_B; genus Pusillimonas; species Pusillimonas noertemannii. Next base: position 79,184 of record NZ_QEKO01000001.1, on the reverse strand, counting down.
TTTGGGCCAGACGGTAAGCCACTGGCCGTTCTGCACCTGCTTGACGCGCCCGAGGTTGTCGCCGAAGTTGCCTTGCTCGTTGAAGCGCAGCTTGCCCTGGATGGAATCGACCGTGTTGGCCCGCAGCCAGGTGGCCAGCTTTTCGTCTTCGAGCGATTTGTTTGCGGCCACCGCGGCTTCGATGATCTGCCAGGCCGAGAACGATGCGGCCGCCTGAGTTTCAACGGAGGTTTCGGGCAGGTTGGCTTTGGTGGCGCGCTCGCGGAACTGCTCGACGAACTCGGCGGCAACCGGATTGTCGGTAAAGGGAGAATGCGATTCGAAGATGGTGATCGCCAGCGCGCCATCGGCGTCGGGCGACTTGACCATGGGCCCCGGCGCCGGGTACAGGTGAAAGTGGTTGCGCGGCCGGTAGTCGATTTTCTTGAGCGCGTCGAGTAGCTGGGCGCCCTCGAGGCCCAGGCAGCCTACAAACAGGAAGTCGGGATCGGCCTCTTTGATGCGGCCGGCAATGGGAGCGTAGTCGCGATTGCCGAAATCCCATTCGAGGAACAGCACTTCTTCGAGGCCTTTTTGCTTGGCGACTTCGCGCGCGCCCATCGACACAAAGTGCACCGAGGGAAACTTGCTGGTGACAATGGCGATGCGCTTGGGCGGATGCTGGGACTGCGCCATCATGTCGAACACGAGCTCGGGCGTGGTGATGTCGGGGTTGGGCCCCAACGACCAGGCGGGAAACTGCCATTCGTACTTGGCCAGCTTGGGAATGCCGAAGGTATGGTGGACCAGCATCTTTTTATAGCGCTGGGCCACGCCCATTGCCGAAAGAATGTTGCCGGTGGCATAGGGCCCGATCAGCAGGTCGACCTTGTCGGAGGTGATGAGCTGCTCGTACAACGTGCGCGCCACGTCGGGCTTGGACTGGTCGTCTTTAAGCACCCACTCGACCGGGCGACCAAGCAGGCCGCCGCGCTTGTTGAGGTTGTCTACATAGATTTCGCCGGTAAGCTTGTGCACAAGACCGGTGGATGCCAGCGGGCCCGTCAGGGCCAGCGTGCCGCCAATGCGCACGGGGTCGCCCGAGGGCTTGCCGCCCGATTGCGCAAAAGCGGTGGGTACGAGCGCCCCCGCGCCCATTGCGCTGAGTGCGGCCATAAAGGCACGTCGATCGATCGTCATGTTTGTCTCCTGGTTGGAATGCCTTGCTTTCGATTAGTCGTTGTTCAAAGCGGCGAAGCTCTGGCGGCTTCGTTGTGTCAGGTACCGGATGCGGCGGGCGCCATGTGTTTCTTATATTGACAAGCCGCACCAAAATATACAATCTTGTCAAAAGTATATATTGTCAGGATGAAAAGGAAATCAGGGTTTCCATGCATAACGCAAAGCCCGCAACATGGAATACGAGCATGGCCGACATTACCGAACTTGATGCCTTGTCTTTGTCGCGGGCCATACGCGAAAAGAAGCTGAGCTGCCAGGAAACAATGGGGGCGTACCTGCGCCGCATTGAAGAAGCCAACCCGGCAGTGAACGCCATCGTTTCGCTGCGTCCGCAAGATGAATTGCTGAACGTAGCCAAAGAATACGACGAATTACTGGCCCGCGGCCAGTACCTTGGATGGATGCACGGCATGCCGCAAGCACCCAAGGACGTCACCCTGGTGCGCGGCCTGCTTACCACCTATGGTTCGCCGCTGCTGCGGAATTTCCTGCCCCAGGCCGATGCGCCGGCCATTGCGCGCATGCGCGCCGCGGGCGCCATCTTCATCGGCAGAACCAACGTACCCGAGTTCGCCCTGGGCTCTCAAACCTACAACAGCCTCTTCGGCCCCACGCGCAACGCGCTCGACCCGCGCCTTACCGCCGGCGGCTCCAGCGGCGGGGCCGCGGCGGCCCTGGCCTTGAACCTGCTGCCGGTGGCCGACGGCAGCGACATGATGGGCTCGCTGCGCAATCCGGCGGCGTTCAACAATGTGTACGGCATGCGCCCTTCGCATGGACGCGTGCCCTCGGGCACGCCCGATCTCTTCTGCCAGCAGCTGGCCACCGAAGGTCCCATGGCCCGCAATGTCGCCGATCTGGCCATGCTGCTGCGCACGCAGGCGGGCCATCTCGAGAACGACCCGCTCTCCATGCGTGCAGCGCTGCCCGACGAAGGGCTGGAAAGGGATTTCAAGGGCTGCCGAATCGGCTGGCTGGGCGACCTGGGGGGCCACCTGGCCTTCGACCCCGGCGTGCTTGAACTGTGCGAGCAGGCACTGAAGAAGTTCGATGCCCTGGGCGCCCGGGTCGAGTCAGTTGCCGCGCCCTTTTCACCCGAGCAGATGTGGGACACCTGGTTGACATGGCGCCATTACCTGCTGGCGGGCGCGCTGGGCGTGCATTATGCCGACCCCAAGCGCCGCACACAGCTCAAGCCCGAAGCCATCTGGGAAATCGAGCAAGGCCTGGACATGCCGGCTGCGCGCCTGTATGGCGCCTCGCTGGCCCGTTCGAGCCTGTACCGCGCCGTCGTCCAGGCCTTCGAGAAGGTGGATTTCCTGGTTCTGCCCGCCACCCAGGTCTTTCCCTTCGATGTCGAAATCAACTGGCCGCGCGAAGTCGGCGGGCGTCCAATGGACACCTACCATCGCTGGATGGAGGTCACGATATTGCCTTCGCTTGTCGGTTGCCCGGCGCTTGCCGTGCCGGCCGGCTTCAACGCCGAGGGCTTGCCGGCCGGGCTGCAGATCATCGGCCGGCCCGGCGCCGACTGGCCTGTGCTTCAGATGGGCCGGGCGTGGGAGCAGGCCTGAACTGGCCAAGGCCGGCAGGCGGGGGCTTGCTGAAAGCCTCCGACAGCCGCTGGAAACAGCTTGTGCAGAGGCAAGGGGCGGGGCCGCGGGCGGCTTGCCCGCGGCGGTTGGCCCCGTCGAGCGGGCTGCGGCTAGCGCAAGGTCTTTCCGGCCATGCGCATGATGTCGTCCAGCGCATTGCCATCGCCGTTGGAATCAAGCATGGCAGCAAGGCCCGACAGCGGGCTGGAGCCCTGCTGCTGCGTCGCGCCCCCGCCAAGAAGACCGCCCAGCATGCCGCCCAGGCCGCCCGACGGCGCCTGCGCCGCATTGGAGCCGCCCTGGCCCTGGCGGGCCATATAGGCGGTAACGATCGACACCAGTATGGGCAACATCTGCTTCAGCAGAGAGGAATCCAGCCCGGTTCGCGTGGAAGCGTCCTGGGCTACCGCCCGGCTGACGTCCTTGGAGCCGAAAATCTGGCCCAGCACCTCGTTGCCGCGATCAGCATCCAGGGCCTGCTCTTCTTGCGCGCCGCCAAACAGGCCGCTGCCACCAAGCATGCCCAGCATCGCGCCCAGGCTGCCGCCAGCGCCTGCCCCGCCCTGCATCTGGTTCTTGAAGCCGCCCATAATGGCCGGCAACAACGCATCGGCGGCGCTTGCCGCCTGCTCGTTGCTGAGGCCTAAGCGGCCGGCCATGGCCTGGAACTCCGGCGTCTGTGCAATAGGATCTGAAACGCCCATGTCGACCTCCGTGGTCAGAGCAAATCGGGGGGAATGTTGCCGCCGTTTTCGGCAATGCGGGCCAGGACGGCCTTGTGCAGCCACATGTTCATCTGCGCGGAATCAGCCATGAGCTCGGCCGGGCAGCCCAGCTCGGTTGCCAGTTCTTTGCGCGCGGCCAGGCTGCTGTCCAGGTCGAGCAGCTTGAGCAGGTCGACGATGGACGTGCGCCAGTTGAGCTTCTGCGGATTGGCGGCCGCTTTTTGCTCAAGCTGGGCCACGACATCAGTGACGGGCACTGCGCCCGAAGGGGCGGATGCCGCCGCCGCGGCTGCGGGAGCGGCCGTGGTGCCGGCCTGCGTGGCAGCTGCGCCTTGGTCCACGCCCTGGCCTGCGGCGGGAGCCGCCTTGGCGTCGCCAAGGCCCAGTTTGTCAAGAATCTTGCTGAAGAAACCCATGCCATACTCCTCGGGAAAAGTTGCCGGAAACGATTTGGAGTATACGGCTCGGCTTGCGCTCAAAGCACAGCCGCCGGAGAGGGCTTTACCTTTCTTGACAACTGATTACATGGGCATCGTTCGGCAAGCGGAAGTCGAACAATGCCCAGGGGTGCTGCCGCCTGCTTACTGCAGCGTGTCCAGCAGGTCAGGGCCGAACACCTCGCGGTGGATGCGGGCGGGCGGCACGCCCTCGGCCACCAAGTCGCGCCACTGCGCCTGCATGAAGCCCACCGGCCCGCACATATACACCTTGGCAACGGCACGGTCCCATTCGGGAAGCAGCGAGACCTGCATGCGTCCTTCGTGCACTTGCGAATCGTCGGCTTCGCCTTCAGACAGCGTTTCGTAGAAGGTCACGACCTCAAGCTGCGGCATGGCCTCTTGCGCCCGGGCCAGGTCCTTGCGGTGTGCATGGAAGGCCGAGCTGCGCGCAGCGTGGGCAAAGATCACCTTGCGGCCGGGGTTCACCTGGACGATGCGGTTCAGGGCCGAGATCATCGGCGTTACGCCCACGCCCGCCGAAAGCAGCACGATGGGGCCGTCGCCTTCGGTATCAGGATTGAAGTCGCCAAAAGGCGGGGTCACGCGAAGCAGGTCTCCCTCCTTCACATTGTCATGCAGCCAGTTGGAAACCACGCCCGCCGGCGTCTCTGCGCCCGGCGCTTCGCGCTTGACCGAAATGCGCACCTGGTTATTGCCGGGCGCGTCCGACAGGCTGTACTGGCGCAATTGGCGCTGGCCGCTGGGCAGCACCACCGCCACGCTGACGTACTGGCCCGGAACAAAAGAGCGCAGCACAGACCCATCGGCGCTCGTCAGCACGAAAGAGCGCACCTCGCTGCTCTCGTCCCTTACCGACACCACGCGCATCTCGCGCATATAGCCGGGCTGCATCTGGGCGGCCTCGTACAACCGCTTTTCCTCGGCGATGAAAGCGTCGGCCAGCATGCCGTAGGCTTCGCCCCAGGCGGAAAGCAGCTCGGGGGACGCGGCCTCGCCCAGGGTTTCCTGGATGGCGCCCAGAAGGTGCCGGCCCACTATGGGGTAATGCTGGGCGGCGATGCCCACCGAAGCGTGCTTGTGGACGATGCGGCTGACCACGGGCGCCAGCGCGTCCGGGTTGTCGATATTGGCCGCATAGGCGAATACGGCGGCCGCCAGCGACTGCTGCTGGGCGCCGTTGGCCTGGTTGCCCATGTTGAAGATGTTCGTCAGCTCGGGATGTTCGGCGAACATATTCTTGTAGAACGTACGGGTGATGGTAACGCCATGCTCGCGCAGGACGGGAACGCTCGCTTCAATATACGGGCGGGCTTCGGCAGACAACATGCTTGCTCCATTTGATACATTTGAAATGTATCTTTAAATTCAAAAAAAACGATTCAACCGGCATCCAGCGCCGGCCTGGCGATATTCCGCCTGGTCCGTTACGTCGGACAGGCCAAATGATACCAATAAAATATATCTTCAAATGGGGTTTTTGACCGGGCCTTGATCTAGATCAAACTTTGCAGCGCGGGCGGGCTGGGGCATACTTCGAGGGGCTCGCCCCCCTCACTTTTTGCAGAGGCCAAAAATGCTCATCCGCTACTCGAAAATCCTGCTCGTCGCCTCCATCGCCCTGTTCGCATCGCTGGTCGCCTTTGGCAACATCACCGACTACGGCAGCAATTTCGCCTTCGTGCATCACGTGCTGCTGATGGACACGATCTTCCCCACCGCCACGATCAAGTACCGCGCCATCGACTCGGTATTCCTGCATCACGCGGCCTATATCATCATCATCGCGCTGGAAACCCTCACGGCAATATTGTGCTGGTGGGGCGCAGGGCGCCTGCTGGGCAACGTGCGCGCGCCCGGGGCGGAATTCAACCGCGCAAAGAACATCGCCATTGCCGGCCTGACGCTGGGCTTCCTGGTGTGGCAGGTGGGCTTCATGTCGATAGGCGGCGAATGGTTCGGAATGTGGATGTCCCAGCAGTGGAATGGCGTTCCCGACGCGTTCCGCTTCTTCATAACGATAGGCGTGGTGCTGATCTACCTGGTGCAACGCGACGACGATGCCTGAAGCCCCGGCCTGTCGCCGCAGGCTAAGAGCATGAAAAAGGCCAAGTGAAAACCATCACTTGGCCTTTTTCTGCCCTATACAACAGCCTGGCTTAGAACGGAATGTCGTCGTCCATGTCGGCCAGGTTGGCCGCCGGGGCGGCCTGCGGCGCGGCCGGGCGCTGCTGCTGCGGCGGACGCTGGCTGCGCTGCGGGGCCGAAGAACCGTAGTCTCCGCCGCCCATGGGAGCGTCGCCGGAACCCTCGCCGCGCCCGCCCAGCATCTGCATCTGGTCGGCCACGATTTCAGTGCTGTAGCGGTCGGCGCCGGTGTCTTTGTCTTGCCACTTGCGCGTTTTGAGCCGGCCTTCGACATAGACCGAGCGGCCCTTGCGCAGGTATTCGCCCGCGATCTCGGCCAGGCGGTTGTAGAACACCACGCGGTGCCATTCGGTTTCTTCGCGGCGCTCGCCGCTGCTTTTGTCCTTCCATTGCGAAGTGGTGGCAATGGAGACATTGCAGATGGCGGCCCCATCGGGGCTGTAGCGCACCTCGGGATCGCGCCCAAGGTTGCCGACGAGTATGACTTTGTTGACTGAGGCCATGACAGTATCCCTAACTTGAATTCACGTTGTCGCTATTATCGACGATTTTGTCGTGGTTTCGGGCCCTCCGGGCACAACTACGCGTGCCGAATTTGCCCATACCCGAAAATCCGCCCCTTTGGGCGTATCGATATCAGTCTACATACTACCAAACCCCTTTGTCTGATCGTAGCGATAATCGCGAGGAGAAGCGCCGTAGGCCTTGCGAAATGCCCGGCTGAAATGCGCCACGTCGTTGAAACCCCAATAATAGGCAATTTCGCCAATGGAACGCCCCGCCGCGGCTGGGGAGGCAAGCTCGGCCCGGCAACGCTCGAGCCGGCTGCTCCATACGCGCTTCATCAAGGGCTCTTCTTCATCCGAAAACAGCTCGTAGACATACCGCGTAGACAAATTCACGGCCGAGGCGATGCCGGATGCCGAAAGGTCGCTGTCGCGCAGATTGTCCCGTATGTACCGCTGGATCCTCTGCTTATGCAGTTGCTTCAGGCGGGACGGGGACATGGGCTGCCCAAGTGAAAGACCGCTTAGCGCAGCAGAGAATACATAGGGGAGCGACTCGGCGATTCGATCGGCGGTGTCTTCATTCAATGTGGGAGCCAAGCCAAACATTCCGTCCAGCATGCCGCTGAACAACGCCCCGGTGCCGTGGCGCCCGTCGATGACCCGCGCCGTATAACTATCGAAGTCGGGCAAGAGATTTCGCAGCACCTCGGGCTCCATGTATACCGAATGGGTCAGGATTTCACCCGTTTCGATGAAGAATTTGCGCTGCGGATCGATCATGAAGATGTCGCCGGCCTCTACTCGGCACTCTCGCCCATCTTGCTGGACCAACGCCACACCCTCTTTTTGCAAGGTCACCAGCAAACGATTCGAACGAGGGCCCACCGCCAACGATGAGGTGGAATGAGGTGAAAAGCGCAAGGCAGCAAAACGCAAGTTGCGCCCGCGATACGCTGAAACCTGCGCCTGGAAGGGGTTTTCGTCTTCTGAACGAACGACAAGACCGACGGAAAACATTTTTTCCATGTCTTGCTGGAATCTTAAGGGACATTGAGCGTTATATTGCCTGCCTTCGATATCCTGATTCTGCAATTGAGTCATAACGTGGCCTCACTGAGCAGACCGCCATCTCAACAGGCGGCGCTCTACCCACTGCAACAGCATCGACGCGCCAAACCCGATGGCCCCCAACATTATCACGCCCGCATACAGCTCGGGCGTACGAAACGAACGCTGCGCCATAAGTATGCTTTGCCCCAGCCCCGGAAGGGAAGCCTGCATTTCCGTGACCACCGCAAGAATCAGCGCAACAGCCAGGCCCACGCGCGCGCCGGCGAGAATATCGGGCATGGCGCCCGGCAACGACACCTTTCGGAAACGATCCCAGGCGGACATGCGCATGGCATCGGCCATTTCATACAGCCGCGGCTCGACGGTTGAAAACCCCTGGATAGCCGCCAGCAGCACCGGCCAGATGGAACCAAACGCGATCACTGCCGTGGACATCCGATTGCTTAGCCCGAACGCCAATATGGCAACCGGGATGATCGCCGATGCCGGCATTGGACGGATGAACTCAAGCATGGGCGCCAGCAGCAGCTTGCTGAATCTGGAACCTGCGATCAGGGCGCCCAGCACCACGCCCAGCAATGATGCGGCGAGCCAGCCGTACACCATGCGAACCACGGTGGACGAAAATGGAGTCCAGATCCGGCCGCTTGTGATCTGTGACCAGAGTTCGGAAAGAGTGCGCAAAGGGGATGGGAAGAACAAAGGCGAAATGACTTCGAGTGCAGCAAGGATTTGCCAAACGGCCAATAGAAAGAGGGCGAAAATGATTGCCCCGAACCGGCTCAACCAGCGTCTGTTTCTTGTCATGATCGCTCCTTGGCGCGGTCGGCTCGACAGGCCGGCGACCATCTGTCGAGCAGCACCTGGCTGCCATAGCTAAGACCCCAGCCTACTGCCCCAATCCATAACAATTGCGCATACATTTGATCGAATCTCATTGCTTGCTGCGCGGACATCATGCCGTGTCCAAGCCCCCTGGGGTTGAGGACGATCTCGACCGTCACAGCGACGACCAGCGATATGGCCAGGGCAAGCTGCAGCCCGACCGCGATACGGCTGAGCGCCGCGGGAAGAATGATCTTCACCATGCGTTCATAGGTCGACATTTCAAGTACACGGGCAACATTGAGCAAGGCCGTGTCAATGCCTCGAACCGCGGAAATGGTCACGATGAGTATGGGCCAAAGGCATGCGAACGCCACCACGGCCGCCTCCATGCGCACGCCAAAGCCGAAGATCATCAGTGTGAGGGGAATGAGAGCCACCGAAGGCACCGGACGCATGGCGTCGATAGACGGCCCGACCACGCTTTCGAGCCATGGCAGCAGCCCCAGGACGACTCCCGCAACCAAGCCAATTACGGCTGCAATCGCAAACCCCAATAACGCTGCCTGGAAGGTTTCAGCCGTGGCGATGAGAAACTCGCCGCCCGCCAGGCCGTGAAACAAGGCCAACCCGACGTCCCACGGCCGGGAAAGGGATTCCATGCGCACATTCTCGATATGCCAGGCGGCCTCCCACAACACCAGCACCCCGACGGGAATGACTGCGCCAAGCCATCTTTTTCCCATCAGTGACCCTCCAGCAAGCCAAAGATCTCATGGCGCAAGGCCAGGAACTTCTGATCTTCACGCGTAGTCAATTGATGCCTGGGACGCGGCACATCAACGGGGATATCCCGCAATATGCGGCCCGGATTGGCAGCCAGAACGACCACCCGATCTCCGAGGTAGATGGCTTCTTCGAGATCATGGGTGATGAAGACAACCGTGGTGCCATGAACCTGGGCCAGGCGTGCCACTTCGTCCTGCAGCCCCTGCCGCGTAATGGCGTCCAGAGCCCCGAAAGGCTCGTCCATCAGCAAGAGAGTGGGATTCTGCGCCAGGCAACGCGCAATCTGCACCCGTTGCTGCATGCCTCCGGACAACTGGCTCGGGTAATGATTGACGGCATGCGACAACCCCATGGTTTCCGCCAATTGCTTCACGCGCTCGGCATGCTCGACCTTCGGCACCTTGCAGGTTTCGAGCGCCAAGGCGATATTGCCGCCCACTGTGCGCCAAGGCAGCAAGGCGCGGCCGTAATCCTGAAACACGATGGCGCGCTCTCGGGACGGCCCATTAACCGGTTTGCCATGAAAATCGATGCGGCCCTCGGTAGGACGGGCGAGTCCGGCCAATAGCCGGAGCAAGGTCGTCTTGCCGCAGCCTGAAGCGCCGACAATGCACAGGAACTCGCCTCGAGCCACCGTCAAGCTCAAGCCATCAATAATTGTGCGCCGCGCCGGCCCCTCGCCGAACGCCATTGCCAGGCGCTCGACTTGAATCGCGGGCTCGTCATGCACTGCATGGCCCACTTCGCTGCTGGTGTGACAATTATCCTTATGGAGCATGTTTGCTTCCTAGTTGAGCGCTGCCCGCACTGCCCTGCGGGCCAGTACATTGACTAGATGCGCACGATAGGCCGCCGTCGCATGAAGGTCGCTGTTCATGTCCGCCTCGTCCAGGCGAATATGCGCAATCGCTTCCGGGTCGAAACGACGCGTTAACGCCTCTTCCATTGCGTGTACGCGGAACACGACGGAGCCCGCCCCCGTGACGGCAACCCGTACCCCCGCCACCGTTTTCGCAACAAACACTCCTACCAACGCAAAACGCGAAGCGGGATGCTTGAACTTGATATAGCCGGCGCATTCCGCCATTGGAAACTCAACGCGCACGATCAGTTCATCCGCCTCGAGCGCTGTTTCGAACATGCCAAGGAAGAATTCATCCGCGGCGATGCGGCGACGGTCGGTGACTATTACGGCGCCTAAACCCAGCACCGCCGCCGGATAATCGGCAGCCGGATCATTGTTGGCCAATGATCCGCCCAAGGTTCCGCAATTGCGAACCATGGGGTCGCCGATCTGGCCCGCCAGATACGACAAGGCGGGAATGGCCCCCTTGACCTCCGTGCTGGACGCGACCGCCGCATGAGCTGTCATTGCCCCCACCAGCAACTTTCCGTCCGCCTGCCGTATGCCCCGCAGCTCGGGGAGGCCGGCCAGGTCGACCAGGCAATCGGGCTGGGCAAGGCGCAGCTTCAAGGAAGCCAGCAAGGTTTGGCCTCCGCCCAATAGTTTGGAGTCAGACCCGTTGTTAAGGTGCGCACGCACGTCTTCGACATCGGCGGCACGATGGTAGCTGAATGAATACATGTCCGATACCTCCTATGTTTCCATCCGGGCAGAGGCGTGTTGCACGGCACGCACAATATTCACATACCCCGTGCAGCGGCAAATATTGCCTTCGAGGCCCTCGCGAATCTCTGTTTCGCTTGGATGGGGCGTTCGACGCAGCAAGTCAATGGCGGACATCACCATGCCAGGGGAGCAAAACCCGCATTGCAAGCCATGGCATTCTTTGAAAGCCTCTTGCATCGGATGCAGGGTTCCGTCCGCTTCCGCCAGGCCCTCTATGGTCAGTATCTCGCATCCCTGGACCTGCAAAGCCAGAAGATTGCAGGATTTCACCGCCCGCCCATCGACATGCACGGTGCAAGCGCCACACTGGGCCGTGTCGCAGCCTCGATGAGTTCCTGTCAGTCCCAAGCCGTCGCGCAGCAGATCAGACAGCAGCGTACGCTCTTCGACATCTTGCGTAATTGAACGCCCGTTAACAATCAGTGAAACCTGCATGGTTCTTCCTTTTAGTCTGAGGGATTTCGCTTAGCGATAAATCAGCCCGGAAGTATCGGCGGCCTTATCCACGAACCCTACCTCTTTGAACATGTTCGCGTAAATATCGAATTCGGCGGGATTCAGGGTTAACGAGTACGGCACTTTCAGCTGCGTCGTGAACCCAAGGTATTTTTTCTCGATCTCGCGCGCCTTCTCGGGATTGTCACGAATGAAATCCAACGCCTCGGCCAACGACAGCCGAAAAGCGGGAACGACCGTGGGATTCGCATCCAGCCATTTACGGCTGCCCGCCCATACCACACCAAGAATGTCCTCATTGACCTCCGCGATATAGTCGGAGACCCGATAGCCCGTGTTGTCCGAAAGAATCGCGGAACGGAATGGCTCGAGAACCGGCACGGCATCTATCGTCCCCGCCTTGAGCAGGTCTTTCATCTGGGGAAACGAGGCCTCGACAATGGCAACCTTCGACATATCCGCGCCTTTGTCGATCAGCCATTTCCTGAACAGTACGTCCGCCACGCTGCGGATGCCGGGCACGCCAACCCGCTTGCCCTCGAGATCCTTGGCTGTCTTGACTTCGACACCCTCGCGCGCAACGACGCTGAATATGGCGGGATCCTTGACGAAACGAGTCGCGCCGGCCACCGCAACAAGGTCAAGGCCGGACGTCGAAGTGTCGATCAGCACCGTCGGAGTCGTCGCCCCGATGTTCAGGCTGCCCGACATGATTGCCGCAGGAATGTTGGACACAATGGCAATTTTGGATAAAGAGACATCCAGCCCATGCTTTTCAAAGATTCCCGTATCCTTGGCCACCAGCGCCGGCAGCCAGTCGGCCGCCGGCGGATAGCCTACCGCCACAGGCACGGGCTGGGCACTTGATACACCCGCGGTAAACCCCGCGATGGCGATAATCCAATTGATGATTTTTTTCATGATTGATGTCTCCGTTGATGGTTATATTTCTACTGTGCTTACAACAGCAACGCTCAAGCAGCCCGGGATTGCTTGGCTGATTGAATCGCCTGCCATACTTTCAGCGGTGTCGCAGGCATGTCCAGATGCTCGACTCCCAAAGGCCTCAGGGCGTCGATCACCGCATTGATAATGGTGGGAGGCGCCGCAATGGTTCCTGACTCGGCCACTCCCTTTACGCCCAAGGGGTTCGTCGTACTTGGAATCTCAAGAAGCTGCAGGTTCAAGGGCGGCATGTCATCGGCACGGGGCATTCCGTAGTCCATCAGGCTGCCGGTCAGCAACTGGCCTGAATCACGGTCGTACACCACGTGCTCGAGCAGCGCCTGCCCCAGGCCTTGTGCGATCGCCCCGTGCATCTGCCCTTCGCATACAAGCGGGTTCAGGGCGATTCCGACATCATCGACCGCGTTGTACCGGTCTATCCGCACAACGCCGGTTTCGGGGTCGACTTCCACCTCGCATATATGGCAGCCGTTGGGGAAGTTCGGCGCATCCGCGCTCCATGTGCCCGTCGCCTCGAGGCCTACGCCGAATTTCGACAAAGGCCCCGCCTTGATGAAAAACGCCTTGGCCGCGTCGGACAGGGCAATGCGTTTTTCACCATCTTGTATCTGGAAGAATCCGTTCTCATAGAGCAGGGAGTCGGGCCCCACACCCAACTGCATGGCGGCGGCAGGACGGACCTTCTGGATGATTTCATCTGCAGCCAGGCGCAGGGCGCATCCGCCAATCATGGAAGAACGGGCGGCGTAGGTGCCCCGCCCGAACGACACCTTGTCTGTGTCGCCCTGCACATACCTGATCAAGCCGTAGGGAACCCCCAGCCACTCTGAAACCAGCTGCGGAAACACGGTGGCGTGGCTCTGCCCATGAGAATGAAGCCCCGAAAGTATGGTCACATGGCCGCTGGGGCTGAAGCGTATGGTCATCTGATCGTTGAATATGCCCCCCTGCTCGATGAACATGCCGATGCCCCGGCCACGCAACAGCCCCTTCCTTTCAGATTCCGCTTTTCGCTGCGCGTAGCCTGCCACGTCGGAGCGCGCCGTGCATTCATCGAGCGCATGGAAGAAATCGCCGCTGTCATACACGAAGCCCGTATGGGTGGCGTACGGCAACTGGTCGGGGCGGATAAGGTTGCGGCGGCGGATTTCGTAGGCGTCCATGCCAATCTCGGTGGCCGCCCGGTCAAGCAGGCGCTCAATGAGATAGGTTGCCTCGGGCCGCCCCGCCCCCCGGTAAGGCCCGGTGGGCGAAGCGTTGGTAAAGACGCCCTCGTTGACGGCGTGATATGCTTTGACGGCGTAAACACTGGGTACAAAACGCATCGCGAAGGTCAGGGGCGCCACCGCCGCCGACACCACGAACGCGCCGAACCCGTGCCTGGAGCGCACGCGTATGCCCAATATCCCTCCGTCGGGGTCAAGCGCCATGTCCGCATGCACCACCTGGTCTCGTCCATGCGTGTCACCCTGAAGGCTTTCGCTGCGTGTCGCCGTCCACCTGACCGGCCTGCCTGTGCGCCGCGCCGCCCACAACACCAGGCCATCCTCTGGATAGGGATCCGCCTTCATGCCAAAGCCCCCGCCCACATCGGGCGACACGACACGCATCTGGCTCTCGGAAATATGAAACACGCTGGCGCAAAGCATGGTTCGAGCACCATGCGGATTCTGTGAACTGGTATGCAACGTATAGAAATCTTCCAGCGGGTCATACTCGCCCAGGGCGGCTCTGGGTTCCAGGGAATTTGCGCTTATCCGGTTGCTTTCAAGCCGTATGGATACTTTATGCGCCGCCTCGAGAAATGCTTTTTCCACGGCGGCCTCGTCGCCGAACATCACCATGCAACATTTATTGGCGGGCGCCTCGTCCCAGACCAGCGGGGCTCCCTCGGCCACCGCATCGTCAAGATGCACGACGGCGTCGAGAGGTTCGTAATCCACCATGATCAGCTCACAGGCGTCACGGGCCTGCGCCGCCGTCTCGGCCACCACGAAAGCCACCCTGTCTCCCACGAAACGAACCTTGCCTTGAGCCAACAGTGGACGCGCAGTGCGATACCCCTTGGGCCCTCCGGCATCTTCGGGCATGAACAGCGGCGGCATTCCGCCCAGTCCGTCATGCAATGCATCATCGCCCTTCAGTACACACAGCACCCCAGGCGCGGACTCAGCCTGGCTTGCGTCGATGGAAAGAATGCGGGCATGAGCATACGGGGACAGCAGCGCAACGCCATGCGCCGCGCCCTGACGCCTGATATCGTCGACATACCGGCCCTTCCCCGTTAAAAATCGCTTGTCCTCGGTTCTGCTCAATGGTTGCCCGATACCGGTAAGGCCCTGATGGTTCGCATCGTTCATGTCTGTCTCCTTTCTTGGTATGGGTTAACGCGACGCCTGGCGCAGGAAGGCCCCGACCGCTTCGGTGAACTCGACCGGCCGTTCAAGATTTCCCAGGTGGGCGGCACCCGCCAGCACCAGCATTTTCGCGTTGGCCATCCGCTCCGCGATCTGCGCCGCGGCAGCGGGAGGTACGGATGAATCCTCTTCGCCGGCGACCACCAGCGTCGGCACCTCGATAGCGGCAAGCTTGTCCAGGTGATCCAGGCCCTGAATTGCTCTTATGGCCGACAAATAACCCTTGTTCGTCGTGCGCAGTATCTGTTCGGATAACCAAGCAAGCGTCAACGGCGACGCTTCGGCAAATGACCGCGTAAACCAGCGCTCGAGCGTAGGCATGACCTGGGCGGCCATGCCTTCCCGCTCGAAGCGCGCAATGCGTCCGCTCCAGATTCCTTTCACTACCTCGACTGTGCGCGCACTGGTATGCGCAAGCACCAGCGATCGAACCCGAGCCGGATACTTCAGTGCAAACGCCTGCGCAACCATTCCGCCCAAGGACAGGCCCACTAGAGAAGCAGTGTCTATATGCAGCTCGTCAAGCACATCGAGGACGCAATCCGCATATCCGTCCAGGTCCAGGTCGGCATCGATATCGGGGCTGCCGCCATGGCCGGGCAAATCCACGCAGACCAGACGAAAGGCAGTGGCCCAGACGGGAACCTGCGCCGACCATAAGTTGCTGTCGGTCGCGATGGCATGCAACAACACGACAGCTTGGCCATCGGCGGGGCCTACGGTGTGATACGAACAACGTGTCATGCCTTCTCCTGCAACGCCCAACGCCCCAAACCTATGCCTGTGTACCAATCGGGCATGGGCTTGTAGTAGATTTGCTCGAATACACCTCGAGCCGCGCCATGCGCAATCAACCAGGTACGAACCTCTTCGGCGCCGTTTCCGGCCTCATCGACATGCCCGGCGGCATAATCGACCAGCGCTGCGTCATCTCCGCCAGCCAGAAGCGCCAGAAACTTCCGGTCGAAGTCCTCGTTGACCATGCCCATGCGAGGCGTAGAAATATCATGGCTCAGCCCCCCTGTTGCAAGAACTGCGATACGCAGGTCTTCCGGGAAACTGCGCAAGGCCTTGGCCAGAAATCTGCCCCACTGCAAAGCGCGGCTCATGGTCGGCAACGGAGGCTGCACGCAATTGACCAGAATGGGCACGACAGCGACCTCGCCGGCGATTCCAGCAAGTTCCAATGGGGTCAGCACACCGTGGTCAAGCGTCAGGTCCATCGATAATGCCGGGTCGAACCCTTCCTGCAAGGCCATCGTCACCAGATAGGCCCCTAAAGATCCATGCCCGGCGAGAACCCGCTTTTCCGCCTTCAGCCAGTGCTCTACCGGTGTCGGGTAAAAGTCGGTGGCTCCGATGCAGAATGCGGGTAAATTGTTCAGGAAGAAATTATGGACATGGTCATCGGAGATGATCACCACCGCATCCGGCCGCAGTGCGCGAAGCTCGTCTCCGACTGTCGCAAAGGCGTCGAAAATCTCCTTGCGGTCCGCATCGGGGATAGCGTTGGGGAAGTTCAGCATGACCGGGGTATGGCTCGTTGCATACACGCCTACGACTTCAGCCATGGTCGTTCTCCTCTTGCACAACATGCTCGATCGCCCGCAGTGACGCAACGAACTCGCTCTCGGGTATTCTCAGTCCCAGGCAATGCGCACGAAGCAACAAGGGGTTCACGCCCTCCAGGTACATCGCCCCGATATCGTTATCGCGTATCGCGGCTTTCAATCGTGCCGACAACGGGGAGCTCGCCATGTATTGATCCGGATCCGCTTTGTATCGCTCCAAATCACTTTCATGATGATGAATGTCATAAAGAATGCGGCTCATGGCGTAGCAATCGGGGGTAGGAACGGGATGGCGCCAGTTTCGTGTCATGACCTGACACCCTGTCCCTTGACCTGCTTGCATAGCCAGTCGACAATCGTCGGCAGCGTTTGCGGCGTCAAACCCATGTGCCCCCCCGGAAACAAGCGCACCGTCTTGGGCGAACCGCTTCCGATCAGCAGCGATATGTCCTCGACCGGACACTGTCGGTCTTCCTTGCCATTCACCAGCAGCAAAGGTGCGCACGGCTGCTCCAGTACACCCTGGTCCAACAGGGACAAACGTTTGAAACCGCCCAGATACTCACTGTCGTCCGTCGCCCCCAGCATCAAAGAGCGGGTTTCAACCAGTTCCATAAGATAGCTGTCCGGATATCGTGAGGCCTCGACCCACTCTGGCTGGAACATATGGTGGGCGCCACCGCCCCAGTTCACGCAGCCGGCAAGACGCTCGGGCATGAGATGGGCGAGCTTGGTGGCCCAATACCCCCCAAAAGAGCGTCCCAGACAGCCTACCCGCGCGCCCCGGAACTCTGCCTGCCGCTCTACCCAATCGAACGCCGCGATGAACTGCCGCTCAGCATCAGGCACGCCCCGCACGGGTGACTCGCCTGTGCCGGCATTGTCCATCGCTACCGTTGCCACGCCTTGCGCAAGAAATGCGTCCGATGCCGCAGTCATCTGCTCTTTGTACGCATCCACGCCCCCCCACATCACCACGACGGGCGGACGCTCGACACCGGCGGGCATGCGCACGAGAAGCACAATTTCCTTGCCCTCCGCTTCGCGACCCCGGAAGGGAATCACGACTCTTCGTATCGGCTCTTTCCAATGCCGCGCCCCTTGAATGTAGGCTTGCCGCTCGGCAGCCGCGCAACGCTGCTTGGCAGGATGGTTTGGGCAGGGAAAGCGGCCCATGAAATAAAGACCGCTTGCTTTCTGATAAAGGGCCGACGCCAGGCGCCCATCGCCGCCCTGCTCCGCGACATCGGCCTGCAGGCTCACCTGCGCACCCAACTGTTCCCAGTAGCTGCCCCAAGATTCACCGTCCAGCCCGGGAACACCCTGTATCCACTCAATCCCTTCATCCGCCGGCAATGCGTTCATCGGGTGGTTGCGCGCAGCCAGCTTCGCCAACATCCATTCCTTGGCTTCCTGCAGGGACTTGGGACGGCCTGACACCTTGGCGCCTTTCAGCATGTCGTTCACTCTTGTCTCCATGACTCTTGTTGCGCAGCCGTGGCCGGGAGCCTCGGGCTGCCGTTGCACGGCATTACGTTTGGTCATCATAGGGAGCCCTCTTCGATCATGCTGTGCCCGTTCCGCACAATCTTTTGACTGGTTGCGCACCCCACTTGTCTGTCGTTCCAGACGGCAAGCTCAAGACACTTTCGTCCAAGCCCGAAACCATCGCTGAAGCCGCTTCATTTGCTCCTGCGCGCACCATCTTTTGATCCATTGCGCGAAAGCCTCCCTCTCCTGTTGACGCGTCCCCGGGCTTGCCGACTTAATACGCTCAATCGACGCAAAGCCGCCAATAACCGATGAAGAGAGGCACATGACACGTATCAGAACGGCCCTGATAGTAGGGGGAGGCATCGCGGGCATGTCCGCTGCATTGGAGTTGCATAACGCAGGGTTCGAGGTGGACTTGATCGACCTGGATCCTTATTGGCGCGTCTACGGCGCCGGCATCACCATCACTGGGCCTACGCTCCGCGCATTTCAAGGGCTGGGCATACTCGACGAGGTCGTGCAGCACGCCTATACCGGCAATGGAATACAGATCTGCAATGTCGAAGGAGAGCCCATCGATCTCGTGCCCACACCAAGCGCCGGCGCAGGGAACCTGCCTGGCTGCGGAGGAATCATGCGCCCTGTGCTGCACCGCATTCTCTCGGACAGGGTAAAGCGGTGTCCCATACGGGTGCGGCTCGGCGTCACCGTCGAAACGCTGGCGTCGGGCGATGATCGAATCGATGTCAGTTTTTCCGACGGTACGTCGGGCAGCTATGAAATTGCAATTGGTGCCGACGGCCTGTTCTCTCGCGTCCGCAACCTGATTCTGCCCAACGCGCCTCAGCCCGAATATACCGGGCAGACCTGCTGGCGGCTGGTCGCGCCGCGCCCGCCATCCATCGAGCGCAGAACCTTTTTCCTCGGCGGAAAAGTAAAGGTCGGGCTCAGTCCCGTCTCCAAGACCGAAATGTACATGTTCTTGTTGCAGACCACGCCGCGCCCACCGCATTTGCCCGATGAGGCATTGCCGGGGAAGCTCGCCACACTGCTGGAAGGATATGGGGGGCCCCTGGAACACATACGAAAGAGTCTGGGCCCTCGGTCTCGCATTGTCATGCGTCCTCTGGAAGCGTTCTTTCTGCCCAAACCCTGGCATGTCGGCCGGTGCCTGCTGATTGGCGACGCTGCCCACCCCACCACTCCCCATCTCGCCTCCGGTGCGGGCATGGCGGTTGAAGACGCCTTGGTGCTGGGCCAGGAGGCTGCCAGGCACGCCGATGCAGCCAGCCTGTTCGAAGGCTTCATGGGCCGACGCTACAACCGCTGTCGCCTGGTCGTAGAGAACTCCATGGAAATTGGTCGGCGGGAACAACGCGGCGCCCCTGCCTCTGATCAAACTCAACTCGTCGAAGAGTCGCTCATCGCATTGGCCGACCCAATCTAGGCTTGCGGGGCGTTGAAAGACGCCGAATCCCACCGGCCAAACGCATCATTCAAGCCACAACCATCGAATCCACTATGCAACTGACCAATGAACAAACCCTTTCCGCACCGCTTCAACAAGTATGGGATGCACTGAACGATACCGCCATCCTGCAAGCCTGCATTCCGGGCTGCGAAACACTGACCCTTGTGGAAGCCAACCGCTACGAGCTGCAAATTCTTGCAGCCATAGGGCCTGTAAAGGCCAGATTCAAGGGAAAACTGCAGCTATCAGATTTGCAGCCGCCCAAGTCGTACACCATACAGTTTGAAGGCCAGGGCGGCGCGGCGGGCCATGGCAAGGGGGCCGCTACAGTTCTGTTGAAGCCTCAGGATCCAGACACCACCATCCTGCATTACACCGCTACGGCAACGGTGGGCGGAAAAATTGCGCAAATTGGCCAGCGATTGGTGGACATGGCTGCACAGCGGATGGCGGCCGAGTTTTTTTCCAACTTCGAGAAGGCCCTGCAGCCGGTGGGCGAACCTCTGCAGTCGGTCCAGGCCAGTCCGCCAGCCGCCAACGAAGCCAAACCCAGCCTTCCGGCGCGATTCAGGCAGTGGTGGCTGCGGCTGTTCCGGAAGAAAAAATGAAGAACTGTCGTAAACCCTTATGGATAAATGGAATTTCCCTGAAATACTCTACGGTACAGTTCGTCGGGGAGACTCAAGCGACAGCCAAAAAAACTGCGGGCTCCCTTAGGCAAAAACGTGTAAACCGCCTCGACAGGCGGTAACCCGCCCGAGGAAGACAATGCTCAATAAATTCACGTTTTCCAGCCAGGAGACCCCCTGGGCCGATACCTGCCAGGTATTTGAAAACAAGATGGAAAAGCTGTTCGCCGTCAACTTCAATTATCGGGCCGTCGACACCCGGCCGTTACATGGCAATATCACTACCTACAATGGTCCGAGCCTAAGCCTTTCTTCTCTGGAATTCACACCGCACATCGCCTCTTGTTCCGAATCCGCTCCCACCCCATCAACTGCGGTTTTCGTCTCGGTACAAAAGCAGGGGGAAACCCATCTGAAGCAAGCGGATCGCGAATGCGTCACCCAACCGGGCGATATCTTCATTTTTGATCCCAGCAGCCCTTTCAGGCTCGAGTCCAGTACGACCCATGTGTACTCCATGTATGTACCGCGCCGGGCATTACTGGAGCACGTGCCCCATGTTTCCAAGCTCACCGCCACCCGCATCGACGGCAAAGCCGGCGCCGCCGCCCTGCTGCGCGTCATGCTTGACGAGTTGTTTTCCTTGGCCCCCAGCCTGAAGCCCCAGGCGCTCCCGCCCCTGTCCTCCATTTTTCCGCAGCTGGTCTCCACGGTGCTGCTATCCCAGGAGCAATTCGACGGCGTCGGCCCAAGCAGGATGAACGCCTTTCACAAAAGCAAAATACTGTCTTTCATACAAGCGAACCTGCATGACCCTTCGCTGAACGCAACGTCCATTGCCCAAGGAGTGGGGTTGTCGACCCGATACGTGTATCAACTGTTCGAAGACGAGTCGATGAGCCTGATGAAATGGGTATGGGCCCAACGGCTGGAGCAATGCCGAAGGCAAATCATGTCGCCGGTCCTGCGCAACAAGTCCATCAGTGAAATCGCCTACGACTGGGGCTTCTCGGATACGGCGCATTTCAGCCGCGTCTTCAAGGCCGCCTATAAACAAACCCCAAGAGAGTGCCGGGCGACGATGCCTGGTTGAATGGCGAAGCCTGGCCCTCAGCCACCCGCCTCTTGCCCCGAAGGCCCCGAGCGAAAGCCCCGCGCGGTCAGGAACCACACGAAGGCCAGCGCCGCGGCCAGCAGGAACACCTTGCTGGTGTCTCCCTGCGCGCTGATCACGCCCCCCAGCGTTGCGCCGGCAAACACGCCCAGCGACTGGGCCGTATTGTAGAAGCCCAGGGCCAGGCCCTTGTACTCGACCGGGGCAACGCGCGACACCAGCGAGGGCTGCAGGGCCTCGAGAATGTTGAAGGCAATGAAAAAGCCCACCAGCAGCACGACCAGGGTGTAGAAGTTGTGGCTGGCCAGCGGCATCAGGGCCAGCACCACGGCCAGGCCCGCCACGGCGACCTCTAGGGCCACCTTGTGCACGCGCCGGGTCTCGGTGTAGAACACGGCTGGCACCATCAATATGAACGACAGCAATATCACCGGCAGGTAGACTTCCCACAGGTGGGCCGAATCGTAGCCGCCCAGCCTGGAAAGCAGGCCCGGCGCCACCATGAACAGCGCCATCAGGATGAAATGCAGGCAGAACACGCCGAAATTCAGGCGCAGCAGGCCGGCATGCCGCAATACGTCGCGCGGCCTGGCCTGGACGATGGGTTTTTCGACGCGGGGCGCCGAGGGCACAAGGGCCACGGCAATGAACAGACAGACGAAGCCCAGCAGGCTGATGGCCCAGAACAGGCCCGAAAGCCCGAACTCGCCCACCAGCAGGGGGGAAAGCACCAGCGAAGCCGCAAACGAGATACCTATTGAGCCGCCCACCATGGCCATGGCGCGGGTGCGCACCTCGGGGCGGGTGGCGTCGGCGATCCAGGCGGTGATGGCGGCCGAGACGGCGCCCAGCCCCTGCACCACACGGCCCGCGATGATCCAGTTGATGTCGCTGGCCAGAGCGCACATGATGCCGCCCGCCGTAAACAGCAGCATGCCGAATACGATGACGGCGCGGCGGCCATAGCGGTCAGAGGCCATGCCCAGCGGAATCTGCAAAAAGGCCTGGGTCAGGCCGTAGGCGCCCAGCGCGATGCCGACCTTGGCGGCGTCATCGCCCCCGGGCACCGACAGCGCCGCAACGGCAAAGATGGGAGTAAGCAGGAACAGCCCCAGCATGCGCGAGGCGAACAGCAGCGAAAGCATGAGGCTGGCGCGCCGCTCGGTGGGGGTGAGTTTCAGTTTGGCGGGTTGCATCGTTCCCGACGAAAGGGGGTTGCTGGACATAGCCGTCAAGTATAAACAAGCCTGCGAAATCAGGCCTGACGCCCCCCTTAACGCCTCTATCCGGTTCATGCGGGCCACGCGAATTGGCTCGGCGCGCTATAGTAACAAGTTGGCCTTTGAAAGACTTGAACCTGATGGAAGCGATTCGCATCCGGGGCGCCCGTACGCACAACCTGAAGAACATTTCGGTCGACCTGCCGCGCCACAAGCTCGTGGTGGTCACGGGTTTGTCGGGCTCGGGCAAGTCGTCGCTGGCCTTCGACACGCTGTATGCCGAAGGCCAAAGGCGCTATGTCGAGAGCCTTTCCGCCTACGCCCGGCAGTTCCTGCAGCTGATGGACAAGCCCGACGTAGACCTGATAGAGGGGTTGTCGCCGGCGATTTCCATCGAACAGAAGTCCGCCGGCCACAATCCGCGCTCCACCGTGGGCACCATTACCGAAATCCACGACTACCTGCGCCTGCTGTATGCGCGGGTGGGCACGCCCTACTGCCCCGACCACGGCTTGCCGCTGCAGGCGCAAAGCGTCAGCCAGATGGTGGACCAGGCCATGAACTGGGCCGCCAGCACGCGGCTGGCCATTCTTGCGCCGCTGGCGCGGGCGCGCAAGGGCAGCTTCGAGGACGAGTTCGCCGGCCTGCAGGCCCAGGGCTTCGTGCGCCTGCGCGTCGACGGCGAAATGCTTGAAATCGACCGTGTCCCGCCCCTGAAGAAAACCGAGAAGCACGACCTGGACGTCGTCGTGGATCGCCTGCGCATCAAGCCGGAAAGCCGGCAGCGCCTGGCCGAAAGCTTCGAAACCGCCCTTGGGCTTGCCGACGGCAGGGCCATTGCGCTCAATATGGATTCGGGCGAAGAACTGGCCTTCTCCAGCCGCTACGCCTGCCCCCTGTGCCATCACAGCCTGCCCGAGCTCGAGCCGCGCCTGTTCAGCTTCAACAACCCGGTGGGCGCCTGCCCCAGCTGCGACGGCCTGGGCCACGTCGACTTTTTCGACCCCAAGCGCGTGGTCGCCTTCCCCGAGCTCAGCCTGGCCAGCGGCGCGATCAGCGGCTGGGACCGCCGCAATGCCTTTACCCATTCCCTGCTCAGCAGCCTGGCGGCCCATTACGACTTCGACCTGGACACGCCCTTCAATGAACTGGCCGAAGCCGTGCAGCAATGTGTGCTGTACGGATCGGGCGAAGAAGACATCGCCTTTCTGTACCTGAACGAAAAGGGGCGCAGCACGGTCAAGAAGCATCCCTTCGAAGGCGTCATTCCCAATCTCGAGCGGCGCTGGCGCGAGACGGACTCCAGCGCGGTGCGCGAAGAACTGGGCAAGTTCCGCCATACAAAGACCTGTCCGGCCTGCGAAGGGTCGCGCTTGCGCGTCGAAGCCCGCAATGTGCTCATCGGCGACGAGCCCGGCACCCAGCAACGCCGCGGCCGGGCCATCTATGAAGTCGAGGCGCTGTCGCTGGCGGCCTGCCTCAAGTGGTTCCAGGAGCTGGAGCTGAGCGGCGCCAAGAAGGAAGTGGCCAACCGCATCACGCGCGAAATCGAGGCGCGCCTTCAGTTCCTGAACAATGTCGGGCTCAACTACCTGTCGCTCGACCGCAGCGCGGACACGATCTCGGGCGGCGAGGCGCAGCGCATCCGACTGGCCAGCCAGATCGGCTCGGGGCTGACCGGGGTGATGTACGTGCTGGACGAGCCCTCTATCGGGCTGCACCAGCGCGACAACGACCGCCTTATCGAAACCCTGCAGCACCTGCGCGATCTGGGCAACAGCGTCATCGTGGTCGAGCATGACGAAGACATGATCCGCTCGGCCGACTTCGTCGTCGACATGGGGCCCGGCGCCGGCGAGCACGGCGGCCAGGTGGTTGCCCAGGGCGCGCCCGACACCCTCGAGGACAACCCCGAGTCGCTGACCGGGCAATACCTCAGCGGCAGGCTAAGCATCGAAATTCCCAAGCGCCGGCTCATCGCGCCTGACACGCACTGGCTGCGCATCAAGGGCTGCACGGGCAACAACCTGAAATCCGTCGACCTGGCCATCCCGGCCGGACGCCTGGTGTGCATCACCGGAGTGTCGGGCTCGGGCAAGTCCACCCTGATCAACGACACGCTGGCCACCGCGGTCTCGCACGAACTGCACCGCAGCCAGGCTGAGCCGGCCCCCTACGAGGCCATGGAAGGGCTCTCGGCCTTCGACAAGATCATCAGCGTCGACCAAAGCCCCATCGGCCGCACGCCGCGCAGCAATCCGGCCACCTATACCGGCATGTTCACGCCCATACGCGAGCTGTTCGCGGGCGTGCCCGAGGCACGCACGCGCGGCTATGACCCGGGCCGCTTCTCGTTCAACGTAAAGGGCGGCCGCTGCGAGGCCTGCCAGGGCGACGGCGTGGTCAAGGTCGAAATGCACTTCCTGCCCGATATGTACGTGCCCTGCGATGTCTGCGGGGGCAAGCGCTACAACCGCGAAACCCTCGACATCCGCTACAGGGGCCGCAACATCAGCGAAGTGCTCGACCTGACGGTGGAGCAGGCGCTGGACTATTTCGAAGCCGTGCCTGCCATCGCGCGCAAGCTCAAGACACTGATGGACGTGGGCCTTTCATACGTGCGACTGGGGCAAAGCGCCACCACGCTTTCGGGCGGCGAGGCCCAGCGGGTGAAGCTTTCGCTTGAGCTTTCAAAGCGCAGCACGGGCAAGACGCTGTACATTCTTGACGAGCCCACCACCGGGCTGCACTTCCAGGACATCTCGCTGCTGCTCGACGTATTGCGCAAGCTGGTCGAAAGCGGCAACACCGTGGTCATCATCGAGCACAATCTCGACGTCATCAAGACCGCCGACTGGGTGATAGACATGGGCCCCGAGGGCGGGGCCGGCGGCGGACGCATCATCGCCCAGGGCACGCCCGAAGACATCGCGGCCCATCCGGAAAGCCACACCGGCCGCTACCTGAAGCCGCTGCTGAAAGCCTGAACGCCTTGGCGGGGGCGGGCCCTTGCCAAAGCGCTCATGCTTGGCCATGCGGCGGACGGGCTGCCCGCCGCATGATGCCTTACTTGGGATTCAGCTCCTTCCACAGGTCCTTCACTTCGGGCACCTTGTCGAAGGCCACGTTCACCAGGGCGCCGTCGTCGCGCTTCTCGACGCGGCGAATATACATGTCCTGCACGATGTCGCCCTCGTCGGGATCGATGTGGATCATGCCGCGCGGGCTCTCGCCCTTCCAGCTGCGCAGCAGCTTCATCGCCTCGTCGGGGTCGAAATCGGGGCCCAGTTTCGCGATCACGTCGGCCATGGCGTGCATGCCGTCATAGCCCGCCGCGGTCGAATAATTGGGCAATTCGTTGGCGCCGTATTTCTTCTGGTAGGCGGCCACGAACTCTTTGTTGAGCTCGCCATCCTGGTAGGGCGAATACTGGAAGGCCGAAATAATACCCACCGCACGGTCGCCGATGGAGCGCAGGTCGCGTTCGTTCGTCTCGCCGGTGGCAAGCAGCTTGATGCCGGCCTGGTCCAGGCCCATCTGCAGGTAGGTCTTGATAAAGGCGATGCCGGGCGCACCGAAGGGCGTGAACATGAACACCGCATCGGGCTTGGCGTCCTTGGCCTTCTGCACGTAGGGGCCGAAATCGGTGGTGGACATGGGCATGCGCACCTCGTCGACGATCTTGCCGCCGGCCTTGGTGAAGGCCGTCTTGAAGGCCTCGTGCGAATCGATGCCCGGCGCGTAGTCGCTGACCGCCACAAAGGCGGTCTTGATGCCATTGCGGGCGGCCCAGTCGCCCATGGTCGCCGCGCCCTGGTACTGCGAGAACGAGAAACGCACGAAGTACGGCGAACGGCGGGTGATGACGCCGGTAGCCGCATTGAGGATGACGGTGGGGGTCTTGGACTTGGTGATGACGGGGGCCAGGGCCAGGGCGTCGGGCGTCATCTGCAGGCCCGCCAGGAACTTGGCCTCGTCATGGATGATCAGCTCTTGGGCCACCTGCTTGGCCCGCTCGGCCCCGCCCGCCTCGTCGCGGTCGATGACCTGGATCTCGTGGCCGTCGACCTTGCCGCCTATCTTGTCCAGGTAAAGGTCTATGCCGCGGTGAAATTCCTGGCCGTATTCCGAGAACGGCCCGCTGAACGGCGCAATATGGCCGATCTTGACGGTGTCGGCCGCTGCCGTGGCCGACATGGCGCACATCGCCAATGCCAGCATGAGTTTCTTGTGTAGTTTCATGGTCGAGTCTCCTGTGGTTTGCTGCTTTTATGCTGCGTATTCGGGCCCGCTCCGGTAGGCGCGAAAGATCCGCGGCTACCGGGTGTGCGCCCAGTTCAAATCTGCGCCGAGGCCGGCTACGCCGCGGCCTCGCTGCGCACCCCGATCAGCGAATCGAGGCGTTCCTGGTCATCGAGCAGAGCGGCGCTTGACCCGTCGTAGGCAATGCGGCCCCGCACCAGCACCACGGCGCGCGGCGCGAACTCGAGCGCCAGCCGGGCCTGCTGCTCGACGAGGATCATGGTGATGTTCTGCTCTTGACGGATGCGATGCAGCGCCGCGATGACGATGTCGACGATGACAGGGGCCAAGCCCTCCATCGGTTCGTCGAGCAGCAGCAGCTTGGGACCGCCCATCATGGCCCGCCCGATGGACAGCATCTGCTGCTCGCCGCCCGAAAGCTGGTTGCCCTTGTTGCGCCGCCGCTCGGCAAGCCGCGGAAACAGGTCGTAGGTCTGCTCCACGGTGAACCCGCCGCTGCGCGCCGCAACCTGAAGATTCTCTTCAACCGACAAAGAGGGGAAGATCTCACGTTCTTGCGGCACCAGGCCCACACCGAAGCGCGAACGCTTCCAGATGGGCCAGCGCGTGATGTCGACCCCGCCGAGCCTGACCGAGCCGCCCGAACAAACGGTATGGCCCATGGCGGTCAGCAGCAGCGTGGTCTTGCCCACGCCGTTGCGCCCCAGCAGCGCCAGGCACTCTCCGGCGCCGACGCCCAGCGACAGGTCGTCCAGGACGACGGTGGGTCCGTAACCCGCCGTAACGTGGTCGAATACGAGATCGTTAGCCATGGGCCACCTGCCTTTCACCGAAATAGATGGATCGCACGTGTTCGTTGGTGGAAATCTCTTGGGGCGTGCCATGGGCCACCACCCGGCCCCGTTCAAGAACGGTGATCTCGTCGGCGAAGCGAAACACCAGCGCCATGTCGTGCTCGATGATCATGATAGCGATGCTGGGGTCTAGCCGGTCGAGCGCGGAAAGAATGATGCCGCTCTCGCTGGCCGGCACGCCGGCGGCGGGCTCGTCCAGCAGCAGAATGCGCGGATTCAGGCTGAGCGCAATGGCGATCTCGACCAGCCGCTGCAGCCCGTAGCTGAGCTCGCGCACGGCGCGCGCGGCGTAGGCCTCGATGCCCAGCATGCACAGTTGCGCGTAGGCCGCCTCGATGACACTGTCCATCTTGCCCAGCGGCTTGAACAGCTTCCATGCCGTGCCCTGGTGCTCGCTGACCGCCAGCGCCACGTTCTCGAGCACGGTCATGTCCATGAAGAGCGCATTGATCTGGAAGGTGCGCGCCATGCCTTTCTTGACCCGCTGGTATTCGGAAAGGCCGGTGATGTCCTCGCCGAACATCAGCACCTGGCCCGACGAGGGCGCCAGCTTGCCGGTCAGCAGATTGACGAAAGTCGTCTTGCCGGCGCCGTTGGGCCCGATCAGCGCATGCCGGGCGCCCGCGCGAAGCGTGAAGTTCACCTTGTCGGTAACGACCAGCGCGCCGAAGCTGCGATTGAGGTCGCGCGTTTCTAGTACCACTTCGCTCATTTGCGAGCCCCCCATGCAAGCAGCTTGTCGGCCAGCCCAAGGATGCCCCCCTTGCTGTACATGACGACGGCGATCAGCAACACGCCCAGCCACAGATACCAATAGGTGGGGTCGACCCGCGCCAGGTAATCATGCATGATCATGTAGAAGGCCGCGCCGACGAATGCGCCGTACAGACGCCCTACACCACCGAAGATCAGCATGGTCAGCACCCCGGCGGAAAGCTCGAGCGTAAGCACGTTGGGGCCCACGAAGGCATTGACCTGCGCATTGACCGCGCCCGCCACGCCGGCGATGGCCGCCGATACGCCATAGGCCACCACCAGGCGCGACCGCACCGGCGCGCCGATCGACGACATGCGATTGATGTTCTGCTGCATGCCGAACAATGAACGCCCATAGGGCGAATACACCATGTAGCGCACAAGAACGAAGACGACCAGCAGCACGGCCAGGGCGTATACATAGGCCACCCTTGAACGGAAGTCGAATTCGATGAGGCCCATGATGGGGCCGACCACCATGCCCTGCAGGCCGTCGGCTCCGCCCGTGAGCCAGGCCGCCCGGTTGGCAAACTCGGCCCCCATCAGCAAGATGCCCAATGTGAGCATGAGCAGGGCCAAGCCGTGCGTGCGCAGGATGATGGCGCCACTGAGCAGGCCCAGCGCGCCGCACAGCACCAGGGAAAACAGCAGGCCGACCAGTGGCTCGCCCACCCCGTGAATGGTAAGTATGCCGGCCGCATAGGCCCCGGTGCCGAAGAACACCGCATGCCCCAGCGAAGTGATGCCCGCGTAGCCTTGCAAAAGATCGAGCGACAGCGCGAACATCACCATGATCAATATCTGGGTGCCCAGGGCCAGGCTCTTGGGCAGCAGGAAATACACCAGGGCGATAACGATCCAGGGCAGCGCTTCGATGGGACGGAAGCGATGGCGTCGAAGCAATTCGGCCGCCGCCTCGGGCGGAACAGACGTATGGGCTTTCATGTGCGCGAAAAGACTCCGTTGGGACGCCACAGCAACAGCACGACCATGGCGGCGAAGATGAAGAACGCCCCCAGTTCGGGAAGCCAGTACTTGCATGCGGTATCGGTAATACCCAGGATCAGGGCCGCCACGAAGGGCCCGTAGAGCGTGCCCAGGCCGCCCACCGCGACCACGATCAACACGTAGTTGAGCTGGTCGAAGGCATACGAGGGGCGAATGGGCAGGACCTCGGCGCCCAGCGCTCCGCCGAAGGCGGCCAGGGCGCTGCCCAGGCAGAAGGTCAGGATGAATAATTGCTCAGAGCGGATGCCTATCGACTCGGCCATGCGGCGGTTGTCTACCGCGGCACGCAGCTTGGCGCCCAAAGAGGTTTTTTCAAGCAGCAGCGTCATGCTGCCAAAAAGTACGAAGCCCGCGATGATCAGCATGCTTCGATAGCTGGATGCCGAGAAGCTGCCCAGCGATATCTGCGCGCTGAGCGCATCGGGCACCGTCACGTTCTGTGTCGAGGGGCCGAACAGGTAGCGCGCCACCGCCGACGCCACGAAGATGAGGCCGATGCTGAACAGCACCTGCTCGAGCTCGCTGGCTCCGTAAAGGCGCCGATACAAAAGCCTTTCCAGCACGGCGCTGGCCAGCGTGACCAGCAAGGTGGACAAGGCGATGGACAGCCAGAACGGCAAGCCCAGCTGCTCGCCGAAAAACACCAGCCCGTAGCCGCCCGCCATGGCGAACGATCCATGCGCCAGGTTGACGAATCGCATCATGCCCATGGTCAGCGACATGCCGATGGCAATGACATACAGGATCATTGCCGACGACAGGCCGTTGAAAAGCACGCCCAAGATAATATCCAAGGCCTCCTCCTTTTGTTATGTTCTTATTCTGTGATGGACCCGGCGCTTATTCGACCAGCCTGCCGCCCAGCACGCGCACGATCTCGGCCGACTGGCTGACCGTGCCGATGTTGTTGCGCACCGTGGCCAGCGTGCCCTCGTGTCCCGCCTGGCTGTTGCTGCCGACGCAGTCTTCGGCCACCACAATGTTGTATCCCAGGAAAAAACCTTCGCGCAGCGTCGAGTCGACGCATACATTGGTTGCCACGCCCGTGACGACCAGGGTCTTGATATCTTTTTCTTGCAGGACCTCGTGCAGCCTGGTGCGGTAAAAGCCGCTGAAGCTGTGCTTGTCCACCACCGCGTCGCCCTGGGCTGGCGCAAGACAGAAGAAGTCGGCGCCCCAGGTATTTTCAAGGCAGCAGCCTTCTTCGCGGCGCTTGACCCTGTAGGCGTCGGTCAGGTACTTGAAATCGTAGATGGAGCGTATCCAGACCACGCTTACGCCCAGCGGCCGCACGGCCGCGATCAGGCGGTCGATGTTGTCGGCCACCTTGGCCGCAAAGCCCACCTTGTAGTCGCGCTGCTTGTGCAGGTAACCGCCCTCGGCGCAGAAATCGTTCTGCATGTCGATGACCAGCAGCGCCGTGTGCTCGGGGCGAAGCTGAGCGTCGAGGGTTTCCAGCAATGCCGCCATGGCCTACAGCCTCTCGGGTGCGGGCATTACGTGGCCGCATTTGTCGCAGGTGCGAAATTCTTCTGAGTTGTAGAAGTTCTCGTAGGCGCGTCCGACCGGGTCGTTGGTGTAGTGGGCGACGACATAGCTTTCTTCGTGCAGGAAGTGGTCGCAGTTGGGACAGTACCAATGGAAGCGGTCGATCTCGCCGGGCAGCCGGGCGCGCTCTATGACGAACTGGAAGGAATCGGGCGCGAAGCGGGGCGAATGCGGCACCAGGGGCGGCTGGAACAGCACCGAGCCCTCGGGCACATAGGCGATTTCTTCCTTGCCCTCGGGCGTGCGGTAATGCAGGTTCAGGTCGCCTTTAAGCGAATACTGAATCTCGTAGCTGGGGTTCAGGTGAAATTCACTGCGGTATTCACGTCCACGCGCCACGAATGCCAGCGAATCGGGCGTCAGCCACAGCTGGTGGGTGCGCTTGCCGGTCTCGGTAAGATGCTGCATGACAGCCTCGAAATCGAGATTGGGCATCTCGAAGCCGCTGGTCACGATCATTTTGTTCAATGCACTGGCTGTGCTCATGGTGTTCTCCTGAAAAGGGGCCGTTCTTGCCGGGGGCGCCGAGCCTTGGGGCTGCCCGGCAGCAAGAAAGCCCTCTGAGCTTTACACTTGCCGCATGAACACATTCTGTCACGCGGGGCCGGGGCGCAGTTGCGCAAAAACCTTCTAAAGTTGCCGAAACGCTTTATGACACCGCACACCAAGCATCTGAAGGCTTTTCACGCCGTGGCGCGCCTGGGCAGCATGAACAAGGCGGCCGTGGAGCTGTTGCGCGCTCATTCGGCGGTGGCCCATTCCATCCAGCAGCTCGAACAGGGCCTGAGCCAGGTCCTGTTCGAGCGCGCCGCGCGCGGCATGCTGCTGACCGAGGCCGGACGCATACTGAATCGCCGCGTGGAATTCGCCTTGCAGGAAATGGAGGCCGCGCGCGCCGAACTCGACGACATTTACTTGGCCCAGGGGCTGCAGCCGCGCAACGCGCCCATCTTCGCCCTGGCGGTCAACGAGCGCCGCCTGGCCGCGCTGGTGGCGCTGGCCGAGCAAAAGCATATGGGCGCCGTCGCCCAGCAGCTCGACATCTCGCAGCCTGCGGTCAGCATGGCGGTGCGCGACCTGGAAGACAGCATCGGCTTGGCGCTTTTCGATCGCTCGGGCACCCTGTGGCAGCCCACCGCCGCGGGCGAAACCCTCATCAACCACCTCAAGCGCGCAATGTCCCAGCTGCGCCTGGCCAATGCCGAGCTGGCGGCCATGAATGGACAGGTCAGCGGGCAAGTCATCGTCGGCGCCCTGCCCTTCGGCCGGCCCTACATTCTTCCGGCAGCCATCTCGCGGCTGCATCGCAAGCATCCGGGCCTTCAGTTCACCACACTCGAGGCCCCGCTCAAGACGCTCAGCTACGCGCTATGGTGCGGCGACATCGACTTCATCCTGGGCGCGCTCAGCCCCACCGAGCTGTATCCCGATCTCATACAAGAAAACCTGTTCAACGACCGCATGGGCGTCATCGCCCGGGCCGGCCACCCCCTGGGTGAACGTCCCGGCCTGAGCCTGGCCGACACGCTGTCGGCCGACTGGGTATTGCCGCGCGCCGGCACGCCGCCCCGGCAATTGCTGGGCGCCGCCTTCGCCGCGCTGAACCTGCCCGTGCCCGCGGCCACCGTCGAGTCCTCCGACCTGTCGGTCATCAGGGGCCTGCTGCTTGAAAGCGACATGGTCACGGCCGCCTCGTCCCACCTGTTCCACCACGAGATCAGCACCGGCGCCCTGCAGCGCCTGCCCATAGAAATGGCCGAGTTGCGGCGTTCGGTGGGCATATTGCGGCGCACACCCGAACATTCCTCGCCCGGCGCCCAGCTGCTTATAGAGGAAATACGCCTGATGCGCGGTATGCCCACCGGGTCGACGCTTAGCGCGGCGCCCGACAGCTAAGCTTCAGTCCATCCGGAACAGCTCGCGATGCTCGCGGATGGCGTAGCGGTCGGTCATGCCGGCGATGTAGTCGGCGATGGCGCGGGCCTGTTCGACGTCTCCGTCGCGCCGGTACTCGTCCTTGAGCAGGCGCGGGTCGTCGATGAAGGCGGTGAACAGGTCACGCACGATGCGGCGTGCCTTGGTCGTCATGCGCATTACCCGGCTGTGGCGATATAGGTTGGCCAGCAGGAATCGCTTGAGCGCATCGGTCTGGGCCCGCATGGGCTCCGAGAACGCGGCCAGCGGACCCGCCGCCCGCACTTCGTCGGCGCTGCCGGGGCGAGCGCTTTCGATATTGGCGCGTGTGGTTTCGGTCAGGTCGACGATCAGGGTGTTGATCATGGCCCTGATCGTTTCCGAGATGGCGCGCTGGCGCTCGAGGTTGGGATACTTGCGCATTACCGCGGCGTGGTGCACCGCGAATATCTCGATGCGCATCAACTGCTCGATGCGGATCAGGCCCGAGCGCAGGCCATCGTCGACATCGTGGTTGTTGTAGGCGATTTCGTCGGCCAGGTTGGCGATCTGCGCCTCGAGCGAGGGCTGGCTGCGCTCTAGGAAGCGGCGGCCGATCTCGCCCAGTTCGCGCGCATGCGAGGCCGAGCAATGCTTGAGTATGCCTTCGCGGGTCTCGAAGCACAGGTTCAGGCCGTTGAAGGCGGCGTAGCGCTCTTCAAGCTCGTCGACGACGCGCAGGCTTTGAAGATTGTGCTCGAAGCCGCCCGCCGCCGGCGCCATCTCGCGCATGCACGCGTTCAGTTCGTCCTGGCCCGCATGGCCGAAGGGGGTGTGGCCCAGGTCGTGGGCCAGGGAAATCGCTTCGGTCAGGTCTTCGTGCAGCCCCAGGTTGCGCGCCAGGGTTCGCGCAATCTGCGCCACCTCGATGCTGTGCGTGAGGCGGGTGCGAAACAGGTCGCCCTCGTGGTTGATGAAGACCTGCGTCTTGTATTCGAGCAGGCGGAAGGCGTTGCAATGGATGATGCGATCGCGGTCGCGCTGGAACTGCGTGCGGTTGACCGGCGGCGCCTCGGCATGCAGGCGGCCCCGGCTGCGTTCGGGATCGCATGCATAAGGGGCCAGTGCCATCGCCGCCACGCCGAGCCCTATGCGGAGACGGTGCGCTGCAATACTTCTCGCACCGCCTCGTCGGGCGCCGGCTGGCACACGGCCCGCCCGATTTCGGGCAGCAGCACGAAGCGCAACTGCCCGCCTTCGGTCTTTTTGTCAACCTGCATGAGGTCGAGCCAGCGCTCGACGCCCAGGTCGGGGGGAGCGTCGGGGCAGCCGATGGCCCGCACCAACGAGCGGATGCGCTCGACGCTGCCGCGCGGCAGGCCCAGCACGGCGGCCGACAGCTCGGCGGCCTGGATCATGCCGCAACCCACCGCTTCGCCGTGCAGCCATTGGCCATAGCCCAAGCCCGCCTCGATAGCATGGCCGAAGGTATGGCCGAAGTTCAATATGGCGCGCAGGCCGGATTCGCGTTCGTCTTGCGAAACGACGTAGGCCTTGAGCTCGCACGAGCGCCGGATGGCATAGGTGATGGCGTTGTGCTCGAGCGCCCGCAAGGCATCGACATTCTGCTCGCACCAGTCGAAGAAGGGGGCATCGATGATCATGCCGTATTTGATGACCTCGGCCAGCCCGGCCGCGATTTCGCGCTGCGGCAGTGTTTTGAGCACGTCGACGTCGATCTCAACCGCATCGGGCTGGTAGAACGCGCCGATCATGTTCTTGCCCAGCGGATGGTTGACGGCCGTTTTGCCGCCCACGGAAGAATCGACCTGGGCCAGCAGCGTGGTGGGCACCTGCACGAAGCGAACGCCGCGCATATAGCATGCGGCGGCAAACCCGACCATGTCGCCTATGACACCGCCGCCCAGGGCGACCAGCACCGCCTTGCGGTCGAAACGATTTTGCAGCAACGCGTCAAAAATCAGGTTCAGCGTCTGCCAGTCTTTATGCTCTTCGCCGTCGGGCAAGTCTATGCGCAGCACGCGATGCCCGGCTTCGGCCAGCGTCTTTTCGACACCAGCGGCATAAAGGCCGCCCACGGTGGGGTTGGTGACCAGGGCCACCGCGGTGGCGTCGGCCGGAATGCTTTGCGCCAGCAAGCCCAGTCGGCCGGCGCCTATATGAATGGGGTACGCCCCTCCGGGTGTTTCAACATGTACGGTGTTCATCGCGCGTGCTCGTGTTGTTCCAATAACGCAACCAGGTCTTGCACCGCCTGCGAAATGGGGGTGCTGCCGGTGTCGAAGGCAAGGGTGGCCACTTCTTCGTACAGCGGTTCGCGCTGGGCCAGAAGCTGGGCCACCCTGGCGCGGGGGTCGTCTGTTTGCAACAGTGGGCGCTGGCGGTCGCGAGCGACGCGCTGGTACAATTCTTCGCTTGTGGCCCGCAGATACACGACCACACCGCGCTCTTTGAGCATGCCCCGGTTTTGTTCGGCCAGCACGGCCCCGCCGCCCGTGGCCAGCACAATGCCCTGTTGCTGCGAATACTGGTCGAGCAGTTGGCTTTCGCGCCGCCTGAAGCCTTCTTCGCCTTCGATTTCGAATATCACTGCAACCGGCACGCCGCAGCGGGATTCAAGGGCCAGGTCAAGATCCACGAATTCGCGGTTCAGGGCCTTGGCAAGGTGGCGCCCGATGGTGGTTTTGCCCGCGCCCATCATGCCCACGAGAAATATCGGCCTGCCTCCGCCTGCGGCGGGCGCGTCCGGCGCCTGCCCATGGCAGGAAACATCAACCGCAACGGCAGGATTCGCGCGTAAAGAGTCATTCATTTGTGTATTATCCCACTTGCAATCCTTCTTTAGCCCACTATCCTTGCATTAATCCGTTACATTGTCCGCGCACACCTGGTGCCGCGCGGTTTGCCTGGGCTTAAAATCGCCATCAATGAGTTCTACTAAATCCTCTGAAGGCAAGACACGGTCACGCTTGCCGCGATTCCTGATCAAGTCGGCCGTCTTCCTGGCCGGCCTTGGTCTTTGCGGGGCGCTGCTCGGCGCGCTGGCCCTGGCCCTGGCCTGGCCCAATCTGCCCGACCTTACGGCCATGGTCGACTACCGGCCTCGTGTTCCGCTGCGCATATACACCGCCGACAAGGTACTTATCGGCGAATTCGGCGAAGAACGCCGCAATGTGCTGCGCTTCGATGAAATTCCCGACGTCATGAAGTCGGCCATTTTAGCAGCCGAAGACGACCGCTTTTATCAGCACGGCGGCATCGACTGGGCAGGCGTGGCGCGCGCCATGGTGGCCAACATCACCCACATGTCCAAGACACAGGGGGCCAGCACCATCACCATGCAGGTGGCGCGCAATTTCTATCTGTCGTCCGAAAAAACCTACACCCGAAAATTCTACGAGTTGTTGCTTACCTTCAAGATCGAGGCCACCCTTACCAAGGACCAGATCCTCGACCTGTATATGAACCAGATCTTCCTGGGCCATCGGGCCTACGGGTTCGCAGCAGCGTCGCGCACTTATTTCGGCAAGCCCCTCAATGAAATCACCGCGGCCGAGGCCGCCATGCTGGCCGGCATCCCCAAGGCGCCCTCGCGTTTCAACCCCATCGCCAACATGCCGCGCGCCAAGGCCCGCCAGGCCTATGTGCTGGGCCGCATGCTCAGCCTGGGCTACCTTACCGAAGCCGAGTACAAAGAAGCCAAGGCCCAGCCCATCGTGCTCAAGTCCGCCCCCGGCACGCCGGCAGGCGGCTACGCCATCCATGGCGAGTACGTCGCCGAACTTGCCCGCCGGCTGCTTTACAGCGTGTACCAAGACAACGTCTATTCGCGCGGCTTCAACATCTATACCACCATACACTCCAAAGACCAGCAGGCAGCCTACGAGGCGGTGCGCGACGGCATCATGCAATACACGCGCCGCGCGGTCTACCCCGGCCCCGAAGAAACCATTCGCCTTCCCGAAGGCATAGAAAGCGACAGCGTTGCCCTTGACACGCTGCTTGACGATCTTCAAGACAAGTACCCCGACAGCGACGACCTGCTCATGGGTGTCGTGCTGTCGGCCAGCCCCGAAAAGGTCACGGTGGCGCGCAGCTCGCAGCAGATCATCGAGGTTACCGACAAGGACGCCCTCAAGATCGTCGCGCGCGGCCTGGGCAAGAATGCCAAAGACCAATACCGCATCGAACGCGGCTCGGTCGTCTACGTGCACAAGAACGGCGACCACTGGGAAGTCATCAACCGTCCTACGGTGCAGGCCGCCTTCGTGTCGCTTCGCCCCCAAGACGGCGCCATCATGTCCCTGGTAGGGGGCTTCGATTTCGAAGAGCAGTTCAACCGCGTGACCCAGGCCTGGCGCCAGCCGGGTTCGGCCTTCAAGCCCTTCATCTATGCTTCGTCACTCGAGCGGGGCCTTACGCCCGCCACCCAGGTGTCCGACGAACCCTTCATGCTCACGGCCGCGCAAACCGGCTCAAAGGCATGGACCCCAAAGAACTACGGCAACACCTACGAACCCATGCTGACAATGCGGCAGGCCCTGTACAAGTCCAAGAACATGGTCTCCATCCGCATCATGCAGGCAGTGGGTCCCAAGTACGTGCAAGACTACATCACGCGCTTCGGCTTCGACCGCTCGCGCAACCCGGCGGTGCTGCCCCTGGCGCTGGGAGCCGGCAACGTCACGCCGCTGCAGCTGGCGGGCGGCTACGCCGTCTTTGCCAACGGCGGCTATCGCGTGCCGCCCTACCTTATCGACCACGTCACCGACTCCAGCGGCAAGGTCATCATGCAGGCCAAGCCCACCGTCGCTGGCGATGCCGCCGCGCGCGCCATCGATCCCCGCACAGCCTATGTCATGAACGACATGATGCGCGGCGTGGCCACCTACGGCACGGCGGCACGCGTGCACGGCGCGCTCAAGCGCAGCGACATCGGCGGCAAGACCGGCACCACCAACGACTCGCACGATGCCTGGTTCGCCGGCTTCACGCCCAAGCTGGTGGGCGTGGCCTGGATGGGCTTCGACCAGCCCCGTTCACTTGGCTCGCGCGAAACCGGCGGCGGCGCCTCGATGCCCATCTGGCTCGACTACATGCAGGTTGCGCTAAAAGGCGTGCCCGAAACGCCTGCGGGCGACCCGCCCAGCGGGCTCAGCAAGATTGACGGCGACTATTACTTCTCAGAGTTCCCGCCGGGACAAGCCGTGGCCCGCGTGGGGCTGCCCACCCCCGACGAACTGCAGTCCATCGACGGAAGCGGCATCGACGGCAGCGGGGTCGACGGCATCGGCACGCTGCTCGAGCAGCTCAGCTCCACTGGCGGCAACGATGCCGCCCAGGTGCAGCGGGTGCAGTTCTAGCCAGCATGCCGCACCCGGCCCGAACCAGGCAGATGCCGTCCGGGCCGGTCCCTAGGGCCTGTAACCCTAATCTATATAACGACCTTGATGGGCTGGCCGGTGGCCTCGGACACGATCTGGGACAAGGCCTCGGCCATGTGGGGGCCGCCTCGCGTGTCGTTCCATCTTTGTCCGTCGAAGCGATAATGAAAGCCGCCGCTGGGCGCGGCCACCCACATTTCCTGCATGGGGGTCTGGCTGTTGATCACCACGTGGATGGCATCGTCGAACACCAGGGTCAGGACATTTCCGCTGCGATTGGCCTCGATGTCGAGGTCATACAATGAGATCCAGTCATCCGACTGGCTTTCCAGGTCATCCAATATGGCTTCGCTTCTAGCGAGGAATTCTGTTTCGTTCATATCGCACTACCCAATTTTGGAGTTCGTCATGCAAGCGCCCCAAACCAAGACACCCGCCTCAATCAAGTATCGCATTGTAGCCAGCCTGGCCGTGTTTCCCCTGCTGGCCGCCTGCGGCTACAAGGGGCCGCTCTACATGCCTCCGCCGCCGCCCGAAGATTCGCTGACCGCCCCGCCGCAATCGGACGTGCCAGCGCCCTCGCCGGCGCCCGCAGGCGCCGACAGCGCCGACGCCAGCCAGGGCACGGCGCAAACGCTGCCCATCTCCGGCAAGTAAGCGCCTGCCCGCGGCCAACGGCGTTTTCATCTTCATGGACGCCGACCGGGTTTCCCGGTGTTGTATTATTTTGGGCTGCGTGCACAACAAGGTGTGTGCCCGGCCCGATAACGCGCAGCGGCTTCGCAGAACCATGAAGCCGCGCACTCAAATTTTGATTCCATGACAGTCGCCCCTCATTTCGCCTTCAAGAACCAGGTCCTGCACGCCGAGGACGTTCCCCTTGCCGCGCTCGCCCAGGAATTCGGCACCCCCTTGTACGTGTATTCACGCAAGGCGCTGCAAGATGCCTGGCAGGCGTACAGCACGGCAGCCGAAGGACGCAACGTGCTCGTCTGCTTCGGCATGAAGGCCAACTCGAACCTGGCCGTGCTGAACGAATTCCGCCAGCTGGGCTCGGGCTTCGACATCGTCTCGGGCGGCGAACTGGCCCGGGTGCTGGCCGTGGGCGGCGACCCCGGCAAAGTGGTGTTCTCGGGCGTGGGCAAGCAAGAATGGGAAATGCAGGCCGCGCTGCAGGCCGGCGTCAAGTGCTTCAACGTCGAATCTGAGGCCGAACTGGAGCGCCTGGCGCAGGTCGCCGCGCAGATGGGCAAGGTGGCGCCCGTGTCGCTGCGCGTCAACCCCGACGTCGACGCGCACACCCATCCGTATATTTCCACCGGCCTGAAGGAAAACAAATTCGGCATCGCCATTGAAACAGCGCCCGAAGTGTACAAGCGCGCCGCGCAGCTGAGCAGCCTGAACGTGGTGGGGGTCGACTGCCATATCGGCTCGCAGATCACCGAGGTCGACCCCTACCTGGACGCCCTCGAAAAGCTGCTGGATCTGATCAGCGCCCTGGCCGGCGACGGCATCCATATCAAGCACCTCGACCTGGGCGGCGGCATCGGCATCCGCTACACCGACGAAACGCCCCTGACGCCCAAGATGCTGCTGGACAATGTGTTCGAACGCCTGCAGGCGCGAGGCCTGGAGCATTTGCAGATTGTGCTGGAACCCGGCCGTTCGCTGGTGGGCAACTCCGGCGTGCTGCTGACCAGCGTGCAATACCTCAAGCATACTGAAGCCAAGAATTTCGCCATTGTCGATGCCGCCATGAACGACCTGCTGCGGCCCACTTTGTACGATGCCTGGCACAGTGTCGAGCAAGTGGCCCAGCCCGCCGGGCAACGCCCGGCCGACGCCAAGACCTACGACGTGGTAGGCCCCATCTGCGAAAGCGGAGACTGGCTCGCGCGCGACCGGCAACTGGACCTGCGGCAGGGCGACCTGCTGGCGATCATGTCGGCCGGCGCCTACGCGTTTACCATGGCCAGCCAGTACAACACCCGTCCCCGCCCGGCCGAGATCATGGTCGACGGAGGCAGCTATCAGGTGGTGCGGCCCCGCGAAACCCTTGAAAGCCTGTTCGCCGACGAGAAGGTGCTGCCCTAGCCCGGTTGCCGGGCCGGCCCGCGAAAGCAGGCTTAAAATAGACGGCTCCGGGCGCAAGCCCCGAGCCGTCTTTTACTGCGCAAAGGCTCTTGGCCCTACATCTTGCACTGCTCGTAATAAGCGTCTTTGTGGTCTTTCAGCACCACGTCCACCGCGTGCAGTGCCGCCTTGCCGTTTTCATCCTTCACGACGTCGACCCGATACCAGTCGGTAATGGGGAAGTGGTTGGTGTTGTACTTGAAGTCGCCGCGTATCGACTTGAAATCGGCCGCCTCGAGCGCCTTGCGTAGGGCTTCTTTGTCTTTCATGTTGCCGTCGACCTTGCGAATGGCCGAATCGAGCAGATTGGCAGCGTCATAGGACTGGGCGGCATACTGCGACGGAACCCGGTTGTACTTGGCCTGGAAGGCTTTCACGAACTGCTGGCTTTGGGGGTTGTCGAGGTTGACCGCCCATGGCGCGTTGGTGATGGCGCCCAGGGCCAGGTCCTGCAGGGCCGGCAGGGTGGAGCCGTCTATCGTGGCGGCGGAAATGAGCGGCAGCGTGCCCAGCAGGCCCGCCTGGCGATATTGCTTGACGAAGTTCACCCCCATGCTGCCCGGATACATGACATACACCGCGTCGGGCTTGGCCTGCTGCAGTTGGGCGATTTCGACCGAGTAGTCCAGCTGGCCGATCTGGGTATAGACCTCGTCCAGCACCTCGCCCTTGTAGAAGCGCTTGAACCCGGCCAGGGCGTCTTTGCCCGCCTGGTAGTTGGGCGCCATGAGATACATGTTCTTGTAGCCCAGCTTGGTGGCGATTTCGCCCGCGCCCTCGTGCAACTGGTCGTTGTTCCACGAGGTGGAGAAGAAATACGGCGAGCATTCGGCGCCGGTCATGGGCGACGGCCCGGCATTGGAGCCGATGAGAAAGACCTTGGCATCGAGGATGGGCGTACGCGCCGCCATCATCACGTTGGAAAAAATGATGCCGGTGACGAAGTCGACCTTGTCATTGTTGACCATTTTGCGCGCGATCTGCACGCCCTGCTCGGGCTTCATCTGGTCGTCTTCAATGATGACGGTGACGTCTTGCCCGCCCAGCTTGCCGCCGTTCTGCTCGACCGCCAGCATGAAGCCGTCGCGCTGGTCCTGCCCCAGCGCCGCGCCGCCGCCCGACAGCGTGGTGATCAGGCCGATCTTGATTTCAGCCTGCGCCGCCGCGCTTATGGCCGCCGCCCCCAGGGCAACAAGCGATGCGCTGATTAATTTCTTGATGTGCAGTGACATGACCCCTCCGTGATATGAGCATGATGGAGTCATTCTAGCCACGTGCATCGCTTGCCCGTATACGGGTAAACGCTTCTTCGGCGTGCCTAAAGGCCTTCTTCGGTTCCAACCTTCGCACATTTCCGCTACGCGGAATACCCGGACGTGCTCGACATTGCGCCGACGGCCCCGGACCGGATGACAAGGCCTGGCCGGGCAGGCCAAGGCCCCGGTCGCCCGTCTACAGCTCGCCGTAGGAATGCAGGCCCGACAGGAACATATTGACTCCCAGGAAGGCAAAGCTGGTGATCAGCAGGCCCGCCAGCGCCCAGTAGGCCGCCATGGTTCCTCGCAGCCCCTTCATCAGCCGCATGTGCAGCCAGGCAGCGTAATTGAGCCAGACGATCAGGGCCCAGGTTTCCTTGGGATCCCACTGCCAGTAGGTGCCCCAGGCGTCGGCCGCCCACAGCGCTCCCAATATGGTGGCCACCGTAAAGAAGGCGAAACCCACCGCAATGGCGCGGTACATGATGTCGTCGAGGATTTCGAGCGAAGGCAGCTTGCGCGAGATGGGCCCGCGCATGGCCAGGATGGCGCCCACGATAATGGCGCCGATGCCGAAGTAAAGCATCCAGGTGGGCGACAGCTCGCGCGAGCCGAACATCATGGGCTCGGCGCACAATATGGCTCCCAGCAGGAACAAGGGCAACAGCTTGCCCCAAGAGCGGGTCTGTCCGTGCTCTTTCACGAGATAGGCAAAACCCACCATTGCCGCCAGCGAGAACGTGCCATAGCCGATAAAGTTGGCCGGCACGTGTATTTTCATCCACCAGCTTTTCAGGGCCGGCACCAGCGGCTGTATCTGGAAGGCCTCGCGCGTGAACGAATACCACAACAGGAAAATGACCGACGAACTGACCACCAGCAGCACGAAGCCGCCCAGCGCCCGCGTGGCATAGCGGCGCTCGTAGTACAGGTAAAACAGCGCAGTGATCAGGGCGAACAGCACGAACACTTCGTACAGGTTGCTGACAGGAATGTGGCCGATGTCGGGGCCCAGCAGATGGCCCTCGCGCCAGCGCACCAGCAAGCCGGTGGTGCCGGCATATACCGCGCCCCAGGTCAGGGCCGTGCCCAGCCAGGCGGCGGTCTTGCTGGCGTAGCCTATCCAGTAGCAGATGGTGGCCAGGAAGAACAGGGCACACATCCACAAGATGGCCGACTGGGAAGAAAACAGGTATTTGAGCAGGAAGATGCTTTCGGAACGTGTGATGTCGCCCTGCGACAAGCCACCTCCGCCGCTGTACAGCCAGATGGCGAGCAATGCCGTCACGCCGCTGGCCACCATGAGCACGCGCAGCGGGCGCCACAGCCAGCCCATCCACGAGAAGCCCACCACGGCCCCGCACAGGATGATCTTCTCGTAGTAGTCCATGTTGCCGCTGTACGCGTACAGGGCGTAGGCCGCCCCCGCCGCCAACAGCAGGAAGAACGCGGCGTCAGTCCAATTGGGCTTGCCGCGCTGGCCGCGCGCGTCGCCGCTTGCGGTCATGGTGTCCTGCCATACAGGATGGTTGTAGGTCGATTCGGTCATGGAAAACCTCTTACGTGAACAAGCGCCGGAATGCGTCGCGGAAGCGTTCGAACTCTTGGCTGAAATCAAGATTGCGGCGCTGCGAAGTCATGGCGGCCTGCATCCGGCTGCCGTCGCCTTCGGGGGTGATCCACACCCAGATGCGCCGGTCGCGAATATAGAACATCGAAAACACGCCTATGACCAGGAACAGGCAACCCAGGTAGACCGTGTTCTTGCCGGGGCTGCGGGCGATCTGGAACACGCTGGCCTGCACCTGGTCGAAGCTGTTCAGCGACATGAACACGGGCGCCGGATAATCGGGCAGGTTGGCCAGCGCCAACACCGCAAGCCTGAGCCAGTCTGCGCCTTCTTCAGTGTGGCTGTTGGCCTCGAGCCCGCGGCGCTCGCGGTCCATATCGTACAACTCGGTGAGCGTAAGCTGGATCATGGGCACCGCGAAGCCCAGCACGCTTTCACGCTCGTTTTCGGGCACGCGCTCGATAATGGCATTGAAGCCGCCCCGGGCGAATGCGTCGATGGCGCCCTGCACCGCCCTTTGCAGCAGGGGCCGCTGCGTATCGTTGCTGGCGTTGGCCTGGGCAAAACTGCTTGCCGCCTGTTC
Source organism: Pusillimonas noertemannii (assembly GCF_003096595.1). GTDB lineage: Bacteria > Pseudomonadota > Gammaproteobacteria > Burkholderiales > Burkholderiaceae_B > Pusillimonas > Pusillimonas noertemannii. The sequence continues at coordinate 35,606 of NZ_QEKO01000001.1, read as the reverse complement.
GCGCAGCGACGGGTCTTGCAATGCCGCCCGCAAATGCATGAACTCGGCCACCGAGCTGTTGGCGTCTGCCGGGATACGGATGTAGCGGTAGTTCTCGGCTTCGGACTGCCTGACACCCGCCAGAAACACGGCATGGCCATCGAGCACGATGGGCAGCATGTAGTTATTATATTCGTACGCTTGGCCGTCGCGCCCGATGACCCGATATTGCACGCTGGGGCCCACGTTGCGCAGATGCTCGTTCGAGGCGCCGGCCGCACTGCCCGTAACCGCCGCCACATGGTCGATCATGGCCTTGGGCTGGGGCTCGGTGCCCGGCGCCATGTTCTCGACGTTGATTACGCGCAGGCCCGACATGTCCACCGTTACGTCATGGGCGCCGCCCTGGCCGCTTAGGGTGACCTGGCTGCTTTGGCCCACCGTGCCCTCGACAGGAAACGGCTTGCCGCCGGCTCCTTCGAGCGGGTAGGCGGTAAGCTTGAGCTTGCTGCCGCCGTCGTCGAGGCTGGACTGATACACCGTGACGCCCTTGTAGCGCAGCGGTTCGTTCACTTCTATCAGGCGCTCGAAGCTTTCGCCGGTGTCGGGGTCGTTGACTTCGACATAGCTCTTGAACGAGCTGGGCATGCCGGTAGAGTAATACTCCACCTCGAATTTGTTCAGCTTTATGGAAAAAGGTATGGGCTGCACCAGCACACCGTCGCCCACGGCGACGATGCCGCTGGCGCTGCTGCTGCCTTCGGGCAGAAGCATGTTGGCGCGGAAGCTGGGGTTCACCGCCGGCAGCCTGCCGGTTTCGGGTACTTCAGAGATCAGCATGTTCTGGGTAATGGGCTGCTTGTCTCCCAGCCATACCTGCAGGCGCACGGGCAGCTCGCTGTCGAGCAGGCCGCCCACGGCAATCACCACGATCGCGGCATGCGCAAAAATATAGCCCAGCCGATTGGCCGAGCCTTTCTTGGCCGCCACCATAATCGCCTCGCCGTCCTGGCGCACCTTGTAGCGATAGCCATGCGACTGCATCCAGGGGGCGAGTTTCTGCAGGGCCTGGGCCGGCGCCTGGGGCGACTGGGCCTCGACGCGGTGATGGAAGGCACGCAGGCTGCTGCCGCGCACGTATTCGCGGAACGACCGCATGTCGCGCACCATCTTGGGCGTGTTGCGCATGAGGCAGATGCTGGTGGACACGACCAGGAAGGCCATGATCAGCAGGAACCACCAGCTGTTGTATACATGCCAGATGGCGAACTGGTCGAACAGCTGGAACCAGAAGGGGCCAAACTGGTCGATATAGCTGTTGGCCACCTGGTTTTGCTGCAGCACGGTGCCGATGATGCTGGCCACGCAGATGAACATCAGCAGGCTGACCGCGAACCGCATCGAACCCAGCAGTTCGATCAGGTCTGCGCCGAAGCTTCGCAGGGAGTATGTTTGGTTCACGGCTTCAATTCTAAAAAAAAGGGGGCCGCCGATATCGGCTCCCCCTTTGACAGACCGGCCGGCGCGGTTTTGGTTCTGGCGCCGGGCTGGTTTTTTATGCTTTAGCGCAGACCCGCCGCGTAATCGGCCACGGCCGAGATATCGCGGTCGGACATGCGGTCGGCGATGTCGTGCATGATTTCGTTGGCGCGGTCGTTGCTGCGGAACAGCCTGAGCTGCTCTTCGATATAGCTGGGGAACTGGCCCGCCAGACGGGGGAACTCGCCCGGAATGCCGGCGCCGTTGGGCGAGTGGCAGCCTGCGCAGGCCGGCACGCGCCGTTCGGGGATACCGCCGCGCCAGATCTGCTGGCCGCGCTGCATGGTTTCTTCGTTGCTCGCCGTGGCGGCGGTTTCGAAGTTGAGCGGCTGCTGGCCCAGGTAAATGGCGAGGTTCTGGATGTCTTCGTCGTTAAGGGGCTGGGCCATGGGTGTCATGGGCGTGGGCGCGCCGCCCGGGCCGGTGCGCTTGGCGGGCTTGTTTTCTTCGGACTTGAAGTTGTGCAGCTGGCGGGCAATGTATTCGTGTGCCTGGCCGGCCAGGTTGGGGTTGATGGGCAGCGTGCTGTTGCCGCCGGGCCCATGACAGCTGGCACAGGCAATAATGCCGCGCGCCGCATCGCCATTGGTGTACAGGGCTTCGCCCTTGGCCGCGTCGGGCTTGGCAGCGGGGCCTTGGGCATGGCCGACGGACATCACGGAACAGCCAAGCATCACGCCGCTGATAATTAATATTCTGGAAAGCACACGCTTCATGAAAACCTCGACGGATCGCTTATTCGATCTGGGCGCCGGCCCTTGCCGGCTATGACAATGTCAAATTTACGGGCCCAAAAAGGCCCGCGCATAATGACCGCAACAGTTTCAAATCCGAAATTATACAATAGCGGTTGAATCAAACTGCTCAGGCCCTACATTGTCCATCCTGCACCGCGCCTCTTTCACTGTTTCGGCCGCCCGCCTCGACCAGTTGCCGCCCCCCACCACCTCCGAAGTCGCATTCGTCGGGCGATCGAACGCCGGCAAGTCGTCGGCCATCAATGTGCTGGCCAACCAGAGGCGGCTGGCGTTTTCCAGCAAAACCCCCGGCCGCACACGCCTGATCAATCTGTTCGGCATCCCCGACCCGCTCGACCCCGGGCAGTCGCTGGGCTTTCTGGTAGACCTGCCCGGCTACGGCTATGCGTCGGTCGCCCGCGACGCCCGCGAAGAATGGGCCGAGGTGCTGGGCGGCTACCTGCGCCAGCGCGAATCGCTGGCCGGCGTGGTGCTGCTGCTGGACATCCGCCGCGGCGTCACCGAGCTCGACCGCCGGCTTGCGCACTGGATCGCGCCCACCGGCAAGCCCGTACTGGCCCTGCTGACCAAGGCCGACAAGCTGCCCTACGGCCAAAGGCTCAAAGCCGTGGCCAGCGTGCGCAAAGAGCTTGCCGAACTGGGCACGCTGGCGGCGGTACCGTTTTCGGCCACCCATCGCATCGGGCTTGAAGAGGCCGCCGCCCATATCGAAAACTGGATTTCCCCCAAGGTTGTGCCATGACCCAATTTCTGCCTTCCGTCGATTTTCCTTCTTCGCGCCCGCGCCGCAACCGGCGCGATGATTTCTCACGCCGGCTGGTGCGCGAAAACTCGCTCAGCGCCGACGATTTCATCTACCCGGTCTTTGTCACCGAGGGCAAAAATGTGCGCCAGCCGGTTCCTTCCATGCCGGACGTACTGCGCTATTCGCCCGACACGCTGCTGCACGTGGCCGAGGAATGTGTGCAACTGGGCATACCGGTGCTGGCGCTGTTTCCGGCCATCGATGCCAGCCTGAAAACACCCGACGGCATCGAGGCGGCGAACCCCGATGGGCTGATTCCGCGCACGGTGGCGGCGATCAAGCAGCGCTTTCCCGAACTGGGCGTACTTACAGACGTTGCGCTCGACCCCTACACGAGCCACGGCCAGGACGGCGTCATCGACGAACAGGGTTATGTGCTGAACGAACCCACGGTCGAGATCCTGGTCAAGCAGGCGCTGGTGCAGGCCCAGGCCGGCGTCGACATCGTCGCCCCGAGCGACATGATGGACGGCCGCATCGGCGCGGTCCGCCGCGCCCTCGAGGAACAGAATCACATCTACACCCGCATCATGGCCTACTCGGCCAAGTACGCCAGCGCCTTCTACGGCCCCTTCCGCGATGCGGTGGGGTCGGCGGCCAACCTCGGCAAGTCGAACAAGGCCACCTACCAGATGGATCCGGCCAACCGCGACGAGGCCCTGCGCGAAGTGGCGGCCGACATCCGCGAAGGCGCGGACATGGTGATGGTCAAGCCAGGCATGCCTTATCTGGACGTGCTGCGCGATGTCAAGCAGGCCTTCGGCATGCCCACCTTCGCCTATCAGGTCAGCGGTGAATACGCGATGCTGAAGGCCGCCGCCGCAAACGGGTGGCTGGATCACGACAAGGTGGTGCTTGAATCGCTGCTGGCGTTCAAGCGGGCGGGCGGCGATGGGATTCTGACTTACTTCGCGATTCATGCCGCCAAGTTGTTAAAGGCTTGAGAATTGCTGTTTTTTTGAGGCTCGCTTTTATTACTTAGTTTTTCTGCAGCGTATGTATGTGCACAAGGCCCGCCTAGGTTGATTCGGCGGACCTTGTGCTTTTAGGGGTTCTGTTTTTGGGCCTAGTTCTGTGTTTGGGTCTTTAAGTCGGGCGAGGTGCGGGGAGCTATTTTCAATCCGCATCACGCGGCCCCGCTGCGCGGGGCTTCCCGAATTTCTCTGGATCGGCCGGGCGGCGGCAGAACTCAACCTCGTCGCTTCGCGCCTCGGGATTCAGACAGGCTGTCGCCGAAAGCCCCCGACCAATCCAGAGAAATTCGGCACGCGCTGAACGGACTGAAAGTAGCTCCCCGCACCTCGCCCTCAGAATTGGGTAGGACGCAGCGCCGATTCAACCCGACTTTTGAATCACGCCATCGAGCACGGCGCCGAAGCGCGCGGCGTTCTGGAAACCGACCACGCGTTGGTCCAGCTCGCGGCCCTGCCGGTCGAAGAAGATGATGCCGGGCGGTCCGAACAGGCTGAAGCGGCGCAGCAGCTCTCGGTCGTCCTGGGTGTTGGCGGTGACGTCGGCCTGCAATAGCAGGAAGTTCGACATGCGCTGGGCCACCTGCGGCTCGCTGAATGTAAAGCGCTCCATCTCGATGCACGAGACGCACCAGTCGGCGTAGAAATCGAGCATCACGGGCTTATCGGATTCGGCCACCAGGCGGTCGAGCTCGGCTAAGGAACTTACACGTGTAAAGGCCGGCGCCTCGCCGCCGGGCAGGGCGGCGGAGCTGCCGCCGGCGGACGCCCCGATGGCCGTTGCCGCAAACGGGGCCAACGGCCTGAAGAGGTCGCGCGCGCCTCCGGCCAGGCCCACCAGAAGCAATATCGACCAGACCGCCAGCAGCAGGCCTAGTGCGCGCCGCAAGCCGCGCCACAGGGCTGCCGCGCCGGACGGCGCCTGGGTATTGGCGTGCCCGCCAAAAGTACCGAGCAGGACGGCTGCGCACAGGCCCAGGAAGGCCCAGCCCAGCAGGCCCAGCCACGCCGGCACCACGGGCTGGACCATCCACCAGGCGGTGGCCAGCAAGAGCATGCCGAAGAACTGTTTCATGCCGTCCATCCAGGGGCCGGAACGGGGCATCAGCGCACCCGAGGTGGCGCCCAGCACCAGCAGCAGCAGGCCCTGGCCCCAGGCCATGGCGAACAGGGCGCTGCCGCCCAGCACGACGTCGCCGGTCTGCGAGATGAACAGCAGGACGCCGGCCAGGGGCGCGGCGACGCAGGGGCCGACTATAAGGGCCGAGACCATGCCGATGAGGAAGGCGCCGCCCCAGCGTCCGCCGGGTATGCGGGCGGCGCGCTGGCTCAGGCTGGCCTGCAGGTTGGCCGGCGCCTGGAAGGTGTAGACGTCGAACATGGCCAGGGCGAGCAAGGCCAGCAAAACGGCAAAGACCGCCAGCACCCAGGGCGTCTGCAGCCAGGCGGCCAGGCTGGCGCCGATGAGGCCGGCCGCAACGCCCAGCGCCGTATAGACCACCGACATGCCCAGCACGTAGCACGCAGCCAGGCCGAGGCCCCGCCAGCGGCTGCCGCGGCCGGCGTCGCCCGCCACCACGGCCAGCACGATGGGCACCATGGGCAGGACGCAGGGCGTAAAGGTAAGCAGCACGCCGAACAACAGCGCCAGGCCGACCAGCTCGGCCCAGCCTATGCCGGCCAGATGGGAAGCTAGGCCGGTGTCGCCCAGGCCCAGCACCCCGCCCAAACCGGCGTCGCCGGAAGAAGCAGCCCCGTCAAGCGGCTGCGCGGCCCGGGCCGGCGTCACTTCGTCGCGAGGCGGCGGCACGCTTTCGACGGCTTCTTTCCCCTGCAGCGCATACCCTTGCTCGACAGGCACCAGGTGCAGCGTGAAGGTCATGGGCGGATAGCACAGGCCGGCATTGGCGCAGCCCTGGCCGGTGATGCGCAGGGGCACGGGCTGTGCGGCGCCCGCTTGCAGGGGCAGGCGTATCGTTACCTGCTCGTGATAGACCTCCATGTCTTCGTCGAAGGTGGGGTCGTACTTGACCGTGCCCCGCGGAAAGATGGGCTCGCCCGCCACCGGCGCATCGGCTTCGAAGCCAAAGCGCCCGCGATACATGTAGTAGTCGGGCGCGATCCGGAAATGCACCTGAAGCTCGGTGGGGTTGGCCATGGCGGCCGTCAGCACGAAGGCGTCGGCCGGATCGAGGAAATCTTCCTCGGCCTGGGCCGGGCCGGCAAGCAAGGCAGCCGCCGCCACAAGCATGACGAAGCCCAGCCACGCTGCATGAACACAGCGCGCCGCCCTGGCGCGCCCGGCGCACATTGCGCCATGCATGCGCATCCACACACTGCTGCGCCGGTTTCCGGCGCTCAGCCTCGACAACATTCGTATTTTCCTTATGCCCGGTGCACCGCGGCTACGGTGCAGACGTTTGCCGACGTACCCAGTCCAGGTATGGCTGGGCCCCGCCGGCCACCGGCAGGACCAGAACCTCGGGCACCTCGTAGGGATGCAGTTCGGTCAGCCGCTCAGTCAGGGCCGGCAGCGCCGCCTGGGTCGTCTTGATGACAAGGGGGATCTCTTCGGTGCCCTCGAGCTCGCCCTCCCACATGTACATGGACAGGACCGGAGCGCCTAGGTTCACGCAGGCGGCCAGATGCTCTTCGACCAGCATGTGGGCGATGCGCTTGGCCAACAGCATATCGGGGGCATTGCTTAGCACCACCACCACGTCTTGCGCCATGGACGTCAAACCCGAAAAGACTTGAAACAGCCCATTTTACCGATTTACCGGCTGCGGCGCGCCCAGGGCGCGTTCCGTCAGGCCCGGCCTGCCATCTCGAGTACCGCCCGGCATAGTTCGCTTTGCGGTTCCGCCAGCTCGCACAGCAGATCGAAGTGGTTGCACTGGGGCACGTGTACGCGGTTCACCGCCAGGCCGGCGGCGCGGCATGCCTCGTCATAGGCTTCGGTCTGGTTCTTGAAGCCGTCGGTTTCCAGCCCTCCGACCGCCAGCACCATGGGCAAGCCGGCGCGGGGCAGATGATGCAAGGGACTGACACGCGGCGTCTGGTCGGCATGCAGCTGCAGCCATTCGCTGGCCGCGATCTGGCACAACGGCGCCAGCTCGTACAGGCCGCTCAGGCCCGCCACGCCCTTGACCAGGTCGTGAGGCAGACCGTAAGAAGCGGTCCAGCCTTGCGCCGCCACCATGGCGGCCAGGTGCGCGCCCGCCGAGCTTCCTCCCACATACAGGCGATCGGGGTCAATGCCATAGCCGGCCCCGTTCCGATACAGCCATGCCACCGCGCTGCGCACCTGGCGCACGACTTCGGCCAGCGTGGCCTCGGGCAACAGCGTGTATTCCAGCACGCATACCGCAACCCCGGCCCGAGTGAAGGCCTGGGCCATGATGGGGGCGTCTTCTTTGGTTTGCGAGCGCCAGTAGCCCCCGTGGATGAACACGAAGACCGGCGCAGGCTGCGCGCCCAGCGCCGTGGGGAAGATATCGAGGCGCTCGGCCTGCGACTGGCCGTAGCGCAGGTCGTAGATGCCCACGCACTCGTTATTTACCTTGCGCGCCAGCCGGGCGTATTCGGCCACGCAGGCATCGAAATCGGCGACCGAGGCCCGGGCGTCGTACTGACGGCCCCGCTCGGTCAGGTCGCGGAAGAAAAGCTCGACTTCGTTGCGGACGGGAGCGTCCTGACTGCCGTGACCCACACCTGCCTCCATCTCATTACAAGGAGCATTCGGCCGCGAACGCATCGCGTTGGCTGCTCAATACCTTCGAAAGCACCTTGGGCATGAGATTGCCGTCGGCGTCGCGTTCGATCCTGGTCAGATAATAATCCTGAATGGGATGATGATTGGTGTCGAAGGCAAAATTGCCCCTCACGGACTTGAAGTCCGCCTTTTGCAGTGCCGCGCGGAACTCGTCGGCACGGTTCAGGTCTCCGTCCACGGCTTTCAGGGCCGAGGCGATCAGCAGGGCTGTATCGTAAGCCAAGGCGGCGTAATGGGTGGGCACGCGGCCATAGGCCTTCTTGAAGTCTTCGACGAACTGCTTGCTTTCAGGCACGTCCAGCAGTGGCGACCACAGCGCGGTCGAGTACACGCCCTCGGCCGCATTGCCCGTGGCTTGGATCATGCGCAAGTCCATCGAAAATACCGGCAGGAACATCGGAACCTGCTTGCTCAGCCCCGAATTCGCGTACTGCTTGGCGAAGTTGATGCCGGCTCCGCCGGGATGAAACTGGTAGATGGCGTCAGGAGCCAGGTCGCGCACCCGGGCCAGCTCGACCGAAAAATCGGACTGGTCGAGCTTGGTATAGATCTCGGCCATCACCTTGCCCTTGTACAGGCGCTTGAAGCCCTCGAGCGCGTCCCGGCCCGCCTGGTAGTTGGGCGCCAGCAAGACGATATTCTTGATGCCCTGCTCGTTGGCCGCCTGCCCCGCCGCCGCGTGCAGCGAGGTGTTTTCGAACGAGGCGACAAAGTAGTTCTTGTCGCAGCGCTTGCCGGCAAACACAGAGGGTCCCGCGTTCAGGCTGACGTAGAAAGCGTCCTTCTTCAGTATGGTCGGCGCCGCCGCCATGAGCACGTTCGAGAAATTGATGCCGGTGAACAACTGGATGCCTTCCTGCAGCATCTTCTCGGCCGACTGCTTGCCCGTGGCGGGTTTCAGTCCGTCGTCTTCAAGCACCATTTCCACCGGCACGCCGCCCAGCTTGCCGCCCTCTTGGTCGATGGCCAGCTTGAAGGCATCGCGCTGGTCTTCGCCGATGTAGCCGGCGGGAGTGGACAAGGTGGTGATGAAGCCGATGCGTAGCGGCTCGGCCGAGGCGGCGGTCTGAGCCAGGCCCAGGCTTATCGTGCCCAGGCACGCCAATGCGATCTTGCGAAACATGTTTCTCCGTCCTGTATGAGAACGGCCGGCCCCCTTGGCATTGCGCGGGCAGCGACGGCCATATTTTATAAAAAAATTCTTATCGTCGAAATTCTAGTTGGTTTTATAACCGTGCACAAGATGGGAAATCCAATATGCCGCCTTGCGGAACCACCGTCCTTCCGCCTGGAGAAAACCTGGACGGCGGGGGCACCATCGTGGCTTGCCACGCATGGAGGGTGAAGAGCAATATTGGATTGTCGGCAATCAAGAGAGGAAGAGAATTGGGCACCAACGGCATGGATCCGCTGATCTCGGCCGCCGCGCGGGCGCTGGCTTCGGGCAGCCCCCTCGATGCCTTGAACCTCGTTGCCTTGCGCGACGACGCGGACGCGCTTGCCCTGCGAGGCATCGCATTGTCGCAGCTTGGCGATCTTGCGCGGGCGCGGGTTCTGATACGCCGCGCGGCGCGCAGCTTCGGCCCACGAAATCCCAAGGCTCGAGCACGATGCATCGTCGCCGAAGCCGAAATTGCACTCGTTTCACGCGATGTGGCATGGCCCGGCAAGATGCTTCATGCGGCACGCATCACGCTGCAGGCGCAAGGCGACCACGCCAACGCCGAGCAGGCGCGATACATCTCGGCCCGGCGGCTCCTGCTGCTGGGACGGCTGGACGAGGCGCAACACTTGCTGGACGAAGCGCAGCCCGACATCGCTCCACCCGCCCTGAAATCCACGCATGAGCTGATTGCGGCCGGCATCGCCATGCGGCGCGGCCGCGCCGACATGGCCCACGCCGCGCTTGGGCGCGCGGCAACCGCGGCCGGGCAATCCGGCATACCCGCCCTGATGGCCGAAGTCCGACAGGCGCAGAAAGAGCTGGATGCGCCCGTTGCGCGCCTTTTTCTTCATGGCCTGGAGCGCAAGCTCAGGCTTGCAGAGGTGCAGGCCTTGCACGAGTCGGAGATGCTTGTGGTGGATGCCTGCCGCAACGCGCTGTGGCGCCTGGACAATACCGTACCGCTTGCCACACGCCCCGTGCTGTTTGGCCTGGCCCGCATGTTGGGCGAAGCATGGCCGCGCGATGTATCGCGCGATGCGCTTATCGCAAAGGTCTTCCGCATGAAGATCGCGGACGAAACGCATCGCGCCCGGCTGCGCGTGGAAATCGGCCGCCTGCGCAAGCTGCTTGCCCCGGTGGCCGAAATACATACGACTCCGCGGGGCTTCCTTCTCAAGCCCCTTCATTCGAGTGAAGTCGGGGTGCTTGCCCGGCCGCATGAAACCGAACATGGCGCAATTCTGGCCCTGCTTGCCGATGGAGAGTCCTGGCCCAGCTCGGCATTGGCTCTTGCCCTGAATGTCAGCCAGCGCAGCGTCCAGCGGGCTTTGGACACGCTGGCCGCCTCGGGCCAGGCTCAGAGCCAGGGCCGAGGCCCGGCGCGCCGCTGGATGTCCTCGCCCCTGCCCGGATTCACGACAAGCTTGTTACTCTCTCTTCCGCTGGCGGTCGATTAGCATGAAAGCGTGGTGACCACTCCTTTATCCGCCCCGGCCATGTCAAGGCAAGCAGGCGCCAAGCCGGCATGGCAGGCGGGCATTTCTTGAATACTTAGGAGTCAACATGAAAAAATCGACTGCTCACATCATCCATGAATACGGGCCCTTTCCCGATACCGGCAGCGTGCACGGCGTTTCATACGACGGCCGCCATATCTGGTTCGCTAACGGCGACAAGCTGGTCGCGCTCCATCCCGCAAACGGCAAGACGCTGCGATCGATCGACGTGCCGGCGAACGCGGGCACAGCCTTCGACGGACGCCATCTATACCAGATAGCCTCGGACCACATCCAGAAAATCGACCCTGAAAGCGGCCGCGTACTCGGCACGATTCCCCTGCCGGAAACGGTCGGCGCTTCAGGCCTTGCCTGGGGCGAAGGCATGCTTTGGGCCGGGGGCTACCAAGACCGCAGAATCTACCAGATCGACCCCGACAGCGGCGCGGTGCTTCGCGTGATCGAATCCAACCGCTTTGTGACGGGTATAAGCTGGGCTGGCGACGAGCTGTGGCACGGCACCTGGGAAGACGGTGCAAGCGAGCTCAGGCGCATCGATCCCGACACCGGCGAAGTACTCGAGACCATCAATATGCCGGCCCAAACCGGAGTGTCGGGCCTGGAGTCGAACGGCGGCAACCTGCTGTTCTGCGGCGGCGGCGACAGCGGAAAGATCCGGGTGGTGCGCCGGGCGTAAGCGCCCCGGGAAACGACACGCCCTGGTATGGACAATGCCATACCAGGGCGTGTGCTTGAATAATCTTGAAGCCACACCGGCGGCAGGCCGCCGGCGCAAGCGGTGTTACTCGGCCGCTTCTTCCGCTTCTTCGACTTCGGGGCGATCGACCAGCTCGATGAAGGCCATGGGGGCGTTGTCGCCCTGGCGGAAGCCCATCTTCAGCACGCGGGTGTAGCCGCCGTTGCGCTCTTTGTAGCGCGGGCCGACCACGTCGAACAGCTTGGCCACTGCGTCGCGGTCGCGCAGGCGGGCGAAAGCCAGGCGCTTGTTGGCGACGCTGGGCTCTTTGCCCAGGGTGATCAGGGGCTCGACGACGCGGCGCAGCTCTTTGGCCTTGGGCAGCGTGGTCTTGATGGCTTCGTGGGTAAGCAGCGAAACAGCCATGTTGCGGAACATAGCCAGGCGATGGCTGCTGGTGCGGTTGAGTTTACGCAAACCACTACGGTGACGCATGATGTTTTCCTTTGAATCTATTTAAGCGAAATGATTTTTCGCGATAAGCCGGCTCTTCTATCAGACATGCTGCGGGCCGGATCAGGGGCAAAACTATACACGAAAAAACAGGGGGTACTGCTTGCGGGCCGGCGACTTCTTACAAAATGCCGGCTCGCGGCGAAAGGCCGGCACGCATGCCGGCCTTTGCTTGCTGCTTAGGGACGTTCCAGGCCCAGGGGAGGCCAGTTCTCGAGCTTCATGCCCAAGGTCAGGCCGCGTGCGGCAAGGACTTCCTTGATTTCGTTGAGCGACTTGCGACCCAGGTTGGGGGTCTTGAGCAGCTCGTTTTCGGTGCGCTGGATCAGATCGCCGATGTAGTAGATGTTTTCGGCCTTCAGGCAGTTGGCCGAACGCACGGTCAGCTCGAGGTCGTCGACCGGACGCAGCAGCACGGGGTCGATCTGCGGGGCGCCGCGTACCGGTGCCTCGTAGGAATCGCCCACGCCTTCAAGCGCGGCAAAGACCGAGATCTGGTCCATGAGGATGCGGGCCGACTGGCGCACAGCCTCTTCGGGCGAAATGACGCCGTTGGTCTCGATGTCGAGGATCAGCTTGTCGAGGTCGGTGCGCTGCTCGACGCGGGCGCTTTCAACCGCATAGCTGACGCGGCGCACGGGGCTGTACGAAGCGTCGAGCACGATACGGCCGATGGTGTGCGAGCGGTCGTCGGCCAGGGCGCGAACGTTGCCGGGCACATAGCCGCGGCCTTGCTCGACCTTGATGTGGACTTCAAGCTTGCCGGCCTCGGTAAGATTGGCGATGACGTGATCGGGATTGATGATCTCGACGTCGTGCGGCAGCTCGATGTCGGCGGCCGTGACCACGCCCTGGCCTTCCTTGCGCAGCACCAGCGTGACGTCGTCACGGTTGTGCAGCTTGAAGACCACGCCCTTCAGGTTCAGCAGAATGTCGACGACGTCTTCGCGCACGCCGGCGATGGTGGAGTACTCGTGCACAACACCCGTAATCTGCACCTCGGTCGGGGCATAGCCGGTCATGGACGACAGCAGGATGCGGCGCAGCGCATTGCCCAGCGTATGGCCGTAGCCGCGTTCGAACGGCTCCATGATGACGCGGGCGTGATTCTTGCCGGCGGGCTCGACTTCGATAGAACGGGGTTTCAGAAAACCTTGAGACGACATGTGTGTTCCTTTTCAATACCCTCGGCTCGTTACACCGATAAGGCTGACGGATGAACCGGTTGTCCGGCGGTAGCTGACACAGCCCAGCTTCCAGCAAATGACTGAAAACCGGGCTGTGGCTTGAAGCTGCGATGCAGTGCGAATGCCGCTCTTAGCGAGAATACAATTCGACGACCATCGATTCGTTCACGTCGCGGGCGACGTCGGAACGATCGGGAACCTGCTTGTAGGTGCCGACGAGCTTGCTGGCGTCGACTTCAACCCACTGGGGGAAGCCTTGGCCGGAAGCCAGATCGAGCGACTCGCGGATGCGCAGCTGGCCCTTGGACTTCTCGCGGATGGAGATGATGTCGCCGGGCTTGACGCTGATCGACGCGATGTCGGCCGTTTTGCCGTTGAGTTCGACCGAGCGGTGGTTGACCAGCTGGCGAGCTTCGGCGCGCGTGGAGCCGAAGCCCATGCGGTAGACGACGTTGTCGAGGCGCGATTCCAGAAGCTGGATCAGCGTTTCGCCGGTGTTGCCACGGCGGCGCTCGGCTTCGGCAAAGTATTTGCGGAACTGCTTCTCGAGCACACCGTACATGCGCTTGAGCTTTTGCTTTTCACGCAGCTGCAGGCCGAAGTCGGAAGTGCGGGCGCCCGAGATGCGGCCATGCTGGCCGGGCTTGGACTCGAGCTTGCACTTCGAATCGAGCGAGCGGCGGGCGCTCTTCAGAAACAGGTCGGTGCCCTCGCGGCGCGAGAGCTTGCATTTAGGTCCAATATAACGTGCCATGGTTTCCCCTTAGATGCGACGGCGCTTGGGCGGACGGCAGCCATTGTGCGGAATGGGCGTGATGTCCGAGATGCTGGAGATCTTGATGCCCAGCGCGTTCAGGGCGCGCACCGAAGACTCGCGGCCGGGGCCGGGGCCCTTGATGCGGACTTCGAGTGTCTTGATGCCGTATTCTTGTGCCACGCGGCCAGCCGACTCGGCAGCCACCTGAGCGGCGAACGGAGTGGATTTGCGCGAGCCCTTGAAGCCGGCACCGCCCGACGTCGCCCAGGACAGCGCGTTGCCCTGGCGATCGGTAATGGTGATGATCGTGTTGTTGAAGGACGCATGAACGTGCGCGATGCCGTCCGAAACGCTCTTCTTGATTTTCTTGCGTACGCGCGACGCGCCGCTGTTGGAAGCTTTCGCCATCTTCTAATCCTCGATTATTTCTTCAGGGAAGCCGCTGCGCGACGCGGGCCCTTGCGGGTGCGCGCGTTGGTGCGCGTGCGCTGACCGCGGACAGGCAGGCCGCGCTTGTGGCGCATGCCGCGGTAGGTTCCCAGGTCGATCAGACGCTTGATCGAAAGTTGCACTTCGCGACGCAGATCGCCTTCGACGGTGAACACGTTGACGTGTTCACGGATGCGTTCGAGCTCGGCGTCGGTCAGATCTTTCACTTTCTTGGAATACTCGATGCCCGACGCTTCGCAGATTTTGCGTGCGCGCGTGCGACCGATACCAAAAATAGCGGTAAGTCCGATTTCGGCGTGTTTATGCGGCGGAATGTTGATGCCAGCGATACGGGCCATGACTGTTCCTTGTTTAAATCTGTTGCGACGCGGCCATTAGCCTTGACGCTGCTTGTGACGCGGGTCGGTGCAGATGACACGCACCACGCCGTGACGTTTGATGATCTTGCAGTTGCGGCAGATCCGCTTTACCGATGCCATTACCTTCATGGTTGACTCCTAGTTTCCTTTAGCCCGGCCGCTTATTTAGAGCGGAATACAATTCTGGCGCGAGACAGGTCATAGGGCGTGAGCTCCACTGTAACCTTGTCACCCGGCAGAATCCGGATGTAATGCATGCGCATCTTGCCCGAAATATGGCCCAGCACCACATGACCATTCTCCAACTTGACGCGAAAAGTAGCGTTGGGCAGGTTCTCGAGAACCTCTCCTTGCATTTGTATGACGTCGTCTTTTGCCATTGTGTTCTTCTTACCGCATTGGCAAGCCCGCGCCCTTGAAGTTCGCCTTCTTGAGCAGCGAGTCGTATTGGTGAGACATCATGTAAGCTTGCGCTTGAGCCATGAAATCCATAGCCACCACTACAATAATCAACAAAGAGGTGCCACCAAAGTAGAACGGTACATTCCAGCGCATCTGCATGAACTCGGGCAACAGGCACACCAGCGTGATGTAGATGGCCCCGGCCAGAGTCAGGCGCATGAGTATCTTGTCGATGTAGCGAGACGTTTGCTCGCCCGGACGGATACCCGGAATGAAAGCACCGCTCTTCTTCAGGTTGTCTGCGGTTTCACGGCTGTTGAACACCAGGGCCGTGTAGAAGAAGCAGAAGAAGATGATCAATGCCGAGAACAGCGTGACGTACAGCGGCTGGTGCGGCGCAAGCGCGGCAGCCAGGTCGCCCAGCCAACGCATGTTGGGGTTGCTGGAGAACCAGCTGGTTACCGTGGCGGGCAGCAGAATGATCGACGACGCGAAAATGGGCGGGATCACGCCGGACATGTTCAGCTTGAGCGGCAGGTGCGAGCTTTGTCCGCCATAGACCTTGTTGCCGACCTGGCGCTTGGCGTAGTTGACCGTGATACGGCGCTGGCCACGCTCGACAAATACGACAAAGTAGGTAACCGCCACCACCAGCACCAGGATGAACAGGGCCGAAAGAATCGACATTGCATCGGTGCGCACCAGATCGAGCATGCCTGTCAGTGCACTGGGCAGGCCCGCCACGATACCGGCGAAAATAATGATGGAGATGCCGTTTCCGATGCCTCGTTCGGTAATCTGCTCGCCCAGCCACATGACGAACATGGTGCCGGTGACCAGCGAAACGATGGTCGTGAAGCGGAACAGCATGCCGGGGTCGATGACCAGCCCGGGCTGCGATTCAAGCGCAACGGAAATGCCCACCGCCTGGATCAGAGCCAGAAACACCGTGCCGTAGCGGGTGTACTGGGTGATTTTGCGACGGCCCGATTCGCCTTCTTTCTTGATGGCTTCAAGGGTAGGCACCACGACAGCCATGAGCTGCATGATGATGGCTGCCGAAATGTACGGCATGATGCCCAGGGCGAACACCGAAAAGCGCTCGAGAGCGCCGCCCGAGAACATGTTGAACAAGCCTAGGATGCCACCCTGGTTTTGCTGGAACATCTCGGCCAGCGCGTCGGGGTTGATGCCCGGCACGGGTATGTGCGTGCCAAGACGATAAACCACCAGGGCGAGCACCAGGAAGACAAGACGGCGCTTGAGGTCGCCGTACTTTGCCCCCGTCTTACTCTGTGCC
The DNA here is from genome assembly GCF_003096595.1 of Pusillimonas noertemannii. GTDB lineage: Bacteria > Pseudomonadota > Gammaproteobacteria > Burkholderiales > Burkholderiaceae_B > Pusillimonas > Pusillimonas noertemannii. Next base: position 19,453 of record NZ_QEKO01000001.1, on the reverse strand, counting down.
TGAGCTTTAGCCACCCGCTACCCCTTTAAACCAGCGAACCGCCGGCAGCTTCGATTGCGGCGCGCGCACCGGCCGTGGCGCTCAGGCCCTTGAGCGAGACCTTGCGGCTCAGCTCGCCGGACTTGATGACCTTGGCGTAGCGCACGTTCTGGCCGATGACGCCGGCCTGCTTGAGGACCTGGACGTCGATTTCGTCGACGGGCAGGGCCTGAAGGTCGGACAGGCGAACTTCGGCGCGCAGCATCTGGCTGCGGGAAGTGAAACCGCGCTTGGGCAGGCGGCGATACAGCGGCATCTGACCGCCTTCGAAGCCGACCTTGTGGAAGCCGCCGGAACGCGACTTCTGGCCCTTGTGGCCGCGACCCGCGGTCTTGCCCAGGCCGGAACCGATTCCGCGGCCTACGCGACGCTTGGGGTGCTTGCTGCCGGGGGCCGGCTGCAGTGTGTTCAGTTGAGTATCAGACATCCCGATTCCTTTCAGGCTTCCGAGACGGTGACGAGGTAATCCACTTTACGGATCATCCCACGCACCTCGGGCGTATCGACCAGCACGCGGCTGCTGTTCAGACCACGCAGGCCCAGGCCGCGAACCGTGTCGCGATGGGATTGCTTGGTGCCGATGACAGAGCGCACGAGCGTAACTTTGATTTGCTTCTGTGTCGTCATGACTTACCCCAGAATATCTTCGACCGACTTGCCACGCTTGGCGGCGACATCGGCGGGAGTCGAGCATGCCCGCAGGCCGTTCAGCGTGGCGCGGACCATGTTGTACGGGTTGCTGGAGCCGAGGCTTTTGGCCACGACGTTGCGCACGCCCATTACCTCGAAGATGGCGCGCATCGGGCCGCCGGCGATAACACCGGTACCTTCGGCGGCCGGCGAGATCAGCACGGTGGATGCACCATGCTTGCCCACCACCGTGTGATGCAGCGTGCCGTTCTTCAGGGGCACCTTGTACAGGCCGCGACGAGCTTGCTCCATGGCCTTCTGAACCGCAACCGGCACTTCGCGGGCCTTGCCCTTGCCCATGCCGATGCGTCCGTCGCCATCGCCAACCACGGTCAGCGCAGCAAAGCTCATGGTGCGACCACCCTTGACCACTTTGCTGACGCGGTTGACCGCGATCATTTTTTCACGCATGCCGTCGTCGTTCTCTTTCTCGGCGTGCTTACCTTGTGCTTTAGCCATTTGATAATCCTTCTTAGAACTTCAGGCCGGCTTCACGCGCGGCATCGGCCAACGCCTTGACGCGGCCATGGTAACGGAAGCCCGAGCGGTCGAAGGCGACCTGCTCGATACCGGCAGCCTTGGCTTTTTCGGCCACACGCTTGCCCACCAGGCCCGCCGCATCGACGTTGCCGCCGTTGCCGTTCTTGCTTGCGAGCTCTTTGCGGACTTCGGGTTCGAGCGTCGAAGCGCTGACGAGCACACGATCGCCTTCCGGCGAGATGATGTTCGCGTAGATGTGCAGGTTCGAGCGGAAAACCGACAGGCGATGTACGCGCAGTTCGGTGATTTTCCGGCGGGTCGATACCGCACGACGCAAACGGGAGATTTTCTTGTCCATGATTCGTCCTTGCCTGCGCGCTTATTTCTTCTTGGTTTCTTTCATGATGACACGCTCGTCGGCATAGCGCACGCCCTTGCCCTTGTAGGGCTCGGGACGGCGGTAGGCGCGGATCTCCGCGGCTACTTGGCCGACGGCCTGCTTGTCGGCGCCCTTGACCACGACTTCGGTGGGGGTGGGGCACTCGATCTTGATGCCTTCGGGCATCTCGTGCAGGATGTCATGCGAGAAACCAAGTTGCAGTTTCAGCGCGTTGCCTTGCACCTGGGCGCGGAATCCCACGCCGACCAGGTTCAATTTACGTTCGAAGCCCTTGCTGACGCCGGTAACCATATTGTTCACCAGCGCGCGCAGCGTACCCGACATGGCATGCGCATGGCGGGAATCGTTGGCAACGGCAAACGTCAGTTGATCGTTCTCGAGCTTGATATCGACGTCGCCGGTCAGGGGCTGGGCCAACGTGCCCAAGGGGCCCTTGACGACGATCTGATTGGCTTCGATCTTGGTTTCCACCCCTTTGGGCAGCGAGACCGGATATTTTGCGATACGTGACATATGAATCTCCTTATGCAACGTAGCACAACACTTCGCCGCCCACGCCGGTGGCGCGTGCCTTGCGATCGGTCATCACGCCGCGGGGCGTGGAAACAATAGCCACGCCCAGGCCGTTCATGACCTGAGGAATGGCCGTACGGCCCTTGTAGATACGCAGGCCGGGGCGCGAGACGCGTTCGATGCGCTCGATGACCGGACGGCCGGCGTAGTACTTGAGGGTGATCTCGAGGACCGGCTTGGCCGAGTCGCCGACGATCTGGAAACTATCGATATAGCCTTCGTCCTTCAGCACGGTAGCAATAGCTACCTTCAGCTTGGAGGAGGGCATGCTGACCGACGTCTTGTTGACTTGCTGCGCGTTGCGCACACGGGTCAACATGTCGGCGATGGGATCGCTCATGCTCATGTGTATTTCTCCTACCAGCTAGCTTTGGTCATGCCCGGGACTTCGCCACGCAGCGCCATTTCGCGCAGCTTGTGACGAGTCAAACCGAACTTGCTGTAAACGCCACGCGGACGGCCGGTGACAGCGCAACGGTTGCGCTGGCGGGTCGGGCTGGCGTTACGAGGCAATTGCTGCAATTGCAGGCGAGCCTGGTAGCGCTCTTCGTCGGACTTGGACTGATCGTTGATGATTGCTTTCAATGCGGCGCGCTTGGGAGCATATTTGTCTGCCAGCTTGGCGCGCTTGATATCGCGATTGATGAGGGAAAGTTTAGCCACGTCATCGCCCCTTAATTGCGAAACGGGAAGCTGAAGGCCGTGAGCAGCGCCTTGGCTTCTTCGTCGGTCTTGGCGGTGGTGGTGATGCTGATGTTCATACCACGAACCGCGTCGATCTTGTCGTATTCGATTTCAGGGAAAATGATCTGCTCTTTAACCCCGATGTTGTAGTTGCCGCGACCATCGAACGCACGACCCGACACGCCACGGAAGTCGCGGACGCGCGGCAGCGCGACGGCGATCAGGCGATCGAGGAATTCGTACATGCGGCGGCCACGCAAGGTGACCATGCAACCGATGGGATAGTCTTCGCGGATCTTGAACCCGGCGATGGACTTGCGCGTCTTGGTGACCACGGGCTTTTGGCCGGCGATCTTGGTCAGGTCGGACACGGCGTGTTCGATGACCTTTTTGTCGGCAACGGCTTCGGACACACCCATGTTGAGCGTGATCTTGCTGATGCGCGGCACTTCCATGACGCTGTTGTAGCCAAACTGCGACTGGAGGTCGGCCATTACCTTGTTGCGGTAGAACTCTTGTAAACGAGCCATGTTGTTCGCCCCTTATGCCTTAGCGCCAACGACTGCGCCGCTGGAACGAAATACACGAACTTTGCGGCCGTCGACTTCTTTGACCCCGACGCGATCGGCCTTGCCGGTCTCGGGGTTGAAGATCGCCACATTGGAAATGTGGATGGGCATGGTTTTGTCAACGATGCCGCCTTGGCTGCCGGCCATGGGGTTCGGCTTGACGTGCTTCTTGACGACATTGATGCCTTCGACCAGCACATGGTCGGCGTCAACGCGCTGCAGCACGGTGCCACGGCGGGTTTTGTCGCGACCGGTCAATACGATGACTTCGTCGCCTTTACGGATTTTTTCCATGATGGCTCCTTACAGCACTTCCGGAGCCAGCGACACGATCTTCATGAACTTTTCCGTACGCAGCTCGCGCGTGACGGGTCCGAAGATGCGGGTACCGATGGGTTCCAGTTTAGCGTTGAGCAAAACGGCGGCATTGCCGCCAAACTTAATCAACGAGCCGTCTTTGCGGCGCACGCCCTTGGCGGTGCGAACCACCACAGCGTTGTAAATTTCGCCTTTCTTGACGCGTCCGCGCGGGGCCGCATCCTTGACGCTAACTTTGATCACGTCGCCGATCGCGGCATAGCGGCGCTTTGAGCCGCCCAGCACCTTGATGCACATAACGGAACGCGCACCTGTGTTGTCGGCCACGTCCAGCGTGGTCTGCATTTGTATCATGATTTTTCCTGTTCCAACTTAGCCAAGCTTTTTTACCGAGGCCCTGCCCCGGAACAATGCCCAACCAGTTTTGGTCCCGTCAGGCCCAAGGCCAACCGCCTAAAAGTTGCGCTTTATGTGCAATTTCAAGCCTGCCGACCCCAAACCCTGGGTTGAAATCTTGCGTGTGTTGCTTTGTGTGTTACTGCGACTGCTTTTTCTTGCCCGCGGCGGCCATACAGCAATCAAGCCTTTAAGATATTTGCCTTCTCGCATATATCTGCTTGCGCCCAACCTGTATGGCTTTCAGCACCCCACTGGGTCGCTACGCTCATGCCAGCAAGTCGTCTATCTTAACCCTAATGCACAAAGCTTGCAAGTTTTTCTTGCGCCACCCGGGTTCTGGCACGCCTACTGTAGTGAAAAAGCCCGACACGGCAAAGCCGTATCGGGCTGGCGGGCTTGCCCCCGCCAAGGCGGGGGCAATGCAAGCGGCTTAGTAGCGGCCCGAGAGCAGGCTGCCGGCGTTGGGTACTTCGCGCTGCAGTTCCAGGCGCTTTAGCATCTGGTGCACCGTGCTGATGGCGGCCGTGGTAACCGGCAGGCCGAGCCGGTCTTCGACCTGCTGCACCGACTGGAAGGACGGCATCTGCACGCAGGCAGACAGCACCACGGCGTCGACGCCGCTGGTGTTCACGCGTTTGATGTGCTCGGCGGGAGCCAGGGGGTCTTGACGGCCCACTTCGAGGTTGTCGGGAATTTCGAGCGACACGGCGTCCTGCACTTCGATGCCTTCGTTCTCGATGTAGTCGACGACGAGCTGGGTAAGCGGCTTCATGTAGGGGGTAAGGATGGAAACCTTCTTGGCGCCCATGGCGTGCAGGCCTTCGACCAGCGCGCCGGCGCTGGAGACGACGGGCGCGGCGCCGTTGTTGTCGACGGTGACCTGGTGCAGGCGCTTCTCGGACTCGCGGTGGTAGCCCAGGCCCATGCTCATGATGGCGACCAGGCAGGCATAGCCCAGGACGTCGACGCGTGCGTCGGACAGTTCAAGCGCGCAGCGGTCAGAGTCGGCATCCATGGCCTTGAGCTCTTCGGCCGTGACTTTTTTCATGCGCATGCGGCTGGAATGGAAGGTGAAACGCTCTGGGAAGGCGGCTTCGCGGCTGCGCAGCATGAGCGGGATTTCGGTTTCCATCGTCGTGTTGGAGCTGGGAACGATTTGACCGATGCGGAAGGAGCGGGCGGTGGTGGTCATGATCTATACCTGAATAATAATTGCGGGTTATATGACGGTTACGTGTCTATGATCTTTTATTTGGGGCGCACAGACCAATATCGATTTCGTCTCATGCGCTATATTTTGCCTATGGAACTGCGCCAGCTACGCTACTTTACGACATTGGCCGAGGAATTGAACTTCACTCGGGCCGCCGAGCGCCTGCATATTTCGCAGCCGCCGCTTAGCGCCCAGATCGCCCAGCTTGAAGAAGAACTGGGCGTGAAGCTGTTCCATCGCAACAGCCGGAAGGTGGAACTTACCGAGGCGGGCGCTTCGTTTCTGCGCGACGTCAGAGTAATCCAGAACCGGCTGAAGGAAGCCACGCTGCGTGTGCAACACATCGATGCCGGGCTGGCCGGCCGCATCGAGGTAGGGTTGTCGGGCTCGCATTTTCTGGGGCCGCTGCCCGGGTTGATAGGCCAGCTGGCGGTGTCGCATCCCGACATCCGTGTCATTCTGAACGAAATGGCGCCCAACGACCAGCTCGATGCATTGCGCGAGCACCGCATCGACGTCAGCATTTCACGCCAGTCCGTCGAGGACGACCTGCTGTGCAGCCGCCGGCTTTGGCCCGACCCGCTGCTGGTCGCCCTGCCCCCGGGGCACCGCCTGGCCGCAAGCACCCGCATCCGGCTGGACGAACTGGCCGGCGAACGCTTCGTCATGCTGCGCCGTGAAACATCCACTTTCGCGGAACGGATTTTCAGGGCCTGTGCCGCCCACGGCTTTTCTCCCACGGTGGAACAAACCGTGGCCGAGGTGCCGGCTCAGCTCAGCCTGGTCATGGCCGGGCTGGGCATTGCGCTGGTACCCACCTCGACCAGCGCCTACCAGCCGCATGCCCTGGCCTTCCGCCCCCTGGACGAGCCCGGCCTCGAGGCCAGCGTGCATGCCGTCATGCGCAAGGACAAACACAAGGCGGCGCTGGAAACCTTCATTACCCGGCTCAGCCGGCATTCGGGCTAAGCCGCCCCGCTCAAGCCAACACCTGGCACGCCAGGCCGCAGCCCGGGCCGGTTACTTGCTGGCCCGCCGGTGGCCGTGCTTTCTAGGCCACCTCTTCGCGCGTGGTGCGCCGCACGCACTCCAGGGCCACTTCTACAGACTTTGGATACAGTTCGTCATTGCGCCAATACATGGACACTGAACCAAAGCCATCCAGCTTCAGGGGCAGGATGCGCACCAGATTGAGCCGCGCCAGCATGACGGTGGAGCGATGCGAGGCGGTGCCGATGACGTCGCTGTGGGTAAGAAGGGTAACGTTGGCGATGACCGAGTTGCTTTCGATGTAATTCTGCGGCAACGACTGCTTGGCATTGGCCAGGGCCGCCTCCAGGGCGTTCCGGACCGGCGTCTGGCTGGGCCATACGATCCAGCGGTACTTCGTGACGTCGTGCCAGTGCAGCTCGGGCAGGTCGAACAGGGGGTGATCGGGCCGGGCAACCAGGTCGATGGGCTCGACGTACAGCTCTTCAGAATGAATGCTGGATTCGACCGTGATGCCGCTTGCCGTGCGGCCCATGACAATGTCCAGGTCGCCGCGGGCCAGCAAGGTCAGCAGCCGGTCCATGGTGCCCTCGACCAGATCGATGCGCAGTTCGGGCATGCGCTCGGCCATCGCCAGTATCGCTCTCGGGGCGGCCTCGGTGGCGGCGGCGCCCGAGGCGCCGATCACCACCCGGCCCGCGCCGCCGTCACGCAATATATTCATGTCGGTCACCGCCCTGTCCAGCTGGGCATCGATGCGGCGTGCGTGGGCGATCAGGGTTTCGCCGTGGGAAGTCGGGGTCAGGCCGCGCGCGTGGCGCTCGAACAGCGGCAGCCCTATGTCGGCCTCGAGATCCTTGAGCCATTTGGAAAGCCCCGGCTGCGTCGTGTGCAGCAGCTTGGCCGAATGGCTGAGGTTGCGCGTCTGGGCAAGGCTGAGCAGGAACTTCAGGTTGCGCAGCCGTATGCGGTCGGTCCAGTCTGTAGCCATGGAATCCAGTACAAACGAAATAAGTAGGGGGCGGCCCATGTGGCGGACACCCGGCTTGCGAGCCGCGGGGCCGCCTGCGCCGTGCTGGCATATATAACACCAATGCACTTTGGTGACAGGCCGATGTGGCCAAACGGCTCTTGTTTTTCTGCCGAAACTTCTCTAATATTGTCGAAAAATACTAAGATTTTATAAAATCAGTTCATTATGAGACGGCCGACATGAAAATTGCTCCCCGCACCAATTACCGCGAAGACGTGGTTGGACGCGCCAACGTCGAAGACACTCCCGAACTGCTCGCCTACTACGACGAGCTCGACACGCTCAAGACTGGCGCCCTCTGGACAGTCGCCAACAAGATCGAGCCCTGGTTTCCGCAATCGTCGTCGGTGCCCGTGCTGTGGCGCTACAACGACCTGCGCGACCACGTGCTGCGCTCCATCGACCTGGTGTCGCCCGAAAAGGCCGGCCGACGGGTCGTGTACCTTAACAATCCCGGCCGGCAAGACGTGGCCGCGGCGGTCGGCTGGCTTTATTCGGGCCTGCAGGCCATGAACCCCGGCGAACTGGCCTCGGCCCACAACCATTCGGCCAGCGCCCTGCGCTTCATCATGGAAGGCAGCGGCGCCTATACCATCGTCAACGGCCACAAGATGACGCTGGGCGCCAACGATTTCGTCCTTACCCCCAACGGCACCTGGCATGAACACGGCGTCAGCGAAGACGGCTCGTCCTGCATCTGGCAAGACGGCCTCGACATCCCGCTGGTCAACGCCCTGGAAGCCAACTTCTACACCGTGCACCCTGACCTCAACCAGGCCGTCACCTATGCCGTCGACGACAGCACCGCCACCTGGGCGGGCACCGGCCTGATGCCCGGCGACGACAAATGGGAACACGGCTATTCGCCGCTGCTCAAATACGAATGGGCGCCCACCTACGAGGCGCTGTGCCGCTATGCCCGCGTTACCGACGGCTCGCCCTTCGACGGCGTGCTGATGAACTACATCAACCCCAAGACCGGCGGCCCCGTCATGCAGACCATAGGCGCCAGCATGCAGATGCTGCGCCCGGGCGAGCACACCAAGGCCCACCGCCACACCGGCAGCTTCATCTACCAGGTGGCCAAGGGCAAGGGCTTCTCCATCATCAACGGCCAGCGCTTCGACTGGCAAGAACGCGACATCTTCTGTGTGCCGTCCTGGATGTTCCACGAACACGCCAATGCCAGCCAAAGCGAAGACGCCTGCCTGTTCTGCTTCAACGACCTGCCCGTGATGAAGTCGCTGGGCCTGTACCGCGAAGAAGCGCTCAAGGAAAACGACGGCCACCAGCCCGTCTAGGTTCCGGCGCCGATGCCGGCCGCATCGGCGCTTTTCATCATCCCTTCATTCAAACCACCCGCACATCGCAGCAGGCGGCCCGGCCGCCTGACAACAAGGAAACAACATGCGTCTAGTCACATACCGCCGCAACGTACTGGAAAGCGCCCGCCTGGGCGCCATCGTCGACAACATGGTCGTCGACATCGAATACCTGGGCATGATCGCCGGCATCGACCTGCCCAACGACATGCTCGAGTTCATCGATCTGGGCCCCTCGGCGGTGGCCACGGCCACCGAGCTGCTCAAAGAGCACCAGGAAAGCTGGCCCGTAGGCGTGGCCCAGCCGCTGCAAAACGTCAAGCTGCTGGCGCCCATCCCGCGTCCGCGCAAGAACATCTTCGGCATCGGCCTGAACTACGTCGAACACGTCGAAGAATCCAGCCGCTCGCTCGACACCTCGGCCGACCTGCCCAAGCAGCCCATCATCTTCACCAAGCCGCCCACCACCGTCATCGGCCCCGACGACAGCATCGAGCACAATGCCAAGATCACCCAGCAGCTCGACTGGGAGGTCGAGCTGGCCGCCATCATCGGCACCCGCGCCCGGCGCATCGAAGAAAAAGACGCACTTTCCTATGTCTTCGGCTACAGCCTGATGCTCGACATGAGCGCGCGCGACAATCGCCGCGCCGGCCAGTGGGTGTACTCCAAGGGCCTGGACACCTATGCGCCCTTCGGGCCCTGCATCGTCACCGCCGACGAAATCCCCGACCCGCAGAAGCTGGACCTCTGGCTCAAGGTCAACGGCGAGATCAAGCAGCAGTCCAACACCCGCCACATGCTGTTCAATGTCGCCCACCTGGTGGCCGACATCAGCGCGGGCATCACGCTCGAGCCCGGCGACATCATCGCCACGGGCACGCCCTCCGGCGTGGGCGCAGGCCGCAATCCGCAAGAATGGCTGTGGCCCGGCGACGTGGTTGAATCCTACGTCGAAGGCATCGGCACCATGCGCAACCCCGTCGTCGCCATCTGATCCGGCCCGCTCATTCACTGTCTCATCGAGGAACCCATGCTTAACCTGCCCGTCGTCAAGGTCGCCGCCGTACAAGCGGCCCCCGTGTTCCTGGACACGAACGCCACCGTCGAGAAAGTGTGCGCGCTCATCGAAGAGGCCGCCGGCCAAGGCGCCCAGCTCATCGCCTTTCCCGAGGTCTTCGTGGCCGGCTACCCCTACTGGAACTGGATCATGAATCCCGTCGAGGGCAGCCCGTGGTTCGACAAGCTGTGCCGCAGCGCCATCGAGATCCCCGGCCCCGAGATCCAGCGCATTGCGCAAGCGGCGGGCCGCCACGGCGTCCATGTGGTGGTGGGTGTGAATGAGCGTAGCCCCACGGGCATCAGCACGCTGTACAACACGCTGGTGTTCATCGGCCCCGACGGCAAGCTGCTGGGCCGCCACCGCAAGCTGGTGCCCACCTGGGCCGAGAAGCTTACCTGGGCCAACGGCGACGGCGCTTCGCTGCGCGTCTACGACACGGCCATCGGCCCCCTGGGCGGCCTGGCATGCGGCGAGAACACCAATACGCTGGCGCGCTTCAGCCTGCTGGCGCAAGGCGAGCTGCTGCATGTGGCCAGCTACATCTCGCTGCCGGTGGCGCCGCCCGACTACGACATGGCCGAAGCCATCAAGGTGCGCGCCATGGCCCACTGCTTCGAGGGCAAGGTGTTCACGGTGGTGGCCTGCTCCACCATTTCCGAGGAAATCATCTCGGCCTTCAGCAAAACGCACCCGCAGGCCGAGCAGATGCTGCGCCGCAAGAACAGCGCCTTCTCGGGCGTCATCGGGCCCGACGGGCGGCTGGTGGGCGAGCCGCTCATCGACGCCGAAGGCATCGTCTACGCCGACGTCGATCTGTCGCGATGCATCCAGCCGCGCCAGATGCACGACATCACCGGCCACTACAACCGCTTCGACGTGTTCGACCTGCGCGTCAATCGGCAGCCGCAGCAGGCGGCCCAGTTCTCTGACCTGCAGCGCGGCGCCAGCCTTGATTTCGACGACGAGGCCGACCAGGCCGCGGCGGGCACTGCCGAAGGCGGAGCCCGGCCATGAACGCCCCACTGCGCGAAGCGCCGCGCGCGGCCAAGTCCTCGACACTGGCCGAGCAAGCCTATGCAGACCTGAAGCGCGACATTCTTTCGGGCGAACTGGCCCCCGGCCTGGCGCTGCGCCTCGAGTTTCTCAAGCAGCGCTACCAGCTCAGCTTCACGCCGCTGCGCGAGGCGCTGAACCGCCTGCACAGCGAGCGCCTGGTCGAGTCGATCGCGCTCAAGGGCTTCCGGGTGGCGCCGCTTTCGCTGAAAGAAATGCAAGACTCAATGAGCGTGCGCACGCTCATTGATTGCGAGGCCCTGCGGCGTTCCATACAGCACGCCACCGACGACTGGGAAACCAGCATCGTGGCGGCGCTACACGCACTCGATCTGGTCACACGTCGCAATGGCGCCGAAGCGCAACAGGCTTCGTACGACGAAGTAGAGCAGCGCCACCTGGCCTTGCACCGGGCCCTGATCGCGGCCTGTGACTCGCGCTGGCTGCTCGAGCTCTCGGCCACGCTGTACATCCAGACCGAGCGCTATCGCCGGCCCATGCTCAAGACCTCTGTGCGGCGCGACAGCAGCCGCGACGTATCGAAAGAGCACCACGAGATCGTCGAAGCGACGCTGCGCCGAGATGCCGACCAGGCAGTGGCCCTGCTGGCCGAGCATTACAACCGCACGACCAGGCTCATAGAAACGTCGCTGCTCGAGCAGCCTGCCGCCTCGGCCGCATGAAGCGTCTTCCCCCGGCAGCACCGCGGTATCGCCGGGCCACATAAAATCAGGCCGTCCATTGCGGGCGGCCTGATTTCGGAATGTGCCTTGCTTAAACCCCCAGATACTGCGTGACCAGGTCGGGCTGCTCCTGCAGCTCTTGAGAGTTGCCGCTCCACACGATGCGGCCTTTTTCGATGATGTAATGCCTGTCGACCAGGTGATGCATTTCTTTAAGGTTCTTGTCGATCAGCAAAATGGTCTGGCCCTCGGCCTTCAGGCGATTCAGGCAGGACCAGATCTCTTGCCGGATGACCGGCGCCAGGCCCTCGGTGGCCTCGTCCAGAATCAGCAGGCGCGGGTTGGTGAGCAAGGCGCGGCCGATGGCCAGCATCTGCTGCTCGCCGCCCGACAGGGTGCGGGCCGACTGCGAGTTGCGCTCTTTCAGGCGCGGAAACAGCTCGTAGACGGCATCCAGCGTCCAGCTGCCGCCGTAGTCGTTGCGCGACGTAGCCACCAGGTTCTCGTACACGGAAAGCGAGGGGAACACCCGCCGCCCCTCGGGCACCAGGCCAAAGCCCAGCTTGGCAATGCGGTGCGGACGCTGGCCGCCGACGGGCTGGCCGTCGAAGGTGATGCTGCCGCCCTTGAGCGGCAGCATGCCCATCAGCGTGCGTACCGTGGTGGTCTTGCCCATGCCGTTACGGCCCAGCAAAGAGACGACCTGGTGCGCCTGGATGTCAAGGTTCACCCCGAACAGCACCTGGGCGGCGCCGTAGCCTGATTGCAGGTTTTCTGCGTGCAGCATTTCTATTCTTCCCTTCCCAGATAGGCATCGCGCACATCGCTGTTGCCGCGCACTTCATCCGGGGTGCCGGTGAAGATGGGCTTGCCGTAGACCAGCACGGTAATGCGGTCGGCCAGTGCAAAAACAATGTCCATGTCGTGTTCGACCAGCAAGATGGCGTACTGGCCCTTGAGCTCGAGCAGAATGTCCTTCATGCGCTGGGACTCTTCGGCGCCCAGGCCGGCCATGGGCTCGTCAAGCAACAGCACCGAGGCGTTCAGCGACAAGGCGATGGCCAGTTCGAGCTGGCGCTTTTCGCCGTGCGCCAGTTCAGAGACGCGCAGGTGGCCCCGATCGGCCAGCCCGACCCGCTGCAGCGCCTGGCGGGCCGGCTCGCGCAGGTCCATCTGCTTGCGCGCCGAGCTGAACATGTCGAAGCGCTTGGCAGACTGGGCCTGCACGGCCAGGGCGACGTTGTCTTCGGCGGTAAAGTCGTTGTACAGCTGGCTGATCTGGAAGGACCGCGCCAGCCCCACCGAGGCCCGCTTGTATGCGGGCAGGCGGGTGATGTCTTCGCCGTCGAGCAGCACCTGGCCCGAGTCGGGCATGAGCTCGCCGCTGATCTGCGAGATAAGGGTGGTCTTGCCGGCGCCGTTGGGGCCGATCAGCGCGTGGATCTCGCCGGGCTGGACCTGGATGTTGACGTCATTGGTGGCCACCAGGGCACCGAATGCCTTGCGCAGGCTGCGGATCTCGAGCTTGGGCGCTGTGGTTTGAAGCGCTTCAGTCATGGCTGTTTCTCCCTGCCAGCCAGCCGAACAACCCGCGCTTGCTGAACAACACGACAAGAATCAGGGCCGGGCCCAGGAACAGCATCCAGTTCTCGGTCCAGGCGGTCAGGGCCTGTTCAAGGCCCAGGTACACAGCCGCACCCAGAATGGAGCCATAGATGGTGCCCATGCCGCCCAGCACGATCATGGCCATCAGCGTGCCCGACTTGAGCCACGAGGCCATGTCGGGGCTGACGTACAGGGCGTAGTTGGCCCATAGCGCGCCGGCCAGGCCGGCCCCGGCCGCCGAAATGGTAAAGGCCGTGAGCTTGTAGCGCATGGGCGCATAGCCCAGGTTCACGTTGCGCCGCTCGTTCTGCTGGAAGCCGCGCAGCGCCATGCCGAAGGGCGAGTTGACGATGCGCCGGCACAGCACCACCCACAATGTCATCAGGGCCAGGCACACATAGTAGAAAATGGAGGGGTCGTCCATGTTCACGCCGGGTATCAGGTTGCGCGACATGACCGACATGCCGTCGTCGCCCCCGTAGGTAACCAGCCCCACCAGCACGAAGTACAGCATTTGGGCAAAGGCCAGGGTGATCATGATGAACTGCACGCCGCTGGTGCGCAGCGACAAAAAGCCCATGACCAGGCCCGTAAGGGCGGCCGCCAGCATGGCCAGGGGCCACATGACCAGGGCCGATTCAGAGCCGGTCCAGCCCATGATGGTCTCGCCCATGCCCATGTGATAGGCCACAATGCCCACCACATAGCCGCCCAGGCCGAAGAAGGCCGCGTGCCCGAAGCTGACCATGGCGCCATAGCCCAGCACCAGGTCGAGACTGATGGCCGCCAGCGCGTAGATGACGAACTGCGTGCCCATGTTGATCAGGAAGCTGTTGTTCAAGCCGTTGGCCGCCAGGGGCAACACCAGCAGCGCAGCGAAAATCAGGAATATGACGATGTTTTTCCGGGTCATTGCTTTACCTTTGTGCCGGAATCAGGCCGCGCGGCTTCACCAGCAGCACCACGGCCATCAGAATGTAGATACTGGCCGACACCAGGCTGGAGCTGACCGACGAGCTGTATTCGGGCGGCAGCAACTGGGACATCCAGATGGGAATGTAGGCCCGGCCGAAAGAATCGGTCATGCCCACCAGCACCGAGCCCAGCAGCGCGCCGCGCACCGAACCCACGCCCCCCACCACGATCACCACGAAGGTGGTGATCAGCACCTTTTCGCCCATGCCAATTTCGACCGCCAGCAGGGGGGCCGCCATGACACCGGCAAAGCCGCACAGCAGCGCGCCCAGCGTGAACACCAGCATGAACAGGCGCCGGATGTTCACGCCCAGCGCATCGACGATCTCGGCGTCGTCGGCTCCGGCACGCACCAGCATGCCCACGCGGGTGCGGGAAATGAGCAGCCACAGGCCCACGGCCACCAGCACGCCAGCGCCGATGAAGGCCAGCCTCATGATCGGGTAGTTAAAGCCTGGGGCGATCTGGACCGCGCCCGACAGCAGCGGCGGGATGGCCACGAACGGGGGGCTGCGGCCAAAGACCAGCGTGACCAGTGCGTTGGTGAAGAAGATCACCCCCAGCGTTGCCAGGACCTGGTCCAGGTGATCGCGATGGTATAGGCGGCTGATGATCAGCCGCTCGACGATCAGGCCGTACACGCCCGCGCCCACGATCGAAGCCAGGATGGCCACCGTGAACGAGCCCGTGATGGCCACGGCCGAGGCGGCGCAAAAGGCCCCCACCATGTAGAAGGAACCATGAGCCAGGTTCACGACGTTCATGATGCCGAAGATAAGGGTCAGACCCGCCGAAAGCAGGAACAGCAAAGCGCTGTATTGCAGGCCATTCATGGCCTGTTCAAGGAACAGATACATGGGGAAGATCCCGTTTCTTGCGCGCACCCGGGCAAGCCCGGGCGCGTGGTTTCAGGCAAATAGCGTTACTTCATTTCGCATTGCGAGACATAGGGATCAGTGTGGTCCTTGGCGATCGTGCTGATCGCCTTGTAGTCGAGCTTGCCATCGCTGTTGCGCTCGACCTTGACCAGATACCAATCCTGGATGGGGTAATGGTTGGTGTTGAACTTGAAGTTGCCGCGCACGCTTTCGAAGTCGGCCTTGCGCAGTGCTTCGCGGAAAGCATCGGGCTTGCCCTTGACGTCGCCGTTGACAGCCTTGAGCGCCGAGCCGATCAGGCGCGCCGTGTCATACGATGTAGCCGCATATACGGTGGGCCGGCGGCCGTACTCTTTTTCAAAGGCGGCCACGAAGGCCTTGCTGGCCTCGTTGTCTTGTTGGCTGGTCCATTGCGTGGTCAGGTAGTAGCCTTCGCCCGCATCGCCCGAGGCGGCCAGCATGCGGTCGTCCATGGAATACAGCGGGGTGACCATCTTGATGGACTTGTTCAGGCCAGAATTGGCAAACTGCTTGGCAAAGTTGATGCCCGCGCCGCCCGGCAGGAACTCGAACACGGCATCGGGCTGCAGCGAACGGATGCGGGCCAGTTCGACCGAGAAATCGGACTGATCGAGCTTGGTGTAGATCTCGGCCAGAATTTCGCCCTTGTAGGCGCGCTTGAAGCCCGTGAGCGCATCGCGCCCGGCCTGGTAGGCGGGGGCCATGATGACGATTTTCTTCACGTCCTGCTGGTTGGCGGCAATGGCGGCCGTATCGCTGTACGAGTCGTTCTGCATGGCCACCGAGAAGAAATTGGGGTTGCAGGCCTTGCCGGCGAAATTCGAAGGACCGGCGTTCAGGCTGACGAAAAAGCCGTTGTCTTCCTTGACGACCGAAGGCACGACCGCCACCAGAACGTTCGAGAAGTTGATGCCGGTAAACAGGCGCACGCCGTCCTGGAGCATTTTCTCGGCCGACTGCTTGCCCGTGGCGGGCTTCAGGCCGTCATCTTCGACGATGAGACGCACGGGGATGCCGCCCAGCTTGCCGCCTTCTTCCTTGATAGCCAGTTGAAAGGCGTCGCGCTGGTCTTCGCCGATATAGCCGGCCGGCGTGGACAGGGTGCCGATGAAACCGATATCGACGGTTTCTTGGCCATGAGCCAGCGAGGCGAATGCCGACAGGGCAAATGCCGCAGCCAACTTGTTGATGTGCTTCATGAAAAAGGCCTCCAGAGTCGCTTCTGTTGAATTATCGATTCTTGAACCCGAAAAGCTGTGGGCTTGCTCGAGTTTCCGCTGTGACAAGGTCGTAGTGGGCTGCAAGCAGACAATTGCTTACAAATCACACAAACAATCCTTATTTTATAAAATTTTTATCTTTTTCGACAATGTTAATTTGTATCGGGTACAAAAACAAATGGGGCCACCCAGAAAGGAGAGGGGCGACGCAGCCGCATCGCCCCGCCTTTATCGCCGCCCGACAGGCGGCGCTGCGAACAATTACTTGTCCATCTTGCACTGGCCCGCATACGGATCGCCGTGATCCTTGATGATGGTATCGACGAATTTATAGTCGAGCTTGCCGACGTCGTTGCGAGCCACCTCGACCAGGAACCAGTCCTGGATGGGGTAATGGTTGGGCCCCATCTTGAAATTGCCCCGCACGCTGTCGAAGTCGGCCTTGCGCAGCGCCTCGCGGAACACGTCGGCCTTGCCCTCGATATCGCCCTCGGCAGCCTTGAGCGCCGAGGCGATCAGGCGGGCCGTGTCGTACGAGGTGGCGGCATAAACCGTGGGGCGCCGGCCGTATTCTTCCTGGAAGGCCTTGACGAACTGCTTGTTGGCGGCATTGTCCATGTCGGCCGTCCACTCGGTCGTCAGAAGGAAGCCCTCGCCGGCATCGCCCGTGGCGGCGATCATGCGGTCGTCCATCGAGTACAGGGTGGTGACCATCTTGACCGAATCGTTCAGGCCCGAATTGGCCCACTGCTTGGCAAAATTGATGCCGGCGCCGCCGGGCAGGAACTCGAACAACGCTTCAGGAGCCAGGGAACGGATACGGGCCAGTTCGACCGAGAAGTCCGACTGGTCGAGCTTGGTGTAGATCTCGGCCAGGATCTCGCCCTTGTACACCCTTTTGAAACCGTTGAGCGCGTCACGGCCCGACTGATAGTTGGGCGCCATGATGACCATCTTCTTGATGCCCATGTTGTTGGCGGCGATGGCTGCCGTGTCGCTGTATGAATCGTTCTGGAACGCCGCGGCAAAGTAGTTCTTGTCGCAGCCCTCGCCGGCGAAGGTGGACGGGCCGGCGTTCAGACTGACATAAAAAGCGTTATTGCGAACGACGGTGGGGGCCACCGCCACCAGCACGTTCGAGAAGTTGATGCCGGTGAACAGCTTGATGCCGTCCTGCAGCATGCGCTCGGCCGTCTGCTTGCCCGAAGCCGGCTTGAGGCCGTCGTCCTCGACGACGACGTCGACCGGAACGCCGCCCAGCTTGCCCTGCTCTTGCTTGACGGCAAGCATGAAGCCGTCGCGCTCGTCTTCGCCGATATAGCCCGCGGGCGTCGAAAGCGTGGTGATGAAGCCGATTCGCAGGGGCTCTTGCTTTTGCGCAAGGGCCGGGCCCGACGCGCTCAATGCGGACAGGGCCAGGGCAACGCCCAGTTTCTTGAAAAATGTCATGTTTGTCTCCTTATGGTTCTGCTTGAAGCCGGATTGCTCCGGCTTGTTTATTGATAAGCCCGCGTGCCGGCGACGGGCTTATCGCGGCTGCAGACAGTTTTCAAGGCGCCAGCCGTACAGCCATTCCAGCGCCGAATAAAACTGCTCCTGCGACTTGTCTTTCCAGAGCAGGTTGCGCACCGTGCGCTCCACGCCCTTGGCGTGGTAAATGCGGCCCATTTCGCGTGTCGACCATACGACCCGGGCAGTGCGCGGTATGCGTATGCTTTCATACAGGCGGAAGGCGGCATCGAAGTCGCCTTCGCAGCGGGCCACGGCCTCGCCCAGGGTCACGGCGTCTTCAAGCGCCATGCAGGCGCCCTGCGCCATGTACTGGGTCATGGGATGCGCCGCATCGCCCAGAATGGTGCAGCGGCCGGTGCCCCACTCGTCGACCGGGTCGGCGTCGGCGGTGGCCCAGCGGCGCCACGAGGTGGGCCGGTCGAGCATCTGGTGCGGGCGCTGGTGTATGCCCTGGAAGTAGGACAGCACCTCTTCCTTGCTGCCGTCGCGCACGCCCCACTCTTCTTCTTCCTTGCTGTGGAAGGTAACGACCAGGTTGTACTGCTTGCCGCCGCGCAAGGGATAGTGCACCAGGTGGCAGCGCGGGCCGGCCCACAGCATGGGGGCGTTCACCTGCAGGTCGGCCGGCATGTTCTCTTGCTCGACCACGGCGCGATAGACGACGTGGCCGGTTACGCGATGCTGCACGCCTATGGTCTTGGCGCGTATGACCGACTTGACGCCGTCGCAACCCACCACCGCATCGGCGCGGTAGACATTGCCCTCGGTATCGATCACCTCGACGCCGTCGGCCTTGACCTTGACGTCGGACACATGAGTGGAAGTGCGAAACTCGATCAGGGGATCGTGCTGCACGGCCTCGAGAATGGACAGGTGGATGTCGGCGCGATGGATGACCGCGTACGGGCCGCCGAATTTCTGGCGGAAGGCCTCGCCGGTTTCAATGCGCACGACTTCGGTCGCATCGACGGCGTCCATCATGATGCAATGGTCGGTAAAGACGGCCCGCTTGCGCGCCGCCTCGCCCACGCCCAGCGCATCGAGGGCGGCAAAGGCGTTGGGGCCCAGCTGGATGCCCGCGCCGATTTCGCCGATGTGCGCCGCCTGCTCAAGCAGCAATACCTGGATATTGCGGCGCGTAAGAGCCAATGCCGCGGCCAGGCCGCCGATACCGCCGCCCACTACGATGACTTTCTGCTTTGCTGTGTTTGCCATGTCTGCCAGTCCTTCTCTTTATCTTTATGTTTCCGCCACGATGCTTACTTCTGAAAGTCCGGCTGATTGGCCGGCGCCGCCTGCTGGAAAGCCGGCAGCGTATTGCAATGCTCGTACACCGCCATGACGCGCGGGTAGGCGCCCAGGTCGCAACCCATGCGCGAGGCGTTGGCCACCTGGGGAACCAGGCAGCAATCGGCGAGCGACACCTGCCCGCCGACGCAGTAGTCGCCTGAACCCGTACGCTGCAGCATTTTCTCGAGCGACTGAAAGCCTTCGGCAATCCAGTGGTTGTACCAGGCCGTCTTGGCCTCGTCGCTGACACCCAGCTCTTTGACCAGGTATTTCAGAGCCCGCAGGTTGTTCAGCGGGTGCATGTCGCAGGAAATCAGGTTGGAGATCTCGAGCACACGCGCACGCGTTTGCAGGTCTTGGGGAATCAGGCGCGGCTCGGGATACTTGGCGTCCAGGTAATCGATGATGGCCATCGATTGGCCCAGTTCAAAGCCGTCGTCAAC